>OZ241842.1:0-3008438 GCA_965202675.1 Candidatus Spongiisociaceae bacterium
GGAAGAGCGCATTTTGTCAATGTGCCCAGAGCGCCTCGGGTGCCTTCGTTAGATGTGATGACGGCCTTTGCAGGTTATGTCGGGGTTGCAACCCGCCGTGATGGGGTGGTAGGGCGGACATGGCCGAGATGATGACCGCCGCCTTCGGTCTAACCCTGCCCGCGAGTCCTCAAGGGGTGTTTGCCGACATGGAGGGTCAACCCGGCCGGGCGGTCAGCGCCGCCGAAGCCCTGAGGACAGCCGGGGTCACCGCCGGATGCTCGGCCTCGCCGCTCCGCTTCTGCCCCGGCCGGCCCATCACCAGAGCGCAGATGGCGTCGTTCTTCTATCGCGCCCTGTCGTAGATGGGTAGTTCCAAGGGATAAGGGTTTTGTTTACGCCGATCAAACGCAGAAACACGGGATACCAGCACAGTCCCAATCGCCGAAAGGCCAAGCTAACGGCTCATTCGTCATCATCCTGGTTATCATGTGTTTTGTAATCAATCTAAACCATTATTATATACTCTTGTAGTCATGGCAACCTTGGAGCTACCCATCTAGGGCGGCTGCGGCATGACCGGAGCGGCGGGGGAAGCCGATGGTCAACGGAACATGTCCTCGGCGGGGTCGCGTATCAGGTCGGCGCTGCTTCCCTCGCCGGGGGGGCGGGCCGCTCCTCTTATCACGGCGGCGGGGATGCTGAGAGCCTTGCCCATTACCAGGTCGGCGGCGGCGGCCAGCTCGTCGGCCAGGGCCACTTCGGTTACCTCCAGGGTGTTGCCGAACGTGTCGAGGGTTCCCCGGTAGTCGACCACCGCCGGCAGTCCGGCTACGCCGATAGCTACATCGCAGAGGCCGCGCCGCCACGCCCGTCCGAAGGTGTCGGTGATGATCACCCCCACATCCGCTCCGGTTGCCTGCCGGAGGCGGGCGCGGATCCGGCGGGCGGAGCGGTCCGGGTCCATCGGCAGCAGCACGAGCGTGCCCGGCGCGGTGTTGGAGCGGTCCACCCCGGCGTTGGCGCACACGAAGCCGTGGCGGGTCTCGGTAATCACCAGCTCGCCCCGCCTCCTGAGCACCGCCTTCGCTTCCCGGTGGATCACCCGCAGGCGGGCGTCGGGGCCGCCCCCCGCCTCCTCCACCCGGCCCTCCGCCTTGGATACCAGCTTGTGGGTAACCACCATCACGTCCCCGCCCTCGAGCGCTATCCCCGACGTCTTCAGCCCCCCTAGCAGCAGGCCGGTCACGTCGTCGCCCGGGCGGGCCTCCCCGATGCCCTTCACCGGCATTATCGAGACCGTCACTTCGGCCCCGCCTTCACAGCAGCTCCATCATCCGTCCGGCGAACGCGACGGCCTGCTCCCGTTCGGCGATGCGGGTGGACCCGACATGCACCGAGACGCCGAGCGAAGCCAGCTCATCTGCATCCCCGCCGTCTGCGGAGTCGATGAAC
This sequence comes from Candidatus Spongiisociaceae bacterium, assembly GCA_965202675.1. Classification (GTDB taxonomy): domain Bacteria; phylum Actinomycetota; class Acidimicrobiia; order Spongiisociales; family Spongiisociaceae; genus CATQHD01. Next base: position 1,435 of record OZ241842.1, read on the forward strand.
AGGTCGTCCAGCATCCCCTCGTAGGCTTTCACCACCCCCGGGTTGCCCGGCGGCAGCCCCAGCGAAGCCATCACCCGGTCGGCCGGTCCCTTCAGGGCGCGCCCTCCGAACAGGGGGCTGACCGCCATCACCCGCCCCGCCTGCCGCAGCGCTTCGGCTATCTCCTCCACCGCCAGGATCGGCCAGATCGACAGGGGAGGGTTGGAAGGGGCGATGATCACCGCATCCGCCTTCCGCAGAGCAGACAGCACCCCGGGCGCCGCCTTCGCCCCCTCGGCGCCCGTGAACCGCAGCTCGGACACCTCGTCCCGATGCCCCCGCAGCACGAAATACTCCTGGAAGGGCATCCAGGCCCCTCCGCCCGCCGCGGTCCGCACCTCGGTGCGCAGCCCGTCGTCGGTGGCGGGCAGGACCCTCGACCGCACCCCCAGGGTCTCGGCCAGGCAGGCGGTTATCTCGTGGAGGGGGTCGCCCGCCTCCAGCCGCATGGTGCGGTACATGTTCAGCGCCGCGTCCGCGTCCCCCAGCCGGAAGCGGGTGTCGACCCCGAACCCCGCCAGATGGTCCATCAGCGCCGTGGTGTCGCCGGCCCGGCCCCATCCGTGGGGGCCTTCCACCCCGGCCAGCGTGTACAGCACCGTGTCGATGTCGGGCGACACCGCCAGCCCGTAGAAGGTCTCGTCGTCGCCCACGTTGACCACCACCGAAGCGTCCACTCCCGCCAGGTGCTCGAACCCCCGCGCCAGGCGGGCGCCCCCCACCCCGCCCGACAGCAGCGCCGCCCGGCTGTTCACCGGCCCCGCCTTCCGGCCGAGCCGCCCCCGCCGGTTACGGCGGTTACCTTGATATCGTTACCTGTCCACAATGGGGCTTCGATGACCACTCCTTCCGATCCGGCGGGGCGCCCGCGCGTCCTGCCGATTGTGCTTGCCCGGAAGGGGGTCGGCCTCGCCGACGTGCTGGAGTCCATCGAGGCGCAAGTGTACGAGACCGAGGATGCGGTCGTGGTGGCCGACCACCCCCTCGAAACCCCGCCCGGGTCCCCCTCCCCGAGAAGGGTGAGAAACATCAGCCAGGCCTGGGCGTCTCTGGAAACCCCGGTGGAGTACCTGTGGCTGCTCGACGCCCGCACCACCGCCCGGCCCGATGCGCTCGAGGCCCTGGTATCGACCGCCCTGCAGGTAGACGCCTCGGTGACGGGTTCCAAGGTGCTCGACGCCGGCCGCTCCGAGCGGCTGCTTTCGGTGGGGGGCGCCACCGATGTCTTCGGTTTCCCCTACACCGGCCTGGACCACGGAGAGCTCGACCAGGAACAGTTCGACGTCATCCGGGACGCGGCCTACCTGGAACCCGCCTCGGTGCTGGTGCGCAGGGACCTGGCCGAAGGCCTGGGCGGTCTGGACCGCAAGCTCCCGTACGCGGCCTCCGGGATGGATCTGTGCCAGCGCGCCCGCGTGCTGGGGGGCCGGGTGGTGGTGGCCCCCGCCTCGGAGGTATTCAGCCGCGTCTCGGGTGAACACCGCCTGATCACCTGGCGCGAGCAGGCCGGAAGGCTCCGGGTCATGTTCAAGACCTACTCGTTCGTGACCCTGCTCTGGACGGTGCCCAGCCTGTTCCTGCTGGGATTGCTCATGTCTGTCTACCGCCTGGCCAGGGGCGGTTGGCTCGCTCCGGTGGACTGGATCCGGACGTGGGCGTGGAACGCCTTGCATCTGCCGTCCACCTGGAGCGCCCGCCGCCGGAAGCGGACCCTCTCGTTGGCCGCCGACGCCGAGCTGTTCCGCTACCAGGTGCGGGGTTCGGTGGAGCTGCGGATGATCGCCTCCGAGCTGGGCGCGCTGTTCGGCGGCGGCAAGGACCCCGAGGAGGACGACCCCCGCCTCGAAGCTTCGCCGGCCTTCTGGCAGCGGCCCTCGGCGTTGGCGGCGGCGCTGGCGGCGGGTTTCTTGTTCGCCCTGGTCAGATCGGCCCTGCTGGACGGGCTCCCCGCCGTCGGCTACACCCTTCCGCTCCCCGAATCTGCCTGGGACGCATTGCGGGCCTACGCAGGCGGATGGCACCGGGGCGGGCTGGGCAGCCCCGAACCCATGCATCCCTCCGTGGGGGCGACCGCGGCCGTCAAGCTGCTGTTGGGCAACAGCGGATGGACGGCTTCGTGGCTGTCGGCGGGCGCGGCGGTTTCGGGGATGGGCGGGATGTTCGTCCTGGCGAGGAGGATGGGGCTGGGAATCTGGGCGGGCCTGGCGGCCGGGGCGGTGCTGCTGGCCGGGTTTCCGATGCTGGCCCTGACGGGTGAGGGGTACTGGCCGGGCCTGTTGGCGGCGGGCGGTTTCCCCTGGGCGCTGGCCAGCTTGGCGGCGCCCGCCCCCGCCGGCGGGCTGGGCTGGATCGGCCGCCTGGCCAGGGTGGGTCTGGCAACGGCCTGGACGGCCGTGTTCGCGCCGATGCTCGCCGCCGCGCCCCTCATCTTCGGGGTTGTCTGGGCGGCGGCAACCCGGTCCTGCCGGACGCTGATCATCGGCTCGGCGGCGTCCGTCATGGCTCTGCCGGTGCTGTTCCCCTGGCTGGACTGGTGGCTGGTCCGGGATCCGGGCGGCTTGGCGTCGGGCGGGGTTCCCTTCCACCTCGATCCGGCCTGGTGGGCGTGGGCGCCGGCCGCGGCGGCGGGCCTGGCGGCGGTGATCTTCGGAAGAGGCAAGCCCATGAAGGCGGCGGCGGCGGGTCTGATGATCGGATCCGCCGGGTTTCTGGCCGCCCGGTCATCGGGCCTGGGCCTGGGCCGGGAGGTCACCGCGGCGGGGATTCTGCTGACGGGTCTGGGGGTTGCGCTGGCAGTGGCGGGCGCGCTCGACGGGCCGTCCGCCCTCGAGGACGCCCGGCTCTCCCGGCGGATGACGGCCCGTATCGGGGCGGGGGCGGCGCTGCTGGCCGCCCTGTCGACCCTGGCGGCCCTGCCGAACGGGCGCATGGGCCTGCCCGACGACCGGTTCGGGGTGCTGGAGTTCGCCGAGACCCGGGCGGAGCGGCGCGGCCCCGACCGGATACTGATGGTGGGTCCGGGCGGCGGCCTCCCCGGGGAGCACCGCCGCCTGGAGGACGGAACCGCCTACCGGCTGGTGGGGGGGCGCCTGGATTATTCGCAGGCCTGGCTTCCCCAGCCCCGGCTGGGCGACGAGGCCCTGGAACAGACCCTTGCCGAGCTGATGGAAGGGGAGGAACTGCGCCCGGGCGGCAGGCTGGCCGAATTCGGAGTCGAATGGACGGCGGCGACCGGCTGGAGCCCCCTGGTCGATGCGCTGGCCTACCAGCTGGACATGCGTCCGCTCAGCGGCCTGTACATCGGAGAAACAGGAGCGGTCTGGGAGAACGAAGCCGACGCCTACCGGGCTGTTACCGACCGGGGCGCTCCGTGGCGGCAGACCGGGGCGGGCTACGAGGGGCGGCTGTTCGGGGAAACGGTGCGGATCAGCGAGAACGCCGACCCTCGTTGGGGGCCGCAGGGCTGGGAGCAGGACGGCTGGGCCAACCGAGTGTCGACCCGGCCCGGAGAAGCCGTCTTCGGGGGGGTGGCGCCCTACCGCCGGCTGGCTCTGGCTTCGGGGGCCTGGGCGGCGGCGCTGGCCGGGTTGGCGGCGGGGTGCCGGCCCTATCTCCGTCAGGAGCAGGCGCCATGATCAGGGCCGCCGCTCTCCTGGCGGCGGGCTTCTGCACGGCGGCCGCCGTGTTCCTCACCCCGCCCTCCTCACCCGATCCGGCGCCCGACCTGCTGGCCGGAGAGGAGGAGATATTTCCCGGCCCCTCGCGGTTCATCCACTGCCCTTGGGCCTTGTCGGACGGCTCGGCCGAGGGCGTGTACACGGTGGCGGCGGACGGCCCGGCCGCCTTCGGGATTTCCTTTCCCGACGGGGAAACCACCGGCCCCCGGCTGGCCGGCGAAGCGGGGCCGGATAGGGCGGCGAGGCTGTCGAACCCCATCATCGGCGCCGTCTCGGCCCTGGTCGAGTTCTCCGAGGGAACCGGGTCGGCGGCGGCGGCGTTCTCGGGCGGCGATATGTTGGCCGGGGATTTGTGCCCCGGCGCTGTTCCCTCCGTCTGGCACCTGCCGGGCGGATCCACCATGGAAGGAGAGCGGCTCACCCTCCGCCTCTTCAACCCGTTCACCGTCGACGCCCGGGTCGATCTCTGGGCGCTGAGCGAGCTGGGCGCCGAGGCGGACGCGGCGTTGGACGGGTTGGCGGTGCCCGCCCGGAGAACCCGGGTGGTCGGGCTGGAGGAGATCCTGCCCGGACGGGAAGCGTTGTCGATTCTGGTGCTGCCCAGGTCGGGGGCGGTGATCCCGGCCATGATCCTGGACGCCGGCGGCGACGCGGCGGTATGGCCGGGAGTGGGCGCCTCCGAAGCCTGGGAGTTCCCGATCGCGGCGGTGGAAGGCCTGGACACCGAGCTGGTTCTCACCAACGACGCCTCATTGGAGGTGAACTTCCTGGTGGAGGTGTTCGACGAGACCGGCGCCCTCTTCGACCCGATAGACGGGTTCATCGAGGGGCCGGGGCAGGCCCGGCTGGATCTGGGGGGGATATCCTCCTCCGGGTTCGGGCTGCTGGTTACCGGCGACGGGGCCTTCGGGGCGGCGGTGCGCGGCCGGTCGGCTGCCGCGGCGGCGGTGTATTCAGGAACCTCCGTCAATGCCGCCGCCTGGCTGGTCCCCGGACCGGGGTCGGTTCCGGCCGACGCCCGGCTCCGGCTCCTGAACACCGGGCTGACGCCTTTTGAGGTGTCCTACACGATCCTTACCCCGTCGGGGGCGGGCCGGCGGGCCGCCCTGGAGCTGGCCCCGCTCTCGGTCGAGACCGTGGACGTTACGGATTCCGGGGCGGCGGGCGTGCTGGTATCGGGGGAGGGGGCCTTCAGCGCCGCTTGGTGGGCCGAATCGGAAGGAAGGGCGGTGTTCGCAGGGGCGGTCCCGATTGAGCGGTGAGGCCTGGCTGAGGCTGCTGGCGGTGGGCCTGGCCGTCCTGGCGGGGGCGGTTGCGGCTCGCGTCAGGCCCCGGCGCCGTCCGCCGCCCCTGCGGGTGGAGGGAAACCTGGAAGGTCCGAGGGTCTACCTGTTCACCTCCTCCGCCTGTGATTCGTGCGGGGAGGCGCGGGCGGTCTACACGCGGGTGCTGGGGGAGGGGGGTTTCACCGAGCTGACCTGGGAGGAGCACCCTTATCTGTTCACAGATCTGGGGGTGGAGGGAATACCGAGGGGGGCGGTGGTGGACGCCGCCGGGCGGGAGACCGGGTCGTTCTCCGGGGCTCCCCGGCCGTCGGCCCTCCGCCGGGCGGTGCGGAGGATGGGCTGCTGAAGGGCGCCCGGCCTTGCCGCACCGTTTACGATTCTGCGGAACCGCCCGGGTGCGCCCCGGACCCCCGGGGCGTTTGCGGCCCGAGCCGAGGAATAACATGAGGTCCGCTCCCAGATGATCATCCACATGGAAAATGCCCCCGCCGATGAGGGGAACCCGGCCCGCCCGTCCGGTTGGAGGCCCCGTTCCTCGGCTTTGGCGGTGGCGGCGGTCTCGCTCCTGACCGTGGCGGCCATGGCGCCGCATCTGCTGCCGGCGGCCGTAACGCCCACCGGCGGGGACATGGGCGCCCACGTGCTTATCCCCGCCTACCTGCGGGATGTGCTGCTGCCCGGCGGGCGCATCATGGGATGGTCGAACTACTGGTTCGCCGGGTTCCCGGTTTTCTATTTCTATTTCCCGCTGCCTTTTCTTGCGATCGTCGGCCTCGACCTGCTGCTCCCCTACGGGGTGGCCTTCAAGCTGGTAACGGTGATGGGGCTGGCCGCCCTGGCCCCCGCCTCCTATTTCCTGGTCCGTTCCATGAAGTTCTCGCGTCCGGTGTCGGCGGCGGCCGCCGCCGCCGGGGGCGCCTACGCCTTCATGGAGACCCCCACCCCCAACATCTTCGGCGGGACCATCGCCTCCAGCCTGGCGGGGGAGTTCTCCTATTCCTGGTCGTTCGCCCTGATGCTCGTCTATCTGGGGCTGCTGTTGCGGGCGGTGTACGACGACCGCCGATACCTCCCATGGGCGGCGGCGGCGCTGGCGGCCACCGCCCTCTGTCACGTGATCCCCACCATCGCGGCGGTAGCCGCTTCCCTGTTCCTGGTGATCGGACGGCTGCCGTGGCGGAAGGTCTTCGCCCCCCTGTGGAAGGAAGCCCCGGGAATGCCGTCCGGCCGGCGGGCCTGTTGGGTAACAGCGGGAACCTGGCTGTTCGGGTTCGCCCTGTCTGCCTTCTGGGCCCTGCCTCTGGTCATCCGGCTGCGGTACACCACGGACATGGGCTGGCACCCCCTCCGGGGCTTCGATGAGCTGTTTCCGGTGGAGTTCTGGCCGATAGCCCTTCTGGGATCGATGGGGATGATTGCGGCCTGGCGGGCCGGCGGGCGGATATTTCCCCTGGCCGCCCTGACGCTGATTCCGGCGCCGGCCTTCTTCCTGCTGAGCCAGGGCGCCAAGCTGTGGAACGGGCGGGTGCTGCCCCATTGGTTCTTCGGCATGTATCTGTTCGCCGGGATCGGGGTGGGCCTGCTGGCGGCGGCCGCGGTTCGGCGGCTGCCGCCCCGGATTTCCCCCTGGTGGATCCGGGGGGTATTGGCGGCGGCGGCTCTGCTGTTGGTGTTCGGCCCCAACGTGGGCGGTCCCCCTCGTTTCAACGAGCAGTCTTCTGGTCTGGCGGGCTGGACATGGTGGGACCGCATCTCCGGGTGGGCGGGGTGGGATTGGCTGGGGATGGAAGTTGCTGTTGACCGCATCTCCGGCTGGGCGGGGTGGGACCGCATCTCCGGGCCTGATCTGCTCATACTGGCGGCCGTGGTCCTGCTGATACTGCAGGCGGGCCGGTGGGGGCCGCCCAATCCGGCGGCGGTGGTCCCGATCTGTGCGGTGATCCTGCTGATCGGGCCCGCTTTCCTGGGCGCTGTAACCGGCGAGAACTACACGTCCGGTTGGGCCAGATGGAACTACCAGGGCTACGAGGCCAAGGAGAAGTGGCCGGAGTACCAGAACGTGATGAGGACGATGTCCGGGCTGCCCGAGGGGCGGGTCCAGTGGGAGGCCAACAACGGGATGAACGAGTACGGCACGCCGATGGCCCTCATGCTGTTCCCCTATTGGACCGGCGGGACGCACCCCTCCATGGAAGGGCTGTATTTCGAGTCTTCGATCACCACCCCCTTCCATTTCCTCAATACGGCGGAGGTGAGCGCCGAGCCGTCCAATCCGATTTCCGGGTTGCGCTACCACACCGGCGATTACGAGCGCGGGGCGCGGCACATGGAGCTGTTCAACGTGGCTTATTACGTGGCCTACACCGACACCGCGCGGGAGCAGGCCGACCGGCATCCGGCTTTCGAACGCCTGGCGGAGTCGGCGCCTTTCACCATCTACTCGCTGCCCGAGAGCTCCCTGGTGGACGTTGCGGTCAACCGGCCCTGGGTGTTCGAGGAGCCGGAGGGCCGGATACTCGACTCCCTGTTGGGCATCTTCACCGAGGACGAAGAGACCGAGTTCGTGGATGTGGCGCTCGACTGGTACGAGGACCTGGATATGTTGGACCAATGGGTGGTTGCGGACGGGCCGGAGGAGTGGGAGCGCATCACCCCCGAGCTGGACGGCGGGGCCGTTCCGATGGGGGAGGGGGGCGGGGTGTCGGACGTGGTGCTGGAAGACCACCGCATCGCCTTCAGGACCTCGGCGGTGGGCAGGCCGCATATGATCAAGGTCTCCTACTTTCCCAACTGGAGGGCTTCGGGGGCGGAGGGGCCGTGGCGGGCGGCGCCGTCTTTCATGGTGGTGATCCCCACCGAGGAGCAGGTGGAGCTGCGGTTCGAGAACACCTGGGTGGAGGAGGCCGGGGCCTGGTCGAGCTTCCTGGCGGCGGCTCTCCTAGCGCTCTGGGCGGGGTCTACCGGGCTGTTCCGGCGGCGGCAGCGCACGCAGGCGGCGGCGCAGGACGACCAGCCCGCGTAGGGTGCGGGGTATCCGGCGGAGGATCGAGGAGCGGGCTTCGCGCAGCTCCTCCACGTCCATCGGCACCTCGATGATCCGCCGGCCGGCGCGTTCGGCCCGCAGCAGCAGCTCCGTGTCGAACAGGTCGGCGGCGGCGGCGACCGCCGGGAGCAGCTCGCGGGCGGCGTCCAACCGGATGGCCTTTATTCCGTGGGTGTCGCTCAGCCGGGAGCCGGCCATGATGCGGAGCAGCAGGTTGAACACCCCGGTGGCCAGACGGCGGAGGGGGGGCCGGTTGTCCCTGGCGCCGGGGGCGCGCTTGGAGCCGATCACCGCGTCGGCCCGGTCGGCCAGATCGATGACCCGCCCCACGAAAGGCCCCGAGAAATAGTCGATGTCGAACAGCACCAGCCAGGTCCGGTCCGCGGCGCTGCGGTCCGCGGCGGATGCGGCTCGGGCAACGGCCTGCTCCATGCCCGTCCGGACGGCCCGCCCGTAGTCGGCTTGCGGCAGGCGGATCACTTCGAGGCGGGGGTCGCCGGCGGCGAGGCGGACCGCCTCGGGGTAGGTGCGGTCGGTGGAGCCGTTTTCCACCAGGATGATCCGGTAGTCGTCGGTTGCGGCGTCGAGCTGGCTGCGGATCAGCTCCAGGGCGGGTTCCATGAAGCCGGCCTCGTTGTAGACGGGGATGATAATGATGAAGGAAGGCTCGGTCATGGGTGTACCGTGTTCCTGTGGCCGGAGGTGCGGTGAAAGCGTGAGTGTAGATAGGGCGGGCGGCGGCCCTCCTGCGGCTGCGTTCGAGGGCGGCCTCGATGCGGTCCTAGACGAGGTATTCAAGGCCTACGACGTGCGGGGCCGGGCCGGGCCGGGAGGGCTGGACGAGGAGCTGGCGGAGCGGATCGGGGCCGGATTCGCCCGTTACGCGGACGCGCCGGAGGCGGCGCTGGGGCGCGACTGCCGGGTTTCTTCCCCGGCGCTGGCCGCCGCCTTTGCCGAGGGGTTGGTCTCCCAGGGGGTGGACGTGGTCGATCTCGGCCCGGCGCCCACCGAGGTGGTATATCACTATTCCGGTCTGCACCGGACGCCGGGGGCCATGGTTACTGCTTCCCACAACCCCGCCGGATACAACGGGTTCAAGCTGTGCCTGCCGGGAGCGGCGCCCATCGGCATGGGGACCGGGCTGGAGGAGATCAGGGAGTACGTCCGGAAGGCGGGCCGGGGCGGCGGCGGCCGGTCCGCCGGGGGTGTTGCCGGCGGCGGGCGCCGGGGGCGGGTGAGAAATCACGACGCGGTGGACGATTATCTGGACCATCTGCTGGATGTGGTCGACCCGGCCGGCGTCGGAGGGCTGCTGACGGCGGCGGACGGCGGCAACGGCATGGCGGGTGTGGTGATCGGCAGGCTGTTCGAGCGTCTGGACGCCCGGCTGCTGGGGTTGTATCTGGCGCCGGACGGTTCTTTTCCCAATCACCCCGCCGACCCGCTCGACCCCGCCAACCTGGCGGCCCTCCAGGGGTTGGTGCGCTCGGAGGGCGCCGACCTGGGGGTGGCCTTCGACGGCGACGCCGACCGGGCGGTGTTCGTGGACGAGGCCGGGGTTCCGCTGCCGGGGAGCGCCGCGGTCGCCCTGATCGCGGCCTGGTTCCTGGCGAGGCGCCCGGGCGCCCGCATCGTCCACAACCTGATCTGCTCCCGGGCGGTGGCCGAGGCCGTACGGGCCGCCGGAGGGACGCCGGTGCGCACCAGGGTGGGCCATTCGTTCATCAAGGCGGTGATGGCCGAGACCGGGGCGGTGTTCGGCGGCGAGCACTCCGGCCACTACTACTTCGGCGACAACTACGGGGCGGACAGCGGCATGCTGGCCATGCTGGTGCTGCTGACCGTTCTCACCGAAGCCGGCGCCCCCTTGTCCGAGTTGCGCCGGGGCTGCGAACCCTACGCCCTGTCCGGAGAGATCAACACCGAGGTCGGCGACCCGGCGGCGGCCGTCGAAGCCGCGGCGGCGGCCTACGCCGGATGGCCCCAGGACCGCCTGGACGGCCTCACCGTCGACCTGGACGACCGCTGGTTCAACCTCCGCCCCAGCAACACCGAACCCCTCCTGAGGCTGAACGCCGAAGCCCCCGACCGAGAAGCCGTAGACGCCCTGGTGGCCGAAGTGAAGGACTTGATCGCCCGCTTCGCATAGACGGTTGCCCCAAAGGGCTTCACGGGAGCTCGGCGGCAAGTCTCAATATTATTTTCGCGTTCTGGGATGAGGGTATTGGATTTGTCGTAGGTTTGCGTTACTATGTGTTTGCTGTGACTACAAACACCGCCGCCGGGGTTCCGGAGTGCGCGGCGGTCATCATGGGAATCTTGTCAGGCCGGGCGCCGGCGCCCGAACAGGGGCGGCGTGTCCTGTCGGTGGATCCGATGCTGGTGGAGGCGGCGGGGGCAGGGCCCGGCGAAGCCGGGCGGGGTGCGCAGGATTTTCGCGGTCTTGAGGTCAGGTGTGATGTTAGGGGGCGGGGTGAAGAAAGAGGGCGGTGGGCGGCACGGTCCAGCGGGGTGCGGCGGCGGGGGTGTCACAGGGGGGTTGTACCTTGGGGGCATGGTATGCGTTGTGTGTGGATGGTGGAGAGGCCGCCGCGCCGGGGCGCCCGGTGACCGGGGTGCGGCGGGGCGCGGGGCGCTCTGCCGCGGGTGCGCGCAGGCGGTCAGGCGGGGCGGGGAGGTGCGGCTCCCCTCGGGGTTGCTGGTGCGGTCGTTGTTCGTTCATGGCGGGGTGATCCGCCAAGCGGTGCATGCCTTCAAGTATCAGGGGGTGGACCGCATCGCGGCGGTATTGGGACCCTGGATGGCGGAGCTTCTGCCGCCGGGCGCTTCGGCCCTGGTGCCCGTGCCCAGGGCGCTTACCCGGCGGATGCGCTACGGGGTGGATCCCGGCCGGGCGTTGGCGGGGGCGGTCGGACGGGCGGCGGGGCTTCCGACGGCGGACGTGCTGCGCGCTCCTGCGGTCCATAGGAGCCAGCTCAGCCTGCGCCGGGCGGAGGGGCTGAGGTTCCGCCTGTCCGCCCCGCCGCCCAAGGGGTCGGTGCTGGTGGACGATGTGCTGACCACCGGCGCCACCCTCACCGCCGCCGCCTCGGCCTGCCGCGGGTCGGTCGTCGGGGCGGTTACCCTCACCAGCGCGCCTGTCCGGCCCCGGCCATCGTCCGAGCCTCGCGAAAAATTACCGGCGCCCTGCCCGGCATAAGAGTCCGGTTTGGCTTAAATTGACCCTGACCGTTGCGAAGGCGGCGGAGCAGACGGCATGCGGGCGGACATCTCTGCCAATCCGGGATCGCCGCCGCGGTAGATGTGAACGGTCGGGGTTAACCTGACGATGATCGGGTTGCAGAACACCCGCCGTCGGGGAGGAGACAATGGATAAGGTTCCAGAGATCCGGGTGCGGGGCCGCGGGGTCCATATCACCGACGAGCTCCGGGGCCGTGTATCGGCCAAGGTGGGCCGCTCCACCCGTTACTTCTCACGGGTGGGCGGCATCGACGTCCACATAGTGAAGCTGGACCACCGGCCCGACTCCGCCGGGCGGTTCCGGGTCGAGATCGCCGCCCGCTCGGCCCGCCACGACGTGCGGGCCGAGGGGCAGGGCGACACGGTGGATCACGCCTTGACCGCCGCGGCCAACCGGTTCTCCGCCCGGCTGAGGCGCCTCGGCGACCGGCTGGCCGACCGCCGCAGGCCGCGCCCCGCCGCTTCCGCGGACCCCGGGGTTCGGGCAGGACCGCCCCCCGCCGCCGGGTCGGAGGCCGGGCCGCCGGAGATAGTGCGGGAGCCGTGGCGGCGCGGCAAGCCCCTGATGCCGGAGGATGCGGCGCTGATGCTGGAGGAGTCGGACGGCGACTTCCTGGTATTCGTCAACGGCGAAACCGGGGGGCCGGCGGTCCTCCACCGGCGGGAAGACGGCAAGCTGGGGCTGGTGGATACGGCATGACCCTCCCCGATCGACCCAGGCAGGTGCGTTGACGATGTCGCTTCTGAGCAAGGTGCTGCGCGTCGGCGAGGCCAAGACCCTCAAGTCCTTGGAGAAGCTGGCCGCCCGCGTCAACGAGCTGGAGCCGGCCGCCGCCGCCCTCGACGACTCCGGGTTGGCCGACAAGACGGTCGAGTTCCGCCGCCGCCTGGCGGACGGGGAGACCGTGGACGGCTTGGCCCCCGAAGCCTTCGCCGCGGTGCGGGAGGCGGCGCGGCGGGTGCTCGGCCAGCGCCACTACGACGTGCAGGTGGTGGGGGCGGGGGCGCTCCACGCCGGGATGATCGCCGAGATGCGCACCGGCGAGGGCAAGACCCTGGTGTCCACCATGCCGGTGTACCTGAACGCCCTGGGCGGGCGGGGCGTCCATGTGGTTACGGTCAATGACTACCTGGCCGCCCGCGACGCCGAATGGATGGGCGGCATCTACCGGTTCCTCGGCCTGACCGTGGGGCTGATCCAGTCGGGGGACGACCCGGCCAGCCGCCGCCCCGCCTACCAGGCCGACGTCACCTACGGCACCAACAACGAATTCGGCTTCGACTACCTGCGCGACAACATGGCGATGGGGGCGGAGCACCGGGCGCAGCGCACCCACAGTTACGCCATCGTGGACGAGGTGGACTCCATCCTGATCGACGAGGCCCGCACCCCCTTGATCATCTCCGGGCGGGTGGGGGACACCGCCCGGTGGTACCGGGAGTTCGCCCGGTTGGTGAAAGGGCTGCGGGAGGGCGTCCATTACGAAGTGGACCAGGGCAAGCGCCAGGTGATCACGACCGAGGCCGGGGTAGCCAGGGTCGAGCAGATCCTCGGCTTGGAGAACCTGTACGACCACGCCGCGGTCGACTTCGTCCACCACCTCGAGCAGGCCCTCCGCGCCAAGACCCTCTACCACCGGGACGTGGAATACCTGGTTACCCACGGCCAGGTGAAGATCGTCGACGAGTTCACCGGGCGGGTGCTGGAAGGCAGGCGCTATTCGGAGGGCCTCCACCAGGCCATCGAGGCCAAGGAAGGCGTCCGCATCAAGGAGGAGAACCAGACCCTGGCCACCATCACCCTCCAGAACTACTTCCGGCTCTACGAGAAGCTGGCCGGGATGACCGGCACCGCCCTCACCGAGGCGTCGGAGTTCTCCCAGACCTACGGCTTGGAGGTGGTGGAGGTGCCCACCAACCAACCGGTGGCCCGGGCCGACCAGCCCGACGTGGTCTACAAGACCGAGGACGCCAAGTTCGCCGCCCTGGTCGAGGACATCGCCTGGCGCCACGAGGCGGGCCAGCCGGTGCTGGTGGGGACCATCTCGATCGAGAAGTCGGAACGGGTGTCCCGGCTGCTGGGGCGGCGGGGCATCGACCACAAGGTGCTGAACGCCAAGTACCACGCCCGGGAGGCGGAGATCATCGCCCAGGCGGGGAGGCCGGGGGCGGTGACCGTGGCCACCAACATGGCGGGCCGGGGGGTGGATATCCAGCTGGGCGGCAACCTGGAGGGCCTGGTGCAGGCCGCGATGAGGAAGCGCCCCGACCTGATGCCCGGAAGCAGCCAATACGAGGCCGAATACCAGACGGTGACCAACGACCTCGGCTCCCGGATCGAGGAGGCCCGCCGGCGGGTGCTGGAGGCGGGCGGCCTCTATGTGCTGGGCACCGAGCGGCACGAGAGCCGGCGCATCGACAACCAGCTGCGGGGGCGGTCCGGGCGGCAGGGCGACCCCGGCGAGTCCCGGTTCTACCTGTCCCTGGGCGACGACCTGATGCGGCGGTTCGCCAGCGACCGGGTGGGGAGCATCATGGAGCGCCTGAAGATCCCCGACGAGGTGCCGATCGAGGCGAAGATGGTCACCAAGGCCGTAGAGCGGGCGCAGACGCAGGTCGAGTCGCAGAACTTCGAGATACGCAAGAACGTCCTCAAGTACGACAAGGTGATGAACCGCCAGCGGGAGGTGATCTACAGCTGGCGGGACGGCATCCTCCACAGCGAGGAGAGCCGGGAGATGATGCTGGGCTGGATCGAGGAGGTGGTGCAGGATACGGTGCTCGGCGCCCTGGACCCCGAGGCGCGCCCCTCCGATTGGGACTGGGACGGGATGCTGAAGGAGCTGAGGGTGATCTATCCCTCGGAGCTGTCGCCCCTCGATCCGACGATGCGGGGCGCGGAGGTGGACGAGGTAGCCGGCGCGGCGGTGGACGAGGCGATCCGCTGCTACGAGGGCCGGGAGAAGGAACTGACCCCCGAGCTGATGCGGCAGATCGAGCGCCGTATGGTGCTGTCGATCATCGACAACAAATGGCGGGATCACCTGTCGGAGATGGACTATCTGCGGGCCGGGATCGGGCTGCGGGCCATGGGCCAGCGCGATCCGCTCACCGAGTACCAGCGGGAGGGGTACGACATGTTCGCCGACCTGGTGTATTCGGTGAAGCGGGACACCGCCCGCTACCTCTACCGGGTGGAGGCGGTGGACACCAGGAAGGTTCGGGCCCGGCCGCAGGCGGCGGCCGCGTCCGGCCCGGGCCGGGGCGGGCGGCGGCCCGCCAGATCCAAGAAGGTGGGCCGCAACGCCCCCTGCCCGTGCGGATCGGGCGTCAAGTCGAAGCGGTGCTCCCAGACCCCCGACTGCCTGGGCGCCAGGTAGTCCCGCCTGCCCGGCCCGCCCGGGCTTCCCTGGACAGAGAGGCGGGGTCCTAGTCTTCCTTTTCGAACGACTCGGTGTAGTTCTTGTGGCCTTTTGCGATATGTTTGTACACCGCTTCGGTGCCGTAGGACTGGAGGCCGCCCTGGGTGCCGCGTATGTGCATGGCTTCTTTGGCGGTGCGCGCCAGCGAGTCGTCTACCCCGGACGCAGGATCGGGCAGTCGGCCGGACCGCAGCAGACGGAAGAAACTCCTCAGGCTCATCGTTTCGGCCCCTTTCTTGTTTCTGGTCCGACCTCGGCTCGGGCGGTCCGGATCGAACCATCATACCGTACCCCATATACCGGGGCGCAGGCGCTAACCTGTCCGCCGTTATGGAACGGCCCGACCCGCGCCCGCTGATCGACGACCTGCGCGCCCGGCTTTCCGATGCCCGGAGGTTCCTTTGATGTCGACTCCAAGGTTGCCGAGCTAGAGGATCTCAGAACCCGGGCTTCGCGGCCCGATCTGTGGAATGACCCGGATCGCGCCACTCTCATCACCCGCCGGCTGGGCCGGATCGAGCGTCTGGTGGGGCGGGTGGATACCATGTCGGAAGAGCTGGACGACGCCGAGCTGCTCGCCGAGATGGCCGCCGAGGAGCAGGATGAAGCCGCCTTCGCCGAGGTGGTTGCCGACCTCGACTCCACCGAGGCCAGCATCGCCGCCCTCGAGGAGGAGTCCCTCTACTTCGGGGAATACGACGACCGTCCGGCCGTGCTTAGCGTCCATGCCGGGGCGGGCGGGGTGGACGCCCAGGACTGGGCGGAAATGCTGCTCCGCATGTACACGAGGTATCTGGACGGGCTGGGCTTCCGCGCGGTGCTCGAGGACCGGCAGCCGGGGGAGGAGGCGGGCATCAAGACCGCCGCTCTGACGGTGGACGGGGAGCGCGCCTACGCCGTCCTCGAGGCGGAGCGGGGCGTCCACCGGCTGGTGCGGATATCCCCCTACGACTCCAACGCCCGCCGCCATACCTCCTTCGCCGGAGTAGATGTAATGCCCCTGGTGGAGGACGCAGAGGTTGCGGTCAACCCCGACGACCTCCGCATCGACACCTACCGGTCGCGGGGGGCGGGCGGCCAGCACGTCAACACCACCGACTCGGCGGTGCGCATCACCCACCTGCCGACCGGGGTCGTGGCGGCCTGCCAGGCGGAGCGGTCCCAGGTACAGAACCGGGCGCGGGCCATGGCGCAGCTGAGGGCCAGGCTGGCCGACCGGGCCCGCGAGGAGCAGCGGCGGGAGATGGAGCAGATCCGGGGGGAGCAGACCGAGGCGGGGTGGGGGAGGCAGATCCGTTCCTACGTCCTCCAGCCCTACCAGCAGGTCAAGGACCTGCGCACCGGCTTCGAGGTCGGCAACGTCCAAGGCGTGCTGGACGGCTCCCTGGAGGGGTTGACCCGTTCGTATCTGCACTGGCGCCGGAGCGAGCGGGAGCGCCGGGAGCGGACGCAGCGCAAAGCCTCTGGATAGCGGCCTTCCTTTGTTAACCTGAGCATTCCGCGGCCTTTTCTCGACGAACGCGCCGCCGCGGGGCAGGAAGGTTCCATGATCAGGCTCAATCGCGTCGCCAAGGTTTACGACGGCGGCATCGTCGCGGTGCGGGACATCGACATGGACGTCAGGAGGGGGGAGTTCGTGTTCCTGGTGGGGCCGTCCGGATCGGGCAAGTCGACCCTGATCAGGATGTGCCTGAGGGAGGAAAAGGTCACCAAGGGAAAGATCTGGGTGGCGGGCAAGGACATCACCAAGATGCCCTCGTGGAGGGTTCCCTACCTGCGCCGCACCGTCGGCACCGTGTTCCAGGACTTCAAGCTGCTGCCCAACAAAACCGTGGCCGAGAACGTGGCCTTCGCCCTCAAGGTGCTGGGGCGGCCCCGCTCCATCGTGCGACGGCAGGTGCCGCAGGTGCTGGAGCTGGTGGGCCTGTCCGCCAAGTCCGACCGTTACCCCCGCCAGCTCTCCGGCGGCGAGCAACAGCGGGTGTCCATCGCCCGGGCGTTCGCCAACCGGCCCCCGATCCTGCTGGCCGATGAGCCCACCGGCAACCTCGACCCGGCCACCTCGGTGGGGATCATGAGGCTGCTCGACCGCATCAACCGGAGCGGCACCACGGTGATGATGGCCACCCACGACCACGCCATCGTCGACGCCATGCGCCGCCGGGTGGTGCAGCTGGAACGGGGCCGGGTGGTGCGCGACCAGGCCGGATCGGGCTACGAATCCGACGTCGATCCGATCGAGCCGTAGGCGGATCCCGGGTATGGGCACCATTTTCTACCTGATAGGAGAGGCCCTCACCAATCTGCGCCGCAACATCTTGGTGGTAACCGGGGCGGTGCTGGCCGTTTTCGTTTCCCTCACCCTGGCCTTCGGCGCCTTGGTTTTCAACGAGCTGGTGCGGATCAACACGCTGCAGTGGCAGGAAGGCGACCACATCATCATCTTCCTCAAGGACGAAGGGGGCGCCGCCGCCCACCGGGCGCTGCTGGAGGAGATACAGGGCTTCGAGCAGGTGAAGCGGGCCTGGTACATGGACAAGGTGGGCGCCTACCAGGAGTTCCAGGAAATGTTCAGCAACCAGCCCGCGCTGGCCGCCACCATGACCGCCGCCGAGCTTCCCGCCTCCATCCGGGTGGAACTCGACGACATCTCCGCCTACCAGGAGGTGCAGTTCCGCCTCGTCGGGCATTCCCTGCTCAGGCGGCTCTCGGTGTTCAGCGAGGGAATCGAGCAGCTGATGAGGCTCACCCAGGTGCTCAACTCGATCGGCATCGGCTTGGTGGCGGTGCTGGGGGCGGCGGCGGTGGTGCTGATCGCCAACACCATCCGCATGGCCATCTACGCCCGGCGGGAGGAGATATCCATCATGAAGCTGGTGGGGGCGGGCAACTGGTTCATCCGGGTGCCGTTCGTTCTGGAAGGCGCAACGGTGGGGCTGCTGGGCGGCGGCCTGGCGGCGGCGGCGGTGTACTTCAGCCACCAGCTGCTGGCGCGGATCCCCACCGACATCCTGCTCCGGTTCCAGGTCGACACGGGTTTCCTGCTCGGCCGGGCCGCCATGATCGTTTCGTTCGGGGCGGTGGCCGGATTCCTGGGAAGCAGCCTCGGGCTGCGGCGTTTCCTGAGGGTGTGAACCGGTGCGGCGCCGCGGGCGGGCCGCCGGCAGGGTGGGCTGGGGGGCGGCCGTTCTGGCGGGGGTGCTCGCCCTTCCCCTTCTCTTCGGCCCGCTGGGGCCGCCGCGGGCCGCTGCCCAGGACGAAGAAGACCGGCTGGAGCAGGTCGAGCGCCGGATAGCCGAACTGCGCCGCCAGATCACCGCCGCCCAGTCGGAGCGCACCGAACTTGCCGAAACCATCGAGGAGACCCAGGCCCGCATGACCCGGGTGAAGACGGCGCTGGCCCAGGCGGAGTTCGGGCTGGCCGAGGCGGAAGTGGCGGTGGACTTCCGGGAAGAGTCGGTGGCCGACTTCGGACAGCGGATCCGCCGGCTGGATGTGGAGCTGGCCGGCACCAGGCTGGAACAGCGGCTGACCGTCGACCTGGTAAAGGAACGGGCGGCCGAGCTGTACATGAGCGCCGCGTTGGGAGCCGAAGCCTCCTTCCTGGCGTCCGGCGACTTCAACACCGCCTCGATACGGGTGCAGTACATGCGGAACCTGCTGGCCGAAACCCAGGTGTTGCTGGCGTCCCTCGAGGTGCTGGAACGCCAGGAGCAGACCCGCCGGGACCGCTTGCGGGCGGAGCAGGAGCAGGAGGCGGTTCTGCTGGCGG
This sequence comes from Candidatus Spongiisociaceae bacterium, assembly GCA_965202675.1. Classification (GTDB taxonomy): domain Bacteria; phylum Actinomycetota; class Acidimicrobiia; order Spongiisociales; family Spongiisociaceae; genus CATQHD01. Next base: position 19,915 of record OZ241842.1, read on the forward strand.
AGCTGGAGTCCGACCAGGCGAGGGCCGAGGAGCAACGGTCGGCGGTGGCCGGCCTGCGCCGGGAGCTGAGCCAGGAGCTGGCGCTCCAGGTGGCCCTGCTCGCCCAGGTGAACGAGGAGATCACCGACCACGAGGGGCAGGTGGCGGCTCTGGAGGCGGAGTCCGAGGAGCTGGAAAGGGAGATACTCCGCCGCCAGATCAGGGAGGGCCGGGCGCCGGGCAGGCTGGCCTGGCCGGTGAGCGGCGTGCTTACATCCCCGTTCGGGATGCGGATCCACCCCGTCCTGGGCGGCCGCCGGATGCACAACGGAATCGACATCGGGCTGCCCACCGGCAGTCCGATCTACGCCTCCGCCAACGGGCGGGTCATTCTGGCCGAGCGGCGGGGCGGTTACGGGCGGATGGTGGTGCTCGACCACGGGGGCGGCCTGTCTACCCTGTACGCTCATCAGTCGTCCATTGCGGTGTCGGTGGGCGACGAGGTGCTGGCCGGCGACGTGATCGGCTACATCGGCTGCTCGGGTTACTGCACCGGCCCCCATCTCCATTTCGAGGTGCGGGAGGTGGGGGCGCCGGTCGACCCGATGAAGTATCTGAGCTGATACAGAAAGCAGGCCGGGCGCCGGGCGCCCGCAGCCGCAGGAGGAACGGGGCCGGAGATGAGCCGCAAGAAGGGCAAGCAGGGGGGCGGCAGCGTCATCGCCTCCAATCGGCGCGCCCGGCGCGACTACAACTTCGAGGAGGAATACGAGGCGGGCATCGTGCTGACCGGCTCGGAGGTAAAGAGCCTCAGGGCGGGGCAGGTGCAGCTGAAGGAGGCGTACGGTCTGGTCAGGCGGGGGGAGATGTGGCTGTCGGGGATGCATATAGCTCCGTATCAGATGGCGCGGGACGGGGGGCACGACCCGGTCCGGGACCGGAAGCTGCTGCTGCACTCCAGGGAGATAGAACGCATCTCCCGCCGGGTCCGGGAGAAGGGAATGGCCGTGGCGCCCATCGAGATGTACTGGAGGAACGGGCGGGCCAAGGTGCGGCTGGGGGTGGGGCGGGGCGCCCGCCAGTACGACAAGCGGCAGAAGATCAAGGCCCGGGAGATGAAGCGGGAGGCCGACCGGGCCGTGTCCCGGCGGGGGTGTTGACCGGCGCGGCGGAATCAGCCGCGGTAGGAGTATTCGGCGGTTATGTTGCCGGCCGGGTCCAGGAGAAAGGCCCGGTCGCCGCCGTTGTTCCATATCGGGCGGCCGCTGCCCCAGTAGAGGAGGCCGGGGCGGTCCCGCCCGCTTCCCGAATGGACGGCCGCCCGGCCTCGGGCGGGCAGGATCCACCGGGGCGGGAACCGGTAGCGGTTGGAGGATGATTCGTCCCGCAGGGTGAATCCGCCCAGGTCGGCGGGTTGTTCCGCCCGGTTGACGATCACCAGGTACTCGCCGTTCAGGTCGTCTTCGTCGGGGCCGGGCGGGTTCCATCTGATCTCGGTTATCTCGAGGCGGAATCCGGTCGGGGCGCCGCATGCGTCGGGCGCCCACCACCCCAGCCGGGCGCGGCGGGCGGCGTCTTCGGCGGTTCGGAGCGCCGCTTGGCGGGCGGTGTTGGGCGGGTAGGCCCGGGCGATCGCCCACCCCTCGGCCGCCAGCGCCTCGTTGACGAGGACGCCGTCCGCCCACAGGTAGGCCAACAGCCGGCCGCGCCGGTCGTACATCTCCTGGTCGGTCTCCAGCCGCACCCGCCCGGCCGCCAGCTCAGCCAACCGTTCGACGGCCCGGTCGGCCGGGCACTCGCCGGCCTCGGGGGCGTCGATCCCGATCAGGCGCACCGTTTGCTCCGCTCCTCCGAGGGAGACGACCAGCGTGTCTCCGTCCACGATCCGCATCACGTCGGCCTGCCCGCCGGCCGCGGCGCCGTCCGTTGCGGCAGCCTCGGAGGCGGGCGGAGGGCCGGGCGCCGGAGCCTGGCAAGCGGCGGCGGCCAGACAGACCGCGGCCAGCGCCCGGCGGGTGGAAGCCGGCCCCCGGCGCATGGACGGTGCGCGCCGGCGCCCGGCCCGCAACTTCGACTCGGGTTTTCGTCTTTCCATCGACCCGGCGGCATCGGCGGCTGCCCGAACAACCGCTGGGGATGTCCCCGTTGCGCCTGTTGACCGCCGGGCGGCGCGGCGGCGTTACACGGCCTCGGTCAGCTCCTCGACCGTCAGGTCGCCTACGTCGAAGAAGGCGACTATCCGGCAGGGGCAGGCCTCCCCGCCCTCGAACTTCCAGGGGAAGGCCCCGATGATGCACCGCTGGTTGAGCACCTTTTCGATGTCTCCGCCCACGTTCTCCGCATGGATGCAGCCCTCCGGGAAGGCCAGGTAGTGCATGGGGAACAGGTCCTCGGTGATGACCCGCCCGCTCTTGTGGTGGGTGTAGGTGTACTCGCCGAAGTATTCGGCCACCGGCTTGCCGACCTTCTCCTCGAAGCGTTTGGTCAGGTCGGGCCGCATGTGCCGGATGGTGGTGTTGAGGGGGTGGTCGCCGGAGCCGGCGTCGACGCCCCACCAGGAGATCTCCATGTCGAGCATCCACTCGGCCAGGACGTGGGTGCCGCCCGGATGCATGCAGAAGTACCGGGTCAGGTCCTGCTCGGGCTTGCCCTCGTAGTAGCGGTGGTAACCGGTGTGGATGATGAGGATGTCGCCCTTCTTCACCTCGACCTTGGAGGTGATGTGCTCGGGCTCGATGATGCTCCAGTCGCTGACGACGTCGGACACGTCGACGATCACCCCCTCGTTCACCAGCTTGGTCAGCGGCAGGGAGGCCATATCCCCGGCCCCGTCGGCCATGTGCATGGGCCCGTCGAGGTGGGTTCCCACATGCAGGGAGGTCTCGAACCGCTGGGACACCACCCGGTTGGTCTGCAGGGTCTGGGTGTAGTACATCTTGGAACCGGGGTACCCGACCCATCCCGGCGTATGCAGGTTGATGGGGTGGGAAAGATCGACGATTTTCACGTTGTCGCCTCCGATGCTCGTTGGATGGATGGACGGTTGACCCGCCCGATGGTAGAGGGTAGGGGCGGGTCTGTCAGCCTCGGCTCAGAGGACCCGGCCGTCCTCCGACCGGACGCCGTAGAGGTCGGTGCGGCGGTCTGCCCGGGGTGCGATCAGCTCGCCCCGGACCTGGGCCCGCTTGGCGGCGCCGATGTCCACCTCGACGACGGCGATCGCGTCCTCCGAACCGGGCAGCGGTCCGGCGGCCAGCCCGCCGTAGGGGTCGGCCAGGATCGACGAGCCGAGGAAGTCGAGGTCCCCGTGCGGCCCGGCCTGGGAGGCGCAGGCGATGAACACCTGGGAGAGGTTGGCCTGTACGACCGCCCCCCTGCCCTGGGGGCACATGCCGTGCTCGTCCCAGCGCTCCTGGTCGTATCCGGGCAGCCAGGCGGTGGGGACGCAGATCAGGTCGGCGCCCTTCAGCGCCAGCAGCCTGACCACCTCGACGAACCGCAGGTCGTAGCAGACGCACAGGCCGATCGTCCCGAAGCGGGTATGGGCCACGGGGAAGCCCAGGCCGCCGCTGCGGAAGGCCACCTTTTCCTCGGCGAACAGGTGGGTCTTGCGGTAGTGGAGCAGCAGCCCGTCCGGGCCCACCGCCACCGCCGTGTTGTAGAGGGCCTCGCCGTCCCGCTCGCAGAACCCCCCCGCCACGTAACCGTCGTACCGGGCGGCCAGCTCCGTCCACTCCTCCACCGTGGGCCCGTCCACCGGCTCGGCCGACGGGGCCAGGGCCCGCCAGTCGGAGATGTATCCGTGGATGATCATCTCGGGCAGGATCACGATGTCGGCGCCCTGCTCGAAGGCCTCGACCGCGGAGCGGCGGGACAGGTCGCGGTTTTTCTCGACCTCTCCGGGCTGTCCGCCTATCTGCCCCAGACCTATGGAAACGGTGTTGGCCATCGGCGCCTGCTCCTACTCCCCGGCGGCTCGGTTCGGCCGGCCGGCCTCGTCTGCCTCGTCCGGGACGAGCCCGGCGGCGCGCAGCATGTTCCAGTCGGCGGGGCAAGGTCCGCCGACGCTCTCGATGCGGTCGCCCCGGTCCCCGGATACGGCGTGCCAGATCCCGACCGGCACGTGGACCGCGTTTCCGGCCTCGAACTCGAGCCGCAGCCCGTTGGTCAGGTCGTCGATGCTGCCCTTGCCGTCGAGCACGTAGATGGTGTCCTCGGATTCGACGTGGACGTGTTCCACGTTGCGCTCGCCGGGCTGCATGTCCACGTAGTTCATGTTGGCGGTGTAGGCCTCGACCCCCGGCCAAACGACGAGGCGGGCGTCCTTTGCGATCATCGGAACGATCGCGGTGGGTTTGTCCCGATGGAAGACCCGGATCGCCATCAGCCGTTGTCCAGGCGGGAGTACAGGCGCATGTCGGCGGGACAGGGGCCCCCCACGATCTCGGCCCCCCCGCCGCCGGCCTCGAATACATAGGCGGTGCCGGGGTCGATGTGGGCCATCGAACCGGCCGACAGCGCGTGCCGCTTCATGTCGGATGCGTCCAGGGCCGTTGCGCTCCCGCTCATCACGTAGTAGACGGCCTCCATGGGGTGCTCGAGCTGCACCGTCCGCCCGTGCGGTTCGAGTGATATGCGGTGCATGGAGCGCAATACGGCGCCTACGCCCGGCCACACCACCGCCCGGGCGCTCCCGCCCCGCTCCACGATGGGCAGGCCGGGGCATTGCTCGTCGTCGCGGAGGATCTGTATCCGGTCGGGTGCGGCTGCCATCGGCGGCGAGTCTAACCGGCCCGGGCGCCCGCCGCCGGGCCCGGTTTCCTCCCCCCTGGGAATCCCGTAGAATCCATCATCGAGCAAGGCGGGAGCAGATGGACGCGGCTAACCAGACAACCTTTATAATGGTCAAACCCGACGGGGTGAGGCGCCGCCTGGTGGGGGAGGTGATCGCCCGGTTCGAGGCCAAGGGGCTGACCCTCGACCGCATCGAGATGCTGACGCCCGGCCCCCGCACCGCCGCCCGCCACTACGCCGAACACGAGGGCAAGGATTTCTATCCTTCTCTGGTGGGGTTCATCACCTCCGGTCCGGTGGTGGCCATGCAGTGGTCCGGGCCCTCGGCGGTGTCCGCCGCCCGCCTGATGATGGGGGCCACCGACCCGGCGGCGGCGCTCCCGGGGACCATCAGGGGCGACTACGGCCTCGACATACAGGAGAACATCGTCCATGGATCCGACAGTCCTCAAAGCGCCGAACGCGAGCTGGGCGTCTGGTTCGCCTCCTGATCGGCTTCGCGCCCGGGACCGCCGGTCGGAGACCCCCGGCTGCGGGCGGAACCGTTCCCGACATGTTTTCGGCCGTACTAGAATCACCCCCAAGATTTTGACGGGTGCCTGATGGCTGACAGCATGTTTACGATCGCCGGCCAGGACATGGCCGTTGATCTGGGGACTGCCAACACCCTTGTCTATGTACGCAACCGGGGTGTGGTTCTGAACGAACCGTCGGTGGTCGCCATCAATTCCCATACCAACGAGGCCTTGGCGGTGGGCATGGACGCCAAGCGCATGATCGGCCGCACCCCCTCGTACATCCAGGCCATCAGGCCCCTGCGGGACGGCGTCATCAACCACTTCGACGTGGCCGAACGGATGCTCCGGTACTTCATCGACAAGGTACACCGGCGCCGCTGGTCGAAGCCCCGAATCGTCATCTGCGTCCCTTCCGGCATCACCGGGGTGGAGCGCCGGGCGGTCGAGGAGGCCGCCTACCAGGCGGGCGCCCGCCGGGCCTACACCATCGACGAGCCGATGGCCGCCGCCATCGGATGCGGGCTGCCGGTCAGCGACCCCAGGGGGTCGATGGTCGTGGACATAGGCGGCGGCACCACCGAGGTGGCCGTCATCTCGCTGGGGGGCATCGTCGTCTCCAAGAGCGTCAGGATGGGCGGCGACGACATGGACAACCGGATCATCGAGTGGGTGAAGAAGGAACACAACCTGCTGCTGGGGCTGAGGACCGCCGAGCAGATAAAGATGCTGATCGGCTCGGCCTACCCGTTCAAGGACGAGCCGAGCGCCGAGGTTACCGGACGGGATCTGCTGTCGGGGCTGCCCATGACCATCCTGCTGTCCGCCGCCGAGGTGCGGGCCGCCATCGAAGAAACCGTGTCGGCCATCGTCGACGCGACGCGGGTTACCCTGGACAGCACGCCGCCCGAGCTGGCCGCCGACCTCGTGGAGTCGGGAATAGTCATCACGGGGGGCGGGGCCCTGCTCCAGGTTCTCGACCAGCGCCTGTCGTACGAGACCGGCATGATGGTCAGGGTCGCCGATCGGCCTCTCCAGTCGGTGGTGATCGGATCGGGCAGATGCCTGGAGCACTACGACATGCTGCATCCGGTGCTGGCCTCGTCCGGCCAATAGATGGGCGGCGCCAAGGTGTCTATGGGTTCGGCCCGGGTTCGAGGCGCGGCCGCCGCCTGAGCGGTGAGATCGACGCTGCAGTCCTTGCGGAGGGGGGGCGGATTCAGGAAATCCAGGCCCCGTTACCACCGTTCCGCCTACATTGCCGCCGCGCTCATGGTTACCGCCCTCCTGCTTATGACCTTCGACATCCGCTCGCCCGGCGAGGGAACCGGGGCGGCGCTGCGCAGCGGCGCCCAGTTCCTGGTAACCCCCATCCAGACCGGAGTGAACGCGGTGGTCACCCCCGCGGCGGAATACGTTGACAGCCTGGCCAACCTGGCGGGGCTTCGGGAGGAGAACGAGCGGCTGCGGGAGAAGATCGACGAGCTGGAGCGCGAGGTGGTCAGGGTCGGCCATCTCGAGACGCAGGTGGAGGAGCTGGGCGTCCTGCTGAACCTGCGCCTGGAGAACGATCTGCAGGAACAGGCCGTTGCCGCCGAGGTGATCGGCCGGGGGGGCACCCTCGACTCCACCATGATCATCGACCAGGGCGTCGAGGACGGGGTGCATACCGGCCAGCCGGTGGTGGACGGCCGGGGCGCCCTGGTGGGGGTGATTTCCGAGGCGGGGGACCAGGGTGCGGCCGTGATTCCCATCACTTCCCGCCGGGCGCCGGGGGTGACCGTGCGCCTGGCGGACGGCCGGCGGGGAGTGGTCGAAGGCTTGGGCACCGGGGGGTTGCAGCTCTCGATACTGGACGCCCGGGCGCCCGTGCGGGAAGGGGATCTGCTGACCACCTACGGCCCGTTCGGGGATTCCGATTCCTATCCGAAGGGTCTGGACGTGGGCCGGGTCGCTGCCCAGGCCGTACCGCGGGCCGGCATCATCCGGGTGGGGGTGGTGCCCTTCAGCGATCTCGACCGGATGGAGTACGTGGCCGTGATCCCGTGGCCTCCCGACCCCGACCAGACCGGGGGGGAAGCACCGGTCGAGGAGGAGGCCCTGCCGGCGGCGGGGGAGGCCGGGCAGTGAACGTCCGACTGATCCTGCTTTCCCTGTTGCTGGTGGTTCTGGCGGTGCTGCTGCAGACCACGGTCTTCCACAGCGTGCGTCCGTTCGGCGTCAGCCCCGATCTGGTCCTGCTGACAGTGATCGCCTGTGTCCGGTGGCTCAAGCCGGAGCCGGCCGTGCTGCTGGGGTTTACCGGGGGGTTGATGGTGGACCTGTTCGGAACCGCGCCCTTCGGGTTGTACGCCTTGGCCTTCACCCTGGCCGCCTACACGGCCGTGAACGCCCGGGACTGGTTCGACTACGGCTTCTACTTCAGCATGGCGGCGGTGGGCGTGATCACCTTCGTGGGGCTGGGGGCGGCGGCGCTGATCGGAGCGCTGTTCGGGGAGGGGACGCTGGGCTCACCCGATATCATCAGAACCCTGGTGCTGGTGCCGGTCTACAACATGGCGCTCGGCTTGGCCGTGCTCCCGCTGGCGGCCCGGTTCTTCTCCCTCTGGCCGCGGTCGGGGCTGCAGCCGGGGATGCGGCCGTGACAGGAGCAGAGGGCCGTTTCCCGCCGGGGGTTCGGTCGGAGCGCCGGCGCCGGAGGAAGGGCTCCGCACCGTCCGGCGGGGGCCGGGGCCGATCCGACCGGACGAAGAACCGCCGGGAGGGGGCCGCCGGATCCAGATGGAGGTTGGGGGTTCTGGCCTTGGTTTTCACCGGATTTCTGGCGCTGCTTTTTATCCGGCTCTGGTTCGTCCAGCTGGCGGTGGGAGCCGAATGGGCCCTCCAGGCCGACCTGAACATCGTCAGCGTGGATTCCATCGCCGCGCCCCGGGGGAACATCGTCGACCGCACCGGGTTCCTGCTGGCCGCCTCCGAGCCCCGGCTGGTCATCGAGGTGGACCGGGCGGTGCTGCCGATCGAGGTGGAGGACGACGTGATCCAGCGGCTGGCGGCCATCCTTGACGCCTCCCCCTTGGAGGTGCGGGAAGAGGTGGAACGGGCCGGGTCGGGGCAGACGGCGCCCCTCACCGGGTTCGATGTCGACCCCGACACCGCCTATCTGGTGCTGGAGCAACGCGCCAACCTGCCGGGGGTGACGGTGCAGACCCTGCCGGTTCGGGGTTACCTGCAGGGGGGTCTGATGGGCCACGTGCTGGGGCACATCGGGCTGCCCTCCCTGGACGACCTGGAAGACCAGCCCTGGCTGGACTCCAACACCCCGGTCGGAAAGCTGGGGGTGGAGCTGGAATACGACGATTTCCTCCAGGGTACGCCGGGCAGGGTCGCCTACCGGGTCAACCCCGACGGCGACATCCTGGAGGAGGTGGGCTCTCTGGACCCGGTCCAGGGTTCCACCCTGTGGTTGACCCTGGACGCCGCCGCCCAGTCAGTGGTGGAGGGGGTGCTGGTCGAAGCCATCGACCTGGCCAACCTCCTGAAGGAAGAACAGGAGCAGGAGAATCCCGACCGGGCGGTGCTGCCCGCCGAGCGGGCCGCGGCGGTGGTGATGGAGATCGAAACGGGGGCCATCCTGGCCATGGCCTCCTACCCCACCTTCGAACCGCAGGCCTTCGTGGGGGGGATCGATGTGGCCGCCTTCGAGGAGCTGTCCAGCCGCCGGGCCTTCAACAACCTCGTCATCCAGGGGCTCAAACCGCCCGCCTCCACCTTCAAGGCGGTCCCCTACGTCGCGGCCCTGGAGGAAGACATCTTCCCCCAGGGGGTCTCTTCGCCCGAGGAGACCATCGAGTGTTCGCCGCAGCTGGCAGCCGACTTCGTGGACGCCTCCCAGCTGGTATGGCGGAACTGGACCTACCCGGCGGCGGACGGCCGCCAGAACCTCCACGACGCCTTCCGGCGTTCATGCAACATCTACTTCTGGGAGATCGCCCTTTCCATATGGCGCAGCTACGCCCGCACCGAGCAGGAGGGCATAATCCAGGAATGGGCGCGGTCTTTCGGGTTCGGGCGGGACACCCAGGTGGACCTGCCCTTCGAGAACGAGGGCATACTCGGTGACCGCCGGCTCTTCGAGGACTGGCGGCAGAATCAGCCGTGGAGGGTGAGGAGGGAAGGCTGGCAGGGCGGCGACCTCATGAACCTGGTGGTCGGTCAGGGGGCGGTGCTGTCCACCCCGCTCCAGCTGGCGGTTGCCTACGCCTCGATCATGAACGGAGGGGTGGTGGTCCAGCCGCGGGTGGCGGACCGCCTGGAATCCCCGGAGGGCGACCGGGTGCGGACGCTGGAGCGCCGCGTGCTGCGCACCGTCGACATCCGGCCCGAAACGGTGGCGTCCCTGCGCGCCGACCTGGCGGCGGTGGTGTCTTCGGGGACCGCCCGCCAGGCTTTCGAGGGCATGGGGACGCTGGCCTCCCTGGTGGGCGGCAAGACCGGCACCGCCCAGGCCTTCACCGACCAGGACGGGGTTTTCCACGACGCCACCGCCTGGTTCGTGGGGGTGGCGCCCATCAACGACCCCAGATGGGTGGTGGTGGTCATGGTGGACGAAGGCGGGTCGGGCGGGGCGGTGGCCGCCCCGGCCGCCCGGGCGGTCTTCCAGCACCTGTTCGGAGTGGGGGTAACCCCGCTGGCGGCGGGCGAGGACACGGAGCGGTGAGGATGGGGCGGGGCGCGCCCGGAGGCGCAGCACGGAGGCCGCCGTGGCGGTAGACGGCGCGGTCGAGGGTGTAGGCGGGCTGTTCAGGGACCGGCCCAAACCCGCCCCGGACGTGATCATGTTCATCCTGATGGCCGGTCTGCTGGCCCTGGGGACGGTGATGGTCTACTCGGCCACCCATGTGAGGCTGGAGGCCGAGACCGGGGATCCCGCCGCGGCCATGAGGCGGCAGATGATATTCGCCGGCGCCGCCCTGGCCGCCTTCATCTTGGGTTCCGTCATCGACTACCGGCATTACCGGCGGATGATCTTTGTCATCTACGGGGTCACGGTCGCGGTGTTGGTGGCTGTTCTGTTCTTCCCGCCGATCCAGGGCGCTTCCCGCTGGATCCCGCTGGGGTCCTTCCGATTCCAGCCGTCCGAGTTCGCCAAAGTAGCCCTGCTGGTGGTGCTGGCCGGTTTGCTGGCCGTCCGGTCGGGGGGGGTGCTGAGCTGGAAACGGCTCGCCTCGGCCTTCGCTTTGACCGCGGCGCCGGGTTATCTCGTCTTCCGCCAGCCCGATCTCGGCACCGTGGTGGTGATCGGGGTCATCGCCGTCGGAGTGTTGTTCGCGGCGGGCACGAACACCAAGCAGATGGCGGTGCTCCTGGCGGCGGGGGCCGGCGGGGTGGCGGCCGTGCTGCGGCTCGACATCCTGCGCACCTACCAGGCGCAGCGGCTGGCGGGGTTCTTCGACCAGACCGCCGATCTGCAGGGGGTCAACTGGAACCTCTACCAGTCGCAGATCGCCATCGGATCGGGCCAGCTCTTCGGGCGGGGGCTTTTCCAGGGAACCCAGACCCGCCTCAACTTCATCCCGTCCCAGACCACCGACTTCATCTTCACCGCCGTGGGAGAGCAGCTCGGCTTCGTGGGGGCGGCGGCGGTGATCATCGTGTACGCAGTGCTGATATGGCGGATACTGCTGGTGGCGGCCCTGACCACCGATCCCTTCGGAACCCTGATCGCGGTGGGGATGGCCTCCATGCTGGCCTTCCATGTCTTCATCAACATCGGGATGACCGTCGGGCTGGTTCCGGTGACAGGTCTGCCCCTCCCCTTCGTCAGCGCCGGCGGCTCGGCCATGATCGCCATGGCGGGGGGGCTCGGCATCGTGAACTCGATATGGCGCGTGCGCGCCTCGCTGCGGATTTCCGACATACCCCGGGAATGACGGAAAATGGCGGTCGTTCGCGGGTCGTTCCGCCGCCCGCCCGGAGGTGCTTTGGTAAAGCAGCGAAGTGTGTTAGGGTAGGGGCCGAGGGCCGCCGAGGCGGTCCGTGTATGAGCCTGGTTCCGATGCCTCCTCCAAGGCTCTACAGGGGGTAGGGCTCTTTTGGGGTTCAATTCCGAACCCTCTTTTAGAGTTTCGAATCTGCGGCTTCGCAAAGAGCGGACCGCGAGAACCGCATCGGAGCCTCCGAGCAAGGGGACATGTGAGCACCCGACCAGCCCGGGCCCGGCAGGTGGAACGGAAGCGATCCGCATCCACCCGGGCCGTATCATTTTCAACCGGAGCGGTGTTGCACACCGGCCCGGGGCCGGCAAGTCGGGTGTCGGCTCATGAAACAGGTCGGACGCGGGGCGGGGGGCCGGATATTGCCCGGAACCCCGGGATAGCGCCGCGTGACCGCTGCAGGAAGGTGCGGCTCAGCAGTCCGCACCCGCCGGCTCTCCACACGACGAGGGCCCGGCCTACGATCCAGAAGGAGTTACAACGATGCCATTGTTTCGGCGCAACACGGCCGAAGTGGTTCGCCGCGGGGTCGGCGACGAGTCCACCGAAGAATTCAAGACCCGCAAGGTAGGCGGCAAGACCGTCAAGGTGCGGCGGGTGCGGCGGTTGCCCGCCCCCCCGGCCAACGGACGGAAGAAGACCCGCGCCGCCAAGGCCGCCCCGGCCAGGAACAGGAGGCGGAAGGCCCCGGCCCGGCCCCAGAACAGGCCGGGAAGGCCGCGGACGGCCAAGCCGCATATCGAAGCGCCGGGCGCCGGGCGCCCGGAGACCGGGCGCAAGCAGATGCTGGTCAGGGTGCTGCCCCATCAGACCCAGGTGGTGGTTCTCGAAGGGTCGCTGCTGGTCGAGCACTACGTCCACCGCTCCGATCAGGAATCCCTGGTCGGGAACATCTACATGAGCAAGGTGAAGAGCGTCCTGCCCGGCCTCGAGGCGGCCTTCCTGGATATCGGCGCCGAAAAGAACGGCGTGATCTACGCGGGCGACCTCAACTCGACCCGGCGCACCCGCGGGCGGGGCCCCCGCATCGAGCAGCTGCTCAATCCGGGCCAGCACATGCTGGTGCAGGTGGACAAGGACCCGATGGGCGGCAAGGGGCCCCGGCTGACCAGCCAGGTAACCCTTCCCGGCCGCCACCTGGTCCTGTCGCCGCTCAACGGCATGCTGGGCATATCCCGGAGGCTGCCGGAGTCGGAGCGCCTCCGGCTCCGGAAGATCATCCAGTCCGTGCAGCCCAAGGACTACGGCGTGATCGTGCGCACCGCCGCGGAGGGCGCCTCTCGGGAGGAGATAGCGGACGACATCAAGCGGCTGGTGCAGAAGTGGCGGGAGATCGAGAAGAGCGGCGAGGGAGGCCCCGTTCCGCGGGTGATCCACCAGGAGCCGAGCCTGCTGATCCGGGTCATACGGGAACACTTCAACCAGGAGTTCCGGCGCCTGCTGATCGACGACCGATCCTCCTACAAGGCGGTGGTGGATTACCTGGAGAAGGTGGCGCCCAACCTGGTGCAGCGGGTGCATCTCAGCGACGACCGGGAGCGGAAGCTGTTCGATCGTTTCCGGGTGGAGGACCAGCTCCGGCGCGCCCTGGACCGCCGGGTGTGGCTGCCTTCGGGCGGGCACCTGGTCATAGACCGCACCGAGGCGCTGACGGTGATCGACGTGAACACGGGCAAGTTCGTGGGAAAGGTCAACCTCGAGGATACGGTGCTCCGCAACAACCTGGAGGCCGCCTCGGAGATCGGGCGCCAGCTGCGGCTCCGGGACATCGGAGGCATCATCGTCATCGACTTCATCGACATGGAGGTCAAGCAGAACCGCGAGGCGGTGCTGGCCCGGCTGCGGGAGGCGCTGGCCCACGACAAGACCACCACCCAGGTGCATGCCGTTTCCAGCCTGGGTCTGGTGGAGATGACCCGCAAGAACGTGTCGAGCGGGCTGGTAGAGTCGTTTTCCGAACCGTGCCCGGCCTGCGACGGGCGGGGGCTGGTGCTGCACGAGACCGCCGCCACCGCCGGGGCTCCGATCACCCCCGTGGGAAAGTAGGTACCGGCGGCGCGGTATGATTGCCGCAACCCGTAGGCGAAAGGTTCTCGAGGACATGTACGCGATCATCCGCTCGGGCGGCAAGCAGGCCAAGGTGTCGGCGGGCGACGTCATCGACGTCGAGCTGCTGAAGGGCGCGTCCGGCGAGGTTTCCTTCACCCCTCTGCTGGTGGTGGACGATGACGGCGCCGCCGTCACCCGCCGCCCCGACCTCGACGCGATGCGGGTGAGCGCCGAGGTGCTGGGCGAGGTCAAGGGCCGCAAGATCACCGTGTTCAAATACAAGAACAAGACCGGTTACCGCCGCCGGCAGGGTCACCGCCAGCGCTACACGCGGCTGCGGATACTAGATATCGGCTCGGCGGGCGCCGACCAGACAGAGGAGGCCTAGATGTCCAAGACCAAAGGCGGAGGCTCCACCAAGAACGGGCGTGATTCGCAGGCCAAACGGCTCGGCCCCAAGGTTTTCGACGGACAGCAGATCCGGGCCGGGGCAATCATCGTGCGCCAGCGGGGCACCCCCATCCACCCGGGGGACAACGTGGGGCGGGGCGGGGACGACACCCTGTTCGCCCTGGTCCCCGGGGCGGTGAAATACCACCGCCGCAACGGACGCCGGCGGGTGAGCGTAATCCCGGATTAGGTGCGGGCTGGTCTTGGCGGCCCCCCGCCTGCTCCCTCCCCGGCAGTGAGGCCGGGGGCGTGTTCGTAGACCGGGTTCGGGTCCGGCTCCGATCGGGCAGCGGCGGGGCGGGGGCGGTCTCCTTCGTGAAGGAGGGCCGCCGCCCGCGCGGAAAACCGGCGGGGGGGTCGGGCGGCCGGGGCGGCCGGGTGGTGGTTGCGGCCGATCTGTCCATGTCCACCCTCCACACCTACCGCCGCCGCCCGCATCATTCGGCGGGGGACGGCGTCCACGGAGCAGGCGGCCTGCGCCACGGCCGGCGGGGCGGCGACCTGGTGCTGCCGGTCCCCCCGGGCACCGCCGTTTTGGATGAGCAGGGAAGGCGGCTGGCCGATCTGGCGGCGCCCGGGCAGCGGGTGGAGGTGCTGGCGGGGGGGCGCGGGGGGAAGGGCAACGCCGCCCTCGTCTCGCCGCGCAACCGGGCGCCGAACTTCTGCGAACAGGGCGAATACGGGGCGGAGGCCTGGTTCACACTCGAGATGAGGCTGGTGGCCGACGCCGCCCTGATCGGCTATCCCAACGCCGGCAAGTCCACTCTGATTTCCCGGGTGTCGGCCGCCCGCCCCAAGATCGCCGACTACCCCTTCACCACTTTGACTCCCAACCTCGGGGTGGTGTCGGCGGGGGAGCGGGAGTTTGTGCTGGCGGACGTGCCCGGCCTCATCGAAGGGGCCGCGCAGGGCAAAGGCCTCGGCCACGATTTCCTCCGCCACTGTGAGCGGGCGCGGGTGCTGGTGGTGCTGCTCGACCCCTCGCCGCTCCAGTCCGATCCGCCGGAGCGCCAGTATGAGGTGCTCTGCCGGGAGCTGGCCGCCCACGACCCGGCGCTGGCGGAGCGGCCCCGGTTGGCGGCCGTCACCAAGGCCGACCTGGGGATCCCGGATGCGGTTTCGCCCGCCCTGCGCGAGAATGCCCCCGACGTCGTCGAGATCAGCTCCGTCACCGGCCGGGGAATCGACGAGCTCGTATACAGGATCGCCGACTCGGTCGACCGGGCGGTGCGGGAAGGCGGGCGGAGCGAGGGTTACGTCCTCCATCGGCCCGTTCGGGCGGGCATCACGGTGGGCCGGGCGGATGACGGGTGGGTGGTGGAGGGCCGGGCGGCCGAGCGGGCCGTGGCCCTCAACGACCTGACCATCTCCGAGGCGGCCGGCCTGGCCGCCCGGAGGTTGACCCGCCTCGGGGTGGACGAGGCGCTGCGCGAGGCCGGGGCGCAAGAAGGAGACGAAGTGCGGATCGGGGACCTGGTGTTCGAGTTCTCGGGTTCCGAAGATGAATGAGACGGACGAGACGGACGAGATGGACGTGAAGCAGGGCGGCGCCGCATCGGGGGGCAGGACGGCGCCCGCCCCCGGCGGCCCGCTGGTGCTGAAGGTGGGTTCGTCCAGCCTCACCAGCCCGGACGGAGGCATCGACGAGACGGCCGTGTCGCGGGTGGTGGGGCAGGTGAGGCGGCTGTGGGAGGCCGGATACCCCACCGTGCTGGTTTCCTCGGGGGCGGTGGCGTCCGGCGCTCCCCTCCTGGGCGGCCGGCCCACGGAAACCACCGGTCTGCAAGTAGCGGCGGCGGTCGGCCAGACGCTGCTGATAGCCCTGTACAGCCGCATATGCGGGCGGGAGGGCCTGATGATGGGCCAGGTGCTGCTGACCCTGGACATATTGTCGCAGCGCTCCCAATATCTCCACGCCCGCCGCGCCCTCACCCGGATGCTGGAGCAGCGCATCGTTCCCATCGTCAACGAGAACGACACGGTGGCCGTGGACGAGCTGAAGATGGGCGACAACGACCGTCTGGCCGCCATCGTGGCCCATCTGGTGGGGGCCGGGATGCTGATAATGCTCACCGACACCGACGGCCTGTATTCCGCCGATCCCCGCTCCGGCGGGGGGGAGCCCATCTCCCTCATCCACCACCGGGACCCGCTCCTCGACCGGCTGGCGGCGGCGTCGTCCAAGGGGCCGGTGGGATCCGGCGGAGTCAGGACCAAGGTGGTGGCGGCCCGGATGGCGGCCTGGTCGGGCATACCCACCATCATCGCCGGATCGGGCCGGCCGGGGGTGGTGGAGGCCGTCGTGAAGGGCGAAGCGGTCGGAACCTACGTGGTGCCGGGAAAGACCAGGCTGTCGGCCCGAAAGCTGTGGTTGGCCTTCGGCCGGCTGATCGACGGGAGCCTGTCCATCGATGAAGGGGCGGCCCGGGCCCTGATACGGCGGGGCGGCTCCCTGCTGCCGGTGGGCATCACCGGCGTGACGGGCGAGTTCGTAGCCGGGGCGGCGGTGGAGGTGCGCGGCCCCGACGGCGCGCTGGTGGCCAAGGGCCTTGCTTCCGCCGGGTCGGCCGAGCTGAGGCGGTGGATGGGCAGACGCTCCTCGGAGATCGGACGGCCCCGCGAGGCGGTCCACCGCGACCAGATGGTGGTGCTGGCCGACGATTGACCGCCTTTCCCCCGTTCAGGAGCGGGGGCGGGGCCGGGCGGTCAGCGCCGCCAGAGGGAGCGGGTGAACAGCAGCAGGACCGGGAACACTTCCAGCCGCCCCACGATCATCAGGCAGGAGAGCAGCCACTTTCCCGGCCAGGCGAGGTCCAGGTAGTTGCTGCTCGGTCCCAGCCTGCCCAGGGCGGGGCCGATGTTGCCGAGGGCGCTGGCGGTGGCCGATACCGCGGTGACGATGTCCATCTCCTGGTTGAAGGTCGAACCGAGGAAGCCCAGCAGGAAGGTGCCGGTCATGAACGTGAACATAAAGAACAAGAAATAGGCCTGCACGCTCTCCAGCACCGGATCCGGCACCCGGTCACCGCCGAAGCGGGTGATGAACACCCCCCGGGGGTGGATAAGCCTCCGCAGGTCGGCGGTAGAGGCCTTGGCCAGCACCCCCAGCCGGTAGATCTTGATGCCTCCGGCGGTGGATCCGGCCATTCCCCCCACGAACATCAAGCCCACGACGAGGATCTGGAGGGTGGGTATCCACAAGCCGAAGTCGGCGGTGCTGAACCCGGTGGTGGTGATCAGCGCCAGGGCCGTGAAAATCGAATCCCGCAGGATGTCCGCCGAGAATCCCCCGTTTCTCCACAGACCGCCCAGGATCAGAACGGAGGCGGCGGCGACGACGGCCAGATAGAGGCGGAACTCGGTGCTCTTCCAGTAGCGGCCGGGCTGCCGCACCGCCCGGAAGTGCAGGGAGAAGGAGGTCCCGGCGATGAACATGAAGGCGATGATCACCCACTGCGCGTAGGGGCTGAACCCGTCGATGGAGGAGGCTTCGGTGCCGAACCCGCCCGTGGACATGGTGGTGAGGGCGTGGTTGACCGCCTGGAAAAGGGTCATATCCCCCGCCCAGAGGAAAAGCACCTCGGCCAGGGTCACCAGCGCGTACACATACCAGAGGCGCTTGGCGGTCTCCCGGAAGCGGGGGGTGAGCCGGTCCGGCTCCGGCCCCGGCGACTCGGCCCGGGCCAGCTGGACGCCCCCCACCCCCAGCAGCGGGAGGATCGCCAGCGACAAGATGATAATCCCCATGCCGCCCAGCCACTGGGTGAGCGACCGCCACATAAGGATCCCGCGCGGCAGCGCAGCCGGATCCGGCACCAGAGAGGCCCCGGTGGTGGTGAAACCGGAGGCGGTCTCGAAGAAGGCGTTGGTCAGGTTGTCGATGGAACCGGTAAGCAGGTAGGGGAGCACCCCGAAGAAGGCCATGGCGAACCAGGCCAGGCCGACGGCCGCGAAGCCCTCTTTGGTGGTCAGGTCGCCCGACCGCCCCACCGCCTTCCAGCCGATCAGCCCGCACAGCACCGTGATCGCCGCCGCCAGGGTGATCCATCCGGCCGCCTCCCATTCCCGGTAGATGAGCGATACGGCGGCGGCGGGCAGCATGGACACCCCCGCCGCCGCCACCACCGCCCCGATCACGTAGGCGAGATGGCGGAACATGTGACCCGGGCGGTGCACGAAGAAACGGGTCTCCGACAGCAGCTCCCGATACCTCCACCGGCGCCGGCCTCCGGCGGATCGGTCGGGGCGCCTCCCGGAAGAAGAGCTCACGGAACGCGGCTCACGAAGAGAACAGGGACTCGACCGACGACATCGCCTCGGGAATCGTGAAGATGATCAGCAGGTCATGGGCCTTGATGTCGGTGTTCCCCGACGGGACGAAGGAGCGGTCGCCCCTCAGGATGCCCCCCACCACCGCCCCGGTCGGCAGCGGCAGCTCGAGCAGGGTCTTTCCCACCGCTTCCGACCGCGGGTCGACCTCCAGCTCTATCACCTCGGCGTCGGTGTCGGAGAAGGTGGTCACCGAATGGACCGCGCCCCGGCGGACGAAGCGGAGGATGGAGTTGGCGGCCGCCAGGCGGATGGAGACGGTGGTGTCCAGGCCGATGCCCGCCAGCAGCCCCACGTAGCTGAGACGGGTCACCCGGCTGATGGCGGTGGACGCCCCCAGCGCCTTGGCCACCAGCGACCCGATCAGGTTCATGGTGTCTACCCCGGTGAGGGCGATGACCGCGTCCTCGGCGGTGATGTTCAGGTCGCCCATCACCGCCGGGTCGGTGGGGTCGCCTTGGATCACCAGGGCCCCCGGATACTGCTCCGCCAGGATCTGGCAACGGTCCGCTTCGGGGTCGATGATCACGATGTCCAGGCCGGTTTCGTCCAGGAGATCGGCGGTCAGGTGGGCAACCCGGGTGGATCCGATGATGAGGACGCGGCGCGTCTCCTGGTCCCGGATCCCGATCATGTCCTTGGCGCGGTCCACGTTCTCGCTGGCTGCCATCAGCAGCAGGTGGTCTCCCTCCTTCACGGTCGTGTCCCCGTGCGCCACCATGGTTACCCCGTTGCGGACCACGGCGATGGCCAGCCATCCGAACTCCTGGAGCCGCCCCCGCAGTTCCCTGAGGGGCCTGCCCACCAGCGGGGACAGGTTGGTGGCGGTGCCCCCCACCAGCGAGAGGCTCCCCTCGCCGAACTCGATCAGCTCGGAGACCCCCGACTCGCTCACCAGGGCGGCGATCTCCCTGGCCGCCGAAGCCGCCGGGTCGATCACAAAGTCCACGTCGAGGCCGTCCAACCCTTCCCTGAGCTCGGGATCCTGGACGCGGGCGACGGTGCGCTTCACCCCCATCTGGCTGGCCGTGTGGCACGCCAGGATGTTGGCGCCGTCGCTGGTCGACACCGCCAGCAGCAGCTTGGCGCGTCCGACCTCGGCTTCCGCCAGGGCGGAGGCGGAGGCCCCGTTGCCGGTGATGACCAGGACGTCGAGCCGGGCCTTGATCTCCGCGGCCCGATGGGGGTCAATCTCGATGACGATTATGTCCTGGCCCTCCATGGAGAGCCGCTCGGCGATGTAAGAACCCACGGTGCCGGCCCCCACGATCACGATGTGCATAGCGGAACCTCGCTGGTTGAACCTCGGCAGCTGGCAATGCCAGGTTAGTTAGCCGCACTTCCCAGGGACGCGGTGACAGTTCGGGGGCGGCCCTGTTCCGCGGGCGGCGTCTCCGGCGCCGAGGGTGCCGGAACGAGCCTATTGGTAGTTGGTGATATATATGATATATTGAGTTGTGTTCGGCTGTCCGGCAGGGTCGGGGGGACCCGATTCGGCGGGGCGGCCGGGCGGGGCGCGGAAGTAGGAGAGCGGCGGGAGGCGAGGAGCGTCGTCGTGTCGTCAGTTCGCCTGTCCATCCTGGGGTTGGTTTTGGCCGCGGGGGTTGCGCTGGTGGTTCCCTACCCGGGTACGCCCGCTTCGGGCCTCGGTCTGCAGGGCGCCGACCGGTCTTGCGTGGGCTTCGACCCCCCGAGCGGCGGTTTCATCAGCGCCGGATTCGCCCCCGGACCCAACTGGTCGGGCCACTGGGGCGTCGACTTCTCGGGCGGCGGCGGGTTTATCCGGGCCGCGGCCGCCGGAAAGGTAACCTTCTCGGGTCTGGCGGCGGCCAACCTGGCGGTTACGGTCGATCATGGAGGAGGCCTCAAGACCAGCTACTCGCGTCTGGGCGCGGCTCTGGTTGCGCCGGGGCAGCGGGTGGGCCGGGGGGAGGTGATCGGCCTGGCCGGCGATGAGCCGGGGCACGGCGATGTCCATTTCTCGGTGCGGATCAACGGCGAGTACGTTGACCCCGAGCCGTTGTTGGGCTGCGCGCCGCGGGCGCCGCACCCCGGTCTGCGGCTGGTGGGGAGCTGGTGACCGGCGGCGCGGCGCCGTCCGTCTAGCCTGATCCGGGTGCGCATCGGGATACTCGGAGGGACGTTCGACCCGCCCCATACAGCCCACATGGCGGTGGCCGAGGCCGCCTACCACCGCCTCGGTCTGGACATGGTGAAGTTCATACCGGCGGGGTCGCCCTGGCAGAAGGCGGGGAGCGGGGTTACGCCGGCCCGTCACCGCTGGGGGATGACCGCGGCCGCCGTCTCGGACATCCCTTACATGGAGGCGGACGACCGAGAGGTGACGCGCCGCGGATACACCTACACGGTCGACACCCTCACCGAGCTGGTCGAAGAGGACCGGGCCGGCGGCGGCCCGGGAGAGGCGCCGTTCCTGATACTGGGCGCCGACGCCGCCGCCCGCCTGCCGTCCTGGCATCGGGCGGACGAGGTGCCGGCCCTGGCCCGGCTCGCGGTGGCGCCCCGCCCCGGAACGCCCAGGGAAGCGGTGGAGAGCGCGGTGGGCGGCCGGGCCGCCGTCACCTGGCTCGACGTTCCGATCCTGGACATCTCGGGAACCGCGCTGCGCAGCCGGGCCGCCGCCGGAGGAAGCCTGCGCTTCCTGGTCCCGCCGGCGGTCCTGGAGTACATAGAGCGCCGCGGGCTCTACCGGTAGAGCTTCCGGCGGGGCGCCGCCCGGCGGGGCGGGCTATGCTTCGACAGTCATATGGAAGCCGACCTACAAGGGTGAGCACCGCGGATACCCAAACAGCGCAGCCGGCGGGCGCCGATCTCTCACCGGTTGAGCTGGCCGTTGCGGCCGCCCGCGCCATCCACAGCAAGCAGGGCCGCGATATCGTCATCCTGGACATGGGGGACCTGCTCGGCATCGTCGACCTGTTCGTGATCGCCTCCGGTGGATCCAAGCGCCAGGTGCGCACCCTGGTCGAAGAGGCGGCCCGCCGGCTGAAGGGTTGCGGCCGGTCGCCCCTCCGCCGCGAGGGAATGGACACCGGGGACTGGGTGCTGTTGGACTACGGCGACCTGGCGGTGCACATCTTCCAGTCGGAGGCGCGCGAGTTCTACTCCCTGGAACGCCTGTGGGGCGACGCCCCCCGCCTCCCCTGGACGCCCATTGCCGGGCAGGGCAACGGGGACCGGCCCGCCCCCGCCGTCTGACCTGCGCCGCCGGGCGGCGGACGTCCACCCCCGGACGGACGGAGGAGATGCCGATAACCGCCCGGATGTTGGTATGCTTGTCCGCCCAGGGGCTGTAGCTCAGCTGGCAGAGCGCTTGCATGGCATGCAAGAGGTCACGGGTTCAAATCCCGTCAGCTCCACCCCGCCCCGCCAGGCAACGGCGGACATCTTCCACAAAGGCGGCGAACAAGGGATGCTCGTCGCCGGGGTCCAGCATCTCGGGATGCCACTGGACGGCCCGCACCGCCCAGTCGGGGTCGGCGCTCTCCACCGCCTCTATGGAACCGCCGGGGGTGCGGCCCGTAACCGTCAGATCCGCCGCCGGCCGGGAGACGGCCTGATGATGGATGGAGTTGACCTTCCGTTCGGTCGAACCGTAGATAGCCGCCAGGCGGCATCCGGCGTCCAGCTCCACCGTGTGCCGGTGGGTGTTGAGCCTGCGGGTTTCCCGGGGGGAGGGAGGGTGTTCGTCGTCAGCATCCGAGAGTATGTGCTGGTGGAGCTCCCCGCCCAGGGCCACGTTCACCGCCTGGAGGCCCCGGCAGATCCCCAGCACCGGCATCTTCCTCCGGCGCGCCTCGAGCACCAGGGCGATGTCCCGGCGGTCGTCCCCCGGGTGGCTCTCCGTGCTGGCCGTGTTGTCCTGCCCGTAGAGGGACGGCGCCAGATCCCGGCCTCCCGACGCCACCAGGCCGTCCACCCGGTCCAGGATCAGGGGGGCGTCCTCGGGGCGCATGCGGCCTATCAGCATCGGGGCCGCCCCCGCCCGCTCCAGCGCCAGGGTGTAGGTGTCCATGAGGGTGTGGAGGTCGCAGGGCGGGTCCAGATACCGCGGGTCGACGGCGGTCGTGGTGGTTACCGCTACTACCGGACGCACAGGCCTCTCCTCGTTCTCGGCCGTCCGAGCTGTTCAGGCGCGGAAGGTTAACCGTTCGCCCGTCCGGTTAGTATCACCGCCGTGAGGGAGACATACGACCACCGGGAAGTCGAAGCCCGCTGGCAGCAGGCCTGGGAGGAGTCGGGGCTCTACCGGTCGGAGGTGGACTGGGACCGGCCCAAGCACTACGCCCTGACCATGCTGCCCTACCCGAGCGGCGATCTGCACATCGGGCACTGGTACGCCATGACCCCTTCCGACGCCCGGGCCCGATACATGCGCATGAAGGGGCGCAACGTGCTGTTCCCCATGGGGTTCGACGCCTTCGGCCTGCCGGCGGAGAACGCCGCCGTCCAGGCCAACATCCACCCCTGGAAATGGACCTACGCCAACATCGAACGGATGCGGCGGCAGCTCAAATCCATGGGGACGATGATCGATTGGCAGCGGGAGGCGGTGTCCTGCACCCCCGAGTACTACCGCTGGAGCGAGTGGTTTTTCTCCCGCCTCCACGAGGCCGGCCTGGCGTACCGCGGGGAGGCGCTGGTCAACTGGTCTCCCACCCTCCAGACGGTGCTGGCCAACGAGCAGATCATCGACGGCAAGGACGAGCGCACCGGGCAGCCGGTGGTGCAGCGGATGATGGAGCAGTGGTTCTACCGCATCACCGACTACGCGGAGGAGCTGCTGAGCTTCGAGGGACTCGATTGGCCCGAACCGGTCAAGGCCATGCAGACCAACTGGATCGGCAGGTCGCAGGGGGCCCGGGTCGGTTTCCCGGTCGAGGGGGCGGACCCGATCGAGGTGTTCACCACCCGGCCCGACACCCTGCACGGCGCCACTTTCATGGTGCTGGCGCCGGAGCACCCCCTGGTGGAGGCGCTGACGACCGATGAGCGCCGGGAGGAAGTAGAGCAGTACCGGGAGCAGGCCGCCCGCCGCTCGGAGCTGCAGCGCTCCGATTTGACCAAGGACAAGACCGGGGTGTTCACGGGCGGGTACGCCCTCAACCCGGTTACAGACGAGCTGATTCCGGTCTGGATCGCCGACTACGTCCTGATGAGCTACGGCACCGGAGCGATCATGGCGGTGCCGGGCGAAGACGAGCGCGACTGGGCCTTCGCCGAGCGCTACGGCCTTCCCATCGTGCGCACCGTACAGCCGCCCGAAGGTTTCGACGGCAAGGCCTACGAGGGGGACGGCCCATCCATCAACTCCGATTTCCTGGACGGCCTCTACATAGACGAGGCCAAGGAAGCCGTCGCCGCCTGGCTCGAGGAGCGGGGCCTCGGCCGGGGGGCGGTCCAATACCGTCTGCGGGACTGGCTGATCAGCCGCCAGCGCTACTGGGGGTGCCCGATTCCGGTGGTGTACCGCGGGGACGGGCAAGCCGAGCTGGTTCCCGACGGCCTTCTGCCGGTCGAGCTGCCGGAGGGCGTGGAGTTCAACCCCACAGGCCGCAGCCCCCTCACCTACCACGAGCCCTTCCTGAACACCACCGACTCCGGGGGCCGCCCCGCCGTCCGGGAAACCGACACCATGGACACCTTCATGTGCTCGTCCTGGTACCAGCTCCGCTACCTGAGCCCCGAATACGATCTGGCGCCCTTCGATCCCGAGGAAGCGGCCTACTGGCTTCCGGTCGACACCTACACCGGCGGGGCCGAACACGCGGTGATGCACCTCATGTACACCCGGTTCTTCACCAAAGCCCTGCGCGACATGGGGGTCTTCGATGACACCGCCGCCGCGATGAGGGCCCGGGGCCGTGATCCGGAGGGGCTGTTCGACGAGCCGATGATCATGCTCCGCAACCAGGGGCAGGTGCTGGGGGAGGAGCGGCGCGGCGATCTGGTGTCGGTCGAGGGCCGGTTCGAAGGGGGGCGGGTGGTCGCTTCGTCGGTGCGGGCGGCGGCCGATGCGGACGGCCTGGCGGAGAAGGCGGCGGCGGCCGGCGAGATCGTAGGCCGGACCGACCGGGTGCTGAGGGTTCTGCCGGACGGATCGGACCTGCCGGTTGCCGTGGAGGTGCCCGAGGAGGCGCTGGTCGAGATACCGTCCATCCCCGGTGACAACAATGTAGGCCAGCTGCGGCAGCGCCTCGAGGTCCAGCGCATGTCCAAGTCGCGCGGCAACGTGGTCAACCCCGACGACCTGGTAGAGGAGTTCGGAGCCGACACAGTCCGCACCTACCTCATGTTCGCCTTCGAGTGGGAGAAGGGGGGCCCCTGGAACAGCCGGGGCATCAAGGGGGCCCAGCGGTTCATCACCGACGTCTGGAGGCTGGGGCGGGCGGAATACCGGCCCGATGCAGTCGACCGGGGCGCGGCCTCGGCTCTCCGGCGGCGCGCCCATCAGGCGGTCATCAAGGTGGGGGACGACCTCGAGTCCTTCCGATGGAACACCGCGGTGGCGGAGCTGATGAAGCTGCGGAACGCGCTGAACGAGGCTCTGTCGGCCAGGAACGTCACCGAGGAGGCCTGGCGCGAGGCGTTGGTCATCCTGGTGGTGCTGCTCGCCCCGATCGCCCCGCATGTCACCGAGGAGGTATGGAGGCTGATGGGCAACAAGTCGAGCGTCCATCTCCAGAAGTGGCCGATCGCGGACCGGGAGGCGGCGGCCGAGCAGACCGTGACGATGGTGGTGCAGGTAAACGGCAAAGTGAGGGCCCGCTTGGAGGCGCCGGTAGATATCTCCGAAGCCGACGCCGTAGACCTGGCCGTCTCCGCCGAGAACGTGGCGCGTCACCTCGCCGGCGCGGAGATACGCCGGGTCGTCGACCGCCGGCCCAAGTTGATCAACCTGGTCGTCTGACCGTACCGGGATAGGCGAGGGGCCCGCGTCCGGTTGGTCTATATCCCGAGGGTGGGTTCCTCACGGGTGAGGGCGGCTTGGCGGGCGATGTCGATCCAGGTTCGGACGAGGCCGTTGTAGTCCACCGCGTCGGCGGCCCGGCCCTTGCGGTCGGCGATCTGATACAGCAGGTAGGCGAGGCGGCGTGCACGGTCGCCGATGTCCGCTCCCGCTTCTTGTGCAGCTTTGCGCAGCAGTCCGGCGGCGGTGCGCTCGGAGTAGCCGAGGCGGACGATCAGGTGTTGGGTAACTTCCCACACGGTCAAACGTTTGTCTTCGGCGGGGTTCCAGTCCATGCCGTCAAGTTCCTCTCTGGTGAATAATCGCACCTTGCCGCCTTTGGATTCGGCGATCCCGGCCTGTAACACGCCGTCCAGCGAGGTGTTCTTGGCGTTCGAAAGGGTGATAGCGTCCCCGGCGGGCCCGGGTTCGTGGCCGTATTGTTCGTACCAGGTGATTGCCCAGC
Organism: Candidatus Spongiisociaceae bacterium; assembly: GCA_965202675.1. Lineage (GTDB taxonomy): Bacteria > Actinomycetota > Acidimicrobiia > Spongiisociales > Spongiisociaceae > CATQHD01. The sequence goes on from OZ241842.1 coordinate 45,460, forward strand.
GGGTGTCGGAGTCGAATTCGGTTTCTTCGGCCGACAGGGTTTCTTCGAGCCGTTCGTTGATGAGGCCGAGGGCGGTGCGGACGTTCATTTCGGTGCCGTCGGCTTCGAGCACTCTGGCGTATTGTGAGAAGACTTCCATGCCGGGGCCGATTACCGACTGGGCCATATCGACCGGAGCGATGATTTCTTCTTGCAGCAGGCGCACCGCTTCGGGCAGGCGGGCGGAGAGGTCGTCGAGCAGCTCCCGGCGGGTGGCCATGGGGGCGTCGGCGGGGCGGGGGCGGCAGGCGATTACCACTGATGATGCCAACGCCGCGGTACCAATCGAAAGTACTCGGCCCGGTCTTTCGGTGCGGATGGGCCAGGTGGCGGTGATCCGGAGTCCGGCGTCGACCAGAGCCTGGAGGAAGGTTTCCCATCCGGTCGAGGCCGTGCCGTCCTGGGTGGTTTCTTGTTGTTTGTAGGCGTAGAAGATGGTGGCCGGGTACTCGGGATGTTGAACCCGGGCGATGCGTTCCAGGACCTGGGCCATCCCTCCCTCGAAATGCTCTCGGGCGGCTTCTTGTGATCCGGCCCGGTAGGGGTTGGCGATCAGCTCGTCGGCTTTGGGCGTCAGCAGGGTGGCGCACTCGTCTGGCCATACTTCGGATAGGTTGCGGCGCAGCCAGACGTAGAAGAAGTCCGACAGGTCGGCGTAGGAGATGTTGTCGTAGTAGGGAGGATCGGTGCACACCACCGGCGACGCAACATCGCTCAGCCGGGAGGCCGCGTCCCGCTGGGAGACCTCACCGAATCCCACAGCGGGCGTGGTTGCTATCGCTTTGCACACCCATGCCACCTGACCTAACCAGTTGCCCGTAGAGGACGAGAACGGGTTCGCCTCCGCATAGTCCCATACCATCGGAATCGCCTGCCGACCAAATGTGTGAGCGATGATCCCACCACTGTTTTCCCAAAGCGTCAATGACGACCAATAGTCAGCGCATCTGTCTATGCCGAAGGCCAGGTAGGTGACCACCGCATCCGCGTAAGCAGACACGCCCGACCCGCCGTCCCGCAACCGCACTCCGTCATCGGCCCAACCCGCCAACCGGGCATGCTCTTCCACCACTGGACGCACCTCGTCCAGCAGGCCCGAGAAAGTGCAAAGAGCGGTGAGTTGACGGTCGGTGAACAAATCGGCCCATGCGGTCATTCCGTACAGAGGCGCGCTTACAGCTGCTTTTCCGGTCAGTGGATCAGACGGTTTCCAGCTTGGTTCCGGTGCGTCAGGCTGGGGAATAGGCCTCAGGTAAGCGCGGCCCCGGGTCCCTTCGGCGGCCACCGCGATCAGTTGCCGGTCCATCAGCCCCAGGCGGCCCTGCTCGCGGATGTAGTTGAACCCGATCGGGGTTCCGGTCGCCAGACAGGTCCCGCCCTGCCGCCCAATGGTCCCCTTCGGGGGGTCGCCGCCTTCTCTTATCCGGTAGCCCACCGTTCGCGTGGAGCGGTCCACCACCGGTTCCACCCATACCGCAGGTTTGTTCTTCTTCGCTGTGCGGACCGTCCAGGAACGCACCAGCGGCACGTGCCCGCCCCACGACGGGTCCGGGGACCGGACGGTGCGGGCCCAGAGCCAGGCGATCACATCCGCCTCGCCGCCGCCTTCTTCGGCGGGCAGGGTCACCTTCGGGTACAGATGCCCGATCCGTTCGAAGGCCCGATCCCGCATCCATTTCCCGTAGAAGCCGATGTCCTCGGCCAACCCCTGCGCCCGTTCCCATGTCTTGAGGCCCGACTCGGCCCGGGCGTCGGGGTTGACGGGAGGCAGCCCGGCGAAGCGGGGCGGGATCTCCACCAGCGCCTTGGAGATCAGCACCGCTACCGGGTTGAGATCGCCCCCGTATGCGGCCAAGCCGAGCCGCTGCGCCTCCAACGGTATTGACCCCCCCCCCCAAATGGATCCAGGATATTGGGCAACCGCCCTCCGCAGGATCTCTCTATCTCGGTCCGGGCCTCGGCCAGCACCTCGGGGTCGTTGGAGTTTTTCCACACCACCAGCTGCTCGATGATTCCGAACAGGCGCTTGCGTTCCAGCTTCTGGTCCTCCTCGGTGGGGAACCGATCCGGATGCGCCGAGGGGTCGTCCACCAGCGAAGCCCACAACACCGCCCGGGCCGCCGCCAGCGGACGGCGCGCCCACCACAGATGCAACGTGGAGGGATGCCCGTGCCGGATCGACTTCTCCCTCGCCGACGCGGCGCTGATCGCGTCCAACGGCAACGCCGCCTCGATCAGCTTCTTCGGATAGCCCATCCCTTCATTATACCCGGTTCGTAACCATGAAAATTCGATGGGCCGTTATATTCTCTATTCCAGTTACTCAGCATAGGTTTTTATGAATCTTAACATGACGTTAAGAATATGATCAAAGGCCGATTGTTTTAGAACAATATCATCACCCTTTAGATCGTAGTAAGGCTTTACAATTAACAAGGATTTTCTCCATGACATATCCTTTTTCATCTTTCTCTCGTAGTCGCTAACTCGGTTGAAGCATTTGCGATTGTCAAGATTGTTTAGGCGACCATTCGTATGTACTAAGGCATTCCTGATGCAGTATAGAACCTCAAATTCATCCTTTTGATATTGAGTGAGAGACTTATTTTTCTTCCATGATTTTTGACCTAGTTTGCCTTCTATGATGGCAAACGACATAATCAGAAAGGCTGAAGCATGCAGATGGGTCCATAAAATACTAAGCTCATTATTCCTATTGTATCTATGGTAAAGATCCAACTTATCACTCTTGTTTCCAAACAAACGCGCTAATTCATCTTCTGTGGCGCAACTAAGGGTTGCATGAATATCGCATAGTAGTTGGCATTGATCCCATTCATCCGGCAACTGCATACTTATCCTTCCTGCTGTCAGCCGCTAATCAGAGGCCGTCTGTCTCGAGGTCGCAGCCGGTCAGTCGGTTTTCGACGGCGGTGATGGCCTGTCGGACCAGGCGCGTGTTAGGTATGGACTCGTCAAACTGTTCGACTGTGTATCGAGCAACCCGGCACGCGATTTTGACTTTGGTGCGTATCTGTTCGGCGGCGGGGGGTTCTTGTATCGCACGGTCCGGTGTGTAACGAGAGTCCTCGCGCCGGCGGGTGATCTCATCGGCGCCCACTGCGGACACCAGGGCGCCGACCCGGTTGCGGTGGGGTTCGATCAGCTCGCCGCAGAGTCTGCCGATGTCGTGCCCCCGCAGCTCTCGCCGCCGACCGGCGGCGTGGGCCAAGGCCTTGACCGCCGACTCGATGGTGCGCTGGACTTGGCCGCATGCCCCCTCCTGCCGGACGGCGAGCAGGTAGAGGAACTCGTCCCTGTCCCCGGATTCCCTGGCCGCTATTTCGGCGTCGTCCGGCTTCAGGAATATGTTGAGCGTCCTCAAGGCGTTGCTCACTTCACGCAGACGCCTGACGGCCGCCTCGCGTCCGTTGGTTGGTATCACCATCTCTTTTTCCCAATCCACTCGTCCGGCGCCCCGGTCGGCAAGCACCACACCGTCGACCTCGACCCAGCTCTCCAACGAAGTGAGCACCTGCTCGCTGCGGATCTTCCACTCGGGCCGGTCGGTGACAACCAGGTCAACCGGGTGGTCCACCTCGGCTTCCACCAAGGTCGACAACTCGGCTTTCCGGGTGAACCGCTCCGTGTAATCCAGGTCGTCGTATATCGCCACCAGGTCGATGTCGCTGCGTTCGGTGGCTTCGCCCTTGGCCAACGAGCCGAACAGCATGACCTTGCTCACCCCCGCCGACATGAGCAAGGCGGCGGCCCGCTCGGCGTCTGTTCTAGACGGCGCCGTAGTGGTTTCCGGCATGGCCCCGATGTCCTTCTTGCTCATTTCACAACTGCGTTGACCTGCCGGCCACCATCTGTCGGGCTGTCTGCGGCGATTCTACTCAACCGCAAGCACCTCCGGTCGCCGGCGGGAGGGCCGTCAGGGAGTGGAGTGCTTGCGGGCTGCGAACACCCGGCGCACCATCGGCTCGAAGAAATCCAACGGCAGGGGCTCGTAGTCCGGATCGAAGCAGTTCTGGTCGTAGCGGGCGCAGAACTCCACCGCATCGCCGTACCAGGGGTGATCCTCGAAGACGTCGCGGGCGTTGCGGTCCTCGCCGAAGTGGTGGAAGTAGTAGTAGCCTTGGAACAGGCCGTGATGACGGATGATCCAGTAGTTCTTCTCGGAGACGTAGGGCCGCAGGATGTCCGCCGCCGCCTGGCTGTGGTTGTAGGGGGAGATCAGGTCGCCGATGTCATGGAGCAGGCAGCACACCACGTACTCCTCGTCCCGCCCGTCCCGGTGGGCGCGGCTGGCCGACTGCAGGACGTGCTCGAATCGGCTGATCCGGTAGCCGGTTTCGCCCTCGTTCCACTGCACCCACTCGAGCAACCGGTCCGTGTAGTCGGCGTGAAGGTCCTCCTCGAGCCGGGCGAGGAGCTCGTAGTCCTCCTTGGTGCCGTCTTCCATCCTGGTGAAGGAGACCTGTTCCATTCGCCCTCCTGCGGCGTATCCGCACCAAAATGTCCGGCGCGGGGTAGTATTCACTCCTACACGGGCCGGGATCACAGGCCGGGTTTCTACCCCAGGAGTTTACAGCATGATGAGGAACATCGAACGGGAGCGTATCGAGATCGACCAGGCGATCGGGGATATGACGCTGGTCGACCTGATGGACCGCAACGCCGAGCGGCACGGCAGCCTGGCCGCCCTCCGTTGGGAAGCCGAGGACGGGGTTCGCACCCTGAGCTGGGCCGCCTACCGGCAGCAGGTGCGGGAGGCGGCGGCCGGCCTGCTGGCCCTGGGAATCGAGCGGGGTTCGTTCGTTGCCCTCCAGGCCGCCAACCGGCCCGAACACGTGATCGCCGACCTGGGGGCTGTGTACGCCGGAGCCACCCCGGTCTCGATCTACAACACCCTGGCCCCCTCCCAGATACAGTACATCGCCGGCCACTGCTCGGCCGCCGCGGCGGTATTGGAGAACACCGAATATCTCGACCGATGGGAGGAGATCAGGGGGGATCTGCCTGCCCTCGGCCACATCGTGGTGATGGACCTCCCGGAGGACCGCCGCGCCGAGGGGGTTATCTCCTGGGGTGATCTGCTCGACAAGGGCAGGGCCGCCTTGGAGGAGACCCCCGATCTGGTCGACCGCCCGGCGGGGGAGGTGTCCCAGGGAGACCTGGCCACCCTCATATACACGTCCGGCACCACCGGCACCCCCAAGGCGGTGATGGTTACCCACCGCAACCTGCTCTGGACCCTCGAATGCGTGGCCCGCACCTTCCCGGAAATCCCCGATCACATACGCCTGGTTTCCTACCTGCCGCTCGCGCACATCGGGGAGCGGGTGGTCAGCCATTACGCGCCTTTGTGGTGGGCCGGTTCCGCCCGTTACGTGCCCGACCTGCCGCAGGTGGCGGCGGCGGTCCAGGAGACCCGCCCCGACGTGTTCTTCGCGGTGCCGAGGGTGTGGGAGAAGTTCCACGCCGGCCTGATGGCCAAACTGGAGTCCAACCCCAGCGCCCGCAAGCGCGCCCTGGCTCTCAAGGCGGTGGATCTGGCCTGGTCCGTCCAGAGGCTCCGGCATTCGGGCGGAAAGCCCGGCCTGGGGGACCGGATCAAGCTGGCTGTGTTCGACCGCCTGGTCTTCTCGAAGATACGCCACGGGCTGGGGCTGGACGAGCTGGTGCTGGCCATCTCGGCCGCCGCCCCCATCTCGCCCGACCTGCTGATGTTCTTCCGCGGCGTGGGCATTCCCGTCTACGAGCTGTACGGCATGACCGAGTCGACCGGCCCCGGCGCCACCAACCGCTCGGGCAGCGACCGCATCGGCAGCGTCGGCCCGGCCATGCCGGGGGTGGAGATCGCCACCGAGGACGATGGGGAGGTGCTGATCCGGGGCGGGCTGGTAACGGCCGGGTACTACAAGGACCCGGAGGGAACCTCCCAGACCTTCGACGAGGACGGCTGGCTCCATACCGGGGACCTGGGGCGCCTCGACGACGGGGGTTTCCTGTCGATCGTCGGGCGCAAGAAGGAGATCATCATCACCGCCGCCGGCAAGAACGTGGCGCCGGCCCGGCTGGAGAACATGATCAACGAGCACGCCCTCATTTCCCAGGCCTGCCTGGTGGGGGACGGGCGCCGCTACCTGACGATGCTGGTGGCCCTCGACCCCGACAACGCCCCCGGATGGGCCGAGAGCAACGGGGTGGAGTTCGAGAGCTTCGAATCCTTCAGCCGCACTCCCCGGGTGGCCGAGGAGGTGGAGCGCATCGTGGAAGCCGCCAACCAGGAGGTTGCCCGGGTGGAGCAGGCGCGGAAATGGTACATCGCCGCCGAGCCCTGGACGGTGGATACCGGTGAGCTGACCCCCTCCCTCAAGCTGAAGCGCCGGGTGGTGCTGGAGAAGTACTCGGCCCAGATCGAGGAGATGTACGCCGACTGATCCGCCGGTCCAGGCCGGTCGACTCGGCAGGCGGTATGGGCTCTCCTCGGGCTCCCAAGGTGGTGGTTACCCGCCGCCCGCCCGGAGCCGCCGAGGTCATGCTGGCGGAGGTTGCCGAGGTGTGGACCTGGCCGGATGACCGCGCCGTCCCCAGGGGCGAGCTGCTGGCCAGGGCGGGGGAGGCGGACGGCCTCTACTGCATGCTCACCGACCGGATCGACGCCGAGCTGTTGGATGCCGCCCCCCGGTTGGCCGCGGTCAGCCAGATGGCGGTGGGGGTGGACAATATCGACCTGTCCGCCTGCACGGCGAGGGGGATTCCGGTGGGCCACACCCCGGACGTATTGACCGAGACCACCGCCGACGTTGCCTTCGGTCTGTTGATAGCCGCCGCCCGGCGTTTCCGGGAAGGGTTGGAGGAGGTGGTCGAGGGCCGCTGGGGTGAGTGGAACCCCATGTATATGGTGGGATCGGAGCTGCACGGGTCGGTGCTGGGCGTGGTAGGCCTCGGCAGGATCGGCCGGGCGGTGGCCCGCCGGGCCTCCGGCTTCGGGATGCGGGTGCTCTACACCAAGCGCCGCCGCGACCCCGCCGCCGAGCAGGAGCTGGGGGTGGAGTACCGCCCCTTCGAGGCGCTCCTGGCCGAATCCGACCACGTGGCGGTGCTCACCAGCCTCCACGCCGGCACGCATCGGTTGATAGACCGGAGGGCGCTGGCCGCCATGAAGCCCTCCGCCGTCCTGGTGAACGCCTCCCGCGGCCCGGTGGTGGACACCGACGCCCTGGTCGAGGCCCTGGCGGGCGGGGTGATCGCGGCGGCGGGGCTCGACGTGACCGACCCCGAACCCCTCCCGGCAGACCATCCGCTGGCGGCCCTGCCCAACTGTTTCATCGTCCCCCACCTCGGCAGCGCCTCTGTCCAGACCCGCATCCGCATGGCCGAGCGGGCCGCCGTCAACCTGGCCGCCGCCATGAGGGGCGAGCAGATGCCCCACTGCATCAACCCCGAGGTCTACCGCACCTGATCAACCTGTTGCCGAGCGACTACAGCTTCGGGAGCAGGGCGTCGAGGAAGGCCCGGAACCGGTCGGCCGCCTCCGCCGCGGTCTCCAGCACCTCCTCGGATGTGACCTTCTGCCCGGAGAGGCCCGCCGCCAGGTTGGTGCATAGGGACACCCCCAGCACGTCGGCGCCCATGTGGCGGGCGGCGGTCGCCTCCGGGACGGTCGACATCCCGACCAGGGAAGCGCCCATCGCCATCGCCATCCTGATCTCGGCCGGGGTCTCGAACATGGGCCCGCGCCACCACATGTACACGCCTTCACCGAGGGTCACCCCCGCCTCGGCCGCCGCGGCGCGGGCCTTGTCGCGCAGCGCCGGGGTGTACAAATCGGTCATGTCGGGGAACCGGGGCCCGAGCCGCTCGTCGTTTTCACCTTCCAGCGGGCTGACCCCGGCCATGTTGATGTGGTCGGTGATCAGCGCCAGGCCGCCCGGCTCGATCCCCTCTCCGCACCCGCCGGCGGCGTTGGTGAGCACCACCGCGCGGCATCCGGCCATGACCGCGGTGCGCACGGGGAACGCGACCGCGTCGGCCGGATGGCCCTCGTAGATGTGTACCCGGCCGGACAGCAGCAGCACGCGGTTGGCCCCCCTGCGCACCGAGTAGGCCGTCCCCGCGTGGCCCGCCGCCTGCGGAATCGGGAAGCCGGGCAGGTCGGCGTAGGGGACCGCGACGGCGCCCTCGAGACCGTCGGGGTAGCCGCCCAGGCCCGAACCCAGCACGACCGCCGCGTCGTGGCGCTCCGCCCCGGTGAGCCGGGCCAGGGTCGAGGCGGACTCGGCCAGCCGTTCGTAGAGGCCGGTCACCGCGTCAACCTTGCCGCCCGCCGGGTCATGTCGGCGCGCACCTCGTCCTGGTCGAGCGTGGTAACCCGGCCTCCCTCCACCACCTTCCTTCCCCCCACCCACACCGACTCGACGCACGCCGGCGAACCGGACCACACGATCCTGGAAACGGGGTCGTCCTCGTCGGGGACAACAGGGTGGAGGGCCGGGCAGCCGGCAGACAGGGCTGTCATGTCGGCCCGCGCGCCGGGGGCCAGACGGCCCAGGTCGGGCCGGCCGATGGCGTCGGCGGCCCCGGCCGTGACCATGTGGAGGGCCCGGGCGGCCGGCAGGGCCCGGGCGTCGCCGCTGCGGACCCGGGCGAGCCGGATGGCGGTGCGCATTTCCTCGAAGAGGTCGAGCCGGTGGTGGGAGGCCGGGCCGTCGGTGGCAATGCCTACCGGGACGCCCGCCGCCAGCATATCGAGGACCCGGGCGGCGCCGGAGGCGTGTTTGGCGTTGGAGCAGGGGCAATGGGCCACCGAAGTTCCGGTGCGGGCGAAGATTTCGATGTCCTCGTCCGACATCCACACCGCATGAGCCGCCAGAGCCCGTCCCTCTAGCAGCCCGAGCGCCTCCAGATAGGCGGGGGCTGACATGCCGGAGCGGCGCCGGACCGCCTCCTCCTCCCATTCCTGCTCGGCTACGTGGATATGGACCAGCATCCCGGCGCCGGCGGCGATCTCGGCGATCCGGCGCAGGCTTTCCTCCGAGATCGAATAGGCGGCGTGCGGGCCCATGCCCACCTCGATCAGGTCGTTCGACGACCATCGGTCGCGATTGGCCAACATTTCGTCGATCTGCGCCTCCCAGGCGCCGAACCGGCTCAGCGAGGAGTCCTCTATCACGGGGGCGGTCACCACGCACCTCAGCCCCGCCTCGACGGCGCCCCCGGCCACCGCGTCGCCGTAGAAATACATCTCCACCGAGGTCGTCACCCCGTTCGAGAGCAGCTCGGCGGCCCCCGCCCGCATCCCCGCCCGGACATCGTCTTCGGTAAGACGGGACTCCCGCGGCCATATCGCCTCGCGCAGCCAACGATCTACGGCGAGCCCCTCACCCGCCCCCCTGAGCAGCACCATCGGGGTGTGGCAGTGGATGTCGACCATGCCGGGCATGAGGATCCCCTCGATCCGGTGGACGGCGGCGCCGGGCCGGGCGGGCGCATCCGACGCCGCCCCCGACCACACCACCCATCCGTCCTCCACATCCACTGCTCCGGGCGAGAAAGGCGGCCGCCCTTCGGACATAGTGAGCAGCAGATCGGCTGTATAACGCTCCATATTCGACCCGAACCGGGGATAGACAGGGTTGATCCCCTTCAGGATAGATACAAGGACGGGACAGCCTGCAGGCAAGCCCGGATCGGCCCGGTAGATATCGTTTCGCGTTGCCGACCGGACGCGGTGCGGGCAGTAAGGCGGGCGGCGGAGGCAGCCGCATCCGGGGCCGCAGCGAACCGTTGATAAAATGGAATGGATCGTATAGACCGGGAGATCAAAGTGGCAGATACGGCCGGCCGGATGACCGACGACCCGATCCGTTGGAAGCTCGACCGATGGGAGAAGGTGGTCCCTGAAGCCTTCTATAAGATCGAGGCGGCGGCGCGCATCGAGCAGCTGGCGGGGATATTGGGGAAGGCAATGGATCGGGTGGCCGAGGAAGAAGGCTTGATCAACCAGGGTGATTACCAGGTCTTGTCGCATCTGCGGCTCTCCGACCATCGGGGAGAGTCGGTTACCACCGCGGAGGCGGCTCGACAGCTGAACATGACCGTCGCTACGATGGCGAACCGGGTCAATCGGCTGGAACGGCTCGGCTACGTCGAGCGCATCCCGCACCCTGAAAACCGGCGGGCTTCCTACCTGGCCATCACGTCGACGGGGATTGTCTGCGCGGAACGGGTGGTCCTCCGCCGCACCGAACAGAGGAACCGCATGTTGTCTGCGATCACGACAGCCGAGCGCCGGGATCTGACCGATCTGCTCAGGAGGCTGGCCGCCGCCTGGTCATGATCCAGGCATCTTTGCCTGCTCCGGCCGGTCGGACAGGATCACCAGCAGGGCGCCGCCGCCCGCCTCCACGGTTATCTCGTCGCCGCGCACCCGGTTGCTGACGCCCAGGGACGAATCGGCTTTCAGAACCGCGTCCGAGAGGTTCCACTCCGCTCCCGAGACGGCCACTCCGGTCGCGTTCCCCCCCATCGGTACGGCGCTGAAAGAAGCGCCGTCCGCCGCAGGGATGGTTGTCCGTCCGCGTCCGGCGTGGATCACGTAGGCGGTCTCGTGCTCCAGCACCCACCGGACTGAGGCTTCCCGCAGGGCGGGGGAGGAGATCACCGCCGCGTTCCCCAGCAGATGGTCGAGCCGCCCCCCGCCGCCTCCGATTACAACTATCTCGTCCGCCCCGCGCCGGAGGGCCGCGTCGAGCGCCAGTTCCAGGTCGGTGGCGTCCTTGTCGGCCGGGTGGGCCTCTACGACGGCTCCGTCGGCGAGGGCGGCGTCGAGCGTTTCCTCGGCGATGGAGTCGAGGTCGCCCACCAGGACATCGACGGGCCGTCCGGCGGCGGCGGCGAGTTCGGCGCCCGAGTCCGCCGCCAGCACCAGGTCGGGGGCGGGCAGGGCGGCCGACCGGTCCGCGGAGACCGGATCGCCTCCGGTGAATATATGGGCGGAGGGCACGGCGGCGGCGCGGTCAGTAGGCAGGGGCCGAGGAGGCCGGAGCGAAGGCCGCCATCGAGCCGGGGCCCACCAGGATGGGGTTTTCTTCATCGAGGGGCTGGAAGAACACATAGTCGGCGTTCCGGTCGAACGCCGCATACACGAAGCCGGAGCTGTCCGGCGCCCAGAGGTTGTGGCTCAGGTCGTACTGGCCCCAGAAGAGCAGGTAGCTGCGCAGGAAGGTGCCGGTGGGGATGATGTCCTGATAACGGGTGATGCCCCCCGACTCGTACACGCTCACCGTCATGGAGTTGGTGCCCGCGCCCAATAGGAGGATCTTGCTGCTGTCGGGGCTCCACTGCCAGGCGAAGGCGTCGGGGGCGTCGATCTCTTCGGTGCGGCCGGTGGCCAGGTAAACCACCCGCATGGCCGTGTTCGTTCCGAGGTTCTGGGTGGAGTACGCCACCGATTCCCCGTCGGGCGAAAGGGAGAAGTTGAAGTAGCCGGCGCCTGCGCCCACTACCTCGATCTCCCCGGTGTCGAGGTCGTGGATTACCAGCTCGCCCCCTTGTTCCTCAGGGTTGCCGGGGTCTTGAGCGCCGGGGTCGGCGGGGCGGACGTAGAGGATCGACCGGCCCTCGTCGATCCAGGCCGGCGCTTGGAAATTGGAGTTGGCGGGGCCCGCGGCTTCGAGGAGCGAGGCGTCGCCTGTGTCCGGATCCAGCAGCGCCAGGCTGGTCTGCCCGAGGTGGGTGATCAGCTCGTTGCCCTTCGGGGACCAGTGGAAGTAGTAGGACGTGGACGAGTTCATGGGGACGACGGCGCCGCGGTCCAGGTCCAGGATGGCCAGGGCCACCCGGCTCGGATCGGGTGAACCGAGCATTCCCAGCGCCCGCCCGTCGGGGCGCCACTGCATGTAATAGACCGCGAACGGCGTTTTGTAGGAGCGCACCGGGCCGCCCGCCGCCAGGCCGATCGACACCGAGGCGCCCGATGCCGAGACGCCCGCCCAGGCAACCAGGCGCCCGTCCGGCGACCAGGTGGGTTGGCTTACCAGCTCTCCCGCGGCCGTATACAGATCAACCTGTTCGTCGTCGGGGCCGAAGACGGTTACCGACCGGCCGGAAGGTCCGTTGACCGCCATCTGCATGGCCGCCAGGTCCAGCTCCTGCTGCGATATGACCAGCGGGGCGGGCAGCCCGGCGGCGGCCTGGCCGGCCTGGTCGGGTTCGGCGGCGTTCGCTCCGGAAGCGGCCGGGCCGGGCGGGTCCGCTGCGGGCGGTCGGGGTTCGGTTGCGGCGGGGGCGGCAGCCCGGGTGTCGGCTGCGGACGGCGGCGGGGGCGCGGCCGGGGCGGCGGTTGTTGCGGGGAGGCCGGTTGTCTCCGGCGCGGCGCCCTCGAATATCACCTCGTTGCCGGGGGCCGAGCAGGCGGCGGCCAGGACGGCTGCGGCGGTGAGCAGGGCGGCGGGCAACAAGGAGGAGCGCCGGGCATGAGCCGCGCGGGGCGTCATGATTTTGACTGTAACATGGAACCGTTGCAGCAGCTGCCGAGGATGGAGCATGACCAGCGAAACAAAGACCGGGGCGCTGATGAACCTCAGCGACGAGGCCATCGAGCGGATAATCGAGATACGGGATCAGGAGCCGGGCGACGACGACTACGGCCTGCTCATCGAGATCACCGGCCTGCAAGGCATGCAGTTCGGCTACTCGCTGTCGTTTGTCCCGGTTGCCGAGGTGGACGCTGCCGACCACATTGAGCAGCACGGCGGCCTGACGGTGGTCATCCCGGCCGCCGACCGGGACAACATGTCGGGCGCCACCCTCGCCATGTCCACCAACCCCTCCACCCCGGGGCTGGCCATCGACAACCCCAACAGCCCCACGCCCCCCATCCCGAGCCCGCCCGCCGGAGACCTGTCCGGCCCCATCGCCGAGCAGGCGACCCGGGTGATCGACGAGCAGATCAACCCCGCCATCGCCGCCCACGGCGGCTACGCCCGGCTGGTGAGCGAGGAGAACGGGGTGATCTACCTGGAGATGGGCGGCGGCTGCCAGGGATGCGGGATGGCCGCCGCGACCCTGCGTCAGGGGATCGAGCGGATCCTGCGGGACTCCGTGGAAGGCATCACCGAGATAGTGGACGTCACCGACCACATGAGCGGCGAGAACCCCTACTACGCGGCGGCGCACTAGCCCCGCACGCCGTTCCGCAGGCCGGCCGCCCGGCGGGCCTGCTTCGCCGGGCCGACGCTGCAAACCATCCGGGCGGCGCCGGACCGGGCGTCTTTCAAGTTTTACCGTCCGTTCACCGTGCGGGCGGTATTGCTTAACACCGGACCCATAGCGTCCCCTGCGGCTTTCGATCGAGGAGACGTAACATGAAAAACATCAGCAAGGGGTGCGTGTACGCCCTGCTGGCGGCGGCGCTGGCGGCCTCCGCCTGCGGCGGGGGCGGCGCCGGCGAGGTGACCACCATCGCCGCCGCCGAGCCCCCGGCAACGGCCGCCGAGCCGATGAGCGAGGCCCCGGGCGCAGCAGAGGCTTCGGCGGAGTCCGGGTTGTTCGGTTTGGCTCCGGTTGATCCGTTGTCGGTGTCGGGGAATATTGCGATTGCCGGTTCGTCGACGGTGTTTCCGTTGGCGGAGGCGATGGCGGCCCGGTTCGAGGACGAGGGTTACTCGGGTTTGATCACTATCGACTCGATCGGTTCGGGCGCCGGGTTCGAGCGGTTCTGTGTGGCCGGCGAGTCGGATGTGTCGAATGCGTCGCGGCCGATCAACGACGCGGAAGTGGAGTCGTGCGAGTCGATCGGGCGGGCGCCGATCGAGTTCCGGGTGGGCACCGATGCTCTGGCGGTGACCGTGTCGCCGGGCAACACGTTTGCGGATGATTTGACGGTCGGGGAGCTGGCGGTGTTGTTTTCGACTGCGGACACCTGGGCAGATGTCCGCGCCGGGTTTCCGGCGAATCCGATTCAGCGGTTTATTCCGGGCACGGATTCGGGGACGTTCGATTATTTCGTGGAGGAGGTGTTCGACGAGGACGAGGGTCCGATCCTGGCGGCGGGCAATACGCAGCTGTCGGAGGACGACAATGTGCTGGTGCAGGGGATCTCCGGCGACGGGTGTGATCCGTCGGATGCGGGGACGACCTGCGCGGTCGGTTTCTTCGGTTATGCGTATTACGCGGAGAACAGCGATCTGTTGTCGGTGATGAACATCGAGGGGGTCGAGCCGACGAGCGAGTCGGTGAATGCGAATACGTATCCGTTGGCCCGTCCGTTGTTCATGTATTCGACGGCGTCGATCATCCGGGAGAAGCCGCAGGTCGGTGAGTTCTTGAGCTTTGTGCTCCAGTTCGTGGACGATGAGGTCGGGGAGGTCGGGTACTTCCCGGCGCCCGATCCGGTGCTCCGAGCCGCCGCCGACGAACTCAAGGCCGCCGTCGCAGGCTGATCGAGGGGGGCGCTCGAACCATCCGAAACGGGGGGCCGGGCATCCTGATCCGCCCCGCGCCGCCGTATAGTATTTCGAGGAGGGAGGCGAGGACATCGCAACTACGGGAATGACGAGCGGTCCTGCAGAGGCCGGGGCGCTCAGTCTTCGCAGGAGGCGGCGCCCCGGCGAGGCGGTGATCCGGGTGCTGCTGTTCGCGGCGGCGGGGGTTTCGATCCTCACCACGGTGGGCATCGTCTTCGAGCTGGGCAAGGAGGCGCTGCTTTTCTTCCGGTCGGAGGAGGCCTCCATCGGGGAGTTCCTCACCTCCACCCACTGGCAGCCCGCCATCCTCGACTTCGGCATCTGGCCGCTGGTGCTGGCCACCCTGATCACCTCGGTGACGGCCATGGCGGTGGCGCTGCCCTGCGGGCTCGCCACCGCCGTCTACCTGAGCGAGTACGCCTCGCCCCGGGTGCGGGGGGTGGTCAAACCGGTCCTCGAGGTGCTGGCCGGCATCCCGACCGTGGTGTACGGCTACTTCGCCCTCACCTTCATGACCCCGCTGCTCCGGTCGATTCTGGGGGTGGGCGTCGTGGAGATATTCAACACCGCCTCGGCGGGGATCGTGGTGGGCATCCTGATCATCCCGCTGGTCAGCTCCATTTCCGAGGACGCCCTGCATGCGGTTCCGATGTCGCTGCGGGAGGCTTCCTACGGGGTGGGCGCCACCAAGCTGGAGACCTCCC
Organism: Candidatus Spongiisociaceae bacterium; assembly: GCA_965202675.1. GTDB lineage: Bacteria > Actinomycetota > Acidimicrobiia > Spongiisociales > Spongiisociaceae > CATQHD01. The sequence continues at coordinate 60,683 of OZ241842.1, forward strand.
TCCGGGTGGTGCTGCCGGCCGCCCTGTCGGGCATCACCGCCGCCTTCGTGGTGTCGATCTCCCGGGCGATAGGCGAGACCATGGTGGTGGCCATCGCGGCGGGGGCCGGGCCCAAGAACTTCACCTTCGGTGAGGACAGCCTGTTCGGTTACATCCTCAACCCGTTCGTGGCGGGGGAGACCATGACCGGCCACATCGTCCGCATCAGCGGAGGCGACCTCAGCTACGACTCCATCGACTACAACTCCATCTTCGCCATCGGGCTGGCCCTGTTCGTGATCACCCTGGGGCTCAACGTGGTCAGCCGCCGGTTCGTGGCCCGCTTCCGCGAGGTGTACGAATGACGGCCCTCCCCCCCGAACTCCAAGGAGAGGCCGCCGACCTGCTGTCCTCCTCCGACCACATGCGCCGCCGCCGGCGGCGGGGCGTCTTCGTCAAGTTCGGACTGTTGGCCGCCCTCATGGCGGCGGTGGCGGCCCTGGTCACTCTCATAATCACGGTGATCAACAGCTCGTTCGGGCTGGCGGCGGTGGAGAACGCCCGATCCCCCTCCGAGCTGGCCGCCGGCCTGGGCTACCCGGAGGGAACCGAGCTCGGCTCGCTCGGCAAGGAGGATCTGGTGGTGCTCCTGGAATCCGAGATCTCCACCAACCTGGGACGCCGTTTCGAGCGGGAGCGGCGCTTCTTCGACGACAGGCTGGTCTTCGAGGACCCCTACGCGCTCAACGACCTCTGCGTGTCGGAGGAACCTCCCTCCGCCTGCAGCCTGCCGGCCCGCAGCCGGGAGGATGTCTATGAGCTGGTAGTGGAGAGGGTGGTGGAACCCACCATCGTCGGAACCTGGTCGCTCTTCGACTCGGTTTTCAACCGAAGCGGCGTCGAAGCCGCCGCGGCCGCCGGACACCCGGACGCCGAGCTGATCTTCCGTTCCTGGATCTCCTGGGACTTCATCAGCAGCCCCCAGTCCCCCGAACCGGCCGTCTCCGGCATCCGCACCGCCCTGTTCGGTTCCCTGTGGGTGGTGCTGATAACCCTGGTGTTTTCCTTCCCGATCGGGGTGGGGGCCGCCATCTACCTGGAGGAATACGCCAAGGAGAACCGTCTCAACTCGATGATTCAGACCAACATCAACAACCTGGCGGGCGTCCCCTCGATCATCTACGGCATGCTGGGCCTGGCCATATTCGTGCGGACGTTGGAGGTGTTCACCAGCGGCTCGTTTCTGGGGGGAGGGGGGGAGGCCACCGCCAACGGGCGCACCATCATCTCGGCCGGCCTCACCCTCGGCCTGCTGATCCTGCCGCTCATCATCATCAACGCTCAGGAAGCGATCCGGGCGGTTCCCGGTTCCCTGCGGCAGGCCGGGATGGCGCTGGGTTCCACCAAGTGGCAGACGGTGCGGGCCCACGTACTCCCCAACGCCCTGCCCGGCATCCTCACCGGCACCATCCTGGCCCTGGCCAGGGCGCTGGGCGAGACGGCGCCGCTGGTGGTGGTGGGCGCCTCCACATTCATCACCACCGACCCCTCCGGCCCCTTCTCGAAGTTCACGGTGCTGCCCATCCAGATATACCAGTGGACCAGCCGCCCGCAGGACGAGTTCCGCAACATCGCCGCCGCGGCGATAATCGTCCTGCTGGTCCTGCTGTTGACGCTCAACGCCGCCGCGGTGATACTCAGGAACCGGTATTCTCGGAGGACCGTATGACGATAGAAGAGATTCGGACGGCCGACGGGGCGATGACCGAACAGACCGTTGCCATAGATACAGATACGGATCCGACCGACGGCGCTTTCGCCATGGAAACCGAGCGCCTCGACGTCTACTACGGCAGGTTCCGGGCGGTCAAGGACGTTACGCTGTCCTTCCGCGACCGGCAGATCACCGCTCTGATCGGCCCCTCCGGATGCGGCAAGAGCACCCTGCTGAGAACCCTCAACCGCATGAACGACCTGGTGCCCACCGCCCGGGTGGAGGGGGAGGTCAGGTTCCACGGCCAGAATATTTTCGAAGAGGCGGTCGATCCGGTGGAGCTGCGCCGCCGGGTGGGGATGGTGTTCCAGAAGCCCAACCCGTTTCCCAAGAGCATCTATCAGAACGTGGCGTGGGGGGCCAGGATCAACGGGATGAAAGACGGCATCGACGATCTGGTCGAGCAGTCTCTGCGCCGGGCCACCCTCTGGGACGAGGTCAGGGACAAGCTGGACGAGAGCGGATACTCCCTGTCGGGCGGCCAGCAGCAGCGGTTGTGCATCGCCCGCGCCATCGCCGTCAAGCCGGAGATCATCCTCATGGACGAGCCCACCTCGGCGCTGGATCCGGTGGCCACCCTGCGCATCGAGGAGCTCATCCAGGAGCTGAAGGTCAACTACACGATCATCATCGTTACCCACAACATGCAGCAGGCCGCCCGCGCCTCCGACCACACCGTGTTCCTCAACATGGACCGCGACCGGGCGGGGTACGTGGTGGAGTCCGGGTCGACCAACACGCTGTTCACCAACCCCTCCAAGGCCGAGACCGAGGACTACATAACCGGGCGGTTCGGATGACCGAGTTCCGCAGCCAGTTCCACGCCGAGCTCAACGAGATGGAGGTGCTGCTGCTCGACATGGCCGAGAAGGCCGAACACCAGATCGTGGACGCGGTGGAATGCCTCTTGAAAGGCGATGCGGAGGCAGCCAGTCAGGTGCGCGCCGAAGACCGGCGGATCGACCGGATGTATGTGGAGGTGGAGCGGCGCTGGCACGAGATCATGGCGCGCCAGACTCCGGTGGCTTCGGATCTTCGCCTCATGTCGCTCATCCTCCAAGCCGGCCACAGTCTGGAACGGATGGGGGATCAGGCCTCCAACATCGCCTATATCACGGAGGTAACCGACGGCCTTCCGCAGAACGCCACCATCCTCCTGCATATCCGGGAGATGCGGTCCATCGTGGTGCCGATGCTGCAGACCGCCATGGATTCGTTGATCAAGCGCGATCTGAACCTGGCCCTGCGCCTTCCCGAAATGGACGACCCGGCCGACTGGCTCAACCGCAACATCTGGAAGGAGGTTGCGGCCTGCGGCCCCGACCCCGACCTGCTCGAGTGGGCGGTGCAGATGATCCTGGCGGCGCGGGCGCTGGAACGGGTGGGGGACCGGGCGGTCGACATCGGCGAGCAGGTGGCCTTCCTGCTGACCGGGGAGTTCCGCGAGTTTCCGGAGGGCTGGATGATAAGCAGGCAGCGGCAATGACCGCGGCGTCCATCCTGGTGGTCGAGGACGAGGAGACCCTTGCCGAATCGCTCCGCTACAACCTGGCCAGGGAGGGCTACGAGGTAACGGTGGTGGGGGACGGACGGGCGGCGGTCGACGCCCACCGCCGCAACGGCGCCGACCTGGTGGTGCTCGACCTGATGCTGCCCAGCCTGGGGGGGCTGGACGTCCTGAAACAGATCAGGTCTGCTTCGGAGGCGCCGGTGGTGGTGGTAACCGCCAAGGACGCGGAGGCCGACGTGGTGGCCGGCCTCGAGCTGGGCGCCGACGACTACGTGACCAAGCCCTTCTCGATGCGCGAGCTGGTGTCGCGGGTGCGGGCCGCCCTGCGCCGGGCCTACCGGCCGCCCCGCGACCCGGACACCCTGGTGTTGGAGGGCGGGCCGGTGACCATGGACATAGACCGCCACGAGGTGCGGGTGGGCGGCGAGCTGGTCGGTTTCCGCCCCAAGGAGTTCGAGCTGCTGGAGTCGCTGCTGGTACGCAAGGGCCGGCTGGCGGCCCGTCGGACCCTGCTGGAGGAGGTGTGGGGGATGCCCTTCTACGGGGACCCCAAGACGCTCGACGTCCACATCCGGCGTCTGCGGGAGAAGGTGGAGTCGGATCCCCGGTCACCGGAGTGGATACTCACCGTCAGGGGCCTCGGCTACAAGTTCTCCGACGACGATCGGGCGAGGGTTTGAGGGGCCGGGTCTGCAGCGGCGCCGCCGGACGGGCTGCCGCAGGGACCTCCGCAGGTCCGTCCATCCTGTAACGGTTCCCCGAAGATGGCGGGCCGGAACATGCGGGGAGGGTCGGTTCCCGGATCGTCCGCGCCGCGCCGCGCCTCCGCCGGCGTCAGGGGGCTCCGGTGGATATGCCCGCCGGTCCTGCTGTTGGCGGGTCTGGCGGCTCTTTCTGCGCCTGCGCCTTGGCCCTGGATAGGCGGTCCGGCGGCCTTGGCGGGCGTCGGGGCGTGGTTCTGGGCCGATCGCGTCGCGCGCCGGGCGGCGTCGGACGCCGGGCGCCGCATCCGGGAATTGAGCGCCGAGAACGTCCGGCTGGCGGACGGGGAGCGCCGGCATGCCGCCCTGCTGGCCTCGCTGCCGGTGGGGGTGGTCGCGGTGGGCCCCGACCGCCCGGTGTACGCCAACCGGGCCGCCTTCCGTTTCCTGGGCGAAAGGCTGTTGGAGGCGGGGGCGCCGATGCCCCCCGCGGTTCGCGAAGCAATCAAAGAGGCGCGCTGGGGCCGGCCCTCCTCGGGGCGGATCACCCGCGGCTACCCCCGCCGCACCATCGAGGTGTCCGCCTATCCGCCCGGCGGTGACGGTTTGATCCTGCTCCATCTGGTCGATGTAACCGAGCGCAGGCGGATCGACCGGATACGGGAGGACTTCGTGACCGCCGCGTCGCACGAGCTCAAGACCCCGGTCGCCGCGATCCAGGCCGCCGCCGAGACGGTGCTGGCCTCTTTCGACGACGATCCCGAGGCGGCGTTCGAGTTCTCCGGGCGGATCCTCGACAACGCGGTACGCATGTCGAAGATCGTGGCCGACCTGCTGGATCTGTCCCGCCTGGAATCCGGCGGCCTGCGGACGGAGCCGTTCGATTTGGCCGGCGTGCTCGGCGAGGAGGTTCGGCGGCTGAGCTCGGCCCGTCCGCCCATCGAGTTCGGGGCCGAGGCTGCTCCGATGGTCGGCAACCCTTCCGATCTGGCGCTCGCCTTCCGGAACCTGTTGGAGAATGCGGTGCGGCACACCCCCGACAGCGGCCGGGTGCGGGCTTCGGTGCGAACCGAGAACGGCGAGGTAAAGGTGGAGGTATCCGACAGCGGCGCCGGCATCCCCGCCGCCGACATCCCCCGGATATTCGAGAGGTTCTACCGGGTGGACGCGGCCCGTTCCAGAGCCACCGGCGGCACCGGACTGGGCTTGGCGATCGTCAAGCACGTGGCCGACCAACACAGCGGCCGGGTAGAGGTAGAGAGCCGCCTGGGAGAGGGCTCCACCTTCAGAATATGCGTGCCTGCTCTCCCCCCCGACCAATCCGTCTGAGAGGAACCGAGCGGGGGTTTCGAGCGGCTGGTACTTGCCTACCCGTTCCCGCGTCGGTGGATCAGAGCGTCGGCAAGGCGGCCGGCGAGAGCCTGCTCGCCGATGCCGCGCAGCTGGTCCGCCAGCTCCGGCCGTGATTTCGGGAAGACGCCGGCGCCGCCGAGCAAGGCGCGGGCCAGGTGCGTCAACATCGAGATCTGTATTTCCGCCGCGGCGTCGAGGTCGCCGACCTCCAGCATCTTGTCGTAGAGGGTTCGCATCTTGTCTGCGCGGGCCCGCGCCTCGACCGCCGACGGCGGAGTGACCCGGTCTCTCCATTCGGCGCACAGCCGCGTCCACCATGCATCCCGCTCGAACAGGGCCCGACCGTACCGCACGGTCCAGGACAGATAGTCGTCCCCGGCCTCCAATTTCTGCCGGGCCTCCGCCTGCTCGTACAACCGCAGATCGACATCGATCGGCCTCATCGGCAAGCCGGGCCGCTGCGTCCGGTACACCATCACAAGGTCGAGGTCGTCGCTGTACGCCACATCGCGCACCGCCGAACCGGAGGCGACAATCGCCCTGATCGCCCCGTTGCTTCTCGCGGCCCGCACTGCCTGGAGCGTCCAAGTCCGAGCGCTGTCGCTTGACCACGAACGGATCGCGTCGAGTGCGGAACTCGACAATGGTCGAGTGCGCACAACAACGTTCGCCGCCAATTGCTGTGTCATAGCTTCAGCAAAGCTCGGACAGATTCGGCATACTCCTCAATTGAGAGCGCGATATCTTCCGGTTCCATATCGTCAGGCGGATCGGTATCGCCGTATGCCGTGTATTTGCGCATAGCGTTCAGGTCGACGAGCAGGCCTTCTACGTCGGGCAAGCCATGCTCCCTGTTGAGCCGCCGTGCTGCTTGCGCCTTGACCATGTGTCCTCGCGGAGCTTTTTGCTCGAGTTGCAGAGCCGCCGCGACGACACAGGCCTCGAGACAATAGAACCCGTACGTCGAGAGATCGGTCCAATCAGTCGGAGTATCCCAAGCCGCCTGTACCCGTTCGAGGTGCGAAAGGGCCAGCCGAAAGGAGTCCTCGGCCGTCTGTTCCTCCATCGGAGCACCCTTCGTTCGCTCCCAAGGATAGACACCAATTATAGCAGGGGTCTTCTTTGTTGCGTTACGATAAGCGCGGCGTCAATGCTCTTGTTTCATTGCTCCGAGGTGCGGTCCTCGGCCGAGGTCCGCATGTGGTCGAGCCCGGTTCGGAGGGCGGGCCATCGCATGTCTCGTGTCTCGTTCTGGAGCGGAAGGCCCCGGCGAGATCGCTGGAACTCGTGCTCCACGCTGTAACGGCCGGCGCTCACCCCGTCGAGCGCCTCGTCGGTCAGGACGCCGACCCGGCGCTTGATCCGCGCGTTCCTGAGCTGGCCTGATATATGGGTCATTACGCTTATCCAGTAGGGCAGGCCGGTTTCTTCCGAGTCGAGGATGAGGTCGGCCCCGCCGGCCAGGGCAACCTCGTTGGTAACCAAGAGGCCCAAGAAGCTTTGCCTCTCCGAGTCGACATCGAAGGCGAGCACCATCAGATCCGTCGGTTCGCGCCCGTCCTTGGAGCCGACAACGAGGATATCGCCTTCTACTACATCTCCCGGGCTCGGGTCGTCATCCCTCCAGGGGTATTCCGCGGGCCGGTGAGCCCCCAGGGCTTCGGTCAACCAATCAGACACCGGATCCATCCTCGTTTCCTGTAACGCTATCGACACGCGATCTCGTCAATCAGCATCTACCGAGCCCTTTCGTCGAGGTCATCCGCCGCAACTTTGCGCTCGGAAAGGCTGCGTTGTCGTTTTGATGCTTCCTCTGTCCGCGCGGTGCATCCGAACGGCTCAGCCGCCTGCGGCTGTGTGCACCGCCTGGGCGACCTCGTCGACTACTTCGGGGTTGAAGACGGAGGGGATTATGTAGCCGGCGTTGAGCTGTTCGGGTTTGACCACCGAAGCGATGGCCCGGGCGGCGGCTTCGTTCATCTCCTGGGTGATGGAGGCGGCGCGGGAGTCCAGCGCGCCCTTGAAGACGCCGGGGAAGGCCAGCACGTTGTTGATCTGGTTCGGGTAGTCGGAGCGGCCGGTGGCCACCACCGGGGCGTAGTCCCTGGCCGCCTGGGGGTCGAACTCCGGGTCGGGGTTGGCGAGGCCGAACACGATCGGGTCGGGCGCCATACGCTGAATCTCCGACGCCTCGAACAGGTCGGCAGTGCTCAGGCCGATAAACACGTCGGCGCCCTCCAGGGCGTCCAGGATGCCCCCTGTCCTGCCTTCCCGGTTGGTGTTCTCCTGCATCCAGAGCTTGGAAACGTCGGCGAACGACCGGCCCGGGCCGATGATCCCGCCCCGGTCCAGGGCCATCAGGTCGGCGGCCCCCGCCCCCATGAGGAGTTTGGCGGTGGCCACCCCGCCCGCCCCGGCGCCGCTCATGGCCACCGTGATGTCGGTCATCTTCTTGCCCACCACCTTGAGGGCGTTGGTGAGGGCGGCCAGCACCACGATGGCCGTGCCGTGCTGGTCGTCGTGGAACACCGGGATGTCCAGGGATCTGCGCAGCCGGGCCTCGATCTCGAAGCAGCGGGGGGCGGCTATGTCCTCGAGGTTGATCCCCCCGAATCCGGGGGCCAGCATCTCCACCGCCCGCACGATCTCGTCCGGATCCTGGGAGTCCAGGCAGATGGGCCAGGCGTTGACGTTGGCGAACCGTTTGAAAAGCACCGCCTTGCCTTCCATCACCGGCAGGGCCGCCACCGGACCGATGTTCCCCAGCCCGAGCACCGCGCTCCCGTCGGTAACGATCGCCACCGTGCTGCCCTTCATGGTGAGGTTGCGGGCGTCCTCGGGGCGCTCGGTGAGGGCCATGCTCACCCTCGCCACCCCCGGCGTGTAGGCCATCGACAGCTGGTCGCGGTTGCGGAGCTGCACCTTGCTGCGCACCTCCAGCTTGCCGCCCAGGTGAAAGAGGAAGGTGCGGTCGGACACCCGGTGGACGGAGACCCCCTCCTCGGCGTCCACCGCCCGGGTGATCTCGGCGGCGTGGTCGACGTCCCGGGCGTTGGCCGTAATGTCGACGACCAGGCGGGAAGACTCGGGCTCCACGAAGTCGAGAGCCGTCACCGTCCCGCCCACCCCGCCGACCGCGGTGGTGATGCGACCGATTGCCCCCGGGTCGTCGGGCAGCACGTAGATACGCAGGGTCACCGAATAACCGGCGCTGGCGAGAGGTATGGCGGATTCTCCTTGTACGTCTGAGAGGCAGGCGGCCATGCAGGTTAACCGATCCCGCCGCCCTTTCCGCGATTCCCCGCCGTTCGGAGTTTCTGAGTTTCGCTCCCCTAAGATATATTGTTAGGGTAACCTAATATTCTTGGATAGGGAGGTCTGATGACACGGAGAGCCGCATATGCGGCAATGGCGGCGGCCGCGTTGGCTTTGCTGGCCGGGGCGTGCCGGGGGGACGACGGCGCCGAGGTGCGCACCATCGGCGGCTCGGATTCGGGGTCGGTTTCGGCCTCCGCCTCCGCCACCGGTTCGGGTTCGGCCACCGGGTTGTCCCTGGAAGAGTTCTCGGACGGGACGTCCGACAATCCGCTGGTGGTCCAGGCCGTGGCCGGGTACAAGGCATATGTGATCGAGCAGATCGACCTCATGATCGCCAACAACCTGGTGTTCAACGACGCGGTCCGGGCGGGCGACCTGGACGCGGCGCGCGCCGCCTACGCCCCGGCGCGGGTGGAATGGGAGCGGATCGAGCCAATCGCCGGCCTGATCGAGGACATCGACGGGGCGGTGGACAGCCGGGTGGACGACTTCGAGGGGCCCGACGATCCGGAGTTCACCGGCTGGCACCGCCTGGAATACATCCTGTTCGAGCTGGGCACCACTGACGGGGCGGTGCCCTTCGCCGACCGCCTCGACGCCGACCTGCAGACGCTCAAGGGCCAGATGGCCGGCCTGGAGCTGCCGCCCGCGGCGGTGGCGGTGGGCGCCGCCGAGCTGATCGAAGAGGTGTCGGAAGGCAAGATCACCGGTGAGGAGGACCGCTATTCCAAGACCGACCTATGGGACTTCAACGCCAATATCGAGGGGTCGCAGAAGGTGATCGAGCTGTTGACGCCCGCTCTCGAGGAAGCCGACCCCGATCTGCTGGCCAGGATCAACGACGGGTTCGCCGAGTTGAACGGGACCCTGTTCACCCTGCGCGACGGAGACGGCTGGGTGCTCTACTGCCAGGAGAACGATCCCTATCCGTCGCCGCTGTGCCCGGATGAACCCACGGTCACCGCCGATACCATCGACCTGCTCAAGGCGCAGCTGGCCGGACTGTCGGAGAACGTCGCGCTGACCGCCGGAACGCTCGGATTACAATAGCAAGATGGCGGAAGGTCACCCGGTCCGGGGTGGATGTCCCGCAGGGGATGTGTTGTCGCCGGGTGTTTCACGGCGCAGTTTTCTCAAGGCGGGGGCCGCGGGGGGCGCCGCTGTGCTCGGGGCCCCGGCCCTGCTGGTTGCCTGCGCGGAGGCAGACGAGGGCGAGAGGGGCGCCGACTCCGCCGCCGCGGAGCCCCGATTCATCGAGTTCTACGGCGAGCACCAGGCGGGCATCGCTCCGGCCTACATCCCGCCGCTGGGGTTGATGGCCGCCTTCAAGGTGCTGTCCCCGGATCGGGCCGCCCTCCGGGAGACCTTCCGAGAGCTGACCGACGAGATACAGGGCCTCATGTCGGGCCGCCCGCCGGCGGTGCGGGGCGAGGCATTTCCCCCGACCGACTCCGGCATCCTCGGCGCGGCGCCCGGACCCGACAACCTGAGCGTGGTGGTGAGCGTGGGCGCATCGCTGTTCGACGACCGTTACGGGCTGGCGGACAAACTGCCGGGCGAGCTGATCAGGATGCCGTTCATGGCCAACGACCGGCTGGATCCGCAGCGCACCCACGGGGATATGCTGCTCAACATCGACGCCGGCCACCCCGACACGATCCAGTTCGCCCTGCGGCAGCTGATGCGCCGCCGCCGCCGGGACATGGTGCTGCATTGGGTGGTAGACGGCTACACCCGCGGCGCGGGCGCCAACGACGGCAGCGCCGGCGCGCCCCGCAACCTGTTGGGTTTCAAAGACGGCACCGCCAACCTGGACGGACGCGATCCGGCGGCGATGAAACGGTTCGTGTGGGTGCAGCCGGAGGACGACCAGCCGGCCTGGGCGGTGGGCGGCGCCTACCAAGCGGTGCGGGTGATCCGCATGTTCGTGGAGTTCTGGGACCGCACCCCGCTGGCCGAGCAGGAGGCCATCATCGGACGCCGCAAGGAGTCCGGCGCGCCGCTGGGTATGAGCCTGGAGAGCGACCTGCCGGTGTTCTCCGACGATCCGGACGGGGACAGGACCCCGTTGGACGCCCATATCCGGCTGGCCAACCCCCGCACCCCCGAAAGCGAGGACAACCTGATCTTCCGGCGGGGGTTCTCCTACACCAGAGGATTTGACCGGGCGGGGCGGCTGGATATGGGGCTGGCCTTCGTCTCCTACCAGCGCAGCCTCTTCCAGGGGTTCATGGCGGTTCAGAACCGGTTGACCGGGGAGCCGTTGGAGGAATACATCCTGCCGGAGGGGGGCGGTTTCTTCTACGCCCTGCCGGGTGCGCCGGACGAGAGCCGGTTCCTGGGAGACGGTCTGTTTACCTGACCCCCGAGCGGGGCCGCAGAAACGATCCCTCGCCGCACCCCGCCGTTAGTTGGTAGACCTTATAAATCTTATTAGGATAACCTAATCCAATTTTCCAGGAGGATGTCTCCAATGATCAGATCAAGGGGCTTAGCTGCGCTGTTGGCGTTGACTGCGGCTGTTGCGGCCTGCGGTTCGGACGGCGGCGGGGAGGACCGGCCCGGAGACGAAGGGGCGGTCTCGGCTTCGGCAAGTGTTTCTACATCGGCTACGGCGGCGGAACCTTCGGCGGACATGGACGGCGGCCGGACCCTGTCCGATACAGCTCCGTCAACAACATCGTCAACAACCCTGCCCGAACCTCGCTCGGAGGAGGAGGGTTCCCAGCCCGCCGATGAGCAGGTTTCCGATGGGGAGCCCGCAGCCGCGGGAGACGGCGTTGCCGAGGAAGCGGTGGAGACGGCCTATCTGACCGTGTTCGACAGCGAGGTGTCCTTTGACGAGAAGCTGCCCTATCTGGAGGACGCCGAGCAGCTGCGCAGCACCTTCGAGTCCTTTGCCGATACGGCCGAACGCTTCGGCGGCATCTCGCTGGAGCCCACCTCGGTGGTTGTCGACGGCGACGAGGCGGAGGTTACCTACGACGTGCTGTTCGGCGGGTCGGCGGCTTATACCGATATGAGCGGCGACGCTGTCTTGCGGGACGGGGTGTGGATGGTTACCAGGGCCAGGTTCTGTGCGTTTATGTCCTCGGCCAGGGTTTCATGCCCTTCCGGGTGAGAAGGGCAGACGAAGGCGGTCCAGGCGGTGCATCCGTAATCCGGAAGCGCCGCACCAGGCGGGCGCGGAGCAGGGCCTCGGCGGGGTTGGCGGGGTTGGTTCTGCTCGCCGCCTGCGGAGCCGGACCGGAAGGCGGGGGCGGCGCCTCTCCCGCCTCCACAGTTGCGGCGTCCGCTTCGTCCAACTCCTACCCGCCGTCTCCGTCGTCTGTTCCCGTTTCCACCGACCCGGGCGCCGGCAACACAGACCCCGCCGCTTCGCCGGACAGCTGGACTTTTACCGGCGCGGACGGGGTGGAGACGGTCATCTCCGACACCAGCCGCATCGTGGTGCTCAACGGGGACCTGAACGAGCTGGTGTACGCGCTGGGGTTCGGGGATTCGGTCGTGGGCAACGATGTCAGCGCCTCCTACCCGCCGCAGACGGTGGACCTCCCCAAGGTCGGCTACCAGCGGACCCTGAACGCGGAGCGGATACTGTCCCTCGCCCCCACCCTGGTGATCGGCAGCGAGGAAGCGGGGCCGCCCGCCGCGCTGGAGCAGGTGAGGGACGCGGGTGTGCCGGTGGTGATCCTGCCGATCGAAACCGAGCTGGCTGGGGCGGCGCGCAAGGCGGCGGCGGTGGGGGAGGCGCTGGGCGCCGGGGAGAGGGGAGTCCGGCTGGCCGGCCGGATAGGCGAAGAGATTGCAGCCGCCCGGAGGTCGATTCCCGAAGGCGCTCCGCCGCCGACGGCGGCTTTCGTCTACGCCCGGGGGCGGGATCTACTCCTCCTGTTCGGTGAGGGGATGCCCTCGCAGAGTCTGATTGAGGCGGCGGGCGGGATAGACGCGGGGGCCGCCGCCGGGGTGGTCGAATACGCCCTTCTGACCGCCGAGGGTCTGGCGGCCGCCGACCCGGACTGGTTGATCCTCACCGAGGGCGGGCTGGATTCGGTGGGCGGGGTGGACGGTCTGCTGGAACTGCCGGGGGTGGCGCAGACCGCCGCCGGACGCAGCAGGCAGATAATGGCCTTCGACGACCTGTTCTTCCTGGGCCTCACCCCGCGGGTGGGCGCCGCCCTGCAGAGGCTGATCGACGGGTTGTACGGAGAGGCCGAGGGTTAGCCGGTGCCTTCGAGGAGACATTCCCGCCCCGCCGCCGCCCGAAGCCGACGGCGGATGGTGGTTCTGGCGGGTTTGGGGGCGGTGCTGCTGACGGCGGCGGTTCTGAACCTGGGGATGGGGGCGGTGGAGATCAGCCCGGGGGAGGTGTTGGTTTTGCTGGCCGAACGCATCGGGCTGGGGGCCGGGGCGGGCGCCGAACCGGTGCAGGCCTCGGTGTTCTGGTCGATCCGCCTGCCCCGCCTGGTGCTGGCCCTGGCGGTGGGGGCGGGTCTGGCGGCGGCCGGGGTGGGTCTGCAGGGTGTGTTCCGCAACCCTCTGGCCGAGTCGCAGGTGATAGGAGTGTCCTGGGGGGCGGCGGCGGGGGCGGTGACGGCGGTAGCGGCGGGCGGCGCCGGGGCGAGTCCGCTTGTTCCCCCCGCGGCCGCCGCCCTGGGCGGGTTTGCCGCCGCCATGGCGGTGTACCGCACCGCCCGCCGGGGCCGGGGGGTGGAGGTGGTAACCCTGATCCTGGCGGGGGTGGCGGTCAACGCCGCCCTCGCCGCCTTCACCGGGCTGCTGGTCAACCTGGCCGCCGCCCAAGGGGTGCGGTCCCTGGCCTTCTGGAGTCTGGGCACCCTGGGCGGCGCCACCTGGGAGTCGGTCAGGGTCACCCTGCTCTTCACCGTTCCCTGCCTGGCGCTGCTCGCCCGCCGGGCCGAAGATCTGAACGTGATGCTGCTGGGGGAGGAGGAAGCCGGCCACATCGGTCTGGATCCCCGCCGGCTGCGGGTGGAGGTGGCGGCGCTGGCCGCCTTGTTGACCGGCGCCGCGGTGTCCGCAGCCGGGATAATCGGGTTCGTGGGCTTGCTCGCCCCTCATACGGTCCGGCTGCTGATCGGCCCGGACAACCGTTTCCTCTTGTGGGGTGCGGCGCTGGCCGGGGCTGCCCTGGCCGCGGGGGCCGATCTGGCCGCTCGGACCGCCGCCGCCCCGGTCGAAATACCGATCGGGGTGTTGACCTCCCTGGCAGGAGGGCCGTTCTTCCTGTGGCTGCTGAGAAGTACGCGCCGGGCGCAGGGAGGCTGGGGATGACGGCGGTCGCGGCGGAGGGGGTCGGTTATACGGCTGGGGGGAGGGCGATCCTGGACGGGATCGACCTGCGGGCCGAGGCGGGTTCGCTGTTGGCGCTGGTCGGCCCCAACGGGGCGGGCAAATCCACCCTGATCAGGGTTCTGGCGGGTGATGTGCGGCCCTCTGCGGGGGTGGTGCACTTTGACGGCCGGCCTGTCGGCGGGTTCAAGCCGCGGGAGCTGGCTTTGGTGCGGGCGGTGCTGCCCCAGCATTTCAACCTGGAGTTCGGGTTCACGGTTCGAGAAGCGGCCGCGTTGGGGCGCCGCGCCCGCTCCCGGATGGGCGCGTCCTCCCCGGAGGAGGACCGGACGGCGGTGGATCGGGTCCTGTCCGAAACGGAGTTGAGCGGTTTGGCCGACCGGCTGGTGCCCACCTTGTCGGCCGGCGAGCAGGCGCGGGTGATGTTGGCGCGGGTGTTGGCCCAGCAGACCCCGGTGTTGCTTCTGGACGAACCCACTGCTTCCCTGGACATCCGTTATCAGCATCTGGTGATGCGCTTGGCGTGCGCCCGCGCCGGGCGGGGCGGCGCGGTGGCGGCGGTGCTGCACGATCTCAACCTGGCCGCCCGCTATGCGGACCGGCTGGGGGTGATGTCGGGCGGGCGCCTGGCGGCCTTCGGCCCTCCGCGCCGGGTGCTGCGTCCGGATCTGCTGAGCGAGGTGTACCGCCATCCGATCCGGGTGATGGAACATCCGGGAGAGGCCGGCCTGCTGGTGGTTTCGTAGAGCCCGTCGGGTTCGCACAGCCCCCGCGCGCCGGTTCGGCCCCGGCCTGCGATACTCCGGTGTTCCGGGGAACGGGAATCCGGTTGCTTCGGGGAGAGCGTCGATGGTTGCCAACATGGAGCTGGCCGCCCTGTTCGGGGAGATGGCCGCGCTCGTCAAGATCGCCGACGGCAGCACCCAGTCCTTCCGCGCCCGCGCCTACGAGGCCGCCGCCAAAACCCTCGAAGGGCTGCCGACCGGGGCGGCGGAGCTGTCGGAAACCGAGCTGAAGAAACTGCCGGGCATCGGCGGCGCCACCGCCGCCAAGATCCGGGAGTACGCCGATTCGGGGCGGATCGCCAAGCTGGAGCAGCTGCGGGAGGAGTTCCCGTCGGAGTTCCGGGCGCTGGTGAACGTTCCCGGCCTCGGCCCGAAGCGGGCGGTGCAGCTGCGGGACGCCTTGGGGGTCGGTTCGGCGGAGGAGCTGGCGGCGGCCCTCGAAGCCGGGGCGGTGCGGGAGCTGCCCGGCTTCGGGGAGCGGATGGAAGCCAACCTGCGGCGGGCCATGCAGCGGCTGGGTATGTCCGGCAAGGAGCGCCGCACCCCGATTCTGGCGGCAATGAAAGAGGCGGAATGGCTGGTGGCCGAAGTGCGGGCGTTGCCGGGGGTCGAAGCCGCCCTCTGCTGCGGGAGCCTGCGTCGGTTCCGAGACACGGTGGCCGACCTCGATATCCTGGTGGGAACCTCCGATTCGGGGGCGGTGACCGAGCGGCTGGTGAACCTGGGGTGGATTCAACGGGTGATCGCATCGGGCGGCGCCAAGACCTCGGTGGTCAGCCAGTCGGGCCTGCAGGTGGACGTGCGGATGGTTCCGACGCGCCGGTGGGGGGCGGCGGTCCTGTACTTCACCGGTTCGCAGGCTCACAACATCCGGTTGCGGCAGCTGGCCATCCGGCGGGGCTGGTCGCTCAACGAGTACGCCCTGTCCGACGCCGACACCGGGGAGGAGATAGCGGCGGGGACCGAGGAGGAGATCTACGCGGCGCTGGGGCTGCCGTGGATACCGCCCCCCATCCGGGAGGACCGGGGGGAGATCGAGGCGGGGCAGGGGGGCGGGCTGCCCGATCTGGTGACGGACGGGGACCTGCGGGGCGACCTTCACGTTCACACGGACCTGTCGGGGGACGGCGACCATTCCCTCGAGGCGATGCTGGCGGCGGCGGCGGAGATGGGCTTGGAGTACATCGCCATCACCGACCATGCCGAGAAACTGGCCGTCAACGGGGCGAGCCGCGAGGAGATGCTGGCCCAACGGCTGCGGATTGCCGCTCTGCAGGAGGACTATCCGGGGATGCGGATTCTGCACGGGGCGGAGCTGAACATCGCGCCGGACGGCTCCCTCGACTACGACCGGGATTTCCTGATGGGTTACGACTGGTGCGTGGCCTCGGTGCACAGCTACTTCGACCTGCCCGCCGCCGAGCAGACCGAACGGCTCGCGGCGGCGATCAGGCATCCGGCGGTCAACGCAGTCGGCCATCTGCTGGGGAGGCGCATCGGCCGGCGGCCGGGCATCGAGGTCGATGTGGAGGCGGTGCTCGACGCCGCCGAGTCGACCGGTACCGCCATCGAGATCAACTCGCACCTCGACCGGCTCGACGCTCCGGTCGAGGTGTTGTGGCAGGCCAGGGACCGCCCCGGCGTGCGCTTCGTCGTCTCCACCGACGCCCACCGGGTCGGTGAGTTGGCGCAGTCCAGGTGGGGTGTGCTGCAGGCCCAGCGGGGCTGGGTTGACAAGAGCAAGGTGGCCAACACCTGGCCGCTCGGTCGTTTCCTCGACTGGGTGAGGGCGGTCCGCCGGGGTGAAGAGGCTTAGGGATGTCACACGGATGTGTTACACTGCCAAGGAGGTGATTTGCTATGCAGGGAGCAGATATGAGGTTTATGACTGAGCACTTTGACCCAGAAAGCACAGATTTCCTCGAGACGGTGACGGAAATTATTAATCGATATACGATGAACCAGCATGAAGATAACATCCGGGAGGCTATAGGCAACTTTCTGGTTGTGACTGGGTTAGCAGACCGAGAGGATCTCAACCGTGAAGCACCGGTTGGAGGCGATAGTCGGAGACGAATTGATCTGGCAAGTTCTGATTTGATAATAGAGACCAAGAGTCGTATTGGCACTAGACCAGGGTTTTATCCTGACCCCGAACACGTTAACCAACTTGATGATTATCTATACTTGGTATCGGAATCAGGGCATTCTAGAAATTTTGGTATTCTCACCGATGGCCGTTATTGGTTATTGCGGATACATGGTAATGCCGAAGTTCTAGTTGATTATCCTCATGGATTTGTTCTTAATACGGTAAGAGATGGGGTTCGTTTGTACGAATGGTTGCGTGATGAACTCCTCATACCTAAAACACTTTATAGTCCAACCAAAGAAATGGTTCAAGAGAGATTATCCGTAAATAGTGTGAGAGTGAAGGCTTGTCTAGATCGCTTGAAAGTCATGTACTATTCACATATTGATAATCCTTCTGTACAAGTCAAGCGTGAGCTTTGGAAAGATCTTCTTTCAGCTGCTCTAGGTGAAGCAGTAGATGATGCTAGTAATCTTGATGACCTATTTCTGCTACATACGTATTTGTCTGCTGTAGTAGGTCTGGCAATCCAGAGTGCATTTGGTATCGATATACGTAGTGAAGTCCAATATAACCCGAGAGGTTTATTAGGCGGAAGTATATTTACTAGAGAAACTGGGATACATGGGGTAGTAGAATCAGATTTTTTCACCTGGCCAGCAGAACTAAATGAAGGAGATGAATGGATTATTAGTTTAACGGCATTAGTTTCTACCTTTGACTGGAAGGCCACTGACTATGACTACGCTCGAGTCTTGTATGAAGCGATAATTTCTACCGAAGAGCGTCGTAAACTAGGAGAATATTATACTCCTGATTGGCTTGCCGAAGCAGTAGTATCTGAAACGGTTCCGAATCCCTTAGGAAAACGTATTATGGATCCGGCATGTGGATCAGGTACTTTTCTTCGTGTTGTGATTCATCAATATATAAAGGCAGCAAGGAAAGAAGGCTGGTCTCCTAATCAGATAGTCGACAAGCTAAGAGAGTCAATAATTGGTATAGATGTTCATCCTGTATCTGTTCATCTAGCTCGTGTCACATGGTTGTTTGCTGCTCGTGAAGTAATTATGGAGGCAGATATAGGCCACAGAGAATTAACTGTTCCGGTTTACTTAGGGGATTCTCTTCAATTGCGTACCAATAACGGTAATCTTTTAGGAGAAACACAGGTGACTGTCGAGGTTCCTGCTACAGAGGATGGTTCGCATCGTTTTCTCGAATTCCCTCGTGGGTTGGTAGACCAAGGTGATTGGTTTGATAATGTAATGTTACGTGTGGCAGCTTCTATAGAATCTGATGAACCAGGACAGCTCGCGTTGGATGAGGCGGATATACCTGAGGGTCCAGAAAGAGATATTCTTGAAACAACTATTAGCCGTATAGAGGAACTTCATTCTGAAGGTCGAAATCATATATGGGCTTATTATACGCGCAATTTAGTTCGCCCTATATGGCTTTCTACTGAGGATGGAAGAGTAGACGCTATAGTTGGCAATCCTCCGTGGATAAAATATTCCGAATCTAAGGCCGCTATACGTGAGGCCCTTGAGACGCAGAGTAGATCATACAATATTTGGGTCGGTGCCAGATTCGCACCTCATCAAGATATAGCATGTTTGTTTTATACACGATGTGTGGACTTATATCTAAAACAAAATGGTAGTATCGGAATGATATTACCCCGCAGTGTTTTACTATCTGGACAATATCAAAAATGGAGAACAGGAGAATGGAGTAATGTATCAGTCGGTATGGAAACAACTCCTTGGGATCTGTATCATATTGAACCAAATAGCTTTTTCCCAGTGCCAGCCTGTGTAGTGTTTGCAACGAAGATCGATAATGCAAAGAGTTTAATAAATGAAGCAAAACGATGGATAGGCCCAGAAGAGGGGCCATTTAAGTTTGAGACTCACATAAGGTTAGATAGCTATGATTATAGTTCTCCATATAAAGAACGGTCCAAGCAGGGTGCTACAATTGTACCTAGAGTATTGTTTTTTGTAGATGTATCCGATTCTTCTTTATCATGGGTAGGTGACTTATGTCAAATACGACCACGGCGCAGTAATTTAGAAAAGTCGCCTTGGAGAGATTTACCCGAGGATTTCATCAGAGAACTTTCTAGGTCTATAGAAAATCCACATGTCTATGAGGTACTCTTGGGGGAGACGTTAGTTCCCTTCGCTTTGCTTGATCCTTTGAAGGCAGTTTTGCCTATAGAAGACAGATGGCAAAAGCAAATTATCTTTGAAACCAGAGATGCAATAGGAGGAGTAGACCCCAGAATACTTGGTGAACGGATGCGTGAGCGGTGGAGGATAATGTACGGTTTGAGAGAAGGAAGGTTATGGGAAGAAATTGTGAGGCCTAAAGATCTCATAAAGGAACTTGATTACTTTGGAAAATTGAGCACACAAACACAAAATCCATTCCCTATTCGTTTGATTTATACATCATCAGGTCGTCCGACTGCGGCTGTATTGGATGACCCGATACCTCTGGTAGACTACACATTATTCTGGCTTGAATGTAAATCATCAGAGGAAGCACATTATCTTGCTTCTATTATCAATAGTAGCGCTTTAGAAAAGGCAGTAGAACCGCTGATGCCAAAAGGACAGTTTGGGTCACGGCATTTACAAAAGCATTTATGGAATCTGCCTATCCCTGAATATGATCAAGAGCTATCTCTGCATGTTGAATTAGCAAGTCTTGGCAAGGCTTTGTGTTCACAGACGACAGAGAAGCTGTCTGAAATACAGAACATGCGACTACAACAAGGGGGATCTATTGATACGAGGTATCTCCGCAGGCAGATACGTGACTGGTTACGTATTAATACTAGTGCTCAGCAGGTAGAAACTATGGTCAGTCGTCTATTAGAGATAGAATAATCTGGCTCTTCTTCGGGACACTTCGTGGACCGAGGTTGCTCAGAAGAGGTGCCCTTCAAGGCCCAGCAGCCATATCGTCAATATCAGGAGGGCGAGGCCGGCCGGGGTGCATATCGTCCAATCAACCGAGCGGGCCAGCAGCCGCCTTCCTATGCCCGCAGGACGATCGGTGCTTTCCTCGGTCGGTTGATCCGCAGATGCTGGAACGGTTGCGGTGCGGGCGATTTTGTCGTGCCATCCGCGCCGCTGGCGGTTGAACGTAGGGGAGGCGGCGGTCAGGAGGAAGATCGGGATGCCGATGATCGGGATCAGAAGGGGAAGGTAGAGAGCCGACCATCTGGCGCCGGATCTGGCCCATCCTGGAGTACGACCGTTGTCGGCGCGGACTGTTCTGATTCGCGCCAGCTTCTTTCCGACCGTCTGGCCCCGGGCGGCGGTCAGCGGGATTTCGTAGAGGAGGAACGGCGTCAAGAACAAACTGACAACGGCCAAGTACACGAGGAGTGTCAACATCCAGGGCTCTATAGGATCTTTCCTATCCCCTTCGGGTTGATCATCATCGCCGCCGCCTTCTAGGTACCTCAGGAAATTATATAAGAGAGGATTGAGGACTGCGAGCTCGACGTCGTTTATGGTTCCGTCCCCTCCCGCCGGTATGTCGGCGAGGATACGATTCACTACCCGTGCCCTTTTGGCGGGAGTGTTCACCGAATTATCGAGTGCGATAGTAATTTCAATCCGGCCGGTAGCGATATCATAGCTTCCAACAGCATCTATTACCTTGTCGTTGGGAAATACAACGTCGTAAACGGCATCGAGACGCCGGTTGAGTCCGGCTTCGGTGTATCCCCGGTTCTCGATGATCTGAATATCACGAGGGAAGGAACGGATGGATTCAGCGGCATCGGCGGGCGCTTCTCCGGCGAACGCGATCCAAACTGTAAAATCATCTTCGATCTTGGAACCTGCATAATCGTCTGGATATCCTTCCCGAATTTCGTTGACCATAAACGATAACGGACTCTGCCAGGCGTACCTTTCGATTGCTTCTTCGAACGAGATACCATCTTGTTCAGCCTGCCATTCCAGCTGACGGCAACGCTCTCCAGGTATCTCTCCTTTCTTGAACTGTGCTACCGGATCGACTCTAGTAGTGCTAGTGCTGGTGCTGGTTGATGTGCCGATTATCGGAGTACAGGTCCAGGGGAGTGTGTCGGGTGCCGGAGCACCGGCATCCCCGTCCGATCTCGTCGAAGAAGAGGTACAGGAAGAAGTGTACAATAGAGTCAATATTGCACCCATTAACAGAAGGTTACGTTTCCATACCCTCATAGGCCGCCGCTTGACGATCGACCGATACGAGGTCTTTCGGATGTTGAAACGACGATGGTGCCGGCCATCTTGTCATGCCGCCCGATACAGGGTCGCTCTCCGGCAGTACGCTCGGCCATGTCTTCGCTCCGGCTCTTTAGCGCGTCTTCCTCAGGTTACCAGGTGTTTTGTTGGGAGCAGGGTGAGAGCTGCCGGTTGAGGGGTCGAGGAACTCGGCTGCCAGGTCCAGGAACAGGCGGGGGGTTTCCAGCATGGCCACGTGGCCGGCGCCGGTGATGGGGGCGAAGGTCCAGTCGGGGCGGATGCGGGCGACCAGCTCGGTGGCTTTGAAAGGGACCACGGCGTCCGCCGTTCCGTGCATGAGGAGGGTCGGCGCCGTTATCTTCATCAGCATTCGGTCGTATTTCCGGGGCGGGGTCATCAGGCCGAAGACGGAACGGAAGGCGGTGAATTGGGTCTTGGGCAGCCAGGGCATCCGGCAGCGCTCGTTGGCCGAGTCGAGGTGCAGCCGCCGGGCCGCCGGGGAGATCGCCCCGCTGCCGGTCAGCAGGGCCAGCGCGTCGTCGATCCGCCGTTCGGGCACCCCGTTGCGGTACACCCAGGCGATCAGGACCCGGTTGAGGCCGGGGGTCATGTAGAGCAGGAGCGTAATAATCCAGACGGGGTGGAGAGAGCGGATGTCCCAGCTGGGCGCAGGGGGATCGAGCAGCACCAGCCGCTCCACCAGCTCGGGCCGGCCGCCGGCCAGCAGCATGGCCGCCAGCGCCCCCATCGAGTTGCCGGCGATCACCGCCGGGCGGTCGGTGTGGGCCTCTATGAAATCGGCCAGGAATTCGGCCTGGGCGTGGATCGAGGAGGAGCGCCCCGCCAGGGGGGAGCGCCCGAAGCCGGGCAGGTCGGGGGCGATCACCCTGCCGTAGCGGGTCATCCCGGCGCCCACTTCCATCCAGTTGATGCCCGAACCCCCCAGCCCATGCACCAGCAGCACCAGCCGCCCCTCCCCGCCGTAGTCGATGCCGTGGACCGGGCCGTCCAAGTCGATAGTGAAGTGCTCCAGGGCTGTATGCGCCGTGTACGGCCCGGCCGCGGCGGTGGTCCCGTTTTCGCCGGCCGCCATGGTTCAGAAGCGGATGGTCCGGCGGACGGCCTCGGCGATCTTGGCCCGGCCGGGGCGGTAGGCGTCCTCCAGCGGCGGGCTGAACGGAACCGGTGTGTCGAGGCCCCCCAGCCGGGCGATGGGGGCGTCCAGGTACTCGAATGCCTCCTCGGCCAGCAGGGCGGCGATCTCGGCGCCCACCCCCGCCAGCCGGTTGGCGGCGTGGACCACCGCCGCCCGTCCGGTCTTGCGCACCGAAGCCAGCACCGTCTCGGTGTCCAGGGGTTTGAGGGTGCGCAGGTCTACTACCTCCACCGAAGCCTCTGCGTCCAGGTCTTCGGCGGCGGCCAGCGACTCGTGGACGGTGGAGCCGTAGGTGATCACGGTCAGGTCGGTTCCCTCCCGGACCACCGCCGCCTTCCCCAGCGGGGTGGTGTGCTCGCCGAGCGGCACCTCGCCCCGGATACTCCGGTAGAGGGGTTTGGCCTCGAAGTAGACGACCGGGTTGTTGTCGCGGATGGCCGAGGCCAGCAGGCCCTTGGCGTCGGCGGGGGTGGAGGGGGCCGTCACCTTCAGGCCGGGGGTGTGGACGAACCAGGCTTCCGGGTTCTGGCTGTGGAAGGGGCCGGACCGGATGCCGCCGTCGCAGGGCGCCCGGATCACCCAGGGCACCGGCGCCCGCCAGCGGTAGTGGTTGGGGGCGGCGTACTGGACGATGGCGTCGAAGCCGGTGGAGATAAAATCGGCGAACTGCATCTCCACCACCGGGCGCAGGCCCATCAGGGCCATCCCGTTGGCGGCGCCCACGAACCCCAGCTCGCACATGGGGGTGTTGATCACCCGCCGGGGGCCGAACTCCTCCTCGAACCCTTTGGTGATCTTGAAGGCGCCCCCGAAGCTCCCGCCGATGTCCTCGCCCATCATCAGCACGTCCGGGTCGCGGCGCATCTCGGTGCGGAGGCCGTCGCTGATGGCTTCCAGGTAGGTCATGACGGCGGCCTGTCCGTTCCGGGAGGCCGTTCCGGCGGCGCCGGTTGCTGCTGCGGCTGCGCCAGCGGCGGGCGCGTCGGAGAAGCCGAAGTTCTCGCCGGTGTTGGCCGTTTTTGCGGCGGTCATGGAGCGAACACCCCTTCCTCCACGGCGGCCGGATCCGGCCAGGCGCTCGACTCGGCGAAGGCCACCGCGTCGTCGGTGACCTCCCGGCAACGCCGGGCGGTTTCTTCGAGGGAATCCCGATCTGCCGCGCCGTCTTCGAGGAGCGTCCGTTCGCACCGGTCGATCGGGTCTCGTTCCTTCCACTTCGCCAGCAGTTCCTCCGGCACGTATTCGGCGCCGTCGTGGATGGCGTGGCCCAGCATCCGCATCGTCCTGGCCTCGATCAGGGAGGGGCCTCCGCCCGACCGGGCCTGTTCCAGCGCCGCTACGGCCGCCCGGTAGACGGCCTCCACGTCGTTGCCGTCCACCTCCTCGGCGGGCACCCCCGCCGCCCGGCTCCGGTGGACGATGTTCCGGCCGGCCAGGTGCTGGTGGACGGGGGTGGAGTAGGCGTACTGGTTGTTCTCCACCACAATCACCAGGGGCGCCCGGTAGACGGCGGCCATGTTCAGCACCTCATGGAACAGCCCGGTGGTGGTTCCCCCGTCGCCCAGATAGGTCATGGCCGCGTTCGGCAGGCGGCGGTAGGAGAAGCTCATGGCCACCCCCAGGGCGGTGGAGACCGACTGGGGGATGTGGCTGATGAACCCGACGATGCCGAGGGAGAGGTCCCCGCACCCGTGCAGGTTGGCGTCCCGCCCGCCGGTCACGCCGGCGGCCCGCCCCAGCTGGTTGGCGACGATGCGGCGGGGGGTCATGCCCCGGATCAGGTAACAGCCGAGGTCGCGGTGGAGGGGGGCCGCCACGTCGTCGGGGGCGAGGGCGGCGCCGGTGCCCACGCTGATCGCCTCGTGGCCCCGCTGGTTGAAGGTGCCGCCCATGCCCCGGCCCTGTTTCCAGAGGGCGATCAGCCGGTCGTCGATGGTGCGGGTGAGCCGCATCCAGTAGTGAAGCTCGCGGCGCAGTTCATCCGGCAGCGGTTCCATGACCCGATTCTACGCGCCGCTGTTCGGCCGGGCCGCCCGCCGGCCCGGAGGGAGTCAGGGTGCGGCGGGGGCGTCTGGGCCAGCCGGCGGGGGGAAGGGGCCGCCGGGCAGTGAGTCGAGCAAGGACAGCGTCCTGGTGATTTCTTCGGCGAAGCGGGGGCGGCCCCGCGCTGCATCCCCTTCGCACCAGAGGCCGGCCTGCCGGCGGGCGCCGGCGAAAAGGTGCCTGGACACGGCTTCGGCGGCGGTTATCCGGCCTTCGGCCAGATAGCGGGCGCCCCGTTCCAGGCAGGCCTCCAAGAAGTCCTGTTCCTGTTGCTGCTCCGGCTCTGTCCGGTCGGCGGGCCGGGCGGCGAGCTCCTCGGCGGCCACCAGATAGGCTTCCAGGTAGGGCCGGAGCACCCAGGGGGCGAAGTGCGGGCGGATCCGCTCCAGCAACAGATGCGCCGATCCTTCTTCCAGCAGGTCCTCCCAGGCCGGCGCCCGCCGGTCCATCTCCCGGCGGATCTCGTCGAGGAAGGCGCGGCGGCCGGGAAAGAAGAACTCGGATCCGAGCAGGTCCCTCAGACCCGCCGCCTGATTCCAGAAGGCGGCCGAGGGGCGGGCCGCGGGGGAGGAGTCCGCCGCGGCCGCCGCAGCCGCCAGCCCCGCCTCGGCGGCGGCGGCGGCGACGAAGAAGTGGATGATGGTGTTGCGGTAGTAGCCGGCGGCCAGACGGCGGTCGGGCGGGATGCGGTAGGCCGGGGGCGTTTCTTCTTCCCCGCCGGTTTCGGACGTGGGCTCAACCGCAGCCGCCCCGTGTTCCGCCAGGCCATGCATTATCCGGTCCAGGCCTTCGGGGTCTTCCAGGATGTCGAGGGGTTCGGAGGTGGGCAGGCCGCGCTCCCTGACATAGGCGGCCAGCCCGGACAGGGCGGCGGCCAGCTGGGTGCGGGTGAGGGGCCTTCCGCCGGCCGCCAGCAGGGGGGCGGTCGCCAGGGCGGAGGGGGTCACGGGGGTTATCCGGTTGATCCGGGCGCACACCTCGACGGCCGCCCTCTGGAGGGCGGGGTACCTTTCTTCTTCGGCGGGTGCGGCCGCCATCGCCTCCCGGAGCGACAGCGGTTCCCCGAAGCGGAGGTGGATGTTGCCGTTGGGCCGGCGGAGCGCCCGGATTGTCCCCACCAGCCAGGTGAGGGTCTCGGGTTGCTTGTCCACCCCCGCCTGCTCGGCTGTGTAGGCGTCCAGCTCGTGGACGTGGTCGTAGCTGATGGAGGTGGGAACCAGGTAGATGTCGGACCGGTCGGAGGCTTCGAGGGCGTCGGCGGCGTAACCCAACAGTCCGTAGCGGGGGCAGAGAAGCTTGCCGGTGCGGCTCCTGGTTCCTTCCATGTACCACTCGAGAGTCGCGCCCCGCTCGATCAGGTACTCGAAGTAGGAGCGGAGGACGAACTTGTAGAGGGGGTCGTCGCCGAAGGTGCGCCGGATGAAGAACAGCCCCGCCCGGCGGGCGATGGGGCCGATCGGGAAGAAACTCATGTTGACGCCGCCCGCGGTCTGGTGGTTGCGGTGGCCGCTCTCCCACAGCACCCGCCGCAGCACCAGATGGTCGAGGTTGGACTTGTGGGAGGGCAGGAACACGAGCGGATGGTCGGCCGCCAGGCCCTTCAGTTCCTCCATCCGGGCGGGGTCGTAGAGGATATCGTCGAACCCCCGGCGGTACAGGAGGCGCGTCACGCAGGCCGCCGCGTTCTCCACTATCGGGGAGTGGGCGGCGGCGATCTCCTTCAGGTATAGCTCGGCCTGCCGCTTCAGGCCGGTTGCGGCGGGGCTCGGGTCGGGTCCGGCCAGACGGGCCAGGCCTTCCCGGAAGCCGGGGCGGCGCCGGACATCCTCCCGGACCGGCCGGGGCGCCCTGCGCAGGAGGACGCCGGAACCCTGCCGCCGTGCGGCCCTCCGCGCAGCCGGGGGAGGTTTCTTCATCGGCTTCTTCGGGGGGCGCCCGCCGTGCGGCCGGGGGCGGGCGCGAGGTTCGGGGCGGACGACCCGCTCCTGCCGGCCCGCGGCCGGAGACGACTTGAACATGACGCTGGCACGGATTCCGAATCTTACGGCCGCCCTTCGGGCCGGCGGCGGCTTATCCCCCGGGAACGGGCGGTGCGGCGGGAAGGATGCGGCGGCGGAGCGGTCCGGTTGATTAGATTGACCCCATGCGGGCGCTCATCCAGCGGGTCGACCGGGCTTCGGTTTCGGTAGACGGAGAAGTGATCGGCCGGGTGGGGGAGGGCCTTCTGGCCCTCGTGGGGGCGGGCCGGGCCGACGCCGACGCCGACGCCGAGGCGCTGGCGGCCAAGGTGGTCGGACTGCGGATCTTTCCCGACGGGGAGGGCAGGTTCAACCTGTCGCTGCGGGATGTGGGCGGGGCCATGCTGGTGGTGAGCCAGTTCACCCTCTTCGCAGACGTTCGGCGGGGCCGACGCCCGGGCTTCACGCAGGCGGCCCGCCCCGAACAGGCCGAGCGCCTGGTGGACCGGTTTGCCCGGGCGGTGGAAGCAGAAGGCGTCGAGGTAGCCGAAGGCCGTTTCGGGGCCATGATGCAGGTAGACCTGCGCAACAACGGCCCCTTCACCCTGATGGTCGAGACCCAGGACGGCCGGGTTATCTGACCCTGTCGGCCCGTTCCGGGCGCAGAAGACATTGTTGTTGGGGCCGCCGCCGGGAGCTGGGGTTATGCCCTGGTTCGGCCCGAAGAGTCCCTTTTGTTGCCGATTTTATGGCATGACTCAGATTCTTCCCTCGTCACACTTGCGGACCAGTAGTGAAATGGGTCTTTCGTCGGGCTTGAATGGTAGTCTATATCGCCCTGTATCTGCTACTCGCCTTCTGTATGTAAAGGCTAACAAAGCCCATGGCCTGTATGCGTTTGGTTCGCCGAAGAGATCGGGATGGTCAGCTATTATATTTAAACCTGATTGAACTTGTTCCCAAGCCTTCTTGCGCAACTGTCTCTTTATTTCTATTACAAACCACTCGTGTTGGTTGTTGTTCTCTCGCAACACAAGAAGGTCTGGTTTCTTCATTCCTTCTTTAGAGAAGGGTTTACATTTATCACAATCAATGGCTATAAGAAAGCCCTTGAAGTCAAGAACACAATCCTGATGATTTATAGGATTGTCTGAGATAATGCAACTATGCGTCAGGTGTTTGGCACGGATATATTCTACGTCTATCATGCGAGTTGGTCAATCAAGTCGGCTGTTTCGTCTGATAGTTCGCTGGCTACCTTTACATATTCATCTTCGGGTATACCCCAGTTGGGATCTATATCTACTTTGTTTACATTGACTGGACCGGTAGGTTCTTGGCGCTGAAATCTATATACGGCTATCTTCTCGAGAGCAATATGATCGTTACCTGTAGTATTTATTTCATCAGAGCATGTTTGAGGTAATTGACTCCTCAGGATGCAGTTTGATAATTCATGAAGCAAGACAGAACTATGTGTTGCACACACTACTCTGACCCCCCTGTTGACCAAGCCGACCAGTACGCGAGCAACAAGCCGAATGGCCTCCGGATGCAGATGCGATTCCGGTTCATCAATGATTAGCAGATCATTTCGGGATACCAGATGTTCTATCCACATGGCAAGAGGGGCTAAGTCAGCCACCATTGATGAGGCGTGGTGGACTGCGATTCTATGCCCGTCCGGTTGATATTCTAGGGTCGGAACCATTTCCTCGGCCGGTCCGGCACGAATTTTGCCCCCCATCAGCTCTGTCAAAAGAGCTAGAGGTCCTGTGTCTTCAAGTGTTTCTGTTTTACGATTTATAGCGAATATAGGCCGATGACGTGGACCTATGATTCCTGCCAATGAAGAAATGAAATCAAGGGCAACTCCGCCAAGCGAAGACTCAGGGAATCTAGACAGTCCAAAGCGCTCTCTGTCAAGCTCAAAACGCAATTTTACCACATCGGTCCATGCGTTGAGCAAACCTGATCTTCCAGCAGGTAGGTAATGAGAATTGCCTGACAGATCTATGGTATCAAGGAACTTAACCCATATATTTTGACTGATATGATAAGCGAATTCCCTTTGAAATATCTCTATATCTTCCTTATCATCAGTCCTTTCCCAGAATCTAATATCATATCGAACATATCTAGTATCTATTTGAAAGCTTTCTTTCGGAGCTTCGAAATTATCTGATAGCTCCATTGTTTTGCTACTGAAAAGACGAGTCCTTTTAATAGCTTTTCTATCTAAGTGTAGTTCAACTGCTACTTCATCTGGTTGATCCCATCTTGTAATTTTTTTCATTTCCGATACACCAAAGTAGTTCTGTAGATTTCTTTTTAGAATATTTCCAGATTGATCAAGCGCAGAGTTGATCCACATATTTGCTTTGATTTCTAAGTAGGATGGCAGATCAAAAAGTTTTTCAGGATTACTTTGTAACAGATCTTTTTGTAAGCTGTTTATATCGGCTTTCGTTAGAATTTCTGAGCTTCCGAAGCTACTGTTTGCAGCTTTGTGGGCTGCATAGAGAGCCTGGGCCAGGTAGGTTTTGCCTGTATTGTTCTTTCCTATCAGAACGGTGAGGGGCCGCAGATCAATGTCGGCGTGTTCGATCGGGCCGAGGTTTTCGACCGCTAGCCTGAGACCGGCTGCATCCATACCTGCTCCCTTCTGTGTAACCAGGTTAGCCGAGGATGAGGCGCAACGTTCGCCTCGGCGGCCGGGTGTTGCGCCCGGTCATTCGGGGCGGCAACGTTCAGCGGCGCCGGCGGGACAGCTCCTCGACGACTTCTCCGGGGGTCGCGCCCCGCTCGGCCAGCAGCGCCAAGAGTTGGGTAGACGACATCGGCTGCCTCTTCTACGACCCGGCTCCCTTCCGCCCACTCCGCCCGGTGGTCGAGGGCGGCGGCGGTCAGCTCGGCGGCCTCCTCGATCAGTTTGCGTCCGGCGGGGGCGCCCCCGGCGGCCAGCCGGGCGGTGCAGGAACCCGGGTCCCCCGACTTGATCCGGCCGGTGGGTGATCCAGAGGGTTTCGAGGTCGGTGAAGCCCTGCGGCCCGGCGCCCTCGCCGGGGGAGGTGAAGCAGGTGCGGGCGTCGGTGTGGCAGACGGGTCCGGCGGAGGCCGCTTTTATCAGCAGAGCGGCGCCGTCGCAGTCTACGGCCAGGCCAGCCAGGGCGAGGTGTTGCCGCTGGTTCGCCCTTGGGCCATAGACCCCCGGTTCGTGTATGATTCTCCTTTATGACTATATCCGTTGAGGTATCGAACCTAGGGCCCCTGCGCTCTGCCAAGGCCGACATCGCCGACCTTACGTTGCTCATCGGCAAGAACAACACCGGCAAAACCTTTTTCGCAACCGTCTTGCATCGAGTTCTAAACGCCTCATCCCCTTTGCGTCCTATAAGATGGCCGCGTCAACAAGACGTTCCAACTGTCCTTCAAGAGTGGATCGAGAACCAGATCAGCATATGTTTGGATCAACAGGACGGCAAACTCTCTCCTCTCGAAACTCCATCCGAGGAAATATTGGAGTGGGTGAACAATGCCGTAAAGGCCTCCCTCAGAATGTTCGGTACCTCCATCCTGAATGACATTGAATACGCGTTCGGTGCAGAAGCTCATGAACTTCGGCGGCGTACACCTAGTCGACACGCCTCTAATTGTTACTTGCGTATCAGTAATACAAAGCCGGATTGGAAAATAGAGATTAGATTCGACTCCAACGAGACTATAATTCAGGGCCCTGATCCATATTATTTGTTATCAACATTACCAGAAAATCTCCGACTGGCAGTTGAAGAAAGGCCTCAGGAATTTGCTCATGTACGAGGACAAGAGTTTGAAAGAAACTCTTCCTTCCACATGAGTAGATTATATAGAAAATGGTTATCTATCCTGTATGAAGGCTGGCCGCAGAGAGCTGTACATCTGCCTGCTGAACGAACTGGAATAATGCAAAGCCATCAAGTGCTTGGCAGTGCCCTAATACGTCAAGCAACAGAAGCTGGTATACGACCAATAGAAATTGAGTCTTTGCCAGGAACTTCTGCTGATTTTCTATCTCTGTTAATCAATCCCCGAGGTAGATATTTTAAGCGCCGCACCGATAATATTTCCGGTTTGCGAGCTTCTATAAAACGACTAGAGGAGAAAATGAAAGCGACTATCAAATTTGACACGAAAAAGGATTCCAGAGATGTTATTGTTGCCGTAACACCTGAAGGCGAGTTTCCTATGTCACGTACTTCATCCATGATCTCCGAACTGGCACCATTGTTACTAATGCTAAAAAATGTGATCGGTCAAGATGACCATCTAACGATAGATGAACCCGAGTCTCATCTACATCCAGAAATGCAGAGGATTATCGCTTCTTTTCTTGTAGATATAGTAAATTACGATATTAGAGTTGTTTTGACGACGCACTCGGATTTTTTTCTGGGCGAACTAAATAATGCTATTCGATCTGGTGAACTAGACAGACAATCAGTATCTGCTTTGCTTTTTACTCGTGATGATAAATGGTGCACCAGCAAGTCATTACCTATTGACCCGATTGATGGAATAGAGGAATCAAACTTTACGGAAGTTATGGAAGAACTCTATAATGAATCAGCAGACTTAATAGACAAGTTACTCCTAAGCGCAGACATCTCTTAGAAGATAGGTTATAGAGGGTGGCACAAGAGTACCGGCCTTTGTGTGATAGAGCACCGTGTCATATCTGTAAACTATGTACACGTTTGGTAGCGGAAGGAGCTTCACTTCTTAGCGGAACATCAGTTGGCGAAGGCGATTGTTGCATACAAGTAATCTTTGAACGTGGATACCACTGTCAAAAGCTACTCAGGCTTGATAAAGAGCGTGCTAAATATAGACTGCAGGCAGGAGGGACAGAACAGACCAAGATGTGTGATTTTGCTATTTTTGCTCAACAAGATGAAGAATCAATAATTATAGTAATAGAAATTAAAAATACAGCTGATGCTTATGCTATTAAGCAACTCCAAGCCGGACTAGATGTAATATACAAATATCTTTCTCCAAAATCAAGGGGCAGAGTTTATCCGAAGGCCTATGTGGTTGCCAACAAACTGATACCGCAATTCATGAAAATTTCAAACAAGAAAGAGTATCGTTTACAGTTCGGTACCTTGAAAGTACAGCCTCGGGTGAAGAAATGCGGGGATGAGCTACGTGTGTAAACAATCAATCCTATCCGTGTATCCTCCGAACTCACCGGTCAAGCTCTATCCCGCAGGGAAGGCCTTAACACGAGGCGGCCCCACCGGATCAGATGTAGTCTCCGAACCCGCCGGGTCAAGCCCTATCCCACCCCCGGAACCCGCCCGAGAACGCGAAAACCGCCGCCCCCACGCCCCGCTTCGCGGGCCCGGCCCCCACCGCCACCACCTTGGTTCCGGACGCGTCTGGTCAGTACCCCGGAGGATCGCGTTCGGAGGATGATCCCGTCTCGGTCTGCGCCGGCTGCGGACCGGAGGTGCTTGCGGCTCTATCATTGATACAGCATCGGTGCGACATAGTCAATACCCTTGTCGGGGATCCGGCGGGATTTTTTGAGGCTTCGCGAAAACGTGGGGAAATGGGGGTTGGGTGGGGTCTGGGTCCTTGGTTTGGGGTCGGGGCCCGACTGTAATCGGTGACTGTAAGAACAAGCCGATTACGAGGAGGGCCCCGATGGGCTGGGATGATATAACGATACCGTTGGGGTTGCGGGCGGTGCGGGTGATAGCAGTGTTGGAGAACACCCCCACCCGGCTGAAGGCCGGGGTCCGGTCGGGGTGGTCGGTGTCCCGGTGCCCTTCGTGCGGGCACAAGTGCCGCAGGGTGCATGACACCCGCCCCCGACAGGTGCGGGATATGGTCATGGCGGGGCGGCGGGTGACGCTGGTGTGGCAGCGCCGGCGGTTTGTGTGCGATGACTGCGGCGCCCGGCATCTGGAGTCCCATCCCGAGTTCGAGGGGAACCTGACCCGCCGCCTGGCCCGCCAGATCGTCGTCGATACCCGGGTGATGACCATCTCGGCGGTAGCCAAACGCGAAGGGCTGGGATGGCACAAGGTCATGGGGTTGGTGGCCGCCTGGTCGAACCGGGTAGCTCAACACCGCCGCCGCAGGCGCTGCCGGGTGCTGCTGGTGGACGAGACTTCCATCCAGCGGGGCCACAAGTATGTGACGGTGATCAAAAACGGGGACACCGGCAAGGTGCTGGACATGGTCGAGCACCGCTCCGCAGCCGCCCCTGGCAGGGTTTCTGCGTTCCCAGCCCCGATCCTGGCGGCGGCAGGTCAAAGTCGTGGTAACCGACGGCTCCCGCCCGTATAGGAAAGCAATCAACGTCTGGCTGCCCCACGCCCGCCATGTCCTGGACCGGTTCCATGTTGTCCGCTGGTTCGCCGCCGGCCTCAACGCCGTGCGCCGCGACGTCCAACGCCGGAAAGACAAAGCAAGCCCGGTGTTCGACCACGACGTGTTCCGAGCCCGGTTCGTACTCCTGCGGCGCCCCGACCGGCTCACCCCCGACGAGACCGAACGCCTCGAACAACTCCTGGAGCGGCATCCCCGCCTGCGGACGGCCTGGGACGCCCTGGCCGAGCTCCACGGCCTCTACCTCGCCGAGGACTACCAAGCCGCCCTCGCCGCCCTGCGCCGCTTCGCCGCCCTCTACGCCGCCGGGGAGCTCCCCGAGTTCGGCAAAGTAATGGACACCGTCAGCGCCTGGGAAAACGAAATCCTCGACTGGCACCTTACCGGACGACCCTCCAACGGCCGCCTCGAAGGAACCAACAACCTCCTCCAGGTACTACGTCGAACCGCCCACGGATTCACCAACCCCTACAACTACGCAGCCCGAGGACTCCTACTAACCTGACAACCACACCGACAACACCACCCCACCCCAAATCCCACACTTTCGCGAAGGGCCGATTTTTTTGTCATTCCCGTGATTTGAGGAAGACCCTTCGCGGAGGTGGCATTGGGTGTGGGGGTGTTGCGGGTTTCCCCAGGCCGCGATGGATGTCAGCGGCCGTCCGCAGGCGGGGGCGGTGGCCGCAAGAGGGCGCCGGCGGAGACGGGCCGACTCAGCGGCGGCGGCGGGCCAGCTCCTCGATTACTTCTCCGGGGGCCGCGCCCCGCTCGGCCAGCAACGCCAGGAGGTGGTAGACGACATCGGCCGCTTCCTCGACGACGCGGCCGGCTTCTGCCCGCCCCGCTTGGTGGTGGAGGGCGGCGGCGGTCAGCTCGGCGGCTTCCTCGATCAGTTTTCGTCCGGTTGAGGGGGCGCCCCCGGCGGCCAGCCGGGCGGTGTAGGAACCCGGGTCCCCCGACTCGATCCGGTCGGTGATGGTGCTCCAGAGGGTTTCGAGGTCGGCGAAGCCCTGCGGCCCGGCGCCTTCGCCGGGGGAGGTGAAGCAGGTGCGGGCGTCGGTGTGGCAGACGGGTCCGGCGGGGGTTGCTTTTATCAGCAGAGTGTCGCCGTCGCAGTCTACGGCCAGGCCGGCCAGGGCGAGGGTGTTGCCGCTGGTTTCGCCCTTGCGCCAGAGCCGCCGCCGGGAGCGGGACCAGAAGTGGACCTGCGATGTGGAGCGGGTCAGCTCCAGCGCCTCCCGGTTCATCCAGGCCAGCATCAGCACCTCACCGGTGCGGGCGTGCTGGACGACGGCGGGGGCGAGGCCGTCCTCGTTCCAGCGGATTTCCCGCCCGGCCGCCCCGCGCCTCATGCCGGGCGCCTTCCTGCCCCTGCGGCCCGCGGCCGGACCATCCGCACGGGCACCCCGGCGCCGGACATCTCCTGTTTGACGGCGGCGATCGATACCTGTCCACGGTGGAAGATGCCGGCGGCCAGCACCGCCGAGGCGTTGGCTTCGGTGACCGCTTCCGTGAAATGGGAAGGCCGGCCCGCCCCGCCGGAAGCGATAACCGGCACGTCCACCGCCTCGGTCACCGCCTTTGTGAGCGGGATGTCGAAGCCCAGGTGGGTGCCGTCCCGGTCCATCGAGGTGAGCAGGATCTCGCCCGCGCCCCGGCGGGCGCCCTCCGCCGCCCACTCCACCGCATCCCGGCCGGCGTCGCGCCGCCCGCCGTTGATGAACACGTTCCAGCCCCCTTCCGCCGCCCTGCCGTCGACCGCCAGCACTACGCATTGGCTGCCGAAGGCGGCGGCGCATTCGGCGATCAGGGAAGGGCGGAGCACGGCGGCGGTGTTGAACGACACCTTGTCGGCCCCGGCCCGCAGCACCGCCCGCATGTCATCGGCGCTGCGCACCCCGCCCCCCACCGTCAACGGCACGAACACGTTCCGGGCGGTGCGCCGCACCACGTCCAGCAAGGCGCTGCGCCCCTGCGGGGAGGCGGCGATGTCCAGGTAGACGATCTCGTCGATCCCCTCGGCGGCGTATCTGGCGGCCAGCTCCACCGGATCGCCCTCGTCGGTCAGGTTCACGAAGTTGACCCCCTTCACCACCCGGCCTTCCCGGACGTCGAGGCAGGCGATCACCCTGGTGCCCAGCATCGTCAGCCCCCCCGCCGCCCGGCCGCCGCCTCCGCCGCGAAGTTGGACAGCAGCCGCAGTCCCCATTCGCCGCTCCGCTCCGGGTGGAACTGGACCCCGGTCCGGGGGCCGCTGCGGACGGCGGCCACGAACGGATCCGGGTAATCGGCGTGGGCGATGGCGATCGACGGGTCGTCGGGCGCCGGGGCGTAGCTGTGGACGAAATAGAAGGCGGCGTCCGGCGGGATGCCCTCGAACAGCGGATCGGTGTCGAACCGCAGGTCGTTCCAGCCGATGTGGGGGAGCAGGGGCGCGTCGGCCAGCCGCCGGACCGCCCCCCGGTCCAGGTCGAGGCAGCGGCTCCCGTCCTCCTCGCTGGAGGTGAAGAACAGCTGCAGCCCGACGCATATGCCGAGGAGGGGGCCTGGCCAGGTGCGCAGCGGTTCCACCAGCCCTGCTTCTGCGAGGCCGCGCATGGCGGCGCCGGCGGCGCCCACCCCCGGCAGCACCAGCCCGTCCATCCCCTCCAGACCGGACGGCTCGGCAACGATGGACACCTCGGCCCCGGCCTGCTCCAGCCCCTGTTCGATCGACACCAGGTTGCCCGCCCCGTGGTCGATCAATCCGATCCTGACGGGGGGGTGGGGGTTCACACCGCGCCCTTGGTGGAAGCAACGCCGGTGCGCCTCGGATCCGGAGCGACCGCCGCCCGCAGCGCCCGGGCCAGGGCCTTGAAGGCCGCCTCCGCCGTGTGGTGGTCGTTGCTCCCCTTGGCGGTCAGGTGCAGGGTTGCGCTGGCGGTGCGGGCGAACGACTCCAGGGCGTGGGGGATGTTCTGGGTGGACAGGGCGCCGATGCGCGGGGTTGACAGATCCAGTTCGATGACGCTGTAGGGGCGGCCTCCGACGTCCACCGCCGCCTGCGCGACCGCCTCGTCCATCGGGACCCGCGCCTCGCCGAAGCGGTGGATGCCCGCCCGGTCGCCCAGGGCGGCGGCCAGGGCCTCGCCCAGGCACAGGGCGGTGTCCTCCACCGTGTGGTGGTCGTCCACCTCCAGGTCCCCTTCCGTGCGGACGGTCAGGTCGAACAGGGCGTGGTGGGCGAGGGAGGCGAGCAGGTGATCGAAGAAACCGACCCCTGTGGACACCTCGGCGCTCCCGCCGCCGTCGAGGTCGAGCTCGACCGACACGCGGGTCTCCTCGGTGTATCGTTGTATGCGGGCTTTGCGGGGCATTCAGGCCTCCTCGCGGTTGGGTTGCTCGTACAGGGTCTCCGGTGCGGGCGGGTCTTCGAAGCGGATGGAGGCGGCCAGCCGGTGGGCGTCCAGCCCCTCCGCGGCGGCCAGCTCCTCTATGACCGGGCGGACGGCGGCCAAGCCCTCGCGGGTCAGGGTCTGCACCTGCCGCCACGAGCCGAAGTCCTCCACCCCGAGCGGGCCGTGCGAGCGGGCCAGCCCTCCGGTGGGCAGCACGTGGTTGGCCCCGGTGGCGTAGTCGCCGGCCGATTCGGGCGACCAGCGGCCTACGTAGACCGACCCGGCGTTCACCACCCGCGCCGCCGTCTCCTCGGGGTCGGCGGTCAGCACCGTAACGTGTTCGGGGGCGTAGTCGTTGGCAAAGCCGACCGCCTCCTCCATGGAGCCGGCCAGCAGCGCCTCCCCGTAGGCGTCCAGCGCGGCCCGGAGGGTCTCGCGCCGGGGGAGCAGCGCCAGCAGGCGGGCGATCTCGGCTTCGACCTCGGCGGCCAGGCCCGGATCGGTGGTGACCAGCAACGCCGGGGAGTCGGGGCCGTGCTCGGCCTGGCAGAGCAGGTCGGCCGCCGCCAGGCGGGGGTCGGCGCTGCGGTCGGCGAGCACCAGCACCTCGCTCGGCCCGGCGGGCAGGTCGACGGCGCAGGCCCCGTACACCTCCAGCTTGGCGGCGGTTACCCAGGCGTTGCCCGGCCCGACGATCTTGTCCACCCGGGGGACGGTCTCGGTTCCGTAGGCGAAGGCGGCTACGGCCTGGGCGCCGCCCATGGCGTATATCTCGTCGACCCCCAGGAGAACGGCTGCGGTCAGCAGGGCGGGGTCGAGCCGCCCGTCCTCTCCGCAGGGGGAGGCCACCGCGATCTCTTCCACGCCCGCCGTCCGGGCGGGAACCACCGTCATCACCAGGCTGGACGGGTAGGAGGCCTTGCCGCCGGGGATGTAGGCGCCCACCCGGCGCAGGGGGGTCCAGCGGCGGTCGATCCGCACGCCGGGGAGGGTCTCGTGGGAGTGGTCGGACGGGAGCTGGGCCAGGTGGTGGCGCCGCACGGCGTCGATGGCCGCTTCGAGCGCCCGGCGGACCGCCCCTCCGGTGTCTTCGGCGGCGGCGGTCATTTCCCGGGGGGTGACCCGCGGGTCGGCCCGCCCGCCTCCGTAGGCGGCGCCGGCTTCCCGCAGGGCCCGGTCGCCGCCTTCTTCGACGGCCCGGCAGATCTCGGCCGCCCCGCGCCGGATTTTCTGGTCGGGCGCCGCGGAGCGGGCGGTCAACCGGCGGCGGGCTTCCGGGTCGAGGTCGGCCAGCCGGCGGGTGCGCAGCAGGTTCACGGCACCAGCTGCCCGATGGGGAGCACCAGGATGTCCCGCCCGCCCGCTTCCTTGAGGCGGGGCAGCAGGTTCCACACCTCGTCGCGCTCTACCACCGAGTGGACGGCCGCCATCCCCTCCTCGGCCAGCGGGACGACGGTGGGCGCTTCGAGGCCGGGTATCAGGCCGGTGATCTCGTCCAACGAGTCCAGAGGGGCGTTGAGCAGCAGATAACGGCGGCGGCGGCCCGCCACCACCGATTCGAGGGCGGTGCGCACGGCGAAGGCTTCCGACGAGCCCGGAACGTCCGCCGGCCTGGTGTTTCCCCCCACCAGGACCGCCTCGCTTTCGAGGATCGTGAGCACCGGGCGGAGGCCGTTGACCATCAGGGTGCTCCCGGTCGACACCAGATCGGCCACCGCGTCGGCCACCCCCAGCTTGGGCGCCACCTCCACCGATCCCCGCATGGTCACCACATCCACCTCCACCTGCCGCTCTTCGAAGTACCGGGCGGTGAGGTTGGGGTGTGAGGTGGCGATGCGCAGCCCGGCGAAGTCCTCGGCCTGCTCCGATTCCGACTGGGCGGGAACCGCTGCGGCCAGCGTGCAGCGTCCGAACCCGAGCGGCAGCAGCTCTGCGGCTTCCGAACCGGAGCGGTCTGCCTCGGCCAGGAGGTCCCGGCCGGTGATTCCCAGACCGGCCGCCCCGTCCGCGACCAGCTCCCCCACGTCCTCGGTGCGGACGAACAGCAGCTCTATCCCGGCGTTGCGCACCCTGACCGACAGGGCGCGCTCGTTCTGTTCGAAAGACAGGCCGGCTTCGCGCAGCAGCCGCAGGGAGGGTTCCCGCAGCCGGCCCTTGTTGGGGACGGCCAGACGCAGGGTTCGGTCAGGCATCGGGGTTCTCCTTGGTGCGGTCGAGGGCCAGGCGGTATCCCCCCGTTCCGTGCCTGCGCCATTCGTTGACCCGTCCGATGGTGGCGGTGGAAGTGCCGGTGCGTTCGTGTATCTCACGATAGGGTAGGCCGGTTTCCAGCAATGACGCCACCGTCCAACGGCTGGACAGCTCCTCGATCTCGGTGCGGGTGCACAGGTCGCGCAGGAAGAGCGCTACCTCGTCCACCGTCTCCAGCGCGAGGACGGCGCGGCACAGCTCATCGAGCCCGTCGCTTCTCCAGTTGTCTGCCCGGGCGGTCATCGGCGCCCCTCTCGATCTGCGCGGCGTGGGAGCAAATGTATTAATACATTAGCATGTTAGCCCGGTATGGTGGAAAAGGGAAACCGGACGTGCGTTGTAGAGAGGATGCGCGGGATAGGGAGCCGGGAGGCGCCCCGGCGCAAGCAATCGTAGGGCGGTTCTACCGGTGAGCATGAGCCGGCAGACCGCCGCCCGGCCGGTCGCCGCGTTGGGTGGAAGAGCCGGATGGTCTATTCGTTGGGTTATGGGCGGCGGGGGCGGGCCGGTCGGTGATGGCGGGGAGGTCGTCGGGGTTGGGCGGTACTGTCCGATGGGTGTGGGCGGCAGGCCGCCGCCCGGCCGGCCGCCGCGTTGGGTGGAAGAGCCGGGCGGTTCCGCTCGATGAGCATGGCGGCAGGGCGCTGCCCCGCCGAAGGAACGGCGAAGGCATCCCCTGTCCGTCCGACCGGAGGCCGATCTTCAAGGAGAGCGCACCGTTCGACTGTCGGTCTCCTTGCGGAACATGTCAGGCATGTCCGTTATCCGTGCATCCTCCGAACCCCCTGGTCAAGCCCCTTTCCCACCCTCGTACCCCGGCAAGAACGCGAAAAACACCGCCCCCCCGGCCCCGCTTCGCGGGCCCGGCCCCCACCGCCGCCACCAGATGTCCGGACGCGTCCGGTCAGTACCCGGCAGGGTCGCGTTCGGAAGATGATCCCTGTCTCGGTCTGCGGCGCCTGCCGACCGGAGGTGCTTTGGCTCTTCCATTAATACAGCATCGGTGTGACATAGTCAATACCCTTGTGGGCGGATCCGGCGGATTTTTTTGTCATTTCCGTGATTTAAGGTCGGGGCGGCGCGCCGGGTGTATTGCGGACGGAGCGGGGCGGAGGACAGGCATGGAGATATATCCGGCGATCGATGTCCTGGGCGGGGAGGTGGTGCGCCTGTTGCGGGGCGACTACGGGGCGGTTACCAGGTACGGGGATTCGGTCGAAGGCCAGGCGGAGGCCTGGAAGGAGGCGGGGGCGCGGTGGGTGCACGTGGTGGACCTCGACGGCGCCCGCCGGGGGCGCCCGGACCCGGAGCTCTGGCGGAAGGCGGCGGGGCGGGGGGTGTCCGTCCAGGCGGGCGGGGGGATCAGAACGGTCGAGGATGCCGCGGCGGCCCTGGCGGGCGGGGTGGACAGGGTGATGATGGGCACCAGCGCGGTGTGGTCCCCGGAGGTGTTGGAGCAGGCCGTTGCCGCCGGCTCGCCCGAACGGTTGGCGGCCGCGGTGGATGTGCGCGACGGACGGGCCGGGGGAGAGGGCTGGCTGGAGGAGGGGCGGCGGTTCGAGCAGGTGGTGGAGGGGGCGCTGGGGGCGGGGGTGAGGATCTTCCTGGTTACTTCGATCCTGAGGGACGGCGCCATGACCGGCCCTGATCTGGAGCTGTTGGACCGGGTGCGCACCCTTGCCCCGGAAGCCGAGATAATGGCGGCGGGGGGGATAGCGGGCATGGACGACCTTCGCCGCCTGGCGGAGCGGGGGATGGACGGGGCGGTGATCGGAAGGGCCCTCTACGAGGGCCGCATCGACCTGCGCAGGGCCCTCGAGGAGTTCAGTTTCTGAAGCCGGTCCTCCTCCAGGTGCCCGGTGAGGGTGTCTTCGATCAGGGCGTTCACCACCTCCGCCAGCGCTTCCGGGGGGTCGGCGCCGGCCTCGACCGCGTCTTTGTAGACCGCCAGCTGACGGTCGGCGGAGGTTCCCCTCTCGCAGATGGTGCGGATGTGCCGCACTTCTTTCGTGCAGCCCAGGGCTTCGGCGTCCGGGGCCACCAGCTCGACCAGCTCCTCGACCAGCTCCGCGAACGGCACCAGGATGCCTTTTCCGAAGTCGACCAGCTCGCCCTTCACCCCGTAGCGCTGCGCCCGCCAGGCGTTCTCCGACACCAAAAAGTTGGAATAGGTGCGCCATTTCTGGTTGTCGGAGCGCAGCCGCCACAGCATCCGCAGCAGGCAGACGTACAGGGCGGCGATGGCCGCCACGTCGTCCATTCTGGTGGGAAGGTCGGTGGCGCGCATCTCCAGGGTCGGGTAACGGCCCGAAGGCCGGATGTCCCACCATATCTTGGAGGAATCCTCGATGAGGCCCGCCGACACCAGCACTTCCACATGCCGCTCGTATTCGGTCCATGAGCTGAACGGTTCGGGCAGGCCGGTGCGGGGCAGCGTGGTCATCACCGAAGGCCGGTAGCTCTTGAGGCCGGTGTCCCTTCCCTCCCAGAACGGGGAAGAAGTGGACAGGGCCAGCAGGTGGGGCAGGAAATAGGTGATCTGGCCCATCAGGTCGATGCGCAGGTCGGGGTCCTCGATGCCGACGTGGACATGCATCCCGGAGATGACCAGGCGGCGTATCACCCCCTGGAGGTCCTCGGCGATGGCCTGGTAACGGGGGGCGGCGGTTACCTGCTGGCGCTCCCAGCGGGCGTAGGGGTGGGTGGAAACCGCGATGGGGGCCAGCCCGTACTCGTTGGCGGCCTCGGCCACCGCCAGCCGCAGCAGGCCGATCTCGGCGCGCAGGTCCTGGATGTTCGCACAGACGGTGGTGCCGATCTCGATCTGCGAGGAGAAGAACTCGGGGCTGACCAAGCCGTAGCGGAGGTCCTCGACTTTTTCCATCAGCCCCTGGGGCTGGGAGCGGACCAGAGCCCCGGTTTCGATCTCCACCAGCAGGTATTCTTCTTCGACGCCCAGCGTCCAGGCCGGTTCCACGATCATGCCCCGATCATAGTCGGGTGTGGATCTTTTCGGCGGGCGGCGCGCTGGCGCACCGCCTCGAACAGGACCACCGCCGCCGCCGCGGCCGCGTTGAGGGAGTCGGCGGCGCCGGCCATGGGGATGCGGGCGGTCCGATGGCGTCCGTCCAGCCAGGGTCCGCTCAGGCCGTACTGTTCCGAGCCCACCACCACCGCCGCCGGGCCGGTCAGGTCGACCTCCCAGTGGGGGGCGGCGGCCGCCGGGGAGGTGACCACCGGGCGGACGCCCCGGCTGTCCAGCCACTCGATTGCCTCGAGGGAGGAGGAGACGGCCAGGGGGACGGTGAACAGGGATCCGAGCGAGGCGCGCACCGCGTTGGGGTTGAAGGGGTCGGTGTCGGGGTCGGCCGCCACCACCGCCGCCGCTCCGGCCGCGTCGGCGGTGCGGAGCATCGTTCCGAGGTTGCCGGGTTTCTCGATCCCTTCGGCCACCAGCAGCAGCGGCTGCTCGGGCAGTTCCAGCCGCGAGAGCCGGGTGTCGAACACGGGCGCCACCGCCAGGAGGCCCTCCGGCCGGTCGCGGTAGGCGGCTTTGCGGAACGGGCCGGCGGCCAGGTCGAGGCGGCGGGCCCCGGACGCCTCGATCCGGGCGGCGAGCGCCGGTTCGTTCGACCCCAGGAATAGTTCCTCGCACACGTACAGCTCATCGATCGGCACTCCGGCCTCGGCCGCTTTGGTCAGCTCGCGGAACCCTTCGATGATGAACACCCCCTCCCGATCGCGGCGGCGGCGGTTCCGCAGCTTGACCAGCCGCTTTACCTTCGGGTTGGCCGGGGAGGTAACGGCGGGGTCCATCACCACCGCTCCCGGCGGATGGCCTCGGCGGCTGCGCGGCGCGGGCGGACGGCCGGAGAGCCCGCGGGTTGGCCGCAGGCGGGTAGTCCGACGGTCACCACCCCCACCGGCCGGTGGTCTTCGGGGATGCCCAGCAGGCCGGCCAGGCCGGGCACCGCGTGGGCGCCGAGGAAACCGGCCCCGAGGCCCTCGTCCACCGCCGCCAGCAGCAGGTTCTGGAGGACCGCCCCGGCGTCCACCCACCAGTAGGGGACGGGCCAGCCGCCGCGTCCCGCCAGGCGCGACGCCGACTTGTCGGGTTCTCGAT
The DNA here is from genome assembly GCA_965202675.1 of Candidatus Spongiisociaceae bacterium. Classification (GTDB taxonomy): domain Bacteria; phylum Actinomycetota; class Acidimicrobiia; order Spongiisociales; family Spongiisociaceae; genus CATQHD01. The sequence goes on from OZ241842.1 coordinate 103,055, forward strand.
AGCGGGACCGGTAGGCCTGCTTCGAGGTGCATACGACGATGTGCACCGGCGCCCGGCTCAGCCAGGGGGCGGACCCCCGGTTCACGTAGTCGGGCTCTCCGGCCAGGCGGGCGATCCCCCGGCGGGTGTCCGGGTCGGTTACCACCACCAGGGTCTGGCCCTGGACGAACCCGGCGCTGGGGGTCCGCAGGCCTGCCGCCGCTATCCGGTCGATCACGGCCTGGCCGACCGGGCGGTCCTCGTAGCTGCGGACCATACGCCGCCGGGCGATCACCTCGCCGAACTCCATACTGCCGACGGTAGCGCAAGCACCGCCGCCCGGTTATTCCGACCGGCGGTAGTAGGCTGATGAAGCGCGATGCACCGGGGAGGTTGCTCCATATGCTGTCCATGGACGTTCGCCGATTGTCGGTATCCAGCGCCTTCTGGAGTGGCGCCGCCCAGGTCTTCGATATGTTCGGTCTGCCCAATGAGCACCTGTTGACCGACCCGGCGGCTGCCGCCAGGGCCGACCGGCAGGCTCTGGCCGACGACTGGAAAGCGGTGTCCGGCGACCTGGCCGTTGCGTGGAAGATGCTGAAGCCCGAGTTGGACGCCGAGCGTGCCGGAGCCCGGTGAGTGGACAGTGAACGAACAAGACGACGCTGTGGTATTTGTAGGCTGGTGGAGCGAAACGACCGAACCATCTCGACCGTCGGGGATATTAGAGTGCGGCAGGTCAGATTTCTAGTCGGCAATACTGCCGGGAGGGCGCGACTCCGGAGCATTATGGGAGAGAAAGGAGGTGATGCTTATGGCTTTAATCCAGATAGGAGCAAGCGCAATAGCGGCTTTGCTCCTACAGACGCTATCAGCGTACGACGGTATAGTTGCCGTCGTGGAAATGCTATCAGTTACCATCTACTTACTTATCCGTTGTCTCCGGGGTCGGCTCTGCCTCGGGTCGACCAATGAAAGGCTCAGGTTGCCGCTCAGGCTATCTTGGACCCAGCAGGCTCTGGTAGAAACATCCAATATTCTGTAGATGAAAGGTCCTTTAGAACGTGCGCGAATAGGGAGCCGGAAGGTGTCCTGGCACAAGTAACTGTTGGATGGGTTCTACCCGATGAGCATATGCGGCAGGGCACTGCACCCGCCGACGGAACGGCGAAGGCATCCCCATCCGAGCATCCTCTTACACTCGGTCGTCTTACAGAGAAAAGCACCGACACCGCGCAGGCCCGAACCCTTTTTACTGCGAACCCCCTGGTCAAGCCCCTGCCCCGCCCCAAGACCCCGGCAAGAACGCGAAAAACGCCGCCCCCGCGCCCCACCTTGCGGGCCCGCCCCCGCGGCCGCCACCTTGGATCCGGACGCGGTCGGTCAGTATCCCGGAGGATCGCGTTCGGAGATGATCCCTGTCTCGGTCTGCGGCGCCTGCGGACCGGAGGTGCTTGCGGCTCTTCCATTGATACAGCATCGGTGCGACAAGGTCAATACCCTTGTGGGCGGATCTGACGGGTTTTTTTTGTCACTTCCATGATTTTTTTGGTGTGATGCTTGCCGCTTCTTGTTTCTCAGACCTCCATTATCCTCTTGGCCAGGTCGTCGAGGGCGGCTTTGGCGTCGGCGAACAACATCAGGGTCGAGTCCATGTAGAACAGGGGGTTGTCGATGCCGGCGAAGCCGGGGGAGAGGCTGCGCTTGATGACGATGGTGGTGGCGGCCCGGTCGACGTCGAGGATCGGCATCCCGTAGATGGGCGAAGATTCGTCGTCCCGGGCGGCGGGGTTCACCACGTCGTTGGCGCCCACCACCAGCGCCACATCGGTGCGGGGGAAGTCGTTGTTGATTTCGTCGAGGTCGAGCAGCTGGTCGTAGGGGATGTCGGCTTCGGCGAGGAGTACGTTCATGTGGCCGGGCATCCGTCCGGCCACCGGATGGATGGCGTACCGGACCTCGACTCCCCGTTCCTCCAGCCGGTCGGACAGATCCCTTGCCCCGTATTGGGCCTGGGCCACCGCCAGCCCGTAGCCCGGCACCACGATCACCGACTGGGCGTAGGCGAGGGTGACGGCGGCGTCGCGTACGGTCGCCCTCCGCACCACGCCGCCCCCGGCCTCTCCCGGCCCCGTCCCGTCGTCCACTCCGAAGCCGGAGAACAACACGTTGGCCAACGAACGGTTCATGGCCCTCGACATGATGGTCGTGAGCACCAGGCCGGACGCCCCCACCAGGGCGCCGGAGATGATGAGGGCGCTGGACTCGATCACGAACCCGGTCGAGGCGGCGGCGATGCCGGACATCGAATTGAGGAAGGCGACTATCACCGGCATGTCGGCGCCTCCGACCGGCAGGGTGCGGGTTACACCGAACAGGCCGGCCAAGCCGACCGAGGCCCAGAGGGCGGCCGGTTCCCCGGCGGCGGCCATCCAGGCCCCCAGCCCGACTATCGCCGCCGCCAGCACCACGTCCAGCGCCATTTGGCCTTTGACCATCAGGGGGCGGCCCGGGATCAGGCCCTGCAGCTTCCCGAACGCCACGAAGCTCCCGGTGAAGGTGGCTATGCCCACCACAGTGGAGACGGCGATGGTTACCCCGGCGCCCGGGGTGAGCTGATCTACGGAGAGGAACTCCGCCGCCGCCACCATACCCGAGGCGGCCCCGCCGAACCCGTTGAAGGCCGCCACCAGCTGCGGCATCCCGGTCATCGCCACCTTGCGGGCCAGCGCCGCCCCCACCCCGCCCCCGACCAGCAGTCCGGCGATGATGGCCGTGTAGTCGACGATTTCCGAGTTGAGCAGGGTGACGATTACCGCCAACAGCATGCCGACCGAGGCCATCGTGTTTCCCGACCGGGCGGAGGCGGGCGAGCTGAGCCGCTTGAGCCCGAAGATGAACAGGGAGGCGGCGGCCAGATACAGGACCGAGGCCAGTACCTCGTTCACCGTTGACCCCGGCGGAACATCTCCAGCATCCGGTCGGTGACCAGGAACCCGCCCACCACGTTGATCGCGGCGAGGGCAACCGCCAGGAAGCCGAGCACCCAGGCGAGGGTCCCGCCCCGGCCCGCCGCCAGCAGGGCGCCGACCAGGGTGATCCCGGAGATGGCGTTGGATCCCGACATCAGCGGGGTGTGCAGCTGAGGGGGTACCTTGCTGATCACCTCGAAGCCCACGAAGGCGGCGAGCACGAACACCGTCACCCCGGCTATCAACATCATGATTCTCCTCCTTGCTGTTCCCGCTCCAGCAGGGCCGCTACCTCCGGATGGACCACCTCGCCGTCACGGGTGATGGTCACCCCCGTTCTGATCTCGTCGTCCGCGCCGGGCGCCGGGTCGGCGGCGAGGTAGCTGATCAGCTCGTAGGCGTTGCGGGCGTACATCCTCGAGGCGTCGGTGGCCGGGCTCGACTCCAGGTCGGTGGGGCCGACGACCGTCACCTCCCCGACCTCTACCACCTCATCGGGCTTCGTCAGGACGCAGTTGCCGCCCCGGTCGGCCGCGCCGTCCACAACCACCGCCCCGGGCCGCATCCGGGCGACCGCCTCGGCGGTGACCAGGATAGGAGCGGCCCTTCCGGGGATGGCGGCGGCGGTGATGACCGCGTCGGCCCGGGCTACGTGATCCTCGAGGCCCTTTAGCAGGCGGGTCTGCTCGTCCTCCTCCAACCCGCGGGCGTAGCCCCCCGAAGCCCGGGCGTCCTGGGGGGTGAGGTGCAGCTCCAAGAACGAGGCGCCCAGGCTCTCCACCTGCTCGGCGGCGGCGGCCCGCACGTCGAATCCCGTTACCTTCGCCCCCAGCCGCCGGGCGGTGGCGATGGCCTGGAGCCCGGCTACCCCGCAGCCGAGCACCAGCACGGCGGCGGGGCGGATGGTCCCCGCCGCGGTAACCATCATCGGCATGATCCTCCTCATGCGGAGGGCGGCTTCCAGGGCCATCATGTATCCGGCCAGGGTGGCCTGCGATGACAGGACGTCCATCGACTGGGCCCGGGTGGTCCTGGGCAGGGTCTCGAAAGCGAGGGCGGTTACCCCGGCTTCGGCCAGCACCTGCATGGCGCCCGGATCGTCGAGCGGGCGCAGAAGGCCCAGCAGCCAGGCGCCCGGCTTGAGCCGGGCCCGCTCGGCCGGGCCGGGTAGGCCGATGGTCACCACCGCCTCGGCCTCCCATGCGGATTCGACCAGCTCGCAGCCGACCTGCTGGTATCTCTCGTCGGTAAAACCCGCCGCGGCGCCGGCCCCGGCTTCGATGGAGACCCGATGGCCGTTGGCGATGTATTGGATGGCCATGTGGGGGGTTATCCCCACCCGCCGCTCGGGGGCGGGCTGACGCGGTGTTCCGATGTTCACAGGGCGATCATCCCATCGTCGGTCGTCTATAACGATAACGGTACAGGTTCGGATCAGCCTCCGGCGACCGCCCCGGCTATCCGGTCTCCCAGACCCTCGGTGGTGTCTCCCATCTCCGGTCCGGCCATGGCTTCCATCGTCGACAGCACCGAGGCGGCGGCGTTCTCGACCGCTTCGGCCGCTTCACGCTCGCCGAGATGGGACAGGCACATGGCCGCCGACAGCACCGCCGCCGTCGGGTTGGCCCAGCCGCGGCCCATGATGTCGGGCGCCGATCCGTGCACCGGCTCGAAGAGCGACGGGTAGGTCAGTTCGGGGTTCAGGTTGCCGCTGGCGGCCAGGCCCATCCCGCCCTGAACGGCGGCGCCGATGTCTGTAACGATGTCGCCGAACAGGTTGTCGGTGACGATCACGTCGAACCGTTCGGGGGAGTTGATCAGATGCAGGCACATGGCGTCGACGTGGTAGTAGTCCACCTCCACCTCCGGGTATTCCTCGGCCACCTCGTAGACGGTGCGGTGCCAGAGGTCGCCCGAGTAGGTGAGCACATTGGTCTTGTGCCCCAGGGACAGGCGGCGGCGGCGGGCCATGGCGCGCTCGAATCCGAACCGGGCGATCCGCTCCACTCCGAAGCGGGTGTTGATGGAATCCTGGGCGGCTATCTCGGCGGGCGTGCCCTTGCGCAGGAACCCTCCGGTGCCCGAATAGGGGCCTTCGGTGTTCTCGCGGGCCACCAGCATGTCGCAGCGCTCCGGCGTCAGCCCGGCCACCGGAGTGGGCACCCCCCGGTACAGCTTTACGGGGCGGAGGTTCACGTACAGGTCGAAGTTGAAGCGCAGGCGCAGCAGCAGGCCCCGCTCGAGCACCCCGGGCGGGACGTCGGGCCGGCCGACCGCCCCCATCAGGATGGCGTCGTGGCCGGCCAGCTCCTCCTCCACGGAATCGGGCAGCACCTCGCCGGTGGTCAGATACCGGTCGCTGCCCAGGTCGTAGGGGTTGGCCTCGAAGGTGAACCCGCACCGGCCGGCGGCGGCCTCCACCGCCTTCAGGGCCTGGGCGGTAACCTCCGGGCCGATGCCGTCCCCGGCGATGACCGCGATCCGGTAGCTCCGGTCAGCCATCGCGGGTGCTCAGCGCCCTGTTGAGGGCTTCCAAGAAGGCGTAGCCCGACCCTTCCACCACGTCGGTGGACACCCCCCGCCCGTTGTGGGAGAAACCGCCCACCCTTATCACCACGTTCACCTCCGCCATCGCGTCGGCGCCTGCCGTTACCGGCACCACACGGTAGTCCAGCAGCTCGGCGTCTATGCCGAAGGCTTGCCGGAGGGCGTCGAAGGTGGCGTCGACCATCCCGCCGCCCCGGCCGGCGAACTCCTCTACCCGGCCGTTGTCCCCCCGCGATATCCTGACGGCGGCGGATGGTGTCACGTCGCTGCCCCCGCTCACCCGCATCGACACCAGCCGGACCGCCTCGACCGGCTTGTCCCGTTCGTGGCGGACGATGGCCCGCAGCTCCCGCTCGTTGATCTCCACCTTGCGGTCGGCCATCTCCTTGAAGCGCCGGAAGGCCTCGTCGAACCGGTCCTCCTCCAGGACGATGTCCAGCTTGGCCAGGGCGTCTGCGAACCCGGCCCGACCCGAATGCTTGCCGAGCACGATCTGGCTGGCGGCGCCCACCGAGGCGGGATCCATGATCTCGTAGGTCTCGCGGTCCCGCAGCACGCCGTGCTGGTGGATGCCCGACTCGTGGACGAAGGCGTTGCGCCCCACCACCGCCTTGTTGAACTGGACGGGGTAGCCGGTGAGGCGCGAGACCAGCCGGCTGGTGGGCACGATCTCCTCGGTGTTGGCTTCGATCTCCACCCCGAAATGATCCCGGCGGGTCTTGACGGCCATGATGATCTCCTCGGTGGAGGTGTTCCCGGCCCGCTCGCCGATCCCGTTGACCGCCCCCTCGATCTGCCGGGCGCCGGCGTGGATGGCCGACAGGGAGTTGGCCACCGCCAGGCCCAGATCGTTGTGGCAGTGGGTGGAGACGATTACGTCGTCCCGCCCGCCCAGCACCTCGTCGTACACCCGGCGGAGCAGCTCCACGTAGTCCTCGGGAGTGGCGAAGCCCACCGTGTCGGGGATGTTGATGGTGGTGGCGCCCTCCTGCACCGCCGCCCGGCAGCAGTCGAGCATGAAATCGGGGTCGGAGCGGGTGGCGTCCTGGGGGGAGAACTCCACGTCGTCCGTGTAGCGGCGCGCCCTCCGCACCGATTCGACGATCGATTGCCTGACCTCGCCGGGGGTCATGCGGAGCATCCGTTCCATATGGATGGGGGAGGTGCTCTGGAATACGTGGATTCGATGGCGGTCGGCGCTGCGCACCGCGTCGTAGGCGCGGTCGATGTCGTCGGGGACGCAGCGGGCCAGCGAGGCGATCACCGGGCCTTCCACCAGCTTGGCTATCTGCTCGACTCCGTAGAAGTCGCCGTCGGAGGCGGCGGCGAAACCGGCCTCGATGACATCGACCCGGAGTTTGGCCAGCTGGCGGGCGATGGCCAGTTTCTCGTCGGGGGTGAGCGCGATGCCGGGGGCCTGCTCGCCGTCCCGCAGGGTGGTGTCGAAGATGATCAGCTTGTCTTGCGGCATGGGGGTGACTCCGGGTTCGGTGGTCGGGATGGGGCGTGAGTTGCGGCGGGGGCGCCTCCACAGCCCTATAGGAGGCCGTGGAGGCCGGCTAGAAGCAGAAGCTCCCGGAGGCGGTTCGGGTTCGGGCGGACGGGGCGGACCCCTGCGGCGGGATACATTCAGTCCTCCGGCGTCCTGGGGATCAGGAAGGGCATCAGGTTGCGCAGCCGGGCGCCTACCTGTTCGATCTCGTGGCTGCGGTCGCGCTCCCGCATCGCCAGCAGGTTCGGGGCGCCCTCCCGGGCCTCGGCCATCCATCGGCGGGCGAACCCGCCGGACCGGATGTCGTCGAGCACGTCTTTCATGGCCCGGCGGGTCTGGTCGGTCACGATGCGGGGTCCGGTGTTGTAGTCCCCCCATTCGGCGGTGTCGGATATCGAATAGCGCATCCAGGTCAGCCCGCCCTCATAGAGCAGATCGACGATCAGCTTGAGCTCGTGCAGGGTCTCGAAGTAGGCCGATTCGGGCTGGTAACCGGCCTCCACCAGGGTCTCGTAGGCGGCTTTGACCAGGGCGGCCAGCCCGCCGCAGAGGATGACCTGCTCGCCGAACAGGTCGGTCTCGGTCTCTTCTGTGAAGGTGGTCTCCAGCACCCCGGCCCTGGTTCCCCCGATGCCCCAGGCGTAGGAGAGGCCCAGCTCGCGGGCGTTTCCGGTGGCGTCCTGGTGTACGGCCAGCAGGCAGGGGACGCCCGACCCCTCGATGTAGGTGCGGCGCACCAGGTGGCCGGGCCCTTTGGGGGCCACCATCAGCACATCCAGGCCGGGGTCGGGGGTGATCTCCCCGAAGTGGATGTTGAAGCCGTGGGCGAACATCAGGGCGTTGCCGTCCGTCAGGCGGGGGGCTATTTCGGCGGCGTACAGGTCGGCGGCGTGCTGGTCGGGAACCAGGATCATGACCGCATCGGCCCAGGCCGCGACCTCGGAGGCCTCGGCCACCGCCAGCCCCTCGCCCTCCGCCTCGGGGCGGCGCCGGGAGTTCCTGCGCAGGCCCACCATCACCTCCACGCCCGACTCCCGCAGGTTGAGGGCGTGGGCGTGGCCCTGGCTTCCGTAGCCGATCACCCCTACCCTGCGCCCCGATATGAGGGCCGCGTCGGCGTCCTGGTCGTAGTAGATAGAAGCCATGCCTCACCCCTCCCGGGCTGTCGAACAACACTTGCCGGCCGGACGGGAGGTTACGCCGGGAACCTTACCCGCGCACATCACCTCACCGCCTTCAGCTTGCGGAGCTTGGGCTCGCGGCTCATGGCAATGCGCCCCGACTTGACCAGGTCCATCACCCCGAACGGCCGCATCAGGTCCAGGAAGTCGTTGAGTTTGGACGGGGCGCCGGTCACCAGGAAGGTGATCGAGTTGGTGGACACATCGACCGCGGTGGCGTTGAAGATCTCGGCCAGTTCCAACACGCCGCTCCGGCGGCCCGATACGGCCTTCACCCTGATCAACATGATCTCCCGCTCGATGGACGAGGCGGGGTCGAGCTCGCTGATCCTCACCACGTTGACCAGCTTGTGGAGCTGTTTCTTTACCTGCTCGAGCTCGGTGGCCGCCACCACGATGGTCATCTTCGACAGACCCGGCTCTGAGGCGGGGCCGACCGCCAGCGAGTTTATGTTGAATCCCCGTCTGGCCAGCAGCAGGGACACCCGAGCCAGGACCCCCGGCTTGTCCTCGACCAGCACGCTCAGCACCAGCTGACTGCTCATAGGTCCTCCGGCCCGGTCAGCACGACGTCGTTGGAGCCCCCGGCGGGAACCATGGGGAACACCATCTCGTCGCGGTCCACCTCGAACTCGGCCACCGCCGGCCGGTCTTCGACCTCCAGCAGGCGGGCGATGGCTTCGTCTACCTCGCCTGGTGCGGAGGCGCGCATCCCGGCGCATCCCATGGCCTCGGCCAGCTTTACGTAGTCGGGGAGGCCGCCGCCCAGGTCGGACGAGGAGTAGCGCTCGTTGTAGAAGAGGCGCTGCCACTGGCGCACCATGCCGTGGGCGGCGTTGTTGAACACCGCCACCTTGATCGGGATGTTCTCCACCGCGGCGGTGATCAGCTCCTGGCAGGTCATCTGGAAGCATCCGTCCCCGTCCACCGCCACCACCTGCCGGTCGGGCATGCCCGTCTTGGCGCCGATGGCGGCCGGCACCGCGAACCCCATGGTTCCGAGGCCGCCCGAGTTGATCCAGCGGCGGGGTTGGTCGAACTCCCAGTATTGGGAGGCCCACATCTGGTGCTGGCCGACCCCCGACACCACGATGGCGTCGTCGTCCGCCATCTCCCGCAGCCGGGTGAGTACGTACTGGGGTTTGAGGGGGCCGTCGGCGGTCTGGTCGAAGGAGAGCGGGTACCGTTTCTGCCATTCCTGGATGGTGCTCCACCACTTGTCGAGCTCGAGGGCGGGCCGGGCGCCCCAGGCCGAGCCCAGCTCCTCCAGCGTGCGCCGGGCGTCGCCCACGATCGGAACTTCCGGTATCCGGACCTTTCCGATCTCGGCCGGATCGACATCGGCGTGGATCACCTTGGCGAAGGGGGCGAAGCTGTCGGGGTCCCCGGTTACCCGGTCGTCGAACCGGACGCCGACCGCGATCAGCAGGTCCGACTTCTGTATGGCGGTGGTGGCCGCGTAGAGGCCGTGCATTCCCGGCATCCCGAGCGCGTTGGGGTGGCTGTCGGGGATCGCCCCCCTTCCCATCAGGGTGGTTACGACCGGGATGTTGGCGGCCTCGGCGAAGCGGGTGAGCGCCTCGGCGGCCTCCGCCTTGATTATCCCGCCTCCTACGTAGAGGACGGGGCGCTCGGAGTCCTCGATGAGCCGGATCGCTTCGGCTATCCGCAGGTGATGGGGGTTGAAAGTGGGCCGGTAGCCCGGCATCGAGATGGGACCCGGGTCCCGCCACTCCAGGCGGGCGTTGAGAACGTCCTTGGGTATGTCGACCAGCACCGGGCCGGGCCGTCCGGTGCCGGCCAGGTGAAAGGCCTCGGCCACCGCCTGGCCGATCTCCTCGGGGTCGGTAACGAAGTGGTTGTGCTTGGTGGCCGGCATGGTGATGCCGGTGGTGTAGGCCTCCTGGAAGGCGTCGTTGCCGACGGCATGGGTGGGCACCTGTCCGGTGATGGCCACCATGGGCACCGAGTCCATGAGGGCGTCCACCAGGGGGGTTACCAGGTTGGTGGCGCCCGGCCCGGAGGTGGCGATGACCACCCCCGCCTTGCCGGTGGCCCAGGCGTAGCCTTCCGCCATGTGCCCGGCGCCCTGCTCGTGGCGGGCCAGGATATGGCGGAACCCGGCGTCGAGCATGGGGTCGTAGGCGGGGAGGATGGCGCCGCCGGGGACGCCGAAGACCACCTCGACCTCTTGGTGTTCCAGTGCCTTGATGAGGGCTTGCGCCCCTGTGATGGTGCTCATCTCCTGATCCTTGCCGGCTCGCGGGTTGTTCTTCGGAGTGGTCCTGCTAATACAAAAACCCTCCGCACGGAGGGTTTTTTGGCGCACGCGCCGCCGAGCGGCGGTGCGCTACATAAGTACCAGGACGGGGCTGGAGTTCGTCATGGCCCTGATTATGGATGATGATCGGCCCGATGTCAACCCCTGGGATGCGATAGCCGGCGGGTTTCTATACGATGGCGGTATGAACGAGCGCGACCGCAGCCCGGAGGAGCTGGTGAGGGCGGCGGGGGCTTCCCTGGTGGTAGAGGCCGCCCGCAGGGCCCTGGCCGACATCGAGCCGAGGGATACGCCCGCCCCGCTGCGGAAGGTGAGCGTGTCCACCCAGCCGTCGCTGCCGCTTCCCCTCGAACGCCGCCTGCTCCGGGAGATAGAGGACAACGAGTGGTTCCGGGAGCGGGCGGCCGAGCAGTTCGAGGGCGCGGCGGAGGCTTCCGAACCCGGGGAGCGGGCGGGGGCGCTGTTCCTGTTCCGGCCGGAGGGCTGGAAGGCCGAACTGTCGGAAACGGTCCGCTCGGTCGAGGCGGCCCAGCAGGCCGGCCTGATCGAGGAGATGACCGGCCAGATCGAGAAGCTGGAGTCGGAGCTGGAGAAGTGGCGCAACACGGCCAAGCGCTTCCGGAAGACGGCGGAGGCGGCCAAGAACGAGTCCGGCCGCCTGGTTGCGAAGGCCAGGTCGGAGGCCGCGGAGAAGGCCCGCACCCAGTTCGGCGGCGATCTGGCCGAGCAGAAGCGGGAGAACCGGCGGTTGAAGGAAGAGCTGGCGGAGACGGCGGCGGAGCTGGGCCAGGAACGCGAACGGCTGTCCTTCACCCGCGAAGCGTTGGACAGGGTGCGCAGGGTTCAGCCCCCCCCGCCCCCGGATCCCGGGCCGAACGCCTGGGCCGACCGGGAACCGATCGAGTCCGCCCGTTTCCTCGACGAAGTGGTGGAGGCTCATTTCCCGTCTTCCAGCTTCAGGGAGCCGAAACCCGAGCGGGTGGTGATACCGCTCGCCCTGCCTCCGGGGATGAGCCCCAGCGCCCCGGCGGCGGTCGAATGCCTGCTTGCCCTGGACCGGCCGTTCTCCTTGCTGGTGGACGGATACAACGTCGGTTTCCACATCGACAACGATCGGTTCCATTCCCCGGTGATCCGCAACCGGCTCGAGACGTACCTGACCCTCTTCAAGAATATGGCCCGGGGTTGGCCCAAGGTGACGGTGGTCTACGACTCGTGCCATTCCGGTGACACCACCGTCGACTTCCTGGGAGGCGAGATCGAGGTGATGTTCACCAGCGCGGGGCGCTCCGCCGACGACGAGCTGGTGTCGATAGCCGCCGAGCAGGGGAAGTCGGCGGTGGTGGTTTCGAGCGACAAGGAGATACAGAAGAAGGCCGCCGAATCGGGGTCCCTCGTGCTGCACAGCGAAGCCCTGGCGGGGTGGATCCTCGGCCGGTGAGCCGGGTCCGGGCCGGGCGGCGCCCTTCCCCGGTCTGAGAGCGCTATCCGCGGAAGAACCGGCCCAGCGCGTTGACCGCCAGGGTCAGCATCACGCTCACCACCGCCATCGAGGTGATCGGTATGAACACCGCCGACCTTTCCCCGACCCGGCGGATGTCGCCCGGAAGGTTCCCGAACCACGAGAGCAGCCCGAACCGGACGGCCAACCCGGCGGCGGCCGCGATCACGCCCCCCGTGATCAGCAGGTTGGCGGTCTGTCTCACAGCCCTCCCTTCGGGGCGGCGCCGGTTTCTCGGTCAGGCGTCGGTCACGCACCCCAGGCTGGCGGGCGCCACGGTGCGGACGTACTTGGCCAGCACGCCGCGGGCGGCTTTCAACGGGGGCGCCGTCCAGGCCGCCCTTCGCCGGGCCAGCTCCTCGTCGGAGACGGCGAGGGTGATGGTGCGGGCCTCGGCGTCGATCGATATCTCGTCCCCCGGCTCTACCAGGGCGATGGGGCCTCCCTCCTGGGCCTCCGGGCAGACGTGGCCCATGATGAAGCCGTGGGAGCCGCCCGAGAACCGGCCGTCGGTTATCAAGGCGGCGTCCTGCCCCAGACCGGCGCCCATGACGGCCGAGGTGGGGGTGAGCATCTCGGGCATGCCCGGCCCCCCCTTGGGGCCCTCGTAGCGGATGACGATCACCGAACCCGGTCCGATCTCCCCCCGCTCCAGCGCGGCCAGCATATCTTCCTCGCTGTCGTAGGGGAGGGCGCGGCCGGTAAAGAACAGGCCTTCCTTGCCGGTGATCTTGGCCACCGCCCCTTCGGGCGCCAGGTTCCCCCGCAGGATCTGTATGTGGCCGTTTTCCTTGATGGGGTCGCCCCAGGGGGCGATCACCTGTTGGCCCTCCGCCAGGCCGGGCAGGCCGGCCAGGTTCTCGGCCATGGTGCGGCCGGTAACGGTCAGGCAGCCGCCGTCGACGGCCCCCTGCTCGAGGAGCATCCGCAGCACGGCGGGCGTCCCGCCCACCGCGTCGAGGTCGGCCATCACGTAGCGGCCGGAGGGCTTGAGGTCGGCCAGGTAGGGGGTGCGGTCGCTCACCGCCTGGAAGTCGTCCATCGAAAGGTCCACCCCGGCCGAGTGGGCGATGGCCAGGAGGTGGAGCACCGCGTTGGTGGATCCGCCCAGCACCATGGTGATGGCCATGGCGTTCTCGAAAGCCGCCCTGGTCATGATGTCGCGGGGCCGGATGTCCTCCTCCATGAGCCGGCGGACGGCTTCCCCGGCCGCCAGGCATTCGGCGGTTTTGCGGGGGTCGAGGGCGGGGGTCGAGGAGCTGTAGGGGAGCGACATTCCCAGCGCCTCTGTCGCGGCCGCCATGGTGTTGGCCGTATACATCCCCCCGCAGGCGCCCGCCCCCGGGCAGGCGTTGCGCACGATGTCGAGGCGGGATTCCTCGTCCAGCCGCCCGGCGATGAACTCCCCATAGGACTGGAAGGCCGAGACGATGTCGATGGGCCGGCCCTCCCGGTCGGCCCCCGGCTGGATGGTTCCCCCGTAGATCATCAGGGCCGGCCGGTTGAGGCGGGCCATTGCCATCACCGAGCCGGGCATGTTCTTGTCGCAGCCGGGGATCGAGATGTTGGCGTCGTACCATTGGGCGCTCATGACGGTCTCGATGGAGTCGGCGATCAGATCACGGGACTGGAGGGAGTACGACATGCCGTCGGTCCCCATCGACATCCCGTCCGATACGCCGATGGTGTTGAACCGCATCCCCACCAGGCCGGCCCTGTCCACCCCTTCCTTGACCTCGGCGGCCAGGCGGTCGAGGTGCATGTTGCAGCTGTTGCCCTCGTACCACATGGAGGCGATCCCCACCTGGGCCTTGGACATGTCCGCGGGGGTGAGGCCGGTTGCGTAGAGCATGGCCTGCGACCCGCCCTGTGACCGTTCCTGGGTAATGCGTCTGCTGATGGGGTTGATGGGTTTCGGCATGGGGCAATCATAGATTGCCGGACGGGCGCGGGGCGGGGGGATCGATGCGCAGGACCGGTTACCCTGGCGGGATGCTCATCGTCAGCGATGTCCACGCGGCCTTCGCCGAGCTGGCCGCGGTGGCCGCCCTCGGCGAACCCCTGCTGGTGCTGGGCGATCTGCTGAACTTCGTCGATTACCGGACCGGCCAGGGCATCGCCGCCGATGTGTACGGACAGGAGCACGCCCTCGAGTTCATCCGCAACCGCAAGAACGGGGACTGGGAAGCCAACCGCCGCCTGTGGCGCCGGACCCTGGCCGGGCGGGAGGAGGAGCTGGCGGAGCGCACCCGCCGGGAGGTGCTGGGGCAGTACCGGGCCGCCAAGGAGGCGCTGGCCGGATGCGAGGCCTACGTTACCTTCGGGAACGTCGACTGGCCGGGCGAGATGCGGGCGGGACTGTCGGGGGCGGCCCGGTTCGTGGACGGCGAGGTGGTGGAGATCGAAGGTTATGCGGTGGGCTTCGCAGGCGGGGGGGCGCCCACCCCGGCCAACGCCCGCGGCGAGGTGCCCCACGAAGTCATGGCCGAGAAACTGGAGGCTCTGGGCGAGGTGGACATCCTCTGCACCCACGCGGCCCCGTCCGTGGGCCCCCTCCATCGGGATGTCATCACCGGCAACCGGGAGCGCTCCTCGCAGGCGGTGCTCGACTACCTGGCCGCCTACCGGCCCCGCTACCACTACTTCGGCGACATCCACCAGCCGCAGGCCCACACCTGGAGGGTGGGCAGGACCCTGTGCCGCAACGCGGGTTACTTCCGAGCCACCGCCCGGGCGGTGTTCCATCCCCCGATGCGGTCCGCGGCTGCGTCGCCGTAACGTCCGGGCGGATGGGGTTTCCGGGGCCTGAGGAGTTGGGCCGCGGGGCGGTGGTGGCGCCCGGCGGCGCTTCTCCGTTCGACGGCGGGGGAGCGCCGCGGGTGACCGTGGACGCGGCGGTCATGGGCGACGAGGAACGGCTGGCGGACACGGTCGACCGGCTCCATCGGGCTTGGGCCGCCCGGAGGCGGGTGGTGGTGGAGCTGGGGATCGGACAGGAGGAGCTGCGCGCGCCGGCCGCGGAAGGCCGTCCGCCTTGGGTGTTGGGCCGGGATTTCACCTTCCTGGGGGAGCGCCTGCACTTCCTGGTGTGGGCCAACAACTGGGACTGCCGGAGCGGGCGGCCCGTCTGGTGGTGGGGGCGCAAAGCGGCCGCCCTCGGAGCGGAGGAGGGCGGCGGAGCGGATGTGGTGCTTCCCAATGGGAAGCCCGCCTGGGTGGACGGCGGCCCCCGCGCCCGGCTCGATCTTCCGGAGGAGGTCGTTCACGGTGAATCCGTGGAGCAGGGCCGCCTGCGGACGGCGCGGCGGGCGGGGCCTGCGGACCGCGGCGCCGGCGGGGGCTTGGCGCCCGACCAGCAGGCGGCGGTGCGGCACCGTTCCGGACCCGCCCGGATCATCGCCCCCGCCGGGTCGGGCAAGACCAGGACGCTCATCGCCCGGCTGGTGCATCTGATCGATCGGGAAGGGGTGGAGCCCGCCCTGGTCACCGCGGTCGCCTACAACAACCGGGCGGCGGCGGAGATGCGCAGCCGGTTGGGGAGGCGGGGTGTCAGCGTCAGCACCATCCACTCCCTCGGCTGGCGCATCGTCCGCGAGGTGCGCCCCGACGCGGCCCTGCTCGAAGAGCGGGAGGTAAGAAGGCGGCTCAGCGGCCTGGTCTGGCGCCAGCCCCGGCTCAACACCGACGTGATCGGCCCCTATATCGAAGCCCTGTCGGATATAAGGATCGGATTCCGGGATCCGGAGGCGGTGGAGCAGGAGCGCGAGGACGTTCCCGATCTGCCCCGGATATTCGGCAACTACCGCTCGGTGCTCGCCGCCCGCGACGAAGTGGACCACGATGAGCAGGTGTACGGCGCGGTCGAGCTGCTGCTGGCCGATCCGGACCTGCGGCGCAGGTGGCAGGGGCGCTGCCGGCACATGCTGGTGGACGAGTTCCAGGACCTGACCCCCGCCTATCTGCTGCTCATCCGCCTGCTGGCCTCCCCTTCTATGACGGTGTTCGGGGTGGGGGACGACGACCAGACCATCTACGGATACGCCGGCGCCGACCCCGACTTTCTGCTGGACTTCGACCGTTTCTTTCCCGGCGCCGCCCGTCATTCCCTCGAGGTGAACTACCGCAGCCCGGCCGACGCGGTGGAGGCGGTTTCCTCGCTGCTGGGCTGGAATCGGCGGCGGGTGGACAAGACCGTCCGGGCCGCGGCCGGCCCGGATCCGGACGGGCTTCGGATACTCGAGGCGCCGGACAGCCGGATCACCTCCGGCTCGGTGGAGGCGGTGTCGGGGTGGCTGGAGGAGGGGGCCTCCCCCGAAGAGATCGCGGTGCTGGCCAGGGTCAACTCGGCCCTGTTGCCGATGCTGGCCGGGCTGGTCGAGGCCGGGATACCGGTGCGGTCGCGGATTGCCTCCGGCCTGCTGAGCCGGACCGTCATGCGGGCGGCCCTGGCCTGGGTGCGGCTTGCCCGGGATCCGGGCCGGATGCAGCGCCAGGATCTGCTGGAGGCGGCCCGCCGTCCGTCGCGGGGGATCAACCGCCTCTCCGCGGAACTGCTGGCAGGCCGTTCCCGGACGCTCTCGGCGAAAGATTTGACCTGGCTGGGGCGGAAGCTGGAGGATCGGAAACACCGGGCATGGTTCGGCTGGATCGCCGACATCGACCGGGCGGCCGAGGCGGCGGAGGCCGGGCAGTCGAGAAAGCTGCTGGAGGCGTTGATCGACGTAATAGGGCTGGGCAAGGCCGCCGGACGGCTCGACCGGGGTCGAACCAGGGTGGACAGGGCGTCCCACTCCGACGATCTGGTGGCCCTCCGGCGCACCGCCGACATCTATCCGGAGCTGGAAACCTTCGAGATGCGGCTGCACGCCCTCCTGGAGGGCGCCGCCCGCCCGGCGGACGATCCGGACGAAGAGGCGGCGGGGGTGACCCTGTCGACCGTCCACCGCGTGAAGGGGATGGAATGGGAGCGGGTGGTGGTGTTCGGGGTGGACGACGGGCTGATGCCCCATGCCCTGGCCGCAGAAACCGACCTGGAGGAAGAACGCCGGGTGCTGCATGTGGCGGTTACCAGGGCCCGGCGCCGGGTGGTGCTGGCGGCCGACTCCGCCGGGCCTTCTCCTTTCCTGGCCGAGCTGAGGGGTGAGAGGCCCCGCGCCCCGGCCGTTCCCCCCGCCCCGGCCGGCACCCGTCCGGCGGCGATGGTTCCTGCGGAGGGCGAGGCCCGGCCGGTGGACCCGGAGCTGTTCGAGAAGCTCAAAGCCTGGCGGCTCGAGAAGGCCCGGGAACGCAAGGTGCCCCCCTACGTGGTGTTCCACGACCGCACCCTCGAGGCCATGGCGGCCGCCCATCCCAGGAACGAGCTCGAGTTGTTGGACATCAGTGGCGTCGGCCCCAAGAAACTGGACGACTACGGCGAGGAGCTCCTCGAGCTGGTGGAGGATCATTCCGGATCCTGACCCGGGGGGCCGGTTCCGTGCCCGCAACGCGAAAAAGGGCGAGGGGTCCGAGGCTGTCGGACCCCCCGCTGGGCCGGATTGGGCGGGTGAGGAGGAAGGCTTTGACGGCCGCCCGCCGGTGCCCGGCCCGGTTCGTTTTGGCCCGCTGGTCAGGCCGGCTTGATCTCGATGGTCCTCGGGTGCACCTCGGGGCCCTTCTCGAGCACCACCTCCAGGATTCCGTTGGACAGGCTCGCTTCCACCCGGTCGGGGTCGAAGTGATCGGCTACCCGGATCGAGCGGGAGAACCCGCCTTCGGCCAGCTCCCTCCGCCGGTGCACCGCCCCGTCGGGGGTCTCGGTCGAGCGGCTGCCCTTCACGGTCAACACGCCTTCGTCCAGGGTGACCTCCAGGTCCTCGAGCCGGAAACCGGCCAGCTCGAAGCGGAGGGTCAGAGCGGCGTCCGACTCGATGATGTCGACCCGCGGCGTCCACGCCTCGCTTCTCCAGCCCAGGCGGTGCGCCCCCGGGCGCAGCAGGGCGCCGAACAGGGCCTCCATCTCCTGGACCGGCTTGAACGGTCTTGTGTGTACCAGATGCATGTTTCGCCTTTCGGTATCGGGGCCCCGGAGGGCGGCTCCGCCAAGAGCCGATTCCCTCCAGTTGGGGCTTACATATAATCTAAGGCATAAAGACTCATATTTATTCCTGCCTTCTTCGGAGGCTTTCGGCGGGGCCTCCGGGCGTTGCCGGACGGCGCGGCGCCGGGGACCCGGGGTTCGACCCGCCGGATATGCCCGGTCCGGCTTTACCTGGTTAACTGGGCCCATGGAATCGCAAGAAGGCGCGAGCGCGAACGGCGGGGACCGAGCGCGGGCCGCGGCGTCGGAAACGGAGGGCGGGGCGATCATGCAGGCTGCCGCAAAGGCGAGGGGCGCCGGGCGGCGGGCTTCCGAGGCGGTGGTCAAGAAGGGCGGGGCGGTCAGGGACCGCTTCGACCGGGTGTTGGAGGACGAGGAGCGGCGCCGTCGGCTGAAGGAGCTGCTGATGCTCCTTCCCAACCTGGCCAAGCTGCTGTTCCGCCTGGCCAAAGACCCCGAGGTCCCGTTGCGGGCCCGGATTTTCGCGGGGGCGGCCGCCGGCTACCTGGTGTCCCCGATCGACCTCGTGCCCGATTTCATTCCGGTTCTGGGCAAGACCGACGACCTCGTGCTGGCGGCCCTGGCCCTGGACAGCCTGCTGAAGGAGACCGGCGGCGAGGTGCTGCGCAGGCACTGGGACGGTCCGGAGGAGCAGCTCTCGATGGTGATCGACCTGGTCGACATGGCGGCCGGCGTGGTGCCCCGCCCGTTGCGGATGGCGCTCAACCGTTACCTGCGCCGATAGGGAGGCCGGTTGCCCCTCCGCCGCCTGGGTTTCCCTTCGCCGGACGGCGCGGCCGCCATCCGGTGAGGTTTTCCGACACCCATCCGCTCCGGTCGTTCCGCGAGCCGAACGTCCGGCTCTTCTTCGCGGGGCTGATCGCCTCGGGGGTCGGCATCTGGGCGCAGACCACCGCGGTGGTGCTGCTGGTGGAACAGCTCGGCGGGGAGGGCCTGGAGCTGGGGATCGTGGTCGCCTGCCAGTTCCTTCCGTTGCTGCTGATGGGCATGTACGCCGGGGCGGTCGCCGACCGGTCGGACCGGCGCCGGCTGACCATCGTCATCCAGGTGCTCATGACCGTCGAGTCGGCGGTGCTGGGCGTGATCGACCTGGCCGATCTCGAGTCGATTCCGCTCCTCTACCTGTTGACGCTGGGCTCCGGGGTCCTCTTCGCCTTCGGCAATCCGGCCCGGCGGACGCTCTCGACCGAGCTGGTGCCGGAGCAGCATCTGGCCAACGTGGTGTCGCTCGGCACCTCGGTGATCACCGGGGGCCGCATCATCGGTCCGGCGCTCGCCGCGGCGGCGGCCCCCTTCTTCGGGACCGGCCCGGTTTTTCTGGCCGCCGGGGCCTGCCAGCTCGTCTTTCTTTTCACGGTGGTGAAGATGGACACCGGCCGGTTCTACCCGATCCGGCCCGGGGAATCCTCGGCCACGCCGGTGCGCGACTCGCTCCGGGCGGTCTGGGGGGACCCGGCGCTGCGGATCGTGCTGCTCCTGTTCGCCGTGGTCTCGATCTTCGCCCTGAACCACCTGGTGGGGTTTCCGCTGCTGGTCTCCGGCCGTTTTATGGAGGACGAGGCGGTGTTCGGTTGGCTGCTGTCGGCGTTGAGCCTCGGCAACGTGTTGGGTGCGTTGCTCATTGCCCGGCTGACCTATGTGTCGGACTCGTGGGTGTTCGGCTCGGCCGCGGCCACGGCGGCCGCCCTGGGCGCGCTGGCCCTCTCGCCCAACACCGCGGCGGCCCTGGCGTTCTCGGTCCCGCTGGGCATGGCGATAGCCGCGCTCGTCACCTCCTCCACCGTGGTCTTCCAGCAGCGGACCGACCCCCGCCTGCGCAGCCGGATGCTGGCCCTGTCCACCGTGCTGTTCCTCGGGTCGAGGCCGCTGGGCGGCCCTATCACCGGGCTCATAGGCGACGCCGCCGGGGCGGTCTGGGCCAATCTGTACGGAGCGGTCATCTCGGCCGCCGCGGTCACGGCCGCCGCGGCCGTTTTCCTGGTGACCGCCCCGCGCCGCCGGGCGCTGTCCGGGCGCGGGTGATCGGGCAGCAATGGGCAGGGCGGACCGGTCGAAGCAGGGCGTGGAATACGCGGTTCTGTTTCCCGGGCAGGGAAGCCAGTACGTCGGCATGGGGGCCGAGCTGTTCGCCGCCCGGCCCGACCTGCTGATCGAGGCGGCCGACCGGATTCTCGGCTGGCCGCTGCGGAAGGTGTGCCTGGAGGGGCCGGAGGAGCTGTTGACCCGCACCGACCGGGCCCAGCCCGCCCTGTACGCCCTGTCCTACGCGCTGTGGACGGAGCTGGCCGCCCGCCTGCGCCGCCCGCCCGCGGCCGCCGCCGGCCACTCCCTCGGCGAGTACACCGCGCTCGCGGCGGCGGGCGTCTTCGGCTTCGAGGACGGCCTGCGGCTGGTGAAGGCCCGGGCGGAGGCGATGGCCGAGGCGGTGGCGAAGGAACCCTCGGGGATGGCCGCCCTCCTCGGGGCCGACGAACGCCGGGCCGAGGAGGCGGCCGCCGCCTGCCGGGCCGACGGCGGGCGCCTGTGGGTGGCCAACCTGAACGCCCCCGGCCAGGTGGTGATGGCCGGGGCCATGGAGGACATCGACCGGCTGGCCGCCGACGCCCGCCGGGCCGGGTTCCGCCGGGCCGTGAAGCTCAAAGTGGCGGGCGCCTTCCACTCCCCCCTGATGCTGCCGGCGGCGGCGCGGGTCGAGGAGGCGCTGTCGGAGGTCCGGTTGGCAGAGCCCCGCTTTCCGGTCTGGGCCAACACAACGGGAGAGCCTGCGGACGCCGCCGGCCTGCCCGGGCTCCTCGTCCGGCAGGTGTCGTCGCCGGTGCTTTTCGGCGCCTCGCTGCAGTCCATGGCCGCCGCCGGAGCGGAGGTGTTCGTCCACGTCGGGCCGGGGGATGTGACAGCGGGGATGGCGCGGCGGGCGGTCCGGGGGTGCGAAGTGCTGGCGGCGTCGTCCATCGCCGGCGCGGAGGAGGCCGCCGCCCGGCTCGAGTCGTAGGGCGGACGGCGCTCCTGGGTACAATAGGCGGCGGGCGGGTCGTATCAGACAGAGAAAGGCGGCAGGGAGTGGCGCGTTACGCCGAGATCACCGGCTGGGGCAAGGCCCTCCCGCCCACTGTGCTCAGCAACGCCGATCTGGAGTCGATAGTCGAGACCAGCGACGACTGGATCACCTCCCGCAGCGGCATCAAGGAGCGCCGCATCTCCCACGCGCCGGCCACCGACATGGCCGAGCTGGCGGGACGCCGGGCGCTGGCGGCGGCGGGGTTGGACCCCCGGGAGGTGGATCTGATCGTCAACGCCACCTGCACCCCCGAATCGATCATTCCCGCCTCCGCCTCATACGTCCAGGCCAAACTCGGGGCGGTCAACGCCGGCGCCATGGATCTGAACGCCAATTGCTCGGGGTTCGTGTACGGATACGTCACGGTCGATTCCATGATCAGGTCGGGGGCGGTGGACACCGTGCTGCTGGTGGGTGTGGAGCGGCTCAGCTGGGTGATGGACTTCACGGACCGGGGCACATGCATCCTGTTCGGCGACGGGGCCGGGGCGGTTGCGGTGGAGGCGGCCGACCGGGAGGCCGGCGTGTGCGGGTCGGTGCTGGGGGTGGACGGGACCATGGCCGACATCCTGTGCGTGCCGAACGACGGCACCATCGAACCCGGATCGGCCGATTCCCGCACCAGGATCGTCATGAACGGATCGGACGTGTTCCGCCGGGCGGTGGCCGCCATGGCCGACGCCTCCGAGTCGGTGGTGAGCCAGGCCGGATGGGCGCTCGACGACATCGACCTCCTGGTGCCCCACCAGGCCAACCAGCGCATCATCGACGCCGCCGCCCGCCGGCTAAAGCTGGCGCCGTCCAAGGTGTTCCTCAACATCCACGCCTACGGCAACACCAGCGCCGCCTCGATCCCCATCGCCCTCACCGAAGCCCTCGAGGGAGGGCGGGTGCCCCCCCGCGCCAACCTGGTGTTCGCCGCCTTCGGAGGGGGGCTTACCTGGGCGGCGGCGGCCGTGCGGTTCGGAGAGCGGGTAACCCCGCGGGGGGTGGTCGAAGAAGAACTTCCCAAGCCGGACCGCACGGTATGGGATCTGCTGCAGCCCAACTTCGACCACTTCGGGCGGTTGGAGCTCGTATGAGCCGGATTGCCCTGGTCACCGGCGGATCCCGGGGAATCGGACGCGCCGCCTCCATGGAGCTGGCTTCCCGGGGGCATACGGTGGCGGTCAACTACGCCAAGCGGGACGACGCCGCCGCCGAGGTGGTCGAGTCGATCCGGGCCGGCGGCGGGGAGGCCCGCGCCTTCAGGGCAGATGTGAGCCGCCCCGGTGAGGTGTCGGATCTGTTTGCCCGGGTGGAAGAGCAGCTCGGACGGCCGGAGATACTGATCAACAACGCCGGAACCACCGAGGACGCCCTGCTGGCCCGCCTCGACGAGGATTCCTGGGACCGGGTGATGGCCGTCAACCTCAAGTCGGTCTACCTGTGCAGCAAGGCCGCCGTCAGGGGCATGCTGCGGGCCCGCTGGGGGAGGATCGTGTCGCTGGGTTCGGTGGCGGGCGTGTCCGGCAACCCGGGGCAGACCAACTACGCCGCCTCCAAGGCGGGCGTCGGCGCCTTCTCCAAGTCCCTTTCCAAGGAGGTCGGCTCGCGCGGCATAACCGTCAACGTGGTCGCCCCCGGGTTCATCGAGACCGACCTCACCTCCCGGCTGGGCAGCGGGGTGGTGGAGAGGGTACGCTCCAACACCAGTCTCCGGCGGCTCGGCCGACCCGAAGAGGTCGCCTCGGCGATTGGTTTTCTGGCCTCCGAGGAGGCCTCGTACATAACGGGGCAGGTACTGGCCGTCGACGGCGGGCTTGCTCTCTGAGACCCTGCCAAAAGCAAGCACAACCGAAAAGGGAGACAACAACATGGATCGTTCGCAAGTTCAGGCCAAGATGCGCGACCTGCTCGTGGAGGAGCTCGGCCTCGACGCCTCCAAGATCACCGATGGAGCCACCTTCGAGGAAGACCTGGAGGTCGATTCCCTTGGGGTGGTGGAGCTCCTGATGGCGCTCGAGGACGAGTTCGGAGTGCGAATCCCCGACGAGGAAGCCGAGGACATCACCTCGGTCGGCGAGGCGGTCGACCTGGTGCTCGCCAAACTGTCCTGAGGGCGGGCGCAGGGGCCGGAGTGCGCGGGGTGTTCCATGCGTGACGGGCGCAGGCGGGTAGTGGTTACCGGTTTGGGCGCGGTCACCCCCCTCGGCCACACGGCGGCGGAGACCTGGAGGGCGGCGCTGGCCGGGGAATCCGGCATCGGCCCCATCACCCAGTTCGACCCTTCCGGGGTGGAGACCTCATTTGCCGGGGAGGTGAGCGGGTGGGATCCGGAGTCGGTGATCGTCAAGCGGGAGGCGCGCCGCCTCGACCGGTCCGCCCAGCTGTTCATCGGCGCCGCCCAGCAGGCGGTGGACGATGCCGGGGTCGACTTCACGGAGGACGCGGCCGGCGCCGGCCGGGCGGGGGTGGTGGTCGGGTCGGGGCTGGGGGGGATGATGTCCTTCGACGATCAGGTCAAGGTGATGTTGAGCCGCGGGGCCGACCGGATCAGCCCGCTGGCCGTCACCATGATCATCCCCAACGAGGCGGCCGGGGCGGCGTCGATCCGGTTCAATATGCGGGGGCCGGTTACCTGTGTGGTAACCGCCTGCGCCGCTTCCGCCAACGCGATCGGGGACGCCGCCGAGATAATCCGGCGCGGGGCGGCCGACATGATGCTGGCCGGGGGCTGCGAGGCGACGGTGTGCGAGTTCGGCATCGGATCCTTCAACAAGAGCAAGGCCCTCAGCACCCGCAACGACGACCCGACCGGCGCGTCCCGGCCCTTCGACCTCCACCGGGACGGGTTCGTGCTGTCGGAGGGAGGGGTTTGCCTGATCCTCGAGGAACGGGAACGGGCGGCGGCGAGGGGCGTCCGCATCTACGGCGAGGTGCTCGGTTACGGGATGAGCTCGGACGCCTACCACGTGACCCTGCCGCGGCCGGGGGGCGAGGGGGCGGCGCGGGCCATGCAGACCGCCATGGAGGACGCCGGACTGGCGCCCGAACAGGTGGACTACATAAACGCCCACGGCACCTCCACCAAGGCCAACGACGTGACCGAGACGCTGGCCATCAAACAGGCCCTGGGCGAGAAGGCGGCGCGGGCGGTTCCCATCTCGTCCACCAAATCGATGACCGGACACCTGATGGGCGGGGCGGGCGCGATCGAATCGATCTTCTGCCTGATGGCGATCAACGACGGCGTCATACCTCCCACCATCAACTACACCACCCCCGACCCGGAGTGCGACCTCGACTACACGCCCAACGAAGCCCGCCCGGCCGAGGTGGAGTACGCCATGACCAACTCCTTCGGCTTCGGCGGCCACAACGTTTCGCTGATCTTCGGCCCCGGGGGCTGAGCTCCGCCGTCCCGGGCCGCACCGGAGGGGGATGACCGAGTTTCTCGGCGTCTACGGAGTTTCGTCTGTTTCTGCGGCTTCGGATCGGGAACGGGCGGCGATGACCGTTGCCGCCAGCCCGGATGCCGCCGTCAGGGAGGCCAAGCCCAGCAGGACGCCCAGGAAGAGCGGGATCCTTCCCAGCAGGGCGCCCGCGCCGATCGTGATCAGACCGAGCAGGAAGGCGGCCCCCCCGCCCGCTACCAGGGCGGTCAGGCCGAAGTCGGCCGCGGCGCTCCGGGCTTCCCGGGGTTCGCTCATTCTTCTTCGGACTCTCCTCCGGCCTTCCACTCCCGCCATTCCCGCAGGGAGCGGTCGGCCAGCACCACCACGATCCCCACCCCCCCCGCCGCCGCCAAGCCCGAAACCAGACCGACCATGAAGACGGAAGCCGGGCCGCACGAGCCGTCCATGCACCCCACACTCGCCGCCGCCCAACCGATGAAACCGCCCGCCGCGCCGGCCGCCAGCACCGGGAGGATGAACGACCAACGGAGCCGGGCCATCTCAGTCCGGCCCTCGGCGGGGCCGGCCCCGCCGGTCGTATCCGGCCGATTCCAAGAGGCCGGGCGGGGTGACCTCAGGGAGGACCGGCACGGACTCCACCCGGCGCGGGGCGGGGGGTCGGACGGCCAGGCGGGCGTCCGCGGTCCAGGCCAGATAGGTGAGGGCGCCGGCGGCGGCCAGCACCCCGGCGGCGGCGGGGGGGTTTAGCCCCGGGACCGCGGCGATGCCCAAGGCGGGTAGCGCCAGCCTTACCGTCCAGAGGGCGCCCCGGACCGCCCGCGCGTAGGCCCAGCCGCCCGCCGCCCCGAAGGCGGCCAACGCCCATCCGCCGGGCGTTACCTCCGGCAGCCCCAGGCCGCCTACCGCGCCCGGCAGCCAGATCAGCCCCAGGGCAAGGGCCGCCGCCCTGGGGGGTACCCGGTCCGGCTTGATCTGATGGAACCATCCGTCGAGGGGGCGGCTCCAGGCCAGGGCGGCCCCGGCCCCTCCGACCGCGGCGGCCGCGATCCACAGCGGGTCGATCGGCGCGGCCGCGGCGATCGAGGCCCACACTGCGGCCGCCGCCGCGATCGAGTTGCGCACCCAGCGGCCGGGGGACAGCAGCATCGCGGTCACGGTGACGGAGGCGGCCAGTATGAGTCCGGCCCCCGCCAACGAGGCGGCGGGGGCGCCCCAGGGGGAGGGTCCGAACAGCAGCCGGCCGGCCCACAGCAGGCCGCCGAGGAAGACGCAGGCCGCCGAGACGGACACCTTGAGTGGCATACCCCCATTTTGGCGCATCGGGCCGGCTGCCGGAAAAGCCCGCCGGGGGCAGCCCGATACAATGCGGTGGTTGGTTGCCTCGAAAGTTGCTCCGTGGCCGGGAGAGGCCGTGTTCTGCCAGGACTGCGGGGCGCGCCTGGAACGCGCCCGGCGGTACGGGCGGGAGCGCGGGGTGTGCCCCCGCTGCGGGCGGATCGATTTTCGCACCCCTTCGGTTGCGGCGGCGGCGGTGCTGCGGGACGGAGGGGGCCGGATCCTGATGGTCAAGCGGGGGCCGGGGTCCTCCCGCCCCGGCCTATGGTCGTTCCCGGCCGGTTACGTAGACTATGGAGAGGAGGTGCGGGAGGCGGGGGAGCGCGAGGTGCTCGAGGAGACCGGCCTGGCAGCAGAGCTGGATCGCCCGGTCTTCGCGGCCACCAACTTCCACGACCCGTCCAAGCTCAGCATATGCATCTGGTTCTCCGGTTGTGTGGTGGGCGGCGAGATGAAACCCGGATCCGACGCCGCGGATGTCGGATGGTTCGACCTGGACGGCCTCCCCGACCTCGCCTTCGAGACCGACGCCGGCCTCATCGAACGGATGCGGCGGGACGGTTGACTCCGGGGCCCGGCAACTCCAGGGACCGGAGCAGCTCCGCGTCCGGAAAACGGATCTTCGGTCAGAGGCCGGGGGCGCGGCGGGCCGTCACCGTCCAGGGGTTTCCCGCCGCCAGGGTGATGATCTCGCAATGGCGGGGTTTGGCTTCGTGGAGGCGGTGGAGGCCCGCCCCGGTGAGAAGGAGAAGGGCCGACTGGATGGCGTCCTGATGGGAGACCGCCGCGATCTCGCCTGCGGGATGCCTCTCGGCCAGGGCCGATACGGCGCCCCCCACCCGGACGGCCAGCTCTTCCACCGTTTCGGGGGTGAAATCCATCTCGAGCGGGCGGGTCAGATACACATCCAGCTCGCCGGGCCGGTGGGTGTTCAGATCCGGCCAGGGCAGGCCTCGCCATCGGCCCATGAGCGCCCACTCGGTCAGGCCGGGGACGGTTTCCGCCGCCAGGCCGCGCCGTCCGGCGATCTCCGCCGCCGTCTCCGCCGCCCGGTCCAGCGGGGAGCTGTACACGGCTTCGATCGGGCGGTCGGCCAGCCGGTCGGCCGCCCAGGCCGCCTGGCGGCGGCCCCGTCCGCTCAGATGGAAACCCGGGAGGTCGGCGTAGACGGTGCGGCGGGGGTTTTCGACCTCGCCGTGTCGGATCAGATGCACCGTCGAGGCCATGACGTCTCAGGTTAACCGCTATGTTGGCCGGATGGCCGGGCCCCGGATAGCCGAACCGATCCTCCACGTGGACATGGACGCCTTCTTCGTGGAGGTGGAGCGCTTGGACGACCCGGGGCTGCGGGGGCGGCCGGCGGCGGTGGGGGGCGCGGGAGGCCGGGGGGTGGTCGCCTCGGCTTCCTACGAGGCCAGGGCCTTCGGGGTGCACTCGGCCATGCCCATGGCCGCGGCCCTGCGCAGGTGCCCCGGTCTGGCAGTGGTGCCGCCCCGCCGCGGACGTTACGAGGAGACGGCGGAGCAGGTCTTTTCGATCTTCCACAGCTTCACGCCGCTGGTGGAGGGGCTGTCGCTCGACGAGGCCTTCCTGGACATACGAGGGTTGCGGTGGCAGTACCCGGACAGCCGGGCGGCGGCGGAGGAAATCAGGTCCCGGATCAGGTCCGAGCTGAAACTGGCCGCCTCTGTGGGCGCCGCCTCCTCCCTCTACCTGGCCAAGCTGGCCTCGGGCCGCGCCAAGCCGGACGGCGTCTATGTCGTAAGGGCCGGCCGCGAGCTCTCTTTCCTGCACGGGCTGAGCGTCAAGGATCTCTGGGGGGTGGGGGCGGCCACCCGGGGCCGGCTGAACGAGATGGGGGTCGAGACGGTGGGTGAGCTGGCCGCCATACCGGCTTCCCTGCTCCAACGCCGGCTCGGGAAGGCGGCGGGGGCGCATCTGCATCGGCTGGCCAACGGGGTAGACGAGCGCGAGGTGACCCCGCACCAGGCCGCCAAGTCGATATCCGCCGAGCAGACCTACGAGGAGGACCTGGCGGGGGAGGAGGTTCTGCGCGCCGAGCTGCTGCGGCACGCCGACCGGGTGGCGTGGCGGCTCCGCCGGGCGGGGATGACCGGACGCACGATATCCATCAAGGTGCGGTTCTCCGACTTCGAGACCGTAACCCGTTCCGAGACGCTGGCCGCCCCCACCGACGTAGCTCGGGACATCTACCGGGCCTGTTGCCGCCTGCTCGACCGGGCAGGGGCGGAGGGCCGTCCGGTGCGGCTGCTCGGGGCGGCGGCGAGCGGTCTGGAACCGGCGGGCGGGCCGCGCCAGCTGGCTATCGACCGCGTCGCGCGTTGGGACGACGCGGCGGATGCAGTGGATGCGGTGAGGGCCAGGTTCGGGCGGCGGGCGGTGATGCCGGCCCGGCTGCGGCCCCTGGGCGGATAGCCTTCTATGAGGGTAGGCCCGGTTCTTCGCCGTTCCCGCCGGAGGAGGCGTATACTGGAGGCCGACCCAACTTGGAGCGGAGTGGAACGGCTTCTATGCCACTGAATGAGCGGGAGCAGCAGATCCTCGACGAAATCGAGCGGCAGCTGGTCGAGGATCCCGAGTTCACGCGCAAAGCGTCCTCGTTGTCCCGGCTGAAGAAGCGGAAGCTCCGGCTTCCGGCCGCCGGGGCGGCGCTCGGGCTGTTGACGCTGCTCGTTACCTTCTCGTTCAACACGGTGGCGGCCCTGGCAGGCTTCTGTCTGATGGTGCTCTCGGTGAGCGCCCTGGTTCAAATGCGCCGCGGCGCCGGATGGGGCGTCGGCGGCGGCTTCCCCCGAAATTTTCAGCAGGACGCTAAAAAAATCCGACGGCGTTTTCGGCGCTGACGGCTCGCTCCAAGTAAAATCGCGGTCACGAGGCGGAGATGGGCTCTTACCGGACATGGTTCGATCCGCCTGTGTCATATGCGCTACTTCTGCGCGGTGCGCGTGGAACATAGGGGCGCCCTGCGGGCGCCCTCCGGATGCGAGGGAGATACTTTGCAGAAAGGATTCACCGCGGGGCAGGCGTTGAGGTTGACGGGATGCACGCATGCCCAGCTCCGATACTGGGACAGCGTAGGACTGGTCAAGCCGACCATCCAGCAGACCGGAGGCCGCTCCGGCGTCCCGCGCCTGTATTCGTTCCAGGATCTGGTGCGGCTTCGGGTGGTGAGGAGCATGAAGGACAACGGGATGTCGCTGCAGCGGATCAGACGGGCGTGGGGTTACCTGATCCGCCAGGGGGCGGACCCGGCGAGGGTGAAGTTCGTCACCGACGGGGTGTCGATCTACGGGATCACCCCGGACAGCGACGAGATGCTCGACGCCCTCCGCGAGGGGCAGCTGGCGATGTTCGTGGAGCTGGGCAGGATCACCAGCACCGTCGAGGACGATGTGAGCAAGTTCGAGCTGGACCGGGACCGCTTCCTCGACATCCTGCGGGGCAGCGAGGAAGAGGTACGGAGCCAGGTTGCCGGGGCGGGGGGCTCCTGATGGGCGCCTCCGGGGCCGGCGGGGCGGCTTCCGGGGGTCCGGCGGGGGCCTTCCTCCGGGCGGCGGCGCGCCGGCCCGGCCTAGGCTTCGAAGCGGTGCGGCTGGCCCTGGCGTCCGCCGCGCCGGGGTGGGCGCGCCGCTTTCCCTTCCTGCCGCGCCCGGCGCCGTCCTATCTGGATTGGCGCCTGACCACCGCCTACGGCCGCCCCGACGCCGCCCCCTCGCCGGAGGAGATGGCGGAGTTCCTCATCTGGCGGCGGAGAATGCGAAGGTCGTAGGGGGTCTCAGCCGGGGGGTCAGCCGGGTTCGTTGCCGGGCTTCCACTTGATCGAGCAGCCCATCGAGGGGTATTGGGGTTCGGGGGCCGGACGGCCCGCCAGCACCGCATCCACCGCCGCCCGCAGGTCCTCCCCGGTAACCGGCGTATCCGAGTTGGGCCGCGAGCTGTCGAACCTGCCCCGGTAGACGAGGGTGCGGTCCGGTCCGAACAGGAAGAAGTCGGGGGTGCAGACCGCCGTGTAGGCCTTGGCCGCCTCCTGGGTCTCGTCGTAGAGGACCGGGAAGCCGTATCCCCGCCGGCGGGCAACGTCGCCGAGCAGCTCGGGAGAGTCCTCGGGGTAGTTCTCGGCGTCGTTGGCGCTTATCCCGACTATGGACACCTCCGAGCCGCGGCAGTCGCGGCTGAAAGCGGCCAGGCCGTCCTGGACATGCACCACGTACGGGCAGTGGTTGCACATGAATATCACCACCAGCGCCCGGCTGCCGGCCAGGTCGGCGAGGCGGACCCGGCCGCCGCTCACCGTATCCGGCAGATCGAAATCGGGGGCGGGGGTGCCGAGCGGCAGCATCGTTGAAGAAACTACGGGCATGGCAGGCTCCGTCGATAGGGGAATGGACCCCGCCAGGATACACGCCCCGGAGGCGGGGCGGCCTGCGCCGGCTAGATGGGTAGTTCCAAGGGATAAGGGTTTTGTTTCCGCCGGCCAACCGCGGAAACACGCCGATTACAGGCACAGCCCAATCGCCGAGAAGCCGAGCTAAGCGGCTCATTCGTCATCATCCTGGTTATCATATGCTTTGTAATCAATCTAAACTATGATTATATACCCTTTCTAGTCATGGCAACCTCGGAACTACCCATCTAGGTGTGCGCGGCCTGCAGGTACGGACCCCAGTGGGGGTCGCGCGACTTGCCGAGCGCCGCGTACAGCCATCCCTGGTAGCTGGGGGTGGTGGGGGTCCTGGTCAGCTTGAGGCCGGCCTGTCCGGGAAGGCGGTTGCCCTTGCGGATGTTGCATCGGCGGCAGCAGGCCACCACGTTCTCCCAGGAGTGCTTGCCGCCGTGTGATTTCGGGACGACATGGTCCAGACTCTCTGCGGGGGCGGTGCAGTACTGGCAGCGGTTGCCGTCGCGGGCGAAAACCGCGGTGCGGGTCAGCGGAACCCGCCGGTGGTAGGGGACCTTCACGTAGTTGCGGAGGCGCACCACCGAGGGGACCTCGACCGCGCTTTCGGCGCTGCGCCAGGTGCGGTCGCCGGCCGCCACGGTCTCCGCCTTGGCGCGCAGCACCAGCACCACAGCCCGCCGTGCGCTCACGACGGACAGCGGTTCGTAGGTTGCGTTGAGAACCAATGCTCGCTCGGCCATCTTTCTCCATCCCGGGCAATCCGGAGAGCCGGCCCTACGATACCAACAGCTGCGTCCATATCCGGCCGCCGCCGATATCCGGTCTCCGCCGGGCCGATTGACACCCGGCTCTCCCGGCGGAGCGCGTCTGCCCGCCGCTTCGGGGGTCAGGAGCAGTCGGAGCAGAACCCTTCGATCTCGAGCGCGTGCCCGGTGGCGGTGAAGCCCGGCGGTCCGGTTGCTTCCGCCACCAGCGCGGCGAGGGCCCCCTCCCAGGCCTCCGGCAGTTCCACATCGTCGACTGCGCGGCATCGGCCGCACACCAGGTGATGGTGGTGGCCCATCAACCACTCGGCCAGCTCGTAGCGGATGTTCTTGCCGCTGCCGTGGTGGGGGGAGAGCACCCCTGCTCCGGTCAGCACCGAAAGGGAACGGTACAGGGAGGAGATGGGCACCCTTCCGTCCAGATCTTCATACAGCTCCGTCGCCGACCGGGGGCCGGCGGCGGAGGCCAGGACCCGCACCACCTTCCGGCGCCCCTTCGTGTAGCGGATGCCGGACGCGGCGAGGCGCGCCGCTACCTGTCGGCCGATCTGCTGGCCGGCCATGGAACCCTCCTGCGGACGGCCCGGGGTTGGCTGCGTTCTGCGGGAGCGAGAAACGCGGCCGGACGGTTGCCGCCGCCCGGCGAACCGCCTGCCTGATCTCTCTCATGATAACAACCCGATTGGGAATCGAAACGACGCCGGCTTGCTCGGCGCCGGGGAGGCCCGCGGCGGCGGGGGCAGGAAATTTGGCAAAAGTGAAAAGAAGTGGTAAAAAGTGGATCAAAGTGGGTTATAGTGGGGGAGCAGACAGGACCCAGGGGCGGCTTGGGCGAGATGACGGGAAGGAACAAGTGTTTCTCGGTCAATACCAGCACACGGTGGACGGGAAGGGGCGGCTGGTGCTTCCCGCCCGGTACCGCAACCGGCTGGTCGACGGCTGCGTGATAACCAAGGGCCAGGAAAGGTGCCTGTACGTGTTCCCCCTGGACAGGTGGGAGGAGGAAGTGGCGAAGTACCGGAATCTGTCCCGGACGGACGCCCGCGCCCGCCGCCTCGCCCGCGCTTTCTTCGCCGGCGCCATCCGCCAGGAGCCGGACGCGGCCGGCCGGGTGCAGCTTCCCGCCCGGTTGCGGGAGTACGCGGACCTGGGAAAGCAGGTAACGGTGATCGGCGTCGAGGACCGCGCCGAAATATGGAACACGGAAGCCTGGGAGGAGTACGACGAGCAGGCCGACGAGTTCTACTCGAGCATAGAGGAGGCTTTATCGGAATACGGCGTCTGACTGTGAAAACCCCGCACCCGGCCGGCGCCTCGATGACCTGCTCATCGCCAGCCCTCCGGAGACCAATGGAATGCCCCTACTCCGCCCGCACTCTGTTTGGTATCACAACCGGGGGGCTGGCAATGAGCAAGGCATCGAATACCCAATATACCGCAGGCCGCCGGCCCTACCACACCCCGGTGATGCCGGAGGAAGTAGTAGCCCTGTTCGCGCCGCTGGAGGAAGGGCTGATAGTCGACGCCACCTACGGCGGCGGCGGCCACTCCTCGGCTCTGCTCGACCGTCTGAACGAGAAGGTCCGCGTGCTCGGCATCGACCGGGATCCGGAGGCCGTCGACCGCGCCGCGGTCCGGGAACGGCTCGAGCTGGCGGTCGGCAACTTCGGCGAGCTGGACGCCGTCCTGCGGAACCGGGGGATCGGCGAGGCCGCCGGGGTGCTGTTCGACCTGGGAGTGTCGGGCCGCCAGCTGGACGAGGCCCGGCGCGGTTTCTCCTACCGCCGCGACGGCCCGCTCGACATGCGTATGGGCCCCGACGCCGCCGAGTCCGCCCACGCGGTGGTGAACCGGACATCCGTCCCGGAGCTGGCCCGCATCATCCGCACCCTCGGCGAGGAGCGGTTCGCCCTGCGGATCGCCCGCGCCGTTTGCGAAGCCCGCCCCATCGACTCCACCGGGCGTTTGGCCGAGGTGGTGAAGCAGGCCGTCCCCGCCGCGGCCCGCCGTTCCGGAGGCCACCCCGCCCGGCGCACCTTCCAGGCCGTGCGGATGGCGGTCAACGACGAGCTGGGGGCCCTGTCGTCGGGGCTGGACCACGGTATCCGCGTCCTCCGACCCGGCGGCCGGTGTGTAGCCATTGCCTATCATTCGTTGGAAGACCGGCTGGTCAAGCAACGGTTTCGCCGGGGCGAGGGCCGCGCCCCCGGTCCCGTCCTTCCGGTCCCTCCGCCGGTGGAGCTGAAGGTGCTCACCCCCAAGCCGCTCCGCCCCCTGCCCGGAGAGGTCGTCTGCAACCCCCGGTCCCGGAGCGCCCGCCTGCGCGCCGCGGAGAAGGCGGCATGACCGTCCGGCCCCTGCGCTCCGTCGAGGCCGTCCGGACCCCGCTCAGGGTGGTAAGCGGGCGCCGGTTGTCCCTGTCCTCCGTTTTCGGATGGGTGCTGTACACCGCGGCGGTGGTGGGCGCCTTCCTGTCCCTCTTCCTCTTGCGCGGCGCGGCTGACGAGTCGGCCTACGAGATCCGCCGGATAGAGCGGCAGATCGAGCTCGAGCTCGACCGCCGGCACCTGCTGCAGCTCGAGAAGACCCGTCTCGAAGAGCCCGAGAAGGTCAACTCGATCGCCGAGAGGATGCTGGGCATGGTCCTGCCCGACGACGTAATACCGGTAAACCCGATCAGAAGGGTCGACGGGAGTTGACGCGGTCGATCCCCATGAGACGCGATGAGGCAGCCCGCAGTGAAGGCGAATAGTCCAGGCATCGAGGCAAAGGGGCGGCGGGCCGGCCGCTCGGTAGACATCCGCCTGTTCACCGTGGTGCTGCTGTTGATGGTGACTTGGGCGGCCATCGGGTTCCGGTTGTTCCGGGTGCAGGTGGTTGACGCCGCCGGTTACAAGGAAGCGGCGGAGGGGCAGCGGCTGCGGGTCGAAGAGACCTCCGCCGCCCGGGGGATCATCTACGACCGCCAGGGCCGGGAGTTGGCGATCAGCGTCGAGTCGCGGTCGGTATACGCCAATCCCCGCCAGATCGAGGACCCGGGGGAGGCCGCCTTCCTGCTCGGCGAGATCCTCGATATGAATGTCCACCGCCTGCGGGAAAAACTCGACTCGACCTCCACCTTCGTGTTCGTGGCCCGCCAGGTGGAGGAGGAAGAAGCCGAGGCGGTAAAGCAACTGGAACTGCCCGGCGTCCATTTCCTCACCGAGCCCAAGCGGGTGTATCCGTCGGGCATCCTGGCCGCCCATACGGTGGGCTTCGTCGATATCGACTCCAAGGGAATCGAAGGCCTCGAGGCGCAGTACGACGAGCTGCTCACCGGCGCTCCGGGGCGCGTCCTGGCCGAGCGGGCGCCGGGAGGGCAGGTGATCCCGCACGGCCGTTACGAGGTGCGGCCGGCCGTTCCCGGCGCCGACCTGCTTACTTCCCTCGACCGAGAGGTGCAGTTCTACGCCTATCAGGGGTGCCTGTCGACCCTCGAGCAAACGAGGGCGGAGCGCTGCACGGTCGTAGTGCTGGATCCGTCCACCTTCGAAGTGTTGGCCATGGCGGTGGTGCCTTCCTTCGACCCCTCGAACCGCACCGGCCTGGATCCCTCCAGCGGCATCCTCTCCAACTCCGCGGTGCGCTCCGTGTACGAGCCGGGTTCCACCCAGAAGGCGGTCACCCTGTCCGCCGCCCTGGAGGAAGGGGTGGTCGAATGGGACACCCTGTACCTGGTGGATGACAATATCGAGGTGGTGAACGGGGCCTGCGAAGACGAGGAACTGATCGGGTGCTTCAGAGACGTAGAACCCCATGATCCGACCATGATGACCGTCAAGGACTGCGTCCGGCTCTCCTCCAACGTATGCACCGTTCAGATCGGCCAGGATCTGGGTTCCGACCTTCTGGCCGGCTATCTGGATTCGTTCGGATACGGAAACGTCACCGGCATCGACTTCCCCGGCGAGGCGCGGGGATTCGTCAACCTGCCCCATGGATGCCCGACCTGCCCGGCCTCCGCCTCGATCGGTTATTCCCTGTCCGTTTCCCCGCTCCAGATGGCGTCGGTGTACGCCACCATCGCCAACGGAGGCCTGCGGATGGCGCCCCGGCTGGTTACCGGGATCGTGGACGGCAACGGCGTGAACCGGCTCCCGCCGGTTCCTACCGTGAGGGTCCTCTCCGAGCACGCCGCCCGCCGGGTGCGCCTGCTCCTCAAGACGGTGGTGGACGACGGCACCGGAATCCATGCCGCGGTCCGGGGCTTCACCGTGGGCGGCAAGACGGGGACCACCCGCAAGTTCGACAACGAGCTCGGCATCTACACGGACGACTACGTGGCCAGCTTCGTGGGGATGGCGCCCGTCGAGGATCCCCAGCTGGTGATCGCGGTCGTCATCGATTCGCCCCAGGGCGAAAGCACGCTGGAACGCACCGGCGGGATGGTGGCCGCTCCCTTGTTCTCCGAGATCATGGAAGCGTCTCTCCACCAGATGGGGGCGAGCCCGGATGCCCGCTGAGCCGGTCAGGCTGTCTGCCGTCGCAGAAAGGGTCGGCGGCTGCCCTAACGGGCTCGGCGACCCTCTGATCTCGGACGTTGCCCACGACAGCCGCCGGACGGGGCCGGGCTTCCTGTTTGCCGCCCTCCCCGGCCTCGAGACCGACGGACGCGCCTTCGCCGGGGATGCGGCCGCCCGCGGAGCAGCGGCGGCGCTGGTCGAGGGGGAGTTCCTTCCCCTGGCGCTGCCCCAGATCAAGGCGCCGGACGCGCGCCGGGCGCTGGGGGAGGCGGCCGCCCTGGTGCACGGCGATCCGACCCTCCGGTTGGACGTGATCGGCGTGACCGGCACCAACGGCAAGACCACCGTTACCCTGATGATCGAGTCCATCGCCCGCGCCGCCGGCCGGCCTTTCGGCAGGATCGGCACGCTCGGCGCCCGTCTGCCCGGGGGCGGCGAGCCCCTGGCGCTCACCACGCCGGAGAGCTCCGACCTCCAGCGCCTCTTCGCCGCCATGTTGGAACGGGGGGCGGCGCTGGCGGCGGTGGAGGTGTCGTCGCACGCCATGGCTCTTCACCGGGTCGAGGGAACCTCGTTCGCGGTGGCCGCCTTCACCAACCTGTCCCAGGACCACCTGGACTTCCACGGGACCATGGAGGATTACTTCGCGGCCAAGCGCGCCCTCTTCGACGGACGCGCCGCCGCCCACGTGATCGACGTCACCGACCCGCCCGGCCGCCGCCTGGCGGAGCAGGCGCCGGGTGCGGTCGTCACGGTGGGCTTCGGCGCCGACCGGGATGTGGGGGTCACCGCCGCCGAGGCGGACCTGTCGGGCGCCCGGTTCGTCTGCCGGGCGGGCGGCGAGGAGGCGGAGATCAGGATAGGCCTCGGGGGGTTCCACAACATCCGCAATGCGGCGGTGGCGGCCGCCTGCGCCCGGCAGACGGGGATCGGGATGGCCGAGATAGCCGAGGGCCTGGAAGCGGTGGAGCGGATCCCCGGCAGGTTCGATCCGGTGGCGGCCGGGCAGCCTTTCACGGTGCTGGTGGACTACGCCCACACCCCGGCCGCGGTGGAGGCGGTGGTAGACGCCGCTCTGGAATACTGCCGGGGGTCGGTAATCGTGGTGGTGGGAGGCGCCGGCGGGCGCGACCCTTCCAAGCGGCCCCTGCTCGGGGCGGCGGCCGCCCGCGCCCATCTGGCGGTGATCACCTCCGACAACCCCCGGTTCGAGGATCCCGAAGCGCTGGTGGCGGAGGTGGCGGCCGGGGCGGCGGGGGGCCGGGCCGAAGTGGTGGCGGAGGTGGACAGGAGGGCGGCTATCGGGCTGGCGCTGGGGAGGGCGCGCCCGGGGGATGCGGTGCTCATCCTCGGAAAGGGCCACGAGCAGTTCCAGTATCTGGGCGGCGGGGCGGCGCCGTTCGACGACCGGGCGGTGGCCGCCTCCTTTCTCACAGACGGGGGCGCCCGCCCGTGATCGCCATGCTCGCATCGGCGACGGTGGCCTTCGCGGTTGCCATATTCGGCACCGCATACGCCATCCGCCTGTTCCGCGCCTGGAACGTCGGCCAGTTCATCCAGGAGGAGCTGGAAGGCCACATGCACAAGCGGGGCACCCCCACCATGGGGGGAATCGTTATCGTCTTGGCGGTGATGGCCGGATACGCCGCCTCGCATCTCCACCTCCAGGTGCGGGAGGGCGGGGGCGTCGGGTGGGGGGTGAGGGAGTTCGAGGCCCCCGGCTTGTTGGCGGTCGGCGCCATCGCGGGGATGGCGGTCATCGGGTTCATCGACGACTACCAGAAGCTGTCCCGGTACCGCAATCAGGGCCTGGGCATCGCCGCCAAGCTGGTCGGGCAGCTGGCCATCGCCGGGTTCTTCGCCTGGGGGGCGGTGGCCTCGGGGACGGCCACCTCGATCGGGTTCATCCGCCCCATCACGGCGGATCTGGGGGTGTGGCTGTTCGCGGTATGGGCGCTGCTGGTGATCACCGGATTCGCCAACGCGGTCAATATCACCGACGGGCTGGACGGCTTGGCGTCGGGGTCCGGCGCCCTGGCGGCCGGCGCCTATATGATCATCGCCTTCTGGATATTCCGAAACCCGGAGGTGTACCGGGTGGAGGGAGGCCTCGAGCTGGCCGCGGTTGCCGCCGCCATGCTGGGGGCTCTGCTGGGGTTCCTGTGGTGGAACGCCGCCCCCGCCCGGATCATCATGGGCGATGTGGGTTCCCAGGCGATGGGCGGGGGGATCGCCGCCCTCGCCCTGCTCACCAACACCCACCTGCTCCTCGCCGTCATCGGCGGCCTGTATGTGGTGGAGACCCTCTCGGTGATCATCCAGGTGGCCGGGTTCCGGTGGTTCGGCGGGCGGCGGGTGTTCCGCATGGCCCCCGTCCACCACCACTTCGAGCTCAAGGGTTGGCCGGAGACCACCGTGATAACCCGGTTCTGGATACTGGCCGCCATCGGCGCCGCCATGGGCCTGGGCCTTTTCTACGGGGACTTCCTGGCCGCCGGGGGTGTGGAGGGCGGATGAGGGCGCTGGTGCTGGGCGCGGCCGTCTCCGGCCTGGGCGCCTCGAAGCTGCTGACGCACCTGGGCATCGGGCACGCGGTCTACGACCGGAACCCGGCCGCCCTCGAGACCCCGGCCTGGTCCGGCGCGGAGGCCTTCTCCGGGGAGTGGAAAACCTCCGCCCTGGCCGGAGTAGATCTGGTGGTGGCCAGTCCGGGGTTCAGCCCCCGTTCGGCCCCGCTCAGGTCGGCGGAAGAGGCGGGCATCCCCGTGTGGAGCGAGCTGGAGCTGGCCGTCCGGCACATCAGGAGCCCGGTGGCGGCGGTGACCGGCACCAACGGCAAGACCACGGTGGTGGAGCTGACCGCCGAGATGCTGCAGGAGGCGGGCATCGACGCAGCGGCGGCCGGCAACATAGGGCGGGCCGCCTCCGAGGCGGCTCTCGAGGAACGAGAGGCGTTGGTGCTGGAGGCGTCGAGCTTCCAGCTGACGTACTGCTATTCCCTGGCCCCCCGGGCGGCGGTGCTGCTCAACGTTACGGTCGACCACCTCGACTGGCACGGCTCGGCGGAGGAGTACAGGACGGCCAAGACCGGGATTTTTCGCCGGCTGGCCCCCGGCGGGCTGCTCGTCTACGGCGCCGATGATCCGGGGGCGGCGGCGCTGGCGGACGGCGCCTCCGTCCGCAAGGCGCCGGTCTACGGTTCCGGTCCCCTGCCGGACGGAGGGTTCGGGGCGGGATCGGACCGCCTGGAGCTGCCCGGCGGGAGCATCCCCCTGCAGGATGTCCCGGCAACCGATCCGGCCTACCGGTCCGACCTGGCCGCGGCGGGGGCCGCCGCCATGGAGATGGGCGCCGATCTCGAATCGGTGGCCAGGGTGATGCGCCGCTTCCGCCATCGGCCCCACCGCCGCCAAGTGGTGGGGCAGGGCCGCGGCGTGACCTGGATCAACGACTCCAAGGCTACCAATCCCCATGCGGCCCTGGCTGCGGTGCGCTGCTACCCCTCGGTGGTGTTGATCGCCGGGGGGCGGAACAAGGGCCTCGATCTGTCGCCGCTGGCCTCCCTTCCCAACGTGAGGCGCCTGATCGCGGTGGGCGAATCGGGTCCCGAGCTGCTGCGCCTGGCCGCCGGGCGTCCGTCGGCGCCGGCCGGATCGCTGGAGCAGGCGGTGGCCCTGGCGGGAGAGCATGCGAAGGAGGGGGACGTGGTTCTGCTCTCGCCGGGCTGCGCCAGCTTCGACATGTTCGGCTCCTACCAGGAGCGGGGGGCGGAGTTCACCCGGCTGGTGCGGGAGCACCTGGACAGATCCCGGACCGGGGGCGGCGGCGCCGCCGAAGCGGAGGCGGCGGCGTGAGCTCCCAGGTCACCTCTGTCCCCGACCTGCAGGCCAGGGCAAGATTCCAGGACCGGCTGGCCCTCTCCAAATCCCGGATTATCGTCATCATGCTGGTGCTGGTGGGGGTGTTGCTGGTAGTGGGCCTCGGCGCCACCATGTCGGCTTCGTCCGTGGAGGGGATACTCGGGCAGTCCGACCGCCTGGCCGTCTTCAAGCGCCAGCTGCGCTGGGTGGCGGTCGGCATCCTGATCATGCTGGCCGCCATGAGGATCCCCTACACCTGGTACCAGCGCTTCGCCACCCCGATCCTGGGAGTCTCGATCTTCGGGCTGCTGCTGGTGCCCATGTTCGGTTCTACCAGGGGAGGGGCGGAGCGCTGGATCGAGCTGGGGGCGATCACCATCCAGCCCTCCGAGTTCTCCAAGCTGGCGGCGGTGATCTTCCTGGCCTCGGTGCTCACCGACCGCAGGGACCGCCTGGACGAGCTGCAGCAGGTGCTGGGGCCCTTCGTGCTGGCGGTGGGGGTGACCTGCGTCCTGGTGGTGCTGCAGCCCGACCTGGGCACGGCGGTGATCATCGTCGGGGCGGCCGCGGGGCTGGCGCTGGCCTCGGGAATGCCGATGCGGTTCCTGATCGGCGGCGGGGCCCTGGCCGCCGCCCTGGCCGCCCTCTCCACGATCGCCTATCCATACCGGCGGGAGCGGTTCACCTGTTTCTTCGACCCGCTCGCCGACACGCTCGGCAGCTGTTTCCAGCTGGCCCAGAGCCTGATGGCCCTGGGGAGCGGCGGGCTGCTGGGGGTGGGGCTGGGGGCTTCCAAGGCGCGATGGGCCTTCCTTCCCAACGCCCACACAGACTTTATTTTTACGATCATCGCCGAGGAGACAGGCTTTCTCGGCGCGACGGTCCTGATCCTGGTGCTGGCGGGGCTGGCGGTTACCGGGGTGATTATCGCCTACCGCACCCACGATATGTTGGCCCGCCTGCTGGCCTGCGGAATCATCTCCTGGCTGAGCGTGCAGGCGGTGGTCAACGTGGGCGGGGTGGTAGGGGTGGTGCCGGTAACCGGCCTGGCGCTCCCGTTCGTATCGGTGGGCGGCAGCGCCATGGTGGCCGCCATGGCCGGAGTGGGCATACTGCTCAACATTGCCATGACCGCCCCGACCGCCGTCGGGTCGGGAGAACAGCGAGCGGACCGGTGAGCAGCTTCTTCATCGCCGCCGCCGGCACGGGCGGGCACGTCTATCCGGGCTTGGCCGTGGCCGAGCAGCTGGAGGCGGCCGGGGTGGAGAAAAGCCGGATCGTCTTCGTGGGCGGCGACCGGATGGAAGCAGACGTTATTCCCCGCGCCGGTTACCCGTTCGTGCCCATCGAGATACAGGGCCTGGTGCGGGCGCCGTCGATCCGCAACCTCCGGCTGCCGAAGACGGTATGGCGGGCGGCGCGGCGGGCCGGCCGGGAGATGGATGAGCGCCGGGCGGCGGCGGCGCTGTGCATGGGGGGATACGTCACGGTGCCGGTGGCTTTCGCCGCCCGGCGCCGGAGGGTCCCCCTGTATCTGCACGAACAGAACGCCGAGGCGGGGCTGGCCAACCGGATTTCGGGGCGGTGGGCGGACCGCTCGTTCGTGTCTTTTCCGGGCACCCGCGGCCTGGCAGGCGAGGAGGTCGGCTACCCTCTCCGGGCTTCCCTGGCGGGTTTGGACAAGGAGGCGGCGCGCCCGGCGGCGCTCGAACGCTACGGCCTGTCTCCGGACCCGCCCACGGTCGGCGCAGTGGGGGGGAGCCTGGGGGCGGAGGCCCTCAACCGGGCCGTGACCGGGATGGCGGCCGGGTGGGAAGGGGGCCCCGTCCAGATCGTCCATCTGGCCGGCGCCGCCCGCCGGGCCCTGGTATCGACCGCCGCGGACGCCCCCGGCGTGAGGCGGACGGTGATGGGGTTCGAGGAGCGCATGGACCTGTTCTATGCGGCGTCCGATCTGGTAGTGGCCAGGGCGGGGGGCGGCCTCATGGAAGCGGCGGCCACCGGCACCCCGGCCGTTCTGGTGCCCGGCGCCTTCGCAGGGCGCCACCAGCTCGGCAACGCCGAGGCCATGGCCGCGGCGGGCGCGGCGGTGATCCTCCGGGAAGCCGATCTGGGGTCGCTGGGAAGGGTGCTGGCCGACCTGCTGGCCGACCGGCGCCGGCGGGGGCGGATGGCCCGGGCGGCGGTGCGGTGCGCCCGTCCGGACGCGGCGGCCGCCATCGCGGCCGTAATGTTGGGAAGGCGCCGTGTTCGATCTGGGTGAGCCGGGCCGGATCCACATGGTCGGGGCCGGGGGGGCGGGCATGGGCCCGCTGGCCAAGCTGCTGGCGGCGATGGGGCATCGGGTCTCCGGCTCCGATCTGCGCTCCGGCCCCGAGCTGGCGGGGCTGGAGCGGTGCGGGATCGAGACGTGGACGGGAAGCCGGCCCGACCGGATGTCCGGGTGCGGCCTGGTGGCGGCCTCCTCGGCGGTTCCCTCCGAAGATCCCGAGCTGGCGGCGGCCCGCGCCGCCGGGGCGGTGGTGTGGATGCGGCCCCGGCTGCTGGCCGAGATGACCGCCCGATTCCCCACCCTCGGGGCGGCCGGCACCCACGGCAAGACCACCTCCACGGCGATGGCGGTGGCCGCCGCCCGGGCTCTGGGCATGGATCCGTCTTTCATCGCGGGCGGCGAGATCATGGGATCGGGCGCCAACGCCCGCCTGGGCGCCGAGGATATGCTGATACTCGAAGCGGATGAGGCCTTTGCCACCTTCACCCGCCTCCGGTTCCGCGGCCTGATGGTCACCAACGTGGACACCGACCATCTCGACCATTACGGGACGCTCGACAGGTTGGAGCAGGCCTTCGCGGATGTGGCGGGGCGGGTGGAGGGCCCCGTAGTGGTGGGGGTGGACGACCCGGGAGGGCGGCGGCTGGCCGACCGCACCGGACGCCCCGGTTACGGGACCTCCGAGGAGGCCGAGTGGCGGATTCTCGAGGCGGCCCCCGGACCCCATTCGGTGTCGTTCCGCCTCGGGGGGCGGTTCCCGCCGTTCGAGGCGACGGTGGGGCGGCCCGGAATGCACACCGCCCGCAACGCCTGCGGGGTGCTGGCCCTGTTCGCCGAGCTCGGCCATGACCCGGCCGAGGCGGCCCGCGGGCTTACGGGTTTTCCAGGGGTGAAGCGCCGGCTGGAACGGCGGGCCGAGGCGGCTGGGGTAACCATCATCGACAGCTACGCCCACCACCCGGCGGAGGTGGCCGCCGATCTGGAGGCGGTGGAACCCCTCGACCGGAACCGGTTGTGGGTCGTTTTCCAGCCCCACCTCTATTCGAGGACGGCCGCCCTGGCGGAGGAGTTCGGGGCGGCCCTCGCCGCCGCCGACCGGGTGGTGGTGACCGACGTGTACGGGGCGCGCGAGGAGCCGGTCCCGGGGGTCAGCGGCGAGCTGGTGGCCGCCGCCGCCCGGTCCTTCTGCCGGGAGGTGGAATACGCGCCCGGCCTGGAGGATGCGGCGTCCTTTGTGGCCGGCCTGGCCGAGCCGGGGGATGTGGTGCTGACCCTCGGCGCCGGCGACATAACACAACTTCCCGATCTGCTGGCGGCCCGGCTGGAGGAGGGGCCGTGACCTCTTGGGGGGAGCTCCTGGCCTCGGGGCGGGTGTCCGCCGGCGCGGAGATCGGACCTCTCACCACCTACAAGCTGGGGGGGCCGGCCCGATGGTTCTGCGAGGCGCCCTCGGCGGCGCGGGCGGCGGAGGCGGCGCGGGCGGCGTCCGGGCTGGGGCTGGACATCCTGGTGCTGGGGAGGGGAAGCAACCTGGTGGTATCGGATGAGGGCTTCGACGGCCTGGTCATCCGACCGGCGGGGGGCCTGCGGGAGGTGCGGATCGACCGGGGGGCGGGGCTGGTCTGCGCCGGGTCGGCGGCGCCCCTGCCGGTGCTGGCCCGCCGGGCGGGGGAGGCGGGCCTGGCCGGTTTGGAGTTCTACGTGGGCATCCCGGGTTCGGTGGGCGGGGCGGTGGCCATGAACGCCGGGTTCTACGGCGCCGAGACCGCCGATGTCCTGACCGCCGCGTCGATACTCGACATGAAGAGCGGGGAGGTAACCGAGCGGAAGGCGGAAGATCTGCAGCTCGGCTACCGCTGCAGCGGCGTGGGAGAGGGCGACCTGGTGCTGGGGGCGTCCTTCGCCGCCGCGCCGGGCGAGGTGGATCTGATATCGGCCCGGATGCGCGAAGCCACTCGGTGGCGGAGGGAGAACCAGCCCGGCGGCGCCCTCAACGCCGGGAGCGTATTCCGCAACCCCCCGGGCGGCGCCGCCGGGCGGATCATCGACTCCCTGGGCCTGAAGGGGCTGCGGCGGGGCGGCGCCTGCGTATCGACCCGCCACGCCAATTTCTTCGTGGCCGACCGGGGCGCCGCCGCCCAGGACGTCTACGACCTGGTTCACGAGGTGCGGCGGCTGGTGCAGGAGAGGGCAGGGATCCTGCTGGAACCCGAGGTGCGCTTCGCGGGCCGTTTTCGCAGCGCACCCGGCGAAGAACATGACAAGAGGGAGAAACCAGACGAAGGGAGGGGCGGTGGCGGTTGACCGCA
The DNA here is from genome assembly GCA_965202675.1 of Candidatus Spongiisociaceae bacterium. Taxonomy (GTDB): domain Bacteria; phylum Actinomycetota; class Acidimicrobiia; order Spongiisociales; family Spongiisociaceae; genus CATQHD01. The sequence goes on from OZ241842.1 coordinate 147,023, forward strand.
ACGGCGTGAGAGGCTTTATGGCCGCAGCGGCCGCAACGAAACGCGGCAGACAGCGCCGGACCGGGAAGGGTCCTGCCCGAAGGAAGGCTTCGCCCCCCGCCGCCGGGCGGCCGCCCCGCCGCCGGGCCGGGGCGGGTCCTGCCCGCAGGCCGGTCCCCGAACCGGCCGAGCTGCTTCGCCGGCGGCGCAGGGGCGGCCCGGACGAGGCGGTGGATCCGGACATCGCCCGGCGGCGCAGCCAGGTCGCCGAGCAGAAGGCTCGGTCGCTCCTGCTCAGGTCGCTGATGATCCTGGCCGCGCTGGGCGCGGCGGGCCTGATAGCGTGGCTGTTGAACTCCCCGTATCTGAGCATCGAAGAGGTGATGGTGAAGGGGTCGTCGAACGCCGCGGTGGAGGAGGTGCTGGTCCGCCACCAGGTGGTGGAGGGCAGGCCGCTGGCGGCTATCAGGGTGGGGGCGGTAGAGGAGGGCTTGGCGGCCGATCCATGGGTGGTGTCGGCCTCCGTGAGGTTGGTGTTCCCGACCCGGATAGAGGTCTACATCCGAGAGCGGGCGCCGGTCGCCTGGATGCCGATGGAGGGGCGCTGGGCCCTGCTGGCCGACGACGGGGTGATCGTCGACTACGCGGATGATCCCCGCCCGGACGGGTCGGTGATCCACATCGAGGTCGAAGACCCCGGCCTGGGGGGAGAGGTGGAAAACGATGACGTGTTCGGGGCGCTGCGCTTTCTGGAGGCGCTTCCCGATGACTTGGCCGCCCAGAGCGCCGTGCATATGATCGGGGAGGAGATCTGGGTGAATGCGGGGAACCGGCCGGTTCGCCTGGGGACGCCGATAGAGATGGCCTCCAAAGCCGAATCGCTGCATGCGGTGATCGGCATCGCTCCGGACGGGGTGATAGACGTAACCGCCCCCGGCCGGCCGGCGGTCAGCCCATGGAAAGCGATCAAACCCCTCGAAAAAAGAGAGCTATACCTTCAACTTCAACTAAAACTATAGATTCATCTTTAGGTTTACCCTTCGGGACAGCCTAAGCTCTGACCCGTACTCGAACTTTCGAGCGGGATTTCGCCGCAGAAAGCGCGGGCACGGAACGAGGATCGAGCTGTCATCAGGCTGAAGGGAAGGACGAAGGCGTATGGCCCTTATCGAGGTCGGAGAGGTTATCCCGCACCTGGCTATCATCAAGGTGGTGGGGGTGGGGGGAGGCGGGACGAACGCAGTGAACCGCATGGTCGAGGCGGGCATCACCGGTGTGGAGTTCATAGCCATCAACACCGACGCCCAGGCGTTGCTCATGTCGGACGCCGACATCAAGTTGGATATAGGCCGCGAAGTGACGCGCGGGCTGGGGGCCGGCGCCAACCCCGAGGTCGGCAAGGCGGCCGCCCAGGCGCACCGGGAGGAGCTCGAGGACGTCCTGGCCGGCTCCGACCTGGTTTTCGTTACGGTGGGGGAAGGGGGAGGCACGGGAACGGGAGGCGCCCCGATAGTGGCCGAGACGGCCCGCAGCCTCGGCGCCCTGACGGTCGGAGTGGTAACCCGCCCCTTCGGTTTCGAGGGGCAGAGGCGGTCGGCGCAGGCGGAGCAGGGAATTGCGGAGCTGCGGAAAACGGTGGACGCCCTGATCGTGATCCCCAACGACAATCTGCTGGCCGTGGCCGACCACTCGTTGTCGATGGTGGAGGCTTTTTCGATGGCGGACGAGGTGCTGAGGGCCGGGGTGACGGGAATCGCCGAGATCATCACCCGCCCCGGCGCCATAAACGTGGACTTTGCCGATGTCAAGACGGTGCTGGGGGATGCCGGAACCGCTGTCATGGGCATCGGGCGGGCGTCGGGCGACAACCGCGCGGTGCAGGCGGCGGAGCGGGCCATGAACAGTCCGCTCATCGAGAGCTCCATGGAGGGGGCGACCAGGGTGCTGCTGGCCATCAGCGGCCCCCAGAACCTGACCCTGCACGAGGTGAACGAGGCGATGGGCAACGTGCAGGGGTATTGCGAGCCGGACGCCCAGATCATCTTCGGCACCACGGTGGACGACGACATGGGGGAGGAGGTGCGGGTGACCATCATTGCGGCGGGGGTCGACCGGTCCCGCCGCGCCTCCGACCGGCCCTTCGCCTCTGCCGCCCGCTCTTCGGGGCCGCGCCGGGACCCGGAACGCATCCTGCCCATTCCCGACGACGACCCCTTCGACATACCGGGTTTTGTCGAGGGATGACCGCCTCCGGCCCTTGGGCGCCGTGATTATCCGACCACCCGGCTTTCGGGGCGCCGCCTTCACCGCCGCCGCCGCCGGCGATATGAAGCGCGAGGACCGGTCCGCCGTTTCGGAGGAGCTCGGGATACCGTCCGAGTGGGCCACCCTCCGCCAGGTTCACGGCGTCGAAGTGGTACGGGCCGCCCGGCCGGGCCGTACCGGGGAGGGCGATGCCCTGGTCACCGCCCGCCGGGGGGTGCCGTTGGCGGTTTTGACTGCCGACTGCGCCGGGGTGGTGCTCGAGACCGACGGGGCGGTGGCCGTGGTGCATGCCGGGTGGAGAGGGGCAGCCGCCGGGGCGGTGGCCGAAGCCGCCCGATACCTTCAACTTGAACTAGAAGGTAAGGTCTTGCGGGCGGCGCTGGGGCCCGCCATCGGACCTTGCTGTTTCGAGGTGGGGCCGGAAGTCGCCGAGCTTTTTCCCGGCCATCGATCCCGCACCTCCTGGAACACGGTCTCCGTAGACCTGGGCGCCGCCCTCCGGGCGCAGGCGCCGGGGGCTTCCTGGTGGTCGGCCGGAGCCTGCACCCGGTGCGGGCCGGGGTGGTTCTCCCATCGGAGAAACGGGTCCTCCGCCCGTATGGCGGCGATAGGATGGATGCCGTGAGCACATCGGTCCGGCTGGGAGAGGTGCAGGAGCGGGTTGCGGCGGCCGCCCGCCGGGCCGGGCGGAAGGCGGGAGACGTGGAGATCGTGGCGGTGGGCAAGGGGCATCCTGCGTCGGCCCTCAGAGAAGCTTTCGAGGCCGGGCAGCAGGTGTTCGGAGAGAGCCGCGGGCAGGAGCTCGAGGCAAAGTTCGAGCAGCTCCCGAACGGGGCGGAGTGGCATTTCGTAGGGCCTCTGCAGACCAACAAGGTGAGAATCGTGCGCCCCCGGGTGGCCCTGCTCCATTCCCTCGACCGGGATCGGCTGGCGTCGCGGTGGCTGAAGGGCGAGGGCGAGGCCCCGCCCGCCCTGCTGCAGATAAACATCGGGGCGGAGCCGCAGAAGCAGGGGGCGCCGCCGGATCGCGCCGCGGAAACATTCGACCGGTGGGAGCGGGCCGGGATCCGCCTGCAGGGGATAATGGCCGTACCGCCCTTGGCCCGCCGCCCCGAGGCCGCCCGGCCCTACTTCGAGCGGATGCGGAAGATAGGAGATCATTTGTCGGTCCGGGCCGGGCGCCCGCTTACCCTGAGCATGGGCATGACAGACGATTTCGAGGTTGCGATAGAGGAGGGATCGACCATGGTTCGGATAGGACGGGCTATCTTTGGGCCGCGACAGAAAGCAGAGCAAGAATGAGCTCGTTCAACAGGTTCATGGCCTGGCTGGGCTTGGTAGATGAACAAGAGCCCGCCGGCGACCCCCGCTGGGGTCCGGAACAGACCGCCCGCGGCCCCGCCGCGCAGCCCCGCGCCCCCCAGCGCCCCCAGGCGCGTCCGATGGAAGGCGGGATGTCCGGCCAGGGGGGCGGCCCGCGCCTGGTGGGGGGTTCCGCCGGACACCACCGACCGACCGCCCCCGCCGGTCTGAGCCCCCCCGCCGGTCTGGGCGTGGTGGTGCGGCCCGGCGAGCAATCGGGGTCGATGGTCGGCTACACGGAGACCATCGAGGCGCGCGGCTTCGACGACGCCAAGCGGATCGCCGACATGCTGCGGGAGCGCATCCCGGTCGTCCTCGACCTGAGAAACACCGACCCGAAGTTGGTGCGCAGGCTGGTGGACTTTTCGAGCGGCCTGGTGTACGCCCTCGACGGCTCGATGCGCAAGACCGCCGAGGGGGTGCTGCTGGTGAGCCCCCCCCGGGTCAAGATACTGGAACGGGAGATCAGCCGGCTGGCCGACCTCGGGCTGTACGATCTGGATCGGTAGCCTTCCGGGATGGGGATGCTCAGGGTCATATGTTTGTTGTTGCAGCTGTATATGATCTCCATCGTGGCCCTGGTGGTCATGAGCTACGCGGCGGTGCCGAGCCACCATCCCGTGGGGCGGATAGTCGCCGGGTTGTCGAGGCTGGTCGAGCCGCCGCTCCGGTCGATCCGCCGGGTGGTGCCGGGTTTCCCGATAGGTTCGGTGCGGCTGGATTTCTCGCCGATGATCCTGCTCTTCGGGGTGTACCTTCTGAGAAGTTTCATATGCCGGTAGGCGGACCGGCCGGTTAGTCGGGCAGGAAAGGCGGGTCGGGCGATGCTGGTCAGGTCATACGAGGTCGAAGAGGTCAAGTTCCCGGTTGCCCTGCGCGGTTACGCCGAGGACGAGGTGGACGCCTTCCTGGATCGGGTGGTCGAAACCATCAAGGAGTACGAGCGGAGCGACGCCGAAAGAAGGAGCGAGATCAAGCGGCTCCAGGCGGCCCTGGACGAATGCCGGGAAGCCCGGATCCGGGAGGGCGGAGCAGCGGACGCCGCTCAGGCCCTCTCCGAGGAAACCGAAACCAGGCTGCAAGACATGGTGAAAGAAGCCGCCCGCGCCTCCGAGCGGATGGTGAAAAGAGCCGCCTTCGCCTCCGAGCGGATGGTGGAAGAGGCGCTCGAAGCCTGCGAGCACATCCTCCACCAGATCCGGACCCCGCAGTCCGATCCCGACCCGGCTCAACCGGACCCCCCGACCCCGGCCCCCGCCCCGATCCCTCCGCCGGCCGAGCAATAGACAGGTGGTTCCGAGGTTCACGCGGCCGCAACCCGACGGCCGCCAGAAGGAATATTTTTAGCATTTTAGAATGAGGGTATTGATTTTGTCGTAGGTTTGTGATACTATATGTGTGCTGATACACAAACACCGCCGCCGGGGTTCCGGAGCGTGCGGCGGTCATCATGGGAATCTTTATCGGGCCGGGCGCCATCACCCGAACAGGGTTGCGCGTCCCGGCGAAGGCTCCGATGTTGGCGGTGGTGGCGGGGGAGGGAACCCGGCGCAGCCGGCGGGGTGCGCAGGATTTTCGCGATCTTATGACGGGGCAGGTGCGGAGATAGGCTGTGTGCAGGGTGATCGGGGGAGAGCAGCTCAAAGGGCGGGCGGGGCGATCGGGGGGGCGCGCAACTTTTGAAGGTTGGGGATCTCCGGACGCACGGGAGCCCTCGAACACTTCATCCGATGTTGCCGTCACCTGGGCCGTTCGGGTACAACGACTCTCGCAACGGAATAGGGCTCGAACACTTCATCCACCACTTGTTTACAGCCACCCGGTTCCGCGGAGTGCTCGGATGGGCCGCACCCCTCAACACCCTGCGAATCCTCACCGGTGACAACCTCCCCGAGCTGCACACACCCGGCGGCGGATTCAGGCCTTCTCGATCGATACCCGCAGCTCGGCGCCGCCTATCCGGTGGCAGGCGCCCGCTGCCCCGGGGTCGGCGGCCAGCGAGACGGCCAGCACCTCCTCTGTTACGAACCCGGCGTGCCGCTCGATGGCGCCCTGCAGTGCGCCGTCGTCGGTGTGATAGCCGATCCTGATCCGGTCGGTTACCTCCAGCCCCAGATCGCGCCTGGTCCGCTGGATCCGGGAAACCACCTCCCGGGCCAGCCCTTCCGCCCGCAGCTCGTCGGTGACGGTGATGTCCAGCGCAACCGACAGCGGCCCTTCCGAAGCCACCGCCAGACCCGGACGGGGGCGGCGGGATATCACCGCATCGTCGATGGTCAGTACATGGCCCGCCGCCTCGATCCGCCCGCGTTCGACGAACGCCGCCACCTCGGGTCCGGACAGCGCCGCCAGCTCCTTCGCCGCCTCCTTCACCGCCGCGCCCAGGCGCGGCCCCAGGCGCCGGAAGTCGGCCTTCGCCCGCAGCTCCACCACCGACTGCTCGTCCTCCGAGGAAGCCACCTCCTTGACGTTCAGCTCCTCGGCGATGATCCGCCGGTGCCGCTCCACCGCCGAGAGGACCGCCGGGTCCCTGCTCACCACGGTCAGCGATCCCAACGGCTGGCGCACCCCCACCGCATGGCCGGACCGCAGCGAGCGGCCCAGCGTTACGATCCGGCGCGCCGCCGCCATCGACCGCTCCAGATCGGCGTCGATCATCTCTTCGGCCACCGCCGGATAGTCGGTCAGGTGGACGCTCGGCGCTTCCGGCGCCAGGCCGGTGTGGATCTCCTCGGTGATGAACGGCAGCACCGGCGCCAGCAGGCGGGTGAAGGCGATCAGCACCTCGTAGAGGGTGGCGAACGCGGCCCGCTTGTCCTGCTCGTGGCCCTCCCGGCTCCGCCAGAAGCGGCGCCGGGACCGGCGCACGTACCAGTTGGTGAGGTCGTTGACGAACCCCAGGGCCGGGCTCACCACCGCATACAGGTAGCAGCCTTCCATCAGCCGGTTGGTCTGGCCGATCAAGGATTGGAGCACGCTGAGGATCCATCGGTCGATCTCGGGCCGCTCGGAGGGCGGGGGCGCCCCCCGCAGATCCTCGAACCGGATCCCGTCCGCCTCCGCATAGGTGGTGAAGAAGGAGTAGGCGTTCCAGAGGGGGAGGATCACCGTGCGCACCACCTCCTGCACCCCCGCCTCCGAGAAGCGCAGCGGCTCCGCCCGCAGCACCGGCGAGTCGATCAGGTAGGCGCGCACCGCATCTCCCCCGAACCTGTCCAGCACCCGGGACGGTTCCGGGTAGTTCTTCAGGCGCTTGGACATCTTGCGTCCGTCCTCCGCCAGGATCAGCCCGTTCACCACGCAGTTCTTGAAGGCGACGTCGTCGAAGAGGGCGGCGGCCAGCACATGGAGGGTATAGAACCAGCCCCGGGTCTGGTCCAGCCCCTCGGCGATGAAGTCGGCGGGGAAGGTGCGGGGGAACCGTTCCTCGTTCTCGAACGGGTAATGGACCTGGGCGTAGGGCATCGAGCCGGACTCGAACCAGCAGTCGAGGACTTCGGGCACCCGGCGCATGACCCCCGGTCCGCCCCCCGCCGCTCCGTCCGGCGGGCAGGAAGAGCAGAGGAAGGTGACCTCGTCCACCACATGCTTGTGCAGATCCTCCAGCCACACCCCCGACCGTTCTCGGAGGGCTTCCCGGCCGCCGAAGCACTCCTGGCGCCCGCACGACCCGCATTCCCAGACCGGGATGCAGCTTCCCCAGAACCGGTTGCGGGACACCGCCCAGTCCCGGGCGTCCTCCAGCCAGTTGCCGAAGCGGTTGGCGCCCACCTTCTCGGGCACCCAGTGGATCTTTTGGTTGAGCTCCACCATCCGGTCGCGGAGCTTCTCCACCCTGACGAACCAGGTGGGGATGGCCTTGTAGATCAGCGGCTGGTCGGTCCGGTAACAGTAGGGGTAGGCGTGGACGATGCGCTCGCTGTTGACCAGCGCCCCCGAGCGGCGGAGCATCCCGATGACGGCCTCTTCGGCTTCGTGCACGTGCATGCCGGCCAGCTCGGGGGTCCGGTCGGTGAACCGAGCCTCCATGTCCACCGGGTCGACCAGGGCGTCCACCCCGTTCTCCGCCAGGGTGTACAGGTCCTCCTCCCCGTAGGCGGGCGCCATGTGCACCAGCCCGGTTCCCTCGTCGGTCGAAACGTGCGGGCTGGCCAGGACCCTGAAGGCGCCCCGGCTCCGCTGGTCCTCGAAGTAGTCGAAGGGGGGCCGGTAGGAGGCGCCGAGCAGCTCCCGCCCCTTGACCGCCGCCGTCCCGGCTTCCCCGAAGACCGCCTCCGCCTGCGGGGCCGCCACCCAGTAACGGGCCCCGCAGCGCTCGACCGCCGCGTAATCCAGATCCGCCCCCACCGCCACCGCCAGGTTTCCGGGAAGCGTCCAGGGCGTGGTGGTCCAGACGGTCAGGTAGTCCCCCGGCCGGGCCGGATGCGGGCCGTCGGGGACGTCCAGCACCTCCAGGCGGACCGTCACGGCGGGGTCCTCCACGTCCCGGTATCCGCCCAGGCTGACCTCGAAGTTGGAGAGGGTGGTGCCCGCCGCCCACGAGTAGGGGAGCACCTTGAAGTCCCGGTATACGAGGCCCTTGTCCCACAGAGCGCGGAACACCCACCACACGGATTCCATGAACTCGGGGTCCATGGTCTTGTAGTCGTTCACGAAGTCCACCCACCGTCCGATCCGGCGGGTGATGTCCTCCCATTCCTCGGTGGTTACCTCGACCATCCGCCGGCAGGCCGCGTTGAACTCCGCCACCCCCAGCTCCTCGATCTGGCGGGGGCCGGAAATGCCCAGCTGCCGCTCCACCTCCATCTCCACCGGAAGGCCGTGCGTGTCCCAACCGAACCGGCGCTCCACCCGATAGCCCCGCATGGTCCAGTAACGGGGAACTATGTCCTTGATGATCCCGGCCAGGATATGCCCGTAGTGCGGGCTGCCGGAGGCGAAGGGCGGCCCGTCGTAGAAGGTGTACTCCTTGTCGCGGGGGCGCATCTCCACGGAGGTGCGGAAGGCCTCGGTTTCGTCCCACTGTTTCAGGACGCGCTTGTCGAGGGCGGGGAGGTCCAGGGAGGGGGGGACCCTCCTGAAATCGCCGGCCGGCGGGGGGCTTCGATCGGGTTCTGTCATGCGCTTCCTCGCATCGTACGGTCGGTGAGCGAAATCGTAGTAGGCGCGCTTATGGGAGGGCCGGCCCCGGGGCCCCGCCGCCTGCCGGCCCTGTGGATTGTTTCTCATCTCGTTCTAATCGTTCTTTAACAATTTTCAGAGGCCGGCCTGTGATTGTTGCTCATGGACGCAGGGAAAAGTCCCGATGCGGGGCTCCGAGAGATAGGAAGGCCGATGAAGTCCGGCGGGAAAGCGGTGTTGATTGCGGCGGGGGCGGCGGCCGGGCTGGCGATGGGGTTGTGGAAGACCTTCGCCCGCCGGGGCGCCTTCGGTCTGGGCGCCGGCGGGCCGGCGGGGGGCGGGGTCATCAGCTCGGAGGACGCGGCCGCCATCCGGGAATGGGCGACTCCCCGGAACATCCTGGCGGCGATGGTCAGGGACGGCGTGATCACCGGGGAACAAGCCGACGGCATCACCGCCTGGCGCAGACATCTCCAGCCGGGGCGGGCCGGAGCCTGCGCCCCCCGGCCGGCCGAACACGACCCGGCCGGTACCGGGCGGACGGATGCGGCAGCCCGAAGGACCGGGGCCGTCCGGCCCGGACAGCGCGAGCGCCCCTGCCCCCGTCCGGCTTTTGGCCGGTGATCGCCGCCGCAGCATCATCCGATCCCGGTCGGCGGCATCGCGGAGGGCGTTCCCTGCGCCGTCCGGCCTCGCCGCCGGGGCGGTCGGCGCCGCATCTCGAGTACGCCCTTCCTCCGGGTTTCCGCCTCCACCCAACGATCCGTCTTCCTTCTCCCGCCAAGAGCCGAAGCGCCCACTCCCTGCGGGTGCTTCGCTCCTTCTTGTCCGCCTCCGCTTCCCGAATTTCTCCCCGGACGGAGCGCCGGTCATGACCGGCTTCGAGAGGCCGCGAAATATTCTTCGAACAACCCCCTAGACGTTTCTCTCGAAATGTTGTACAAAGAAGAGGCCGAAAAGCACAAAACACCGCCGCCTGATTCCGGACGGCGCGGCGGTTCATAGATCGAAGGATTTCGCCCCGCCGGCTCCGGGCCGGAGCGGGCCCCGCGCGGCCCGGAGCGAGATCCGCCGGCGGTGGCGGAGGCGGGGGAGGGGGCCCGGCGCAGCCGGGCGTTTGGCGGGAAGACTTTCGCGTTGTTGGGAGGGGGTGGGTAATAAACCCCCTGCTCAAATGGGGTATTAAGTGGAATCGGGGCGGCCGTTTTAGCTAACTCTCCCAGGGGACGGGGGGGGGGGATTAGTGAAATCGGGGGCGCAGTTTTAGTGGGGCTTCTGGGCCGTTGCTGGATACGGTTCTCATGCTTTGCGCCGGCGGTGCGCAGGTCGAGGCCTTCGTTGTCGGGGCCGAGCCGGTGGAATCGAAGGCGGCGCAGCGGTTGTCGGTGTTGCCGGCGGGCGCAATCTTCCTGGTCCCGCCGGAACTCGGGCCGCCTTTCCAACCGGGGCGCTGGCCGGGGAGCGCCCTCTCAGAGGGGCAGGGTGAACCCTACTTCGGCGCCGCCTTCGGGGAGGTTGCGGGCGTGTATCCGGCCGCCGTTGCGTTCCACTATTCCTTTCACGATGGCCAGGCCCAGGCCGGAGCCGGTGAGCGAGCGGGCTTCGGCCGCCCGGTAGAAGCGGTCGAAGATGTGGGGCAGGTCGTCTTCGGGGATGCCCGGCCCGCGGTCCCTCACCAGCAGCCGCCCGCCGTCCAGGACGACCTCCACCGGCCGGTCCGGCGGACCCCACTTCAGGGCGTTGTCCACCAGGTTGTCCACCGCTCGCTGCAGCGCCCCGGGCTGGGCTTCCACCTCCCCGCCTTCTCCCGTCACCGTGATCGGGCGCCCGCTGCGCCGGACGGCCCGCTCGACCACCGCTTCCGCCGCCGCCTGCAGGTCGATCGGGATGGTCGGTTCTCCCTCTTCTGGCCCCGACTCGGATGCCAGATCCACCAACTCGGAAGCCAGGGTGGACAGCTCCCTCAGCTCATGATCGATGTCGGCCAGCATCCGGTCGCGTTCCTCTGGGGTCAGCTCGTCCATGCGGGCCAGCACCTCGGTGTTGGTGCGCAGGCTGGCCAGGGGCGTCCGCAGCTCGTGGCTGGCGTCCTGGATGAGGCGCCGCTGCTGATCGCGCGAGCTGCGCAGCGCCGCGATCATCCGATTGAAACTATCGGCCAGGCGGCCCACCTCCCCGGCCGCCCGGGCGTCGATCGGCTCCAGCAGCTCGCGGGTCTGGGCCACCTCCTCGGCCGCTTCGGTGAGGATCTCCATCGGGCGGATCAGCCGACGGGCGATCAGCCACCCGCCCGCCCCGGCCGCGGCCGCAACCAGCAGGCCGGTCAGGAGGATGCGGGCGCCGAGGACGGCCATCACCACTTCCTGCTCGCTCACATCCCGGGCGACCGAGAGCAGCGAACCGTCTCCCGTCCGCACGGTCAGCATGCGGAAAGGAACATGTCCGAGGAAGAACTCGTCGACCCGGTGTTCGACGGTCCAGGTCCAGTCCTTCTCTTCCCATTCTTCCGGACCGCCGGCGGCGGTTCCCTCCGGGACGAACACCGGCAGCCGCGGCGCGCCCCGCACGGTGATGAGCGGACGGCGGGTGCGGTGGTCCGACCATTGCACCACCGCGTCCGGTCCGAACAGGATCGCCGCAGACTGCTTGCCGTCGTCGGTGCGTATCTCCAGCTCCACCTGCCCGTTCCTGGCGATGCGTTCCGCCTCTTCGGCCAGCGGGAAGGCGGCTTTCAGCGCCTGGAAGCGCTCCTTCAGGAAGGAGTCCGTTTCGGATTCGAGGGCGCTGCGGGTGGTCATCAAGGCGGCCATACCCACCAGCAGGGTGGCCAGGACGGCGCCGCCCGCGAACAGCAGGGCGAAACGCCACCGCAGGCTCATCGGTCCCTCAATACGTAGCCGACCCCCCGCACCGTCTGGATCAGACGGGGATCGCCTCCGTCCTCCAGCTTGCGCCTTAGGTATCCGATGTAAACGTCCAAGGAGTTGGACGAGGTCTCGAACTCGATGTCCCAGATCTCCCGGTAGATGAGGTCCCGGTTCAGCACGATTCCGGCGTTGGAGATCAGCAACTCCAACAGGTCGTACTCGGTCTTGGTCAGATCGATCAGCCGCCCGCCCCGCCGGGCGCGTCGGCTCAGGCCGTCCAGCTCCAGGTCCCGGTAACGCAGGACGCCGGACTCGGTCTCCGGCCGCGTCCGCCGCAGCAGCGCCCGGAGCCGGGCCAGCAGCTCGGTCAGGGCGAAGGGCTTGGTCAGGTAGTCGTCGGCCCCTGCGTCCAGCCCCGCCACCCGGTCGCCCACCTCGTGGCGGGCGGTGAGCATCAGCACCGGCGTGCGGTCGCCGCGGGAGCGCAGCGTCCGGCACACGGACAGGCCGTCCACATAGGGCATCAGGATGTCCAGGACGATGGCGTCCACCCGGGTCCGTTCCAGCGCCGCCAGCGCCTCGGATCCGTCCGGAGCTTCCAGCACCTCGTAGCCCTCCAGACGCAGCGCCCGGTCCAGGGCTTCACGCACGGCCCGGTCGTCCTCGGCGATTAGTATGCGCGCATCCGGCATGGCCGCCATCCTAAAGCCCGCCCCTAATAACAACATGAGAGACCAACCGCCCCGGCCGCACGCGATGATCGCGGGCCGTTATGCTCCCGCCCGATGCGGAGGCGAAGATGAGCGCGGATGCCGGCGGCGGTCGGAGCGGCGGTTCCCCGGACCGGTTGATGCGGGACCACCCCCAAGGGGTGATCCTCACCGTCATGGTTACACCCAGGGCGGTCCGCAGCGAGGTGGCGGGGCCGCACGGAACCTATCTGCGGGTGCGGATCGCCGCCCCGGACGTTGAAGGGCGGGCCAACCAGGCAGCCGTCCGTCTGCTTTCCCGGACCTTCGGGTGCCGGGTGGATATGCTGTCCGGCGCCAAGAGCCGCATCAAGCGCATGCTGCTGCGGGGCGCCGACCCCGATGCCGTCGCCGCTGTCCTGCAGGGGGCGCCGATCACATGCGAGCGCGGCAACCCTGCTACTTTCACGGCGTCCAGCGACGCCGGAGGTGGATGATGCCGACTCTAGACCGGAGAAAAAAGCTGGCCCGCTCCACGGTTGACTATTTCAAGAGAATCCTCCAAGAGCGGGAGCAGGAGCTGGTGGCGGTCATCGCCGAACACGAGGCGGAGCGCCAAGAGGTGCGCATGGCCGAAACCGCAGCCGAGCGCAGCCCGGATCCCGAATCGGCCGACGGGGGCTCCATGGCTTTTGAGTTCGAGAAGGAGCTTTCCGTAGACCGCAACACCCGCGACATCCTCGCCCAGGTCCGCTCGGCCATATTGGCGGTGGAGGACGGCACCTACGGTACGTGCCGGGTTTGCAGACGCCCCATCAGGGTGGCGCGGCTCCGGGCCCTTCCCCATACCAGCCTATGCGTGGATTGCGCCTCGAGAAGGCGCTGACCGCCCGCCGGCTCAGGGCGGTGCTGGTGGGGGCGGTGGTGCTGGCGGCCGACCAGATCACCAAGCTGTGGGCCCGCACCGCCCTGGCGGACGACGATATCCGGGTGATACCGGGATTCCTGCGGTTCCATCTGGGCGAGAACCCCGGCTCGGCCTTCTCCCTCTTCCAGGGTCAAGGCCCCCTGCTGGGGCTGGCCGCCGCCGCCGCCGCCGTTTTCATCCTGGTGATGGTCGAACGGGTCGACACCCGGCTGGAGCTGGCCGGGCTTTCCCTTATCCTGGGCGGGGCGGTCGGCAACCTGGCGGACCGGATGGTGAAAGGCCCCTGGCTGACCGGTACGGTCACCGACTTCGTCGACTTCAGCTTCTGGCCGAACTTCAATCTGGCCGATTCTGCAATCACCCTGGGCGTGGCGGGCATGCTGTGGGCGGCGAAACGAGGTGGATGACCGTTCCCGAATCGATGGAGGGGGAGCGGTTCGATGCTGTCCTGGCCAGGTTGGCGGGGGTGAGCCGCTCCCTGGCGCGGCGGCTGATCGAATCGGGGGAGGCCGGCCTGTCTCCCCCGGGCGGAACCGGTCCTCCCGGCGCCCGCCGCATCCGGCTGAACACACGGGTGGAGGCGGGCTTCCGCACCTGGTTCCGGCTGCCGGAAGAACCCGCCCTCGGCCCCGAACCGATTCCCCTCGCCGTGCTCTACGAGGATCGGCACCTGGCGGTGATCGACAAACCGGCCGGCCTGGTCGTCCACCCCGGATCGGGCAACCAGGGCGGCACCCTGGTTTCGGCCCTTTTGCACCGCTGGCCGGAGGTGGAAGGGGTGGGGGAGCACCCCCGATGGGGCATAGTCCACCGGCTCGACAAGGACACTTCCGGGGCGCTGGCGGTCGCCCGCCGCCCGGAGGCGCACCGCGGCCTGTCGGCGGCGCTGGCGGCCCGCCGGGTGCATAGAAGTTACCTGGCGCTGGTGCATGGCTGCTTCTCCACCGACACGGGAACCATCGACGCCCCCATCGACCGCCGCCGGGCGCGCCGCTTCGTCGGCCCGGACGGGAAACCGGCCGTTACCCACTACCGGCGGCTGGCGGCGCGGCGGCGGCCCGACCTCAGCCTTTTGGAGGTGACACTGGAGACGGGCCGCACCCACCAGATCAGGGTCCATCTGGAATCGATCGGGCGTCCTGTGGTGGGGGATGCCGTCTACGGCAGGCCGGGCCGCGGGGAGGCGCCCCGCCTCGGAAGGCCGTGGCTCCACGCCCGGCGTCTGGGCTTCACCCACCCGATCACCGGAACTCCCGTCGAAGCAGAGGCGCCCCTCCCCCCGGAACTGCAGGCTTCCCTGGATGCGCTAGAGCCGTTTTTGTAACCCAGGGCCATTATTTTGGTATTTTACCTAAATCTTTTAAGGTAAAATACGGAACTTCGGTAAGTCTATAGCACTTATCCTCAGAAGGGAGCGCGCCTCGTGGCCTCTATCCGCCGTCGCATCTTCGACGCGGTTCTCCGCCGCATGAACACCTACCCGGTCGTGTTGCTGGAAGGGCCCCGGACGGTGGGCAAGTCCACCCTGCTCCGGGAGGTCGCTGCGTCCTCGGGCGCCGAAATCATCAACCTTGATGATCCTGCTTTCATGCGGGGGGTCGAGGACGATCCGCACCGCTATGTAACCGGCCCCCGTCCGGTCCTGTTCGATGAACACCTGAGGTTCCCGCCTCTGCTCCGATACATCAAGGCGCAGCTGAACAACGACGGGTCGCCGGGCCAATTCGTCCTGACCGGTTCAGCCCATCGGATCGCGAACAGGGAAGGGATGAGGGCGCTGGTCGGGCGGGTTTCGGAGATACCGGTTCTGCCGTTGGCCCAGATTGAAATCGAAGGCAACGACGGCAACTTCGCGGCGGAGGTGTTCAACGATGTAGAACAGGTTCTGTCTTCGGGCCGATCCCGCACCTCCAGAGAGTCCTACATGGATAGAGTGTTGACCGGAGGGTTCCCGCTCCCGCTGTTGACCGGCGGCCTTCATGATCGTGAACAGAGGTTCGATGATTATCTGAGGCAGTCCCTCGAGTACGGGTTCGAGACCCTGTTCGGGGTCCGTGAGCCGCTGCATCTCAGATTGCTCCTGAATCGGTATGCGGCGCAGACCGGCCAGCTCCTCAATATCGCAAAGGCAGCCGGGGACGTGGGCCTCAAAGCGGCAACCGCAGAAAACTATACGCGTTTGCTGGAGCTGATCTTTGTGATCTATCTCCTCCCCGCCTGGAGGCGAACAGATCGGGGGCCGATCCCGCGTCCGAAGGTGTACGCGGTCGACTCGGGGGTGGGCGCCCGGCTGCTCCGGCTGAGCGCCGCAAAGATACGGAGCAACGACCCGCTTTTTTTGTCGCAGTACGGAAACCTGATGGAGACCTTCGTGGTAGGGGAGATGAGGAAGATGATTTCGTGGATGGACGGCGCCTGCGAAGTGGGCTACTGGAGGAACAGGCGGGGCGACGAAGTGGATCTGGTGGTGGAGCGCCCCGACGAAGGGGCGGTGATCGGCGTCGAGGTCAAATCCTCCACCAAGGTGTCACCGGACGACTGGCGCGGACTGCGCCAACTGCGCGACGAGCTGGGGCCGCGCTTTCGCGCCGGGCTGGTCATGAACATGGGAGATATGCCCCGCCGGTTGGACGACCGCATCTACGCCGCGCCGATCGACAAGCTGTGGGAGGGAGAGCCCGCATCGGCCGCGGGCACGCCCGGCGGCCGCGACGCAAAAGGAACAGTTGTGGACATCAAAGCGGCCGGCGGAGGTCTGTTGACCGCCCCCGGGGATTCTCTGCCCGAAGCGGTGCGCCGAGCTGCCGAAAAGATGAAAGACCGACTCGAGATGGGCGAGGCCGCCTACTGGGAACTGGCGGCCGCGCCGTCGGACGACATCAGCTTCGACGACTTCTACACACCGGCCGGGGTGTTCGGAGAGCTCCAGAACATCGATTGGATCGAAGGGGCGGTCGAACCCATCGACCAGTGTTTGTCTGTAGCCGAGAAAGGATCGGGCGGTGTTCTGATCCACCCTCTCGGTCCCGTGGTTGCGGTCCTGGCCGGAACGGAGCGCTCTTTGTGTTGGCCGGTGACCGGGTACGGAGGCCCCGTTGATGACGACCTTTGGTTGCGGCTCGACGAGAATCTGGTGAAGCTGCGGGCCCTCTGGCTCACCGAGTTCACCCATCGGGTGTTGCTGCCCCGCGGCCCGGCCGCATCCTGGGTCTACTGGTCGGCGGGCCGCCGCCTCCGAAGAGGCCGACCCCGGATCTCGGCTTCCATGATGTCCATCCGCGGTGTCATGAAGCCCCGCGAAGCGGTAGTAGACGATCCTCTGTACAGGGGGATACCCCTGATGGGAGACCCGGAAACCGAGGCACTGGCTCTGAGGGCGTCGTTCTACGAATGGTTCGGCGTCCCCGCCGCCGATATTTAATCGGAGGGCGAGGGCGGTGCGCGGCCGGCCCCGGCAGGAAACAGGGTCCTAGATGGGTAGCTCCAAGGTTGCCATGACTAGAAAGGGTATATAATCATAGTTTAGATTGATTACAAAGCATATGATAACCAGGATGATGACGAATGAGCCGTTTTAGCTTGGCTCCTCGGCGATTGGGCTGTGCCTGTAATCGGCGTGTTTCTGCGGTTGGTCGGCGGAAACAAAACCCTTATCCCTTGGAACTACCCATCTAGGCGGAAACGTCGGTAGGGCGCTCCCGGGCATGGAGCCCGGCCCTGGATGCGCTGGGACCTCCCGATCCCGGGCGCCGCCCCCGGATTAGGCCTGCGAGGGACCGCCCGATGCAGTAGAATGGCCTCCGGGCGCACAGGAGCAGAGTTATGGCCGAGGCCGGCAACACCCACACCATCGAATCGTCGGAGTTCAAGCCAGAGCACCTCGACATGCTGATAAAGGCAGCCGACACCGGCGAAGAAATCGCGGTGACCAAGAACGGCGACACCCTGTTAAACCTCACTGTTACCCAACCAGAGCTCTTTGAGATCAAGCCAAAGAATACCCAGACTGCCTTTGGAAAATATAGACATTTGCTCATATCCTATGATGACATCATCAGTCCAATAGATGAGGACTGGGAAGAGAAATTCGACAAGAAATGGGATGAGAAGCTTGGAACTGCTTGATACCCAAGTCTTGCTATGGTTTATTTTTGGCGACAAGCGATTAGGACACCGCGCGCGAGCTTTGATCGAACAGGCTTGGGCTTATGAAGCAGCAGTCTCAGCAACAACTTTCTGGGAAATAGCGATGTTGCGAGATAAAGGAAGATTGCAACAGGTAGGTCCTATCGAACCTTTGCGCCGGTCGCTTATCGAAGAGGGGCTGGTCGAGATTCCAATGGATGGTCAGATCGGAATCCGAGCGGCAGAACTGCCGGACTTCCACGGTGATCCGGCAGACCGCCAGATCGTATCCACTGCCATAGAAGGACAACATCGGTTGATTACATCTGACAGAAAGATCCTCCGCTGGCCGGGCCCGCTAGACCGGTTCTCCGCTGCCAGTTGATACTGATCTGATCATTCAGGGACCGGAGCGACCGGTGCGGTTTCCGGGTCAGGGCGGCCCCGGTAGGAAACCGGGTCCTTGGAGGAAACGCCGGTGGGGGCGCCCCGGCAACGAATTGCGGGGTGGGGTCGTTTACCGAGCAGGAACCCGGATAGGGACCTGCATCAATCGGAGGTCGCGGGGAGGCGCCCCGCCTCGGAAGGCCGCGGTTCCATGCCCGGCGTCTGAGCTTCGGCTACCCGATCACCGGAACGCCCGTCGAGGCGGAGGCGCCCCTCCTACGGAGCCGCGGGCTTCCCCGGATGCGCTGAGACCCCCGGATCCGGGCGCCGCCCCCGGATGAGGCCTGCGAGGGACCGCCCGATGCAGTAGAATGGCCTCCGGGCGCACAGGAGCAGAGTTATGGCCGAGGCCGGCAACACCCACACCATCGAATCGTCGGAGTTCAAGCCAGAGCACCTCGACATGCTGATAAAGGCAGCCGACACCGGCGAAGAAATCGCGGTGACCAAGAACGGCGACACCCTATTCCGACTGGCAGCTGCCAAACCCGAGCCAAAGCCCTCACACCAGGAAGATCGCAAGCCCGTATTCGGAAGAGACCGACACCTCGTCGTATCCTACGGTGACCTGATAAGTCCGATTGACGAAGATTGGGAAGCCAAATTCGACAAGAAATGGGATGAGAAGCTTGGAACTGCTTGACACACATGTGTTACTCTGACTTCGATTTGGCGACAAACGACTTGGACGACAAACACGAAGCATTCTAGAGCAGTACTGGGGTTTCAACATCGCGGTATCCGCAATTACCTTCTGGGAAATCAGGTTATTGCAGACCAAGAACCGTCTGGAATGGCAAGGGCAAGTTAGCTCATGGCGGGAATCTCTCCTGAAAGAAGGCTTGAAAGAGATACCAATGGACGGCCGGATAGGAATAAGGGCCGCGGGCCTGCCGAACTTCCATGGTGACCCGGCAGACCGGCAGATTGTGTCCACCGCCTTAGAAGGCAACCTCCGATTGTTGACAGCCGACGGAAAGATCCTCCGCCGGCCAGGACCGCTGGACCGATTGTCTGCCGCCAGTTGACAACCTATTTATTGAGGCTTCGCGAAAAACTCGGGGTGGCAGGGTTGGGTCCTTGAATAGGATTGCGCCCTGGGATTTCTGCCGATGTTGGCGGTCTGCTCCGGGCAACCCCGGCGCCCGTTGCCGGGCGGCGGCGCCGGGAGCGCCAGGCCGGGGGCGGCGGGCGTCTTGGAAACCGGCTAATGTCATGTCAACCCTCTTCCCCTGACTTTCTGCAAGATTCTCTCGTCTCCGGCGGCCTCCCGGCTCGGAAAGGGCAAGGGCATGTCGAGTGACAGTTTCGTGCATCTCCATCTCCACAGCGAGTTCTCCATGCTCGACGGGGCCGCCCGCATCGACGATGCGGTGAAGGCGGCGGCCGCCGACGGCCAGCCGGCCATCGGCCTGACCGACCACGGGGTCCTCTACGGGGCGGTCGACTTCTACAAGGCGGCAACCGGGGCGGGCATGAAGCCGGTCATCGGCGTGGAGGGTTACCTGACCCCCGGATCCCGCTACGACCGGCCCGCCCCGCCCGACAACGTGCGTTACCACATCACGCTGCTGGCCGAGAACCAGACCGGCTACGCCAACCTGGTGAAGCTGGTGAGCCGGGCCTACACGGAGGGTTTCTACTACAAGCCGCGCATGGACCTCGAGCTGCTGGCCGAGTACGCCGACGGCCTCATCGCCACCACCGGATGCCTGGGCGGCCACGTCCCCCAGCTCCTCGACCCGGAGGCCTCGCAGGAGGAGGGCAACACCGGCGGCCGCCGTGACAAGGAGGCAGCGGTCGAGGCGGCCGCCGCCTACCAGGACCTTTTCGGCAAGGAACGCTTCTTCGTCGAGCTGCACAACCACGGGATCGAGGCCCAGCAGCGAATAATGCCCGACTTGTTGAAACTCTCACGCCGCATCGGGGCGCCCCTCCTCGCCACCAACGACGCCCACTACACGCGCCGCGAGGAGGCCGAGGCCCACGACGCGCTGCTCTGCATCCAGACCGGCTCGGGCCTCGAAGACGAGGGCCGCCTCAGGTTCCATGGGCAGGAGTTCTATCTGAAGACCGCCCGGGAGATGCGGCAGCTCTTCCCGCCGGACGAGTTTCCCGAGGCCTGCGGCAACACCCTGCGGATCGCCGAGCGGGTCGACGTCAGGCTCGACTTCGACAAGCTGCTGCTGCCGAACTTCCAGGTGCCGGAAGGCCATACCTCCCTCACCTACCTGCGCGAACAGGTGCTGGAAGGGGCCCGCAGACGCTACGGGGGCGACATCGGCGGACAGGCAGCGGAGCGGATCGAACACGAGATGAAGATCATCGATGATATGGGCTTCCCCGACTACTTCCTGATCGTGTGGGATCTGGTCCGTTACGCCAAGGACCGCCGCATCCGCACCGGTCCGGGGCGGGGCTCGGCGGCCGGCTCCATCGTGGCCTACTCGCTGGGCATCACCGACCTCGATCCGCTGCGCTACGGCCTGATATTCGAGCGTTTCCTGAACCCGGGCCGCCGTGAGATGCCCGACATCGACATGGACTTCGACGAGCGCTACCGGTCCGACATCATCGCCTACGCGGCGGAGAAGTACGGCGTCGACCACGTGGCGCAGATCGTTACCTTCTCGACCATCAAGGGCCGCCAGGCGATCCGGGACTCGGCCCGGGTGCTCGGCAAGCCCTACGCGCTCGGCGACCGGTTGGCCAAGCTCATGCCCCCCGCCGTGCTGGGCAGGGAGGCCTCCCTCGACATCTGCTTCGACCAGCCCTCCAACGAGGCCGAGCAGATCGTGAAGGACTGGCACGCCAACGCCGCCGGTCTGCGGGAGGCCTACCAGGGCGAGGAGGAGGTTAGGCAGGTGCTGGACACCGCCCGGGGCTTGGAGGGCCTGCGCCGCCAGGATTCCATCCACGCCGCCGCGGTGGTCATCTCCCCGGAGCCCATCACGGATCTGGTGCCCGTCCAGCGCAAGGGGGAGGACGCCGAGACGGTCACCCAGTTCGAGATGCATGCAATCGAGGATCTGGGTCTGCTCAAGATGGACATTCTGGGGTTGCGCACCCTGTCCACCATCGAGAGGTGCCTGGAGCTGATCGAGAAGAGCAGCGGGGAGCGGCCCGGCATCGACCGGGTCGATCTGGATGATCAGGCCACCTACGAGATGCTGTGCCGGGGGGAGACGATCGGGGTGTTCCAGCTGGAAGGATCCGCCATGCGGGCCCTGATACGGAGCCTGCAGCCGGACCGGTTCGAGGACCTGATCGCCCTCGTCGCCCTCTACCGGCCGGGGCCGATGTCCAACAACTGGCACAACGCCTACGCCAACCGCAAGAACCGGAGGGAAGAGGTGACGTACCCGCATCCGGCCACCGAAGGGGTGCTGGGCGAGACCTACGGCCTGATGATCTACCAGGAGCAGGTCATGCAGATCGCCCGGGACATCGCCGGATACTCTATGGCCGACGCGGACGCCCTCCGCAAGGCGATGGGCAAGAAGATCCCGGCCATCATGCGCAAGGAACGGGAGAAGTTCGTTGCAGGGGCGGCGGCCAACGGCAACGCCCCCCGGTTCGGGGAGGATCTGTTCGAGTCGATAGAGGGGTTCGCCGGATACGGGTTCAACAAGTCACACAGCGCCGCATACGGGTTGCTGGCCTACCAGACCGCCTACCTGAAGCGGCATTACTCCGCCGAGTACATGGCGGCGCTGCTCACCTCCTCCCGGCGGGACAAGGACAAGACGGCGATGTATCTGAACGAGTGCCGCACCCGGGGCATCGAGGTGTTGACGCCGTCGGTCAACATGTCCGAAAGCGACTTCACCGTCCGGGACGGCAAGATCGTGTTCGGGTTGTCCGCCGTCCGCAACCTGGGGGAGGGGATGGTGGCGAAGATCGTGGATGCCAGGAACGAAGGCGGGCTGTTCGCCGATTTCCAGGACTTCGCCGACCGGGTGCACCCCTCGATTCTGACCAAAAAATTGGTGCCTTCGATGATCAAGGCCGGCACCTTCGATCAGATGGGCCACACCCGCATGGGGCTGTCACTGGCCTATGAGAAACTTTTGGATCTGACCCTGGAACGGAGGCGCAACGAAGACCGCGGCCAGTACAGCCTGTTCATCGGGGGGGAACAAGAAGCGGCGCCGGAGCTCGATGAACACGTGGAGATACCCGACCTGGAGTGGGACAAGAAGAAGTTGCTTTCCTTGGAGAAGGAGATGCTGGGCCTCTACGTCTCCGACCATCCGCTGAGGGGGCTCGAAAGTGCCATCCGGCGCTTGACCAACTGCCCGATCGCGGAGCTGTCGGACCAGCCCGACGGCGCCCAGACCTCTGTCTGCGGGATCGTGGGCGGCATCACCCGGCGGTACACCCGGGCGGGCGATCTGATGCTGTTCTTCGACCTCGAGGATCTGGAGGGGTCGGTGGAGGTGTTGGCCTTCCCCAAGACCGTCGCCCGGTCGGAGGGCATGATCGAGGAGGACGCCGTCCTGCTGGTGGAGGGCCGGGTCAGCCATTCCGGGGACGATGTGAAGATGAGGGCGCACAACATCAGCCGGCCCAACCTGGCGCCGCCGTCGGAGCTGCGGCTGCGGGTGCCTGCCGACGCCCTTTCCCAGCCCAACGTGGACCAGCTCAAGCACATCCTCGTCACAAATCCGGGAACGGCTCCGGTCCTGGTCGACATGACCGCCGGCAACGGGCGCAAGCTGCTCCGCCTCGACGACCGGTTCCGGGTGGATGTGTCCTCATCCACCCTGCACGCCGAAATACGCCGCCTGTTCGGGGAGAAGGCTCTGGTCTGAAGGCTCGGCGGTCATGATCGTTCCGGCAGGCGGCGCCGCTTCACGATTTCTCCGCAACGGCGTCATCGCGCCGAACGCCGGACGTCTTCCCGGACTTCAGGTCCTCCCGATGCAGGCCGCCGCCGACTCCTTCCAGAAGGGCGACCTGGGGTCGATCACGTCCAGGTGGCCGGCTTCGGGCAGCTCCACCAGCCGCGCCTCGTCGCCGGATGCGAGGGCGGCCTCCACGAACCGGCGGCTCTGGCCGGGGTGGATGTCGTCGTCCCGCCCGCCGTGCACCGCAACCGTCGGCACTCCGCTGGGCAGCGACCTGATCGGATCCACCTGATCCAGATGGGTTTCGAGCTCACCGCCCATGAGCCGGGCCAGCAGGCGGCCGCAGTGGCTGCCGAGGCGGCGCAGGTCGAGCATCCCGCCCGCCGTTACGAACCGGACAGGCCGACGCCGGGCGTTCTTGGCGGCGAAGAAGCCCAGATGCCCGCCCGCCGAATGCCCGAACACCGTCACGTCGTCGAGAGCGAGCGGGTACCCGCCCGCCAGGCTGTCGAGGGCGTCCACCGCGGCGGCGGCGTCCTCGATCATCGCCCGCCAGCCGCCCGCCGGAGGGATGCGCCGGTACTCGACGTTCCATGTGGCCATCCCGCGGGCGGCGAGGTCGACCGCCGCCCCGTCCAGGGTGTCGCGGGTGTAGGGGCCGGTCCAGCCGCCCCCGTGGAACAGCACCGCCGCCGGATGAGGGCCCCGCCCCTCGGGGAGGCGCAGGTCGCCCGCCTGGTCGGGGTGATCCCCGTAGGGGAGGGTGATCGGAGGATGCGCCGCCCGGTAGTGGAGGTGGGCGATGGCCGCCCGGTAACCGTCCACGCCCCGCCCGAAGATGCGGTAGACGCACGCCGGTTCGATCAGCGAGACGCGCCGCCAGGCTTCGCGCTCCGCCACGTTGGAGATGTGGATCTCCACCACGGGCAAATCGACCGCCTCGACGGCGTCCCGCAGGGCGTAGCTGGTGTGGGTGTAGGCGCCCGGGTTGAACACGACCGCGTCGGCGGTCTCCCGCGCCGCGTGGAGGGCGTCGATCAGGGCGCCCTCGTGGTTGGACTGAAAAGCGTCGAGCCGGTGCCCGTACCCCGCCGCCCACGCCAGGCAGAGCGCCTCCACATCCTCGAGGGACGCCGCCCCGTACACCTCGGGCGACCGGGTTCCGAGCAGGTTCAGGTTCGGTCCGTTCAGGAGCAGTATCCGCATCGTTTCTCCGGGGGCCTTCACCAGCCTACCCAGCGGACTGCCGCCGGGCGGCGGAGAGGGGTCGCGGACCGCCGAAGAACTCCGCGGTCGAGGCCGTTGGTCCCGTTGGCCCCGAAGCAAGCGGTCGGTGCGCCGGATTCCCTGTCAGGCCGCGGCCGCCGCTTCGCCTCGGCGAAACAAGCATCCAGCTTGAATCGTACAGGCTGACGGCCTATCATGAAATCATGCATCAGGCAACAGCCACAGCCGATGTCGCAACCCCCTTCGGCGGGCCGGTAGAGGATGCTGCACTTCACGGACAATGGGGTTGGATCCCTCCTGGTGTACAAATTGATCCATTGCATGGGGCAGCTGTTGACCGGCCTTCATGGGTTCTTGATCTTGACATGTACAAAAATATCGTAGGTAGTTTTGACGCAAATCAACTCGTATCTACAGCAGAGAGCTTCGCTAAAGATATCTATCGCTTTTTTCGATGGTCTGTACACCCGGATTTTATTCAGAGATTTGGAGGTACAGTATGAAAATATTAGATACTTCCTGGTTGTTGCAGCCGGAATCAGCTACAGCAACTGGTTCCCGTTTAAGGGCGCAAGCCAAACTGCCAACATGGAAAAGATATGTGGACTGCGGAGATATTCAGCTCATATGGTTTTCTTACGCTTCGCCTCTTGAGTCGGCTACCACCAATGGCCAATCCAATGCAAAAACTCATATCACTCGCATGCCTCCACCTCTTTCTCGTGAAGAACGTAAGCGTAGACAAGGAATTCCTCCTTTGGATAGACTTGTAGCTATACACGATGAAGTTCCATACAATATTAGCCCCTCTAAAGCTGGTAAACTGCTGGGCGCCGTCCCTGTTCGCCGCCAATTGGGATGATTGGATGGAGTTCTCTCCCGATATTGATCTTGTCCAGAGTATAAACGATCACACTGTATCGTGGCGTCAAGGTGATATAGTTGAACTAGGAGCTGTATCAGTGAACGGCGCGGTGATACCCTTGGATGAATTGACAGCTCGCCAGTACATCGACAGCGTCCCTCTTGATCTGGACTACTTGAGTTGGACGTGAAGTGAACCCTGGTCAGCGGTGCAGGCGGAGCTCGGCAGCCCGTACTGATGACCGTTCGCGCCGGGCCGTATTCTGCGGCCGCGGTAAAGCCGGCGGCGCCGTCGGCTAGAGTCGGCGGCTCGGATCGGACCCGACCACCGACCTCCAAATGGGAAGAACTGCTGAAAACCCGGTAAGGGCAGGCGTCGACATCGGCGGCACATTCACCGACCTGATGCTGATCGGGGAGCGGGGCGAGGTCGTGATCGGCAAGGTGCTGACCACCTCCGATCCTTCGCGGGGGGTGGAGCAGGTGCTGGCCGGGACCCTCGAACGCACCGGGCGCGCCGCTTCCTCGGTGCGCCATCTGGTCCACGGCACCACCCTGGTCACCAACGCCGTCATCGAGCGGAAGGGCGCCCGTACGGCCCTCCTGACCACCGCCGGGTTCCGGGATTCGATCGAGATCGGGCGCGAGCACCGCTACGAGCTGTACGACCTTGAACTCGAGCTGCCCCGCCCGCTCGTCCCGCGCCATCTCCGCTTCGACGTGCCGGAGCGGACCCTGGCCGACGGGACCCGGCTCACCGGGCTCGACGAGGAATATGTCGCCCGCCTGGGCGGGGAGCTGGCCGCGGCGGGGGTGGAGGCGGCGGCGGTCTGCTTCCTGCATTCGTTCACCAACCCCGAATCCGAACGGCGGGCCCGGGCGGTTCTGGAGCGGGCCGCCCCCGGCCTGCGGGTGTCGCTTTCCTCGGAGGTGGTGCCCGAGATGGGGGAGTACGAGCGCGCCTCCACGACCGTCGCCAACGTATACGTGCAGCCCCTCGTGGAGGGCTACCTGCACGGACTCCGCCGCCGGCTGGAGGGCATGGGGTTCGAGGGCCGGCTGTTCTTGATGCTGTCCAGCGGCGGGGCGGCCACCCTGGACACCTGCGTGAAGTTCCCGATTCGGCTGCTCGAGTCCGGCCCGGCCGCGGGCGCCTTGGCGGCGGCCTCGGTGGGATCCGCCATGGGCCGCGGCTCGCTG
Organism: Candidatus Spongiisociaceae bacterium; assembly: GCA_965202675.1. Lineage (GTDB taxonomy): Bacteria > Actinomycetota > Acidimicrobiia > Spongiisociales > Spongiisociaceae > CATQHD01. The sequence continues at coordinate 172,947 of OZ241842.1, forward strand.
TTGTCCTTCGACATGGGGGGCACCACCGCCAAGCTGAGCGTGGTGGACGGGGGAGAGCCGCTGGTCACCCACGACTTCGAGGTGGACCGCCGCTACCGATTCAAGAAGGGGTCCGGCCTGCCGGTGCGGGTGCCGGTGATCGAGATGATCGAGATCGGGGCGGGGGGAGGCTCCATCGCCCGCATCGACGCCATGGGCCTCCTCAAGGTGGGGCCGGACTCGGCGGGCGCCGATCCGGGGCCGGTCTGCTACGGGCGGGGCGGGCGGTCGCCCACCGTTACGGACGCCGACCTGGTGCTCGGATACCTCGACCCCGGCTACTTCCTCGGAGGCGCGATGCGGCTGGACGCGGCGGCCGCCGAAGCCGCCCTGGCCGAGCGCGTCGGCCGCCCGCTGGGCCTCTCGGCGGCGGAGGCGGCCTGGGGGGTTCACCAGGTAGTCAACGAAGCCATGGCCAACGCCGCCCGGGTGCATGCGGTCGAGCGGGGGAAGAACCCGCGCGCCCTGCCCGTGGTGGCCTTCGGCGGCGCCGGTCCGGTTCATGGATACCGGGTGGCCGAGCTGCTCGGGAGCCCCGAGCTGGTGTTTCCCTACGGGGCGGGCGTCACCAGCGCCATGGGGCTCCTGGCCGCCCCGCTGGCCTTCGACTTCGTCCGTTCCTATTACGGCAGGCTGGGCGAGCTGGACTGGGCGGAGGTGAGCGCCGTCTTCGACGAGATGGAGCGGGACGGCGCCGAGTTGCTGGCCGGATCGGGGGCCGGCCCCGGCGATATCAGCCACACCCGCACCGCCGACATCCGATACGCGGGGCAGGGCCACGAGATAAGGGTCCCGATCCCGGACGGAGCGCTGTCGGACGCCGATCTCCCGGCGATCCGCGCCGGGTTCGACCGGGTGTACCGGGCTCTCTACGGGCGGGAGGGTCCGCCGGTGGAGCTGGAAGCCCTCACCTGGAGGGTGGTCAGCCGGGGGCCGCGCCCCGCCCCGATCGGCGCGCCGCCCCGGGATTCGGAGGGCGGCGCCGGGGCGGCCCTCAAGGGCGAGCGCCCTGTCTATTTCCCCTCCCTGGGCGGGTTCGCGCCCACCCCCGTCTACGACCGCTACCGGCTGGGCGCCGGGGCGGCGCTGGCGGGGCCGGCCGTCATCGAGGAGAGAGAATCCACCGCCGTCATCGGACCGGGGGGCCTGGTGCGGGTGGACGACCGGCTCAACATCGTCGCAAAAGTAGGCGGGGCAGCCGCAGGCGGGCAGTCGACTGCGGGCGGAGGCGCGGGCGGGGGCCAGGAGGCGGGAGGATGACCGCCCGCCCGGCCGGAATGGACCCGGTGTTGGTGGAGGTGCTGTGGAGCCGGTTGCTGTCGGTGGTCAACGAGCAGCAGGTGGCCTTGCAGCGCACCGCCTTCAGCACCATCGTGCGCGAGACCCAGGACCTCGCCTGCGGCGTCTTCGACACCGGGGGCCGGATGATGGCCCAGTCGGTCACCGGCACCCCCGGTCACATCAACGCCATGGCCACCGGGGTGCGCCACTTCCTGGACGCGCACCCGCCGGGAACCCTCCGGCCGGGCGACGTGCTGATCACCAACGATCCCTGGATGACCGCCGGGCAGATCAACGACATCACGGTGGTTACCCCGGTCTTCAAGAACGGGGCGGAGGTGGCCTACTTCGCCAACACATGCCACGCCGCCGACATCGGCGGGCGCATACTGTCCGCCCAGGCGAGGGAGGTGTACGAGGAGGGCCTGCGCATCCCGATCATGAAGCTCTACGACCGCGGCGAGATCAACCGGGACCTGATCTCTATCGTGCGGGCCAACGTCCGCACCCCCGACGAGACGGTGGGCGACCTCTACGCCCAGACCTCCTGCAACGACGTGGGCGCCCGCGCCCTGCTCGGGTTCATGGACGAGTTCGGCCTCGACGCCATCGACCCGCTCTCCCGCGAGATCATCGGCCGCTCGGAGGAGGCGATGCGCAGCGCCATCCGCGAGATTCCCAACGGAGTCCACCACCACGAGACCTGGAGCGACGGCTTCGACGAGCCGATCCTGATCAGGGCCGCCGTCGCCGTCGACGAAGAGGACATTTTCATAGACTTCGACGGCTCGTCACCCCAGAGCGCACACGGCATCAATGTGGTCTTCAACTACACCCACGCCTACGCCTCCTTCGCCATGAAGGCGGCGGTCTGCCCCGATGTACCCCACAACGACGGGGCGTTCCGCCCGGTGCATGTGTCCGCTCCGCCCGGCTCGATCCTCAACTGCATCGATCCGGCGCCCGTGGCTTCCCGGCACATCATCGGCCACTTCCTGCCGGGCGTGGTGTTCGGGGCCCTGGCCGAGGCGATGCCCGGCCGGTTGATGGCCCCCGGCGCCGATCCGATCTGGATCACCGTCTGGAGGGGGAAGGCGCGGGCGTCGGACGGCCCGTTCACGTTCAGCCTGTTCCAATGCGGCGGGGCGGGGGCGCGGGCCTCCAAAGACGGCCTCTCCGCCACCGGATTCCCGAGCGGGGTGGCCGGAGTGCCCGCCGAGACGGTCGAGACCCTCACCCCGATGATCCAGCACCGCCGGGAGCTGCGCACCGACTCGGGGGGGCCGGGCCGGTTCCGGGGCGGCCTCGGCCAGCGGACCGAGATGAGCTGCCGCACCGACCAGCCGTGGACCCTGTCGGCCATGATCGACCGGATCTCCTACCCCGCCGAGGGCCTGCTGGGGGGAAGGCCGGGCCTGGCGGGGGAGCTGGCCGTAGACGGCGGCCGGGAGGCCCGGCCCAAGCGGCTGCTGGTGCTCGACCCCGCCAACCGGGTGCATCTCGACCCGCCGGGCGGCGGCGGCTACGGAGACCCCTTCACCCGCGACCCCGAAGCCGTTCTCCGAGACGTCATAGAGGGTTACGTCTCGATAGAGGCGGCGGAGCGGGACTACGGAGTCGCGATCGATTACCTGGGCCGCCCCGACGGGCTGGTGCGCCTCCCCGAGCACTACCGCCTCGACCCGGCGGCCACCGAGCAGCTCCGCCGCCGCCGGCGGCGAACCGAGCCGGATCGGGAAACCTGACCCGCCGATTTCCGCTTCTCGGCCAGAATCCGAAGAGGCCCCGCCTGCGGTCCCCCATCCGTCGATTATTCGCAGCAGGCTTCGGTTGCGGGCGGACCCGATTTACCCTGTTTAACGGGAGGGCAAGATTATCATCGCCCGCAACACGGCGGAGCCGTTTGATATCCCTATGGTTCCGAAGGATGGGAAGCAACTATGAACCGCGGCGAAGGATCGGTCAACGGCAACCGCAGGTGGGTTGCGGGGTTGGCGTTGTTGGGTTTGGTGGGTTCGTTGTTGGCGGTGGGGGCGCCGCCCGGGGGCGGGGTGGACGGCGAGGCGGATGCAACTGCGCGGTATTCTGCTTGTGTAGGCCCGGCGTTGGAGTCGTTGGACTTCGCAGACATCATCGGATCGTTCGCCGAAGACGCGGTGAACTGCCTTGCCCATTATGGGGTCACCAAGGGCCGCACCGCTACTTCATATGATCCGGATGCGCCGGTGCTGCGTTGGCAGATGGCTTTGTTCATGGCGAGGGCGGCCGGCCCGGCGGGGATTGTCTTGCCGCCTGCTTCGGATCAGGGGTTTTCGGATATCGGGAGATTCTCCGAAGAAGCCCGTGACGCCATCAACCAGATGGCAGAGCTGGAGATCATGCTGGGTGAGGGCCGCGGTCGGTTCGGTCCGAATACGGCGGTGCCCCGGGCGGAGATGGCTCTGATACTGGAGGCGTTCCTGGAGCGGGCGGAGGTGGGCGCCGGCGGCGAGGACGTGTCGGAGGTGGCGCCCGACGACGACGTGTTCGATGATGTAGATAACGTTACGCGGGGTGAGTATCAGGCTATTCGGCTGATGTTCGAGATGGGGGTCACCTTGGGCACCTCGCGAAACCGTTATACGCCCCGGGGTTCGGTTACCCGCGCCCAGATGGCAGTGTTCATCACCCGTACTCTGGCGCATACGGTGGCTCGGCCGACGGGGTTGACGCTCCAAGCCGACCAGGGGACGGTTACTTTGGGTGAGTCGGTCGAGCTGGTGGCGTCGGTCCGCGGCCGCCGTCAGACACCGATTCCCGACGAGCTGGTGGATGTGTTCTTTGCGGCCGACCCGGGGGAGGCTTTCAACTCCAACGGATCCTGCAACACCCGTGAGGTAGAGGCGGTCTGGGGGTCGGCGGCCTGTGAGATTTCCTACGGTGACGACGTAACCGATCCGTCGGGGGATCTGGAGATCACGTTCACTCCGGAAGAGAGCGTGACGGTGTGGGCGTGGTCGAGCAACGTGGGCGACTCCTACGACGACGACGTCGACGCCGACCGGGCGTCTGTTGTACGGGTTCGGGTTGCGAAAGCCGCCGACGGGCTGCGGGTGACCGACAACATGGCCGATCATTCGCAATACGCCCGGTTCGGCCGGCAGGTGGTTATCACCCTTCAGCTGGTGGACGACGAGGGGAATTCGGTGTCGGAGAGCGGCCGGTCGGTGACCGTGTCGATAGATGAGACCGTTACCAGGGGAGACGGCGGGAGCGTTGCCAACCGTTCCCAGTCGAGGCGCGCCTACCAGACGGATCAGGCAGGCCGGGTGACCCTGTCCTTCCGGCCCAGGGATCCCAGACCTTCCAGCCGCGACACCGGCGACCGGGCCGAGCTGGATCTGGATGTCGCCGCGCCGGCCGGTTTGGAGCTGGTGGACGACACCGCTTTGGAAATGGCCGGGGACGACGCGGGCGACGGTCCGGCAGTGGTGTGGGCCGACGAGGGGGCGGCGCCCTCATCGCTGACCATCTCCCAGCCGGTTTCCTATCATGAGGCATCGGCCGGCGGCCGGGGCGCCGTCAACACGGTAACCGCTGTTCTGGTGGACCAATACGGCGGCGCGCTGTCCCGCAGCAGGGTGAATTTCTTCTCCGACGATCCCGTCGGCATCGGCGCCGCCAACGATGGAAGCGCCCGGTGGACGCGCACCACCAACCGGGCGGGCCGGGCCACTCTTTCGTACAACCGGGATTCGGACGAAAGCGGCGTCGAGCGGATCTGGGCGCAGTTCACCGACCCCCGAGGCGCCGGCGCCGCCGATGATATTGATCTGCGGTCGGAGCGGATCGATCATTATTGGGCGGAGGAGGCAACCGGGGCGGTGACGGGCGCCCTGTTGGACAAGGACACCTCCCGCAACCGGCTGGTGATCTCAGGAGCTGCCCGCGCCGTCCTGTTGATCAAATACGACGGCAACGACCAGCTGAACAACCTGGACGGGCCTTCTACCCTGGCCAATTTCGAGGCGCATCTGGGGCATACGGGCATGGAGCGGCCTGCTCCCAAGCAAGTGGTTACCCGCGTCCGGGTGGACAATTACGCCCCCCACTCCAGAGACGTGAGCCGTCTTGCTTTGTTGGGCGGGTTTGCGGCTGTCGCCCAGCCCCGGGCTGTTCAAGCGCTGCTGTCCGATGATTTGACGGCCGGCCAGTCCTATCTGAAGATGGATCAATCCCGGACGGTTACATTTACTGTGCAAATAGCGGACTCGTTGGGCAATCCGATCAGGGAATCGGGCTGGCGCATAGCGGTTACCTCCACGGAAACCCCCGTGGGCGGTTCGGCGGGGACTGCACGCACCCGGACGGTGACCACCGACGATATGGGCAGGGCTGCTTTCTCGTTCACCATGGCGGGTACTGCCGCAACCGGCGAGACGGCCAAGGTGGTGTATGAGGTGGGGGAGGCCGCCAAGTCGGGCGTCGAGCTGCCGGTAGTGGACCGCACCACCGGCGGCGTGGTGCCGGATGATGATTCCGTCACCGCAGACAGGGGCAAGTTCCGGGTGAGGGGGCAGGACGCGGCCGCGGCGGCGGCTGCGCTGGTGATCGAACAGTCGAAGGAGTTCACCGCGGCCTCTTCTGCCGGGAGCGGCGCAGAGCACACGATCACGGCCAGGATCGTGGATCAGTACGGCGAAACGGTTACCGGCGCCACCAACGCCATTTCGTTCATGTCCGATGACGAGAACGGCCTATGGGCGGACGGGTACACCTCCTCCGAGTCGGACGGCAAGCGGGTTCTGGGAGGCACCCCCAGGTCGGGCAACCAGACGAACGCCGCCGGCGGAGCGGCTTCCCACACGTACAGACGGGATTCCGCGGCCGGCGCCATCGAAACCATCTGGGCCACCGGCGGCGGGTTCACCTCCAACCGCCTCTACCACTATTGGGCAGAGCCGGCCGCCGCGCCGGTTACGGGGCGCATCCTGGCGGCGGACGCGGCCGGCAACCGGCTGGTGATCTTCGCCCGGGAACGGGTGATGCTGGTGAACTATGACAGCAACGATCAGCTCAGCAGTCTGAACGGGTCGAGAGGCCTGGCTTCGTTCGAAGGTGATTTCGGAGAGGGAGAGGCCGCCCATCTGCGGGTCGAGGCCTACAATCCCGGGAGGGTCAGCCGCCTCGAGCTGCGTCCGGAATGGGCCGCCGTAGACCACCCCGACGGTCCGGTAACGGGCGCTGCGGGCCGGTTCGGGCAGTCGTTCGCGGCCGACGACGGGGTGCTGGTGATCGGCGGCGGCTACGAGAGTGTCACCACCGCCTCCGGGGACTGCCAAAGCGGCTGCGACCGGGCGGGCAGGGTGTACGTGTACGAGGGCATCGGGGACACCGCCCCGGCGGTGCTGCAGGCGCCCACCCCCAAGGCGCGCGATTATTACGGATACGACGTAGACATATCGGGTGACACCATCGTGGTCGGCGCTCCCAGGGTGGACCATATAGGGTCGGGCGCGACCGCGGCCGACAACGGGCAGGTGTTCGTCTATGTCCGGCCTGCGGGGGGTTGGCGGTCCGGGATGCAGCCCACCGCTGCCTTCACCAACTCCGGCTTGGGCGCCTCCGGCACTCTGGCCGCCGTGGTGGACGGCAGCACCTACCCGGCCTGCCCCACCTACCCGGGGCGCAACCATAGGTTCGGGGACGGAGTGGCGATCTCCAGAGACGAGAGAACAGTCGTGGTTACGTCGCGTGACGCCCGTTCCCCGGCGCATGACTGCGCAGCCTCGGTGCACACGGACGGCATGGCTTATGTGTTCGAGAGGAACGACAACGGCACCGCCGGCTGGGAGAACGACAACGGGGCGGGCCGGGCGGTGCTGTGGCCCAGCACCACCGTAGAACGCCAAACCGGCCAGGAAAACGAGGAGTTCGGCCGGGAGCGGTCGGTGTCGGTGTCCAACGACGGCGGGGTGATCGTGATCGGTATGGCCTTTCGGGATATCGAGAGCAACGGTTCCTGGTTGAATCATGCCGGTTCGGCCTATGTGTTCGTCCGTTCCGGTTCGGAATGGAACACCGGCAACACCCCGGTAACCCACGCTACGGCGGAGGCGGCGGTGCTGGCCGCCCCCACCCCCGCGGCGCTGCAGCGGATGGGCAAGCTGGTGGCGGTGTCCGGGGACGGCAACACGGTGGCGGCGTCGGGGCACTTCAGGGCGAGCCAGAACAAGCCGGGCGAGATGTACGTGTTCACCAAGCCCTCGGGCGGATGGGCGGACAGCACCTCCGCCGCGGTGTTGAAAGCCGAACGGGGCCGGAATCAGGATGTGTTCGGACAGTACGTGGCGATGAACAACGAAGGCACCGTGGTGGCCGCCGGCGTCCACTACCGGCAGGAGGGCGACTTCCGGGGTTCGGTGGTGCTGTTCAACCGACCGTCCGGCGGCTGGGCCGACGACAGCACCGTGGACGAGGAGTTCCTCGGCGCAGCGGTCAACGGCCACCTGGGCTGGCAGACCATGATCGACAAGACCACCGGCGACCTGTACTCGGCCTACCGCCATGAGCCGGACTCCGGCGGCCGCCTGCTCACCGTGTTCCACATCCCCAGATAAGAGGGTGCGCGGATAAGGAGCCGGAAGGCGCCCCGCCGCAAGCAGCTGTTGGACGGTTCTGCCCGATGAGCATGGCGGCAGGGCGCTGACCTCACCGACGGAACGGCGAAGGCATCCCCTTATCCGCGCATGCCCGGTTGCCCGATAAGAACGCGAAAAACGCCGCCCCCAGCGCCCCGCTTCGCGGGCCCGGCCCCCACCGCCGCCACCATGGATCCGGACGCGTTCGGTCAGTACCCGGCAGGGTCGCGTTCGGAAGATGATCCCTGTCTCGGTCTGCGGCGCCTGCCGACCGGAGGTGCTTTGGCTTCTTCATTATCCGGTATATGTGCGACAAGGTCAATACCTTTGCGGGGGATCCGGCGGGATTTTTTTGTCATTTCCGTGTTGAAGATTCCGGCTCTTCGGATTTCGCCCGGGCGTCAGGGCGCTCACTCCTGCCCTCGGTTCCGAATGTTCTGCCGCTGGTTGGTATCCTCCCATCCCGCAGGCGCGGCCTGCAACGGAAACCCCCCTCCCCGAGGGCCCCAGGGTGCAGGCGGGCGGGTTGCCTGCGGCCGCTGATTGGATCCAGGGAGGTCGATTGCAGTTGAAGGCCCCGTTCGTCGCCCCCGGCGATACCTCCGTGTTCCATCTCGAGCTGGCTCGTCCCTACCGGGTGATCGTCTCCGGCGAGGGCGCCCGGGTGGAGGACTCCACCGGCAAGCGCTACCTGGACGCCGTGAGCGGAGGCTCCATGGCCGCCTCCCTGGGGCACGGGCGCCGCGACCTGATCGAGGCGGTCTGGGAACAGACCCGCCGCATCTCCTACCTGGACAACAAACGCCTCACCAGCCCCTGGCAGGAGCAGCTGGCCGCGAAGCTGGCGAAGCTGGCGCCGCCGGGTTTCTCCAACGCCTGGTTCGTCACCGGCGGTTCCGAAGCCAACGAAACGATGGTCAGGGCGGCCCGCGCCTACCACCTCGCCCGGGGGGAGCGGCAGCGTTGGCGGATCATCTCCCCGGCCCAGGCCTACCACGGCCCCACAATGGCCGCCCTGTCCCTCACCGGACGCCCCGGACTGCAGGGCGCCTTCGGCCCCTATCTCAGCCGCCACGCCCACATCCCCCCCTCCACCCGGCGTTTCGACCCCACCGGCGCCGCGGCCCTCGCCGCCCTCGACGAGGCCCTGGAGCAGGCCGGTCCGGAGAACGTCTCGGCTTTCTTCTGCGAACCGGTCAGCGCCGCCGCCCTGCCCGCCTACTCGCCGCCCGACCGCTTCTGGGAGGGGCTGGCCGAGCGGCGGGAACAGCACGGGTTCCTGGTCTGCTTCGACGAGGTGGTAACCGGCGTCGGGCGGACCGGCGACTGGTTCGCGGCCGACCGCCTTCCGTGCACCCCCGACATGATCGCCCTGGCCAAGGGGCTGGGGGCGGGTTACACGGCCATCGGCGCGGTGCTCTTCGCCGGGCATGTGTACGAGGCCGCCGCTTCGGGGGCGGTCTCCTTCTCGATCGGCCACACCTGGGACGGCGCGCCGCTGCCGTGCGCAGTGGGCTTGGCGGTGCTGGACGTTCTCGAAAAAGAAGGCTGGGTAGACCATGTGGCGGCCCGCGGGCCGTCGCTGCGCGAGGATCTGGAAGCGGCCCTGGAAGGCGACGAGCTGGTAGGGGAGGTGCGGGGGCGCGGTTACCTGATCGGCGTCGACTACGCCGACCCGGAGGACGGCGTCTCCTTCCTGCCTCCGGAGCTGGGGGCGGCGGGGCGGATCGAGCGGGCGGCCGCCCGCCGCGGTCTGCTGATCCTGGGCACCCAGCCCACCCGCGACGGCTACGCCGGCGACCAGCACCTGTTCGCGCCTCCCTTCACCACCCCGGAGGCGGACCTGGCGGAGATGGTGGAGCGTATGGCGGCGGCGGTGGGGGAGGTCTCCGCCGAGGTGAGAGACGATCTCCGGTCGGGCCTGGTGCAGGGCCTCGATCCGGAAGGCGGGGCGGGCGGCCTGCGGGTGCTGATAGTCCAGCACGAGGACCCCACCCCGGGCGGGGTGGTTCTCGACTGGCTGGTGGAACAGGGGGCGGAGGTAGAGGTGCACCGCATCGACCTGGACGACCGCCGCCCGGATCCCGCCCGGTACGACATGATCGTATCGCTCGGGTCGGAGCTGGCCGCCTACGACGACGCCATTCCCTGGATAGACCGGGAGAAGGACCTGCTGATCGAGGCTCACGGCGCCGACGTACCGATCCTGGGCCTCTGTTTCGGCGGACAGCTGCTGGCGCGGGTGCTCGGCGGGGGATCGTTCCGGGGCAAGCGGTCGGAGGTGGGCTGGCTGAAGGTCAAGAGCCGCAACAAGGACCTGGTGCCGGAAGGCCCCTGGTTCCAGTGGCATTTCGACACCTTCTCGCTCCCTCCGGGCGCCGAGCTGCTGGCCGACAGCGGCGCCGGCCCCCAGGCGTTCTCGGCGGGCCGCAGCCTCGGAGTCCAGTTCCATCCGGAAGTCAACAACGAGATCATGGACGGATGGGTGGAGACCTACCGCCATGAGCTCGACGACGAGGGGGTCGATCCGGACCGCCTCCTGGAAGAAACCCGGCGGCGGGCGGCCGCCTCGCGGGCCGCCGCGCATCACCTGCTGGAACGGTTCGTCGACGAGATCGCCGGGCTGGCCCTGCCCCGCGGAGGCAACCGGGCCGCGGCGGCCGGAGGAGCGGGCGGGTGAGCATCGAACAGGCGGCTGCCGGCGTCTTCCGGAAACACCCCGGACGCGACTACCCGATCGTCGACCGCGCCGAGGGGGTGCGCCTGTACACCGCGGACGGCGGCCGCATCCTCGACGCCTGCTCCGGGGGGGCGATGGCGGCCGGCTTGGGGCACGGGGTGGCCGAGATCGTGGACGCCGCCGCCTCCGGCGCGGGGGGCATCGGGTACTACTACGCCCATCACTTCACCAACCTGCCCCAGGAGCAGCTGGCCGAGCGCCTGACGGGGTTGGCGCCGGGGATGAGCAGGGTCCGTTTCCAGTGCGGGGGTTCGGAAGCCAACGAAACCGCCCTGCGGCTGGCCCGCCAGTACCATGTAGACCGAGGCGACGCCGACCGGTGGCTGGTGATCTCGCCCGCCCAGGCCTACCACGGCGCCACCCTCGGGACCCTGGCCCTGAGCGGACGGGCGGCCCTCCGGGAACCCTACGGCCCCTACATGGCCGGCCACCTGCATATCCCTCCCTGCACCGAGCGGTTCGACCCCACGGGCAAAGCCGCCCTCGAAGCGCTCGACGAGGCCCTCGAGCAGGCCGGACCGGGGAAGACGGCGGCTTTCTTCTGCGAGACGGTCAGCGGCCTCTCCCTGCCCGGCTACTCGCCGCCCGACCGGTTCTGGGAGGGGCTGGAGGAGCGCCGCCGGCGCCACGGTTTTCTCATCTGCCTGGACGAGGTGGTGGTCGGACTGGGGCGCACCGGGCGGTGGTTCGCCTACGAGGATCTGCCGTTGGCCCCCGACATCGTGACCCTCGGCAAGACTCTCGGCGCCGGCTTCACCCCCCTTTCCGCCGTCCTGTGCCGGGCGCCCGTCTACCAGGCCCTGGCCGACGGTTCCAAGGAATTCGACCTGGGCCACACCTGGGACGGGGCGCCGCTGTCGTGCGCGGTGGGCTCGGCGGTGATCGACTACATAGACCGCCATGACCTGGTGGACCGGGTGGCCGGGCGCGGTCCTGCGCTGTACGGCGTGCTGGAGGAGGCGGTGGGGGGGTTGGATATGGTGGGCCGGGTGCGGGGCCGGGGGTTCCTGCTGGGGGTGGAACACGTCGACCCGCGGGACGGCAGATCGATCCTTCCGCCGTCGGTTGCGTCCGCCGACCTGGTGGACTCCATCGCCCTCGAGAACGGACTGCTGGTCCGGTCCACGCCGCCGGACACCAACCGATGGGCGGGCGGGCAGACGCTGCTGGCGCCGGCCTTCACCAGCACCGACCAGGAGCTGGCCGAGATGATCGAACGGTTCTCCGGGGTGATGGAGGAGGTGGAGCGCATCGTGAAAGACCGCCTGCGGAACGGAGCGGCGGCATGACCCGGACCCCGGCCGACGACGGCTTCGTGCTGCTGGGCATGCCCGACGTGCACGGCTCGATCCGCGGCAAGGCGCTGCGACCCAACGCCTTCCGCAATGCGGTGGAGAAGGGGACGGTGATGACCGACCTGTGGCTGGGACTCGATCCGGTGGACATGCCCATCACCGACTACCGGGAATACGGGATCAACACCGGCGCCCCCGACCTGCTCCTGGCGCCCGACCCGGACACCCTCCGCCCGCTGTCGTGGCGTCCGGGCTGGGGCGTCTGCCTGGCCGATCCGAGTTGGCAGGACGGGTCGCGCTGCCGGCTCGCTTCCCGGGAGGTGCTGCGGGACGTCCTGGCCGGCCTGGCCGGGATGGGCTACGAGGTGCTGGCCGGTTTCGAGTACGAGGTGCGCATCCGGGACGGGGAAGGCCGGCCTCTGTCGTCGGGCATCAGCTACAGCCTGGGCGAGATCGGCCGCTTCGACCGCCTGCTGGAGACGCTGGTTCCGGCCTTCGAAGGCCTGGGGGTGGAGCTGGAGGCGGTCCACACCGAGGCCGGGCCCGGTCTGTTGGAGCTGAACATCGCCGCCCGCCGCGGCCTGCAGGCCGCCGACGACGCCGCCCTCCTCAAGTTCGCGGTCAAGGAGGCGGCGGCTTCGCTGGGCCTCACCGCCAGCTTCCTGGCCAAGACCGAACCCCTGGAGGAGGGATCCAGCGGCCATGTCCATCTGTCCTTCTGGCGGGAAGGGAAGAACGGAGAAAGCGAGAACGCCTTCGCCCCCGGCCCCGGCGGGGAGTTCCCGGAGGTGTGCATGTCGGCCATCGGCGGCCTGCTGGAGCACCTGCCGGCGGCGTCGCTCCTGGTCAACCCCACCGTTAACTCCTACAAACGCCTGGTGCCGGGCTACTTCGCCCCCGTGAACGTGAGCTGGGGCTACGAGAACCGCTCCGCTTCGGTGCGCGCCATCCGGGGCGGCCGCCCCTCCCGCTCCCGCCTCGAATGCCGCCGCCCCGGCGCCGACGCCAACCCCTACCTGGCCCTGTCCGCCCTGGCCGCCTCCGCCATGCTCGGCATCCGCCATGGCGCCGCCCCGCCCCCTCCCGAAACCCAGGACGTGTCCGGGCGGGCCGACCTTCCCCCCCTCCCCAACTCCCTCGAAAGCGCCCTGGCCTCCTTCCGCGCCGACCGACCCCTCAGGAAGCGCTGGGAACCGAGTTCAGCGGCTACTACGCCGTCTCGAGAGCCTGGGAACTGAAAGCCTGGCAGCAGAGCGTCAGCGACTGGGAACGCGACCGCTACACCAGAGCCGTCTGACCTGATCTCCGGAAATCTCCCAGAGAAGAACCTGCGTTTATGAACACACCGCTGACCGAAGCAATAGAGCGTTTCAGCGAGCTGGTGGACGAGGCGGCTGCGACAGGCGCTGAGTTCGTCATCACCAAGCATGGGCGGCCCGTCGCCGTGCTCATCGCGCACGACGAGTACGAAGGGCTCGTCGAGACGCTGAACATCCTATCCGATCCCGATGCGATGGCGGCGCTCGCGGAGGCCGAATCGGACATCGAATCAGGCAGGCTCGTAGACCTGCCCTGAGCTGTCGGAGAGCCCATTAAATCACGGAAGTGACAAAAAAATCCGCCAGATCCGCCTACAAGGGTATTGACCTTGTCGCACCGATGCCGGATAATGAAGAAGCCAAAGCACCTCCGGTCCGCCGGGCCCGCAGACCGAGGCAGGGATCATCTTCCGAACGCGGCCCTGCCGGGTACTGACCGGACGCGTCCGGATCTCAGGTGGCGGCGGTGGGGGCCGGGCCCGCGAAGCGGGGCGTGGGGCGGCGTTTTTCGCGTTCTTACGGGGTCCCGGGAGGGGGATAGGGGTTTGACCAGGGGGTTCGGGGAGGCACGGATAGGGATGCCTTCGCCCGGGGCAGGGCCTGCCGCTCATGCTCATCGGGTAGACCATCCAACGTCGGCGGCTTGGTGCCAATCTGACGATTCTGCCCTCCCTGCCGCTCATGCTCATCGGGCAGACCGTCCGACAGTTGCTTTGCGCCGGGGGTGCCTTTCGGCTCCCTATCCGCTCATGCACAATTCCCGAAGCTTTTTCTCCGTAGATGAAGGATCGGCAACCGATAGGCTCGGCGTCCGGCGGCCGCGGCAGGGCGAGGGGCGGGTGATAGTCGCCAGGAAGGTATTCATCAACCGCACTGCGGACGAGGTGTTCGGGTACACGGCCGCCGACGGCGCCGAACCGGAATGGCGCCGCAGCGTCCTCCGCAGTTCCCTGGACGAGCCCGGCCTTCTCCGGGCGGGGTCGAGGGGGAGGAGCCTGATCCGGTTCATGGGGCGCGAGGTGGACGCCCCCTGGGAGATAGTCGAGTACGCCGCCGGCGCCCGGCTGTGCCGCCGGTATTCCTCCCCGGTGCGGGGAGGGAGGGACAGCTACCGCTTCGAGGCGTTCGGGCGGGGGGCGTCGGTGCTCGAGATGGAGGTCGAGGTTCAGGCCGCCGGGCTGGCCGGTCTGCTGGCCGCCGTCACCCGCACCGCCGCCGACCGGGAGCTGCGCGCCGACCTCGAGCGCCTCAAGCGCATCCTCGAGTCGCGCTGAACGGCCTGCGGCCCGGCTCGGAAACTCAGAACAGTTCCAGGTATTCGTTGGTCTCCCAGGCGCTGATCTCGTCGGTCCGCTGCGAGTCCGGGTCGGGGTCCTCCTCGGAGGCGTACCGGGTCAGCTCGTAGCGGCGCACCGCCAGCAGCGCATCCTTGAACTCCTGGCCGAAGAAGCGGGCCATGGCCTCGCTGGCCTCAAAGTGCGCCAGCGCCTCCCCCAGGGTGGCGGGCAGTTTCTCGAGTGACCCGTCTTCCTCGGCGGGCTCGCCCCGGCGGGAGGGCGGCTGACCGGGGGTGAGGCCCCGTTCGATCCCGTCCAGACCGGCGGCCAGGATGGCGGCGTTGGCCAGGTAGGGGTTCATGAGGGCGCTGGGGGAGCGGGTCTCCACCCGGGTGGACGACAGGCCGGGGGCCTTGATCCTCAGCAGAGCCGAGCGGTCCTCCAGACCCCAGGAGATGTTGGTGGGGCTGAAGGTATGGACCCGCCGCCGCCGCCGGCAGTTGATGGTGGGGCAGAGCAGGGCGTCGATGGCGTTGGCGTGTTCGAGCACCCCGGCTACGAACCCGAGGCCCGTCTCGCTGAGCTTCTGGTCATGGGAGGGGTCGCCCATCACGTTGCGGCCGGTGTCCTTTTCCACCAGCGACATGTGTATGTGGCATCCATTTCCGGAATGCCCGGCGAAGGGCTTGGTCATGAAGGAAGCTATGTAACCGTCCTGGTAGGCGATCTGCTTGACGCCGTTCTTGAAGGTGAAGGCCTTGTCGGGCCCCGCCAGCCCCCGGCCCGGGGTGAAGTTGATCTCCCATTGCGACCCGGCGTACTCGCAGTTGGAGGTGATGATGTCCACCCCGGCGCCGGGCATCAGGTCCACGATCCGGTTGATGGTGGGCACCCACTCGTTGCGGACCACGTTGAAGATCTGGTAGCCCTCGAACAGCCGCTCGCGGGTCTCGCCGTCGAGGAGGTAGAACTCGAACTCGCAGCCCATGACCGGCTCGTAACCCATCCCGGCGGCTTTCTCCAGCACCCGCCGGTACACCGCCCTGGGAGCGGCTTCCGGGACCGAGCCGTCGTACCATTGGGCGTCGCAGATGAACCGGGCGGTGCCGGGTGCCCAGGGCACCACGGCGGCGGTGGAGGGATCGGGGAACAGCAGCTGATCGCCGTACCCCACCTCCTCGTTGTAGAGGCTGCCGGGCACCACGTCGGAGCGGGTGTCGAGCACCACGGTGCCCCCGTACATGTTGAGGCCGTCGCGGGCGAAATCGGGGGCGGCGGCCAGCGGCACGATCTTGGCGCGGGAAGTGCCGTGGAGGTCGGGCAGCTCGAAGCGCACCCGCTTGATTCCCTGCGCCCTCCAATCGGCGAATATCTGATCGAATTCGGACACTTCCGACCTCCTCTTGGTCTATCCCGCCGACGGTGATCGACTGATTATAAGAGGGTAGGCGGACGGGCAGCCGTGGAACGCCCGGCGGAGCACAGCCGGGCTTGCCCCATCCGCTTCCGGCAACCTCCGCGCCTTCAGACGGGGCGCATTTCGGCGGAACCGAAAACCACCTGGAAAGGAACGCAGAACACCACCACCGAGAACTCGTCGGGCAGGGCGTAGCCGGCGGGCAGGTCGTAGTTCTGGGAGCCGATGTTGCCTTTCAGGTCGCCCAGGTCGAGATGGCCTTCCACCCGCACATCGCCCCGGCCGGCCACGGTGGGGCTGGGGGTGACTATCACGTTCAGATCGGGCCCGTTCTTGACTTCGATGTCCTCCAGCCGCAGCACCAGGGACCCGTCTTCCAACCGATAGACCTTTACGTCGCCCGACGCGGTGTGAAAGGAGTCCCCGTCCACGAACACCCCTTGGGCCAGCAGCGTCGGGCCCGAGGGAGGGGCGGCGGCGGTGGCGGCAACGGCGGCGGGTTCCGTCGTCTCCGGCATCGGTTCGTCCACCGTTGCGTCCTCGGCCTCCGCTTCCGTCTCCGCTGTTGTCGGGTCCGGCGGAGGGGCGGCGGCGGTGGCGGCAACGGCGGCGGGTTCCGGCATCTGCGGCATCGGTTCGTCCACCATCGCGTCCTCGGCCTCCGCCTCCGTCATGATCTGCTCGACCTGCTCCATGGTCATATCGTCGGGCACCACCGCCATAGCCGCCCGCGGGAAGGGCTCGTCTACCACCCGGTCGATGAACAGCGGCGACGCCAGCCACCACGCCAGGGCCAGGATCGGGACCGCCGCCAATACCGCCCCGATGATGAAACCCCGCCGCCTGTAGAACCGAACCCGCCCGCTCATACCGATGTTCCTCCGGATTGTCGTACCGCCCCGGCCGGGCGATTCTACGCCCCTCCGAGCATGCCCCGGCCGCGCCCCGCCGTTGCCTTCAGTCGGACAGACCGAGCAGGGAACCCTGTTCGGGGCGCGGGTATCCGGACGCGCCGGGTTCCGGATCGCTCAGGACCGCGTCTATCTCGTCGATCGAGAAGATCGGCCGGGCGCCCTTTTGTTCCAACATCTCGTTTCCGGGACCCTCCCCTGATCCGCGCCACACGGCCACCCGATTGTACCCATGCTTGAGCGCCTCGACCGCACCCCCCCAGGTGCCGCCCGCCCCGGCGCCGCCGGCCACCACCACCGTGACCGCCGCGAGTCCGTATATGAGTTTGTTCCGCCCCATGGCCCTCCAAACGCTGAATGGAGCGTCCGGCGCGTAGGGCGTACAGATCAAAGCCCTGCCTTCGTGGATCGTCCGCCGCACGCCGGGGTTTTTCAGCGTGCGCGTCAGGGAATGCGCCGGCAAGCCGATCACGGCGCCTTCGGCCTCGGCGGCCGCATTCATGGCCGTCTGGTCGACCCCGCGCGCCGCCCCGGACACGAGCGGCATCCCGAGCCGCGCCGCCCGGCGGCCCAGATCGCGGGCGGTCTCCGCCCCTTCCTCTGTCACATTGCGGCTGCCGACCACGCCCAACCCGGGGTTGCGCAACACCCCCAAATCACCGGCGGTGTGCAGAAGGGCCGGCGCCTGGGGGCCGAGCGCGGCGAACTGCCGCGACGGGTATCCATCGTCGAAGGCTGTAAGCGTTCTGATGCCCAGCTGGTCGAGGCGCTCCAACTCGAAGGCCATCGATGTAGCTCTGTCGAGAAGCCGAACGACCCGGCCCGCCGTGTCCTTTGTCAGACCCTTATGGAACAGATCCTCCTCCGTACAGCCGAGGAGGGCGCCGGGATATTCCTGAAGGGGAAGCCGGTCGCGAAGCGCCCAGAACTCCGAGGCTTTGAGCGGCTTCGCCCCGTCGGCCGCCAGATGGCTCACCAGGAGGATCGCCGCCAGCGAGTTCTGGTCTCTCACCTCAACCCACCGGGGTATCGGCCAAGGCAAAGGGGTATACCGGCCCGGACCCGGCCTCCAGAAGCAACCACCCGACCGCGGTCATCGTCCAGCGTGAGTCGACCATGTCATCGACCAGCAACACGGGCCCCGACGGAACCGGACGGCAGACTTCGAAGGTCCCCCGGACGTTTGCGTACTGCTGTGCATTGTTCTGTCTGGTCCTCTGTTGCGGGGTTTCCCGAACCTTACTCACGGCATCTTCGCAGGCTATACCAAGAGCATCAGCGAGCCGCGTCGAGAAGTCGGGCGCCAGTTCAGGATCACGGAGCGACGGAAC
Organism: Candidatus Spongiisociaceae bacterium; assembly: GCA_965202675.1. Classification (GTDB taxonomy): domain Bacteria; phylum Actinomycetota; class Acidimicrobiia; order Spongiisociales; family Spongiisociaceae; genus CATQHD01. Next base: position 191,177 of record OZ241842.1, read on the forward strand.
AAACGCCAGCCACGCCGGTGCCGGCTCAGGGCGCCAGACCCGGCGGATAAGCCGCGCCGAGGCTTCGACCAGGCGATCGTCAAAGCGGCCCTCCTCGTATTTCCCGCGTCGGACAAGTTCTGACCATCCCTCATCACCCCATTCGGCAAGGGCGCGCCCGGGTTGAAGAAGCCGCTCGGGGGGTATTCTCCTCGATCCCGGAATCATCTTGCGGGGTTCGATCGGATGAACAGCCTCGGACACGTACTCCTCCGCCTGCTGCCTGGCCATCGGGCGGAGGTCGACCGGCATTTTGTCCCCGCGGCAATTATCGCAGTCCCCGCACGGCCCGTCCGCCTGGTCGTCCAGATATGAGCGCAGCAATTGCATGCGGCATCCTTCGGCGCGTATGTACTCGAGCATCTGCGCCTGCTCGGCCCGGCGCTGCGCGGTAACCGCCCTGACGCGATCATGGTCGTATGACCAGGGCCGCAGCGTCCGGAGCCAGCCGCGTCCGTCCCGCTCCACCGCCCCCTCTACTTCCAGTATCTTCATCAACTTGTCGAATTGGTTCTGACGGATGTTTACTTCCTGGAGTATCTCGGCTCGGGACATCGGCTGGGCTCGGTCCTGGAGGAGCGATACGACCCCTGCGGCGAGGTCGACGGGAGGGAAGGCGCTGGTGATGAAATAGTCCTGTATGCTGCGGTCTTCGGACCCGCTCAGGAGAATACCCCGCGACTCACCCAGCCTGCGGCCGGCCCGGCCTACCTGCTGATAGTAGGCGATCGGGGATCCCGGCGACTGGTAGTGGATGACAAACGCCAGGTCGGGCTTGTCGAACCCCATGCCCAACGCGGAAGTGGCCACCACGGCCTTCATCTCGTTCGACAGCAGGCTCTGCTCGATATCAAGCCGTGAATCCTCGTCCGTACTGCCGCTGTAGGCCACCGCGTGAATGCCTTTCGACAACAACCAGGACGACAGTTGTTCGGTGTCCCGGACAGTCAGGACATATATGACGCCTGTTCCCTCGAGCCGGGGCAATAAATCGGCGAGCCAGGCCATGCGCTCCGCCCGCGACGGCATCGAGAGCACCTGCAGCCGGAGACCGGCGCGGCCCAGTGCACCCCGGAGCAGCACGAGCTCGGAACCGAGCTGATCTTTCACATCGTCGACAACCCGGTCGTTGGCGGTGGCGGTGCAGCACAGCAACGGCGCACCGCTCGGCAAGAGGTTCAGCACCCGCACGATGCGCCGGTAATCCGGTCGGAAATCGTGCCCCCAGTCGGAGATGCAGTGAGCCTCGTCGATTACGAGCAGACCGCTGCGGCGGCCGACCATGGGCAGCACATCCGACCGAAACTGCTGATTGGCCAGCCGCTCCGGCGAGATCAGCAGGATGTCCACCGCGTCGGCCTCGATCTTCGTTCTTACGTCGTCCCACTCGCCGCGATTGCCGCTGTGGATGGTCTCCGCGCGCACCCCCATCCCTTCGGCGGCCTCGATCTGGTTCCTCATGAGCGCCAAGAGGGGAGAAACCAGCAGCGTCGGGCCGGCGCCCTGGTCTCTCAACATTCGGGTGGCGATGAAGTAGACCGCGCTCTTCCCCCATCCGGTTCGCTGCACCAGCAGCACCCGCCGCCGATCCTCCGCCAGCAGGCGGATGGCCTCGAGTTGGCCGGGGCGAAACTCCACTCGGTCGTCACCGGTGAGCCTCCGCAGCAACCGGAGGGCTTCTTGCTCTGTTGCAGGCATTGCCTCAAGGCTCCCCATGCTTCGCTCTTCTCGAAAGAACAAAGAACAACGTAGCGAGTATCTGTGACAATCATTCCCGCGTGTGAGGGTCTTCTCTCGAGTGGACGGCAATCCGACGTCCTTCCGAGAGGCCCGCCTGCCCTGGCGTTGCGGACGGAGGGCGGCCGGCCCGAGGGGGAGGGCGCAGGGTTATAGTTGCCCGATGGATGCACCGCACCCTCGCGGATCGGCGGTCTTCTACCGCAGCCCCGACGACGAGTACCCGATGATCGTGCGCGCCTCCGGGTTCTATCTGTGGGACTCCTCCGGCAGGCGGTACCTCGATCTCTCCAGCGGGATATCCGCCACGGCCGGGATCGGGCAGGGCCGTCCGGAAATCGCCGAAGCCATAGCCGCCCAGGTGAGGAAGCTGTCCTTCGTCCACAACTCCCGGGTCACCAACGACCGCCAGGAGCAGCTGGCCCTCCGGCTGGCCGCCCTGGCGCCGGACGGGGTGGGAAAGGTCATGTTCACCTCCGGGGGTTCGGAAGCCAACGAGCTTTCCATGCGCATCGCCCGCCAGTACCACCTGGCCAGGGGGGAATGGGAGCGCACCAGGGCGGTGTCCCTGGCGCCCAGCTACCACGGCGCCACGGTAGGCGCCCTGTCGATGACCGGCCGCTGGGATGTCAACCGCTCCTACGCCCCCAACCTGATGGACACCATCAAAGTAACCGCCCCGATCAGCTACCGGGGGCCGTTCGCCGGTTTGGAGGGCGAGGCCCTGGCCGAGCGGGCCGCGGGCGCGGTGCGCGACGCCATCGAGGCGGCCGGCCCCCACACGGTGGCGGCGTTCATGGCCGAGCCGATCTCCGCGGCGGCGGGCATGCCGGTGCCGCCCGCCTCCTACTGGGAACGCATCCGCGCCGCCTGCGACCGCTACGGCGTCCTGTTCATCACCGACGAGATCGTTACGGGGGCGGGGCGGACCGGCGAGTTCCTGGCCATGGATCACTACGGGGTAACGCCCGACATCTGCAACCTGGCCAAGGGCCTCGGCGGCGGATACGCCCCGCTGGGCGCCACCCTGGTCAAGGACTCCATCGTCGACGCCATCGCCGTGCAGAACCGCCGCATGGCCGAAGTCCACACCTTCAGCGGCGCCCCCGTCTCCTGCGCGGCGGGGCTCGCGGTGCTCGATGTGATCGAGAAGGAGGGCCTGGTGGAGCAGGCCGCCAAACGGGGCGATTTTCTGCGCCGTCTGCTGGAAGAGGAGCTGGGCGGTCTGGAGTTGGTGGGGGAGATTCGGGGGATCGGCCTGATGCAGATGGTCGAGTACGCGCTGCCGGGGGAGGGCAGGGAGAAACTTCCCGCCGAGGCGGACGCTTCGACCGTCCTGTCGAACGCCCTGTATAAGCGGGGGGTGGTGCTCAACACGCTCGGCAACTCGAGCGCCCTGGTGGGGGACTGCACCGTGTTCTACCCGGCTCTGACCATCGGGGAGGCGGAGCTGGAACAGGGGGCGGCGGCGCTGGCAGAGGAACTGGAGCGTCTGGCGCCCCGCTGGATATAGCCGCCGGCGGGGCGGCCGGGATCGACCCCGGAAGCGGACAAAGACGGACCAAGAGGGACGAGAAACGGAAGGAACGGCATGATCGGAGGCGAGCTCACCTACAGCAGGATTGCGGCGGCCAAGGAGCGGATGGCGCCCCCGGTGCGGGTAACCGGGATGCTGCCCCTGGCGCCTGCGGCGGACGAGGTGGGCCGGGAGCGGCTGTTCCTGAAGTGCGAGCACCTCCAGACCACCGGCTCCTACAAGGCCCGCTCCGCCTTCAACATCCTCCGCTCGTTCGGCGAGGAGCGCCGGCGGCGGGGGGTCGTGCTGTCGTCGTCGGGGAACTTCGCCCAGGCCTTCGCCTACGCCGGGAGGGTGCTGGACTCGCCGGTGGCCATCGTCATGCCCGGATACACCGCCGAGGTCAAGGTCGAAGGCACCCGACGGTACGGCGCCGAGGTGGTGCTCTGCGAGACCTTCGCCGACCGCGACCCGACCGTAGAGCGGGTGGGGGAGGAGCGGGGCATGGTGGTGCTGCATACTTTCGAGGAACCGGAGGTGGCCGTCGGCCATGGAACCATCGGGCTGGAGGTCGTCGAGCAGATGCCGGAGGTCGAGACCGTCCTCATCCCGGTCTCCAGCGGGGGGCTGGCCGCCGGCATCGCCATGGCGGTGAAGGAGACCCGCCCCGACGTCACGGTGCTGGGCGTCCAGCCGGAGCAGGGCTGCGCCGCCTACGTTTCCTGGCAGGCGGGGGAGGTGCAGACCGTCGACGACTGGAACTCCATGGCCGACGCCCTGTCCGCCCGCCGCCCCGGCGTACTTCCCTTCCGATACCTGCAGCGCTACCTGGACGACATCGTGCTGGTATCGGAGGAGGCCATCGCCGAGGCGGTGAGGACAATCCTTTTCCGCACCAAGACCCTGACCGAGCCGGGCGGCGCCACCGCCGCGGCGGCCTACCTGTCGGGGGCGGTGGACACCGGGCGGGTAACGGTGGCAATCGCCTCGGGCGGCAACATCCAGCCCGCGGTGCTGGATCGGATACTGGCCGGGACCTCCGGGTAGAGAGATGGAAACGACCATACTTTGGCTGTTCGGCCTTTGGTTCATCTTCTTACCGGGTGCGTTGTTCATGTGGTCTTACGGTCTTTCATCTGGATGGTGGACTACGCATAGGCAAGGCAGTCAGTATCTACTGTTGTCAATTGGTTATTCGGCTGTCTTTCACCTTCTGTTTGCTCCCCTCACCTACCATATTTGGTCTACATATTGGAAGGATATCAGCCAAGGAAGAGAGGTAAGTCCCTGGTTGTGGGTTGCCTTATCAATATATGTTTTGATACCCGGTCTTCTAGGGTTCTATTCTGGATTGGCTACTCTTAAAGCTGAATTTGATCTTCGTAAGTTGTATGGGTGGACTAGATATATTATGGGCCGCACTCAAAACCTTCAAGCTTGGGATTTTTTGTTTGGTCGTAAGGACTTGAATGGATGGATTCGCTTTAGAACAAAAGAAGGCATATTTTTGGGTGGTTATTATGGAAAAGGATCGTATGTTTCTGGATATCCAGAGCCACAGGATATATATCTCAATGGCCTCGCAGAGATTGACTCTCTTACGGGCGAATTCAATCTGGATGAAGAGGGTAATCCTATATTATTAGGGTCCGGTTTGCTTTTACGCTGGGATGAAGTAGAATATCTTGAGTTCAAAGAATCAGAGATACGCAGGCAAAATAACGGAGAGGAGAACTGTGTATAAACGATCAGATCGACTCCAGGCCAAACACAGGCACAGGTTGGATAGGAAAGCGATTAGACGACGTGTATATATGGCTGGTGATCTCCCGGTTGAAAGGGCCGGACCGCCGCCGAAAGGTCCGATGGCGGGCTTTCGCGGCAAGGGCAAGACGGCCGGTGAGAAGGGCGAAGCATAGTTCAAGGCCCTGTCCAGTCCGACTCCGGCAAGAACGCGAAAAACACCGCCCCTGCACCCCGCTTCGCGGGCAATTTATCTCTTATATCAATGTCCCAAGTTGTAGGCCTGTGTGATCCTGTCAGCAAGCCGTATAGCTCTTTCGATTGCTTCCTGAGTTCGTCGATCTCTGTCTGGTTCTTGAAGGCTCATCATTCAGGTTTCACCCAGTGGTATAAGCATTTGCGGAGTTCACGGCGTCCGAAACGGCCCATCTGCTGGCTGGCGTTGCCCTTGCCGCGGGCCAATACGCTGATCTCTTCACACCGGAAACCGCAGGTTTCGGCGATGTCGGACAGGATCAGATCCACCGGGATTTCTTGGCCGTGATATTGGACGTTGTCGTTGACCATCACCACGCGGCCTCCGGGCTCCGTCAGCCGGGCCAGCTCCGCTATAACGACCGCCATCTCCAGGAAATAGTTGGAGACAAGCCGGATAACATGCGGGTTGCTGAGCTCGGACCTCTGCTGCTGCAAAGCCTCCACAGCCTCCGCCAACGCCTCCTGGGACCGGAACGCCGACTTGGCCCTGGCCAGGACATCCCGGCGCGGATATTCGTTGTCCAGCTGCTCCTCCTTGGACCTGTTCTCGACCGTGGCGCTGAGCAACGATTGACGCAGGTCCCCGAAACCGGCTCGGTCGTACCCGAGCCAGGCCAGCTCCAGAGCGTAGGTGCGGGTGTAGTCGTAACGGTTGGCGTAGGGCGGCGAGGTAACGGTGAGACCGATCGAGGAAGACGGCAACCGGGCCAGCTCGGTCAGCGCCGACCCTTGAATGAACCGGGGCGGATCGCCCCCGTAACGCCTGCGGAGCTCGGGGACATCCATCGCCATCTCCGCCAGCCGCCGTTCCAGCGCCTCGGCGAAGCCGGGAATGGGCCCCTTGTGCATGCCGCCCCGCAGGTTGCGTCGAGAGCGGTTGTCCCACCGCAGGTACTGGCCGTCCTTGCGGGTATAGCTCACCTGTTCCAACACGCTCATGCAGGCCAGGTCCAGCAACAGGCGCATCTTCTCGTCGGCCGCGCCGTGCAGGAACGCCCTGGCCCTGGCAATGGCATGTTCGGACTCGGACGGGAAGGCGTGCTCGGTGATCGGAACATGCGGAAACCTGAACTCGGCGGGCGCCGGCGGGCCCGCTTTCACCGCCTTGACCAGATCGGTGCCCGCCGCTTCTATCGCGCGGGCGCCCGCGCCGTTGGCCGCCAGCGAGACCGCGCGGGCCGCCCTTACCCCACCGGCATGATCTCAACCGCGGTGGCCCGGCGGCCCGAACCCGCCGCAACCAGGGCCGTCGTCCCGATCCCGGCGAACGGGTCCAGCACCGCCCCGCCCGCCCTCGCCAGGTTGGAAGCAACCAGCTCCGCCGAAAACCCTTCCTTGTAGCGGAGCCAGCGGAAGCCGGGCTGCCGCTTGTTGCCCTGGTATGACACCAGCCGGCGGGTGAGCTCGGGGCGCACCGCCATCCGATCGGCGAACCGCTCGTACAGGGCTGCGCGTCGGGCGTGATCCGGCAGATGGTCGTATACCGGAGCGGCGGGCCTGACCGTGAGAAGGCTCGGAGCGGTGATGGTCATGGCTGCATCTTGTCCGACCCGCCCGGCCGCTGCTGCACCGGGTACGGCTGCGGGGGCGGCGGGTTCATTCTCATGGTTTCAAATATAAACCGGCGCTGTGACACAAACGGGGTCGAAGCGGGCGGCCGGCGCCGGACTTGCGGCTGCCCGCCTAGGCGGAGGAGGAGCGCACCAGCTCGGCTTCCAGGTGGATCTGCAGGGGTTGGCCGACCGCGGCCATGGCCAGGCGGTAGTGCATGACGTTGCCCTCCACCCGGATCAGACGCTCCACCTGCTCTACCTCGGCCGCGGTGGGGGAGAGGTCCACCGCCGCCGAGCGGAACCTGACCCGCCCGCCGTCCACCTCGCCGGTATGGACCTCGACTATCCCCGTGGGCTGGGCGATGACCGCCTCCGCCGCCCCCCGCTTCCCGGGCCGCAGGTAGCCGGCCTCCGCATGGAGTGGTTCGCCCTCCCCGCCCGCCCGCCGGGTGCTCTGCCGGTAGGCGATGAACGGCTTGGCGGGGCCGGGCGTGTAGACGGCCTCTTCCAGGTACTCGAACGGCTCGATGGTCGGATAGCAGCCCCGCCCCCGGCCCTTCCAGACGCCGAGCAGGAACGCCAGCCCGGCCAGGTCGGGGTGGGGTCCGCCCCGCCCGCCCCTTATCCGGCGGGAATCACGCACGAGACCCCGGTGCCCCGCAGCCCGCAGTAGCCGTTGGGGTTCTTGGCCAGATACTGTTGGTGGTAGTCCTCGGCGTAGTAGAAGGAAGGGGCCTCCTGTATCTCGGTGGTAACCGGGCCCAGGCCGGCCGCCGCCAGACTCTCCTCGTAGGCCCGCCGGCCGGCCTCCGCCTCCGCCCGCTGCTCCGCGGAGGTCCAGTAGACCGCCGAGCGGTACTGGGAGCCGAAGTCGTTGCCCTGCCGCATCCCCTGGGTGGGGTCGTGCCCCTCCCAGAAGGTCTTCAACAGGCGGCGGTAGGAAACCTCGCGCGGGTCGTAGACCGCCAGCACCACCTCGGCGTGGCCGGTGCGGCCGGAGCAGACCTCGCGGTAGGTCGGATGGGGCGTGAACCCCCCCTGATATCCGGCGGCGGTGGTGTACACGCCGGGGATCTGCCAGTAGAGGCGCTCCACCCCCCAGAAGCACCCCATCCCGAAGTAGGCGGCCTCGGCGCCCTCGGGGAACGGAGGAGTGATGGGTCGTCCGTGGACGAAGTGGGGCGGGGGGGCGGCCGCGGCCTCCGGCCTGCCCGGCAAGGCTTCCTCCGCCGACGGCATCCGGGCCTTGGCGGTGCTGCGGAACATCTCGTTTCCTCCTTCCTCGCCTATCCGAGAAACACTACCGCGCCTCCGGATGTTCCGGACGCTTCCGAACCGGCGGCGCCGGCCGGCCGGGGCGGGAATGGTCGGAAATACCCCGAATCATGATCTTCATTCCTTCGGCGCCGGGGCGAAGCGGCGATGCCGAATCCTGGACGAAACCGCTGTCTGATCGAATAGTGAAACACCCCTGGCGGCAGGCACAGGACAGCTTTGATATTGCCGGTATTTGCTTCCTCCGCCGTTCGGGTCGCGCCGCCGAACCGATGGAATATCGAGCAGCCGCACGAAGCGGGCGCACCGGGATATAGGCGGGTGTCCCGGATAATTGTCCACAGGCTAAAATCGGGCCGTATGAAAAATAAATGGGCGCCGATGGTGCTGGCCTTGCTGCTCATCGCCGGCCTCGCCAACGGACTCTCCGCCCAGGAGAACACCGACCGCCCCGTCTGTCCGGTTTCCCCGCCCCCCGCATCGTTCACCGACATCGATCATCTCCCCGACCGGACAGCCGCCGCCGTCTCCTGCATCGTCTACTACGGGGTAACCGCCGGAACCACCCCGGCCACCTATTCTCCCGGGGCGTCCGTCACCCGCTCCCAGATGGCTCGGTTCCTGACCAGGACCGCCGCCGCCGTCGGGGTGGAGATGCCCGACGGCGAAGCCGCCCCGTTCGACGACCTCGGAACAATAGACGAGGACGGCCGCCTCGCCGTCGACCGCCTGTGGCGTCTGGGCATCACCCGCGGCGCCGGTTCGACCTCCTTCGACCCGCAGACCCCGGTGCCCCGCCGCCAGATGGCCCTCTTTCTGTCCCGCATGCTGAAAGTTGCCGAAGCCGCCCCCGCTGCAGACTCCCCGCCCCCGTCCTTCACCGACCTCGGCGGCCTGCCCCAGGAAACCGTCGACGCCCTCCAATATCTGGCCGGCCTGGGCGTAGAATGGAGCGCCGCCGCCGAGACGGGGCGGTTCGAACCGGCCCGAAATGTCACCCGATCCGAGATGGCCCTGCTCCTGGCCGCCTCCCTGAAGGCCGGCGGGGCGCGGCCCCTGCGCCTGCAGATCGAGCTTTCGCCGGACCGCGCCCCGACCTACGGGGCGGCGGTGGCCGAGGTGACGGTCACCAAGCCCAACGGCGATCCCTACCCGGGCGTCCTGGTGGACGTGTTCGCCAGCCAGGCCCTGCTCGCCGGCGGACGCTGCCAGGTCGACCGCGACTCCCGGCTGAACGGCGGGGACGGAGGGACTTCCGAGGACTGCCGGATCGACCGGGCGGATCCCCGCACCGACTCCAAAGGGAAGGTGAGGGTCGGTTTGGCGCATTCGCCCATCGCCGAGGCCGTCCGGATCTACGCCTGGACGGGCTCGGACGGGCAGGAGTACCGGGAAGCGGTTCCCGATCAGGTGTGGGCCGAGATCACCTGGTTCGCGGGGCCCAACCGAGTAGAGGTGGATGAGCTGGAGGACGAAGACTTCGGGACGATTATCACCGTCAGGGCCCGCCTGGTCGGGCAGGGCGCAACCGGCCAGCGGATGATAATGGAGGTCGTCCGGCAGGGGGCGGCCGTTTACACGCGGGTCGCCACCGCCTCCTTCGACGGGGGGGTGCGCTTCTCCTACCGGGGCCCGCGTGATCCGTCCTCCGCCAACAACGACCTCGAGGTGGTGGATACCATCAAGGTTTTCTGGGATCGGAACCGCAACGGGGTGCACGACGGTCCGGCGGAGCTGTCGGCCGAGACGACAATGGTCTGGGACGACTGAGGCAAGGAGCCGAGATGTTCAAACGGTCGGATCCTCCGGGCAGAGTGAAGAACAGGCGGGCGGCCGCGGTCGGGAAGGCCTTCGGAATCCGGGCGTCGGCGGCGGGGCTGGCTTTGCTCGCGGCGGCGTGCGGCGGGGGCGCAACCGGGGCCGGCGGGGGTCAGACATCCGAAGGGCCGACCCCGACCGGCGGTTTAGCCGAAGCCGGCGGCGCCGTCACCGAGGCGTCCGCCCCGTCCGACGGCGAAGACCAACCCGAGACGCTGGGGGAGTACCTGGGTTATGACATCGACGACCCCGGCGCCGCCGCGGCCGCAGATGCGGAAAATTGGCGCCGGGTGGAGGAGACGGTCGCCCGGTGCATGGCGGAGGAGGGGTTCGAGTACATTCCCGCCGTCCGCCCGGTCTCCTCTTCGCTGTATGAGGCGTTCGACCAGGAGGAGTACGCCCGCTCCGAAGGGTTCGGCATTACCACCTGGTACGGCCGGGAGAACCGATTCGACCCCAAAGCGGTGGACGACTGGGTGGACCCCAATACGGCTATAGTCGAGGCGCTGTCCGATTCGGAGCGAAAGGCCTACGATGCGGTTCTCTACGGCGCACCCACGGAGAAGGTCGACGTCGATCCCGAGTCCGTAGCGCCGCCAGCCGGCGATCCATACGGCGGCGGGTGCAACGGGCAGGCCTACCGTGAGGTCTACGGCAAGCAGGACGAGCTCTGGGAACAGCTCGGCCCCAAGTGGCAGGAGCTGTGGGAGCGTCTCGAGGCCGATCCCCGCTACCAGGAGGCCGACGGGGGGTGGAAGACCTGCATGGCCGACCGCGGTTATCGGTACGACGGCGTCGACCAGATGTACGACGAAATCTGGGCCGACTTCGAGGACCGTTTCGATGCGATAGTGGGGGAGAGAGGGGGCTGGGCGGATCCGTTCGAGGGATGGAGCGAGGAGAGAATAGAGGCTTTCCTGGCCGAGAACTCGGAGGAGGAGATAGAGGACTTCTACGAGCAGGCCCAGAGCGAGGCGCGGGCCCGCGTGGATCAGGAGGCGCTGGCCGCCCTCCAGCAGGAGGAGCGGGATCTGGCGGTTGCCAACTACGAGTGCTCGCGGAACATGATGAAAACCATTGAAGAGCTGCAGCGGGAATACGAAGGCCGATTCGTCCGCGAGAACCGCGATTTACTCGAACAGATGAGGAGCTGACGCCATGTCCGAGCACAGGAACGAGCGCAGGAAGACGAGCAGGCCGCCCGGTCCTGCCCGCTCCGCCCCGGCCGTCCGGGCCGCCGCGGTCTGGTTGGCGGCGGCGCTGGCCGCGGGCGCCTGCGGCGGGGGTTCGCCCGGCGTCGAGACCTCCTCTGCAGCCCCCGCCTCGACGGAGTCCCCGTCCGGCGCCGAAGCCGGGGCCGAACCCGCCGAGGAGGAACCCGCCGGCGCCGGATCCGAAGCGGCGGGGGAGGATGAACCGGAGTCGCTCTCCGATTACCTGGGTTTCGACATCGACGACCCCGACGCGGCCGCCGCCCAATTCGCGGAGAGCGAGCGCCGGGCCCAGGAGCTGATCGCCCTTTGCATGGCGGCTGAGGGCTTCGAATACGTTCCGGTCGATCCCGCCGCCACGAGCTTCTCGGTGCAGGTCGACGATGCCGGCACGGAGGAATACGCCCGAGATTACGGATTCGGCATCACCACGTGGTACGGAAGAGAGGAATCCGCCGGACAGGAGTCCGGGGCGGCTGATCCGAACGAGGCCATCCAGGCCGCTATGTCGGAATCCGAGCGGGGCGCCTATATGGAGGCTCTTTTCGGTCCGCCCGCGACGGACGAAGAGGGGGAGGAGGCCTTCGACAGCCTCGATCAGGTCTTCGGCGCCGGCTGCCAGGGCGAGGCGTACCGAGAGGTGCAGGGCCGGTTGATACGGATGTTCCAGCTGCTCGGCCCGGCCCTCCAGGACATGACCGAACGGATGGAGGCCGATCCGCGGGTGGCGGAGGCGTCCGGGGGCTGGTCCACATGCATGGCCGACCGAGGGTACCTGTACGAGGATCAGAACGCCATGTACGGGGAGGTGTTCGAGGACTTCGGCAGCCGGCTCGATGAGATCATCGGCCCCGGCGGGGGCTTCGTCGACCCGTTCGAGGGCTGGACCGAAGAAGAGGTGGAGACGTTCATGGCCGAGAACTCGGAGCAGGAGATCGAGGACTTCTACGAGCAGGCCCAGAGCGAGGCGCGGGCCGGCGTGGATCAGGATGCGGTGGCCGCCCTCCAGCAGGAAGAGCGCGATCTGGCGGTCGCGAACTTCGAATGCGGGCGGGAGCTCGAAGACGTAATGGAGGAGGTCTGGCCCGAATACGAGCAGGGCTTCATAGAGGAGAACCGCGAGCAGCTGGGCCAGGTGCGGGATGGCTAGGCGGACCGGCCGGTGAAACGCGGGCTGGCCGTCGCGGTCGTCCTGGTTGCGGTGGCCGCCGCGGCCGGGCTGGGATGGGTGGCCGGGCAACGGGTGCGGTCCCCGGACCAGGTCGCCTACGCGGCCCAGCCCCCCGAGCCGTCCCTCATTACCGTTGAGGTCGAGCTCACCGAGCTGGCGGCGGACGTAATCACCCGGGCCGATGTCGGATACGACGACCCGGCCGCCCTGAGCCTGAGCGGCGCGCTGGGAGGCCAGCCTTCGGTGCTGCTGGTTACCTCCGCCCCCGAACGGGGCGCCGAGCTTACCGAGGGTTCGGCGGCGATCGAGATCTCGGGCCGCCCCGTCTTTCTGCTGGTAGGCGAGATACCCGTGTTCCGCGACCTGCGGCCCAAGGCGAAGGGCCCGGATGTCCGGCAGCTCGAGGAGGCCCTCTCCAGGCTCGGCTACTTCGACCTGACGCCCGACGACCTATGGGATCCCGACACCGGGGCCGCCGCGGCGGCCTGGTACGAGGCGTCCGGTTACGCCCCCAACGGGGTGAGCGAGGACGAAGAGAGAAGGCTCGAGACGGCCCGCGACCGGGTCAAGACCGCCGCCGATCAGGTCAAGACCGCCGAAGATCGGGTCAGGACCGCACAGAACGGGGTCAAGACCGCCGAAGATCGGGTCAGGACCGCACAGAACGGGGTCAAGACCGCCGAGGACGCCATCGATGCCGCCGCCCGGACCCAGGCAGCCGCCGAAAACACCCTCGCCCGGGCGCGGAGGACCTTGGCGGACGCCCAGAAGGAGCTGGCCGATGCGCGCAAGGGGCCGGACGAGCTGGACATACGCCGGGCGCGCTCGGCGGCGGCTTCGGCCCGGGAACAGCTCGATTTCGCCCGGGACGACGGGAAGCAGAGCGCCGCCGACGCCGAGCGGGCCATCCTCACGGCCGAGGAGACGCGCGAGCAGGCCGCCCGTGATTACACCTCGGCCCAGGCCAGGTGGCAGAGCGCGCAGGACGGGGTTCACCCCGACGGCGGGACGGCGCCGACCCCGGCCCAGATGGAAGCCCTGCGGTTGGCCTACGAGGGCGCCGGCGGCGCTCTGGAGGCCGCCGAGAGGGGGATCGACGAGGCCCGCGCCTCCCGGGACCGCAAGGCCGTGCAGGCCGCCGCCGCCGTGCGCAGCGCCGAGGACGGGTTGGCGGCGGCCCAGAAGGAGCTCGACGACCTGCTGGCCCCCCCGGACACGACGGCGCAGTCGCGGGCGGTGGATTCGGCCCGCTCCGGTGTGGAGGACGCCCGGTCGGGTTTGGATGACGCCGCCAGGGGTGTGGAGGACGCCCGGTCGGGTTTGGATGACGCCGCCAGGGGTGTGGAGGACGCCCGGTCGGGTTTGGATGACGCCGCCAGGGGTGTGGAGGACGCCCGGTCGGGTTTGGATGACGCCCGCGCCGAGACGGCCGACGCCGAGGCGGATCTGGCGAAGCTCGAATCCGAGACCGGAATCTGGATACCCGCCGGGGAGCTGATCTTCCTGGAGCGCCTGCCGGTCCGCGTCGACCGGCTCACCGCCGAGCGGGGCAGCACCGTGTCCGGTTCGTTCATGACGGTTACCGGTTCGGAGCTGGCGGTGCGGGGGTCGGTGCTGGTGCGCGACGTCTCGCTGGTGAGGGAGGGCCGGGAGGCCCGGATCGAAGATCCGTTGCTGACGGATCCCCTGGTCGGGGAAATCCGCCTGGTGGCGGACCGGGCCGGCACGCGCAACGTGGCGAACGACCGCCACTACCTCGAGGTCACGGCCGAGGGCATCCCCGATGAGCTGATCGGCGCCAACGTGAAGGTGGTCATACCGGTCGGCGGCACCGACGGCGAGGTGCTGGCGGTTCCGGCCGCCGCCCTGTCGGCCACCGCGGACGGTTCCACCAGGGTGGAGGTCGAGCAGCCGGACGGTGCGACTCGGTTCGTGGTGGTGGAACCCGGTCTGGCGGCTTCCGGCCTGGTCGAGGTAACCCCCCTGGACGGGGAGCTGCAGGAAGGAGACCTGGTGGTGGTGGGGGTGGCCTCCGGTGAGTGAGGCCCTTATCCGCCTGGAGGGGGTGGGGCGGACCTTCCGTTCCGGCGAGATCGAGGTGCACGCCCTGCGGCAGGCCGATCTGCGGATAGACGAAGGCGACTACCTGTCGATAGTCGGGCCGTCCGGAAGCGGGAAATCGACCCTGCTGAATGTAATCGCCCTGCTCGACCGCCACACCTCCGGCGTCTACCGTTTCGAGGGCGCCGACGTAACGAAGATGTCCGAGGGCGCCCGGACCGGCCTGCGCGCCCACCGGATAGGCTTCGTCTTTCAGGCGTTCCATCTCCTGGCCCACCGGACGGTGACCGAGAACGTCGTCCTGTCCATGCTCTACAACAACGTTCGCCCCAAGGAACGAAAGCCCCGCGCCCTGGCGGCGCTCGAACGGGTCAATCTGAGCCACCGGGCCGATTTCCTGCCCATCCGGCTCTCGGGCGGCGAGCGCCAGCGGGTGGCCATCGCCCGGGCCATCGTCACCGATCCGGCCATCCTGATATGCGACGAGCCGACCGGCAACCTGGACAGCGCCAGCACCGAATCGATCCTGGAGCTGTTCGGCCGGCTGCGGTCGGATGGGCTGACCCTGCTGGTGGTAACCCACGATCAGACGGTCAGCGCCCGCGCCGACCGCACCATCAGCATGCGGGACGGCTACCTCACCGAGGGCGCCGGGGTGTGACCGACCGCCTGCACGCCCGCTTCCGGCCCAGGGATCTGCTGGCGGAGGCGCTGGCCGGTCTGTTCACCCGTCCGGGGCGCTCCCTCCTCACCGCCTTGGGGGCGGTGCTCGGCATAGCTTCGCTGGTGGCCACGCTCGGGATAGCCCGGACCGCCGGCAATCAGATCGTCTCGGCGTTCGACGAGCTGGCAGCCACCTCGGTGGTGGTCACCACCGATCAGGGGTTTTTCGGCGCCAACGCGCCCCGGATTGCCCTCCCGTGGGATTCCGAGAAGCGGCTAGTCAGGCTCAACGGGGTAACGGCGGCGGGAACCATGGGCGACGTGCCGATCGGCGGCGCCCTGACCCGTTCGGTTCCCGTCAAAGACCCGCTGGGGCTGACCGAGTTCCAGATACCGATGATCGCCGCCTCGCCCGGTTTGCTGCCGGCGGCGCGGGGGGTGCTGAAAACGGGCCGATGGTTCGACCACGGCCACTCCGACCGGGCCGACCGGGTAGCGGTCCTGGGCGTCGGCGCCGCGCAGCGGCTCAACGTCACCCGGGTGGATCAGCAGCCGGTGGTGTTCGTAGGAGACGACAGCTTCGTCGTGCTGGGCATACTGACCGAGGTGCAACGCCAGCCGGAGCTGCTGAACGCGCTCATTGTCCCCGAAGGGGCGGCGAGGGATCTCTACGAATACAGGTCGCCCTCCGCCATCCAGATCGACACCGAGGTGGGGGCCGCCTCCCTCATCTCCTCCCAGGCGCCCATCGCGGTGTCGCCGGATGATCCGAACGCGGTCCGCGTCCAGGCGCCGCCCGAACCGGAGGACGTGCGGGCGGGGGTGGAGGAGGACGTCAACGCCCTGTTCCTGATCCTGGGCGGGGTGTCGCTCCTGGTGGGGGCGATCGGCATCGCCAACGTGACCCTGGTGTCGGTGCTGGAAAGGGTCGGCGAGATCGGGCTGCGGAGGGCGTTGGGGGCGGGCCGGCGCCACATCGCCTACCAGTTCCTGCTGGAGTCGACCGGAGTGGGCCTCTTCGGGGGGGTGGTCGGCGCCAGCCTCGGCACCCTGGTGGTGGTAGGGGTGTCGGCCGCGCGCACCTGGACGCCGGTGATGGACCCCCGGATCCTCTGGGCGGCGCCCCTGCTGGGGGCGGTAACCGGCCTCCTGGCCGGGCTGTATCCGGCCTTGCGGGCGTCCATGATGGAACCGGTGGAGTCCCTCCGGGCCGGGGGGGCCTGACGGCGCGGGCGCCGGCGCGGGGCCGGTAGCATGGAGGCGCTTCGACCGTTGAGGAGCGGGTTTTGAGCTACCAAGGCTATGTGCGCGTGATCGACTCCGAGGGCAACATCCTGGATGTGGCGGAGGCGGCGCTCGGCCCCATCGAGCACCCCGGCCACTCGTGGGGGGGAGTGATGGCGGTCTGGGCGGGCGGCGCCCTGGACGGCAAGACCATGCCGGTCGACCTGGAGGCGCCCGAAACATTCCGCGCCCCGGCGCTCCTGGTGCCCGGCCCGGTGGTTGACCGCCGCCGCCGGGTTACCGTGCTGGGGTCGGGGCCGTCGCCCTTCGGGGAACAGCCCCGATAGCCCTGGACTGCCCATCTCCGGGCGGCGGAGCATTCACCGCACGGCGCGCCCCGCCCGCGCAGGGCGGGGTCAGGGGAGCGTCCAGGCCTCCGAGGGGTCTCCCGAAGCCGCATTCGCCAAGGATCGGGAAGCGTTCATCAACGCCCCGGCCAGCGCCAGCACCAGGACGGCGTATACGGCCAGGGTCGGCAGGACGGGAAGGGGTCCCACCAGGTTGGAGACTGCCAGGGCGGCCATGCTGAGGATGGCGAATGTAGACCAGGTCATAACGGTCGAGAAGACCAGAAAGATCCGCTTCGAGGCGCCCTCCCCGCCGGACAGGCCCTTGTAGATGAGGGGGGCGATCAGCATCAACAACCCCAATCCCAGCATCGGCGAGGCATAGAAGAGAACGTCCCAGTCTTCTTTCTCCAGCATCATCAGCGGGGTATTGGTGATGGAGAACACCAAGGCGATGAGCACGGCGCTGGTCGAGGCCCAGCTGCCCGAAAAGTTCCAGCGCAGCGGACCGACCCTCCCCTCGCAGCCCTCCGCGGAGTCGCGCACCGCGGCGTAGGCCACCAGAAAAGCCACCAGCCCGGTGCCGATGATGATGATGTCGGCGCTCATATATCCGCCTCCCTGTGTCACGCGGACGACCGTCCGACCCGTCCCCGTCCTCGGACGGCCTTCATTTCATAGACCGGCAACCGCCTTCTGCGGTTACCTGCCGGGCGCCTGCCCCGGCGGCCGATCGCGGAAAGCCCCGGCCGCCTCCAGAAGGCAAAGGCGCGCCCTCCAGGCATAATAGCACGTATGTCACCATCTGTATTCGATATGACCGAACCGATTGAATGGATGGTTGCCCGGGCAACTTACCTGCCACCCAAAACATCCACCACCCTACCCACCAAACAAAACGGTGGATTCAGGCTCGAGTTAAATCCGAGGTCATTACCTCTAACGCGGGAACCGTTCAGGATCATAAGGCGGACGAATTGCTTCTTTATAGTCGTCGGTCATTCCGTCGGTCATTCCATCGTCCGCTTTCACCATCCGGGCAATCGGGATTAGGGCGAGCTTGGCCGCACCTGCTCGTCGTATAGCTATCGCCGCGGAGAGGGCAGTTGAACCGGTTACCCAGGTGTCCTCTACCAATACCATACCTTGCCCCGATACTTCTTCTGGATCAACCGAGAAGGAGTCAGGACTCAAATAGCTTCTCTTCCAGCTAGCAGACGGACCAATGTATCTAACCGCCGATGGTAACACCGAGTCACACAGCTTAGGTTGCTGACTTACGATCTGATACAACGGCGTCGGCATCGAAGCTGAGGTGGAAGGAACCACCGCTGCCGCTGTTGGAGGCCCTCCGATAGCCTTCGTTACCCGTCCCATATGGTTGCTCAGCCAGACCTTCAACACTTGAGCGACCAGAAGTATATCGTCACGCCGACTGCTTCGCTTGTATTGCCACATAGTCGTGTACCAAGGGCTCGGTGATACTGCAACAGTACAAGGAACGATCAAATCACAAGCATATTTTACATCCGGTAATTGGGGCAACCAATGTTGACTGCATCTATAACATAGAGAATAACTAAGCCCACAAGTACCGAGGCAGAAATCACAAGCTCCCTCGGTGCCTTGAGGCGGCACATTGTGAATGCAATATGTCCGGTCGGTTCGGGAACCCATGATTCATAGACTAGCAGACAGAAGAAGTTTCATTTGCAACAGGCTCTCCGGCGGCGGGCTGAGCTCATGCAAGACCTCATCGATTGACTTCACCACAATCGGAGTGGTGCCATAGCGTCCTCGCTCCGCATAGTCACGGGCCCAGGAATTGCGCTCAATCAAAGACTCCAGCAGAAACAAGGTTCGGCCATGTTCAAGAGCCAGACGCGCCTGCATTTTGGCGCCGGAGCGCTCGTCTGCCTCGATGACGATAGTGCCGCGGCCCAGACCGGACATCACCGCGTTCCGCATAGGAAACGTAGTTCGGCTGGGAGGCTGGCCGGGCAGGAACTGCGACAGCAAGGCGCCGCCTTCTGCGACAATCCGGTCCGCCAAGTCGATGTGCTCCCGCGGATACACCTCATCAAGCCCGTTGCCGAGCACCGCGATGGTGCGCCCTTCGCGACCCAGAGCTGACTCATGGGCAGCTCCATCAATGCCGAGCGCCAAGCCGCTGATAACCGTCACATCACGATCTGCCAACTCGCCGGCCATACGCCGCGCCTGCGACAGGCCCACTCCGGTCGGCTTCCTGGTACCCACTACGGCCAAGCCGCGTGAATCAACTTCGTTGTCCCAATTCCCGCGGCAGAAGATGAAGGGAGGTCGGTTGAAGATGGTGTGCAAACTGGACGGGTAGTCGTTGTCCAAGACGGTCCAGGCCTTCATATCGGGCCTCTCCGACCAAGAGTTCACCTCTCGGGCGGCCTCTTCCACATGCCTATTCATAACGGACTCCTGCACCCCCCGAGCAAATTCGTTGGGCGGCCGCACCTCGCCCTCGACGATGCCCCGAGCAGTGCCGACGACCTCCACCAGGGTGGCGATGCGGTGCCACTGGCGGCCATATGCCCGCACGAGGGCAAGCAGGTACACCGCTTCGTCCCTTGAATCCATGCGCAACCTCCTAGCGAACGTCCGTTCGGTAGAATCATACGGGACGAGAGTGACAGAACCGGGAAACCTACTGGTCGCCCGGGCCGGGGAAGTCCCGTTTCCCAAACCTTACCGATGACAGCAGGGCCCGCGCGAGAAGGTTGGCTCAACGCCGCGTCGGCCTCCTCGGACAAAGATTCTCGGTTCGAGGAACGGTTGCCGCGGGTTGCCGGGTCATGGGGAGAGCTCGGATTTCGGGTTGCTCCGGTCAAGTTATTCTGGGCGGGATGTCCGGAAAGGCGGAATGAGGCTGGCCGAGGTGGTTGCCGCCTCCCGGGCCGCAGCCTCCACCCGTTCCCGCCGCGCCAAGTCGGCCGGGCTGGCGGAAGTCCTCTCGAGGGCGGCGCCGGACGAGATCGAGGCGGTGGTCGGGTTCCTGTCGGGACGGCCCCGCCAGGGGCGGGTGGGAATCGGAGCGGCTTCGCTGTGGTCGGTCGAGGCCGCTCCCGCCGCCGCCCCCTCCCTCGAAGTCCTCGACGTCGACCGGGCCATCGGACGGATTCCCGGCATCACCGGCCCGGGTTCGCGCGCCCGGCGGCTCGAGCTGCTGGCCGGGCTGCTGGAGCGGGCCACCGCCGAGGAGCAGGAGTTCATCCGCCGGCTCCTCACCGGTGAGCTCCGGCACGGCGCCCTCGAAGGTCTGATGATGGACGCGGTGGCGGCCGCTTCGGGCGTCGACGCGGCGGTCGTCCGGCGGGCGGCCATGCTGGGGGGAAGCCTCGGCTCGATAGCCCTGCCGGCCCTGACCGAGGGCGAGCCCCCACTCCTGGAGATGCGGATCGAGCTGATGCGTCCGGTGCGCCCCATGCTGGCCGCTTCGTCTTCCTCCGTCGAAGCCGCGATCGAATCGACGGGCAAGGCCTCCGTCGAGTGGAAGATGGACGGCGCCCGCATCCAGGTGCATCGGCAGGGCGGACGGACGGCGGTGTTCACCCGCAGCCTCAAAGAGGTCACCGACCGCATGCCCCTGGCAACGGCGGCGGCCGCCCGCCTGCCGGCCGCCTCGGTCGTGCTCGACGGCGAAGCCCTCACCCATGACGAACAGGGCCTGCCCCGGCGGTTCAGCCAGACAATGAGCCGGTTCGGTTCCCGCACCGCCGCCGAGGGCGCCCCCCTGCTCCCGTTCTTCTTCGACATTCTCCATTTGGACGGCCGGGACCTGATCGACCTTCCCCTCTCGGAACGCATCGAGATACTGGAGCAGGTCGTTCCCGCCGAACACCGGGTTCCCGGGGTGATCACCGACCAGCCCGGAGAAGCAGCCGCCGCCTTCGCCGAGGCGCGCCGCAACCGCCACGAGGGAATCATGGTCAAGGCAGTCGGTTCGACCTACGAGGCGGGCAGGCGGGGGTCGGCCTGGCTGAAGGTCAAGCCCGCCCATCACCTGGATCTGGTGGTGATAGCCGCCGAATGGGGCCATGGACGCCGCACCGGATGGCTCTCCAACCTCCATCTGGGCGCCCGCGACGCCGATTCCGGCGGGTTCGTGATGGTGGGCAAGACCTTCAAGGGGCTGACCGACGAGATGCTGGCCTGGCAGACCGAACGGTTCCTGGGGCTGGAGGCGGGCCGGCGCCGCCGCACCGTGCTCCTCCGGCCGGAAGCGGTGGTGGAGGCGGCCTTCGACGGGGTGCTCCCCAGCCCGGTCTACCCGGGCGGGGTGGCCCTGCGCTTCGCCCGGGTCAAGCGGCACCGAACCGACAAGACTCCCGACAAGGCCGACACCATCCAGCGCATCTACGAGATATTCAGGGGTCCTGCCTGACCTCGCGGACCGGCGCATCGCGCCGGGGCGCCGGGTCGGGGGGATCGAACATGGATACCAGCAGGGCGCTGACCACCACTACCTGGGCGGCCAGAGCCGCGCACCCCGCCAGCAGCAGGCCGAGGGTGGCGGGCATCGGCGCCAGGACCGGGATCACCGCGCCCAACACCCAGGCGAGCTGGAAAAGCGTCTCGGAACGGGTGAAGGCGCGGCCCCGCTCGGCGGGCGGAACGCTGGCATGCAGCAGGCCGTCGTACCCGAACTTGGCCGTTCCCCACGCCAACCCGGCGAAGAGGGCCAGCGCCGCCGCCGCCCAGACCCCGAACAGGTGGGAGCTTATGAAGGCCGCCGCCGCTTCCAGGGCCAGGGCGGCCACCACCATCGGTTCTTCCCGGAGCCGTCTGGCCAGGAACTGGGCCAGGTAGGAGGCCAGCCCGAAGCCCAGTCCGGCGGCTAACAGCAGGGCGCCGAATCCGACCAAGCCCTGGTCGGATTCCCGGAAGGCGAAGGCGATCAGCAACAGGAGGTAACCGTTCAGGAGGCGGACGATGGCGGTGGCGATCCGGGCGTGCCGGAGGGCCCGGCGGGAGGCGGGGGAGCGGGCGGGCGCCGCCCCGCCGCTCTCGGAAGCAAAGGGCGCGTCGGCGTCGAGGCCGAGCTTCAGGCCCAGGGCCGCCGCGCCCGACCAGGCGAAGAATACGGCCGCCAGCCCCAGCGCATAGCCGCCGCCGAGCCGTATCAGCCCCGCGCCCAACGGGACCGCCAGCCCGCCGGCGATGATGCCCAGGCGCGCCAGCCGGGCGTTCGCCGACACCAGGGCGGCCGACCGGGGCAGGGCCGCGGGCAGGACGGCGCTGCGGCTGATCCCGTAGACCCTGGAGAGCACCAGCATCCCGAACACCAGCGCAAGCAGGACCGGATCGCTGACGGTTCTGATCATGGCCGCCGCCAGGGCGGCCCGGGTCAGGGAGCTGAACGCCAGGCCCCCCCGGTAGCTCCGGGGCGCCCGGTGGAAGATCGACCCGAGCAGCGGTCCGATCAGGGTGAACGGCGCCAGGGTCAGCAGCAGGAACATCAGAACGTTCCCTCTGGCCTCGACCGTCGGCGCCGAGAAGAACAGCGTATCGGCGAGCGCTAGGGCGACCAGGGTGTCCCCGGCCACGGCGGCGGCGTGGGAGATGGACAGGCGGCGGAACGCCCAACCGTGCACGGAGAAGGCCCCGTCGATCTTGCGCGCCGCCGCCCGGGTGGCCCGGGTTATCCTCGAACCGGCGCCGGACGCGGGAGGGGGAGGTTCGGGCGGGGGAGGAGGGCCGTCCATGCCGGTAAGGTAGCGTTTGCGCGTCGGCGTACCGGGCATCCCCCGAAGACGCCCCATGGAAGTCGAACCGGACGGTGGCATGAACGTCGAGCAGTATCAGAAGCAATACCAGAAGATCGAGAACGGCCGGGGGTTCATAGCGGCGCTGGACCAGAGCGGCGGCAGCACCCCCAAGGCGCTGAGGGCCTACGGGGTGTCGGAGGAAGACTACGCCGGCGCCGACGAGATGTTCGATCTGGTCCATGCGATGAGGACCCGCATCATCACCAGCCCCCGCTTCGGCGGCGGCCGGATCATCGGGGCGATCCTCTTCGAGAACACCATGGACCGCCTGATCGAAGGGCGGGGCTCGGCCGCCTACCTGTGGGAGGTCAAGGGCGTGGTTCCGTTCCTGAAGGTCGACCGGGGCCTGGAAGGGGAGGCGGACGGGTGCTGCCTCATGAAGCCCATCCCGGATCTGGGCGGCCTCCTGGAACGGGCCCGGGCCCATGGGGTGTTCGGAACCAAGATGCGGTCGGTCGTGAAACAGGCGGATACAGAGGGAATCGAGGCCAACGTAGAGCAGCAGTTCGAGCTGGGTGAGCGCATCTTCGAAGCGGGACTGGTTCCGATCCTGGAGCCGGAGGTGGACATCGGCAGTCCGCAGAAGGCCGAAGCGGAAGCCCTTCTAAGGGACACGATCCTGCGGCGCCTCGACCGTTCGGCCCCGGACTTCCGATGCTTGTTCAAGCTGACCCTCCCGGAGGAGGACGATCTGTACCTGGGGCTGGTGGAACACCCCCGGGTGCTGCGGGTGGTGGCTCTCTCGGGCGGTTACGACCGCAGGGAGGCCTGCCGGCGGCTGGCCCGCCAGCGCGGCATGGCGGCCAGTTTCAGCCGCGCCCTCGCCGAGGGCCTCACCGCCGGCCAGACCGACGAGGACTTCGACCGGACCCTGGACGGATCGATAGCCGAGATCTACGAGGCCTCGTCGACCTGAACCGCCGGACAGCCCCGAGTCGGCGGTCTTCCGCGCCTATCCGCCTTCGGTAAACGGCTTGAAAGATCAGCTGTTCCGAGCGGCAGGCGCAATAAAATCACGGGAATGACAAAAAAATGGCCCTTCGCGAAAGTGTGGGATTTGGGGTGGGGTGGTGTTGTCGGTGAGGTGGTCAGGTTAGTAGGAGTCCCCGGGCTGCGTAGTTGTAGGGGTTGGTGAATCCGTGGGCGGTTCGCCGTAGGATCTGGAGGAGGTTGTTGGTTCCTTCGAGGCGGCCGTTGGAGGGCCGTCCGGTAAGGTGCCAGTCGAGGATTTCGTTTTCCCAGGCGCTGACGGTTTCCATGACAGCGCCGAACTCGGGAAGCTCCCCGGCGGCGTAGAGGCGAGCGAAGCGCCGCAAGGCGGCGAGGGCGGCCTGGTAGTCCTCGGCGAGGTAGAGGCCGTGGAGCTCGGCCAGGGCCTCCCAGGCCGCCCGCAGGCGGGGATGCCGCCCGAGGAGCTGTTCGAGGCGTTCGGTTTCGTCGGGGGTGAGCCGGTCGGGGCGCCGGAGGAGAACGAACCGGGCTCGGAACACGTCGTGGTCGAACACCGGGCTTTTGTTGCTTCCTTGGTCTCGGCGGCGTTGAACCTCGCGGCGCACGGCGTTGAGGCCGGCGGCGAACCAGCGGACAACATGGAACCGGTCCAGGACGTGGCGGGCGTGGGGCAGCCAGGCGTTGATTGCTTTCCTGTAGGGGCGGGATCCGTCGGTTACCACGACTTTGACCTGCCGCCGCCAGGATCGGGGCTGGGAACGCAGAAAGCCTGCTAGAGCGGCTGCGGAGCGGTGCTCGACTATGTCCAGCACCTTGCCGGTGTCCCCGTTTTTGATCACGGTCACGTATTTGTGGCCCCGCTGGATGGAAGTCTCGTCTACCAGCAGCACCCGGCAGCGCCTGCGGCGGCGGTGTTGGGCTACCCGGTTCGACCAGGCGGTAACCAACCCCATGACCTTATGCCATCCCAGTCCTTCGCGTTTGGCTACCGCCGAGATGGTCATCACCCGGGTATCGACGACGATCTGGCGGGCGAGGCGGCGGGTCAGGTTCCCCTCGAACTCGGGATGGGACTCCAGATGCCGGGCGCCGCAGTCATCGCACACAAACCGCCGGCGATGCCACACCAGCGTCACCCGCCGTCCCGTCATGACCATATCCCGGATGTTTTTGGGGCGGGTGTCATGCACCCTCCGGCACTTGTGCCCGCACGAGGGGCACCGGGACACCGACCACCCCGAACGGACCTCGGCCTTCAGCCGGGTGGGGGTGTTCTCCAACACTGCTATCACCCGCACCCCCCGCAACCCCAACGGTATCGTTATATCATCCCAGCCCATCGGGGCCCTCCTCGTAATCGGCTTGTTCTTACGTCACCGATTACAGTCGGGCCCCGACCCCAAACCAAGGACCCAGACCCCACCCAACCCCCATTTCCCCACGTTTTCGCGAAGCCTCAAAAAAATCCGCCGGATCCGCCTACAAGGGTATTGACTATGTCACACCGATGCCGGATAATGAAGGAGCTGCAATCACCTCCGGTCGGCAGGCGCCGCAGACCGAGACAGGGATCATCTTCCGAACGCGACCCGCCGGGTACTGACCAGGCGCGTCCGGAACCGAGGTGGAGGCGGTGGGGGCCGGGCCCGCGAAGCGGGGCGTGGGGGCGGCGTTTTTCGCGTTCTTGCCGGGGTCCGGGGGCGGGACAGGGGCGTGACCAGGGGGTTCGCAGAAAGACCTGAAGGCGGGTTCATTGTCCAGCAGATCGGTGGGGCGGGAGAGGGGTTTGACCAGGGGGTCCACAGGGTTTGGACTTACGCGGTGTTCGATGTTTCTCGGTAAGGCGGCTGAGCCTGAATCCACCGTTTTGTTGGCGGGTGTGCCGGTTTGTGGGGTGGTGGGGTGTTTGGGGTGTCGGGGTGGGTTGGTTGCTCGGTTGTTTGAGCCTGAATCCACCGTTTTGTTGGCGGGTGTGCTGGTTTGTGGGGTGGTGGGGTGTTCACCGGCGTGGGCGGGCGGGGTCAGCAGAGTTGGGGTAGGCCGCGGAGGTTGTCGAGGATGGTCTGGTAGGTGCGGGCCCAGGGCCATCGGGCGGGGAGGCGGAGCAGGAAGCGGCCTCTGTGGTTGACAACGCGGCCGGGGATGCGGTAGAGGCGTACTCTGACGGTGCGTCCGACGGTGAGCACCCCGGCGGGTTGGACGCCGCCGGGGTGTTTGATCCATCGGATCAGGTTGTAGGCGAGCACCGCGCAGGCGAGCCAGCCGGCGTTGGCGTTGAAACCCCCGGAGGGCAGGTGAGCGAGGCCGCCTTCTTTGAGATCGCGTACGGCGAGCTCAATAGATGCGTGACTGCGGTGTTCCCGGTCGGCTTCGGCGGCGGGCATTGTGGTGTCGGTGGCGAAGGCGTGGTACCGCCAGTCGGTCCAGATCTGGGCTTGGTGTCCGGTTATCCGGGTTCGGCGGACCACCAGCCGCAGGGGTTCGGCCGGCCCGCCGATGACCGTCTCCGCGACCTGGGCTGCGCCGCTGTCGGTGTATTCGATAGACTCCCAGGCGGTTTCGGGGATGTCTTCGATTGCTTTTTTG
Source organism: Candidatus Spongiisociaceae bacterium (assembly GCA_965202675.1). Lineage (GTDB taxonomy): Bacteria > Actinomycetota > Acidimicrobiia > Spongiisociales > Spongiisociaceae > CATQHD01. The sequence goes on from OZ241842.1 coordinate 217,131, forward strand.
ACATTGGGGTAGAGGGGAATGGTTATCGACCAGCGCACCCCTAGGCCGCTCAGCTGTTCGATCAGGCCATGCGACCAGAACCCGGCGTCGGCCCGCACCGTGATCTCTCCCGCCGCGCCGGCGCGGCGGACGCGGTGGACGGCCTCGGCAACGAAGTGAGTGTTGCCTTGCTGTGACGCTCCGCCCCGGAGGCGGGCCGCGACTATTTCTCCGGTGTCGGCCCTGACCGCTAACAGGGGGTGGTAACCCAACTGGTTGGTGTAACCACTGTAGGCGGCGCCTTGTTTGGTTTTGCCCGACACTTCACAGATCGCAGAATCCACATCAATCGTCACCGGCGCCCCGTCTGCGGGGCCGGCGCCCGCCGTCCATGCCCGCCGCAGCGCCTCGGTCAGGGCCTTGCCCCGGCTGACGGACATGACCCCAGGTCAAAGACCGCAGAAAAGTCCCCACCGTTGAAGAAGCCATCGGCCGGAACGGCAACACCTCCCCGGTGGACCCGGCCCGCAGCCGGTCGGCGTGGTCGATATGAGAACCCCCCAGCAACATCGACGCGACCAAGGTCAATACCTTACGGCCCGGCCGGGCGGCGCCCGCACGGCCGCCGAGGCGGACCATCGAATCCACCACATCCTCCAAGCCCAGCCGGTCCATCAACGTCGACGCTGTCAGCAACCCCGCATCCGCCACCAGCGACTCGTCGTCGAAAACCGGCTCCAAGCGGTCTATATTGTGCGATACTCTACTCACAGGAAGTGCCTCCTCGTCCAGGGCCGAAACCGTTGATACATACGGCTATTATCCCAGGTCAGAGAGGCACTTCCCAACATTTCCGCCCCAAAACCCCACACCCATCGGTGGATTCAGGCTGAGCGCAGGAGGGATTCACGGATAGGGGGCGCCTCCGGTGTTCCGTCGGCGAGGGCTGCGTCCTGCCGCCATGTTCATCGGTTGGCGCCATCCAACAGTTGCCTGCGCCGGACACTTTTCGGATGCCCTATCCGCGCACGCTCAAGGAAGCTGGTTTCGGAGTCCGATGGGGCGGCGGCGGATACCTGGGCAGGCATTCCCTTCCGAGATGCAGGCAGAACTGCCCGACAGGCTGGGACAGCCGTCGTCCGCCTGCCGGCAGGGGGTGGGTGGCGTGTTCCGGTTTCGGGGCTATCTGGATCCGGGGAGGGGGGCGTGCGGGCGGGGCGGGGGGTGTTGTTGTTTGGGTGGTCGGGGTCTGGTGAGCCGCCGCCGGTGGGGTGGTGAGCGGGGGTCGAGTTGGAGTCCGTTTCGGTGTACGGCGATGTGGTGGTGGTACCAGCAGAGGGCGGCGAGGTTGCCGGCTTGGTTGGTTCCGCCCTGGGAGCGGGGGATCACATGGTGGACTTCGAGCCGGTAGGTGTTTTGGCAGGCGTCGATGACGCATCCGTCGTCCCGGGCCAGGACTGCTCGGCGCAGGCCGGGGCGTATCTGCTGTGACAGCCCGTTGCTGGTGAGGCCGCCGGGGGTTGCGGTGATGTGTTCGGTCCGGCCCTGGCATTCGACGAGGTCGACGGTGCCGGGGCCGACCCGGGGGCCTGCCAGGATCGAGACGCCTTGTTCGTTGCCGGATCGTTCGGCGAGGTGCTGGTCGGCGACGATCATCAGCAGAGGCCGGCGGCGGCTACGGCCGCCTCCGGCGGCGCGGGCGGTTTGGAGGATGTCTTCGATGAGGTCGCGGCGGATGGCTTCGTCGGTTTCGTCGGCGTGGTCGGCCCGCCCCCCGCCGCCGGTCTGTTCGGCTTGGTCGTCGTGTTGGGCGGTTTCTTTCTCCCAGGCGGCCAGGTCTTCCACCCGCGCGGAGAGATCCCCCGACCGGCTGGTGTCGTCGGGGGGTTGGGTTTGGTCGAGTTCGTCTTGGCAGAGCGAGGTGAGGGCCAGCGCCCGGCGCAGACCCCGGCCGGACCGGACATCATCCACACCGCCGCTGTTCCCGGCGGGGGTGATCCGGTCGCTGCGCTGTTCGAGGGCTTGACGGCAGATTTCTCCCTCGTAGCCGCCGAGCCGGCCCGCCAGCCGGTAGTGGGTTCCGTCCAGGGACGGCTGGAAGCTGACGTACTGGCCGTCGAAGATCTTCTTCTCGTCAGCCCGGGTCACCCGCCGCAGCTTGTTGAGCATCCGCCGCACCCGGCCGAGGCCGAACCGCCGGGATCCCTCGATTTGTTCTGGGGTGGCGCCGGCTTCCCGGAGGCGGGTTTCTTCCAGCACCCTGGCATACGACCGGCGTCCGTTCCGGATGTCGGCGATGGTGCGGTCGTTGGTCCGTTCGGCCAGGTAGACCAGATCCCGGGCGGTTTCCCGGTGCAGGTCCAGCATTCCTGCTACCAGGTCCACTCGGCTGGCGTACCCGGCCCGGGCCGCGCCGCCGAAGCGCAGCAGAGCTTGTATCCAGTAGAGCTGTTCGCCCTGGGCGCGGCTGATGCCGGCTTGGGCGCGTACCAGCCCGGCTTCGGCTTTGGCGGTTTCCGCCTCCCGGTGATCGGCGAATGTACCGGAAGGGTCCCAGGGGTTTGCCCGATCGTTTATCAGCCGGTCGGCCCGGTCGTACACCGTCTGGCGGCGCTGCTGGTATTCGCTCATCCACCCGTCCGGCCCGGCCGGGTTCGCTTCGCCGTTGAGGCCGGCGCGGGCCGGGTCCTGGACGGTGAAGCCCTCGTCGGGGGCGCGGTCGTTGAGGAAATCGAACATTCTGTATGGTATAACAAGGGCATACCAGGTATTATTCCAGGTTCTTTCAATATTTAAAAGATTCTCGACTGGAGCCCTCGACGGCTGCTTGCCGGATGACGCCGCCGGCTCCTTTATCCGACGACCCTCTTTAAATCACGGAATGACAAAAAAACCCGCCGGATCCGCCCACAAGGGTATTGACCTTGTCGCACCGATGCCGGATAATGTAGAAGCTGCAAGCACCTCCGGTCGGCTGGCGCCGCAGACCGAGACAGGGATCATCTTCCGAACGCGACCCTCCGGGTACTGACCGACCGCGTCCGGATATGCAGGTGGTGGCGGCGGGGGCTGGGCCCGGCGTAGCCGGGGGCGGTGCGCCGGATTTTCGCGTTCTTGCCGGGGGTGCTTGGGCGGGGGATAGGGGCTTGATCGGTGGGTTCGCTGGGGGGTTGGGGTTTGTGGGGTGGCTTGCGGCGGCGCTTCGTTGGGTTGCGTTTTGATCGGTGGGTTCGCAGGAGGTTCGGGCTTGCAGGGTTGGTGCCTTCTTCTGGGAGGACGACCGGGTATAGGAGGATCGGACCGGGGTGCCTTGGCCGTTTCGTCGGTGGGCGCGGTGCCCTGCCGCTCCGTGTTCGTCGGGCAGAAACCGTCCGACGGTTGCTTGAGCCGGGACACTTTCCGGCTCCCTATCCGCGCGTACGCTTGGGTCCCGGTTTTGCGACAAGGTGTCAGCTCTGTCGGTTGTCCGGGGGGGGGGGGTTAATGACAAGGTGTCGGCTCCTTTTCGAGAAAGGGGATAAAAGCCCAGGTCAGATAGTTATTTCTTGCTGTTGGTTTTGTCTTGACAACCAGGAGCGTTGCTGTTATCATTTCCACTAGGCGGTTTGAGTTCCACTAGATGGGTCAAATTGCTTCGGAACAGAGGTAATTCTCGGCGCGTGGCGGAGTTGCGGGAGATTGGTCGCGATGGAAGGGTCCAAGGGTTTTCCGGCCCGTTCGGACAGAGCGTCAGAATCTAGGGGAGAAGTGTCAGGATCGGTGCACCCGGGGCTTGATTGGCGATGTCAAACTATGAATAGCTTCGGCGGAGGCGGACAGGCGCGATGGTTGCGGATGCCCCGACCCCTCCGCGCGGGTCTGCCGGAGTCCGCAGGCATGGGGTGTTCTGCATGATCAAGTCGTTTGGCCGCCGCTTGCGGTTCACGGCGGGGACGGCGGGGGTCATCGCCTTTCTTATGGTCGCCTCCGCGGCGGCTCAGTCCGAGGTGCTCGACACCATCGTCTCTTCGTCGTCCGCTACCACCGCCGCGCCTGATTCCACGACCGCCCCGACCGCAGCGACTACCACCACCCTCCCCGCCGAGGACGCGACTCCGCCCGACCCCGCGGATCAGACCGACCCCGCGGATCAGAACGAGCAGGGTCAGAGTGGGGTGCAGCCGGGGAGCGGGGGTGATGAGCAGCAGGGCGGTGACGGCGGCGACGGTCAGGGTGATGGAGAGGACGGCCAGGACGACAGCAGTGATAGGCAGAGCGGGGTGCAGCCGGGGGGCGGGGGTGATGAGCAGAGCGGCGGGACCGGCCCCGCGGATCAGAACGAGCAGGGTCAGGGCGGGGTGCAGCCGGGGGGCGGGGGTGATGAGCAGCAGGGCGGTGACGGCGGTGAGGGTCAGGGTGATAACGGCGGGAACGAGCCCGGCGCCGGCGGACAAGGACAAGAAGAGGACGAGGGCGAAGAGGAATCGATCCCCGCTTCCATTGCTCTGAGCGTGGACACCGATCCGGAAGCCGAGGGCGCCCAGACCGAGGTCGACGAAGGCCGGGCGGCGTTGGTGACCGTATTCGCCGCCTTCCCGGACGGGGCGCAGGCCCTGGAGATCGACACGGTGGTAACGGTGTCGGTCGGCGGTCAGGGCGGGAACGGCCAAGCCGAGGTAGAGGACTTCAATCCGGTCGACGACTTCGATGTAACCATCCACGCCGGCCAGACCTTCGGCGCGGCTGATTTCACCATCGAGGTCATTGACGACCTGGTTGTAGAAGGCGACGAGACGGTCGAGGTAACCGGAGTTGCCCACGCGTCCGGGATCACCGACATCACCGCCGCGACCCTCACCATCATCGACAACGACTCCGACGAAGAAGAAACCGCACCGCCGCCGGCCCCGCCCCCCGGCGACCGTCTCGTATCGGGCAACTCGGGCAACCAGGACCCCGCCGTCGCCGTGGGTCTGAGCGTGGACTCTCAGTCCGATGCGGGGAATCAGGACTACGTGGACGAGGGCGATACCAGGACGGTAACGGTAACGGCGGCGCTGCCGGACGGGCAGGCCGCTTTGTCTACAGCGGCCGCCTTCACGGTCACGATCGCGGCGGACACGGCCGAGAACGCCGACTTCACGGCGCCCGCCTCGGTAGATGTAACGATCTCCGCCGGCCAGACCAGCGGCTCGGCCACCTTCAGCTTCACGGCCGCTTCCGACACCGTTCTGGAAGGGCCGGAGACCGTTTCGCTGACCTCCTCCCTGAGCGGGTACACGGTCAGCCCGGCCGCCCTGACCATCCGGGACGAAGACGCGCAGTTCCGCCTGACGGCCGGCTCGTCTTCGGTGGACGAGGACGCCGGCGCCTCCCCGGTTGTTCTGACGGTTTCCTTCCCCAACGCCGCAAGCTCGGAGCTGGGCGCGGAGACGCTGGTGTCGGTGGCCGCAACCGGGGACGGAGCGGCGGCGGGAACCGACTTCGAGAGCATCGACGACTTCACGGTGGCGGTGGCGGCGAATGCGGTCAGCGGGTCGAAGTCGATAACCATCACCCCCACCGACGATGTCATCCACGAGGCTTCCACCGAGAAGGTGAAGTTCACCGGGACGCTGTTCGGGCGCACCGCCGAAACCGCGGTAACCATCACCGACAACGACGCCGCCCCCACCGTCATCGACCTCAAGGTAGACACCAGCGCCGCCGCCGGGGAGCAGACCTCCCTCGCCGAGAACACGGGGGCATCCGTGGTGATCGTTGCCGCCGAGTTCGCCTCCGGGACCGCAGTGGAAACCGACACCGCCCTGACCCTGCGGATGTCGTCGCTGAACACCTCCGATTTCACCCTGACCATTCCCAAGAACCGGGTTCGGGGAACCACGCTCGTGGGGGTAACCCCCGTCGACAACAACCTGGCGGGCGAAGCGCCCAAGACCGTTACCGTATCCCTGCAGGGGACCTCCTCCTACACGGTCAACCAGGGCGAGTTCACCATTGAGGACGACGAGGAAGCGGTGGTCTACCTGCGTCCTATATCGTGCCGAACTTCCCAAGGCTTCGACAACCTCAACGAGGGCGACTCCAACATCTGCGTCGGGATAACCGGATCCCTGCCCGCAGGCTCGGTCGCCGTCCGGCCGTTTACGGTCAGCGGACTGACCTTCGGCGGCACCGCCGACTCGGGGACCGATTACACCGCGCTCTTCACAGTCAATAATGATCAATCGGTTCGCAATGAGATAAGGTTCGAAGCGAACCGCCAAAGCGCTTCCCTTTCGGCCATGATGATCATCACGGTGCATGACGACAGCGCGGCCGACGAAGGGGTCGAGACAATCGTCATAGGAGGCAGCGCCGACGGGGGGTTCAAGGTGCGCCCCTTCGCGTTTCGCATCCGCGACAACGACCACTCGGCCAATCGAATCAACCTGATGGTGGACGCGTCCACCGCCGGCGGCTTCCAGACCAGCGTAGAGGAAGGCGCCGCCGCCCAGACGGTTGCGGTAACCGCCGCCTATGCGAACGGGGCCTCCCGCAGCTCCGCCGCCGCGGTTACCGTGTCGGTGGCGGGGGCCGGAGGCGCCTACGGCGCCGAAGCGGCGGACTTCACCGCGGTGGACAACTTCACCGTTACCATCCCCGCCGGCGCCTCCAGCGGGTCCGCCTCCTTCTCCCTCACCACCGTTTCCGACGATTTACTCGAAGGCGACGAGGATCTGGCCGTGTCCGGGACCGCCTCCGGTTTCACCGTCAACGGGGCGGTGGTGACCATCGACGACGACGAGACCGTCCCCACCGTCGACCTGAGCGTGGATGCGCAGCCCGCCGGCGGGGATCAGACCTATGTGGATGAGGGAAGCGTCCGGACGGCAACGGTCAGAGCCGCCGTGCCGCATGGGGCGGCCGCGCTCGCATCGGCGGCGACCTTCACGGTTTCCATCGCGGCCGGCACGGCCGAGGCCGCCGATTTCACCGCCCCCGCCTCGGTGGATGTAACCATCCCCGCCAACCAGCGCAGCGGTACGGCCACTTTCAGCTTCAGCGCCGCCGCCGACACGGCCCTCGAAGGGCCGGAAACGGTGACCCTGACCTCTTCATTGAGCGGCTACACGGTCAACCCCGCCGCCCTTACCATCCGCGACCAGGACTCCCGGTTCCGGTTGGGGCTCAGCAAGACCTCGGTGGGGGAGGGTGACGAGCCCGCTTCCATCACGCTGGCCGTCGAGTTTCCGCACGCCCGCAGCTCCGAGCTGACTGCGGAGACGCAGGTGTCGGTGACCGTAACCGGGGACGGGGCGGCGGCGGGAACCGATTTCGACGCCATCGACGACTTCACGGTGCCGGTGGCGGCCGGCGCCCTGCGGGGTTCCAAGACGGTTACCCTCACCCCCATCGACGACGCCGTTCACGAGCCGGGCGCGGAACGGGCCAGGTTCACCGCCTCGGTGTTCGGGCAGTCGGGGAGCGCCGCGGTAACCATCACCGACAACGACGCCGCCCCCGCCGTTATCGACCTCGCGGTCGACACCAGCGCCGACCCCGGCCTGCAGACCTCCATTTCCGAAAACGCCGGCCGGACCACGGTTACCGTTACCGCCGAGTTCGCCTCCGGGACCGCGGTCGACTCCGACACCAGCCTGAGCTTGGAAACGGCCGGGATTACGGCCTTGCCCCGATTGCTTCCCAACCCGAACGACTACAGGATCAGGGGAAGTTGGAACATTGCCTTGACCATCCCCAAGAACCAGGTACGGGGGACGGCCACTTTCGTGATAGAGCCCTTCAACGATCCTCTTATAGAAGGGCCGGAGAGTCTGCAGGTTCAGCTGCGGGGGACATCCACATACACGGTCAACCCGGCGGCTTTAACCATCGAGGACGACGAGCAGGCGATCATCAACCTGGCGGCCCGGGCGGTCAGATGCCAACCCTCCGACAACCGGCCCAATTCCAACAACCTGGGTGAAGCAGACGGAAAGGTATGCTACGAGATAACCGGCGCCCCGCCCGCCGGCAAGCACCCGAGCAGGCCGGTGACGGTGCGGGATCTGAACTTCACCGGCGGCGCCGCCTCGTCAGGGACCGACTTCACCGCCTCTTTCCCTGTTTCCGGCCGCAACAACATCACGCTCAGCAACGTCGACCCCTACCCGGTTACCGCGGCCCGGGTCGACATTACGGCGGTGGACGACCCCATAACGGGCGAGGGCGCCGAGACGATAGTTATAAAGGGAAGGGCCGACGGTTACACCGTTCGTTCCGTCGCCATTCTGCTCATCGACAACGACGGAGCCCCCAACGATTTCAACCTGTGGGTGGACGCCGACAGCACGCTCGACGGCTATCAGCCCAGCGTCGGGGAGGGGGTAAGCAACCAGACGATCACGGTAACCGCAACCAATGCGTTCGGCAGATTCCTCACCTCGCCCACCCCGATCACCATTTCGGTGGCCGCGGCCGGGGGAACCCGCGGCGCCGAGTCCAACGATTTCACCCCGGTAACCGACTTCACCCTCAACTTCCCGGCGAGAATGTCCTTCCATTCGCAAACCTTCAGCCTGACCACCGCCGACGACGAGCGGGTGGAGGGGGACGAGGACCTGTCCGTGTCCGGAACCGCCTCCGGTTTCACCGTCAACGGTGCGGTGTTGACCATCGACGACGATGACGCCCCTCCCGCCGTCGCCCTGAGCGTGGACGCCGACGACGCCGCCGAAGGAGAGCAGTCGAGCGCGGGCGAGGGGTCGTCCGCCCAGACGGCGCGGGTCACGGCCTCGGTGCCGGACGGCAAGACCTTCGAATCCGATCTGACGATCACGGTGTCGGTGGACGGCAACGGAGGGGAAGGGGAGGCGGAGCCGGCCGACTTCGCCCCGGTCGAGGATTTCACGCTGACCATCGCAGCCGGGCAGAGCAGCGGTTCGGCCACTTTCAGCCTGGATCCCGCCGAGGACGACTACGTAGAAGGAGCGGAGGACATCACCGTTTCCGGTGTGGCCGACCTGGCCGGGGTGAACGTAACCGCCGCCTCGGTGGAGATCGCCGACAACGACGCCGCTCCGTCGTCGGTTGTCTTGAGCATCGATCTCGACGGTGACGAGATGGGGGATCAGGATGAGATCGGGGAGGGGGACGCGGCGGTTTCGGTGGAGGTGAGGGCCGAGCTGCCGTCGGGTTCCAATACCTTCGAGTCGGCCACCACCGTTTCGGTGACGGTGTCGGGCGAGGGAACCGCCGGCAAAGCCGAGCCGTCCGATTTCTCAACCGACAAGACCAATAACACGTTCGATTTGACCATTCCCGGCGGCGGGCGGTCGGCGTCGGGGACCTTCACCCTGACCATTGCCGACGACGAGGTGATCGACGTCACCCCGGAGACCATCACCGTGTCCGGCTCGACCGACCGCTCCGGCCTGACAGTTGACGCCGATACCATCACCATCGACTCCGACAACGACTCCGGCCCCACCTCGATCGGGTTGGCAGTGGACATGGACAGCTCCACCGTCGCGCAGGATTCCGGCGTAGACGAGGGCGATGTCACGACGGTGAAGGTGACGGCCGCCTTCCTCTCCGGCGCCAAGCTGTTGGAGACCGACACCGTTGTGTCGGTGCGGTTGACCGCCGACGGGGCGGCCACCGCGGAGGCGAACGACTTCTCCACCGACCAGACCGGCGACGCGTTCGATGTAACCATCCCCGGCGGCGCCGATTCCGGGTCGGCCGTCTTCACCCTGACCGCCGCCGACGACAACCTGGCCGGCGAGGGCGCAGAGACCGTAATAGTGTCCGGAACCACCCGCGCCGCCGGAGTCGGCACCGTCTACCAGGCCTCCTTTACCATTGCCGACGCCGATCTGCTCTCGGTCGTTCTGGAGGCGGATGTGGACTCCGGCTCGGGAGGCAGGCAGCTGGACGTACGCGAGGGCGGCGGCCCGTATGCGGGGGCGCTGGTCCGGGCTCGGATAATGCCGCCCCCGGAGCCGGACGATCCGACTGTGTTGTTCGAGTCCGACGCCACCTTTGCCGTGCGGTTGACCGCCGACGGGGCGGCCACCGCGGAGGCGAACGACTTCTCCACCGACCAGGCCGGCGACGCCTTCGACATAACCATTCCGGCGGGCCAGACCTACCGCGACGGAACCTTCACTTTGACGGTGGCCGACGACGCCGTGTACGAGGGAGCGGAAACGATCTGGGTTACCGGGTCGGCTTCCGTCCCCGGCGTAACGATCGTCGACCGCGCCACCAGCTCGTTCATCAACATCATCGACAACGAGGCCCGGCCCGTCATCAGCCTGACCGTTGACACCGACCTCGAGGTCTTCGGCGACCAGGACTACCTGCCCGAAGGGATAAGCAACCGCAAGGTGAAGGTAACCGCCTCGATTCCGGAGGGATCGGCGGTGAGGGAATCCGACACCGAGATCACCCTGGCAGGGGAGACCGGCACCGCCGGCGCCGGGGATGATTTCAGCATCGCCGCCTGGGGTGACGACGGCTCGCTTCAGCTCGATCTGCCCAGAGGGTCGAACCGCGTTTCGGGCTACCTGTCGCTGACCACAGTCGAGGACAGCGAAGCGGCGGAAGGCAACGAGACCTTCAAGATCGGCGGAACCGCGGCGGGCTACACCATCAACCCCGCCGCGGTAACCATCGACGACAACGACAACCCCACCACAATATATGTGCGGGTGGATCTCGACCCCGACGAGGACGGAAACCAGAAAACGGCGGCGGAGGGAACGACCAAGACGGCGGCGGTTACCGCGTCCCTTCCCAGCGGCTCATCGGCCCTGTCCGCCTCCCGGGCCGTTAGGGTTTCTCTGCAGGGAACGGGCGGGCCCGGAAGGGCGGAAGCCTCCGATTTCGCCGCCGTCACCCCGTTCGATGTAACAATCGCGAACGGTGCGGTGAGCGGATCGGGAAGCTTCAACCTGCAGATCAGCGATGACAGCGTTGCGGATGTATTGCCCGAGCTGTTGGCCGTGAACGGTTCTCTGTCCGGGTTCACGGTGCGCAACGACTTCATCGTCATCGATCAGGACAACGACTCCTTCCCCGCCGTAAACCTGAGCGTGGATACGGACAGCGAGACTTCCGCCAACCAGAACACCCTGGCCGAGGGCGCAGACGCCTCTGTAACGGTCTCCGCCTCACTCAACGGCTCGGCCGCCCTGGAAGAGGACATGGAGCTGACGGTTGCGGTGAAAGGGGCGGGGGGGACCGGCGAGGCGGAGGCCGACGATTTCGACGCGGTTGCCGATTTTACGTTGAACATCTCGAAAACCAACCGCACCGGGTCGGCCGTATTCAATCTGAGCGGCACCGATGACAACGTGGCGGGCGAGGGAACCGAGAAGATATCTGTAACCGGAACCGCCCCCTATTCGGGGGTAACGGTGAACGGCGCCGAGATCCGGCTCACCGACGGGGACCAATCCCCCGCGGTCATCGCCCTGTCGGTGGACGCCGACGACGAGACGACCGGCGTGCAGTCATCGGTGACCGAAGGGGCGGCCGCCGCCGACGCCCGGGTGACCGCCTCCTTCCCGGACGGCTCGGCGGTGTTGACCTCCAGCACCACGGTGCGCGTCTCGGTGGCGGCCGCCGCTGGTACGGAGGCGGCCGACTTCACGGCGGTCAACAGCTTCGATGTGGTCATCCCGGCCGGTCAGAGCAGCGGGTCTGCCGTCTTCAGCCTGGCAACCGCCGACGACGACTACGCGGAGGGGCCGGAGACGATCACGGTGTCGGGCGCCGCGTCCGGGTTCACGGTCAACAGCGGGTCGGTGACCATCGACGACGACGACGCCGCTCCGACCGCCGTCACCCTGAGCGTGGATGCGGACACCGCCGTCGGGGGGGTGCAGTCGAGCGCAGGGGAGGCGTCGGCCGCCAAGACGGCGCGGGTAACCGCCGCGCTGCCGGGCAGCAAGACCTTCGAGTCCAAGACGGTGATAACGGTGTCCGTGGACGGCAACGGAGGGGCGGGCGAGGCGGAGGCGGCCGACTTCACGGCGGTAACCGATTTCAAGATAGAGATCGCGGCCGGACAGAGCAGCGGTTCGGCCGACTTCAGCCTGGACCCGGTCGAGGACGACTACGCCGAAGGAGCGGAGGACATCACCATTTCCGGAGTGTCCGACCGGGCCGGGGTGACCGTAACCTCCGTCTCGGTGGAGATAACCGACAACGACGCCGCTCCGTCTTCGGTTGCCTTGAGCGTCGACCTCGACCGCAACGAGGAGGGGGATCAGGACACGATCGGGGAGGGGGACGCGGCGGTTGCGGTTGCGGTGACGGCCGAGCTGCCGTCGGGTTCCAAGACCTTCGAGTCGGCCACGACCGTTTCGGTGACGGTGTCGGGCGAGGGAACCGCCGGCAAGGCCGAACCGTCCGATTTCACCACGGACAAGACCAACAACACGTTCGATCTGACCATTCCCGCCGGCGGGCGGACGGCGTCGGGGACCTTCACCCTGACGGTAACCGACGACGACGTGGTGGATGTCGTATCGGAGACGATCACCGTGTCCGGCTCGACCGACCGCTCCGGCCTGACAGTTGACGCCGATTCCATCACCATCGACTCCGACAACGACACCGGCCCCACCACCATCAGTCTGGGGGTGGACACCTCCGCCGACGCGGGAACGCAGACGGCGGTTACCGAACGGTCGTCCGCGTATCCGATCACGGTGTCGGCTTCGTTCCCGGACGGTTCCAAGACCTACGAGGCCGAAACGGCTATAACCCTCTCGGCGGCCGGGGTAACGGCCGCATCCGGCGATTTCGGGTTGGCCGCCGCCGGCGCCACAGATCCCTCCTTGGTGTTGACCATCCCGTCGACGCGGTTGAGCGTTGCCGACAGCGGCAGTTTCCTGCTCACCGCCGCCGACGACAATGTGGTGGAGTCGTCGGAAACCCTGACCATCGGCGGCGCCGCGTCCGGGTTCACGGTCAACGGGGTGACGGTGACCATCAACGACAACGACTCCGCCCCCACCGCCATCGACCTGAGCGTCGACGTGGATTCCGAAACCACAGGAGACCAGACCGGGGCAGCCGAAGGGAGCTCGGCGGCGACCGTAACGGTAAAGGCAGCGTTGAGCGGGTCGACGGTGTTGACCACCGACACGGTGGTGAAGGTGTCGGTAACGGGGGAGGGAACGACGGGCAAGGCGGCGGCGGCCGATTTCACCGCGGTACCCAAGTTCGACATCACCATATCGGCGGGCCAATCCTCCGGCGCCGGGACCTTCACCCTGACCCTGACCGACGACAACCTCGTCGAAGGCAGCGAGGCGCTGACCGTATCCGGGACCACCACCGCAGCCGGTTTCACCGCGGTGAACAGCGCCTCGATAACGATCACCGACAACGACACCCCCCCGACCGGGATAACCCTGACCCTGAACCCGACTAGCGTGAGCGAGGGCAGCGGGGCCACGATGGTGGACGTAACGGCCTCCTTCCCGAACGGATCGCCGGTTTTGAAAACCGCAACCTCGGTGTCGGTGTCGGTGTCGGTGTCGGCCGGCGCCGCCTCTTCCGCCGATTTCACCGCGGTGCCCTCGTTCACGGTAACCATTGCGGCGGGGTCGTCCAGCGGGATGGGGACCTTCACCTTCACCCCCGCCGACGACGCCGTGGCGGAGGGGACGGAGACGGTTGCCGTGTCCGGATCGGCGGCCGGTTTCACCATTGCCGGCGCGTCGTTGTCCATCGCCGACAACGACGCCGCCCCCACCGCCATCGACCTGACCGTCGACGTGGATTCCGAGACCACAGGAAACCAGGCCGCCGTCGGCGAGGAGAGCGGCAACACAACCGTGTCGGTCAAAGCCGCCTTCCCGTCCGGTTCCGCCCCCCTTGCCTCCGCCACCGCGGTAACGGTGAAGCTGGTCGGCGAGCCGGCTCATCCGGAAGAATCAACGGATGTCCTTGATCTGCCGGTCGGGTTGGCCAAGGGCAAGATTGTGTACACCACCGGGTACGACTACTCCACCGACAAGACCAACGACACCTTCACCATAACCATCCCGGCCGGCCAGACCGAACACAGCGGCAATTTCACCCTGACCGTAGTCAACGACACCACGGTCGAAGGGCCGGAAACCTTCACGGTAACCGGAGAGGCAACCGGGTTTACCTTCAACTCCTCGCCGAAGATAACCATCACCGACAACGAGACCGCCAACATCAACCTGTTCACCGCCGGCACCAACGGCTCTCCCTCGCCGTTCCTCAATGCGGCTCTCCTCAGGGAAGGAATACATACAGACACCACGGTCCCCGGCTACCAGGGCGTAGCCCCGGCCCATGTTCTCTTCTATCTGTATATGACCCTGAGCCGCCCGGCCGGACAAAACAACCTGAACATAAATGTAAAACCCTCCGGCACCGCGGATATCGGCGAATGGCACGATGACGGGTACTACGTTACTGCTTCCGGTGACTACGAGATCTATTGGAGTAGATATACTCCAAGCGGACGGTTCCGGTTCGCGCGAGGTCAAACGCGTTTCCACCCCGAGACCACTCTAAAAACCGAGGCCGAACTCGAATGGCAGCGTACTACTGTCCTGGCGCCGGTCCAATCCATCATTGTTTATGACGATAACATAGCCGAAGGCAACGAGACCATCATTCTCACCGGCCACAGCGCTATCGGGGTCAGCAACTCCGTAACCCTCACCTTGATAGACAACGACACGGCCCCCACCGTTATCAATCTGGCGGTGGATACGAACACCGCCACCAAGACCGTCAATGATACCTCGGTCATGGAGGGCGATTCCGCCGTAACGGTGAAGGTAACCGCCTCCTTCCCGGACGGGTCCGCGGTGCTGCCCCGCCCGACCGCGGTGGCGGTGTCGTTGATGGACAACACCGCCGGCGCCCGCGACTACCAGGCGGTCGACTCGTTCAATGTAACCATCCCCGCCCTGGCCTCCTCGGGTTCGGCCGAGTTCACCCTCACCCCGGTCGACGACCGGATCGTGGAAGGCTCCGAAACCCTGAACGTGGGCGGGACGCTGATGGGGTTCACGGTCAACCCGGCCATGATCACCATCAAGGACAACGAAACCTCTCTCACCCTCGGCGTGGACACCGACGCGGACCAGACCGGAGCGCAGACCTCGGTGGACGAAGGGGTGACCGACCAGACGGTTACGGTTACCGCCGCCTTCGACGCCGACTCGTCCGTGCTGACCGGGCCCACCGTTGCGGCGGTGTCGGTGGCGGGCGGAGGTTCCAATCCGGCTTCCGCCCCGGCCGACTACACCGCGGTGCCCGGTTTCAACATCACCATCCCGGCCGGGAGCCTGTCCGCCTCCGCGACCTTCGACCTGACCACCGCCTCCGACACCGTGGCCGCGGAAGGATCGGAGACCCTGGCAGTGTCCGGAACGCTGGCCGGCCACACCTTCACCGACGCGTCGGTGTCCATCGCCGACGGCACGGCCGCCCCCTCCGGTCTGGTGTTCACGGTGGACGCGGACACCTCCCGAAACGGGGCGCAGACCTCGGTGGACGAGGGGGTTTCCAACCGCACGGTGGAGGTAACCGCCTCCTTCCCGTCCGGTTCGAACGTCTTGGCCGGCGACCTGACCATACCGGTAACGGTCGGGGCGGGAACCGCCGAGGCCGGCGACTACTCGGTAACCGGCGGCTCCTTCAACCTGACCATCGACGCCGGCGAGACCGTATCCGATACGAAGACCTTCACCCTCACCACGACGGACGACAGCGTTACGGGAGAATCCGATGCCTTGTCCGTGGGCGGGTCGGCTTCCCTGGCCGGTCTGACCTTCAGCGGATCGACTCCGCTGACGATCGGCGACTCCGACGCCCCGACGGTCGATCTGTCCGTGGACGCCGACAGCGGTACCCAGGGCGCCCAGACCTCGATCGGGGAGGGGGCGGCGAGCCGGTCGGTGAAGGTAACCGCGACGGTGGCGGGGTCGCTGACCGTAGAAGCCGACACCGCGGTGAGCGTCGCGGTGGGCGCCGGCACCGCCGAGTCGTCCGATTACTCCATCCCGGCGGACGAAGCGTCCTTCGATGTGGTGATCGCGGCCGGTACGGGCGCGAAGTCGGGAACGTTCACCCTGACCACGAACACGGACAACCTGATAGGCGAGGCGGACGCCTTGTCGATCACCGGTTCGGCCTCGGGATTCACGGTCAACGGGGCGGCCCTGACGATCAGCGAAACCGGGACCATCGACCTGTCTGTGGACGCCGACGGCGGCGCTCAGGGGTCGCAGACCTCTATCGCCGAAGGCGTGTCGGGCCGGTCGGTGACGGTGACGGCTTCGGCGGCGGGGGGCGCTTCGTTGGAGGCGGAGACCACGGTGTCGGTGTCGGTTGCCGCCGGCACCGCAGAAGGGTCCGATTATTCGATTCCGTCCGGCCAGGACACCTTCGATATAACGATTGCGGCGGGGGCGTCGTCCGGGTCGGGGACGTTCACGCTGACTACGAACTCGGACAGTGCGGCGGGCGAGGCGGACGCCCTGTCGATCACGGGTTCGGCTTCGGGTTTCACGGTCAACGGGGCGTCGTTGACGATCGGCGATTCGGACGCGGCGACCGTCGACTTGTCGGTAGATGCGGACAGCAGCACGCCGGGGCCGCAGGCTTCGCTGGCGGAGGGCGTGTCGGGCCGTTCGGTGAAAGTAACCGCGACGGTGGCGGGGGGCGCTTCGTTGGAGGCGGAGACCACGGTGTCGGTGTCGGTGGCCGCCGGTACGGCCGAGGCGTCGGATTATTCGATTCCGTCGGGCCAGGACACGTTTGATGTAACGATTGCGGCGGGCGGGTCGTCGGGGTCGGGGACGTTCACGCTGAGCACATTGGACGACCGCGTTGCGGCGGAAGCGGATGCGTTGTCGATCACGGGTTCGGCTTCGGGTTTCACGGTCAACGGGGCGTCGTTGACGATCGGCGATTCGGACGCGGCTGCCATCGATTTGTCGGTGGACGCGGACGGCAACACGCCGGGGCCGCAGGCTTCGCTGGCGGAGGGCGTGTCAAACCGGTCGGTAAAGGTGACGGCTTCGGCGGCGGGGGGCGCTTCGTTGGAGGCGGAGACCACGGTGTCGGTGTCGGTGGCCGCCGGTACGGCCGAGGCGTCGGATTATTCGATTCCGTCGGGCCAGGACACGTTTGATGTGACGATCGCGGCGGGCGGGTCGTCGGGGTCCGGAACGTTCACTCTGACCACCCGCTCGGACAGCGTGGTGGGCGAGGCGGATGCGTTGTCGGTCGGGGGTTCGGCTTCGGGTTTCACGGTCAACGGGGCTTCGTTGACGATCACCGGTTCGGGGAGCATCGGCTTGTCTGTGGACGCCGACGGCGGAACCCCGAACGCTCAGACCTCCATCGCCGAAGGGGTGTCGAACCGGACGGTTACGGTTACCGCAGCGGCGGCGGGGGGAGCGACCGTGGAGGCGGAGACGGTGGTGTCGGTGTCGGTGGCCGCCGGTACGGCCGAGGCGTCGGATTATTCGATTCCGTCGGGCCAGGATACGTTCGATGTAACGATTGCGGCGGGCGGGTCTTCGGGGTCGGGAACGTTCACGCTGACCACTTTGGACGACAGCGTTGCGGCGGAGGCGGACGCCCTGTCTATTACGGGTTCCACTGCGACGGCCGGGCTGACGATAACCTCCGCCTCGTTGACGATCGGCGACTCCGACGCTGCGGCCGTCGACCTGTCGGTGGACGCGGACGGCAGCACCCAGGGAGCGCAGACTTCGATCGCCGAAGGGGTGTCGAACCGGTCGGTGAAGGTGACGGCGGCGGTGTCCGGCGGGGCGGCTTTGGAGTCGGCTGCGACCGTGAGCGTTGCGGTGGGGCGGGGTACGGCGGAGGCTTCCGATTATTCGATTCCGTCGGGCCAGGATTCGTTCGATGTAACGATTGCGGCGGGTGCGTCGTCGGGGTCGGGGACGTTCACGCTTACTACCAATACGGACAGCGTGGCGGCCGAGGCGGATGCGTTGTCTATTACGGGTTCGGCTTCCGGTTTCACGGTCAACTCGGCTTCGCTCGATATCGGCGGCGGCGGGGCCATCGACTTGTCCGTGGACGCGGACGGCAACACCGGGGGGGATCAGACCTCACTGGCGGAGGGAATATCGAACCGGCCGGTGAAGGTAACCGCGTCGGTGGCGGGCGGCGGCACCGTCGAGGCCGAGACGACGATTGCGGTGTCGATTTCCGCGGGCACCGCCGAGGCCGGGGACTACTCGATCTCGGCCGGCCAGAGCACATTCGATCTGGTCATCGCAGCGGGTACGGGGTCGAAGTCGGGGACGTTCACCCTCACCACCAACACCGACGCCGTTATATCAGAGGTAGACGCCCTGGCCGTAGGCGGTTCGGCGCCGGGCGCAACCGTCAACGGAGCTTCGTTGACGATTACCGACGACGGAACCATCGACCTGTCGGTGGATACGGACGCCGGCACCGAGGGGGCGCAGACCGCTGTCGCCGAAGGGGCGGCGAACAGGACGGTGAAGGTAACCGCGGCGGTGCCGGGCGGCGGGACCGCCGAGACGGAGACGACGGTGTCGGTATCGGTGGCCGCCGGTACGGCCGAGGCGTCGGATTATTCGATTCCGGCCGGCCAGGATACGTTCGATCTGGTCATCGCAGCGGGTACGGGGTCGAAGTCGGGGACGTTCACGCTCACCGCCAACACCGACACGGTTATATCAGAGGTAGACGCCCTGGCCGTAGGCGGTTCGGCGCCGGGCGTCACGGTCAACGGGGCCTCCATCGAAATCACCGGCGCCGGAACCATCGACCTGTCTGTAGACGCCGACGGCGGGACCCAGGGCGCGCAGACCTCTATCGCCGAGGGGATATCGAACCGGTCGGTTACCGTCACTGCGGCCGCGGCGGGCGGCGGGACCGTCGAGGCCGAGACCACGGTGTCGGTGACGGTGTCTGAAGGCACCGCCGAGGCCGGGGACTATTCGATTCCATCCGGCCAGGATTCGTTCGATGTAACGATTGCGGCGGGCGGGTCGTCCGGGTCGGGAACCTTCACCCTGACCACGGTGGACGACAGTGTGGTTGCCGAGGCGGACGCCTTGTCGATTGCCGGTTCCACCCAGACGGCCGGGCTGACGGTCAACTCGGCGCCGCTCACCCTCAGCGACTCCGATACGGCGGCCGTCGGCTTGTCTGTTGACGCGGACGGCGGTGCCCAGGGCGCGCAGACCTCCATCGCCGAAGGCGTATCGAACCGTTCGGTGAAGGTAACCGCAACGGTGGCCGGCTCGCTGACCGTGGAGTCTGACGCCGCGGTGAGCATTACCGTAGAGAAAGGCACGGCGGAGTCTTCGGATTATTCGATTCCGTCCGGCCAGGATTCGTTCGATGTAACGATTGCGGCGGGCGGGTCGTCGGGGTCGGCGACGTTCACTCTGACCACGGCGGACGACAGTGTGGCGGCCGAGGCCGACGCCTTGTCTATAACGGGTTCAACCTCGGCGGCGGGGCTGACGGTCGGCTCGGCTTCGTTGACGATCGGCGATTCGGACGCCGCGGCCATCGACTTGTCTGTAGACGCCGACGGCGGGACCCAGGGGGCGCAGACCTCGCTGGCGGAGGGTGTATTGAACCGTTCGGTGACGGTTACCGCGACGGCGGCGGGCGGCGCGGCCGTGGAGTCGGACACAACCGTGAGCGTTGCGGTGGGGCGGGGTACGGCGGAGGCTTCTGACTATTCGGTTACCGGCGGTTCGTTCGATGTAACGATTGCGGCGGGTGCGTCGTCGGGGTCGGGGACGTTCACGCTTACCACCAATACGGACAGCGTGGCGGCCGAGGCGGATGCGTTGTCTATTACGGGTTCGGCTTCGGGATTCACGGTCAACCCGGCTTCGCTCGACATCGGCGGCGTCGGGACCATCGACCTGTCTGTGGACGCGGACGGCAACACCGGCGGGGATCAGACTTCCCTGGGGGAGGGGATCTCGAACCGGCCGGTGAAAGCAACGGCGGCGGTGACGGGCGGCGGGACCGTCGAGAAGCAGACCACGGTGTCGGTGTCGGTGGCCGCCGGTACGGCCGAATCGTCCGATTATTCGATTCCGTCGGGTCAGGACACGTTCGATATAACGATTCCGGCTGGCGGGTCGTCGGCCTCGCAGACCTTTACGCTGAGCACTCTGGACGACAACGTAACCGCCGAGGCGGACGCCCTTTCTGTAACCGGTTCCACGACGGCGGCGGGGGTGACCGTGAGCAGCGCCTCGCTGACGATCGGCGACTCGGACGCCGCGGCCATTGATCTGTCTGTTGACGCCGACGGCGGGACCCAGGGAGCGCAGACCTCGATCGCCGAAGGGATATCAAACCGGTCGGTAACGGTTACGGCGGCCGCGGCAGGCGGGGCGGCGGTGGAGTCGGCTGCGACCGTGAGCGTAACGGTGGGGCGGGGTACGGCGGAGGCGTCCGATTATTCGGTCACGGGCGGTTCGTTCGATATAACGATTGCGGCGGGTACGGGGTCGAAGTCGGGGACCTTCACGCTGACCACCAATACCGACGCCGTTGTATCCGAGGCGGACGCCCTGGCCGTCGGCGGAACCGCTTCGGGCTTCACGGTCAACGGGGCGTCGCTGACGATCGGCGATTCGGGAACGGTGGACCTGACGGTTGACGCGGACAGCGGAACGGAAGGCGCCCAGACCTCGATCGCCGAGGGTGTGTCCAACCGGACGGTTACCGTTACCGCGGCGGTGTCCGGCGGAGGGACGGCGGAGACGGACATGACGGTGTCGGTGTCGGTTGGGGCGGGCACCGCGGAGGAATCCGATTACTCGGTTACGGGCGGTTCGTTCGATATAACGATTGCGGCGGGTACGGGGTCGAAGTCGGGGACGTTCACCCTTTCCACAACGGACGACGAGGTGGCGGGCGAGACCGACGCGTTGAAGATCACCGGCTCGGCGTCGGCGGCGGGGGTAACGGTAAACAGCGCCTCGTTGTCGATCGAAGACGGCGACGGCGCCCCGACGGTCATCGACCTCTCGGTGGACGCGGACGGCGGAACCCAGGGCGCCCAGACCTCGCTCGGAGAGGGAATATCGGGCCGGACCGTTACGGTCACCGCCGCGCTGGCGGGTTCGACCACTCTGGCGGCGGACACCACCGTCACGGTAACCGTCGGGTCGGGTACGGCGGAGTCTTCCGATTATTCGATTCCGTCCGGCCAGGACTCGTTCGATGTAACGATTGCGGCGGGCGCATCGTCGGGGTCGGCGACGTTTACGTTGACAACCAACTCGGACAATGTGGCGGCCGAGACGGATGCCCTCTCGATCACGGGCGCGGCCGGCGACGGGTTTACCGTCAACGGAGCAACGTTGACGATTTCCGACGCCGAAACGGTCGTCCTGTCGGTGGACGCCGACGGCGGGACCCCGAACGATCAGACCTCAATAGCCGAAGGGATAACGGGCCGGTCGGTGACGGTTACCGCGGCCGTGTCCGGCGGCGGAACCGTAGAAGCCGCCGCAACCGTCAGCGTCGTCGTGGCCGCCGGTACGGCGGAGGCGTCCGACTACTCGCTCGAAGTAGACGGGGGAGGAACCTGCGCCGCGTGCACCGCGGTTGCCGACGGGTCGGCCGGCAAATACGAGGACATGAAGTTCGATCTGGTCATAGCGGCCGGCTCGGGCAGCAAGTCGGGGGTGTTCGTTCTGAATACGGCCGACGATGATACGGCGGGCGAGGCGGACGCCCTGTCGATCACCGGTTCCACGACGGCGGCGGGGGTTTCGGTCAGCGGGGCGTCCTTGACGATCAACGACGGGGACGCGTTGGCGATCGACCTGTCGGTGGACGCCGACGGCGGAACCGAAGGGGCGCAGACCTCCATAGACGAGGGAGTGTCTTCCCGGTCGGTGTCGGTTACCGCCGCGGCGGCGGATTCCCTGACCGTCGAAGCGGCCGCCGCGGTGCGGATAACGGTGGCTGCGGGCACGGCGGAGGCGTCCGATTATTCGATCACGGCCGGCGAGGAGACCTTTGATGTGGAGATAGCGGCCGGCGCCGGTTCCGGGTCGGGTTCCTTTACCCTGACGACGGCGAACGACAACGTAGCCGGCGAGTCGGACGTCCTGGCCGTCAGCGGCGCCTCGGGTTCGCTGACGGTAAACGGGGCGTCGCTGACGATCAACGACGCCGACACGGCGGACACCATCGACCTCAGCGTCGACAAGACGAGCATAAGGGAGGGCCAGACCGAGACGGTTACGGTAACCGCCCAGCTGGCCGATTCCCTGGTGCTCGAAGGCGCGGCGCTGTCGGTTCCGGTGGTGATCCAGGACGGGTCCACGAACGGGTCGGCGGATTACACGGCGACGCCTTCGAGTTTCAGCTTGACGATCGCGGCGGGCGCCGGATCCGAGTCGGGAACCTTCACCCTGGCGGCGGCCTCCGACAACCTGCTCCCCGAGGACGAGGCGGTGATGGTGGCCGGAGGGTCGTTGGCCGGCTATACGATCAACTCGACCGCGGTGTCGATCACCGATGTAGGAAGGGCTGTACTGAGAAGGGTGTCGGGCGGCGTGATCAATCTTTCGGTGGATGCGGATCCGGCGGCGGGCCGGCAGACCTCGATCGCCGAGGGGATAACGAACCGGGAGGTGACGGTAACCGCGGCGGTGAACGGCGGCGCCAACCTCAGTGCGGAAACCACGATCTCGGTGTCGGTGGGGGCGGGTACGGCGGAGGCGGACGATTACACCATCCCGGCCGGCGAGGAGACCTTCGATGTGGTGATCGCGGCGGGGTCGTCGTCGGGGTCGGGGACTTTCACGATCACAACCAACACCGACCGCTTGGCGGCGGAGGCGGACGCGTTGTCGATCACGGGTTCGACCTCCGTGGTGGGTTTCACGATCAATGCGGCATCGCTGGCCATCAGCGATTCGGAGACGGTGGATCTGTCCGTAGACGCCGACGGCGGAACCCCGGGC
The DNA here is from genome assembly GCA_965202675.1 of Candidatus Spongiisociaceae bacterium. Taxonomy (GTDB): domain Bacteria; phylum Actinomycetota; class Acidimicrobiia; order Spongiisociales; family Spongiisociaceae; genus CATQHD01. The sequence continues at coordinate 240,104 of OZ241842.1, forward strand.
GCCCAGGCCTCGATTGACGAAGGGGTGACGAACCGGACGGTTACGGTAACGGCGTCGGTGGCGGGCGGCGTGCCCGCGGCGGGAAACACGACGATTTCGGTGTCGGTGGGGGCGGGTACGGCGGAGGCGGACGATTACACCATCCCGGCCGGCGAGGAGACCTTCGATGTGGTGATCGCGGCGGGGTCGTCGTCGGGGTCGGGCACCTTCACGCTGTCGACGGCGGACGACAGTGTGGCGGCCGAGGCCGATGCGTTGTCGATCAGCGGTTCTTCCACCGTATCGGGGCTCACCGTCAACTCGGCTTCGTTGACGATCGGCGATTCGGACGCGACCATCGATCTGTCGGTGGACGCCGACGGCGGGACCCCGGGCGCCCAGACCTCCATCGCCGAAGGGATAACCGGCCGGACCGTGACGGTTACGGCGTCCCTCCCCGGCAACGGAACGGCGGAAGCGGAGATGACCGTTTCGGTGTCGGCGGCGGCCGGTACAGCGGAGGCGTCCGATTATTCGATTCCTTCCGGCCAGGACGCGTTCGATGTGACCATTGCGGCGGGGGCGTCGTCGGGGTCGGGGACGTTCACGCTGACCACCAATACCGACAGCATTACAGCCGAGGACGACGCGTTGTCGATCACGGGCTCGGCTTCTGGTTTCACGGTCAACAGCGCGTCGTTGACTATCGGCGATTCGGGAACGGTGAATCTGTCGGTGGACGCCGACGGCGGTACGCCGAACGCTCAGACCTCCATCGCCGAAGGGGCGACCAACCGGACGGTTACGGTTACGGCTTCGGTGGCGGGCGGCGCGACCGTGGAAGCCGAAACAACGATCTCGGTGTCGGCGGCGGCCGGCACCGCAGAGGCATCCGATTATTCGATCCCGAACGGCGAAGAAACCTTCGATCTGGTGATCCCGGCGGGCGGATCCTCGAAGTCGGGCACCTTCACCCTGTCGACCACGGACGACAACGTGACGGGCGAGGCGGACGCCCTGTCGATCGGCGGTTCAACCGCCGCGGCGGGGCTGACGGTCAACTCGGCCTCGCTCACTATCGGCGATTCCGACGCGGCGGTCATCGACCTGTCGGTAGACGCGGACAGCGCATCCGGGACACAGAACAAGATAGCCGAGGGTGTATCGAACCGGACGGTGAAGGTAACCGCGACGGTGGCCGGGTCGCTGACCGTCGAGGCGGCCGCGACGGTGCGGGTGTCGGTTGGGGCCGGTACGGCGGAATCGTCCGATTATTCGATTCCTTCCGGCCAGGACGCCTTCAATGTGACCATTGCGGCGGGCGGGTCGTCGGGGTCGGGGACGTTCACCCTGACCGCCAATACGGACACCAGGGTGGCCGAGGAAGACGCGTTGTCGATCACGGGTTCGGCTTCGGGTTTCACCGTCAACGCCGCGACGCTGACCATCGTCGATTCCAACACGGTCGACCTGTCGGTGGACGCCGACGGCGGAACCGCGGGCGTCCAGACCTCGATCGCCGAAGGGGTGGACGACCGGACGGTAACGGTAACCGCGACCGTGGCCGGCGGCGGGACGGTGGAGGCGGAGACGACCATCTCGGTGTCGGTGGCGGCCGGTACGGCGGAGTCGTCGGATTATTCGATCTCGTCGGGTGAGGATTCGTTCGATGTAACGATTGCGGCGGGCGGCTCGTCGGCGTCGGGGACGTTCACTCTGACCACCAATACGGACAGCGTGACGGCCGAGGCGGACGCGTTGTCGATCACGGGCTCGGCCGACGGTTTCACGGTCAACGGTGCGTCGTTGACTATCGGCGATTCGGGAACGGTGGATCTGTCGGTGGATGCCGACGGCGGTACGCCGAACGCTCAGACCTCCATCGCCGAAGGAGCGGCGAACCGGACGGTTACGGTTACGGCTTCGGTGGCGGGCGGCGCGACCGTGGAGGGCAGCACGACTATTTCGGTGTCGGTGGGGGCGGGTACGGCGGAGTCGTCGGATTATTCGATTCCGAACGGCGGGGAGACCTTCGATCTGGTGATCCCGGCGGGCGGATCGTCGAAGTCGGGGACGTTCACCCTGTCGACCGCGGACGACAACGTGACGGGCGAGGCGGACGCCCTGTCGATCGGCGGTTCGACCGCCGCGGCGGGGCTGACGGTTAACTCGGCGTCGCTTACTATCGGCGATTCCGATACCGCGGCCATCGACCTGGCGGTGGACGCGGACAGCGCATCCGGCAACCAGGACTCGATCGGCGAAGGCGTTACCAACCGGACAGTGAAGGTAACCGCGACGGTGGCCGGGTCTTTGACCGTCGAGGCCGACACGACGATTTCGGTGTCGGTGGGGCGGGGCACCGCAGAGGCGTCCGACTATTCGATTCCTACCGGCCAGCACGCCTTCGATGTGGTGATCGCGGCGGGCGCAGGGTCGAAGTCGGGCACGTTCCCCCTCACCACCAACGACGACACCGTGGTGGCCGAGGACGATGTTCTGACCGTCGGCGGCGCGGCGCAGGGGTTCACGGTAACCGGAGCTTCATTGACGATCACCGGCGCCGGCGCGATCGGACTGTCGGTGGACGCCGACGGTGAAACGAACGGGGCGCAGACCTCCATCGCCGAAGGGGCGGCGAACCGGACGGTTACGGTTACCGCTTCGGTGGCGGACGGCGCGACCGTGGAGGGCAACACGACTATCTCGGTGACGGTGGGGCGGGGCACGGCCGAGGCGTCCGATTATTCGATCCCTTCGGGCGAGGATTCGTTCGATGTAACCATTGCGGCGGGCGGGTCGTCGGGGTCGGCGGCGTTCACCCTGTCCACGGCGGACGACCGCGTGGTGGGCGAGGCCGACGCCCTGTCCATCAGCGGCTCCACCGCCGCGGCCGGAATAACAGTCAGCCCGGCGTCGCTGGAGATCGCCGATTCCGACCCGACCATCGTCCTGTCGGTGGACGCCGACGGCAACACAGACGGCAATCAGGCAACCATCGCCGAAGGGGCCGCAAACAGGTCCGTAAGGGTTACCGCGGCGGCGTCCGGCGGCGTCTTCGAGTCGGAGACAACGGTGCGGGTGTCGGTGGGGCGGGGCACGGCGGAGTCGTCCGATTATATGATTCCTTCCGGCCAGGAGTCCTTCGATATAACGATCGCGGCGGGGGCGGGGTCGAAGTCGGCGGCATTCACCCTGACCGCCTATACCGACAATGTGGTGGCCGAAGCGGACGCGTTGTCGATCGGCGGCGCCGCCTCCGGTTTCACGGTAACTCCGGCGTCTCTGACCATCACCGGCTCGGGAACCATCGCCCTGTCCGTCGACGCCGACGGCGAAACGAACGGGGCGCAGACCGCGATCGCCGAAGGCGCGGCCAACCGGACGGTGACGGTTACGGCGGCCGCGCCCGGCGGGGTCGTCGAGTCGGACACGAAGGTGTCCGTGTCGGTGTCGGGCGGCACGGCCCAGGCCGCCGATTATTCGATCCCCGACGGCGAGGAGACCTTCGATATAACGATCGCGGCGGGCGGGTCGTCGGCGTCGGGTTCGTTCACCCTGTCGACCACGGACGACAACGTGGCCGGCGAGACGGAAGCGCTGTCCATCACCGGTTCGACCGCGGCGGCGGGCATCAACGTGACCCCCGCGTCATTGACCATCACCGACGGGGACGCGGCGCCCACGAAGATCAACCTGAGCCTGGACGATTCGGAGGTGTCGGAGGGTCAGAGCGAGAGGATCACCATCACGGCCGGCCTGGCCGGGAATCTGGTGCTGCAGACGTCGGTTACGGTGGCGGTCGCGGTCACCGCCGACGGATCGACCCAGGCCTCCGACTACACGGCTTCCCCGACCGATTTCGACATCGTCATCCCCGCAGGCCAGAACTCCAAGCAGGGGTCGTTCCTGCTGACCGCCAAGAACGACGACATAGCCGGGGAGAACGACCGGGTCAAGGTAACCGGAACCGCCTCCGGTTTCACCTTCAACGACCCGTTGTTGGTCAACATCGGCGACACCGACCCGGACCCGTCCAGCATCCTGCTGAGCGCGGACCGCAGCTCCGTGAACGAGGGGGAAACCCAGACGGTCAAAGTAACCGCCGCCTTCAACGGTGCCAAATGGGCCGACACCACGATGGTGAAGATACAGGTGGCCGCCGGCACCGCCGAAGCCGACGATTACCAGGTGGACAGGTCGACCTTCACGGTGACCATCAACAAGGAGACCCAACAGGCCGCCGGGACCTTCCGGCTGACCGCCAACCAGGACACGGTCCAGAACGAGGGCGACGAGTCGATCCGCATCACCGGCAGCGACGTCGGCGGCAGGTTCACCGTCGGCAGCGACAGCGTGACGATCGCAGACGCTTCGGCCGGTGATCCGCCCATCACGGTCACCCCGCCGGAGAACCCCCCCACCGTTGAGGAACCGCCTGTTGTAGACCCCCCGCCGCCTCCGCCGACGACGGTGGATCCCCCGCCGCCTCCGCCGCCCCCTGCCGACCCGCCCGCCGACCCCCCGCGCCCGGGCGGGGTAGACGGGCCGCCCGCTCCGGCCGCCGCCCCGTCTACGGATGCGAGCCTGCGGAGTCTGGCGATCGCCCCCGGCGTGCTGAGCCCGGCCTTCGCTCCGGCCGCGCTCGCGTACACCACCGAGGTTTCCGCCAGAGTCTGGACGGTGCAGGTAAACGCGGTTCCCAACGACCCGAAGGCAACGGTCAGGATCGGCGGCAAGATCGCGTCGGGCAGCCAGAACGTCTCGGTCGGCACCGGCGATGCGTCCATCTCGGTGCTCGTAACCGCCGAGGACGGCATCACCACCCGCACCTATCGGGTGGCCGTCGGCAGGGGCGCGGGGGCCGGATTCGCCGACGCCCTGCCTTCGATGTCGGCCTGCGTGGGGCCGGCGCTCCGGCGGTTCGGCTTCAAGGACGTGGAGGGCTGGTTCTCCGAGCAGGACATCAACTGCATCGGCTACTACGGAATCACCCTGGGGCGGACCCCGACCCGGTATTCCCCCGAAGAGGTCGTTTCCCGCTGGCAGATGGCGCTGTTCCTCTACCGGGCGGCAACCCCGGCCGGCATCGAGCTGCCCGCCCCCCGCGACCAGGGCTTCACCGACATAGCCGGCCGTTCCGAACGCGACCGCGAGGCCATCAACATGATGGCGCAGCTGGGCGTCATGCCCGGCCGGGGCGGCAGGTTCGATCCGGACGGCCCGATATCGCGCGCCGACATGTCCCTCATGTTGGACGCCTTCCTGGGGCTGGTGACGGTGGGCGAGGGCGGCATCGCCAGGGACAGCGTCGACCCCGACCCGACCCTGTTCGAAGACATAGGCGGGCTCACGGAGCGGGAGCAGCTGGCGATAAGGCGCATCTTCGAGATGGGCGTAACCAGAGGCTCCTCTGCGACCGCCTTCAAACCGGCGGCGCCGGTAACCCGGGGCCAGATGGCCCGGTTCATCGCCCGCACGCTCGCCCACACCATGGCCCGCCCGATCGGCGTGAGCATCCAGAGCGACCCGTCCACCCTCTCGGGCGGCCGGGTGAACGTCGTGGTGTCGGTGCGCGGCGAAGACTTCGGCGCCGTTAGTTCGGCCCGGGTGGACCTGTTCACCGCCGCCGACCGGGACGCCGCGTTCGCCGACGACGGAACCTGCGCCGCCGGCCAAGTAAGCAAAGCCGGCCCCGGAGCCCGGGTGTGCGCCGTCGACTCCGGCGACCCCGCCACCGGCGCGAACGGCGACCTGAGCGTTTCCATTGCCTACCGGCAGGGAACCACCGTCTGGGCCTGGCGCGGCGCCCTCGACGCCGAGCTGGACGACACCACAACAACCGCCGAGCTCACCTTCTAGCTGTTCCAACCGGGACGGGTCAACCCTTCTTTGGTTGCCGTGCGCCGCGCGGCAGAATCAGCAGCACGAGGAAGCAACGGAACCGGAAGCGGACGCCCGTCGTCTAGCATCAGCTTCTATGAGAAACGATGCCTGCGTCCAAACCGAAACCGGGTTGCCGCTTTCTGCTGTGGTGTTGCGCACCGCGTTGGAGGTGTTGGATGTCAGCGCCGAGGAGATGGCCGAAGCTGCGGGCTGTGATGTTGATTTGGTGCGGCGGGTCGCCTCCGGTGAACACGACCCGGTGATGGACACCCTCGGCAGGCTGGTCAACGTTGTGGGCCTCGAGTTGCGATGCGGCGCCAGATCCGCCCCGAATCCCGCCTATCTGCGGGTGGACGCTGATGAGGTGGACCGCGTGGCCGGTGCTCTTGCCGGGGAGCGTAGGTTCTGGGCGCAGTTCGGACACGGGCCGCCGATGCCGTCGCATCAGACCGAATGGGACGGTGTTCCACCGGCGCCGCCGCATCTGTTCGGCGCTGGACCCACCCGCCGCCACGGTGGTGGGTGGGCGGCTCTTCTCATAGGATCGAGATGGGACTTTCCTAAAACGAAGAGCGCCGAGATAGCCGGAGCGGCCGGTATCAGCGAAGAACTGTTGGCCGCGATTGAAACCGGTGAACACCGTCCGCCGATGAGCGAAGTGCGTAGAATCCTCAACGCCGCAGGAGTAGACTTGTACGTTTATCTTGAGGTCTACGAAGACCACGACGACGGACTGCACCATCGTTCTCTCGAGGACCCCGAACGGCTTGAACACACCCTCGCATACAACAAGAAGGTGTTCTCAGAAGCGGCAGCATTCGCCTAACGGGTTGGTGATGTAATGCCGGCAGGCAACACTGACCTCCTTGCTCATATTGTTGCAGCTTTCGTGCGGCGCAGGGTGAGGTTCATAGCCATCGGCGGCTGGGCCGCCCAGTCGCAGGGCTACGACCTCGGTTACGAGACCGAGGATATCGACTTCGCTTTGCAGCGGGAACGCGGCAACCTTGACCTTGTTTCATCTGCTCTAACGGAACTAGGCGCACGCGTCTGGACCCAACACGACAGAAGCTTCGCTTTCGAACATGACGGGCAATCCCTGATGGACAAAGATGTTTTGGAACTTGGTCTGTGAATACGGGCGGTTCGACCTGAGTTACGAACCGGCCGCGATGGGAGGATACGAGGAGTTGCTCCCGAACGCCCGCAAGGTCGTCATAGAAGCAGACGGAGACCGGATCGAAGTCTTGTACGCCGACATCAGGGACATCGTGCGTTCCAAAAAACCGCCGGCCGTCCGAAAGACCAAGAATCCGTTTCTCTCCTGAAACAACAGATGAAACAAAGAAACAGGCGGGTGAACATCAGTCAGATAGTCGGGCAGGACTGCGCGGCATGGGGCCTCTACCGCGGCGGGGTCCTGTGGCGGGCCGCCGCGGTGCTGTTCGGCGCCCCGACCGCGTAGAGTTCGAGATGCCCCAGTGCAAGCTCCGGGTGGCCCGCTTCAGGGGAATCGGACCCTATGGAGTTCTCGGACAACCGGCAGTTCTACGGCAACGCCTTCACCCTGCTCGAAAAGGCGGAAGCCTTCCTGCGCGACACCCTTCCCATAGCGGCCCGGTTCGAACGGGACCGCTTCGAGCGGATCGACCTGCCACTCTACCCGCCTCCGGCGACGCGGGAGGCGATAGCAAACGCCTTGTGCCGCCGCGATTACTCGATCGGCGGCGGTGCGGTGGGCGTGGCGGTCTACGACGACCGCTTGGAGGTGACCTCGGCCGGCCGGCTGCATTTCGGGTTGACCCCGGAGAAGCTGTTCGAACCGCACGAGTCCCTGCCCTGGGACCCGATGATCGCCCACACGTTCTACCGCCCGCGGGGTCATCGAAGAATGGGGCCGGGGAACGCTCAAGATGGCGGAGGAAACGGCCGCCGCCGGCCTGCCGCCTCTTGAGATCGAAGAAGGAGGCGGATGCGTAACGGTGCGCTTCCGGCACAGCCGGCCCCTGCCCCCCGACGGGGTGAGGAGTACCTGACCGAACAGCAACAGGCGATCCTCGAAGTGCTCGAAGGATCGGACCGTGCCCTGGCCCTGCGGGAAATCCGCTCCGGGTTGGCGTCGCCGACAAACGACCGCCGCCTGCGGGAAGATCTCGCCATCCTGAAGGATCATGGGCTTGCCGCACCCTCCGGCCACGGCCGGGGTGCCCGTTGGAAACCATCCTGACCAGGCATTCTGGCTTATTTCTGGCCAATTCTGGCCAATTCCGGCTTATTTCTGGCCAATATCACGGAATGACAAAAAAACCCCGCCGGATCCCTGACAAGGGTATTGACTATGTCGCACCGATGCTGTATTAATGGAAGAGCCGCAAGCACCTCCGGTCCGCAGGTACCGCCGACCGGGCAGGGATCATCCTCCGAACGCGATCCTCCGGGGTACTGACCGACCGCGTCCGGAAACTCGGTGGTGGCGGTGGGGGCCGGGCCCGCGAAGCGGGGCGTGGGGGCGGCGTTTTTCGCGTTCTTGCGGGGCCTGGGGCGGGGCAGGGGCTTGGCCGGTGGGTTCGGAGGAAATGGTTCGGGCTTGCGCGGTGCCGGTGTCTTCTCTGCAAAGAGGGACCGAGTGTAGGAGCAATGACACGGGCAGACGGACAGGGGGTATGCCTTCGCCGTTCCGTCGGCGAACGCAGCGCCCGCCGCTCATGCTCATCAGGTAGAACCATCCAACAGTTTGTTCTGGCCGATTCTGGATGGCAATACGGCTCTTCGGAGTTGAGGGGGGAGAGGCGGGCGGGGTGTTACAGGCCGAGCCGGTTGATCCCGTCTATGGCGGCCGTCATGTAGGCCTCGGCGAGGGTGGGGTGGCTGATGATGGCCTCCACGAAATAGTCGATCGTCCCGCCGTGGGCGATCACCGCCTGCCCGATGTGTATCGCCTCCGCCGCGCCCTCGCCCACGATGTGGACGCCGAGCAGCCGGCGGTTGTCCATGTTGAAGAGCAGCTTCAGGAATCCGGCGTCCACCCCCTTGACGATGCTGTTGACGTTCTCCCGGTAGTCGGCCTTGCCGACCTCGTAGGGGATGCCCTCGTCCGTCAGCTCGGCCTCCGTCTTGCCGACCACGGCCACCTCGGGGATGGTCTTGATCATGTAGGGCAGCAGCCCCCGGTAACTGTCGGTGGGGAGGCCGTAGGCGTGGCGGGCGGCCAGGCGGCCCTGCATGCGGGAGGTGGAGGCCAGGTCGGGAAAGCCGATCACCCCGCCCGCGGCGTATATGCCCTCGACGGAGGTCTGGTAGTTCTCGTCCACCTCCAGCCGGCCCCGGTCGTCGGCCTGCAGCCCGGCGGCTTCGAGGTTGAGCGTCTCGGTGCAGCCGGTGCGCCCGACGCAGTACATGACCGAGTCGGTGACGATCTTCTTGTTGCTCTCGAGCATGACGCGCACCCGGTTGCCGCGCTCGTCGATGTGGTACTCGATGTCGAAGACCGCCTCGTTGAGGCGCATCGTCACCCCGTTCTGGCGCAGGTGGTAGGCGAGCACGTCGGTTACCTCGTCGTCCATGAAGGGCAGGAGCCGGTTCTTGCGGTCGACGAGGGTAACCCGGATGCCCAGCGCCGCGAAGGTGCTGCAGTACTCCAGGCCGATGGCGCCGGCGCCGATCACGGTGAGCGTGCGGGGCAGATCGTCCATGTTCATGGCCTGGTCGCTGACGATGATCATCCGCCCGTCGGCGTGGACGACCGGGGGAGGGGTGGAATAGGTGCCCACGGCGATGACCGCCTTGTCGGTGGTGATGGTGCGGTTCGACCGGCCTTCGTCCGATGAGAGGTTGATGGTGTGGGGGTCGATGAAGGAACCCTCGGCGGTGATCATCTCGATCCGGTTCTTGGCGAGCTGGCTGCGCAGGATGTGGATGTGCTGCTGGGTTACGTAGTTGTTGCGCATCATCAGATCGCCCAGCGTGATGTGCTGCTTGACGGCGTAGGACTCGCCGTAGATGGAGCGCTCTCGGTAACCGGTCAGGTGCATCACGGCCTCCCGCAGCGTCTTGCTCACGCTGCCGGTGCTCACGTTGATCCCCCCGATGTCCGGGTACTTCTCCAGCACCGCCACCCGCTTGCCCAGCTCGGCCGCCTGGAGGGCCGCCCCCTGCCCGGCCGGCCCGGACCCGATGATCACCATGTCGTAGTCGTACCCCGCCATCGCCGTCCTTTCGCTCAATATTCCTTCCGGTCCCCGCCCCGGCCCGACGGGGGCGCTGCGCCCGCGCCGCCGATGGCCGCGATTCTACCCCCTCTGTAGACGGACGCGTCCGGCCCCCGCCGGGCCGCATTTCCCCGCCGGACAGGGCCGCTGCGGCCGGGTTCGCGCCGCCGGCCCGCCCGCGAAGGGCTTTGCCAGGAGCCGTCAGCCGCCGGGATCGCGAAAAATATTCCCAACAAAGGGGTTGACTATTTCTGCATCCTGCGATATAAAGACAACTCACGACAACGCAGACCGCCTCGGCTCCGGACCACGGCGGCGCAAACTCTGGCTGAGACCGAAACCCAACGGGAAGACGGGACAGGCCCCCGCGCCTATCCCGCCCAAGACCTGGCTCGGTGGCGGCGGGGGAGGGCCCTGGCTGAAGCGGGAAAATCGGCGAAAGATCGCGAAAATCGGGCTGTTCAGAAAGGCGGCGTCGGCTTATGGCTTCGTGTGGCACACTCCGGTAATGCGCAATCTACTCAGATCCATCTTCCGATGGTTTCACCGCCCCTCTCTTGACCTTAGCGATCAGACTATAGGAAATATTTTGGAGAGTTCTTTCAAACCAAATACCGCATATTCTCTGCTGAACAAATCGGAACAGTATCGCGCCGAGTTGCTGGCCTGGAGCGACCAGATAGATCGCAAGCTGCTGGCTGTTATTACTGCCAATGGTGTGTATGTTGCCATCCTTGTATCCATTCGCGACTATATACCTACTCCGATCTTATTATCGGTAGGAGCTCTCATTGCCGTCGGTCTCTCCATATCATATCTCGCTTGGCGTCCTCACTCTTACGGCTTGTTCAGTAGATCCTTTGATATTTTCATACAGAATATGTATATCCATCCGGATGACATGAATCGGATTCTCGCCTGGTCGTATAACCATGCTAACAGACATCTGGAGAAGCTGAATCTGTGGAAATCACAAAAGTTCTCAGCGTCATCTATGTGTCTTGTGGCAGGCACCCTGATAGTTATCTCATATATTGCCTTTGGATAATAAGTATATGGAGACGAATCGCGAAAATCCGAGCCATACATGTGCAGTGGCGGCTTCCGACATCGTTTGGTTATTCTGGCCTACCTCGCGTGGCGTCCCCATCCTTATCGTTCGGTGCGTCTTGATTTTAGATTGTGGATGAATATTCAACCGGAACACCTGCGCCGGACGCTCATTGTTGCGCACAGCGGCATCAACCATGATATGGGCAAGATAAACCGTTGGAAGGCGAAGAAGCTCACCTGGGCATCGGGGTTTTTGTTGCGGCGCTTGTCACCTTGTTTGTGTATGCTGTAGGGATATGACAGAGCACGCAGAACGCGAAGGTACGCCGTCGTCCGAAAGCGCCAAGAGCGAGAGCAGTTCACAGACCGAAGGGGTCCCCGAGCCGTTGCTCAAGATGAAGGTAGCCGATCTGACCGTGACTGAGGAAAGGTCGCAGGGGCGCGCCGGGCGCAGAAGAAAGCGGAGGTTCTCGGAGGGCTGACCCGCCTATCCGCCCCAACGGGGTCACGAGCCCTCGTAGAGGCGGGCCGGGTCTATCAGTTCCACGTCGGGGCGGCGCCGGGCGGCCGCCGACAGTTCCGCGTCGAACCCTTCCAGGGAGAACAGCAGGCGCTTGAGCCCCGGCGCGGCGGCCATTCCTTTGCGTTCGGCCGCCAACCCGGCGATCCGGTCGAGCCGGGCCAGGTCGGAGGCGTCCATCCGGCCTGCTTTGGCCTCGCCGATCACCTGGACAACCGTTCCTTGCCCCCCGCCGCCCTCGGACCGGGCCAGGGCGGCCACGTTCAGCTCGAACGAACGGCGGCGGCTCCGGTCGTTGACCTGCAGTCTGCTGGCGGCGCCGATCGGCCCGCCGAGGGTCTCGGGGGAGGCGTAACGGTTCACCCAGCGGCGGCAGACCGTCTCGAAATGGGGGCCGGCCATCTTCGACCGATAGGCGCCGGCGGCGCCCGACCACACCTCCTCCGCCCGCCGGTCCTCGAGCAGCGCCATATGACGGCGGGTGACCAGATGATGGAACCGCACGATCGGGTCGGCGATCCGGTAGGAGGGGCGGCGGGCGGTCAGCAGGTCGTCCTCCCGCACCACGAACCCGGCGCCGGTCATCAACCCCAGATGGTGGACGATGTCGCCCGACCGCCGGCCCACGGCGGCGGCGATCCGACCCTGCGACCGGTTCCCCTCGGCGATGGCCTGCAACAGGGAGTAGTAGGGGGCCTCGGCGGTGATCCGGGGTTCCGCCCGCAGCAGGTATTCGTCCTCCCGGAACAGGGCGTGCGACGGGTTGAGAACCGTGGCGGCCAGCCACCCGGCCGCATCGTCCGGGCAGGCGGGGGCTCCGGCGGCGGCGGCGGTCAGGTCCTTGTAACCGGCCGCCCCGCCCACGATGGAATCCACCATGAACGCCGTCCCCGGATCCTCGACGCCCCAGAACCCCCGGGCGCGGCGGAAGTCGAACGCCGCCAGCGGCATGTCCAGCGCCGCCCGGCCCCACATGGGCGAAGCCCCGCTCAGGACGCCGGTCATCACCGACATGGCCGACCCGCACACGATGACCGCAACCGGCGGCCGCCGCCCCGGCCCCGGCTCCCCGGAGGCGGCCTCGTCGAAGAGGGCCTGGACGGTCGAGTCCAGCTCGGGGCAGGCCCGCCGGAGGTACGGGTACTCGTCCAGCACCAGCGCCTGCGGCCCGGCCCCGCGCCCGGCCAGCATCGCCGCGGCGTAGCCCAGCGCGGCGCTCCAGTCGTCGAAGCGCAGCGGCGGCGACCCCTCCTGGCTGCGGCTCAGGGCGGCGGCGAACCGGTCGAGGGCCGGCCGGCGCTCCTCCTGCAGGGCAAGGTGGTACACCCCGCCCACGGACTCCACCAGCCGCCGCAGCAGCCAACTCTTTCCGAAACGGCGGCGTCCGTACACGATCCCCAACCGCACCGGCGGGCCGGCGCCCGTAACGAAGCCGATCAGGTCGGCCCACTCGTCGTCCCTGTCGTACAGACTCGGCGGCTTCTCCATCGCCTGTATATTAGCATAAATTGATTTATGCGAATCAGGATTCGGTAAATCCCCGCACTCCGGCGCGGTGAGGATGTGTCACAGGTGTGATGTACGATTGTGGAGCCATGAACGAAATGACGGTGAAACCGTGAGCTACAAGAGAAAGCTGATTGAGGTGGCCTTGCCGTTGCAGGCGATCAGCGCTGAGGGATCGCGGGAGAAGACGGGCGGACGGTTGGGTCATCCGGCCGAGTTGCATCTGTGGTGGTCGCGCAAACCGTTTACAACGGCGCGGGCTGTGCTGTGGTCATCGTTGGTGGATGACCCCTCGGCGCATCCGGACCGGTTCCCGACCGAGGATGACCAAAAACTGGAGCGCAAGCGCCTGTTCGGGATACTGGAGAGACTGGTGGCGTGGGAGAACTCCAACGATACCGAGGTGCTGGAGGAGGCCCGGTCCGAGATAGAGAAGTCGTGCGACGGGCGGTTGCCCAACGTGCTGGATCCGTTCTGCGGCGGCGGGACCATCCCGTTGGAGGCGCAGCGGTTGGGGTTGCCATCTTTCGGGGGCGACCTCAACCCGGTGGCGGTGCTGATTTCCAAGGCCATGGTGGAAATCCCGCCCCGGTTCACTGGATTGCCGCCCGTGAATCCCGAAGCCCGGTCGGGTTCCGGACAAAAACTAAAGACGTGGGATCGGGCGCAGGGGTTGGCCGAGGATGTCGGTTACTACGGGCAATGGATGCGGGATCGCGCCTTCGAACAGATCGGTCACCTGTACCCGAAAGCGGCTTTGTCTGCTGAGGAGGGCGGCGGCGAGTCTACGGTGATCGCCTGGCTCTGGGCCCGCACCGTCCAATCCCCGGATCCGTCCTGGAGCGGGCATGTGCCGCTGGTGAGTTCCTGGATAGTCCGAAAGGCAAAGCCGAACAAGCCTGCGGTTTGGGTGGAGCCGGTGGTGGACCGCTTGACGCGAACGGTGAGCTACCGGATACGGGAAGGCGGCGACCCCCCGGAGGGAACGGTGGAACGGCGGGGAGGAACCTGTCTAGCTACCGGAACTCCGATCAGGTTCGACCACATCCGAGAGCAGGGCCGCCTGGGGCTGATGGGCCGGCAACTGATCGCAGTGGCCGCCGAAGGCAAACCGCGGGGACGAACATACTTGACGCCCGTTCCACAACCTCAAGCACCGGATCCACATTGGTCGCCGAGGGTACCTCTTCCCGAACGCACACTCGGGTTTCGTGTTCAACAATACGGGATGGTGGAGTGGGCAGATTTGTTCACTGACCGTCAACTCGTAGCTCTTTCGACCTTCTCGGAACTGTTGGGCGAGGTGCGTCTGATGGTGGAGGAACACGCCCGATTGGCGGGGTTGGCCGATGACGGGGTGCGGTTGCGGGACGGCGGGTCGGGTGCGGCGGCGTATGCGGATGCGGTGGTTACTTACCTTGCCTTCGTGATCAATCGGTGCGCCGACAAATGGGCCAGTCTGGTTGAATGGCAACCAGGAGGGGAAAAGTTGGGACACATATTTAGTCGGCAGGCGATACCAATGATATGGGACTATGCAGAAGCCAACCCATTTTCATCTTCTACCGCCAATTGGGGAGGAATATTGAACCGGGTTTCTAAAGCCATAGCAGGATTGCCAACCTCTGGTAAAGGAATAGTCCTGCAAGGAGACGCAAAGAGGAGGTTGGAAGATGTTGATTCTCCGGTGATCTGCACCGATCCTCCTTACTATGACAACGTTCCTTATGCTGATATATCAGATTTTTTCTATGTATGGTTGCGGCACAACCTCGCCGAAGCCTGGCCTGACGAGACGGCTACTCTATTGACGCCCAAAGCCGAGGAGCTGGTTGCCAACCCGCACAGGGCAGGTTCCAAGGAAGCAGCGCGGGAGCATTTCGAGGGCGGGATGGCCGAAGTATTGGAGAGGGTTGCTGACCGCCAGCATCCCGAGTTTCCGGCCACTATATTCTACGCCTTCAAACAGCAGGAAACCAAGGCGGGCGGCACGGCTTCCACCGGCTGGGAAACCTTCCTGCAGGGCTTGGTCGACGCCGGGCTTCAGGTGACCGCCACATGGCCGTTGCGCACCGAAAAGAAGAGCAGGATGGTAGCTATGAAGTCGGTGGCGTTGGCGTCTTCGGTGGTGATCGCCTGCCGCCCCCGCCCGCCGGACGCCCCTGCGGCCACCCTGTATGAGTTCCGCCAAGCCCTCCACACCGAGCTCTCCGAGTCGGTCCGTCTGCTGCAGGACCAGGCCATTGCCCCGGTCGACATGGCCCAGTCCGCCATCGGCCCCGGCATGGAGGTGTTCTCCCGATACGCCGGGGTGATCAGGGCCGACGGAACCCGGCTGCGGGTCCGCGACGCCCTGGTGCTCATCAACGAGACGCTCGAAGGGGTGCTGTCGGAAGAAGAGGCCGAGTTCGACGCCGACACCCGCTGGGCGCTCACCTGGTACGAGCAGTACGGGCACGAACCGGGGCCGTCCGGGGAGGCCGTCCTCCTGTCCCAGGCCAAGAACACCTCGGTGGACGGGGTGGTCAAGGCGGGCATCGCCGAGTCGCAGGCCGGGAAGGTCTGGCTGCGGCACTGGGAGGTGTTCGACCTCGACTGGATACCGGCCCACGACGACCGGCTGACCGATTGGGAGGTGGCCCAATATCTGATGGTGCGCCTCGAACACTCGGAGAGCACCGCGGCCGACCTGCTGCGGCAGGTGGACGGCGCCGCGGCCGACCGGGCCCGTCGGCTGGTCTACCTGCTCTACCAGGCGGCCGACCGCCGGGGCCGCACCTCCGACGCCGTCGCCTACAACAGCCTCGTCCTGGCCTGGTTCGACATCGTCCGCCAGGCCGCCGCCGACCACCGCGGCGCGGCCATGACCCTCGAAGGGACCTGACCGGGATGGCCATGACCAACCACGAACGGGTCGGCAGGGCGCTGACGCTGGTGCGCGACGCCGTCCGCTCCGCGGCGGAGAGCGCCTGGCGGACCGTGTTCGGCGACCGATGGCTCCAGAGCGTCAACGAGCGGCTCTACCGCCCCGACGACCGCCCCAGCACCGACGACCTGGCCTTCCTGCTCAAGGGGATGGAAGCCACCTGGAACGAGATATTCCGCAAGGTCTTCTCCCGTTCCACCCGCAGCTACCTGCTCCTGCTGCGGGACGACCGCAACGCCTGGGCGCACAACGAGCGGTTCGGCTCCGACGAGACCGTCCGGATCCTCGACCACTGCGAGATGGTGCTCCAGGACTTCCGGGCGGCAGAGGCGGCGGCCGAAGCGGCGGAGCTGAAGCGGGCCCTCCAGCGACAGGTCTACGACCAGGAACGCCGGAACGTGGAGCGCCGGGCGGGGGCGGAGGCCACCAGGGGCGAGCCGCTGGCCGGCCTGAAGCCGTGGCGGGAGGTGGCCGTTCCGCACCGCGACGTGCGGGAGGGCCGCTTCGCCCAGGCCGAGTTCGCCGCCAACCTCCGCCAGGTGGTGGAAGGCGAGGCGGCCGAGGAGTACGGCGACCCGAGAAGCTTCTTCGAGCGCACCTTCATCACCGAGGGGCTGCGCGACCTGATCCGCACCGCCGCCCGGCGCCTGTCCGGGGAGGGCGGCGACCCGGTGGTGGAGCTCCAGACCGGATTCGGGGGCGGCAAGACCCACAGCCTGATCGCCCTCTACCACCTCGCCTCGGACGCGGCCGGCCTTCCCGGCGTCGACGAGGCCCTGGCCGAGGACGGCCTGTCGGCGCCCGGCGGGGTCAACCGGGCAGTGTTCACCGGGCAGTGGGCCTCACCCGGCTCGCCCCGGCGGGCGGGCGGCCTCGAGATCAACACCATGTGGGGCGACATCGCCTACCAGCTGGGCGGGGTGGAGGGGTACCGGCTGGTGGAGGACGACGACCGCAGGGCCGCCAACCCGGGCGCCAAGCTGATCGAGCTGTTCCGGCGCTGCGGTCCGGTGCTGATCCTCGTGGACGAGTGGGTGGCCTACGCCCGCGAGCTGCCCATGAGCATCGGCGGGGACCGGATGCCGGCGGGCGACTTCGACACCCAGTTCACCTTCGCCCAGGCGCTGACCGAGGCCGCCGCCGCGGTAGACGACGCCCTGCTGGTGGTGGCGGTCCCCGACTCCGACGACCCGGAGGGCGACAGCCTGGAAGTAGGGGGCGAAAAGGGCCGCCAGGCGCTCGACCGCCTCCGCCATGCGCTGGGCCGCCTGGCGTCGCAGTGGCGTCCCGCCTCGGCGGAGGAGTCCTTCGAGATCGTCCGCCGCCGCCTGTTCGAGCCGGTCGATCCGAGGATGGCCCCGCACCGGGATGCGGTGGTGAAGGCGTACCACCGGCTCTACCGCGACAACGCGGGCGAGTTCCCCTCGGAGACCAGGGAGGGCGACTACCTGCGGCGCCTGGAGGCGGCCTACCCGATCCACCCCGAGCTGTTCGACCGGCTCTACCAGGACTGGTCGACCCTGGAGCGGTTCCAGCGCACCCGGGGGGTGCTGAGGCTGATGGCGAGCGTCATCTCGGAGCTGTGGGACCGCGACGACGCCTCGCTGATGATCATGCCCGGGTTCGTCCCCATGGATTCGTCCAAGGTGGTGCCGGAGCTGACCAGATACCTGGCCGACCGGTGGAAGCCGATCATCGACGCCGACGTGGACGGCCCCGGTTCCCTTCCCCAGCGCTCCGACCGGGAGCGCCCCAACCTGGGCCGGTACTGGGCCTGCCGGCGGGCCGCCCGCACCGTCTACCTGGGCTCGGCGGCCCTCCCCGCCGAGCGGCGCGGCATCGACCGCACCCGCATCCTGCTGGGCTGCGTCCAGCCGGGGGAGCAGACCGGGGTGTTCAAGGACGCCCTGGGCCACCTGGCCGAGGACGCCACCTACCTGTACAACCGGACCGCGAGGTTCTGGTACGACACCAAGCCCTCGCTGACGCGGCTGGCGGCCGACCGGGCCCTCTCGAGATTCGACGGCTACGAGGTCGACGCCGAGATACGAAGGCTGATCCAGAAACAGCGGGTCGTCGAACCGCTGGATGGAGTCCACGCCTTCCCCGACGGCCCGGGCGACGTCCCCGACGATGACAACGCCGTCCGGCTGGTGATCCTTTCCCCCGACGACTATTACGAGCGGGGAGTCGAATCCCCGGCCGTGAAGGCGGCCCGGGGAATCATCGACCAGCGCTCGGGCGGGCCCCGCATCAACCGCAACATGCTGGTGTTCCTGGCCGCCGACAAAAGCCGGGTGCCCGAGCTGCGCCAAGCGATGCGCACCCGGATGGCCTGGCAGTCGATTCTCGAAGAGAGGGGCGAGCACGATCTGAACCTGACCCCCGCCGATGTCAGCCAGGCCGAGACCAGGCTGGCGGAGGCCCGCGAGACGGTGGATCTGCGGATAGGGGAGACCTTCTGCCAGATACTCAACCCGGTCCAGAATCCGGGCGAGCCGGACATCGAATGGGCGGCGGTGCGGGTGGCCGGCGCCGGCGGGCTGGCCGAGCGGGCGGTGCGGAAGCTGGAATCGAGCGAGCATCTGATTCCCCAGTACTCGGGCATCCGGGTCAGGGGCGACCTCGACCGGGTGCCGCTGTGGGACGAGGACCGCATCGGCGTGGTCGACCTGTGGGCCTACTACTGCCGGTACCTCTACATGCCCCGCCTGGCCGGTTTCGGGGTGCTGAGCGCGGCGGTGGCCGACGGCGCCGCCAGCATGAACTGGCAGAACGAGACCTTCGCCTACGCCGAGGGCTACGACCCGGAGGCGGACCGTTACCTGGGCCTGAAGGCGGGCGAGCAGTCGGCGGTAACCCGGAGCCGGGAGGCCGTGTTGGTCCGGTCGGAGCGGGCCTCCGTCCAGGTCGACGCCGAAGCCCGCCCCGCCGAGGTAGGGGAGGAAGGCCCGCCCGGTTTCGAGGAGAGCGGCGGTCGGGGCGGCGCCAGCCCGCGGCGGCGGGGGGCGCCGGCCGGCGAAGCCCCCCTGCCCACCCGCTTCTACGGCCGGATCGACCTGGATCCGGTGCGCGGCATCCGCGACCTGGGCAACATAATGGAAGCGGTCACCCCCCACCTGATCCGAGACGGCAAGAAGCTGACCCTCACCCTGGAGATCAACGCCGAGTCCGAAGGCTTCAACGACCGCACCCGCCGCACCGTCAGCGAAAACGCCGCCCAACTAGGCTTCGACGACCACGAATTCGAGGACTGACCCGTATGCCTAACACACGGAATTTCCAGGATCTACACGAACAAGTACTGGCAAAGCCGGGAACTGCCGGGCGGCTTGCCGAGCTTCGGAAGGAAACCCTCGCCGAGATCGGCCTCTACGAGATAAGGAAACAGCTCGATTGGTCTCAGTCGGGGCTGGCAGACAAACTGGGAATAAGCCAGGCCGATGTCTCGCAACTGGAGAACGCGGAGGACATGAGCCTCCCTCGGCTGCAGAATTACCTGGAGCAACTGGGCGGACGCCTCCAGTTGTTCGCGGTATTCGACAACGGTGACCAGGAGTACAGCCTTCCCCTCCGCATCGGAACCGCCGAGCCGGATAACCGGGATCCGGTCGGGCGCAACGGTAGACCTTGAACCAACTCCCTCGAATTATAGTGTAACGTACCGTAAAACAATCTTAAATGGATAAAACCCGGCCCAACAGGACCGGGTGGGTAACGCCCTTGATGACATTGCCTGCCTCAAGAGTAAGCGCATTATAGCCAGGGAGCTCGGCAATGAAAATCTCAATAGGTGGACGGATGGCAGATGATTGCAATATTCACTACAAGTCTTCCATGACAAGCCCCATCTCGCTTATGAAGCGGGACTCTTTACAGGAGTAGTATCTGCCATAACTGGTTCGCCGTCTAGATCTGGTGAACAGAAGGGCGCGGGCCGCTCGGCTGGCTGCTACATATACCACCCGGCGTTCTTCATCCAATTCCTTTTGGGTATCAGCCTTATAGTGGGGGAAGTTTCCCTCCCTCATTCCCAATATTACTACCGCTTTGAAACCGAGCCCGCGCGCTCTATGCGGTGTGAGAGCCCGCACCCCTGGTTCAGATGATGGTACCTGCTCCATCTGGAATAGCATCCCGAGAAGTCCAGACAGAGAACGGTTTGGAGCCGAGGTGCCGGTTTCATGTTTGTTCAAGAGTTGGGTGAGGAGTCGTTGATCGTTTTGCCATGCTGTCGTTTCGTTCTCATCACCTAGATATAGTTCGAGTTCGATCAGTTTCCGAACAGCTTCGAGGTCTCTATTCGGTTCACCGTTAGAGTAGGCAAGAGCATCAATGAACTCTATCGGGAAATTTCCATTGTTCGCTTGTGTCCTCAGGAGATTCCATATCTTTTTAGGATTATTCAAATATTCCGGTTCCATTGACTCTGCATTGCTAAACTCTTTGAACAGATTGTGTTGGGCAGGTAGATCTCCAGGATTTTCTGCCAGCTTGAGAGCATAGTAACCAGCCCGCCCCAAGCGTGATTCGAAGAGGGCACCTTGTTCGGTGCTCAGGATGACAGGTATATCATGACTGTTCAATTCGGCGGCAATATCGCTGAGTACATATCCGGTCCTTCCCAACAGACAGATGTCTTCGGGTTGCACTTCGGTTGACTCGTCCTCATACACCCACCCAGGATCAAGACCGTCCGCCCGGAGTGCCTTGATCCATTTGATGACAGCTGCCGCCTCTTTTTCTTCATCGGCGTAGGAGCGCGCTTTCACCCATCCATCGGCAAGGGCATCCTTGCTGGCCGAGGATGGTACAAATTGTGGCAACCGTCCGGTTTCCATGTTGGCTTGAAGGAGGTGGAGGATATCAACGATTGCCCTAGCGCTACGGAAGTTCGTGGTGAGTTGCTTTTCATCCGCGTTGAATTCTCTGACATATTTGTGCAAGTACTCAGGTCCTCCACCGGCAAAGGAGTTGATTGACTGATCTATATCGGCAACAACGAAGAAGTTGCGCCGATTGTCATCGCGTATCGCCTTCAATAACTCATATTGACCGCGAGTGAGTTCCTGCCCTTCATCTACCAGAGTATGATGATATAGCCTGCGGGTATGTGATCTGACCCATGGATCGATTCTGAACAATTTTATCGCCTGGCAAATCATACCCTCATAGTCGACACATCCGGCGTTTAGCAGGGTAGTTTCATAAGCTTCGTACGCATCACTCAAGGAGAATCGACTGTTGAGCACCCGATCTCCATCCACCTGATCCGGTGTTTCGAGGTTGGTCTTTCTGAGAGCTATCTCGTCGAATAATGTTTTCCATTGATTGCGATCTATGGAGTCTACTGGGCCTATGATTTCTTCTAGGAGAGGGGTGACAAGCAGTCGTTTGTCTTCCATATCAGAAATAACTGTGATCGGGTTTCTCAACCCTACAGGTTTCCCATAGCTCTGTAGTATTTCTAAGGCAAAGGAGTGAAAGGTGGTTGCGTTGATACGCCACCGGTCTCGCTCTGAGACCACCTGTTGGACGCGTTCTTTCAATTCCCCGGCCGCCTTGCGGGTATAGGTCAGGGCGAGGATACGAAACAGCTCATAAGGTGATTGTTCCAAGAGATGTATGACTCTTTGGACCAATACTTCTGTCTTGCCCGATCCAGGGGGAGCAGTGATCAGGTGAGCTCCGTCTCCCAGCTCAACCGCCCTTCGTTGGTCTTTAGTGAGAGTCGCAAGCTTCATGATGGTTCTCTCGTTTCCAATATCCGGTCGGCGCGTCTCGATAACTCCGAGATACATTCCGGACATATTAGGGAAGGCTTGCTCGACTGCGTCGCCATAACGAACGTCACGCGTCAGCGAGAACGCCTCCCCGCTGGGCTTTCGGTGCTCACGCCTTCAAGGTCTGACATGAGCCTCTGCCAATTGCGGAACCACCTGGATCAAACTGGCAACGGCTGGGGGTGATCGCCGTGTTCAACATCGGCGAACAGCATCCCCATCCGCATCGGGCGGATGACCAGGCTCCGGTCAGGGGCAACGGTAGACCTTGAACCAGTTCCCCTCGAATAAATATTATGAAGTAATGTAAACAATCTTAAAAGGGTAAAACCCAGACCAACAGGACCGGGTGGGTAACGCCCTTGATGACATTGCCTGCCTCAAGAGTAAGTGCAATATAGCACAAACATTCCTGTCAACCCATAGCGAGGACCAGATCACCAACCAGGTGGGCTATTGCCTTGTTCCCGAACCGATGGGAGGGCGTGGGCGCCGACGGCGAGGAGGAGGGTGTCGAGCGGCAGGGTCCCGATACCGGACCGGTCGGGGTGGATGACGGCCGCTTGTGGGGCAACCAGGTAGCAGTTGCTCCGAAACCGTTCGTGCCGTGCGATCAGGGCGTGGAGGCCGGAGCGGCTGTGGTCGGGGGAGGAGGCGATCTCGAAGGCGAGCGGCTGGGTCGGGTGGTTGAAGATGAGGTCCACTTCATGCTTGCCGTCGCGCCAGTGATACAGTCGGACGCCGGTTTGGACGGCCAGGGTCTGCAGCGACGACGCGGCCAGGTTCTCCATGAGCAGGCCCATCTCGGTGGGGTTGCCGAGCAGGGCGAGGCCCCGCTGCAGGGCGGCGTTGCGGACGGCCCCGTCGACGAAGTAGAGCTTCCGGCCCCGTTTCTGGACGGAGGCCTCGCGCCCCGAGTAGTTGGGGAGGGTGAACACCAGGAAGGTTTTCTCCAGGTAGGAGAGGTAGCGGTCGAAGGTGGGCTGGGAGATGCCCAGCTCGCGAGAGATGTTGGACGGTGAGAGGATTCCGGCGATCTGTCCGGCCAGCGTGTACAGCAGGCGTTCGAGCATAATCGGATTGTCGACCTCGAAGGATTGGGGGATGTCCTTGTAGACGGCCCGCTCGACCGCGTCGCTGCGCAGAAGACCCTGGGATTCGAGTATGGCGTTGTGTTCGATGTCCTCGTCGCTCTGACCGTCGGTTCTTTCTTGTAGACGGTAGGTTGCATGTATCTCGGGAAAGCCGCCCACCAACATGAACCTGCGGCGCTCGGTACCCAGCTCGCGGGGCGCCTGCCGGCCTTGGGGGAGGGCGAGCAGGGTGTCGGCGAGGGTCTCTCCGGCGGTGATCTCGTAAGAGCGGTCGATCAGGTCCAGATACTCGGTGAAGAGGTAGGGCAACAGGTAATGTTCGGACCAGCGTCCTACCCCGCTTTCGAGGCGGCGTTTCCTGAGCGCGGCGGTGGCGCTCGATGTGGCCGCCACCCGCACCGGCCACTGCTCGTCGTAGAAGGTCTTGAGCCATAGGTCCCAGTCGTCGGCGTACACCAGCTCGTCCAACATCAGGTATACGGGATGTTCGGATGTCATATCGAGCGCCGTTTGCACCAAATTGCCGAGAGAACTTCGGCTCAGCAGTGGATGGTCCATGCGGAACCACCAGATGCGCTCCGGGGCGACGCCCTGATCGAGCAGATGGCGCACGGTCTGGTAGAGCACGGTGGTCTTGCCGACCCGGCGCGGGCCGAGGATCAGCTGGAACCGCCGCGGTGCACCGTCCAGGAGCCGCCACAGCACCTTTGCCAGAGGCCGCTCAGCTTGGTGGGCCAGAGTCTCCGGCACGCGTCTGATCTGTTTCCAGGGGTTCTGCTCGTGGAGGACCCGATCGATGTCCTCGGGTTGGGGTTTCCATGTAGTAGCTATCTTCGACCTCTCATGTCGAGGCCAACCCTCAGCTTAGCATATAATGCCAGAATGCTAACAGGGGAATAGCATAAATAGGCCTGCCTGCGTGAGGGTTATCGGCGTCTGGGGCGGGGCGCAGAGGCCGATCCCCCGCGGCGGGAGGTGGCGGGACCGGTCTTCGGGCTGCCGTGGAGGGCCGGCCGAACCGCGGGGGAGACCCGATGGGCAAGAAGACAAGAGACGCGCTGGTCAACGGCTTCCGCATTCCGGCCCGAAACCCCGAGCAAAACGCGAAAAACGCCGCCCCCACGCCCGCCCATCTCCGGTTGTACGCCTGCAACGCCAAGATCCCGAGCAAAACGCGAAAAAACGCCGCCGCCCGCCCCGCTTCGCGGGCCCGGCCCCCACCGCCTCCACCTGGTTTCCGGACGCGTTTGGTCAGTACCCCGGCGGGTCGCGTTCGGAAGATGATCCCTGTCTCGGTCTGCGGCGCCTGCCGACCGGAGGTGCTTGCGGCTCTTCCATTAATACAGCATCGGTGCGACATAGTCAATACCCTTGTAGGCGGATCCGACGGATTTTTTTGTCATTCCAGGATTTGGATGAGCCTGCCTGTGGGGCGTTATCGGCGCGGGCGGCCGAGGCGGGCGCGGGGCCGACGCCGTGCGGCGGGAGGGGGCGGGCCCGGCTTCGGGCTACAGTGGAGGGCCGACCGAACCGGCGGGGGAGACCTGATGGGCAAGAAGATGAAGATCGTGCGGATCAACGGCTTCCGCATTCCGGGGCTCGAGTACCCGAGCAAGCCGTTGCCCGATCTGCTGGAGCTCAAGAACGACGACACGGAGCTGGTGGTGCGCGACGCCCCCGACGCCTTCGTGCACTTCGTCGAGCAGAACTACGAGAACGAGCTGGTGGCCGTGCTCCACGCCAGGGAGGCGTGGAAGGTGGAACAGGAGGGCGGTGCCGACGCAATCATCATCCGCTGCAACGGCGAACCCGGAGTCAAAGCCGCCCGGGAGCTGTGCGAGAACACGCTGGTCATGGGTTCGGCCTGCGCCGTCCAGCACGTGGCCTCCATGCTGGGCCGCCGCTTCTCCTACGTCATCGCCGGACGGGAGGAGGGCGACGACGGCGTCGACATCGAACACACCAAGGACACGCTGATCTCCGCCGCCCAGCACTACGGCCTCGAACACAAGCTCGCTTCGATCCGCAACGTCAACGCCCCGCCCACCGGCTTCAACGAGCTGATCGCATCCGACGACGAGCTGGCCCCGGTCTTCGACGCCGCGGTGGAGGAGGCCAAAAAGGCCGTCTTCGAGGACGGCGCCGAGGTCATCATCGGCTACGGCGGCCCCCGTCTGCACGACCACCTGGTCAAGCACCTGGCCCCCCTGGGCGTCCCGGTGCTGAGCACCGACCACACCCTGCTGAAGGTGGCCGAGATGCTGGTGCAGCTGGGCCTCACCCAGAGCAAGCGCACCTACCCCAAGCCGCGCCAGATCTACGACTTCACCGTGTCCGCCGCCGAAGTGGTGGAACCCGGCCTCGCTTCTCAGTAGGCCGGGGCCGGGAGGTCAGCCCTCCAGCACCGCGGTCATCAGAACGTGGATGACCATCCCGAAGCCCAGATCGACCAGGTAGGTGTTGCGGGCGGGGCGGTCGCCGTCGTCGGGGAACATCCTCAGCCACTCCTCGTTGACCAGGGGCCGCAGCGAGTCCTCCTTGATGTTGAAGATGACCCGGGCGATGTCGTCGGTCGAGCCCCCGGCGTTCTCCACGATGGTGCGCATATGCCGGAACACCAGCTCCACCTGCCGCTCCGGGTCGCCGGGGATGGCGCCGGTGTCCGGGTCCATGGCGTGGATGCCGCTGGAGTAGACCATGTTGTCGATCCGGACGGCCATCGGGATGGGCATATCACCGTGGCGGACGCCCGGCACCTCGATGTTCACCCGCCTCGGCACGGTTTCTCCCGACCCCTCCGACCCCGACTCAGACCGCCGTCAGTTTCCGGTGGTAGCCGTTCAGGCACTCCGCCCCGCCGGGCCGGCACACGAACATGTCTTCCACCCGCACCCCCACATGCCCGGGCCAGAAGATCGACGGCTCGATGGTGAAGGTCATCCCCTCCTCGAGTACGGTCCCGTCCTCTTCGGAGATGAAAGGCCGCTCGTGGGTGTCCAGGCCGATGCAGTGGCCGGTGCGGTGCCGGAACCATTCCCCGTAGCCGGCGCCGTCGATGACCGCCCGGGTGGCGGTGTTGACGTCCGCCGCGGTAGCCCCCGGAACCGCCGCCCGCCGCCCGGCCTCCTGGGCCGCCACCACCAGGGCGTAGGCCTCCCGGTAGCGGTCGTCCGGCTCCCCGATGTGGATGGTGCGCCCGAAGTCGGAGCAGTAGCCGTCCACCACGGTGCCGAAATCGAACGACACCCCCAGCCCCTCCACCAGGGTGCCCCCCGTGAGCCGGGTGGAGGCGTCGCGGTCCCAGGCCGGCCCCATGGCGAACACCCCGGTGTCGAAGGACGGACACCTGCCCCCGTGCAGCCGCATCAGGTAGTCGACCCGGCTGGATATCTCGAACTCGGTGGCGCCCGCCGCCACCGCCGGCGTGATCTCGGCCATCACCCGGTCGCAGATCAGGGCCGACCGCCGCATTGCGTCCAGCTCGTCCGGCGCCTTTATCCGCCGCAGGGCGTTGAGCTCGTCGTCGAGGTCGACCGGCTCCGCCCCGCCGGTCATTTCGATCAGGCGCACCGCCGTGCGGGAGAAGGTGCGGGCCGAAAGGCCGATCCGCCGTATTGGGCCGAACCGGGCCAGCACCGAGGAGAACACCGCCGCGCTGTCGTCCAGATTCCGCACCGCAACCACGTCGCCCTCCACCCCGCCGGGCAGGTTGAAGGCCGAATACCCCTGCGGCACCACGTACACCGGTTCGCCCTCGGGCCGGAACAGGGCGCCGCACGCCCACTGATGGGCGTATTCGATGTTGCCGAACGAGGGCGCCCGCCGCGGGAATCCGGTCAGGTACTCCAGGTCGCCCGACGGCAGGACCATGGCCGCATCGACGGACAGCTCGCCCAGCCGCCGTTGGAACCGGGCGCGCCGGGCCGCATGGTCGAAGCCGCTCATGCCCGCGCCCTCACGCGCCGCCGCCCCCGGCCCCTTCCCAGCGGGTGAAGACCTGCTCGGCGTTGCGGTAGAACACGGCCGCCTTCTGATCCTCGGTCAGGAAGTCGATGCTGTCGATCACCGGCCCCAGGTCGTCCATGTAACGGCCGGTCCTGCGGTCGACGCCGGAGCCGATGCCGGGGGTCTCCGTCCCGAACATGCAGTCATCGGGGCCGACGATCTTGAACAGCAGCTCCAGGGACTCCTTGTTGTAGAGCACGGTGTCGAACCACAGCCTCCGCAGGCTGATCTCGAAGTCCTCCTTGCCCTTCTGGATGCGCTGCGCCTGCCAGCGTCCGTACTGGTAGGGGACGGAGCCGCCCCCGTGGGAGATGATCAGCTTCAGGCCGGGGAAGTCCTCGAACACCCGGGAGTCCATCAGCGACATGACGGCGATGCCCTCCTCGGTGATGAAATGGTTGGAGTAGGACTCGCGGGGGTTGGAGCAGGAGGTGGCGTGGACCAGGCCGGGGACGTCGAGCTCCACCATCTTCTCCCACAGCGGATACCACCATTCGTCGCCGAGGCCGGGGGTGGCGTAGTCGCCCTCGCCGGGGTCGGGGTTCACCACGCAGCCCACGAAGCCCAGCTCGGTCACGCAGCGTTCCAGCTCCTCCAAGGAGTTGGCCGGGCTGACCCCGGCGCTCTGGGGGAGGCCGGCCATGCCCACGAAGGCGTCCGGGTATTCGGACACCTGGGCGGCGATGATGTCGTTGACGGTCTCGATGAACCAGTGGACGATGATCTCCGGCTTGCGGGAATGCATCATCGAGTAGGGCCGCGGCGAGATGAACTGCCGGTCGATCCCGTGGCTGCGGAGCCGCTCGACGTGGGGCAGGGCCGCCTCGAGCACCTCCTCTTCGGTAGCCCGTATCTTCCCCTTGCCGTGGAAGGCCCGGGCGGACATCAGCCCCGCCTGGTAGGCGTAGAGGGCCAACGGAGCGGTCACATGACCGTGAACGTCTATGCGGGGGGAGCTCTGATCAGACATGGACATCAAGATACGCCGGATGCGGCGCGGCCGTCAAACGGAGAACTCCTTCGAGTCGACGGCCGGGTCGATGGCGGCCCCGGGGGGCGGGGTTCCTGGCCGATCCCCCTCCCGGCCTCGCGAAAAAAAACCGTCCTGAAAATCCCGCAAGGGTCTTCCCTGTGTCGTACGCATCGGATATAATGATACCTACCAAAACACAAACATCGCCGACAGGTTCCGGAGCGAGCGGCGATCAGATCGGATCTCCCGTTCAGCCCGCCCCCCCGGGGCCGGGGCAGGCCCCGCGCGGCCCGTAACCGGGATCCGAACTCGGCGGTGGCGGAGGGGGATGGGCCCGGCGGGATGGGCGGGGGGCGCGGGGATTTTTCGCGTTCCGGGGGCGGCGTCCGGTGAAGAAAGCGGATGCAACCAGGGGGTTTGCGCGAAGGGTGTATCTGGGCGTGCTCTTTTATTCACACTCCGGAGTATTCACACTCCGGAGAAAAGAGGCGGGGGTGTACTGGAACAGGGAATAGGTTTTGAGGCCTCAACGAAACGCGGGGATAGGGGTTGGGCGGGATCCGGTTACTTGGTTTGAGATCGGGGCCCGGTTGTAATCGGTGGGTGCCGGCGCAAGTCGATAACGAGGAGGCCCCCGACGGCTTGGGGATGATATAACGAATACGGAAGGCGGGGCCGGGCCCGCCGTGTGTCGCAAGGACAACAGGTTTCCTCGATGCCTGCGGTAGACCGAAGGGCGGGCGGCGGCCGACGGTGCGGGCATCCTGCCGGTCGGAGCGGTTCATCGGGTGGACGCCGGGGGGTTTCCCGGACAGCGGAGGAGGCGGGCCCGACTGGGCGGGGCGCCTCTCCATTATGTATACGGCCCAATTTCAGGCAGCTCTGCTTCATGGACCCGGCAGCGCCCGGCTAGGATGTCCGGCAGTTCCGGGGCGTACGGACTGCGAACCCGGGCCGTTCCCCGATCAGGAGACCACCCGACCATGATCCGCACCGGAGACCAGTACATCGCCGGCCTCGAAACCCCCAGAGAGGTCTATGTGGGGGGCGAGCGCATCGAAGACGTGACCAAATACCCGGCTTTCCGGCGGCCGCTCGAGTCCTACGCCCGGCTCTACGACATGAAGCACACCCCGGAGTTCCAGGACGACATGACCTGCGCCGAAGGGGGCGGCCGGTTCGACACCAGCTTCCTGGTGCCCAGGACGCAC
The DNA here is from genome assembly GCA_965202675.1 of Candidatus Spongiisociaceae bacterium. Classification (GTDB taxonomy): domain Bacteria; phylum Actinomycetota; class Acidimicrobiia; order Spongiisociales; family Spongiisociaceae; genus CATQHD01. Next base: position 269,248 of record OZ241842.1, read on the forward strand.
GGCCAATTGCGCGCCAAGGGCCGCGCCTTCAAGACCTTCTCCGAAGCCTCCTACGGCTGCCTGGGCCGGGGGCCGGAATCGATGGCCGCCCTGGTGTCCGGGCTGGTGGTGAGCGCCGACTGGTTCGACCAGTTCGAGAAGAACGGCGCCCAGAAGGTCATCGACTACTACAACTACGTCAAGGACAACGACCTGTTCGTCACCCACGCCCTCGGCAACCCCCAATCCGACCGTTCCAAGCCCTCCCACCAGCAGGAGAACCCCTACCTGCATCTGCGCATCAAGGAGGAGACCCCCCGGGGTCTGATCGTTCGGGGCGCCAAGCAGCTGGCCACCTCCGCGCCCTTCGCCGACGAGGTGCTGGTGTTCCCCAACGGACGCCAGTTCGCGCCCGGCGACGAGGCCTACTGCCTCTGCTTCAGCATCCCCACCTCCAGCCCCGGCCTGAAGCTGCTGTGCCGGGAGCCGTTCATCAAGGACGACGATCTCAACGTCTACGACCAGCCGCTCAGCTCCCGTTACGAGGAGATCGACGCCCTGCTGGTCTTCGACGATGTGCTGGTGCCCTGGGACCGGGTGTTCTTCCACAGCAGCAAGGAAGCCGCCAACAACATGCGCTTCATGACGGCGGTGGGGGCCTTCTCCGGCCATCTGTCCATCCACCGCGCCGTCGTCCGCTCCGGGCTGACGGTGGCCGCAGCCATGGCGCTGTGCGATTCGGTCAAGACCAACGTGTTCCCCAACGTGGGGGAGATGCTGGGCCGCATCGCCGCCATGCACAAGGCGGCCGAGGCCCTGCTGTTCAAGGCCGAGGAAGAACCCCGGGTGGACGAGGACGGCATCTACTACCTGAACGCCGACGCCCTCACCGCCCACGGCCTGCTCTTCCCCGACTTCTACACGGCCATGCTCGAGACCATCAAGCGCACCGGGGCGGCCGGCCTGATGCTCACCCCCACCGCCGGCGAGTTCCGCGGGGAGGTGGCCGAGTTCGCCAACACCTACTTCGCCGGAGCGGAGGGCATGCCCGGCGAGGAACGGGTGCAGATCGCCAAGCTGGCCTGGGATCTGGCCGGCGGCCCCATCGGGATGCGCCTTGCCCACTACGAGCGGTTCTACATCGGCGAGCCGATGTTCGTGGCTTCGTTCTTCTCCAAGGCGGTGAACCTGGACGACGCCCGCCGGCTGCTCGGCCGCCTGGTCGAAGAAGGCCGCCGCTACCTGGACGAGGGCTTCATCGACTTCTGACCCCGGTCGGGTCGGGAGCCTGGGGAAATAGGCCCCCATCACCGGCGGAAATGTGATATAATTAATCCACCAATTCCCTTCGGAAATGAATAAAAGGACTGATACTATCACCTTGAGGGCGGGGATATCCCGCTCGGGCCGCGCCGAGCTCGCGGCTGTGTCAGCACGCGGGCAGCGCTTCGTTACCGTCGATGAAGCAGCGGAGCGGTTGGCGCTGCCGCCTGGGGCGGCGGCGAAGAAGCTTGCCCGTTGGGCGGAGCAGGGATGGATGCGCCGTGTCCGGCGGGGCCTGTACATCCCGGTTCCGGTCGATGTCGAGTATCCGGATCAGTGGTCCGAGGACCCGTTCTCTCTCGCGGCGGCGGTTTGGCCGCCCTGCTACTTCACCGGATGGACCGCGGCGAGCCGCTGGGGGCTGACCGAGCAGATATTCCGGACCATCGTTGTGAAGACCTCGCGCCGCGTTCGGAAAGCCGGCCAGGGGCTTCTCGATCACGAGTACATGGTCGGTCATGTTCCGAAGTCCATGCTGGATTGGGGTCTGCGGGCGTCTTGGCAGGCCGGCGAGCGCGTTCGCTTTGCCGACGAGGCCCGCACGGTCATCGACATTCTCAACGCACCCGGCATCGGGGGAGGCATTCGTCATGGCGCCGAGATACTGAGCGCCTACATGTCCGAATTCGACCGGCGCCCGCTGTTGGAGTACGGAGATCGACTGGGCAACCGCACCGTCTTCAAGCGGTTGGGCTACCTGTCCGAACAGCTTCGATTGGGCGACGAGCAGTTCCTTGCTGCGTGCATGCGGCGGCTTTCCAGCGGTGTATCACTGCTGGATCCCGGCGCGCCGAACCGGGGCCCCCGAGTTATGCGTTGGGGTCTGAGAGCCAATGTACTGGTCGGAGCGGGCATGACCGGCTCGTGATTCCCTGCAGAGAGATTCTCGCCTGACGGCTTCGGATATGATTACCCGTCGGCCAACAGAGACGGCGAGGGAGATCGAAATGGCGGAGTTGGTGCTCGGGCTCGGGGTGTCGCACACCCCCCAGATGAGCATGTCCAGCGAGCACTGGGCGGAGTACGCGTCGCGTGACGCCGCGGCGTTCCCGCTGATCTGGAAACGCAAGCGGTGGGACTATGAGGACCTGGTGGCCGCCCGCGCCTCCGAGGGAGTGGCCGAGCAGGTCGACGACGAGGTGTGGGCCGGCAAGTACCGCCGCATCAACGACGGGGTGGCGCGGCTGGCGGACGCCCTTGCCGCCGCCCGGCCCGACGCGGTGGTGATCGTGGGCGACGACCATCACGAGCTTTTCTCGGAGCAGAGCATGCCCACCATGGCCGTCTACTGGGGCGAGACCATCGAAGCCTTCCCGCCCGACTGGATCTTCCCGGCGGTGGAGCCGGCCGCCTGGGCCCTGTTCGGCGAGAAGCCGGAGACCTACCCGTGCGACGCCGGGCTGGGGAGGTTCCTCATCACCGACCTCAACCGGCGCGGTTTCGACGTGGCGCAGGTCAACCAGGCGCCGGAAGGCCAGTCGGCCGGCCACCCCTTCATCGCCATCCGCAACCGGCTCATGGACCGCAGCCGGGAGCCGATCCCGATGGTGCCGGTGGTGCTGAACACCTACTTTCCGCCCAATACGCCCACCCCGGCCCGCTGTTGGGAGTTCGGCAAGGCCCTGGCCGGCGCAATCGCCGCCTATCCCGAAAACATCCGGGTGGCGGCGGTGGCCTCGGGAGGCCTCAGCCACTTCGTGATAGACGAGTCCATCGACCGGGCCATGCTCGCGGCGGTGGCCTCCGGTGACGACGCCCGGGTAGCGGACCTGGAAGCCGAGGACTATGTGTCGGGAACCTCGGAGGGGCTGTGCTGGATCACGGTGGGGGGCGCCTGCCGCGGCATGGCGATGGAAACGGTCGCCTACGTGCCCGGCTACCGCACGCCGGCCGGGACCGGCACCGCCATGTGCGCGGCGATCTGGAGCTGAGTGCGTGGCGCGCTCGATGCTCGCGGTCAGCGCCCACGCCGCCGACTTCGTGTGGCGGGCCGCCGGAGCGGTCGCCCTCCACACCGCCGGCGGGGGGGCGGCCGCCGTGGTCTCCCTCTCCTACGGCGAGCGCGGGGAGTCGGGTTCCCTCTGGCAGCAGCCCGGCCAGACCGTGGATGAGGTGCGCCGCATCCGTCACGAGGAAGCCGCCGCCGCCGCGTCGATCCTGGGCGCCCGCTTCGTCGCCCTCGACCTGGGGGACTTCCCCCTGGTGGTGGACGAGGCGGCCGCCGGGCGGCTGGTGGACTTATTCATCGAGACCGCCCCGGACATCGTTCTGGTGCACGCCCCCGAAGACCCGTTCAACCCCGATCATCCGACCGCATCGGAAGCAGCCCGGCGGGCCAGGCTGCTGGCGACGGGCGCCGGGGGGGCGGCGGCCGCCTTTCCCACCATCCCCCCTCCGATGATGTACGCCTTCGAACCCCACCAGCCCGACCTGAGCAGCTTCAGGCCCGACTCCTTCCTCGACATCACCCCGGTGTGGGAGGTGAAGGAAAAAGCCATGCAGGCGATGGGGGCCCAGACCTTCCTGCATGAGCACTACCGGGAACGCGCCCGCCAGCGGGCTTTCCAGGCCCGTTACGCCGGCGCCGGGCCGGAGGTGGAATACGCCGAGGCCTTCCAACGGTTGACGCCGGAGCTGAGGACCTCCCTGTGAGCCGGGGGCCGGAGAGCGGGGCGGAGCGCGGTGCCGGAGCCGTCCGGGGGGGCGGCGTCCGGGTGGCGGTGGACATCGGGGGCACTTTCACCGACGCGGTGGCCGCCTGGCCGGACGGGAGGATGGAGACCGCCAAGACCCTGTCCATCGCCGGCCGCCAGGACCTGGGGGTGATGGAGGCCGTCCGCCGGATGGAGGTCTCCCTTCCCGAAGTCCACGACTTCATCCACGGCACCACCGCCGCCCTCAACGCCCTCCTGGAACGGAGCGGCGCCCGCATGGCGCTGGTGGTTACCCGCGGGTTCCGCGACGTGTACGAGATCGGGCGGGCCAGCCGGCCCGAGATGTACAACATCCACTACCGCCGGCCCGCCCGGCTGCTGCGGCGCCGCGACATCTTCGAGGTAGACGAGCGCACCATGGCCGACGGAGCCGTGCGGACCCCGCTCGACGCCGGGGAGGTGAGCCGCCTGGCCGAGGCGCTGCGGGGCCGTTACGAGGCGGTGGCCGTGTGCTTCCTCCACTCCTTCCGGTGGCCGGAACACGAACAGCAGGCGGCCGGGGCGCTGCGCGAAGCCCTGCCCGGCGTGAGCGTGGCCGCCTCCCACGAGGTGACGGCCGAATGGAGGGAATACGAACGCTGGTCCACCACCCTGGTGTCCGCCTACGTCACCCCCGGGATCGAGGACTACCTGGGCGGGTTGGAGAGCCGCCTGCGGGAGGGCGGGCTGGCGCCGCCCCTCCACGTCATGCAGTCCAACGGGGGCGTCATGACCGCCCGGACCGGGCTGCGGCGGGCCGTCCAGACCCTCTTCTCCGGGCCGGTGGGGGGGACGGTGGCCTGCCGGGCGATCGGGCGCCGGGCCGAAGCCGGCCGCCTGATATGCATCGACATGGGCGGGACCTCGTTCGACGTGTCCCTGGTGATCGACGGCGAGGCCGACCTCGAGAGCGAGATCGAGATAGAAGGCCATCCGATCCTCACCCCTTCGGTGGCCGTCCACTCCCTCGGCGCCGGGGGAGGTTCCATCATCTGGGTGGAGGCGGGCGGGCTGCGGGTCGGCCCGGAATCGGCGGGGGCGTCGCCCGGACCGGCCTGCTACGGGCGGGGCGGGGTGTCGGCCACGATCACCGACGCCAACGCCTTCCTGGGCCGCATCCCCGCGCGCGCCCGCTTTGCCGGATCCCTCGATCCTGACCTTGACGCCGCCGAGGCGGCCCTGGAGAAGGTCGGCGCCGATCTGGGCCTCGACGCCCTCACCCTGGCGGCGGGGGCGGTGGAGGTGGTCGACGCCATGATGGCCGACGGCATCCGCGAGATCACCGTGGACCGGGGGATCGACCCGCGCGGCTTCGACCTGCTGGCCTTCGGCGGGGCCGGTCCGCTGCACGCCGCCGCCCTGGCCGAAGAGCTGGGCATGACCCGGGTGATCGTCCCCCATTCCCCGGGGGTGCTCTCGGCGTGGGGGATGCTCCAGGCCGACGTGCGCCACGACCTGGCCCGGTCCGTGTACGGGCGCTTCGACCGCCTGGACCGCCCCGCGGTGGGGGCGGCCTTCGACGAGCTGCGGGCGGAGGGCCGGCGGCTGCTGTCGGACGACGGGGTGTCGACCGCCGACATGGAGTTCCGCCCCGCCCTGGACCTGCGCTACTTCGGCCAGGAGTACACCCTCACCGTCCCCGTCCGCGGTTTCCTGGCCGGCGGGGGCGGGGAAAAGGCGGCCGAGGACTTCCACGCCGCCTACCTGACCCGCTACGGCCATTCCAACCCGGGCGAGGCGGTGGAGCTGGTGAGCGTGCGGATAGCCGCAGTCGGCCTGCGGCGCCCCGCCCGGCTCCCCCTCCTGCCCGAACGCCCGCCCCCGGCGCCGGTGGAAACCGCCCCCGTCTACTTCGGGGGCCGCCCCCGCCCCGCCGGGGTGTACCGGCGGGAGGCGCTGGGCCGGGGCGCCGCCCTGTCCGGGCCCGCCGTCGTGCTTGAAGAGGGCTGCACCACCCTCATCCCGCCGGGCTGGCGGGCGGAGGCGTCCGAACACGGCCACCTGATGATGGAACGGGCCGGATGAGGAACGAACGATGGCGGACCGGGTGACCCGCCTGCCGGGCGGACCGCCCCCCCGGGGCGCCGGCCCGGTGGATCCGGTGACGGTGGAGGTGATCCGCAACGCCTTCGGGTCCATCGCCCGCCAGATGAACAAAAACCTGTTCCGCTCGGCCTACACGCCCATCATCTACGAGATGAAGGACTGCTCGGTGGGCGTCTTCGACCGGAAAGGCCGCCTGCTGGGCCAGTCGCCCGGCCTGCCCATGTTCCTGGGCAACCTCGAGCTGGGCATCGAGGTAACCACCGAAGCCATCGGCGGTCCGGAGGCCTACCGGGAGGGCGACGTCTACATGGTCAACGACCCCTACCTGGTGGGCAGCCACACCTACGACGTGAACATCTTCTCGCCCATCTTCCTGGACGGCCGGCTGACCGGCTTCGGGGCCACCAAGGCCCACTGGCTGGACATCGGCGCCAAAGAAGCCGGGCGCCCGGTGGACACCACCGAGATCTATCAGGAGGGATACCGGTTCGGGCCCACCGCCGTCTACCGCGCGGGCGAGCCGGTGAGGGAGGTGATCGACTACATCACCCGCAACAGCCGGCTGCCCCGCTCGGTCTGGGGCGACCTGCACGCCCAGATCGCCGCCTGCCGCACCGGTGAGCGCCAGCTGGCCGCCCTCCACCGCCGCTTCGGCGCCGAAACCGTGGAACGGGCCGCCGAACAGATCTTCGCCCAGTGCGAGCGCCTCGACCGCGAGGCGGTGCGGGCCATACCCGACGGCGTGTACCGGGCCGCCGCCCGCATGGACTCGGGCGGGCCCGGCCTGCCGCCGGTCGAGGTATGCACGGCGGTGAAGATCGAAGGGGACCGCATGACCATCGACCTGGCCGGGTCGAGCGGCCCCACCCGCGGACCGGTCAACTCGCCGATGCCGGGAACCCTGGCCGGGGCGCGGCTGGCCTTCAAATGCCTGATCAACCCCGACGTTCCCGTCACCGGCGGCACCTTCCGCAACCTGGAGGTAACCGCCCCCGAGAACACCGTCTTCAACGTTTCGGAGCCGCACGGGACCATCTACTACTACCCGCCGCTCGGGTTGATGATCGACCTGGTGATCAGGGCGCTGGCCGACGTGCTGCCCGACCGGGTGGTGGCCGGCCAGACCGCCGACCCGATGAACGTGACCTTCGTGGGCAGGCGGGAGGACGGCTCGCAGTTCGTTACCGCCGACGCCACCGCGGTGGGGTGGGGCGCATCCTCGAAGGCCGACGGCGCCAACGGGATGATCAACTACGGGGCCGGCGACCTGAAGAACATCCCGGTGGAGGTGGTGGAGACCAAATACCCCCTGATGGTGCGCCGCTACGGCCTCCGGGAGGGCTCGGGGGGCATGGGCCGCCACCGGGGCGGCCTCGGGATCGTCCGCGAGTACGAGACGCTGGCCGACGGCATGGACCTGACCCTGTGGCTGGAGCGGTCCCAGGCGCCCGCCTGGGGCCTCCACGGCGGCCTCCCCGGCGCCCCCACCTGCGGGACCCTGACCGTGGACGGCGTGTCCGAGACCGTTCTCAAGACCCCGCCCCGGCGGCTGCCGGCCGGCAGCTCGCTGGTAGTGGAGACCGGCGGGGGAGGGGGCTACGGCGACCCGCGGGGGCGGGACCCGGAAGCGGCGGCGGACGACCTGGCCGACGGGTACTACGCCGCCTGGCCGGATGTGCAACAATGACGGGCCGGCGGGGGAGGTCCGGATCGGGGAAGCCGGGGCGGTGCCTACGCCCCCCGGTTCCGAGCGGGAAGCAGACCGCGGAAAGACCATCCATCCACCTACCGACCAGAGGAGGAACAAGATCATGAAAACAGGCATCCATCGGGCTTGGCCGGTGAAGGCGCTGGCGGTGCTGGCCGTCCTGTCGCTGGCGGCCTCGGCCTGCGGAAACGGAGACGACGCCGCACCCGCCGAGACGACGCAGGCCGCCGTCACAACCCCGGCCGCCGAGACAACCCCGGCCGAGGAACCTGCATCGGAACCCTCCATGGAAGAAGAACCCATGGAGGAAGAAGAGCCGATGGAAGAGGAGGCGCCCGCCACCCTGGCCACCGAGGGCACCACCACCACGCTTCCGCCGGACACCTTCACCCGCCCGCAGGTCCTGGAGGACGTACCCTTCGTGTTCTCGAACATCGCCCAGACCGCCAGCCTGGATCCGGCGGTGGCCTGGTCGTCCGACGGGATGCTCTTCGTCCGCAGCGCCTACGACACCCTCCTCGAGTACCCGCCCGGCGCGGAGCCGGCCGTGGCCCAGCCGGCGCTGGCCAACGAATGGACGCTGTCGGACGACGGCCTCACCTACACCTTCACGCTCCGGGAAGATGTGGTGTTCCACGACGGCACCGAGTTCGACTCCGACGACGTGGTGAGGAGCCTGGAGCGCATCCGCGCCATCGGCCAGGGGCCGGCCACCCCGCTGGCCAACATGGAGAGCTTCAGCGCCAACGGCCCCTACGAGGTGAGCATCCGGCTGTCGCAGCCGGATGTGTTCTTCACGGGGCTGCTGCCCAAGGTGCCGATCGTCTCCGCCGAGGCCATCGAGGCCAACGCCGCCGACGACGACCCCTGGGCCGAGGCCTGGTTCGCCGAGAACGAGGCCGGTTCCGGCCCCTACATGCTGGACTCGCTGGCGCCCGACATGATCACCCTCGACGCGTTCACCGACTACTGGCGGGAGTTCGAGCCGGGCGCCCCTACCAGGGTCACCCTGCGCACCGACCCCGACGTGACCACCGCCGTCCAGCTCATGTGCCAGGGCGAGGTGGACTCCATCGGCGGCATCGCCCCCGACCACACCGACCAGGCGGTGGCCTGCAACGGGGTCAAAGGCCTGGTCCAGCAGCGGTTCGGGGTGGGCACCGTGGTGTTCAACATGCTGTCGGACGGACCCATCTCGGATGTGAGGGTGCGCCGGGCCATCGCCAAGGCGGTGGACTACAGCGCCTGGCTGGACTACTTCAACGGGCGGGCGGAACCCACCACCGGCCCGCTGCCGCCCAACGCCGAGATCGGCGAGGTGCCCCCGGTGATCACCCGCGACCTGGAAGGGGCGCGGGCCCTGATGGCCGAGGCCGGATACCCCGACGGGGGGCCGGACAACATCCTGTTCAACATCAGCTACGCGGGACTCCAGTTCCTCGCCTACGAGGCCTTCTTCGGCACGCTGCTGACCGAGAGCCTGAAGGACATCGGCATCGGCGTGGACGTCAACCTGGTCGGATGGCCCGAGCTGGTGGAGCTGACCAAGAGCCCCGAGACCACGACGGACCTGGCCTATCTGATCCTCAACATGACGTCCACCGACCCCTCCACGGTGCTGAAGTCGGCGTACGTCTCCTCGGCCAGGGCCGACGAGGGCGGCTACAACTGGGCCTATTACTCCAACGACATGGTGGACGAGCTGACCGCCGGGGTGTCCGGCATCGCCGACCCGGAGGAGCGCGGCCGGGTGCTGCGCCGGATCCAGGACCAGATCATCTCCGATCAGGTCGCCATCTGGCTGCCGCAGCCGGTCATCTACCAGCCGGTGCTGGAGAAGTGGGAGCTCAAGTTCGAACCGCTCGACTTCGTGGTCCAGACCCGGTTCTTCCACGCCCGCAACACCGAAATGGGCGGGTGACGCAGACGGTCGGCCCGAACAAGACCGGACCGGCGCCGGGATCGGACTTCCGCCCCGGCGCCGGTCGGCCGGTGCGGCTGCTGCGGTTCGTCAAGGGGGCCGCCTGGCTGGCGGTGGTGGTCCTGGTGGCCGTCACCATCACCTTCGCCCTCAGCCGGATCGTCCCCGCCGACCCGGCGCGGCTGGCGGCGGGGCTGGAGGCCGGCCCCGAACAGGTGGAGAGGGTCCGCCAGGAGCTGGGGCTGGACGACCCGATCCCCGTCCAGTACGTCCGTTACATCGGCGGCCTGCTGACCGGGGACTTCGGGGACTCCCTGCGCACCAGGGGGCCGATCCTCGGCGATGTGGTGGAGTCCCTGCCCGCCTCCTTGGAGCTGATCGCGGTGTCGTTCGCCCTCTTCGCCTCCCTGGGCATCCTGCTGGGGGTGGTGTGGGCCTACTGGCCGAGGGGCGTGCACGCCGTCCTGCTGCGGGCGGCGGCGGTGGCGGGGGCGGCGGTTCCGGTGTTCTGGGTGGGGCTGCTGCTGCAGATCCTGCTGGCCGGACGGCTGGGTTGGTTCCCGGTGGCCGGCAACCTGAACCACGAAGCGGCGGGCATCGCCGAGGTGACGGGCGCGGGCCTGGTGGACGCCCTGATCGCCCGCAGCCCCTCCGCCCTGTGGGAGGCGGCCCGGGTGCTGTTCCTGCCGGTGATGACCATCGTGATCCACAACATCGCCCTCACCCTCGCCCTCATGCGGTCCTCCCTGGCCGACCAGCTCGATCAGGAGTACGTGCGGGCGGCGCGGGCGAGGGGCCTCTCCGAGTGGCGGGTGGTCATGGTGGACGCCCTGCGGAACGCCCTCAACCCGGTGGTCACCATGCTGGGCCTGCAGCTGGGCTGGCTGCTGGGCGGGGTGGTGATCGTCGAGGTGATCTTCTCGTGGCCGGGGATCGGCCTCTACGCCTTCAACTCGTTCCAGGCCTTCGACTACAACGCCATTATGGCCGTAACCGTGCTGTCCACGGCCGGTTTCGTGCTGATCAACGCCCTGGTGGGGTTGATCTACCCGCGGCTCGACCCGCGCATCTCGGAGTCGCGGTGAGCGCCGCCGAGCCAGTGACGGCCCCGGCTGCCGCCGCCGACGCCGGGCTGCGGGCCCGGGAGGGGGGGCGGGGCGTGTTCTGGTGGTCGGCGGCCACCGCCCTGGCCATCCTGGCCCTGGTGGCCGCCCCCGGCCTGCTGGCCCCCGGCGACCCCTACACCCTGGAGGTCTCCAACCGGTTCGCCTCCCCGGGCTCGGCCAACCTGTTCGGCACCGACGACGCCGGGCGGGACATCCTTTCCCGGGTGATACACGGCGCCCGGTACTCGATCGGCTCCGCCGTCCTGATAGTGGCCTTCGCCGCCGCGGCGGGGACCGTCTACGGGGCGCTGGCCGCCTGGTACGGCGGGATAATCGACCGGCTGCTGATGCGCACCGTGGACGTGTTCCTGGCCTTCCCCTACCTGGTGTTCGCCATGGCGGTGGCCGCCTCGCTGGGCCGGGGGTTGGCCTCCACCATCGCGGCGCTGTGCCTGCTCTGGTGGCCCAGCTACGCCCGGATGATACGGGGGCAGGTGAAGTCGATCCTCAACGACTACCACATCCGGGCCGCGGTTACCCTCGGGGCGAAACGGAGCCAGATCCTGCGCTGGCATGTCATCCCCCACACCTACAACCAGCTGCTGGTGCGCTTCACCCTGGACATCGGCAACGCCCTGGTGGCCCTGACCGGCCTGGCCTTCCTGGGGCTGGGGGCGTCGCCGCCCCTGCCGGAGTGGGGGCGCATGGTGGCCGACTCCAAGCAGTTCGCCCTCACCGCCTGGTGGTATGCGGTGTTTCCGGGGGTGGTCATCTTCCTGACGGTGCTGAACTTCGTGCTGCTGGGGGAAGCCCTCCGCAAGCGGGCCGAGCTGTGAGCCTGCTGGCGGTCGAGGACCTCGCCGTTTCGTATCCGGGGGGAGCGCGGCCGGCCGTGTCCGGGGTGTCCTTCGAAATTGAGGCGGGCCGCACCCTGGCGGTGGTGGGGGAGTCGGGAAGCGGGAAGACCACCCTGGCGCTGGCCCTGGCCGGGCTGCTGGACCGCCGGGCGCGGCGGCGGGCGCGGCGCCTCGAAATCGGCGGAGAGGATCTGCTGGCCGCCGGGCGGCGGCGCTGGCGGCAGCTGCGGCGCACCTCCATCTCCTTCGTCTTCCAGTCCCCGGTCAACTCCTGGAACCCCACCAGGACGATGAAATCCCAGGTAAAGGACGGAATGGCCGCCTCCGGCCGCGCCGGGCGGATGCCGGAGCTCTACGACCTGCTGGGCCGGGTCGGGTTCGAGGAACCGGAGCGGCGGCTGGAGGACCTGCCCCACCAGCTGAGCGGGGGAATGCTCCAGCGGGTTTCGATCGCGGTGGCGGTCATCAACGAACCGGCCCTGCTGATCGCCGACGAACCCACCAGCGCCCTCGACAGCACCGTCCAGTCCGAGATACTGGCCGTCCTCGGGGAGCTGCGGGACGAGGCGAACCTGGCCATGCTGGTGATCAGCCACGACCTGAGCGTGGTGTCGCGGGTGGCCGACGAGGTGATGGTCATGTACGGGGGGAAGGCGGTGGAGCAGGGGGCGCGGGATGACCTGCTCCGCTCGGCGGCCCACCCCTACACCCGGGGGCTGCTGAACTCGGTGCCGCGGCTCGACGGGGAACGCCGGACGCCCCTGCCCTCCATGGCGCCCGGACCCCTGCCGGCGGAGGGGTGCCCGTTCGCGCCCCGATGCGGGATGGCGGTGGATGAGTGCCGCCGCACCGAACCGGCCCTGGCGCCGATAGGGGCCACCCTGGCGGCCTGCCCGCCCGCCGCCGCCCAAGCCCAGCCTTCTACCTCGGCTTCAACCTCTGCTTCGACTTTACCTTCAACCTCAACCTCAACCTCAACCTCACCTTCAAGTAGAAGCTCAGGCCAAACTGGGGCTTCGCGGCCGGACGGGAACGGAGCGGCGCAGTGACTGCGGCCCGCCTGCTCGAGCTGGACGGGGTCGACAAGACCTTCTCCACCAACCGCGGGCCGGTGCACGCCGTCCGGCGGATGTCGATGACCATCGGGGAGGGGGAGGCGGTGGGGCTGGTGGGGGAATCGGGGTCCGGCAAGTCCACGGTTGCCAACCTGGTGCTGGGCCTGGAACAGCCCGATGCGGGGCGGATCAGTTTCCGGGGGCGTCCGGTGGGGGACTGGCTGGCCGGCGATCCGGGGGCCTACCGCCGGGCCGTGCAGGCGGTGTTCCAGCATCCCTTCCAGGCTCTGGACAGCCGCAAGCGGGTGGGGTGGCTGGTGGCCGAGCCCCTGGTGATCCACCGCCGGGGGTCGGCCCGGCAGCGGGCCGGGCGGGTGGAGGAGCTGATGGCCGACGTGAACCTGGATCCGGCGCTGGCCGACCGCTACCCCCGCCAGCTGTCGGGGGGGCAGGCGCAGCGGGTCAACATCGCCCGCGCCCTGGCCCTGGAACCCTCCCTGCTGGTGTGCGACGAGCCGGTGTCGGCGCTGGACGTGTCGGTGCAGGCGCAGATCCTCAACCTGCTGCTGGAGATAGGCCGGCAACGGTCGATGGCCATGCTGTTCATCAGCCATTCCCTGCCGGTGGTACGTCACCTGTCCGACCGGATCGTGGTCATGTACGCGGGGACGGCGGTGGAGCAGGGGCCGGGCGGGGAGGTGTCGGACCGGCCCACCCATCCCTACACGCAACTGTTGATCTCGGCGGCTTCGATGACCGGCGGCGGGCGGGGCGGCGGGAAGGCCATGCGGGAGGCCCTCCCCTCCCGAGGATGCCGCTTCGCCCCCCGTTGCCCGGCGGTGATCGACCGATGCACCGCCGATGAGCCGGAACTGGAGGAACTGCGCGAGGAGCACCGGTCCCGCTGTTGGCGGGCGCGTGAGTTCCTGGAAGAATGCTGAACAATACACCGGCGCTCCGTTGATATGACAAAATGCCTGGTCAGAGAGAGGAACAGCCCCAAGCAATCGTCATCGTTCAGCCTCTTGGCGGTTTCCTCCGGACCCGGCAAGAACGCGAAAAACGCCGCCCCCACGCCCCGCTTCGCGGGCCCGGCCCCCACCGCCACCACCTGTTTTCCGGACGCGTTCGGTCAGTACCCGGCAGGGTCGCGTTTCGGAAGATGATCCCTGTCTCGGTCTGCGGCGCCTGCGGACCGGAGGTGCTTGCGGCTCTATCATTATCCGGCATCGGTGCGACAAGGTCAATACCCTTGTAGGCGGATCTGACGGATTTTTTTGTCATTCCGTGATTAAAGCCAAGGCTGATCACACGAGAGGAGGAAGCGGCATGTGCGGAAACGGCGGAGGAGAACTTATATGGCTGACTCGATGAGCATTCCCGAGGGGATAGTCGACGCCCGCGCCCGCCCGCCCATCCCGGCGTTCATCGAAGACCGCACCTACACCAACCTTCCCCGCACCCTCCGCAATACAGCCGCCCGGGGGTGGACCATCACCCCCGCCATGCGCCGGGCCGACCTGGACGGCTACCTGGCGGAGGTGAGGGAGGCCGGAATCGTGCGGGCGGGGGTGCCGGCCCGGGCGCCCAACAAGTGGTGGGGAGGCAAGGGAAACGATCCGGTGTTCGAAGCCGCCCGCCGGCGCCCCGGCCTGTTCTTCGTGTACGCGGCGGTGGATCCCTTCCGCACGGGCGCCGCCGAAGCCGTCCAGGGGCTGGTGGACCGGGGGGCGCGGGGCATGGTGCTGGAGCCGGGCATCTCCGATGTCCCCGCCTACGTGGACGATCCGGCCATTGATCCGGTCTACGAGGCGTGCGCGGCGGCGGGGGTCCCCGCCCTGGTCATGGGGGGCGGGGAGACCGGCCCCGACCTGTCCTTCTCCGATCCGGAGCGGATCGACCGGGTGGCGGGGCGCTTCCCCGAACTGACGGTGGTGAACGTTCACGGCGGATGGCCCTACGTCCAGGCGGCGCTGGGGGTGGCCTTCCGCCGCTCCAATGTGTGGATGCTGCCCGATGTGTACTTTCCGGGGCTGCCGGGGGAGGCCGACTACGTGAAGGGGATCGCCACCTTCCTCCAGGACCGTTTCCTGTTCGCCACCGGATACCCGTTCTGTCCGATCCAGGAGACCATCGACCGCTATCTGGGATTCGGGCTGTCCGACGATGTGCTGCACAAGGTGATGCGCGGCAACGCGGTGCGGCTGTTCGGACTGGAGCAGGGCTCATGAAAGCCGCGATGGAGCTGGCCATGCCCGCCGGCGGGGCGGCGGTGGTGACCGGGGCGGGCAGCGGGATCGGGCGGGCGGCGGCGGTCGCCTTCCACGGGTTGGGGGCGCAGGTGGTGGCTGTGGACGTCGATGCGGGGAGGCTGGACGGCCTGCGCACGGAGCTCGGGGATTCCCCCCGGTGCGCGACGGCGGCCGCCGATGTCTCGTCCGCCGCCTCGGTGGCCGGGGTCTTCGAACAGGCGGCCGGGCTGGGCGGGTGCCGGATACTGGTCAACGCGGCGGGGGTGGGCGTCAACAAACCCCTTTTGGATCACGGGGAGCGCGACTGGGAGCGGGTGATCGGCATCAACCTGCGGGGCAGCTTCCTGTGCCTGCAGGAGGCGGTGCGCCAGATGACCGGGCAGGGGGAAGGCGCCGCGGACGGCCCGGAGGAAGGCGGCGGGGCCGGAGCGGAGGTTGCGGACCGGGGAAGGATCATCAACATCGCCTCCGTGGTCGGGTTCAGGCCGGGGCCGATACCGGAGATCGCCTACGACACCAGCAAGGGGGCGGTGGTGCAGATGACCAGGTCGGCCGCCCTGGAGCTGGCCCCCCGGGGGGTGAGGGTCAACGCAGTGGCGCCGGGGCCGGTCCCCACCCGCCTGTTCGACACTCCGCCCGTCCAGCCGGAGGGCCCGATGCCGCTCGGCTTCGGCGAGGTGGACGACATCGTGGACGCCATCCTGTTCCTGGCGTCGGATCGGGCGCGCTGGATCACCGGCCATATCCTGGTCGTGGACGGCGGCTGGTTGATCAGGCCGGGATGAAGGGCGGGGCCTCCGGGGGCGGCGGGGCGGCCATCGTATCCGGGGGGGCGAGCGGGATCGGAGCGGCCGTATGCCGGCGGCTGGGGGAATCGAAGGCGTTCCGGGCGGTGGGGGTGATCGACCTGGACGGGGCGGCGGCCGGACGGGTGGCGGCCGAGCTGCGGCGCAGCGGGGCGGCGTCCGCGGCGGCGGAGGCGGACGTGACCGATTTGGAGGCGGTGCAGAGGGCGGTGGATTCGCTGTCGTCGGAGCTGGGCGGTCCGGACGCGGTGGTGGCGGCGGCCGGAAACCTGGCCGGAGCGCCGCTGGAGGAGATGACCCCGGCGGTGTGGTCGTCGGTGATCGAAACCCACCTGACCGGATCGTACACCCTGGTCAAGGCGGCGCTTCCCGCCCTGCGGAGGTCACCGGCGGGGAGCGTGGTGCTGATCTCGTCCATAGCGTCGCGGGGGATACCCGGCAAGGCCAACTACGGGGCCGCCAAGGCGGGGATCATCGGGCTGGCCCGCTCGCTGGCGATGGAGCTGGGGCCGGACGGCATCCGGGTTAACGCGGTCGCCCCCGGTTTCATCGACACCCCCATGACCCGCAGCCACGCCGAACGAAACCGCATCCCCTGGGAGGAATTCGCCGGGCGGTCGGCCGCCGCCTCGGCCCTGGGAAGGATCGGCGCCCCCGAAGAGGTCGCCTCGGCGGTGAACTTCCTGTCCGGCCCCGCCGCCGGCTACATCACCGGCCAGGTGCTCTTCGTAACGGGCGGCCCCTGAACACCGCGGGCAACCAAGCCCGAATCCGCCGTTTTGTCGGCGGGTGGGCCGGTTTGCGGTGTGGGCGGGTGCTTCGGGGCGGCAGGGGCGTTGCTCGTTTGATGGGGGTTTCGGGCGGCTGGTTTGGGGTCGGCCGGGCTGGTTGGGCGTATTGTGATTCAGGGTGGGGTGTTCACCGGTTGGGGCGGGGTCAGCAGAGTTTGATGCAGGCCGCGCAGGTCGGCGGGTTTGTTCCGGCAGGTGCGGGACCAGGGCTGTCGGGCTGGGTGCGGCCTCGGTGGTTGACGACGCGTCCGGGGATGCGGTAGAGGCGGGGTACTGATCTGATAGTGCGCACAAGCCCCGAACGCTTCCTGCGAACCCCTGGTCAAGCCCCTGCCCCGCCCCCGTACCCGGCAAGAACGCGAAAAACGCCGCCCCCACGCCCCGCTTCGCGGGCCCGGCCCCCGCCGCCTCCACCTGCATATCCGGACGCGTTCGGTCAGTACCCGGCAGGGTCGCGTTCGGAAGATGATCCCTGTCTCGGTCTGCGGCGCCTGCCGACCGGAGGTGCTTGCGGCTCTTCCATTAGTACAGCATCGGTGCGACAAGGTCAATACCCTTGTGGGGGATCCGGCGGGATTTTTTTGTCATTCCGTGATTTATTTTAAGCTCGGCGTCCGCATCGAGGAGGGCGCCGCGGCGGTCCGCATTCTGTTCATCCACCCCATGGGCACGGACATGTACAACCGGCTCACGCTCGACCTGCTCGCCCCCGCCGCCGCCCCCGGCACGGAAATCGAGGTGCGCCACCTGCCCGGACTGCCGGAAACCCCCTTCGTGCCGGAGGCCGAGCTGTGGAGGGAAGACTTCTTCGAGGCGGTAAGGGCCGCCGAGCGGGACGGATTCGACGCGGCGGTCTCGGCCTGCTCCTCCGATCCGCTGGTCAAAGAAGCCAAACAGCTGGTGAACATCCCGGTCATAGGGCCGTTCGAGGCGCTGGCCCGCACCGCCCCCTCCCTGGGCGGGTTGACCATCGTGGCAGGCGGCTACAAGATCGATACCTGGGCGCCCCGCGCCGCCGCCTACGGCCTCGGAGGCGCCCTCCTGAACATCAGGAAGGCGGACTTCTCCCACCCGGACCCCGAAACCGCCGCCCGCCTGTTCGCCTCCGACGTGGACGCCTTGCTCGGCATGGTCCTCGACGAGATGGCCCGGGCCCTGCGCGACGACGGTATAGAACAGACCCGGCTCGCCCGCGACGAAGACGGAGCGGCCTGCGTGTTCTACGCCTGCTCCCTGTGGTCCGGGATGCTGGGGGAGGTCTCCGAACAGGTTCCCGGCATCACGGTGCTCGACCCCCTGATCATGCCGCTCAGATACGCCGAGTACCTGGCGGGCTTCCGGCGGCCGTCCGAGTCGCAAGATCGGGCTGGGGGGTTTCAGACCAACCGTCCGGAGATGAAGCTCTAGTTGAAGTTGAAGGCAGGTGGCGATGGAGAAGGCAGCCGGGTTCAGCGCCCCGGCTCGACCGATGGACTATGGCCGGCTGCCGAATGGACGTGTACGAAGACGGTGTCCAGAAAGCGCACGTCCTGCTGGAGGGCGTCCCTGACCCGCTCTCCCACCCGGTGGCCCTCGCCCACCGTAAGGTTTCCGTCCACCCCGATGGCCACGTCGGCGCGCAGGCGGTGGCCCATCCAGCGAACCCGGCAGTAGTTCACGGCCAGCACCCCCTTCACGCCGGCGGTGCACCGCTCGATCTCGCCGACCACCTCCGGATCCACGGCGTCCATCATCCGCCCGTAGATCTCCTTGGCGGCGGTCCACAGGACCCGGAGGATGGCGGCGCTCACCACTATCCCCACGATCGGGTCGGCCCGCTCCACCCCGAACCAGGCGAATACGGCGCTGACCACCACCGCCAGGGAGGTGAAGCCGTCGACCCGGGCGTGCCGGCCGTCGGCTACCAGGGCGGCGGAACCGATCTCCCGGCCGATGCGGATGCGGTAGACCGCCACCAGCTCGTTGCCGATGAAACCGATGACCCCCGCCGTGAACAGCACCCCGATGTATTCCAGCGGACGGGGGTTGATCAGGCGTTCCACCGATTCCCACAGCACCAGCACCGCCGACAGCAGGATCATCAGCACCACGAACAGCCCGGCCAGGTCCTCCGCCCGGTGGTATCCGTAGGTGTAGCGGCGGTTGGCGGCCCGGCGGCCCAGCTTGAAGGCCACGAACAGGGGCACAGCGGTGAGGGCGTCCGAGAAGTTGTGGATGGTGTCGGCCATCAGGGAGACCGAACCGGTCAGGAGCACGATTCCGGCCTGGACGACGGCGGTCGCCATCAACACCGAGAACGACACCTTCAGGGCGGTGATGCCCCGCTCACTGCCCTCCAGCGCCCTGCCCATCGACTCGGCGCCGGCGTGGGAGTGCAGACCCAGGAACCCGCTCAACCCGTGCTTCAACCTCGACGCCGGGGATGAACCCTTACCATGAACATGAGGTTGAGGGTGAAGGTGGGGTTCTGCATCAGGGTGATGCGCGTGCGGGCGGCCATCGGCGCGGTCGCGTCCATGACGGCCCTCGCCGCCGGCCTGCGATGATCCTTCCACGCTGCGCCTTCCCGAGCAAACCCGATCCCGTTCGACCTTGACTCTAGATGGGTAGCTCCAAGGTTGCCATGACTAGAAAGGGTATATAATCATAGTTAGATTGATTACAAAGAATATGATAACCAGGATGATGACCGAATGAGCCGCTTAGCTCGGCTCTTCGGCGATTGGGCTGTGCCTGTAATCGGCGTGTTTCTGCGGTTGGTCGGCGGAAACAAAACCCTTATCCCTTGGAACTACCCATCTAGACGGACGCCGCCGTCGTCCGCCGCCGCTCCGCCTCGTTTTACGGTGACCGGCCGAGAGCGAGACGCTTGCTGCGCGCCCTCCACAACAGCATGATCACCATCGACGCGGCGCTCGCGAACACCAGACCCGCCCAGGGTGTGTCGTATCTGCCCAGCGAGTCCACCCCCCATCCGAACAGGATCGGCCCGGTGGTGAGGCCTGCTCCGAAGCCGAGCATGACGGCTGCCGCGCTGATCCCCGTCTGCTCCGGCGCCGCCGCCGTCATCGCGGCCACCATGCCCACCACCGTCCAGGAACCCGACCCGATCCCCAGCAGCGCCGCCCCCGCCCAGACGAGCAGGGGCGCAACGTCGGCGGCCGCCCAGGTCATCATCATCGCCCCCACGGACATGCCCCCGATCCACAGCAGGGGGGCGGCGGGGTCGCCGGCCCGCTCCGCTATACGCCCCCAAACTATCCTGCCCGGCACTCCGACCACCCCGTACACCATCACCACCATCCCGGCCGCGGCCGGACTCATGCCGATCTTCTCCTGGACGTAGAGGGGCAGGAAGCCGATGTAGGCGGCGTGCACGATTCCCATGGCCACCCCGTAGACGGCCAGCCACCAGACCACCTCCGGCAGCCGCGACCCGAAGAAGCCGGCCCTCCCGCCGGCGGCGGGCTTCGGGCCCCGCGGGACGACGAAGAGAGTGAAGGCGACCGCCGCCGCCGGAGCCAGAGCCGACAGCGCCAGGACCCAGCGCCAGCCTATGCCCAGAGCCGTAACGGGCTGCACCGCCCCGACGGCGAATATCCCCAGATGCACCCCCGCCTGCTTGACGCCGGTGATCCATCCCCTGGAACCGGCGGGGACGTTCTCCACGATCAGGAGGTTGGTGGCCGAGTTGGCCCCGCCCGCGGGCAGGGCGGCTATACCGGCGAACAGCAGGAGCGGCCACAGACCCCCCGATACGGACATGCCCAGCAGGCCGAAGGAAAGGGAGGAGAGCAGCAGCGCCAGCATCCGCCGCCCCCCCATCCGGTCGGTCAGGCCCCCCAGAGGAAGGCTCGAAACCGTCATCGCCAGGGCGTATCCGGTGATCAGCCCGCCCAACTCGGTTCTGGTCATGCCGAGGTCGTCGATGATGAAGCGGGACAGCACGCCGATCATCGTCGGGGGGGACATAGACAGCGCCATTGCCGCCGCCAGCACCGCGCCCAGACCGATCGAACCGGCGCGCACGGACCTGGAACTGCCTTGGTCCGGGGGTTGATCGATGTCTGGCCTCCGCGGTTGTACACCTCGCACGGGCGGGCGGATGTTCAGGATATCAGGCCGAATGCTGCATGAACCCCTGCCGAGCCGGTCCGGGCGGGGACGGGCGGCGGGCGGCGGGGCTCCCGCGATGCCGTATTCTATGGGTGTACTGTTCTGCGAATCGCAGGAGGAACCATGCTCGACGAACTGACCCTGCGGCTGGCGCGCGGCCCCAACTTTGCTTCCCTGGCGACTCTCATGCCGGACGGATCGCCCCAGGTGCACGTGATGTGGGTGGACACCGACGGGGACCGCATCCTGGTCAACACCGAGGTGCATCGGCGCAAGTTCAAGAACATCGCGGCCAACCCCCTGGCCACCGTGCTGATCCTCGACCGGGGCGACCCCTGGACCTACTCCGAGGTGCGCGGCGAGGTGGTCGAGACGGTAACCGGCCCCGAAGCGCGTGCGCACATCGACGCCCTGACCCGCAAGTACCTGGGCCTGGACGACTACCCCAACCCGATCACCTCCGAACGGGCCATCCTCAAGATCGCACCCCGGCGGGTGTTCACCTCCGCCGGCCGCTGAGCCCCCGGACAGCCGCCCCGAACCCAACCAGGGCCCCGTCGGAGCCGGGAAAGCAGCCCGAACAGCCGGAAAAGACGCTCCGGCGCGGCGCCGGCGGCGGCAGAAACCGGCTCGAGGAAGCCGGAACGCGAAAGAAACCCCCGGTTCGCGAAAAATACCGGTCCGAACACCCCGGATCTGTGATATCTATGCAGGGGCGGTTCCACCCGCCTCTGCGGACACACAGGACATGTGTACGAGGCCGGGAGGCTCCCGCACCCCGCTTCGATCGCGTGGACCGGGGAACATACATCGCAGCAGATTCCGGAACTGTGGCGATCAGAAAGGACCACCCCGCCCGGGGTCGCGGCCTGCAGGCAGCGCACCCAACGGGCGGACGGTCGAAATAGCCCAAGCAACCGGGAGGCCGGGGCGGGCCGGGCTCACGCGCCCGGTCCCGCCGGAACGAGAAAACGGTGGCGGAGGCGGGGGAGGGCACCCGGCGTAGCCGGGGGCGGGGGGTGGAGAACGCGAAAATTGGGGGGCTTTGAGTTGAGGGGGGGCTTTGTGAGTGTAGGGGGGCTTTGTGAGGGGGTCTTTGGGTAACCGTTGCGCGGTGTCCCGCCTTGGTCCTGTTTCGGACCGAACCCCGCGGCACGAAGCCAAGAGAAACTCAGCCGCTGTTGCGCGGTGCCTCCGCCTTGGTACTGTTTCGGAGCCTTACAACCGCAGTATCCGCATCAACCGGCAACCGAGTCTCCGGGGCGCAGGGTTTCTGTTGGGTTCGTTGTTCCTTCCCGACGGAGCAACGGTCGGGGTGACAGGTGATCAGAGGCTTTGGCTTCGACCTCGGCGGGCTTCTTCCGTATCCCGCCGCTTTGGATGCGTAGGCGGGCCTAACTCCGAGTTCCGATATTCACCGGTTTTCGGCCTTCTGAACCGGTAGTCTGTGGTGTACCGCCCGGCGGAGGGCGGGCGGGGTCGGCGAGCAAGGAGGATGAAATGCCGCGGACGGTGCAGGGAGTGGTTTCGAGGGAGGTTGGGCAACCGGTTGCTTTGGAGAACATCGTGATTCCCGATCCGGGGCCGGGGGAGGCGGTGGTCGGGATACAGGCCTGCGGCGTGTGCCACACGGACCTGCATTACCGCGAGGGGGGAATCAGCGACGATTTCCCGTTCTTCCTGGGGCATGAGGCCGCCGGGGTGGTGGAGGAGGTCGGACCGGGCGTCACCGAGCCGGCGCCGGGCGATTTCGTGATCCTGAATTGGCGGGCGGTGTGCGGGAACTGCCGCTCGTGCCGTCGGGGGCGGCCCAACATCTGCTTCACCACCCACAACGCCTCCCAGAAGATGACCCTGGAGGACGGCGCCGAGGTGTCGGCGGCGCTGGGGATCGGCGCCTTCGCCGAGGCCACCCTGGTGGCGGCCGGCCAGTGCACCAAGGTGGATCCGGCGGCCTCGGCGGTGGCGGCCGGCCTGCTGGGCTGCGGGGTGATGGCCGGGATCGGGGCGGCGGTGAACACCGGCGGGGTGGGCCGCGGCGACAGCGTGGCCGTATTCGGCTGCGGCGGCGTGGGGGACGGGGCTATCGCCGGCGCCAAGCTGGCCGGGGCCACCACCATCATCGCGGTGGACATCGACGACCGGAAGCTGGAATGGGCCAGGGAGTTCGGCGCCACCCACACCGTCAACTCCTCCGAGGAGAACCCGGTGCACCGGATCAAGGAGATCACCGGCCACGGGGCGGACGTGACCATCGAGGCGATCGGCCTGCCGGAGGTGTACCGCCAGGCGTTCGAGGCCCGGGATCTGGCCGGCACGGTGGTGCTGGTGGGGGTGCCCACCCCGGACATGACCCTGGAGCTGCCCTTCCTGGAGGTGTTCGGGCGGGGAGGCGCCCTCAAATCGAGCTGGTACGGCGACTGCCTGCCGTCCAGGGACTTCCCGATGCTGATCGACCTGTACCTGCAGGGCCGCCTCGACCTGGACCGCTTCGTGTCCGAGGAGATCGGGATCGGGGATGTGGAGGAGGCCTTCCACAAGATGGAACGGGGCGAGGTGCTCCGCTCCGTGGTCGTGATGTGAGCTCCGGGTTTTCGGGGTAGGGGATTTCTCAGGGAACAGGTGAAATCATGGCGCTGGAACTGGTAACGACCGACGGTCTCTTCCGCCTGGACGGCTTCGAGCTGGAGGTGACCAACAACATCTGGCTGCTGGGCGACGACCGGGAGGTGTTGGTGTTCGACGCTTCCCACGACCATCAGCCCATCGTGTCGGCGGCGGCGGGCCGGAGGGTGGAGGCCATCGTGCTGTCCCACGGCCACAGCGACCATATAAACCGGGCGGCGGCCCTGCGGGAGGCGGTGGACGCCCCGATCATGCTCCACCCGGCGGATCGGATGCTGTGGGACAGGGTTTACGGGGCCGCCGCCGGCTGGGACCGGGACCTGGAGGACGGCGCCGTCCTGGAGGCGGCCGGCCACCGGCTGCGGGTGATCCACACGCCCGGCCACTCTCCCGGGTCGTGCTGCTTCCACGACGCGGCGTCCGGCAGGTTGATCTCCGGCGACACGCTGTTCAAGGGCGGGCCGGGGGCCACCGGCCCCAGGTTCACCTACAGCGACGAGCCCACCATCCTGCGCAGCATCCGGGACTTCCTGCTCACCCTCCCCGGCGAGACCATCGTCCACACCGGCCACGGCGAGAGCACCACCATCGAGGACGAAACCCGGACGGTGCTCGACCGTCTGGCCGAGCTGGGGATCGACCCATCCGGAGGGTAGGACCCGATGCGGGGGTATACTGGCCCCCGCCGGTCGGAGTGGCGGAATTTGGTAGACGCGCTAGGTTGAGGGCCTAGTGCCCACTTAGGGCGTGGAGGTTCGAGTCCTCTCTCCGACACCGCACCGAAGCCGGGACCGGCCCGGCGCAGCCCATCCGATGATCCTCTCGGCTCAGAAGAGGCCGGACACCTTGATCAGGAGGGGGTCGGTTTCGGTGATGATCACCGTGATGTGTTCTACCCCCGGTTTGTAGACCCAGATGGCTTTGTTGACGCCTTCGCCCTCATCGAGGCTTACGTCCAGAGGAGGTTCGAGAGCAGCGGTGTAGAACTCGATCGCTTCCTGGAAGCCTGCGGTGGACTCGAACCACACGTCGGTGCCCGCCCCGGTCGGTTCCCATTCGCTCGAGGCGGCGCCGGGGGGGACCAGCTCGGGCGGGAACTCGTCGGGGAGGCCTTCGGTCGGTTCGACGACAACAGCGGCGGGCGGCTGAACGGCGGGCCGGGCGGTGGAAGGCGCGGAGGCTGTTGCGGCATCGGCCCGGCCGGGGTCGGATCCGCTTCCTCCGCATCCGGCAGCCAGCAGGGCCGCCGCCGCGATCCCCGCGGCCAGCGCCTGCTTCATACGCTCCGCATGCTCCACGTCAGACCTCTCGGTTGCCCGGCTTTCCGCAATCCTACCGCCCCGGACACCCCAGGGCCGGTGGTGGCCGCTGCGGGTCCTGGCACCGCAGATTCGTCGGATTCCCGGGCGGCCCCGGCGGCGGAGTGGTAGGCTTGCCGCGACGGAGAGGATCGGATGGACCGCGGCGCAGCGAGACCGGCCTTGGCCGTCCGGACGCGGGCGCCCCGCCAGTCGCTTCTGATCGCCCAGGCCGCGGTGGTGCCGGCCATCCTGGTGGTCATCTGGTTTCTCCTGTCGAGGGGAGGGCGGATCGACCCGGTGTTCCTGCCCCCGCCCGAGGACGTATTCGAACGGTTGTTGCTCCTCTCCGACGTGTTGCCCGCCGCCCTCTGGACCTCCCTGCAGATGGTGCTGGCCGGTCTGTCGATCGGGGGGGCGGCGGGGATGGCGGTCGGTCTGCTGTTCGGATACAGCCCGACCATGCGCAGATTCTTCGAGGCGACTCTCGACAATCTGGTCCGCCCGGTGCCGTTCTTCGCTTTCATCCCGCTGGTGATCCTCTGGTTCGGGATCGGGATGGCCCCCCAGATCGTCCTGGTGGCGCTGGGGATCTTCCTGCTGCTGAGCCTGACCACCCTGGAAGCGGTGCGCAACGTCCCGCAAATCTACGTGAAGGCCGCCCTCACCGCCGGTGCCGCCCGGTTCCGCATCTACCGCACGGTGGTGATGCCGGCCATCGCCCCCCACCTCATCGCTTCCGTCCGGCTGGGGGCGGCCTACGCCTGGGGCTTGGATGTGGCGGCCGAGTTCTCGGGAACGCAGCAGGGCCTCGGGTTCATCATGATCACCCGGGGTTCCTACTACCTGGACACGGCGTCGATAGTCCTGATCGTCCTCATCTTCTGCACCCTGGCGGTGATCTTCGACCAGACGGTGCGGTTCGCCGCCTCCCGGCTGACCAGATGGAGCCCCCGGGCGCGGCGCGGCATGGTCGGCCACATGCTGGGGAACTGAAGGAACGAAGCGAAGGAGAAGAAACGAAGCGATGCCGTTTCCGAAGGCGAAACTTCATAGATCCGCCCGGCGGCCCTCCCTCCAGGGATCCGAAGCCGCCGGAGGTCCGCTGCGCCTGGTTGCCCAGGCCTCGGCGGCGCCCCTCGTCGGGCTGGTGATATGGTTCCTCGTCACCCGGGATTTCATCCGGTACACCTTTACCTCGGGCGGGGAGCAGACGGTCAGATACCGGCCCCTCATCGACCCCGTCAAGCTGCCCGGACCCGACCGGGTGCTGCAGTCCCTGGTGGAAATCATCGACCTGATCCCCGGCGCCATGTGGGTGTCCCTGCAGATGGTGCTGGTGGGGCTGGCGCTCGGCATGGTCACCGGCCTGGCCACGGGCGTCATCTTCGGCTACAGCCCCTTCGTCCGGCGCTTCTTCGAGGCCACCCTCGACAACCTGGTGCGGCCGGTGCCGTTCTTCGCCCTGATCCCGTTGTTCATCCTCTGGTTCGGGATCGGGTTCTGGCCGCAGGTAGCGCTGGTGGCGCTGGGGATCTTCCTGATGTTCAGCCTTACCACCCTGGAGGCCATCCGCAACGTTCCCCACATCTACGTCCAGGCCGCCCTGACCGCCGGGGCGGGCCGGTTTCACGTGTACCGGACGGTGGTGATCCCGGCCATCATCCCGCATCTGGTGGGTTTCCTGCGCCTGGCGGTGGCGGCGGCCTGGGGCCTCGACGTGGCGGCGGAGCTGACCGGCTCCCGCACCGGCCTCGGATATGTAATGACGGTCCGCCAGCAGTATCTCGACCCGGCCGGGATGTTGATGATCGTGTTCATCTTCTGCGGGCTGGCTGTCATCTTCGACCAGACGGTGCGGTTCGCGGCGGGTAGACTTACCCGGTGGAGCCCCCGCACGGACCGCGGTCTGGTGGGCAGCATTCTCGGCAACTAGAAGGGCGGGCGTCTATAGAGAGCGACTACCGCAGACCGACATCGACCTCGACGTGAAAATACGCTGATCCCATGAGAGGAGGAGGGGTAAAGTGAGACACTCGAGAAGTTCGCGCACCCGGTTGCGCTTCACGGCCTTGACAGCGGTGCTGGCCTTGGCCGCCGCAGGGTGCGGCAGCGCGGAGGAACCGGCCACCACCACAAC
Organism: Candidatus Spongiisociaceae bacterium; assembly: GCA_965202675.1. Classification (GTDB taxonomy): domain Bacteria; phylum Actinomycetota; class Acidimicrobiia; order Spongiisociales; family Spongiisociaceae; genus CATQHD01. The sequence continues at coordinate 295,964 of OZ241842.1, forward strand.
GGCGCCGCCGGCCACCACCACAACGATGGTGCCCACGACTACGGCCGCGCCCGCCGCCGCCGACACAACGGCGGTGGCCACCACCACCCAGACCCGGGAACGGGAAGTGGTGGTAGTGGTAGAAGAGCCGGAGGAAGGGCCCGCCATCCCGGACGCGCCGCTGGTGACCGTGCGTATCAACGGCGGGCCGTTCTATCCGTTCAACCTGTGGGCGGCGTCCAAGGAGCTGGGCATCGCCGATGAGCTCAACGTAGAGCTCGACATCTCCAGCCAGGGGTTCTTCCCGACCGCGGCGCTCAAACGGGGCGAGTTCGATGTGATCGCGTCCTGCCCGGCCTGTGCCTTCGGGGTGTACGAGAGCATCCCCGAGTTCCGGAACTGGATCACCTCCTACCAGTGGCGGGGTTTCCAGATCATCGGACGGGCCGACCCCGAGACCGGGGAGTCGGTACACAAGCCGTGGATCGATTTCTTCGTGGACGCAGGAGGGGACCTGGACGAGGCCAACCAGGCGTTCTCCGCCTCGCTGGCCGGACGCAGCTTCGCCATCTGGGACCCGGGAAGCATCCCAACCCTCAATGCTCTGCTGGAGCAGGGCGGGCTGACGCTGGAGGACGTGGAGATCATCGGCTTCGCCGACATCAACGTGGCTTCCACCTCGTTCATCGCCGGCGAGGGCGACTACCACATGGGCGACAGCGTCCAGATGCACCGGATGCTCACCGCCGAGGACCTGCGGGACAAGTTCGTATCGGCGGCGCCGTTCCAGGCGTTCGGGCCGACAGGACTGTGGTACAGCACCTTCGCCTCCACCCAGGACTGGCTGGACGCCAACGAGGAGACGGCGTTGCGTTTGCTGGCCATCTGGTACCGGACCACCCGCTACCTTCACAACCGGACCGAGGATGTGCTTCCCCCGATGCACGAAGCGGTGCGGCGGGCGGGCGGCGTCTTGGTAGACGACGAGGCCCTGAAGGCCGAACTCTTCAACATCGAGGACTACGTGCGGTACCAGGACGCCTGGGACCATTACTTCGCCGACGGGTCGCCCACCAACATGGACCTGTCGATCGACCATTCCCACAAGAGCGCGGTGGAGGCGGAAACGGTGCCGGCGGACTCCGACTGGCGGCAGTTCGAGGTCGAGAAGCAGTGGTTCGAAAAGCTGATGGCCCGCGAGGACCTGGTGGCTTGGATCATGAAGCCCCTCACCTGAGCCTCTCGGAGATCGAGCGGTTCGGCCCGGCCTCGAACCCGAGCTCGGCGCGGCCTTCGGCTCCGGGTTCAAGGCCGGGGATGGTCGAGCCGCCTGCCGGGCCGTTTGACCGGCTTGGGCCCGCCGGCCGGCCGCGGGGCGGACGACAGGGTGCGGGTTCCGTCGTCCGCCTTCCCGCCGGACGGCGCTTCCCGGCGGCCTTCGGCGTTCGGAACGGGGCGGGCGGGTGATGACCGATATCAGTGGGTATGCGGCGGCCGGTTTCCAGCCGGCAGTGGACGCCTTCGGAGAAAACTTCGCTTCGAGGGGCGAGGCGGGGGCCGCTTTCTGCGCCTATGCAGCGGGAGAGCGGGTAGTGGATGTCTGGGCGGGGGAGGCGGCGCCGGGCCGCCCCTGGGCTGAGGACACCCTGGCGCCGGTGTTCTCGGTGACCAAGGGCGCCGCCGCCCTCTGTGCGCAGATACTGGCCGACCGGGGGCGGCTGGACGTCGGGGCGCCCGTGGCGGACTACTGGCCGGAGTTCGCCGCCCGCGGCAAGAGCGGGGTGCTGGTCCGCCACGTCCTGAGCCACACCGCCGGTCTGCTGTCCTTCCCCCGGTACTGGGAGACGGTCAGCTTCGACCGCGCGAGGGGGTGGCGCCGGACGGACGAGATAGCGGCGCGGCTGGCGGAGGCGCCCCTGGCGTGGGAACCGGGTACCAGGATCGGATACCACCCCATCACCTTCGGGTGGCTGGTGGGGGAGCTGGTGCGGCGGATCGACGGGCGCACCCTGGGGGTTTTCTTCAGGGAGGAGGCGGCGGCGCCGCTCGGTCTGGAGTTCTGGATCGGCCTCCCCGCCGACCGCCGGGGCCGGGTGGCCGAGCTGCTTTCCGATCCCGCTCCGGAGTCCGAGCCGGCGGCGGCCCTGGGAGGGCCGGGCAACCCGGCGGGTGAGGCCCTGTTCATCGGTCCGGAAGGCGGGCCGCCCATCAATATGGGCAACGACCCTGTGTTCTGGTCGGCGGAGATGCCGGCCGTGAACGGGGTGGCGGACGCCCGCAGCGTGGCCCGCATGTACGCCATGCTGGCGGGCGGGGGCGAGCTGGACGGCGTGCGGATCGTATCAGAGGAGTCCATCGCCGCCCACTCGGCGGAGCAGGCGCGGGGAACGGACGCCATCTTCGGGGGCGAATCCAGGACGGCGCTCGGTTACGGGAGGCCCGCTCCCGGGGGGATGTCGATGGGGCCCAACGACGAAGCCTTCGGGATGCAGGGCCTGGGCGGGGCGCTGGGATACGCCGACCCGGTTGCCGAGGTCGGTTTCGGCTACGTCATGAACCAGACGCGCATGGAGGCGGGAACCGACCGCCGCGCCCGCGCCCTGTCGAAGGCCCTGTACCGATCGATCGGGTAGGGCCGTGCGCCGGTTCGGAGTTTCCGTTCTCCTGCCCGGCGGGTTATCCGGTTTCAGGAGACGGGCGGGCAACCGGAGCGGCCGGGGGGGGGGGCTTGGCCGGTCGAGGTCGGGCAAGTCTTCAACGGGGAACCCATCGGCTCTGAGGCTAGGTGAACCCCGACGCCGCGGACCTCGGGCGGAACCCGGAACATCCGGGTCAGCCCGGATTGGATTTTGCTTCCGGGCCCATTGCGCTGTAGCCGCCGTCCACCCTCAGGTCGGTTGCGGTGATGAAGGAGGCGTCGTCGCTGCATAGGAAGAGAACGGCGCGGGCGGCGTCGACGGCCTCGCCGACCCGGGGCAGCATCATCCGGGGGATGAGGCAGTTCTCGAAGGTGCGGCGGTCCATTACCTTGGCCGCGGCTTCGGTCCAGGTCCAGCCGGGGCTGACGGTGTTGACCCTGATCCTCCGGTCACCGAGGTCGAGGGCCATGCACATGGTGAGTGAGAGCAGGGCGCCTTTGGTGCTGTGGTAGGTCCAGGCGCCCGGTTTGGCCACCACCGCCACCACGCTGGCCACGTTCACGATCGCCCCGCCGCCGGACTCCGTGAGCGGTTCGACGGCCGCCTTGGTCATGTTCACCGCCCCGAGGACGTTGGTCGACCAGCTGGCGTCCCAGTCCTCCTTGGTTCCGTCGAGGGAGGCGATCGTGAAGTCGGCCGCGTTGTTGACCAGGCAGTCGATCCGTTCGAAGGCCCGCAGAGCCTCTTCCACGGCCATACGGCAGTCGGCGGGGTCGGCCACGCTGCCCTGCACCGACCGGAGGGCGTCCGGTGAGCAGACGATCCCGCCGGTCAGGTATTCGCGGTCGACGGGTTCGAGATCGATGACCGCCACCCGGGCCCCTTCCCGCAGGAACTCCCTGGCGGCGGCGGCCCCGATCCCCGACGCTCCTCCGGTTACCAACGCAACCCGACCCTCGAACCGCCTCATGACGACCTCCAAGACCCTCGGCAGAAGACTGCGGCCGAAGCGTATGTAAGGACGGGTGGGCTGTCAACAGATCGGATACCAGGGCCGGGCAACGGCGGCGGCTACGCTGGCGCCATGTCGAGCAACCGCCGCGGCCGGGACCCGGGGGATCGGCCGGTGGACGTGAGCGCGCCGGTCGTCCATCCGACGGCCTTCGTCGCGCCCGGGGTGCACATCCACGGCGATGTCCGCATCCGGGAGCGGGCGGTCATCATGTTCGGTACCGCAATCCGCGCCGAGTTCGACCGGATCGAGGTGGGGGCCGGGTCGAACGTCCAGGACAACGCGGTGCTCCACATCGACGAGGGGTTCCCCTGCGTGGTGGGCAGCCGCACCACCGTCGGCCACTCGGCCGTTCTGCATGGCGCCCTGGTGGGGGACCACTGTCTGGTGGGGATCGGCGCCAAGGCGCTCAGCGGATCGGTGATGGGGGAGGGGTCCTGGCTGGCTTCGGGCGCAATACTCCCCGAAGGCCGGGAGATCCCGCCCTGGACCCTGGCGATGGGCATCCCCGCCAAACCGGTGAGGGAGCTGACCGAGGCGGAGGTCGAACGCCAGCGTCATGGAGTCGAGGCCTACCAGCATCTCGCCGCCGCCTACCGGCTGAAGTTCGAGAAATCCGGCTGATCGGGCCCTGAATCGGCGGCGGCGCGCGCCGTCCCCGCAACCAGGATGACCGCGAAGCCGAAAGCCCCGGCGCCAGATGTTCCTCCGCTGTTCAATCGCCTTTTATAGGCAATCCCCCCTTAAATATCATGGAATGACAAAAAAATCCCGTCAGATCCCCCACAAGGGTATTGACTCTGTCACACCGATACGGGATAATGGAACAGTCGCAAGCACCTCCGGTCCGCGGCGCCGCAGACCGGGCAGGGATCATCTTCCGAACGCGATCCTCCGGGGACTGACCGGACGCGTCCGGATCTCGTGGTGGTGGCGGAGGGGGCGGGCCCGCCGGGCGGGGCGGGGGGCTGGGTTTTTCGCGTTCTCGGCGGGTCCGGGGGCGGGGATAGGGCCAGACCAGTGGGTTCGGAGGAAGCGGGATAGGGCCTGACAGGGATCCGGGGGATGCATCCGGCCCGTCTGGTCTGCCGAACAAGGGGGTTTACATTATACCAATTTTGTGGTATATTAATGATCGTAAACAAACATGACCAGGTTGTCGTGTATACTGGCGAAGCCGAAGGAGCAAGTACATGGATCCCGACCTGCTGAACAACCTTTATCTCATCGGCGGGTTGCTCGCCGCCATATTCGTGATCGTGTGGCGGTTCACCTCGGCCAGCCAGAAGGCCATCCAGTATTCGGTCGATTCTCTGCAACTGCAGATCAAGGACCAGTCGAACCGCATCACAAAGGTTGAAGAGGGGGTGAGCAGCCTGCAGGTGGAGATGGTCGGCGTCAAGGACCGCCTTGGGAAGGTTGAAGAGGGGGTGATCAGCCTGCAGGTGGAGATGGTCGGCGTCAAGGACCGCCTTGGGAAGGTTGAAGAGGGGGTGAGCAATCTGCAGGTGGAGATGGTCGGCGTCAAGGACCGCCTTGGGAAGGTTGAAGAGGGGGTGATCAGCCTGCAGGTGGAGATGGTCGGCGTCAAGGACCGCCTTGGGAAGGTTGAAGAGGGGGTGAGCAATCTGCAGGTGGAGATGGTCGGCGTCAAGGACCGCCTTGGGAAGGTCGAGGGAGGGGTGATCAGCCTGCAGGTGGAGATGGTCGGCGTCAAGGACCGCCTTGGGAAGGTCGAGGGAGGGGTGATCAGCCTGCAGGTGGAGATGGTCGGCGTCAAGGACCGCCTTGGGAAGGTCGAGGGGGGTGTTGTGGTGGTGGATGACCGGGTGCGGGGCCTGCAGATGGATATGGCCGTAGTCAGGGACCGACTGCACATCCTGACCGACGACAGGCCCGCCTCGCCGGCGCCCGTTCGGGCCGGGGTGTCCGTCCCGCAAGCGACGGCGGCCGAAGCGTAACCCACTTCTGACGACGAGATCCTGCCAGGGGAGGCGTCCGCCTGCTTGGTGAACGGACAGCGCTTGCAACAGGACGGGGAGCTCTGTACGCGGAGCTCCCCGTTTGCTGTGGAGGCGCTTACACGGTTGTCAGGGTTGTGCGCGGGCGGAGGCGGTTTGGGGGGTTGGGGCGGGGGCTTGGTCGATGGCTCGGACGAAGAAGGATGCCATCTGTGCTCGGGTTACGGGCTGGTCGGGGCAGTAGTTGAGGGGGGCGGTGGAGCATCCTCGGGTTACGCCGGTCTGGTACATGCCCTCGATGGCCCGGATTACGGCGGGGTCGGCGTCCTGGGCGTCTTGGAAGAGGCCTTCGGGCTCGTCGACGGCTTCGAGGTGGGGGAACGCGGCGATCATCATGATGGCCATATCCGCTCGGGTTACTACCCCGCCGGGGTTGAACGCTCCTCCGGGGGCTGTGAACGCGTTGACCGAGATCACCCAGTCGGCGTAGGTGCGGTACCAGGCGTCTGTACCTACGTCGGTGAGTTCCGCCCGGGCGGGGGCTTGGATGGTCCAGCGTTGGGAGACGGCTCGGTAGAGGAACGCGGCCATCTGCCTTCGGGTGATGTCGGCTGAGGGGCAGAAGAGGGTGGGGTCGGTTGCGCTGCAGCCGAGGGTGATCTGCCATTGGGCGATGCGTTCGATGTTGGCTTGGTGGACGCTGCCGTCTTCGTCGCGGAAACGGCCCGCGTACGCCGGAGCGGCGGGGGGTTGGACAGCACCCCCTCCTCCGCCTCCGGCGGGCGGAGGCGCACCGCCGCCTCCACCACCACCCCCTCCACCACCCCCTCCGCCTCCGGCGGGCGGGGGCGCACCGCTGCCTCCCCCTCCTCCTCCTCCGGAACCTCCGCCGCCGCTGGGGGGCGGGGGCGGCGGGGCAGGCGGCGCGGTGTCGTTGTCGATGATTGTCAGCAAAGCGGAGGAGACGGTCAACCCGGGGGACGACCCCGTGATCCTTATCGTCTCCGGACCTTCTACCCGGTTGTCGTTTATCGGGTAGAGCGTAAAAGAGGCCGAGCCGCTGGTTTCCTGCGCGCCGATCATCACCTCGAAATCGTCCACCTCACGGAAGTCCGACCCTGCCGCCGCCGAACCGTCCGCCACGGACACCCTCACCGTTTTGGCCACCCGGAACCGGCCCGCGTCCGACGGGAACGAAGCCGTAACGGTTATCCGCCGGTTGCCGGCGCCTTCTCCCGTGCGGGTCAGGCTCAGGTTCAGGTCGACCGAGGTGGGGTGTCCGAAGAGTTGCGCCAGGTCGTGCTGGGACGCATTGTTCGCACTCAACCGCACTTCGAAGCGGTCTCCCCGGCGCCGGGTTACCGCCGCCGAGACACCGCCCAGATCGATGATTCTTCCCACCCCGTAGACATGGCGGGTGTTGGTTCCGACGGAAGTCGACGACGGGCGGGGGATGGGGATGGTGCGGCGGGACACGCTGAAGCACAAACTCAGCAGCTGCCGGGCCGGGTTGCAGGCCTGCGGACGTTGGTCGACAAGGTACACCTCTACGCCCTCGCGGATGATCCCGGTGTCGTAGTCTTTCTTGACCCGCACACCGAGGGTGTAGAAGACGCCTTGGCCTTCCCCGGTGGGGACTACCAGCATCTGCGTGCCGTCGATTCCCAATGGGCTCAGCTCGTAGGCGGCGGCGGCGCCGGAATGCACCTTGACATCATCCGGGTCGATCCATCCCGAAGCGTATCGGTTTACCGCGATCGTCCCCACATTCGGATCGTATCCCGGTTTTCCGCTCATCAAATCCATCGGGTGGTCGTATTGGAATACTTTTCTACTTGTAATATATACGATTCTGCCGCCGTAGGAGTGAGGCCACTGGAGGCCGTGTCCGATCTCATGGGCAACGGTATTCAACCTGGGCCGTGTATTTGTATTTGACACGACCGTGCCGCCGCCTACGGTAATGTTGGTTCTCAGCTCGATCTCGTTCGTGGGGGGTTCATTCGTAAGAACAGCCTCCCAATTGTTGATATTGAAGCCGCCGTTGGATGTGGTGTTGTCCACGATCAAAAGCCGGGTTAATTCGTCGTTGTTGGGAATCTGGTATATACAGGATTCCCTGTCCGCCGCCCGCACCGACCCGCCGGCCGCGAAGGTGGGGGTGTACCTGTTCTCGGACATCCACCCGAAGAAGGGAGTAATTTCGCGGTTCAACAACCCGGCGACCGCGCTCTGGTCAATGGTCAGGGTGCCTCTCAGATCGCAGCGCCAAACAGTCCACCTGTGGGTTCCGGTCGATGCCTGCCGGCTGAAATCGGCGAGGGCGATGAGGCCCAGCGGGTCGTCGTAGGCGGCCAGGTCGATCCATTTGAGGCCGAGCAGGGGGGCGGGGATCGGGCCTTGCAGGCCGGGGTAGTCGATTCGGAGGAACTCCAGGGCGCCGCCCTCGGACGGGGCCAGGTCGCCGAGCCGGGCGGGCAGGGCGCCGGTCAGGCTGTTGTCGTTCAGGTACAACGTCCTCAGCAGGCCGAGGCCCCCCAGATCGGCGGGGACGGCGCCCGAAAGTCGGTTGCTCTGGAGCGACAGCTCCCTGAGGTTGGCGAGGCGGCCGAGCGCGGCGGGGATCGGCCCGCTCAAACTGTTCCCGTTCAGGTACAACCGCCGCAGGCTGGCAAGGCCGCCGAACTCGGCGGGGATGGATCCGGTGAACTCGTTGTTGCTGAGCAGCATGAGCCACAGGGCGTCGAGATCGCCCAGCTGGGAGGGCAGGGTTCCGCCCAACCCCCAACCCGGCAGGTTCTGGTCGCGGAAGTTGCCCCGCAGGGATCCGGTAACCATCTCGAGTTTGTAAACCCGGTTGCTCAGCACCCTTACCCCCTTCCACTCCGTGATCCGCCTAGAGCCCTCCGCGCCCCAGGTGAGCAGGGGATGATCGTCGGCAAGGGCGGCGTTGGCGGGGTGGGTGACCCAGTGGTTGCGGGCGGCCACCAGCGCCCGGCAGTCGGCTGCCAGACCGGTGTTGACGGCGGGGTTGAGCACGAAGGTGCCGTCCGAGCAGTCGGCCGGGTCCAACACGTCCTCGTTGTCGGCAATCGTTATCTGCGCATCGGAGACGGTGAAACCGGACGCGGCGCCCGAGACGGTGACCGTCTCGGCGCCTTCCTTCAGCTCATCGTCGGCAATCGTCAGGGTGAACACGGCAGAGCCGGTTCTGGTTCCCGCCTCGATCTCCACCGTGAAGTCTGTCACTGCGGTGTAGTCGGTTCCGGAGGCGGCCGAATCGCTGCTCTTGCCCACCGACACCGTTACCTCGGTATTCGAAGCCAGGGTGGACTTATTATCCGGGAAGGCGGCGGTTACGGTGACCTCCGGGCTGCCCGCGCCCTCGCTCAAGCTCTCCGGGGAGACGCTCAGGGCGACGGTCGTAGGCGGGTCGACATCGTTGTTGGTGATGGATACGACCGCGCTCGATATGTTGAAACCGGGGGAGGCGCCGGAGACGATTACGGTCTCCGTTGCTTCCATCCGGTCGTCGTCGGTGATCGGCAGGTTGAAGCGGGCGGTTCCGGTTCGGGCGCCGGCCGCGATGGTCAGGTCGAAGCCGGCGACCGCGGTGAAGTCCTGCCCGGCTCGGGCGGTGCCTCCCGCCACCGACACCCTCACCGTCGTCGGTGAGCCGGGCGGGGTGGTTCCCTGGGGGAAGGCGGCGGTAACGGTGATCTCCGGCGACCCGGCGCCCTCGCTGACTGTGTCCGGCGATACGCTCAGACCTATCGGGACGGTGCCGCTTTCGTTGTCGACGATGGTCAGGTGGGCGGAGTTGACCGTGAACCCGTCCGCTTCGCCGGCCACCGTCAACCGCTCCGCCCCCTCCGCTTCGTTGTCGTCCGTAACGGTCAGGTCGAAGGCGGCCGCCGCGCTGGTCCCCCCGGCGGGAATGGTTATGTCGAAGGGCTGCACCGCGGTGAAGTCCCGCCCGGCGACCGCGATGCTGTCCCTGACCGACACCCTCACCGCGACGGCGGTCGAAAGCGCCGCCGAACCCTCCGGGAAGGCGGCCGTAACCGTGATCCTCGTCCGACCGCTCTGCTCGCTCACGCTGGCCGGGTCGATGCTCAGATCGATGGAAGTCGGGGCCGAGTCGTTCGCCTCGATGGTCACCACGGTCGGGTTGAAGCGCATCCAGGCCACGGTTCCGGCGCCGGCAACAGCCACGGTTTCGGCCGCCTCCGCCTGCGCATCATCGGTGACCTCCAAGGTGAAAGTATCGGAGCCCGCGGATTTCGGTTCCCCCGCCGGGATGGTCACATCAAAGGAATCAACCGCAGTGAAATCGGATCCGGCGGCGGCGGTGCCGTCGGAGACCGACACGGTAACGGTCAGGTCCTCGTGCCAGGTAGAGCCCCCGGAGAAACCGGCGCTGACCTCGATGTCGGTTCGACCGCTGCTTTCTTCGACTTCGGCCGGGTTGACCACCAGGTCGATAGTGCGCCTGCAGTCCGCGATGCCGTCCGGCTCGCCCGTATAGTCATCCAGCCGCAAAAGTGGACGAGGGGGGGTCCCTTGCAGTTGTTGCAGTTTTCTTTGCAGGGATGGGGGCAGCGATCCGGAAAGATTGTTGCCGCAGAAGGCGAAATAGAACCTCCTCACGTTGTCCAGCGGATCGAGAATAGCTCCGGTGATATTGCCCAGCTGGGCGGGAATAGCACCGGTCAGCTGGTTGCCCTGGACGTACAGCACCCCCAGGCCGGTTATGTTGCCCAGCGCGGTGGGTATAGTGCCGGTGAGCCAGTTGTTGTCGAGGTACAACGTCCTGAGGTTGGTCATGTTGCCCAGTTGGGTCGGGATGGCGCCGGAGAACCTGTTATTGCTGACGGAAAGCAGGGTCAGATCTTCGAGGCTTGCTATCCAAACGGGTATAGAACCGGTCAATTTATTGTTATCGATATACAAATGTTGGAGCTCGGTCAAGTTGGCCATCTCCGAGGGCAGCGGGCCGGAAAGACTGTTGTTGTACAGGTACAAGACGGTCAATCCGGAGAGGTCGCCTATCTGGGCGGGTATGGTGCCGGATATCTTGCTCTGGGTTTCAGCCGAAGACAGATTGGTGAGGGTCAGTCGGGTTACCTTCTGGCCGCTGATCCGGACGCCGCTCCAGGCCGCCATATTGCCGCTCCAGGTGCGGAGTGGATGTTCCGGCCCCAGATCGGCGTTCGCCTTGTTGTTGGTCCAGTGGTTCCTGATTGTTGCCAGGGTCCGGCATTCGGACACCAGGCCCGCGTTGAGGGCGGGCGAGGACACGAAGGTTCCGTCGGAGCAACGGGCCGGATCGAGGGGGGCTATGCCGGAATCGGTGATGGTTACGACGGCGTCGTCGATGGTGAAACCGGCGAGTACGCCGGAGACGCTCAGGGTCTCGGCGCCTTCGTCGTTGTCGTCTTTGACGGGCGTCAACGAGAAGGCGGCCGAGCCGCTGACCGCGCCGGCGGAGATCGTCACCGTGAACTGGTTGTTGGTCTTGTCGGTCGAGTAGTCCTGCCCGGCGCCGGAGGCGGCCGCCGAGTCGCCGGCCCTGCCGACCGTGACCGCCACCGCGGTGGCCGCCGACCGCGGGGTGGACCCCGCCGGGAAGGCGGCGGTTACGGTTATGTCGACCGCCCCGTCGGCTTCTCCCACCGCGGCCGGATCGACGCTCAGATCGATGGAGGAGGGGGCCGAGTCGTTGGCCAGGATGGTTACCGCCGCCGAGTTGACGGGATACCCCGCGGCGCCCGAAACGATGAGGGTTTCGTCGCCTTCCTGGTCGCTGTCGTTGGTTACTGTCAGGTTGAATGTTGCCTCGCCGCTCGCGGCGCGCGCGGCGATGCTGAGGTCGAAGTCGTCGACGGCGGTGAAATCTCCGGTCCCGGCCGGGCTGCCGCCGCCGCCCGCCACCGATACGGTAACGGTTATGCCTTCCAGCAGGTACTGTGCGTCGAAGACGCTGAACCCGTACACATGGGCCTTTACGGTCATAGCGGTGGTTCCGCTGTCCTCGCTCACCCGGGCCGGTTTGATGCTCAGGTCGATGGAACGGCGGCAGTCCGAGATCCGTTCGTGGTTCACGTCTTCCAGGGTCGACACGGAACGGAGCGCGGCGGGCAGGGCGCCGGACAGGTTGTTCTTGCAGAACTTGAAGGTGCTCAACGCTCCCTGACCCTGGGGCGTCGGCGCCAGCGGGCCGAGTTGGGTGGGGATGGTTCCGGTGAGGTGGTTGTACGAGAGGTTGAGGTCGGTGAGGTTGGTGAGGCTGCCGAGTTGGGTGGGGATGGTTCCGGTGAGGTGGTTGTACGAGAGGTTGAGGTCGGTGAGGTTGGTGAGGCTGCCGAGTTGGGTGGGGATGGTTCCGGTGAGGCGGTTGAAGGACAGGTTGAGGTCGGTGAGGTTGGTGAGGCTGCCGAGTTGGGTGGGGATGTCACCGGTGAAGCTGTTTGCGAATAGGTTCAGGTTCGTGAGGTTGGTCAGGTTGCCCAGCTCGGCGGGCAGGCTGCCCTCGATGCGTCCGGTAAACAGGTTGCTGCCGGGCTGCAGCTCCAGGCCTGTAACCCGCTGGGAGCTGACCGTTACGCCGCTCCAGGCGGTAATGGCGCCGCTCCAGGTGCGGAGATGCAGCGTCGAGCGGAGGTCGGCGTTGTCGGCGTCGTTGGTCCAGTGATTCCTGACAGCAACCAGGGCCTGACAGTCGGAGACCAGGCCGGTGTTCGTCGCGGGGTCGGCCACATAGGTTCCGTCCGAGCAGAGGGCGGAGTCGAGAGGGGCGATGCCGGAGTCGGTGATCGTGATCGTTGCGCTGTTGACCTGGGCTATCCCGGCGGCGGTCGTAACGCCGGACACGGTGAGGGTGTCCGGATCCTCGTCCACCCCGTCGTCGGCAACCGTCAGGTCGAAGGAGGCCGAGCCGGAGGTCTGCCCGCTTGTGATGGTGACCGTGAAGTCGGTAACAGCGGTGAAATCCGCCGCTTCGGCCGTTCCGGCTGCCACCGACACCGTTACCGCCGCATCCGACGATAGGGCGTCCGCGCCGGTCGGGAAGGAAGCGGTTACGGTGATCGAAACCGGGGCGCCCGACTCGCCTACTACAGAGGGGGAGACGCTCAGGTCTATCGAAGTGGGCGGGGCCTGGTCGGTGACCGTCTTTTCGTCGGTGATCGTTACCGCGGCGCCGGTGACGCTGAATCCTTCCGCCTCGCCCGACACGATGAGTTCCTCCGGGTTTTCTGCTTCCAGGTCGTCGGCGACGGTCAGGGTGAAGGTTGCTTCGCCGCTGGTTTCCCCGGCGGGGATGGTGAGATCGAAGTCTTCGACGGCGGTGTAGTCGCCGGAGGACGCAGGGTTGTCTCCTCCGCCCGCCGCCGACACCGTGACAACGGTGTCCGACGGAAGCACCGCCGAGTCCTCGGGAAAGGCGGCGGTAACGGTTACCTCCGTTGGTTCGCTGCCTTCGTTGACGGTGTCGGGGGAGGCGGTGAGAGTGATGGCGGCGGGGGCGGCGTCGTTGTCGGTGATCGTTATAACAGCGCCGTCCACGGTATTGAAGCCGGAGGTTCCTGCCGCGCCGGAGACGACCAGGGTCTCGTCTCCCTCGGCGATGTTGTCTTCGGTGACGGTGAGGGTGAAGGTTGCTTGGCCGCTGGTTTCTCCGGCGGGGATGGTGAGGTCGAAGGTTTCGACGGCGGTGTAGTCGCCGGCGGATGCGGGGTTCCCGCCTCCGCCCGCCGCCGACACCCTTACCACCGCGTCCTCGGACAGCGCGGCGGTTCCTTCCGTAAAGGAGGCGGTTACCGTTATCTCCGTTGCGGCGCCGCCTTCGGCGGCCGAGTTCGAGGAAACCGTCAGGACCAGGCGGTCGTCATCGTCGTCGATGGTGATGTTGGTGCTGTTGACGGCGGTGATGGCGGCGGTTGCGGTGGTTCCGGTGAGGGTGATGGTTTCGTTGCCTTCGACGGTGTTGTCGTCGGTGACGGTGAGGGTGAAGGTTGCGGTTCCGCTGGTTTCCCCGGCGGTAATGGTGACGTCGAAGGCTTCGATGGGGGTGTAGTCATCGGCGGATGCGGGGTTGTCGCCGGCGCCCGCCGCCGACACGGTTACGGTTGTGTCTTCGGTGAGCACGGCGGAGTCTTGGGGGAAGGCGGCGGTTACGGTTGTCTCGGTTGGTTCGTCGTCTTCGTTGATGGTGTGGGGTGAGGCGGTGAGGGTGATTTCGGTGGGGGAGTCGTCGTTGTCCTCGATGGTGATGTTGGTGCTGTTGACGGCGGTGATGGCGGCGGTTGGGGTGGTTCCGGTGAGGGTGATGGTTTCGTTGCCTTCGACGGTGTTGTCGTCGGTGACGGTGAGGGTGAAGGTTGCGGTTCCGCTGGTTTCCCCGGCGGTAATGGTGACGTCGAAGGCTTCGATGGGGGTGTAGTCATCGGCGGATGCGGGGTTGTCGCCGGCGCCCGCCGCCGACACGGTTACGGTTGTGTCTTCGGTGAGCACGGCGGAGTCTTGGGGGAAGGCGGCGGTTACGGTTGTCTCGGTTGGTTCGTCGTCTTCGTTGATGGTGTGGGGTGAGGCGGTGAGGGTGATTTCGGTGGGGGAGTCGTCGTTGTCCTCGATGGTGATGTCGGTGCTGTTGACGGCGGTGACGGCGGCGGTTGGGGTGGTTCCGGTGATGGTGATGGTTTCGTTGCCTTCGACGGTGTTGTCGTCGGTGACGGTGAGGGTGAAGGCTGCGGTTCCGCTGGTTTCCCCCGCGGGGATGGTGACATCGAAGGCTTCGACGGGGGTGTAGTCATCGGCGGATGCCGGGGTGTCGCCCCCGCCCGCCGCGGAGATGGACACCGTGACATCCTCGGCCGGGGCCTCCGATCCTTCCGAGAAGGCGGCCGTAACCGTTATTTCAGTCTCCTCGCCGCCCTCCTCTGCGGTCGACGGCGACGCGCTCAGGTCGATCGACGCTGCCGGGGCGGGCTCTGCCGGAGGCGGGTCATCCGGGGGCGGCGGGTCCACGGCGGGCGGTTCGGCCGGGGGCGGTTCGGGCTCTGCCGGGGACGGTTCGGCGGGGGGCGGCGGGTCTGCAGGAGGAGGATCAACGGGCAACGGGTCCACTGCGGGCGGTGTTGTCTGGTCCGTCTGGCCGTAGGACGGCGAAGCAGGCGCAAGCCCCAAAACAACCGCCATAGCCGCCAACACCACCCCGCATTTCAAGGACCGCGACGGAGGGCTTGTGTGGAGCATGATCGTCTTGATTGTAAACCTCCACCCCGACAACAGAGGCCTTCCGCCGGGTCTGGCCGGCCCGATCGAGGAGCGCCTGCGGATCATGCCCGCCGCGGTCGGTGACCGGCGCCCGTCAGAGCGGCAAGAGCACCCTGGCCCAAGAACTGGCGCCGGGTGACAGGCGTTTCCTCTCGTAGGACGACCTTGATGTGTTCGACGCGGCGCTCGAACGGCCCGAGATTCTCCACTGGCGGACATCCATGGTCGAGGAGGTGGACTTCGTGATCGAGGCCGGCGGCCCTCTTTGCCTGTCGAGGTGAACGCAACCGGCCCGCTCCGCCTCCGCGGCGCCCGCCGCCTGCTCGCTTTCCGCAAGGAATACGGCGGCCCAGAGCCCGGGCGGGCCTCCTGATCCACACCGGCCGCGGCGCTCGAGTGGCTCACCCCCGATGTGCCGGCGCCGCCGTGGTGGAAGGTGCTCTGAAACTCAAGGCCCTGCAAGAGGTGCCTATGGGTATGCGAGGGATCGTTCCATCTCGGCGAATAGGCGCAGCGCGTCGGGGGCCTCGAAGATGCGGTAACGCTGTCTGCCGATGTTCTTCTGGATCAGGATGCCGGCTTCCAGCAGCCGTCCGACCGCGTTTGCGGCCGCCGCTTCCGAACGGGCGGTGAGGCGGGCGGCGGATTTCACGGTCAGGAGCGGCGTTCCGGGCAGGATTCCCAGCAGCAGGTCCAGTGTCGACCCGCTCCGCACCCGGCTCAGAACGGCGCGCCACCGGCCGGCCAGCTCGCCGATTCGTTTCTCGTAGAGCTCGGCCTCCCCGCAAGCCCGCCGGACGGCGGCGGCGAAGGTTCCCAGCCACTCGCAGGCGGCGGTGGACCGGCCGGGGCTGTCGGCGGGGCCGAGATGCCGGAACGCATTCAGCCCGGCGATGTAGTCGTCCGTCCGGGCGGCCAGCACCAGGCTGACCGGGGGCGCGAAGGCGGGGGAGAGACCCCTTCGCCTCAGGACAATGTGGATCAGGGCGCGGCCGGTGCGCCCGTTTCCGTCCCCGAAGGGATGAATCGTCTCGAACTGGGCGTGCGCGATCGCCGCCTGCGTCAGCGGGGACTGGCGGTCGTCGTTCACATATTCGATCAGATCGTCGAGCAGGCCGCCGAGGTGCTCGGGCGGCGGAGGGACGAAGGCGGCGCGGCAGGGGTTGTAGGCGCTGCCGCCGATCCAGTTCTGCACCCGGCGGACGGCCCCGGCTATTTCGGGTCTCGACGAGTTCTCCATCAGCGTTCGGTGGACGGTGAGAAGATGGTCCAGGGTGAGATGCGGTTCCCGGGCCGCCAGCTCGACGGCGGTCTCCATCGCAGCGATGTTGGCCAGGATCTCGACCGCGGTCCGGTCGGCGGGGTCGCCGCCCCGGGCGATGACGGCCTCGGCATCGGCGAGCCGCCTCGGACCGGCCGCCAGACCCTCGATCCTCGAGGAGGCGGCCGATTCGGCCCGGAGCAGGAAGCGGGCCAAGCCTTCGCCGCCGATGCGGACCGCTCTGGTCTGGTTGAGATCCCGCACCGCCGCCTCCGCGTCGGCGATGTCGGCCGCCAGGTCGCCGGGGAGCGCCGGGTTCCATCCCTGCAACGGGTCGGGAAGGTAGGCGTTGTAGGAACAGCCTTCTCGGTCGCGGCGGGACAACCCCTCGAAGCGGGGCGCCCAACGCAGGGTGATGTACTCCGCCATGCCCTCAACCGCCGTTTCTAAGCCAAGGTTGCATCTTAACCTGGGCTTAGCGGAAGTCTTAGTCAAGGCAACTGTAATATAGAGGAGCGCCCTTGCTTGGTGGGTGCCACCTCGTATCAACTTTACATAACGTGGATTATGGGACATCCGGGATTCTGGCCGTCAGGCCTCTCCCTTTTGGGCCTCCCGGCATGTCTGCTTGCCCCTGCGCAGGACAAGGGTATTATTCGGCGCCGGTTCCGTCATCCATTTGGAGGCCGTCATGAGAAGCCACGAAGTCGACTATCAGATACATGGAGACGATCTCCAGTTCGTCGAGGTCGAGCTCGACCCGCAGGAGTCGGTCATCGCCGAGGCGGGCGCGATGATGTACATCGAGGGGGACATCGGGTTCGAGACCAAGATGGGCGACGGATCCGAGCCCGACAAGGGCGCCTGGGGCAGGCTCAAGTCGGCCGGCAAACGGGCTCTGGCCGGCGAGTCGCTGTTCTTGTCCCACTTCACCAACAACGGCGGCGGCCGGCGGAAGGTTGCTTTCGCCGCCCCCTACCCCGGCAAGGTGATCGCGTTGGACCTGGGGTCGATCGGCGGCCGGGTCCTCGTCCAGAAGGAGGCCTTCCTCTGCGCGGCGATGGGCACCAAGCTGGACATCGCCTTCAACCGCAAGCTGGGCACCGGTTTCTTCGGCGGCGAGGGTTTCATCCTCCAGAACATCTCGGGCGACGGGCTGGTCTTCATCCACGCCGGAGGCACCGTGGTCGAGAAGCATCTGTCCGGGGAGACCCTCCGCATAGACACCGGCTGCATCGTGGCCTTCGAGCCGCAGATCGAATACTCCATCGAGCGGGCGGGCAACGTGAAGTCCATGATGTTCGGCGGCGAGGGCCTCTTCCTGGCCACCCTCAGCGGCGCCGGCCGGGTCTGGCTGCAGTCGCTCCCCTTCAACCGGGTAGTCGACCAGGTGATAAAGAACCTTCCGCCCAGCATCTCCGAAAGCTGAGGCCCTGCTCCCCCTGTTCCGGGGTCCTATCCAATCTCTATCTCTAGATTCGGGGCTCGAAATTCATGGATCTATCCAACTCGGTCAGATCTAAGACAGGTAATGCTCCATATCTGCCTTTCAGATAAGAAATATAAGGATCTTCTTCTTTCCGGGTGCGGAACTCCGCCAGAGAATACAGCTTGCTGACTCCTCGTGAATCCTTTTCTGTAAACCAGATTTGATCTCTCCCCAGCCTGCTGTGGTGTCTGTTGAGAATAGTCATATCATGCGTATTGAAGATAATCTGCGCGCAGTGCGGGTTGGTTGAAGGATCTTGAAAAAGATTTATCAGAACAGCTACAAGATCAGGATGAAGACTACCATCAAGCTCATCTATCAGCAATACCGAGCCTTCCTCTAGTATTTGAAGAATAGGGCCGATCATACTGATCCAAGTCAGCGTGCCTGCTGATTCATAACGAGGTTCTAGTTCTACCGATATCGTGTCTCCTTGATGTTCGAGCTTGAACTCATCTAACAATAAGATTTCGCCCTGTTCGTTACTATCTTCTTCGCCTTCTAGAATTCGCAGCGCTCTCTTTAGACGATCTGTCATGTCTGGATCAGGTTCTGTTCTCCTAATACCGGTTATACCTAGGTCAGCCAGCCTGATTAATGACAAGAGCCGTTTTTTGTATACTTCATCTTGAAGCATTGAAGCGGTATGTGATGCCCGATGATCAAAATTCTGAGGTGTTATATAGAAATAATTATGCTCGAACCAGTCGAACAATGGCAACAAGGTGACATTTTCGATTGCTCCAGCTACTGATAATACTAGAGCATCTTTTTTTGACAGCTTCTCCAGAACTCTGATGTCACTGAATTGGAGAGGAGCACCGAAATCCAAGCCGTCGCCAGTACGGTTAAATACTAGAGCTTGGCGGCCCTTTGGAAAGTAGAATGCGTATTCTTCTAATACCCGGTGGTCGTTGATCTCAAAGCCGTATTGCCATCGTACACCGTCGATTACCAAACCAACCTCATAAGAAGAAGGTTTCTCTCTGGTCCGGGGGTCAAGAGCAAAAGGTCGATAGAAGCTGCTGATGCCGTCGCGGCCGTGAAAGGAGTTCAGCACGGCTCCGCGCATGACGTCCATGCACTCGAGAATTGCCGACTTGCCGGAAGCGTTGGCGCCGAACACGCCCGCCGCGGGGAGCACTCCCACCGGATATTTGCGTCCGGCTAGGTGCAGATCACGGCGGGCGGCCTTCTCCGCCAGTCGGGTGGCCGCCAACGAGAGTTCCGTCTCGCCTCGGTAGGAGAGGGTGTTCTCGACAGTGAAGGTCAAGAGGGCGCTGGCACCGTTTAAAACACCGTTATCTGTGTACATACCCTCATTATTGCAATAATCTTGTGCAAACGCAAGCCAGACTGGAAAAATCTTTCGATCTTGCGCACCGCATCATACCCTCCGCCCAGATCTCCGGGAAATGAGTGGTCTCTCCCCCGCCGGACGCCCGGCGGCAAACCTCAGGCGCGTTCGAGGTCGACCGCAGCCGAGTTGATGCAGTAACGGAGGCCGGTCGGTTCGGGTCCGTCGTCGAACACATGGCCCAGATGGGACTCGCAGCGCCCGCAGACCACCTCGGTGCGGACCCGCCCCAGGCTGTGATCGGGCCGCTCCTCGACCGGCGACCCGTCCAACGCTTCGGAAAAGCTCGGCCACCCGGTGCCCGAGTCGTACTTGACCTCGCTGCCGAACAGCGGGGCGCCGCATCCGATGCACCTGTACACGCCGTCCTCCTTGGTGTTCCAGTACTCGCCGGTGAAGGGCCGCTCGGTGCCCGCCTGCCGGGCCACGCGGTACTGGAGGGGGGTCAGCTTCTCGCGCCATTCCTGCTCGGTAGCAGGGATCGGGGCGGCTTCCCGGTCGGGCGCGGCAACAGTCTCGGTCATCGTCGGCTCCCTTTCGTTGCTCCGCGGGCGGCAAATCGCCGCATTCGTCCCCCATACCTGTTCGGATATTCTAATCTTCTGTACATGGAACCCGAATCGTCCCCGCCCGCCCCGGACTCCGGCCCGCCGAACGACCCGACTCCCCCGCCGACCGAGCCGCCCCGCCGCCATTTCGCCCTGCTGGGTCTGGCGGCGGCCGGCGCCGGCCTCGCCGCCTCCGAGGTGGCGGCGGGGCTGTTCCTGTCGGCGCCCTCGCTGATCCTCACCATCGGCCAGCGTTTCATAGACGTGACGCCCCCCGCGCTGAAGGACTGGGCGATCTCCGTCTTCGGCACCAGCGACAAGGCGGTGTTCATCGGGATCATGACGGTGGTGGCCCTCGCCTTCGGCGCGTTGCTCGGCTTGGCGTCCAGGCGCTTTCCGGGGCCGGCCGCGGCGGGGTTCGTGCTGTTCGGAGCGATCGGCTACGCGGCCGGGATTACCGATCCGCTCGCCGATCCGATGCCGACCCTGCTGGCCGCCGCGGCGGCGGCCGCGGCGGGGGGCGGGGCGATGCTGGGGTTGCGCAGTCTGCTCCTCCGGCCCTCTCCCCCGCCCGCAGGAACCCGCCCGGCCCTCGAATCGCGGCGCCTTTTCCTCACCTCGTCGGCGGCGGTCGCGGCCCTGGCGGTCGGCGCGGCGGCCCTCGGACGCTCCCTAACCAACCGGACCAGGGCGGCGGTTGCGGGCCGCGAGCAGGTAACGCTCCCATCGGCCGCCCCCGCCCCCTCCGCCCCCGCAACGACCGCCGCGGCCGCCGACGAACCGGCAGCCTCCTCAGCCCCGGTCACCTCCGCACCGGAGGCGGCCCCGGTGTCGACCGTGCCGGATCCCACCCCGGCGCAGACGGCCGATGTGCCCGGAGTGTCGGATCTCATCACCCCCAACGACGACTTCTACGTGATCGACACCGCGCTCAGCGTTCCGCAGGTGGACATCGAAACCTGGAGCGTGTCGTTCACGGGCCGGGTGGATCGTCCTTTCAGCCTGACCTACGACGAGCTGCTGGCGATGCCGATGGTGGAGCGCTACGTAACGCTCTGCTGCGTGTCGAACTCGGTGGGGGGCGGGTTGGTCGGCAACGCCAAGTGGCTGGGGGTCTCCCTGCGGGAGCTGGTCGAACGGGCCGGGGTCGGGCCCGAGGGAGGCCAGCTGGTGGGCCGTTCGGTCGACGGCTTCACGGTCGGCTTCCCCACCGAAGCGGTGTTCGACGGGCGGGAGGCCCTGCTGGCGGTCGGAATGAACGGGGAGCCGCTGCCCCTCCGGCACGGGTTCCCGGCGCGCCTGGTGGTGTCGGGCCTGTACGGATATGTTTCGGCCACCAAGTGGCTGTCCGAGGTCGAGTTCACGGGCTGGGACGACTTCGACGCCTACTGGATTCCGAGAGGCTGGGCCAAGGAGGCGCCCATCAAAACCCAGTCGCGCATCGACACCCCCCGGCAGGGCGCGGCCATCCCCGCCGGCCCCAACGTCATAGCCGGGGTGGCGTGGGCCCAGAACCGGGGTGTGGAACGGGTCGAGGTCCGGGTCGACGAGGGCCCCTGGATCGAGGCCGACCTGCCCGAGGAGCTCTCCATCGACTCTTGGCGCCAGTGGCATGTGACGCACGACTTCGGGCCCGGCCGCCACCGGATAGAGGTGCGCGCCGCCGACGCGACCGGCGAGACGCAGACCGCCGAGATCCGGCCCCCCCGCCCGGACGGGGCCACCGGATACCACACGATCGGCGTGGAAGCGGCGGGCTGAGAATATGAGCGTGCGCGGATAGGGATCCGGAGGTGTCCGCCGCAAGCAGCTGCGGATGGTCTGCCCGATGAACATGAGCGGCAGGCCGTTGCGCCCCGCCGACGGAACGGTGAAGCATCCCCTGTCCGCGTATCTCTACCCTCGTTCGTCTAACAGAGAAGGCGCCGGCACCGCGTAAAGCCGAACCCTTCCTGCGACACCCTGGTCGAGCCCCTATCCCACCTACCCCCCACCGTCATACACCGTGAACGCCTGCCCTTTCCTGCGAACCCCTGGTCGAGCCCCTATCCCACCCCCAAGCGCCTATCCCACCCCCGGACCTCGGCAAGAACGCGAAAAACTCCGCCCCCGCCGCCCCGCTCCGCGGGCCCGGCCCCCACCGCCTCCACCAGGTGTCCGGACGCGTCCGGTCAGTACCCCGGCGGGTCGCGTTCGGAAGATGATCCCGTCCCGGTCTGCGGCGCCAGCCGACCGGAGGTGATTGCAGCTTCTTCATTATCCGGCATCGGTGCGACATAGTCAATACCCTTGTAGGCGGATCCGACGGATTTTTTTGTCATTCCGTGATTTATATCCGGCGGCCTCTCCGGGGGCGGCTCGGCCGCCGGCGGTTCTGTTCAGGCCAGCGACTCCAGGATGTGGTCGGGGATGTCGAAGTTGCCGTAGACCTCCTGCACGTCGTCGAGGCCGTCGAGGTCGTCTACCAGGCGCAGCACCCGGGAGGCCTTGGAGTCGTCCAGCTCGACGGTTGCGGAGGGAAGCCGGGTCACCTCCGCGGACTGCACCTCGAGGCCGGCCTCGGCCAGCGATTCCCGGACCGCGGGAAAATCGGAGGGGGCGGTTATCACCTCGAACTGATCCCCGCTGGGGCGGATGTCCTCGGCCCCCCCTTCCAGGGCGGCCATCATGATGTCGTCTTCGTCGCCTTCGACGAGCAGGTAGCCCTTCTGGTCGAACAGATAGCCCACCGAACCCGGCTCCCCCAGGTTGCCGCCGTTCCTCGTGAAGGCAGACCGGACGTCGGAAGCCGCCCGGTTCCGGTTGTCGGTCAGCACCTGCACCAGCAACGCCACTCCCCCCGGCGCGTAACCCTCGTAGTAGAAGGTGTCGAGCCGGTCGCCGACCTGCTCCCCCGACCCGCGCCTGACGGCCCGTTCGATGTTGCTCTTGGGCACCGAGGCCGACCGGGCCTTGTC
Source organism: Candidatus Spongiisociaceae bacterium (assembly GCA_965202675.1). GTDB lineage: Bacteria > Actinomycetota > Acidimicrobiia > Spongiisociales > Spongiisociaceae > CATQHD01. Next base: position 318,443 of record OZ241842.1, read on the forward strand.
GATGGCGTTGGCCAGCACCGCGTTCCCCGCCGGGTCGCCCCCTCCCTGACGGGCGGCCGCTTCCACCGCCCGGCACAGCTTGGCGAACAGCTGCCCGCGGGCCGCGTCCTGGCGGCCCTTCCGGTGCTTGATGTTCGCCCATTTGGAATGGCCTGCCATCAGCCCCTCTCCCTCGTCATCCCTATCAGCATACGATGCAATCTGGGGTCGCCGGTCAGCTCCGGGTGGAACGCCGCCGCCAGCACCCGGCCGCTTCTCACCAGGACGGGCCTGCCTTGGTGTTCGGCCAGGACCTCTACCTCGGGGCCGACCTCGTCCACCAGGGGCGCTCTTATGAACACCGCATGCAGCGCCTCGTCCCAGCCTTCCACCTCCAGGACGCACTCGAACGACTCGTTCTGGCGGCCGAAGGCGTTCCGCTCCACCACCATGTCCAGCACCCCCAGCTGCGGCTGGTCGCCGTCGGTCACCCCCGAGGCCAGGAAAATCATCCCCGCGCAGGTTCCCAGGACGGGAAGGCCGGCTTCTATGCGCCGCCGCAGCGGGTCGATCATCCCGTACAGGACCGCCAAGCGGCCGATGGCGGTGGACTCCCCTCCCGGGATGATCAGAGCGTCAACGCCCTCCAGGTCGGCCGGCAGCCGCACCGCCGCGGCCTCGCCTCCGGCCGCGGCCGCCATCCTGGAGTGCTCGCGCACATCTCCCTGCAGGGCGAGGACACCGACGACCGGCGCCGGTGCGTCGGTCACGGCCCTACCGGCCCCGCTCCTGCATGCGCTGGGAGGGCGGGATGTCGTCGATCTCGATGCCCACCATGGCCTCCCCCAGGTTCCGGGAGACCTTGGCCAGGATCTGGGGGTCGTTGTAGAAGGTGGTGGCTTCGACTATGGCCCTGGCCCGGGCCGCCGGGTCGCCGCTCTTGAAGATCCCCGACCCCACGAAGATGCCGTCGCAGCCCAGCTGCATCATCATGGCGGCGTCGGCCGGGGTGGCGATGCCCCCGGCGGCGAAGTTGACCACCGGCAGCCGCCCCAGCTCCGCAACTTCGCGTATCAGGCCGATCGGCGCCCGCATATCCCGGGCGAGGGACATCAGCTGGTCCTTCCCGGCGCCCCCCGCCCGGCGGATCTCGTCGTTCATCCGGCGCATATGGGCAACCGCTTCCACCACGTTTCCGGTGCCCGGCTCCCCCTTGGTGCGGATCATGGCGGCGCCTTCCCCGATGCGGCGCAGGGCCTCCCCCAGGTTGCGGGCCCCGCACACGAACGGGGTGGTAAAAGCCCATTTGTCGATGTGGTGCTCCGGGTCGGCGGGGGTGAGCACCTCGGACTCGTCGATGTAGTCCACCCCCAGGCTCTGGAGGATCTGCGCCTCCACGAAGTGGCCGATCCGGGCCTTGGCCATCACCGGGATGCTTACTGCTTCCAGTATCTCCTCCACGCGGGTCGGGTCGGCCATCCGCGCCACCCCTCCTGCGGCCCGGATGTCGGCCGGCACCCGCTCCAGCGACATGACCGCCACCGCCCCCGCCTCTTCGGCGATGCCGGCCTGTTCGGCGGTAACGACATCCATGATGACGCCGCCCTTCAACATCTCGGCCAGCCCCCGCTTCACGCGGTCGGTGCCGGTTTGCCGTTCCTGGGTTTCCTGTCCTGCGTCTTCCACGGCCCCCTCCAAGGTCCTTTTCGTTGATTATACGGCGGGCGTTCCTGTTCTCTGACGCGGCGCTGCCGGGCCGGCGGTCATTCTACTGATCCCGCCCGCCGGTAGAGGCTCAGATAGCGGCCGGCGGTCTCCGACCAGTCGAACATGCGCACCCGGTCGGCCCCCGCCTCCGCCAGCCTGCGCTGCAGCCCGTCGTCGGTCAGCGCCCGCACCAGGGCGTCAGCCAGCCCCGCCCGGTCGCCGTTGCGGAACAGCAGCCCCGACCCGGCCAGCACGCCGGTGAAGGCCTCCAGGTCGCTGGCCACCACCGCGCATCCGGCCGCCATGCCCTCGGCAAGGGTTATGCCGAAGCTCTCCCCGCCCCGGTTGGGGGCGCAGAACACCCCGCTCCCCGCCAGGACGGCCCGCTTCTCCGACTCGGTGACCCTGCCCAGGAACTGCACCCCCGGCGCCTTCGGGAAGCTTCCGCCCCCCATCACCGCCAGCGAGGATCCCGGCGCCCGCGCCCGCACCTCCGGCCAGGCCGCCAGCAGCAGGTCGAGGCCTTTGCGCGGGTCCGGCCGCCCCACGAAGGCCGCCTGCCGGGGGTTCCGCTCCACCGGAACCCGGAAGGATGCGACATCGACCGCGTTGGGAATCACCTCGAGGTCGATGCCCAGCGGCGCCGCCGCCCGCCGGGCGACGGGGCTCACCGCCGAGCCCGCCGCCGAACCCAGCGCCCGCCGCAGCGGCCCCCTCCCCCATCTGTACAGGGCCCCGACCGCCCTCGGCGGGTCGGCGTGGAAGGTGACCACCACCGTCCGGCCCGCCCGCCGCGCCGCCCGGAGCGCCGCCCACCCGGCCAGCGGCATGAACGGTTCGTGGATGTGCACGACGTCGGCCCCGGCCAGCGCCTCTTCCGCCTGCCCGATCACCCGCGGCGACAGGGCCAACGGCGCCTTCGAGCGGTTGGTGCGCACCTTCACCCACCCGCCCATGTCCGCCGCGTCCTCGCGCCCCCCCGCCCCCGGCCCCGCGGCGTAGGCGTCCTCGCCGAGCAGTCGGAGCCGGCCGACCAGCCCGGTCACCTGGTGCTGAACCCCGCCGGGGGCGTCCAAGGCGTAGGGGGAGACGACCGCGATCCTCATCTGCTCTCCCGGCGGGCGGCCAGGAACTCCCGGTCGGAAGGCCAGTTGGGCTGCACCAGGTGCCACTGGGAGGGCGCCGCCCTGATCAGGCGCTCGAAGCGGCCGGCCAGCTCCTGGGTCATGACCGCCGCCCGGTCCGGAACGCCCCGCTCCGGCGCTTCGACCGGGGGCAGGATCACCATCCGGTGCCCGGCCCCCGGCTCGAAGTAGGAGGCGCCCGGCAGCAGCGCCGCCCCGGTTCTCAGAGCCAGCACCGCCGGGCCGGCCGGCAAGGACGTCTTCTCCCCGAAGAACTCCACCTCTATTCCCCTCACCCCGACGTTCCGGTCCGCCACCAGCGCGATCGTATGACCCTCGTTCAGGGAGGCCAACAGGGCCTTCATCACTCCGGAACCTTCGGCCAGCACCACCCCGATGTTGAGCCGGGCCCGCATGCCGGTGAACCAATCGGCCGCCCGGCGGTTGGCCAACGCCTCGGCCACCGCCGTGATGCGCACCCCCTCCTCGCCGGCCAGGACGCCCGCCATCTCCCAGTTCCCGATATGGGGCAGGGCGATGATCATGGGGCGGTGCGCCGCCCGCGCCGTCCGCACATACTCCAGACCGGACGTAGACATGCGCGACCGCACTTCCGCGAACCGGCGGGGGCGGAACCACAGGATCTCGGCCCAGTAGCGGCCGTAGGCGGCGAACATCTCCTCGGCCGCCGCCTCGACCTCCTCCTCGCCCGCGCCGGAGAGCACCCGCCTCATGTGCCGCACCGCCATGTCCCTGCGGTATCCAGCCCGCCGCCAAGCCAACCGCCCGCCCCAGCGGCCCAGCCGCCGGACGGCAGGTTCGGGAAGGGCGCTGAGCAGGCCCGACCCCGCCCGATAGGCCAAATACTCGAGCCGGCCGCTCACCCTTCGAGCCGGGCCGGGGGTCTATCCCTCTCTCCCTGGGGGCTGCTCCCGTCGAGCTGGCGCCAGGTCTTGGCGAAACGTTGGAAAACGGTGAGCCAGGTGAGGAGGGCCATCAACCACAGCATCACGGTTACCTGGTCGAACAGGAAACCCGCCGTGAACAGGATGACCCGCTCGGCGCGGCCCATGATGCCGCCGCGCCCGTCGACCCGGCCGATGTCGGCCTTGGCCCGCAGGTAGGAGATCACGAGGGAGGCGCCCAAGCTGAGGACGCACAGCACCACCAAGGCCGGATCCCCCTCCTGGGGAGAGGTCCTCGAGGTGAGCCAGAAGGCGCAGGAGGCGAACATGGCGGTCTCGCCCAGGCGGTCGCAGACGGAGTCGATCAGGGCGCCCCTGGCCGAAGCCGTCCCGGAGGCCCGGGCCACGGCCCCGTCGAGTCCGTCGAGGGCCGATCCGGCCAGTATCACCAGCGCGCCCGCCTTCACCCGGCCGTCGGCCAGCCAGAAGGATCCGAGCAGCGTGACCGCCAGACCCGCCAGGGTGAGGTGGGCGGGCCGCACCCGCATCCAGGCCAGCCCCCGGCCGATCGGCGCCGCCGCCGCTTCGACATACCGCCGGGCCCACAGTTCGATCAAGCCGACTCCTTCCGACCGACAAAGTACCACAGCGAACCGGACAAACCCGCCATTCCGCGGCGCCGGCGGCCCCGGCCCGACCGAGATGCCCCCCGCCGGGCCGCCCCGCCGGGACCGGAGGATGTAGGCTGTTTCGATGGCCGACACTCTGCTGGCTTATCTGGTACCGAAGCTGACCAGCCGGGTCGAGGACACGGCAACGGACGCCCTGGCGTTCATCCTGAACAGATCCGAGGCCTGCCTCGGTGCGCTGGACCGCCTGCTGCGGGATCAGGATTTTCGTATGGAACCCATCACGGCGGTCCGAACCCAGGTTACATACGAGGACGGTTCCCGCCCCGACATGGCCGGCTATGACCGAAACGGCGCGAAGCGGCTGCTCGTCGAGTCGAAATTCTGGGCGGGCCTGCTGCTCGGCCAGTCCGACGGTTACTTCGGGCAGCTGGACGAGGCCGGGCCGGGGGTATTGCTGTTCATCGCCCCGGACAGCAGGATCGACACCCTGTGGGCCGAGATCCGGCGCCAGATGGAAACGTCGGACAAGGGCATCCGGCTGGAGATCATCGAAACCGGTGATCGAACCCGACGAGCCGGGATAGCCGGTTCGGACAAGCAGCTGATGCTGGTCAGCTGGGCCCTCCTGCTCGACGCCCTGGCCGTTGCCGCTTCCGGCGACGCCAAAGTCTCGTCGGACATTCTGCAGCTGCGCGGTCTGGCCCGGCGGGAAGACCAGGAGGCTTTCCTCCCGATCCATCGGGATGAGTTGGCGCCTTCTCTGCCCCGGCGCATCCGGGGGCTCCACCGCCTGATCAATGACGTGGTCGACGGCCGAGGTGTTCCGCAGGGTTGGATGAGCGTCGAGGGGTTCCGGGCAACTGCAACCAGCGAAGGATACGGGCGGTATTTTCGATTTACTTTTACGGGCGTTGCTTTTACGGGCGTTCGCGACAATCAGCTTTTCCTGGGCACCAACTTCCGGCGGTGGCAAGAAGGTTCCACACCTTTGTGGCTCCAGATCCGGGTCCCCCGTTTGGGGTTTTGGGACAAGTTCATTCCGATTCATTTGCAAACCGGCCTGGAATACGAAGGGGTCCTGGAGGATGTCGTGCGCCAGGTAAGGGCCGTCGAGGACATGATCGACCGAGAAGGGGTAAGCCTGGGGCGGGTCCGGGCGGACGATGCGCCGCCCGAAGAGGACTCTCCGGCAGAACCCGGGGCGGGGTGATCGGACCCGGGAGGGGGAAACGCCGGACCGCCGGGTGCCTGTTCGGCGGCGCCCCGACCGGACGGTCTGTCCAGACCCGGGGCATCTCGCCATCACCTACACTCAAGCCCACTCAGGGTTACGCGAGGACACGGAGGCGGAATGGCATCGGAGAAGATCCGTAACGCGGGCCTGTTCGGCCACGGCGGGGCGGGCAAGACCGCCGTGGCCGAAGCATTGCTCCACAACGCAGGCCTGACGACCCGGGTGGGGTCGGTGGAGGCCGGCAACACCGTCATGGACTTCGAACCCGAGGAGATCGAACGCGGCAGCTCGCTCGGGCTGGCGGTCGCCTCCTTCCAGCAGAACGGGGTCAGGGTCAACCTGGTAGACACCCCCGGCTACGCCGACTTCGTAGGAGACGCCAAGGCGGCCCTGCGGGCGGTCGACCTGGCCGTGTTCGTGGTTTCCGCCGTGGACGGGGTCGAGGTGCAGACCGAGCTCCTCTGGGAGGCCGCCGAGGAGGAAGGCGTCGCCAGGGCGTTCTTCATCAACAAGCTCGACCGCGACCGGGCTTCCTTCTCCCGGACCCTCGAGCAGCTGACCGAGGTCTTCGGCAAGCGGATCGCCCCGGTCCAGGCGCCGATCGGCGAGGAGAGCCGGCTGTCGGGGCTGGTGCGGATGGTGTCGGGGCAGGCCTTCGGTTACTCCGGCGGCAGCACCGAGGGGGCGCCCATCGACATCCCAGCCGACCTGGCCGGCGGCATGGACGAGATCAGGACCGCGCTGGTCGAAGCGGTGGTGGAGACCGACGACGACATGCTCGAGGCCTATTTCGAGGGCGAGGAGCCCTCCCGCGAGAAGATGATCGAGGTGGTGCGCACCACCATGTCGGCCGGAGAGATCTTCCCGGTGCTGGTCGGATCGGCCGGCGCCCTGGTGGGCATCGACACCCTGGCCGATTTCATCGTCGACTTCGGTCCCTCCCCCATGGAGCGCCCGGCCCCCCCCACCCGATCGGGAACCCTGCCGCTCGACCCGGACGGGCAGTTCACCGCCTACATCTTCAAGACCTCGGGCGACCAATACGTGGGGCGCATCAACACCTTCCGGGTCTTCTCCGGCGCCTACAACCCCGACCTCGCCCTGGAAACGCCGGGCGGCGAGAAGTTCAGGATGACCAACCTCTTCGCCCAGCAGGGCAAGCAGCACATCGACGTAGACGAGGTAACCGCCGGGTCCATCGTTTCGGTGGCCAAGCTGGACAACCTGCGGGCGGGCGACACCATACGTGAGCCGGGAAGCGGCGTCGCCATCGAGCCGGTGGAAATGCCCCGCCCGGTCCACGAGGTGACCGTATCGCCCCGCTCCACCCAGGACGAGGACAAGCTGTCCACCGCCCTGGCGCGCGCCCACGAGGAGGATCCGACCATCCTGGTGGAGCGCCGGGCCGAGACCAAGGAGACCGTGCTGTCCGGGCTGGGGGAGGCGCATGTCAATGTAACCCTGGCCAGGGTGGCCCGCCGCTTCGGGGTGGAGATGGACACCGGGCTGCCGCGCATCCCCTACCGGGAGACCATCCAGGGCCGGGCCGACGTCGAGGGCAAGCACAAGAAGCAGTCCGGCGGGCGCGGCCAGTTCGGGGTGGCCTACGTGAAGTTCGAGCCCAACGGGCGCGGGGAGGGGTACGAGTTCATCGACAAGATCAAGGGGGGTTCCATCCCCCGCAACCTCATCCCGGCGGTCGACAAGGGAATACAGGAGGCTCTGGATCGGGGGATATTGGCCGGTTATCCGGTGATGGACGTGCGGGCCACCCTCTACGACGGCAAGTTCCACTCGGTCGACTCCGACGAGCTGAGCTTCCGCATGGCGGGCATCATGGCGGTGCGGGCCGCCGGCGCGGACCTGCGGGCCACCATCCTCGAACCGATCGCGGTCGTCGAGATCAAGGTTCCCGAGTCGTATATGGGCGATGTGATAGGCGACCTGAACTCCAAGCGGGGCCGGGTGCTGGGCATGGACGCCGACGGACGGAACCGGGTCGTCAGAGCGGAGACCCCGATGTCGGAGATGCAGCGGTATTCTGTCGATCTCCGGTCGATGACCGGCGGGAGGGGTTCGTTCGAGATCGCTTTCTCCCACTACGAAGCCGCCCCCCCGCAGGAAGTCCAGAAGGTGGTGGCGGCCGCCAAGACCGACTCCGATTAGAAGGTTTCATACACCCATGGCAGAAGCGACGCTCCGGGCGGACGGGGAGGACCTGGCTTCCCTCCCGATCATCGAAGGGACAGAAGGCGGCAAAGCCGTCGACATAGGGCGTCTGCGCCGGGATGCGGGCCTGGTTGCGTTCGACCGGGGGTACGGCAACACCGCCGAGACCGCCAGCGGCATCACCTTCATCGACGGCGAGGAGGGAATCCTCCGCTACCGGGGTTATCCGGTCAGCCAGCTGGTGGGGGAATCCTCGTTCCTCGAGACGGCCTGGCTGCTCGACCGGGGCGAACTTCCTTCCCGCAGCGATCTGGACGGCTATGAGGAGGAGGCCGCCCGCCATGCGGCGCTGCCGGACGGCTTCGCCTCTGTCCTGGAGTCCTTTCCGGCGGGCGCCCACCCCATGCAGAAGCTGGCCGCCGCCGTGGTGCTGTTGGGGTCGTATTTTCCGGAGGCGGGCGAACCGACCGACCCCGAGTCGGCCCGGTCGGGCGCGCTGCATCTGATCGCCAAGATGCCCGCCCTGGCCGCCTGGACCTACCGGAGCGGCGCCGACCGCACCTACATCGACCCCCGCCCCGGCCTCGGATACGCGGCCGACTTCCTCAATATGATGTTCCATCCGGGCGGCAACGCTTCCTACCGGCCCGACCCGCCCAGCGTCGAGGCGATGGAGGCGCTGCTGATCCTGCACGCCGACCACGGCCAGAACCTTTCCACGTCGGCGGTGCGCCTGGTGGGTTCCAGCCTGACCAACCTCTTCTCCGCCGTCTCGGCGGGGGTCCTGGGCCTGTCCGGGCCGCTCCACGGCGGGGCCAACCAGCGGGTGATCGAGATGCTCGAAGCCATCCTGGCCGACGGCGGCGACACCCGCCGCTACCTGGAGCGGGCCAAGGACCGCAGCGACCCGTTCCGGCTGATGGGCTTCGGCCACCGCGTATACCGGAACTTCGACCCCCGGTCGGATCTGATCAAGCACCACGCCCGTTCGCTGCTCGGCGAGCAGGACGACCCGCTGCTGGCGTTGGCCCTGCGGTTGGAGCAGGAGGCGCTGGCCGACGACTTCTTCATCCAACGCCGCATCTACCCCAACGTGGACTTCTACTCCGGCATCCTGTACCGGGCGCTCGGCTTCCCCAGCGAGCAGTTCACCGTGCTGTTCGCGCTGGGCCGGCTCCCCGGCTGGCTGGCCCAATGGAGGGAGATGGTCGGCGACCCCCAGGTCCGGATCAAACGCCCCCGCCAGATATACACCGGATACACAAGGCGCGACCACACCCCCATCGACCGCCGCTGATGGACGGCATCCGCATCCCCCGAGAGGAGGCCGAAGCGGCAGGGATGCCCGACGACCTAGATTCGGGAATCCTCGGCGCATACCGCTTTCCTTCCCCCGCCCGCCGCCGGACCGCCGCCCGCATCTACGCCGCCGCCGCCGGCCTGGCCGCGCTGGGGGCGCTGGCCGGCCTCTCGTCCGGGTTCTGGGCGGTGTCGCTGGGGCTGCTGGCGATGGCTTTCATCCACACCCAGGCCGCCTGGCCGCTCCGGATCGACCAGGAGGAGGCGTTCCTCTGGGCGGCCGCCGCCGCGCCCTTTCCGGTCGGCCACGCCTCGGCCGCTCTTGTATTCGTGGGTTTCCGGTCCCGCCCCGTCTGGGCGGTGGTGCTCTACTCGGCCGAGGATCCCCCCCGCCGCCGGGCGCTGGTGCGCCTGGAGGCCGCCACGGGGGCGCCCCTGGGCGAGACCTACATCGAGGAGCTCCCCCCGCCCGGCTGAACCCTGGGTGTACATCCCTCAACCACCAGCTGCCGGATCCTAGTTCTGCTCTACGCCGGGAAACCCAACTAGAACTACTCCCCTTGGTGACTCTCCCCTGAATCCGAAGGGACCGTTTTGCTCTCGAGCCGGATACGCAGCTGGTCGAGGGAACTCAGAGCCCGGTCGAGGCTGGGGGAACGCCGACGAGCCCGGTCGGGGCTCCACGACCCCTGTACATATTTCTGCACAATCTCCACATATTCAGGGCCTACCCGCCGCCCGTTGCCCTGACGGGGAGGCACCCCTTCTCTGATCTGCCTCCTTCTTGACTTCCGGCAGAGGTTGAGCAATGAGATCTTGGGGTCCTCGAGTTCGTCGACCCTGTAGGGAAGCTGACGGCGTACTGCGAAGAAATCGGCAAAGGCCTCGGAGTCGGCCATAAGCCAGGCTTCGATTGACCGTACAGCCAGGCGGAAGCACATTCCGCCGTTGGCTTGGCCATCGAGAAGGTTTACCCGGAGTTCAGGAACACAGCGGTCTCGGTCATCTTGATCCAAGTCTCTGATAACCAGCCATGCCGAATGCGCGGCAGATCTGTTGATACCAGGCAACTTCTTGTCGAGTTTTGCCTTCCCTCCCACTATGAACGGTCGGGCTGGATGCAGTCCCGAGGCTTGAAGAAGTTTCTCAGCCACTGGTTGATCGGTTGGTCCTTCGACCGCGTATCTGACATATAACATCAGAATGCCGGAAGACGATCTATATCATCGGGCGCGGTCTCCGGGTTTAGTATTTCAGCAAGATTAAAACCGGCATCCAAGAAAGATTCTATATCGGGAATCTTTGTTGCCGGCAAGGCGGTCGTTCCTTCTTCACCGGGTTTGAGGATGAGAATTTCGTCCAAGCCCAGACCGGGGTCTTCCAACATCTCGGTGGAGTGGGTAGACAGGATGAACTGCGAGCGGTTGCCTCTTGCCGCCTTGTGCAAAATGGTGGGAAGCCAGCGCACGATGGCGGTGTGAAGCGACAGCTCCGGCTCCTCCAGGAGGATCACGCGGCCCTTTTTCCCCGCTTTTTCTTGGATCATCCACAACAATCCGATCAGCCGCAGCGTACCGTCCGAAAGATCGTGCTCGCTCTGTTTAGCCCCGGATTGCCGCCAGTGTTTGTACCGGGCTGCGAGGTGCGGCTTGCCGGCATCGTCGCGCTCAAAGGACAAATCGTCTAGTTGCGGCACTGCGATGCGCAAGGCGGCGTTGATCCGTTTCAGACGCGAATCCCTGGTGCGTTCGGCGGTCCCGGCGAGGCGCACCAGGAAATCACCGCCGAACGGGTCGTCTTGCCTGCCGTGGCCGAGCTCGGGGTCGCGGATGATCTGGGGCACCAGGTGCATATATCTGACCTCTTCGAGAAACTCTGCGATCGGTCGGAACCCACGGTTGGTGTTCACCTGTTCCAGTGCGGTCTGGGTCAGGCGCTCTGCATCTTCTTCGTCGTTCTGATCCGGCCGATCGAGGATGGTTTGGCCGTCTTTGCTGACTGTCTCCCGTCGAACGCTGGGGCGGTGCAGTCCCCGCTGTTCTGCTGTAAAATGCAACTCATATACCCAGGAAGGGCCGTCGTCCGCGGCTTGTAGCTCAAGCTTGATCCCTACCCATCCGTGGTTGTAGTTGCGGGCGGCCAGGCACCGCACCCGTTTGAGGCCGCCGCGTACGGCTACGGCGTGTTGAAGTCCGCCGCCGACGGCGGCTATATCCCGCAGGAAACGAAGGGCGTCCAGCAGGTTCGATTTTCCAGAGGCGTTCGGGCCGACCACCAAGAGGCGATTCCCTACTGCGGTTTCTACCGACTTGAAGTTGCGCCAGTTCTTCAACGTGAGATGTTCTATCCGCACCGCGGTTCACCTTCCGGCTGGAGCCAGTGACGGCATTATAGGTCAGCGGCCCGGGTAATATGGCTCTTCGAAGTTGAGCGGTGAGGGGTGATATGAAGGGAAGGAGGAATCCGCGGGGGTCGGGGTGAGGTCCTCCATTATCGAACGCCGAAACTTTCCCGTACGCCGCCTCGCGGGACCATCAACATACAAGGAGGAATACCCGCCGCCGCAACAACCACACGCCTCATTCGGAACCGCCTCATCCGGTCCGTAACCCTTCCCTCACCTGCCCATCATCCAAGAACGCGAAAACCCGCGCACCACCCCCGGCTGCGCCGGGACCCGCCCCCGCCTCCTCCACCAGCACCGGATCCATCGCTTGGGCAAGCCGCCCCTGTTCAGGCGCCGGCGCCCGAACAGACAGTATTCCGATAATGACCGCCGCGCTCTCCGGAACTCCGGCGACGGTGTTTGTGTGTCAGCACACACATAGTACCGCAAACCTATGACAAACCCAATACCCTCATCCCAGAACGCGAAAAATATTCCTGCCGGCGCCGGGAGGGGCCGGCCTGTCCCCGGTCAGCGCGGAGGGCGGGCGGCGGCGGACAGCTCCTCCACCGCCTCGTCCAGGGGTACGCCGCGCCGGTCCCGCTTCTCCCCCCGCAGGCGCAGCCCCACCGTGCCGGCGGCGGCGTCCTGGTCGCCGGTAACCAACAATGCCGGGATCTTCCGGGTGATGGCCGAGCGGACCTTCTCCCCCAGCCTGCCCGGCCCGCTTCCGGCCTCGACCCGCAGACCCCGCTCCGACAAGGCGGCGGCGGCCTCGGATGCGTAGGCCTCATGGCGGTCGGCCACCGGGATCACCGCCGCCTGCACCGGCGCCAGCCACATGGGGAACGCCCCGGCGTAGTGCTCGATCAGCACCCCCAGGAACCGCTCCACCGACCCGAACTTGGCGGAGTGGATCATCACCGGGCGTTCCCGCCCATCGGCGGGGGTCACGTATTCCAGGCCGAAGCGTTCGGGAAGGGAGAAGTCCACCTGGATGGTGGACATCTGCCAGCGGCGCCCGATGGCGTCTCGGATGTGCACGTCGATCTTCGGGCCGTAGAAGGCCCCCTCCCCCTCCGCCGCCGTGTAGGGGACGCCCGCCTCCCGCAGGGAATCCTCCAGGGCCTGTTCGGCCAGCTGCCAGAGGCCCAGCTCGCCCACCCACTTCTCCTCGGGGCGGGTGGCCAGCTCCGCCTCGAACTCCTCGAATCCGAAATCCCGGAGCAGGCCGAGCACGAAGTCGAGGTGCATCAGCAACTCGGAGGGGACCTGCTCCCGGGTGCAGAAGGTGTGGGAGTCGTCCTGGGTGAACCCCCGGGCCCGCATCAGGCCGTGGACCACGCCCGACCGTTCGTAGCGGTAGACCGCCCCCAGCTCGGACAGGCGCATGGGCAGCTCCCGGTAGGAACGGGCCGCCGAACGGTAGATCAGGACATGGAAGGGGCAGTTCATGGGTTTGACCCGGTACTCGTCCTGCTCGTCCATCTCCATGCCCGGGTACATGTTCTCGGCGTAGAAGTCGAGGTGGCCGGACACGCCCCACAGGCCGGCCCGCGCCAGGTGGGGGGAGTTGACGAAGTCGAAGCCGTAGGCCTCGTGGGCGCGCCGGCTGTAGCCCTCCACCAGACGGCGCAGCATCCCGCCCTTGGGATGCCACACCGCCAGGCCCGGCCCCAGCTCGTCGGGAAACGAGAACAGGTCCAGCTCGCGGCCCAGCTTGCGGTGGTCCCGCCGGGCCGCCTCCTCGATCCGATGCAGGTAGTCGTCCAGGGCCCTGCGGCTCTCCCAGGCCGTCCCGTAGATGCGCTGGAGCTGGGGCCGGCGCTCGTCGCCCCGCCAGTAGGCGCCCGCCGTCCGGGTCAGCTTGACCGCCTTCAGCCGGCCGGTCGAAGGCAGGTGCGGCCCCCGGCACAGATCCACGAATCCCTCGTTGCGGTAGACCGAGACCGCATCGCCCGACTCCACCTCCGACCCTTCCGCCGAGCGGATGATCTCGGTTTTGTAGGGGTGGTCCCGGAACAGCTCCAGCCCGGCGGCGCGGGGCATCTCCTCCCGCACGAACGGCTGGTCGGCCTCGATGATCCGCTGCATCTCGGCTTCGATCCTCTCCAGGTCCTCGGGGGTGAAGGGGCGTCCGACGTCGAAGTCGTAGTAGAAGCCGTCGGCGATCGCCGGGCCGATGGCGAAGGTGGCCCCCTCGAACAGGTTCAACACCGCCTGGGCCAGCACATGGGCGGCCGAGTGCCGCAGCACCGACCGGCCCTCCTCCGAGGACTCGGTGATCACCGCGAACCGCCCGCCCGCCTCGATGGGGCGGTCCAGGTCCATCATCACCCCCTCGACCGAAACCGCCACCGCCGCCGCGGCCAGGCGCGGTCCGACCGCCTCGGCCGCCCGGCGGCCGGTTACTCCGCGGTCGTGGCGGGCAATGGTCCGGTCGGGAAGGATCAGATCGATGGTCTCGATGGCCACAGCAGGATCGACCTCGGTTCGTTCGGGGCCGCCATCGTAACCGCTCCGGGCGCGCCGCCCGGTCACCGCGTCCGGTCAGCGGCCGCGCACCCACCGATAGGCCCGGTCGACGTGCTCGGTCGCAAAACCCAGGCTCCGGTACAGGCCTGCGGCCGCCTCGTTGGACGAATCCACGTACAGGACGGCCCGGTCCGCCCCCCTCCGGTCCCGCAGGCGCCGCAGGCCTTCCACCGCCGCCGCCCGCCCCAGCCCCCTCCCCCGGCGGCTCGGGTCCACCCCGATGGCGTAGATCTCGCCCAGAGGCGGCTCCCCCGGCGGGGCTGGGTGGACCTTGGTCCAGTTGAAGGCGGCCATCCTCCCGTCGATCCAGACGGTCCGCACCCCCTCCGGGTCGAACCACGGCAGGGCGATGCGCTCGTCCAGGTCCCGGAGGGTCCAGCCGCCCTGTTCGGGATGCCCGGCGAAGGCCCGGTTGTTGAGCTCGAGAAGGGTTTCCCGGTCGCGGTCCGGGCGGAAGGCCCTGATCGACGCCCCCGCCGGCGGAGGGCGGTCGTCCTCCAGGGGCAGGTCGACGGCCATGCGGTGGAGCTCCCGCTCCGGGCGGACCAGATCCGGCGGGGGTTCCAACGCCGGGGCGTGCACCCAGAGGACCGCTTCGGCCACCCCCTCCGCCGCCAGCATTTCCAGGAACCCGCCCAGGAACCATCCGTACTCCTCCGCCGACAGGGCGGCTATCTCCAGGGTCCACGCCCGCCCGTCGGGGTTGGGCGCCGCGTATCCGTACGCCGCCGGGGCCCCGGCGCGTTCCCCCACCGCGCCGAAGCCGCGGCCGGGCGCGGCCATCGCGGTGAGCAGCGCCTCGCCGAAAGGAGGGGCTCCCTGCCTGCGCTCCGCCTCGGCGATGAGCCCGTCCGCCTCCGCGGGGGCGGCGGGGCGGACGGTCATCCGGTTCATCCGACAGAGGGTAGACGGGGGCGGCCGCGGGCTTCGAGGCCCTTTGCGGGGCTGATTACCCGTTCGGCGCGCCTGCGCTCACTATTCTCAATGTCCGTACCGAAAGCGGTTCCGTGAGAGGTGACAACCGAGGAACGGTATTTTGACCGGTTCAGACGAGACCACCCTGCCGGATGATAACTTCGGCCGCTCCGACCAGGACCCGCGGCGCGAATCCATCGCGAGGGCCGCCCCCCCGCCGGTGACCGAGGCGATGATAACGCCCCGCACGGTTCCCCTGGACCCGGAGGAAGCCGCCGAGTTGGAGGCCCGCGTCTGTGATGTCTGCGGGGAGCTGAACGACCCGGGCCGTTCGGCCTGCCTGCTCTGCGGCGCCCGCATCACTGCGTCCGAACCCCCCGGGGGCGACCGCCCCGGAACCGGGGAAATGTCCGCCTGG
Organism: Candidatus Spongiisociaceae bacterium; assembly: GCA_965202675.1. Taxonomy (GTDB): domain Bacteria; phylum Actinomycetota; class Acidimicrobiia; order Spongiisociales; family Spongiisociaceae; genus CATQHD01. The sequence continues at coordinate 333,746 of OZ241842.1, forward strand.
GAGCGGCCCGAACCCGACTGGGCCCCCGGGGTCGATGAGGACCCGGTCGCCCTGTGGGACGAGGAGATAGACGGGCGGATCGGGGTCCGCTACAAGGGGGCTTCCCGGAAGCGCTGGATCAGGATCCTGCTGGTACTGGTCACCGCGGTTGCGGTCCTGGTGGTGGGCGTCGACTACCTGCTGAACCGGGGCGGTGCGCCGGCGGAGCCCGATCCCGCGACCACCACGACCGTCTCCGCCGCCGTCGAGCCGCCCCCCGCCCCCCGGAACGACACGTTGGAGTCCTTCGCCCTGCGGGCCTATGCGGAACAGATCGCGGAAATGGCCGACGACGTGGAGTTGCTGGAGACCTCCGGGCGGCTGATCAACGACCGGTGGGAAGCCCGCATCGTCGGCTTCGACACCACCATAGCGGCTCTGGACGAGCTGGCCCCGCAGGCGGAGGAGGTGTTCCTGCGGTTCAGAGAGATAACCCCCCCGGACGCCGCCGGCGTTGCCGACCACCGGCAGATGCTCGAGGAGATCGCGAACATGGTCACAGCGGTGAAGGGGATGCTGTCCGGGCTGCGGTCTACGGATTCGGGCGAGTCCCGCCGGGAGCAGCTGTCCATGTTCGAGAGGGCCGCCGCCGATTTCAGACGGCTGGCGAACCGGATCACCGTACTCCTGGAAACCGGGCAATGAAGTACCCCGCCCGGTATGCGGTCCCGGCCGCCGTCGAATGACGGTCAGGATCGGCCCCGGCGGGCGGATCCTGCCCGGTGTTTTATCCACTCCGCCAGGTCGTCGACCATCGGGGCGCCGGCGGGTTCGTTGATCGACCCGTGCCGTAGGCCCGGATAGACCCGCCGCTCCACGCTCGGCCGCCTGCCCAGCGGGGCGCTGGCCTCCGGCGGAACGACGGTGTCGCCGCTCCCGTGCAGCACCAGGGTGGGGGCGCGGTAGAGGTCGAGGGAGCGGCCCGCCCCTTCCATACAGCGGAACAGGAGGGCGCCCAGGCGGACGGTGGAGCGGGTTACAACCAGCGGATCGGTCCGATAGTCCTCGGCCATGGCCGGATCGACGTACAGATCCCGGGGGTGGATCGGGTTGGGGAGGGCCAGGCGGGGCGCCGCCCTGGCCAGGAGCGGGGCCGCCCGCCGCTGCCAGGCGGGGACGGACGCGTCCAGCGCCGGGGCGCTGAGCACCACCAGGTCCGGTTGGCGGCGGCGCGACAGGGCGTAGTCGACCGCCAGCAGGCCGCCCATCGAGTGGCCGAGCAACACCGTGGGCAGCCCGGAGGCGAAGGGCTGCACCAGGTTGTCGAAGATCTGGTTCCGGTAATCGTCGAGCCCGCCGATGTCGGCCCGCCGCCCCGCCGAGGAACCGAACCCCTGGAGGTCGAAGGCGTATACGTCTACCCCGGCGGCGGCCAGCCGGGCGCCGGTGCGCTCGTAACGGCCCGAATGTTCGGCGATCCCGTGGACGATGAGCAACGCCGCCCGGGGATCCGAAGCCGGCCAACGGCGGCGCAGCTCGGTAACCCCGGTGCGGGTCAGACCGACTTCGAGGAGGCTGGTGCGGCCCTCCCCGGGGCGGCGGCCGCTCAGGTCGCCGCCGCCTCCGCCCTCGATTCCTGTTCCGCGTACCTGGCGGCGGGCGGGAACATCTCCAGGATCTCGCCCTCCAGGTCCCGCTGCACCTGTCCGATGGCGATGCCGAATACGCCCTGGCCCCGCTTCAGCAGGTCCAGGAAGAGCGCCGCCGCCTCGTCCGCCTGGTCCCTGACCCATATATCGGTTCCGTCCGACACGAGGGTGAAGTCCACCAGCGGGTGTTCGGTTCCCATCTCGTCCCGCATCCACTCCACTGCCTTCCTTATCTTCTGGAGGCTGAGGCCGGCATCCAGCAGCCTCTTGACGACCCGCAGCCGGAGCAGGTCGGTGAAGGAATACAGGCGCTGGGTTCCCGACCCCCTCGCCTTCCGGAGGGAGGGCATGAGCAGGCCGGTGCGCGCCCAATGGTCGAGCTGGCGGTAGGAAATGCCCACCAGCTTGCATACCTGGGGGGCCCGGTAACCGGCGGCCACTTCGTTGTCGGTGATGGCGTTGTGCATTGAGCCGTTCCCTTCGCGGCTGCGCCCTGCGGCTGCGGGGTTCCGCCGGGATGCCGGAGCGCCCCGCCCTCCTGACAGACCGATGACCGACAGGCCGTCGGTCCGTGTCTTGGGGGGCCGGGCGCACCCTCCCGGGGCGCCGCAGGTTTACACCGCCGTAATTATATGAAGAGCGTACTCTAGACGAGGGAGGCCGCCGTAATCAACGATTCCGCCGATCACGCTCCCCCGGCGCCTCGAGCGGCGGCCTTCCGGCAGGACGGGAAGGGCCCGGCGGCGGGTTGCGGCGAACCCGAACCCGACTGCTCCCTGCCGGCGCCGCGCAAGCCCGAACCCTTTCTGCGAACCCGCCGGTCGAGCCCTGCCCCGCCCCACCGATCTGCTGACAACGAACCGCCTTCGGGCCTTTCTGTGAACCCACCGGTTGGGCCTTTGCCGTCCTGTACGGCCAGTTCGTCGGGCAGTCCATTGCCCGCTGTTTTTTTGTGGGCCCGTCGGTTGGGCCTTTGCCGTCCTGTACGGCCAGTTCGTCGGGCAGCAGTCCATTATCCGCTGTTTTTTTGCGGGCCCGTCGGTTGGGCCTTCACCGGGTCAGCCCCAAACACCCCAACCACCCCTGCAGGACCTTCTGTGAACCCCGGTCAAGCCCCTCTCCCACCCCAAGACCCCAAGCCCTCTTCCCACCCCAAGACACCCGGGCAAGAACGCGAAAAAAGCCGCCCCCTCGCCCCGCTTCACGGGCCCGGCCCCCACCTCCGCCACCTGGATTCCGGACGCGGTCGGTCAGTACCCCGGAGGGCCGCGTTCGGAAGATGATCCCTGTCACGGTCTGCGCCGGCTGCGGACCGGAGGTGCTTTCGGCTCCTCCATTGATACAGCATCGGTGCGACAAGGTCAATACCCTTGTGCGGGATCCGGCGGGATTTTTTTGTCATTCCGCGGTTTTATCCGATGAGCCCCCTCGACCACTGTCCGTTTCGGGTTCGGGGTCAGGTGCGGAAGTCCTCCGGGGTGAGGTCTTCGAGGAATTCCTTGAAGCGCTCCACCTCGGCCTCCTGGGCCTCTTCGTCGTTCTCGTCCCTTATCTGGATCCCGGCGCTGTCGAGCACCTCGGGGGTGGCGTAGAGGGGGGCGCCGGTCCGGGCCGCCAGGGCTATCGCGTCGGAGGGGCGGGAGCTGACATGCATCTCCTCCCCGTTCCGGCTCAGCACCAGATCGGCGTAGTAGACGTTGTCCCGCAGCTCGGTGACGGTTACCCGGTCGACCCGCCCCCCCAGCATCTCGGTGGTGATGCGGAGCAGGTCGTGGGTGAAGGGGCGCGGGGTGGACACCCCCTCCAGGGCGTAGGCGATGGCGGTCGCTTCCATCCTCCCGATCCAGATCGCCAGATAGCGCCGCCCCCGGGCTTCGCGGAGCAGGACGATGGGCTGCTGGGTCGGGTACTCGATCCGCACCCCGATCAGATCCATAGGAACCACATCGCTCATGGCATGAGCCTATCACCGCCTGCGGCGTGTGCAACCCCCCGTGAGCGCGGCGGGGTCATCCGAATATCCAGTTCCAGTAGCGCCCCGCCCAGGACAGCGCGTCGAGCATTCCGGGCAGAACGGGCCGCCTCTCCAGCTCTTGCACGATCACCGGTTCCGGCGGGGGCGCCTGCTCCGCCGGTTCTGTGTACACCGGCGCGGGCGCGGGCGGTTCCTCCTGCTCCGGGGCGGGGACCGCCTCCGCCGGCGGCGCCTCCTCGCCGGCGGGCTCGGCCGGGAACAGCTCGAAGCCGTCCGCCGGTTCTTCCGGGCCCGGGTCGAGCAGGCCCACCGCCAGCGGCCTGCGTTCGCCGCCGCCGAACGGGGTCAGGGTCACGGGCGAGAACTCCTCGAATCCGTAGTCCAGCAGGGCGGCCGCATCGGCGAAATGGCCGGTGGAGCCGAGCACCACCGCATAGAGCCGCCTTCCGCCCCGTTCGGCCGCGGCCACCAGCGTCAGGAGGGCGTCGTCGGTGTAGCCGGTCTTGACGCCGACCGCGCCCGGATAGCCCTCCAGCAGCTGGTTGCTGTTGAGCGCAACCCTCGGCCGGCCTCCGGGGGCGGCGGGAAGGTCGGTGCTGCGGGTCCCGACCAGCCGGGCGAAACGCTCGTCTTCCATGCCGGACAGGGCCATGAACAGCAGGTCCCGCGCCGAGCTGTAGTGATCGGGGTGGTCGAGGCCGTGGGGGTTGACGAAGTTCGTGTTCCGGAGGCCCATCTCCACCGCCTTCGAGTTCATCAGGAAGGCGAAGCCCTCCACCGTTCCGGCCGTGTGTTCGGCCAGCGCCACCGCCGCGTCGTTGGCGCTCCGCACCAGCAGGGCGGCCAGCAGGTCCTCCACCGTCCACCCCGGCTCGCCGGGCGTGAGGTCGACCTCCGATTCCCCTATCAGGGTGGCGTTCTCCGAGATTTCCACCGGTTCGCCGGGGCCGGCCTCGTCGAGCACCACCAGGGCGGTCATGATCTTGGTGGTGGAGGCCACGGCCCGCTGCTGGTCGGCCCGGTGTTCGGCCAGCACCCGCCGGTAGGTGTCGTCGTACAGTATCCAGGCCTCGGCGGTCAGCTCGGGGGGCGGCGGGGCGGCCAGCCCGTCGGCGGGGGGCAGGGCGGCGCCGGCGGCTTGGAGGAGGCCCGCCGATGCGGACAGCAGGGCGGCCGCCAACAGGAGGGCGGCCCGGGTGCGCGCCGCCGTCCGGCGGAACGACCCTGCGGCTCCCCCGGGGCTACCCATCGATGAGGGTTTCCACCTCCGCGGCGAACAGCAGCTCGGTCAGCCGCATCACGGCTTCGGCGTTGCGGCTCAGGGCCTGGGCGGCCCGGCGGCGGACCTCCGGGTAGCGGTTCTTGTGGATGTCGACGTTGAGGCCGGCCAGCATATCCAGATGGCGGACCACGGCGTGGCGGATGGTGCGCAGGTGCCGGGGTTCCAGGCCGTGCCGCAGCAACAGGCTGCATTGACGGGCGATGGCGGCGTCCCTGGTCCCGAATCTGGCCGCCCCGTCCACCTCCGCCGGCCTGACCAGCCCGTGGTCGATGAGACCCCGCACCTGCTCCCTGGTGAGGTCGGCCCGGCGCGCCAGCTCGTGGATCTCGAAGACCTCCTCGTATTCCTCCTCCCCGGTGTCGGGGCCGTCCGCCTGCTGCGCCGGGGAGCTCTGCCCGGGGGTGCCCTGCACGGGCGGAGCGCCCTTCTGCGGCGCCCGGGGTTTCCTGTCCGGCCTGTTCGGCGCCTCTCCCCGGTCCCAGCGCGCCAGCTGCGACTTGATCACCTTGAGGGGCAGGAAATGGTCCCGCTGCCGGCGGAGGATGAACTGCAGGCGTTCGACGTCGGCGGAGAGGTACTGCCGGTATCCGGAGGACGACCTCGACGGGTTGATCAGTCCCTGGGTTTCGAGGAACCGCACCTTCGACATGGTTACATCGGGAAACTCGTGCTTGAGCAGGTCGGTCACCTCCCCGATGCTCAGGGCCGGGGGATCCGTCATCGCCCTTGGGTTACCAGCAGATGGAACTTCCCGATCATCAGCCGGTCGCCGGAGGTCAGCCGCGCCTCCTCGACCAGCGTTTCGTTCACGTAGCTTCCGTTGGTGGAACCCAGATCTTCGAGGATCAGGCGCCCGTCGGAATCGAGCAGCATCCGGCAGTGGCGCCGGGAGACGGTTATGTCGTCGAGGGTGATGTCGTTGGACGGATGCCGCCCGATCCTGGTGGCGCCGGGCGAAAGGCTCCACTTGCGGCCGGCGTGCATGCCCCGCTGCACGGTGAGCGTGTACCCCGGCAGCTCCTCCGCCGAATCCTCCGGGCCGGGCCCGGGCTTCGTCGACCACCCCGCCTCCTCGGCAGGGTCGAAGATCATGGTCGCTTCAAATTCGTCCGAATGCCGAAGCTCGTCTCGACCCATCATGACCTCCTGTCCGGTTCCGAGTGTAGTTGGCCCGCCGCGGCTGCGCCCCCTGTTTTCGCCGGCGCCCGCCGGCGTTCTGCCCGCCGGCGCCCCGGGTCTTGCTCCGGCCTACTCCCGGCGCTGATCGCGCAGGGTCGGGCTGCGGCGCATATCCCCTATATATTGCCAGGTGACCGCCAGGTACAGCAACAGGCCCGCCCCTCCCGACCAGGCGCCGAGCCCCTGCCAGAGGCGGGGGTTGGTTCCCGCCGCCGCCAGGTAATAGAAGGGCACGGCCGCGAACACCAGACCGGTGGCCAGCTTGCCGATCCACCTAACCTTCACCTTGAGGTTGAACCTGAACAAGAAGTATAGGGCCGCCGCCCCCACCGCCGCCTCCCGGGCCAGCAGCGGCCACCCCAGCCATCCCGGGACCACCCCGGCCAGGAGGCCCCCCGCCACCGAGGCGAACACCACCAGGCGGTCGGCGAGCGGGTCGAGGAACTTGCCTATCTCCGAGACCTGGCCGAGCTGGCGGGCCAGCACCCCGTCCAGGTAGTCGGTCAGGGCGGCGGCGGCCAGCAGCCAGGCGGCCAGGCTGTAGTCCTCCCGCCCGAGCAGCACCCACAGGAACACCGGAACGGCGGCGATCCGCAGCGCCGAGATCAGGTTGGGGATCGTCCACAGCCCCGCGTCGGGCCCGGTTGCTTCCGGTCGGCCGGTCGGCTTGCTTCTCAGCCGGGCGCTCCTTTTTTCCATCGCCGTTTACCTTAACCCCGCGCGCCGGCCGGAAGCGGCGTTCGGGTGGTACAATTCTTCGGGCCGCGGGCTGTGGCGCAGCTTGGCAGCGCGCTTGACTGGGGGTCAAGAGGTCGCGGGTTCAAATCCCGCCAGCCCGACCGGAATACCCGAATCGCCCGCCGCGGCGGCGCCGTGCGGCGGGGCGGCAGGGTCAGGTGACCCACCGGATCAGGGCGGTCACCCCCTGCACCAGCCTCCACCCCAGATACAGGGCGGCCAGCCCCGCCAGCAGCTTGAAGCCGAAGGGCGTCCGGGGGGGCTCCTGATCCTCCGGCGGGGCCGGCGGGCCGTTCACCGCCCCGCCCTCCTCCGGCCCGACCCCCGGCGCACCGTTACACGGACGGGCGTGCCCATGAAGTCGTAGGCCCGGCGCGCCCGCCGCTCCAGGTAGCGGAGATAGGTGCTGTCCAGCGTCCCTCCCTTCACGAAGAGCGCCAGGGTGGGCGGGTCGGTCCTCGACTGGACCCCGTAGAGAATCCTGGGGCGGCGCCCCTTCCTCACCGGGGGCGGGTGTTCCCCGGTCCACTCCGCCAGCAGACGGTTGAGAGCGGGGGTCGGGATCCGCCGCCCCCGGTTGGCGAGCACCGTTTCCAGGGCCGCCCCCAGCCGGTGGAGGCGCGCCCCCGTCAGAGCCGAGATGCGCAGCACGGGCGCCCAGCCGGCGAACCCCAGCCTGTCCCCCACCTCCTCGGCGGTGCTCTCCCGCCGTTCGAGGCCGGCCGCGTCCCACTTGTTGAGCAGGACGATCAACGCCGCCCCCGACCGGACCGCCTCCTCGGCGATCCGCTGGTCCTGATGGGTAACCCCTTCGAGGGCGTCCACCAGCAGCAGCGCGGCGTCGGCCCGCCCCAGCGCCTCGCGGGCGCGCAGCACCGAGTAGTACTCCGCATCCTCGGAAATCCTGGGCCGGCGGCGCATCCCGGCGGTGTCGATCAGCCGGTAGGGGGCGCCGTCGATCTCGATGTCGGCGTCGATCGGATCGCGGGTGGTACCCGGAACCGGCGACACCACCACCCGCTCCTCGCCGGTCAGGCGGTTCATGAGGGTCGACTTCCCCGCGTTGGGGCGCCCGATGATGGCCACTTCGGGGATCCGCCCCCCGCCGGCCTCTTCCGCCTCGGCGGGCAGCCGGGCGGCGGCGTCGTCGAGCAGCTCCGCCACCCCCCGCCCGTGGATGGCCGACACCGGAGCGGGGGCGCCCAAGCCCAGCCTTCCGAACTCCCCCGAAGCCCGGGCGATGTCCTCGTTGTCGGCCTTGTTGGCCGCCACCAGCACCCGCTCCCGCACCGGGCGGAGCAGGCCCGCCACCTCCGCGTCGTCGGAGGTGATAATCCCCTGGGCGTCCACCACGAACACGATCAGGTCGGCGGCGGCGATGGCCATCTCGGCCTGGGCGCGGATGTCCTCGACCAGCTCGGCGCCGGGGCTGCGCTGCCACCCCCCCGTATCGACCACGGTGAAGCGCCGCCCGTTCCATTCCGCCTCGAAGAAGCGGCGGTCCCTGGTGATGCCCGGCTTCTCCTGGACGACGGCCGCCCGCCGCCCCACGATCCGGTTCACCAGGGTCGATTTTCCCACGTTGGGCCGGCCCACGATGGCGATGAGGGGTTTTGTGCTGCTCATGACCGCCCCGCCGCGATTCCGGCGCCTCCCCGGCCAGTCTAAAGAGCAGGACGGCGGGCGGGCCTGCGCGGGCGGAGCGGGGCGGCGGGGTACGATTGGCCGATGCCTCCGACGACCGGGTCCGGTCCCCCCACGCCCCCCCGCCGGGGCAGCCCGCCCTCCGGTTCCCGCCGGCCCGCCAAGGTGCTGTTGGCCGAGCCGCGCGGTTTCTGCGCCGGGGTGGACATGGCCATCAAGGCCCTCGCATGGATGGTCAAGATATTCGACCCCCCGGTGTACTGCTATCACGAGATCGTCCACAACCGGTTCGTGGTCGAGGCCTTCGAGCGGGCCGGGGTGGTGTTCGTGGATTCGATCCGCCGGGTTCCCCGAGGCGCCCCGGTGATGCTGTCCGCCCACGGATCGGCGCCCGAGGTGGCGGACGGGGCGGCGGAGCGGGCCGGGGTGGTCATAGACGCGGTGTGCCCGCTGGTTACCAAGGTCCATCACGAGGTCAGGAAAGCCGCCAACCGGGGCTTCGACATCCTGTTCGTGGGCCACGAGGGCCACGACGAGGCGGTGGGCACCCTGGCGGAGGCCCCCTCGTCCATCACGCTGGTGGAGCCGGAGACCGGGCTGGCCGATTTCACCCCCGAGGACCCCGGACGGGTGGCCCTCTTCGCCCAGACCACCCTCGGCCTCCACGAATGGGAGGAGGTGCTGTCCGAGGCGTCCCGGCGCTACCCCGGCCTGGTGACCGCCCGCAAGAGCGACCTCTGTTACGCCACCACCAACCGCCAGGCGGCGGTGCGGGAGATGAGCGGGCGGTGCGACCTGATCCTCGTGGTGGGTTCGGACAACTCGTCCAACACCAGGGCGCTGGTGCGCACCGCCCGGGTGCTCGGCGCCCCCGCCCACCGGGTGGACTCGGCGGACGCCGTCCGCGACGAATGGCTGGACGGCGCCGAGGTGGTGGGGGTGACCGCCGGGGCCTCGGCCCCCGACAACCTGGTGCGGGAGGTGGTGGAGCGCATCCGCCCCTCCGAGGGCTGGGAGCTGCTCCGCATCACCGAGGAAGACGAATACTTCCCCCTCCCCCGCCGCCTCCGATCCTTCCTCACCGCCCTCGAAGCCGCCCTCGCCCTCGGTTTCACCGCCCGCCCCGGCGCCCCCGGCCCCCTTTCCCAGGACCGCCAAGCCACCGCCGCCCGCGCCCTGTCCGCCCTGTCCGCCCCCCAACCCTGATCACCCTGTCCCCGCGTTTCGCGAAGCCTCAAATAATTCCCCGCTCTGCCCGCCCGCGTCCACTTCGTGTTCTATAATCCACCCGGATGGGTGGCAGGAGCTGAGACGTGATAGATGAGGGTACACAAGAGCGCCTGCTGGAGGCGACCAGACAATTTTGGTCTTATCATGTGACGACCGATGAGTTTCAGAGTCTCGCATCCGGCAAAGAGATCGGACACCGTATCGCCGACTATGTTGAAGAACACACTGTTGGCTTGATCGATGCAGAGTTTTCGACCGGGTATCAACTGAAAAGGGATGGACAACGGGCGGCTCGAGGAATGGGCGACGTATGGGTCAAGTCCAATGACATCTTCAATCCGATTAATATAAAGTCCGGAGAATTATTCAAAAAAGGTCAACCCAACATGGTATCTCTCAAAAAGCTTCTACGCGGTGTGCTTGAAAGAAAGATTGACTCCTATTACCTGCTCATAGTAAAATTTGATCCGATAAACAAACGGGCAGATATAAATTTGGTTGATCTTCTAGACTATCTGGATTATACACATTTTGATTCAGGACCGGGGCAGATAATGCTCCGCGAGCGAGACTTCTATGAGGTTCTTGATTCCGATTATGAACCACCGCTCTTGACGTTACGAGAAAAGGTGGATATCCTCTTGAAAACACTACAGGAAGGCGACGAGAGACTGCAAAAGAACCGCGAAAAGGCACAAAAAGAGCTTATGGGACTGGCAGAACAGTTTGACATTGAAATGCCGATCAACCAGCAATCTCTGAATATCGGATGAGCCAGGCAAAAGATAAGCGCGTTCCGAAACGGCAGAAGGGGCAGTTTCTTACCCCTCAGCCTCTGGCGCTGGACGTACTGTCCGATATCGAGTTCAAAAGAACCGATCGTGTACTCGAGCCGGGCTTTGGAGAGGGGTCCTTTCTCCTTCCCTTGATTGAGGCATTTCTGGAACTGTATGATGGTCCGACTGCCAGCCGACTCGACCATATATTGAACAACAATGTTTGGGGTGTCGAGATAGACCCTGCTATGTATGACAAGGCCCTTTCGAATATTGAAGAAAGAATAGCTCCACTTCCTGCTTCACATAATCTTTTACTAGAAGACTATTTTGAAACAACTTTTGATAGTAATACTTTGCGCTCTGATTTCGCTAGCGGCTCATTTCGGTCCAGCCTGGACTTTACGCATGTTATCGGCAATCCACCGTTTGGCGGAACAATTGCGTCCTATTTACAGGATTCACTCGACAAAGTGCTTGGTTGGCGTCATGGAATAAAGATCAAAAAGGAGACCTACGCTTGGTTTATAATAAAGAGTCTAGATCTATTAGCGGATGATGGAATACTCAGGTTCATATGCAGTGACACCTTTCTTACGATATATACAATGCGCGGCCTTCGCAATGCTTTGGCGCTGGAAGGACAACCCACTGTATGGCCACTCAATAAATTTTCGGAAGAAACTTCTTATCCGATGGTAGTTCTCGATTGGGTAAAAACAGGCTCTGCAGACCACGTACTAATAGATGGAGATCCTATACCTATTACAGATATTGAGCGGACTGCCAATCTATCTTGGGGGTTGAATCGAGACATGGTTCCATATTTTCAAGGGCCGTCCCTCGGTGAATTCATGGTTGCGACGAGTGGAATGACAACAGGAAACAATTCTCTGTTTATACGTGAAGTTCACGATAATATTATTTCAGAACCGTATGAGTTCACTTTTGAGGAGGCGCCGATTACTTTGGGCAAAGAGATACAGCGAGCAAGACTGGGCCGCTTATCTGCCAAAAGGATAAAGCAAATCAAAGAGTTGGAAAAACAAGGAAAGACCAGGCGTGAGCTGAAACCCCTTAGATTGCCTTCTCCTAACGTTATCGACCTGCCGAACGAAGACTATCTGCCTTATAATAAAGCTACCGGCAGTCTTGTATACAGTCGTCCTACTCACTATATATATTGGAAAGATGATGGAGATGCTGTTCTGACATATAAGAAAACCGGCAACTGGTATCTTCATGGAATAGGAGGCGCCAAGTATTTCGGCAGAGAAGGTTTGACCTGGCGGCTGATCTCTGGCACTCTCGATGTCAGATACCTTCCTACAGGATACATACTCGACAGCGGCGCTCCTTGCGCCTTCCCGCGTCCTGGAGTATCGCAAGAAGAAATGCTGTTCATCATGGGATGGACGCTGACCGACAAATGTACTCAGATCCTCAAGCAGGTCATAAACCATACGATGAACATTCAAGGCAAGGACTTCGAGCGGTTGCCGTACCCCTTTTGGGTAGGCAGCGACGAACGCTCCGAAGCAGTATCGTTGGTTATGAGTATGCTCGATGAAGGTTTCGATGGGCGTCAATTCTCAAGACAGGACCCGGAGTTCGATGCTTTGGAATCTCTATTCAGGATGGCATAGGGAGCGCGTATCCGTAATGGAACCCCAATTTTCGCCTTGCCGGTCATACCCCAAGCCCCCCAGTATTACAGATTCTTGCGGCCCCGGTCCAACTTCGAATCATTCCCGGAAGCTCCCTGGCGAACACATCCCGTGAACCGCCGAGAACGCGAAAAACCTGCGCCCCCCCGCCCGGCTCCGCCGGGCACCCTCCCCCGCCGCCACCGCCAGCCATCGGATCTCCGCCTGGACGCGCCGCCCCTGTTCGGGCGCCGGCGCCCGGCCTGACAAGATTCCCATGATGACCGCCGCGCACTCCGGAACCCGGCGGCGGTGTTTGTGTGTCAGCGAACACATAGTACCGCAAACCTATGACAGAGTCAATACCCTCATCATAGAACGCTAAAAATAATTCCGGTCCGGGCTGCCCGGCCTCCTGCGCGCAACCCCCGGAATCCGTCTGCCGAGGCCGGCGCGGCGGCGCGGGGACCCTGCTTCCATCTGCAGGTCAGGCAGGGCGGATGCCCCGTTCGGCGCACAGCCGCAGGACTTCTTCGACGGCCTCCCCGGCGCTCATGTCGGAAGCGTCGATCACCACCGCGTCCTCCGCCCTGGCCAGCGGCGAGAACGCCCGGGTCGAGTCCAGGCGGTCGCGGCGGGCCAGCCCCTCCCGCGCCGCTGCCACGCCGGTGGCGTCCTGGCCGGCCCGCCGGGCGGCCCTCACCTCCGGCCGGGCGGTCAGGAACACCTTCGGGTCGGCGCCGGGGAACACGACCGTGCCGATGTCCCGGCCCTCCACCACCCCCCTCCCGCCGCGGGCGGCCAGCCACCGGCGCTGCCATCCCGCCATGATCAGCCGCAGGCCCGCCAGCGCCGCCGCCTGGCTCACCTCCGCCGTCACCGCCTCGCTGCGGATCGCCCGGCTCACGTCGACCCCCTCCACCAGCATCGCGCCGTCCTCGTAGTCGAAGCCGGCCCCGGCCGCCGCCGCCATGACCGCGGCCTCGTCGGAGAGGTCCACCCGGTGCATCATGGCGACCAGGGTGGCGGCCCGGTAGCAGGCGCCGGTGTCCAGGTGGGCGCATCCCAGGGCGGCGGCGACCGCCTGCGAAAGGGTGGTCTTGCCGACGCCCCCCGGCCCGTCCACGGCCACCACGAACCGCCGCCCCCCGCCGCCCGCGCCCCCTCCGGCGCCGGTCACAGCGACTCCAGCATGCCGAAGAAGCCCGGCCAGGTCTTGGCCGCGCACCCCGGATCCTCGATCAGGATCCCCGGCTGCGCCAGGCCCGCCACCGCGAAGGACATGGCCATCCGGTGGTCGTCGTAGGTGCGGATGCGGGCCGGGCGGAGCGGGCCGGGGCGGACGGCGATCCAGTCCCCCCCGGCGGACGCCTGCGCCCCCATCCTGTTCAGCTCGTTCTCCAGCGCCGCCAGCCGGTCGGTTTCCTTGATCCGCAGGTTGGCGAGGCCGGTGAAGCGGCTCGGCCCGGAGGCGAAGGCCGCCGCCACCGCCAGCCCCAGCGAGGCGTCCGGGCAGTCTCTCAGGTCGGCCTCCACCCCCCCGAGCGGGGAGGCGCCGGCCACGGTGATGCCGCCCGCCCCCGCCCGGACGCCGCAGCCCATCCGTTCGAGCACCCCGAGGGCGGCCATGTCGGCCTGGGTGCTGGCCGGGTCGATCCCCGTAACCGTCACCGACGCGCCGGTCACGGCGGCCGCCGTCCACGGATAAACGGCGGCGGAGGCGTCGGCTTCCACGGTGAAGGAAGCGGGCCGGTACCCGCCGGCCGCCGCCTCGACGGTGCGGCGGTCCAGCCACCGGGCCCCGGCGCCGAACGCCGCCATCACCTCCAGGGTGGTGTCCAGGTAGGGGCGGGACGCCAGGTCGTCCCCCAGATCGAGGGTGACCGTCCGCCCGGCCCGGGGGGCGCTCAGCAGCACCGCCGAGATGAACTGGCTGGACCGGGATCCGTCGACCGCGGCCCTCCCCCCCGCCAGCCCTCCCCCCGCCGTCCTCACCGGCGGGTACCTTCCGCCCCGGGCGGCGTCCACCCCGGCGCCGAGGGAGCGCAGGGCGTCCACCAGCTCCCCGATCGGGCGTTCCCGCATGCGGGGCGTCCCGTCGATCACGCAGGGGCCGTCGGCCAGGGCGGCGGCGGCGGTGATGAAACGGGCGGTGGTTCCCGAAGCCCGGGCGTCGAGGCGCCCCCCTCCCCGCAGGCGGCCCGTCGACCGCACCCGTAGCCCGCCTTCCGGCGCCTCCTCGATATGCACCCCCATGCGCCGCAGGCATCCGGCCATCGCCTCGGTGTCGTCGCTGCGCAGGGCCCCGGCGATCAGCGACTCCCCCTCGGCCAGGGCGGCGGCCGCCAGCGCCCGGTTGGTGATGCTCTTCGACCCCGGCGGCCTCACGGACGCATCCCGGATCCGCCGGGGCCGCACCTCGTACCAGCTCACGCGCCCCCCCCGGCCCGGATCCCGTAGAAGGCCCGCACCTCGCCGACCTCCAGCCTGCGCCATTCCCCGGGACGCAGGGCGCCGGCCCGCAGCGGGCCGATCGAGGAGCGGTGGAGCCGGACCACCGGAAAGCCCGCCGCCGCGCACATCCGCCTGACCTCCCGGTTGCGGCCCTCCCCCATGTCTATCTCCAGGTGGGTGCGGCGCCCGTCCGATCCGATCCTGCGCACCGCCAGCGCCCGGGCCGGCCCGTCCTCCAGATCCACGCCCCGCCGCAGGGCCGCCAGCTCCCGCCGGCCGGGCGCGCCCTCCACCAGCGCCTCGTAGGTCTTGGCGACCCCGTAGCGCGGATGGGTGACCAGGTCGGCGAAATCGCCGTCGTTGGTCAACAGCAGCAGGCCGGTGGTGTCGGAGTCGAGGCGCCCCGCCGGAAACACCCGGGGGCGGGGCGGGACCATCTCCACCACCGTCGGCCGGCCCCGGGGGTCGCGGGCGGTGCTGATCACCCCGGCCGGCTTGTTCACCAGGTAATGGACCAGCCCGGGGTCGGCGGGGAGCCGGATCCCGTCCACCAGGATCTCGGCCCCGGCCGGGTCGACCCGCAGGCCCGGCGAAGCCGTCCGCCCGTCCACGGCGACCCGGCCGTCCTGGATCATCCGGTCGGCGGCCCGGCGCGAGGCCAGGCCGCTCCGGGCGATGACCTTCTGCAGCCGCTCAGCCTTCGGGGGCGGGCCGGCGGTCACCGGAGGTACCGGAGGAGAAGGAGGCCTGCTCGAGCGACTCGGCCGCCTCGGGGCTGGGCATGTGATCGGTGATGGGCGGAAGGTCGGAGAGCGACCCCATGCCGAGCGCCTCCAGGAACAGGCCGGTCGTCCCGTACAGGGCGGGGGTGCCGGGGCCAGGCAGGCGCCCGGTCTCTTCGACCAGGCCCCGGCGGGCCAGGGTGCGGAGGGCGGATCCGGAATCCACCCCCCGCAGCTCGGCGATCCGGCTGCGGGTGACCGGCTGGCGGTAGGCCACCACCGCCAGCACCTCGAGGGCGGCCTTGGAGAGCCGGGCCGCTCCGTCCGTCTCGGAGTACCGCTCCAGGTAGGGAAGGGCCTCCGGCTTGGTGTAGAGGCGCCACCCCCCCGCCGCATAGCGGAGAACGATCCCCCGGCTTTCATCTTCCAGCTGCTCCGCCAGGGCGGCCAGGACGGCCTTCACCTCCGCCGGCGGCAGCTCCAGCACCTCGGCCAGCTCCGCCTCCGGCACGGGGGCCTCGGCCACGAACAGGACCGCTTCGAGAGCCGCTTCCGGGTTCATGAGCCGTACCCGTATCCGTCGGCCGCGGCCGGGACCGCAGGAGCGTCATCCCTCCGCCGCACCTCGATCTCGGAGGGGTGCTCCTGCGCCACCGACAGCACCCCCCACCGGGCCAGCTCCAGCACGGCCAGGAAGTAGGCCGCCACCTCCACCCGGCGGCGGCAGTGGGACACCAGCCTGCTGAAGGTGGATTCCAGCTCGGCGGTCATGCGCGCCCTGATCTCCTCCATGGCGCCGCCGATCGACGGCAGGTCGAAGTCCAGGTGGTCGACTTCGAGTTCGGGTTCTACTTCAGGTGCATCCTCAACCTCTAGCAGAGCTTCATAGACGGCGGCCAGGGCGTCCGGCGTGACCGCCGGGGGCAGGGCGGGCGCCGCCCGGGCGGCCGTTTCCCGGTCCATCCCCGCGGTGCGGCCCCGGTAACGGGCCGTTCCGGCCAACCGCCGCCCGAACACGGCCGCCATGTCCTCGAAGGTGAGGAAGGCCAGCAGCCGGGCCAGCAACCGGTCCCGCTCGTCCAGCAGGGCCAGCTCCTCCTCCAGATCGGGGAGGCTGCGGTCGGCCAGCAGGAAGCGGGCCTTGATCTGGAGGAGCATGGCGGCCATCAGGAGGAACCCGGAGGCGGCGTTGAGGTCGATGATGCTCATGGCCTCCGCCTCCGCCAGGTAATCGTCCACGATCCCGGCGATGTCCACCCTCGTCACGTCCACGTGGCGCTGGTTCACGAGCTGGATCAGCAGCTCGAAGGGCCCCTCGAACACCTCCGTCTTCACTTCGTACGCCATGTTCCCGCCTGGCCCGCCTGACGCCGCCATCGTAGGCGGCGGAGCCGCCCGGCCGGGGTCTTTCGGGCGGCGGCGCGCCCGGCAAAGGCGCGCAGCCCGGGCAGGCGCGCCCGGTCCGCCGCCTGCAGCACCGCCCAGTCCCCGGGGGAGATCGAATCCGGCCGCCCGCCGTGGTGGTGGCGGGCGTAGTCGGCCGCCAGGGTCCCGGTGCCCGCCGCGGCCAGCTCCTCGGCCCCCAGCCGTCCGTGGTCGAGATAGGCGGCCCCCCGTTCCGAGGGGGGAAGCCCCAGCCCGGAGCGGATTACCGTCAGGGCCCGGCCCGCCGCCCCCAGCCGGGCGCGCCGCTTGCCCGCGTCGTGGAGCAGGGCCGCCCGGATCAGGTCGGTCCGGCCGGGGCGGGACAAGGCAACCGCCCGGGCGGCGGCCAGCCCGTGCCGCCGGTCCGCCCCGGACTGGCCCCAGAACATCGCCCGTTCGGCGTCCGAGGCCAGCAGGCGGGCGGCCTCGTCCTGCTCGGACGGGGAGAGCCGCCCGGCCAGCACCGCGTCCGCATACCGGGCCGCCAGATGGGCGAGGCGGGAGAGGCGTTCTCGCAAAAGGTGCCGTTGCCGGGGCCGGGCGGTCAGCGCCTAGCCGATTTGCATTTCACGCACAGGCGGGACCTGGGGCGCGCCTCCATCCGCTCCGGCGAGATCCGGTTCGAGCACCGGGCGCAGATGCCGTAGGTGTTGTCGGCGATCCGGCCCAGGGAGGCGTCCACCTCGTCGAGATGGACCTTCAGCGATTCCACGATGCCCAGCACCTCGGTGCGCTCGGTGATGACGGTGCCCGCATCGGAGAACCCCTCCCCGAAGTCCAGATCGCTGCGCAGGTCGCCGGACTCGGTGGCGCCCAGCTCCTTCAGCTGGTGCACCAGCTTCTCCCGCTCCTTCAGCAGAATCTCACGGGCCGCTGCGTAGTCGGCCATGCGACGCCCCTCTCCGGTAGACCTGTTCCTTACCGCAGGGCCCGGGGATGGGCCTCCACGTACACTTCGTGCAGGTGCCGGAGCGACATGCGCGTGTACACCTGCGTGGTGGAAACACTAGCGTGTCCGAGGATTTCCTGTACGGTGCGCAGGTCGGCGCCCCCCTCCACCATGTGGGTGGCGGCCGAATGGCGCAGGACATGGGGCGAGATGCGGGCGGCGGGGATGCCCGCCCGTTGCGCATGCTTGCGCACGATTCCGAAGACCCCCTGGCGGGTCAGCCGCCCCCCCCTGGCGTTGAGGAACACCGCCCCCGGATCATCCCCCGGGCGGCGCAGCTCCAGCCGGTCCGGAAGGTAACCCTCGATGGCCTCCGCGGCGGGCCGGCCCAGCGGCACCATCCGCTGCTTCGACCCCTTGCCGGTGACCAGGGCGCTGCGGGTGTCCAGATCCAGCTCCGCCAGATCGAGGCCCACCAGCTCGCTCACCCGCACCCCCGTCCCGTACAGGGTCTCCAGCATGGCCCTGTCCCGCCTGCCCAGCACCGTGTCCGCGGGGGGCGCCTCCACCAGGCCGATCGCCTCGTGCACATCGAGCGCCTTGGGGAAACCCAGCCGGCTGCGGGGCGTCTCGGCGAACCGGGTGGGGTCCTCCTCCGCCTCCCCCTCCGCCACCAGAAACCGATGGAACCCCCGCACCGCCGCCAGCTTGCGGGCCACGGTGGAAACCTCCATGCCCCGCTCATGCAGCGAGGCCAGATACCCGTCCACCAGCTCCGGCGTGGGCTCCTCCCCCTCCAGAAACGCCAGATACCCCTCCAGGTCCCCCCGGTAGGCGGTAACCGTGTTGCGGCTCAGCCCCCTCTCCACCGCCAACGCAGACAGATACCCCTCCGTCTGGGGTTCAAGTGGATGGGGTTCGACCTTCTGCGTCATGCAAGCCCCTATGCAGGTGATTAATGCAGTCTCCCCATGTTACGGCCGTAAGGCCGTGATCAGTGGAACATTCTGCCGCGCTCATCGCCTGCCTCGACTCGAAGGCCACCGAGCGAATTGCGCTCTCATGTATTCCGGGGATACGAAGCTCTTCATCACGGATCAGCTGCTGGCAAGTCTCGACCCGTGTACACTGGACGAAGGGACAGAAGCGGTGTGCACATCCCCGCGTGGTCGGATGCTTCTCCGGATGTAACATTGCCGCTCGTTTGGGAACCCACTGGATGATTCAGCGGGGAGGAAGGATGAAGGAACGATGACTGTCGCTGACGTGTTTTACGACATCACCGAAACCGCCGAAGGCTGGGAAGTCGCCGCTGGCGGCCGGGGCGGCAACTGGAAACGGATGTACCCTACCGCTCATGCCGCGCAACAAGCCGTCCTCGCCGCCGAGGAAGAACAAACCGCCGCGGAAGGCCGTGACCGGACAGCAGTGATCGACTGGACGCCGGTCACCGCCGTCGGGAGGGCGGTCGTCGCGGCTATCACCTGAAAGGAACCAAGAACGATGACAAACCATCTGTCTTTCTTCGAGTACCTTGACCGGGCGGCCTGCGACGAGCCGTACACCGACGAGGATTGGCGTCTTGCAACAGAGCGGGTGCGGGCAATCCGCGAAAGAGTGTTGGCCGATCCCAGGATCGCCGAACTCGAAGACCGTAAATATGCCGAGATTACCAGGCGAGTCCAAAAGCTCAAGGCGGTTCGCCGCGACGGCGGACGGCTCGAGTCATAGATGTTGGTTCGTCCCGAATCACCAATGAGCGGCGGAGCGGTTGTTTGTATTCGCTTACGACTATCGACGGCCGCCCAATCGGGCGAGCGAGCGGTGAGGCCTGACAAAGAGGTTGTAATAGTGCCAATTAACATAAGGAATAGCAGGCGGATCATATCCGGCCTGCGGCATTCGCATATGAGATCCTATCAGCTCCATGACAGGTAACTGCGCCTCCCCTCCCCGCGTAATCATGTGCTGGCTAACGAGTATTCGATGATCTTGGTCCAGTCCTAGAGCTCCGCGGTCGAACAGCCGGTGATGGAACACACAAAGCGCCATTCCATTGGTGATGTGGTCGGGCCCGTGATATGAACGCATCTTTACGTGGGCGGCATCGATCGCCAATGGTCGGCCCTTGAGACTCCCATTGAATCCACAGAACGAACATTGGTTCTCATAAGCCAGCAGAACAGTGCGCCTGAAGTCGGGATCTCTGGGAGCCGCGACTGTCGTGACAAGATGCCCCAGATTGACCTCTTCAAGAATTTCAGCATGGAGAGTGTCCGGGAACTCCATATCCAATAGGGTGTTGACCACCCTGGAACGCACTTGCGGGCTCTGCAAAGCCAGCTCGAAATCGGGGGCCAAATAGCCGGTGGCCTCTTGCCGCAGGAACGGTGTACTTTCCCGTACATTCTGCGGCATGGCGGCTATATCGTTGCCGTTGGTATCCTCTACCCTCCACAGATCGCGTTCGGTTCCGAGGTATACGAAGGGGTTGGCCACTCGAAGCACGGTGCCCAGGCGATGCTTGTCCATCAATTGTTTCAAGTCCTCCTCAGCATCTTGGAAGGAGATTCGGGTAGGCAATCTTGCGGCTTGTCGTCCGATGAGCCACAGCAACAACAACGGTTTGTACGGCGCGCGTCTGTCCCCGCCGGCAAATCGCCTTATCGATCTGACCTTGTCGGCCCAATGTCTGGCGCTCTCCGGATCTGTCGTTCTTATGCGCTGCACGTCGAGGGTAAATCTAGCTCATGCAGAAAAGGCCTGCTCTGCGGGATCGGGGTCAACGCCGCTCCTCTCCCTCCGTCCGCTCCTCGGACGCCTCCGCGTCCGCCGCCCAGATGATGAGGCGCAGCTCGCTGTCGTCGATCACGGTGTACTCGGGCCGCCGCCCCGACAGGGCGCGGCTCTCGTCGAGGATGATCGGCACCCCGTCCCCCCGCCGCTCCATCATGTAGGTACGGTTCAGGCGCTCGTTGTCGACGGGGCATCTGACCAGGAGGGAGGCGATCAGCTCGTTTCTGCTGTGCTGCCGATACTGCATGCCTTCCGTTGTCAGCGTGTTGGTGAGGCCGCCCGGAACGTACAGCTCGATCCGATCCTTGAACATATGCAGCCTGATCCGGGCACCCGCCATCGAATAATCACGGTGCGCCACCGCGTTCACGAGCGCCTCGAACACGGCGCGCTCGCTGTATTGCGGCCGCTCCGTCCGGGCCAGTTTCTTTGCAGCTCTGGTGAACATGTTCTTGCGGACAAAGCCAAGAGCCTCCATAACCTGGGTGTCCAGAGGGCCGACAATGTCGCGGGCGTCTGGTTGATAGTTGATATCTGATCTCTCTCCGGTGTAACTGACTGCTTGAATGTATGCATGAGGTATCCGGTCGCTCGGTGTTCGGGTACACATCAGAACCCCGGCTACTGTGATACCGGCATTGCCGCTTCTATCGTAAGCGATGATCCTCATGTTGCTCAGTGTTTCCTCGGTCATATCAATATTGTGCCGGAGATATTTACCGACCAAAACAGGGTCCAGCATATCCGGTGTGGTTCTAGGAACTATCAATTCATCAAATCTTATCATTCTATTTTGACTGTGTTCTTGAAATATCCTCGAAAGCAATTCTGGCCTCATTTTACGGTTGGAGTTTCCTGTTCTACGAAAGTAACCGTTTGGACTACTGTGTACAAACATACTGCGGGCGACATCAATATAGATTATTGGAACGGGGTTGCCCTCGAAATCAGGCAGTTTGACCTTGCGGATCAATACATCTAGCGGAGGATCCACAGAATCGCCGCATATTCCGCTTGCCCATTCTTCTACAGCCGCTAGGTGTTCGATAGGGATTCCCAGGACTTCATTATCTTTATCAGAGGCTCCCAGAACAACAGTCCCGCCTCTGCTGTTTGCCATGCCCGCCATGGTGTCTGCCAGGTCATTGCGCCTTGGGCCGACCACTTTGGAACCGCTCAAGAAAACTTGTTGAAGCTCCAGGTTCAAATCTTCACCGAGCCGTATACGGCTCGCCAAACTTCTGGTGTCTACCATGTTCCTGTACCTCGTTTTCTGCGCCCGGTGGCAAGCCAACGCCGCTTGGGGCTATACCGTTTCGGCGGGTGTCTCCGCACGGGCGAGGCTCTGGATGTCTTCCGCGGCGGGGGCCTGGGCTGCGGCGCGGCGGTAGCGGTCGGCGGCGGCGATGAAACCGGCGAAGAGGGGGTGGGGTTCGAGGGGGCGGGACTTGAGTTCGGGGTGGGCCTGGGTGCCCACGAAGTAGGGGTGGTCGGCCAGCTCTATGAACTCCACCAGCTGCTCGTCGGGGGAGACGCCCGACAGCACCATCCCGGCTTCCTCCAGCGCCCGGCGGTAGCGGTTGTTGACCTCGTAGCGGTGGCGGTGGCGCTCGTAGATCAGCTCCCGGCCGTAGAGGCGCCGGGTCAGCGTCCCCTCCGCCAGCTTGGCCGGATACACCCCCAGCCGCATGGTGCCGCCCTTCTGGGACACCCCCTGCTGGCGCTCCATCAGGTCGATGACCGGATGGGGGGTCACCGGGTCGAACTCGGAGGAGTTGGCCTCCCGGAGGCCCACCACGTTGCGGGCGAACTCGATCACCGCCGTCTGGAGGCCCAGGCACAGCCCCAGGAACGGAATGCCCCGCTGCCGGGCGCGGGTGATGGCCCTGATCTTGCCCTCCACCCCCCTCGCCCCGAATCCGCCGGGCACCAGGATGCCGTGCAGACCCTTGAAGTGGCCGGCGCCGAACAGGCCGTCCATCTCATCGGCGGGAATCCACCGCACCTCGGTGCGCACGCCGTTGGCCAGACCGCCGTGGCGCAGGGCCTCCACCACCGACAGGTAGGCGTCCGGCAGCCCCGTGTACTTGCCCACCACGCCGACGGTCACCGCGTCGGCGGCCGAGAGCGCCCTCGCCACCATCCGCCGCCAGTCCCCCAGGTCGGGTTCGGGCGCCTCGATGTCCAGCAGGTCGACGATCACGTCTCCCAGCCCGTTGTCGTGGAGGAGGATCGGCACCTCGTAGATGTCCCGGGCGTCGGGCGCGGGGATCACCGCCTCGGCGTCCACGTCGCAGAACAGCGAGATCTTGCTGCGCACCTCCTCGGTGATCGACCGGTCGGAGCGCACCACGATGGCGTCGGGCCGGATGCCCCTCGACCGCAGCTCGGCCACGGAGTGCTGGGTGGGTTTGGTCTTCAGCTCCTCGGAGGGGCCGATGTAGGGGACCAGGGTTACGTGGAGGTGGGCCACGTTGCGGGGGCCCAGGTCGTTTCGGAACTGCCGGACCGCTTCCAGGAAGGGGAGTATCTCGATGTCGCCCACCGTCCCGCCGATCTCGGTGATCACCATGTCCACGTCGTGGTGTCCGCCCAGGCGGCGGATGCGGTCCTTGATCTCGTTGGTGATGTGGGGGATGACCTGCACGGTGTCCCCCAGGTAGTCGCCCCGTCGCTCCTTGTTCAGGACGGACAGGTAGACGGAGCCGGTGGTGACGTTGGATTCCCTCCGCAGGTTCTGGCCGGTGAACCGCTCGTAGTGCCCCAGGTCGAGGTCGGTTTCGCCGCCGTCGTTGGTGACGTACACCTCCCCGTGCTGGAAGGGGTTCATGGTGCCGGGGTCGACGTTGATGTAGGGGTCGAGCTTCTGGTTGACCACCCGGAGGCCCCGGGCCTTCATGAGCCGGCCGAGGGACGCGGCGGTGATCCCCTTCCCGAGGCTCGAGACCACTCCGCCCGTCACGAAGACATATTTCGTCACGGGCCTGCACTGTACTACACCGATCCCGCCGGGGCGGGGTTTTGCGGCGGCCCGGCGCGGCCCGATCGGTTGTATGGTTGTTGCCGGCGGCGCCCGGCGCGGGCGCGCCGGGAAGGTACAGATATGCCCGTCTTTTCCTTCACCCTCTTCGTCGAGGGCGTAGATCTGCGGGTCGACGATCAGGTCGACGCCCTGTTCGAGGCCGGATGCGGCGACGCCCTGGTCGGACTGGTCGACGGGGCCGGGCGCCTCGACTTCGACCGCGAGGCCGCCTCGCTCGAAGAAGCCGTCCTGTCGGCGGTGGAAGACATCGAATCCGTAGACGGGGCAAAGGCGGTCCGGGTCGCAGACATCGTTCCGGCGTCGACGCCGGCATAGCGGCCCGCGGCGGCAGAACCCGGCCTAGTTGGTTTCGCGTAAGTGAAGGAAGTTAATCGCTGTGTTGTCGTCCTTGCCTTCTAGGTAAAGGTACAAGTCTACAGTGAGGAGCGGTGTTTCCGGTTTGGCGGCCTCGAGAAGCGCCGCATCCGTCAACCCAAGCCGCTTGAACTCGCTGTTCTGTGAAGCCGTCCGACTTGCAATGACGATTTCTTCACTTCTTTGTATTAGTAGTTGAAGCTGTTCAAAGAGCGCAGATCTTTCAGGCTCTCTGTGCTGGGCTAGTAGATTTGATGCTTCTGTGAGGGTGTTCGGTGTTACATATACATGCTTGACAGGTTTCAATAGCTCGCGCAAAAGCCTGTAATCATCAGATGTATAACCGCCGAGCCTGCGATGTTTGTATATCAAACCAATATCTACATCACCTGCGACCAGCAGCGTCAGCAGGTTTGCATCTATAAAGTATCCGATAGGTGACACTGGCTTAGTTAGGTGCAGGCAAGATTCGATCTTCGACCGATAAGATCTTACCTTCTTTATCGTCGATGCAAACTACTTTATAGGCGCGGCCTTCGGCTCTGGTCATTATTGGATGACCGAGCGGACCATTTACCTGTTCCCACTCTCTATTGAAGCCGACAGTTATGAACCAATTATCCGAGTCATAATCAAGCTTGATCTCTTCGAGCCCGACAAAGTTTATGCCTTCTTCACCGAAGAGCTCGATGATGTGCTGCTTGGCTGCTCTTGCGGCTTCTTTGACATCCACCGTCGGCTCCTTGTTTATTGGCTGCGGCCCTCTGCCGCAACTATGGTAACTGCCGAGGGCGGGCTCGGCAAGCGCGAAAATCGACCGCACCAGCACGTATGGAGGCGGCTTCCTTTCAACGATTCTGTGCCGCATGAGCTTACAGGGCGGGGGTCAGCCGGCCCGGCGGCGGGCCTGGGCGACGGCGCGCAGCTCGCCGGCGTGGCGGTGGCCGCGTTCGGAATCGGCCAGGCCCGACAGCATTCTCGACAGCTCGCGGAGGCGTTCTTGCTCGTCGAGCATCCGCACCGAGGCGGCGGGGCCGTCCCGCTCCACCGTGATGTGGGAATCGGCGAAGGCGGCCACCTGCGGGAGGTGGCTGACGCAGAGCGCCTGGCGGCCCCGGGAGAGCCGGGCGAGCTTGGCGCCCATCTCCAGCGCCGCGGCGCCGCCCACGCCGGTGTCGATCTCGTCGAAGGCCACCACCCGGGCGGCGTCCGCCCCGGCCGCCAGCCGGAGCGACAGCACCAGGCGGCTCAGCTCCCCGCCCGACGCCACCCGGCCCACCGGGCCCGCCTTCAGCCGGGAATCCGAGGCGAACAGCAGCTCCACGGTGTCCGCCCCCGCCGACCGGGGCGCCGTCTCCCCCACCTCGATGAGCACCACCGGATCGCTGAAGCCCAGCTCCCGCAGATGGGCGGCGGCCTCCTCCGCCAGACGGGAGGCGGCCTCCCCGCGGGCTTCCCGGAGGGCCTGCCCGGCCCGGTCCAGCGCCCGGGAAGCCTCGGCCCGGTCCGCGTCGAGGGAGGCGGCCCGCTCGAGCAGCCCACCCACCTCGGCGTGGCGGGCGCGGGCGGCCTCCCCGAACGACAGTATCTCCTCGATCCCCGCCCCGTACTTGCGCCGCAGGTCCCCCAGCAGGGCCAGGCGTTCGTTCACCGCGGCGAGCTTCTCGGGATCGTTTTCTATTCCTTCCCAGGCTTCCCGCACCCCGGATGCGGCCTCGGACAGCCCGGCGTCCAGGTTCTCCAGGGTCTCCCGCAGGGCGTTCTGGGAGGGGTCGAGGAGGCGCACCTCCCGGAGTATCGACACCGCCGGCCCCGTCCGCTCCCCGGCCTCCGCCAGCTCCTTGCGGGCTTCCCCCAGCAGCTCCCTGATCTGCTCGGCGTTGCCCAGGCGGCCGGCCAGCCGTTCCAGCTCGGCGTCCTCGCCGATCCGGAATCCGGCCTGCTCGATTTCCTCTGCCTGATAGGAGAGCAGGTCCTGTTCCCTTTCCAGGGCGCGCAGGCCGCCCCCCAGCGCGGCGCGGTCCGACTCCAGCTCCCGGACCCTTTCCCAGGCCGCCCGGTATTCCTCCAGCGGCTCTGGCGATTCCAGGCGCAGATCGATCAGGCCCCGGAGGGTGCCGGGCCGGGTCAGCGACAGGGGGTCGTGCTGGCCCACGATCTCCACCCGGCCGTCGAGGTGTTCGGCCAGCGCCCGGGCCGGAACCATCCCGCCGTCGATGTAGGCCCGGCTGCCGCGGGCGTGGATGCGCCGGGCGGCCACCATCTCCCCGCCGTCCAGGACGAACCTTCCCTCCACCGCCGCTTCGGGGCCGCCGGGGCCGATGAGGCCGGCCCGGGCGGGGGCGCCGGTGAGCAGCCGCAGGGCGCCCAGCAGCAGCGTCTTGCCCGCCCCCGTCTCCCCGCTGACCACCACCATGCCGGGGCCGGGCGTGATCCGGGCCGACGAGATGATGCCCAGGTTGGTCACCGACAGCTCGTCAAGCACCGGTCATTCCAGGGAGAACTTGTGTTTGACCGCGGCGGGGAAACTGCGGTCGCTCAGGCTGGCGAACGCGACGTGTCCGGCGCTTTCCACGGTTACACGGCCGCCGGGCGGGACGGTGGCGATCTCGACCCCGTCCACCCCCACCCCCACCGAGAGATCCTCCATCACCTCGAAGCGGAGGGGCAGGCCGGGCGGGAACACCATGGAGCGGGAGAAGAGGGAATGGGGGGCGACCGGGGTGACCAACAGCAGATCCAGGGCGGGATCCACCAGCGGTCCGCCCGCCGACAGGTTGTAGGCGGTGGAGCCGGTGGGGGTGGCGGCCACCACCCCGTCCCCCCGGTAGGTGGTGAAGAGGTCCCCCTCCAGCGACAGCGCTAGGCGGATGATCCGTTGGTTCTCGACCTTTTCGATCACCACGTCGTTGAGCCCCACCGTGGGCGGCCCCCCGTTCACGGAGGCGGACAGCAGCATCCGCTCCGAGGTGTACCACTCCCCCGACACCAGCCGGTCGAGAATGTGCGGCAGGCCGCCGGGGGTTCCCTCGGCCAGGAAACCCAGCCGGCCGTCGTTCACCCCGAAGATGGGGGCCCTGCTCTCCCGGCTGATCCGCACCGCCTTGAGGACGGTTCCGTCTCCGCCCACGGCGATCACCAGATCGAGGCCGGAGCCGGCGCCGAAACCGGTGGGTTCCACCCCCAGGGCGGAGGCGTTCTTCGGCGACGACAGCACCTCCGCCCCCCGGCTGCGGATCTCGGCGGCCAGGCGGCGGCACAGCGACAGGGTGCGTTCCCGGTCCTTGTGCGGCACCAGGGCGATCCTCATCCGGCCGCCTCCCGCACCTGTTCCGGGCCGACCGCCGGTGCCCCCGCCCGGAACCACCCGAACACCTCCCGGTTCCCCTTGGCGCCTTCGATCGGCGACGGCATCAGGTTCAGCGCGCCCAGGCCCGCCTCGGCCAGGCCGGACACTGCGCCGGTTACCGCCTGCGCCCGGACCTCCGCGTCCCGCAGCACGCCCCGGCGGTCGACCGCCCCCCGCCCGGCTTCGAACTGCGGTTTGATCAGCAGCAGGTAGTCGGCGCCGGCGCCGCCCAGCCCGGCCAGCGCCCGGGCGATGGTGCGCAGGGAGATGAACGAGACGTCGGCGGCGACCAGATCGAAGGGCACCCCCAGGCGGGCGGGGTCTGCGTACCGGATGTTGGTGCGCTCCACCACGGAGACCCGGGGGTCGCGGCGCAGGGACAGGTGCAGCTGGCCGTACCCCACGTCCACCGCCGTTACATGGACGGCCCCGTGTTCGAGCAGGCAATGGGTGAACCCCCCGGTGGAGGCCCCCACGTCCACCGCCCGGCGCCCGGCTGCGGACACCCCGAATCCGCGCAGGGCGGCCTCCAGCTTCAGGCCGCCCCGGCTCACGTAGCGGGGGCGGTCCGCCGCTATGCGCACCGCCGCCCCGGCGTCGATCATGGTGGCCGGTTTGGGGGCGGGGATGCCCGCCACCACCACCTTGCCCTCGCGGATGAACCGGGCGGCGGCGGTGCGCGAATCGGCCAGGCGGCGGCGCACCAGCTCGGCGTCGAGGCGGCGCCTCATGACTGGTCCTCCGGGCCGGGGTGCCCGGCGGGCGGGTCGAGAACGGCCCGCGCCTCGGGGTCGTCGGCCCCCTCCAGCCGGGCGGCCAGCAGCTCGGCCAGGGCGGCGGCCGGCTCGGGGGCGTCCTCCGCGTCGGTCTGCTCCAGGGCCCTCAGGTAACGGTCGAGGTCCTCGTCGGTCGCGCCGCCGCCGGACGGG
Source organism: Candidatus Spongiisociaceae bacterium (assembly GCA_965202675.1). Classification (GTDB taxonomy): domain Bacteria; phylum Actinomycetota; class Acidimicrobiia; order Spongiisociales; family Spongiisociaceae; genus CATQHD01. Next base: position 361,805 of record OZ241842.1, read on the forward strand.
GCCGGGGTGTCTCCTGGTCGGTCCATGCCGCCATTATCGCGCCTCCGGGCGGCCTGTAAGCCGATTCGGGGAGGTGTTTTTTCGCGAACCGCGGGGCTGTCCGCCGCCGATCGACAAGGGAGCGGCCCGGCGGGGCAGCCTCCGGTCGTATCATCGGCGCCTTCGGGGGTTGAACAAGGAGGGCGGCGTGACAGGGAGGACGGTTGTTGTTCCGGTGCGGGCCGACGCGGAGCGGGCGGCGGCGGCGTTGTCTGACGCCGGGGTGGGCCGGGTGGTGCTGTTCGGCTCGGTGGCGCGCGGCGAAGCCACCGAGCGAAGCGACATCGACCTGATGGCCATCTACGACGACCTCGACTACGGGGAGCGGTGGAAGATGCGCTGCGAGTTGAAAGAGTTGGCCGAGCAGGCGGCGGGTTTCTCGGTGGATGTGAGCGTGACCGACCGGGCGGAGTGGAGGATGCGCACCACCCGGGTGCTTACGTCGTTCGAGGGGCGCGTCGACCGTCAGGGGGTGGTGCTGGTGGACCGCCCCGCCGATGATGTGGATTGGGGCAAGGAGATGGTGCTGCCCGCCGGCGACTGCGAGGAAGCCCTCGACCGGCTGGGGCGCACAAGAGTCGCGCTGGGCGAGCTGCTCGACCATCTCCGGCCCAGCCCGGTCGAGCAGGGCGGTCTCGGGGTAGATGTGCGGGCGCGGCTGATGGGCCGGTTGCAGAGCGGCTGCGGAAACGCCCGTACGGCGGTCGAGCTGGCGGTCAAAGCGCTCATCCATCTCGGGGCCGACCCCGCCAAGACACCGCGGGGGCATGACATCGAGAAGCTCTGCGCCCAGCTGTCCGAGCCCCATCGCAGCGTCCTGACATCAATGCTGGAACCGCTCGGTGCCCGGAGGATCACACCCCGGCGCACCGACGCTATCTACGGCAGGTCGGGCCGGGATCCCGGCGCCGCTCCGGAGCTGCTGGGTGAAATGGCGCGCACAGCCTGCCGGGTGGCTGTATACGCCGCCGACCTGTTCCCCGCCGATGCACCCGCCGCGTCTGATATCCGCGTGTACGCCGCCTACATAGAGGACTATCTCGACAGTTTCGCCGTCGACACCGGCGAACCTCTCCGGCGCGGCGGCCCCGGCCGCCGGGAGTGAACGATCAGCCTCCGGGGGTTGCTGTACGCGACTCTCGGACGTAGTCGATGAGCGCCTCGGCGCGTCTTTCGTCCAGGCCCGGGTGGTCGTCCAGCCGGGCCGCCCTCCCTTGCCGGAGGGCCTCTTGGAGGCCGGCTGCGGCGTTCAGCGCCCCGGCGGCCCGGCGCACCCGCAACGCGTCGGGCCGCACCATCACCGCCGCCGCCTCGCCGCGGCGGGTAAGCGTTATTTCCTCACCCGCCGTTACGCGTTCGATTATCCGGGCAAGATCGGCCTGCGCCTCGCTGATGGGAACCGTCGCAGCCGTCATAAGGCGTCAGTATACAAATGCCCGTCGGCGTCCAACAATGCTTTTACCCCCTACAGGCCGTTGCTTCCACCCCATTCCGAAGAGGCGATGATGCGGCTCAGCAGCCGGGCGGTCATACCCAGAGAGGCTACGCCGACCCGTTCGTCGTTGCCGTGGAAGAGGCCGAGGAACTCGCTGAAGGCGATGCGGTCGTCGTACAGCCCCACGCCGTAGGAGGCCGCTCCCCGGGCTCGGAAAAAGCGGCCGTCGGTGGCCACCGGGGTGAGGGCGGGGACGATCCGGCGGCTTCCGGCCACGGATTCGTAGGCGTCGGCGATGGCCTCCCACATCGGACCCCCGGCGGGCGAGGACGAGGCGCGGACGCTGATGATGTCCTCCACCTCCATCTCCTCGTAAAGCGGCCCCAGAGCCTTGCGCAGGTGGTCGTTGGCGTCCTGTCCGGTCTGGCCGGGGAGCAGGCGGACATCCAGCTGCACCTCCGCCCGGTCGGCCACGATATTGGCCTTGGTGCCCCCGTGGAAGACATTGGGGCTGAAGGTGGTGTGGGTGCAGGCGTGCACCCATCGGGCCAGCAGCAGATCCTCCGCCGCCATGTTCTCTATCTCGTCGTCCACCCGGTCGACGTCCAACAGGGCGGCCGATCTGCCCGGATCCCACACCGCCTCCGCGAAGGCCCGCCATTCCGGGGTGATCACCGCCGGACCGCCGGAACGGGCGATTGCCGCCGCGGCCTCCGCCGCCTTGACCACCGCATTGTCGGTTCCGTAGGGCTGGCTCCCGTGCGAGGGCGCGCCGGACGCCCGGATGAACCGCCAAGCGGGGCCCTTCTCGCCCGCGGTCACCGGATAGACCGGCGGGCGGCCCGGGAGGCGGATGGCCGGAAAGGCCACCTCGGTCAGGACGTAATCGCATTCGACCAGCTCCGGGCGGTGTTCGGTGATCCATCCGGCGCCCAGACCCCCGCCGTTCTCCTCGTCGGCCGCCCCGAAGAACAGCAGGTCTCCCGCCGGCGGGGGCTTCTCCCCCGTCAGATAGGGCTTGAAGACGACCGCCATCGCCGCGGTGATGTTGAGCATGTCCACCGCCCCCCTCCCCCACACCATCCCGTCGATGACCTCGGCCCCGAACGGATCCACCGACCACCCCTCCTCCGTGACCGGCACCACGTCCAGGTGGCCCATCAGCATCAGGGCGGGGGCGGACGGGTCGCGCCCCGGAACCCGGTACACCACGCTCTGCCGTCCGGGGGCCGGTTCCACCACCTCGCCCGGCTCTCCGAAATACGCCTCCAGCGAAGCCGCCGAGCGCTCCTCATGGCCGGAAGCCTCCGTCCCGTCGTTCACGCAGCGGTTGCGGATCAGGACCTGCAGCAGCTCCAACACTTCGCCTTCGAGGAGGGCGCCGGCGCGGCCGCTCATATCCCCAGCTTCTCCAGCAGGCCGTACATGGTCGGGGTGAGCGGCAGCGAGCGCACCTCCTCGAGCGGCACGAAAGCGGCGTCCCTGGCGTCGCCGCCCGCCTTCAGCTCCCCGCCGGTCACCCGGCCCGTGAAGTCCACCAGCGACGCGTGGTAATCAGGGGGGTCTCCTTCCCCGATGGCGTCGCCCGCCCAGATCACCTCCCCGAGGGCGACCTCCAGGCCGGTTTCCTCCCGGATCTCCCGAACCGCCGCCTCGGTCAGCCGCTCCCCCCAGCGCACCTTGCCGCCCGGCACCGCCCAGTATCCGGAAAGGGCCCCGCCGCCCCGCTCCACCAGCAGCAGGCGGCCCCGGTCCACGACCACCACCCCCACCCCCACCAGCGGCCGGGCGCGGTCGGTCATGGCCGGGTCATCCCGGATAGGCCTCTCTTATGCGGCGGCCGCCGTCGGGCCGGTCGCTGTGGTGCATGACGATTGACCGGGCCGCGAAGCCGCCCGCCTCGAAGAAGTTCTTGGCCAGGCGGTGGCCGGGCAGCACATGGGCGTCGAACAGGTGATGGCCCGAGCGGCGGAACTCCTCCATCAGGGCGTCGCGCATGACCTCCCCCACCCCCGCCGCCCTGGCTTCTTCCTCCACGAACACCAGCCGGATCGCAGCCACCCGGACTCCCTCCTCATGGGCCAGGATCGGTTCGGAGCGCCCATAGATGAAACCGAGCGGGAAGCCGTCCACCTCGCCGATGAAAACCCGGACGTCCTTGTCATCGATCCCGTCCAGGAAGGACTGCTCCACCGGTTCGTCCAGGCCGTCGGCGCGGGGCCACATCGGATGGAGGGAGGTCATCTCCGCCTCCAGCTTGCGGTAGAGATCCTCCAGGACGGGGGCGTCCTCGGATCGGGCGGGGCGGGCGGTTACCGAGTTATCCATCTTCGGGCCGAGGGTAGCCGCGACCGGCCCCTCCGCCGGCCCCTTGCCTCAGGTGCAGTCGGCGCAGAGCATATTTTTGGGGTCGGCCAGCTGAACGTTCTTGCGCAGCAAGAAACACGAGGTGCAGACGAACTCGTCTACCCGCCGGCTGTCCGCTTCGACGTCGATGGCCATCTCTTTCCGGCGGAGGGCCTTGATCTCGGAGGCTTCGTCGACCAGGATGGTGGCGGGGTCGTTGGTTTCTACGGTTTCCAGTTCCTCCGCCTCCAAGGCGTCGAGGGTCACCGTTTTCTGATCGTCCTCGTCTTCATCGTCTTCGTCGTCGTCTTCGTCCTGATCGCCCCCGTTGATGTCATCCTCATCGAGATCATTGTCGTCGAGGTCCCCTTCGTCGAGGTCGTCGTCCTCGTCGATGTCTTCGTCGGGATCGAGGTCGTCTTCTTCGAGGTCCTCGTCGGGGTCGAGGTCGTCTTCTTCATCGACATCAGGGGCGTCCTCGAACTTATCCCGGGGTTTTTTCGCCAAACCGATCCCTTGTTGCGGCGGCGGCATTATAGGCTCTCCGGAGGCGGGCCGTCAGACTTTCAGCGCAATCCGTCCGGCCTGGACCCGCACCAACAGGGGCGAGTCGCCGAGCGGTTCCCCGTCTGCCTCCACCGGCCAGGGCTCCTCGGCCTCGATCCGCACCTCGGCCGCCTGATACCGCCGGACGCCGGGGTCGGAGAGATGGTTCCCTCCCCGCGCCCTGGCCGCCAGCCGCCCCATCCGCCGTCTGGAGGAGGTGATCACCTGCACGTCTAGCAGGCCGTCCGCCATCGAGGCGCGGGGGGCGATGTTGTACCCCGCCCCGATGAACTGTCCGTTGGCCAGGATCACCGCCGCCGCCCTTCCCTCGAAGCTCCGTCCGTCCGCCTCCAGGCGGATGTCCCCGCCCCGGAACCCGGCCAGCGCCAGCGCCGCCGCCCCGGCGTAACGGAAGCGGCCCCATCCGGCGGGCAGGCGCAGGGCGGCGGACGCCGCGGCCGCGGTCAGTCCGGCCCCCGCCGCGTTCAGGAAGTAGCGCCTCCCCCACTCCCCGACCGCCAGCGCCGCATCCACCGGATAGACATCCCCCGCCGCCAGCCGGTCGGCGGCGGTTTCCAGGTCGGGGCCGATCCCGAAGGTGCGGAGCAGGTCGCCGGCCCCGGCGGCGGGCAGCACCCCCAGAACGGGGGTCTCCTCCCATGGGTGATCGAGGACGGCGTTGAGCACCGCGTTGACGGTTCCCCCTCCCCCCGCCGCCGCCAGCCTGCTCCGGCCCTCGGCGGCCGCCCGCCCCACCGCCTCCCGCAGCTCCTCCAAGCCGTCGGCGGCCACTATGTCGGCGGGTATCTTCCTGCGCCGCAGGACATCCTCCACGCGGGGCAGGATACGGCGGCCCCGGCCGGCGCGGGGGTTGACCAGCACCAGCCAGGCCTCGGTCACACCGCTCCGCCCGCCGTCACCACTCCCCGGTCCACCGCCGCCAGGGCCTGGGAAGCCGTCCGGTCCAGCCCGCCGATCCCCAGCGCCCCGGCCGCATCCCTGAGCTGGCGCAGCACATCCATTATCTGGCGGGAGGTGCGCACGAAGTCCCCGGGATCCAGGGAGGTGTCCTCCAGGAGGTCCTCCAGGTCGCGGAACTGCGCCCAGGCGTAGGCGAGCGGGCCGAAGCCGGGCTGGGGAGGGCGGGTGGCGGCCAGCCCGTGCGCCTGCTCGGCGGCGGTGTGGCGCTCCCACAGGTCGACCAGCAGGCCCCATCGCTGCTCCAGGGTCACGGACGGCCAGTCCCCGCCCGGTTCGGCATCCCGCCGCGGCTCGTACACGAAAGTCGAGGCCAGGGCGGCCAGCTCCGGGGGGGAGACATCCTCGAAAACGCCCGCCTGCGCCGCCTCCACCAGCAGGAAGTCCATCTCGTTGTAGACCTTTCGCAGCGCCTGGCCCGGCGGCAGCAGGTTCCAGCCGTCCAGGTAGCCCCGCTCCGCCAGCAGGTTCCGGGTGCGGTGGAAGAAACCCACCAGGTCATCCGAGGCGCCCGACCGTTCGAGGCCCGGACTGCTCCGCACCACCCGCGCCCCCCTGAGCCGGAACTGGGCGAACGAGGCCTCGAGCAGCCGCTCGGCCTGCCGGCGGGGGTAGTTGGCCACCAGGTTCACCGCCATGTTGTAGGTGGGGCGGAAGTTGGAGCGCAGCGGATGGCTGCCCATCTGGGCGATGGCCGCCGCCCGCTCGAACGGTACGTAGGGCGAGTGCAGCACCACGCCGTGGCCCACCTCGTCGATTCCCCGCCGCCCGGCCCGCCCGGTCAGCTGCGTGAACTCGCCCGGGAGCATCAGCTCGTGGCCCTCGCCGGTGAACTTGGTGAGGCTGTCGAGCACCACGGTGCGGGCGGGCATGTTGATGCCGAGGGACAGCGTCTCGGTGGCGAACACCAGCTTTACCAACCCGTCGCAGAAGAGCTGCTCCACCACCTCCTTGAAGGCGGGGACCAGCCCGGCGTGGTGGGCGGCCACTCCTTTTTCCAGGGCGGCCAGCCACCGGCCGTAGCCGAGGGCCCGCAGGTCGGCGGCCTCCAGGCGGGCGGCGCCCTGCTCGGCCCGGCGGCGTATCTCCTCCTGTTCCTCCCGGTCGGTCAGCCTGATCCCGGTTACCGACGCCCGGGCCGCCGACTCGTCGCACCCCGCCCGGGAGAACACGAAGTAGATGGCCGGCAGCATGTCGAGGGCGGCCAGGCGCTCCACCATCTCCAGCCTTCTGGGGGTTGCGAAGCGCCGCCGGCGGCCGCCGCGGCGGGCCAGCATCCCCGAAATCGACCTGTTGGGGAGGGTTCCCCGGGCGGCCTCCTCGAACAGCGGAAGGGTGTGGATCTTGGCTTCGAAGCGGTCTTTCACCGCCCACCATCTCTCCAGGGGGACGGGCCGGTGGTCTTCGATCACCAGCTCGGCGCGCCCCCTCCGGGACCGCAGCCAGTCGGTGAACTCGCCGGCGTTGGCCACGGTGGCCGACAGGCACACCAGCCGGATGTGCCGGGGGGCGTGGATGATCACCTCCTCCCAGACCGCCCCCCGGAAGCGGTCCTGGAGGTAATGGACCTCGTCGAGCACCGCAGTATCCACCGAGGACAGGTCGGCGCCGGCGTAGATCATGTTCCGCAGCACCTCGGTGGTCATGACCACGATCGGCGCCTCTCCGTTGATGGTGTTGTCTCCGGTCAGCAGGCCCACCCGCTCGGCGCCATACGCCGCCGTGAAATCGCGGAACTTCTGGTTGGACAGGGCCTTCAGGGGGGTGGTGTAGAACACCCGGCGGCCTCTTTCCAGGCTCAGATGGACCGCCGCCTCGGCCACCAGGGTCTTGCCCGCCCCGGTGGGGGCCGTCACCACCACCGACGACCCCCGCTCCACCGCCTCGGCCGCCATGGTCTGGAACGGGTCGGGCCGGAACGGGAGGGACTCGAAGAACCGGTCGACCCTCATTTCTTGAGGAACCATCTCACCAGCCAGATGGTGCCCTCGTAGAACAGATACAGGGGCGCGGAGAGCAGCAGCAGGGTCAGGGGGTCGCCGGTGGGGGTGAGCGCCGCCCCCACCGTGACGATGATCAGCACCGCCCAGCGCCGCCCGGCGGCCAGCCTGGCCGAAGACACCGCCCCCGCCGCCGCCGCCGCAAACAGAAAAACCGGGAACTGGAAGGAGACGCCGAACAGCAGCAGGAAGCGCACCGTGAACCTGGTGTAGTGCTCGACGGTGACGAAGGTCTCCAGGTCGTCGAAGATGGTCAGCAGGAACCCCAGGGCCCGCTCCATGCTCCAGTAGGCGAACGCCACCCCCAGCCCGAACAGGACCACCATGGCGCCGACCACCGGGAAGGCCCACTTGCGTTCCCTGGGGGTGAGGCCGGGGTTCACGAAGGCCCAGATCTGGTAGGTGATCACCGGGCTGGCCAGCACCGCCCCGCCGAACAGGGACATCCGCATGGCGATGGAGAAAGGCTCGGTGGGTCCGGTGACGATCAGCGGCTTGTCGGACACCAACAGGTAGGGCCCCTGCAGGACGGCGAGCATCCAGTCCCGGAAGAAGAAGGCCGCCGCCGCGCCCACCGCCAGGGCGGCCATGACCTTGACCAGCCGCGACCGCAGCTCGGTCAGATGGCCCATGAGGGGCTGGCTGGACAGGTCGGCCTGTTCGGTCATGATTCCGCCGCCCGGCCGTCCGCCCCGGCGCCGTCTGTCTCGCCGGCGGGCCGGGTATCCGCGGTTTCTTCATCGGGGGCGGCGTCTCGGGAGGCTTCGCCTCCGGCGGCGGGGGCCGCTGCGGGCGGCGGGTGCACCACGGCGGGCATCGGATCTCCCATACCCCGGCGGGATTCACTCGGGGGCACCCCCACCGGAGGGTCGGGGGCTATCCATCGCGCCCCGGGGGCCTGCCCGCCGCCGGACGCATCATCGGCCGGGCTGTCCGCCCCGGCGCCCTCCGCGGCGTCCGGTTCGGGGGCCGGCGCGGCGCCGCCCGCCTCCTTGCCCGCTCCGTCCGCGGCCGCCGCTCCGTCCGCCCCGGGCGTCGGGGGCGGGTTCTTGGCGGCCTGCCTTATCTCCCGCTCGGCTGCCCTGGCGGTCTCGGCCGTCTCCCTGAAGGTGCGGCGGACGTCCGCCGCCGGCTGGGAAAGTTCCTGCCGGATCTCCTTGATGGGCTCTCGGATCGGCCCCACCTCCTGCTCGATTCCCCGCCGCAGATCGGTTACCGCCTGCCGCAGCTCCCGCACGTACCGGCCGATGGAGCGGGCGAGGTCGGGAAGGCGGTTGGGGCCGAACACCACCAGCGCGATGACCGCGATGGTGAGGATCTCGGCGCCGCTCAGGGAATCGAACACGGTCCCATGGTACAGCCGTATATGCCCCTGCTATGCCCCGTTCGCCCGGGTCAGGCCTCCCCGTACCGGGACAGGATGGCCCGCCTGAGCCGCTCCGTTTCCTGCGACACCTCTTCTCCCTCCACCAGGCGCGCCCGGTCTCCGAGGCGGATCAGCAGGCGGGCCGTCACCCTGGGGTCGGCGGCGGCGAAGCGCACCACCAGCTCGCCGCCGTCGTCCGAGACGGTCTCCACCGGGTAGTACTCGGCCGCCCAGCGGGCCTCTTCTCCGAGGGCCAGCACCGCGTAGACGCTGTCGGCGGAGGGGGTGAAAGCCACCGTCGGCGGGCCGCCGCCCGGGGCGGATTCGAAGGTCTCGTCGAGGACGGTCAGCGACCTGATCCGGTCCACCCGGAAGGTGCGCCGGTCCCCGGCCAGGCGGCAATGGGCCAGCAGGTACCACCAGCCCAGGGAGGCATGCACCATCGCAGGCTCCACCACCCGGTCGGTGGTGCGGTTGGCGCCCCCCGACAGATAGGTGAGGAGCACCGCCCGGCGGTCCGCCGCCGCCCGCCGCAGGGCGTCCAGATGTTCGGGTTCGGGGGGGAGCTCCGCATCCAGGGCTTCGGGGGCGTCGGGGAAGAGCGCCGCGGTCAACTTCTCGACCGCCCGGCCCAGGGCGGGGTTGGGCGGGTCCAGGCCGGCCGCCGCCATTCCGGCGCTCAGCAGGCCGAGGGCTTCGGGAGGGGTGAGGCGCAGAGGCCGGGAGAAATAGTCGGCCATGTCCAGCACCACCAGGTCGTCTTCTATGGAGGCCCACATCAGGTCCTCGGGTCCGTATCCGGGAAGCCCGCACACGAACAGCAGTTCCAGGTCCTTGGCCAGCTGTTTCTCTTCCCGGTAGCCGAACCGTTCCATCACCTCGGAGACACGCGGGTAGGGGTTGGCGATGATCCAGGGAACCATGGCCAGGATCCGGTTCAGGCGGCGGCTGGTGGAGTCGGCGCTCACGCTCCGCTCCTCACCCGGCTGATCACCGACCGGCGCAGCCCGGACGGAGCCAGTACCTCCGCCGCGTCGTCCAGGGCGAGGATCTGGTTGACGAAGTTCCTCTCCGCCCAGTAGGGGATGTCCAGCAGCGTCCAGCCCTCCGGGTCCCGGCCCGCCTTCCGGGCGCCGGGGAAACGGCTCTCCGCCCACCAGGCCGCGTCGGGGTGGCACCGCACCCGGGCCGTCAGCTCGGGCCCCGTCTCCCAGGGCAGGGAGGACATGATGTCGCGGGCGGCGAACCCGCCGGGGCGCTCGAAGGCGCCGGCGGGGCCGGCCGCCTCCAGGCCCTCGGCCCGGTCCAGCCGGTAGGTGCGGATATCTTCCGCCGGCCGGCCCTCCTCCGCACCGGCGAAATACCAGTGGCCCCGGTAATAGCGCATCCCGTACGGTTCGACGGTCCGCCGCCTTTCCCGGTAGGTGAAGCGCAGCCGCCGCCGTTCGAACACCGCCTCGAACACGGCGCTGGGCCGTTCACCCGGGGCGAGGTCGGCGCCCATCGGGGCCGCCGCCTCGACGAAGCGCGCCCCTCCCAGCTTCAGCAGGGCGTCCGACCCGGAGGGGCCGTCCCCGGTCCTCATCATGTGGACGGCCAACGCCAGGGCGGCGCGCTCCTCTTCGGTCAGGTCCGGGTCGATGGTGCGGTAGGCCTCGTCGGGGATCACATAGCCTTTCTCCACCTCCCAGACATCGGTGGAGCGCATCTCCAGCTTCACCCCCAGCCGCCGCAGGGTGTCCTTGTCCCGCTCGAACATGCGGCGGAAGGCCAGGTCGGAGTCCTGTCCGTAGCCGTGCACCGTGCGGCGGATCTCCCGGGCGGTCACCGGCCGTCCGGAATCGATGAGGAAGGCCAGCAGGTTGATCAGGCGCTCGATGACTGCACTCATGGACTTCTCCGGCCTACCCTTTCCCTACAGCCTCTCGATCAACCGCTCGACCCGATCGTCGTCTTCCCGGCATCCGAACGGATCCTTGCAGATCACGGTCTGTTGGGCTTGGTCGTTCACCTTCAGATGCACCCAGTCGACCGTTACCTGCCGGTTCTTGGCCTTGGCGGCGGCGATGAACCTGCCCCGCAGCCGGGCCCTGGTGTCCTGGGGCGGGCTCATGACGGCGGCGGCCACCGCGGCGTCGGTGACCATCCGCCGCACCGCCCCCCGCCGGGCCAGCAGGTTGTAGAGGCCCCGCTCCTCGGAGACGTCGTGGTAGCTCAGATCCAGCAGCATCACCCGCGGGTGGGACAGGGGAAGGCGGAACCGGCTGCGGTAGTGCTCGATCAGGTGGTACTTGGTTACCCAGTCGACCTCCCGGACGAGGGACAGGGGTTCCTCCTCCAGGCGGGTGAGCAGGTACCCCCACCCTTTGACCGCCTGGCTGATGCCCGGCTGCCCGCCGGCCGCCTCCCGGCGGAAACCGGGGTTGCGGGCGTACTTTTCGACCCGTTCCCAGTATTCCCACTGGATGTCGAGGGCCGACATGACCCGTCCGTTGGCCATCTCCATCTTGTGGTCGCGGCAGGAGAGATCCTTGCTGATTTCCCTGATGGCCATGATCGGGTCCTTGAGGGTCATGTCGCGGAAGATGGCGCCGCCCTCGATCATCTCGAGCAGGGCCGCGACCGTTCCCACCTTGACGAAGGTGGCGAACTCGTTCATGTTCGAGTCCCCGGCTATTACGTGGAGCCGCCGGTAGCGCTCGGCGTCGGCGTGGGGTTCGTCCCTGGTGTTGATGATCGGGCGCGACCTCGTGGTGGCCGAGGAGTCGGTGTCCCAGATGTGCTCGGCGCGCTGGGATATCGTGAATACGGGGCCCCGGGGGGTCTGGTGCAGCTTCCCCGCCCCGGTGTAGATCTGGCGGGTGACCAGGAAGGGGATCAGGACGTCCAATATCTTGTTGAAATCCGCCTTCCGGTCCACCAGATAGTTCTCGTGGCAGCCGTAGGAGTTGCCCGCCGTGTCGGTGTTGTTCTTGTAGAGGAAGATGTCGCCCCGGATGCCCTCCCCCGCCAGGCGCTGCTCGGCCGAGCGCCGGAGTTTCTCCAGCACCCGGTCCCCGGCCTTGTCGTGGGCCACCAGGTCCTCGAGTCTGAGGCATTCGGGGGTGGCGTATTCGGGGTGGCTGCCCACGTCCAGGTAGAGGCGGGCGCCGTTCTCAAGGAAGGTGTTGGAGGAACGGCCGCCCGAGGCCACGCCCCTGAAAAGGTGCCGGGCCACCTCGTCCGGGCTCAGCCGGCGCTGGCCGCGCAGGGTGCAGGTAACGCCGTATTCGTTCTCGATCCCGAAGATGCGCCTGTCCACACTTCTAGATTAGGCGCGGAGGGGCCGCCCGGGGTTCGGCGGCCGCCCGGGTCAGACGCTGTCCAGCTCTTCGCGCGTCAGCCGGCGGAACCGGCGGTTGGTTCCCGCCGCCGGGGAGGCCCGTTCGAGCAGGGCGCCCTCCCAGCCGTCGATGTCGCGTTCCTCGACCACCCGGAAGGCTTCGGCCGCCTGCCTGAGGGCGTCCCCGAGGGCGGGGGTTTCTTCGTAGGACTCGCCTAGCTTGTCCGCCAGCTCGTCCGACGGGCCGCCGATGGCGGTGTAGCCGGTCTTGTCGTAGAGGGTGCCGTCGTAGGTGACCTTGAACAGGCGGTCGTCGGCGGTGGTGCGGCCCACCTCGGCGATCAGGACCTCCACCTCGAACGGTTTGGGGCCCTGGACGAAGATGGTGCCCAGGGTCTGGGAGAAAGCCGAGGCCAGGCTCTTGGCGGTGACGTCCTCCCGCCCGTACTGGTAGCCCTTCACGTCGGCGTAGCGGATGCCGGCCACCCGCAGCGACTCGAACTCGTTGTACTTGCCGACCCCGGCGAAGGCGATGCGGTCGTAGATCTCGGAGATCTTGGTGAGGGTGCGGCTGGGGTTCTCGGCCAGGATCACCACCCCCTCCCGAACCGCCAGCGCCGCGATCGAACGGCCCCGGGCGATGCCCTTGCGGGCGTATTCGGCCCGGTCCTTGACCAGCTGCTCGGGCGGAACGTAGAAGGGAAGGGTCACGAAACCACCCGGACGGCCCGCTCGGCGGCGGCCGCCACCTCCTCTTCGGGCGCTTCCTCGAGGCCCGCCTCGGTTACGGTAACCACGTTCGGGTAGATGCCGCGCCGGAAGTCGGGTCCGCCGGTGGCCAGGTCCTGCCCGGACGCCGCCACCAGAGCCTGCATGGCGTGGTCGACGGCCCGGCCCCGGTCGGAGCCGGGGCGGTAGACGGTGCGCAGGTAGGCCCGCGCCTCGCGGCTGCCCGACCCCGCCGCCCCGAAGTCCTGCTCCTCGTACCGGCCCCCCACCGCATCGAAGGTAAACACATGCCCGGTCCCGGCCGGCGGCTCGTACCCGCAGAAGATCGGTACAACCAGGAACCCCCGAAGGGCCAACGGCAGATGCATGCGCACCATCCGGGCCAGGTAGGTGGCCTTCCCGTCCAGGCTGAGGCGCACCCCCTCCAGCTTCTCGTAGTGCTCCAGCTCGGTCTGGAACAGCCTGACCAGCTCGATCGCCAGACCCGCCGTGCCGGAGATGGCCACCGCCGAGTAGGCGTCGGCGGCGAACACCTTCTGGATGCGCCGGTGCGACACGTCGTATCCGGCCGTGGCCTGGCGGTCGCCCGCCATCATCACCCCCCCGTCGTAGCGCAGGGCCAGCACGGTGGTGGCTTCCGGAGCGGCGACGTTCGAGGGTCCGGCCTCCGCCGGAAGGTCCCACCGGGGGGCGAGGTCGAGGGAGCGGGCCAGCTCGGTGAAGCCGGCCCCGGGATAGGGCTCGCCGTACGAGAGCAGGGCGCCGTTCACTCCCCGCCTTTCTGCACGTAGTTCTTCACGAACTCCTCGGCGTTCTCCTCGAGCACCGAATCTATCTCTTCCAGCAGGTCGTCGATCTTGGCGATCGAACCGGCGGCGCCCGACGGCGGCGGCCCGGCGCCCGATGTTTCCTCGCGCTCGGTGCGCCTTCTGGGCAGACGCTCTTGGGCCATATCTCCTCCTAACGGGAACCCGGGCGCACCCCCGGCAGGGGCGGCCCGGCGGGTCCGTAAATCGTCGGCGCCGCCATGATAATCGGGGCCGCCCGGTTTTCAGGAGACATCGGCGGCGGATGCTCGCGCCGCCGCCGGTGATTTCGGCGCCGGCCGGGCCGGGAACCCGGAATCGAGGACCCCGCCGGGGTTGCCGCCGATCGGGGCGCGGCGCGCGCGGACAGGAAAGCCGGAAGGCGTTCGGCGCAAGCAGCTGTTGGACGCTCTGCCCGATGAGCACGGTCGGCCGGGCGCCGCCCCCGCCGACGAAACGGCGAAGGCAACCCCATCCGCGCATCCTCTTGCAAGCGCAGCACCCTTCAGCAGAGCTCGGGGGCCTTTCTGCGAACCCCCTGGTCAAAACCCCTCTCCCGCCCCCACCGATCTGCTGGACAATGAACCCGCCTCCGGGCCTTTTCTGCGAACCCGCCTGTCAAACCCCTCTCGCACCGGCTTCCGCCCAGGTCAACCCCCAGGCAACAGATGCTTTCTGCGAACCCCTGGTCAAGCCCCTGCCCCGACCCCGGACCCCGGCCAGAACGCGAAAAACCCCGCCCCGCGCCCCGCTTCGCGGGCCCGGCCCCCACCGCCTCCACCAGATGTCCGGACGCGTTCGGTCAGTACCCGGCAGGTCGCGTTCGGAAGATGATCCCTGTCACGGTCTGCGGCGCCTGCCGACCGGAGGTGCTTGCGGCTCTTCCATTGATACAGCATCGGTGCGACATCGTCAATACCCTTGTCAGGGATCCGACGGGATTTTTTTGTCATTCCGTGATTTGTCCGGACCGCCGGCGGCCTCACCCAGGGCTTCGAGCAGGTCGACGGCTTCCCCGGCGGCGTCGAGCAGCCCTCCCACCAGCTCCGCGCTGCCCCGCAGGGGTTCCTTCATGGGCACCCGCTTGAGGGTCTCCCCCCCGATGTCGAACACCAGGGAGTCCCAGTTGGCGGCGACCAACGATTCGGGGAACTGCCCCACGCACCGCCCCCGGAAGTAGGCCCTGGTGCCGGCGGGCGGGTGCAGGGCGGCGCGGTCCAGCGCCTCGTCGGTGAACAGGCGGCGGAGCAGCCCGCCCTCCTGCAGGCGGTAGGAGAGGCCCCGGGCGGGGTCGGTGTCGTGGTACTGGAGGGCGGCCAGGGCCAGCTTGGGGTGGCTCCATTCCAGGTCGTCGCGCCGGCGGAACCCGTTCAGCATGCGGAGCTTGGCCGACCAGTCGAGCCGGTCGGAGGTGCGCATGAAGTCGATCTCCAGGTCGTGGAGCACCGCCCCCCACTCGCGGATCACGTCGGCCCAGATCTCCCCGGGAAGGTGCTCGTCGGCGTACTTCGACAGCCGCTCGTGATACCGGAGCTGCAGCTCGAGGGCGGTGGCCGTCCCCCCGTCGGCCAGCCGCAAGGGCTCGGCCAGGGTGAGGTCGTGGCTGGTGCGCCAGGTCGCCTCCACCGGGTCGGCCAGGGTCAGGGGGTCGTGGACGGCGCCGTCCTCGACGGCCGCCAGCAGCAGGGCGGTTGCGCCCAGCTTGATGAAGGTCTGCACCTCCGACATGTTGGCGTCGCCGATGATTACGTGGAACCGCCGGTACTTGGAGGGCTCCCCATGGGGCTCGTCGCGGGTGTTGACGATGGGCCGCCGCAGGGTGGTCTCGAGACCCACCGCCTCCTCGAAGAAGTCGGCCCGCTGGGTGATCTGGTACCCGACGCCCGGACGTCCGTTCTCGGCGCCGAGCTTGCCCGAACCGGTGAATATCTGGCGGGTTACCAGCCAGGTGGTGGCGTAGCGGATGAGGTCGGCGAAGGGCGCGGCCCGCGAAACCAGATAGTTCTCGTGGTAACCGTAGGAGTTGCCCTTCCCGTCGCTGTTGTTCTTGTGTATGTACAGCTCCTCCTCCGGACGGAAGCCGCGGTACGCGGCGGCCGCGTCCGCCAGCACCCGCTCCCCCGCCTTGTCGTACAGTGCGGCCTGCAGGGGGTCGGAGCACTCCGGGCTGGAGTATTCGGGGTGGGCGTGGTCTACGTAGAAGCGGGCGCCGTTGGACAGGACCACGTTGACCATGTTGTTGTTCGCCTCGGCGGGTCCGTACAGCTCGTACTCCAGGCCGCGGGCGTCCCGGTCGGGGGTTTCCTCGTCGTATGACCACTGGACCCGCACCCGGTCGCCCCGGTAGGAGTTCACCACCCAGGAGGAGGCCAGGGTGGGGTGGAGGTCGGGGTTGTTGCGGACCGTGATCCCGTATTCCGTCTCGGTCCCTATGACCGTGGGGACCGCCATGCCTACAGGTACTGGCCGGTTCCGACCGCCTCTATGGTCCTCGACTCGTCCTCGCCCTCGATCAGGGTGCGCACGTAGACGATCCGCTCCCCCTTCTTGCCCGAGATCTTCGCCCAGTCGTCGGGGTTGGTGGTGTTGGGGAGGTCCTCGTGTTCCCGGAACTCCTGCTTGATGGCCGACAGCAGGTCGTTCAAGGTGATGCCGCCGGAGGCGCCGCCGATCCGGCGCTTGATGGCGTCTTTCTTGGCCCGGCGCACGATGTTTTCGATCATGGCCCCCGAAGAGAAATCCCGGAAGTAGAGCACTTCCCGGTCCCCGTTCTGGTAGGTGACCTCGAGGAAACGGTTGCCGTCGCTGTCCTCGTACATGGCCTCGACCACCCGGTCGACCATCTGCTTCACCAGGGCCCGGCCGTCTCCCCCGGCTTTTTCCAGGGCTTGCTCGTCGTAGGGCAGGTCCGGGCTCAGGTAGATGCGGAAGATCTGCTTGGCGGCCTCGGCGTCCGGGCGGGCGATCTTGATCTTCACATCCAGGCGCCCCGGACGGAGGATGGCCGGATCGATCAGGTCCTCGCGGTTGGAGGCGCCGATCACTATGACGTTCTTGAGCTGCTCCACCCCGTCCAGCTCGGAGAGCAGCTGCGGGACGATGGTCGACTCCACGTCGGAGGAGATGCCGGAGCCCCTGGTGCGGAACAGGGAGTCCATCTCGTCGAAGAAGACGATGACCGGAACCCCCTCGTCGGCTTTTTCCTTGGCCCGCTGGAAGATCAGCCTTATCTGGCGTTCGGTCTCCCCCACGTACTTGTTGAGCAGCTCCGGGCCCTTGATGTTGAGGAAGTAGGAGCGGGCGTCCTCGTTGCGGGCACGCTCGGCCACCGCTTCGGCCAGGCTGTTGGCCACCGCCTTGGCGATGAGGGTCTTGCCGCACCCCGGCGGCCCGTAGAGCAGCACCCCCTTGGGGGAGACCAGCCCGTATTCCTCGAAGAGCTCGCGGTGGATGAAGGGCAGCTCCACCGCATCCCGGATCGCCTCTATCTGGTCCCGCAGGCCCCCCACCTCCCCGTAGGTGATGTCGGGCACCTCTTCGAGCACCAGCTCCTCGACCTCGGGGCGGAACAGCTTCTCGTAGGCCAGGCCGGTGCGGTTCTCCAGGAGCACGTGGTCTCCCGCCCGCAGATGGGTTTCCGACAGGGGGCCGGCCCGCTCCACCACCCGTTCCTCGTCGGTGTGGGCCAACACCAGCAGCCGGTTGTCCTCCATCACCTCCTTGATGGAGACCACCTGGCCCTGGCGGGTGAAATCCCGCACCTCCACGATGGACATGGAATCGTTCACCAGCACCTGCTGGCCCGGCTGCAGCTGCTTGATCTCGATGGAGGGCGAGGCGTTGACCCGCATCCGGCGGTCCCCGCTCATTACGTCGACGGTGCTGTCGCTGTTGACCCCCAGCACGGTGGCGAAGGGGTTGGGGGCGGCGGTGAGCTTCTCGACCTCTTCGCGCATCATGGCCACCTGCTCGCGGATGTCCTCGATCACCTCGGTGAGTTTCCGGTTCTTGAGGCGGGCCTTCTCCAGCTGGGCCCTGGTTTCGGCCAACCGGGATTCCACCATCCTGACCGGGCGGGGTCCGGTCTGGAGCTGGCGGCGGAGCATCGCTATCTCCTCCCGCATGGCGTCCATCTGGCGCTGGTTGTCGTACGGCTGCCGCCGGCCGGACGCGGGTTCCATCCAGCGTTGGTAGTCGTACGGTTCCCGCTTGTCAGGCAACGGCGGCACCTCGGCTCTCCCGGCTTGTCGGGCGCCGGGCTTGCTGTTTTCTCGGGCTAACGCAGTATAGGAGGGTAGCGGTGGGAGAACAGGGGGTTTCCCGGCGGGGGCCCGCCCCGTTTTCCGAAGGCGGTCCGGGCGGGCCGGGGATCAGGCCGGCCGGACGCAGCGCGCCGAGGTCACGAAGCCGGTATGCCCCACCATCCCGTGGTCGGGGCGCACCGAACGCCCGGTTACATTCCAGGTGCGGAGCAGCACCTCGAACGTCTCCACGTCGGCGAACCGGCCGCTGCCCCGGAGCGCCCTATGCAGCTGCTCGAGCTGGGGCACGGTGGGCAGGTAGCAGCACAGGACGCCGCCCGTGCGCAGGCCCCGCAGGGCGGGAATGACCACCTCCCACGGCTCGGGGATGTCCAGCACCAAGCGGTCGTGCTCGATCTCCGCCGCCGTTTCGGCCACGTCGCCCACCCGGAGATCCAACCACTCCGGCACCTCCCCGAAGCGGCGGACGACGGCGGCCCGGGCGTGGGCGGCGTGATCCTCCCTGATCTCGCAGGAGGCCACCCGCCCGGCCGGCCCCACCGCCCTGGCGAGGGTCATGGCCAGGGCGCCGGATCCGGTGCCGCCCTCGACCACGGTCAGGCCGGGGTGGATGTCGGCGTACATGAGAACGGCGCCCAGGTCCTTGGGGTAGACGATCTGGGGGCCGCGCCGCATCTTGAGGAGGTAGTCCCCCAGCCGGGGGCGGAGGGCGGTCAGGGGCGCCCCTTTGGAGGACCGCAGGCGGGCGCCGTCCGGGGCGCCGATCAGCTCGGCGTGGGCCAGGGCGCCCAGGTGGTACTGGAACACCCCGTCCGCCCGCAGGTGGAGCAGGTACTTGCGTCCCTTGCCGTCGATCAGGAGGACCGGTTCGCCCTCGGCCAGGGGGCGCCCCCGGGGCAACGGCGCATCGGACGACTCGGGCGGGCCGGGCGCGTCGGGCGGGCCGGGGGCGGCGGCCACGATTCAGTCGAAGCCTATGGAGATGACGCCGGCCAGCAGGGTGAGGATCATGCCGGCCACGGTTACCCACACCACTGTCTGCACCCATCTCGGAGTCCGCCTCATGGGTATGCACTCTATAGCCTCCCGCCGCCGATCCCCCCGGCGGACGCCCGGGCGACGAACAACCCCCTTGCGACGCACCCATCCGGATGCGCAGTCTTGCGCTCAGTGCAGGAACCCGGCTGCGGCAAAGAACGGCAAAGAATTTTTCGCATTCCAGGATGAGGGTATTGAACTTGTCATAGGTTTGCGGTACTATGTGTGCGCTGACACACAAACACCGCCGCCGGAGTTCCGGAGCGCGCGGCGGTCATGATCGGAACCTTGTCTGTCCGGGCGCCGGCGCCCGGTGCAGGGCGGCTCGCCCGAGCGGCGGATCCGATGCCGGTGGAGGAGGCGGGGGAGGGTCCCGGCGCAGCCGGGGGCGGTGCGCCCGGATTTCGCGTTCTCGAATGGCGGGCGTTCTCGAATGGCGGGCGTTCTCGAATGTTGGGCGTTCTCGAATGCCGGGGTCGGGTGAAGAAAAGGGCGCGTCCCGGATGAGGCGGTTCCGAGTGCGCACGGCTGCTGCGGAACGAGAACTCCCTGGGTTCGCGGACGACTTCGGGAGATGGACGGCTCCGGGATGCGTATGATTGCCGCGGCGGCGGGCATTCCGCCCCGGTGTTGTTGATGATTCTGCCGCGCGGCGCGGCGCACGGCAACCAGAAGCGTTGCGCGCCTGTACCGGCAGTGCATACACCGGTCTACCGGTAGAAATGAGGAACATGT
Organism: Candidatus Spongiisociaceae bacterium; assembly: GCA_965202675.1. Classification (GTDB taxonomy): domain Bacteria; phylum Actinomycetota; class Acidimicrobiia; order Spongiisociales; family Spongiisociaceae; genus CATQHD01. The sequence continues at coordinate 381,407 of OZ241842.1, forward strand.
CGGGACGCAGACGCATCGGCTATGTCCTGCTGCGCCGCGGGCTGCGGAAGGGCAATGTCCTGCTCCAGGCGGCGGGGGCGTTCCTGATCCTGCTCCATTGGGCCAGGCGCCGCCGGGCGGCCGTTTTCGACCTGGAAGCGGGGCAGAAGGCGGGGCTGGCGGTCAACCGGCCCGGAGACGGCCCGATTGCCTTCCGCATAGAATCGGCCTGACCGCAGACGGCGCCCGCGTTGTCGGGCCCGGGAACCTGCGGGCAGGCGGGTCAGAGGCGGTGTATCTCGATCCTCGCCCCCCGGCGGCGCCTCCCCCGCCTGCGCCCCGCCAGGAAGACGGCGGCGAGGGCGGCGGCGGCCCCCAGGGTATTCTTCACCGCGGAAGAGCGCACGGCCTCGCCCGCTTCGAAGACGGCTTCTTCCAGCTCCCTGGCTTTCGCCTCTATGTCGCCGCGTTCGATCACGGCGAGGCCTTCGAGCGGGAAGCGGCTTTCACAACCAGGAAAGCGGCGGCCAGGGCGGCCAGCCCTCCGATCAGGTAGGCCAGGGCGCTCCACAGCTGGGTGTCCGGCAGCAGGTCCTGGAGGAGGCGCAGACCCGCCACCGCCAGGAACAGCCATCCCGCGGCCAGCAGCAGACCCCCCAGCAGGCTGACGCCGGCGAAGCGGGCGGTGCGGCGCAGGGGCGCTACGGCCTCCTGTTCGAGGTAGCTCTTCGACATCTCGAACAGCTCGGACGCCAGTTTGGGTATCTCGGTTGTTTTCATGCGGAAACCGGGTGGGCTCGGGGTTGCGCTTCCGATTCTACCAGCCGGGGCGGTTGCCTTCCGGGAGCCGGATTCGATGGTTCGACCGGTCCGGGGGCCGGTTTGGTTACCCTCCCGCCCCATGCCCCCGCCGCCCCCCTCCGCCGGCCGCCACGGCCGGGCCTATGTGTTCTCCACCTCCCAGGGATCGCGGCGCGGGCCCTTCGGGTGGGTGGAATGGGCGATGCTGTGCGGGGTGACCCTGTTCTGGGGGTCGGCCTACTCGCTCATCGACCTGGGGTTGGAGGGCTTCGCACCCCCCGCCATCACCTGGGTGAGGATCGTGCTCGGCTTCGTGATCCTGCTGTCCTTCAAGACCTCCCGCCGTCCGGTGGAGCGGGCCGACTGGGGCCGCATCGCCGTGCTGGGAATAACCTGGTTCACCGTACCCTTTCTTCTGTTTCCCATCGCCCAGCAGCACATCGACTCGGCCCTGGCCGGGATGCTGACCTCCATGGTGCCCATCTACAGCACCGTCATCGCGTCGGTGATGCTGTCCGCGCTCCCCAGGGCCCGCCAGGCGGCGGGGATAGTCCTGGGGGCCGCAGGAGGTGCCGGCATCAGCATCCCCGCCCTCGGAGGTTCGGAATCCAGCGCCTGGGGGGTGATGCTGATCACCGCCGCCACCATCACCTACGGGCTGTCGATCGCCCTGGCCGTGCCGCTGCAGCAGCGCTACGGGGCTCCGGCGGCGATGATGCGGGCGATGGGGGTGGCCGCCGTCATCACCATGCCCACGGGGATCATCGGGCTGGCCGGCTCCGAATGGCAGGCCGCTTCGGCGGCGGCGGTGGCGGGCCTGGGCGTCTTCAGCACCGGAACGGCCTTCGTGCTCATGACCGCCCTGGTCGGAAGGGTGGGACCCACCCGGGGCGCCGCCCCCATCTACATCCTCCCGGCGGTCGCCATGGTGATCGGCATGACCTTCCGGGGCGACGTGATAGCGCCCCTCCAATGGGCCGGCACCGCCCTGGTAACCCTGGGCGCCTGGCTGACCAGCCGCCGCGAGGCCTGACCCCGGGCCGGTCCGCTCCGACCGGGCTGCATCCCGGCGCCCCCCAACCGGTGTGTTCCTGCGGACAAGGGTCTAGACCTTAGCGATATTTTATGATATACAGTAGATTATGATACTCAACACTCTACTCAAGCACTCGGTAAGTTCGGGAGCGCCCTGGTCCGGGGCGCGGGCCGACGGGCGGCGTTGCGGACCGATGAACAAGCCGGCCGGCGGGGGGAGGCGGGCATGACCCGGATCGTGACCGAGCAGGATTCCATCAGGTTCGGGGACGCCACCATCGACTTCGACGTGCGCCGCAGCTCCCGCCGCCGCAAGACCATCGAGATATCGGTGGGCAGCAGCGGCGTCCTGGTGGCCGCCCCGATGGACGTTCCCGGCGCCGAGGTGCGGGCGTTCGTCCGCAAGCGGGCGCCCTGGATCATCCGGCACCGCGCCGAGGCGCAGAAACGGGTGCACAACCGGTTCCTGGACGGCGAGACCCTCCCCTATCTGGGCCGCCCCGCCCCGATGACCTTCGAGGCGTCCGGCGTGCAAGACCCGGAGGTCTATTTCGAGGGCGGATGCTTCAGGGTGGCCGAACCCCCCGGTCTGGACGGCCAGGAGCGGGTCCGGGCGATCGAGGAGGCCGTGTCGAACTGGTTCTTCTACCGGGCCATGGAGCGGCTGCCGGACGACGTGGACCGCTGGTGGCCGCATCTCGCCTACGGCCGGAAGCCGAGGGTGCTGGTGCGCAGCCAGCGCAGACGCTGGGGCAGCTGCGCCAGCGACGGAACCATCCGCCTCAACTGGCGGCTGATGATGCTGCCCCCCGGCCTGATCGACTATGTAGTGGTGCACGAGCTGGCCCACCTCCGGGTCAGAAACCACTCCCCCGACTTCTGGAACGTGGTGCGCGGGGTGATGCCCGACGTGCAGGAGCGCCGCCGCCTGCTCAGAGAAGCCGAAAAGACCCTCCCCCTGTGACTGCGCCGCCGCCGGGCCGGGCTCCGGCGGACCGTTCGGCGGAACAGGAGGGCCGGGGCCGGATTGCCGCTGTTCCGGGCCCTCGGGGGGATATCATCATCGGCGGCGCAGCACCGGAACCGGAATGCGCATCCATTGCCTGGCGTTGCGGGAGCAGTATGGAACTATTCGGCAAGCGGCCGCCCCGGAGATACGGGAGGAACATAATCCCCCACGTGTTTCTCGGTTTGGCGGTCGCGGCGGTGATCGTGTTGATCTTCACCCGCGGGGGTTCCGATCAGCCCGATCCTCCCCCGGAGAGCCGGCCGGCCGCCGAGGCCGCCGCCCCGTCCTCCGTTCCGGGCAGCTCCGGTGCCGACGACGCCGTCCGGCCCGCCGCGTCGGACACCGCAGCCGCCGCCGGCGAGGGCCCCCCGGAAGAAGCCGAGGCACCCGTTGCATCCGGGACGACGGTTGTTACAACCGAGACGATTGTTGCATCCCCGGCGCCCGCGCCGGACGAGCCGGAGGAGGAAACCGCAGCGGTTCTGAGCGCGGAAGCCTCCCGTTACCTGCTCGGCCTGTCGGCGTTCCAGGCGGCGCTGGACGGGCTGGCGTCGGACATGGGCGCCGTCAACCGCTCCTGGGACGCCGAGAAGGGGGACGCGCCGGACGAGCAGAGCTACCGGGTCAGGTACAGGCAGGCCGAATCCGCCCTGGAGAACATCCTCGACCGGGTGCGGGGCTTCCGCGCCGACGTACGGGCTCACCCGGTTCCCGCCCCGGTCGCCGAGCAGGGGCTGGCGCTGTCGGGGCTGGCCGCCGGGATGGTCGACTCGGCGGAGGGCGTACTGGCCGGGCTCCGCCGCCCCCGCCCCGACGACGGGTCGGCGCGCCGGGCCGCCCTGGCCGATTTCGAGGCCGAGGCGGCCGACTTCAGCCGCCGCGCCGCCGGCCTCGCCGTTCTCATCCAACAGAACGCCTCCGCCCTGGGGCTGACCGCCGCCGGCGCTGGGGCCGCCGCGGCGCCGGACGAAGCCGCGGCCGACTACTTGAGAGGCTTGGCGGATTTCAGGGGAGAGCTGGACGGGCTGGCGGCGGAAATGGGCGCCGTCAACCGGTCCTGGGACGCCGAGAAGGGGGACGCGCCGGACGAGCAGAGCTACCGGGCGAGGTACCGGCAGGCCGAGTCCGCCCTGGAGAACATCCTCAACCGGGTGCGCGGCTTCCACACCAGGGTGCAGGCCCATCCGATCCCGGCTTCGGTGCGGGCGACCGGGGCGGGGCCGGAGGCTTTGACCGCCGGGCTGGTCGACTCGGCGGAGGGCGTACTGGCAGGGCTCCGCCGCCCCCGCCCCGACGACGGGTCGGCGCGCCGGGCCGCCCTGTCCGATTTCAACGACGCCGTCCGGGAATTCGGCCGCAGGGTGGACGAGCGGGCGGCGGCTGCCGGCTAGATGCGCAGTTCCTGCGCCCCTCCGCGCAGGAACCCGGCGGCGGCAAGAATATTTTTCGCGTTCCGGGATAAGGGTATTGAATTTGTCGCAGGTTTGCGGTACTATGTGTGCGCTGACACACAAAACCGCCGCCGGGGTTCCGGAGTGCGCGGCGGTCATCATGGGATCTTTGTCTGTTCGGGCCCGGCGCCCGAACAGGGGCGGCATGCCACAACGACGGATCCGATGCTGGTGGAGGAGGCGGGGGAGGGTCCCGGCGCAGCCGGGGGCGGTGCGCGGGATTTTCGCGTTCTCGAATGGCGGGGGCGGTCTCGAAGGGTGGGGGTGTCTCGAATGGCGGGGGGTGTCTCGAATGGCGGGGGGTGTCTCGAATGGCGGGCGGGCGTTGGAGGAAAGGGAACGCGTCCGGATGAGGCGTTTCCAAAAGATGTGTGCGGTTGCTGCGGCCCGAGGACGCTCCTGGATGCTCGGAGGGGCGGGGATGAGCGGTTCCGGGGATGCGTATGGTCGGTTGCGGCGGCGGGCATTGCCCCCGTGCTGCCGATGATTTCCGCCGCGCGGCGGCAGCGCGTACGGTAGAAGTATCAACACACGGGATAGAGGGGCGGGTGCCCACGGACGGCGCAGGGCAGCCCCTGGGTCCCGGCGGGAACGGAGGCAGAAGATGGCGGAGCGGCTGGTGGTCATCGGGGGCGACGCGGCGGGGATGTCGGCGGCCAGCCAGGCGCGCCGCCGCCGCCCGGCGGACGATCTGGAGATCATCGCCCTGGAACGCTCCGGCTGGGTCAGCTACTCGGCCTGCGGGGAGCCCTACTACGTAGCGGGTTACGTCGAGCCGTTGGAGCGCCTGGTGGCCCGCACCCCCGAGCAGTTCGCCCGGATGGACATCGAGGTGCGTACCCGCCACGAGGCCGCCGCCGTCGACCTGGACCGGCGCCGGGTAGGAGTCGTCGACCTCGCGTCGGGGGACCGCACGGAGCTGGGTTTCGACCTCCTGATGATCGGGACGGGCGCCCGGCCGATCCGCCCCGCCATCGACGGCGCCCGGCTGCCCGGCGTGTACGGCCTCCATACCCTGGACGACGCCGCCGTCCTCAGGGAGGCCGCCGACCGCGGCCCCGGCAATGCGGTGGTGGTGGGCGGAGGGTACGTCGGGCTGGAAGCGGCCGAGGCCTTCCACAGCAGGGGCTGGAAGACGACCGTGCTGACCTCGGGGCGGGCGGTGCTCGACCGCACCCTCGACCCCGACCTGGGGGCGCTGGTGGTGTCGGCGATGGAGCGGATGGGAATCCGGGTGGTTACGGGCACCAGGGTGCAATGCATCAACGGGGCGGCGCAGGTGGAGAGCGTGGGGTGCGACGACGAGACCCATCCGGCCGAGGCGGTGGTGCTCGGCCTGGGGTTCCGCCCCGAGTCGGGCCTCGCCGCCCGGGCCGGGATCGGGCTGGGGCCGACCGGAGCGGTCGCGGTGGACGACCGCCAGCGCACCGACGCCAGTGGGGTGTGGGCGGGCGGCGACTGCGCCGAGGCCCGGCACCGGCTGACCGGGCGTCCGGTCAACTTCCATCTGGGAACCATCGCCAACAAGGCGGGCCGGGTGGCGGGCATCGACATCGGCGGCGGAGAGGCCCGCTTCCCCGGCGTGCTGGGCACCGCCATCACCAAGGTGTGCGATCTGGAGATCGCCTCCACCGGGCTGCGTCCGGCGGAAGCGGCCGAGGCCGGATACGACCCGGTGGCGGGCGACGCCCGGGGAACCACCGCCGCTGGTTACTGGCCGTCAGCCTCGCCCATGACCATCCGGGCAACGGCGGAGCGGAACGGCGGCCGGCTGCTCGGCGCCCAGGTGGTGGGCGGGCCGGGCGCCGGCAAACGGATCGATGTGTTCGCCGCCGCTGTCTGGGCCGGGATGACCGCCCATGAACTGGCCTGGGCGGACCTCGCCTACGCCCCGCCCTTCTCGGGCGTCTGGGACCTGATACACATAGCCGCCCGCCGGACCGCCGACCAGACCTCCTGATCGGACAATCAGAACACACAGAGCCGTCCGCATCGCGGCCCTCGGGCCGGATCTTCGGAAGGCGGGCGGTCAGCGTCCGAGCAGGATCGTCAGGGTGACGGTGGTCATGGCGAAGACCACCGCCGTGAACACGGTGATGCGGTTGAGGTTGCGCTCGGCCAGGGTGGCGCCCCCCATCCCCCCCTGCATGCCGCCGCCGAACAGGTCGCCGAGGCCCCCCTTGCCCGAATGGAGCAGGATCAGGAACACCAGCGCCACCGCCATGATGAGGTGGATGATGGTGAGGATGGCGGTAACGATGGACACGCGGGGCCCCTTCCGTGTTGCCTGACTGCTCCGGGCGGCCCAATTATGGCATCCCGGCCCGCAGGATCAAACCCTATCCGGCCGCCGCGCCTTACCCGGCCTGGGCGGCCACCGCCGCTGCAGCAGCCGCCGCCTTTTCCTGGTCGCCCAGGTAGCGGTCGGATACATAGCGCAGATCGGAATCCAGCTCCAGCACCAAGGGGATCCCGGTGGGGATGTTGAGCCGGGTGATCTCCTCGGCGCCGATGCCCTTCAGGTATTTGAGCAGGGCCCGCAGGCTGTTGCCGTGGGCCGCCGCCAGCACCCGCTTCCCGGCCCGCAGGTCGGGAACGATGCCGCCCCGCCAGTAGGGAACCGCCCGGGCCACCACGTCGGCCAGGCACTCGGCGGCGGGCGCCTCCCCGTCCGGGATGGAGGCGTAGCGGGCGTCGAAGCGGGGGTGGCGCGGGTCGTCCGGCTCCAGGGGCGGGGGCGGGACGTCGTAACTGCGGCGCCACAGGAACACCTGCTCCGGCCCGTGCCGGGCCGCCGTCTCCTTCTTGTTCAGCCCCTGCAGCGCCCCGTAGTGGCGCTCGTTGAGCCGCCAGCTCCTCCGCACCGGTATCCAGTGGAGGTCCATGCGGTCCAGGGCGATGCAGGCGGTGTCGATCGCCCGCCGCAGCACCGAGGTATGCACCGCGTCGAACAGGAATCCTTCCCCGGCCATCAGCTCGCCCGCCGCCTCGGCCTCCGCCCGCCCTTGTTCGGTCAGCGGTACGTCGGTCCAGCCGCTGAAGCGGTTCTCCAGGTTCCAGGTGCTCTCGCCGTGGCGCAGCAGCACCACCTCGACGGTTGTCTCACCCATTGCCCGGACCTCCCTCCCCCGCCGCCTGTTATCTCCAGTATCTCACGCACATCGCGAAGGTGTCGGCGTCCAGGGAGGAGCCCCCCACCAGCCCCCCGTCGATGTCCCGCTTGGCCATCAGGGCGGCGGCGTTGCCCGGATCGATCGACCCGCCGTACAGGATGAGCACCCGGTCGGCCGCTCCGCCCTTCCGCTCCCGGATGCACTCCCTGACCGCGGAGGCCATCTCCTGGGCGTCGGAGGGGTCGGCGTGCCGTCCGGTACCGATCGCCCAGACCGGTTCGTAGGCCACCACCGCCCGGGCGGCGTCCTCGGCCGGAATCCTGGCCAGCGCCGCCCCGACCTGGCGGCGCACCACCTCCTCCGCCTTCCCCGCCTCCCGCTCTTCGAGAGTCTCCCCCACCGCCGCGATCGGCGTCAGCCCGGCCGCCAGCGCCGCCCTGACCTTGCGGTTGACCGTCCGGTCGTCCTCCCCGAACAGCCGGCGGCGCTCCGAGTGGCCCGCTATCACATAGCTGACCGACAGCTTGGCCAGCATGGGCGCCGATATCTCCCCCGTGTAGGCGCCGGACGCCTCCCAGTGCATGTTCTGGGCGGCGATCAGGATGGGCAGGCCGTCCATCTCGATCACCGTCTGCACCGAACGCAGCGAGGTGAAGGGAGGCGCCACCGCCACGTCCACCCGGTCGTAGTCCTCCGGGTCGAGCAGGTAACTGAGCTTCTGCACCCGTTGGATGGCTTCGAGGTGGGCGCCGTGCATCTTCCAGTTGCCCACCATCAGCGGTTTGCGCGTCGGGTTCGAGTTCATGGGGCAACGCCTGATTCTACAGCACCGCTTCCGCAGGCCGCCGCCCGGGCGGGGTCCCGCACAGTTCGGGTTCTGAGCCGAGGTTCAGAGGAGGCGCCGGAAAGGGCCGGACCTCTGAAATCATGGAATGACAAAAAAATCCGGCCGGATCCCGCACAAGGGTATTGACCTTGTCGCACCGATGCTGTATCAATGGAGGAGCCGAAAGCACCTCCGGTCCGCAGCCGGCGCAGACCGAGACAGGGATCATCCTCCGAACGCGGCCCTCCGGGGTACTGACCGACCGCGTCCGGAAATCAGGTGGTGGAGGTGGGGGCCGGGCCCGCGAAGCGGAGCGTGGGGGCGGTGTTTTTCGCGTTCTTGCCGGGGCCGGGGCCGGGGGCGGGGCGGGGGTTTGACCAGGGGATTTGCAGAAAGGTCCTCGCCTATCCCAAAGGCTGTCTTCTGTTCGGGGGTGGGACAGGGGTTTTGACCAGGGGGTTCACAGAAAATGGGCATCCGGGTGCGCCATTGCCGTAGACGGTTCCGCACGGTGGATAGGGGCTTGACCAAAGGGGTTCGCAGGAAGGGTTCGGGTTTGCGCGGTGTTGGGCAATACGGCCGGGTAGGAGGGGGCGCGGATGGGGGATGACCCGCTGTTCCGTCGGAGGCGCAGCGTCCTGCCGCCCCATGCTCATCGAGTAGAACCATCCGACCTTGGACGGACACTCCTGTACTGCTGCCCATGCTCATCGGACAGAACGACCAACAGTAGGCACGCCCCTCGGCGGTCAACGGGTCGGCGGTCTCCTGCGTCGTGTGTCCCTCCTCTTCTCGGAAAGAACAACATGACGGCGGAGGTCCTGTTCCATCCGCACGGTGTTCCCAACCGGACGCCCTGTTTCTTTGCCGGCGCCAACGCCGCTTTCGTCCGTTCGGAAATCTGGGACCGTTTCAAATCAGCGGCAGGTGAGCGCTACATACCCCGCACACCTCACCGGAAAACGGCCCGTAGACGCAATCAGAACTTCCACCAGATACTCGCCCGCCTCGAGTACCTGCGAGCAAGCAGGTATCGTTTCTGCTCGATCAGATACAACGAGATGCGATGACACAGCCTGTTGGTATAAAAGAACCCACTCGATGGGCTGCATACGCCATGGCGATCAATAAAACTTGGGGCACCAGCCCTTGAGCGGCGATAGACGGCAAGCGGACTACCCGTAACAACAGCAACCCTGCCACCAAAGCAAAAAGCCCCAGAACATATGGTAAAAGCAAAGCACTCATATAGCCGATGGTGCGAGGCCTCCGATGAAACACCTCAACCAGCAAAGTCCGACCGTCAGGCAACAGTAAACTAAAATCCAGACTTTCTCCGTTAAGCCAATCTTCCAAACGGCGTTTAGACCGACTCAGCCGACTCTCAGGCAAATCGGGGCACCACTCCGGACCTAGATACTTCTCGGCCATCCTAAACAAGCTTTTGCGGGGCTGAACCGAGGACGTTGTGCCGTGCAGGGCAATGCTGGAATCCTTATGAGAGTAGACCCACATAGCCCCATCAGATCTCTTATAGGGACGCTCCGGCCCATAAGGAATGAGTTCCTCGTTGCGAGCCATCGGTTTCTCTCTTCAGCAGCTTCGCCACCAACCCCTTCCCTACCTCGAGTTGCTATGACCGCACAACAAGCCGCCGCCTTGCCTTCAAGTTTAAGGTTAAGGTTTGGGCGGGCGGCGCGTCCACTTTTCCAATGCGGCTACTCCGGGCAGGGTTCGGCCTTGCAGCAGCTCGAGGCCGGCGCCGCCGCCGGTCGAGAGGTGGGTTACGCCTTCTTCCAGGCCGAGCAGGCGCAGCGCCGCCGCCGAATCTCCCCCGCCGACTGCGCTGAAGGCCTCCGACGAGGCTATTGCTTCCGCCACCGCCGCCGTGCCCGCCCGGAAGCGCTCCCATTCGAACACCCCCATCGGCCCGTTCCAGAACACCGACCCGGCCCCGGCGATGACTTCCGCGAACCGTTCGGCGGTGCGGGGGCCGATGTCCAGCCCCGTCTGCCCCTTCCCGATGGATTCGACGCCGACCACGGAGCAGGCGGCGTCGGGGGCGAACCGGTCGGCCGCCGCCGCATCCACCGGCAGCACGATCCGCTCCCCCGCCTCCCCCGCCATCAGCTCCCGCAGCGGTTCCAGATGGTCCGGCTCCACCGGCGACAACCCCACTTCGCAGCCCCGGGCGGCCAGCAGGCTGAAACACATACCGCCGCCCACCAGCATGGCGTCCACCCGGGGCAGGAGCGCCTCGATGAGCGGCAGCTTGTCGGAAACCTTGGCGCCGCCCAGCACCACCACAAAGGGCCGGGGCGGGTCTTCCATCAGCACTCGGAACGCTTCCAGCTCCTCCACCAGCAGCGGCCCGGCGGCCGACCTCAGACGGGCGGCCACCCCGGAGGTGGAGGCATGCGCCCGGTGGGCGGACCCGAAGGCGTCCAGTACGAACAGGTCCACCCCCTCGGCCAGCGCCGCCGCCAGGTCCGGGTCGTCGGCGGCCTCCCCCGGATGGAAGCGGGTGTTCTCCAGGAGCACCACGTCACCGGGGCGGGCGGCGTCAACCAGCCGGGCGGCGTCCGCCCCCACGACATCCCGGGCGGACTCCACCGGAAAACCGCCGACCGCGGCCAGGGCCTCCGCCGCCGGCGCCAGGCGCAGGCCTTCTTCTACCCGCCCGCCCGGACGGCCCAGATGACTGCACACCACCACGGCCGCCCCCGCCTCCCGCAGACGCCCGACGGCCGGCGCCGCCGCCCGGATGCGGAAGTCGTCGGCAACCCTTCCGCCCCGCAGGGGAACGTTCAGGTCGGACCGCAGCAGCACCCGGCGGCCCTCCAACTCCAGGTCGTCAAGGGTCAGGAAAGGGCGCGAACCCCCGCCCGTGCCGCCGCCGCCCACCTCTCACCCGTCCAGGTCCCGGTGACGGACCGCGGCGCTGTACCCCTGCGAAGCCAGCCAGGACCCGACCTCTTCGGCCACGGCCACCGAGCGGTGCCTCCCGCCCGTGCACCCGACGCCGATGCTCACATAGGACTTGCCCTCCGCCCGGTAACGGGGCACCAGGAACGACAGCATCCCGTACACCCGGTCCAGAAACCCCTCCGCATCCCCGTTGGAGAACACATGCCCGCGCACCGCCGCGTCCCGGCCGGTCAGGGGGCGCAGCTCCGGCGACCAGTGCGGGTTGGGCAGGAAGCGCACGTCGAACATCAGATCCACATCCCGGGGGGCGCCCTTCTTGAATCCGAACGACTTGACCGTCAGGTGCATGACCTGCTCCCCCGCCAGGGCCGACAGGTGCTGGGCGAACCAGCTGCGCAGCTGATGGACGTTGATGTCGCTGGTGTTCACATACATGTCGGCACGCACCCGAAGGTCGGCCATGAGCCCCCGCTCGGCGGCTATGGACTCGGCCAGGGTCTCCAAGCCGAGCGGGTGGGGGCGGCGGTGCTCCTCATAGCGGCGGATCAGCACATCGTCGTCGGCGTCGAGGAACACCAGGGTTACCCCGACGCCCGCCTCCTCCAGCGCCCCGATGTGGGACTCCAGCCGGTCGAGGGGGAACCCGCCCCGGCTGTCGAGCACCACCGCCAGAAGCCGGCGGCCCGACCTCAGGCCGTTCAGCTCCACCACCCGGCGCAGCAGCTCGGGAGGCAGGTTGTCGATCACATAGAAACCGAGGTCCTCGAGGACTTTGGCCCCGGTGGAACGCCCCGCCCCGGAGAGGCCGGTCAGCACCAGCAACCGGGGGTCGCCGCCCCCGGCCCACTCCCCCGGCGGGGCTTCAGGCTCTGCCATGCAGCGTATCGTAGAGCGTCTCGGCCACCTTGAGCGGCAACACCCCGGCCAACCGCTCCACATCGGCCGCCCGCAGCTGCTTGACCGACCCGAACTCCTTGATGAGGGCCTTCTTGCGGACCGGGCCGATCCCGTCGACCTCGTCGAGAATGGAATCGATCATCCGCTTGCCCCGGATCTGCCGGTGGTACATGAGCGCGAACCGGTGGGCCTCGTCCCGCACCCGCTGGAGCAGATGGAGGGCGGGCTGGTCCCGCGGGATCACGATCGGTTCGGGCTGGCCCGGCACGTACACCTCCTCCATCCGCTTGGCCAGCCCCGCCACCGGGATGTCCAGGTCGAGGCGGTCGAGTGCCTCCACCGCCCGCCCGATCTGGCCCGGCCCCCCGTCGATCAGCACCAGCGAGGGCGGGTAGGCGAACTTGCCCCGCTCGGAGACCGGCTTGCCGAGGTCGGCCAGGTAGGCGGTGAAGCGGCGGCGGACCACCTCCTCCATCGAGGCGAAGTCGTCCTGGCCCTCCACCCGGCGGATGCGGAAGCGCCGGTAGTGCGACCGGCGGGGCAGGCCGTCCTCGAGCACCACCATCGACCCGACCGTGTGCCGCCCCTGGATGGTCGAGATGTCGTAGGCCTCGATCCGCAGGGGCGGCTCGGACAGCGCCAGCACCGTCTGGAGGCTGCGCAGGTCCCTGGCCCGGGCGTTGTGGTCGGAGCGCCGCCGCATGCGGTGGCGCACGAACGCCTCGGCGGCGTTGGTGCGGGCGGTCTCCATGAGCCGCCGCTTGGCGCCCCGCTGCGGGGTCCTGACCGTCACCCGCGACCCCCGCCGCTGCGACAGCAGGTCCGCCCAGGGTTCGTCCTCCGGGGGCGGGGCCTCCACCAGCACCAGGGGCGGCGGCGGGGAGCTCTCGCTGTAGAGATCCCGCAGCACGGCGGCCATGATCCGGCCGGGCGCTGCGTCCTCCACCTTGTCGATGATCGACCCGAGGCGGCCCACCACCCGCCCGTTCCGCACCTTGAGCACCTGCACCGAGGTCTCCAGGTCGTCGCCGTCGGCGGCGATCAGGTCGAAGTCTTCCGGCCGCTCGCTCACCACCTCCTGGCGGGCCACCGCCTTGCGCACGTCGCGGATCTGGTCCCGGAGGCGGGCCGCCCGTTCGTATTCCAACCGGTCGGAGGACTCGAGCATCCGCTCCTGCAGGCGGGTGATGAGGGGCTCCGCGGCGCCGGTCAGCACCTGCTCGAGGCCTGTCACGTATTCGGTGTAGACATGCGGCTCGACGTACCCCACGCAGGGCGCCGAGCAGCGCTCGATGTCGTATTCGATGCACGGGCGGTCCTTGAGCTGGTGGCGGCGGAACACCGTGTCCGAACAGGTGCGGATCGGCAGGGACTTGAGCAGCAGATCGAGGGTGTTGCGGATGGCGTAGGCGTGGGCGTAGGGGCCGAAGTACCGGGTGCCCGGCTTCTTGGCGCCCCGCATGACCCTGGCCCTGGGCCACTCGTCGGTGACGGTGAGGGCCAGGTACGGGTAGCTCTTGTCGTCCCGCAGGCGGATGTTGAAGCGGGGCAGGTGCTCCTTGATCAACGCGTACTCGAGGAACAGGGCGGCCACCTCGCTGTCCACCACGATCCACTCCACCCGGTCGGAGGCCTCCACCATCGCCCTGGTGCGGGGCGGCAGATCCTTGTTGAAGTAGGTAACCACCCGCTTGCGCAGCGACTTGGCCTTGCCCACGTAGACAACCTGCCCGTGCACATCCCGGAACAGATATGCGCCCGGCGCATCGGGTATCTCGGCAGAAGCGGGTCTCTTCACGGTAACTTCAAAAAAGAGTAGGTTGTAGTACTACATCACCTTCAAGATTGTTGATAGGATTGTTGATTTCAATTTTTTCGATTGCTTTTAAGATATTCTCACGAGTTTCTTCCGATGGAATATCAATGGTAATTCTTCTGTTACTGCTATCAATTAAGGTAACAGATTCAATACATCCACTTATAATATTTATCACCTTTTGTGACAGGCTTGCTTTGTCTTTGCTATTCCAATATTTAAAGAACCCATAGGTAGCATCATGCAAAATCGAATCGGCTTCCAGAGGAAGATTAACAGGTGGCGAAGCCTGTCTTACTTCTCCTAATACATAGGTCAACACCCTTCCAGTTAGTACAGCCAATCCATCAGAATTAAGCATAGACTGCCTACCCTTTTGTCCTGGCAACCAGGGAACCAAATATAGAGGAAGTATGTCGGTTGGTGGTATGTTTGGATGAGTAACTACCACAACACGCTCAGATAAAATTTTCCGCAGAGGCCGAGGAAGAGTAGAGGGGTTTGGGCAATCCCAGATCCAACTGTCTTCATTGTTATATTCTAGTCCTATAACACTTGCCGGTGAGCAAGGAAGGTCAGATACCTCTAATTTTTCTTTCAATTTGTCTAAAGTATTTACCAATAATTGGGCATCTTGATTGTCTGTCATAATAATCAGATGTCCTGGTAGCTTATCTCTAGCAGCTACAGATGATGACAAATCTGCCGTTGCTACTAATATTTTTAAAACTTGTGATGCCTTTGATGACTCGGGGCTAAAACCCCTAGACTTTAGTTCAATTATCAAGTGGGCATTGTCCTTTTCGTGTTTAAGCCATATGTCGGGAGATGGCGAACCTAGTTTGTCAGTCAGATCTTTAAGAGATTCTACAATATGGTTATCTTTGGGCAACAAAACTCTTCTATCAATCGCAAATAAATAATAGCCAGCTTCCTTGAGTAGAGGCCGTATATGATAACTTCCTCGGGAAGGCAGTCTCTTCAAAGACCACAAAACCATATTCAATTGAAAAACGGGGTCTTGTGCCAATGCACTGACTGGAATAGAAGCTTCTATCGTCATATTATTCCCCCTTTTGCGCAGTTTTAACCGCATCCTGATATAGTTCATCTCCCAACCACACATCAATTTTGGGTGAAACATATCGTTGTACATATGTGACAAGTCTATGTATGGTATTACCGCACGTACCACGAGGTAAGAGTAACAAGATGTGCTTCGTAGTGGCTTCCAAAATAAACGGTTGCCATAAATGTCTGTCAATTGCTGATAAGTGAATTCTTTTGGGCCCTCGCTGATGAATATACCCACCTATTCTTGATATACTGTTTCTTCGTTGAAATCCGTATGTGATGAACTTATGGAAGGTTTCTTCTGAAAGTTCTTGTGCAAACTGGATAAATATCGGTTCTCCATCTAACCTGAATCCACCACCATCAACATCTTCAGTCCCCAACCATAGCTGATCTTCTGCCGTTTCTGTGAGTTTCTGATAAAGATTAACTATATTAATAATTCTAGCTCTGTGCTCTACAAATGAGTCGCTTAGATTGGTAGCCTGCCCATCAAAGTTGAACCGATGTCCTCCTTGGGTATCTGCAGGTATTTGCAATTGTACCAATGAATGAAATGGATCGTATAGCTCGCTAAACTGTTTGAATTTTTTATCTAAAACTCCAAGACGCTCTGTGATATATACTCTTGCCTTTTTGCGGTCTGTAACAGGTGCATTGTCTTCATCCTCCATTTCTTCAGAGTAGTTATCATTGTCGTAATCAATTGGGTCGGTAGGCATTTCGTACTTGGATTCATGATCAAAACCAAGACCAACATAACGATTAGAATCTACAGTGAGACGGATATGTTCCCAGATATTATATAGTATATGTGAGGATAGCCACATTCGATCTAACCAAGGTGCTTGATCAACATTCTTTTTAACCCATGCCTTACTAGCATACGATTCCAAAAAGGTATAAAAAACAGGGTGGCGTTCATTAAAGACTTCAACTAATCCAACGATGTTACCATCATGTGAACTATCTTTTACTTTGAACAACGATTCATCTATGTTGACTAGCTGGATATCAGCGGGGAAAGAATGCTGTAATAAACGATTCTGCCGTTCAGAACGGGCTGTCTCCAACATGAAGGTCTTCAAGCGAGCATGCCTGTTTCTGGTCCCGCTTGGGTAGTTGACCGGTGAGTAGCCTTCCAGATATTCGACGTAATGCTCACGGCTTGCCAACTCCGGTAGGTAATAGATGTGGTTTTGCATGTCCATAGACTCTAGCCCTATCTTTAGGGTAGTTGGCGGCAAGTGCCGGGCCCTTTGCCGATTAGAGTAATGACGCGCCATCGGCGAACCCGCGGGAGTTGGTCAGGGTAGGTTACCCTACCGCCGTTCCCCCGGTCGTTACGGACGACTATGTACTCCAGCACCGCCGAGGTCAACATCACCCCACGCCAGTTGAGGCGCAGGGTACCACCGGGGGTGCAGTTGGCTGGCATTTGCGTTGGTCGCGGATCAGCTCCCTCCCCTCCGCCTCCCGGCCGAACGCGGACCGCCACCTCGCCACCGCCTGCGGCACCCGGACCTCTGCCCGCTATAAGGGCGGGGACGGTTGGGCTCATTCCCAGCAGACGAAGCGGTCGGCGTTTGCCACCGCCCACTGCACTTTCACACGCAGGCAAGGCATATCCGGATCTTCGAATGGTTCCAGTTCCTCGTCCGGCGGTGCCGCCTCCGCAACTGCGACTGTCAACCCCTGTCGGAAATCCCCGTACAGAACTCCCAACGCTTCGCCGTTCAGCCAATGTATCACTACTGGTTCGCCGCCCAGGGTATGAATCTCGCCATCGAGCGAATGCCTGGGACGATCTATTCTGATCAGATCGCGGTAATGATACTTACACTTTCCCCATGCCATAGAGGTCATCACCCATACACCATTCCTACCGCCGACCCCGGCAGCCTTGTAAAGCTTCGGGTATGGAAACTGGAAGACGGTCGGGTCGGACAGGCCGCCCTTCCGCGGGTGCAACACCCTGCGGGAGCCCACCAGCTCCTCGAACATGTCTGTAACGAGGCGGTCTTCGAGATGCATGCCGAACCGCCGGCCGCCGCGTCTGGCCAGGTGCGGCGGCGTATCGCCGTGGTCGGGCAACCGGGCTGTTGCGATGAACTCCCCGCGGGCACCTCCGGGCGGGGCGGTCAGTTCCCTGTCTGCGTCGTTGGTGAACCAGCGGGTTTCGACCAGGGTAAGTACCCCTGCGGCGGAGATCGACTCCTTGAAAAGGCGTAGGTCGCTCCGGTCGGTCTTGGTGGCAAAGGTCAAATCGGTCTGCCTTCCGTCGCTTTACAGGAACGTACGTTCAGGTAACTTATCCCGCGCCGTTCGTCCTTGCAACCGAAATCCGGGGATTTATTTCGCGTTCTCACCATAGGCGCCTCCCCGCCCCGCCCCCGGTGCTATCGGAAGGTGGGACCTCTACGGTTCAGGACAGCGCCTGGCTAGGAGGCCGATGCGGTTGGTGCCTTCGGAGCGGAGGGGTTGCCGTTGATCCCAGGCAGTACTTGACGATACCCATGTCCACCTGCAAGTCCCGCAACCGTTCGTCCACGATCCGTATCTCGGATCTCACCTCTCGGATCTCTCTGCGGAGATGGGTCATTATCCCCAGCAGGCTGAGCACCACCCCCACCGCGCTGCCCAAAGTCGTCAAGACGCTGGCATCCACGAATCTCTCCTCTCGCCGAGATCATACCGCATACCGGCTCGTAGCGCCGGATACGCTCTCTCCTTCATACCGCAAAGGCGGCGGCGGGCCTGGTGCTGTCGGAAGGCGGGACCATCTACAGGCGGGACCATCTACGGCTCAGGGTAAGCGCCTGGCTAGGACGCTGATGCGGTAGGCGCCTTCGGAGCGGAGGGGTTGCCGTTGATCCCTAGGCAGTACTTGACGATACCCATGTCCACCTGCAAGTTCCGCACCCGATCGTCCACGATCCGTATCTCGGACCTCATCTCCCGCATCTCGGACCTCACCTCTCGGATATCCCCGCGGATATCCCCGCGGATCTCCCGGCGGAAACGGGCCATTACCCCCAGCAGGCCGAGCATCATCCCCACCGCACTGCCCAGAGTCGTCAGGACGCCAACATCCATTATGAATTTCTCCTCTCGACGAGATCATACCACGTACCGGCTCGTAGCACCGGATACGCTCTCACCTACTTCATACCGCAAAATGCGGACGCGTTCAATACCCTTGTTGCGGAGTGGGAAAAAAATCAGGGCCGGCGAAATGCGGAAGTCGGTTTCTTCTAGAAGGGCAGGTGGGGGCCGGTTTCTCTGAGGCGGCGGCGGCGGGCCTGGGCGTCGGGGAGGGCTTGGTCTACCAGGTTCCAGAAGTCGGGGGAATGGTTCTTGACGGTCAGGTGGGCCAGCTCGTGCACCACTATGTACTCCAGCAGGGCGGGGGGCAGCATCACCACCCGCCAGTTGAAGCGCAGGGTGCCGTCGGGGGCGCAGCTGGCCCAGCGTTTGCGCTGGTCGCGGATCAGCACCCTCCCCTCCGACTCCCCGCCGAACGCGGGCCGCCACTTCGCCACCGCCTGCGGCACCCGGACCTCCGCCCGGCCCCGGTACCAGGTGACCACGGCCTTGCGCATCCGCTCGGCGCGCTCCTCGCCCTCCAGCCCGGCGGGCGCCGTGATGCGGAACCGCCAATGGTCGAACCGCACCTGCGGCAGCCGCTCCCCCTCCCCCTCCCCCTCCCCCGCCTCCTCGATGATCATCCGCACGTTGCGGCCCAGGTACGGGAGGGTCTCCCCGCTCACGAACCGCTTCGGCTCCGCGGCCAGCATCTCCTCCGTCGCGTTGCGGATGATCCACTCGGCCCGCCGCCGGACGAATGCCCGCAGGTAGTCGTCGGTCGCGTCCGCCGGGGCGCTCACCTTCACCCCGCCCCCGTCCACCGCCACCTGGATGCTCTTGCGCCGGCGCGGGCTGCGGCGTATCTCGTATTCGATGACCGAGCTCCCGTACCGGATCCGATCCCGCGTATTCACCGCCCCTGTTCCCTCGTCCGCCGTTTGGCGATCTCCACGATCTGATGGCTGAGCTTATCCAGCTCCTCCTGCGTGTAACCGCGGCCCGCCTCCCGCAGCACCCGCTTGGCGTCGCGGCGCATCTCCCGATGCACCTCCGGGTTGTTCTCCCAGTCGATCAACCCGGTGTGGCCGTCCAAAGCCGCGTCGACCTGCTCGGCCAGGGCGCTCGCCTCCTCGTCGATCTCTCCGCCGTCCGGAGCCGCGTCGGCCGGCCCGCCCCCGCCCTCCGGGCCGTCCGCACCGCCGAGCAGCAGGTTGTAGACGGCGAACGAGCGCGGGGTGTGCCCCATCCGGGCGGCCAGGTCCTCCTCGCCCCGCACCTGCCCGCCCAGCATCCCGATCCGCCGGCAGGCATCCAGGTTGTCGAGCGTCCCCTGCCGCAGCGCATAGATGATCCGCTCCAGCTGCTCCGACAGTTTCTTGTAGAACACGGGGTTGTCGTCCCGCCGCCGGTTGATCACCGCCCGCACCGAGTGCTCCATGAGGGAGGCCCTGGCCCGGTCGTCGGCCACCGCCGACACCTTCCGGTCGAAGTCTCGGTCGAGGATGGAAAGCGGCTTCATCAGCTCCCCGACCGCGGCGCTCACGTGGTCGTCGATGAGCTTCTTGGCCTTGGCGCCGATGTCGGTCCAGTCGAGGTGGGCGTCCTCCCGCAGGTACTGGGCCCGCACATAGGAACGGATCGCGGTGAGCCGCCGCAGCCGGCCGAGGAAGCGCAGCGCCCCCTCGTCGGGCAGGAACCGGTCCATCAGCGCCGAGAACTGCCGGTAGTCCCGGTTGAACCTCTGGTACAGGTCTATCTTGAAGCGCCCCTCGGTGTCCCGGTCGGGGGCGAACACCGCCGCGCACGCCCACAGGTCGTCCAGCCCGCAGGCCCTGAAATGCGATTCGGCCCGGGCGGCGGCCTCCTCGATCATCTCCTCCGCGGCCCGGCCCTGCTCCAGCCGGATCATCGAATCCCGCACGTCCTCCCAGTCGAACCCGGCCAGGGCCGTCTCCAGGTTCTGCGACACGCCGTGGTAGTCGACCACCAGGCCGTGGTGCTTGACGGCGGCCGCGCCGTCCACCTCGTGGGAGAAGGTGCGGTTGACCCTGGCAATAGCCTGCAGCAGGCTGTGCTCCTGCAGGTGTTTGTCCAGGTAGAGGGCCTGCTCGATGGGGGCGTCGAAGCCGGTGAGCAGCTTGTCGACCACCACCAGGATCTCCGGCCCGCCCGCCCCCTCCACGAAGGCGTTGGTGATCTGCTCCTGGTTGATCCGGCGCACCTGGTCGAACTCGTTGCCGTCGGCGGCGCTGACGGTGATGATCGGATAGGTCTCCTCGATCCCGAAGTCCCTCAGGTATCCGGCGTACTCGAGGGCGGCCCGGCGGCTGGGGGCGACCACCTGCGCCTTGAACCCGTTGGGCCTGATCTTCGACTTGAAGTGTTCGGCAATGTCGAGGGCAATCATCCTGATGCGCCGGTCGGCCTGGGCCAGCGTCTCCCGGTTGGCGTACCGGCCGCGGATCCTGGCCCGCTCGTCTGCGGTCATATCCTCGAATATGGTCTCGAACAGCCGGTCGAGGTTCCTGCCGTCGGCCACCGCCAGCTCCGGCCTGCGCAGCTCGTAGCGGATGGGCACGGTGGTGCCGTCGGCCTCCGATTCGGGGATCGTGTAGGAGTCGATGAGCGACCCGAACCGGCGCATGGTGCTGCGGCGGAAGCCCTTGTCGATGGGGGTGCCGGTGAAGCCGATGAGGGCGGCGTTGGGCAGGGCCTCCGACATCCGGGCGGCCAGCACCCCGTACTGGGTGCGGTGCGCCTCGTCCACCATCACCACCACGTTGGGACCCGGGTTCAGCGCCTCCGGCCCGCCCCGGCCGCCGTCCGCCAGGGCGTCCTCGAACTTCTGGACGGTGGTCATCACGGTGCGCCCCGCCCCGGTGGTCAGCAGCCGGCGCAGGTCGGCGGCGCTGCGGGCCTGTTCGGGGGCGGGGAAGCTGCAGCTCTCGAAGGTGGAGGTGATCTGGCGGTCGAGCTGGACCCGGTCGGTAACCACCAGGATGGCCGGGTTGTCCACGACGCCCAGGCGGGCCTCCCGGCGCAGCTTGACGGCCAGCCACAGCATGGTGAGCGACTTGCCCGACCCCTGGGTGTGCCAGACGACCCCGCCCCGCTCCTCCGGGGTGTTCCCCCGCCGGATGCGCTCGACGGCCGCCCGCACCGTCCGGTACTGCTGATAGCGGGGCAGCTTCTTGACCAGCCTGCCGCCCTGATGCTCGTAGACCACGAAGTCGCGCAGGATGTCCAGCAGGACGGCGGGCGACAACAGCCCGATGATCAGCTGGGCTTGGCCGCCCGGCTCCACCCCGAACCTGCGCCGAACCTCGTCGTCGGTGTAGGGGAGGATGGACTTCCACTCGAAGTAGGCGTTCTCCGGGGCGTACAGCGCGCCGAACCGGGCCTCGGTCCCGCAGTGGACCACGCACAGCAGGTTGTAGTGGAACAGCCCGGGCGCGCCCCTCCCCCGCCACTTCCGCCCGTTCTCCTGGTAGCGGTGGAGCTGGCGGATCGCCTCGGTGCGCCACAAACCCAGGTCGGGGCTCTTGGCCTCCATCACCACCAGCGGGATGCCGTTGACGAACAGCACCAGGTCGGGAACGATCGTCTCCCCCCTGGCAACCCGGAACTGGGTCGTGACGATGAACTCGTTGAGCCCGCCCGTAGGATGCTCGAAGTCGAAGAACCGCACCGTGCGGGTGCGCCGCCCGCCCGGACCGTCCACATCCAGGGTCATCCCGTAGGTCAGATACTCGTGGACCTTCTGGTTGCGGGCCATCCCCACCTCATCCAGGTGCTCCAGGTTGAAGATGACCCGCTCCGCCTGCTCAGGAGTAATCCACTCGTTGAGCCGCAAGAGGGCCGATTGCAGTCTTCTCTTGAGCAAGACCTCTCGAGTATCCTGACACTCCTGGCTGAGATCAGTTGACGGTAGGTATTTCCACCCCAATTGCTCTAGAAGTATCCGAGCAGGTTCTTCTGCTTGTATTATTTCCATTTCACAACCATCCTCTAAATAGTCTAAGTGTAAATAGCAATAGGTATTATTTGAATGGCTGGTCCACCAATCTCAGTAATAATCTCTTCTTCTGTATCACTAATACTAGAAAAAACTTCTTGAATATGATCGTTTATATCTGGGGCTATACTACTAAATTTTCCTATAGAAGTATTCCGTAATAGATCAATTTTGTCATCACTATCAGCAGGTATAACTCGAAAAACCTTCCCAAATAGATAGAACTTGCCCTCAATGATTTCATCCAAAGAACGCAAGAAACAAGAAGTTTTTGAGTTGAAAATGATGCTAATCTCCCCTAGCTTACAATGCCAGTCATAATCATCAGTTATAAAAGCAGAATTTAAGATATCAGTTATTAAATTGGTATCGTATTCCATTGGTTGTACTTGGGCTTTTTTGGTTGCTTGTTGATTATCTACATTTACGGATAGTATTGAACTAACTGATTTAAATAAATCCATGCCAGATTTTAGTTGATCAAATCTATCTATAATAGTGCTGCGCCTTAATACTATTCCGCATTCGATAAAGTCCCCTGGCTCTATTTCCTCTATATTATCTGATATATTCTTAACAACGCCAGCCTCTATTAAATCCTTGCGAAGTTTGACAAATATAGCAGTGAGAGGTATTTCCTTTGTTGTACTTTCACTTTTCGACTCACCGTGCTTTGATATTTGATCCCTTGCGCCAGATAAACCTGCACTGCCGATCTGAACACCTAAATCAGTGGATCTGCCTGTTAGGGATTCATTGCTAGTCATAGTATGTGAAGTGGATAGACGAGAGATCCCTCCTTCTATTGAGGCAGCTAGAGTAACTAAAGGTCCTTCCTCCAAATAAATCACTAGAGGATAATCTGAAGCCACTGGAATCTGAGCAGTTTTTACTCCATGGTTATCTCGCTTTTTGAACTTGGTAAACCATTTCATTATCATTCCTCCAATGCCGTATTTTGGGCGGCGTCATAGAGACGCCCATTCAATAACTCATGAGCAATACTTGTTTTTAGGTTCAATATTTTCTTATAATAATAGCCTTCATATTCTAGATTCCGACTAGAACTATCTAGTAAAAGTACAATTCTATTTTGGATATCTAGATCAGGACAGCGTACTTTAAGGGAGTATACATCATAGCGATTCAAGCCAGGTACACCAGTAGCACGGTTAAGATTGGCCAAATTCTTCCTAAATAATAGATAGTACAACCATCTTAGAGAGATGGTTTTTGAGTCACATTTTACATAATAAGTAGTATCAATAGGAAATGATTTTGATTTTACCCATGTTACCGTACCGATGCTTCCCTTGCGGCCTATAACCAAACCAGGATTATCAACATATCCTGTATCACAATAGTCAATTATTCCTCCTGAACCTATAACAGGATAATCACCCTGTGTACGATTATATTTGGGCAATGATTGACCATACTCTAAAGTCATAATATCACCTAAACATACTACTGCTGCTTTGGTTTGATGACCTGATTTACTAAAGATTTCGTTTAATAAAGTGTTATGTAATTGTTTCTTTTGTTTTATGACACCAATTATTTGATCCAGAACTCTCTCGTAATTATCTAATATATTTGCGATAAGTAATTGGCCCTTTAATGGAGGCAGAAAGATATCTAGGCCCGTCAAATCTTTCGGATATATATGAGGTTGTGCAGAACCATTTCTGCGACTGTATATCAATTCCTGCTTCCACTGCAAATAGTGGTAAAGATATCGTGTAGTAGTGATATTTGAGCTAGATCTAATAGTTGTACAATCTGTAGCAAAGATGGGATCATTATGAAAGCTAACATAGCCAGCATATGCCCCCGATGCACTAACAGTTATAGTTTCGGATTCTCTATTTGAGTATTTGTGATAGTAGGCAGGTTGCTTACCTCCAGCTATCACAGGGACGTTGCCGGGTAATAGTGATTTGCTCGTAAAGCTCGTCCCCTTTCTTACCTCGGCCACATCTCCAAGGCGTACAATTTTCCAGTCGGGTGGGATTTTATTTGGCATAACCAAGCTCTTTCAAGTGCTTATTCATTGTGGCCACTGCTTTATCGCGGCGTTGTTCCGCCTCCCGCAGTTGGGCCAGCGCTTCCTCCACGCTGATGATCTCCACCGGCTCGGTGGTGTCTACATAGCGGCTGATGTTCAGATTGAAGTCGTTGGCCTCTATCTCTTCAAGGTCGGCGACGTGTGCGAGTCTATCAACTTCTTCGAATGCGTGATAAGCCGCCGCGATCTTGTCGATGTGCTCCTGTTCCAGGGAGTTCTTAGCTCTGTCCTGTCGGTAGTAGCTCTCCTGGTCCGCATCTATGAGTAGCACCTTGCCGCGCCGCTCCGGGGGCTTGGTCTTGTTGAGCACGCAGATTGCCACCGGGATGCTCGCCCCGTAGAACAGGTTGGCGGTCAGGCCGATGATCGCCTCGAACATATCGTTTTCCAGTAGTCCCTTGCGTATCTTGCCTTCCGCCCCGCCTCGGAACAAGACGCCGTGCGGCATCACCACCCCAACCATCCCGGTGGGTTTGGTGACCGCCATCATATGGAGCAGAAATGCCAGGTCGCCTCTGGACTTGGGCGGGACGGCCCCATAGCGGTCGAAGCGGCCGAAGTCATCATCAAGAGCGCTTTCGTGGCCCCAGTTCTTGAGGCTGAACGGAGGATTGGCGATCACCCGGTCGTATGTGAGCAACCAGCCCATGTCGTCCAGCAACTGCGGTTCAGCGATAACGTCGTTGGGTTCGAGACGAGCCGACCTGAGGTTGTGCAAGAGCAGGTTCAACCTGCCGATAGCCAGCGTCCCCAGATTGCGCTCTTGGCCGTGCAACACCATATTTCGTGTATCTCCCCCTTGCTCGTCCACATACTGCGCGGCATAGATAAGCATCCCGGCCGAACCGGCGGTCGGGTCGCAGATGCGCATACCCTCCTCCGGACGTAACAACTCTACGATCAGGCGCACCACACCTCGAGGTGTGTAGAACTCACCCCCCTTTTTGCCCGCATCATCAGCGAACTGGTGGATCAGGTACTCGTAAGCGTCTCCGAGTACATTGCTGGCTCCTTTACCCCCCCCCCCCCGTTAGATTGCGGTCGCTCAGGTCAAGGTCGCTGAAGTGGTTGAGCAGGCTGCGGATGATCTTCTCACGGTTGGCCGGACTGCCCAGCTTGGACTCGTCGCTCCAGTTGACGCTGGTCAGGATCCCGTCGAGGCGTGGGGTGTTCTCGAACTCGATGTCCTCGCCTGCGATGTTCAATCTTTCGCCCAGATTCATCGTAACGCCGGTCAGGGCGGACCAACGGGCCTCTTCCGGCACGAAGAACTCGTGCTCGTCTGAGTCGTACAGGGCCGCATCACGGGGCACACCCGACGCGATGGCCTGCTCCACCTCCTCGTCGAAGCGGTCTGACAGTCGCTTCAGGAACATGATGGAGAAGATGTAGTTCTTGTAGTCGGCCGCGTCGATCTGGCCGCGCAGGATGTCGGCGGCCTGCCAGAGCTTCGACTCCAACTCCTGTTTAGAGAGAGGAATGCCCATCACCTCGCATGCTCAGCTTCAGCAATGTCAAACCTACCGGATTGCACCGTCTCGGACAAACCCGTTCCCAACCAGGGTCCCGGATTCTGTGGACGCGGACCGCCCCGGGTGGAGGCCCGGGGCGGTCCGCAGGTTTAGGGTTGGATGGATCAGGTTATCAGCCGGCTCTCGCCGATGCCAGCCAGCTGTCGACCATGTTCCGGTTGTCGGCTATCCAGGCGGCGGCGTCGGCTCGGATCTGCTCCTCGGTGTACCCGCCTGACATGCCGGCGTTCTGGGCGGCTATGTCCCCCAGGGGGATCGCCACCACTTCCAGCAGGCGCCTTATCTGCGGGTTGTCGTTGAGGAAGTCGGAGTTGGCCACGGCCCGGATGCTGCTCACCGTCCATCCCAGGTCGCACGGCTCCCAGGCGCATCCCTCGAGGGAAGCCACCGAGGTGGAACCCGCATCTTCGGGGAGCGCCGGAGACCGGAGCCATACGACGTCCTCGCCCGGGACCAGGACATCCAACGTCCAGTTGGGCGTCCAGGCGTAGAAGAGGGCCGGCTCGCCCGCATCTATCCGGTCCCGCACCCCGCCGACCAGGTCGCCGTAGTCGCCGACCACCTGCTCCACGGTGCCGCCCCAGCCGAACTCGGCGATGTGGGAGTCGATGACCCCGTTGCATCCCCAGCCCTTGTTGCATCCGATCAGGTCGGCGCGTCCGTCGCCGTCCTGGTCGAACACCCCGGCGTTGCTGACAACGTCGTTCATCGTGCTGATGCCCATCGCGTCCGCCGTTTTCTTGTCGATCATGTACCCCTGCAGCGCCCCGGACGACACCTGCCAGCCGACCGGTTCGATCGGCAGGTCGGTGGACTGGCCGGTTACGACCTCGCCCTTCAGGTAGATGTCATGGAGCGGGAACCAGCCGTTGGCCCACAGGTCGTACTGTCCGCTGGCCAGGGCCGGGTAGAACCCGTTGGGGTCCAGGGTGTGGTCGGCCGGGTCGGTCACCTCGTAGCCGAGCTCCTCGATGAGCTGGGCGTAGACGGCGGCCTGCATGTAGCCGCTGTCCCAGGTGGCCCGGGCCATCTGCACCTCGTCGGTGTCGGCGTCCGTTCCGCAGGCCGCCAGCGCCAGAGCGCCGGCCGCCGCGAGGGCCATCGCCCGGCCCGCGGCCCCGCCGAACCGGGCGCCGCCGGCCGTTTCGGGCTTTCTCGCCATCATCACGCCTCCTTCTTCTCGTCGCCGTTGCCGCCGGACACCCCCAGTCTCGCGAGGAGCCCCTTGTGGCGGGAGCGGAAGAGTGCATCGTCGTAATGGCTCTCCAGCAGGTCCAGCTCTTCGTCGAACACCTTCTTGAGGCTCCAGCACAACAGCAGGAGTATCAGGGCGAAGGGCAGCCCGGTGGCCACCGCCGCGGTCTGGAGGGCCGAGAGCCCGCCGCCGATCAGCAGCACCACGGCCACCAGTCCTTCCATCACCGCCCAGAACACCCGCTGGGGCTTCGGGGAGTCGAGCTTGCCGCCGGAGGTGAGATGGTCCACCACCAGCGAGCCGGAGTCCGAGGAGGTCACGAAGAACGTGATCAGCAGCAGCACTCCGACGAAGGAGACGACCCCGGTGAGCGGGAAGGCCTCCAGCATGTCGAAGAGGGCGGTTGCCACGTTCGAGTTCACCGCCGTCGCCACGTCCCTTATCCCGTTGAGCTGGAGATGCACGGCCGCTCCGCCGAAGACCGCGAACCAGAGGAAGCACAGCATCGACGGCAGGAAGATGATGCCCATGAGCAGCTCCCGCACGGTGCGGCCCTTCGAGATCCGGGCCACGAACATCCCCACGAAGGGCGACCACGAGATCCACCATCCCCAGTAGAAGACCGTCCAGCCCGCCTGCCAGGAAGTGCCCGTAAAGGCCTCGTTCCAGAAGGAGAGCTCCGGCAGCACGCTGAGGTAGTGCCCCAGGCTCTGGGTGAACAGCGACAGTATGAACAGGGTGGGGCCTACCAGCAGCACGAACAGCAGGAAGGCGCCCGCCACGTAGATGTTGAGCTGGCTGAGCCGTTTGACCCCGGCGTCCAGACCCGCCACCACCGAGATGGTGGCCAGCCCGGTGATGCCGGCGATCAGGATCACCTGGAACCCGGTGCCCGAAGGCAGTCCGAACAGCTTGTTCAACCCGGCCGCGGCCTGGGCGGCGCCCAGCCCCAGCGAGGTGGCCAGCCCGAACAGGGTCGCCACCACCGTGAGGATGTCGATGGCGTTGCCCCAGGGGCCGTAGATCTTCGGGCCGAGGATCGGGTAGAAGACCGAACGGAAGGTGAGGGGCAGGCCCCGGTTGTAGGCGAAGAACCCCAGCGCCAGGGCGACCAGCCCGTATAAGGCCCAGGCGTGGAAGCCCCAGTGCAGGTAGGCGGTGGAAAGGGCAACCTTCCCCGCCTCACCCGTGCCCGGCTCCGCCCCGAACACCGGCGGCGGTGAGCTGAGGTGGAAGATCGGCTCGGCGACCCCCCAGAACATCAGCCCGATCCCGATGCCGGCCGAGATCAACATGGCGTACCAGGCGCCGGTGGAGAACTCGGGGCGGGCCATGGCCCCCCCCAGCCGGATCTTCCCGTATCTGCTCAAGGCGAAATAGAGCGCCACGAACAGGAAGATGTTGAAGTCCAGGATGTAGAACCAGCCCAGGCTGTTGTTGATGAAGCTGAGCACCGCGCTGAATACCCCGGCCGCCGCGTCGCTGAACGCCAGCGATGCAACGATGAACACCAGCAGTATCCCCGCCGACCAGAAGGTCACCTGCGGGTGCATGTCGAACCCGGCCCTGACGATGTTCTTGTCGCCGGGTTTCCGGTGGGACACCTCGGGGTAGAACTCGATGTCGGGGTCGATCTGGAGGCCCTCGAACGCCGGCCGGTTGTGGATGGCGTCCCGGCGGCGCTGCTCCTCTTCTTCCTCCCAGCCCTGATGCGCGGCGGTTGCCTCGGTCAGGTCTTTTTCGCTCATGGGCGGCGGCCCCTTGTGTATCGCGCTGCCACGTTTTCCTCCTCTCCGCTCGCCGCCGGCCCTGCTCGCGGGCACCGGTTAAACCCGGGCCGCGGGGCGCGGCTGATATAGAAACTAACCGACCGCGCGCCCGGATGCGCCGTAAAACGGGATTTTTTCGCGAACTTTATTGATATTTGTTGATATCAAAATTGTTCCTATCAAACTTCCGGCGGGCGGCGGGCCCCGACCGGATCGGAGCCGGGGTGCGGGGATTGTCCGAGCGGCGGCCGCCCGGCTCCTTTCGCTATCGTTCGGCCCCCCGACCGGATGCCCCTATGCGCCGATACGCCTTCGCCGCCCTGGGAATCCTGGCGGCGGCGCTGCTCTTTGCGCCGGGCGCCGGATTGGCGGCTCAAACATCCGATGAAAAACCGCCGGTTCGCCTGGCCCGGCCCACCTGGGACACCGGATGGTTCCAGGCGGAGATCTACCGGCTCCTGATCCAGATGCTCGGCTACCGGGTCGAGGGCCCGGCCACGATGGAAAACGGCGAGTTCTACCAGGCGGCGGCGGCGGGCGAGGTGGACCTGTGGGCCAGCGGATGGTTCCCGCTGCACGATTCTTTCATAGAGGAGGGCGGGCCGGTGGAACGGGTCGGCGTCTCGGTCGACGACGGGGCGCTGCAGGGCTATTTCATCGATGCGGCCACCGCCGAAGCCCACGGCATAACCAATCTGGGCGACCTCGCCGACCCCGGCGCCGCGGCCCTGTTCGACCGCGACGGCGACGGCCGGGCCGACCTGATCGGCTGCAGCGTCGGGTGGTCGTGCGCGTCGATCGTCGACCACCACCTGGAAGCCTACGGGTTGACGGAAACGGTGGAGCACGTGCAGGGCGACTACTCGCCGCTGATAAACGAGACGATCGCCCGCTACAAGGCCGGGCGGCCGGTCCTCTACTACACCTGGACCCCCAACTGGACGGTGGGCGAGCTGGCGCCCGGGCGCGAGGCGGTGTGGCTGGAGACGCCGTTCCCCTCCCTCCCCCCGGACCAGGCGTCGGCGCTCGACCGCACCTTTATTCCCGGGATACCCGGCTGCGCCAACGATCCGTGCCAGACCGGCTGGCCGCCCAACGACATCAGGGCGGTGGCCAACTCCGACTTCCTGGAGGCCAACCCGTCGATCCGCCGCCTGTTGGAACAGGTGGTGATCCCGCTCGAGGACATCTCGGCGCAGAACGCCCTGATGGTGGCCGATGAGGGGGACCCGGCGGACATCCGGCGCCACGCCGAGGAGTGGATAACGGCCAACCGAGCCGTCGTCGACCGTTGGATCCGGACCGCCGACCCCGACGCCGCGGGGCTGGACGACCCGGAGGAAGACGAGGAGGCGGAGGGCGGGGTGCTGAGGGTGGCGGTCCGCCCCCTGCCGCCCTTCGTCATCTACGAGAACCGCGCCTACAGCGGCTTCGAGGTCGACCTGGTCCGCTTCTTGGCGGCGCGGCTGGGGATGCGGGTGGAGATCCACACGGTGGACACGGTGGCCAAACAGATCGACGATGTGAACCGGGGGGCGGCCCGGCTGGCGCTGGGAGGGGTGGCCATCACCGCCTCGCGGGAGGAGATAGTCGACTTCACCCTCCCGGTGCTGGACACCGGCCTGACCATCATGGCCCCCGTCCGCGCCTCCCGCAGCATCGGCGACCGGATCACGGGTTTCTTCCGGGCGGTGGCCTCGTCCGACCTGCCCTGGTTGCTGGTCGTGTTCGGGGCGGCGGTGCTGGTCGCCGCGCACCTGGTCTGGTGGCTGGAACGCCGCCACAACCCGGACTTCGCCGGGCCGTACCTGAAGGGGATATGGGACTCCTTCTACTGGTCGGTGGTGACCATGAGCACCGTCGGGTACGGCGACAAGGTGACCCGGGGCGTCAAGGGGCGGGTGGTGGCGTTGATATGGATCGCCCTGGGAACCCTGGTGTTCGCCAGCTTCACCGCCTCGATCGCCTCCTCGCTGGCGGTGAACGAGCTGCGGAGCGGCATCGCGGGGCCGTCCGATCTGCCGGGGCACCGGGTGGCCGCCGTAGAAGGGTCGGCCGGGGACGCCTATCTATCCACCGTCGGGGTCGGCCCGGTGCTGGTAGACGACATCGAAGAAGCCTATGGCCTGCTGGCGCAGGGCGAGGTGGACGCCATCGTGTTCGACGCCCCGGTGCTGCGCTTCCACTCCTCCGCCAGGGCGCCGGAGAGGTTACGACGGTCGGCCCGCTCTTCGAGAAGGTCCAGTACGGGCTGCTCCTCGGCGAGGACGACGCCGATCTGCGGGAGCGGATCAACCTGGCCCTCCTGGATTTGATCGAGAGCGGCGTCTACGGGCGGCTCCACGACCGATGGTTCGGCGCCTACTGACGCGCAGAATGGTCAATCATCAGACAGTTGGACACCCGGCTAAGAACCGGGCAGAACAGGTACCGGAGGCGGCAGTTCTGTTCCTTCAATATAGATTTCTTTTAGCTTATTGGCATCTGTTACCAATACCGAAGGCAAGTAGCGATCTTCTGCTTTCAGCTCCTCCCATATCTCTTCCCTGAGATCGGATGCTTCTTTGACTTGATGTGCTAATTCAGTAAGAGGAATGTCTAGAAGGTTGCGCCGTTCAGAAAGGCCATTCAAGTATAAATATCCGGCGACAGCTTCGGTACCATCCTCGTTGAGTTCAAGAAAGATTACTCCTTCAACATCCCATGCCTCGAGACTTTCTGACGGTATGAGAAAAAGTATTAGTTCCTTTCCACCATATTCAGACTCCGTGCGCATAGCAGGATCGAATAAGAATTGTTCTAGCCATTCATTGGGGATAAGCCTCCATGGCGACGGTTTTTCCCGTGTTTCATAGCTTGAAGATCTTGTGTGTATATCCGGATCGTCAATTGCTAGAAAATCAGAGTATATACCTATGGTCAATTGAGCAGGACCTATTCCTGCCAGATATTCGTTTACCCGAACATCAACGAAGCAGTAATAACCAACATGAAATGTGTATCGAAGGTCCGGGTATTTTTCACATCGCGTTGTATTAGGTCTGACGGTTCCTCTGATGACTATATGAGGCATCTCGACGGCTTGTCCCTTTCCCAACATGAATTCTTCAATGGTTGGAAACTCTGACATAGGAATGGTGCCGCCGCGGGTGCCAATCACTTCCACAGAAATTTTTTGGGAGGATTGAGAACTCACGGAGATAAGAGGAGTAGACCCATGGGCCAAGTACAGATGTCTGATAATAGGAGGTTCCCCAGGACGGCAGGTAATTAGTTTACTGCCTTCAATCGGTGTGCAAGGACGAATCGTTTCTTCCAGGTATGACGCCGGCGGCCTCTCCATAGCCAACCTGGGTTTGTCTTCATACGCAGGTTCCCTCGTTGCGTTGCACGACTGCAGGGCGAGAAATGCCAGAACCAGAACTACCCATGCAGGGCCCGATCTGTGTTTCATTCCTCCCCGCGTACCGAGACCCGTCCGACCATAGCATCCTTCAGACTCCTGGTACGCCTCCTAACCCTGACCGGCGGCGCGTATGCTACCGCGTATCTCCTTGATGTATTCATCGACCTCTCCCTCGAAGGAGCCGTCGAGTATGCCGGCGATGCGGTCCACAGGATGCTCCGCGGTCGTCCGCTTTCGTATGAGCAGACCTTCGTCGGTGGGGGTGATCTCGACCTCGACGTTGCAGTTCATCCCGTAACGGTCTCTCAGAGTCTTGGGAATGGTTATCTGGCCGCGTTCTGAAATTCGCATGGTTTCCTCAGTATAAATAACGGACACAGATAATCATATTACTCGTTTCTGCTACAGCCCGCAGGCCGACTCAGGCCTTCCGCCTCGCGGGGCCGAATATCCCCGCGGCGCCAGCGGAGGGCCATCAGGTGGGGGATGCCTCCGTGTTTGGCGAGGATGGGGTCCCGAGCCGCCGAGCGGGCGCCCACCCCCTGCTCCTTGACCTCCTCCAGCAGCCAGCCGGCGGCGGCCGCTTCGGTGAGCAGCGCGCCGACCGGACGGTGGATGAACTCCACGGTGCGGTCCCCCGCCGGTTCCCTGGTTCGCCCGGCCTCCAGGTAGCCGCCGAACCTCCAGAACAGCTCCCCGTCGGAAGGGTCGAGCACCGGCCCCGACCGCGGCGCCGTGTAGACGGGGTGGTTGATCATCAGCGCCAGGGCGCCTCCAGGGCGGACCACCCGGGCCGCCTCGCCGAAGAAGCGGGCCGAGTCCTCGATGTGTTCCAGGGTCAGCACCGCGTAGGCGCCGTCCGCCGCCTCGTCCCGCACGCAGGCCAGGCCCGGCAGTCGGTGGAGGAAAACCGGATGGCGGCGGGAAGCCCGGCGGGCCAGCTCGGTGTTGATGTCCACCCCGACCGCCTTCGCCCCCCGCTCGGCAACCAGGCCCTGGATGCGCCCGTCCCCGCACCCTAGGTCGAGCAGCACCCGGCCCCGCACCTCCCCCAGCACCTCGAAGAAAAGCGGGATCACCTCCTCCTCGTAGGCCGGATCCTGCGCCTCCGCCGTCCACCACTCGGTCAGTTCGTTCCAGTCGCTCATCTGCCGGGTCAACCTGCCTCGTTGTCCTGGAAGGGCCGCAAGCATGACCCATCCGAGTGTCTTGCTATAAGGTATGTTGGATCGTGATAGGGTAATCCGTGAATCTTTGGTTCCAGGACTCCATATTGAAGACTCCGCACTCCATAACGAACCTACGCTGCCATCTTCCTCCTAGATCACCTAGAGGCAGGGTCTTCTGCAAGGAGGAGGATCTTTGTTCTAACTGGATATTATCCAAGTATTTATTTACTATGATTACATAATAGTGGCATTCAATGAACTCGTCTACCTTTTCACAAGCCCACAAGTACAGCCAGGAGTCTCGATACTTGCGTACCAAGTCAATATCAATATCAGCAGATTCTAGATTTTGTGAGAACCTTGCCTGCTCTCTTGGAGGTACATTAGGGTGACTGGGGTCCTTGATTTCTATGAACCAGACGACATTTTGAGACTCGACTATGAAATCTACGGCTTTCATGGCATGCGACAGACCATGCGATTCGTTGTCGAATTTCCATCCGATGGCGTTTGGTGGAAGATCAATCCTCAATCGTCCTTCTTGCAAGGCCATACTCATTAAATCCTATGTTTAGCTCAAACAGATACGGTTCTATTTATTACTCGATCATATAGATTATCAAATGTAGACATGATAGCGTTTTGGTGCAGGCCTAAATAATGATCAGTACTTTCAAGATTGATCTGTGAATCCTGTATGTACAAAGAATGGTAGGCTACTTTATTGTTTGGCTCACTTTGTAGATCCAATTCCTTAATAATCACATAGTCGTGTGTGGCCAAGAAGATTTGCACTCCCATACTCTGCAGTTCCAAGAGTATTTTTATTAATGGATAAAGAAGCTTAGGATTGAGATTAGTCTCGGGTTCGTCCCAAAATAGTACTGATCCTTCAGATAAAGAACCATTTTGTATGAGGAGATACAGGAGACCTAACTTGCGTAGACCTTCTGCCAACAATGTGAACTCAAGGTCCCCTCTTTTTCGCAAAAAGAACTCTTCTCCCTTGTTTATGACCTTGCCTTCCATGTCTTGCGACAATATATCCAATAATATCTGACGTCTTTGATCCGGTCGTCCTTTTTGAACTGGAAGGTATGCTCGGTCGATTATATCGGCATTTACTTCCTCGAAATGTATCTCACGTTGTCCGTACAGTGAACGGAATCCAGGTGCGTTAGCTAACATTTCTTTTACAGGTATATAGATGCTCTCCATTGGATGCTGATACCAAGCTTTAGTGCCAGCTATCTTAGCACTGCGTACAACACTATCTGCTCCAGTAAAAGAAGCTCGTATCTTTATCGGATCACGATGTATCTCGATTTGGCATCGCGTCTGTCTTTGCCGCCCTCGAACGAGGCGGCCGATCTTTTTGCCTGACGGAAGGAACACCCGAACCAGCTTTTCAGCGAAGTTCTCCTGTGTCTTGCTGACGCAGCAGGCGGCGTAGGCCGCTTTCATCAAGTGGGTCTTGCCCGTACCGTTGGCGCCGGTCAGAACGTTGATCCCCGGCGACGGGGCGAAGTCCAGCTCCTCGAAGGCGGTGAAGTGCTTGAGCTTGATCCGTGTGATCGCCCTGCTCGGCTGGTCTGGCATGGTCTCCCATCCGCGTCGCCCTGAATCTACACCGTCCGAGCCATGATAATCGGCATCCGGCCTTCCGGCTCTCGGCGGCGGTCAGAGCACGTCGCTCAGGAACTTGCCCGGTGCATCCCAGATTTCAGCAACGCCCGGCCCTCGCCGCCTCCGCCGTCCACCGCTCGGTCGGTTCGTTCCGGTCGCTCATCTGCCTGTACCTTGACATTTCCCTGTTGATGAACCATAATGGGAGAGCCGAGGGCAGTAGCCCGAGGAAGCAGACCCGGCTCCTCTCCGGACGGTGAGCGGCCGGGTTTTGCGTTTCATGGTACATCGACCAGCTGGAAGTGGACTACGAGCTCCAGTTCATGGAGGATGGTCTTCCACCGACCGCCTCTCCCCCAAGCCCAGGCCACAGCATCTGGTATCCAGAGCATGGGTTCGCTCACCGGATCTAGGTGTGTATAGGCGGGGATGGGCTTTGGGGTTGCGCGCGATACCCGATGAATCGTTGAGCGGTCTCTTCCATCCTGGCCCTTGCGCGATTCGAGTACAAGACGATCCACACCGGCTTTACAAAGGTCCGACAACATCCTCTTGATGATGGCTGACCGTGCTGTGATCTGGTCTCGGTTATCGGCGCGGTAGATGACCGAAGCGGTTTTGAGGACGGCTATTTCTCTCAGGAGGGCGCGGCGTCGTCTATCGCTCTCGGCGGCAAAATGGATGCGCCTCTGCCCCGGGAGCTTGAGCGAGCCGAGACGGCGCCGAGTCATTGCGACCATATCTGATGAAATCAATGTAACACACATGTAATAGCTGGAGCCGCGGACGGATTCGTCTACAAACGCATGCCGTTTCATGGATCTGGTAACACCTGGCAGGTCAGAGTACGTCGCTCAGGAACTTGCCCGTGTACGAGCCGGGGGATTCCGCTACCTGCTCCGGAGTGCCGCAGGCGATCACTCGACCGCCTTCGTCTCCTCCCTCCGGCCCCATGTCGATGATCCAGTCGGCCGATCGCACCACGTCCAGGTTGTGCTCGATCACCACCGCCGTGTTGCCCCCGTCCACCAGGCGGTGCAGCACCTCGAGGAGCTTGCGGGTGTCCTCGAAGTGAAGGCCGGTGGTGGGTTCGTCGAGGATATAGAGGGTGTTGCCGGTGGCCCGCTTGCCCAGCTCCGAGGCGAGCTTGACCCGCTGCGCCTCCCCGCCGGAGAGGGTGGGGGCGGGCTGGCCGAGGCGTATATAACCGAGGCCCACGTCGTAGATGGTCTGCAGGATGCGGGCTATGGGCGGCTGCGCCTCGAAGAACGACACCGCCTCCTCCACCGGCATGTCCAGGATGTCGGCTATCGAACGGCCCTTCCACCGCACCTCGAGGGTGTCCCGGTTGTAGCGCATCCCCTCGCACACCTCGCACGGCACGTACACATCGGGGAGGAAATGCATCTCGATCTTGATGTTTCCGTCGCCCCGGCAGGCCTCGCAGCGCCCGCCCCGCACGTTGAACGAGAACCGCCCCGGCATATACCCCCGCGCCCGCGCCTCGGGGGTGGAGGCGAACAGCGCCCGGATGCGGTCGAACAGCTTGGTGTAGGTGGCGGGGTTGGAGCGGGGGGTGCGCCCGATGGGCGACTGGTCGATATCGATCACCTTGTCCAGATGACCGGCCCCCTCGAGCCGGCGGTGGCGCCCCGGCACCGCCCTGGCCCGGTGCAGCCTGTGATGGAGGGCCTTGGACAGTATCTCCTGCACCAGGGACGACTTGCCGCTCCCCGACACCCCGGTAACGGCGATCAGCACACCCAGCGGGAACTCCACGTCGATCTGGCGGAGGTTGTTCTCGGCCGCCCCCACCACGATCAGGGTGCGCCCGTCCCCCGGCCGGCGCCTTTCCGGGGAGGGGATGCGGCGGCGGCCGGTGAGGTAGTCCCCGGTCAGGGAGGCGGGCGCAGAGACGATCTCGGCCAGGCCCCCCTCCGCCACCACGCGGCCGCCGTGCTCGCCCGCCCCCGGCCCCAAGTCGACGATGTGGTCGGCGGTGCGGATGGTCTCCTCGTCGTGCTCCACCACGATCAGGGTGTTGCCCAGGTCGCGCAGACGCAGCAGGGTCTCCAGCAGCCGGCGGTTGTCCCGTTGGTGGAGGCCTATGGAGGGCTCGTCGAGGACGTAGAGCACCCCGACCAGGCCCGACCCGATCTGGGTGGCCAGGCGGATACGCTGGGCCTCCCCCCCGGAGAGGGTGGCCGCCCCCCGGTACAGGTTCAGGTATTCCAGACCCACGTCCAGCAGGAACTGGAGGCGGGCGCGTATCTCCTTGAGCACCGGATCGGCGATGGCCGCATCGCGATCCCCCAGCTCCAGGCCTTCCAGGGCGTCGAGCGTCCCCCGGATGGAGCGGCTGCACAGCTTGAAGATGTCCATGCCGCCCACCGTTACGGCCCGCGACATGGGGTTGAGGCGGGCGCCCCCGCAGTCCGGGCAGGGAACCTCCCGCATGTATTCCTGGTAGTGGGAGCGGGCCGCCTCCGATTCGGTCTGCTCGTGGCGGCGGCGCAGCACCGGGATCACCCCCTCATAGACGGCCCGGTAGCGCCTCCGCCGCCCGAAGCGGTTGGTAAACGACACCTGGACCGGGCGCCGCCCCGTCCCGTACAGCACCGCCTGCTGGTGCTCGGGATCCAGGGAGGCGAACGGGGCTTTTGCATCGAAGCCGAGCTCCTTGGCCAGTCCGTCCAGCAGGTGGTGGAAGTAACGGTTGCGGTTGCCCGCCCAGGGGGCGATGGCGCCGTCGGCTATGGACATCTCGTCGTCGGGGATCACCAGCGTCGGATCCACCTCGAATCTGGTGCCGATCCCCGAGCATCCCTGGCAGGCGCCGTAGGGGCTGTTGAAGGAGAAGGAACGGGGCTGGAGCTCGTCGAACGAAAGCCCGCATCGGTCGCAGGCCAGGTGCTGGCTGAAGGTCAGCTCCGGGCCGTCGATGATGTCCACCACCGCCACCCCCCCGGTCAGGTCGAGGGCGGTCTCGAGGGATTCGGTCAGCCGCCTGACCCCGCTGCGTCCGGCGATCAGCCGGTCGACCACCACCTCGATGGTGTGGGTGTAGTAGCGGTCCAGGCGGATGCTCTCCCCCAGGTCCATGATCTCGCCGTCCACCCGCGCCCGGCTGTACCCCTGGCGGGACAGGTCCCGGAACAGCTCCTCGTACTCCCCCTTGCGGCCCTGGACCACGGGGGCCAGCACCTGGAAGCGGACGCCTTCCTCGAATCCGGCGATCTGGTCGACGATCTGCTGGGGGGTCTGGCGGGCGGCCTCGGCGCCGCATTCCGGGCAGTGGGGCCGGCCGATCCGGGCGTAGAGCAGGCGCAGGTAGTCGTGGATCTCGGTGATGGTGCCGACCGTCGAGCGGGGGTTGCGGCTGGCGGTCTTCTGGTCGATGGAGATGGCGGGCGACAGGCCCTCGATGAAGTCCACGTCCGGTTTGTCCATCTGGCCGAGGAACTGCCGGGCGTAGGCCGACAGGCTCTCCACGTAGCGGCGCTGGCCCTCGGCGTAGATGGTGTCGAACGCCAGGCTCGACTTTCCCGAACCGGACAATCCGGTGAACACGATCAGCCGATCGCGGGGAAGCTCGATCGACACGTCTTGGAGGTTGTGTTCGCGGGCGCCGCGAACGACCAGCTTGTCTCTCGTCATCATGACCCGGTGTATGTCGCAAGGGGAAGCGGGCGGCGGGGAGATTGTAATTGGAACCCGAATCGCTCATATCCACCGCGGGCGGAGGCGCGGGGAGGCCCCCGGACAGTGTGAGCCGTACGCGCCGCAAGGAGAGAGGCTATCCTCGACCGCAGGTTTACAACCAGACGAACAGCTTCGCGGGCATCGGCGCGGCCCGGCGGCCGGGAAGACGGCCCGGAAGGCGAGACAGTCGACACAGGGAGAAGGATCGTTATGAGCGACAACCGGCCGGGGCAGATGCGGCCCATGATGGTGGACCGGAGGAAGTTCCTTCAGCTGATGGGGGCGGGGGGCGCCGCCGCCTTCCTCGCCGCCTGCGGCAGATCCGCGGACACGGACACCACGGCGGCGCCGACCACTGCGGGCGCGGCGGCGGGAACGCAGGCGCCCGCTGCGACCGCCGCCCCGGAGATCGCGCTGGACTTCTGGCTTCCGGGCGGATCGGACCCGTTCTGCGGGGCGTTCCGCACCGTCGGCGACAACTTTGCCGCGTCGGGGTCGGGCATCTCGATCCGCGAGGTGCTGTGCGGGGTCGGCGAAGACGAGAACTTCACCGAGCGCATCCTGGCCAGCCTGGCCGCCGGCACTCCCCCGGATGCGGTCATCATCTGGAGCCCGCCGGTGGTGCTGGCGCCCCGCGGCGCCTGGATGCCGTTGGACGACCTGATGGCTTCCTCCACCTACTCGCAGCTGTCGAACTGGCCGGAAGGCGTGCTCGGTTCGTGCCGCTGGGACGGGCAGATCTACGGCCTTCCCGCCACGGCCAGCTCCTACGCCATCTTCTACAACGAGGAGCTGCTCGAAAGCAAGGGGATCTCCAGCGCCCGCGACGACTTCCCCAAGACATGGGACGAGCTGAAGGCCATGTCGGCGGAGTTCGTCGAATGGGACGGTGACACCCTAGTGTCGGCCGGTTTCATCCCGCCCTACGACGCCATCGAGAGCGCCATCTGGTCGGCGACCAACGGCGGGGTGCTCTACGACGCCGACAACAGGCGGGTCAGACTCGCCTCGGATCAGAACATCGAAATGCTGGACTACGGGCTCACCTGGCTCAACGAGCAGTACAAGGGCGACTGGGTGTCACTCACCGCCTCGGGCAACTACACCGGCGGCGGGTACGTGGATGACAACGGCCGGCCCCCGCAGTTCCATGCGGGCGCCCACGCCGCCCTGGTCAACGGATTCTGGTTCGGCTCCGATATCTACGGCGTCGAGTTCGACGGGTGGTCGCGGTGGAACGTGGCGCAGTTCCCGGTCGGCCCGAGCGGCACCTCGACGGCTTCGGGCTTCTGGCCCAACTGGTGCGCCATCCCCGCCGGGTCGCCGAACCCGGAGGCCGCCTTTGCCTGGCTGGACTATCTGGTGGTCGAGGGCATGAGCGAGTGGTTCAGCCAGGTGCCGGACATCCCCACCAACCGGCAGGCGCCGGACGACCTGTTCCCCCAGGCGATCGCCGACCAGCGGGGCGACGAGTTCGCCGCCGACATAACCCGGTTCTTCACCGCCCAGCTGGAGGTGGCCGCCCCCATGTGGACCTGCCCGGTCCAGGACTTCCTGCACGACCGGATGGGCGAGGCTATCGACGCGGTGATGCTCAAGACGGCCACCCCCAGGGAGGCGCTGACGGCGGCCCAGGAGGCGGCGCAGGCCGAGCTCGACAAACTCCTGGAGGGTTGACCGGTCCGAAGGGGCGGAATGATCAGAAACAGGCTGCGGCGGTCCGGATCCGGGCTGGGCCGCCGCGAGGCGCTGGCCGGGCTGCTGTTCGTATCGCCCTGGCTGGTCGCCCTGGCGGTGTTCCATCTCTACCCGATCGGCGCCGCCACCTACCTGTCCTTCACCGAATACGACGTCCTGAACCCCCCCGAATGGACGGGGCTGGAGAATTACGCCGCGATGTGGAACGACAGCGCGGTGTGGCGGGCGGCCCGCAACAGCCTGTTCTACGCCCTGCTGTCGGTGCCGATCGGTCTGGCCGTCT
Organism: Candidatus Spongiisociaceae bacterium; assembly: GCA_965202675.1. GTDB lineage: Bacteria > Actinomycetota > Acidimicrobiia > Spongiisociales > Spongiisociaceae > CATQHD01. The sequence continues at coordinate 421,886 of OZ241842.1, forward strand.
CGCTGCTGCTGGCGCTGCTGCTGAACCGGCCGGTGCGGGGCATCGGCATCCACCGGACCCTCTTCTACATGCCCGCCGTCGTCCCCCCGGTGGCCGGGACGATCGTGTTCCTCCTGCTGATGGAGCCCCGCCACGGGGCTCTCAACACGGCGATCGAAGCGGTCGGCCTCGACGGACCGGCCTGGTTCCACGACCCCAGCTGGTCCAAATGGGGGCTGGTGGTCCTGAGCCTGTGGGGGGTCGGCGCGGCCACGCTGATCTTCCTGGCCGGGCTGCAGGAGATACCCCGGTCGCTGCTCGAGGCGGCCTCCATCGACGGAGCGGGCGCCTGGCAGCGCTTCTTCCGGGTCACGCTCCCCCTGCTGACCCCGGTGATCCTGTTCAACCTGGTGATCGGGGTGATCTACTCCTTCCAGGTTTTCGACGCGGCGATGGTCGTGGGGGGGCCGACCGGCGAGCCCAACGGATCGACCCTCATGTACATGGTGCTCATCTACCGGTCGGCTTTCCGATACTTCGACATGGGCTACGCCTCCGCCCAGGCGATGGTGCTGTTCCTGGTGATCCTGGCGGTAACCGCCGCCATTTTCGGAACCACCCGGCGTTGGGTGTACGAGGGCGTCTGATGGGCCGCCGCCGGACCGCAGGGGCCGCGGCCCAGTGAGGGCGGTCCGGCCTTCGGCCATCCTCCGGCGGGAGGAGGAAGGCGGCGGCCCGGGCGCCCCTCCCCCGGCCTACGCCAAGAGGGGCGGCCTGCTGCGGCAGACGGGATGGCACCTGGTGCTGAGCGCCGCATCGGTCTGCTTCGCCGTCCCGCTGCTCTGGATGCTGAGCTCGGCTCTGAAGGAGAACCGGGAGATATTCACGGTTCCGGTCCGGTGGCTGCCCGAGACCCTCCAATGGGGAAACTTCGTCGAGGTACTGAGCTACCCGGGGTTTCCTTTTCTGCGCTTCTTCTTCAACAGCCTGTTATACGCCGGTCTCGTTACCGTGGGGACGGTATTGTCATGCGCCTTGGTGGGCTACGGGTTCGCCCGCCTGCGTTTCCCGGGCCGCAACATCCTGTTCGCGATCACCCTGGCGACCATGATGGTCCCCTACGTGGTTACCTTCATCCCGACCTTCCTGCTGTTCAAGCGGCTCGGCGTGCTGGGCACCTACATACCGCTGATCGCGCCCGCCTTTTTCGCGGAGGCGTTCTTCATCTTCTTGATGCGCCAGTTCTTCCGGGGGCTGCCGCGGGAGCTGGACGACGCCGCCCGGGTGGACGGCGCGGGCGAGTTCCGCATCTTCTGGCAGATAATGCTCCCCCTGGTCAAGCCCGCCCTGGTGGTGATGTCGGTCTTCACGTTCGTCTGGACCTGGCACGACTTTTTCCGGCCCCTGATCTACCTTTCCGACCCGGATCAGTTCCCCCTCTCGCTGGGGCTGTTCTCGTTCCAGGGGCGCCGCCTCACCGAATGGCACCTCATGATGGCGGCCGCGACCCTGATGACCGCCCCCCTCGTTATCCTGTTCGCGGCGGCGCAGAAGTACTTCATCCAGGGCATGAAGATGTTCGGGCTGAAGGGGTAGGAAGCCGCCGGAGCGCACGGATATGGATCGAACCGAGGAGAGCGCGGGTGAGTGAAGCATTGGGCTTGGGGGTAATCGGGCTGGGCAGCGTGTTCGAGCCCTACGCGGCGCTGATCCGCGAGCTGCGGGCCGAGGGCCGGCTCCGGGCGGTGCACACCTGCGACGCCGTTCCCGAACGGGCCGGGGAGGTCGAGCGCTTCCTGTACGAGGGCGCCCCCTTCAGCGTCGACTACCGGGATGTGATCGCCGACCCGGCGGTGGACGCGGTGCTGATCCTCACCGCCATGCCCCACCACGGCCCGATCGCCCTCGCCGCTCTGGAGGCCGGAAAGCACGTGCTGGTGGAGAAGCCCATGGCGGTCGACCTGGAAACGGCCGGGAAGATCGTCGAGGAGGCCGAGCGGGGAGGTTCGGTCCTCGTCTGCGCCCCGAGCGTGATCCTCAGCCCCACCTATCGGGCGATATGGAAGCGGGTGGTCCACAACGGGGAGGTCGGGCGGGTCGACCTGGCGCGGGCCCGTTACGGATGGTCCGGGCCGACCTGGGGGAAGTGGTACTACCAGGCGGGCGGCGGCCCGGTGTTCGACCTGGGGGTGTACAACATCACCTCGCTCACCGGCCTGCTCGGTCCGGTCGAGCGGGTGTCCGCCTTCGCGGGCACCGCCGAGCCCCGCCGGGTGGTGGACGAAGAAGAGGTGGAGGTCGACGTCTGGGACAACTACCAGATCATGCTCGACTTCGGGTCGGCGTCCTTCGCCTCGGTGATCACCGGGTTCACCATGCAGAGCTACCGCTCGCCCGCGATAGAGCTGTATGGGAGCGAAGGCGTCGTCCAGATGATGGGCGACGACTGGGCCCCCGACGGGTACGAGATGTGGGCCAACCGGTTCGGCGTCTGGTCGGTGCACGGCGAGATGGATCCGGGCTGGGACTGGACGGCGGGCCTGCGCCACCTGCTGGACGTGATCGGCGGCGCCCCGCAGCTCATGGCGCCCCGGCACGCCTACCACGTCCTGGAGATCATGCTCAAGGCCGACGAGGCGGCGCGCACCGGGCGGGCGCAGAAAGTGTCCAGCACCTTCGACCCCATCCCCTACGACTCGGACTCGATCGTGCTGGAGAGCTCCTTGCCGGTACACGACCACCGAATCCTCCGCGAGGAGTAACGAAGTGGCGGCGGACGAACCCGGCGCAGCGAAACGGCGGCCCTCGCCCCGCCCCGTCCTCGACCGGGCGGCCGCCGTCCCCTGCCGCGAGGCGGCCATGCACCTGTGGGGCGACGAGGAGGCCGGCTATGTGGGCGACCGCATCTACGTCTCGTCGGAGCTCATCCACCTGATCGAGTTCACGTTGCCGCCCCGCGCCCGCTTCACCCACTCCGACTTCAACCGGACCGTGTTCGCCGCCGACGAGGTGCTGCACGTGGTGGAGGGCGAGATGCTGCTGGTGAACCCCGAGACGGGGGAGGCGGCGCGGGCCCGGCCCGGGGAGTCGGTGTTCTTCCGGCGCGACACCTGGCACCACGCCGTCAACCGCAGCCCCGACCGGCCGCTGCGGGTGATGGAGCTGTTCGCCCCTCCCCCGGCGGCGGGGGCGTCTTCGGACTACGCCCGCACCCGGCCCTATCTGTCGGAATGGAAGTACGGCGACGACCGCCTGCTGGGGCGGTGGCCGGAGGCCCGCTCCGAATACGACCGGGAACGCTCCTTCCGGGTGATAGGCGAAACGGACCTGTCATGGAGGTTCGACGGCCCGTCCGACGACCTGGCGGTGGGCCTGATCGCGAGCACCGAACACCTGACCGCCGGGCGGGCCCGGCTGCTCCCGGGGCAGCGCAGCGGGGTGCGCAGCCACGGCGGGGACGCGGCCCTGGTCGTCCTGGAGGGCGTCCTGGCGGTGTTCCTGCCCGACGCCGAACAGCCGCCCTCCTGGTTCGAGCTGGAGGCGGGGGACGGTTTCTACACACCGGTCGGAACCCGCTACCAGTGCTTCTCCCCCGGCTCGGAGACCGCCGAGTTCCTGTTCGGCGCCGCGCCCCGCTACCTTCCCGGCCCGGACCGGGATTGAGCCGGGACCCCGGCGCCGGGGAGGTCGCGCTGGCGGTCGACGTCGGCGGCACCAAGATCGCGGCGGGCCTGGTCGACCGGCGGGGCGGGGTGCATTCGCTGCGGACGGCGCCTACCGGAGCGCCCGGCCCGGATTCCCTCCAGCGGGCCGCCGGGTTGGGGGCCGCCGCGGCCGAGACGGCCGCCGGGCTGGGGTTGCGCATCGTCGGGGCGGGGATCGGCCTGCCCGAGCTGGTAGAGGACGGAAAAATCACCTCGGCGGCGGTCGCGGCCTGGGACGACGCCGGCGTCCGGGGGGCATTCGACCGGTACGGGCCGGTGCGGGTGGAAGCCGATATCCGCGCCGCCGCCCTCGCCGAGGCCCGCCTGGGGGCGGCCTCCGGCCATCCGGTCTGCCTCTACATCAACCTGGGAACCGGCATCAGCCACTGCCTGCTGATCGAGGGGGTTCCGTTCGAGGGGGCGCACGGACGGGCCCTGATGTGCGGTTCGACCCTGCTGACGGCGCTCGACGAGGAGGCCGGCCGGCTGGTGGACTGCCGCCTCGAGGATGTGGCCTCCGGGCGGGGCGTGTCGGCGCGCTACCTGAAGTTCACGGGAGAGGAGATCCCCGCCCGCGAGGTGTTCGGGCGGGCGGCGGACGGCGACCCCGTCGCCCGGATGGTGGCCGGCCAGACGGTCGACCTCCTGGGCCGCATGACCTCGATGCTGATCGACGTCCTCGACCCCGGCTGCGTGATCATCGGCGGCGGCTTGACCCGCGCCCCCGGCCTGTTGGACCGGGTGGCCGAGAAAGCCCTCGCCTCGGTCTGGTCCGACCGGGCCCGGCAGACCCCGGTCACCGCCGGGCGCGCCGGGCGGAACGCAGGCGTGATAGGCGCCGGCCTCGCCCTCCTCGACCGGACGGCCGCTTCCTGAGCCCGCCGATCCGGGGCGGCGGTGTCAACCCGGCCGGCGGCGTTCCTCCAGCAGCTCCCTGACCTGCGCTCCTGCTTCCATGTCACCCGCCCTGACCACGAAGGAGCCGACGCCGCATTCCGCCAGGCGTTCGATGCCGTCGGCCGCCTCCTCCGGCGTTCCCACCTGGAAGAAGGGCGACCGCCGCACCTGTTCGGGGGCGACCCCGTGCCCGGCGGCCGCCTCATCCACCGCCTCTCCGGATCGTTCCCCCACCGCCACCCGGAAGAACAGTATGTCGATCAACGCCTTCCGCCCGGACTGCTCCAGGACGGCGCTCACCTTGCCGGCCACCTCCTCGAAGCTCGTTCCGGCGGCTGCGGCGGGTATGTTCTCTCTCCGCCCGCTCCGCAGCGAGGCGGTGATCGAAACCACATCGGCCACCTCGGCGGCCGTCTGCAGCAGCTTGGGGCCGCCTCCCCCCACGATGATGGGCGGATGGGGTTTCTGGACGGGGCGCACCATCGGGGTGAGGCGGGTGCGGTACCACCTTCCCTCGTGGTCCACCTCGTCCTGGGTCCAGCACGCCCGGATCAGGTCCACCGCCTCCCGCAGCCGGGAGATGCGGTCGGAGGGCCGGTCCATCTCCCGGCCCAGGGCGCGGTAATCGGGCGGCCACCATCCGGCCCCGATCCCCAGCTCGGCCCTCCCGCCGGAGAGCTCGTCGAGGGCGGCGAAGTCCCGCGCCGTCATGGCCGGATGGCGGAGGTCGTTGGCCAGCATGTAGGCGCCGATCCGCAGCGAGGTGGCGGACGCCGCCGCGGCCAGGGCCGGGACCGGCGAGATCACCTCGTTGAAATGGTCGGGTACGTAGAAGGCGTCGTATCCGAGCTCCTCGGCCCGCTCCGCCGTTTCGATCACCGAACCGTAGGTCAACGGGGGCGAGAACAGCACCCCGAACCGGAGCTGCGGAACCGCCCGCCCGGCCATCAGGCGGTTGCCTCGCTCAGCTCCCGCATCTCCCTCCTCAGCTCGGCCACCTCGTCCCGCAGCCGCGCCGCATACTCGAAGCGCAGCTCCCGGGCGGCCTCCCGCATCTCGTCCTCCAGGCTCTGGACGAGGCGGCCCAGGTCCTCGCCGGCCAGCTCGATGGGCGCCCGGATCTCCATGTCCTCGCGCCGCCGCCCCCGCCGGTTTTTGGCGGCCGGTCCCGAGGAAACCAGCTCGAGTATGTCCGACACCTTCTTGCGGATGGTCTGGGGGTCGATCCCGTGCTCCTCGTTGTACCGGATCTGCAGGTTGCGGCGGCGGTTGGTCTCGCCGATGGCCGCCCGCATCGAGGCGGTAACCTCGTCGGCGTACATGATCACCCGCCCCGACACGTTGCGGGCCGCCCTCCCGATTATCTGGATGAGGCTGGTCTCGGAGCGGAGGAATCCTTCCTTGTCGGCGTCGAGGATGGCCACCAGCGACACCTCCGGCAGGTCGAGGCCCTCGCGCAGCAGGTTGATGCCCACCAGCACGTCGTACTCCCCCAGGCGCAGGTCGCGCAGCAGCTGGATGCGCTCCAGGGTGTCGATCTCCGAATGCAGGTAGCGGGCCCTGACGCCCAGCTCCAGCAGGTAGTCGGTCAGGTCCTCGGACATCTTCTTGGTGAGGGTGGTTACCAGCACCCGCTCGTCGGCGGCCGCCTGGGCGCGGATCTCCTCGAGCAGGTCGTCGATCTGGCCTTTGGCGGGGCGCACCACGACCTCCGGATCCACCAGGCCGGTGGGGCGGACGATCTGCTCGACGATGCTGTCGGACCGGCGGCGCTCGAACGGGCCGGGGGTGGCCGACATGAAGATCACCTGGCCGGTTTTCTCCAGCCACTCGTCGAAGCGGAGGGGGCGGTTGTCCATCGCCGAGGGGAGCCGGAAGCCGTGCTCGACCAGCACGTCCTTGCGGCTCCGGTCGCCCTCGTACTGCCCGTGCAGCTGCGGTACGGCCACGTGGCTCTCGTCGATGACGGTGACGAAATCGTCCGGGAAGTAGTCGAGCAGGGTGTAGGGGGGTTCGCCGGGTTCCCGGCCGTCGATGTGGCGGCTGTAGTTCTCGATGCCCGAACAGAAGCCCACCTCCCGGATCATCTCCATGTCGTAGGCGGTGCGCATCCTGAGGCGTTGGGCTTCGAGCAGCTTGCCCTGCTGTTCGAGCTCGGCCAGGCGCTCCGCCAGCTCCGCCTCGATGTTGACCAGGGCCTTCTCCATCCGCTCCTGGGTGGCGGCGTAATGGGTGGCCGGATACACCCAGAGCTCGCTCATCTCCTCGAGGAACTCCCCCGTCAAGGGGTTCATACGCACTATCCGGTCCACTTCCTCCCCGAAGTACTCCACCCTGGCCACGGTCTCCTCGTAGGCGGGAAAGACCTCCAGGGTGTCGCCCCGCACCCGGAACCGCCCCCGGATCAGGTTGACCTCGTTGCGCTCGTACTGGATGGCGACCAGCCGCCGGATGGCCTCGTGGAGCGGGTACTCCACCCCCTTGACCAGCCGGAGGACCTGCCCGGCGTACTCATCGGGGCTGCCCAGGCCGTAGATGCAGGAGACGCTGGCCACGATCACCACGTCCTCGCGAAAGAGCAGGGACGAGGTGGCGGCGTGGCGCAGCCGGTCGATCTCGTCGTTGATGCTGGAGTCCTTCTCGATGTAGGTGTCGGTCTGGGGGATGTACGCCTCGGGCTGGTAGTAGTCGTAGTAGGACACGAAGTACTCGACCCGGTTCTCGGGGAAGAACTGGCGGAACTCCGAGGCCAGCTGGGCGGCCAGGGCCTTGTTGGGGGCGATCACCAGCGCCGGGCGCTGGAGGCCCTCGATGGCCCAGGCGATGGTGGCCGACTTGCCCGACCCGGTGATGCCGAGCAGCGTCTGGAAGGGGTCGCCCCGCTCGACCCCCTCCACCAGGGCGGCGATCGCGGCGGGCTGATCCCCCGCCGGACTGAAATCGGACTGGACGCGAAAGTCGGCCATCGAGACGCTTATAAAATCAGATCAAAAACCGCACAACCAGAACCGCTATGATAAGCGCAGCGTAGAACGGCCAGATAGAGAACGAATCAAGACTGCGGAAGAAGGTTCTCGGCACAGAACCGGCAGGTTTCACGACGTACAGATCGAAAGGCGTCAACTCTCCCCGCGCCAGCTTCTGGACAAAAGAATTGTATGAACCTCGAAAAGCCCGCTCCAGCGCAAGGTAATACGTATCAAGTATCAGAAACGCAACAGCCGGCACGAGTGAAATCAAGACAAAATCAGGACGATCTACTCTTGCGACCAAGATAAGACCCGCCGATACAATAGTTATACACCAGACCTTACATGCGCGGCTGTTCTCTGCCATCCTTTGGATCACATCCTGCATAATCTTGAGATGGGTCTGCACCGACGAAGATTCGACGCCGAAAGCGGGAAGCTTTGTCATGAACCCCTCCTAATTTCGATTGCCTCCTCTATCCAATCAGCAATGTAAGTTTCTATATGACCATAAACATCTTTACTCGTGTGGTATGGAGGATCATATGTTTTGACTATCTCAGATAATTTTTTTTGATTTACCTTGATATCTTCAAAGGGATTTTTACCTTTTGTAGATTGATTACCGTTATAGTCTAACAGATTATGTATATAAATCCCTACTAATCCTTTCTTCAATTTCCAGGATTGTTCTATTTCATATTCTATCCATTTACGCCCTGCCGTCTTTTGGCCTATTAGAATGACAGTGCAGGTTCTTCCTTGCAATTGACTATCAATCCAACGTTTGATGTCGGTATCTCCCTTTCTCTTGATGTTTTCCCAGTCATTATCCGAGGCAGGCTGGTTCCCTTCCAACACCCCTATTTCGCGAACTTGGCCAGCCCGCCAGGAGTCTTGTTCAAAATGAAAGCTGTAAAACACTCTGCGTTTGGTTGCCATCGCTTGTTACTCCTCCTTTATTATGATACCCGACCTGTTGGACATCATTCCATCCATGCATCAAGGCGGAGTATAGCGACGGAACCGTCGAGGGTGCTCGCGGGGCAGACCGTCGCGACCATCCCTGAATTGGTGGAATGCACCGAGTTTTTCGCGTTCTCCCGCCGAAACCGCCCGGCTACGCCGGGCTCCCTCCCCCGCCGCCACCGCCAATTTTCGCGTTCCGGTGCGGGCCGCGTGCGCCTGGGGCCGCACCCGACCTTGGTTTCGATCATCCGGCTAGGTTGACCGCCTCGCCCTTGGAGGCGCCGGCCCGATGGCGGACTTGCCGGGTCGGGCGTCCGTCCACTTGCCGGGCGGCTCCGGGCTTGCGGTCTGTCTGAACGCTGCGGATCCGGATCCGCCGATCCGCCGCGTTGTCTGTTCCTACATGCATATCACAACCCTGCGGCGGATTCAATACCCTTGCGGCGCGCACCGCCGGATTTTTTTCGCGAACTCCGGTCCGGCCATCCTTTATCGGCGTTTTTTTCAGGGGTTCCGCCCCGCCGCGGCGGGTTTCTACGGTTTCGGCGCGAGGCCGGTAATCTGTGTCTGTCCCCAGGAGGTCCGGAGGTATGGGCTTCAGAACCGACCAGATACACGCAGGCGCCGCCCCCGACCCGGCCACCGGCGCCATCCTTACGCCGATCCACCAGGCGACCACCTTCGTCCAGCCGTCCGTGGACGACTACATGGCCACTGGCTATTCCTACTCCCGGTCGGCCAACCCCACCGTATCGGCCCTGGAAGAGCGGCTCGCGGTGCTCGAGGGCGGCGGCGCCGCCTGGGCGTTCGCCACCGGCATGGCCGCCACCAACGGGGTGTTCACGGCTTTGCTCAACGCCGGGGACCACGCCCTGATCAGCGACGTCGCCTACGGCGGCACCCACCGCCTCGCCACCAAGGTGTTCGCCCGATTCGGGGTCGATTTCACCTTCGCGGACACCTCCGACCCGGAAGCGGTGGCCGCCGCGGTCAACGGGCGCACCCGCCTCATCTTCACGGAGACGCCGGCCAACCCCACCCTCAAGTACACCGACATCGCCGCGGTGTCGGAAATAGCCGCCTCCCGCGGCATTCCCCACGCGGTCGACAACACCTTCCTCACCCCCTACTTCCAGCGGCCGCTGGAGCTGGGCGCCGACCTGGCGGTCCACTCCACCACCAAGTACTTCGACGGCCACAACGCCACGGTGGGCGGCGCGGTGGTGTGCCGCAGCGAGGAGCATTCGGAGGCGGTCGGCTTCGTCCGCAACGCCGCGGGGACGATCATGTCGCCGTTTGTCGCCTGGCTGACCCTGCAGGGCGCCAAGACCCTGAGCGAGCGCATGGAACGGCAGTCCGCCAACGCAATGGCCGTGGCCGAGTTTCTGGAGGGCCACCCCGGGGTGGCGTCGGTGTCCTACCCCGGCCTGGCTTCCTTCCCCCAGCACGGGCTGGCCGCCCGCCAGGCCTCCGGCTTCGGGGCCATGGCCTGGTTCGAGGTCGAGGGGGGGGCGGAGGCCGGCAAGCGGCTCATGAGGTCGCTGCGGGTGTGGACCCTGGCCGAGAACCTGGGTTCGGTGGAATCGTTGATAACGCATCCGGCGACCATGACCCACGCCGACGTGGAGGAAGCGGAGCGCCTGCGGGTGGGGATCACCGACGGCCTGGTGCGCATCTCGGTGGGGCTGGAAGACGTCGAGGACCTGATCGAGGACCTCGACCGCGGATTGAGCCTGCCGGGCTAGGCGCGGGCATGGCCGGTATGCATGGCTACACCGCCCCCCTCGGCGACATCCGCTTCGCGCTGGAGCACATCGCCGGGTTGGACAGGTTGGCGTCGCTCGACCGCTACCGCCGCGCCGAGCGGGACCTGGTGTGGGCGGCGCTGGATGAGGGCGCCCGGTTCGTCCAGGACCTGGTGGCGCCCCTCAACCGGCCGGGCGATCTGGAAGGCGCCGCGCTGGTGGACGGGGCGGTGCGCACCCCGGCGGGGTTCCGGGAGGCCTACGAAGCCTCGGTGAAGGCCGGCTGGGGAGGGATCGACGCCCCGTCCCGGTGGGGGGGCCACCAGATGCCCAGGGCGGTCGGCATCGCGGTGGAGGAGATGTTCACCTCGGCCTGCTTCTCCTTCAGCATCTGCTCGCTGCTTACGTCCGGGGCGGTCTCGGCGATCCTGGCCCACGGCGACGAGGAGCAGAAATCCCTCTACCTGCCCAGGCTGATCAGCGGCGAGTGGACCGCCGCCATGAACCTCACCGAGCCGCAGGCCGGCTCCGACGTGGGCGCCCTGAAGATGCCCGCCCATCCGGCCGGGGACGGAACCTACCTCCTCCGGGGGGCCAAGATATTCATCACCTACGGCGACCACGACCTGGCCGAGAACGTCATCCATCTGGTGCTCGCCCGGATACCGGGGTCGCCGCCCGGCACCGGGGGCATCTCCATGTTCATCGTTCCCAAATACCTGCCGGACGAGAACGGCGGCGGGGCGGGGCGGCCCAACGACCTGAAGGCGGTGTCGCTCGAGCACAAGCTGGGCATCCACGCCTCCCCTACCTGTGTGATGGCCTACGGGGAGGACACCGGGGGCGCGGTGGGGTATCTGCTGGGAGGGGTAGATCAGGGAATGCGCAACATGTTCACGATGATGAACACCGCCCGCATCTCGGTGGGACTCCAGGGCATGGCGGTGGCCGAGCGGGCCTACCAGCAGGCGGCGGCCTTCGCGCGGGAGCGGCGCCAGGGACGGGCGGCGGGGGCGGATCGGGATTCGCTCATCGTCGAGCACCCCGACGTGAGGAGGATGCTGCTCACCATGAGGTCCAACGTGGAGGCGATGCGGGCGCTCCTGTACCGCGCCGGTATGCACCAGGATCTCGCCGGATACTCCCCGGACGCGGAGGAACGCCGTTGGCACGCCCGCTGCCTGGCGCTGCTGATCCCCGTGGTCAAGGCCTGGTGCACCGATCTCGGGGTGGAAACGGCGTCGATCGGCGTCCAGGTGCACGGGGGGATGGGGTACATCGAGGAAACCGGCGCCGCCCAGCATCTCCGGGACGCCCGCATCGCGCCCATCTACGAGGGCACCAACGGCATCCAGGCGATCGACCTGGTGATGCGGAAGCTGCCCATGGACGGAGGGGGTTTCGCCGCCCGCTACATCGACTCCCTGCGCCCCGCCGTCCGGGGTCTGGAGGATCTCGGTTGGACGGAGGCGGCCAAGTCGCTGCCGGCGGCCCTGGACGCCCTGGCGGAGGCCACCCGCTTCCTCTCGGACGGGGCCGGGGGCGCCGAAGGCGTGAACCGGCGGCTGGCGGGGGCCACCCCCTACTGCACCATGTTCGGGATCACCGTCGGCGGGGCGATGATGGCCGAGGCGGCGGCTGCTGCGGCCGGGGCCGGAAACGAACACAAGCAGGTGACCGCCCGCTTCTATCTGGAGCAGATCCTGCCGCAGGCGGCGGCGCTGCTGCCGGCGGTTCAGGCCGGGCCGGAGGATCTCTTCGCCATCGACGCCGATTCACTCTGACGGGAAACGACCGGGCCGACGGGAACGACCGGGGGCGCAGGCCGGCCGCCCGCCTCGATCCGGGGCTTCGCTCGAAGAGCGGACCCGGGGTCCGTATCCGGGGCGCGTCAACACTTCTTCGGTTCACCGTGCGCCGCGCCGCGCAACAGAATCAAACGGCACGAGGTCGGAATACCCGCCGCCGCAACAACCCTACGAATCTCGGAACCGCCCGCCCCGACCGTGTTGCCCAGCCGAATCGCGGGGCGTTAGGCCGCAACAACCATACGCATCTCTGGAACCGCCCGTCTGTCCGCGGATCTTTCTTGGCCTCCTCCTTCCCCCCCCGCCATCGTTGACCTCCACCCGCCATTCGAGAACGCGAAAAACCGGCGCCCCGCCCCGGCTGCGCCGGGACCCTCCCCCGCCTCCACCACCGGCATCGGATCCGCCGCTCGGGCATGCCGCTCCTGTTCGGGCGGCGGCGCCCGGCTCGACAAGGTTCCGATGATGACCGCCGCGCACTCCGGAACCCCGGCGGCGGTGTTTGTGTATCAGCACACACATAGTACCACAAACCTATGACAAACCCAATACCCTCATCCTGAAATGCGAAAAATATTCTTGCTTGCCGCCGGGAACGAACCGGCCGAGGGCGGACGGCCGCCCCGATCCGGCGCTTCGCTCAAAGGGTGGACGGGGTTCGGATCGAATCGGGCCCTCAACCCCGGGTTGCGCCGGGTCGAAACCGAGCAACTGCCCAGCCGTCCGAGAACGCGAAAATCCGGCGCACCGCCCCCGGCTGCGCCGGGCCCTCCCCCGCCTCCACCACCGGCATCGGATCCGCCGCTTGGGCATGCCGCTCCTGTTCGGGCGGCGGCGCCCGGCTCGACAAGGTTCCGATGATGACCGCCGCGCTCTCCGGAATCCCGGCGGCGGTGTTTGTGTATCAGCGCCCGCATAGTACCGCAAACCTACGACAAATTCAATACCCTTATCCTGAAATGCGGAAAATTCTTGCCCGGTGCGGGCGGGGTGCTCCTGAGCAGGGGCGCAAGAGTGCATCCGGCTAGCCGGTCGTCGAACCCCCGGGTTGCTCCGGATCGAACAGGGCGCCCTGGGGGTCGGGCCTGACGTATCGGGGTATCCCGGTCCAGGGAAGGTAGTCCATGAACACCCAGCTGCGCCTGTGGATGCTGGAGGGCCCCCAGGCGTGGAGGGCGGCCTTGTGCCGGGGGCTGGGGTAACCCTTGTTCTCCTCGAAGCAGTAGTTGGGGTAGAAGGGGGCGAGATCGCGCATTATCCGGTCGCGCACCACCTTGGCGAGGACGGAAGCGGCGGCGATGGAGAGCGAGAGGGCGTCGCCCTTGACCAACCGGACGGCGCCGTTGCCCCCCACGAAGTCCCACCGCCCGTCGATCAGTATCCGATCCGGCGCCGCCCCCAGGGCGTCCAGGGCCCGCCGGGCGGCCAGGCGCTGCGCGTCCGACATTCCGAGCCGGTCGCATTCTTCGTGGCCGGCGTGCCCGACCGCCCATCGTGTACACCAGCCGGCCACCCGGTCGAAGAGGGCCTCCCGCTCGGCTTCGGTCAGCATCTTCGAGTCCCTCAGCTTGTAGATGCGCCGGTCTTTGGGGATCACCGCGACGCCTACCGTCAGCGGCCCCGCCCAGGCGCCCTTGCCCACCTCGTCCACTCCCGCCACCACCTCGCAGCCCGCCTCCCAGAGGCGCCGTTCCACCGCCAGGCCGGGGGCGCGGTTCTTCAGGGCGGTACGGAGTCTGGGAACCGCGGCGGCCACGCCCACAGCATACCGGTGCGGACAGGCCCGGGCCGGCGTCGGGAGCATCCGGGCGGGGTCAGGACCGTTCCAGAGGTATGAACTCCTCGGCGTACAGGCGGTCGATTTCCTCGTTGTAGACCAGCAGCACCAGACGGTCCAGCACCTCCGGGGGCGGATAGATGCTCGGATCGGACGCCAGCTCCGGCAGCACGTGTTCAAGGGCCGCCAGGTTGGGCGTGGCCGCCCCGGAGTAGTTGGCCGCCTCGGCTCCGTTCCTCGGCTCGAGTATGAAATCTATGAAGGAATGGGCGCTGCACGGGCGGCGGGAGGTGGCGGGAACCACCATGTAATCCACCCAGGCGACGGCGCCCTCGCCGGGCACCGCGTAACGGAAGTCGACGGTTTCGGAGGTGAGCGCCTCCAGGAAATCGTCGGATCTCCCGTGGGCGACGTCGAACACGCCTTCCACGAGTTTCGGTACGTAGTCATCGGAGTCGAACCCGCCCAGATGGGCCTGAGCCGCCTGCACCAGCTCGGCGGCCCTCCTGACCTCGAAACGGTTCATCGAGTTCGGTGAATGCCCGAGATACAGCATGGCGGCGGCCAACACCTGCCGCCCCTCCGCCAGCAGGGAGACCCGCCCGGCGTATATCCAGGTCTGGTAGGTGTCGAACACCATGCCCCAGGTCGGATCGAGGTCGGCGCCCACCACGTTGATGTTCATGCCGATGCCCACCGTCCCCCACAGCAGAGGCACGGAGTAGAACCGCTCATCGCCGCCGCTTCCGGCGTCGAACCTGGGATCCAGATTGACCCTCCCCGGGAGGGCGATCGGGTCGAGCGGCAACAGGTTTCCCCCCCGCCGCAGGATGTCCGCTGCGTAGCCGGTCAGCAGGATCACGTCGAAGGCGTCGGCGCCGGCCGTGACCCGGGATAACAGGTCGTCCTCTGCTGCGTAGGTGAGCTCGACCACGTCGACCCCGTACCGCCGCTCGAACCGGTCGATCACCTGAGGGGACAGCTGGTCCGGTTCGGAGAGCAGGATCACATCTCCGTCGATCTGGCCCGCCGCGCAGACGGGCGGCGGCGGCTCCTCCGCCGGTTGTGATCCGCCCGCCCCGCAGGCGCCCGATATGAGGGCCAGCCCGGCCAGGGCCGCCGCCCGGCGCCGCCTCGGATTCGACGCCCCCGCGCCGCGACCGCCGCGTTTTAAGGGAATAGCACCCTCGGCATGTCCGCCAGGCAGGCGGTGTCGGGCTCGTCGGCCGGGTCGGCGAGGAAATCCAGCATTATCGACCGGGGGCAGCCTTCTACGGTGCTCACCCCGTGGGCCAGGGTGGGAAACTCCACCAACCAGGCGCCGCCGAGGTGCTCGGCGGTCCGGCGGCCGTAGTCCGGCGGGGTGACCGGGTCGAAGCGGCCCGCCATCACCAGGGCGGGGATGCTGCTGGTTACCGGCTGGTTCTCGATCGGGCCGGCCTGCCCGGCGCCCCAGGCGGCGCAGAATTCGGAGGCGTTTCCCAGCTCGAACAGCGAGCCTTCGACCAGGGGCGCCAGCCGGGGGTGCGCCTCGCGCTCCGAGCTCACCAGGCCGGGATCGGAGAAGGGCACTTCCTCGCGGCAGCCGATCGTTACGTTCATGCCGACGGACAGGAAGGCGCTGTTGGCCAGGAACAGCGACAGGAGTTCCTCGGCGCTGCTGTAGCGGCCGTCCTGGATTTCGGCCAGCGCCTGGGGAATCCGCGGGAAGCTCCACTCGGAGTAGAGGGCCAGGAACACCAGCGACAGCAGCCCGCCGCCGTCAAGCAGGGCCGGATAGGTGCGGAAGGTGAAGTAGTCGATGACCTCGATCTCCGCCGGCGATTCGTCGAGACGCTCTACCGCCGAGAACAGGAGCGTTTCCAGGTCCCCGTAGGCGGAGCTGCAGTAGGGGTCTGCGGCGCAGGCCGAGAAGATCTCATCCAGAGCGCCGGCCGCCCCCCTCAGGGCGAGGGCGATCTCGTCGACCTGATGCGGATAGGCGGAGTCCAGGACGACGCTGCGGATCCCTTCCGGGTGGTCCCGCATCACGGTCAGGGCCAGGCGGGTTCCGTAGGAGATGCCGTACAGGTCCCACTCGTCGTAGCCGAGCGCCGCCCGCAGGTCGGCCACGTCGGCCGCCGAGGCGGCGCTGTTGAAGTTGGAGAGGTCGATTCCCCTGCTCCCCCATGTTTCCCGGCACTCATGGAGGACCGCCGTGTAGCGGGCCAGCCACTCTTCGTCGGGGAGGTCCTCGTCCAGCAGATCAAACGTCAGCAGGCGGATTTCCGGACACGAAAGGGACGGTTCGGAGTAACCCACCCCCCTCTGGTCGAACACTATCACCGTCCGCTCGGCGTCGAGGGGTTTCACCAGCGTTTCGTAGGAGAAGGGCAGGCTTGCGAGGGCTTCTCCGCCCGGCCCGCCCTCCAGGTAGACCACCGGAGGGTGTATCTCTTCGGACCGGGCGGGAAAGACCGCCGCCGCCAGCCGGATCCGGCCTTCTTCGGGGCGGGAGCGGTTTGCGGGGACGGACAGGTAACCGCATTGGGGGTCGGCGCCGGGCAGGGGACGGAAGGGGCACTCCTCCAGGGTGAAAGAAACCTCGTATTCCCCCGCCGCGACGGCGGTGTCCGCGGGGCGGGCGGCGGTCGTCGAGGCCGTGGATGCGGCCGCAGACGTGGATGCAGCCGGCGCCTCCGTTGCCGTTACCTCGATGGAAGCTGCCGGGGCGGCCGCGGCGCCCGTCGATGAGGCGCCCGTCGATGCGGTCGGGCCGGGCGCCGGCCCTCCCCCGCCGCAGGCCGCCAACGTCAATGCCAGCGACACGGCCGCCGCGATGCTCGGTTTCCATGAAACAGGACGGTGGGTGCCCGCCCGGCGGAGGCCGCCGATCAACCCGGCGGCCATTTCATCGGTCGTCCGCCGAGCACATGGAAGTGGAGATGGTCGACCGATTGACCGCCGTCGCCTCCGATGTTGGTCACCACCCGGTATCCGGACTCGGCGACGCCTTCCGCGGCGGCCACCGACGCGCACACCCCCAGCAGGTGACCCAGCAGTTCCCGGTGTTCGGCGGAGGCGCGGGCCAGGCTCCGGATGGGTTCCCGCGGTATGACCAGCACGTGGACATCGGCCTGCGGGTCGATGTCCCTGAAAGCGACGCACAGCTCGTCCTCGTACACGATATCGGCCGGGATCTCCCCCCGCAGGATCATTCCGAAGACGGTGCCGCCTCCCTGCGCCTGCGGTTCTCCGGTGCTGCGTTCCTCATCGACCACGGCTCATCACCGCCTTCCATTCTGCTTCCGGCAACTGTTCGGCTTCTTCCACCAACATCACCGGGACGGTCCCGTCGATCCGGTACCGCATCCTGGTGGCGGGGTCGGTGGAGACCAGCGCCCCGTCGATCTCCCGCAGGGGGGCCTTGCTGACCGGACACACCAGTATGTCGAGCAGGGCGGGGTCGATGGGCATATCGGAATCGTACACCGGACGCCGCCCGGGATGGATCTGCGGGCAAGGAGCCGGATAGACTGGCGGCATGGAACCGGACCGCCCGGACAGCATGGAAGACGCCGCCGCCGCCCGGAGGGTGCAGGAGGCCCTCGCTTCCCTGAACGCCGAGTTCAGGGTGATGGAGATCGACCCCGCCTTCACCCACACCGCCGCCTTCTGCGACCGTTACGGGTACCCGCTCGAGCAGGCGGCCAACGCCATCCTGGTGTCGTCGAAGCGTCCGGCCGGGCGCAACGCGGTGTGCGTGGCGACGGCCGTGACCCGCCTCGATGTGAACCGCCGGGTGAGGTCCCTGCTGGGAGTGCGGAAGCTGTCCTTCGCTCCGGCCGAGTCGGCCCGGGAGCTTACCGGCATGATGACCGGCGGGGTTGCGCCCTTCGGGCTTCCCGACGGCCTCCCGGTCTACGTGGACTCCCGGGTAATGGAACTCGACGAGATCCTGGTTGGGGGCGGCGGCAGGGCGTCCAAGATATTCGTGGACCCCGAAGTGTTCGCCCGGATGCCGCAGGTTACGGTGGTCGAGGAGCTGGCGGTTCCGATTGCCGGCGGCCCCGGCGGCGGCCCGGCCTGAGCTCCCTGCGCATCAGGGCCAGGTAGACCGCCAGCGCGGTCCCTCCGAACGAGAACCATTGCACCGCGTAGGACAGGTGGGAGCCTTCGTCGAGGGGCGGGACCGGCGCCGGGACGGGGAACCGGTCCGGATCGTCAGGTTCGAGGAGCTGAATCCAGAAAGGCAGGAGAGGAAGGCCGACCTGTTGCTGGATGCGGCCCACGTCGATCCGGGCCGCCGTCTCCAGCGGGCCGTCCGGTTCCCGCCTTCCGAGGGCGGGGCGCTGCTGGTCGGCGCGCAGCAATCCGGCCATCGCGATCTCCCCGGACGGTGGATAGAGGTCCGCCGCCGGGGGCGGTTCCATTTCCAGAGGGAACCAGCCCGCGTTCACCAGCACCGCGCGGCCGTCTCCCAGGTCGAGCGGGAAGACGGCGTGTACGCCGGCCCGGCTGTTGACCACCTGGGAACGGATCAACACCCGGCCTTCGTCCAACAGCCTGCCCTCGGCGGAGACCCGGGTGAACTCGTAGTGCGAAGGATCGGTTGCGACGCCCTCCCGGGGCGCCAGCGCCTCAACGAGCTGGCCCAGGTCGACGGGCGCCCGGTCGAGGCGGCTGCCGACAACCGCGTTGGAAGCCCGGCGCTCTTCCAGCCGCCCCAGCTGCCAGAAACCCAGCGCCGCGCATGCCGCGGTGAGCAGCGTTGCGAAGATCGACAGCGCGATCCAGCGGGGGCGCAACAGAGCTTTCACCATATCCATTATCCCGCCTCGCGGATCGGGTCCGGCCGCCGGGCGGGCAGGCCTTCCGCGCCCGGGGGCCGGACCATGATCGCGCCGCCGATCAGCCGACGGAGGGCGCCTCGCCCAGCTCGACGGCAGAGGCGACCACCTCCACCCGGCTGTGGCGGCCTTCGGAGTCGGTCCAGAACCGCCGATGCACCTGCCCGGCGATCTCGACGGGGGTGCCCCGCGCCGCTCCCACCAGGGCCGGGTCGGGCTCCCAGACGGTGACCGGCAGTACGTCGGTCCGGCTCGGCGAAGGCAGCCGGACGGTGACGAGAAGACGGGCCAGCGAGGCGCCGGAGCCGAAGGTCCGATGCTCGGGCGACGCGGCGAGCTTCCCCTTCAGGAAGACCTCGTTGCGGTCGACGGCGGCGCTATCGCCGGAGTTGCCGTTGGTGTTTTCCGTGGTCATGAGTTGCTCCTTCACTATGGGGAATGCGGTAGAGATACCAATGTAAGATATGGGTGTGACAGATTTCATTTGATAGCGTTACCATCTTAAAAATTTCCGGCCTTCGCCTGCTGCGGGCCCGGTTTCGCTCACGGGCGGCTGCCGGCATCGATCCTGGACATCAGCTCATCGAGGCCCGCCATGGCGGGGTCGGCCCGGTAGACGGCGCCGGCCAGCTGCTCCGCCGCTTCGGCGTCGCCGATCTCCAGGGCGGCGCGGGCGGCTATGAACCACCTCCGCAGCTCGTAGGGCGGGGCGCCGGGGGGGAGACGGGAGGGCCGGGTCACCGCCCATGCTTCGGCCGGGCGGTCCTGGTCGAGCAGGAATGCGCCGTAGACCACCCTGGCCTCGGCTTCGGCGGGGCGGTCGCCGCCCAGCTCGCCGAACCGCGCCCAGGTCTTCTCTACGTCCGCGCCCCGGCCGAGGGCGCGCAGGCAATCCATCTCCGCCGGCATGTACGAAGTGTCTCCGGCCATCCGCCGGTAGGCGCGCATCTCGGCCAGGGCCTCGCCCCATCTTTCCAGCCGGTAGGCGCTGAGGCCCAACAGCTCCCGCACCGACGGCGATCTGGGGCTCAGCTGCTTGGCCTTGGCCAGCCTGCGGCGGGCCGCTTCGAATTCTTCGTTTCCGTAGGCGTCTATTCCCTCGGCGATCACCTTCAGCGAGGCGTCCCGGCGGTCCTTGTGGGTGGTGCGGTGGATCTCCTCCCGCATCCAGCGGGGCAGGTTGTCGGGCCCCGCCCCCGTGTGTGGCGGCTTGCGCTCTGATCGGGGGTCGGGCCGGCCGCCCGGCCTGCGGGCGGGTTTGCGTCCGGGCCGCCCGTCTCTGCCGCCCCGCTTGCCCCGGGGCTGGCCCGGCCCGGCTCGGCGGGACCCGGACGGCCTGCCGCCCGGCCTGCGGGCGGGTTTGCGGCGCGGGCCGCCGCCGCCGGAGCCCCCGGGCTCGGCCCTGCCCCGGGCGGCGCGGTCCGAACCCCGGCCGGAACCCTTCTTGCCGGACCGGGGGCGCTCCGCCCCCCGGCCTCGGCTCCTGCTGGAACCCCCGGCCGGCCGCCCCCTGGAGCGGCCCGGAGGTCCGGAGCTCCGCCGGGGCCGGCCCGCCCGGCCGGAGTTCTGCCGGCCCGGGTTTCCGCCGCCCGTTCTCCTGGGATTCGATTGCTTGCGGTGCGGGGCGGCCATGCCCGAACTCTCCCGACGCTGCGCCGTATGGAACAGCCGACATCGTATAACCGGAGTCCGGCTTACCGGATATTCCGGCCCGGACCAGGAAGGCGCCCAGGGATCAGAAACCCTGGGCCGGCAAGACAGAGACCGCGGCGGCGGGGGCCCGGGGGCCGGGGCGGGGCACTCCGCCGCCGGCCCCCGGACAGGCCTGATGCTACTTCTCGGAAGGGGCGGAAGCCGCGGCCTCCTGTTCGGCGCCGCTGCCCTCGGCGATTCCCACGGCCTCGAGCACCCGGGCCTGGAGCTGCATCGCCACCTCGGGGTTGCTCCGCAGGAACCCCTTGGCCCGCTCGCGGCCCTGTCCGAGCTGGTCGCCGTCGTACGTGTACCAGGCGCCGCTCTTCTTGACGATGCCGTTGTTGACCGCCACGTCGAGCAGGCTTCCTTCCCAGGAGATGCCCTGTCCGAACATGATGTCGAACTCGGCCATGCGGAAGGGGGGGGCCAGCTTGTTCTTGACCACCTTGACCCGCACCCGGTTGCCGATCTGTTCGCGGCCGTCCTTGATCGACTCGATGCGCCGGATGTCGAGGCGCACGCTGGAGTAGAACTTCAGCGCCCGCCCGCCCGGCGTCACCTCCGGCGAACCGAACATCACGCCGATCTTCTCGCGGAGCTGGTTGATAAAGACGGCGGTGGTCTTGGAGCGGTTGATGCTCGCGGTCAGCTTGCGCAGGGCCTGGGACATCAACCGGGCCTGGAGGCCGACATGGGCGTCGCCCATATCGCCTTCGATCTCGGCGCGGGGAACCAGGGCGGCCACCGAATCGACCACCACCACGTCGAGGGCGCTCGACCGGATCAGCATGTCGGCTATCTCCAAGGCCTGCTCGCCGGTGTCGGGCTGGGAGATCAGCAGCTCGTCGATGTCCACCCCCACCGCCTTGGCGTATATGGGGTCGAGGGCGTGCTCGGCGTCCACGAAGGCGGCGATCCCGCCGTTGCGCTGGGCCTCGGCCACGATGTGCAGGGCCAGGGTGGTCTTGCCGCTCGACTCCGGCCCGTACACCTCGACGATGCGGCCCCTGGGCACCCCGCCGATGCCCAGCGCCAGGTCCAGCGCCAAAGCCCCGGTCGAGATGTGTTCGATCCTGCGGATGGTGTCGGCGCCCATCTTCATGATGGATCCCTTGCCGAACTGCCGCTCGATCTGGGTCATGGTCGTGTCCAGGGCCTGCTGTCGTTCCTTCTTCATCGTTTGCTCCTTGGTCTCATCGAGCCGGCGGCTCATCCTCGTAGTTTGCTTGCCTGCAAGGTACGAGCCGGGTGTGACAGATAACGGCCCTACTCTCTCCGCTCCATCGATTATCTGCTCTTTCGGAGGTTTTCCGGTTACAAGACGGCTGCAAGATTTCGGGGGTTCCGACCGGGCGCCGGATTGGCGCCGGACGATCCCGCCCTTGAATTACATCCATGTTATCCACGGAAACCTCACCGCCGAGGTTAATCGAACAGATGTTCGCTTGTCAAGCATTTCGCCGCGGCGGCTTTCTACCGGAGGAAAAACCGCTCCAGCGGTTCGTAGACAGCCGGCCCGTTGCCGATGCGGCTGCGGTAGAAGACCACTTCGGCAACCCGGACCGGGATCCGGGCGGGGGGCCGGGAGGCCGGCCGGCGGAGATCTCTCGGAGGGCGGATCCTGGCCAGGGTCAGGTGGCCCCGGAACGGGCGGTCCTCTGCGCCGAACCCCGCCGCCGCCACCGCTTCCTCCACCGCCTCCGCCAGCCGCGCCGCCCCTCCGCCGTCGTTTTCCAGCGCCGCCCAGGCCACCGTTGCCTTGCGTATCTTCGGAAACCCGCCCACCCCGCCCACCCGGAAGGAGAACGGTCCGCCCAGATCGGCCTGGTCGAGCTCGGCGGCGATCCGGTCGCGGCCCGCCGGATCGGCCTTCCCCACGAACCTGAGGGTCACGTGCAGCTTGCCGGGCGGAACCAGCCGCCCGGGAAGGCCGAGGCCCGCCCGCCATCCGTCGACAGCCGTCCGCTCCTCCGCGGACAGCGGAAGGGCGACGAAACAGCGGTCGGCGGACTCGGCGGCGGTCAATCCTCCCACCACTCCCCGATCACCGCCAGCCGGGTCAGATGGAGAGCCGCGGCAACGGTGAAGGCCCGCACCCGTTCCCGGTCGCCGGGCATATTCATGGTCTTGGCCCGGGTCCGGTCCGGCGTGTGTACGGCCACCGCCACCGAGCCGGGCGGATGCTCCAGAGCGGCCGGTCCGGCGGCTCCGGTCATGGCGGCGGCAACGTCCACCCCCAGTACCCGGGCCGCTCCGTCGGCCATGGCCGCGGCGGTCTCGCGGCTGACCACCCCGTGCGCCTCGATCACCTCCGGCGGCACCCCCAGCAGGCCCGACTTCAGATCGGCGGCGTAGGCCACCACGCTTCCCCGGAAGACATCCGACGATCCGGGCAGCAGGGTGAGGCGGGCCGCCGCCATCCCGGCGGTCAGCGACTCGGCGGCGCCGATGGTCCACCCCCTGGCCCGCAGCTCGTCCAGGAGGATCCCCTCCAGGGTCTGGTCGTCGACCGCGAACACCCAGGCGCCGAGCCGCCGCCGCACCTCCTGCTCCACCGGGTCGATCAGCCTCCGGGCGGCCTCTTCCGACGCCGCCTTGGCCGACAGGCGCACCTTCACCTGCCCTTCCGAGGCGAGAAACGCCATCGACGGGTTGGCGGCGGCGTAGTAGAGGTCGTCCAGCATCGAGGCCACCGCCGATTCACCCTGCCCCCAGATCTTCAACACCCGGCTGATCAGCACCCCGCCGGATCCGCTTCTTGTCCGCAGCCGCGGCGCCAGGTGCTCCTCGAACATCTGATACATCTCCGACGGCACCCCCGGCAAGGCGAAGATCGAAGTTCCCTCGTGTTCCAGGAACAGGCCGGGGGCGGTGCCCCTCCGGTTGGCCAGCTGCTCCGCGCCCTCCGGATATTCGGCCTGGCGCAGGTTCGATTCGGGGAACTCCCGCCCCATCTGTTCCCAAAAGGAACGCAGCTCGGCGGCGCGCTTCTCGCTGAATACCAGCCTTCTTCCCGTGGCCGCGCTGATCGCCTCCCTGGTGATGTCGTCCTGGGTGGGGCCGAGGCCCCCGCTGATCACCACCGCATCGGCGCGGCCGAACGCCGTTTGCAGGGAGGAGACCATGCGGTCGAGGTTGTCGCCCACCACCGCCTGATAATGGGCGTCGAGGCCCATCTCCGCCAGCCGCCGCCCCAGGTAGGCGGCGTTGGTGTTGGCGATCTGGCCGAGCAGCAGCTCGGTGCCGACCGCCACCACCTCGACGATCACGCCCGCTCCCCCGCCGCCCCGCAGGAGGGTCGGCACACCTCGGCCGCCAGGTCGGTCTCGTAGCTTCCGATGATTTCGGCCTCCACCCATTCCCCCGGAGCGCCCCGGTCCAGGCAGATGAGGCCGTCGATGTCCGGCGCCTCGCGGTAGGACCTGCCCACCGGTATCCCGTCCTCCACCTGGTCCACCAGGATGCGCAGCGTCCTGCCGACCTGCGCGGCGCTGCGGCGGGCGGTTGCCTCATCCTGGATGCGGGACAGCTCGCGCACCCGCGCCGCCGCCTCGCGGGGGTCGATCCGTCCGGGCAGGCCGGCCGCCCCGGTTCCCTCCTCCGGTGAATAGGGAAAGAACCCCGCCCAATCCAGCTCGGCGGCCGCCAGGAAGCCGGCCAGCTCCTCCACGTCGTCTTCGGTCTCGCCCGGATAGCCGACTATGAAAGAGGAGCGCAGTGCGGCCTCCGGCGCGGCGGCGCGGATGCGGTCGATCAGGGCCAGATGGCTCGCCGTGCTTCCGGGTCGGCGCATGGAGCGGAGCAGGCGCCGGGAGGCGTGCTGGAGGCTCAGGTCGAAATAAGGGGCCACCGCAGGGTTGGAGGCCATCTCCTCGATCAGGGCGGGGCGGATCTCGGTCGGATACAGATACAGGAGCCGCAGCCGGGCCAGCCCCTCCGCTTCCGAGATGAACCGCAGCAGATCGACGATGCCGCCGCCCGGTTCGGAGGACCGGGCCCCGATGTCCCGCCCGTAGGCGGCCAGATCCTGGGCCACCAGCACGACCTCGGACACGCCGTCCGCGCAGAGCAGCTCAATCTCCCGGCGGATGTCGGCGGGGCGGCGCGACCGCTGCGGCCCCCGGATCAGGGGGATGGCGCAGAACGAGCAGGTCTTGTCGCAGCCCTCCGCCGCCTTCACGTAGGCGTAGGGAAAGGCCGGGGCGGGGCGGTCGACCAGGTCGAGGATATCCATGGCAGGGCGCCGGGGGCCGATCCGCACCGGCGTCCAGCCTGTTGCCCCGTCGATGATCTCCACCAGCTCCCCGTACCGGTCGAGGCCCACCACCGCGTCCGCCGCCTCCCCCAGGGAGTCCTCCAGCTCGGCGCCGTAGCGCTGCGCCATGCAGCCCATGACGACCAGGCGGGCGCCCTCCGCCTTGGCGCCTTCCAGCTCGAGGACGGTCTCCACCGATTCCCGGCGGGCGGCCTCGATAAAGGCGCAGGTGTTGACCATCACCACGTCCGCCTGCCCGGCCGAGGCGGCGGGGCGGTAACCGGCTCCGTACAACAGGGCGGCCGCCTTCTCGGAGTCGACCTGGTTCTTGGAGCACCCCAGGGTGGTGATGTGAACGGACGGGGCGGCGCGGACCTCCACGGCGGGCCGGTTCAAGAGGGCGCGGCCTGCATCAGCCGCCGGCCGGAGCCGATTCGGGGGTTTCGGATTCCTCGGGGGGTGAACACGTGTCGGTCAGCACGCAGGGATGGACCTCGTTGATCTCGCGGCGCGGCAGGTAACGGACGTTCCATTCCTGGATGGTCTTGCGGCCCGCCTGGTCGATGGTGCGGGTTACCAAAACGCTCCAGCCGGCGCGGGCGGATTGCTTCCGCTTCACCTGCCCTGCGGCCAGCTGCGGATTGGCGCGCATCAGCGGCGCCGGCGGGCCGGTCCATCGGAAGCGGTCCGAAACCTCGGCGGTTATCTTCCGCGCCTGCGGCCCCCCTTCGTCGACCACCTCCAGGTGGTTCCGCCTGTCCTTCCATTCCCCCACCAGGATCCGCCCGTCGTTGTCGCCGAAGAACTCCACGGTGATGGAGGTGCCGGTGTACCGGGTGGTGATCAACACGGGCCGGTCGGTGTTGTTCCGGAAGATCAGGTTGACATCCGGCCAGTTGACGGTGGCCTCGATGCCTTCGGGGTAGCGGGAGAAATAGAAGCTGTGGGCCTTGTGGGTCACGTCCTCGTAGCCGCCCCAGAACACGGCGTTGTAGAAGGTGGTGGCGAACTGGCTCACCCCCCCTCCCACCGTGTTGACGAGCTCCCCCCTGATCAGGGTGCCGGCCGGGAGGAAGCCCCGGGCGCTGGTCCGTTTCCCTACGTGCCGGTTGAGGCTGAACTCTTCGCCGGGCTGCACCACCGCGCCGTCGACGATATCGGCGAAGCGCTGGATGTTGGTAACCCGTGAAGCGCAGCAGGAATGGAAGGTTGTGTAACTCGACACCAGATGCTCGATGCCGTGCCTCACCACCAGATCGGCGTGCTCGGCGGCGGGGACCAGACCGAGGGCCCGGGCCAGCATGGAGGCCATCTCCGCCCGGGTAACCGGTGCGTCGGGGCAGAATGCGGCGGGCTCGCCGCCGCACCCCGACGCGATCCCGGCGGCGCCCAGGGCGTTGATGCTCGAGGCGTGCCTGTGCCCCTGCACATCGGTGAATCCGGCGGGCTCCGGACCGGGCTCCAGGTCGAAGGCCCTGGTCAGGAAGACGGCCGCCCGCGCTCTGGTAACCGTCTCGTCGGGGCAGAACCGCAGCGGCCGGGCCGCGCATCCGTTGGATATCTCCAGCGCGGTGAGCCGCCTCACATGGCCCGACCACCACTCGGCGTTTGCCACGTCGGTGAATCCGGCGGCGCCGGCGGCGGGGTTGGAATCCTCCCGGACGCCGGAATCCGTCCGGGCGGGGTCCCCGCCGTCCAGCGCCCGCACCAGCCACACCGCCATCACCCAGCGCCGCATCGGGACGGTCGGGCACAGCCGCCCGGGCCCGCACTCGGTGCCGTGGAGCACGCCCAGGGATTCGAGCACGTTCATCGCCGGGGTGTGCACCCCCGAGTCGGCGGTGTCGGTGAGGGCCGAGTACTCGTCGACGACCGCCGCCGCCGGGGCCGCCGGGGCTGCGGCCGGCGCCGCCAACACAGCAAACGTTACGGCCGCCGCCGCTGCCGCCCGCACGAGGGGGGCCGGCGTCCTGCCGATAACCGCCCCCGGATCAGATCTCGGGGAAGAAATAGCGCCGGAGCACATCGAGCCTGCCGTCGAATCCGTCGGGATGCAGATACCACAGGGTGGCGGCCACCGTGGACAGCATCGGGTTGCCGTCCTGGGGGGTGAAGCAGAAACCGACGATCCGGTTGCCGCCCCGAACCGCAATGGTCTCGACCGGGACCACCGTCTGGCTCAGGATCCGGCCGTAGTAACCGTGGTCGCGCCCGAAGGAGAATATCTGCCCCGCCGAACGTTTGAAGGTGATGGCCACGTGGTGATTGGCTTCCAGCCGCTCGCGGGCTTCCCCGGCGGTTGTCTCGCGGTCCAGGACGATCTCGAAGTGGAGGGCGTGCATGTACTGGCTGTTGACCTTGACGGCCGAGGAGAACAGGTCGAGCTCGTGGCCCATGGTCCTGAACAGATGATGGGCGTCCCGGGCGTGGTGGGTGCCGAAGACCTCGAGGGGGTGGGTTCCCACCTGGGGGGCGGGGATGAAGCCCTTGTCCTGGCTGATGTCGTTGGCGCGCCGGATGCAGAGGAAGGTTCCCTCCGCCACATGGTTGGTTCCGTCTTCGTCGAAGCCGAGGGTCTTGAGCAGCACCGAGATGTTGTGGGTGTTGCATGAGACGATGTGCAGGTAGCGGTCCGCATCCCGGTCCAGAGCCTCGTCGTTGATGCCCCGGGCATACATCTTGCCGAAGCCGAACTCCGACCCCTGGGCGAGGAAACCGGAGACGGCCGGGGCGCTCCGATAGTACTTCTGCTTGTTTTCGTTGCCGGCCGGGGTGCAGTCGATCACCACCGTGGCCCTCTCGATGGCCTCCCTCGCTCCCAGCTCGGGGGTGTGGCCCAGCTCCTCGAAACCGTTCCATCGGTCGGAGTCCACCGACAGCCGGGCGCCCCGCCGCACCAGGTCGTTCACCTTGCCCCGCTCGTGCAGGAGGGGCGTCCGCTTGTGGAAGGTGACCTCGTCGATCCCGAAGGTCTCCTTGTTGTCGGCCATCAGGCCGATCAGGGGCTCCCCGATGGTTCCCGTTCCCACGATGTGCACGATGCCGGCCATTGTTGGGGCTCCGCTTCTCCTGTCTCGACTCGCGTTCGCAACCGGCAACGATAGTAAGCTCCGGCGCGAAACCCAGGCAATCGGGTTGGTCCCCTTTCGAGCCGGCTGTGCAACTCTTGCACCTCCGCGCAGGAACCCGGCGACGGCGGGCGCGGCAAAGAATATTTTCGCATTCCGGGATATGGGTATTGACTTTGTCGTAGGTTTGCGGTACTATGTGGGCGCTGATACACAAACACCGCCGCCGGGGTTCCGGAGTGCGCGGCGGTCATCATGGGAACCTTGTCAGTCCGGCCGCCGGCGCCCGAACAGGGGCGGCGCGTCCGGGCGGCGGATCCGATGCTGGCGGTGGAGGCGGGGGAGGGCCCGGCGCAGCCGGGGGCGGTGCGCCGGATTTTCGCGTTCTCGGATGGCGGCGGGCGGTCCCGAAAGGACGGAGGGCGGTCTCGAAGAGCAGGGCGGTCTCAAAGACGAGGGGCAATCGCGGGGGCGTTCTTGGATGGCAGGGCGGTCTCAAAGGGCAGGGCGGACTCGAAGAGCAGGGCGGTCTCAAAGACGAGGGGCAATCGCGGGGGCGTTCTTGGATGGCAGGGGGCGTTCTTGAAGGAGCAGGGGCGGTCTTTGGATGGCGAGGAGCGGTCTCGAAGAGCAGGGGCGGTCCCGAAAGGACGGGGAGCGTTTCTCGAAGGGCAGGGCGGTCTCAAAGACGAGGGGCAATCGCGGGGGCGTTCTTGGATGGCGGGGAGCGTTCTTCAAGGGCAGGGCGGACTCGAAGGACGGGGGTGGGTGAAGAAGGCCCGCGGGCTGGGGAGGCGGTTCCGATATGCGTGTGTTGTTGCGGGGGCAGGTATTCCCCGCCCCTTGTGTTGTCGATGATTCTGCTGTGCGGGGCGGCGCACGGTAGAACCAAAGTGTTAACGCGCCCTGGTCATGGCAGCCTTGGAGCTATCCGGCTATCGGAATAGATCACGTCGGGAAGTTCAATTTTCGGGTTCGGGTCCTTGTATGAGCGATTCGGCTTCGAGATCGTCCGCCAACCGAAGCGCCCGGCTCAGGTCAATGCCCGGACGAACTCCCATCGGCCTGGCTCTGACCTTGAAGGGCCGCACCGCGGGCGGCGCCGCGGCCAGACCCGCCCGAAGCGTCGAGTTCAGGATTTCCTCGAAGGAAACGGACCGTTCCTCGGCCAGCTCTTTCAACCGCATCCAGAGGTCGGGGTCGAGGGTCAGGGCTGTTCTCATGAGAGGCGCCTTTTGCCGCCGGCTACTCGGTGATCAAGACATCATATTGGTTGCGCCTCTGACGGGCGGGGGGTCAATCCGCCAGAAAAAGGGCGGGCTCCTCCAGGTTCTCGATCAGCATCCTGAGGAAGCGCTGGCCCAAGCCGCCGTCGATGACCCGGTGGTCGAAGGCCAGGGAGAGGGGCATCATCGGAGCGACCGCCACCGCCCCGTCCCTGACCACGGGGGCGTCGGCCGCCCGTCCGAGGGCGAGGACGGCGGTGGTGCCGGAAGGGATGATCGGGGTGCCGTGGCTCCCGCCCAGGGCGCCGAAGTTGGAGACGGTGAAGGTGGCGCCGGTCAGCTCGGCGGGTCCCAGGGTGCGGGCCCTGCCCCGGTCGGCGATGTCGTCCACCGCCTCGGCCAGCTCCAGCAGACCCTTCTCCCCCGCCCGCCGGATCACCGGCACCAGCAGCCCTTCTTCGGTGTCCACCGCGATCCCCGCATCCAGATCCCGATGAAGGATCAGCTCGTCCCCCTCGAGGGTGGCGTTGAACTCCCGGTGCCGCCGCAGCGCCGGCGCCGCGGCCATGACCACCAGCGCCTCCATGGGGATGTTCCGGCCGTGGCGGGCGGCCAGGGCCCGGCGGGCGGCCAGCAGCCGGCCGGCGTCGGCCCGGTCGAAGACGGTCACGTGGGGTATCTCCCGCCACGAGGAGCTCATGTGCCCGGCGATGGTGCGCCGCAGCATCGACAGCCGCCGCCGTTTCCCCGGCCTTTCCGCCTTCCCCCCGCTCTGCTGCCTCTCCGCCGCGGCGGCTATCACGTCCTCTCGGGTGATCCGGCCCCCCGGCCCGGTGCCGGAGACATCGGCCAGGTCGACGCCCTGCTCTCGAGCCAGGCGGCGCACCACCGGCAGCGCCTTCACTTCCCCGCCCGCCCCGGCCTCCGCGGCGGATGCTCCCGCAGGATCGGACGGAACGCCCCCGGAGCGGCCGGCGTCCGGCGCCTCGTCCTGCCAGGACTCCCCCGGCTCGCCGATCACCGCCAGCACCGCCCCCACCAGCAGGGTAACCCCCTCCGCCGCCCCGTGGTGAAGGACGGTTCCGGCCGCCGGCGAAGGCAGGTCCACCACCGCCTTGGCGGTCTCCACCTCGACCAGGACCTCGTCGACGGCCACGGTTCCGCCCACCGGTGCGTGCCAACGGACGATGTCCGCCTCGGTGAGGCCGTCACCTATGTCGGGGAGCCGGAAAACGTAAGCCATAGCCGCCTATAGTACGCGGCGGACGCCGCCCTCTGTCATCCCGATCACCCGGATCACCCGGATCACCCGGTCATCCGGATCAGCCGGTTCCCGGAACGGCGGCGGCGGACCCCTCGGAGCCCCCTTCCAGCTCCTCCACCGTTATCAGCACCTCGCGGGCCTTCGACCCCGCCGACGGCCCCACCACCCCTCTTTGCTCCAGGACGTCCATGATGCGCCCCGCCCGGGCGAAGCCCACCCGCAGCTTGCGCTGCAGCATGGAGGTGGAGCCCAGATGGGACCGCACCACCAGCTCCGCGGCCCGGCGGATCAGGTCGGCGTCCTCGTCGTCCTCCTCTTCGGCGGTCGAGGCCCGCTTCACGGCCGCCTCCTCGGCGATCTCGCGGTATTCGGCCTGCTTCTGGGCTTTCGCCCACTCCACCACCTCCGACACCTCCTCCTCGCTCACCCAGGCGCCCTGCACCCGCCGCGCCTGCGGCTCGCGGGCGGTAACCACGAGCATGTCCCCCATGCCGATCAGCTTCTCGGCCCCCGCCGTGTCGATGATCACCCGCGAGTCGGTCTGGGAGGCCACCGAGAAGGCCAACCGGCTGGGAATGTTGGCCTTGATGACGCCGGTGATCACGTTGACCGAGGGCCGCTGGGTGGCGATCACCAGGTGGATGCCCACGGCCCTGGCCATCTGGGCGAGGCGGACGACGGCGTTTTCCACGTCGCGCCCCGCCACCATCATGAGGTCGTTCAGCTCGTCGATGAGCACCACCAGGTAGGGGAAGCGGTCGAAGGACTCCCCGGCAAGCTGCCCGGAGTCGTACTTGCCCCGGTAACCCGCTATGTCCCGAACCCCGCTCTCGGCCAGCAGCTCGTAGCGGCGGTCCATCTCCGCCACCGCCCATTGCAGGGCCTCCACGGCCTTCTTGGGGTTGGTTATCACCCGGGTGAGCAGGTGGGGAACCCCGTTGTACTGGCCCAGCTCCACCCGCTTGGGATCCACCATGATCAGCTTCACGTCGTCGGGCCGGCAGCGCATCAGCAGCGAAGTAACGATGGAGTTGATGCAGGAGGATTTTCCTGCCCCGGTGGCACCGGCGATCAGAACATGCGGCAGCTGTTCGAGGTCGAGTATCTCCGGGCTGCCGGATATGTCCTCCCCGAGGCCCACCGACAGCGGGGCCCGGGTTCGGGCGGCTTCGTCGGAGGAGAGCACGTCGCCGAGGGTCACCAGGCGCCGGTCGCGATTCGGCACCTCCACCCCGATGGCCGACCTTCCCGGGATCGGAGCCAGCAGGCGTATATCCGGTGTGGCCAGGGCGTAGGCGATATCCCCCGCCAGGCGGGTTACCCGCGACACCTTCACGCCGGGGGCCAGCTCGATCTCGTAGCGGGTGATGGTGGGGCCGGGGACCACGTTGGTCAGTTCGGCGTCTACGTCGTGGTGGTGGAGGGCCGACTCCAGCCGGCGGGCGGTGTCTTCCAGGGAGCGGCGGCTCTCCCCCCCGCCCTTTCCGGTCTTCAGCAGCTCGAGCGGAGGAAGCACATACCCGTCGGCGCCGTCCGCGGGCGCCGGGGGCGGGGCGTCCGCCCGTTTCTCGGCGGGTTCGGACGCGGCGGGCCGCGCTTTCTTC
This sequence comes from Candidatus Spongiisociaceae bacterium, assembly GCA_965202675.1. GTDB lineage: Bacteria > Actinomycetota > Acidimicrobiia > Spongiisociales > Spongiisociaceae > CATQHD01. The sequence continues at coordinate 453,675 of OZ241842.1, forward strand.
TTGCCCTTCGGCTTGCCTTTCGACGGGGCCTTCTCCGGCGGGGTCTTCTCAGGCGGGGCCTCCGCTTCGGCTTCTTCGGGAGGTGTTTCGGGAAGGGGGGGCGGAGTCCGGACCGCTTCGGGCAGGCGGACCGGCCGCCGCTCGCGGCGGGGCGCCGGGGCGGATACGCTGCTCACCGAGAAACCGGCCTTCGCCTGGCGGGCGGCGTAGAACATCGCATCCCACGCCGCTCCCATCACATCCCGCACAGAGGCGCCCATCGCCGCCATCACCCCGGCGGCGGTAACAGCCGACAGCAAAAGGAACGTCCCCCAGAATCCGATCAGGCGGTCGAGGGGGAAGGCGGTCAACGCACCGATTGCCCCGCCGGTCTGCCTCACCCTCTCGATGTCCCCGGCGAGGGGGGTGTTGCCGCTGATCAGATGGAACAGGCTCAGCGAACCCATGAACCCCAGGAAGGCCCCGAACACCAGCCGCTGGTATTCGTGGCGGCCCAGCAGAAGGGCGCCGCCCAGAACGAGCAGCAGCGCCGGGACGATGTACGCCCCCAATCCCACCAGGGACCGAACGCCGTCCAGCGCCCAGAGCCCCAGCGGACCCGAGCTCTCGAAGAACGCCAACGCCACCAGCAGCCCCGCCCCGACCAGCACCAGCCCGATCAGGTCCGGGGTCTGGGGCCCGGCCCTGTACCGGATCCGTTCGAACAACTTGCTAAGAAGCGGCGGTTCCGGCTGCGGGTCGGCGGTTGGAGAGGAGGGCGGCCGCCCTCCGACGCGGGTCTTGGAAGCAGACGAGGCCTTAGAAGGGGCAGATTTCCTGGAGGGGGCGGCTTTCCTGGAGGCGGCGGCTTTCTTGGGGGCGGCAGCAGATCCCTTGGACGCGGGTGATCTTTTGGAAGCAACGCGGGGGCGCGCGGACGCGCTGCCGCCCGAGGAGGGTTTCCGCCCCCGGCCGGCTACTCCCTTGGAGCCCTTGGACCGGGCGGAACCCGATTTCTTCGCATGTACCTGTGACACCCGCCTCCGCCCCGCGTCCCCGCGGGTGGATGTCCTGTTGGCCATGAGAACGAATACCTTACACCAAACACCCGGCCTGTCCAACGACCTGCCGGAGCCGGGCCGGACGGCCCTTCCGAATCGGTTATCTGCGGCGCCGGCGCCGGCGGGCGGGAGAGGCGAATTCGGTGATCACGGCCAGGATCACCGGACGGCGGCCTGTCTGCGCCTTGACCGCCCGCCGGGCCTCTCGGATCACCGCCTTGGCCGGGTCCTGTACGAACGGGCCGGGGTTCTTCTCCACGGCTGATTTCAGCGCCTCGCCCGTCTTCTCCAGCACCTGTGCGTCGTCGTTCATGAACCCGTAGCTGGACAGACGAGGGGCGCCCTTCAGTCGTCCGGTCTTCGGATCGACCAGCAGCGACACCGCCACCACGCCGTCGTCGCTCAGTTTGGCGCGCTCCCGCAGCAGGGGTTCGCGGACGGCGCCCACGCCCGACCCGTCCACGTACACGTAGCCGGCCTCCACCGCCCCCCTCTCCACAGTGACCGCCCCCTCGTCCAGGACCACCGCGTCCCCGTCCTCGAGCACCATCACCTCGGGAACCCCCATCTCCTCCGCCAGGTCGGCGTGGGCGCGGAGGTGCCGGTACTCCCCGTGGACGGGCACGAGCGCCTCCGGGCACACCAGGTTGAGGAAGGTCTTCAGCTCCTCGGCGGAAGCGTGGCCGGACACGTGGACGTCGGCGTTGTGGCCGTGGAACACCCTGGCGCCGATGCGGGTCATATCCGAGATGACCTTCGACACGGCGGTCTCGTTTCCGGGGACGGGGGTGGCCGAGATGAGCACCGTGTCGTCGGCGTCCAGCTCGACCCGGCGGTGGCGGCGGTTGGCCATCAAGGAAAGGGCCGAGAACGGCTCGCCCTGCGACCCGGTGGTGATGATCATGACCTGTTCGGGGGGCTTGTGGGCCGCTTCGCCGATGCTGATCACCCGGTCGGCGGGCAGGTGCAGCACCTCCAGGTCCTGTCCGATCCGTGCGTTGCGTTCCATCGACCTCCCCATGAACACCAGAAAGCGGCCGGCGGCCAGCCCGGCGTCGGCCAGCTGCTGGACTCTGTGGATATGGCTGGAGAAACAGGTGCTGATAATCCGTCCGGGGGCCTGGCGGACGATGGACCGGATGGAAGGGCCGAGAGATTTCTCCGACGGGATGACTCCGGCCCGCTCGGCATTGGTGGAATCGGAGAGGAGCAGGCGGATCCCCCGCCGTCCGAAGCGGGCGAAGGCCGAGAGGTCGGTGCGGCGCCCGTCGATCGGGGTGGGGTCGAGCTTGAAATCACCGGTGTGGACTATCAGGCCTTCGGGGGTGTCGAACACCACCCCGCTTCCTTCCGGCACCGAGTGGGACACGGGTACCAGCTGGAACCGGAACGGCCCCTCGGTTATCCACCGCCCGTCGGGCACCGGACGGAAGTCCTTGTCAACGCCGATCTCCTCCACCCGCCCGGCGGCGATGGCCAGGGACAACCGGGTTCCGTAGACGGGAACCGGTATCTCTTCCAGGAAATATCCCAGCCCGCCCATGTGGTCCTCGTGACCGTGGGTCAGCACCACGCACCGGACGTCTTCCCGCCGCGCCGCCAGCCACCGCCAGTCCGGCAGCACCAGGTCCACCCCCCACATGTCCTCCTCGGGGAACATGAGGCCGCAGTCCACCAGCGCGATTCGGCGGTCGATCTCGACCGCGGCGCAGTTGCGCCCGATCTCGCCGAGGCCGCCCAGAAAGGTAACCCGGACGCTCACAACTCCTGGGCCTGCCCTACTGCGGCCACCACCGCCGCGCGGGTGGCGGGCGATGCCGGAACCAGAGGAAGCCTCGGGTCCCCGACCGGTTCCCAGAGGGCGTCGAGCCCGGCCTTGACGGGCATCGGGTTGGGCTCGGCGAAACAGGCCTCGAAGAGCGGCGTCAAACCGTCGTGGAGCCGCCGGGCCTCCGCGGCGTCCCCGGCGCGGTGCGCCCGGATCATCCGCTTTATCTGCCGCCCAGCCAGGTGCCCGGCCACCGAGATCACCCCCGCCCCGCCCAGCTCCAGCATCGGCAGGGTGGCCGAGTCGTCCCCCGCGTACAGGAGGAAGTCGTCGGGGAGCAGCGCCAGGGCGGCCCTGGTGTATTCGAGGTCGCCGACCGCATCCTTGGTGGCCGCGATGTTGGGGTGCCGGGCCATTTCGGCCAGGGTCTCGGCCTCGATCAGCCGGGCGGTGCGGCTCGGGATGTTGTAGACGATCACCGGCAGATCCGTGGCGTCGGCGACGGCCAGGAAATGCGCCAGCAGCCCCGCCTGGGGCGGCCTCGAGTAGTAGGGGGTTACCGCCATCAGGCCGTCCACCCCGATCTCCGCGGCCCGCTCCGACAGCTCGACCGAGTGGCGGGTGTCGTAGGTGCCGGTGCCGGCCACCACCGCCGCCCGGCCCCCCACCGCCTCCACCACCGTCGCGTACAGGGCCAGCTTCTCCGTGTCAGTCAGGGTGGGCGACTCCCCGGTCGTGCCGGTTACCAGCAACCCGTCGTGCCCGTTGTCGACCAGGTGCGCGGCGAGGCGGGCCGCCAAGTCGTAGTCGACCGATCCGCGGTCGGTGAAGGGGGTGATCATGGCGGTGAGCAACTCGCCGAACCGGGCCATACACTTCCTTCCGCGGTCTGCAGGCGCCCTCCGGGGCCGCGGTCGCGCCCCGAACTCCCGCCAAGCTTACCCGAAGCCGCCTGCGGGGCGGGAAGCGGCGCGGGCCCGGCCCGCGCCGCGCGACCCGCAACTCCGCCCAGGTCAGGAGCGCGCGACGGCAATGTATCTGTTTATCAAGGGATATAATGAAGGTATCCGCCTGTTATAGTTGTCGGTGATTTGTTTTAGAAAACCTTATCACAAACCCTAGGCTAATTGACGCTCGTCTGTACGTTGCCTTATCACGTCTAGTTCCTCAGCAAATACGTTCTGTAGATCGGAGTGCAATTTGATTAACCCATCAATATCATCAGCTGAAACTTCGCTACTTCTATCAATAGCAATTGTTCCTGAACCAACGTATTCTTTAACTCGGTACAATGTTTCTTTGATATGCGCCAACTTTGCTTCAAGATGCATAGCTGAACTTCTTGGAGAAATCCCCCAAAATGAACACGTATCAAAGAAGGTAATTTCAGCCATTCTTCCTGAGAGAGACTTATTATATGCCCGTGTTCCAAATAGGCGGCGTATATCTTCTTGTAAACTTCGGTCTAATTTTCGACGAGCGGCATCTTGAATTTTTTTACCATCAAGCAACGAAGCTCTTTGCTTTCCTGCTTCTGTTAATCGGTAAGTTTTATCACCGATCTTTTCAAGTAACCCTCTTTTGCGAAGAGGTTTGCTTCCCATTATTTCTGCGAATACACGATTCGAATCAGGATATTCGGGATGGCCTTCATCATCAAGCATACCTCGTAAACCGAAGGATTCAGGAAACTCTTTCCAAGCGCCTACGGCTAACTGCTCTGCACTGAAGGCTTTACGTTGCTCGCCACCGATCCGGTAGGCAACAATGAGCAAACGATCCGCCACGGTAATGCGCATAGACATCTTAGGTAACCATCAAAAGTTCGCCTGCGAGAGCCTGAATTACGCGTGACGGGTCCACCACCGGCGTCCCTCCGAATCTGCCCTCCAGGTAGGCCGGCCCCAGGTTCACCGAGCGGCGCACCCTGCGCCCCCGGTAGTCCGACAGCGGCTTCAGCTCCGTACTGGCGTCGGATCGTTTCGAGGTCAGCCATACCTCGTCGCGGTTCATGCGGCCCAATAGGGCCGCATCGTGGGAGGTGAAAACTATCTGGCCGCCGCGGCGGTTCACCGCGGGATCCTGGAACATCTGGATCACCCTGCCGGATATCACCGGGTGAAGACTGGCATCCAGCTCGTCTACCAGGGTGAGGCCGCCTCTATCGAATGCCTCGAGGAGGGCGGGCATCAGGCTGAGCCAAGCCAGCGTACCCTCTGACTCGTCGCACAGCTCGAAAGGCCGGGTGCTGCTATCCGCCGTGTGCAACAGCCGTATCCTGCGGCCCGCGTGGCCCGTGTCGACATCCGTGTCGTCGACGACCTCTACATCTTCGACACCGAGGTCCGCGAACTGCAGCAACGCCAGAGCCAGGCTTCGGGTCGAATCCCCGGCGCCGGATTCCGCTTCGCCGTCGATGAGCCGAGGATGCGACCGGTCGAACGCGTCCGCCAGGGTATCATCCCATCCCGGAACCGACCACCGCATTCCGTGGTGGAAATGCCCTCTCCCGAGGCCGAACGGCATCCCCGGACTGAAGCCGACCGGACGAATACCGCGCAACTGCCGCGCAACCGCCGCGATCTCTTCGTTCAACCGCTTGGCGGTGGACAAGACGAGGGTCGTGGGGGTAACCAGCTCGCGGCCGCCGCCGATGATCTCGGTGCCGCGCCTGAATGCCAGGTTGTTCCCTTCCCGCTCGAACAGCCTGCGCCGCCGCCGCTTCGGATAGCTGTACAGCGCCTCGAACAGCACCTGGGCGTCGTCAAGCTCCAGCTCGTAGCGGTACCTCACCTCGTTGACCATGAGGTCAACGGCAAAGGTAGACGGCTGCGGCCGGCCCGGCTCAAACTTGAACGGGTAACGCGGGATCGAGTCCTCCCAGCGCCGCAGGGAGTCTCGGACGGCGCGCGACAACCACGCCATAGCGTCTATAACGTTTGTCTTGCCGGAAGCGTTGGCGCCGTATATGCCGGCCACGGTCAGGACCTTCTCGTCCAACCCCTCGAAGCTGCGGGCCGCCGGCCTGTCCGGGTCCATGGCGATCATCGATAGCTCCACCGGGTCGAGGATCGAGCGGTGGTTGCCTACTTCGAATCGAAGCAACACTCTTTCTCTCCTTGTCCTATATTTGCAATTATAGTACTGGATTTGTTATATCATTGCAATAACTCTTGTCTAATTGTTACAAGCCCGTGCAGATTGGTTGTGGATTCCACTCCCCTGCGGATCAGTTGGCGAGCCCCGGCCCGCACCGGTCTACAGATCGGCTCATCATGGAAACCGCCCTCCGGGCCGGTATCCCTGCTTTTGCCCCCCGATCGCGCTGATGCTTCCCCCGGGGGCGGGGGGTTCGGGTCAGGAGCTGTCTCCGGCGGTTTGGGGAGTTGCCGGGGGGGCTTGGTTGATGGCTCGGACGAAGAAGGATGCCATCTGGGCTCGGGTTACGGGCTGGTCGGGGCAGTAGTTGAGTGGGCTGGTGGAACACCCTCGGGTTACTCCGGTCTGGTACATGCCCTCGATGGCCCGGATGACGGCGGGGTCTGCGCCTTGGGCGTCTTGGAAGAGGCCTTCGGGTTCGTCGACGGCTTCGAGGTGGGGGAATGCGGCGATCATCATGATGGCCATATCCGCTCTGGTTACCACACCGCCGGGGTTGAACACTCCCCCGGGGGCTTCGAACGCGTTGACCGAGATCACCCAGTCGGCGTAGGTGCGGTACCAGGCGTCGGCGCCCACGTCGGACAGTTCCGCCCGGGCGGGGGCCTGGATGGTCCAGCGCTGGGACACGGCCCGGTACAGGAACGCGGCCATCTGCCTGCGGGTGATGTCGGCCGAGGGGCAGAACAGAGTGGGGTCGGTGGCGCTGCATCCGAGGGTGATCTGCCATTGGGCGATGCGTTCGATGTTGGCCTGGTGGACGCTGCCGTCCTCGTCGCAGAACCGGCCCACACAGGCGGGGGCTGGGGGTGTTGCGGGCTGCTGGGCGGGCGGGGGCGCACCACCGCCGCCGCCTCCGCCGCCACCGCCTCCGCCACCTCCCCCTCCTCCGCCGCCGCCTCCGGAGGGGGGCGGGGCGCTGCCGTCGCCGTCGTCGGTGATGGTCAGGGCCGTGGATCCGACGGTGTAGCCGGGAGCGGTTCCGGTTATCCGGATGGTTTTGGTGTTCCCGGCCGTTGCGTCGTCGAGTATCCGCGCCGAGAAGGTCGCCTGGGCCCGGGAAGCGCGGGCGGGGATGGTAATCGTCAGCCTGGCCGGGTTCAGGCTCGTGTAGCCGGTCCCGGAGGCGGCGCCCCCGGCGACGGTTGCGTTGACCGCAACCGGGCCGGCCGGCACAGACGACCCGGCCAACGCAGCCGTAACCGTAAACGACTGGGTCCGGGTGGGGCTTTCTCTGACCGAGCGGGGCGAAACCGACAGATTGATCCGGGCCGGGTCGTTGTCAACGATGGTGATCACATTCGATGGGATGCCGAACCCGGCCGCAGAAGCAGCCACGGACAGCGTTTCCGGCCCCTCGACGAGGTTGTCGTCGTAGACGCCGGTCGAGTCGAGGGTGAACCGGTCGGTGACGCTGTTCTGCCCAAAGGGAATCAACAGGTCCTTTACTTCAACGTCCCGGATCCGGTAGTCCGTCCCGGACTCCGCGCTGCCCCCCTGGATGGTTACACGCACCAGGCGGGGAACCGCCCCGGTCTGGCCCTCGGGGTAGGCCGCTCTGACAGTGACCTCAGTGGAGGTCCCTTCCCGGGCGGAACTGATCGGACGGCCGGCCGAGTCCAACAGACTGACAGCAAGGTCGTTGTCGGTAACCGTCAGCGAGTCGGAATTGACCGCGGTCAGACCCAGCCCGGTCAAAAAGGCGCTCAACGTACCGGCGTGGACGGTAACCGTCTCTGCGCCCTCGGGCGCCATGTCGTCGGTTACCTCCAGGTCGAACTCGACGGTACCCGACCGCTGGAGCGCCGGGATAGCCACCGCCAGCTCCGAGACCTCCTCGTAGTCCGTTCCCGCGGTTGCCGAGTCGCTGCTCAGACCCACCGTCAGGGGTATCAACACCCGCCGGCTCAGGACGTCTTCGGTGGTGAACGCGGCCCGCACCCTCACCCGCACCGTCCCGTCCCCCTCCCCCACGGTCTCCAAACCGCCGCCGTCCACGGTCTGCAAGCTCAGATTGACGGCGGTCGGGGCGGTGTCGTCGTCGGTAATGACCAGGCTCTCGGCAACTATCTTGTAGGTTTTGCCCCCGGCAGCAGCGTCTTTGCCCTCGAACCGCAGCGCCTCCCCGCTCTCGTTCTCACGGTCGTCGTTCAACACCACCACGACATCGTTAAACCCCGACATCGAACCCCCGGGAATCTGGATCGCCATGCCATGGTCCGTAGGCGCCGCCGGGACCGCCGGGTAGGTAACCCGTATGTCCTCGCCCGTCTCGAAAGAAGCCCCGTCGTCCACAACCGCGCCCACGCCCACCGCGTTCAACCCCACCAGCAACCCCCCGGGCGGCGCGTTCTCCGACAGGGCCGCGGTTACCCGCACGGTCTTGGTTCCGTCGTCCTCGCCCAACGAGGTCTGAACCCCCGGCGTGCCGGTGTCGGCGTCGATGGTCAAACCCACCCCGAGATCCACGTCGGCTATCGCGACCGTGGTTCCGGTGACCGTCACCGCCGAGCCGCCCACCGAAGCCGAACCGGTCAGCTTCCCCGACTCAACGTCCTCGTCGTTGGCGTCCGTAGCCGCGGTCAGTGTGAAAGTTGCGCTGCCGCTCACCTCCCCCGCCGGGATCGTAACCGTAACCTGATTCCCGGTGGCGTCGGTGGTGAAATCACCGGACGACCCCAACGTCGCCGCGCCCGTTCCGTCGCCCGAAGCGATCGTAACAGTCACGTCCGTAGCGGCGGCCAGCACCGACGATGTTCCCTTGAACCGGGCGGTAACCGTAACCGTCTCGGCCGTGCCCTCTACCACCGTCTTCGGACTCACCGACAAGACGATGTCGGTGTCGTTGTCGTTGATCGTCAACGACCCCGACGCGTCGCCCAACGCGGAGGTGCCCTCCAACAACAGCCTCTCCGGCCCCTCCACCACCGCATCATCGGTTACCGTCAACCCCGACAACGCCACCGCCGCGGTGCCCGAAACCGCGGTAGCGGCGATAGTAATCGTCGGCGCCGTCCCCGGCGCCGTGAAACTGAAATCATCACCGTCCGCGACCCCCGCCCCCTCCCCCGCCGCGTACCCCGAAACCGTAACCGTCGTCGCAGAAGAAATAATAGAAGTAGAAGCAGGCAGAGCCGCCGTTATGTTCACCGCACCCGAATCACCCTCGGCCACCGCCGGCCCCGACAGCACCACCTGAGAATCATCATCCACAATCGTCAACGTCGCCTCGACCTGGGTAAACCCCGACGGAACGCCCTCCAGATAATATATGATCGTCTCGTCCCCCTCGGCCACATCATCCCCGCAAGTCCACGTCTTGCCGTAGATGCCGGTATTGCCGCCCACCGTCCCGAAACCGGCCCAAGTATTGCCCACCCACATTGTCGTCCTGGCCCACTGCCAAGGCTGCCGCCCGGTGTCGGTCCTCAGATTATCGTAGTAATCGGTGCCTGCGATCGCCCCGTTGGTGGTTCCGTCCTTTACCAGCAGCCGCAAATGGTTCTGCCAAATACCACGATTCCAGTTCCCGATGATGCTGGGATAAGTGGAGGTCTCTCCCTCCAACCTCACCCCCACGCTCTTTCCAAACGGATAAGGCGAATTCTGATTACAGGAACCGGTGTCACCGCCTTCTGTCACCGTCGAGCCGCCCTCTATAACCACCGTAACATCCCGATCCGCGTCGGTAACAATCAACACCGCGGCACCCACCACATACCCCGAGGCGGCCCCGTTGAAGAAAACCGTCTCATGCGCCTCCGTAACCGTATCCGAAACCGGGGTAAAAGTCACATCCGCAGAACCGCTCGCCTGACCGGCCGGGATAGTAACCGTAACCGAAGCAGAAGAAACAGTATAATCATCCCCCACAGTCAGAGAACCCCCGCCGACCGACACCGCCACATCCACATCCGAAGCCGGCGCCGACCCCGCCGTCGCCACTATCCGCACCGTCTGCGCCCCGCCGTCCTCATCCACCGCCGTCAGAGCCGCCGGCGTCGGCGTCGCCGTGTCCGTCAGACTCAACACAATCGCAGACCCGCCCGGATCCTGAATATTCAACGTTGCTCCGGTAACCGTCACCGCGTCCCCGCCCACCGCAGCAACCCCCGTCAACGACACCGTCTCCCCTCCGGACTCCGCCGTGCCGTCGTCCCGGGCCGTCAGAGTAAAGAAATTGTCCCCCGACACCTCACCCGCCGGGATGACAACCGTCAATTCGTTGCCCGTCAGATCGGTCGTGAAATCATTCAACGCCCCGATCGTCGCCGTCCCCGACCCCACCGTAACCGTAACCGGCGTATCAACCGTCAAAATCGACGAATCACCTGCGAACTCCGCCGTAACCACAACCTTATGCCCCGAAGCGGACTCAGCCACCAATCCCGGCGACACCGACAACACAATATCAGCATCATCATCGACAACCTTCAGCAACCCCTCCGGGTATACCGGCATCCCCTCCTTGTCTTCGAAAGTAACCCCGGAAGACGACGGCAGGTCCCCCGACACCCGCAAAAACTCCGGGCCCTCCACCACCGTATCGTCCACCATCATCAATCCCGTCAACGTTGCCCGACTGCACGCATTGGCATTACTCGGGTCCGGGCAACTGCTAACCTCACGCGCCCCGATCGTCAAGGGCGAACTGGTCAGGGAAGTATAAGAAAACTCGGAGCTGCTCAAACGACCCGCCGGTGGATCCGCCGGCGTATCCACCGACAGCCCGCCGACCGTCGTCGCCGACCCGACTACAGATGAAGCCGCCCGCATACGAGCAGACAAAACCACACTATGCGGCCCCGCGTCGTCCTCATCCACCGAAACCGTCCCCCAAACCAAATCAACCTGCACATCATCATCCACCAGCTTCACCGTCGCCGGCGCCACCGTAAACCCCTCAGGAGCACCCAACCCGATCATCAAGGTTTCATCCGGCTCCGCAGTATTATCAACCCTGGACAAAACAGGTATAATTTCATCGAATGCCGCGATCGCGGACCCCTGTGAAAAGGTAACCCGTTTCCCCAGGGTGGGACTATAGGCGAACCAGTCAGTGGTGCCAGCGGTCCCGTCTGTAATCCTGATAGGGATACTCGACAATGCCCCGCCGCTGTAGGTAGACGACGAAGCCCCCTGTAAAACAGCTGTAACCCTGGTTCGCAACGCCGCCCTTGATTGTGGACATTGCCACTGACAATTCCCATCCACTTGACCCTGCGCAGGATCTTCTAGCTCGTTCATAACCGGATTGCTCAAAACAACCTCAATAGTGCGGTCGGCGTCGGTGATCTCCAACTCCGCCGCTTCCACAACAAACCCGGCAACCGTAGAAGAACCCGAAAACACAATAGTCTCGTGATCCTCGGTAACGAAATCAGGCCGAGGAACAACAACAAAGCCGGCAGACTCGCCGTCAGTCGCCGAAGCAGCAATAGAAAACTCCACAGAAGAAGCCGCCGTAGTCGTGTAATCATCACCCGACCCCCTGTCGGCCGTACTGTCGGAAGCCCCCGCCACAACCGCAACCGGCACCACAACCGGCGCAGGCGCAGGCACCGAAGCCGCAACCCGCACCGTCTGGCTCCCGTCGTCCTCACCCACCGCCGTCAACACGTCACCGGAACCGTCCACCAAACCCAGCGTGATCACCCGATCATAGATGCTCAACTCCGCCCCGGTAACCGTAACCGCCCTGCCGCCCACATTCGCCGCGCCCGACACCGCCACCTTCTCCGCCGCCGCCGCCTCGTCCACGCTGTCCGCCCGCGCCGTCAAACCGAACGACCCCGACCCGCTCGTCGCCCCGGCGGGAATCGACACCGTCAACTGATTAGCCGGACTCGTCAGATCCGTCCAGAAATCATCCCCCGACGCAGGCGCACTCGGATCAGCCGCCAACACCGCCCCGTCCGCCCCCGCACCCCCCGCAACGGTAACCGTAACCGCAGTAGAAAACGCCAGATCAGAAGCGGACCCCGCGAAGGATGCCGTAACCCCAACAGTTTGCGAAGCAGTATGCTCCATCACCGCCCCCGGCGACAAAGACAACACAATCGCATCATCGTCGTCGAACAACCTCAGACTCACCGGTGTGATATCCTGATACCCGCTCACCGCCCCCGCCTCGAACCGAATGTACTCTTCCCCCTCCACCCGATCATCATCCCCGGGCGTAATCGTAATATCACCCGACGAACCGGTAGTCCCGCTGTTGATCGTCACCGTCACGCTGTCCGACGAAGTCTGATAATCCCCCCCCCTCTTGAGCGCCGTCCCGCCCGCAGCCCCGACCGTCACCGACACGCTCACCTGCGCGGTGACAGCCGCCGACGCCGTCGCCACCACCCGCACCGTCTGCGCCCCGCCCCCCTCGGACACGCCGGTAATCGGCGCCGGCGTGGGCTGCCCATCGGTAAAACTCAACGTAATAGTCGGCAACGACGACGCCGTAGTCGCCGTCGTCGTCTGTTGCGCCACCACCCCGCCAAACCCCGGCGCCAACACCGCCGCCGTCAATAACACCACCAACCCGGCCCTGCCAGCCGCGCCCGACAGCCTGCCCACAGCCGCTCTACTCACCGCAACCTCCCGCAAGTACATCCAGCCGAAAATCCGGCGGCACAATGCCGATTTCTTGTTTCAATCTACTCCCCCCCCCCCAATTTGTCAAGCCGGTGCTCAACAACGGGGCGCTTCGGATGGAGCAGACACCGGCGCGGCCTGCCGCGGCGCCCGGGCTAAAACAGGCAGATTCCCGGCGGGGGCGGGCTTCGGGCCGGCGGGACGCGCAAGGCGCCGGGCGGCGCCCGGCCCCGTGAAATCAGATGCCGAGGATCGAGTCGAGGCCCACCGTCAGGGGCTGCGCCAGAGACGACACCGACCGCAGGGCCAGCAGGATGCCGGGGGTGAAGGCGGCGCGGTCGGTGGTGTCGTGGCGGATCGTGAGGTATTCGCCGGCGGCGCCGAGTATCACCTCCTGGCTGGCGACCAGGCCCCGGGCCCGCACGGAATGAACCGCCACTCCTTCGACCTCGGCGCCCAGCGCGCCCGGGACCAGCTCCCTCCCCCTCTGGCGGGGGGCGGCGCCGGCGGCTTTGCGGGCGGTGCCCATGCGGGCGGCCGTGTCGAGCGCCGTCCCGGACGGGGCGTCCGGCTTGGATTCGCGGTGCATCTCGATGATCTCCGCCGAGGCGAAGCGGGGCGCGGCCAGCTCGGCGAACCGCATCATCAGCGCCGCCCCCGTCGAGAAGTTGGGGACGACCAGGCAGCGCCGGCCGCTTCCGGCCCATTCCTCCCGGAGGGCGGCCAGGCGCCCGGCGTCGTACCCGGACGAGCCGACCACGACATGGGCCCCGTAGGATTTCCATCTCCGCACGTTGGCGGGGGCCGCGTCGGGGTTGGTGAACTCGATGATCACCCCGCACCCCGACAGCGCCTCCGGGTCTCCCGAACAGACGAGGCCCGCCAGCTCCTCCCCCCCGTGGCCGGGTGCGTACAGGCCCCCCGCCTCCAGATCATCGGCGGCCAGGACGGCGGCGAGGGTGAGCCGGCCCATCCGGCCGGGCGCCCCGGATATCCCCACCGAAATCATTCCAGCCAACCCTCGAAGTCGCTCGATTCGAAGGGCCCCACCGCCCCGATGACCCGGGGGCCCCCGAGGGCGCGGGCGGCCGCGTCGGCCACCTCGGACCGGGTTATGGCCTCGACGCGGGCCAGCCGCTCGTCGAGGGACAGTTGCGGCAGGCCGAAGAGCTGGTTGCGCCCCAGGCGGATCATCCGGGCGTTGGTGTCCTCCATGGAGAGGGCCAGGGCGCCCCGCAGGTGCCCTTTGGCCCGTTCCAGCTCCTCGCCGGTGATCCCGTCCGACATCAGGCCCGCGACCTCCTCGATCAGTATCTCCATGACTTCGTGGACGGTCGCCGGGGTGGTTCCCGCGTACACCCCCCAGACACCGGTCTCGGCGAACCGCAGGGCGAAGCTCTGCACGGCGTAGGCCAGGCCGCGCTCCTCCCTGATCTTCTGGAACAGGCGCGACGACATCCCGCCGCCCAGGATGTGATGCATGACGGCGTCGGCGAACCGCCCGTCGTCGGTCCGGTCGAGCGACTCTCCCCCGTATATCAGATGGATCTGCTCGGTGTCCCGGCGGACCACCTCGGCCCGCGATTCCACCCGAGGAGCGCTCCAGTCGTGGCTGTGGTCCTCGGCCTCCCAGCAGCCGAACATCTCCTCCGCCAGGTCGACTATCCGGCTGTGCTCCACGCTGCCCGCCGCCGCCACCGCCATCGCCCCGGCGCCGTAGCGCCGCCGCCAGTAGCCGCGGATGTCTTCGGGTGTCATTGCGCCGATGGAACGGCGGGTGCCGAGCACCGGCAGGCCCAGCGGATGCCCCATGAACACGGTGCGCATGAAGGCCTCCATCGCCGTGTCCGAGGGGTCGTCCTCGTTCATGTTGATCTCCTCGATCACCACCTGGCGTTCGGAGTCGATCTCATGGGGGCGGAAGGCGGGGCGCTGCAGCATCTCGGCCAACAGCCTGAAGCCGGTGCGGAGCTCGGCGTCGAGCATCCTCGCCCAGAAACACGTGTACTCCTTCGAGGTGAAAGCGTTGCTCTGGGCGCCGATAGCGTCGAAGGTCTCGGAAATCTCCCGGGCCGAGATCTGTTCGGTTCCCTTGAAGAGCAGATGCTCGAGGAAGTGGGCGGCCCCAGCCTCGCGGCTGCGCTCGTCCCGGCTGCCCGTGTCCACCCAGCACCCGACGGCCGCCGACCGCACCCCGGGGATGGGCTCGGTTACCACCGTTATCCCGGCGGAGGTTTCAGAGACTGTTATCGCCATGACGCCCCGATGGTACAACCCCGCCGGATCAATATATACGGCGATGATGCCCCCTCCTTTGCCGCCGGGAAGCGCCCCGGCGCAGGCAACTGCTGGACGTTCTGCCCGATGAGCACGGGCGGCGGGCGGATGCCCCGTCCGACGAAACGGCGAAGGCCTCCTGTCCGCACACCCTCCTGCCCCCGGCCGCCCGCCGAGAGAAGGCGCCGGCGGCGGCGTCCGCCGCGTAAGCCCGACCCTTTTCCTGTGAACCCGCCGGTCAAACCCCTACCCCCCCCCCCGACCGGGGCAAGAACGCGAAAAACAGAGGCTTCGCGAAAACGTGGGGAAAACGGGGGTGTGGCGGGGGTTGGGTCCTTGGTTTGCGGTCGGGGCCCGACTGTAATCGGTGACGTGAGAAACAAGCCGATCACGAGGAGGGCCCCGATGGGCTGGGATGATACAACGATACCGTTGGGGTTGCGGGGGTGCGGGTGATAGCAGTGTTGGAGAACACCCCCACCCGCCTGAAAGCCGAGGTCCGGTCGGGGTGGCCGGTGTCCCGGCGCCCCCCGTGCGGGCACAAGTGCCGCAGAGTGCATGACACCCGCCCCAAACATCCGGGATCTGGTCACGGCGGGACGGCAGATGACGCTGATATGGCAGCGCCGGCGGTTCGTGTGCGATAACTGCGGTGCCCGCCGCCTGGAGGAACACCCCGAGTTCGAGGGGAACCCGACCCGCCGCCTCGCCCGCCTCAAGACCGCGAAAATCCCTGCGCGCCCAAAACGCCCCGGCTCCGCCGGGTTGCCCGCCCCCGCCTCCACCGCCAAACATCGGATCATTCGGGCCGCGCAACCCCCGCCCCGGTCCTGGCGCCGACCGAGCCCGAATCCCATGTATGACCGCCGCGCTCTCCAGAACCGGGCGGCGGTGTTTGCGTTTCAGCATACACATAGTACCGCAAACCTATGACAAACCCAATACCCTAATCCTAAAATGCGAAAAAATTCTTTGCTGTTCTTGCCGTTGCTGCCGAGGCTCCTGCGCGGAGGCGCAAGAACTGCCCATCTAGAATGAGGGCGATGGATTCCACAGGTGATGGAGAGACCGGGTTCGGCGGCCAGACCCGATGCTATCGGCATCCCGACCGGGCCACCTCGCTGCGGTGCTCCCGGTGCGAACGGCCCATCTGCCCCTTCTGCTCCCACGACTCCCCCGTGGGGCAGCGCTGCCCGGAGTGCAGCCGGGGCGGGGGCGCCGCCCGGGTCGTTACCGCCCGCAGCCTCTCCTCCAACCGGGCCTCGCCCGCCGTCGTCGTCATCATCGCGCTGTCGGCGGCCGTCTACCTGATCCAACGCCAGAACTGGCAGTTCAACGAAGACTTTTCCCATTGGACCGCCGCAGTGGAACTGGGAGAGTGGTGGCGGATCTTCACCGCCGCCTTCCTGCACTCCCTCGGCTCGGTGCTCCACATCGTGTTCAACATGTACGCCCTCTACCTGTTCGGCCCCGCCCTGGAACGGCAGCTGGGCGCGGTCTCCTTCGTCGGCCTCTACCTGACCTCGGCCGCCGCCGGCGGCGCCCTGTTCCAGTTCCTGTCCGAGGGCGCGGCGGTGGGGGCGTCGGGGGCCATCTTCGGTCTGTTCGGGGCGACGCTGGTCGGGATAATCCCCCTGCGGCACAGTCCCGGGGGCGCCGCCCACCTGCGCCGGCTGCTCGTGCTGCTGGGCATCAACCTGGCTTTGCCGCTCTTCGCCTCGAGCATCGCCTGGCAAGCCCACCTCGGCGGCCTGGCTGCGGGAATGGCGGTCATGGCCCTCTGGCAGCGCCTCCCCCAGGGCCCGAACATCCGGCTCCTGCGGGCGCTGACGGTGTACGGCCTGGGCGCGCTGATCATGCTGGCGGTCATCGCCGCCGCCTGACCGGACGCGGCGGCGCGGGCGGCCGGCCGCTCCCGGTCCGGCCCCCGGCGCAGGGTTAGGATGGAAGGTTGTGGCAAGACAGGACCGGTCCGTCCTCGCCGAGATATTGACGCCCGAGGAACGGGCCATCGAGTCGGTGGTGGCCCGCTACCAGAGGGTGGCCGGCGCCGTGACCAGGGTGGCGCGCACCCTGTCGGGCCGCGAGGAGCTGCGGGTGGTATTGGGCGTCTCCAGCCGGGCCTCTCCGAACGAGGTGGTCATCGACCCCGGCCTTTTCCAGGCCGCCTACGGACGCCGGGCCCCCGTTACGCCCGAAGAAACCGCCCTGGCTTCCGCCCTCCACGAAGCGGTCCACCTGGTCTCTTCCGACTTCGACCAGCGCCGCCCCGTCTCCTCCGGCTGGCCGTCCGATCCGGCGCCGGCCGGCGCCGCCCCCCTCCACGGCGGCCGGGGCGGGGGCGGGGGCGGGGAGGGGGAGGGGGAGGGGGATACAGAGGAAACAGAGGAGATGACCCTGCTCGAGGCCCTGGCAAAGACGGGCGGCCCGCCCGCCGAGGCGCTGTTCTTCGCCCTCGAAGACGCCCGCCAGGAGCGGCGGGGCATGGCCGCCTATCCGGGCGTCCGTTCGGTGCTCGAGGACCTCTACCGGGCCGCCCTCCCCGGCGCCCTGCGGAAGAGCGGCCCCCTCGCCAGGTTCGCGATGACTTGTTTCATGGCGGTGGGCGGCTACCTGGAACCGGACGCCCTTGCCCCCGGCGACTCCCGCACCGCCGCCGCCCGGCGCGACGCGGCGGGCATCCTCGAGAAAGCGGCCGCAGCCGGCGGCCCCTGGGAGACGGCCGCCCTGGCCGTGAAGCTGCTGGCGGTGGCCCGCTTCCACGGGCTGGTGTCGGAAGGCGGGGAAACCGGCTGTGAAGACCGCCGGGCCAGGGAGCAGGCCGAGAAGGAAGCCATGGAGGCGGGCCTGGACCGGGTGCGGCTCTTCTCCCCCATCGTCTCCGACGCCGAGCGCTACCGAGAGGTCCGCCGCAGCCCCCAGCAGGCGTCCGGACAAACCTGCAACCGGGGCGATGCGGAGGAAGCCTCGAACGAGGGCGCCGACCAGCTGCTGAGGATCAGCCAGGCCCCGGTCGTCTACCTGCCCACCGGCCAGAGCGGCAAACTGGCGGTGAGCCGGGCGCCCGAAGCCTTCCGGAGGTTCGCGGGACCGGGCCGGGAGGCCCTGCTGAGGACCGCCGCGGAGTGGAGGGTCGACCAGCGCCATGTTTCCGGCGAGCTGTATCCGCTGTTCGCCGCCAACCAGCGGCGGGGTCTGCAGTCGGGTTTCGACGCCGGGGACTTCTCCCCCCACGCCGCCCTCCTGCTGGGCGCCGGCCTCTACGAGCGGATGTACGAACGCCGTTCCATCTCCACCCGCCGCTCCTATGCGGTGAGCGTGCTGGTGGACGGGTCGGCTTCGATGCTCCAGCCCCGCCGGTTGGCCGGCCCCGGCGACCGCCGCCCCTGGGGTCTGGCGGCGGCCATGCTGGGGGCCTGGACCCTGGCCGCCCTGTGCAGCGAGCTGCGGGTGGACTTCGAGCTGGCGCTGTTCAACCGGGGTTTCGCCGCCCGGGTAGACGACACCGAATGGACCTACACCCGCCGCCGCACCGCCGCCGTCAGCGAGCTGCGGCGGGTCCGCGGGGAGGCGGCCGACCGGCTCACCTCCACCGTCAACCACTATCTTCTGTCGGGGTTCGGGGAACCGTGGAGGCGCTCGGATGACATACTGGCCGGATTGTTCTGGACCGCCGCCGAGGCCGCCGACGCCGGGCGGGAGGCGCGCCGCGCCCCCCGTCGAACGCCGCCGGTGTCGATGTTCGAGAAGGCCGCCAACGTGGATGAGTTCAACGTGATCTACGCCGCCCAGCGCATGGCCTCCCACGGCGCCCAGGTGCGGGTGATGGTGGTGCTGGCCGACGGGATGACCAGGGGGTCGATGGAAGCCCTGGTCAGGTCGGTGGAGGAGGTCGACGGGCGGGGCGTCACGGTGCTGGGGATCGGGGTGGGGGACAACACGGTGGTGTCGGCCTACCGCCGCCACCAGGTGGTGACGAGGCCCGACGAGCTGGCCCAGTCGATGGTGGCCGGGGTGGGGATGGCGCTTCGCCGCGGCCTGGCCATGTACGGGCTGGATACATGGTGGGGCCGGGCCGGGCGGCAGACGAACGGGCGGGGCGCCCGCCCGCCGGCCCCGGCGCGTCCGAGCCGGGCCGGGAAACCCGGGGAGCGGCGCATTGCCTGATCTTCCGGCGGCCGTAATCTTCACGGACCCGACCGGGGTGGGGGACCCCATCGAGTTGGAGGCCTTCGCCATGCCCGCCGAAGGGGTGGCCGACCGGGGGCAGCGGGCCGCCAAGGTACCGGAACCCGACCCCCATTACGTCGATGTGGGCATGCTGTACCGGTTCGCCCAGGTGGAGAAGATCCGCCGGGAGCAGCGCCAGGGCGCCGTGCCCCTGCATCTGGCGGTGCGCGGGCACATGGGCACCGGCAAGGATCACGACATCGAGCAGTTCGCCTCCCTGCTCCGCCTCCCCTACTACCGGATCCCCCTCACCGGCGAGGTGCGGGACATCACCCTGATCGGCTCGGTGAAGCTGTACGGGGACGGGAAGGGCGGCACCGAGAGCCGCTGGGAGGACGGCGACATAACCAGGGCCCTGCGGGGGCCGGCGCTGGTGAACCTCTCCGAGCTGAACGCGGCGGGGGCCGAGACCCTCTTCGCCCTGCACGGCCTGCTGGACCGCTACTCGGCGCTCGACCTCCCCACCGGCGAGTCGGTGCCCCTGCGGGACGACGTGCGCCTGTTCGGGACGATGAACCCCACCGACCTGCGCGACTACGCCGGCACCCAGACCCTCAACAAGGCGTTCGCCGACCGGTGGGTCATCTGGGAGAAGGACTTCCCCACCGACCTGGAGATCAGGGCGATGCTCGACCGCCGCTACCCCTCCATGCGGGAGGTCTACGCCGTCCACGTCAGCCGGCTGGCCACCGAGATAAACCGCTCGTTCCTCTCCACCGAGCCGGGCGCCCGGGTCGAGACCCCGATGAGCCTGCGCACGGTGCTGGACCGGCTCCCCGCCGGCCTGATGATGTACGCCGACCGCCGCGACCCGCTCCGCTCCGCCTGGGAGGCGATGGTGCTCCCCCACATCGACTCCTACGACGTCGACCACTACGAGACGGTGTGGGCCGCCTGCGTCCGCCGTGGACCTTCCGAAACCCCTTTCCGGTCCTGAAGTAGAGCGGGCTCCGGTTTCTCAGCCTGAACACCCGTTTTTGTTTTGGTGGGTGGGGTAGACAGCTGAAACACTGTGCACACAACTGCCGGAAGCGCTACACTGGGGCCAAGGGAAGCGGGAGGTTGCGCACATGCTGTCAAGGGACGTCCGCCGGTTGTCCGCCCCCATCCAACGCGCCTTCTGGAGCGGCGCCGCCCAGTCCTTCGACCTGTTCGGACTCTGCGATCACGGGTACCCGCCGTCCGAGACCGAAGCCGACCGCAAATCCGACCAACAGGCTCTGGCCGACGACTGGAATACGGTGATCGACGGCTTGGCCGAGGTGTTGAGGTCGACAAAGGCCGGAGTGCGATCCGAGCGCGCAAGTGCCCTCTAAATCAACGCCGCCGGAACAAGACGACTCTCCGGTACCAGTAGACAGCGTTGCCGGACCGGGTTCGACAGAGGAAATCAAGGCACCGGGGCAGACAGTCGAAACCGAGCTCCTCGCTCAATGGGAATGGATTGCCCCTCTTCCCCATCCGGCCGTGCTCCATGAGTACGAGTCTGGGCCAACGCGGTGGCTGGTCTGACGATCGCCGCGTTTGCCGGTGTGTCAATTGCCCTTATCACAGGCCGCCGCCGGGGGGAACCGCCCGAGGGACGACGAAGTCCTGCCGAGCGCAGACCCGACAGTTAGAACCGGACAACCGGATCAACTAAGGAGGCGGTATGAAACGGGCGGCGGCGGTGGACATCGGCACCAACTCCACCCGGTTGTTGATCGCCGATGTGGACCCCGGCGCCGGCGTTCTTGCCGATGTTGAGCGGAGGGCGCAGGTGACGGCCCTGGGCCGGGGGGTGGACCGGACGGGGCGGCTCTCCCCCGGTGCCGTCGAGCGGACCGCCTTGGTGCTGGAATCCTACGGGCGCCTGATCAGGGCGGCGGGCGCAGAAGCGTCGCGGGCCGCCGCCACCTCGGCCGCCCGCGACGCCGCCAACGGGGCCGAGTTCCTGGACGCCGCGTCCGCCGCGCTGGGATTCCGGCCCGAGATAATCGACGGCGGCGAAGAAGCATCGCTGGTGTTCATGGGCGCGGCGGGCCGGTCCGCCGACTCCGGCGAGGCCGTGGTGATCGACATCGGCGGAGGCAGCACCGAAATAGTTACCGGCGCGGGCGGGGTGTCCGTAGACATCGGCTCGGTGCGGCTGTCGGAGCGGCGCCTCCCCCGCCACCCCGCCGCCCGGAGCGACCTGGCCGCCGCCCGCCGGGAAGCCGCCCGGGTGCTGGGAACCCCCGAAGCGCCCCGCCGGAGCAAGGGAATAGGCGCGGCGGGAACCTGGACCAGCCTGGCCGCCCTCCACCTGGAGCTGGACGCCTACGACCCGGAGCGGGTGGAAGGCGCCGTTATCGACCGCGCCTCCCTGGAAGCCCTGGTGGAACGCCTGGCCTCCCTGACCCTGGAAGAAAAAGAAGCCCTCCCCTCCCTCGACCCCGCACGCGCTCCGGTCATCCTGGGCGGCGCGGTAGTCGCCGAAACCGCCCTCCGCATCCTCGGCCTGGACCGGATCACGATTACCGAACACGACCTCCTCGACGGGATATGCTGGTCATTGCTGGATCCACCGGATGCCCCGCTATCTTCGGGGCGGCCCCCGACCGAGCGAGCCTCCCCTGACTGAGCTTGGCGCCGTTTCGGACCGGAAATGGGTAATGAAGGCGATGGCGACATAGGAGCAGTTGACCGATGAGGAAAACGGCGGCGGTATGGGGGTGTTTGTTCTTGTTCTTGGCGGCGGCCTGCGGAACGGAAGAGGCCGAGGAGCAGGGCGGGGCGGTTTCCACTGCGGCGCCGGCGCCTGCGGAGGCCGAGGAGCAGGGTTTCACACCGGGGCCGCTCGGGGCGGTGGAGGTGCGTCCGGGCGAGAGCATCCAGATCCGTTCGCTGAACGCGATCAGCGGCGATGTGGCTTCCCTGGGGATTCCGAACCAGCGGGGGGTGGAGACAGCGGTGGCCGACTACGGGCCGATCGCCGGGCGGGAGGTGTCGATGGGAACCGGTCTGGACGATCTGTGCTCGGCGGACGGGGGGCAGGCGGCCGCCCAGGTGATCGTGGCCGACCCGACCGTGGCGGGGGTGATCGGGACCTCGTGCTCCGGGGCGGCGGTGGCGGCGTCTCCCCTCATCTCGGCGGCGGGGATGGTGATGATCGCTCCATCCACTACGTCCCCGGCCTTGACTTCCGACCTGGCCGGTACGCCGGGAACGGCCTACCATCCCGGTTACTACCGGGTTTCCCACAACGACCTTTTCCAGGGCCGGGCGGTGGCCTTGTTCGTGTGGGAGGAACTGGGCCTGGAAACCGCCGCCGCCGTCCATGACGGCGACCCCTACACGCAGGGCCTGGCGCAGGCCTTCAAAGACGCCTACGAAGCCATGGGCGGGGAGGTGACGGCCTTCACCTCCGTCAACAAGGGCGACACCGACATGACAGCGGTGCTGACCGAGGCCGCCGCCGGCGGGCCGCAGGTCCTGTTCTTCCCGATCTTCATGCCCGAAGGCGGATTCATCGTCCAACAGATCGGCGGGGTGTCCGGCCTCGAGGACACGGTACTGATCGCCTCGGCCGGCCTGCTCACCGACAACTTCATGGAGCTGCCCGAGTCCGAAGGGGTCTACATCTCGGGACCCGACCTGCGGTTCGGAGGGAACAGCAACGCTTACACGGGCAAAACCGCCGACGAGTTCCTGGCCGAATACCGGGAGGCCTACGGGGAGGAGCCGTCCGGCGGCTACTGGGGCCATGCCTACGACGCAACCACCATGCTGCTGTCGGCCATCGAGCGGGTGGCGGTGGAATCGGACGGCGTGCTCTACATCGACCGCAGTCTTCTGCGGGAGGATCTGGATCAGACCAGCTTCAACGGGATCATCGGCCCCATCCGGTGCGTCGAGTTCGGCGACTGCGGCACCGGGCGCCTGACCGTGATCCACCACACCGACTCCCGAAGCCTCGAAGAAAGCAAGAACAACATCGTCTTCGACTTCTCCCCTTAAATCACGGAATGACAAAAAAATCCCGCCGGATCCCCCACAAGGGTATTGACTATGTCGCACATATACCGGATAATGAAGATGCCAAAGCACCTCCGGTCGGCAGGCGCCGCAGACCGAGACAGGGATCATCTTCCGAACGCGACCCTGCCGGGTACTGACCGAACGCGTCCGGACCCATGGTGGCGGCGGTGGGGGCCGGGCCCGCGAAGCGGGGCGAGGGGGCTTGATTTTTCGCGTTCTTGCGGGGGGGGGCTAGGGTCGAATAGGGGCTGACCAGGGGGTTCGCAGGAGGAGTTCGCAGGAAAAGGGCTCGGGTTGCGCGGTGCTGATGTTCTCTATGACGACCGGGGGTAAGAGGATTCCCGGACAGCGGATGCCTCGGCCGTTTCGGCGGGTGCAGCGCCCTGCCGCCCATGCTCATCGGGTTGCCTTCGGGCGCGCGGCGTTGGTTCGGCTGTGTTCCGTCGGCGGGCGCAGGACCCCGCCGCCTGCTCACCGGGCAGACGACCCGACGGTTGCTTGCGCGGGACACCTCCGGCTCCCTATCCGCGCACGTTCTTAACCGGGCGCGGATAAACTGATCGGAACAGACGAGGAGCGCCCGTGTCTGTCTGGGAAGACTGCCCGACCATAGAGGCCATACCCGGCAAGTGCGCCGGCCGATGGGTGTTTGCCGAAACCCGTATGCCTGTATACATGCTGTTCGGACATCTTGCCGCCGGCGGGGGCTTGGACGAGTTCTGCGCTGATTTCGGGATGAATGGCGCCGAGAGAGAAAAGGTCAACGGGTTGTTGGAACATTTATACAGAGTGCTGGAAGAAGAGCAACTGCCCGGCCCGTACCTGAATGATCTGATGCAATCAGAAGAAGTTGCATCACCCGAAACAAAGAGTTCACACCGTGGCTGTTGAACTGGACGTTGTTGAAGTCGAGCCGCGAGAGGGTTGGAAGATCTGGGTCAGGTTCGAGGATGGAACCGAAGGCGAAGCTGATGTCAGCAACCTGCGTAATTTGCCGGTATTCACAGGGTTGCAGGACAGGCAGGTATCCGAGTCCGTGTACGTGCATCCAGATTTGAAAGTTGTTTGCTGGGGAGAAAACTTAGAGATTTCGCCTTGTAAACTCTATCATAAGATATGATATTAGTTGGCTCTCTTGAAGGGCTAGATAAACACAAAACAATATACTAAAAAAATAGGTCTTGGCCCAGCAACACACAACACCCCCGTACTCATTCGGTGTAGGGCCGGACCTCGACCACGAAGGAGTCGACGTCGCGGCTGATGACTTCTATTTCGTCACCGTCCCGCCAGTACCATGCGTCATCGGGCTGCATTACATGGGCGGCGTCCCTGGCTTCGTATCCGTCGTCTCGGTCGAACAGGGGTCGCGTCCTGCGGTCGAGGCCGTAACAGTATCCGCGGTCGGGCAGGTCGCATCCGTAGACGGTCTGGTCGATGTGGTATATCTCCACGCCTTCCTCGACGATGTCCTCATCGGCCCACCACAGATCGCCCTCGCCCCTGACCCGCACCCCCAGCGCCCTGTAGCTCAGGCGGTCGTCCGCCTCGTAGGGGACGATCAGCATCTGCAGGCCGTCGCCGCCGATCGGCTCCAGGGTGTACCGGGCGGTCGTGCCCGGGGTGTGGACCGCCACCTGGGAGGGGGGTATCCAACCGGCGGCGTAGCGGTTGAGGGCGTGGGTGCCCAACCCGGGCACGGGGGCGGACTGCACCGAGGAGCTCCAACCCATGATGTCCATCGGGTTGTCGTACTCCCAGACCTCCCCCCGGTACTCGGTCTCGCCGCTGAAAGAATGCGGCCAGCACAGGGCGTGGCCCATCTCGTGGGCCAGCACCGTCGGGTCGGTGAAGGCGCTCCCGTTGACCAGCACCGCCCGATGGTTGCCGGGGAAGGTGCGCTGGGAGAACAGCCCGCAACTGCCCTGCCCCAGGGGGCCGTCGTACCGGGCCCGGGAGCCCACCACGATCACCACCCCGTCGGTGTCCGGCCCGCCGTCGGGGTAGCGGTTGAGCACCTCGCGGTAACAGCTCTGGTAGTAGTCAAAGGACAAGCCGACGGTTACGACCCCGCCCGGCCGAAACATCGGCGTGTATAGGCCGCCCGAAAGCCACCGGAACCAGGGAGAAACCTGACTGTGGAACTTGTCGGCATAGTTGGAGGGGTTATGCCGAATATCCGGGTTCTCGGAGTAGTAACGCACCGATGGGGTGTTGCACAGCCAAACATCAAACCGATCCCCGGCGGACCCCGGCAGCGTGTAGGCGCGGGTAAACTCGGCGTGGGCGATCAGCTGTAACGGGTCGCCCGTATAGATGCCGTCCGGATCCGGCGGCAGCGCAGCGGCGGGGGTTGTGACGGTTGTAGTGGTCGTGGTGGCGGGAGCCGCCGACGCCGCCTCCCGCCATAACACAGCCGCGTCGCCCTCGGCCGACCCATCAGACCCGGCCTTGCCCAAAGTGGATTGGTCCTCCAACACCAGCGATGAGCCCGAAGCCAGGCTGACATCCAGGTCCAGACGGGCCGAGTCCCCCGGGTTGCCCGACCGCGGGTCGGTCTGACGGAACGCCAGCTCAATCTTGCCCGACGCGTCCGTCTTATGCGCCCGCGTAGAAGAAGACGGAGACGACGAACTATTATCCCCGCCGGTGGTAATCGTAACCGCCGCCGCTACAATCACCGATTCGTCCTTCTTCGCTACCGAGTTACCGTCCTCGTCCACCACCTGAAGGGTGAACACCACCCACTCGCCGAACTCCACCGAATTAGCACCCTCGGGCATGTCATCGGTAACCCGCAACCTCACCCCCGGCTTGGCAACCGTGATCCGTAAAGACGATCCCACCGTGTCGTCTGCGTCATACTGATCACCCACCTCGCCGGTCCACGCCCATATTGTCGTCGACGCCAACCCGTCCGCGGTCAACTCCAAATCACCCGACGCATCGGTAGTCTTATCACCCAACGCAATCTCACACACCCTCGAACCCCCCACCGCCGACACCCCATTCCCCGAACAACGCCCATCCGACCCGAACGCATCATCAGGAGCAGACGAGGAGAACACATCCACCAACGAACCAGGCACTGCCATCAAACCCGAATCCCGCACCGAAACAGCCAACATCACCGGCTCATCCTCGGCTACCGACGACTTGCTCGCCTGAACTGTTAATCCTGCCGGACGAGCAACTGTATGCGCCAACATCCGCGCAATGAACACCGCCATCTGCGCCCGGGTAACCAAACGCCTAGGAGAAAACTGACCATCCGACGTACCTCGCGTAACCCCCAGCTCGAACATCCGCCGAATAGCCGAATACTCACTCCGTGTAACGCTGTCGATATCACCGAACATGTCATCATCGGGATCAACATCCGCCAACTCGTCCGCGTCCGGCCCCAAAGCCCCCAAACCCAAACCGGCGCCCTTCTCCGCTGCAACCAGGAACGAATCCAACATCAAAGCCATCTGCGCCCGTGACACCAACGTGTTGGGACCAAACTCCGTCCCCCGCAACCCCAGCATGATATCCAAGGCCGCCATCTGATTGATCGCAGTACGGGCCGATTCGAACAAACCGCCGATATCCGTAAAACCGTCGGCCGGGTTCGCCGGCAACGCAATCCCCGCCGGACCAGCCGCCCGCGACAAAAACAACGCCATCTGCCAACGCAACACCGGCGACCCCGGATCATAAGTAGTAGCCGTCCGACCCCGCGTCACCCCATAATGCGCCAAACAATTCACCGCATCCTCAGCAAACGACCCCTCCACATCAACCAAACCCACCGACTCCAACGCCGGACCCACACACGCCGAATATATCGCCTCGTTATCAGACACCCCCGCCGTCCCGCCCGCCGGACCCGCCCCCACCGCCAGCAACGAACCCACCAACCCCAACACCGAGACCGCAGCCAACCACGGCCGATGCATACCAGGCACAATCATCATTGCCGGTCCTCTCCTGATTTCCTTCGTCTGATGCAACACTCAGCCAACCCCGGAGAAGGGGCTTCGCGCAAAAAGCAGAGGAATCGGCGGCTGGGTGGGGCTGTTGCCTTGAGTCGAGGTCGGGGCCCGACTGTAATCGGTGATTGCAAGCACAAGCCCCTTGCGAGGAGGGAACCGATGGCTTGAGATGATGTAACGATACGGTTGCATCTGCGGCAGTTTCGAGTGGTGCGGGTGTTGGAGGAAACGATCAGCCGGCTGGAGGTGGAGATCGAGTCGGGGTGGCCGGTGTCTCGGCGCCCGTCGTGCGGGTCCGAATGCAGCAGGGTGCATGACA
This sequence comes from Candidatus Spongiisociaceae bacterium, assembly GCA_965202675.1. Taxonomy (GTDB): domain Bacteria; phylum Actinomycetota; class Acidimicrobiia; order Spongiisociales; family Spongiisociaceae; genus CATQHD01. The sequence continues at coordinate 481,032 of OZ241842.1, forward strand.
CCCGCCCGAAGCGGATCCGCGGCCTGACGATGTCCGGACGGCGGATGCCGCTGGTGTGGCAGCGGCGGCGGTTCGTGTGCGTCGACTGCGGGGCCCTGCACCTGGAGGAGCATCCCGAGTTCGAGGGGGGCCCGACCCGCCGCCTTGCCCGCCAAATCGCCGACGACGCCCGGGTGATGACCATCCCGGCAGCGGGGCGGCGCGAGGGCTGGGACGGCGCAAGGTGATCGCTCCGGCAGCCGCCTGGCCGGCCGCGCGCCGATCTCGCACCGTTCCGCAACACGGCGGTGCAACATAGCGGGCCCCTATGACATCTTTCTCCGGCGGCGGACGGACTACCTTGGGGGGCCGCGGAGCAAAAGGAATCGAGATGGCCCGATACGAGATGGGAGACCCGGCCCTCGACCGGGCCGTCACCGAGCTGGTCGAGCGGGCCGGGGGCGGCGGCGACCCGGATCTGATCGCCGAGATAATCACCACCGCCCTGAAGCTGCAGCAGGACGGGACGGACCGCGGCCGGCTGAAGCTGTTCAACAGCGCCCTCAAGGAGATGCGCCACACGGCCAGGGTGTTCGGGGCCTGCGCCGACGCGCCCAAGGTGACCGTCTTCGGGTCGGCCCGCACCCGGCCCGGCCATCCCGACTACCGCCTGGCCCGCGACTTCGCCCGTTACATGTGGAAGCGCCGCGGCTGGATGGCGGTTACCGGCGCCGGCCCCGGAATAATGGAGGCGGCCAACCGGGGGGCCGGACGGGAGGGGTCGTTCGGCGTCAACATCCGGCTCCCGTTCGAGGCGGCGGCCAACCCCTACATCTCCGCCGACCGGCTCATCAACTACAAGTACTTCTTCACCCGCAAGCTCGGCTTCGTGATGGAGTCCCGCGCCTTCGCCGTCTTTCCCGGAGGGGTGGGCACCATGGACGAGGCCTTCGAGCTGCTCACCCTGATCCAGACGGGCAAGGCGCCCCTCCAGCCGATTGTCCTCATGGAGGAGGAACCCTCCTACTGGCCTGCCTGGCAGCGGTTCGTGACCGAGCAGCTGCTCGAGAAAGGGATGATCAACCCGCACGACACCGGCCTGTACCGGGTGGTCAACCGGATCGAGGACGCCGCCGAGGAGATCTGCGGCTTCTACGCCAACTACCGTTCGCAGCGTTATGTGGAGGGGCGCCTGGTGATTCGCCTCCGCCTCCCGCCGACCGACCGCCAGATCGAGATGCTCAACGATGAGTTCTCCGACATCGTGTCCGAGGGCCGGATCGAACGCGCCGAACCCCATCCGGTTGAGATCCGCGACAGGGACGCCCTCGACTGCGCCCGGGTGCGCCTGGCCTTCGACCGGCGGAGCGCGGGGCGGCTGCGGACGATGTTCGACAAGCTCAACGGCTTCGCGTCCTCGGCCCCGTAACCTGCGGCGGGGCCGGCGGCGGCTTCATCAGCTGACCGTCGTCCGCCGCGACGACTTCCGCCGCATCGAAGCGGGCCGCCTTGTCATAGCTTTTGTCAACCTCCTCTCCTCCAGGAAGGGGCGTCGAGCTGGCCGTATTCATTGTCCCCCCAGCAGACAATGGCCCCGTCGGATCGCAGGCCGCATGCGTGGAAGCTGCCCGCGCTCACATCGGTGAACCTTCCCGTCGGGGCGTTCAGCTGGCCGTAATCGTTGTCCCCCCAGCAGACGACGGCCCCGCCGAGGCGGAGGCCGCAGGTGTGGCTCTGGCCGGAGGTGATCTTGGTGAACCTTCCCGCGGGGCCGTTCAGCTGGCCGTAATCGTTGCCGCCCCAGCAGACGACCCTGCCCGAAGCGCTCCGGACGCCGCACGAGTGGTAGTCGCCCGCCGATACGTCCATGAAAACACCCGTCGGCGGCCTCGACTCCCCGAAGTCGTCGCCGCCCCAGCACTCGATATCGAAGGACAACCGGATTCCGCACGTGTGCTCTCCCCCGGCGGCCACCGCCCCGAAGCCGAACGCGAACGGCGGCCTCGACTCCCCGGAGTCGTTTTTGCCCCAGCAGACGACCCAGCTGTAGGGGGTGACCCCGCACGAGTGGGTTACCCCCGCCGTCACTGCGGCGAAGCCCCCGGACGGCGCGTCTGCCTGCCCGTTGGAGTTGTAACCCCAGCAGACCGCCGTGCGGTCGGAGCGTATCCCGCAGGTGTGCCTCCATCCGGCCGACACCTGGGTGAAGCCCCCGGCCGGGGCATCCGACTGGCCGTCCTCGTTGCCGCCCCAGCAGGTAACGGCGCCGGTCAGCCGCAGCCCGCACGAGTGGAAATCGCCGGCTGACACGGCCGTGAACCTGGTCGGGGCCTCGGACCCTCCGTCCTCGTTGTCCCCCCAGCATTCGACGCTGCGGTCGGGTCGTATCCCGCAGGTGTGCCTCCATCCGGCTGCGATAACCGTGAACTCCCCCGAGATCGCTTCATCCGCTCCGTCCTCGTCGTTCCCCCAGCAGACCACGGTGCGGTCTGAGCGAATCCCGCAGGTGTGATAACCGCCCGCCGCCAACGAAACAAACCCGCCAACCGGCCCGTCCGCCTGCCCCTCGAAACCCCGCCCCCAGCAGACCACCGTGCGGTCGGAGCGAATCCCGCAGGTGTGATAACCGCCCGCCGCCAACGAAACAAACCCGCCATCCGGCGCATCTGTCTGACCCTGCCCGCCGTCGCCCCAACAGACCACGGTGCGGTCGGAGCGAACTCCGCAGGTGTGATAACCGCCCGCCGCCACCGAAACAAACCCGCCATCCGGCGCATCTGTCCGGCCCTGCCCGCCGTCGCCCCAGCAGACCGCCTCGCCGCCGGTCCGGATGCCGCATGTATGGCTGATTCCGGCGGTCACCGCTGTGAAATTCCCCGACGGGGCGTCCGCCTCGCCGTCTTCGTTGCCGCCCCAGCATTCGACTGCCCCGCCGGTGCGGATCGCGCAGGCGTGGCGGCTGCCGGCGGCTACGGCGGTGAACTCCCCGGCGGGCGCCTCCAGCCGGCCGTGTTCGTCGTTGCCCCAGCAGGTAACCGCACCGCCGGGGCGGATGCCGCACGTAAAGCCGAAACCGGCCGCGACGTCGGTGAGCATCACCGTATCCGGAGGGGTCTCGGGTTCCGGCGGCGGGGGAGGTTCCGGATCGGGCTCGGGTTCGGGTTCGGGTTCCGGCGGCGGCGACGGGTCCGGCTCTCGGTTCGACCGGACCTCAACGACAAAGTCGTCCCCGCTGCGGCTGATCAGGCTTACCGACAGGCCTTCTTCGCCGCCGTATGACCAGCCTTCGTCCGGATCGTTTATTACATGAACGGCCCGCTCCGGGTCGTATCCGTCGTCTTCGTCGAAGAGCGGAACCGTTCGCCGTTCCAGGCCGGAGCAGTATCCGAAATACGGGCGGTAGCAGCCGAAGAGGGACTGGTCTATCCGGTTTATCTCCACGCCCTCTTCGGGAATGCCGCGGTCGGCCCAATCCATATCACCCCCGCCTCTGGTTCTCGCTCCGAGGGCCCAGTAGCGGAGCCGGTCGCCTTCCTCCAGCAGCACGACCAGCATCTGGGTTCCCTGGCCGCCGATCGGAGACAATGTGTACCGGGAGGTCGTTCCGGGGTTGTGCACCGCTATCCGGGAGGGGGGTATCCAGCCAGCTGCATAGCGGTTGATCGCCGAGGTTCCCAGAGTGGGCAAAGATTCGGCCCGGGCGCCGTCGGACCACCCCATGATGTCCATGGGGTTGTCGTACTCCCAGATCCGCCCGCGCCGGTAGGTCTCGCCGCTGTAGGAGTGCGGCCAGCAGAGGGAGTGGCCTATCTCGTGGGTCAGCACCGTGGAATCTTCCACGGCCGAGGCGTTGATCAGCACCACCCGCCCGTTGCCCGGAAAACCCCGGTCGGATGCCGGACCGCAGCCGAACCCCCCCATCCCCAGCAACCCGCTGTCGTCCGACGGGTCGAAGACGATTATCACCGCCCCGTCCACCTCGGTCTGGCCGCCCTGGTAGCGGTCGTACACCGCGTAGCGGCAGCTCTGGTAGTAGTCGAAGGAAGGGCCGACGCTGACCGCCCCGCCCGCGCTGAACACCGGACGGTACTGCCCGCCCGACGCCCAATCGAACCAGGGCTTCACCCGGCCTGTGAAATCGTCCGCATAGTCGGCCGGGCCGCTCCCGTTGCCCGCCGGTGTGTTGCATATCCACACCTCCCAGCGGTCGCCTTCGGATCCCGGAAGCGAATAGGAGCGCCCGAACCGGGCATGGGCGATCAGCTGCAGCGGGTCGCCCGTATAGACGCCGTCCGGATCGGGCGGCAACGGCCGGCCGGCGCCGGCGGCGGGCGGTTTTTCCGCAGGGGGTTCCGGCGGAGGCGCTTCTTCGGGCGCCGGAGGCTCCTCGGCGGGCGGTTCTTCGGCGGGCGGATCCAGGGTGATGGGTCCGTCCGGCTGCACGCCGGTATGGCCCAGGGCGCGGATGATGAAGGAGGCCATCTGCCCCCTGGTAACGGCGCCGTAGGGATCGTAGGAGCCGTCCGCCCTTCCGCCCGCCACGCCCAGCTCGTACATGGCGTTGATCGCCCATTGCTCGGCGGCGGTAACCACGTCGATGACGTCGGCGAATGAATCGTCTATGGGAACCGGCCTGCCGTTGCGGGTGATGGTCACTGCGCCGTTGATGGGTTCGACCGACACCCCGACCGGGGAATCCAGCGTGGTCAGCTCCAGCAGCCGCAGCAGGAACAGCGCCATATCGGTTCTGGTTACCAGCTGGTCGGGCGAGAAGGTGGTCGCCGTGGTGCCCGGCATCAACCCGAGAAAGGCGGCGGCGTTGATCGCGTTCCGGGCGGCGGCGCTCTGGTCGGCGATGTCATCGAAGCCCTGCTCGGGCGGATCGTCCACTTCTTCTATCCCCGCCCGAGCGGCCGCCCTGGTCATGAAGAACGCCATCTGCCGCCTGGTCACCCTCCGGTCGGGGGCAAAGAGGCCGCCGCTCCCGGCCCCCAGGGTGATCTCGTAATAGGCGATGCATCCGATGTTGGCGGCGTGGGCGCTGCCATCCGCTACATCCGGGAACCGGAGGGCCGCCTGCTCCGCCGCCGCATCCTCGTCGGGGCAGGCCGGGTTGGGGCCTGCGGGCAACGCGGCGTCGGGCGCGCCGGGCGCCGCCCCGGCGGACAGGGCCGTCACGAGTAGGACGGCGGCCGCCGGCAGCAGCGCAGCGGCCGCCGTCCGTTTCGAGTTCATCGAGCCGAGATTTCCTTTCGATTCGGAGCGGGTCGAACGCAGGGCCCAATGTACCGGGCGGGTGAGACAAGCTCCGGACCCCGGACGTTCGGCGAACCGGCCCGGCCTATATCGACCGTGCGGACGGAGCCGGTATAACGCCCCGCGCGGCCGATCGGCGGCGGGCTTGGTAGCGGGTTTCGTGTAGTAGAATCCGGTTCGTGCGAGATATATTGTCGGATCTGGTGGCCGAGCAGCAGCAGCTCGATCAGTTCCTCCAGGGGGTGCAGGTGCGCGACTGGGGCATCCCCACCTCCGACGGCTGGGACATCCGGGACACCGTGTCCCACCTCGCCCACATCGAGGAGTACTCCTACGACGCGCTGACCGAGGACGGGGCGATGCTGTCCCACCTCGACGATTACGAGACCTTCGACGATTTCACGGAGTCGGGCGTCGAGCGGGGCCGGGAGATGCGCCCCCAGGACGTGATCGAATGGTGGCGCCTGGGAAGGGCCAAGGTGGTGGACGCCCTGAGCCGCGCCGAGGCCCGCGACCGGGTTCCCTGGTTCTACGCCCCCATGTCGGCCCGCAGTTTCGCCACCCTGAGGATGGCCGATACCTGGGCGCACGGCCTCGACATCCACGACGCGGTGGGCGGGGAGCTGCAGGACACCGAGCGCCTCCGCCACATCATCGTGATCATCCAGAAGATACTGCCCTGGGCGTTCGAGCAGGCCGGCTTCGAGTACACCGCCCCGGTGCGCATCGAAGGCATCGGGCCCATGTACGCCAAGTACGCGGCCGGCCCCGAGGACACCGACCAGCTCATCAGGGGCCCGGCCGGCGAGATCTGCCGCGTCGCCCTCCAGCGCCTCCACCCCGACGACGCCGATAACCTCATAGTCCAGGGCGAGGCCGCCGAGACAGCCCTGCGGGTAATGCGCACGTATTGAACGCGTATTGAATTGAATCCGGCCGCCGCCGTCCGCAGCCGCCGAAAATCGTTCCGATCCGCTCCGCATCGGGGTTTCCCCCGTCCCCGCGGCCGTATTCCACATACCATCCCCAAGCCATCCCCAGGGTATGTGGATAAATCTGTGGAAAAGCAGGGCGCGGCCGGGGGGTTTCGGTGCGGGCCGGGCAGTGTGTCACACCGGGGCTGTACCCTGGCCGGGCATGGAAAGCCCCGCGACGCCCAGCGGCGCAGCCGACGCGGCCGGTACGCCCGCCGGCCTGTTCTCCCCCGCCGCGGCCGCCTGGTTCGACGACACCTTCGCCGCCCCCACCCCCGCCCAGGCCCGGGGATGGCCGGCCATCGCGGCGGGCGGCCATACCCTGATCCACGCCCCCACCGGATCGGGCAAGACCCTGGCCGCCTTCCTCTACACCCTCGACCGGCTGCTGACCGAGCCGGCCCCTCCCCCGACCGCCCGCTGCCGGGTGCTCTACATATCGCCTATGAAGGCCCTGGCCCACGACGTGGAGCGCAACCTGCGGGCGCCTCTCACCGGGATCCACCACGCCGCCGCCCGCCTCGGGCTGGATCCTCTCGCCGAGGTAACCGCCGCCATCCGCACCGGCGAGACCCCCGCCGCCGACCGCCGCCGCATGCAGCGCCGCCCCCCCGACATCCTGATCACCACTCCCGAGTCCCTCTATCTGATCCTCACCAGCCAGGCCCGCCGGATGCTGGGATCGGTCCGCTGGGTGATCATCGACGAGGTGCATGCGGTGGCCGCAACCAAGCGGGGGTCGCACCTGGCGCTCTCCCTCGAACGCCTGGAGGAGGTTGCCGCCGGCCCTCCGCAGCGGATCGGGCTGTCCGCCACCCAGCGCCCCCTTTCGGTGATCGCCGAGTTCATGGGCGGCGGCCGCCTCGAAGGAGGGGTGTGGACCCCCCGGCCGGTGACGATCGTCGACGTCCCCGGCGACCGGGCGCCGGACGTCGAGGTGATCGTCCCGGTGGAGGACATGGCCGCCCCCGCTCCCCCCGATCCGCTCGATTCCGACCCGCCCCGCCCCGGATACCGTTCCATCTGGCCTTCGATCTACCCGAAGGTGCTGGACCTGATCCGGTCCCACCGATCCACGATCGTCTTCGCCAACTCCCGGCGGCTGGCCGAGCGGCTGTGCGCCGAGCTGAACGATCTGGCAGGCGAAGAAATCTCCCGCGCCCACCACGGCTCGGTGTCCCGCGAGCAGCGCCTGGCCATCGAGGACCTGCTGAAGCGGGGCGAGATGCCGGCGGTGGTAGCCACCTCCACCCTCGAGCTGGGCATCGACATGGGGGCGGTGGACCTGGTGGTGCTCATCGAGTCGCCTCCCAGCGTGGCCTCCGGCCTGCAGCGGGTGGGGCGGGCCGGACACCGGGTGGGGGCGACCAGCGCGGCCAGGATATTCCCCAAGTTCCGGGGGGATCTGCTCGAGGCCACCGTGGTGTCCGGCCTGATGCTGGACGGGAAGGTGGAGCCGACCACCGTCCCGCAGAGCCCCCTGGACGCGCTGGCCCAGCAGATCGTGGCGGCGGTGGCGGTGGACGACTGGAAGGTGGACGACCTGTACGGGCTGGTGCGGCGGGCCGCCCCCTACCGCGACCTGGCCCGCGGGCCCTACGAGGCGGTGCTCGACATGCTGGCGGGGCGCTACCCCTCGGAGCTGTTCGGGGAGCTGCGGCCCCGCCTGATCTGGGATCGGGTAACCCATATCCTCACCGCCCGTTCCGGCGCGCGGCAGCTGGCGGTCACCAACCCGGGAACCATCCCCGACCGGGGCCTCTACACCGTCAACCTGCCCGACGGGAGCCGGGTGGGCGAGCTCGACGAGGAAATGGTCTACGAATCCCGGCCGGGGGATGTTTTCGTCCTCGGCGCCTCCACGTGGCGCATCACCGACATCACCCAGGACCGGGTGGAGGTAACCCCGGCGCCCGCCGAGCCGTCCGCCCGCATGCCCTTCTGGCGGGGCGACCGGGAGGGCCGGCCCCTCGAGACCGGGCGGGCCATCGGCCGCTTCATCCGGCGGATCGGCGCCATGGAACCCGACCGGGCCGTCGAGGTGCTCATGGAGGAGCACCGCCTCGACCGCTGGGCGGCGTCCAACCTGGCCTCCTACCTGGCCGACCAGAAGGAAGCCTCCGGGGTGCTCCCCACCGACCGGACGGTGGTCGTGGAGCGGTTCCGGGACGAGATCGGCGACTGGCGGATCGCCGTTCTGTCCCCCCTGGGCGGCCGGGTGCACGCCCCCTGGGCGATGGCCATCAACCGCAAGCTCACCGACCGGTACGGGAGGAAGCCGGACGTCATCTGGAGCGACGACGGCATTTCGTTCCGGTTCGTCGACACCGACGACCTGCCCGGCCTGGAGGATCTGCTGGTGGACCCCGACGAGCTGGAGCCGATCCTCGTGGAAGAGCTCTCGGGCACCGCCCTTTTCGCCGCCCGCTTCCGGGAGGCGGCCGCCAGGGCGCTGCTCCTGCCCCGCCGGCGCTTCGATGGGCGCACCCCCCTGTGGCTGCAGCGGCGGCGGGCTTCGGACCTGATGGCCGTCGCCTCCCGGTTCGGCTCGTTCCCGATCGTCCTCGAGACCTACCGCGAGATCCTCCAGGACGTGTTCGACCTTCCGGCGGCCCGCCGGCTGCTGGGCGACATCCGGTCGCGGAAGGTGCGGGTGGCGGAGGTGGAAACCGCCGGGGCCGGCCCCTTCGCTTCCTCGCTCTTGTTCGAGTTCGTGGCTTCCTTCCTGTACGAGGGGGATACGGCCCCGGCGGAGCGGAGGGCGGCGGCCCTGACCCTGGACCGGGAGCTGCTGGCCGAGCTGCTCGGCGAGGGGGAACTGCGGGAGCTGCTCGACGAGGATGTGATCGCCTCGGTGGAGCTCGAATTGCAGTGGCTGGCGGAGGGCCGCAGGGCGCGGGGGCCGGACGGGGTGCACGACCTGCTGCGCGCCCTCGGCCCGCTCACCGAGGAAGAGGTGGCGGCCCGCCTGGCCGGAGGCGGGGCGGATGCCGGGGGCGTCCTGGCCGGTCTGGAGGTCGGGCGGAGGGCGATGCGGGTATCGATGGCGGGCCGCCCGGTGTGGGCGGCCGCCGAGGACGCCGGGCGGCTGCGGGACGCCCTGGGGGTCCAACCGCCCCCCGGCGCCCCCCACGCCTTCCTGGAATCCGGCCCCGACCCCCTGGGCGAGGTGGCAGCCCGGTACGCCCGCACCCGCGGCCCGTTCACCGCCGGAGAAGCAGCGGCGGCGCTGGGGCTGCCGGTCGCGGCGGCCGCCCGGGCCCTGGAGGCGCTGGAGCAGGAAGGCAGGCTGGCGCGGGGGGCCTTCCGCCCGGGCGGGGAGGGCCGCGAGTGGGTGGACGCCGGGGTGCTGAGGCGGCTGAAGCGGCGCAGCCTGGCGGTGCTGCGCCGGGAGATCGAAGCGGTGGAGCAGCCCGCGCTGGGGCGGTTCCTTCCCGCCTGGCAGGGAGTGGGCCGCACCGGACGCAGCCATGGGGACGCCCTGGTGGAGGCGGTCCGCACCCTCCAGGGCGTTTCCCTGCCCGCCTCGATCCTCGAGCGGGACATCCTGGCGGCCCGCCTCGACTACTCCCCGGGGATGCTCGACCACCTGATGGCCTCCGGGGAGGTGGTGTGGGCGGGGCGCGGGGCGCTCGGCCCCCGCGACGGGCGGGTGGCCCTCTACCTGCGGGACCAGATGGAGCTCCTCCACCGGCGCCCCGACCGGGAACCCCCGGACGGCGGCGTCCACGAGGCGATCCGCTCCCACCTGGCCGGACGCGGCGCCTCCTTCTTCCGCGACATCCACGCCGCGGCGGGCGGGGAACGCCAAGAGGACACCCTGGAGGCGATCTGGGATCTGGTCTGGGCGGGCGAGGTCACCAACGACACCCTCGCCCCCGTCCGGGCGCTGGCGCTGGGCAGGGTCAGCAGCATTCCCGACCGGAGCCCGGCTTCCCGCGGTCCGCCGCCGGCCCGGCCCCGGCACAGCCGGCGGCACGGCCGACGCCGCCGTCGGGTCCGGCCCCGGCATCTGCCGTCGGCTCTGCCGCCCTCCTCGTCGGGGCGCTGGTCGCTGGTGGCCGGCCTCTGCCCGGCGCCCGCCTCCGACTCGGTGTGGGCGGCCGCCTGGGCCGATCTGCTGCTGGAACGCCAGGGGGTGCTGACCAGAGCGGGGGCGCTGGCGGAGAACATCCCGGGCGGACTCAACTCCCTGTATCCGGTGCTCGACCGCATGGAGGAGACGGGCCGCATCCGCCGGGGCTACTTCGTGGAGGGGCTGGGCGGCCTCCAGTTCGCCCTGCCCGGAGCGGTGGACCGGCTGCGGTCGACGGAACAGACCGAAGATCCGGTGATACTGGCAGCGGCGGATCCGGCCAACCCGTACGGGGCCCTGATCCCATGGCCCGAACCTGCCGAGGGCCGCGCCAACCGGGCGGCGGGCGCCTACGTGATCCTCCGCGACGGGATACCTCTGGTCTTCCTGGAGCGGGGCGGGCGCAGAGCCGTCCTGCTGACCCGAGAAGCGGATCTCTACCCGGCGGCGGCGGACGCCCTCACCGAGCTGGGAGAGAGGAACCCCCGCATGGCCCTCGAAGCCGTCGACGGGCAGCCCGCCGAGGACCACCCCCTCGGCGCGCTCCTGCTCGAGAACGGCTTCGCCCCCGGCCTCCGCGGCCTGTCCTACCGGGGCCGAACCGCCATGACCCGCTGACACCCCGGGGCCGCGGTGCATCTGGAATGAATCGTCGGGTCATCCGAAATGGAAGGGCGGCCTGTGAACGGAAGAGAAAGGATCGGCAAACAATGAGAGCGTTCTATGTATTGCTGGCGGTGGCCGGTTCGGCGGTTATGTCGTTCGGCGTGTTCATCGGAACAGCAGAGGCCATCCTCACGGGCGTCGGCATGGCTTTCACGAGCTATCTGGAGCCTGATATGTTTTCTCTGGTGTTGGAAGGCGTGTTGGGCAATCTCTACTTTTGGATCGGAGGCTCGGCGCTGGGTATTGCGCTGTTCGGATTGTCAGCCCGTCCCGCGTCTCCGGACGAACTCCCGGAGCCGACGCTCGAGGCCTAGACACCCGTCAGATACAAAAGGACAACTGAAACGGACCGGTGTTGCAAGCCTTCATAGACCGCGGCTCAGCTCCCTGAGCTCGGCTATAACCCTCCGACGAGATCCCCCCAGCTCGCGCACCAATTCGAATATCCGCCGGGCGTCTTCCTCCTTCAACCCCGTAGATCTACCGGCCAACCGCCGCGCCAACCACTCATCGATCTTCTCGTGGTCTCTGGGTTCCGAATTGATCCTGAAGAACCGGATCCAATGTTCGGCGGCGATCCCGGCGATGCGATGACGGAGCGACGCCCGGATGAATTGGTCCATAAGGCCGGTTCTCGCCAACCGCCCAAAGTTGCCTCCGCGATCCGACACCGGCTTGTCCGCCACCTCGTCGGTCTTGACCGGGTATGGGTGCACCTGGCCGTGTGGGTGTATGATCCCCGGGTCCGCAGCAGTTGCCCGAACCTCGGTCCACCAATGATTGCGGTACTCGGCGGCATCGCGCGCCGGATACACCCACGGAGTCAACACGGTCGGTTCTCCGGACAGAACATTCGAAAGATACCAGGGGACCACTGCTACGAGATCATGGGGAGCGCATGCGCACGGATTCACCGTCAGACGCAGACTCGGCTTGCCCTCCTTGGCCAACAGGTACCAACCCTTGAGTTCCACCCCGAGGGCCGCATCCAATCCGTTGCCCCGCGAGACGAGGCGGACGTCAGGAAAGGTCTGCGCCTGCCGCTCGAACGAGTAGGTGCTCCATTCACCGTCCGGATCCCAGACCTCTCTCGCCCCGTTGAGCGTCTCGACCGCCCTCGTTTCAATGGTCGTCGCCAGCAGGGTGTTCAGCGCAAAGAGATCGGTCGCCTGTACACCCTCGATGTTGGTCGTTGAGCGAAAGTGAACCGGGAGAGAATGAAGCGCCGCCTCGACTCGTTCTCGCAACCCGGCTAAACGGACGGTTTGATCCGGAGTTCGGACGCCGGGAGAATGGGATCTATCTCCGCCCATCGGCATCACCCTCCGCGCCGCCGAGGCGGCCTGCGGCTATTTCCGCAAAGGAATCCACTATCTCGGCCGCAAACGCGCGGCGGCCCAGCTCGACCGCCGCCGCCGAGCCCGTGCAAAGGCCTCCGAAGGGCTCCCATACGATATCCCCCGCCGTCGTGCAGGCTTTGACAATCCTTTTCATGAGCTCGACGGGCTTCTGATTCAGATGAGCGGCCGCGTTGGAACCCGGATTGGGAACGCGGGGCGCGGAGCGGCGGCCATTGCCCCTGTACCGCTCATCGCCGTTCACCGGCGGATGATGCCATACGTTGGTGTGTCCATGCTCGAAGTTCCATCGATACCGGAGTCCGGCCCACTCATCGCGGCTGATCGGGTTGACTCCATCGAGTGAAAAGTAGGGCCGGCCGGCAGGCCGCCCGTGCGCGTTGGCGTAGCCCGCCATTCGTTCCATCATTTCAGGGGGCGGGAAGTACCAGAGCCGGTCGGCTGTCAGGTACTTCCGGGTCGCGGCGTTGCGCACCCCGCAAGCCTCGTTCGCCCGGTACATCGGCAGACCGGAACGAAGCCACTCATGACGCAGCCACTGCTGCACCGGCAACATCCGGCTCCCGGCCGGCAGTTCAAGCCTGCGGGAGTAGAAGACGCACACCTCGGTCACAACCGGGAACCGCCGCAACGTCTTGCCGTTCGAGTTGCCTGCTGCATGGCGGATGCCCTTGTCCCAGATGATCGTCTGCTCGTACTTCCATCCGTATTCCGTCAGCAGCGGATGCACCGTGGCCCAACCCTTCTCTGTGTTCCAGAACCAGAGGGTCGCGGCGGGCTGCGAGCGTTTCGACCATTCGACTACATGGGGCCGGTACCACTCCACAAGGCCCTCGGTCGTCCACGGATCTCCAGGGAACCCTCCTACACCGTAGGCCCCGTCCGAGATGATCAAGGCGGGGGCGGGCCAGGACGGATAGGCCTCCATGACATCTCCGCGATGCAGCTGATAGGTTGCCATGTTGTCCAATCCTCCGGTTTGCCGCGTGATGGCTGTCCCGTCGGGGTCCGCCGCAAGTCTAGTCACACTCATGTAATTCTGCTCAACAGGCGAGCCCGCGAACCCGGTCGTATCTTTGTATCCGGCAGCTGTGACAGAAATCGGGGAGGGAGCAAGAGAGGGGACAGTCGGGTAGGAGGAGCGGCCCGCGACCGTCTCCCTATATATAGGAGGAAGCGTTGGCGATGCCGCCGTCCACGTCGAGGGTGGCACCGGTGATCCATGAGGCCCGGTCGAAGCAGAGGAACGCCACCGCATCGGCCACGTCGACCGGCTCGCCGATCCTGCCGAGCGGGTGGTAGGAAGCGGCGGCCTCCTCGTCCTGCCACATCACCTGCGAGAAGCGGGTCCTCACCACCCCGGGGCCACGGCCACCACCCGCACCGCGGGGGCCAGCTCGGAGGCAAGGTGCCTTGTCATGTGGATCAGGCCGGCCTTGGAGATGTCGTAGGCGCCCAAGCCCCGGCCGGGAAGGCGGCCGCCTGGGCCGATCTGCTGCTGGAACGCCAGGGGGTGCTGACCAGGGCGGGGGCGCTGGCGGAGAACATCCCGGGCGGACTCAACTCCCTGTATCCGGTGCTCGACCGTATGGAGGAGACGGGCCGCATCCGCCGGGGCTACTTCGTGGAGGGGCTGGGCGGCCTCCAGTTCGCCCTGCCCGGAGCGGTGGACCGGCTGCGGTCGACGGAACAGACCGAAGGTCCGGTGATACTGGCGGCGGCGGATCCGGCCAACCCGTACGGGGCCCTGATCCCATGGCCCGAACCCGCCGAGGGCCGCGCCAACCGGGCGGCGGGCGCCTACGTGATCCTCCGCGACGGGATACCTCTGGTCTTCCTGGAGCGGGGCGGGCGCAGAGCCGTCCTGCTGACCCGAGAAGCGGATCTCTACCCGGCGGCGGCGGACGCCCTCACCGAGCTGGGAGAGAGGAACCCCCGCATGGCCCTCGAAGCCGTCGACGGGCGGCCCGCCGAGGACCACCCCCTCGGCGCGCTCCTGCTCGAGAACGGCTTCGCCCCCGGCCTCCGCGGCCTGTCCTACCGGGGCCGAACCGCCATGACCCGTTAGTTGCCCAGCACCAGGTGCCGCGGAGTGGCAGGCCCGCCGCTTGCTCGGCGGGGTGTGCTCCCTCGGGAGGCTGACAAATCCGAGCTGGGATGTCGGTCAGTCAGCCCTGTCCACCCGGTAATGCCGCTTCTTCCCCATAAAATGCTTGACATACCGACATTTTTATGGTAGGGTATGCCTCAGTATCCCCAATCCTGAGATATACAGGCTAGAATTTTGGGCGTACGAAGCTACGGTGCCAACGAAGGAGGAAGCATGACCCTCAGCAGACTGAAGCCGACGTTCCGCGTTCCCGCGACACGAGGACGGATGGGCAAGACGGAGTACTACACCGCGACGTTGCCGTTGGGGGCAGTTACGAAGCTGTTCACGTTCGATCCCAACGAGATGGCCGAGCTCACTCCTGAGAATCGAAGCCAGCGGGAACTCAAGAAGAAGCGGATACCCGAAATATCCGCATACATTCTTGATCACGAAGATTACATCTTCTCGGCGATCACCGTTTCGGTGGACTCCGACGAGATTGAGTTCTCCGAAGTAGCAGAGGGCGCAGATCTCGGCGAGTTGGTGTTGCCCCTTGAAGCGAAGTATGTGATCAACGACGGACAGCATCGGGTCGCTGGCCTCTCGGAGGCGCTTCGCTCTGACTCGAGGCTCGCCACAGACACGATCTCGGTGGTCATTCTCCCCGACGGAGGCTTGGAACGCAGCCAGCAGATCTTCTCCGACCTCAACCGTACCGTCCACAAGACATCTAAGTCGCTGGACATCCTCTACGACCACCGTCTTCCTATAAACCGGATCACTATGGCCTGCACCGAGCAGGTCGACCTGTTCAGGCAGCGTATTGACAAGGAACGGGTATCGCTTTCCGTTCGTTCTCCTAAGTTCGCCACCTTGTCTGGGCTACAGCAAGCAAACATTCAGCTACTCGGAAACCCACCCGAAAAGACCGATGAAGAACTTGAAGGCCGCCTGACCGAACTATCGATTGTTTATTGGAACGGTTTGACGGACATAGTCCAGCCGTGGTCAGATATTCGGGATGGCCATATCAAGCCTCAAGAGGCTCGTCAGGAATATATATCTTCCTACGCACTGGCGCTATGGGCACTCGGCGCAGTCGGCAAGGAACCCCTGGAAGACAGCCTAGCCGAGAATACAGATCCTGTAGATCAGTGGGCAACAATATTCGACGGATTAGCAATGGTTGACTGGCTTAAGACCAACCGCGGCTGGCAGGGTATATGCATGTTAGGTAATGAAGTAATCACACGTGCGCCAACACGCCGGGCGACTGCCGACTACCTCAAGTGGAAGATCGGACTGAAGCCCGAACCACCAGAGCGGGTCATCTCTGAACAACAAAGAAAGGAAAGACCATGACCAACCACGCATGCTCAGATCGGATGGCCGACTTTGGCCCCGAGGACATCGTCCCCTCCGACGCCTACTGGGAACACCACCGACGGGACGACACCGAACCTTGCTTGCTGTCGAAAGCCCGCAAGGCCTACCGTCAGCACCGAGGCTACCAGGGCGGCAACCTGTCGCCAGCGGCCTGGCTGAAACAGTATAAGCCACGACGGTATGAGAGGATCGTCAGCCTCAACCCATAGACGCTACACGTAGGTCGAGGCGTTGGCGACGCCGCCGTCCACGTCGAGGGTGGCGCCGGTGATCCACGAGGCCCGGTCGGAGCAGAGGAACGCGACCGCATCGGCGACGTCGACCGGTTCGCCGATCCTGCCGAGCGGGTGGTGGGAGGCGGCGGCCTCCTCGTCCTGCCACAGCACCTGCGAGAAGCGGGTCCTCACCACCCCGGGGGCCACCGCCACCACCCGCACCGCGGGGGCCAGCTCGGAGGCGAGGTGCCTTGTCAGGTGGATCAGGCCGGCCTTGGAGATGTCGTAGGCGCCCAGGCCCCGGCCGGGAAGGCGGCCGCCCACCGACGCGTTGTTGCAGATCACGCCGCCCCGCTCCTTCATCCACCCCTTCCAGGCGGCCTGCGCATACAGCAGCGGACCCAGCAGGTTGATATGCCAGGTGCGTTCCACCGCCCCCGGGTCGACCTCCATCAGGGGCCCGTAGGCCGGGTTGGAGGCGGCGTTGTTGACCAGGATGTCACAGGATCCGAACCGGTCGAGGACCGTCCGCACCGCCTGCTCCGCCCCCTCCGCCGTGTCCGCCCTCGCCGCCGCCGGAACCACCCTTTCGGGGTCGCCCAGCCGGGCGGCCGCTTCTTCCAGACTCTCGGCCCTGCGTCCGGTGATCACCACCCCGCGCACCCCGGCGGCCAAGAAAGCGGCGGCTATAGCCTCCCCGATCCCCCGGGAAGCGCCGGTCACCAGCGCCGCTTTACCGTCCAGGCGTACGTCCATCCGTTCCCTCCCTGCCGGCCCGCCCCGGCCCGTCAGGGACCGACCTCATCGGTGACCGCCCCGCCTCACCCCGCCGTACTTCATCCGGGTGTCCCCCATCCAGGCCGCCCGCCCGGCGTCTTCGACCGATCCGGCCGCCGCCAGCTCCCCGGCGAACAGGGTGTGGGTGCCGAAGTCGACCGCCCGCCGCACCAGGCATTCCATCCAGGCCAACGCCTCCTCGAAGACCGGCGCCCCGGTTATCCCCTCCCGGATCGGGCGGCCGTTCAGCGCCATCCCCTCCTTGACGGCAGGCTTGGAGAACTTGACGAACACCCTGGTGTCGTCCGGCGGCCACAGGTTGACGCTGAACGACCCTCCCTCAGAGATGAGCCGGTGGGTAACGGCGCTGTTGTCCACCCCCACCCCGATGATGACCGGCTCCATCGACAGCTGGGTGATCCACGAGGCGGTCATGCCGTTCCATTCATCGCCCGACCGGGACCCGATCAGGGCTAGGGCGTTGGGGATCATCCACGTGACCCGGTTGACAACCGCCGGTTCCACCACCCCGCCTCCTTCCGAACCTTCCTCCGAACGAACCGCGCCGGTCAAAGGCGCAGGCCGAGGATAACCGGCCCGGAGGCGGCGGGCTGATTTGTGTCACACCCCCCTCGTATACTGGCAACCGTCCATAAATCGATCACAAACATCGCCGCCCACGGTCCGGACAGCGGTGATCAGAATCAGGTGACCCGCCCCGGGGACCCGGCACCGAATTTCTTCGAGCGGCGGAGAAGCCCCAAGGGACGAGGAGCCGAAACAGCCGAGCGACCGTGATATTCGGGGCGGCCCGGGCCCACGCGCCCCGCGCCCCGAAACGCACCCGGTGGCGGAGGCGGGGGCGGGGCCCGGCGAAGCCGGGGGCTGCGGTCGAGAGCGCGAAAAACGGTAGGCAGGAGGTGGTTGAGAGCGCGAAAACCGGTGGACAGGAGCGGCTCGGTGTCCTTCCCGCAGAGACGGTTGACAAGGTTGGCGGCTAATCGGACTTCAAGCCGTGCACATGATCTCGATTCCCGGCCGCCGGCCAGGCCGGGGTGGTCAACAAGGTTGGCGGACTAATCGGGCTTCGAGGGATAGTTCCTCCCCCTCTCGGCTCCGAAGAGCCGGTTTGGTGCTGGGTGTTTGGCCGTTGAGAGCGCAAAAGGGTGAAAAGATGCGGGTTGGGAGCGCGAAAACGGTGGACAGGTGCGGGCGGGCCGGGCTTTCGGAGGGTAGTAATCCGGTGCTGCCGTGCGCGGCTCCCTATTCGGAGAGGCGCCGGCGCAGACACTCGATGCGGGCAGTAACTGTTGCCCGATACGCGAAGGCGCGCAAACTTCCCGGCTCGACGAGGACACTGCCCCTGTGAAATAGCAGAAGAGCCGGCCGGCGGGGCGGGGCGTGTCCCCGGCTTTCGCGTTCTCCTATTAGATTGTTCGATAAATGCACGTGCTCGTAGCAACCGCCGGGGTGTTGCCGCCGGAACCGGTCGCCGACTTCGTGGAGGTTCTGGCCGGACCGGACGGCCGGGTGACGGTCATGAACGTCACCCAGGAACCCTGCGAGTTCGTGGGCGAGCTGTCCCCCGACGAGTGGCGGCCCTTCGACGCCGAAGAGGGAGCGCCGCCGCCGCCCCCCGGCGCCCGCAGCGAGACCGACCGGTACGTCCAGGAGAGGGGCACCAAGATGGTGGCGCCGGTGCTGGCCGCCCTGGAAAGCCGCCGCATCCGGCCGGCTACGTTATTCGTAAAGGGAGACGACGTGGCGGAGGCGATCGTGGCCGCCGCCGAGCGGATCGACGCCGATGCCATCGTGCTGGGCGCCACCCGCCGCCTGTTCGACGAGTCGGCCTGGACCAGCGTCTCCATGATGGTTGCCGCCGCTTCCCGGCTCCCGGTGCTGCTGATCCCCGCCCCGGCCAAACCGGCCGCCCCCGACGGCGGGAACGACTGAACGAACAACCAGGCGGGCGGACAACACCCCGGCTCCCCCGCCGGGCGGCCCGGAATTGTCACACTCCCCTTCCACACTGGGCCGCCGGCTATCGGATCAAGCAAGAAAGCGAACAAGAAAGGACGGCCCCGATGCGGCTGATCGGAAACATCCTGTGGCTGTTGCTGGGCGGTTTGGGGCTGGCAATCTCCTACCTGCTGGCGGGAATCTTCTTCATGGTGCTGATCATCACCATCCCGTTCGGCGTCCAATCCTTCAAACTGGCCGGATACTCCCTGTGGCCGTTCGGGCGGGCGGTGGTTCAGCGGCCCGGCCGCTCGGCTTCGGCGTCCTGCGCGGGCAACGTCCTGTGGATACTCCTGGCCGGATGGTGGCTGGCAATCGCCCACGCCCTGTGCGGCGCAATCCTGATGATCACCATCATCGGCATCCCGTTCGGAGCGGCCCACTTCAAGCTGGCCGGCCTCGCGCTCACCCCCTTCGGCGCCGAGGTGGTAAACCTGGAAGAAACCCAGGGCCGGACGGTGATCGTCCAGGTCGCCCCGCTCGACAGGTAGTTCAAAACAATGAAGAGATATTTCGGAAAGCCCCCGGCTGCGGCTGCGGCGGTTACTGCCTTCTGCCTCGCGGCGGCCTCCTGCGGAGGCTGGACATCATCCGAGGACACCGCCCCGCCCGCCCCGGTTTCCACGACGGCTCCTCCGGCCGCCGCCTCGACCGCCGCTCCGGATCCGACGACTGCTGCGGCCAGCCCGTTGCCGTCCTGCGGGGGAGAGTTCACGTCCGGGGGCGTACTGCCCTCCCTGGGGTCGGCCCAGGGGGACGGCGTTCATATCGCCGGGGTCTCCCACTTCCACACCGAGGGCTGCGAACGGCTGGAGGTATTACTCACTGCTTCTGACGGGTCGCCCTCCTCCGCCCTGCCGCCGGCGGAAGTGGAGCTGATGGCCGACGCCGGATTGCTGCGGATGAGCTTTGACCCGGCGGTGCAGACCACCTCCATCACCGACGCGTCCTTCTCTGGCGGACTGTTTAACAGCGTGTACGTGGTGCGGGGGCTGGACGGCCGCCTGTTCGTAGACGCCCACCTGTCCCGCTCGGTGGAAGCCGCGGCGGAGGCCGGCCCCTCCCGGCTGACAGTCGTCCTGCGGGGGGCCGACGGATACCCTTCATCCAGACCGTCTGCTTCGTCCTCGACGGTGGTAACCAGCCCGGCGTGGTATGACGACGTCTCCTATCCGATCACGGTTACCGGCTACGCCCGCAATTTCGAGGCCAACGTGATCGGCTTCACAACCAGCCCCGACGGAACGGCGGGCCCCGTCTACCACACCTCCTCCGCCGACTACATACAAACCTGGGGGGAGTTCCGCCTGCTCATCGAGGAGGGACCCGCCGGCCCGGTTACTCTGAGCGCGGGCGATTACGACGCCGAATCCGACGACTTCCATGGAGTCCATCTGCCGCTCACCGCCCGATAAACCCGACGGCCGGCAAGGTTTTTTTCGCGTTCCGGGACAAGGGTATTGGGTTTGTCATAGATCTGCGGTACTATGTGTGTGCTGACACACAAACACCGCCGCCGGAGTTCCGGAGAGCGCGGCGGTCATTATCGGAACCTCGGCAGGCCGGGCGCCGGCGCCCGAACAGGGGCGGCGCGTCCGGGCGGCGGATCCGATGCTGGTGGTGGAGGCGGGGGCGGGCCCGGCGTAGCCGGGGGCGTGTGGCTGGTTTTTCGCGTTCTCGGATGGTGGGGCGGGTGTAGAAATCGGATAGTGTGTGGGAGTAGAAAAGGGCGGCGGTTCGGCTTGAGCATCCGGTTGTCTTCGAGGCCAGTAGGAGTCGTTGGCCTGTGGAACCTGTGTGAAGGTGCAGTTCGGCTTGATTATCCGGTGTCTTCGGGGCCGCCGCCGACTCTGCATCCCCCCGGGCGGCAGGTCGCCTGATTCACTGCAGCCCCGAATCTGCTAGAGTATGTGTTGTGAGCAGCTTGCAGCAATACCTCCGGCGGAAGTTTCCCCAGATCGCCGATTTCATTCAAACCCGCGACGGCAGGCCAGCCCTGGTCGACAACGGAAAACCTCTGGCATTTCTCCTGGACCCCGACGAATGGGCGGGGTGGGATAACGCGATATATGACCGCGAGTTCGACCGTCATGAAGTTCCTGGTTACTATACCTTGTATAAAAATCTATTCGGCGAACATCGGATAGATGACAACACCGATTACGACGAACATTTGTTTATGGTTTCTATCATATCAAATATCAAATGCTTGAACGAAGGTATCATCAGAGAGCTGGATCATATCAATTCTCATTGCGTCTATCCTTTGCTCAGAACTTGGATCGAGAGATGCGCCTTGACAATATACGTAACCGACAACCCGCACTATATTATGGTCATGGAAGGAATGGACAAAGAAACTCTTGTGAGCAACAGCAGTTTGATGAAATATGCTCTGGCAAAAAACGAGGAATTGAAAGAGTTGCACGACTCGTTGTCCGGGGCGATACTCTACAAAAGTGAAAGGATGTTGTTGCCTTTCACAAATTTGGATACCCAAGAGTATACCAACACTGTATCTCATACAGATCTGCCGCAAGACGATGACCTGAACCTGGAAGAACACATTGCCGGTTTGTCAGAACTCAGCCTTCGCCTGATTGAGCGTTTTATAGAAACCAGAGTTCTGAAGTATTGCAAATCGAAATCGTGTCCTCCATCAGGGCGGTGTCATGACGGGCGGCGATCTTTGACCAGTCGCCGGACGCCATCACGGAATACCTGAAAGCTCTTTGACCGGTTTCGGTCTACTTTGACATGGGGGGCAATTTTTTGGGCCCACTCGCATTTGATGCGCCCTGCCTCCGGGTAGCCCAACTTCTTCAGCCGCGCAGAACCTCCCTGGTGGACGGCATCTGCCAACACCTCCCAAGCGCCGCAGATGCTGTCCGGCTCATAGCGGTTCAGAACAGGTTGTTTTGCCCGAGGATAGGCGGCCTTCACCGCATCCACATCTCCCAACAGCCATGCTTCGATTTCTTCGATTGCAATTCTGAACAACGCTGTCGGCCGTGGGTTGCATTGATCCAATACCTCCAACAACTCATTCTTGAAGGATACACAATCTCTGTCGTCCAAGTCCGCCACCACGATAACCGCCCAACCTTCGGGCAAGCTGTTGTCGTATCCATTCAATAACCTAGGCAGGTTATTCAACAACAATCTATTGCTGATATTGCCGGTTATGCTCCCTTTCTTGGGAAGACGTCCTATTCCTTTATAGGGATGCATTCTCCACGAAAAATCAATCCCGTCGGCGTCCGATATATTTTTAAGTAAAAGATCGACAGCTATAGACCCCGATCGATCCTCTACCAATACTTCGAGATGCACCGCTGGCTACCTGTGGTCCAGATAATCACTGTACCAAAGACTGCCGAGCGGCAGGCCTTGCTCCACCATTTCGTTGACAATCGAGTCGTTGCTGGCTCTGCTTATAGTGGAGAAACCATCGTCCTGCTTGTCCAAGACCCATGTCTCGTCCGGGTTCAGGAAATCTATAAAATATGGTTGATGGGTCGTGATAAAAACCTGTGATGCATTTTTACTGCGCGTCGCATGATCGCGAAGTTCGCCAGCCAACACTTCCAGCAGCTTGTGGTAGAGACCGTTCTCCGGTTCCTCGATGCAGATGAACGGCGGCGGCTGTGGATCCTCCAACATCAGCAGGTAAGCAAACAACTTTAGCGTCCCATCGGACATCTGTTGGGCGTAGAAGGGATCATCAAAGCCGCGGTCGTTGAATCGGAGCAACAATCTGCCATCGGGGCTCAACTCTGTCGCTATCTGTTCAACACCTGGAACCCTTTCGGCAATTTTATTGAGGATGTCCTTAAAATTATAGGCGTGTTCTCGTTCCATATATTGAACAACGTTGCCCAGGTTGTCTCCATGAATATTCAAGTGTTTTTGAGGGCCGGCCAACGGCAGACTGCGGGCAGCATCCGGCGTGAAATAGCTTAGATACCATCCTTCGATAAACCGACGGAAGTCTGATATCCTGGGGTGTTGTTTCAAAGCTCCCAAGGTGGCTATGCCAAGCTTTCTCTTATCTTGTAACTCTATTACTTCCTTCTCAGCACTCTCTTCTTCTCTAGCCTCTCTTATGATTCGCTCGATATAAGATTCTTCTAAATCGGATTGCGGTGCTTTATCTTCCCGCTCTCCTGGCGAATCTCCCTTCCAGGCTACACCTCGGCCCTCATTCATCATCAAGAAGGAAAAGGGTCTGCCGTAACTTATACCTTTGCGTCGTTGGCGAAGTCGCTCTTGAGTTACAATAGGTCGTCCTGAGGCATCCGTACCTATCGCAAGCTCATAAGTAATCGGTCGTGCTCTCGCCTTTTCTCGATAATAGACCTCGAACTCAATCGGTCTATTGACACCCAGAGAGCGGATACGCTGATATCCACCCCGGCCTCTGGCATCACAAGCTTCCTCAACACCCAGCTTGAGGCAATCTGCCAGAAATCCGAAAGCATCAAATAATGAGCTCTTGCCTACACCATTCTTTCCTATTACTGCGGTAAGAGGAGTCAACGGTTCTACATCTTGTGTATTCCACAGCTTTCCGAGTGTTACGTCTTTCAACACCCGGTAGTTCCTGATTCGTATCCCTTCGATTCCTGCCATGATTCAGACCTTACCACAGAACGGGAACCTTGGCCTTCAATATTTCGAGATAATTAGTCGGGGCCCGGGTTACGGGTTACGGACCACGGGCCCCGACCAGGTTAGACCGATGCGCCTCGGTGACCCGAAACGACTCACAGCCCAGGAAAGAAGAAGATAGCAACCCGCATAATGATTTGTCAAACACCTTGAGGCAGCAGCCGTTGTTTCACCAACCGGGCCCGCGATGCATTCCGACTCGGCTGACGCCCAACCGGGCGCAGGTCAGGGGGTGAGGGCCAGCCAGCACACCAGGTGGACGTCTTCGGGGGTGATCTCTGGCAGGGGGCTGGGGGGCGTGAAGGGCTCCAGGCCCAGCCTGCGGACTACCTCGTAGACGGCCTCGGCCTGCGCAGGCGGGTCTTCGCTGCTCCGCAGGGCGGCGCGGAAGGTGCGGATGGTGCGCTGCGGGTAGGGCGCCCTGATGCTGTCCACCGCTTGGTCTACCTCGTCCTGGGTCAGCCGCGCCGGAGGGCGGGAGCGCAGCGCCTCGGCGGCCCGGGCCAGCAGGGGCGGAACCCTGGGCTCCAGGTTGGCCTTGTCCGCCATGAAGTTCCACTTCTCCACTATGTCGGCCCGGGCGGCCTCCCAGGCGTCGAAGGCGCCCCGGTGCGTCCGGTCGTCCATCGCCCGGGGCGTGTCCGGCCCCAGGGGCGGGCGGGCCAGGTCGAGGCAGGCCAGCGTATCGGACGAGGGTTCCCCGCCCTCCCCTACGCCCGGGCCGACCCAGCGGAACAGCGCCTGGGGCCAGTCGCCCACCCGGGCGCAGAACACGTAACCCGCCCGGCCGCCGCCTCCCCCCGAACCGGCCGGGAAGGCCGCCGGGCGCGCCATCCCCGACCCCGACCCCCAGGGCAGCCGCTCGAACCCTGCGCGCAGCCCCTGCTCCACCGCCCGGCGCAGCTCCTGGCGGTATTCCTCCCCCGACAGCGCCCCCCGGGCGGTTCCGCCCCGCTCGAACAGGGCGGCGTCCTCCCGCCGGAGGCGCTCGATCTCCTCCCTGGTCTCGGTGAACTCGATGTCCCGCCCCGCCAGCTCGGGCAGCACCTCGCCGACGCCGATGCTGGCGGCCGCCTGCTTGATCTTGCTGTGCAGCCGCTCCTCAAGTTTCAGCAGGTCGTCCAGCCGGGCGTCGGGGAACACGCACCGGACGACCACCTCCTGATGGAACGAGCCGATCCGGTCGATACGCCCGTGCCGCTGCACCAGCCTCATCGGGTTCCACGGCAGGTCGTAGTTGATGATGTGGCCGGCCTGCTGCAGGTTCACCCCCTCGGCCAGCACATCGGTGGTAACCAGGATGTCGTACAGGTCATCGTCCTCCCCCGACGGCGCGTCGGCGGTCAGCGGGGCGAACCCCCACACGGCCTCCTGCTTGCCCGCCCGCCCCCGACGGCCCGACAGCGAGGCGATCCGGCCCCGGTAGGGCGCCAGCCGCCCGTCGGCCTCGACCGCCTTCTCCAGATGCCCATATATCCAGTCCACCGTGTCGGCGTAGTAGCTGAAGATCAACACCTTCCGCCGGTTGCGGACATCGGCGGCCCCGATCCCCTCCGCCTCGGCCCCGGCGGCGATCTCGGCCAGCTGCTCGACCAGCTCGGCCAGGGTGGGGTCGTCGGAGCGGGCGACCGTGCGGGCCTCGGCGGCGAAGGAGAGCAGCAGCTCGCGGTCGCCCGCCGCGTACTCCCGCAGGCGCTCGACCCGGTAGTCGTCGGCGTCCTCGGTTACCCCGGCGTGGGTGTCGAGGTACTCGTGCACCTCGTCCATGTCGTCGGAGTCGGCGGCCATCCAGTCGGCCAGCGCCTGCCCCGTCGCCACCCGCCCGTTGTCCAGCAGCGACAGGAATGCCCCGTGGCTGTCGGCCATCCGCTCGCAGGTGTTGGCGAAGGCGTGGGGCGACGACTCGAACCGCTTCAGCAGCCCCGACCGCAGCAGCCCGGCCAGCTGCAGCTCGTAGGTGTCCACATCGTTGTCGAGCCGGTGCTGCGACGGGGCGTACCTGGCCAGGGTGAGGACGCCGGGGGCGCCGAGGCCGCCGGGCCCGCCGGACTCGGCCTCCGGGTCGAGCGCCGCCGCGAACCGGTCGAAGAAGCCGGGCAGCACCGAGTCGAGGTCGTAGGTGACCCGGCGCACCCTGGGGGTGGGGAAGGCGATCGCCGTCTCCTCCCCGCCGACGACAATCGAGTCGTTCGGGTAATAGCGCTTCACGAACGAGCGGGTGCGGCGCACCGCCACCGCATCGAGCACGTCGAAGAGGTGCTCCGGGGTGAGGTCGTCGGGGTTGAGGGCCATCGCCCGGGCGAAGTGGTCCCGCAGCGACCGGATGCCCGCGTCGGCGAAGGCGGCGTCGTTGCGGATGAAGTAGCCGAGCTGGTGGTAGAGGTCCCACAGGCTGTTGTTCACGGGGGTGGCGGTGAGCATCACCAGCATCTTGGGCGGCGACCCGGCCAGCAGGCGGCGCAGGGCCTCGGCCCGTTGCGTGGACGGGTTGCGCAGGTTGTGGGCCTCGTCGACCACCACCATGGCGTAGTCGTTGATGTCCTTGGCCTCGAGCCTGGCCCCGGCGGCGTGGTCGGGGTTCAACCGGGAGTCGGCCATGAGATCCTCGTAGGAGACCAGCTCCATCGGCAGATTGAACTCGCTGCGGAAAGCCCGCCAGGGGCCGTCGCGCAGGGTGGCGGGGGCGACCACCAGCACCCGCTGCCGCCGTCCGAGCGCCGCCTCCCTGATCAGCTCCCCGGCCAGGTAGGTCTTGCCCAGCCCCACCTCGTCGGCGACCAGCACCCCGTTGCGCTCCGCCAGGATGCGCTTGGCCCGCCACAGCCCGTCGGTCTGGAAGGAAGTGAGATGGATCTGCGGGGCGCCCTCCGCCTCGGCCTCGGCTACGAGCTCGGCGCCGTAGCGCTCCCACAGCATCCGCAGGTAGACGAGATGCGGCGGATGCGGCTCGAAGCGGGCCTCGAACAGGGCGGCCAGGTCGTAGTCGGCGGCCTCCCCCCAGAGCTCGTCGAACCACTCCCCCACCCGGCCCACCACATGGGGCGAGTAGTTGCCCAGGTTCAGCTCCAGGTTGGAGGACAGGCCCGCCCGGGTGAAGTTGGACGACCCGGCCACCACCCCGTGCGACCGGTCGGCCACCAGGAAGGCCTTGCCGTGCAGGAAGCGCTCCTCCAGCCGCCGCACCTGCACCCGCCCCGAACGGAGCCAGCCGACCAGCCGCCGGGCGCCGCCGTCCGCCTCGACCGAGAAGCCGAGCAGATCCCGCTCGGCGGCCAGGTCGCGCTCGTGTCCCTCCAGAGCCCGGCGCAGGCGGGTGCGGGCCGCCCGCTCCGGCCTGACCGACTCCTCCCCCAGCCTCCGCCGGCGGTTCTCCGGCGGGACCGGCTCCGCGCCCAGCAGGAGCCGCACCCCTTTGACGCGGTCGAGCGAGTCGGCCAGCAGCGAGTAGCCGCCCAGGTTGAAATAGGCGGTGGCGATGTCGAGCCGGGCGCCGCCCACGAACCCGTCGGCCGCATGGGAGATGAACCCGTTGAGCGAGTCGGCCACCGTCCGGCCGCCCCGATTGACGGCAAGCTCGGGCTTCGGTTCAGGGACCTGTTCGACGGGTCGGCTCACCAGTTGTTGGTTCTGCACCACTCGAACCAATGGACGAGATGACTCCGATACGACCTTAGCGTGCTATCTGTATAACGGTATCCAATATTCTTCTGCCGTACTTCCATGTATTTCTCAGCCCTGGCATCATTGTGAACCCCGGGCTCCAAACCTTCACTCAGAGCGTACTCAACCCACCCTAAAGCAATCCTGCGTTTCTCTTTAATAAAACCAGGAATATAACCGTGATCATCACCCAGAAAACGCGTGGCCCGCAATATCCACCGGAGGTCAGCCAGGCTTTTGCCATCTCGTAACTTCCAAGTAGCCCAGCCGTTACACTCGCGACCGATCACCCATCTACCGGCTGCTGATGGTGTATCTTCCTGGTGTCCATCGATTTCAATCTTTCCGTCCACAGTAATTGTGCCATACCGATCCACATTTTGGTGCCTCAGAGTGAGAACCGTACCAATCTGTATCAGACCTTCTTCCATTAGATCGGCAATAGTCTCAGGATAACTCCTTTTCTTTACTAGTTGTTGAATAGACCTTTGCCTCCTTTTTTTATTAGATGGTCTGGACGAAGTTATTGTGGAAGGCAGAAGGTTGGCAAGGCGAATTGCTGCTTCTCTCGACAGCCGAGCTTCTACTCCATCAATAGTCAGTACGAACTCATCTGCCTGACGGTGCAGAACTATAGTACTGCCGTCTATGCATCCAATATATTCTGGTTGTTGTGTCATGTTATCCTCCTGTAGTATTCAAGGGGCTGGAGATCCATACTAAATCATCAAGCACCGCCGTAATAATTAAACCAGTGGCGGAGATGACGCCGATAGCTGGCGAGAGTTTTTTCCTTGTAACGATTATCACTATACAACTGCCTATTTTCCAGGTAGTTTTCGATGGCTAATTCGTTACGTACCCCCGGATTTAATCTTTTTCTCAAGGCGTAATCTACCCAGCCCATAGCAATCATCTGCTTCTCTCGCGCTGTTGATTCAGAATATCCATGGTTTTCACCCGGAAACCATTTGGCTCGCAACATCCATCGAAGATCAACCAGCCGACGTCCACCATGTACTCTCCATTCCTTCCATCCATTGCAAGTTTTACCGGTCACCCGCTGACCAGCCGCTGAAGGAGAACCTTCCCTGTACCCATCAACAACAATCTTTCCATCTACAGTAACCGTACCTAATCGGTCCGTGTTTTGGTGCCTCATAGTGAGAACAGTACCAACCTGTATCAGCCCTTCTTCCAGTAAGTGGGCGATAGTCGCTCGCTTTGTCGGCGGTGGCGGTTGAACGGGCTCAGGTTTATCGTGATGCATCGGTATAGAAGCAGTAGATTGCAAAATATTGGCAAGGCGGGAAGCATCTACTGCCGAAAGCCGGATTTCTACTCCGCCCAAGACGAGGATTACCTCATCAGAACGACGGCTTATAACGATGGTGGTGCTACCTTCAATACTCCCGAGATATTCTGATTGTTGGGTCATTTGATCCTCCTGAAGTGTTTGAGCACCGCTTTGTGTCGCTCCGAGTAGTCCGTCTTTGTGTGAAAGGTCTCATAAAGCACTGAGAGATCGCTCTCATCAAGCCCGTAGAGATAGGCAACACAGGCATCCAGCTCACAAATGAGATCCCGTTTGGTTTCCTCGTCAGTAACCGACCCGACAGGAACACCCACCGCTTCTGCCCACTTTGTGAAACGATCATCTACTGCTGCCAGCCGACCTGAAATATCTACTACCTTCTGAGCTATTGGATCGTTATCAAGATCAGCATCAGGAATCGGAAAGTTATTGAGTAAATGAAAAGTTAGATTAAGTGCTATCACTCTACGGGCATACCAGTCCAATATCATTGAGGAGAGTACACCAAGTAAGAATGCTTCATCTTGTTCATCTCCCTTTGTAAGGAGGAGATATGGAGCATGATCTGCGATTACTAGCTCTCCGGGCACGAGTACAACTATAACTGTTCTTGAGTCGATACTATTAGTTACTTTGCGGATAGCAATACGCGGCCGTAAGCATGGTAGGGTGTCCTGATCGTCGATCCACTCTTGAGCAAACTCATTAAACGGTGACCTGGTATGTTTGTGCTGAGTTTGACGCTTCTGGTAAAGATGTTCGGTGATCATCATGGAGTCTACTGAGGCATAGTAAACACCCGAATCTGGTAACCATAAGTTGAATGACTCGCCTTTATAAACCGGCCAGTAACCTGTAGCGCCGCTCATGAAACACTGTCCCATGTCGAGGATAAAGCGGTGCTTGTCGTTTGTTGAATCGACCTCGCGATGCGGGCGGACTCGCCACCGTCGAGAACGAACCTGTGCTTGTCCGCAGTAGAGTGCATTTCGGATACCGGGCGAACTCGCCATCTTTGGTATACTGGTTGGGTTGGGTTGGGTTGGGTTGGGTTGGGTTGGGTTGGGTTGGGTTGGGTTGGGTTGGGTTGGGTTGGGTTGGGTTGGGTTGGGTTGGGTTGGGTTGGGTTGGTATCAAGACGTGGATGTAACCTAAGCTTCCTGAACAAGCGGAGCGCGCCGGAATGATTAGGAATCTGAGGGAAACTTGCGTCATCTGACCACGATAGGAACTCCAATGTCAGTATGGGCTCATTATAACGTTCCTTGCGCGCCTGGTAATCAATATAATTGGAAAACGGACCATTCAAGCTGATAGCTCGATCCTCATCGTCAGTCTTGTGAAGAGACGTCAACGTTATTAAGTACTGACTGTGCACATCCTCAAAAACCCATCCTCCTGTATTCAGCAAAGTCGTGATTTGTTCGAAGGTTCCACCTTGCACCACCTCCTTACGCCAATGCTCAGACCCCTTTGCCTGAAGCACTGTGCGGGGTAATACCAAGCCTGCAGTACCTCTATCTCGAATAAGTTGCCAATTACGCCAAGCGAACGCTTCGTACAAGTCTGTGTCCCCCGGACCAAGGTCGAAGGTCCTACGAATCAAGCCAGCCAGCCTCCTTTTTTCCTCTATATCGGATTGATATTCTGGCTCCAAATCAGGACGGGATCGACGCATCGCGTCTATCACGGCATTCATCTTGCCCACCGACAAAGCCCTGATGCCTGGTTCGTGTCTCCCCCACCACTTTTGTTTCTCCACCTTTACCGTCTCCCACGGTGGGTTGCCGATAAGACAGTCGAATCCGGGGCGCTCTCGCAGAAACACCTCTGGGAAGGCGGCCGGGAAATGAACCGGCTGGAAGGTGCCAACCGCTTCGGTCACTTCCTCCAGCCCGCTCAGCTCCACGAAAGTGTCCTCGTCGTAGTTCTCGGGCAGCGGGAGGGCACCCGCCCGGTGGGCGGTCAGCACGTCGAACAGCGCCTTGGCCGGAGCCACGGCCTGTTGGGCTTCTTCGTGGGCGGCGCGGGCTTGGTCGATCTCCCGCTTGGTGGCGTCGGAGGTGCGGGCCAGGCGGCGCAGCGATTCCTCGGCCCGGGCCAGCAACTCTTCGAGCTGGCTGCGGAACAGGCTGGGGGCCTGCGGGTCGGCGTCGGGTTCGAATGCGGCCACCGCCTCATCGAGTCCGCCCACCCCGGTGAGGCTGTCGCCGCACACCAGGTTGTGGTCGAGGAACGACAACGGCAGGCCGGGGACAAAGGTGTGCACCCATATGGCCAGGCGGGCCAGCTCCACTGCCACCCGGTTCAGGTCCACCCCGTACACGCAATGCCGGGCGACCGAGCGGCGCAGGAGGGATCCGGTCTCGACCTCGGCGCCGGCCTCCAGCTCGCCCAACGATTCGAGCGCCGTTTTGCGCAGGCGGTTCAGCTCGTCGGTCACGGCCGGGACGGGGTTCATGGTCAGCCAGGCCGAGAGTTTGGCCTCGATGCGGTCGAGGGCCGCCACCAGGAAGTGGCCTGACCCCATGGCGATGTCGGCGCATCGGAAGTCGAAGAAGGCCCGGGCCAACGCGGCTTCGTCGCCCGCCTCCCGCAGCCGGGCGAGCCGGGCGATGTGACCGTCCAGCGCCGGTTCCAGGGCGTGGTCTAACAGGTGCTCCACGGCGAAGGGCTTGGTGAAGTAGCTGCCGGTGGCCTTGCGCACCCCCGACCGGTTGTACAGGAACACCGCACCGGCTTCCACCTCCGCTGGCACCCCCTCTGCAGCCGGGGCGTACATTTCCTTGCCTTTGACCTTGCGGACAGTGAGGTCGTCCTGCGCCACGAACAGGCGCGACTCGAGTAGCCCTTCGTAGATGGTTCCGAACTCGCGCACCGACAGCGACCGGAAATCAACCGGGCCCTCCTCACCGTCGGGGCCCCGGTCGATGAGCAGGCGCGCCAGGGCCGGGGCGAACTCGGCGTCGGTGAGCCGCAGGGAGGCCAGCGCCGCCCCCGCCGGGCTCATGTCCGGGTCCTCGGAGAAGAGGCCGCCGTCGTAGGCGGGCACGCCCCAGCCGATGTTTCCATGATCGACCGCCCGCCAGAGTTGCCGGCAGTCGTCCCAGAGGACGGTGGCCCGGTCGTCGTAGCGATCCCGGCCGGTGCGTTTGTCCTCCAGCAGCCGGACGGCCATCTGGGTGAGGGAGTGGTCGCGGTAGTGGTGGTTGCTGCTGTACGGGAGGAGCTCCTTGTCCTCGGCGTAGGCCACGAAGAGCAGCCGGAACAGGATCACCATGACCTGCTCGTAGGCCTCCTCCAGTTCCTTGTCGGCGGGGTACGTACCCATCCTGGCTGCTATCGCCTTGGCCAGGGCCGGGACCGCCTCGAAGTAGACCCGCTCCCGCAGCCGCTCGGCCAGCTCGGCGGCGAACCTGGTGGAGCCGTCCAGTATCTTCTCCAGCGTCCCGCCGCCGTCGAGGGCCTCGGACGAGAAGAGCATGGCCAGGTATCCGGCCTTGTCCCGGGGCAGCAGGGCCAGGTTCAGCTCCACGAAGGTCTCGGCCCGGCCCTTGCGCCCCACGCCGGTGTCGGGCCGGGCGGCGTAGAGGCGTATCTCCGAGGAGCGGGTCAGGATCACCCAGTCGACGTGCCTCTGGTCGGCGACGGCCAGCCCCTGCGACACGGGGGTGGCGCCGTCGAAGCGCTCCGCCGGGGCGTCGAACATCTCCTCATCGTCACAGAACACGGCCACGGCCCGGCTGCGCCCTTCGATGGTGAGCATCCAGGTGTTGACGCTGAGGTCCTCCACCCCGTACCCCAGCCCCTCCACCAGCCGGCGGCCCCTCGAGGCGAGCAGGGGCGCGGAGCGGCTGACCGCCTCCGGCCATTCGGTCATCTCCGGCACCCCGGCCCGCAGCTCCCAGGTGGCCAGCAGCCCGGCGTTGCGGAGGCCGGGCGTGGGGGAGTCCAGCTCCGGCAGGGCCGCCAGCAGGAACCGGGCGGCGGCGTGGTGGCTGGGCTCGCCCAGCGCCACGCGGGCCAGCCGCTCCACCTGCGAGGCTTCGAGGCCCTGGTAGATCACCGGGTTGTCGCCGGTCGGCCCGCACAGCGACACCCGCACCCCGCCCTCGGAGGGGTAGAAGACGGCCAGCAGCACCGGGCTGGCCCGGCCCGCCCGGCGCCTCGACCACGACCGGCGCAGATCGGACACGAGCGGCCGGGCGGACGCCTCGGCCAGGCACACCTCCAACCCGCTCGGCTTGTCCTGCGCGTACATGCCCGCCGGGGTCAGCGACGGCGCGAACCCCTCCGGCGCCGACCAGCTGATGGGGTCGCGCTCGCTCAGAAAATCATCGGCCATGCCAGCCACGGTCCTGCCGCCCTCCAGGAACTACGACCGGCAAGCCTACACAACGGCTGCGGCACACTCCGTCGGACGGCCTGTTTCTCCCCTGCGGGACCGCAACGGCGCCCAGCCGCACCGTGAACAAGAGCGGCGCGGAAAGGCATCGGGAGGCACCCCGACGGAGGCGACTGTTGGACGGTCTGCCCGACGAGCGCGGAGCGGCGGAGCGCTGCGCCCGCCTGTGGAACGCCGAAGGCATCCCCCCCCCCTGTCGGTGCACCCCCGAACCCGCCGTCAAACCCCTATCCCATCCGAATCCAGGCGTTCCGCACCCGAATACGCCCGCCCCTGGCATCCCCGAACCCCTCCCCGAACCCCTATCCCCATCCGAATCCAGGCGTCCCGCACCCGAATACGCCCGCCCCTGGCATCCCCGAACCCCTCCCCGAACCCCTATCCCCATCCGAATCCAGGCGTCCCGCACCCGAATACGCCCGCCCCTGGCATCCCCGAACCCCTCCCCGAACCCCTATCCCCATCCGAATCCAGGCGTCCCGCACCCGAATACGCCCGCCCCTGGCATCCCCGAATCCCTCTCCCCGAACCCCCTGGTCAAACCCCTATTCCACCCCCGGACCCCGGCAAGAACGCGAAAAACGCCGCCCACCACGCCCCGCTTCGCGGGCCCGGCCCCCACCTCCACCACCTGGATTCCGGACGCGGTCGGTCAGTACCCCGGAGGGCCGCGTTCGGAGGATGATCCCTGTCACGGTCTGCGCCGGCTGCGGACCGGAGGTGCTTTCGGCTCTTCCATTGATACAGCATCGGTGCGACAAGGTCAATACCCTTGTGCGGGATCCGGCGGGATTTTTTTGTCATTTCGTGATTCAAGCCCCCGCTCCCCGGCCGTCGAGCCGCGCAGACCGCCGCCGCACCCCCGCCGGCCATGGGCCGGGGCGGCGCTTCAGAGGCGGCGCAGGCGCTCCACCCTGGGGTCGCCCGCGCCCAGATAGCGGGCGAGGTCGTCCGCCGCGGCCGCCGCGTCGAACGCCTCGGCTTCGGCCATGTCCTGGAGGTCCGTCCAGTCCCGCGGGCGGTTGAAGAACGCCTTGAAGACGGCCAGGTCGCGGCAGGCCAGGAACGGCACCTGCATCCCGCCGAAGGGCCGCCGGCGCACCCTCGCCGCCGCTTCCTGGTGGAAGAGGGTCGTGCTGAAGAAAACGTCGATCGGCGCAACGCCCCATCTGAGCCGGGCCTGGCCCCTCGTGACGGCCTCCCGGCGGGCCGCCCCGCCCGCCTCGACGCCCTCGGGCAGGGCATCCAGCGCCTTGTCGGCTTCATCCGGGCCGACGAACAGGTTCAGGTCGATGCCGATGGTGGCGCGGGGCCGCGCGGTGCACCAGGCCAGCGCCAGCGCGCCGCCGAAGGCGTGGGGCACCCCTCCTGCTTCGAGGGCGCGGTGGACAGCGGTTATCCGCCCGGCCGGATTCACCCGGCTGTGTTCAACGGCCGAACACCGGGTATTCGAGGGTCGGGGAGAACCGGACGGGGAACTGTTCGGCCAGCTCGAGGAGGGCGGCCAGCTCCTCGCCCCGGTCGAAGTCGGCGCAGGTGACGATCCAGTCCAACATTCCCGGATCGGGCGCTTCCGCCCCGGATTCGTAGGCCTCCAGCGTCGAAGGCTCTATCCCGACCCGCCTGGCCATGGCCCGGATCGGCAGGCCGATCCGCCGCCTGGCTTCGCGTACGGTCTCCGCAGGATCCATGGCCCCATTTTACCGGCCCGCCGGAGGGAATACCGATATTTGTCACACCCTCGTGGCACGATAAAGGTCATGGAACCGATGGAGTGCGCAGACCACCCGGTGTCGAACAGGGCCCACGGCGGGGTCCGGGCCGGGGCGTGCGGGGAGTGCCGCGTGGTGCGGTTCCGCTCCGCCGGGGGAAGCGCCGACCCGTGGGAGGCTCTGGGGGCGCTGTTCGAGGACTACCGGCTGATCGGGCGGCTCGACACGATCCGGGCGCCCGGCGCCGAGGTGCTGGCCTACCGCCCCCGGCGCCCCGAGGATGCGTCCGCCCTGGCGGTTATCCCGCCGCACCGGTGGTTCAAGGCGGCCGACCGCCTCTGGATGTGCCACGACGGGTCGCTCCTGCTGCTGGCCCACGAGTCGGCGTACGCATCGAAGGTGGTGGGCGCATGAACCCCATGAAAATGAATGCGCGCCCATGAAGGAAGGAAGGGAAGGAAAGGCGCGTCCGGCAAACCGCCGGATGCGGCGCCGTCGAATATATGATGGCGTGCCCGGTCGAGATAGACGGAGAACGATGCGGAAACCCGGCGGAATCGGGCGTATGCAATGGACGGCGGCGCCGTGAGCTTCATATCCTACGGCTTGGACGACGCCGTCTTCGACGAGATGTTCCACACCGACGGCGAGCCGCGCCCGCACTGCCGGCCGCTCTACGAAGACCTGCAGCAGCTGTCCCCCGCCGGCCTGATGGGAATCGGGGAATGGGTGTCCCGCTCGTTCTCCAACGAGGGCATAACCTTCACCGTCTACGGAGACGAAGAGACCGACGAGCAGATCATCCCCGTCGACTGCATCCCCCGGATCATGGACGGCGCCGAATGGCGGCAGATCACCCTCGGGCTGGAGCAGCGGCTGGCGGCGATCAACATGTTCATCGAGGACGTATACGGCGCCGCCCGCATCGTCCGCGACGGGGTCATCCCCGCGGACGTGGTGAGGGGCTGCCCCCAGTACCGCCTCGAGATGCGGGGCTTCTCCGCTCCGGGGGGCGTCTGGGTGGGGGTGGCCGGCACCGACCTGGTGCGCACCAACGACGGGTTCCGGGTGTTGGAGGACAACGTCCGGGTGCCCTCCGGCGTGTCGTACATGATGGCCATCCGCAAGGTCACCAAGGCGGCCTACCGGCGCCTGTACCGCCGGGCCGGGGTCGAGGAGGCCGAGAACTACCCCCGCCTGCTGGCCGCAACGCTGCGCGAGCTGGCGCCGGAGGGGCGCACCGATCCGACCGTCGCCCTGCTCACCCCCGGCGTCTACAACTCGGCCTTCTACGAGCACATGTTCCTGGCCCGCCATATCGGAGCGGAGCTGGTGGAGGGCCGCGATCTGCTGGCGGACGGCGGCTTCGTCTACATGCGCACCACGGGGGGCCTGCGCCGGGTGGACGTCATATACCGGCGCATCGACGACGACTTCCTCGATCCGCTGGTCTTCCGCCCCGACTCGCTGCTGGGCGTACCCGGGCTGATGCACGCCTTCCGGCTCGGCAACGTCTCCCTGGTCAACGCACCCGGCACCGGAGTGGCGGACGACAAGAGCGTCTACGCCTACGTGCCCGACATGGTCCGTTACTACCTGGGCAAGGAGCCCCTGCTGGCCAACGTGGACACCTACCTGTGCCGCCGCCCCGAGGATCTCGAGTACACCCTCGACAACCTGGAGCATCTGGTGGTCAAGCAGGTCGGCGAATCGGGCGGCTACGGGATGCTGATCGGCCCCCACGCCGCCCCGGAGGAGCGGAACGAGTTCGCGGAGCTCCTGCGCGCCGACCCCGCCGGGTACATCTCCCAGCCGACCCTCGCCCTGTCCCGCTCCCCCTGCCTGATCGAAGGGGACATCGAACCCCGCCATGTGGACCTGCGCCCCTTCGTGCTGCAGGGCCGCAGCTCCCGCATCGTGCCCGGCGCCCTGTGCCGCGTCGCCCTCCGCCGGGGGAGCCTGGTGGTCAACTCCAGCCAGGGGGGCGGCGTCAAGGACTTCTGGGTGCTGGAGGGCTGAGGGCGATGCTGTCGCGCAGCGCGGAGGGCCTCTACTGGATGGGGCGCAGCTTCGAGCGGGTGAGCCACCTGTCCCGCCTGTTGAGGATCCAAACCGAGTCGCTGGTCGACCGCCCGCTGCGGGAGATCCACTTCGGCTGGCGGCGGATATACGAGAGCCTGCACCGGCGTCCGCCCGGCGGCGCCCTGCATCTGCACCGCAGCGACTCATACACGCTGGCCGACGCCTACACGCTGGCCGACAACCTGACCTTCGAGCCCGCCAACCCCGACTCGATCCGCAACTGCCTGGCCGCGAGCCGCGAGAACGCCCGCCAGATGCGCCATTGCCTGTCCGCCCAGATGTGGACGGAGATCAACCGCTGCTATCTGAAGATGAAGAGCGTGGAGATCAGCGACATCTGGATCTCCTCGCCCGAAAGCTTCTACGCCGAGGCGGCCGCCGACATCGACACCCTCACCGGCGTGGCCGCCGCCACCCTGTACCGCGACGAGCGCTGGCTCTTCCTGCGGCTGGGCCGGTTCGTGGAGCGCACCCAGCTGTGCGCCTCCCTGCTGGCGGCGCAGATCGACGCCTCCCGTTTCTTCGAGGCGGGCGCCGAAACCGACTGGACCGGCCTGCTGCGGGTCTACTACGCCTTCGACGCCTACAACCGCTCCCACGGGGCGGAGGTGACCCCCGGCCGGGTGCTGGACCTGCTGGCCACCGACGTCCAGCTGCCCGGCTCTCTCACCCACTCGATCACCGTCACCGGACGGACGCTCTCCCGGATCGGCGCCGGGCCGGGCGGCGCGTCCGACGCCCGGTGCGGACAGGCCGCAGAACGCCTCGGCGCCCTGGTAGGCGGGGAATGGCCGGGCGGGGGCCGCCGGGAACTGCTGAACGCGGTCGGGGCCGAGTCCCGGGAGATGCACGACGCGATAACCGGCGCATATTTCGACTATCCGATCGAGGGTGCGCCCGGGCGTTGACCATGGACGGCCCCGCCCTCTACCGCATCGAGCACGCCACCCGCTTCTTCTACACCCACCCGGTGGTCCACTGCGCCATGTACCTCCACCTGGCGCCGCGCAACGACGGGGGCCAGCGGCTGTCCTCCTTCGAGGTGTCCTCGTCGCCCTCCGCCCCGGCCCGCGCCGAGGAGGACCCGTTCGGCAACACCCGGCACCTCCTGGCCGTCCGCACCGAGCACTCGACCCTCGAGGTGGCGGCCCGGTCGACCGTCGAGGCGGCGGCCGCCCCGGAGCTGCCGGAATCCCTGGGCGGGGGCGCCTGGGGCGAGCTGCGCTCGACGGTCGACGCCTGGGCCGACTGGGACTTCACCCGTCCGAGCCCGCGCGCCTCCCCCTCCCCCGCCCTGGCCGCCTTTGCGGACGGGCTGGGCGTCGAGCCGGACGGCGACCCGCTGGCGGACCTGCTGGCGCTGTCCGACGCCCTGAACGAAACGTTCGACTACACCCCGGGCGCCACGCTGGTCGACTCCCCGATGGAACAGATCCTGGAAACCGGCCGGGGGGTCTGCCAGGACTACGCCCACGTGATGATCGCCGTCGCCCGCTCCTGGGGCGTCCCCTCCCGCTACGTGTCGGGCTATCTGCACGTATCCGGACCCGACGGCGGCCGGGCCTACGGATCGGCCACCCACGCCTGGGTGGAGTGCCGGCTTCCCGGCCTGGGCTGGGTGGGCTTCGACCCCACCAACCGGTGCACGGCCGACGAGCGGTACGTCCGCGTGGCGGCGGGCCGCGACTACTCCGACGTGGCACCTACGCGGGGCGTCCTCCGGGGGGGCGGCCGTTCGCCGGTGGAGGTGGACATCGACATGACCCGCCTCTGAGGTGGTCAGGCGGGCGCCTGTTGGCGGCGGAAACGGGTCCGGTAGAGACGGGTGTACAGGCCGCCTGCTTCGAGCAGGCCGGCGTGGGCGCCCTGCTCCACCAGGCGGCCCTCGTCCAGCACCAGGATGCGGTCGGCCGCCCGGATGGTGGAAAGGCGGTGGGCTATCACCAGGGAGGTGCGGCCCTTCATGACCTCTTCCAGCGCCTCATGCACCAGGGCCTCGGATTCGGAGTCGAGGTGGGCGGTGGCTTCGTCCAGGATGAGAATCTGCGGATCCTTCAGGATCACCCGCGCCAGGGCGATCCGCTGCTTCTCGCCGCCCGACAGACGGTATCCCCGCTCCCCCACCACCGTCTCGTATCCGTCGGCCAGGGAAACGATGAAATCGTGGATGTTGGCCGCCCGGGAGGCCGCCTCGATCTCGCCCCGGCCGGCGTCCGGCTTGCCGTAGCGCAGGTTGGCGGCGATGGTGTCGTGGAAGAGGAAGGTCTCCTGGGTGACCACCCCCACCGACTGCTCCAGCGAATCCAGGGCGGCGTCGCGCACGTCCACCCCGTCGATCCTGATATGCCCCCGGTCCAGGTCGTAGAGGCGGGGTATCAGGTAGCTGACGGTGGTCTTGCCGGCGCCGGAAGGACCCACCAGGGCGACCAGCTCGCCCGGCTCGATGCGGAAGCTCATGTCCTCGACCGCCCACTCGCGGCCGGACCGGAAGGCGGAGACGGGGCCCCCGCCGGGCCGCCGGAACCGGTCGACCGAGGCCAAGCCGCCGGGCCGTTCGGTCTGGTAACGGAAGTACACCCGGTCGAAGGAGACCGCGCCCCGCACGGGCCGGATGTCCACCGCTCCGGGCCGCTCCACGATGTCGTGCGGAAGGTCCAGCACCTCGAAGACCCGCTCGAAGGAGACCAGGGAGGAGGCGAACTCCACCCGGGCGTTGGATATGGCCGACAGCGGCCCGTACAGCTGCGCCAGCAGGGTGGAGAACATGATTACGGTGCCGAGGCTCAGCCCGCCGCGGATGACCAAGTAGCCGCCCGCCCAGAACACGGCGGCGGTGCCCATGGCGCTCACCAGCCCCAGGGCGGCGAAGAACCAGCGCCCGATCATGGCCGAGCGGACGCCCAGGTCCCGCACGTTCCGGGCCTCCTCGGCGAAGCGGGCCGCCTCTTCCCGGCGGCGTCCGAACAGCTTCACCAGCAGGGCGCCGCTGACGTTGAAGGTCTCGTTGAGGATGGCGGACATGGCGGCGTTGTGCTGCATCTGTTGGCGGGTTATCCGGCGGAGGATGCCGGCCACCCGCCGAGCCGGGTAGACGAACAGGGGCAGGGCGGCCGCCGCCAGCAGGGTGAGGCGCCATTCGGCCCGGAACATCACCACCAGGATCACCGCCGCCGAGACGAAGTTGGAGGTGATGGTGACGAAGGTGCCGGTGATGGCGGTCTGCGCGCCCACCACATCGTTGTCGAGCCGGGAGACCAGCTCGCCGGTCTTGGTCTGGGTGAAAAAACGCAGCGACATGGCCTGGAGATGGGTGTAGAGGGAGCGCCGCAGGTCGTAGATGATCCCCTCCCCCGCCCGGGCCGACATCCACCGCTGCAGGGCGCCCACCGACACCGTTGCCAGCGGCGCGGCCACCATCCCCGCCCCGAGCAGGGTGAGCCGCCCCAGGTCGGCTTCGGGGATGGCGCGGTCAACCAGCTCCCTGATGAGCAGGGGCGGAACCACCGTCAGCATCGAGATGATCAGAATGGTGGCCAGCACGCCCGCCAGCATCCACCGGTAGGGCCGCCCGTAGGCGAACACCCGCCGCAGCAGGGCCCGGTCGATCTCCGGCGCCTTCTGCTCCGAGTCGTAGCGCAGGTAGGACCACCAGCCCCCGCTCGATCCGTGAAAGATGCCGCCCTCCTTACGCCGCAGGAGACGAGTCTACGGCCGATGCGGGCGCAACACCGACGCGGCCGTTGTCACAGAGCCTCGGCAATTATCCTTACGGCGGGTCATAACCCCGGGTGAAAGGAGCGCCGCCATGCAATACAAGGGATACACCGCTGCCGTCGAATACGACGATTCGATATCAGCATTCCACGGGAGCATCATCAACAGCGGACCGTATCCCATCGCCACCTTCGAGGCGACCGACGTCGCGGGCCTCCGCGAGGAGTTCCACCGGTCCGTCGACGATTACCTCGCCTGGTGCGAGGAAGACGGAGTGGAGCCCCGCCGACCTTACTCGGGAAAACTGAACGTCCGGCTCGGATCGGATTTGCATCGACGCGCGGCTCTAACGGCGGCGGAAAGCGGCGTGAGCCTGAACAACTGGATCGTGCAGGCGCTCGAACAGAGCTTGTCCGGAACCCCGGCCTAAACCCCGGCCGGCCTGGGGCGTATCGAGCAAGGTGTCTGCTGGTTGTGATATTCGGGGAGGTTCTCCCTGTTTGGGGAGGAGCTGGTGTGTTTCCACCCCCAGCTGGGGGGTGGCCCGATGGGTCGTTGGTTGGGTGATCCTCCGAGTCAGAATACGGGGTTAGAGCGTGCGCGGATAGGGAGCTGAAAGGTGTCCCGGCGCAAGCAACCGTTGGACGGTCTGCCCGATGAGCACGGGGCGGCAGGGCACTACGCGCACCAACGAACAGCGAAAGTGCATCCCCATCCGTGCATCCCCGAACCCCCTGGTCAAGCCCCTATCCCCACCCAGAACCCGGAAAGAACGCGAAAAACGCCGCCCCCTCGCCCCGCTTCGCGGGCCCGGCCCCCACCTCCACCACCTGGTTTCCGGACGCGTTCGGTCAGTACCCGGCAGGGTCGCGTTCGGAAGATGATCCCTGTCACGGTCTGCGGCGCCAGCCGACCGGAGGTGCTTTCGGCTCTATCATTATCCCCCATCGGTGCGACAAGGTCAATACCTTTATGGGCGGATCCGGCGGGTTTTTTTGTCATTCCGTGATTTAGTAAACCTGTCCTGACCTTCGAGGCAACCGACGCCGCGGGCCTCCGCGAGGAGTTCCACCGCCGTCGACGATTAACAGGCCGCGGTGATTATGCGAGCAACCCTGCGGCCAGGCGGGCGACCTCCGACCGGAGCAGCTCCGGGCTGCGGTCGTTGTCCAGCGTCAGGTCGGCCGCTGCCAGCCATTCCGCGCGGCCCGGCTGGACGGACATGCGGGCCTCGATGTCGGCCT
The DNA here is from genome assembly GCA_965202675.1 of Candidatus Spongiisociaceae bacterium. GTDB lineage: Bacteria > Actinomycetota > Acidimicrobiia > Spongiisociales > Spongiisociaceae > CATQHD01. The sequence continues at coordinate 522,632 of OZ241842.1, forward strand.
CCGTCATTCCGCGCCGCCGCAGCCGGCCCCGCCTCGTCTCGACGGAGGCGTCCACCACCACCCTCGTCCAGCCCGCCCCGGCCAGACCGGACATGACCGACAGGACGGAGACCTCCACCGCGGCGGGCCGCCCCCCCGCTTCGGCGGCCCACTCTTCGACGGTCCGGAGGATGGCGGGATGGGTCAGGGCTTCCAGTTCGGCCAGCTGCAGAGTATCTGCGAACACGATCCGTCCGAGTACCGCCCGGTTGATCCGGCCCTCTGCCGCCGCCTCCGGCCAGCGGGCCGACACCCGGTCGGCGATCGGATGGCCGGGGGCCAGCAGGCCGCGGCCCACCAGGTCGGCGTCGAGGGTCTCGAAACCGCGCTCCGCCAGCATCCCGACTGCTTCGGATTTGCCCGCCCCGATGCCGCCGCCGACAACGGCGCGCACCGGCCCCGGCGGCGGCTCAGCAGGTCGAATCGGCCCGGCGGACACGACAAGGCCGGAGGTTCAGCGCCGGCCGATCCCCCGCTCCTTGAGCTCCTGGAGGATCGCCTCGAGCGAGGAGTCCACGTCGAAGGAGCTCTGGCTCTCCTCTTCTTCTTTGTCCGGCTGCCCGAACTCGGAGACCGCCGGGGCCCGGCGCCGGCGGCGCGGCCCCTGCTGGTCGAACTTCCGGACGCCGTAATCGGGCAGGGCCTGCTTGATGGAGAAACTCACCCGGCGCCGGCCCTCGTCCAGCTCGGTCAGCTTTACCTTGACCTGCTGGCCGATCGAGAGCTCCAGCTCGGGGGATTCCACCCGGTGCATGGCGATCTCCGACACGTGGACCAGGCCTTCGACCCCGTTGCCGACCGATACGAAGGCTCCGAACGGCACGGTCTTGATCACGGTTCCGTCCAGCTGCACGCCTACTTCGTGCTCTTCCACGAAGGCCTGCCAGGGGTCGGGGGTGGTCTGCTTGATGGACAGCGAGATGCGTTCCCGTCCGCGGTCTACCTCCAAGATCCTCACCGACACTTCCTGGCCGACCTTCACCACCTCGGACGGATGGTTGACGTGCTGCCAGCTCAGCTCGGACACATGGACCAGCCCGTCCATGCCGCCCAGGTCGACGAACGCCCCGAAGTTGACCACCGACGAGACCGCTCCGGTCTTCACATCCCCTTCCACGAGGGAGTCGAGGAAGGCGCTGCGCTGCTCGGCTTGGGCTTCTTCCAGATAGGCCCGGCGGGAGAGGACCACGTTGTTGCGGTTGTGGTCCAGCTCGATCACCTTGGATACGATCTCCTGGCCGATGAAGGGGTCGAGGTCGCGCACCCGCCGCAGGTCGACCAGGGATGCGGGCAGGAACCCGCGCAGGCCGATGTCTACGATCAACCCCCCCTTGACCACCTCGATCACGTACCCCCTCACGGTGCCGCCCTGCTCCTTCACCGCTTCGATCTGGCTCCACACCCGTTCGTAGAGGGCCCGCTTCTTGGAGAGGATCAGGCGGCCCTGTTCGTCTTCCTTCTCGAGTACCAGCACCTCGATCTGTTCGCCTATCGACACTATCTGGTCGGGCGCCACGTTCTTGCGGATCGAGAGCTCCCTCAGCGGTATGACCCCCTCGGACTTGTAGCCGATGTCCACCATCACCTCGTCCTGCTCGATGTTCACCACCTCGCCTTCGATGATGTCCCCCTCTTTGAACTCGAGCACCGTCTCGGCGATGGCCGCCTCGAAGTCCTCGGGTCCTATGTCGTCGGGGAGGGAGCTGACGCTGCGGGCTTTGATGGCGGGCGGCCCGCCGGTGAGAACATCGGTGGCCGGGGCCACCGACTGCGGCGGCGCTGCGGGGGCCGGGGAATCATCCGCGGCGGCGGGCGGGTTCCGTCCGTCGTCAGGGGTCTGCTCCGGGGCGGGCGGAGCTTCTTGGGGCGGAACTTCCGGGGACGGCTCTTCGACGGTTGCTTCGTGGGCTCCGGTCTGCCCTGCATCGTCTTTGTCGACGGTTTCTTCTTTGTCGACGGTCTCTTCGGGGTTGATCTGCGGCTCTGACATCTAGACACCTAGGACAGGGCAAGCGAGGCCGCCGAATCCGCTTCGGCGTCGGCTCGGGTTATGAACATGAGTAGGCGCAGACCTCCGTATAGCTGACTCCCAGCCCGCGTAGACAGGCATCGGAGCATCCACAGGTTACCACTTGACAGGCCGCCGTGTAGATTCTCCGCCCGCCGGCGCCTCCGGACGCCCGGCGGGGACCTCAACCCTTGACGGAGGCGAGGTCGAATCCGGTGGCGATGTCGACCGTGAGGGGGACGTCCAGGTCGCCCACCCCCTCCATCACTTCCTTGACCAGACGGGCCACCTCCGCCGCCTCCTCGCGGCGGGCCTCGATCACCAGCTCGTCGTGCACCTGCAGCAGGATCTCGGCCGGCCGATCCTCCAGACGGGGGGCCAGCTCGATCATCGCCATCTTGATCACATCGGCGGCCGACCCCTGCACGGGGGCGTTGAGCGCCATCCGTTCTCCCATCTGGCGGATGCGGACGTTGTCGGAGGCCAGCTCGGGCAGGTAGCGGCGCCGTCCGAAAAGGGTGGTGGTGTAGCCGGTGCGGCGGGCCTCGGCCACCACCGACTGCATGTAGTCGCGGACCAGGGGGAACTGCCGGAAGTAGGTGTCCATGTGCTCACGGGCCTCTCCCCGGCTGATCTTCAACCGGTCGGCCAGCCCGAAGGCCTCCATGCCGTATAGAAGGCCGAAGTTGATGGCCTTGGCCCGGCGGCGCAGCTCGGTGGTGACCAGATCGGATGTGAAACCGAACACCCGGACGGCGGTGGCGGTGTGGATGTCCTCGCCGGCCTCGAACGCCTCCATCAGCCCGGGGTCTTTCGACAGGTGGGCCAGTATCCGCAGCTCGATCTGGGAGTAGTCGGCCACGATGAACACCCGGCCCTCGGGAGCTACGAAAGCCCGGCGGATCGTCCGGCCGGTCTTGGAGCGCACCGGGATGTTCTGGAGGTTGGGGCGGTCGGAGGAGAGCCGCCCGGTGGCCGCTCCGGTCTGGTTGAAATGGGCGTGGATGCGCCCGTCCGGCCCCACCAGCGGCAGGTACCCGTCAACGTAGGTGCTGCGCAGCTTCTCTATCTCGCGGTAGCGGAGCAGCCGCGCCACCACCGGGTGCTCGCCCTCCAACTTGGCCAGCACCGAGGCGTCGGTGCTGGGCGCCCCCTTCGGGGTCTTCTTCAACACCGGCAGGCCGAGCCGGTCGAACAGGATCCGCCGGAGCTGCAGGGCCGAGTTGATGTTGAAGGTCTCTCCGGCCAGCTCGTGTATCTCGGATTCGAGCTCGGCCAGCTCGCCGCGGAAATCGTCGCCCATGCCTTCCAGGTAGGCGCGGTCCACCGATATGCCGGCCATCTCCATCCGGGCCAGCACCGGCGCCAGCGGCAGCTCCATCTCCCGGAACAGGTCCAACTGGTCGCGCTGCTCCAGCTCGGCCTCCATGGCGGGCCGGAGCCGGCCCACCGCCGCCGCCCGGCAGCCCGCCGCCTCCAGATCCGGACCGCCCCCGAAGTCCAGCATGCCCTGCTCGGATTCCCCTTCCCCGGCGCCGGCGCCCACCAGCCTCACCCCCAGGTAGCGCGAAGCCAGATCCTCGAGGGAGTCGGAACGGGCGGCGGGGTCGATGATGTAGCCGGCCAGCACCGGATCGAACACCAGGCCCTCCAGGGTGTATCCCCGCTCGTAGAGGCTGCGGTACAGCTCCTTGGATTCGTAGACGGAGACGGGCTTGGCGGGATCGGCCAGGGCCGGCGCCAGATGCTCCAGCAGCTCGACCGGAGCTACGAACACCTCCAACTCACCCTCGCCGCCCCGGGCGCCGTCGTCCGCCGCCGCCAACCCGGCCAGCTCCCCGCCGTCGTAGATCGGTTCGATCACCAGCGCCGGAAGATCGGCTATCCGGGCCGCTTCCTCGGGAGTCCCGAGGACCCGCACCTCCACCTCGATAGGGTCTTCGGACGGCTCCGACACCCCGTCCTCCATTTCCATCAGGCGGGTCCAGAGGGTCGCGAACTCCAGCCGCTCGAATATCCCGCGGGTGGCGGCCCGGTCGGGAACGGTGCGCATGAGGCGCCCGCTGTCCAGATCCAGCTCCAGGTCGTCCACCAGCGCCATGAGGGAGCGGTTGCGGAAGACCTTCTCCCGGTGCTCGGCCAGGTTCTGGCGCAGGCGGGGCGGGTGGTCGTCCAGACGCTCGAACACCCCCTCCAGATTGCCGAAGGTAGAGACCAGACGGGATGCTGTCTTCTCCCCCACCCCCGGAACGCCCGGCAGGTTGTCGGAGTTGTCGCCCCGCAGGGCCGCGTAGTCGAGGTACTGGTCGGGCCGGATGCCGTATTTCTGCTCCACCCAGTCCGCATCCACCATCACCGTGTCGGTGATGCCCCGCCGGGTGTAGGCCACCTTCACCCGGGGGCCGACCAGCTGGAAGCAGTCCCGGTCACCGGACACCACCAACACGTCCCAACCCTCTTCCCCGACCCGGCGGACCAGGCTGGCGATCACATCGTCCGCCTCGTAGCCCTCCCGCCGGACCTGGGCGACGCCCATGGCTTCGAGCACCTCGCCGATCAGGGGCAGCTGGCTGCGGAATTCGTCGGGGGTCGCCGCCCTCTGGGCCTTGTAGTCGGGGTAGGCCTCGGTGCGGAAGGTGGAGCGCCCCACATCCCAGGCCACCACCAGACCCTCCGGGGAATGGTCGCCCAGCAGCCTGATCAGCATGGAGGTGAACCCGTACACCGCGTTGGTGACCTGCCCCGACCGGGTAGCCAGGTCGGGAGGCAGGGCGTAGAAGGCGCGGTAGGCGAGGCTGTGGCCGTCGAGCAGAGCCAGGGTGGGCATGGAGCGGAATCGTAGCCCGCCCGACCTGCGTCTCGAAAGAGCAGGCCGGCAACTGACGAGAGCGCGGGCCGTCAGATGGCTACTCTGCAGTCAGGACACCAGGTCCTGCTAAAGTTACTGAAAAGGATATCCTCTTGTATCGGAGGCCGACAACGTGATACTCCGACCCATTCCATCTTTAATATTACTGGCAGTAATACTAACAATGGCCATACCCATTACTACAGGAGCCACAGAAGGCACTCCAGATGCGAGCCCGGCCGGTGGTAATAATCTTGCCTGTCCTGATCAGAATATAGCCGAGCAGGCATCTAATAGATTCTTCGATATAGCAGTTACAAATGTACATGCTGCTAATATTGGTTGCATAGCCTACTATGAGATAACCGTCGGTGTAGGCGACGGTAGCTATTACGCTCCCGATCAGGAAGTACTACGCTGGCAGATGGCATTGTTCATGGTAAGAGTAGCCAGTCGTGTGGGCATTGATATATCTAACAAACAGTCTCAATATTTTGCTGATATATCTACTAAAAGCACAAGAACCCAAACTGCTATCAATACCATCACAGAGTTGGGAATCATGACTGGCACCACTCCTACTCTGTTTTCTCCTGATCGAAAGGTGACAAGAGCTGATATGGCTCTATATCTCATACGTCTATTAGAATATGCTACTGATCGCCGATCACTAGTAAATGTGACAATAGATAAAAACAGTCATGAAGTAATATTGACACGACCTAACGGTACATCAATTCCTATAGATGATTACTTTACAGATATAAATCAATTACCGAATTTACTGCAAACAAATGCTATAAATGCTATGTATGAGCTAGGCATAGCTACTGGCCAATTGGATGGCTTATATGGCCCAAATAATACTGTTACAAGAGCTCAAATGGCATCGTTCATTATCCGCACACTTGGACATACGAACGTGCGTCCCACAGGTCCTATTGTACTGGAGAAACCAAATCCGGTTACTATGAACATAACAACAGGATGGTTTCATTCATGCGGGATACGCACTGACAAAACTCTAGAATGCTGGGGAGACAACGAGCACGGACAATCAAACCCACCAAACAGACAATTCACCGCCGTTAATGCAGGTGGAGCCCATTCATGCGGCATACACACCGACAAAACCCTAGAATGCTGGGGACAAAACGAACACGGCCAAACAGACACACCTGACGGACAGTTCACCACAGTAACAGCAGGGTTCAGCCATTCATGCGGAGTACGCACCGATAACATTGTCGTCTGCTGGGGACAAAACGAACAGGGACAATCAGACGCGCCAAGCGGACAGTTCATCACTGTAACAGCAGGGTTCAGCCATTCATGCGGAGTACGCACCGATAACATTGTCGTCTGCTGGGGAGAGAATGAACACGGCCAGACAGACACGCCAAGCGGACAATTCACCGCCGTTGATGCAGGCGGAGCCCATTCATGCGGGATAAGCACCGATAAAACTCTAGAATGTTGGGGAGATAATGAACACGGCCAGACAGACACGCCTAACGGACAATTCACCGCCGTTGATGCAGGCGGAGCCCATTCATGCGGGATAAGCACCGATAAAACTCTAGAATGTTGGGGAGATAACGAGCACGGCCAGACAGGCGCGCCAAGCGGACAGTTCATCACTGTAACAGCAGGGTTCAGCCATTCATGCGGAGTGCACACCGATAACATTGTCGTCTGCTGGGGAGACAACGAATGGGGTCAATTGGATTCTCCGGGCAGACGCTTCTCCGCTATTGTTGCTGGTGAGGGTCATTCATGTGGATTACGTTTAGGTGAAACATTAGAGTGCTGGGGTAATAACAAGAATCTACAATCAGATGCACCCGACGGAAAGTTCACAGACTTATCTATAGGTACTTACTCATGCGGAATACGGACTAATCAAACCGTCGAATGTTGGGGGCGCAGTGAAGAAGCTCCGTTTGAATCACCGAATGGTCGATTCACAGATATCGCTGTAGGCGGAGGCCATCACTGTGTAATACGTACGAGCGGGACAGTTGAGTGCTGGGGATGGAAAGAGCGGTCAGAACAGGCCCCCGGTTGCCGTAGACAGCGGGTACTATCTATCGAATGTGTGCTTAACAGAGAGTGGGGAAAGTGGGATAATGTGATAGGTGGACCGTTAACCGTGATAGAGGCAGGCACCAACTCCTCATGTGGGTTGCGTACGGACAATACAGTTGTATGTTGGAGCGACAACGGACGGTCGGATGCGCCAGACGGCCGATTCACCGATGTAGCTGTAGGCGGAGACCATTACTGTGGCTTGCGGGTTGGAGGAATGGTCAAGTGCTGGGGTGACAATTTAAATGGACAGGCGGATGCACCTGATGGCAGCTTTACTGCCGTGGCAGCAGGCATCGATCATTCGTGCGGGTTGCAAACGGACGGTGCTGCCGTCTGCTGGGGTGCCAATGAGTATGGGCAGGCGGATGCACCCGGCGGACAGTTCATCGATGTAGTTGCAGGCGGGTGGCATTCGTGTGGGTTGCGTACCGGCGGCGTCGCTGAATGCTGGGGCGACGACAGGTGGGGGCAATCGGATGCCCCCAGCGGGTAGCTCTGGAACTTACCGGGCTCTTCGGAAATGAGGGGGGAGTGGCTGGCTGAGAGGGGGAGGGGAATCCACGGGATCTGGGGTGGGGTCCTCCATAATCGGACGCTGAAAAATGGAGGCTTCGCGAAAACGTGGGGAAATGGGGGTGTGGTGGGGTCTGGGTCCTTGGTTTGAGGTCGGGGCCCGACTGTAATCGGTGACGTAAACACAAGCCGATTACGAGGAGGGCCCCGATGGGCTGGGATGATATAACGATACCGTTGGGGTTGCGGGGGGTGCGGGTGATAGCAGTGTTGGAGAACACCCCCACCCGGCTGAAGGCCGAGGTCCGGTCGGGGTGGTCGGTGTCCCGGTGCCCCTCGTGCGGGCACAAATGCCGCAGGGTGCATGACACCCGCCCCAAAAACATCCGGGATATGGTCATGACGGGGCGGCGGGTGACGCTGGTGTGGCATCGCCGGCGGTTTGTGTGCGATGACTGCGGCGCCCGGCATCTGGAGGAACACCCCGAGTTCGAGGGGAACCTGACCCGCCGCCTCGCCCGCCAGATCGTCGTCGATACCCGGGTGATGACCATCTCGGCGGTAGCCAAACGCGAAGGACTGGGATGGCATAAGGTCATGGGGTTGGTTACCGCCTGGTCGAACCGGGTAGCCCAACACCGCCGCCGCAGGCGCTGCCGGGTGCTGCTGGTAGACGAGACTTCCATCCAGCGGGGCCACAAATACGTGACGGTGATCAAAAACGGGGACACCGGCAAGGTGCTGGACATAGTCGAGCACCGCTCCGCAGCCGCTCTAGCAGGGTTTCTGCGTTCCCAGCCCCGATCCTGGCGGCGTCGGGTCAAAGTAGTGGTAACCGACGGATCCCGCCCCTACAGGAAAGCAATCAACGCCTGGCTGCCCCACGCCCGCCACGTCCTGGACCGGTTCCATGTTGTCCGCTGGTTCGCCGCCGGCCTCAACGCCGTGCGCCGCGAGGTTCAACGCCGCCGAGACCAAGGAAGCAACAAAAGCCCGGTGTTCGACCACGACGTGTTCCGAGCCCGGTTCGTTCTCCTCCGGCGCCCCGACCGGCTCACACCCGACGAAACAGAACGCCTCGAACAACTCCTCGGGCGGCATCCCCGCCTGCGGGCGGCCTGGGAGGCCCTGGCCGAGCTGCACGGCCTCTACCTCGCCGAGGACTACCAAGCCGCCCTCGGCGCCTTGCGGCGCTTCGCCGCCCTCTACGCCGCCGGGGAGCTTCCCGAGTTCGGCGCTGTCATGGAAACCGTCAGCGCCTGGGAAAACGAAATCCTCGACTGGCACCTTACCGGACGGCCCTCCAACGGCCGCCTCGAAGGAACCAACAACCTCCTCCAGATACTACGGCGAACCGCCCACGGATTCACCAACCCCTACAACTACGCAGCCCGGGGACTCCTACTAACCTGACCACCTCACCGACAACACCACCCCACCCCAAATCCCACACTTTCGCGAAGGGCCGAAAAATGCTTCCCGAGAGAGGAGGACCCCGGTGGAGTGCAAGCATAAGCGCATATGCGAGGTGATGGCCGGATTGGGGGATGTGGAGATACTGGAGGCGAGCGAACCCCTGGACGGGGCTCTGCTGGTGGAGGTCTACCAGATCCAAGACCCCGGCCTCGCCGACGAATACACCCGACGGCTCGCCGCCGACCTCCAGGACCAGTCCTGCCCCCCGGAGGTCAACCAACTCGGCCGCGCCATCGCCCGCTGGTACACCCAGATCGTGGCCCGGCGTCCGCTCCCGGGTGTCGAACGGACCCACCGAAGCAGTCAACAATCTCACCCGAACGCATCAAACGAATCGGGTTCGGGTTCCGCAACTTCACCAACTACCGGATCCGAGCACTGCTCTACGCAGGCAAACCCAACTGGGACCTACTCCCCTCGGTGACTCCCCCCTGAAATCCGAAGAGCCACTTACCGTACCGGGAATGGGACTCGAACCCATACGCCCTTGCGGGCACCGGATTTTGAATCCGGCGCGTCTACCAAATTCCGCCATCCCGGCAGACGGGGCCGATGATACCCCGCCGCCGCCCTACTGCGGCGCGGGGCGGTACTCCACCAGGGCCGACCGGCCTGTTATGTCGACGATGCGGGCCAGCAGCTCGCGGCCGCGGGCGTCGGTGAGGCGCAGATCCTCTCCGAACAGGAATGGACCGGCTGAGGGCGGCCCTTGTCGACGGCGATATTCGAGGTGTACAGGTAGGTCCGGTCGAGGGCGCCGCGCACGGGGTTCAGCCGCCCCTCCAGACCGGGCAGGCCGCCGGTTCCTTCGGGAAGGACCACCGCGCCGCCGCCCGGCAGGGGGTCGAGCTCCACCGCGAGCGCGCCCCGGGCGGGCGTCCAGGCGCGGTGGACCCGAGCCGTGCACCCCCCCGCCGCCGCGAAGACGGTTACCGGAAGGTGGGTGGCGGCCAGCTCGACCGGCGCCTCCCCGTTGCGGTCGGCGGCGGTCCGGGTCCAGGTCTTGTTGGGAAGGATGACAAGGATCTCGGCGCCGGGGACCGGCCGCCCTTCGCAACGGACGGTGACGACGGCCCGCCCGGGGCTGGATTCAAGTGAAGCGGCGGGAATCGTGACGCACAGTTCCGAGCCGGATATCAGCCGGAACTCGGGGGGTATGCCGCTGAGCTCCTCCGTTTCTCTCCGGATGATCGGAACCCCGTCGCCGCGGCGCTCCATGATGAACAGCCGCCCGCCGCTTCCTCTGATCCCCGAAGCCGGGACCCGGCCCAGCAGCGAGGTCAGCAGCTCGTTGCGGGTGGATTGGCGGTGCGCCATGTCGTCCACGGTCAGGGTGTTGGAAAGCGACCCCGGCGATTGGATCTCCAAGCGGTCCTCGAACATCGACAGCCTGGTCCTGGCGCCCCGGATCGAATAGTCGCGGTGCGCGGCGGCGTTGACCACCGCCTCGAAGACGGCCGCCTCGCTGTACTGGGGAAGCTCGGCGCGCATCGGCCCCTTGTGCGCCGCGACGCGCATGTTGCGCACCACGAAAGACACCGCCTCGGCGATCTGCCGGGCGAGCGGACCGCCGATGGTGCGGGCGTCCGCCTGCCCCGATGTCCGGTCTTTGCCCAGGTAGCAGACGGCGGTGATGCAGGCGTTGGGAAGCCGCTCCTCCGGGGCGGGGGCGCAGAGCAGCACGCCCGCCGCCGTCGCCCGCTTCACGCCGTTCTCTGCCGTGGTCAGCAGCCCCATCTTCTCCAGCGCCGACTCGGGGTCGGCGGCGCCCTCGGCGCTGAGCAACGGTTTCCAGAGGGACTCGTCCAGCGTCCGGTAGCCGGTTCCGGGGACCGGCTGCTTGTCGAACCGGACAAAGCGCGCCTACGCCCGCCGCTGCGCTAGGCGCAGCCGTTCGTCGCCCGCCATCCTGCGCTTTGATGAGCCGACCCGTTGGTAGCTGCCTCCGGGGCTGTCGTGCCGTGCGTGGCCGGGCGGGATCTCCGCCAGCAGAACGGCCTTGCCCTCCTCGATTTCCAGGCGGGATATCACCGGGCGGATCGGGGGCTTGATCGAATCGGTGCAGGCCTCCACCAGGACCCGCTCCAGGTTGTCCATCTGCAGGCGCGACATGCCCTGAACCCCGCCCCGGTCGGTCACCCCGCACAGCAGGACGCCCCCTTCGGTGTTGGCAAAAGCGGCCATCTCGTCGGCCAGGGCGCCGCGGCCGGGGCTCCTCGGCCGGGGCTCCTCGGCCGGTCGTCCGAGAACTCGATCTGCTTGAACTCCCAACGGCTGTCCTCCCCCAGCCGCAGCCGGCGGGCGGCCTCGGCGGCGCTGATCATCGGGGTCCGGCGCCGGGCCCGTTCGGAGGTGAAAGGGCCTCGGCCAGGGCGGCGGCTGCTGCGGCGATGTCCGGGATCGGGTCGGTCGATTCGAGGGCGCGGCGCACGAGGGCGGAACCGACGATCACTCCGTCGGCGTGGGGGGCCAGGGCGGCCGCCTGCCCGGGGGTCCCGATCCCCACCCCCATCACCAGCGGGGCGTCGGTCGCGGCCCTGATCCGGGCGGCCAGCTCGCTCGGGCGGTCGGACATGCGGTCGCGCTCCCCGGTAACCCCCATCTCCGCCACCCCGTAGATGAACACCGGATCGCGGGCGGCTATGCGCGCCAGCCGCCCGCCGCGGGTGGTGGGGGCGGCGAACAGCACCAGGCCGATGCCCGCCCGGTCGGCCGCCTCCGCCACGGGCGGCGACTCCTCGAGCGGCAGGTCGGCCACGATCAGCCCGGAAGCCCCCGAATCGGCCGCCCGGCGGGCGAACTCGTCCGGGCCCAGGCGGAAAACCGGGTTGGCGTATGACATGGCCAGGGCAGGCCGTCCGGTCGCATCCACCACCCGGCGGAGCACTTCGAACCCGCCTTGCAGGGTCATGCCCGCTTCGATGGCCTTGGCGCTGGCTGCCTGGATGGTGGGGCCGTCCATGAGCGGATCGCTGTAGGGGATGCCCACTTCGAAGGCGTCCGCCCCCGCCTCGGCCATGGCTTCGAACACCTCCACCGCCGCCTCCGGGGAGGGCAGCCCGGCGGTCATGAACGGCAGGAAGGCGGTGCGCCCGTCCTTCCTGACCCGGGCGAACAGCCGGTCCAGTTCCCTGCGGCTCATGCGGACCCCCCGGCGGCCCCGCCGGCGCCGCTGTGGGCGGCGATCATCTCCACGTCCTTGTCCCCCCGCCCGGAGAGGTTGAGCAGGACGGTGCGTCCGGCCAGCGCCGCCGCCTCTTTGGCCGCCCAGGCCAGGGCGTGGGCCGATTCCAGGGCGGGGATGATGCCCTCGGTGCGGGACAGCAGATCGACGCCCTCCAGCGCCTCCCGGTCGGTGATCGATACGTAGCGGGCCAGCCCGGCGTCGGCGAAGTAGGCGTGTTCGGGCCCCACTCCCGGATAGTCCAGCCCGGCCGAGATGGAGTGGGCTTCGAGCACCTGGCCTTCTTCGTCCTGGAGCATGTAGGTGCGGGCTCCATGGAGGATTCCGGGCGAGCCGGCCCCTATCGAGGCACCGTGGCGTCCGGTGTCGATGCCGTGGCCGGCCGCCTCCACGCCGACCAGCTCCACGCCCGGGAGTCCGGCAAAGGGATAGAACATCCCGATGGCGTTGGAGCCGCCGCCCACGCAGGCCACCACCGTATCGGGCAGGCTTCCGTCCAGCTGGGCGATGCTCTCCTCCCCGATCACCTTCTGGAACTCCCGCACCATCCAGGGGAAGGGGTGGGGGCCCACCACCGAACCGATGATGTAGTGGGTGTCCTCCACGGTGCGCACCCAGTCGCGCATGGCCTCGTTTACGGCGTCCTTGAGGGTGCCCGCCCCCGAGGTGACGGGGATCACCTCCGCCCCCAGCAGCCGCATCCGCATCACGTTCAGAGCCTGTCGCTCTATGTCCTTCTCCCCCATGTAGATGAAGCATCGGAGGCCGACGTAGGCGGCGGCGGCGGCGGTCGCCACCCCGTGCTGGCCGGCGCCGGTCTCGGCGATCAGGCGGGTCTTGCCCATGCGGGCGGCCAGCAGACCCTGCCCCAGGGCGTTGTTGATCTTGTGGGCGCCGGTGTGGGCCAGGTCCTCCCGCTTGAGCAGCACCCGCACCCCTATCTCCTCGGACAGGCGGTCGGCGGCGTGGAGGGGGGTGGGCCGCCCGGCATAGGCGCCCAGCAGGCCGCTGAATCGAGCCGTGAAATCGGGGTCGCCCCAGGCGTCGGCGAACCCGTCGGCCAGCTCCTCCAAGGCGGGCATCAGGGTCTCGGGGGCGAACATGCCCCCGTATTCCCCGAAGCGGCCCCGCTCGTCGGGTCGCTCCAGCCGCACCGCTTTCATTTCGCCTCCCTCGACTGCTCGACCTGTTCGGTCTGTTCGGCCTGCTTGGCATTCCTCACGAACGCCCGAATCTTGGCATGATCCTTCACTCCCGGCGACGATTCCAAACCGGAGGATGCGTCCACCCCCCACGGACGGCAGCGGCGCACCGCCTCGGCCACGTTGGAGGGATCGAGGCCGCCCGCCAACACATAGCGGCTTCCCGGAGGCGGGAGCCACTCGAACGGCACTCCGGCGCCTGCGCCGCCCAGCTTGCCGGGAGAATATCCGTCCAGCAGGGCGGTGAGGCCGGGCGGGATGCCGTCCAGGTCGACCGGGCCGCGCACCCTGACGGGGCGGAGGGCGAAGGCTCCGGCGGCGGCCGCGGCGGCGGCGGCTTCGGAGGCGTGGTCGCCGTAGGGCTGCACCCCGGCGGCCCCCACCCGATCCAGCAGCCCCACCAGGTCGTCGGGGTCGGCGTCGACGGTGAGGATGACGGTGGGGAGGCGGGACACGGAAGCCAGCCGGGCGGCCTCGCCGATCCCCAGGCAGCGGGGGGTTCCTTCCACCAGCACCAGCCCGGCCGCGTCGGCGCCGGCCTCGGCCGCCGCCTCCAGGTCGGATCGGGTGCGCATGCCGCACACCTTGACCCAGGTCACGCGGCGCCCCGCAGACCGGCGATGGCCGTCGCCGGATCGCCCGACCGAGACAGGTATTCGCCCACCAGCAGGGCGTCGTATCCGGCGCCCCGGAGCCGGGCGGCGTCTTCGGGGCCGTGCACGCCGCTCTCGGCCACCCGCACCGCCGCTCCGTCCAAGAGGGGGGCGACCCGCTCTGAGGTGGACAGATCCACCCGGAAGGTGCGCAGATCCCGGTTGTTGACCCCTATCACCCGGGCGCCGGCTGCTTTCGCCCGGAGCGCCTCCTCGCGGTCGTGCACCTCCACCAGTGCGGCCAGTCCGGCCTCGGCCGCGGTTTCCAGCAGGAGGGCGAGGAGGTCGTCGTCGAGAACGGCGGCGATCAGCAGCACCGCGTCGGCGCCCATTGCCCGCGCCTCCCAGATATGGACGGGATGGAGCGTGAAGTCCTTGCGCAGCACCGGAAGACCCGTTGCCGCCCGGGCGGCCGCCAGGTCCCCGGGTCCGCCCATGAAATGATCCTGTTCGGTCAGCACCGAGACGGCCGCGGCCCCGCCCTTCTCGAAGGCGGCGGCCCGTTCGGCCGGATCCATTCCGGCGTTGATCACCCCCCGCGAGGGGGAGGCGCGCTTGAACTCGGCGATGACCGAGAGGCCGGGCGCGGCCAGGGCGGCGGCGAAGTCCCGCGCCGGGGGCATCCGCCCCGCCTCCTCGCGTAACTCGGCTTCGCGCTCCTCAAGGGCGGGGATGCGGCGGCGCACCGATGAAATGATCCCGTCGAGCATCACGGGCAGGGTACTCGGCAACCGGAGCATCCCCGAGACCGCCGAGCATTTTGCCGCTGGGCGCGAGGTCTCGTTATTCTCGGAGGAGGCGGCACCTCGCTAGGCGGGCAACGGGAAGGCCGGCAATGAGCATTCGGCTGAAGAGCATCACCGTGCAGGACTACCGGTGTTTCGGCGGCCCGCAGACCGTCCGCCTGGCGCCCGTCACCCTGCTGGTGGGCGAGAACAGCAGCGGCAAGACCTCCCTGCTGGCCATGATCAGAGCCTTGTGGGACAGCACCTTTACACCGTTCGCCGGGGCGCCGGACTTCAAGGAACCTCCCTTCGACCTCGGCAGCTTCGATGAAATACTTCACCGCGGCAGCCAAGCCCAGATATTCACGGCCGCCCTCGATATGAACTACTCGGACGACAAAGACAAACCGACCTATGGGGTTGAGGTGGAGTTCGGTCCGGGGTGGGGGCCGCCGGTACTCGGCCGCCGCCGTGTGTCCAACGGCGGTTGCTGGATCGAGCAACGGGTGGAAGAAGAAGGATATACGGTACGATACGGTACTCCAAACGGTAATTGGAGCAGCTCTCTTATGAGAGTGGAATACGAAGAAGGATCTTCCAGCGAAGGAGATTTTGTCATACCGCCGATAGCCTTTGATCTCATGTTCGTCAAACATATATACCAGCAAGCAGATGAAACATCCTTGTCATTGTTTACACCGTTGGAAGATTCACCTCAGATTTCTCGAGAAGATATTGAGCATATTGATAAGAGTTTGGGGGATGTATTCAGTTTAGAGCGAAGGACACAAATTAATAGTTCGCGTCCATTTGTAAGTGCTCCTGTACGCTCTCAACCCAAGCGTACCTATGATCCGGATCGGGTATCGCCTGACGCTGAAGGTGACTACATACCGATGCAACTGGCGCGCTTATCACAACGTAACCCTAAGGTCTGGAAAGCTCTCAAAAAGCGTCTAGAGCAGTTTGGCAAAGAGGCCGGACTGTTTAACACACTCAACCTCAGACATCTCGGTAAAACGGCAGGCTCCCCTTTCCAATTAAACGTAGGTACCTTTGTTAAACAAAAGGACGAACTATACAATTTAGCAGATGTTGGATACGGAGTGAGTCAAGTGTTGCCTCTAATAACCGAGCTGTTGCGTGATAATGGCTACCAACTGATTCTGTTGCAACAGCCGGAAGTACATCTGCACCCCAGCGCTCAGGCAGCTTTGGGTAATCTGCTATGTGAAATGGTGGGTACAGGTAAGTCAGAAGGACGGCAGATAATCGTAGAAACACATAGCGACTTTATCATCAACCGCGTCCGCATGGCAGCTCGTGACAGAGTTGCTGGGCTGCAGCCAGAGGATATTTCGGTAATATACTTTGAACGCGGTGATCATGATGTCAAGATGCATGACATGCGCGTGGATCATGAAGGCAATCTATTGGATGTTCCACCAGGGTACCGGCAGTTTTTTATGGAAGAATCCCGATGGTTCCTCGGAACATAACAATGTGTGCCATCGTTGACCGTAACACGGTAGGAGAATTTCTAAAACAAAAACATGATGCGGCCAAAGGCTTTTATCAATGGTTAGTAAATCAAGGCAATATAGTAGTAGGTGGGGAAGAACTACGGGAGGCCTTATATGAGCGTAGTGACGCTAAAGAAAGGCAATTTGTTGGTGAGCTAAGGAGTGCAGGGAAAATAATTGAAAAGAAGGACAGTAAAGTAGAGAAAAGGGCCATTGAACTCCGCGAGATAGATTTATGCGTCTCGAATGATGAACACATCATTGCCTTGGCACAGATAAGTGGAGCACGATTACTTTATTCCAATGATAAGTATCTCCATAGGGACTTCAAAAATCCACACCTGATCAACAACCCTCGCGGCAAGGTCTATTCCACCCGAGAGAACACCGGCTTCTCCAAAGATCGTAAAGATCAATTAGAACGCCACGTCTGCGCCGTCAGAGACTGAACCGTCGGTCATCGGGAGTTGTTCGATTACTGCTCGGGCTTCTCCGCCGTCCCAGGACACCGAGACCCGGGTGCCGGGCGGCGCCTCGCGGCGGATCAGGGCCAGCGCCAGGTTGCCCGCCGCGGAGGTGAGGGTTCCCACGGTCTTGCCGTCGTGGATCACCTGCGCCCCCGCCGGAGGGGCCGCGCCGCCGAGCATCCGCACCCCCCGCAGGTTCCGGTTGACCCGGCCCCGGCTGTCGATGCGCGCCACCAGCTCCTGGCCGAGGAAGCAGCCCTTGGTGAACGAGACCGCCTCCGGGACCAGGCCGGTTTCCTGGGGGATGGTCTTGGAGTCCACGTCGACGCCCATGCGGGGTTCGCCGGCCTCGATACGGACCGCCTCCGCCGCCTGCCGTCCGAACGGCCGCAGGCCCCGCTCCTCCAAATCCGCCCGGTCGAGGCCGGCCGTCAGACAGCGCCGCACCGGCGTGCTTCGGAGCTCCGCCGTCAATACCCCGTTCTCGTCCCGCCAGCCGACCGCCGCGTCCAGGCCGGAGGGGCCCCACACATCGAACACCTCCCGGGGGTCGGGCTCCAGCTCCACCTCCACCCGCAGCCGCCAGCGGGCCAGGGAAATGCGGACCTGTTCCAGCTGGGATGCTTCGGCGGCGATCCCCACCCGGTTGTCCGCATCCTCGGCGCGCAGCACCCACAGCAGCGCCTCCAGCTTGCCCCTCGGCGCCAACAGGAACGACCGGGCCGCCTCCCCCGGCGCCATGCCCTCGACGTCCTGGCTGAGCACCCCCTGCAGATAGGAGACCGCATCGGGGCCGGACGCCCAGAGCAGTCCACTCACCCCGCCGATGTACCCGGCTTCCCGAGTGGCCGAGGCGCTCATGGGGATCGCAGGGGCCGCAGGGTCATACCAGCCGCGCCCCCACCACCGCAGCCAGGCCCGCCGCCGCCTTGTCCTGCGTCTCCCGGAACTCGGAGACGGGGTCGGAGTCGGCCACCAGCCCAGCCCCGGCCTGCACCCAGGCGGCGCCGTCGGCGATCACCACCGTCCGCAGGCAGATGGCGGTGTCCACGTTGCCGCTGAAATCCAGGTAACCGGCCGCCCCGGCGTAGGGCCCCCGCGCCACCGGCTCCAGCTCGTCGATTATCTCCATGGCCCGCACCTTCGGGGCGCCCGACACGGTGCCGTGCGGGAACACCGCCCTCACCACGTCCACCGGCCCGTACCCTTCCCGCAGCCGACCCGACACCCCCGAGACGATGTGCATGACGTGGGAGTAGCGCTCCACCACCATCAGGTCGTCCACCTCGACCGTGCCGAACTCGCACACCCGGCCCAGGTCGTTGCGGGCCAGGTCGATGAGCATCAGGTGCTCGGCGCGTTCCTTCGGATCGGCCAGCATCTCCTCCTCCAGGGCCCGGTCCTCCTCCTCGTCGGCACCGCGGCGGCGGGTGCCGGCGATGGGCCGGGAGTAGACCTTCCCGTCCCGCACCCTGGTCATCAGCTCCGGCGACGACCCCGCCACGGTCACCTCCGGGTGATGGAAGTAGAAGAGGAACGGGGAGGGGTTGACCAAGCGGAGCGCCCGGTACAGGCCGAACGGATCGCCCTCGAACGGCGCGGCCAGACGCTGGCTCAGCACCACCTGGTAGGCGTCGCCGGCTCTTATGTAGTCCTTGACCTTGTTCACGGCGCGCTCGAAGACCTCCTGGGTCATGGTGGAGGTGACGGGCGGATCGTCCACCCCGGCGAAGTCGAACACCCCGGCGGGCGGATACTCGAGGGCGGACCCCAGGCGGGCGGCGGCGGCGCGGAGGCGGCGCACCGCATCCCGGTAGGCGGCGTCGAGGTCCTCCTCCAGGTCGGTGAATACGTTGCGCACCAGGGTCAGGGTCTGCCCGAACCGGTCCAGGGCGGCCAGGCTCCCCACGAACTGCCACATCATCTCCGGCAGGCCCCGGTCATCGGGCGGCCGGCCGGGAAGGCGCTCGATGTAGCGGACCATGTCGTAGGCGAGGTAGCCCACCGCACCGGAGTGGAGGGGCGGCAGCCCGTCGAGCGGATCGGAGGCGTAACGGGCGAGCAGCTGCTCCAGCACCGCGAGGGGGTCCCCTTCGGGGAGCGCCAGCCGGGGGTTGTCGACAGAGGCGGCCCCGTCCCGGCTGGTCAGGGTGAACACCGGATCCCAGCCCAGGAACGACCACTGCGCCCACCTCTCCCCCCCTTCCAGCGACTCGAGCAGGAACCCCGGGGCGCCGTCCACCAGCTTGCCGTAGGCGCTGACCGGAGTCTCGCGGTCGGCCAGGAGCGTCATGGTCACCGGAACAACCGGAATCGACTCGGCCAACCGGCGGAACTCGGCGGGCCCGGGGGAAACCTCCATGGCCCCCAACAATACCGGCCCGCTCCGGGTATTCCGGCTGACCGCCCCCGGCGGAACACCCGAAAGAGCCGTACCGGCGGCAAGTTCCCCCGGCCCGCCCCTCGAGGAAGCGAACCGCCTATCGATGCTCGATGCCGCACCCGGATGCCGCGTCCGGATGCGCATCGCAGAGAGGGCATACCCGAGAAGCATCCCAAAAGAACCGAACAAGGGCGGGAGGGTGGGTGATGCCGGCGTCGATGCACCGGCCCGCATCCGAGAAACATCTCAAGAACCGAACAAGGAAGCAACCCCCTTGAGACCGCGAAAACCCGTCACCGACCAGCGTCCGAACCCCTCCGAACCGCCTGGAAGCCCGCCCGATCCCCCCGTTGAGACCGCGAAAACCTGCGCACCCCGCCCGGCTGCGCCGGGCACCCTCCCCCGCCGCCACCACCGCCGACGGATAACTGGGCGGTCCGCGAGGGGACCGCCCCCGGTCCGAGGCCGGAACGGGTTGAAATCCTTGGAGTTGACCGCCGCCTCTCCGGATGCTCACGGCGGTGTTTGTGATTCGGCCCCTTCTTTATACATCATTTTCGGGTGATCGTCTAGGGGTTCGTTTCGAGTTTTTTTCGCGAGCTGGCGATTGGGGAATCGAGCCGCGGCGGCCATGCCGTCAACCGACGCGGTCAACGCCCGGCAGGTTGCATCAGATAGCGGTCAGCCACTCCAGGCCGAGGCGGAGCATCAGATTGCTGATCAGGCTCGACAGGTCGCTGATCCGTCCGAAGACGAACAGTATCCCGAACCCCACCATGAGCAGACCGGAAGCCGCGTTGATCCACCTGAGGTAGCGCCGGAGGAATCCGATTCCCGAGTAGACCTTGGTCACCCCGATCCCGGCGGCGATGAAAGGGAGGCCCAAACCCATCGAGAACACGAACAGCAGGAACATCCCCCTCCCTACCGTTTCCTGGGAGGCGGCCAACGTGAGAATGGCGGCCAGGACGGGGCCGATGCACGGGGTCCATCCGAAGCCGAAAGCCATGCCCATCAGGGGGGGCGCCCAATCCCCCAGGTCGGAGGGCTTCACCTCCAGCCTAAGCTCTCGGAAGAGGAACGCCAGGCGGGGCGAGTTGCTGAGCGCCATCACCAGGATCAACAGCCCGAACAGGATGATGAGCGACCCCGCAACTATCTCCACCGAGCTCCGGTTTCGCAGCAGGAAACCCGACACCGAGGTGGCCCCCGCCCCCAGCGCCACGAACACCAGGGTGAAACCCAACACGAACAGCACCGTTACCCGCACCATCCGCATGGTGGACACCTTCCCCGCCTGCAGCTCGGCGGCGGTGTGTCCCGACATGAGCGCCAGGTATCCGGGAAGCAGCGGAAGGACGCACGGCGAGACGAACGACAGGGCCCCGAACACGAACGCGCTCAGCGCACCCGCGGGATCCACGCTTCTCCTCCGGCCTCGATGAACGCCTTCACCCTCCAGATGATGGCACAGAAGGCCGCCGACTCCGGCGCGCCCGGCGATTCCCGATGCCCTCCGGCCGGAGAGCGGCCGCGGCGTCTGCCTTTACACCGCAGGTAATCTGAGCCGATGGCCCCGCCGCCCCCGTGCAGACACCCGTCCGAACCGCTCCGCCCGCCGGCGCCGCCCGGTGTGACCAGGACCGCCCGGCCGTGACCGCCGCCCCATGATCGGCCGCCTGTTCAGGGCGTTCGGGCCCGCCTCGGGGTACCAGCCCGAGGACCGCCGTCTGCTGGGATTGATGTACCTGGCGGGCCTCTTCCAGGGGTACGCCCAAACCCAGGCCGTCAACACCCTCCCCTTCGTGCGGATCGAGTTCGGGCTCAGCGAAGCCGATATGAGCCGCCTGTTCATGATCGCCCGCATCGGCGCCCTGGCGGCGGTGGCGTGCGCGGCGGTCGGCGACCGCTGGGGGCGGCGCGGCGCCTTCCTGTTCACCTACCTGACGCTGCTGGCGGCCACCGGCGCCACCGCCCTGTCCTTCTCCCCTTCCCTGTACACCGCCCTGCAGGTGTTCGCCCGGCTGGGGGCGGCGGGGGCGGCGATGCTGGCCACCGTCCTGCTGGCCGAACAGGTCCGCTGGAACAACCGGGCTTGGGCGATCGGCTTCTACTCCACCGCGGTGGCCCTCGGATCGGGGGCCGCCCTGATAGCCCTTCCGGCGGCGCAGCTGAACGCGGGGGGATGGCGGTGGCTGTTCGGGGCGGCGCTGCTCGGCCTGCCCGTCCACCTGCTGCTGTGGTCGAAGCTCCGGGAGAGCAGCCTGTTCCGCTACACGGGGCAGGGCCCCAAACTGGGAATCCCCTTGGTGGGCCGGTACGCGGGCCGATTCTGGCTGGCGGCCGTATACAGCTTGTCGATCAGCGCCTTCTCGGCGGTGGCCCTCACCTTCGCGCTCGAGCGGCTGATCAACGGCCTCGGATTCTCCAGCGTCGAGGCGGCGCGGATCATGCTGATAGGGGGCACCGCGGGCGGGGCCGGGTTCTTCCTGGGGGGGCGGATGGCCGACACCCTGGGGCGCAAGCCGGTCATCATCCTGTCGCTCCTGGCGGGGCTGGCGGGCGGGGTGGGCTTCTACTGGCTTTCCAGCCCCAACCAGCTGCTGGCCGCCGCGGCCCTGTCGGCCTTCGGCAGCTCGGCGGCCTTCCCGGTGAGCGCCGCCCAACGCACCGAGCTGTTCCCCACCGAGATGCGCGCCACCGTCTCCCAATGGCTGCATTCGATTGCGGTGCTGGGGTCGATCCTGGGCCTCTACGCGGCGGGGGTGACCATCGAGCTCTGGGGTGTTCCGCTGACGGTTACCGCCCTCGGATCGGGCGTGGTGCTGGCCGTCCTCGTCCAGACGGTGATCCCCGAGACGCTCGGCAACGAGATGGGTCAGACGACGATCCGGATGTAGCGCACGGCGAGGGGGACCAGGCGCGCCGTCATCAGCACCACCAGCGCCCACCAGATGCCGGCCAGCGACCCGGCCAGGGCGATCAGCGTGCAGGTGAGGGCGGCGGCGCCGGTCATGGCAACCGCCATGAAGGTGAAATCGGTGGCGCCGATCATGATCCCGTCGAACACGAACACCAGGCTGTTGAGCGGCTGGGTGGCCGCCACGAAGGGCATCAGAGCCGCCGCCGCGGCGATGACGGACGGATCGTTCGTGAACCAACCCGGCAGTGCATCCCGCAGCAGCCAGAACACCGCCGCCAGCAGCAACCCCCATACGAAGCCCCACCAGAGCATCCGGTTGGCGAGCCGCCGGGCGGCCCGGCGGTCGGTTTCCAGCCGCGAAGCCACCAGGTTCTGGGCGGCGATGGCGATCGAGTCGATCACCAGGGACAGGAACAGCAGCACCTGCACCGCCACCTGATGGGCGGCCACCTCGGTCACCCCCAGCCGGGCGGCGGCGCCGGCCGCGGCCGTGAAGGTGGCCACCAGCATCAGCGTCCGTACGAACAGGGCCGAGCCGGCGCCCACCAGCTCGGCCATGTGCCGCCACCGGGGCGCCGTCCACCGGACCGCCAGGCCGGTGTGCCCGGCAAGCAGCAGATACAGGAAACAGGCCGCCCCGGCGGTCTGCGCGGCCACCGAGGCGATGCCGGCGCCCGCCAGCCCCCAGCCGAGTCCGAAGATCAGCACCGGGTCGAGCGCCAGGTTGATCAGACTCAGGCCGAAGGCGATGTACATGGGGGTGCGGGTATCCCCCACCCCCCGGTATACGGCGTGGCCGGCGGTGATGACCAGCAGCGCCGGAAGGCCGAGGGCGCGGATGCGGAGATAGTCCACCGACGCCGCCGTCACCTCCGGCGCCGCGCCCATCAGCTCCACCAGCAGCGGCGCCGCCGCCTCGACCAACAGCAGACCCGCGGCGGCCATCACGGCGGACAGCAGCAGGCACTGGCCTACCAGGTCGGAGGCCTTGGACCGGTCGCCGGCCCCGACCGCCCTGGCGATCAGAGGGGTGCCGGCGTTGGAGATGGCGATGAACACGAAGAAGGCCAGCTGCAAAAGCGCCGTGACCACCCCGAGCGCCGCCAGGGGTTCCCCGCCCAGCCGGCCCACGAAGGCGGTGTCCACCAGCGCCACCAGCGGCTCGGCGGCCAGCGCCCCCAGGGCGGGGATGGCCAGCCGAAAGATGAACCGGTCGTCTTCGGTAATGCGGAACACGGGAATCATCGGGTCTCCGGGGTTCTTCTGCTCGAAGCGTCGGGAGCTTATGACGACGGCGGCGGGCGGAAGAATACTCCGGGGGGCCGCCGATGCAGCCGGACGGAGGGGCGCCGGCCGTCACGGGGCCGCCCCCGGCCCCTATTGAGGTTGCGAAAATTCTCCCGAACGCGGCGGGGCTAACCTCGCGCCCCGTATGGCGGCAGGCGAGAAACGAGCAGACGGCACCGCGCCCACCCCCAAGGAACGGGGGTACGCCCGCCGCATCTTCAACCGCCTGGCGGCCCGCTACCCCGATATTTCCACCGCCCTCCGCTACTCCAACCCGTTCGAGCTGCTGGTGTCCACGGTCATCTCCGCCCAGACCACCGACGAGAACGTCAACCGCGCCGCGCCGGAGCTGTTCGCCCGCTGGCCCTCCGCCGAGGACCTGGCCGCCGCAAATCCCGAGGAAGTGGAGGCGGTGATCTTCTCCACCGGTTTCTACCGCCAGAAGACCCGCTCGATCATCGCCCTGGCCCGGGAGCTGGTGGACCGTTACGGCGGGGAGGTGCCCGAACAGATGGACGACCTGGTTACGCTGAAGGGGGTGGGCCGCAAGACCGCCTCGGTGGTGCTGGCGGAGGCATTCGGCCGGCCGGCGATCGCAGTCGACACCCACGTGCGCCGGATCACCAACCGTCTGGAGCTGACCCGGGAGAGCGACCCGGCCGGGATCGAACAGGACCTGAAGGCCCTGGCCCCCAAACACGAATGGCGGCGGCTGTCGATGCGTATCATCCAGTTCGGACGGGACGTGTGCGAGGCCCGCCGCCCCCGATGCTGGGAGTGCGAGATCCATGACCTCTGCCCCTATTTTCCCAAGACCCCGACGCCGGAGGATGCACCCTTATGACCGCCGCCGCGAGCACCGGATAAAGATGGCCCGGCCATCGACGGAAACGACGGACCTGGAGCGCTTCCTGGCCGAGCGGGCGGGGGTTGCCGGCGAGATCGTGAACGTGGACACGTTCATCAACCACCGGGTGGACACGGAGGTGATGGCCGAGATCGCCGAGCGCATGGCCGAGATCGCCGCCCCCCTGCGCCCGGACGTGATCATCACCGCCGAGGCGAGCGGCATCCCCCCCGCCTTGATGACCGCGGCGGCGCTGCAGCTGCCGATGATCTACGCAAAGAAGTACGTGCTGCCGGGCCCCCGGCGGGCGGTCAGCCGGGAGGTGGCGTCCGCCACCAAGGGATTCGAATACACCATCGAGATACGCCGGCGGGTGCTCGACCCCGGCCTGCGGGTGCTGGTGGTGGACGACTTCCTGGCGCAGGGGCGCACCGCGGCGGCGCTGGGCGAGATCGTCGAGGAGCTGGGATGCGTCATGCTGGGGGCGGTGTTCGCGGTGGAGAAAGCCTGGACGGGCGGACGGACCCGGCTCGAACAGAGGGGATGGCCGGTGTGGTCGGTGATCAACATCGCCTCGGTCGAAGGCGGGGTCATCAGGTTTGGCTGAAGCAGCCCTGTCGATAGCCGAGATAGCCGGCCGGCTGCGGGAACACACCGGCAACGGATGCTTCGCCTGCGGGCTGGCCAACCCGATCGGCCTGCATCTCGACGGGTTCACCCGGCTGGACGGCGACATCGCGGCCCGCTTCAACGCCCGCCCCGGCTACCAGGGCATCATCGGAACCCTGCACGGGGGCGTCTCGGCCACCGCCCTGGACGAGATCCTGGTGTGGGCGGGCATCATCCAGGAGGAGGTGCTGACGGTTACCGCCAAGCTGGAGCTGCGCTACCGCCGCCCGGTTACCGGCCTGGGAGAGAGCATCGGGCTGCGGGGCCGGGTGGATGAACGCCGGGGCAGGCGGCTGAGCATCAGCGGAGAGCTGCTGGACGAAGACGGCGCGGTGGCCGTGTCCGCGACCGGCCTCTACCTGGTAAGCCACACCATCGAGGAGCTGGCCCCTCCCGGCTGCCTCTCCTGACCGATCCGGGGGATGGGCGTCGGCGTGCGCCGGCCGTTCGGACGGGCCGCCCAGGGCCGGGGCTATGTCCTGAACAGCTCCCCGATGCGGTCGTCGGCGGGGTCCTGCAGGTCGGAGAAGTCATCGTGGTAGGCGGCTTCCTCGTCCCACCCCTGTTGCCTTTCCAGCCGGGCAATGAGGCGGGACACCAGCCGCACCCCCACCGTTACCAGGAACAGGCCGATTAAAACCCTCAGCGCCAGGGCCGGACCCGCCGCGAAACCGGTGTCGCACCCGGCCAGCCCCTCCTCGCACAGCCCGTATCCGGTGCCCCCGGCCAGGAGGTTGATCAGCACGGCGGGCGGCGCCGCCGCGATGGCCAGGGCGGCCAGGATCAACAGCACACGGACGGATTTCAGGAACAGCGCCACGCCGCCATCATAAAACACGGAATGACAAAAAAACCCCGCCGGATCCCCCACAAGGGTATTGACCTTGCCGCACCGATGCTGTATTAATGGAAGAGCCGAAAGCACCTCCGGTCCGCAGGCGCCGCAGACCGAGACAGGGATCATCTTCCGAACGCGGCCCTCCGGGGTACTGACCGAACGCGTCCGGAAACCAGGTGGCGGAGGTGGGGGCCGGGCCCGCGTAGCGGGGCGTGGGGGCGGCGTTTTTCGCGTTCTTGTGCGGGGTCCGGGGCGGGGTAGAGGCTTGACCGGGGGGTTCACAGGAAAAAGGGTTCGGGTTTAGAGCATGCGCGGATAGGGGATGACCTGGCCATTCCGCTGGCGAACGCAACGCCCTGCTACCCATGCTCACCAGGTAGAACCATCCAACGGTTACTTGTGCCAGTACACCTCCGGCTCCCTATCCGCGCATGCTCTTACGCGGGGTTGGTGTTTTTCTCCGGTAAGACGACCGGCGGCAAGGGAATGCACGAACAGGGGCGCCTTCGTTGTTCCGTCGGCGGGCGCCGCGGACGCCGCCGCGGTCATCGGGCAGACCGTCCAACAGCTGCCTGCGCCGGGGCGCCTTCCGGCCCCCTGTCCGCGCACGCTCCTGGGGGCGGCCCCGACGGCCGCCCGGCCCGGGGTTGTTACATCCGGCTTTCCTTGTCCTGGGAGGCGAAGATCGACTCGTACCCCTGCGACCAGTCGGGAGGGATGAGGCAGGGCCGGGGGTCGTGGTGCGCCCAGCGGGCCGGGCGGCCCCTGACCACCTTCCCGGTGTTCTCGGTGGGCTGCGGGTGGGACGTGTAGGCAAAGGCGTCCGCCGAGGCGTAGGCGTTGAGCAGAAGCGGCCTGCCGCTGGGCTTCCCGGTGGGCGGCGACCCGTGCACCGTCCGGCAGTTATGCACCGTGATCGACCCGGCCGGCCCGGTCAGGTAGTCGACGCCGTCCGTGTCCAGCCCGGCGGAGTCCTCGGCCGACAGGCAGCCCACCCAGTTGCCCTCCCCGTCGTACTGGTCGTACAAGGGCCCGTCGTGGCTGCCCGGCAGCACCATCAGCGGCCCGTCGTCCATGCCCGTATCCGCCAGGTAGGCGCCGATGGTCAGGGGGCTGTAGTTGGTGTGCGGGTAGAACTGGATGTCCTGATGCCATTTGACGTCGTCCGACCCGGCGTCCCACTTGAAGTTGAGCTTGGAATGGTGGAACACCACGTCCGGGCCGACCAGATCGGCGGCCACGTCGGCTATCACGCCGGTGGCGAACTCCCAGTAGACCGGATGCCGGCGGTCGGGCATCTTGAGGCGGCGGATCCTGGGCGAGTCCGGGCCGTGGCCGTCGGCCACGTCGTAGTCACCGTCCGAGCCTTCCACCTCCCGGCTCTTCTCGATGAACTCGGCGGTTACCGCCCGCAGCCGCTCCAGCCATTCGCCGGACACCAGGGATTCCACGGATACGTACCCCCGTTCGAAGTAGGACTCCCGCTGTTCCTGGGTGAGCACCCGCGGCGGGCGGGCGAGTATCTGTTCCGGCTTCATATCGGCCTCCTGGATCAGGCGGGCGGGAACTGCCGGCGGATTATACGGCCACCGGCGCCCGAATGGCCGGGTGGGGGTCGTAGCCGACCACCCGGATGTCCTCGTATCCGAACGAGTACAGGTCCCCGACTCCGGCGGCCAGCTCCAGGCGGGGCAGCGGCCGGGGTTCCCGGCTCAGCTGCAGGTCGGCCTGGTCTACGTGGTTCCCGTACAGGTGGACGTCCCCGAAGGTGTGGATGAGCTCCCCCGGCGCCAGGCCGGTCACCCGGGCGGCCATCGACAGCAGCAGGGCGTAGGAGGCGATGTTGAAAGGGGCCCCCAGAAAGACGTCGGCGCTGCGCTGGTAGAGCTGCAGGCTGAGCCGCCCGCCCGCCGCGTAGAACTGGAACAGCACATGGCAGGGCGGCAGGGCCATGTCGGGCAGGTCCGCCGCGTTCCACGCCGACACCACCAGCCGCCTCGAGTGGGGGTCGGACTTGATCCGTTCCACCACTTCGGTCAGCTGATCGATGGATTCGCCCCCCCGCCCCGGCCAGGACCGCCACTGCACCCCGTATACGGGCCCCAGGTCGCCGGTGCCGGGATCGGCCCACTCGTCCCAGATGGATACCCCGTTGCGGTTCAGATAGTCGACGTTGGAATCCCCCCGCAGGAACCAGAGCAGCTCGTGGATCACCGAGCGGACATGTACCTTCTTGGTGGTGAGCAACGGGAACCCCTCGTCGAGGTCGAAGCGCAGCTGCCGCCCGAACAGGCTGTAGCAGCCCACCCCGGTGCGGTCGTCCTTCCACACCCCGCGCTCCCGCACCTCCCGGAGCAAATCCAAGTACTGCTGCATGGCCTCTTCGGTCTGTTAGCGGCCGGATCCGGCAAGCCTAGGAATCGGCCGCCGCCTTTCCCGGCTTTATCGGATCCGCACGCATTTCAGAACCACGCCGAGTCGGCCCAATGGGTGAGGACGTCCGGGTCGCCCTCCACCCCGAGGCCCCCCGCCGGAGTGCGGTTCCAGAGGAAGGTGTAGAGGTCGGACGCCGGACCGGTAACCGTGCAATCGGCCTTCCCCGCCCCCCTCCGGCTCGCCGCTTTGCCCGGGCCGATGACCGCCGTCCAGCCCCTCCCGGCGTCGGACGCCTCCACCGCCAGGGTCATCAGCCGGGGTGCGTTGGGGTTCCGGCCCGGACGGAGGATGAACATCGTCAGCAGCTCGTCGATCCCGTCGGCGGCGAACTCCGCATCGAAACCGGTCACGGGCGCCCCCGCCGCCAGCTCGGCGTCGACCCGATGGATGGAGGTCTCGTGGGCTTGGCGGCGCGCCCAGAAGTCCCTGGCCGGCTGCCCTTCCCGGAAGGTAACACACTCCAGATCCGCAGGCGCCGCCTCCAGCGCCGCCGCCAACCGCCCGCACCCGTCCCGCAGCCAGCCGATCAGCTCTCCGTCGGACGGCCACCCTTCCGGCAGCACCTCCGCCAATGCAGACGGGAACTCCTGCCGGGCCTCGGAGACCAGCAGCGCCGCCATCCGATGGACCCGGCCCATATGGCTCACCAGCCGCCGCGCCTTCCAACCGGGGCAGCTGGGGACAGGGGCGTCGAGCGCCAGCCCGGCGGCCGCATCGGCCATGCGCCGCCCCTCGGCGCGGATAACCTCCACCCAGGCAGCAAAATCCATGGTCCGGCCTCCTTATCCGCTTATCCGCCCGCCAGAGGAATGCGCAGCACCAGATGGTCTTCCTCGACCGACCAGGCGGCGTTCCCCACCAGGGCGTAATCGGTGTAGTCGATCTCGGCCTGCTCGACGAAGGCCTTCCGCCCCTCCCCCGCCACCGGCGGCAGCGGACGCTCCCGCACCGCCTCCGCCCTGGCCCGGTACCTCTCCAGCATGGCGTCCACATCGAACTGCGCCACGGCGCTCCTCCCTCTTCTCTGCCCCTCCACGATAACCACTCCGAGGCCGCGGCGGCCGACCGCTCAGACGCCGAAAGGGTCGGGGATGGGAGGGCAATCCCCGGACGCCAGGGAACGGAGCGGGGCGGCGGCAATGTAGTAGCGGCCCCGGCGTTCCCCGACAGCGACGAGGAACCCCAGGGCCGCCAGCTTGGCGAGATCCGAGGTGGCCACCCGTTCGCTGACCCCGGCGTAGTCGATATGGTCGCGCCTCCTGACCCGGAACCCCATGGCGGCGTTGTACAGCGATCCCATGTTCCGCTCGTCCAGGCCGGCTTCGGTCCGCAGCTCGGTCAACCTTCCCCACAGCCGGCCGGCCCTGTCCGCTTCCCAGGCCATCCGGCCTGCCTGTTGGTGATGGGCGCGCAGGACGAACCGCACCCAGGGCCGGGCCTCCCGCTCCGGCCGCCGGCTGCGTCCGCCCACCTCGGCCAGCACCCGATAGTAGTTCCGGGTGTAGAGCCCCAAGTATTCTTCAATGCTGGAAAAACGCGGATCCAGCGCGCCCGCCCGCCCCATTGCCAGGGTATGGAGCGCCCGGGATATCCGACCGTTCCCGTCTCTGAAAGGATGGATCATCAACATGTTCAGGTGGGCCATACCCGCCCGCACCAGCGCCGGCCCATGATCATCGGGATCGTTCAAGGCCGCAGCCAGCTCCTCTACCAGACCGGGGACTTCGTCCGGATCCGGCCCCTCATAATCACCCGCGAAGATAACGCCTGACCGATAGAGACCGGGGAGGCTCGCGGAATCGTGCTTCATCATCATGTAGTGGAGGCCCCGGATCAACCCGCCGCTGTAGGTGAAATGCGGGTCTGCGGTCAGCCGGATGATGTAGTCCATCGCGTCCCGACAGCCGAGCACCGCCGCCCAATCAGCCTCCTTCGCCTCAAAGGGTTCGGCTTGGTCAACGGCGGCCAAGGCGTCATCCCGGCTGACATGATGGCCTTCGATGGCAGTGGAGGCGCGGATGTGTCCGGCCGCCGCCGACCGGCGCAGGAGGCCGCGCCAGCTGGTCGGTTCGTACAACAGACGCCGAAGGCGGCGCCGGGTATTTTCGATCGACTCGATCACCTCGAGTTCCCGGTCGTCCAGTACCGGCGCCCGAAACAACATTTCCGTTATTCCTTTTCATAGGGAAGTTATTCCTTATTATAGAGAAAAAGGAGGATAATTTGTCGACCCTCAGCAGATGCAGGCTGCGTTGGACGGTCAGGAAGCGGGGCCGGAGTCGACAGGTGACGGTTCGCCCTCTTCCGGTGCGGGCTGATCGAGCGGCGGCGGGCCGAGGTTGGTCTCGTCGACCTTGTGGCGTTTGATGTAGGTGGACACGAAGGCCTGGATGATGGCGGCCCCAGGCAGGGCCACCAGCGCCCCTATCACCCCCAGCAGGGCGCTTCCCGCCAGCACCGCCCCGAAGGCCACCGCCGGATGGAGCGACATCGTCCGGGCCGTGATCCTGGGGGCCAGAACCAGGTTCTCGATCTGCTGGTAGACGACCAGCACCACAAGAACGATCAGCACGGTGGTGGTGTTGACGGTGAAAGCCACCAGCACGGGCACCACCGCCGCCAGGTAGGTGCCCACCGCCGGGATGAACTGGGACACCACCCCCACCCAGATGCCCAGGGCGAGGGCGTACGGAACCCCCAGTATCCGCAGGGCGGCGTAGGTGAACACCGCCGACACCAAGGCCAGCAGCGCCCGGGAGTAGACATACCCGCCGGTCTTCTGGATGGCGATCTCCCAGATGCGGGCCAATTCCTTCTGGCGCTCGGGGCGGAAGAACGAGAACACCTGGCGGCGGAAGCGGGGGCCGTCCGCCAGCAGGTAGAAGGTGAAGAGGGTGATCGTGAACAGCTGGAGCACCAGCCCCAGCACCCGGCTGCCCACGCCCAGCGCCCCGGTCGCCAGCGACGAGGCGTAGTTCTGGAGGACGCTCTGGATGTCGAGCACGCCCGACGACAGGTTCGACAGGTTCAGGTCCAGCCCGAACCGGTCGTTGAGGAAGCGGGTGGCGTTCTGTATCCAATCCGGAACCTTGGCCGCCAGGGAAGCCATCTCCCCCACCAGGGGCGGAAGGGTGACCGCCACGAACAACACCGCCAACAGCAGCGACACCGCGAACAGCAGGCTGGTGGCCAACCCCCGCCGCCACCCCCGCTTGGCCAGGTAGTCGACCCCCGGCTCCAGTGCGAACGAAATGAACAACGACAGCATCAGGCTCAACAGCAGACTGCGCAGCCGCCCGAACGCCCACACCAACACAGAAGTCCCCAGGAACACCACCACCGCCAGCCCCATCGCCCGCGGTATCCACGGGGGCAGCCCATCCCGACGACCGGTTGCCGCAACCATAAAGCAAGCCTACCAGGTCAACCGCCGGCCTCCGATGCGGCCGGACGCCCCCCTTCGATTCAGAACGGGGGTTGACCGGCCTCCGGCCCTGACGGCCGCCCGGCCCGCTGCCGCTCGGCGAGCGCGGTGCCTGCGGAAAGGATCACACAATCCGGCTTACCGGCCCGGGCCGGCAACCGGTTCGGCGGCGGCCGGGTCAGCCCCGGAGGAATCGCCCCCTCCCTCATCGGACGCCGGTTCCTCATCGGGCGCCGTGCGCCGGCGCCTGGGCAGGGGCCTGATCACCACCGTGGAGGCGGCCCGGTCGTGCCAGCCCCGCCGGGTGTCGTAGAACGAGGGCGAGAGGCGGACCAGCGGGGAGATCAACGGGATGTTCAGGGTCAGATAGCGGATAACGGCCTTCACTATCCCGGGCCGCCGCCCGTCGGCGGCCCGCACCACCTTCGCCCGGACGATCATCTTGCCCAGGGTCCGGCCGAGCAGGCCGATCATCAGTATCTCGTAGAGCACCGCTCCGGCGGCGATGCCGATCAGGGTGGAGAACAGCCCTTGTACAGCCGACACGAAGGCCGATATCACATCATTGACCGCCTGGACGAACAAATGCCAGAGCTGTTTGAGCGAATCCCACAGGGAACGGAGGACGTCCATTATGGCGTCTCCGTCTCCGGTCAGGTCGATGCCGCCCAGCGCGGCGGCGGTCTTCTCGAACGAGGAGGTCAGCTGCTGCAGTGAATCCTGGATGACCTGCTGGATGCTGTCGACCGACCTGGTGAGCCACAGCAACAGCAGCAGAGCCGCTACTGCGAAGAGGATGACGAAGTCGAGAAGCCGGGCGCTCAACCGGCGGCCGAAACCCGCCAGCCTGTGCTGCCCGCCGTTGCCGAGAACCACCATCCCGGCCGCCGACAACGCAACCTCCGGGCCGGCGGCAGAAGGCCCTTCGGCGGGGCCGGGGCGGCCCCGCTGATCGACCACCACGGTGGCCGCCGCCTTGTCGTGCAGGCCCTGGAGCAGGTCGGAGAAGGCCGGGGAGAGGTAGACGAACAGGGAAACGGCGTTCCCCAGCACGGGGAGGAGGTTGGCCAGGTTGAGGGTCAGGTACCGGCTGAGGGACCTGCCCCATCCGGGCGCCCCGCCGTTGTCGGCCCTGACCACCTTCAGGCCGAAGACCTTCTTGCCCAGGGTCCGGCCGAAGAGGGCGGTCAAGACCACTTCGTAGACAACGCCCAGGATCAGACAGATCAGGGCGAGGAAGAACAGCACCGCGAACCAGCCGGTGATCCGGGACGAGAAGGGCAACCACAGCAAATAGACGGCAACGCCGATCAGTATCCAATCGATGATCCTGGCGGCCAGGCGCCGGTCGAAGTCGGCGAGGGGCCGCCGTTCTCCGTTGCCCAATACAACCCATCCGGTCATGATCTCCGGGCCTCCTCGTCGAGCAACTGCCGCCGGAATAATACCCTGATTTTACGCGGTTTATCCGTTGCCTACACCGCTCCCCCGCCTGGATGCGAACGAATCGGCGGGGTAGAGTGGCGGGGTCGTTGAGGAGGGGCTTCCCGATATGGGCGCAGACGAGATCGTATGGCGGGCCGACGAGGAGTATCTGGCTCGCTCGCGCACCCTGGAGTTCATGGGCGTTCACGGGATCGGGAGCTACGAGGAGCTGGTGCGTAGGTCGGTGGACGACATCGAATGGTTCTGGGATGCGGTGGTCGGCTACCTGGGGATTCCGTTCTCGCCCCCCTACGAGGCCGTGCTCGACGACCGCGCCGGCGCGGCCTTCACCCGCTGGTTCACGGAGGGGGGCGTCAACCTCTCGGCGGCCTGCGTGGACCGATGGGCGGCCCAGGACCCGGACCGCACCGCCCTGGTCGCCGAGCGGGAGGACGGTTCGCAGTCCGCCTTTACCTTCGGCGAGCTGCTGGAGATGGTGGAGCGGGCGGCCGGCGCCCTCGCCGAGGCGGGCGCCGCCAAGGGGGAAACGGTGGCCTCGTACCTGCCGATGGGTCCGGAGGGGATCATCACCATGCTGGCGGCGGCGCGCATCGGCGCCGTCTACGTGCCCATCTTCTCCGGCTTCGGCGCCGAGGCGGTGGCCTCCCGGCTGAAGGCCTGCCGCCCTTCGGCGATCGTCACCGCCGACGGATTCACCCGCCGGGGCCGTCCGGCGGCCATGAAGGAAACGGCCGACGCGGCTGTCGAAATGGCGGGGGTGTCGCCGGCCGTCCTGGTGGTCTCCTATCTGGGCCGCACCGACGCGCCCTTTACCTCCGGGCGGGACCGTTCCTGGGAGCAGGCGCTGGAGTCCGCCGAGCGCCTGCCCGCCGCGCCCACCGGCAGCGAGGATCCGGTTCTGCTGGCCTACACCTCCGGCACCACCGGCAGGCCGAAGGGGGTGGTGCACGTCCAGGGCGGGCTGACCGTGAAGCTGGCGCAGGAGGGCGCCTTCCAGTGCGACTTCCAGCCCGGCGGCCGGGTGATGTGGATGACCGACATGGGCTGGATAATGGGACCCTGGATGGTGGTGGCCGGCCTGGCCAACGGCAGCTCCCTCGGCTGCTACGACGGGGCGCCCGACTACCCCACCCCCGCCCGCACCTGGCAGCTGGCCGAGTCGTTGGGCCTCACCTTTCTCGGCATTTCGCCCACCCTTATCCGCGCCCTCCAGCCCCAGGGCGCCCACCACGCCGCTTCCGCCGACCTGTCCGCCCTGCGGGGGTTCGGCTCCACCGGGGAGCCGTGGAACCCCGACCCCTGGTGGTGGCTGTTCCGGGATGTGGGCGGCGGGCGCATCCCCATCATCAACATCTCCGGCGGCACCGAGGTGGGCGCCTGCCTGCTCTCGGCGAGCACCCTCCAGGGGATCAAGCCCACTTCGCTGGGGGGGCCGGCGCTGGGAATGGCCGTGGACGTGTACGGGCAGGACGGGCGTCCGGTGCGGGGCGAGGTGGGCGAGCTGGTGTGCACCAAGCCCTGGCCGGCGGCGACCAGGGGGTTCTGGGGGGGCGAGGACGACCGTTACATCGAAACGTATTGGGGGCGCTGGCCGGATGTGTGGGTCCACGGTGACTGGGCCTCCATCGACGAGGACGGATTCTGGTACCTGCATGGCCGTTCGGACGACACCCTCAACATCGCCGGGAAGCGGATCGGACCGGCGGAGATCGAATCGGCGGCGGTCGCCCACCCCGACGTGGTGATGGCGGCCGCCGTCGGGGTGCCCCACCCGGTGAAAGGCGAGGTCATAGCCCTCTATGCGGTTCCCGACGGCTCTGCGGCGGGGGGGGACGCCCTGGCGGCGGAACTGTCGGAGGCGGTGGTGCGCAACCTCGGCAAAGCCTTCCGCCCGGCGGCGGTCCGGCTGGTAGACGACCTGCCCCGCACCAGATCCGCCAAGATAATGCGCCGCGTGGTCCGCGCCAGAGCCCTCGGCGAAGACACCGGAGATCTTTCCAGCCTGGAAAACCCCGCCGCCGTCGACGCCATCGGAACCCTCGACCTATAGCCGGATGTACTTCTTGCTCCTCTGCCTCGAGGAGCCGGCGGGCCGGGCAAGAATTTTTCGCATTTTAGGATGAGGCTATTGGGTTTATCATAGGTTTGCGGTACTATGTGTGTGCTGATGCACAAACACCGCCGCCGGGGTTCCGGAGAGAGCGGCGGTCATTATCGGAACCTTGCCGGGTCGGGCCCCTGCGCCCGAACAGGGCGGCTTTGTCCGGGCGATGTATCCGATGCTTGGCGGCGGAGGCGGGGGCGGGACCCGGCGAAGCCGGGGGCGGTGCGCTGGTTTTTCGCGTTCTCGAAAGGGGGGCGGGCAAGAAGGCCGCGTCCGGATGAGGCGGTTCCATAGATGTGCAACTCGGGTAGGTTGCCCCTGGTGAGGGCTTGTAGGGTTTCGATGGGTGTGGCCCATCCGAGTGCTCCGTGGGGCCGGTGGTGATTGTAGTAGTGGATGTAGTGCTGGAAGGCTTCATGGCGTTGTTGTTCCGAGGTCCAGGGCTGGATGTAGGCCCATTCCTCTGTGCAGGTGCGGTGGAAGCGCTCGATCTTGCCGTTGGTCTGGGGCCGGTAAGGGCGGGTGTGTTTGGGTTTGACGCCGAGACGGGCGCAGGTCCGGGCCCATAGCCCCGACCGATAGCAGGGGCCGTTGTCGATGAGGACCCGCTCGGTGCGAATGCCGGCCCGGTTGAACTCTCGGACGGTGCGTTCCAGGAACCCGGCGGCGGCGGTTTCGTCTCCGTGGATTTCGGCGTGCCATGGCTCGGGTGCGGTCGTCGAGGGCGGAGTGGATGTATCGGTATCCGACCCTCTGGGAGGGCCCTGCCCTGCCCTGCCCCTGCCGTGGGCGTGCCAGCCGCCCCGTCGGGGATGCCGGCCAGTTTTTTTGATGTCGATATGAGCTGGGGGTGGAAACACACCAGCTCCTCCCCCAAACAGGGACAACCTCCCCGAATATCACACATGCTCATGGTTGTTGCGGCGGCAGTATCGTTGATTCCATGTCCGGGTTCCAATAGTCACAACGGTGAGCGGGGAACTGCTGGGTAGAGCCCGCAATGTTCTGCCTGATCTTGACGATGCATCCTTGTTCGACCTGGCATTGGCCGCGGTGCGCGTCGTGTATCGCGCCGTCGAGGTCGACCGGTCGTACGAGGCTTACGACGACCTGCCGCTCGACACCGAGGACGCTTGGGGGAACCCGGCCGACTTCCTCGATGCGGTCGGAGCTGCGTGAGTTCCTTGCCTCGGCGGTGATCCGACAACGCCGGGGGCGCGGCCCGATGCGGTCGGGTATGGAAGCCGGAGAGTCAGCGGTCCTGCTGTTCGATGACGTAGCGGGATACGCGCCTGATCTGTTCCTCGGTGAGGGTTCCCCGCATGGCGGGCATGCTTCCGATGCCGGCGGAGATGGACTGGATGAAGTAGGACTCGGGCTTGTCCGCCGACCCGGCGCCCTCCCCGGCCAGGCGGGGTCCGGTTCGGCCGCTCAGATCGGCGGCGTGGCAGACGGCGCACACCTGCACGTAGATTTCCCCGCCGGAGGCGTCGTCCGGCACCGGTTCGCCGCCGCAGGCGTAGGCCGCCAGCATCAGGACGGCCAGGAACCCCAGCTTCTTCATGCTGCGCCGGCTCACGTCGGCTGAGACTCCGGCCGCCGCGGCCGGGGGTCCCGATCGCCCCGGATCGAGTTGAGATAGTTGTAGATGGTGATGCGGCTCACACCCATCAGATCCGCCACCTCGTCGATGGACTTGCGCAGCAGGAACGCCCCCCGCTCGTCCAGCAGGCGGACCGCCACCTGCTTCTGCACCCGCCCCAGTTCGGCCAGCCTGCCGCCCAGCTCCCCCTCCACCTGGGAGACCATACGGTCGAGGGCGTCGTGGAGGGACAGTATCCGCACCCCGCCCACCACCTCCCCCTCCCACTCCAGGGGAACGGTGTTCCCGTCCATCCGGCCGGGGTCGACGACCTCGGCCCCCAAAGCGTCGGCCAAGGGGCGCACCGCTTCGATCAGGGGGTGTTCTGCGTTCATTGCGTCACGGTCAGGTTGACCGACACCCGGGTCGCCCCCGCTTCCATCGCCGCCCGGACGCTCTTCGACATCGTTGCGAACACCTCTTCTGCCGGACCTTCGATGGCGGTCCCGAACGGGCCGATGTCGGGCTCGAACGGCGCCAGGGCGTCTATGGCCGCCCGGACGTGCGGGCCGGGGTTTCCCTCCTCGAACGGCTCGACTGTGAACTCGGCGCGGGCCGGCATCCCTTCCTCCCTTCAGTCGCATCCGTCAGGTTAGACCGGACACCGGAGGAACCCCCGAGACCTCCCTCGGAGCGCCCGCAGCCTGTTACCCCACCCACCCAGCCCGCCGAGACCGCCGAGATCGCGAAAATCCAGCGCACCGCCCCCGGCTTCGCCGGGTCCCTCCCCCGCCGCCACCGCCTGCATCGGATTCTTCGCCCGGCCGCGCAACCCCTGTTGGGCGCCGAGGCCCGACCTGCCAAGATTCCCATGATGACCGCCGCTCTCTCCGGAACCCCGGCGGCGGTGTTTGTGTATCAGCCCACACATAGTATCACAAACCTATGATAAAATCAATACCCTCATTCCAGAATGCGAAAAATATCTCTCACCGTACCGGCTGCCCCCTCGGGGCTGGATTGCTCGGATAGGCCGCTCCTCTCTTCCCGCCCGGCCTCTCCAACTTGACAAAATGTAAAAATTTGACAAAATGTAAAGCAATGGCCCGGCTGCGGGCTACGCTGGTTGTACACCGGAATATCGGCGGGAGGAGGGCCCATGACGCTGCTGGATCGGAAAACCATCGAGTTCACCCTCAACGGGCGGACCGTTTCGGTCCGGGCCGACCATCCCCACCTGCTCTCCGCCCTGCGCGAGGAGCTGGACATCACCTCCCCCAAGGACGGCTGCGCACCCTCCGGCCAGTGCGGGTGCTGCACGGTGCTGGTCAACAAAAGGGCTTTCGTAGCGTGCGTGATGGACCTCGAAAAGGTGGCCGGCAAGGAAGTCGTCACCCTCGAGGGCTTCGACCCCGCCGAGCGGGAGCGCCTGGCCGCCGCCTTCGCCGCCGCCGGCGCCCTCCAGTGCGGCTTCTGCACCCCCGGCATCCTGGTCAGGACCAAGGCTCTTATCGACCAGAAGGGATCCTCGCTCACCCGCCGGGCAGCCGCCGGACGCCTCGGCGCCCACCTGTGCCGCTGCACCGGATACACCAAGATCTTCGACGCCATCGACATGCTGGCCGCAGGCGATATACCGGCCCTCGAGGCCTCCGGCGGCATCGGCAAGTCGGGCATCAAGTACGAGGGCTGCGAGCTGGCCCTGGGCGACCGCGGCTACATAGACGACATCCGCCTGGACGGACTCCTCCACGCCGCCCTGCGCCTCACTGACCACGCCCGCGCCGACATCCTGGAAATCGACCCCTCCCCCGCCCTGGCCATGCCCGGCGTCCACGCCGTGTACACCGCCGCCGACGTGCCCGGCGAGCTGAAGGTGGGCCTGATCCACAAGGACTGGCCGGTGCTGATACCCGTCGGCGGGCGCACCTCCTACTACGGCGATGTGCTGGCCGTGGTGGTGGCCGAGGACCGCCTCGCCGCCCGCGAGGCCGCCGAGGCCGTAGGAATCGAGTACCGGGTGCTGAAGCCGTTCACCGACCCCGCCGAGGCGGCGGCCTCCTCCGAGAACGCGGTGTGGGGCCTCGAAGGCAACGTCCTCTCCACCTCCGAGTACGCACGGGGCGACTTCGAATCCGCCTACGAAGCCTCCCCCCACCGGGTCCACGAGACCTTCATAACCCAGCGGGTGGAGCACGCCTTCCTCGAACCGGAGTCGACCCTGGCGGTCCCCGCCGGCGGCGGGCGCCTAATGCTCTACTCGGGCGGCCAGGGGGTGTGGGACGACCGCGACCAGGTGGCCTCCGTGCTGGGGGTCGACCGCGACCGGGTCACCGTGGAGCTGGTCTCCAACGGCGGGGCCTTCGGCGGCAAGGAAGACATGGCCAACCAGGCCCAGACCGCCCTCGCCGCCCATCTGCTGGGCCGCCCGGTCAAGTGCACCCTGTCCCGCGAAGAATCGCTGCGCATCCACTCCAAGCGCCACCCCATCCGCATCGAGCTGTGGGCCGCCTGCGGCGAGGACGGAGGGCTCACCGCCCTCAAAGCCCGGATGCTGGGCGACTCCGGCCCCTACGCCTCGGTGGGCATGAAGGTGCTGGAACGGGCGGCCGGCCACGCCAGCGGCCCCTACACGGTGCCCAACATCGACGTGAAGGCGGTGGCCGCCCGCACCAACAATCCGGTGTGCGGGGCGTTTCGGGGGTTCGGCGCCAACCAGGCCCAGTTCGCCATGGAAGGTGTTATCGACCGCCTGGCCGAGAAAGCGGGCGTCTCGGGTTGGGAGATGCGGCGGCGCAACGTAATCGAGCCGGGGGCGGTGTGGGGGCCCGGCCAGATCATGGACGACGGCTGCCGGGGCGCCCTCCATTCCCTCGAGGCGGTCAAACCGCACTACGACGCGGCCAGGGCGGCCGGCAAGGCGGTGGGCCTGGGCCTGGGCCTCAAGAACAGCGGCCTGGGCAACGGATTCAAGGAGATCGCCCGGGCGGTGGTGCGCTTCACCAGGGAAGGGGCGGTGGAAGTGCGGCACTGCTGGACCGAGATGGGCCAGGGCGTCCACACGGTGGCCCAGCAGGTGGCCGCCGAGGAGCTGGGCGTGGACGCTTCCTCTATCCGGGTGCTGGTGGACACCAGCCGGGAGCTGGGCGCCGGGCAGACCACCGGGTCGCGCGGCACGCTCATGGCGGCGGGCGCCGTCCAGGACGCCTGCCGGTCGGCCGACGCGGGCGGCAGGCTGCCGGATGTGGACTACCACGGCGAGTACCGGGTGGACTGGACCAACTCCCTGTACGAGGGGGTGGAGAACCCGATCATCCATTCGGCCTTCGGGTACGCCGCCCAGCTGGTGATCGCCGACAAGGCCACCGGCAAGATCGAAAAGGTGGTGGCCGCCCACGACGTGGGCCGCGCCATCCACCCGGTGCTGTGCGAAGGCCAGATCGAAGGCTCGGTGCACATGGGCCTGGGGTACGCCCTCACCGAGGAGTTCCCCGCCGACGACCAGGCCCGCCCCACCAACATGACCCTGCGCAGCCTGGGCATCATCCGCCCCAAGGACATGCCGGACGTGGAGGTGATCCTGGTGGAGGTGCCCCAACCCCGCGCCCCCTACGGCGTCAAGGGGGTGGGCGAGATCGGGCTGGTACCCACCGCCGGGGCGGTGGCCGCCGCCCTCCACGAGGTGGACGGCAGGTGGCGCACCCGGCTGCCCATGTCGATCCACGAGCCGGTCAACGGGTCATGACCGCCGCCGCGGCCCCGGACGGAGCGGCGCACACCACTCCGGGCTTGGTCTGCGCCCACCATCATCTGTATTCGGCCCTGGCCAGGGGAATGCCCGCCCCCCCGGAGACGCCCTCGTCCTTCCTGGGGATCCTGGAGCAGATCTGGTGGCGGCTGGACACGGCCCTGGACCTGGAGATGATCAGGTGGTCGGCCATGCTGGGGGCGTTGGAAGCCCTGGAGTCGGGCTGCACCGGAATCATCGACCATCACGAGTCGCCCAACGCCGTCGAAGGGAGCCTGACGGTGATCGCCGAAGCCTGCGCCGAGGTGGGGGTGCGGGTCCGCCCCTGCTACGGAGTGACCGACCGGCACGGTCCGGACGGCGCCAGGCGGGGTCTGGAGGAGAACCGCCGTTTCCTGACCGAGGGCGGGATGGGGATGGTGGGGATCCACGCCGCCTTCACCTGCGGGGACGAAACCCTGGAGGCCGCCGCCGCCCTGGCAGAGGAGCTGGGGGCGGGCGTCCACATACACGCGGCGGAGGGTCCGGAGGACAGGGAAGCGCCGGGGCGGATCGAGCATCTCACCGCCGACGACTGGCTGCTGGCCCACGGCGTCCATCTGGAGACCGGCCACCGGCTCCGGGGAACGGTGCTCCACAACCCCCGCTCCAACCTCAACAACTCGGTCGGGTACGCCGACCCGGCCCGCTTCTCCAACCCGGTGGCCCTGGGCACCGACGGCATCGGCGCCAACATGATCGAGGAGTTCCGGCTGGCCTACGTAATGCAGCGTTCGACGGACGTTACCGCCTCCCCCGAAACGGCCTGGGGCTGGCTGGAGACCGGATGGAATCTGGTCCCCGAATGCCTGGAAGACCGGGTGGTGTGGAGCTACCGGCCGATGAACCCCTGGCATCTGGCCTTCACGCCCGGCGTTCGGCCCCTGGAGATCGAAGTGGACGGACGCACGGTGCTCCGGGACGGGGCCCCCACCAGGGTGGACGCCCGCGAGGTGAGGGCGAAAGCAGCCGAGCAGGCCGCCCGGCTCCACGCCCGTTTGTGAGCAGGTTCGAGGCCGGAAAAAGATTCAAAGCAGAAGTCAGGGTGAAGCAAAAGTTGAAGGTGAAGGTCGAGCAGAAGTTGAAGGTCGAGGGCCGGGGAATAGTGGAAGGATCGTCGAGGGCAGCAAGATGTCGGTCGACCAGGTAACCGCGGACGCCCAGGCCGCGTCCGGAGGGCAGGCGAACGGCGGGGGGCACGAGCCGCTCACCCCCTTCGGGCTGTCGGTGCTGCTGGGCCGCATCGCCCACGAGTGGGAGACCCGCCACCGCATCTTCGATCTGCCCATCGCCCGCTTCTTCAACGCTTCGGAAGGCCCCGACATATCCATCGACTTCCTGGGGCGGCGCGCCGCCACCCCGGTGGGGCCGGCCGCCGGACCGCACAGCCAGATGGCCCAGAACATCGTGCTGGCCTGGCTGGGCGGCGCCCGGCTGATGGAACTCAAGACGGTGCAGATCCTCGACGAGCTGGAAATCGGGCGCCCCTGCATCGACATGGAGACCATCGGATACAACATCGAATGGAGCCAGGAGCTGAAGGTTCCCCAGTCGCTGGAGGAATACGCGAAGGCCTGGATGATGCTGGACATCCTCCGTGAGTGGGGGGAGCTGACCCCTTACATCGGCGCCGACCCCGGCCCGCATATCTTCGACCTGTCGGTGGGCTACGACCTGGCCGGCATCTCGTCCGAACCGGTGGCCTGGTTCATCGATTCGATGATGGACGCCTCGGAGGAGATCGAGCGTCTGCGCCCCGAGATTGACGGGGTGTTCGCCCCTTACCGGGACCTGGAGTTCACCCCCCGGATCGCCGACACGGTGACCCTGTCCACCTTTCACGGGTGCCCGCCCGACGAGATCGAGGCGATCACCAAACACCTGATCACCCGGCACGGTTTGGACGTGATCGTCAAGCTCAACCCCACTCTGCTGGGGTTCGAGCGGGTGCGCGGGATCGTCAACGACGCGCTCGGCTACGAGTCGACGGTGCTGCGGAAGGCCGACTTCGACAACGACCTCCAGTTCCCCCGGGCGCTGGAACTGATCGGCGAGTTGCAGGCCTTCGCCGCCGAGCGCGGGCGGCGGTTCGGGATCAAGCTCACCAACACCCTGGTGGTGGAGAACACCAAGGGGTTCATGCCCGAAGACACCATGTACCTGTCGGGCCCCCCCCTGCACGTCGTCTCCACCACGCTGCTGGGCGAGCTCCACAAGGCCCTTCCGGGGATGCTGAGGGTGGACGGCCGGGGCGGCCCGGTCCAGGTGTCGTTCTCGGCCGGCATAACCAAGGAGAATCTGGCGGCGGCGGCCTCGCTCGGCCTGGCGCCGCTCACCGTCTGCTCGGACCTGCTGAAACCGGGCGGCTACGGGCGGATCAAGCCGATGCTGAAGTCGCTCTGGAGCGCCATGGCGGCGGCGGGGGCGGGCTCGCTGGACGAATGGCAGAAGCATAAGGGCGAGGAGTCGGGGGAACCGGGGGCGGTAGCGGCCTACGTGTCCCGCCTCCACGACCCCGCCTTCAACCGGATGTACACCCTGGCGGGCAACTCCAAACTGCCCAGGGCCGTAGACCACGACCTCCAGATGTGGGGCTGCGTGGCCTGCAACTTCTGTGTAACGGTCTGCCCCAACGACGCCTTTTTCCGCATCCCCACCCCCGACGATCTCGACGCGGTGGGGCTGCAGCAGTACCTGGTGCTGGCCGAGCTATGCAACGAGTGCGGCAACTGCATGGTGTTCTGCCCCGAGAACGGCGACCCGGCGGTGATCAAACCCCGCCTGTACACCAACAAACACCGCTTCGACGCGGAAACCGAACAGGCCTACCTGGTCCATCAGGACCCCGACGGCTACTGGGTGCAGCCCAACGCCGCCGGCGCCCAATGGACCGGCGACCTGCTCCTCCTGCTCAACGGCGCCGAGGGTTACG
Organism: Candidatus Spongiisociaceae bacterium; assembly: GCA_965202675.1. GTDB lineage: Bacteria > Actinomycetota > Acidimicrobiia > Spongiisociales > Spongiisociaceae > CATQHD01. The sequence continues at coordinate 566,019 of OZ241842.1, forward strand.
TACTGCCCCCCTCCGAAGACAAGGCGGAGCATCCGACCGTTTAAATTACGGAAATGACAAAAAAATCGGCCCAGATCCTCAACAAGGGTATTGACGATGCCGCACCGATGCTGTATTAATGGAAGAGCCGCAAGCACCTCCGGTCGGCAGGCGCCGCAGACCGAGACAGGGATCATCTTTTCGAACGCGAGCCTCCGGGTACTGACCGGCCGCGTCCGGATCTTCGGTGGTGGCGGTGGGGGCCGGGCCCGCGAAGCGGGGCGTGGGGGCGGCGTTTTTCGCGTTCTTGCAGGGGTCCCGGGGGTGATAAAGGGCCTGAACGGCGGTTCGGGGGATGCGCGGACAGGGATGCCTTCGCCGTTCCGTCGGCGAGTGCGGCGCCCTGCCGTCCTGATCATCACACAGAAGCGTCCAACAGTTGCTTGCGCCGGGCTGTCTCCGGCTCCCTATCCGCGCATGTTATTAGTTACCAGACGACAAAGGGTTGGTGATAATCATGCTGCCGCCGCCATGTACTCGCGCTCGAACGCAACCGCCGTATCTATATCCGACTCAGTGATATCATAATCAGAATAAATATCAATTATCATGTCATAGGGATCACCGGCCAAAGCCAGTTCGCTCAGGGTTTCGGAACGGATGCCCTTGACAGTAGGGACGCCGAAGGACTTACGTGGATCCAATATAACGGGTTCTTCTGCGGGCATTACAATATACATTTCTGCCGCCCCTGTCGGTGCATAGAATCCGACGCGCTTGAAGAACGCATCGGACTCTTTGGTTAGTGCCAGTTGGCCGCTACCAATAACCATCCACAGCTCCTCCGGTATATCCAACTGGTTTTGGAGTTTCCTGACGAGGGTGCGGCCTGGCCTTACGAAGGGCTGGATTGTAGCCAGGGGGTTCAGAACCTGAAACTCCGCACGCAATGCCGAAACGAGAGGGCGAAGCTGTCGGAGGCTTAGATCACGGCGGTACTCACGCAACAAGCCGGCCTCGATGAACTCGTACCAGGTCAGCTCGGACGAACCGGTCGATTCTTCCCTGAGCACCGGAGGGTAGACCTTGCCGCCCCGCTTCCCTCCTTCCAACCACCAGCGAAGCGTCGAGGGATGAACCCGGAGAAATCGGGCGGCTTCGCTCAAGGAGTAACGCAGGAGATCATGGTAGGACATGCCCAGGTTCTGCTTTCGGTGACGGCTCGGCGCCGCAACGCACCGGCGCCTCTTCATACGCGGATGATAGTATCGGCGTCCGGCCGGAGAGAGGAACACCGATGAAACCCGATATGGATGATGTGCGCCGGTTTGCGGCGGCCGACCAGGGTCTGGCGGTGGTGTCGTTCGGACGCCCCGACGGGTCGGTCCACTCCTCGGTGGTCAACGCCGGGGTGATGGCCCATCCGGTCAGCGGAGAAGAGGCGGCGGCTCTGGTGGTGCGGGGAAACGCCTTGAAGCTCCGGCACTGGCGGCGCTCTCCTCGCGCCGCCGTCGTGTTCCGGTCGGGCTGGTCGTGGGTGGGCGTCGAGGGCTCGGTAACCATCATCGGGCCGGACGATCCCTGCGAGGGATTCCCGCCGGAGGGGTTGCCGGTTCTGTTGCGCGACGTGTTCACCGCCGCCGGAGGAACCCACGACGACTGGGGCGAATACGACCGGGTGATGGCATCGGAGCGCCGGGCGGCGGTGTTCATCCACCCCGTCAAGATCAGGGGAGTCGGCCGGCCCTGAAACCCTCTTTCCGCTGTACCGCAGGTCAGCGGCGGCGGGAACGCAGGTCCAACAGGAAGAACGCCACCCCCAGCAACCAGGCGGCCGATCCCCAAGCCAGCCAGGCATCGCCCTCGCGCAGGGCGGCTATGAGGAAAACCACCCCGGAAGCCAGGAACAGGAACCATCCCCACAACTCGAAACGCCCTCCCACCGATCACTCTCCTTTACGTTTTGCCGCTATCAAGCGCTCGATTCCGCTTCGAAATCATCCCCAACTCTCTGTGTAATCTTTTCGCGCTAGATCAATCAGTTCCAAAAGCAACTCTCGGTGCTCATCAATATCGGCGCCGTACAAAATGACTCGGTAATTTCCGAACCAATGATCGTACGGAAGGGTATCGACGCCGGCGTCTTCGATCATCGCGGACACTATTTCAGATTGAGGAAGTCTCACATTGAAGTTCACCCTTGCCTTCCGCGGTTCCATTGAAACATAGTTCCTTGCCACTCCCCTGCGGGCAAGTCCGATGTAATGCTTGGTGTAGTTCAATTCTACATCCGGATCCTTCTCTTCGACCAAGGAAAATATCCTGTCGACCAGCTCAAGAATACCTTGTGATGTTCTGGCCGACCAGTAGTTGCGGTCTGCCGGAGCGCTCTCTATCTGATCTTCTTCCTCGGTTCCGAGCATGGTGTGGTCCATGACTTTGGTAAACACGAGAGAAACCTTGTCGTCATCGATCCTGAGGGCGGTCATCTGGATCGCTGCGATCGGGATGAAATTGTTGAACAGGCTGATGACGTTGAAGAACCGGCTGGTTATCTCCTCGGCCACGATAACCGCTACATGGTCGTATTGGGGGTAACGGCGCCGCTCGATGTCCCAATATTCAAGGGTGCGAATGATGTGCGACTCATCGGTGCCCCCGAGCTGCAGCTCCACTTCATAGCGGGTCAGGCTGTCGGGGTCGCGGAGCAGGATATCGAGCCGTCCGGCGCGGGGTTGAGGCCGCTCCCTATCATGAAGAACGAGGTCGCCCAGGCCGAGCAGGGCCGGGTTGTCTGCGAGCAGGTCCTGGACCCACCGCTCGTTCAGCCGGGGGTCCTTGGTCATCTGTATCTTGGACAGCTCTATATGTTCCATGGTTCTCCATCGTATTGGCCGGGATCATACGGGCCGGGCGCAGCCCTCGATCTCGTCTGAGAATCCAATTCTAGAATCCCGCCAGCCGGTTGAAATCCTCGATCAGGCGGTCGATGGGATCGGCCAGGGCCTGGATGCCGGTCCAGTAGTCGTCGTCGTACCATTGGGCCTGGATTTCCTCGTAGGTCTTGCCCTGCTGCTCCACCCAAGTGTAGTACTTCAGGTTGTGGATGCGTTTGCGGTCGTAGTAGCCCAGCTCGTGGACATGCTCGGCGGCGGCGCCCAACAGGTGGCGGTGGTAGGCGGCCACCGCGTCGTAAGCGGTGAAAGCGCCCCGGTCCTCGGTCAGCTCGTGGAGCCGGCTCCGGTACATGTCCATGGAGTCGGTGGCGATGGTGACCAGCACGTCCCGCCCCCCCATTTCGTAGTAGCGGGCCAGCTTCACCGCCGACAGCAGATTGGCGGCGCCGGAGATGCCCAGCAGGGGCAGGTTCTCCACCGCCCCCGAATCCACCCCCTGCGAGGCCAGGTAATCCTGTCCGGCGGGTTCGTTGAACAGCCGGGTCAGCGAGACCGCCGCCTCGTCGTCCACCCCTATGGCGAAGTCGGTGTTCTTCACGTTGTGCACCCAGGGAATGTGCTTGTCCCCTATTCCCTCGATGCGGTGCTCGCCGAAGCCGTTCATCAGGATGGTGGGGCACTGGACCGCCTCCCCCGCCGCGATCACCGAGCCGGGGAAACGCTGCTTCAAGTAGTCGCCGGCGGCGATCGTCCCGGCCGATCCGGTGGTGACGGCGAACCCCCGGAACCGGTCCCCCTCCCCCATCACCTCTCCGAGAGCTTCTTCCACCGCCGGTCCGGTCACCGCAGCGTGCCACAGGTAGTTCCCGAACTCGTCGAACTGGTTGAAGATGGTCAGATCCTCGCCCGAAGCCGCCAGCTCGTTGCACTTGTCGAAGATCTCCTTGACGTTGGACTCCGAACCGGGCGTCTTGATGACCTCGCCCGCCACCGTCTGCAGCCATTCGAACCGCTCCCGGCTCATCCCCTCCGGCAGAATGGCCACCGACTCGCACCCCAGCAGGTTGGAATCGTAGGCGCCGCCCCGGCAGTAATTGCCCGTGGACGGCCAGACCGCCTTCTGGACAGCCGGGTCGAACCGGCCGGTAACGAGGCGGGGAACGAGGCATCCGAAAGCCGCCCCCACCTTGTGGGCGCCGGTCGGGAACCACTTGCCGATCAGGGAGACGATGCGGGCGTCGGTACCCGTCAGGGCCGACGGCCACTCCACGTAGTTGACGCCCCCGAACCCGCCGCCGTGCGGCCTCGGCTCGTTGCGCCAGGTGATCCGGTACAGGTTGAGGGGGTGGAGATCCCACAAGCCCACCTCCCGCAATCCGGCCCGCACCTCCGCCGGGATCAGGGACGGATCCCTCATCTGGGCCAGGGTGGGGATGCGCACGTTGCGCTCCCTGGTATGGGCGGCCACCCGCTCGAGGGCGGCCCGGTCAACGGTCAGATCGATCATGTCTGCTTCCTTAGGTTCTCGATCCATTGTTCCATTCTGGCGGAGATCTCGAGCGGATCCAGCGCATCCGGCCCCGGACGCACCGGCACCGGAGCGGCGCCGATCCGGTCTATCCCCCCCATCACCCCGCGGACGTCCTTCAGGCCCGAACCGGTGGAGATGACCACCACCCGGTCGGACCCCGCCGCTCCGGGCGGGCCGCCCCGCCCGCCCTGCGATCCCTCCGCAACCGCGGCCAGCCCGGCGAAGGCGGCCGCCGCCGCCGGCTCCGGGAACACCCCGGAATCAGCGGAAACCACGGGGATCATCTCCAGGATGGCCTCGTCCTCCACCACCACCCAGGCCCCGCCCGTCTCCACCACCGCCGCCATGGCCTTCACCCGGTCGCGGGGCAGGTCGGCGCTGATCGAATCAGCGGCGGTGGCGGCGCGGACCGCCGGCTTGGACACCACGTCCTCGCCTCTCTGCCAGGCCTCGGCCAGGTAGGCGCTGCCGGCCGCCTGGACCCCGTAGATGCGGGGCATGCGGTCGATCCACCCCAGCGCCAGAGCGTCTCGGAAACCCTTGTGCACCCCGCCGATGATCGACCCGTCCCCTACGCTCACGAACACCGCGTCGGGCGCCTCCCACCCCAGCTGTTCGACTATCTCGAGGGCGACCGTCTTCTTGCCCTCCCCCACGTAGGGGTTGATGCCGGTGTTGCGGTTGTACCAGCCGAAACGCCCCACCGTTTCCTGGCACAGCCGGAAGGCGTCGTCGTAGGTGCCTTCCACCAGCATCACGAAGGCGCCGTAGGCCAGCAGCTGGGCCACCTTCGCCTCGGGTGCGGTCTCGGGCACGAATATCACTGCGTTCTGGCCGGCGCCGGCGGCCAAGCCGGCCAGGGCGGCGGCGGCGTTGCCGGTGGAGGCGGTGGTCACCGTCTCGGCCCCCTCCATGGAGGCCCTGGCCAGCGCCACCGCCGACGCCCGGTCTTTGAGGGAGGCGGTGGGCTGGCGGCCCTCGTCCTTGATCCAAAGCCGCTCCACCCCCCAGCGCCGCGCCAGCCGCTCCGCCTCGATCAGCGGCGTCCACCCCACTCCCAGCGAGGACACCGGAGCGGCGGCTTCGACAGGCAGCAACGGCCGGTACCGCCACATCGAGCGCTCCGGATCCGCGGCCAGGCTTTCGGGGGTCAGCACCCCGGCGGCCCTCTCGTAGTCGTACTGCGCGTCGAGGGTGCCCGCATCCCCGCAGCCGTCGCACACATACCGGCCGGGGGCGGGCGCATACGCCTTCGCGCAGATGGTGCAGCGCAGGGAGGTGAGGAACATTCCCCCGCCAGGGCAGCCTATCGGGGGGGCGGCTCGGCGCCCCGGCGCTCGGTGATCAGCCCGTAGGCCTCGGTCATCCGGTAGTAACCGAAGTCGAACAGGGTCTTCTTGTAGGTGTCGCAGAAATCGAGGTCGACGACGGCGGAAATCACCTCGTCTTCGAGGGTTACGGCCTGGGCGATTATCTGCCCGGACGGGGCGATGATGACGCTCTGGGACAGGCTCTCCACCCCCTCCTCGGTGCCTCCTTTGGCCACCCCCACCACGAACGCCCCGTTCTGGTAGGCCCCCGCCTGCATGACCAGATGGTTGTGGAAGCCGGCCAGGGCGTTCTGGGTGGGGTCGGGCGAGTAGTAGAGGGGGGTGTTGTATCCGATGAGGATCAGCTCCGCCCCCTGCAGACCGAGCACCCGGTAGGTCTCCGGCCACCGCCGGTCGTTGCAGATCGCCATCCCCACGATCCCCCCGAACGCCCGCCAGACCCCGAACCCATCACCCGGCTCGAAGTAATGGCGCTCGGCGTGCTGGAACTGCCTCCACGGTTCATAGTCGGCGTGGCCGGGGATGTGCACCTTGCGGAACCTGCCCACCTCCCCGCCTTGCCCGTCGACCAGCAGATAGGTGTTGTAGCGGTGCTCCGCGCCCTCGTCGTCGGCGCTGATCTCGGCGTACCCGAGGGCGAAGCCGATCCCCAGGCGCCGCGCCTCCTCGAACAGGGGTTCGGTCTCGGCGTCCGGCATCTCCCGGTGGTAGAAGCGGTCGAACTCGGACACGTCCTCCACGAACCACCGGGGGAAGAAAGTGGTCATGGCCAGCTCGGGATAGACCAGGAGATCGACCTGCCGGCGCTCGGCCTCATGGAGCAGGGCGATCAGCCGGTCGACCACCTCGCTCTTGGATTCGTCCCTGGCGATGGGCCCCATCTGGGCCGCGCCGACGGTGAGGCGTCGCGGCATCGTTTTCCCTCCCTGGCTCGCGGCCGGCTGCTGTCCGGTTCTATTTCGGGATTCCCCGCCGGTTTCCCTATTACTTTACAGTTTGTAAACTCCAAGCGGATTCACGCCGAAGGCACCCGGAGCGGAACCTCCCCGGGCATCGGCAGATCAGGCAGACCGCCTGCGACAAGGAGGACAGGATGGCAAACGTGGTCAGGGCTGCGCTGGTCCAGAGCGAATGGACCGGGGACAAGGAATCGATGGTGGACAAGAACATCGAATACGCCAGGGAGGCCGCCGCCCAAGGGGTGCAGATCCTCTGCTTCCAGGAGATCTTCAACAGCCCCTACTTCTGCACCCGCCAGGAAAACGAGCACTTCGCCTCCGCCGAGCCGATCCCCGAAGGCCCCACCGTTTCCCGCATGATCGAGCTGGCCGGGGAAACGGGGATGGTGCTGATCGTCCCCATCTTCGAGGCGGAAGACACCGGCCACTACTACAACGCGGCGGCGGTCATCGACGGAGACGGTACCTACCTGGGCAAATACCGCAAGACCCACATCCCGCAGGTGGCCGGTTTCTGGGAGAAGTTCTATTTCCGGCCCGGCAACCTGGGGTATCCGGTGTTCGACACGGCGGTGGGGCGGATCGGCGTTTACATCTGCTACGACCGCCACTTCCCCGAAGGCTGGCGGGAGCTGGGGCTGGCCGGCGCCAAGATCGTGTTCAACCCCTCCGCCACCACCAGGGGCCATTCGAAGTACCTGTGGGAGCTCGAACAGCCCGCCGCGGCGGTGGCCAACGAGTACTTCGTGGGGGCCATCAACCGGGTGGGAAGCGAGGACCTGGAGGACACCGACTACTACGGCAGCTCATATTTCGCCTCGCCCAGGGGCCAGATCATCGGCGGCGCCGCTTCCGACACCTCCGACGAGGTAGTGGTGCGCGACCTGGACCTCGACCTGATCGAAGAGGTCCGCCACCATTGGGCCTTCTACCGGGACCGCCGCCCCGAGGTGTACGAGCGCATCGCCGCCCCCTGACCGGCCCCGCCCGCATCAGTCACATCCATCCGGACAGGGCTTCGAGGACCAGCTCCGAGGGCGACGCGGCGGGTATCCGGGGCGGGCGGCGGAACCGGGCCGGGTTGCTCAGGAAGTACTGGATCACCGCCGGGTCGTATCTGCTCAACACCGCATTGGCGCCCAGGCCGTCGGGGCGGTCGGTGCGGCCCCTCCACAGCAGGGTGGGCACCCCCAGCAGGGCGCATTCCTCCTGCACCGAGCCTCCGTCGGTGATCACGAAGGGCGCCGCCGACAGCATGTCCAGGAACTCGGCGTGTCCGGCCAGCCCGGTCATCTCCACCCCCGCCCGCCGCAGCCTCTCGATCCGCTCCCGGCCCAGGGCGCCGGCGGTCGGCCCGTGGAGCAGCCACCGCACCCCGGCGCCGGCGGCCAGCTGCCCGGCCAGCGCGGCCAGACCCTCCCTCCGGCGGCGGCGGTGGAGGTTCTCCACCCGGTGCATGGTTATGATCACCGGCCCTTTCCCTTCGACCGTCCCCTCCCCTTCGACCGGCCCCTCGCCGGACGGGAAGGCCTCCCGCAGGGCCTCCAGGACCGTGTTGCCGGGCAGAGCCACGATCCGGCCCTTCACCCGCATGGCTTCCAGGTTGAGCACCGCCCGGCGGTCGGGGGCGAACAGCAGGTCGGACCGCTTCGACACCAGGCAACGGATTATCTCCTCCGGGAACGGATGCAGCCACCGTCCGGTGCGCAGGCCCGCCTCCAGATGGGCCACCGCCAACCCCGCCCTCCGGGCCATCAGGGCGCTCAACAGCGTCGAGGGGGTGTCCCCATGCACCACGCACACCCCCCCCATGCCGCCGAACACCTCCTCTCGGAGCCGCCGCGCCGACAGCAGACGCCGCCCCAGCCGGAGGGTCCAAGCCGCCGCCCGGGGAATCGAGGTCACATCTGCCCCGCCGCCCAGGTGCACATCGGGCGCCCGGATCCCCAGTTCTTCGCGGAAGGAAGCCGCCAGGCGGGCGTGCTGGCCGGAATCCACCAGCCGGTAGCCCACCCCCCGGGCGTCCATCAGCCTCAGCACCGGCGCCGTCTTGACGTACTGCGCCTTGGTCCCGATGAACACGTGGATCATGTTGCGGTCACGGGCGGCTCAAGCAGGCGGCGGCGTACCGGCCGCGGCGGGCAGGGGCGCCAATCTCAGCCCGCGGACGCGGCGGACGGCAGCGCGCAGGTGTAGGCGTCGACCACCTCGGCGGCCGGCCCCAACCCCCTCACCCGCCCCTTCTCCAGCCAGAGCACCCGGTCGCACAGCTCGCCCATCATGTGGAGCGAGTGGCTGGCCACCATCACCGTCCCTCCCCGGTCCAGCAGGTCCTTCATCGCCAGCCGGCTCTTTTCCCGGAATCCGGCGTCGCCCACCGCCAACACCTCGTCGAGCAGCAGGATGTCCGGCAGCAGATGCATGGAGATCGAGAAGGCCAGCCGGGAAATCATCCCCGACGAATAGGACTTGAGGGGGCGGTCTATGGCCTCGGCCACCCCCGCATAACCAACGATGTCGTCGAACTGGCGGTTGATTTCCGCCCTCCGCAGGCCGTGCGCCAGCCCGCTCAGATACACGTTGCGCCGCCCCGACAGCTCCGGGTTGAATCCGGCCCCCAGCTGCAGAAGGGTGGAGGTCTTGCCGCGCACTGTTACGTTGCCCGCGTCCGGCCGCATGGTGCGGGCGATCACCCGCAGCAGGGTGCTCTTGCCCGCCCCGTTGTCCCCCACCAGGCCGAAGGTCTCCCCTTTCTCCACTTCGAAGGAGACATCGTCGAGCGCCACCACCGTGGTGGTTTCCCGCAATCTCCGCCTAGCCACCGCCCGGCGCAGGGTGGGCGTGCGGTCCAGGAAGGCGCGGTACCGGACCCCCACCCCGCTGACCGAAATGGCCGCCGCGCTCACAGGTACCTCACTATGTTGCCCTCGTTGCGCACGAAGCTGAGGACGCCGCCCAGCCCGATCACCGCAATCCATACCAGAGCCAGCGCGAACGCCCCGCCGTCGAGCGGGCGGCCCATCAGCGCCATACGGTAGAAGGACAGCAATCCGAACAGCGGGTTGAGGGAAGCCAGCTGCTCCATCAATCCCCCCCGGCTCTCGATCAGGCTGAGAGGCCAGATAATCGGCGACAGGTAGAGCCACAGCCTGGTGATATGAGGAATGAGGTTGTTGATGTCCCGGAAGGGAATGGCCAGCCGGGCGGTCCATCCGGCCAGGCCCAGGTTGAACAGGGTGTGAAGGGCGAAGGCGGCCGGCAGCCAGACCAGGGCGGCGCCCGGCCCCACCCCGTTGACCGGCCAGGCGATCAGGTAGTAGACCCCCAGCGACAGGATGAACCCGATCCCGGTTTCGATGACGGCCGAGATGGGCAGCACCAGCCGGGGGAAGCGGATGTTCACCAGCAGCCTCCCGTTGGCCAGGATGCTGTTGGCGCCCGAGGTCATGGTGGTGGCGGTGTAGTTGAACACGAACACCCCCGACAGCAGCCAGGCCAGGAAGTCGGGGTCGCCGCGCCGCCCGTCGAAGATCACCCCGAACACCAGGAAGTAGATGGCCGCCATGATCAAGGGGTTCAGCACCCACCAGAACAGTCCGAGGGAGGTGGAGGCGTTGCGGGCCTTCAGGTTCCCCATCGCCAGGAACCAGCCGAACTCCCTCCACCGCCACAGGTTGCGCAGGTAGATGCGCCAGCCCGACAGGCTGGGGGCTTCGCCGGTGGTAACGGTAGACACGCCGCCCGATTCTATGGCCGCCGGACCATCTTGTCAGCCATTCCCGCGGTCGATTGTGAGCCGTCATGCAGGGCGCCGAGACGCATTGCCCCCTCCCCCGATGGTACGCTGACATATTCATGCGGCGCACCACCATCAAATTGCCGGACGAGCTCGACGCCCTGCTTCGTCATGAAGCGGAACGCCGCGGTGTAACGATTTCCAGGATCACGCGCGAGGCGATCGAGAGCTACCTCGAGGGAGGGCGGCGCCGGCTCGGCGCGGCGGGCGCGGGGCGCAGCGGGAGGACCGACATCTCCGAGAGGATCGAGGAAATCCTGGCCGAAGGGGCAGCCCGATAGCCGTCCTGGTAGACACCGGACCTCTCTTGCGCATATGTAGACGCCGACGACCGCCGCCATGAGGAATGCCCGTATCTCCTTTTACAGGCTCGGCGTCTCGGCGATCATTACCCTCGACCGGCGGCATTTTTCGATCATCCGGCCCGCCCATACCCCTGTATTCGAGCTTCTTCCGTGACGAAGGGTTCGGCGGGCCGTCAGGACCCGTCCAGCCAGGCGGCCAGGCGCTCGGCCACCGCCGGGCCGGTGAAGCCCAGCTCCTCCGCGATCCGGCCCGCCGGCGCCGACGCCCCGAAGCGGTCGATGCCGATGGTGAGGCCGTCCGGTCCGGCGAACCGGTCCCATCCGTAGGTGGAAGCGGCCTCGAGGGTGGCCGTCGGCAGGCCCGCCCCCAGCACCTCCCGGCGGTATTCCTCCGGCTGATCCATGAACAGCTCCACGCAGGGCATGCTCACCACCCGGATCGAATACGAATCCGCCAAGAGATCAGCCGCCGCCAGCGCGGTGGAAACCTCCGATCCGGTGGCGATCAGCACCGCCCCGCCCCCCTCCCGGAGCACATACCCCCCGCGGGCCGCCCCGCCTTCCCGTCCGGTGCGGTCGAGGACCGGCACCCCCTGGCGGGTGCCCAGGATGATGGCCGGACGGCGCTGGTTGAGCACCGTCTCCCAGGCCTCGACCATCTCCCCCGCGTCGGCCGGGCGGAACACCGCCATGTTGGGCATGGCCCGCATGGCCGCCAGATGCTCGATGGGCTGGTGGGTGGGTCCGTCCTCCCCCAGGAACACCGACTCGTGGGTGAAGACCCAGATGGAGGGGATGTCCATCAGGGCCGAGAGCCGCACCGCCGGACGCATGTAGTCGCTGAACACGAAGAAGGTCGATCCGTAGGGGCGCAGCCCGCCGTGGAGGGCCATGCCGTTGACCACCGCGCCCATGGCGTGTTCCCGCACCCCGAAGCACAGGTTGCGGCCGGAGCGGTTCTCCCGCGAGAAGGTCCCTCCGACGGACAGGTGGGTCTTGGTGGATTCGACCAGATCGGCGCCGCCTCCGATCAAACCGGGGACCTTCTCCCCGATCTCGTCGAATACGGCGCCCATGGCGTTGCGGGTGGCCACCCCCGCCCCTGCCTCGAAACCCGGGCCGGCCAGGCGCACCGGCGCCGGGTCGTGGTAGGCGGACCAGCGGGCGGCCAACTCGGGGGACTCCCCGGCGGCGGCCTCGAAGCGCTCTGACCAGGCGGCCCTGGCCGTCCGCCCCCGTTCCATCCCGGCCCCGAAGAACTCCCGCACCCCTTCGGGAACGTGGAAATCCTCGTCCGGCCATCCCGCCGCCCGCCGCCATCCGGCGATCTCCTCGGCGCCGAGGGGGGCTCCATGGGCGGCGGGGGTGTCCTGCTTGCCGGGGGCGCCCTTGCCGATGTTGGTGCGGGCGATGATCAGGGAGGGCCGTTCGGCCTCGGCGGCGGCCTCCGCCAGGGCGGCGTCTATGGCCGGGGGGTCGTGCCCGTCTATCCGCAGGGTGTGCCATCCCGCCGCCTCGAAGCGGGCGGCCGCGTCTTCGCTGAAGGTGAGGTCGGTGGGTCCGTCGATGGAGATGCGGTTGTCGTCGTAGATGTAGTTGAGCTTGCCCAGACCCAGATGACCGGCCAGGGAAGCGGCCTCCGACGACACCCCTTCCATCAGGTCGCCGTCGGATACGAACGCCCAGGTGCGGTGGTCCACCAGGTCTTCCCCGAACACGGAGGAGAGGTGCGCCTCGGCGACGGCCATCCCGACCGCCGTTCCGAAACCCTGTCCGAGCGGTCCGGTGGTCATCTCGATCCCCAGATCGGGTTCGTATTCGGGGTGGCCGGCGGTGTGCGAGCCCCACTGGCGGAAGTTTTTCAGCTCCTCCATGGAGAGCGGAAAACCGCACAGATGGAGCACCGCGTACAGGAGCATGGAACCGTGGCCGTTGGATAGCACGAAGCGGTCGCGGTCCGGCCAGCGCGGGTCGCCGGGATCCACCAACAGACGGCGGGACCAGAACACCGTTGCCAGGTCGGCCATCCCCATCGGCATCCCCGGATGGCCGGAGCCGGCCCGCTGGACGGCGTCCATGGCCAGGGCTCGGATGGTGTGGGCGGCCCGGGTGTGCCGGTCGAGGTCGATGGGCGGAAGCGCCGCCGCGTCCAGCCGCACGGCTAGCCTCCCGCCGCCAGCCCGCCCAGCAGGGCACCCACCAGGTCGGGGGGCTGCCCTCCGGCCAGGCGCTGCACCACGTTGCCCGATCCGTCCACCAGCACGTAGTACGGGAAGGAAGTCAGGCCGAAGGCGTCGGAGATGCGGCTGGCCGCGTCGTCCACCACCACCCGCGGGGTCCAGCCCTCCCGCCGCAGCCAGGCATCGGGCGGATAGTTGGGCCTGATTTCGCTGATGGAGGTGGCCACCGACACCAGGTCCACCCCGGCGGGGACGCCGTTCTGGTCGATCCAGGACTGCAGGGCCGGCACCTCCCGCTGGCAGTGGACGCACCAATGGGCCAGGAACAGGATCATCTTCGGCGCCCCGTCGTTTTCTATCGAAGCGGGGTTCCCGTCAAAGTCGAGCGACGAAACCTCGGGGGCGGACATGCCGAGGGCGGGGTCGTCCCCCGAGTTGCCGTCGAAGGACGGCAGGGCGCCTCCGGAGATATCAACGTCGGGGAAGGGGAAGCCGCCTCCCCCCGGATTGTTGGTCTCCTCGCTCGCCAGCGTGATTCCCAGCACCACCACGGCGGCCAGCCCCACCAGACCGGCGGCGGCGATGATCACCTTCTTCCCGATGCCGGAGGGTTTCTCTTCTCCCGTTGCGGGGAGGACCGGAACGGGCGGGGCCGGCCCGGCGGCCGGTTTGGTCTTCGGCTGGCTTCGTTTGCCCTCGGTTCTTGCCATTTGTGGGTGCTCCTGTCGTGTTTGCTGTGTCGGGTTCCTATGTCGGGCGGACGGGCGGCGGCCGGCCCAGCATGCTCAACCCCGCCAGCAGGGCGATCACCAAGAACCCGGTGAACGCCATGAACGGTATCGACATGAAACCGAATTGCCGGATATAGATGAGGGTGCAGGGCGCCGACGCGGCGCAGAACTGTTCGGATCCGCCCCACCATCCGAGTTGCTCCCCGTAATGGTAGACGGCGGTGAGGGCGCCCAGCGAGGAGAGGCCCAGGGCGGCCGGCGCCGCCCACCGGGTGGGGCGGAACAGCGACGCCGCTATCAGCAGCAGGGCGAGCGGATACATGAAACCCCGCTGGACCCAGCACAGCAGGCAGGGAACAAAGCCTTCCACCTCCGACAGGTAGAGCGATCCCAGGGCGGCGACGGCGGCGACGGCCCCGCCCAGCGGCAGGGCGTAGGGCCTCATCTCTCTGACCGCGGCGGGTCTGGCGGCGGGCACGGCGAGCGTGAAGGCCAAGGTCAGCCCGCCGGCCAGGGCCAAGAGGCTGAGCAGCGAGAAGAACAGGATCATGTCGAGAGTGATATCTTAGGTCGGGCGCAGGGGCAATAGAGGCCGGGGCGCGTCCGCACCCGGCCCCCGGGGTTCAGGCATGGGCGGGCGGCGCCCGGTGCTCCTCCAGCACGGCCAGGCCGGCCCATTCGAGGGTGCGGGCGTGGGTGGCCTCCAGCACCACGTCGGGGGCCATGCCGGCCTGCTCGGCCTCCACCCATCGAGCGGCGCAAAGGCACCAGCGGTCGCCGGGCTTCAGGCCGGGGAAGCGCATGGCGGGCATGGGAGTGGACAGGTCGTTGCCCACCGAGCGCGAGAACTCGAGGAACTCCTCGGTTACCACCACGCACACCGTGTGAACGCCGTAGTCCCCGCCGTCCGTATTGCAGCACCCGTCCCGGAACCACCCCGTCAACGGATCCCGTGAGCATTCCTGCAATTCCCCGCCCAGAACGTTGCGCGCCATGCCCGGATTGAAACACATCCACAACCGAGAGCCAAAAACCCATGGACGGTTTGGCCGTCTGCGAACCCGAAATACGGCATATCAGAACCCGGCGTACACCGGGCCTGCTTGGGGCGGTATCGAGTATTCAGGAAGAGTTCCGGGTCAGAAACTCTGGCCGAAGCTGGAGACGCCCCGGAGCCCCAGCCCCATCATGAACAGGAGGGTCAGACCCCAGTAGAGGGCGGGCCGGCGGCGGTACTGCGCCCGATATATGTAGACGAAGGTCAGCGTCAGGAGGATCACGATGCCGTAGAACATATGGATGCTGCCCGGCTCGAAGTCCTGGCCGAACAGCACCAGACCCATCCCCACCTGGGCGGTCATCACCCCCGCCGACAATCCCACCGCCGCCTTGAACACCCGGTCGATCGGACGCCGCAGGAAGTGATAGACGAGGGCCGCCAGCCCCGAAGCCCCGCACATCCAGATGGCCGCCCATCCCAACCAGCTGTGCACCGACGACAACACCTCGGCCGGCCCCGGTTCTCCCGGCTCTCTCAGATCCGGTCCAGGAACAGGTCGGAATAGCGGTCACGCACCACCTTCTTGTCGAATTTGCCGGTGCCGGTCTTGGGAACCTCGTCCACGAACAGGTAGCGGTCGGGCAGCCACCAGCGGGCCGCCCTGCCCTCCAGGTGGGCGTTCAGCTCCTCTTCGGTCACCTGCTGCCCCGGATGGGCGACGACCACCGCCAGGGGCCGCTCCTGCCACTTGGGATGGGCTATCCCCACCACCGCCGCCTCCGCCACCTTCGGATGGGCCATGATCATGTTCTCCAGGTCGATAGACGAGATCCACTCCCCGCCGGACTTGATCACATCCTTGGCGCGGTCGGTGATGCGGATGTAACCCTCCGGGGTGATCTTGCACACGTCCCCGGTCCGCAGCCAGCCGTCCGCCATCGTCTCGGCGGTGCGGTCGTCCCGCAGGTACTCGGCGGCGATCCAAGGGCCCTGGATGAGCAGCTCCCCGAACGCTTCCCCGTCCTGGGGCAGCTCGCGCCCCTCGTCGTCCACGATCTTCACCTTCAGGCCGAGGATCGGCAGGCCGGTCGAGTCCAGAAAATCGAGCTGGCGCTCCCAGTCCCAATCCTTGTCGAGGCGGAGGTCGGCGATGGCGGACACCGGGTTGGTCTCGGTCATCCCCCAGCCCTGGGCCACCCGGATGCCCCGCTCCCTCCGGTACCAGTCGATCATGGCCCGCGGCGCCGCCGAACCCCCCGACAGCACAGAGCGGATCGACGAGGTGTCCCGTTCGGGATGGGCCGACAGGTAGTTCTGTATCCCCAGCCAAACGGTCGGCACCCCCGCCGAATGGGTTACCTTCTCCCCTTCGATCAGGCCGACCAGCGCCCCCGGCGAGAGGTCGCGGCCCGGGTAGGTCAGCTTGGCGCCGACGGCGGTGGCCATGAACGGATACCCCCAGGCGGCGGCGTGGAACATAGGCACAACCGGCATGAAGTTGGCGGACGAATCCAGCGGCCTGACCACCAGGTTGGAGAGGGTGTGCATGTAGGTGGAACGCTGGGTGTAGGCCACGCCTTTGGGGTGTCCGGTGGTGCCGGAGGTGTAGCAGTACATGTGGGGGGAGCGCTCGTCCAGCTCCGGCCAGCCGCCCTCGTAAGCCCCGGCGTCGGCGATCAGCTCCTCGTAGTCGAGGGCCCCGGGCAGCGAGGCGCCGGCCGGGCCGCCTTCGAGCAGGATCCAGTTGCGGACGTTGGGAAGCCGGGGGGCGACGGCGGCGGCGGTTTCGATCATGTCGGCGGAAACGAAGACGGCCAGGTCCCCGGCGTGGTCGATGATGTAGCGGATCTGATCGGCCGGCAGCCGGAGGTTGACCGTGTGGCAGATGCGTCCGGTGTTGGCGGCGGCCCAGTAGATCTCGTGATGCTGGTGGGTGTTCCAGGCCAGCGTCCCCACGGGGCCGCCGGGCTCGATCCCCAACCGCTCCAGGGCGCCCGCCAGCCTCCGCACCCGTCCGTCGGTCTCTCCGTAGGTGGTGCGGTGGAGCGACCCGTCCCCGTTCACCGAGACGATCTCCTGCTCCGGGTAGATGCGCACCGCCCTCTCGTAAAGGGTGGACAGCAGGAGCGGATAGTCCATCATGTGGGGAGCCGCGGGCAACGCTTCCCTCCTCGCCAATGACCGCCGATGGTAGCCGAGGCCGCCGGCGGCCCCGCGGTCGGGGGAAGTTTCGAGAGGGCCGGGCGGCCGTCCGGGCCGGGCGCGGCGTCCGGCGGGCGGGTATCCTCTCCGGGCACTATGGCCGACGTCAATCGAACCGAGCTGACGCCCCTGTCCTTCCTGGAGCGGTCTTCGATCGTATACGCCGACAAGACGGCCATAGTGGACGGCGAACGCCGCCTTACCTACCGGGAGACGGCAAGGCAGACCACCCTGATGGCCGGCGCCCTAGAGAAATCCGGGGTCGGGGCGGGCGACCGGGCGGCTTTCCTGTGTTCCAACATCCCCGAGATGCTGATGGCCCATTTTGCCGCGCCGCTGATCGGGGCGGTGCTGGTGGCGGTGAACACCCGGCTCTCGCCCGAAGAGATCCGGTACATCCTCGACCATTCGGGGGCGAAGATCCTGATCGGGGAGTCCGACCTGCTGGCCGGCCTGGACGGGGCGGCAGACGGCCTCGACGCCGTTGCCGAAGTGGTCTCCATCGACCGGGGCGGCGGCGAAGCCGGATACCCGGCCACGCCCTACGAGGAGTTCCTGGCCAGGGGTTCCGACGACCCCCGGCCCTGGCGGGTGGACGACGAGGAGCGCATGATCTCCATCAACTACACCTCGGGCACCACCGGCCGCCCGAAGGGGGTCGTGTTCACCCACCGGGGCGCCTACCTCAACTCCCTGGGCGAGGTCATCCACTCCCGCCACACGCCCCGGTCCGTATACCTCTGGACCCTTCCCATGTTCCATTGCAACGGCTGGTGCACCGCGTGGGGCGTTACGGGAATCGGCGGCACCCACGTCTGCCTGCCCCGCGTCGACCCGGCCGAGGTGTGGGCGCTGATCGACTCGGAGGGGGTGACCCACTTCAACGCCGCCCCCACCGTTCTGATCAGCCTGGCCAACGCCCCCCAAGCCCATCCCTTCGGGCATCCGGTGACCATCACCACCGCCGGCGCCCCGCCCAGCCCCGCCATCATCGAGGCCATGGAAGGGTTGGGGGCGTCGATCGTCCACGCCTACGGCCTGACCGAGACCTACGGTCCGCACACCGTCTGCGAGCTGCAGGACGGGGTGGAGGACCTGCCGGCGGACGAGAGGGCGCGGTTCCTGTCCCGCCAGGGCGTGGCGTTCATAACCGCCGATCCGGTGCGGGTGGTGGACGAGAACATGCAGGACGTGCCCAGGGACGCCGCCGCCATGGGAGAGGTGGTGATGCGGGGCAACAACGTGATGAAGGGCTACTTCAACGACCCCGAAGCCACCGCCCAAGCCTTCCGGGGCGGCTTCTTCCACTCCGGCGACATAGCGGTATGGCATCCCGACCATTACATCGACCTGCGCGACCGCTCCAAGGACATCATCATCTCCGGCGGCGAGAACATCTCCACCATCGAGGTGGAGAAGGCCATCGCCGGACATCCGGCGGTGATGGAGTGCGCGGTGGTGGCCGTCCCCCACGAACACTGGGGAGAGCGGCCCAAGGCCTTCGTGGTGCCCAAAGCCGGCCGGACCGTCCAGCCCCGGGAGATCATCGACCACGTCCGGAACAGCCTGGCCCGCTTCAAGGCCCCCGACGAAGTGGAGCTGGTAGAAACCCTGCCCAAGACCTCCACCGGAAAGATCCAGAAGTTCGTCCTCCGCGACCGGGAATGGGCCGGACGGGAGCACCGGATCAACTGACGAGCCGGCGAGCCGGCCTCAAATCATGGAAGTGACAAAAAAATCCCGCCGGATCCCCCGCAAGGGTATTGACCTTGTCGCACCGATGCTGTATTAATGAAAGAGCCGCAAGCACCTCCGGTCGGCAGGCGCCGCAGACCGAGTCAGGGATCATATTCCGAACGCGACCCTGCCGGGTACTGACCGAACGCGTCCGGATTCTCGGTGGTGGCGGTGGGGGCCGGGCCCGCAAAGCGGGGCGCGGGGGGCGGCGTTTTTCGCGTTCTGGCCGGGGTCCGGGGATGGGGCAGGGGCTTGACCAGGGGGTTGACAGGGAAAGGGTTCGGGTTTACGCGGTGTTGGTGCTTCTCGGTATGACAACCGGGGTAGAGGATGCACGGACAGGGAATGCCTTTCACCGTTCCGTCGGCGGCGGGCGCAGCGCCCCGCCGGCCGTGCTCATCGGGCGGAACCATCCAACAGTTGCTTGCGCCGGGGGCGTCTTCCGGCGCCCTGTCCGCGTCCGCTCTTTATCCTCGGTTCCGCCGCGCCCGCCCCCTATAGTTACACCTGTGTCATTCATCGAGACCCTGGAGCAGCCCGCCGGATCGGCCTCCGCCCCCGTCCGCGATGCATCCGCGGCGCCGGAGGATGCGCCTGACGGGCAAGCCCCCTCCGCCCTCGAATCCCTCTCCCCCAGCCGGGCGTCCAGCTTCAAGCAGTGCCCCCGGCTCTTCCGGTATCGGTCGATCGAGCGCCTCCCCGAACCGGTAACGGTGCACCAGGCGCGGGGCACCACCGCCCACCTGGCCCTGGAGCGGCTGTTCGACCTTCCCGCCCCCCGGCGCACCGCCGACCGGCTCTACGACCTGTTCCGGGAGGTGTGGACCGAGCTGCGGCGGGAACCCGACTACTCGGAGCTGTTCGACAGCAGGGAGGAAGAGCGGGACTGGGGGGTGGAGAGCCTGGGCGTCATCGCCAACTACCTGGCCCTGGAGGATCCTGTTTCGGCCGCCCCCCTCCACCGGGAGCTGGAGATGGCCGAGGAACTGGGCGAGATCAGCGTCCGCGGCATCCTGGACCGCCTGGACGCACGCCCCGACGGAAGGCTGGTGATCATCGATTACAAAACCGGCGCCGCCCCTCCTGAACGCTACGCCCTCCCCGCCTTCTTCGCCCTGAAGATCTACGCCCTGCTGGTGCGCCGCCGGTTCGGGCAGGCCCCCGCCGAGCTGCGCCTCATGTACCTGGGGAGCTCCACCGTCTATTCCATCCCGGTGGACGACCGGATGCTGGACGGAATCGAGCGCCAGGTCGCCGCCCTGGCCAGAGCGATCAGCAGGGCCATAGAGCGAGACCACTTCCCGCCCCGCCCGTCGGTGCTGTGCGGCTGGTGCTCCTTCCAGAACATCTGCCCGGCCTTCGGGGAAACGCCCGCCGGGAACGGGGCGGCGGGCGCCTACGGGTAGACCCCCCTCACCAGCTTGGCCTTGGTTACCCGGTCGATCCCCTTGATCAGAGCGGCGGTGCGCAGATCCACCTTGTGGCGGATGCTGATCTCGAGCACCTCCTCGAAGGCGCGGATCATGATCTCCCGCAGCCGGCTCACGATCTCGTTCTCCGACCAGAAGTAGTTCTGGAGGTCCTGCACCCACTCGAAGTAGGACACGGTAACCCCCCCGGCGTTGCAGAGAATATCGGGGACGATGACAACCCCCTTGTCCTGCAGCACCTGATCGGCCTCCATCGTTACCGGGTTGTTGGCCCCTTCGAGAATCACCCTGGCCTCGACCCGCTCCACGTTGGCGTCGGTGATCACCCCTCCGACCGCGGCGGGTATCAGCACGTCGCATTCGACGGCGAAAAGATCCCCCGCATCTATGGCGTCCGCGTCGGGGAAGTCCGCAACCCCGCCGGTCTGGTCAACGTAGCGGGCCAGCTTGCCCACCTCTATGCCCCTTCCGTTGTGGACGGCGCCGGTCACGTCGGCCACCGCGATGATGCGGCAGCCCAGCTCGGAGGCGGCAAAAGAGGCGTAGCGGCCCACGTTGCCGAAACCCTGGATAACGACCCTGGCGCCGTCCACGCTCAAGCCGCAGCGGAGGGCCGCCGACGGCAACAGGCTGACAGCCCCTCGTCCGGGCGCCTCGCGGCGGGCGACCGAACCGCCGAGCTCGGGGGGTTTGCCGGTGACCACCGCCGGAACCGCATAACCCTGGTTCTGGCTGTAGGTGTCCATCATCCAGGCCATGACCTGCTCGTTGGTGCCCATATCCGGCGCCGGGATGTCCTTCTGCGGGCCGATCATGTTGATTATCTCGGCGGTGTAGCGCCTGGTCACCCGCTGGAGCTCGGGCCGGGAGAGGCTGTGGGGGTCGATCCGCACCCCGCCCTTGGCGCCGCCGAAGGGCAGTCCCACCAGGGCGCACTTCCAGGTCATGAGCATCGCCAGCGCCGCCACCTCCCCCATGTTGACGTCCATGGCGAAGCGGATCCCCCCCTTGGTGGGCCCCATGGTGAGTACGTGCTGCACCCGGTAACCCACTGCGTTTCTTACCTCGGAGTAATCGTCCATGCGGTAGGGAAAGGTCACCATCAGCGAACGTTGGGGCATGGAAAGCCGCTCGCGAACGTTGTCGTCGACGTTCATGAACTCGGCCACCTGCTCGAACTGCCCCACCGCCTCCCGGTACATGGACGAATCCCATTCCGACGCGGCCATCTCCACCGCATCCAACCGGGTTTCGGCGCTCATGCCGCTCCTCCTCCGGCGGCCCCGGAAGGCGGATCCCAGGGCGCAACCAACAGACCCGACCGGGGTTTGGGGGTGAACCAGGTCGACTTGGGCGGCATCGTCCTGCCGGCGTCGGACACGGCCATCATCTCCTCTATGGACGGCGGATACAGCGCAAAACCTGCGCCAGGATACTCCGCCGCCAGCTCTTCCAGGCGCATTGCCGCCTGCCCGCCCGCCACGTAGGACAGCCGGGGATCCTCGTAGGAGGAAACGCCGAACACGGGCGCCAGGATCCGGTCGTGCAGGAGGCTCACGTCGAGGCGTTCCACGGGATCGGCGGCGCGGGTGCCCCGGTATCGGAGCCGCCGCCAGACGCCGCCCAGCAGCATCGAGATGTCACCCGCCGCGCCGGGCCGGGCGCCGGGGCCCGCATCCGGGCCGAGCTCCGCGATCTCCCAGTCCGCCCCCAACATCCGGCGCACCCGGTCGAACGGAGGGGCCTGATCCAGCCGGACGCACCGGTTGTACTCGAGCGCCCTGAGGTGATCCGCCGGATACAGGACGGCGAGGAACCAACCGGGCGACGCCCCCTCCCGGAGCGAGGCGGCCACCCGGTGATGCCCGTCGGTTATGTACAGCCTTCCGATCCGGGCCGCGGCCTCCTCCACCGCGGCGGTGTCCACAGCGTCCGCAACCGCCCAGAGGCGCTGGCGCACCCCGTCGAGGCCGGAGAAATCCCGGAGCGGCGGACGGGCGGCCAGGCGCTCCATGAGGCGGCGCATATTGTCGTCGGACCGGAAGGCCAGCGCGACCGGACTGGAAGCCAGCCGAGCCGTCCGGAAGAACAGGGCCAGGTCGTCCACCCGCTCCTCGATCGTCCCCTCGTGGCCGAGGATGCGGCCTTCCTCGACAGCGGCGACCGGCATACCGGCCACGATGCCCGCTTGGCGGCGGCTGCCGGTGTCGAGCTCGTAGAGGAAGAAGGCCGGTCCGGGAACCGCCTCGAACAGCCCCCTCTCCATCATCGCCTCGAAGCAGCCGGCCGCCCGCGCCGCGACCGCGTGCCGGTCCGGCGCCGGTTCGGGGAAGTCGGCGACGGACAGCGTGACGTTCAGGAAGCAGTCCGGCCGCTCCACCGCGTAGGCGTACCGCCCGCCCGGCGGAATCGAATCGTATTGGGGGGCAACGATGTCCGCCGCCCGGTCGGCCCGCGCCGCCAGCGCCGTGAGCGGAACGAGGTTCATGGAGCAGACGCCCCGGACACAGACCGCACCCGCGCCCCGGCCTCGTTGCTGCAGACCTTCATCACCCTACCGGCGTAGACATAACACCATCGTATCATACGATATCAATGTCCAAGTCTGTGTTCGGATAAGATTGGCTGAAACTATTCCGCATTTGAGACACCCCGGCTACCAAGGCGTCGAGATGGCTATTGTGCTCAAAGCGTCATATCAGAGCGCGTTTGCAGTTCTGATTGTACTTGGCTTCTTCAACGAAGGCATCAAAACCCGGAAAGTCAAAGCCGGCATAGCCCAAGACATCGCTCTCAGCCGAATTATCTAAAGGCTTGCCCACATGTTCTTCAGCAAAGGCAACCAAAGCATCGGCGTATATTTGAACCTCTGTTGGAAGGCCCTCACCTGTTGCAAAGGCAACTGCCATCCCGGGAGAAGCAATGATTCGGACCGCATCTTGCCAAGCGGTTCCATCGCCTGCGAACTCATGTAATTCATTGAAAAATCCCATTGTATCTGCTTCGGATATAGCATCATTTTCATCATCAAAAGTACCCACCGAGCCTAAGTTACTCATTACCAAATCAAAGAACTTATCAGTAGCTTCCGGTCCTGGAGCTCCGATCTGTTCATCAGTGATTCCATAATTCTCCATGAAGAATGGAATAGTATAGTAGTCTAACGTGAATCGCAACGAGTCCATAAAATAACTCCGTTCAAGCTCATGATATGCCCAACACAATGCGCCCATCGGGGTTGAAATATTATTAGGATTGATCGATAGATATTCAATATAGTAATTCCTATCTGCAAAATCATCGGATTCTGATTTGGATACTACTACTTGCGAGTCAACCCATGCCTGGCTCAGCTCTCTATCAGATGTTGCTGTGGTAGATGCAACGACTGTTGTTGAAGTTGAACCAACTTGATTAGATCCTGTTGTTGTGTCAGCAGGCTCTTCGCTATTATCAAGAGGGCCAGCCAAGCTGGTAGGCGTCGTTTCAATCGTTTGCTCAGCCCGGTTAGTTGTGTCGGCAGTAGTCGGTGCACCACCGCAACTGGTACCCAGTATAACTAAGGCAACCAGTAATAGCAGGTATACAGCCTTGTCTTCAGTCCGCATCGTTAGAATCCTTTCTGCTGGGCGTCCTCACTACCGGCGTAACCCGATAGATCCTCAACCATCGCCTGCTTGCAACGCTCGTCGTTCGGATAACACTGACCGACTGCGAATAATAACAGTTCCTCGCCCGCGCCGCGGTCTCCTGCAACAGACCTTCATCACACTACCGGCTTAGATATAGCACCATCTTTATCATATGATATCAATGCAATAGTATTTCTATATAGTAGGTTTTAATATGGGTTTGGATAATATTCAATATACAGTTCTTTTGCTATTTGAGATGCTTGGTTAATGAAAGCAATAGAAGGGTTATAAGTCCTAATATATTGGTCGAGAAGCTCAAAGTTATAGTTTCCCTCAGAATCTACAATATTGCTTGATCTATCAAGATGATCACGGATAGCAATATCAATAGATTCCCTATCGTCGATAGGGCGATCAGACATCACTTGCATGATTCCATAGGTACCACGGCGATAGATCAAACCCAATATTCTCTCAAGTCTGCGAAACCACTTCGGGCGTTGAATTGATTCTGTAATCATTATAGCCTCAAGCAATATCGGATCGCATTGTGCTTTCTTAGCTTCTAACCTAGCATAGTCGAGTAAAGATTGGCCGATTCTTTCCCGTTGCTTAGCGACAATATTATTTGAGTAGACAATACGATTTGATGTTGCAACATAAAACATAGCAACAAGAATTCCCACAAAGAACGCACCCCAGATTTCTGGTACTATTTCTTTAACATCAGGCACCAAAGGTTCCAGTAAATTTCGCAAGCAAACAGCTAATATTATAGCAACCACTAAAGCACAAAATACGGTAATGTATCGAATAAGTAAGGGCCAAAATCTTATAGATCTTCTTTCAGATCGTATGAGCTTATAGATAGCTTTTCCAACGGTTGTTCCTCCGTGGAGTAAAATTAATAAAATAGCAAATAGCCATACATAATAACCAGATCGTTCTAGGTTTACACTTCCGAACAGAGCTATAATGAAAACAGGCCCTAATCTAAAAGCAACATAAGATAAAGGATTATTCATTTTTAGATTCGCGCCGAAATCACTGACTGAAGCATAACTATCTGGCCAATTTGACTCGATGGCGAGGTAAGCAATGTGTAGTATCATAGCGCTCAACACAGCACATAATATCGGCCAAACTATAGTCCAGGACATGAAAGCCTCCATCTTCTCAAACAAGCCGACATGTAGATACCGGCCCGGTCGGTGGGCTAATGGTACCGCCCGCCACAGGGCGCCTTGTGGAAGTTGCCGTCCACCGACGGCTCAAGGATACAGCAGACAGCCGCCGCCCGCGCTTCGATGCCGGCATGCAGGGCGGCGCGTCTGTATCGGACGAGGCGTCGCGGGAGGCGCAGAAACCCCTTCCCATCAGCAAGAACCGGCGCCGGGCGCGGTTTGTCACACCCCCGTGATACTTTGACGGTATGAAGCAAATCCAACTTCCGACAACCGAACCGGCCGTCGAGGCGGTGGAGGCCTTCGCCGAGGCGGAGCGCGTCCTCCTGGAGGCGGGGATCGGATTCACGGTGGTGGAGGACGAGGCTCTCGCCCCCGCCGCCGAAATCCCCCTTGCCGCCTGAGACCGGCCCTTCCCAGCCGGAAGGACAACACCCGCCGGGCGGGCCGGAGGTCGACGAGCGGCGGCTCGAACCCCGGGACTGGGCGGCCGCCGTCGCCGAGGCCGACGGGCCGCAGCTGGCGGTGGCCGGCCCCGGCGCGGGCAAGACCGAGTTCCTGGTCCGCCGCACCGCCCACCTGGTCGACCGGGCCCGCGTCCCCGGCCCGGAAATACTCGCCCTCACCTTCTCGAGGCGGGCCGCCGCCGACCTCCGCACCCGGATAGGGCGGGCCGTTGCCAAACCCGCCGGAGGGCTGGACGTCTCCACCTTCCATTCCTTCGCCCACCGGCTCCTGGAACGTTATGCACCCGAGGCCCTCGGCTGGACGTCCATGCCCTCCATCCTCACCGGCCCCGAACAGGCGGAGCTGGTCTCGCGGCTGCTGGCCTCCGAGCCGCCCGGGCGCTGGCCGCCCCCCTTCGACCGATTGCTGGAAACCCGCACCCTGGCCGCCGAGGTCACCGAATTCATCCTGCGCTCCAGGGAGCGGCTGCTGGGCCCCCGCGAGCTGGCGGCCCTGGCGGCCGAGCGGGAAGAGTGGCGGGCCCTGCCGGAGTTCGCGGCCCGCTACGACCGGGAACTCGCCCGGCTCGACCGGATCGACTACGGCACCCTGTTGGGCAAGGCGGTGGAGGTTCTGGAACACCGATGGGTTTCCGAGGAGGCTGGCGACCAGTACCGATACCTGCTGGTGGACGAATACCAGGACACCACCATGGCGCAGGCCGCCCTCCTGCAGGGCCTGACGCGCCGCCGCGGCAACCTCACCGCCGCCGCCGACCCCTACCAGTCGATCTTTGCCTTCCGGGGGGCGGAGCTATCCAACGTCACCGGATTTCCCGCCGATTTCCACCGCCCGGGCGGGCAACCGGTGCGGCGCTGGGTGCTGGGCGCCTCCTTCCGGGTGCCGGCCGAGATCCTCCGGGCGGCCGAGCGGCTCACGGCGGGCGCCGTCCTGCCCGGGGCCACCGGCCCGGTCCAGCCCGCCTCCCATCCCGGCCGGGTGGACCTCCACGTGTTCGACCAGGAATCGGAGGAATCCGAGTGGATCGCCTCCGAAGCGGCCCGCCTCCATCTGGAACAGGGGATGCCCTATCACCGGATGGGCGTGCTGGTGCGCACCAAGCGCCGCCTGCTGCGGGAGCTGTCCCGCGCCCTCGAACGCCGCTCCATCCCCCATGACCGCCCGGATATGCGGCTGGTCGACCACCAGGCCGCCCGGATGATCTTCGACCTGGCGGAGGCCGCCGCCTCCCCCGACCGGGCCGGGGCCGCCGCCCCCCTCCGCCGGCTGCTGCTCGGACCGCTGTTCGATCTCGGCGTCAGCCGCCTGCGCCGGCTCGAGCGCATACCGCATACATCCGGCGCTCATTGGAGCGGGATCGTGCGGCGGGAAATCAGGGGGGGCGAAGGGCTGGCCCGCCTGCTGGAAGACCGTTCATGGACGGAACTCCCCGCGGTCGAGGCCTTCTGGCGGGCCTGGACCGGCCTGCCCCAGTTCCGGGCTCTGGTTTCGGATCCCTGCCGGAGGGAGTTCAGGGCCGCCTGGACCAGCCTGGCCCAGACCCTGGCCAGGGTGGGCGAACGCAACCCGTCCGCCACCCTGATGGAGTACATGCGGCTGGCCGAATCGGAGGACTTCGAGGCCAGCCCCCTGCTCGACTACCGGGACCCGGCCGAGGACCGCATGGTGCTGACCACTCTGCATCAGGCCAAGGGCCTCGAGTTCGACATCGTGTTCGTGGCCGATGCCGTGGAGGGGGTGCTGCCCGACCTGCGCAGGCATCAGACCCTGCTCCGGGCCGAAGGGGCGGGCGCCCCCGGACCCGCAGGATCGGACCCCGGCCCGGGCGCGCAGCGGCGGCTCCAGGAAGAAACCCGGCTGATGTACACGGCGATGACCCGCGCCCGCCTCAGGGTGGTGGTGACCGCCACCAGCGCCGGCTTCGGCGGGGAGCACCGGCGGCCCAGCCGTTTCATGAACGTGATCGCCCGCGGCGAGCCGGCCGCCCCGCCCGTCGATTACCGGAAAAAGCGGCCCATCACCGTGCGGGAGGCCGAGGCCTGGCTCCGCGCCGTCCTGGCCGATCCGGCGCAGGCGGCGGGGCGGCGGCTGGGCGCGGCGCAGGTGCTGGCCGCCGGCGCCCGCCTCGGCCTGCGGCCTCCCGGTTCATACGCGCCGGTGCGGCGGCCGGGGGCGGACGGCGGCCTGCCGGCGGGCGGGCGGCGCCTATCCCCCACCGACGCCGCGGGCTATGACCGCTGCCCCAGGGAATTCGTCCTGCAGAGGGTGCTGCGGGCAAGCCCGGCGGCCGGCCCCTACCTGGCCTTCGGCAGCCTCATCCACGACGTGCTGGAGCGGGCCGAGAGGCGGGCGATGGAAGAAGCCCGCCGATCCACCCTCGAGGAAGCCCTTGCCCTGCTCGACGAGGAACTCCCCCATCACGACCTGGGCGGCGCCGCCGTCGGCGAGGCCTGGCGGAGGCGGGGGGTCATGCTGCTGACCCGGCTCTACGAGGACCGCCCCCATCCCGACGCCGCCCCCGTGCTGCTGGAACACGACGTGGAGATGGAGCTGGGCGGGGCGGTATGGCGGGGGCGGATCGACCGGATCGAACGAGACCCGGACGGGGCGCTGCGCATCGTCGATTACAAGACCGGCAAGAACCCGCCGCCCAAGAGAGAAGCGGCCGGGTCGCTGCAGCTCGGGTTCTACATGCTGGCCGCCGCCGAAGACGAGGCCGCGGGCGCTTTCGGGCAGGTGAGGGAGGCGGAGTTCTGGCATCCCCTGGCTTCCGCCCCCACCCGGCGGGTCACCCCCTTCGAACCGACCCGGCTGGAGGAAACCCGGGCCCGGCTGGAGGAAATCGCCGGGAAAATCGCCGGCGGGGAGTGGACACCCAAGCCGGGGAAGGCCTGCAAGCGGTGCGCGGTGAGGCTGGTGTGCCCGGCCTGGCCCGAAGGCCAGGAGGCCTACCGGCGATGACGTTCCGCCCTTCTCCCGAGCAGCAGGCGGTCATCGAATACGGCTTGGCGCCTCTGCGGGTAACGGCGGGCGCCGGCGCCGGCAAGACCACCGCGCTGGCCTACCGGACGGCTCGGCTCATGAACCGCTTCGGCGTCCTTCCCGAACAGGTGCTGGGGGTGACGTTCACCAACAAGGCCGCCGACGAGCTGGCGCGCCGCACCAGACAGGCGGCCCGGAGCCGGGCGCCGGACCGGGAAATACGGGAGATCGATGTGTTCACGTACCACGGGTTCGCCGCCCATCTCCTGGGAGCCTACGGGGCGCTGGTGGGAATGGATCACGACACCCGGCTGATCACCCCCTCCCAGACCCGCCAGCTCCTCGGGGAAAGCCTGGCCGCCGCCCCTCTGGAAACGGTGGACGCCTCCAATACCGGCGCGGTGGTCGACAGCCTGATGCGGCTCTCGGGGGAGCTGGCCGACAACCTGATCCGCCCGGAGGCGCTGCTGGAGGCGGACCCGGCGGACGGGGCGGCGGCCAAGCGGGCCGAGCTGGCTTCCGTGCTGGCCGCGGTCGAGCGGGAAAAACACCGGCTCGGAGTTCGCGACTACGGAGACCTGATCCGGCTGGCGGTGGAGCTGGTGAGGGGGCACCCGATCATCGCCGACCGGGTACGCGCCCGGTACCGGTGCGTGCTGCTGGACGAGTACCAGGACACCAACCCGGC
Organism: Candidatus Spongiisociaceae bacterium; assembly: GCA_965202675.1. GTDB lineage: Bacteria > Actinomycetota > Acidimicrobiia > Spongiisociales > Spongiisociaceae > CATQHD01. The sequence goes on from OZ241842.1 coordinate 595,054, forward strand.
CCAGCGGGAACTGTTCGCCGCCCTGTTCGGCCGGGGGTCGGCGGTTACCGCAGTGGGCGACCTCGACCAGACCATCTACGAGTGGCGGGGCGCCAGCCCGTCCAACTTCGACGGTTTCCCCGCCAGGTTCCGGCGGACGGACGGCTCGGAGTCGGAGACCCTGCGGCTGTCGGTCAACCGGCGGTCGGGGCAGCGCATCCTCGATCTGGCCAACCTGATCCGCACCCGCATCTCGGCTGCCCATCCGGACGGCGGTCCGGCGGCCCTCGACGGGGCGCCGCCCGGGGAGGTGCATGCCGCCTGGCGCGCCGACGCCCGCCAGGAAGCCGAGGAGATCGCCCGGGAGTCGCACCGGCTGCACGAGGCCGGCGTCGAGTGGTCGGAGATGGCGGTGCTGTTCCGCCGGAACCACGACATCGAGCTCATACGCCAGGCGCTGGAAGAACACGATGTGCCGCTGCAGGTGGCCGACCTCGGCGGCCTGCTCCAGGTGCCGGAGATCGTCGAGCTGATCGCCTGGCTGCGGCTGCTGGACAACCCGGAGGACAGCCCGGCCCTGGTCCGCATCCTGACCGGTTCCCGTTTCCGGCTGGGGCTGGCCGACCTGGCGCCGCTGTCCCGCTGGGCGTCCGAACGGTCGCGCAACCCCCACCCGGAGGAAGCGGCGCTCGACTACACGCTGCTGGAAGCCCTGGAAAATCCGGACGAGATAGATGCGCCCGCCGCCGCCCGCGGCGCCCTCGACCGGTTCCGCCGCCTGCACCGCACCCTGCTGAGCGAAACCCAGGGGGCATCTCTGTCGGAGCTGGTGCGGCTGATCCTGTCCAGCACCGGGGCCTGGCAGGAAATCGACGCCATGCCCGCCCCTTTCGGCCTCTCGGCCCGGCTCAACGTTCACCGTTTCCTGGACTTCACCGAGCACTGGCGGCCCCTCGAGGGGCGGTCGTCGCTGACCGCCTTTCTGGCCCAGCTGGAATACATGCGCAATGATCCGGTCGACGACCTCGACGCCGCCCGGATCGGAGGCGAGGACGCGGTGACCCTCATCACCGTCCATCGGGCCAAGGGGCTGGAGTGGCGGGCGGTGTTCCTGCCGGCTCTCTACCGGGGCAACTTCCCGGCCTGGCCCCGCCGGCTGCTCGATCCTTCCAGCTGCGAGTACACCCTCCCCGCCCGGCTGCGGATCGACCCTGAGTTCAGGACGCGCCTCGACCCCTCATTGGAGGAAAAGGAGCGGAAGAGCTGGCTGCGCGCCCGCCATTACGACCAGGAATGGCGCCTGGCCTACGTGGCGGCCACCCGCGCCAAGGAATACCTGTATCTGAGCGGCGCCCATTGGTACGGGGTCCCCCGGCCCCTCGAGAGGCCCTCCAAGCCGAGTGAACTTCTGGATCTGGCCAGAGGTCTGGAAGGGGCGGCGGTCGACGCGTGGGTCGAAGCGCCGCCCCCCCGCCCCGAGACGCTTCTTTTCCCGCCGCCCCGGCCGGGGCCGGACCCCGTCCTAGGGGCTGCCTGGGAGGAGGCCCTGCATCGGGCCGAGGCCGACCCCGGCTGGACGGAGAGCCGGGCCGCCGATCTGGGCGTCCGGGATATCTACGATGAAGCCGTGGATGAGTTCGAAAAGGTCCTGCTGACCCTCCCCGGCCCGGCGGCGCCCGAACCCGAATCCGACCTTGCCGCGGTGAGCGTCACCGGACTGGTCACCTACGCCGACTGCCCCAAACGGTACTTCTGGTCGGAGATCGACCGGCTTCCCCGCCGGGCCGACGCCCGCGCCCGCCGGGGCACGCTCCTGCACCGCCGGATCGAGCTGCACAACCGGGGCATGATCCCCTTCGAGGAGCTCCATGAGGAACTGTACGACCGGACGCCCGGCGAAGTCGAAGAAGCCCCGCCCGAAAGCGCCGGCGGGGGCTGGCGGGCTTTCATCGAATCCCCCTACGCGAACCTGACCCCGGTATATGTCGAGGCGCCGTTCGAGGTATTCCTTTCCCCCGATGTCCGGATCAGGGGCCGGGTGGACGCGGTCTACCCCTACGGGGACGGCGGCTGGGAGATCGTCGACTTCAAGTCGGGGCGGCGCTCCCGCCGCGCCTCCGCCGTTGTGCAGCTGCAGGCCTATGCGGCAGCCGCCTGCGAAGCCGGGCTGGGCGCCCCCGCCCCCGAACCCCTGCGGGTCTCCTTCGTATACCTGGGCGGCGGCTTGGAGGTGGCCGCCCAAGAAGTGGACGGTCCTTGGCTGGAACAGGCCAGGAACCGCATCGAAGCCCTGATCGACGGCATCCGCTCCGAACGCTTCGACCCCGCCCCCTCCGGGGCCTGCCGCACCTGCGACTTCCAACAGTTCTGCGAGGAGGGCCGACAGTTCCTCGCCTCCCGGGAGGAGCACACCGGAACCGCCTGACCGCATCCCCACAGAGAGTTCATGCCAGCCAATATGGCCTATCAAGATCTGACCAGGCAGGCTCTTGACCAGGCTGTTCTTGTTGAACTGCTGGGAATCAACGGGCCTCTACTGGAACGGGTGGCCGTCATCCGCGACCAGTGGTGCCACGAACCCCACCTCACGGGCGCGGAATAAACCCCATCGGGCGCCGAACCAGGGCCTACCCCGGCCCCCGGCGGCACCCCCCCCCCCACAACAATGCCCTGCGCTCGCAACAAGGCCAGACGACCCGGCCGTCAACGGTCTCAACCATCAGCCGCCGGGGGCGCAAAGGCGATCCCCTGCATCGGATCCTGTCCCCCCGGGAGGTCAACGCCCGGCGGATTACGCTCCAGAAAAGGGATTTCGATGGATCGGCAAAGTCTGTGGCCCCGGCGCCTTTACCGAGCGGCCGTGAAACAGGTGCAGGGGCCTCTACCTGAGTAGAGATCCCTGTCCCTGGTGTGGTTGGGTTCGGTAAAGGGGCTGCCTTGTAAATTGCGAAGATCACCCCGGAGCGGCCGCGATTTCGTCACACCGGGCGGGTAATCTGGAGCGGAGATGAGCCGCATGCCGAACCAACAGCCCGATCACATCAACGAGACCAACTACAACACCGTTCTGGGCGGGTTGCTGCAAAGACGGCTGCCGGGCTGGGAGGTCAAGCCGCAGTCAGCGATAACCGCCCCCCCCCCCCCACGGCGGGGCGGGAAGACGGCAGCCCGACGTGCTGGCGGTCGCTCCGGATCGGGCGGCGGTGGCGGTGGAGGCCAAGTACCTCAAGGGCAACCCCACACTGGTAGACCGCCAGGCCCGGGGGCAGGTGGGCCGAATCTGGAGAGGGACGGCCATCGACTCGGCGGCAGCGGTGCTGTACCCGGACCGCTTGGCCCGGTCTACGGGCGATTATGCAGAGGCGCTGGAGTCGGCCGAGGATCTACGGTTCGCTTCCTGGCGCTCCGGCCCCGGCGGCGAGAGCCGGTTCCCGGCCGAGGGTTGGCTGATGGGCGGGGTGGACGCGCTGGCCGATTTCATAGAAACGGCCGCCGACTCCGAACACCGCTCCGCCCGGCTGGTGGACCGATTCTCCCGGGCGGTGACCGACGCCGCCGGAATACTCGACCGGCGGTTTCCGAAGATGGCGGAGGTGGTCAAGCAGGCACCCGGCGAGCAGACCGATCAGATGATGTCGGCGCTTATGCTGAACGCCCTTATCTTCCACTATCAGGTGGCCGCTCACCACTCCGAGGTACGTTCCCCTACCGTCCTACGCGTCGACGGAGACCACAACAAGCTGCGGATGCTGGAGGAGTGGGCTCGAATCCTCGACATCAACTACTGGCCCATCTTTGCCACCGCCTCCGAGCTGCTCAGGGTGGTGGACGATGAGCGGGAGGCCAACCGGCTTCTGAAACGGCTGATCCAAACGGCCGCCCGGATGGCGTCGGAGGACGCCCACACCATCCAGAACCTGGCCGGGCAGGTGTTCGGAACCCTTCTGGCCGACCGCAAGTTCCTGGCCAGCTTCTACACCCTCCCCGCCCCCGCCGCTCTCCTAGCTGAGCTGGCGGTGTCTCGGATGGACGTCGACTGGGCCGACGAGGACGCGGTAACCGGGTTGCGGGTAGCCGACTTCGCGTGCGGAACCGGCGCGCTCCTTTCCGCTTCCTACCGGCGGATACAATCCCGTGTCCGCCGCCGGGGAATCAACGACGCCCGCCTTCACCGACGGATGCTGGAGGACGTGTTCGTGGGCTGCGACATCATGCCCGCCGCCGTGCACATCACCGCCGCCACCCTTTCCTCCGCCCACCCGTCCGTTGACTACACGAAGACGGAAACCCATGTCATGCCGTTCGGCCCCGACGAAGACGACCCGACCGACGTGAAAGCCGGGTCGCTGGATCTGCTAGCCCAGGAGATCACCCCCACCCTGTTCGGAGACGGAACCGAGGCAATAACCGCCCGCGGCGAGAACGGAAGCCAACTCTCCGTCCCGCACCAATCCTGCGACCTGGTGATCATGAACCCGCCCTACACCTCACCCACCAACCACACCCTAGAGGAGAGGCATGGTTCTCCCCTGCCGCAATTCGCCGCCTTCGGAATGGACAAGAAGGCCCAGAAGGCGATAGGGAACAAGGTCAAAAGGATGGCCACAAAGATTGGAAGGTCTGTGCGCAGTGGTTACGCAGGTCTGGGAACCGATTTTTTTGATCTGGCACATCTCAAGGTAAAGCCCGGCGGGGTGATCGCTTTCGTTTTGCCGGCATCCTTGGCTTCTGGAGCCTCGTGGAGGAAACTGCGAGACCTGCTCGCCTCCGAATACGAGAAAGTGATGGTGGTAACCTGCTCGTCGGGCAGGAGCGAACACCGACGATTCTCCTCCGATACGAAGTTGGCGGAAGCCCTGCTGATCGCCACCCGCCGCCGCGGGCCCGCCGCCGCCGGACCGCAGGAGGAATGGCGGTGGGTGAACCTGGATCGGAGCCCGAAGAGCGCAGCCGAAGCGCTGGCTCTGTCTGTCGAACTCGAACAAGCGGACCGCAACGGTGTCGCGGCGGGAAGACTGGGGGGCGCCCCGTGGGGGTTCTCGGTACGCTGCGGTCGGAGGATGGCACCGGCGATGATACGCAGCCCTGAAGTAGCGGAAGCGCTGCTGTCCTTGACCGATCCCACTCGGCCGGGAATTGCGTTGCCCCGCTCCAATAGGTTCATTCCTCTGCCCCTCGTTCGTCTGGCCGACCTCGGAACCAAGGGACCGGTGGACAGGTTGCTGGTCAGAAACGCGGTAACAGGCGGAGGCGGCCCATTCGAGTTCCTGCCCCATCCCAACGGCAAGACTGACTTTCCCGTGTTGTGGAGCCACGACCATCTCAAGGAAACCTATCTGACGGTTCACCCTGATCAACACGGCCGTCCTGTGGCGGGCAGGGAACAGCGCGCCGCTGATCTGTGGAAAACCGCCACTCGGCTACATTTCAACAGGGATTTCCGCTATACATCTCAACCATTGGCGGCATGTCTCACTCCTGTTCCAACTCTAGGTGGAACAGCTTGGCCGTCATTTATACTCCACCCAAGGGGAGAACCTCCGGTTGAAAGGATGGATTGGGTATATCCGGTATTACTCTGGGCTAATACCACCTTGGGTTTGATGAGCTTCTATTTACTCGGCTCTCGTACACAAGCAGGGCGGTCAAGAATAACCATTACACGCTTACCGGAGTTACTTACTCTGGATGTACGGGCACTGAATCCCGATCAGCTCAGCATGGCCGAGACCATATTCTTTCGTTTCCAACACAGAGAGTTCATGCCGGCCAATATGGCCTATCAAGATCTGACCAGGCAGGCTCTTGACCAGGCGGTTCTTGTTGAACTGCTGGGAATCAACGGGCCTCTACTAGAACGGGTGGCCGTCATCCGCGACCAGTGGTGCCACGAACCCCACCTCACGGGCGCGGAATAAACCCCATCGGGCGCCGAACCAGGGCCTACCCCCGGCCCCCGGCGGCCCCCCCCCCCAACAACAATGCCCTGCGCTCGCAAAAAGGCCAGACGACCCGGCCGTCAGCTTACGGATCCGATACAGGGGGTCGTCTTTGCGGCCGCGGCGGCCTACGGTCTCGTTCTGGACCCTGCGGCGGACCTCGTCGAGGCGGTTGTTGGCCAACCGGACCACATGGAACGGATCCGCGACCTGGATCGCATGCGGGACGGCCGCGTTGCAGGCGGCACGGGTACGGGCCGAGAGCCTCTCTGCCTGGGACTATATCCAACAGCTGGCCTGCTTCCACATCAACAATAGAGGTGCACCGCCGCTTCTGCGGACGCCTTCGGGGAGCCGTGCGCAAGAACATGGTCTCATCGACGCCGACGGCTTCCACCGCCCCGATCCGTTCCTCGTCGGCCTCCAACAGAGCCTGGCCCCAGCGGATGACTTCTTTGTTGATGCGTATGCCAATCACAGCCCAGCTCCTCGGCGTCGTCGGACACCGCCCGCCCCTTCCGGCCCACCATCTCCGCCGCCCACCGGGCGGCCCGGCTGGTCAACAACCCCCGCTCCGGAGCAATCCGGGGATCCTGCTCGGTAAACCTGAATCCACCCCGCAGCCGCTGTCAGGGCACTCCAACCGGCGTTTCCTCCACCCCAGCCGCACCGGCCGCCGAACGCCGGGAGGTCCACCAGCTCAACCAGCCTCTCGCCCTGGACCACACCCGCCCGCCACACCCCGGACACAACGGACGGGACACCCCGACGGTGCGTACCTCCACCAGCAGAGCCCCGTCCGGGGTTCGCTCACCTTCAGTATCTCCACATCCCCCAATCCGGCCATCACCTCACATATGCGCTTATACTTGCACTCCACCAGGGGTCCTCCTTCACTCGGGAAGCATTTCAGCGTCCGATTATGGAGGACCCCACCCCAGATCCCGCGGATTCCCTACCCCCTCTCAACCCACCACCCCCCCTCAACTCCGAAGAGCCCTCCAAACAACCATGTCAGCCCGCCGCGCTCAGAACGCGGGCTCAACGAGATCAGACGACCCGGCCGTCAACGGTCTCGACCATCAGCCGCCGGAGCCGCAAAAGCAATCCCCTGTACAGGATCCTGTCCATCCGGGAGGTCAACGCCCGGCGGATTACGCTCCAGAAGGGGGTTTTGATGGATCGGCAAAGTCTGTGGGTCCGGCACCTTTACCGAGCGGGCCGTGAAACAGGTGCAGGGGCCTCTACCTGAGTAGAGACCCCTGTCCCTGGTGTGGTTGGGTTGCGGTAAAGGCTGTTTATCGGTCGATCATGTAGACGGGCGAGTAGCGCAGGCAGTGTTCCTTGATGCTGATGGTGTCGCTGCCTACGGTAACGTCTCCCGAGCTGCATTCGCCGGTGCCGACCGCGGCGGTGGTGGTGCCGGTCTTGTCCTGGCGGAGGGCCGCCCAGATTGCACCGCTGGTGCTGTCTATGGCGGTTCCCCAGCCGAACCTACCGTTCCGCGTCGGCCCCGTGTACTGCTCGTCGGGGGCGGTGCTGTCGGCCCAACCGCTGGAGGGTTTGGTGTACACGTGCACCGCTCCCAGCCAGTCGCCCTGCTGGGCGTAGTGTTGGGACACCGCGATCGTGTTCCCATCAGAGCTTATGTCCGCGAAGCCACCGAAGGCACCGTAGCCCCGCCCGACCGGGACGCTGAGCGTCGCGGCGTGGGCGGTGTTTGCCGCCCAGCCGGCTTCCGGTTTGGTGTATACGTACACGCTACCCGTATTGGGCACAGCCGGCACCGTATTCGCCGTGTCATCATAGTCCGGCCTGACCCTGACCCTCTTGGCCAGCTCGAGGGGCAAGTCCTCGTGGCTGACGATGATCGTGTCGCCCGACACGGCCACGCTCTGCCCCCATCGGGACTCGGCCGACTCGTAGGCTGTTGCGGGCGGGAGCCACCGGACCACGGTCCTGTTCGACGAAGTCCAATCGGCGCCGGTCTTGGACACCACATCCACGTAACCCGTGAAGCCCTGCGCCGGCTTCGGTGCAGAGCCACCATTTGCCGGCAGGGTCGGCCTCTGCCGCGGCGAGGACAGGACGATCGTGCCCGCGTCCTCGTCCACGGCCAAGCACCTGTTGGAGTGGCAGTGGGAGCTCGGCGTCGGGTCCGAGCCGGAGATCGCTATCTGCTGGCCCACTATATGCGTGCCGGGAGTACTGGTCTCCCAGCCGGTGGTTTCTGATCTTTCGTATACGTACACCCCGCCGGAGTAGCCGACAACTATCGTGTCGCCGTCGATGGCCACCTGCTTCCCGTACCGGGTTGTGCCTTCGTCAAACACAATCGGGGTCGCACTGTCGACCCAGCCGCCGGTCGAAGGCTTCACGAACACATAGGCGTCCCGCTTGTTCTGGCGGGTGCTCACAACGATGGTGTCCCCGCTGATGTCCACCACGCTTCCGAAATAGGTGTTCGACACCCGCTTGGCTACAGGCATTTCCAGGATGGCCGGGGTGGTGTCGGAGGGGCTGTTGTACACGTACACTCGGCCGACCCGCCGGGTGGCCGAACCCGCCTCGTACTGGTAGCGGGGGGCGCCGACCACGATTACCCCGCCGTCCGCCGCGAACGACACCCCGAACCGCTGCAACAGGTTGTCGCCGGTTTCCTCGTCCGCTCCGAAGGGGAACAGCCGGGCCCACTCGTCCGCGGCGGTGACCTGGCTTACCTTCCTCGAGTCGGTCTGGTAGGCGGTTACCGAGACGTGCTTGGCGTTGTCCTTCACGTCCTTCTCGAAGTCGTCCAGGGTTACCGCGCCGTTGGTGGCGGTCAGCTGGTCGTTGGCGTCGTATTCGACCATGGACACGGTGTTGCCGCCGACCAGGATCAGCCGGTTGTTCTCGGCGTCGTTGACCATCAGCCGGCCATTCGCCGATCCGTCCTTGGACGGTTCTGACGCCCAGTAGTGGTAGATCCGCTCGGACATGATGTCACCGCTGCGGGCGTCCCACTTGTCCTCGTAATATCCCAGATGATCCGGATTCCGGGCCTGGGCCAACAACGAAGTCGAGAGTTCGGCTTTGACCCGGGCGACGATGGTTTCGATGCCGGTGGCGTCCGATTTTCTGGTGTAGGTGAGCGTGGCTACGCCCCGCCGGTTGGTCGTCTTGGTCCGCGCCCGCAGCGCCGACCCCGTCAGACCCCGGGTCGGGTCTACATCCTCTGCCCGCGTTCCGCCGACTCGGTTGAGTTCCGGATCGGGGGACCTCGAAGTCAGTTTGTCGGCGTTGTAGTACCGCAGGGCTATCGGGTCGTCGTTGGCGTTGGCGGGGGCGGCGCCTACCCCGGCGGCGTCGTCGGAGGCGAACTCCACCGCCCGCCGTGATATCGGGTCGCCGTACTGATCCGTCAAAGTGGCTCTGACGGTATGCGCCACGCCGTCGCCTGCAGCGCTGGCCTCGTGGTACTCGACGTCCTGGGTCAGGGTCAGCACAGACGCCGTAGCAACCGAGTCGCGCCATACCACCGCCGCGTCGTCTATCGGCGGCGCGTTCCGCACCAGCGCCCCGGCCTCGACCCCGGCCATCTTGAGGGCGGTCTTGTCCTCCAACTCCAGCGTCGAAGGCTGGCCATTGACAGGCGCCAGGCTGATGTCCAGATCCAGATGCGCCACATCGCCCCGCTTGTCCGAACCCGCCCGCGGGTCGGTCCGAACAAACGACAACTCGATCTTGCCCGACGCGTCCGTCTTGTAGGTAGTCGTCCCGGAACTCTGCGGCAGGTCACCCGTCGACCCCGACTCGTTCGTCACCAGAGCCGACGCCACGCTCACCGACACGTCCTTGTCCGACACCGCGTTGCCGTCCTCGTCCACCAGCTGCAGCGTGATCGCAACCCGGTCCCCGAACTTGGCCGCCATCGCGTTATCAGCCAAATCATCGGTAACCCGCAGCTTCTCCGCAGGTTTGGTAACCGCCAGCTCAACCGACGACGACACCGTCTCGTCCGAATCGTAACGATCCCCCACATCACCGGTCCACGCCCACAAAGTAGACGACGCCGTAAACGACTCCGAGTACTCCACATCACCCGACGGACCTGCAACCTCATCACCGAACGCGATCTCACAGGCCACCGAACCCCCCACCACCGAAACATCATCCGCCGAGCAACGCCCATCCGCCCCAAACGCGTCGTCCGGGCTCGTCGCGGAGAACACATCCACCACCGCATCAGGTATCGGCAACAAATCACTGTCGCGCACCGACACAGCCAACCCCACCGGGTCGTTCTCCTCTACCGACGGCTCCGCCGCCTGCAAAGTCAACCCCGCCGGCCGCGCCACCGTATGCGCCAACATCCGGGTGATGAACACCGCCATCTGCGCCCGGGTCACCTGAGCCCCCGGCGAGAAACTGTCATCCGAAGTGCCCCGGGCCACGCCCAGCTCATACATCCGCCGGATCGCCGAATACTGACCCCGCGTCACGTTGCCGATGTCATCAAACGAGTCATCAAACGTAATGTCGGCCAGCTCATCCACAGTCCCGCCCAAAGCCCCCAACCCCAGACCGGAACCCTTCTCGGCCTCCAACAGGAACTTATCCAACATCTCAGCCATCTGCGCCCGCGACACCAAAAGACCCGGCCCGAACACCGTCCCGGAACTCCCCGGCATGATCCCCAACGCCGCCACCTGATTAATCGCCGTACGCGTCGCCTCCGGCAACCCCGCAGCATCCGTGAACTCATCCGCCGGGTTCGCAGGCAACACCACCCCCGCCGGACCCGCCGCCCGCGACAAGAACAACGCCATCTGCCAACGCAACACCGGCGCCCCCGGATCATAAGTAGTAGCCGTCCGACCCACCGTCACCCCGAAATGCGCCAAGCAATTCACCGCATTCTCAGCAAACGACCCCTCCACATCCACCAAACCCGCCGACTCCAACGCCGGACCCACACACGCCGAATACACCGCCTCATTATCAGCCTCCCCCTCCAAACCCTCAGCCGGCTCTACCCCCCCCCCCGCAGCCAGCAACGACCACACCAAACCCAACACCGACACAACAGCCAACCACGACCGCCGCCGCACACCGCTCGACAACATCACTATTCCTCCTTCGCTACCGCGTCCGAACAATTCGGACGAATCATCACCACCAACCCATAGGGGTTGATCAGGGCCGATTATACGCACCCCCTCCCCCCGGTGTCAACTAACACCGGATTTCCTTAAAACCCCAGGTCAGAATGTATAAACAACAGCGACTCCCTGCCCGCGCGGGCGGCTTACCGACCTGGAATCCGACCGACGAGGAGGGTCGGCGCCATCCTGCTGGGCTGTTCGCGCAGAGGCTCTGCCCGAGCGCCGACGCCTACGAGGGCGCGGTGAGGCGGAGTATCCGCAAGCCCGACCCCGTCTCGTCGTCGTCGGCGGACCATATGCTCCCGTTGGCCTGGTCGAAGGTGTTCCTCCACCCCATAGTGGCGCGAGGATCCGGACCCAGGTACTCGGCCGACTCGGCCGGGCTGTCGTCGGTGACCGCCGACCAGCCGCCCGCCGGCTTGCTGAACACAAGGGTCGAACCCCGCAGGTCGCCCTCGGCGCGGTAGGAACGAGAAGCCAAAATCCGGCTGCCGTCATCGGCGATATCCACCCACTGCCCGAACACCTCACCCACACTGCAGCCCAAAACCGGCCCGCCGGCCGCGGTGCAAGCCGCCGGCGCATCAGGATGAGCCGGCGCTCTCAGAACCGCGGTCGGGGTCGGGAGGTCATCCCATTTGCCGTTGTCGGCGCTGTCGGGCCGCTCGAATATCAGCGCCTTGCCCCGGCGCAGCATGTTGGGCCGGAAGTTGGCCGAAACCACCACCGTGCCCCCGTCGGCCGAAACCGCCACCGAGCGTCCGAGCTTCTCCGCGAAGAAAGGAGTGGGGGATGTCAGCTTGGCGTCCGGCTCGTACACCGCGGCGGTCCAACCGCTGTCGGTCTCGGTGAAAATGTAAGCGGCGCCCGCCCAATCGTATCGGGTCCCGTCCACGACGGCCTTCATCAGGTTGCCCCCGACCACCACCGTGGAGCCGTCCTCGGAGAGGGCCAGCTCCCGATCCCAGGCGAACTCCCTGCTCCAACGATTCTGATTGGCGTTGATATCGGTCCCCGCCGGTTCCAACCGGGCCGAGCCGGCACCGTTGTCGTCGTCCCACTTCCCGGCGGCGGCCGAGGCAGGCCGCTCGTACAAGAGCACCCCGCCTATCCGCTTGCTGCTGGTGATATACCCCGGGGCCCCGACCCCTATGACCTTCTCGTCCTCGGACACCGCAACCGCGCGGCCGAACTCGAATGGATGTTGGTTGTGCGGAGTCCCCCCCTGGGTGGAACCGCCCGCCGTCAGGACGGCATCGAGCGTCCAGATGCCGAGGCTGTCCTTGGTGTAGACGTAGACCGCCCCGTCGGTGGCGTTGCCGGTCCGGGGATCAGTCGCGCCGGCATTGATCTGGCGGGTGCTGTGCCGGCCCGGCTCCCCCACCACCAGCGTGTCCCCGCGGATGTCCACCACAAACCCGAACCACCCGCCCGAGGTGGGCAGACTCAGATTCCAGGGCCTGTTCCGCCAGTTCCCGCCCGTATAACTCCCCGTAAAAGTGGACGGCTGCGGAGTGGGGGCGGTCAGCTTGGCCGGGGACGCGTCGTCCACGCCGTCGTATATGTACACGGCGCCCGCATAGTTGTTCTCCCGATACGACCCGACAACGATGGTGTTCCCATCAACGGCGTAATGGACAAGGCCGACGTTGAGGCTGGCCGCGTTCAGCCCCAAGGCGGTCGGAACGGGTATCTTCGACAAATCCGGCTCGGCCCACTCCGCCGCCAGTGTGAACGAGCTCACGCCCTTCGCGGTGTCGTCATAGCGGCCCACCGTGAGATGAGCCGCGTCGGACTTCAGATACTTCTCGAAATCCGCCCGGGTAACCGGACCGGCCGGCCCGTTGAACTGATCGTTGGAATCATAGGCGGCCAGCGCTACACCGCCGCCCGCCCCGGCGACCACGATCCGGCTGTTCGCATCGTCCTTGACCAGGATCCGACCCGAAGCCTGTTCCCCGTCGGACAGCTCCTCGACCCAATAGACAGCCAGCCGCTCACTGAACAGATCCGCCTCGTCGCCGCTGGTGCGGGTCGCGTCGTCCGCTCCGCGCACCAGCCGGGCCCGCACCGTCTCGATCACCGACGCGTCGGAATCGCGGGTATAGGTGAGGGTGGCCGCCCCCCGCCGGTTGGTGGTCCTCGTATAGCGGGACACGCCGTTCAACTCGTGCAAAACCCTGAAACCGTAAGCCCTCCAGGGCTGACTGCTGCCGACATGGGAAGCCCGGACCGCCGCCAAAACGGCGTCCTCGGACTGCTCCCCGACGCCGAGCGGATCATCCGAAGTGAAATGAATCTTCTGACGGGCCACCGGATTGCCGAACTGATCCGTCAACGTGGCCGTAACAGCATGGGACGCCCCGTTGCCCGCCTTCGACGCCTCGACATAAGAAACCGTCTGCGACAACGTCAGGGCAGTAGCCACCGGCGCGGAATCCCGCCACACCGCCGCCGCGTCCTCCGCGCCGGCGCCGTCGGGTCCGGCCTTTTTCAGGTTGGTCCTGTCCTCCAACGTCAACGGCGAACCCGACCCCAGGGTGATGTCCAAGTCGAGCCGGGCCGAATCGCCCGTGTTGGCGCTCCCCGACCGAGGATCCGTCTGACGGAACGACAACTCGATCTTGCCCGACGCGTCCGTCTTGTACGCCCGCGTCAAAGACGACGAAAGCGCAACGCCGGCGGCTCCGGCCTCCATAACAGTCTCGGCCGCCACCACCGTTACCGATTCATCCTGTTTGGCCACCGCGTTGCCGTCCTCATCCACCACCTGCAGGGTGAACACCACCCGCTCCCCGAACTCCGCCGCCGCCGCGCCCTCGGGCATATTGTCGGTAACCCGCAGCTTCATCCCCGCCTTGTCAACCGCAACCGCGACCGACGACCCCTCGTCGTCATCCGCGTCATAACGATCGCCCGCCTCACCCGTCCACGCCCACAAAGTCGTTGAAGCGTCCAGGTTCTCCGTCGACAGCTCCAGATCACCCGACGGATCGGTCGTCTGATCGCCCAACGAAATCTCACACAGCCCCGAACCCCCCACCGCCGATACATCATCAACCGAACAACGCCCGTCCGAACCGAACGCATCATCAGGGGTGGACGATGAGAACACATCCACCAACGCGTCCGGCACCCCCATCAAACCCGTATTCCGCACCGACACCGCCAGATCCACCGATTCGCCCTCCGTAACCGACGACTTCGCCGCCTGCAAAGTCAACCCCGCCGGACGGGCAACCGTATGCGCCAGCATCCGCGTAATGAACACCGCCATCTGCGCCCTCGTAACCGAAGCAATCGGCGAAAAACGCCCATCCGATGTTCCCCTCGCCACCCCGAGCTCGAACACCCGCCGAATAGCCGCATACTCCCGCCGCGTAACATTATCAATATCATCGAACACATCGTCATCGGGAGCAACATCAGCCAACTCGTCCGCATCCGGGCCCAAAGCCCCCAAACCCAAACCGGCGCCCTTCTCCGCCGCAACCAGGAACGAATCCAACATCAAAGCCATCTGCGCCCGCGTCACCGCAAGATCAGGGCGAAAAGCGTTCGCAAAGACCCCCGGCATGATCCCCAACGCCGCCATCTGATTGATCGCCAACCGGCCTGCCTCGAACACTCCGCCGATATCCGTGAACCCGTCGGCCGGATTCTCCGGCAACGCAATCCCCGCCGGACCCGCCGCCCGCTTGAGGAACAAAGCCATCTGCCAACGCGACACCGGCGACCCCGGATCATACGTCGTAGCCGTCCGACCCCGCGTCACCCCGAAATGCGCCAGACAATTCACCGCGTCCTCGGCAAACGACCCCACCACATCCAACAAACCCGTCGACTCCAACGCCGGACCCACACACGCCGAATACACCGCCTCGTTGTCCGCCTCACCCTCGACGCCCACCGCCGGACCCGCCCCGACAGCCAACAACGAACCCACCAGACTCAAAACCCCGGCCAAAGCCAACCACGGCCGCCGCACACCGGACACAAACATCAGAACCCCTTTCTCCTTCTCTTTTGAAGGTTTCATCCGAATAGAAGGCAAGGCCGACCCGCAAAAGAGGGCGGCCGGGGCCAATATATCAACAACAACCCCTCTCCCTCGGTAATTACCGTTGCCGCCCTGAAATCCCAGGTCAACATCCAGGACGCTACAGTGGCGGCGTGCCTTCACCACCCATCCTGGTCCGCTTCGACGGCGCCGGATACGCCGCTTCGGGAACGGTGATACTCCGCGGCGTGGACCTGACCGTCGAACCGGGCGACATCCTGGGAATAACCGGGCCCAACGGCGCGGGGAAAACGACCCTCCTGCGCCTGGCGGCTGCTCTGCGCCGGCCGACCGCCGGCCGCGTCTCGGTGCTCGGCGCCGACGCCGCCGCCCGCCCCGACGAGCTGGCCGCCGCCCGGCGCAGCATCGCGATGATCGGCCATTTCCCGGCGCTGTGGCCGGAACTGACCCTCCGGGAGAACATCGAGACGGCGGCCCGGCTGCGGGGCGGCGCCCGGCGGGGCGGCGCCGACGGGGCCCTCCGGGCGGTCGGGCTGGCCGAACTCGCCGACTGGAAGGCCTCTGACGCCTCCCTGGGGATGCAGCGGCGGGTGGAGTTCGCCCGGCTGCTCACCCGGACGCCCCGGCTGCTGCTGCTCGACGAACCCTACGCCGGCCTCGACGCGGCCTCGCTCCCGCTCGTGGACGAGGCAGTTGCGAGGACGGCGGAGGCGGGCGGGGCCGCAATGCTCGTCTCCCACGAGCAGGAACGCATGAACCGCCTGGCAACGCGCCGAATCACGGTGGAGGCCGGAACCGTCGGCGGGGAAAGCGCATGAAGCCGCCCGGCTTCTGGCGGCAGACGGTTTGGGTGTTCCGCAAGGACCTGCGGGTGGAGCTGCGGGGAGGCGAAACCCTCATGATGGCCGCCCCGTTCGCGGCGCTGGCGCTGATGCTGGCCCCCCTCGCCCTCGGAACAGACGCCGGTCTGCTCCGCCGGATCGGACCGGGCATGCTCTGGCTGGTGGTGCTCCTCTTCGGGGTAACCGTCACCTTCCGGCCCGCCGCGGTCGAGTCCGGCCCGGTGCGGGACCTGCTCACCCTGTCCGGCCTCGACCCCGCGGCCGGTTTCGCGGGCCGGAGCCTGGCGTCGGCAACCCTGCTCTTCGGCCTCACCCTGGTGCTGACCCCGGTGATGATCGTGCTGTATGCGCCGACCGGGACCCCGCGTTGGGGGTGCCTGTTCTGGCTGGCCGTGACCGGCGCCGTCGCGCTCGGCCTGCTCGGTTCGCTGGTCGGCGCGCTGGTCGCAGGGCTGCGGGCCCGCTCTTCCCTGGCGCCGCTCCTGGCCGTCCCCCTGGCGGTCCCGGTGCTGCTGGCCGCCGTCAAGGGTACGGAAACCGCCCTCGCCGGAGGCATTAGTATTCGATGGCTGCTTCTGCTGACCGCCATGGATCTGGCCCTGGCGATCGCCGGAGTGCTGCTGGCGGGGGTGCTGGACGAGACCGCGAGGTGAAGATGGCTTCGGCTGCGGCGAGACGGGCTCTGTTCGGCGCCGCCTTCGTTCTGATCGGGGCGGGCCTGTACATGGCCGCCGCCGCCCCGCCCGAACAGACCCAGGGCGAGGCCGCCAAGCTGCTGTTCGTACACGTACCGTCGGTGGTCGCGGCCTACCTGGCCCTGGGCGTCGGCTTGGCCGGGGCGGTCTGGTATCTGATCCGCCGCTCCCCCGCCGCCGACCTGCTGTCGGCGTCCGCCATAGAGATCGGGGTGCTGTTCTGCGCCCTGACGCTGGTGACCGGGATGATCTGGGGCCGCCGGGTGTGGGGCGTCTGGTGGGACTGGACCGACGCCCGGTTGCTGACCACCGCGGTGCTGTTCTTCTTCTACCTGGCCTATCTGGCCCTCCGGCGCTCGATAGCCGACCCCCGGGTGCGGGCGGGGCGGTGCGCGGTCCTCGGCGCGATCGGGTTCGTCCAGGTGCCGATCGTCCATTATTCGGTGCTCTGGTTCCGCACCCTGCATCAGGGCCCCACCATCCTGCGCCCCGATCCGGGCAACGCCCCCATGGACCCGGCCTTCTCCCGCCCCCTCTGGGTGACGATCCTGGCGTTCGCGGTCACCTTCGGCGCCCTGCTGGCGGCCCGGATGGAGCTGGCCCGCCTCGACGAGAAGGCCGCCGACCGCTCCCGCCGCGCCGCGCCGGCGGGCGCCGCGGTGTCGCCGCCGCTGATCGGAGGCCCGGATGGATAGCGGCTGGGTGATTTTCGGGTACCTGGTTACCTACGCGGCCATCGGGGTCTATACCGTGCGGCTGGCGCTGCGCATCCGTTCCCGGCGCCGCTCCCTCCCCCCCCCTTCATGAGGCACCGGCGGATCGTCCTGCCGGCCTTGGCGCTGCTGGCGGTCGTTATCGGCGTGCTCGTCTTCGGCGGCCTGGGCGGCGACCTCGTCTACTACCTGACCCCCTCGGAGGCGGTCGAGGAGCGGGCGGACCGGCCGGCCGGCGAGCGGTTCCGGCTGGGGGGCCTGGTCGAGGAAGGAGGGATCGAGGAGACGGCTGACGGGGTGCGGTTCGCGGTGGGCGACGGCGCCGCGTCGATCACCGTCGTGCATACCGGAGCGCCGCCCCAGCTGTTCCGGGCGGGCATCGGGGTGGTGGTCGAGGGCGCCTGGGAAGGGGACCTGTTCCGCTCCGACCTGCTGCTCATCCGCCACGACGAGCAGTACCGGGCGCCGGACGGCGGGGGAGCATACGAGGTCCCTGCGGGCGGGGCATGACCGCCTGGCTGGGCCTCGCCGCCGTATTGACGGCCTGCGCTTCGTCGGCCGCCCTGGCCTGGAGGGGGCTGCCGGCGCTCCTGGGCCGCGGCCCGGTCCCGGCCGGCCGGACCCGGGGGCCGGTGCTGTGGATGCTGGGCGGAGCGGCCGCCGCCATGGCGGTGCTGGAGCTGGCGTTGTTGACCGGCGATTTCTCGATCGCCTACGTCGCCGACAACCACCGGACGGGGACGCCGCTGATCTTCACCCTGGCGGCCGGTTGGGCGGCCCTGGAGGGGTCGATCGTCCTCTGGGGCCTCGTGCTGGCCGCCCTGACCTTCCTCGCCTACCGGAGCCTGGCCCGGCCCGGCCATCCCCTGGCCGGGGGAACGCTTTCGGTGCTGGGCGTGCTCGGGGTGTTCTGGTTCGGCCTGATGGCTGCGGCCGCCAACCCCTTCGCGGTCTGCACCTCGGCCGCGGAAGCCGGGTGCAGCCTCTCCGCCTGGGCGCCCTGGTCGCCCGCCGACGCGCCGCTCGACGGGCGGGGCGCCAACCCCTTGTTGCAGAACCATCTGCTCATGGCGGTCCACCCGCCGGTGCTGTACCTGGGCTACGTCGGCTTCTCGGTTCCGTTCGCGATCGGAATCGCCTCGCTGGCCGCCGCCCGGAGCGGGGCCGCCTGGCTGGAGGCCGCCCGCCGCTGGACCCTGGCCGCCTGGGGTTTCCTGACCGCCGGGATCGTCCTGGGCGCCTGGTGGAGCTACGAGGTGTTGGGGTGGGGCGGCTACTGGGCGTGGGATCCGGTGGAGAACGCCTCGTTCATCCCCTGGCTGCTGGCGACCGCCTTCATCCACTCCTCGGTCGTGCAGGCCCGCCGGGGGGTGCTCCAGTCCTGGAACTACGTGCTGGTGATCGGAACCTTCGCCGCCACCATCCTCGGCACCTTCCTGACCCGCTCGGGGGTGGTCGCCTCGGTGCATAGCTTCACCCAGTCCGCGATCGGCCCGATCCTGCTCGGGTTCCTGGCCGCAGTGCTGGCCGGTTCCCTCATCCTGTTCGCCGCCCGCATCCATCTGATCGGCAGCGCCCCCCGGCTCGATTCGCTCGCCAGCCGGGAGGGGGCCTTCCTGGCCAACAACCTGCTGCTGTCGGTGTTCGCCTTCGTGGTGCTGTCGGGGACCCTCTTCCCGCTGGCCGTCGAGGCCTTCTCCGGCCGCACCGTCGGGGTGGGCCGGCCCTTCTTCGACCGCTGGGCGGCGCCCCTTTCCTACTGCCTGCTGCTGATGATGGGGATCGGCCCGGTAACGCCCTTCCGGGCGGCCCGGCTCCGGATAATGCGGCAGCGCCTCCGCACCCCGATGCGGATCGCCCTGGCCGCCGCGGCCCTGTTCGTCCTGCTGGTCGGCCGCAACCGCCATCTGATCATCGTGACCTTTCTCGCGTCCTTCGTAGTCTGCTGCATCGCCCGCCATCTGTTGAGCCTGGTCCGCTCCCGCCGCGAGGCCGCCGGGGAGGGATGGACCGCCGCCGCGCTCGGCCTGATCGGTCGCGACCCCGGTTACTGGGGGGGCCAGCTCTCGCATGCGGGCGCGGCGGTGCTGGCCGCCGGCATCGCCTTCTCCGCCAACCTGGCGGTCTCCGGCGCCCTCGACCTGGCACCCGGGGAGGAGGCTCCGTTCGCCGGTTACGAGCTGGCCTACGAGGCCCCGTTCTCGCGGGCGGAGCCCCACCGCACCGCGGTCGGCGCCCATATCAGGGTTTCCCGCGGCGGCAGCCCGGCGGCCGATCTGTACCCGAGGCTCAACGACTACGGCAGCCCTTCGGGGCCGATCATCACCCCCGCCGTCCACTCGACCTTCCGGGGCGACCTGTACGTCTCGCTCACCCGCATAGACAACCAGGGCATCCACGCCGACGTGTGGGCCTACCCTCTCCAATGGATGGTGTGGCTGGGGGGGCTGCTCACCGCGTCGGGCGCCGGCTTCTCACTGCTGGCCGTCCGCCGCCGGGCCGGAGCGCCCCGCCGGGGAGCGCCCCCTCCGGAGCCCGCCCTCCAGGAACCGCCGGCGGGGCCGGGCAGTGCCTGATCGGAGGTCCGCCCTGGCCGGGCTGGCCACCGCCGTCCTGGCGGGGGTGGTGCTGTGGGGCCTGGCGGCGGGGGAGGCCCCCGACCGCGACCGGGCCGAAGCGCTGGGCGCCCGCATCCGCTGCCCCGTATGCCAGGGTGAGTCGATCGTCGACTCCCCCACCCCCTACGCCCGGGATATCCTCGCCTTCGTGTCAGAAAAGGTCGAGGAGGGTTGGAGCGACGAGCAGATCCTCGACTACCTGGAGGAACGGTTCGCCGGGATACGCCTCGATCCCCGCTTCTCGGGATGGACGGCGCTGCTCTGGCTGCTTCCCGCCGCGGCGGCGGGGGCGGGGGGCGTCTTGGCCGTCCGCCGCCTCATGCGCCCGCGCAGGCCGCCCGATGGATGAAGCCGGCCGCTTCCCCGCCCCCGACCGGCGCGCCCTGGCCGGACAGGACATCGCAGAGGTGCGCCGCCAGCAGGCGGAAGGCGAGCTGGACGACGAGACCGCCGAGCGGCTGGTGCGCCGCTACCAGGAGGAAATCGGCCTTCTCGACCGCTTCGACGGCGGGGGCGCCGGGCAGGGGGAGGCGCCGGAACCGGGCGCCAAGAAGCCCCGCCTCCGGCGCCTGGCCGGGGCCCTGCTGTTGACGGGGTTGTTCGCCGGGGCGGCCGCAACCGCCTTCTACGCCGTCCAGAACCGGGAGGGGGGCTTCATAACCGGCGGCGAGGGCGGCTCCGTGGACCTGTCCGAGGTCACCAACGAGCAGATGGAGGCGGTGATCGCCGCCAACCCGGACGTACCCGAGATCGCCGCTATGAGGCTGGCCCTGGCCGACCGCTACTTCGAGGAAGGCCGGTTTTCCTCCGCCCTGCCCCATTACCTGGGCGCGCTGGAGGGGCCGCTCGACCGCGGGCGCCGGGCCCGGGGGATGGCCAGGGTGGGATGGATGAGCCACCTGTCGGACGCCGGGGAGGTAGCCGAGACCTACCTGGTCAGGGCCCTGGAGATCGCCCCGGACTACCCGGAAGCCCGCCTGTTTCTGGGGCTGGTGCGATTCGACCGGGGAGATCCGGCCGGCGCCCTCGCCCGGCTGGAACCCCTGCTGGCCGAGGACGGCCTGCCCGAGGACATCCGGCGGGTGATCGAAGAAACGGTGCGGGCAGCCCGGAACCGGCTGGAGGAGGAAGGGTGAACGAACCGGCGCGGCGCGCCCGGATGAGTCCGGCCGGACGGCGGATCACGGCGGCGGGGATCGCCCTGATCGGGCTGGCGGTTACGGTGTTCGCCGCCCGGTTCGGGACGGAAGCCGACCGCATCGACTCCCCGGCCCTCGGCGGCCCCGTCCCCGGCCTGTCCCTCCCCCGCCTGGACGGGGGCGGTGAAACCGTCGACCTAGCGGCCCTCGACGAGACCCATCAGGCGACCGTGATCAACTTCTTCGCTTCGTGGTGCCTGCAGTGCCGCAGCGAACACCCCGACCTGACCGCCGTCGCCGAGGCCTACCGCGACCGGTCGGTGCGGTTTCTGGGGATCGTCTTCCAGGACGACCCGGACCGCGCCCGGGCCTTCCTGGATGAGCTGGGCTGGGCGGCCGGCATCGAATACGCCGTCGACCCCGGCGCCCGCGCCGCCATTGAGTTCGGAATCTTCGGGGTGCCGGAAACCGTATTCATCCGGGGCGGCCGGGTGGTCGGAAAACTGCTGGGCGAGACCGACGCCCTGACGCTGAGCACCGCCCTGGAACGGATCCTGGCAGGAGAGGAGATCAAATCCAGGCAGGTGGGCGGCTACCGCCAGGGCCCGGACGGCTGATCGACGAAATAGAGAAGCTGATTACATCCTCGGGGTCTAGATGGGTAGTTCCAAGGCTGCCATGACTAGAAAGGGTATATAATCATAGTTTAGATTGATTACAAAGCACATGATAACCAGGATGATGGCGAATGAGCCGCTTAGCTCGGCTCCTCGGCGATTGGGCTGTGCCTGTAATCGGCGTGTTTCTGCGGTTGGCCAGCGGAAACAAAACCCTTATCCCTTGGAACTACCCATCTATAGAAGCCCGGCCTGTTTCAAAGCCTTCTCCGCCCTGATCCTTGCCGTTTCGTCTTCTATGTACACCTCCGGCATCAACCTGTTCATGAGATCAACCAGGTCGTCTACGGTGCGGAGATCCTTTGCGTAGGGGAGCAACACGGCGATGTCCATTACATCCCTGTCCCTGCCGGCCAGCATTTTCATGGCAATAAGGCGTTTGGGCGATGCCGCGCGCACCACAAGGTTCGGATGGACGAACACGGTTTTACAGGCGGAGTCCACGCCGGGTGGAATGAAATACACCGATTGTTCGTTCATCCAGGACGACGGCCATCCGCGTTCGCGCGCTATGTCGCGAATGGCATTCTGAACCGCATCGTGCGCGGATTCGATTCTGGCGTCCGCGTCCATGGTGGTTCTGGTTGCATCGTAGGCCATGGCCGCGGCCGCCCCTCCGACAAGATAGACGACAGCTTTGACATGACGGTATCGAATCCGTCCGGCTGCGTCTTCGAAAGCTTCGATAATGGTCGGACGGGTAAAGGATTCCATATTGTCTCCCCTCCAGTGGACGGTGAAGCCTTTGCCTTCGATCAGTTCCTGAGCCGTTGCCAGCTCACGGTCCCAGAGCAACACCCCGTGTTCTTGAAGCCAGGGCGCGGGGGTCGTGACTATTCTGAGCAGAGTGTGATCGGACTGGACTTCCAGCGTAGGAAACCAGAAGTGGTCCAAATACTTCTCGGGCCGGAACACCCATCCGGGCGGGTTTATCCGATAACGGCAACAGAGTTCCTGCGCGTAACCGGCGATGAAAGCGTCCCACCGTTCACCCAGAGAGGCAGGTTCTTCCGCCACCAGGCCGAACCGTTCTTCTGTCGGCGTGTCCGCCCATCGGAGCCAGAAAGAACGAAGAAATATCCGATACCGCCACATGTCGGTGTCGCACGGACGCGCGCATTCGACATGCTCCGCCAGGGTCCGGGCGTACAGGGTTCTATGCGGCGCCCATTCGACCGCGACCGCCCCGGCGCTTTCGATTCGATCCGTCATGAACTCATCTCCCCGGCAGAACACCGCCGCCGCCCGAACTCTACTTAGAACGTGCGCGGATAGGGAGGCCGGAGGTGTCCCGCGCAAGCAACCGTCGGGTCGTCTGCCCGGTGAGCAGGAGGCAGGGTCCTGCACCCGCCGACGGAACACAGCCCGAACCAACGCCGCGCCCGAAGGAACCCGATGAGCATGGGCGGCAGGACGCTGCCCCCGCCGACGAAACGGACAAGGCATCCACTGCCCGTGCCTCCTCCGGTCGTCTCAGAAAACATCAGCACCGCGCAAACCCGAACCCTTCTCCTGCGAACCCTCCTGCGAAACCCCTGGTCAAACCCCTGTCCCCCTCCCGGGACCCCGTAAGAACGCGAAAAACGCCGCCCCTCGCCCCGCTTCGCGGGCCCGGCCCCCGCCTCCGCCACCTGTTTTCCGGACGCGTTCGGTCAGTACCCGGCAGGGCCGCGTTCGGAAGATGATCCCTGTCTCGGTCTGCGCCGGCGGCGGACCGGAGGTGCTTTCGGCTCTTCCATTAATACAGCATCGGTGCGGCAAGGTCAATACCCTTGCGGGGGATCCGGCAGATTTTTTTGTCATTCCGCGATTTAAATCACGGAATGACAAGAAATCGAGTCAGATCCTTCGCAAAGTTATTGACTTTTAAAGACAACAAAAGTGAAAGCAAGAGCAACATGGCGGCGCCCGCGCCGCAGCGGGCGCCCCGCTTGACAGCTGAATCGACGGACGGGAATCTTGCCGTCCGCCGGGATCAGGCGGTTACCAGCTCCAAGCTCCGGCGGAGCTCGGCTTCATCCAGGCCCCCCAGCCAGCGCTCCACTTCCACGCCGCCCGCCACCAGCACCGCCACCGGCTGGTAACCCACCTCAAAGTCCTCGAACACCGCATCGTCGAGGGTCCACCTGACCGCCCCGGAAGGAAGCAGGGAAGCGGCCGCGGCGGCGGTCTTGTCGTAGGTGGAGGCCCAGGCCACCGCCAACACGTCCACCCGGCCTGCGTACTCCTGGGCCAGGAGATCGACGACGGGCAACTCCCGTCGACAGGTCGGTCACCACTCGGCCCAGAAGACGAACAGGGCCGGGCGGGCGGCGTCGGCCGATGCGTAGGTGCTCCCGTCGTCCAAGCTCAGGACGACGGCCGGGGCGGGCGGGCCTTCGAACACCGGGGCGGGGGCGGCGGCCGCGGTGTCGGGCGCCGCAGCAACGGCGGTGGTCTCCGGCGCAGTAGAAGTATCCGGCGCAGTAGAAGCGGCGGCGGTGGTCTCCGGCGCGGCCGCGGCGGCAACGGCCTCCTCCCCGGGCGTTTCCTCCGCCGAGGAAGCGGAAACGTCCGGTTGCTCCTCCGCGGTCGGGGCCGGCTCGGGCGGCGCAGCAACGGTCGCGGCGGCGGTCTGATCGGCGGCGGTCGAGGAGGGCGCCTCGGCGGCAACGGCGGTGTCGGCGGGCGCCGCAGGTTCGGCCTGCCGGCCGGCGCCGCCCCCGCAAGCCGCCAGGATCAAGGCCGTAACCAGCCCGGCCGCTGCAACCGAATATCGAGGCTTCATGACCCCATGCTAAACCCGTCCTGCGGGAAACGGGTTCCTCGGCGAGAAATCCGGGGCCCCCGGCGCCGGCCTATCCAGCCGCCAGCTCACGGCTCCGGGCGGCCGCTCTTTCCAGCGCCTCCCCCGCCGCCCCGCTGTCGACCGCTTCGGCCGCCAAGACGACGCCTTCCGGCAGGTCCTCTGCCCGCCCGGACACCACGATGGCGGCCGCCGCGTTCAGCACCGCGATGTCGCGGTGCGGCCCCGGCCGGCCCTCCAGCACCCGGCGGGTAATACCGGCGTTGACCTCCGCCGACCCCCCCAGCACTTCCGACACCGGCCGGCGGGCCAGCCCCGCGTCTTCCGGCGCCAGCACCGTGCGGTCGATCTCCCCCTCCTCCAGACGCCACACCACCGAGGGGCCGCTCAGGGTGAGCTCGTCCAAGCCGTCCTCGCCGTGGAACACCAGGGCGCGGTCCGCTCCCAGGGTGCGGAGCACCGAGATCATCCGTTGCGCCATCCGTCCGTCGGACACCCCCAGCGCATAGCGCCGCACCCCGGCCGGGTTGCTGAGCGGACCCAGGAAGTTGAAGACGGTGGGAATGCCCAGCTCCTTGCGCACCGGACCTGCATAGCGCATGGCCGGGTGGTAGACCGGGGCCAGGAAGAAGGCGTAGCCCGTGTCGCGGAAAAGGCGGCGGTTCTGCTCCGCCGGCAGGTCGATCACCATCCCCAGCGCCTCCAGTACGTCCGCCGACCCGCACTTCGACGACATGGAACGGTTGCCGTGTTTGGCAATCGGCGCCCCCGCCCCCGCCGCGATGAAGGACGCGGTGGTGGAAATGTTGAAGGTCCCGGACCGGTCGCCGCCGGTGCCGACGATGTCCACCGGGTCGGCGCCTCCCAGATCGACCCGCACCGCCGCCCCCAGCATTCCCTCGACCAAGCCCCCCATCTCCTCGACCGTCTCCCCCTTCAGGCGGAGGGCCACGATCAGGCCGGCGATCTGAGCCGGGGTGGCCCGCCCCGCCATCACCTCCTCCATGGCGCTCCTGGCCTGGGGGCGGGTCAGGTCTTCACCCCTGCCGAGCACACCGAGTATCCGGGGCCAGGAGAAATCAACCATGGCCGGAGCTTATCAGCCCGGCTTGTCCCCCTGCCGGGCGGCGCCCGAAATCGACTGCCCGATTACGACGCCCACCTAAAAAATCATGGAATGACAAAAAAATGAATCCAGATCTACCACAAATGGTATTGACTATGTCGCACCGATGCCGGATAATGAAAGAGCCGCAAGCCCCTCCGGTCGGCTGGTGCCGTAGACCGAGACAGGGGATCATCCTCCGAACGCGATCCTCAATATTTTCGAGAGCCGTATTTCGCTCTGAGAGGGTCGGGCGGGTGAAATCAGGGTGAGGGGGTAACTGTTTTTCGGAGGCGGCCGCCCGGCCGATATAGCGGGGAGGCGTTATTCTTCGTCATCTCCCCCAGTAACCCCCTGGGGTGCTTTTACAACGCGTTCGAGGCTTGGATAGCGTCCAGAGGCTATTTTTCCTCTTCCGGGCCGGCGATATAGCGATACTCCCTCCAGGTCCAGGCACAGTAGGCGGACACTCCGAGTCCGACTAGGCCGTACAGGACAACCAGGAATACATCCCCGTTTCTCCAAGCCCACCAGACCGCACCCCCGCAGATGAGGGCTGCAACGGCGGTGGATAAGACGAGGACGCGCCCGGCGCTCAGCGCCTCTCTCTCGGATGCGGGCAATTCCTCCGACGGATGCGGCCTCATACTGGGTCCGGAGGTCTCGGTGCGGGCGTAGTCTCTCCCCAGGCGGAACCGACAATAGGCCGCCCACGCTCGTATCACCGCCGCCAGCCCTGCCCATACGAGAAACGCCCGATAGATTCCCCACCCGTATTCCACCCCGAACAGTACGAGACCGCCGCCGACCCACCCGGCGAACCCCGCCATCAGCCGGTCGGGGTAGAACTCCGCCCGCCAACGCTCCCGTTCCTCCCAATCCCGTTCGCTCACGCTCCGCTCCCCGCCGAGGCATCAAGAGGGTCCGCCATCCGGTTACCCTCCCTTCGGTTAGGTTCTCCGATTCCTTGAGCATCCGCCGGAGTTCGGCGATGCCCCTGTCTATTTCCGCATTGAGATGGCCGGAGTACCACTCCGTGAAACACCCCTCTGTTAGCTAACCGAGCAAGGTCTCCGGGTAGTTCATCCATAGAGCGCCCGGTAACATCTCGGCGGCTACTACATCGACCTCCAGAACATTACCGGCACAGCTATCAGAGCGGCGAGCCTCCACCGCCGACAGAAGTTACGGGGGCGGTCATCGCCCTTGATGGTATCGGCGGCCTCGGTTTCGTCATCGGTTGGTCTTCGCTCACCCTACCCAGTGGCAGCGATCCCTCCGTACAGGATGAGCATCCACACACCCGTGCCCCTACGTGGTCCGGGGTGAGTGTCGACGAGCGGCGGTAATAAACCACCTAGGCGGCCCAGCATACGGCGAGGACAGCGAGGCGGACGAGTAGGCCCCTGCGGGTCATTGATCTCCTCTCCGAGGGGTACTCACGAGGCCGAGTCTACGGATAGGGATGCCTTCGCCGTTCCTTCGGCGGGCGCAACGCCTTGTTGCCCATGCTCATCGGGCATCACCATCCAACAGTAGCTCGCGCCGGGACACCTTCCGGCTCCCTTCCGGGCACGCTCTAAACTGCAGGCCGCCGGAATCAGGCAACCATCCGGAGGTGAGCGCCATCCTGTATTTCGCCTACACGGCCCTGATCTCACCCGACCGCCTGTCGCGAGCCGCCCCCTCGGCCGAGTTCCGGTTCATAGCCCATCTGCCCGAGACCGAGCTGGTGTTTCCGATCCTCGACGAAGACCGGGGCGGGGGGCTTCCGTCGGTGCGCCCCATGGGGGGCCAGAGCGTGTGGGGGGCGGTGTTCGAGGTGCCCGAGGACCAGGCCGCCGACCTCGACCGGGCGGAGCGGATGGACGGGCGCGCTCCGTTCGACGACTTCACGGCGGTGGACCGCCAGGGCGGCCGCCACGGGGTGCGCACCCACGCCGCCCGGACCCCGCACGGGCAGGAGCAGCACTATCCGCCCTCGGCGGAGTACATGGGGCTGGTGGTGGCGGGCGCCCGCCATTGGGGGCTGCCCACCGGTTGGGTGGCCGGGCTGGAAGAGCACATCACCGGCCCGCTGGTCTGATCCGTTCCGCTGCCGGTTGCCCCCGGACGCGGCGGTGCGGGGCCGGCCTTGGACGCCGGCCCCGCACCGGTGAGACCCGAGGAGGAGGGTCTCTATGCCTCGCTCACCCCGCTCGCCTCGCTCGCCTCGTTTGCCCCGTTCCCCTCGTTCACGAACCGGTCGAGGAATACCCCGATGACCGCCCCCACCAGGGGACCCAGGATGTAGGCCCACACCTCGGAATAATCGGAGGCAATGATGGCCGGCCCCAGGCTCCGCACCGGGTTGACAGCCCCTCCCGTGACCGGCACCGCCGCCAGATGGATCACCGTCAGCGTCCCGGCGATGGCGTAGGGGGCGCCCTTCCCCTCGCCGGAGGTGACCCGCAGGAACACGATCACGAAGACCGCGGTGAGGATGGCCTCCAGGATGAATACCTCCATGGTGTCGACGCTGGGGCCGCCGCCCACCACCGTTTCGGTAACCAAGTCGCCCGCCGCGTAGAAGACCAGCCCCGATCCCAGCAGGGCCCCCGCCAGCTGCGCCACGACGTAGCCGGCCAGGTCGGGACCGGAGATCTCGCCCCGCAGCATCTTGGCGAAAGTGAAAGCCGGGTTTAGGTGGGCGCCCGACACCGATCCGAACATGTGGATGGCGGCGAAGACAGCGAGGCCGAATCCGAGCGAGATGGCCACCACGCTCCCGCCGGAGCTGAGGATGGCCATGGAACCGACGCCGATCAGCACGAACGTCCCGAACAACTCGGCGAGATACTTGTTGAGTGAAGCGGCCAAACCGGACCTCCTTTGGGTGTTGGTTGTCTCCAGGTTAGACCTCCGATTGCCTCATTCTGGTTTCATCGACCGCTCCGAACTGACATCGGCGGGGATGCCCTCTAGTTTTCGGCCCGGATCCGGCAGGGAAGGAACGGTTGGGCAGGCGGTTCGAATGGGGGGCGGCGGGGCTCGGCGCGGTGGTCGGACTCTTGGCGATGCTGGCGGCCGTCTACCTCGGCAACGCCCTGCTGTGGGCGGCGGGCCGGATCGGTTGGGCCGACGGCGGCGGGGCAGGCGAC
Organism: Candidatus Spongiisociaceae bacterium; assembly: GCA_965202675.1. Taxonomy (GTDB): domain Bacteria; phylum Actinomycetota; class Acidimicrobiia; order Spongiisociales; family Spongiisociaceae; genus CATQHD01. The sequence goes on from OZ241842.1 coordinate 623,851, forward strand.
GCGGCGGTCCTGGCCCTGTCGCTGCTGGCGGGCGAGCTGGTGTCGGGATACGCAGGCGGGCGGCTGAGCAGGCAGCATGCCCCGGGAAGAACCGGAAGCCTGGCCGCCCTCGGCCACTACGCGGCGGTGGCGGCCCTCAGCCTGGCGGCGGGCAGCCCGGCCGGGCCCTGGACGCTGCTGCTGTTCGGAGCGCTGGCCATGGCAGTCGGATACGGCGGGGGCGTCCTGGGCGGACGCGCCCGGCGGCGCTGAAGCCCGGGCGGGCGGATCGGGCGGCGAGTCCGCCGATAAGCCGGATTCTGTACCCGTTGCCGGGCGACGGCCATCCATCTGGGGCCTGCGTTGCCGTCAGGCCTCGGTGCGGTCCACCCGAGGCTCGATCGGCGGACCGCCGGCGCCTCTGCTCGACCTTGCTCCGGGAGGGGTTTACCAGCCACCCCGGTCTCCCGGGATGCTGGTGGTCTCTTACACCACCGTTTCACCCTTGCCTGTGCCCGTGGACGGGCCATCGGCGGTCTGGTTTCTGCGGCACTTTCCGTCGGGTCGCCCCGCCTGGGCGTTACCCAGCTCCCTGTCCTGCGGAGTCCGGACTTTCCTCGATTGCCGAAGCAACCGCGGCCGTCTGGCGAACTCGCCGCCCCGCCAGATTAGCCCCGTTTCCCGGACCAGGCGAGGGTCGTTGAACTCTGCCTGCCCTTGAACCCCCTGCCCCGCCCGCGGACCCCGGCAAGAACGCGAAAAACGCCGCCCCCGCCCCCCGCTTCGCGGGCCCGGCCCCCACCGCCTCCACCTGCTGTCCGGACGCGCCCGGTCAGTACCCGGCAGGGTCGCGTTCGGAGGATGATCCCTGTCTCGGTCTGCGGGCCCGGCGGACCGGAGGTGCTTGCGGCACCTTCATTAATACAGCATCGGTGCGACATGGTCAATACCCTTGTCGGGGATCCGGCGGGATTTTTTTGTCATTCCGTGATTTACAATGGCAAACCATGTGCGGGCGGTACACGATGCATGAGGACCCGGATGCGCTGGCCCGTTTCTTCGGGGTGGAACGGACGGCCGCCGAGGGGCTCGAACCCAGCTACAACGTGGCGCCCACCGACGAGGTGTACGCAGTGGCCGAACACGAAGGCGTCCGCGGGCTGGGGGTGCTCCGCTGGGGTCTGATCCCCCACTGGGCGGAGAGCCGCAAGGGCCGCCCCAACATCAACGCCCGCGCCGAGACGGTGGCCGATCGGCCCGCCTTCCGGGACTCCTTCCGCCGCCGGCGCTGCATCGTCCCGGCCAGCGGCTTCTACGAATGGGGCCCCGAGTCGGCCGGGAGGCAGCCCTTCTACATCACCATGGCCGACCGCAGCCCCATGGCCTTCGCCGGAATCTGGGCCTCCTGGAAGGATCCCGAAACCCGGAGATGGGTGCGGAGCTGCGCCGTCATCACCACCCGCGCCTGCGGGGCCATAGCTTCCATCCACACCCGTATGCCCGTGATCCTGCCGCCGGAGCACTGGGACCTCTGGCTGGACCGCGAGATCACCGCCCCCGAAGCCGTGGAGCCCCTCTTGGCCCCCGCCCCCGCCCCGCAGATCACTCACCGCCCGGTGTCCACCCTCGTGAACAGCGTCCGCAACAACCTTCCGGAAAACATAACGCCCCTGGAAACCGCCACCCTCATACCCGCCGGCGGCTGACCGCGGGCTGCCCGCAGCATCCCGGATGCACCGTCCGCGAGCCGTCTAGCCTTGGCGTTATGGCGCGCATACTGCTGGTCCGCCACGCCCCCACCCCCGAGACCGGGGACCGCCTCACCGGGCGGACCCCCGGCGTATCCCTCGGCGGGCAGGGGCGGAAGGACGCCGAGGCCGCCGCCGCCGCCCTCGCCGGCCTGGAGATCGCCGCCGTGTACACCTCCCCCATCGAGCGGACCCTCGAGACGGCCCGGATCATCGCCCGGCCCCACGGGCTCTCCCCGATCGCCGACCGGGGCCTCATCGAGATCGACTTCGGCGACTGGACAGGCCGGACCTTCGACGCCCTCAAGGACACCAAGCTGTGGAAGACCGTGCAGCGCCGTCCTTCACGGGTGCAGTTCCCGGACGGCGAGTCGTTCGTGAGCGCCCAGGTGCGGGCGGTCGGAGCAACCGAGCGGATCGCCGAAGCCCACCCCGGCCAGACGGCTGTTGCGGTGAGCCACTGCGACGTCATCAAGCTGATCTTGTCCCATTTCCTGGGCCAACCCCTCGATCTGTTCCAGCGCATCCATATCGACACCGCCTCCGTCTCGGACCTCCGGCGGCAAAAAGACGGGCCGTGGTCCATAGCGTCGATCAACGCCCGGGGCGCCGAGCCATGAACGACGGCCCCTTCTACGATTTCGGCCAGGTGGACCGCTGCCTGGTGGGCGCCGTCGGCGAACCCGGCGACCGCACCTTCTATGTCTTCATCGAATCCGGCGGCCTCGCCCATTGGTTCAAATGCGAGAAAGGGCAGGCGGCGGCCCTCGGCGAGCAGGCCATCGAGCTGCTGACCACCCTCGGCTGGGAAATCAACGAAGAAGCGATAGGGGCGCTGCTGTCCGCCACCCCGGGCCTGCCCGCTCCTTCCCCCGGCGACGTGCTCTTCCGCGTCAATTCCATCGCCATGCGCATAGACCGCCGGGATCTGCTGACCTTCGTGCTCGGAGGCGACGAGGGCCAGGGGGCGGCGTTCGTGATCACCGCCGAACAGCTGCGCGCCATGGCGGTGAAGGCGCTGGAAGCGGTCCATTCCGGCCGGGCGGAGTGCCGGAACTGCCTGCTGCCGGTGGACCCCGGCGGCCACGAATGCCCCTCCGCCAACGGCCACCGGCCGCCCGGCTGATGACCGGCGCCCATCCGGAAGTCTGGACCATCACCGAGATCGTCGGGCGGTTTCGCAACGCCTCCAACGCCACCCTCCTGGCCGCCACCGCTTCGGATCGGTTGGTGGTGTACAAGCCCGAACAGGGCCAACGGCCCCTCTGGGATTTCGACTGCCGGACTCTGCCCGCCCGCGAGATACTCACATTCGAGGTTTCCGAAGCGGCCGGGCTGCCTCTGGTCCCCGTAACCCTTCCGGCGGAAGGCCCGTTCGGACCCGGATCGGCACAAGAGTTCATCGACATCGACTACGAGTTCAACCCGGCGCCCCTCATCGACCAAGCCGACCCGCAGCTATGGCCGGTGGCCGTCCTCGACCTGGTGATCAACAACGCCGACCGCAAGGCCGGACACGTGCTGAACGACCGCTCGGGGCGGCTCTGGTGCATCGACCACGGCGTGGCCTTCCACACCGACCCCAAACTCCGCACCGTCATGTGGGGTTTCTCCGGCCTGCCCTTCCCCGACAACGCAACGGCGGCGCTTCGGCGGCTCGATCGGGCGCTCGGGAACGGACTGTGGGACCGGACGGCGGAGCTCCTGAGCGAACCGGAAGCCGACGCCCTGGCCGAGCGGGTAAAAAGCCTGGAAGCCGACCCCGTGCATCCCTTCCCGCCCACCGACCGCCCGCCCCTCCCCTGGCCCCTCTGGTAACGCGGCGGCCCAATACATCGTTGTTATGACCTCCCTGCACCTGCGGCCCGCTCCGACACGAATCAATCGGCCCCGAGTCGGGGATTCCACCGGTTTGCGCCATGGCGGGCCATCATTACCGAAGGGCCATCGAATCGCACCCCTGTGATTACCCATCCTTGTAGACATCGGCCTACCGCTCCGCTATTCTAGGGGTGTGCCCGAACTCGACTATGCCTTGCTTGCCGAACACGTCCGGTTGGAGCCGTCGGGCCTCGCGCATGTCATCTCGGGCGGTACAAACGTGATAGAGACAGCCGAGATGCCAACGGTACTCGACATTGGTCTCCTGCTCAGAGTCAGCTTCGAAAGGGTAGAGTGCGCAAGGCCACACCGAGTCGAAGTGATCCTTCAGGATGAAGACGGCGAAAGGTTTCACCACCTGACCGCGACCGGAATACCCACCTGGCCTGATGGAGCTCCTGTCACCTGGAAATCATTTCAGCCCTTTGCGTTCAATTTTTCCGTACCGCTGAAAAAAGTCGGCTTGTATGAGTTCGTGATCATGGTTAATGACAACCAGGTCAAGACTCTCCCCTACCTGGTTGTTCTAAGCCAAGAAAGCGAACCATCCAACGGCCAGCCATATACGGAGTAGGCGTGTGGAGGTTTACTACACGAAACATGCCTTGGTGCAGATGGCGCGGCGCAAGATCACACGCACAGATGTGGAAGCCGCTGTAAGCCGTCCGCACGGAGATCCGGAACCTGGATTGCCGGGTACGATCTGGATCTCAGGATGGGCAGCGGGTGGACGTATACTCCGAATATGCGCACCGGTCGAAAACTGTTACCATGTGATCACGGCGGCTTGGCCGAGCCGGAGAGGAGGTTTCACCAGGTGAAGTACTCATATGACTACGACACTGACGCTCTCTACATAGAGCTCGCAGATTCCCCCGTGGATGAAACACATCAGATGGATGCAGGCACGATGGTGGACCTCGGCGAGTCGGGCGAGGTGGTGGGGATTGAAGTTCTGCGTCCGGGGCGGCCTTGGCCTTTGGAAGAGATCATGACCAGGTTCCCCCTAGCCGATGACGACCGGACGCTTCTCAAGGGCATGTGGGACTTCTCCTCACACAAACGCTGGGCCTTCGCCAAGCCTTTGGGCGATCTCGCCGTCTAGCAACGATCGGGCGGGCGGCCCGAGTCGGTCATTCCCACTCAACTCAATGGCGGCGGGGGTTGGGCGAGATGTTGTAAGTCGACACCGGCGCCTTGTTGATCAACGGCTCGAGATCCGCCCCAGTACCTCGCAGGGATGCGAGAGAAGTTTCAGGACCGGGGCCGGCCAGCCGTCCGACCCCTTTGATAATATTAGGAGGAACCCCATGACCAGATTCGCTTACTTCTGCGGCCATGAGCAGTGGCATCCTGAGCAGCTGGTCCGCCATGCGCAGCTGGCGGAGCGGGCCGGGTTCGACATGCTGGTGGTGTCCGAGCACTTCCATCCCTGGGTGGACGACGCCTCGGCCTCCGGGTTTGCCTACGCCACCATCGCGGCGATGGCGCAGGCCGCCGACCGCCTGGAGTTCGCCACCGGGGTAACCACCCCCTTGTGGCGGTTCCATCCGGCGGTCGTCGCCCAGGCGGCCGCCACGCTCGACCGCCTCAGCGGAGGGCGCTTCACCCTGGGCGTCGGCACCGGGGAGAACATCAACGAGGGTCCGCTGGGGTACAGCTTCCCCCGGTACGCGGAGCGGGCCGCACGGATGTCGGAGGCGCTGGAAATCATGCGCCGTCTGCTCGACGGCGAGAAGCTCACCTACGAAGGGGATTACTACCGTACCGACCGCGCCAGGTTGTACTCTCCTCCGACCCGGCGGGTGCCGATCCTGATGGCGGCCGGAGGCCCCAAGTCGGCCCGTCTGGCGGGGCGCAAGGCCGACGGGGTGATCGTGTCGGTCAAGGATCCGGCGGACGCGGTGGAGCGGGTGATAGGCCCCGTCCGAGAAGAGGCCGCGGCCCATGGCCGGCCCGCCCCCGCCGTGCTCACCTCCCGGTGGGCGCTCCTGGCCGGGGACGAAGACGAGGCCTGGCGGGCCCTGTTCTCATGGCGCGGCCTGCGGGCGCCGGGGCGGCTGGAGGCGGTGGACCCGATGACACTGCGGGAACGGGCCGACGCCCTGCCCCGCAACGAGGTGCTGGACCGCTACGTCCGCGCCGCCAGAGCGGAGGAGATCATCGACCTCTACCTGCCGCTCATCGAGGAAATCGGCGCCGATGTGGTGACCATCCAGATGGCCGCCGTCGACCAGGAGGCGCTGATCGAGCTCCTGGGCGCCGAGGTGCTCCCGGCCCTGCGGGAAGCCGCCGGCAGCAGCCGGGGATGAACCCGTAGGCCGGTAACCGTCAGTCTTGGGGGAGCTTGTCCGGCCAGCCGTCCTTGAGGAGGCGGGACAGGGCCCGGTCGGCCAGTATCAGGCCGCCGGTCTGGCAGCCGGCGCAGTAGTTGGTCTCGTTGGAGGCGTACACGATCCTCCTGACCGGCTGGCCGCACACCGGGCACGGTTGCTTGTACTTGCCGTGGACGGCCATGTCGGGGCGGAAGGCGGTCACCTTCCGGGGGAAACCGTCCCCCGCCTCCTCCCGCAGCCGGTCGGTCCACTCCTCCAGCGAGCTCCTGACGGCCTCGTGCAGACGGGCGGTCTCTTCTTCGGTGAGGCGGCCGGTGAGCCGCACCGGCGACAGCCGCGCCCGATGGAGTATCTCGTCCGAGTAGGCGTTGCCGATCCCCGAGAACAGGCGGGGGTCGGTGAGCGCCCGCTTGAGGGTGCGGTTGACGCCTCCGAGCGCCGCCGCGAAGGCGGGCAGGTCCGCCTCCAGGGGCTCCACCCCGCCCCGCTCGTGCACCGCCAGGCCCTCACCGCCCCGATGGATGTGGAGGGAGGCCCGTTTCCTGCTGCCCTGCTCGGTCAACACCAGGGTTCCGTTCTCGAAGTCGAAGGCGGCGTGGCCCGTCTTCTTGGGCACCGCCGCGCCCTTCTTCCGCCAGTGGAACCGGCCGGCGATCATGAGGTGGAACACCATGAACAGGTCGTCTTCCAGTTCCCACACCAGGCGCTTGCCCATCCGCCGGAACCCGGCCACCCGCTTGCCTTCGACCTCGCCGACCGGCGGGTCGTAGGTGCGGAGCAACGGGATGGACGCCACGCGCACCCGCTCCAACACCCGCCCGCCTATGAAGCGCTCCAGCGCCTCGAGGTAGACCACCACATCGGGAAGCTCCGGCATCACCGCCGAGCCTACGCTCCGGGGGCGGCAAGCCGCGCGGCCCCGCCCCGGGCGGAAACCTCTTCGCCGCCGGGTCTATGCCCCGTCCTTGAAGGAGTCCTCGAACGAGGCGAACCGGCGTCCGCCGCCCGATCCGGACCGCCTGCGGTCCCCGCCGCCCCGGCCGCCCCGGCGGTCGTCGCGGCCTCTGTGATCTCGGCCCCGCCGGTCGTCGCGTCCCCCTCTCCGGTCGTCGCGTCCCCGGGGGCCGCCCCGGCCGTCGCGGTCGCGCCGGTCCCGTCCGTCCCGGTCCCGGGGTCCGCCCCGGCCGCCGCGGGAATCGGAGCCCCGACGGGGTCCGCCCCGGGAGGGCGCTGCGCCGGGCTTGGGCGCCAGGTCCTCCAACAGCCTGAGCGAAACCTTGCCGCCCCGGTCGATCGACTCGACCGTCACCTTCAGCATGTCGCCTTCGGATACGTAGTCGCCCACCCGGTCGACCCGGCGGGTGCTGTCCAGCTTGGAGATATGCAGCAGGCCGTCGCGCCCCGGCAGGATGTTCACGAACACCCCGAAGTCGGTGATGCCGACCGCTTTGCCCTCGTATTCCTTGTCGATCTCCGGCTCGGGCGGGAAGGCGATCAGCTGTATCCGTTCCATCGCATCCGACAGGGAAGCCCCGTCGCTGGAGGAAACCAGCACCGTACCGTCCTCCTGGACTTCGACGGCGGCGCCGGTCTCCTGCTCCAGCTCGCGGATGACCTTGCCCTTCGGCCCGATGATCTCTCCGATCTTGTCCATGGGCACCTGGACGGACTCCACCCTGGGGGCATGCTCCTTGAGTTCGGTGCGCGGGCCGGCAATGGCCTCTTGCATGACTTCCAGAACCCGGAGGCGGGCCTCCTTGGCCTGCTGCAGAGCGCCGGCCAGCACCTCGGACGGAAGGCCGTCGATCTTCATGTCGAGCTGGAGGGCGGTGATCACGTCGGCGGTGCCCGCCACCTTGAAGTCCATGTCGCCGAGGGCGTCCTCCGCCCCCAGGATGTCGGTCAGGGTTACGTACCGCCCCTCCTCGGCGATCAGGCCCATGGCGATCCCGGCCACCGGCGCCGCGATCTGGATCCCGGCGTCCATGAGGGACAGCGAGGAGCCGCACACCGACGCCATCGATGAGGAACCGTTCGAGGCGAGCACCTCCGACACCAGCCGCAGCGTGTACTGGAAGTCGTCGCCGCGGGGCAGCACCGGCTTGATCGCCTTCTCTGCCAGGGCGCCGTGTCCGATCTCCCGCCGGCGCGGGCCCCGCATGAAACCGGCCTCGCCGGTCGAGAAGGGCGGGAAGTTGTAGTGGTGCATGTAGCGCTTGGATTCCTCGTTGCTGATGGTGTCCAGGAGCTGCTCCATGCGCGGCATCCCCAGCGTGAGCACGTTGAGCACCTGGGTTTCGCCCCGCGTGAACAGCGCCGACCCGTGGGCGCGGCTCAGCACGTTCACCTCGGCCGACAGCTGCCTGATCTCGGCGCCGGTGCGCCCGTCCATCCGGATCCCCTCGGAGAGGATCCGGTCGCGCATCATCTTCTTGGACAACGACCGGAGCGCCCGCCCCGCCTGGGCGGCGGCTTCCTCGTCCTCGGCGAACTCTTCCGCCAGCCGGTCGCGCAGGGCCGACTCGGCGGCCCGGCGTTCGGTCTTGTCGGCGATCTTGATCATCTCGGCCACCCCGCCGCCTGCGAGCTTCTCGACCGCCTCGTAGATCTCGTCCGTGTAGTCCAATGTAACGGGCCACTCGCCGACCTCCCGGCCCGCTTCGGACGCCAGCTCGAGCTGGATGTCGATCAGCGTGCCGATGTGGGCCTTGGCGGCTTCGAGGCCCGCGGCCACCGTCTCCTCGTCGGGCGCCTGCTGCCCATCGCCGATCAGCTCCATGGCCCGATCGGTGGCGCCGGCTTCGACCATCACGATGTCCACATCCCCCGATTCGCTGCGCCTTCCGGCCACCACCAGGTCGAACACGCATTCCTCCAGCTCCGTGAAGGTGGGGAAGGGCGTCCACTCGCCGTTGTGCAGGCCCATGCGCACCCCTCCGATCGGCCCCTCGAAGGGCAGGTCGCTCAGGGTCAAGGCCGCCGAAGCGCCGTTCAGGGCCAGCACGTCATAGGAGTTCTCCCCGTCGACCTGCATGATGATGGCCACCACGTGGGTGTCGTTGCGGTAACCGTCCCGGAAGGAGGGCCGCAGGGGGCGGTCGATCAGCCGGGCGCTGAGGGTGGCGCGCTCGGTTGCCCTCCCCTCCCGGCGGAAGAACGACCCGGGAATCTTCCCCACCGCATACATGCGCTCCTCGACGTCGATGGTCAAGGGGAAGAAACTGACCGATTCTCTGGGTTTCTCGTTGGCGGCTGCGGTAACCAGGGCCTCGGTCTCGCCCATGGACACCCGCACCGCTCCGTTGGCCAGCCCGGCCATCCGGCCGGTGGATATCACGACCTCTCGATCACCGATGAGGCCGCGCACAGTGTATTCGGACACACGCTCTCCTTGTTTCGTTCTGGGATCCACCCGATGCTTCCTGGAGAGCGGGCGCAGTCAATTACCAGTGGTCATACCTCCGTCCGCCCGTCCGGCGGGCGTCGAAGGGATGGCAACTGACAACTGACCGCCGCCGGCTCTCGCAGCCGCCGCGGTGCGGATCTTCGTTGTTGCTCTGTTTTGTTCTGGGGCTGCCAGGGAAACCGGATCATAGAACGCTAAGGCGCTCCGTCCGGTGAATCCGCTTGCCCGTTCGAGGCCGATCCGGGTATCGACTCCGATCCCGCCGGCGCCCCTCACCGGAGGCGGGCAGACCGGGTTGATCCCCCGGTGATCGGCTTGCGGCAACCTACCGCCGCAGGCCGAGCTTGGTGATCAGCTTGCGGTAGCGCTCCACGTCGGTCCGCTGAAGGTACTTCAGCAGGCGCCGGCGCTTCCCGACCATCATCAACAAGCCCCGGCGGCTGTGATGGTCGTGCTTGTGCTCCCGCAGATGCTCGGTGAGGTGGCTGATCCGCCCGCTGAGCAGGGCAACCTGGACCTCGGGCGATCCGGTGTCGCTGTCATGAGCGCCGAACTCAGCGATTGTCTCTTGGGTCGTTTTCATCTCTCTTGCTCTGACCCTCGCGTAAGCAGAACGGCGCATCAAGGCCGCGGGCATGAACATCAGTATAGCACCGCCGCGGACCGAGACGGACCGCGGCGCCCTGGAACGGTCCCCGATCTCCGCCGCAGGCGAGAACCGCAGGAGGCGGGGCCTTCGTGATGGTCCGCCGGCGTCGGGCGCGACACGGAGCCGCGTCGATCGTGAAGGAGGAGTCTGCACAACCGTCTGGTGAGAAGCCGCTGATGGACTCCCCTCCACCGAAGCATCCGGGCGGCAGTACCAGGACGGACAGAGGGAGGATGGAAATACCTACCTTACGCTCCCCGGCATGATGTGATAGCATTCGCACCGGCCGGCGGCTTATCCTCGGAGCCACACCGGAGAGAGAAACAGAGATGAGCAGCGAGTAGAGTGTTGGATCGGTGATACCACCCGGGGACCCCATCGGAAGTACGCCCCGGATCGGCTGCGGATCGCAGTCCCGGGGCCTCTGCGTGTCACACACCCTCACCTGGAGAAAAAGTATTCAATCGTGCGTACCCGTTGGGATACCCATGTAACGCGAGCGAATCAATGATGCACCTGTCATCAAGTGCTGCAACCAGGACGGATCGGCATCGCGCCGACCGCAAGAAGTCGACCGGCGCCGTCTATACGCCTACCGAACTCGCCCTTTTTCTGGCGGAACAGGCATTCGAGGCGCTTCGACCCGTCTCCTCTGTCCGGATTCTTGATCCGGCATGCGGGGATGGAGAACTTTTGCTCGCCGCGGCGGAAGCAGCCCGCGAACGAAATATCTCGGTGTCGGCCCTCACCGGCTACGACACCGATCCGGAGGCGATAAGCAAAGCTCGGCGCCGCCTGGAGGATCGGGCGAACGTCAACCTCCATTGCACAGACTTCCTTGAAATGATGGCCGGCAACGCCGGTCTTTTCGACGACAACGTTACAAACCGGTTCGAATTCGACCTGGTGATATCGAATCCTCCTTATGTACGCACTCAGACATTGGGAACATCCATAACCAGGGCTTTGGGCCGTCGGTATGGCTTGTCGGGGCGCTTCGATCTATATCAGGCTTTCACGGCGGCTATTATAGATGCTCTTCGCCCGCTCGGAGCAGTGGGTCTCCTTTGCTCGAACAAGTTTCTGACCAATCGGGCGGGTTTTGCCATGCGCAAATTGTTGAGGCAAAAACTTATGCTGACAGAGATTGTGGATCTAGGCGACACAAAGCTGTTCGATGCCGCCGTGCTTCCTGTTATAATATCCGGTTTCCGATCGACTGAGAACAATGGGAGCGTAATGTTCAGATCTGTATACGAAACAAAACTCCCTGATGATGAGCAGGCTGAAAAGGTGGACTCTATCCTTGGCGCCTTATCTGGGCGCTTGTACGGATTCATATTTGACGGCGAACGCAACTACCTAATACGGGAGGGCGTGCTAGACGACACAGATGATGTCAGCCTTCCCTGGAACCCGATCGATGATGATACTCGATTGAGATTAACCCATATAAGACGGCGCTCTTTGCCGCCGCTGAAGAAGTTCGGAGAGGTGAGGGTGGGTGTCAAGACAACAGCAGACGAGGTATTCATCCGGAGTGACTGGGATCAACTGCCTGATTCGTTGCGTCCCGAGAGGGAATTACTGAAGCCGCTGATAACCCATCACAATATCAACGCCTGGTACTCCAGACCCGGTGATAAGATGATCCTATATACACATCAGGATAAAGCAGGTAAAACAGTTCCCATCCCCCTGGATGACTACCCTCGAGCGGCAGCTTACCTCAATAATCATCGAAACCGCCTAGAGTCTCGTTCCTACGTTATCGAAGCAGGCCGATCCTGGTATGAGATATGGGTTCCTCAGAAACCTGCGCTCTGGCCCAGACGTAAGGTCGTTTTCCCTGACATCGCCGATTTCCCGCGTTTCGCCATCGATGAATCGGGCGCTGTAGTCAATGGAGACTGCTACTGGGTGGCTATTGATGATCCGGATATCGCTGAGGTGATCATGGCGGTTGGTAACTCTTCTTTCTGCACATGGTTCTACGACTCGGCATGCGGCAACTATCTCTACGCAGGCAGGCGGCGCTTCATGACTCAATACATCGAGCGCCTCCCTGTTCCTGATCCAACTGCTGGTATCGCCGACCATATACGAGGACTCAGGCTAGCTGAGAAGTTTGATGAAATCGACAACCTGATTTGGAAGCTTGTAGGCTTAGAAAAGGTCACTCGGTAATCTGATTTGGCGCTTCTTGTTTTTGATTAAACCGCCGAACTGGACGAACTCTTTGAAAAAATCTGAGCCGGTAGCAAGAACGAGAGAATGTATCTCTACTTCTCTGGAAGCCGGTATCTCACCGTAGACGACTAGGTAACGAGCATCACAGTGTCGCATCCTTGATCCAATAGATCGAACAGAAGTCGTATCACTAGGAAGAACCAAACCCAAGTTAATCGTCGAAGAAGTTTGGAGCTTGACTTCAAGAACCTGGTTGACAATGTCTGGCCATTGCCCGTAGTTGGCATACTCACCAATACCGAGCTCGTCGCTGACGCGTTGTTGAAGCAACTCACCGCGTATTCGGTCTTGTCCGGGGCCCGTCGCCTGGATCCGAGTCTCAACCAAGTTCGAGAGCCTATCAAAAACCTGGTCGATCGGCATCAAGGCACCGGGGACCGGCGGATCAGATGATCGAAAATCCCATAAAGCGCCGCTCTGCAAGGGCATCGGCTGAAAGAAATTCGTGAAGATATCGGTATCGTTTGGGCTGACGAGCACGGAACCCGATCGACCAGGACAGCCATTCGCCTGATACTTTGAGGTCAGAACCCCGGTTCGGTCCCATTGTACCAAATGTTGGCCTAGCACGACGCGAACACTCCGAACGATGCCGTCAGAGCCCGGCCTGATCAGTACGTATCGCCGCTCTGGCGACAATTCCTCATTCCAGATTTGAAGATTGTTGTCTTGTTGAACATAGACATCAAGATCCTGGCCCGGAAATCGGGGTTTGGTCCTTTTGAAAGACACAGGACGACTATAGCCGAGCGCCTCCGCCACCATCTGCTTTGCCAGCTTCGATCGAGTCCTGATAGGCCCGCCGATTTTCTGTCCGCGCAAGACATGATCTAGATAGGACTCGAGTTCCTCACCAGGATAGAACAAGCCCGTTTCTACACTATGGACATCGGTGTAGATATCGATACCGAGGCCGCGAATCGAGTTCGCCCGTTTGGAGGCGCTTTGGACCAGGCAGTCAGAGGACATCAACCGCGGCGCTATCGTAATATATCGACATCTCGAGCTGTTGCTCCTTCATAAATCCGCCTCGTCGAGCAGACGGCGGGATCGGGCCATGTCCTTTTTCAGACGGGCGGGGTCGTCCAGGGAGGGGTCCTCGCGCAGGCGGTCGGTGAACATCATCCATATGTCGCGCCCCGCGAGGTCATAGGTCACGTCCGGCAGGTAGAGCTCTACGGCGGCGCCGATGCTACATACCCCCGCATGAGGCTTCTGATCTTTTTCCGGACCGGCCCACACCGTGTATGCGCCGGGGGCGGGTACAGCCAGCGACCGGTCGATTTCCAATTCCACCGTGTGCGAAGCGGACCGGGGAGCCCCCCGCCCGGCCTCGGGAACCCTGGCCTCGGGAACCCTGGCCGGCAACCCGTGGTAGCGGCCCAGCAGGTCGGCCGCCCCCGAGACGTCACCCTCCGCAATGAGGCGGCGGATCTTCGACGACGAGATCGGACCGTTCTCCGCCGGAAACAGTCCGACGCTCACCACCCAGAAATCACGGCCCTCCATCTGCATCAGGGTATTGACATCCCCGGACCGGCCGGCGCCGAAACGGAACCCTGCGCCCATCACCACCGCTTTGGCGTCGAAGGCGCCCACCAACACCCGGCGGACGAACATTTCGGGCGGCCAATCGCGGATCAGGTCGAAGGGAAGCACCCCCACCCGGTCGACGCCCAGCCACCCGAGAAACTCGATGCGGTGTTCGAGCGTGGTGAGCATCCTCGGGGCCTGCTCGGGGGTGACCACCGAACGCGGATGGACGTCGAAGGTAACCACCGCCCTCTCGATGCCCTCGAAGGCCTCGACTCGTTGATACATTACCGTCAGCAGAGCTTTGTGGCCCTCGTGCACCCCGTCGAACACCCCGACCGTTACCATGGACCCCCGCTTCGGCGGCGGCCCCCAGCCGCGGGGGTCGCCGGTCCACACCTTCATGGAGAGATCCTCATCCCAGCACCACCTCCGGCGCCAGATCGCCGCCCTCCAACCGGTAGACCGCCCACAGACGGTCATCGGTCATCACCCGCACATAGGCCCCCTCGCCGCCTCTGATCTTCCCCGCCCGCTCCTCGGGAAGCGGAATCCGCCGCCCCGCCCGCACCATCGCCGCCTGCTCCTCGTCCACCTCCACCCGGCTCAGATGCCGCAACCCCTCTCCCGGGGGCACTATCACACTGAAAATGGCCTCCGAACCCCGGCGCATATCGAGATCCTTTATATACTCCAGGGCGTCGATATCATACGCATCGTCTGCGCTCATATGCCCGTTGGCCTCCCTCCGCAGGTAGACGAGATGCGCCCGCCCGCCCAGCGCCCGGGCGATGTCGTCGGCCAGCACCCGCACATATGTCCCCCGCCCGCATGTCACCAGAATGCAGGCGATGGGGTACGGGCCCGGCTCGAACTCCATAAGCTGGAGATCGTAGACCTGCACCTGCCGGGCCGGACGTTCCACCTCCCGCCCCTTCCGGGCGAGTTCGTACAGCCGTCTGCCCCCCACCTTGACCGCCGACGCCATGGGCGGCGTCTGCGTGATCGACCCGCAGAACCAGGGCAGCATCCCCGCCAGGTCCTCGGCGTCTATATTCATGGGCCGGCGTTCCAGCACCTTCCCGTCGGCGTCCAGTGTGTCGGTGGCCACCCCGAACTTGACCTCCGCCTCGTATGCCTTGGGCAGGTCGGTCAGGAAGCGCAGCAGCCTGGTGGCCCTGCCGATTCCCAGTATCAGCAGGCCGGTGGCCATGGGGTCGAGGGTTCCGGCGTGTCCGATCTTCTTGATGCCGAACAGGCGGCGCGCCTTGGCCACCACGTCGTGGGAAGTCCAGCCCTCGGGCTTGTCGACCAGCACGAATCCTGATTCGACCGTCACTCCGCCGCCGGTTCCGGCAGGCGCCTCCGCACGGCCTCGACCGCCTCCGCCAGAGTGCCTTCCACCTCGCAGCCCGAAGCCCGGCGATGCCCTCCGCCGCCCAGCTCCTCGGCAACGGCCGCCACGTCCACCCACCAGCGGGAGCGCAGGCTCAGCTTCCATTTCCCTCCGTCCGGCTGCTCCTTGGCCAGCAACGCCACCTCTGCCTCCCTGGCCGTCCGCACCGCGTCGATGAGGCCGTCGGCGTCTTCGATCCCGATGTTTCCGCTCCGCAGGTCCTCCTGGGTTACGAACGACCACACCAGGGAGCGCTCCGGTTCCAGCACCGCCCGGGACAGCACCGACCCCGCCACTCCCAGATACCCGAACGGCGCGGACTCGAACACCTCGACGCCGATGATATCCGGGCGGGCGCCGGCCTCCACCAGCTCGGCCGCCGCCCGGAAGGCCTCCGGGTTGGTGCTGGAATACTGGAATCGGCCGGTGTCGGTAACCAGGCCCAGCAACAGGGCCGCAGCCGCCTCGGGGGGGAGCTTCCATCCCAGCGTCCGGATCAGCCGGAAGCACAGCAGGGCGGCGGCGGGGGCGTCCGGATCCAGCACCTGAACGTCCCCGAAGCCCGGGCCGGAGATGTGATGATCCACCATCACCACCGACCCCGCTCCGGCCAGCACCTCTTGCATCTCTTCGCCCAGCCGATCCGGGTCGTTGACGTCGAAGGCCGCCAGGACATCCGGGCGGCCTGCCTCGCCCGGGTCCCGCAGGGGTGAGGTGTCGAGGAAGGCGAAATGGCCGGGCAGGACGAAGCCTCCTCCGAAACAGGAGTCGGCCTGCCGCCCCTCGGCCCGGGCGGCCAGCGCCAGACCCAGCGCCGCCCCCAGCGCATCCCCGTCGGGCTTGATGTGCCCGGTGGTGGTCAGTGTTCGGGCCCCTTCGATAACCTCGGCGGCGGCCTCGAGGCTGCGGCGGGTCCCCGCCGCCGCGCCGCCGGCCGATGCCCCGGCTTCCCCGGTCATGCCGACTCCCCCGCTTTCTCCTTCATCCCCTTGAGTATTTCATCGATCCGCCGGGCGTGGGCGGCGGCCGGATCGGGCCGGAAGGTCAACTTGGGCAGGTACTTGAGCCGCACCTGTTCCCCCACCGCCGCCCGCACCCGGGCGGCGGCCGAGGCCAACGCCTCGGCCGTGGCGGATTCGATCTGCTCGTCCCCCAGCACCGTGTAATAGACGGAAGCGTTGCGGAGATCGGGCGAGGTAGACACGCCGGTCACGGTCAGGAAACCCAGCCTGGGGTCCTTCAGGTTCCGGCACTCCTCGGCGATGATCTCCCGGAGCAGCTCGTTGACCCGCCGGATGCGCCGCCCGCTCACCGGCCCCGCCTCACTCCGGATCCTCCAGATACGAAACCCCCACAGACAGCACCTCCACCTCCTCCCACCGCTCCAGAAAACGGCGCACCGAATGGACGGCCATCTCCAGCTGGGAGGCGTGGGGGGAAACGATCCCCACCCCCACCGCCGCCCGCTGCCACAGATCCTGGTAATCCACTTCGGAGACGGCCACCGGAAAGGCCTGCCGCAGGGCCGAGGACAGGCGGGTGATCCGCCGCCGTTTGGACTTCAGGGAATGGACATCCCTCAGCCGGAGGTCGATGCGCAGCGCCGCCGCATGCAAGGACGCCACCGGATCACCGTGCGGTTCCCGCCAGAACAGGAACCGGCGCCGAAGCCGAAACAGCCGGGGAGGTCATCGGGCGGCCACCTCATCGACCCGGTAGGTCTCGATCACGTCCCCGATCTCTATGTCGCGGAACCGGTCCAGACCCACGCCGCATTCGTACCCCGCCGCCACCTCGTCCACATCTTCCTTGTACCGCCGCAGCGAGGCCACCCGCCCCTCGTAGACCACGATGCCGCTCCGCAGCAGCCGGGCTCTGGCGTCGCGGGGGATGGACCCCTCCACCACGTAGCATCCGGCCGCCGAGCCCAGACTCGGGACCCGGAAGACCGCCCGCACCTCGGCGGCGCCCAGCACCCTTTCCTCCCGCACCGGCGCCAAGCGGCCCACCAGCATCTGCTCGATCTCGTCCAGCAGCTCGTAGATGACCGAATAGGTCCTGACCTCGACCCCGGTCGACCGTACCGCCCGGCGGGCCTTGGGGTCGGGGCGGGAGTTGAAACCGACCACCAGCGAGTCGGTGGAGCGGGCCAGGGTGACATCGTTCTCGGTGATGCCGCCCACCGCGGCGTGGACCACGGTCACCCCTCCGCCTTCCCGGACGATCTTGGCGACCGCTTCCCGGATCGCCCCCACGGATCCGTCTGTGTCGGCCTTGATGATCAGGCGCAGCTCGGCCTGCTCCTTGGACCGCAGCCTCTCCAGCAGCTGCCCCAGCCGCTCCCGGGCGGTGGGCACCACCAGGTGCTTCGCCCGGAGCTCGCTCTCCCGCTCGGCGGCCATGGTTCGGGCGGTGCGGTCGTTCTTCACCGCCTCCATGAGGTCCCCGGCGGTGGGAACCGCCGACCAGCCCGACACCAGCACCGGAGTGGACGGCCCCGCCGAAGCGATCTTGAACCCGTTGTGGTCGGTCATCGACCTCACCCGCCCGCTCGCCGTCCCGGCCACCAGGCAGTCCCCCCGCCTCAGGGTGCCCCGCTGAACGATCACGGTGGCCACGGGACCCAGCCCCTGGTCGAGGCGGCTCTCGATGATCACCCCGGAGGCAGCGGCCCCGGGGTTGGCCTTGAACTCGGATATCTGCGCCACCAGGTCGATCATCGACAGCAGGTGGTCGATCCCGTCCCCCTCGGCGGCGGACAGCTCCACCGAGATCACCTCACCCCCCAGCTCCTCGGTTATCACCCCGTATTCGGTCAGCATGGCCCGCGCCCTGACCGGATCGGCGTTCTCGAGGTCCATCTTGTTGATGGCCACGATCATCTCCACCCCGGCCGCCTGGGCGTGGCTGATCGCCTCCGCCGTCTGCGGCATCACCCCGTCGTCGGCGGCCACCACCAGCACCACGATGTCGGTCACCTCCGTCCCCCGCGCCCTCATGGCGGTGAAGGCGGCGTGGCCGGGCGTGTCGATGAAGGTCAGGGAACGGCCCTCCACCGCCGCCTGGTAGGCCCCGATGTGCTGGGTGATGCCGCCCGCCTCCCCCGCCGCCACATCGGTCCGGCGGATGGCGTCCAGCAGGGTGGTCTTGCCGTGGTCCACGTGGCCCATGACGGTTATCACCGGCGGGCGGTCCACCAGGGCGGCCGGGTCGTCGTCGAATACCCGCTTGGGCCTCACCAGCGTCGCGGGGGGGTCTTCCTCTTCTAGGTCTTCGATCTCCACCAGGAAGCCGAACTGCTCGGCCAACGGCTCGATCGCCTCCCGGGGGACCGGGGCGGCGGCGGCGGCCATGAAGCCCATGGAAAGCAACGCCTTGATCAGCTCCACCACCGGACGGCGCATGGCCCTGGCCATCTCCAGCACCGACAGCCCCGGTGACACGACGATGAGGTCGATCTCGTCTTCTTCGGGCTCCAGCTCGTACACGGCCTGCGTTTCTTCGGGGGGTTCGGGCTCCGGTTCGGGCTCCGGCTCTTCGGGCGCCTCGGCCTCCCGGTCGGCGATGAGCATGGAGCGCAGGGCTTCGGCGTCGCCGGGGTCGAGGCCCGACGAGGCGGTGGTTACCTGCAGGCCCAGGTCGCGGGCGATGGTCAGCACCTCGCGGGAGGCAAGCCCCAGCTCCTTGGCCAGCTCGTGGATCCGCTTGGTCGCCATCTAGGAGACAGCCCCTCCCGTCCTCGTCTGCCGGCCGGCCTCGGCGGGGGCCGGGGCGGCGCCGCTCCGGGACCGCCGCCCCTGGGAGTCGCTGCGTATATCAATGCTGTATCCGGTGAGGCGGGCCGCCAGCCGGGCGTTCTGGCCTTCCCGGCCTATCGCCAGAGACAGCTGGTGCTCGCTCACCACGGCGACCGCCGACTTCTCTTCTTCGTCGACGTGGACTTCCCGCACCTTGGCCGGGCCGAGCGCCTCGGCGATGAACTGGGAGGGTTCGTCCCTCCATTGCACCACGTCCACCTTCTCGCCCCTCAGCTCGTTCACCACCTGCCGCACCCTGGATCCCCGCCCCCCCACGCAGGCGCCCTTCGGGTCGACGTTGGGGGCGTTGGACACCACCGCGATCTTGGTGCGGTGCCCCGCCTCCCGGGCGATCGACCGGATCTCCACCGTGCCGTCCAGCAGCTCCGGCACCTCGAGGTCGAGCAGGCGGCGGACGAAGTCGGGGTGGGAGCGCGAAACCACGATCTGGGGGCCCTTGGTCTCCCGGCGCACCTCGATGATCAACGCCTTGCATCGGGCGTTGCGCTCCAGGCGCTCGTAGGGGATGCGCTCGGAACCGGGCATGATCGCCTCGGCGTTGCCCAGGTCGAGGATCGTATAGCGGTGGTCGTGCTGCTGGACGATCCCCGTAACGAGATCCCCGTCCCGCCCCTCGTAGACGTCGAAGACCTGCTCCCGCTTGGCCTCCCGCAGCCGCTGGGCGATCACCTGTTTGGCGGTGGTGGCGGCGATGCGCCCGAAGTCGCTGGGCGTGTCCTCCCACTCCCGCACCACGTTGCCGTCCTCGTCCAGCTCCTGGGCGTAGACGATGATTTCGCCCCCGTTGGGATCAATCGTCACCCGCGCTTCCTCGGCGGCGCCCCGACTGCGTTTGTAGGCCGATACCAAGGCGTTGGCCAGCGCATCCAGGATCGTATCGACGGGAATGCCCCGCTCCTGCTCGAGCAATTCCAGGGCTTCCATTACCTGATAGTCCATCTTCATGTGCTTTTACCCCGACTTCCTGGTTGATTTCGGCACCTTCGTCCACTCGAATCTGGTCTGCGCCGAACGCACCTGCCCGAAAGGGATTCTCCGTTCGATGCCGTCCACCCGCAAGACGAAATCTTCTGCACCCACCGCCTCCATCACCCCGTGATGGTATCGCGAACCGGCCACCTCCACGCTGGTCCTGACGGTTACGTCCCTCCCGATCGA
Organism: Candidatus Spongiisociaceae bacterium; assembly: GCA_965202675.1. Classification (GTDB taxonomy): domain Bacteria; phylum Actinomycetota; class Acidimicrobiia; order Spongiisociales; family Spongiisociaceae; genus CATQHD01. Next base: position 644,005 of record OZ241842.1, read on the forward strand.
CTTCGTGTAATGGAGGGGCCGGCGGAGCTTGCGCTCCAGGCCGGGCGAGGTCACCTCGAGGGAATAGGGGCCTTCGAAAGGATCCTCCTCGTCCAGCAGACGGGAGATGCCCCGCGAGGCGGCGGCCAGCCGGTCCACGCCTACCCCGCCTTCCCGGTCGATGGTTATGCGCAGGATCCGACGCCCGCTTCCGGCCACTTCCAGGTCGTCCAGCTCCAGGCCCCGGCCGGCCAGATAGCCCTCGCACAGCTCCCAGAGCCGCTCATCGACCGGCACGGCGCCCTCCGTCCGGCCCCGCCCCGGATCCGGTGCGGTCGGGGACGCGGCAACCGGGCGCGCGAGCGGGGCGGGCCAACCGGTGTCGGCCATAAAAAAAGCGGGCTGGCCGCCCACTTTGCTGCACAAAGTCACGTCCCTTCGGGTTTCTGCGGCCAGTATAGGCGCGGCGGAAGCCCAAACCTGCGTAGGCGCCGCCCCCGAAAGCCGCTGCGAATGGGCGGCCGCTCCGTCCGATCAACCTCCGGATACGCTCCCGGTCAGCCCTCTGATGCGCTCCGCCGCCCGATCGAGGGGCGCCGGCTCGCTGATGGAACCGTCCCGCGACCGCAGCTCCGCCTCCCCCGAGGCCAGCCCGCGCGGCCCTACCGTGAGGCGGTAGGGGATGCCCACCAGCTCGGCGTCTGCGAACTTGACCCCCGGCCGCTCGTCCCGGTCGTCCCACAGCACCTCCACACCCGCCGCCGACAGCTCCCCGTACAGGGTCTCACACGCCGCCGTCACCTCGGGCCGATCGGGGCGCAGGGCGGTGATCACCGCCGCAAACGGCGCAACAGACAGCGGCCAGATGATTCCCCGGTCGTCGCGGCTCGCCTCGACGACGGCCGCCATGGAGCGGCCCACCCCGATTCCGTAGGAACCCATCACCAGGTCGGCGGGGCGGCCGGACTCGTCCAGCACCGCCGCCCCCAGAGCCCGGCTGTATTTGCGGCCCAGCTTGAAGATGTGGCCCACCTCGATGACGCTCGACACCGACAATGCGCCTTGGCCGCAGCGTCCGCAGGCCTCCCCGTGGACGGCGGTGTGAAGATCCAGCCACCGATCGACCGGGATGTCCCGCTCCACATCGACGCCCCGCAGGTGGAAGTCGTCCCGGTTGGCGCCCGTGACCATGTTGGAACGCCCCCGCAGGGCCGGGTCGGCCAGCACCGGCAGATGCTCCACTCCCACCGCCCCCAGGCTGCCGGGATGGGCGCCCAGGGCGGCCGCGATCTCGTCCTCGGAGGCGGGGCGCACCGCGTCGGCGGCCGAGTCGGCCAGTTTTTGCTCCTCGAGATCGTGATCCCCCCGCAGGACAACCAGGGTGACCCGGCTCCCCACCACATAGACCAGGGTCTTGATCTGCCGACGGGGGGCGGCGAAGGAGCCGGCTTCGGCCAGGGCGGCGATGGTGCGGACGCCGGGGGTCGGGAACGGCTCGGGCGGCCCCGCCCACGGGTCGTCGGTTACCGGAGCGGCCAGGCCGACGGCCCGCTCCAGGTTGGCGGCGTAGCCGCACTCCCCGCACACCGCCGCCCGGTCCTCACCGGTGTCGGAGCGGACCGCGAACTCCACCGAATCGCTGCCGCCCATGTTCCCCGACGAGGCCTCCACCTGGATGGTTTCGAGGCCCATGCGGGCGAAGATGCGGCGGTAGGCGCCCCGGTGCGCCTCGAACCGGGCGTCCAGCCCGGCCTCGTCCAGGTCGAGAGAGTAGGAGTCCTTCATGGTGAACTCCCGCACCCGGAGCAGACCGGAGCGGGGCCGGGCCTCGTCCCGGAACTTGGTCTGCAGGTGATACCAGATCTGGGGGAGCTCCTTGTATGAGGACAGCTCGGAGGCCAGGTGGGCGAAGACCTCCTCGTGGGTGAGCGCCAGCACCAGATCAGCCCCCCTGCGGTCCTCGAACTTGACCATGATTCCTTCTACATCGTCCCAGCGCCCGGTTTTCTTCCACAGCTCGCCGGGATGCACCACCGGCGCCAGGAACTCCTGCCCGCCGATGGCGTCCATCTCCTCGCGAATGATGCCGGAGATCTTGCGGGCCACCCGCATGCCCAGGGGCAGCAGCGAGTACGACCCCGCCATCAGCTGCCGGATGAACCCCCCGCGCACCAACAACCGATGGCTGGGGGCCGCCGCATCAGCCGGATCCTCCCGAAGGGTGGGAATGAAAGTTTGCGACCAGCGCACCCGGACTCCTTTAGTGACAGTTGTTTGTATTCAACTGGATCCAGGATAGAGGATGCGGCGGCCGCCGATATGCCGATGCCCTCTGCCCTTCGCCGCTCCCGGCCTATCGCCGAAGAGAACGCCTGGGGAAGGTGATGCTTCGTCTTGGACGCAGCGGGACAGCCTATGAGTCAACGTCGGTCAAGACCGGCTTCTTTGTGTCTCCCCGGAGTGGAAAACCCTGTTCATGCCGGGTTTCTCTCCGACGGCCGGAAGGGCGGCGGCCCCATACGGACGAAGTCGGATTCAGGTTGTGACCACCACGGTGGCGGCGGCTTTGTCGTGCCAGCCTTGGCGGGTGTCGGAGAACACCGGTGACAGGTAAACCACCAAACTGATGATGGAACCGATAAAGGGGATAAAGTTGACCACGGACGGAACCAACCAGCGGCTGATCGACTTGCCATACCCCGGTACCTCCCCGTTGTCGGCCCTGATTACCTTCACCCCCACTATCTTCTTGCCCAGGGTCTGCCCGTAGACGGCGATCAGAACGGGTTCGTACAGCAGCCAAACGAGCATTATCACCAACAAAGTAGAAAGAAACCCGACCAAAAATCCGGTTTCGCTGCTGTTCGCCGCCGACAACCCACCGAAGACTATGATCAGCACTACCAGGGAGATCACCCCCGCGATGACCGCATCCAGTATCCGGGCGGCCAGCCTGCTTCCCATGCCCGCCAGCCTCCGTTGCTCACCGTTGCCCAACGTAACCCAACCGGTCATAGCTGGGCTGGAACCCTTCGGCGCATCAACCATTCAACACGCTCCTCAATTCTGACGCCGCCCGTAGATTCCACAGCGTGCGGCCCCTCGGCTGTCTCGTCCGCAACAGATCCTAGCCGCAATGGCCACAGGCCGGCAACGGAACCCGGGGTAATCGAGCTCGGCTACTCGGCGCCGCCGCGCCAGAGCCGGTGGGCCTCGACGAGGAAGAGCACCGGCAGGACCGTGTCGATGAGGTGCCAGACAGTCCAGTTGTCCTGCCCGGAGCCCCGCGGCCTCGAACCAGTTGGGCATGAAGGCGATGGCCGTCAGGAGAGCGCTGTAGAACATGAAGTTGGCCCCCAGCCATCCGCGCACATCGGTCGAGGGGTCGGCGCCCCGCCGCTTCTTCTCCTTGCATGTGGTTGCCACCAGCGCCGCCAGACCGGGCGGCCATGAACCAATCGAGCACCAGCCACACGGTTACCGGCCAGTCCAGACGGTCCCCGGCGGAGTCGTACGCATAGAACGGGAACGCCAGGAACTGAACCGCCGCCGCCAGGCCCACCACCGCCAGATAGGCGCTGATCACCCGTTTTTACCGTCGTTGATTCCATCATCGAACACCTCCTTTATCCGGCCGGGGCCCGACGGGCGGATTCATCCCTCCCGCGACGCCGCCTCGGCCACCGCGGCCCGACGGAGGGAGACCCGGTTGGCATCACCCTGGAGCTCCAACAGACGACGGCGGTCCCGGGCGGCGGTTTCCTCCGCCCCGGCGTCGGCGGCGGCTGCTCTGGCCTCGGGGCCTTCCGCCGCCAGTTTGCGGGCTTCTTCCAGGAGGGCGTCCACCATCTCGGATTCGGGGACTACGCGGACCACTTTCCCCTTGATGAAAAGGTGGCCGCGTCCGCGGCCGGCGGCGATCCCGATGTCTGCTTCCCTGGCTTCGCCGGGGCCGTTCACCACACAGCCCATAACCGCCACCTGGATGGGGAGGTCGGCTTCTGCGAGTTTGTCCTGGGCTTCTCTGGCCACCGCCAGCACGTCTACTTCGGCTCGACCGCAGCTGGGGCAGGCGATCAGGTCCAGGCCGGTGCGTTCCCGCAGGTCCAGGTACTCCAACAATTGCCGGCCGGCTCTGGCTTCCTCCACGGGGTCCGCCGTCAGCGAGAAGCGGATGGTGTCGCCGATTCCTTCCAGCAACAAAGCGGCTATCCCGGCCACCGACTTGATCAGGCCGCCCGGCGGCGGGCCGGCTTCGGTCACTCCCAGATGCAGCGGGAAGTCCACCGCGTCGGACAGCCTGCGGTAGGCCTCCACCATCGAAGGCACATGGGAGTGCTTGACCGATATCTTGATGTTCTCGAAGCCCTCCTCGGCCAGGTAACCGATCTCCTTCATAGCCGAAGCCACCAGCGCCTCGGGAACGGCGGATCCGTACTCGGCCATCAGGTCGCGGTCCAGGCTGCCCGCGTTGACCCCCACCCGGATCGGAACGCCTCGATCCAGGGCCTCCCTCGCCACCGCTCTTATCTGATGCGGCTTGCGGATATTTCCCGGGTTCAACCGCAGCCCCTGCACTCCGGCCTCCAGCGCCGCCAGCGCCAGGCGGTACTGGTAGTGGATGTCGGCCACGATCGGAACCGGCGAACGGGGCGTTATCTCCGCCAGGCCCTGCGCGGCGTCGACGTCGTTGCAGGTAACCCGCACGATGTCGGCCCCCCCTCCGGCCAGGGCGTACACCTGGGCGAGGGTGCCGTCCACGTCGGCGGTCTTGGTGGTGGTCATCGACTGCACCGAAACGGGGGCGCCGCCGCCCACCGCCACTCCGCCCACCCGGATGCGGCGGGTCGGCCTGCGCGGCCTGCGAGGTTCGAGCACCATCGTCATCGCGCCGAGATTAGCGCCCGATATGCCCGGGAACCGCAGGACCGGCTGCTCACAGGGTCAGGGGGTTGACGATGTCCAGCACCACCGCCGCCAGCCCCAGCAAGAGCATCAGCAGCACCACCATTGCCGCCACCGGAACCAGCCGGCGTACATCCACCCGCCGCCCGGTCAGCTTCTCGTACAGGGCCACCGCGAAGTGGCCGCCGTCCAGCGGATACAGCGGCAGGGAGTTGAAGAACGCCAGGGTTACGTTCACCACCGCCAGCAGGAACACCACGTTGCCGACCCCCACCCGAGACGCCTGGGCGCCGATCTGCACCATGCCGATCGGACTGACCGGGCGGATGTCGTCGGGAACCTGGCCGCGGCCCAACAGGACGCCCCCCAGCTCCAGCAGCGACTCCGGCCTCAGGATCCGTCCGATCGCCTGCAGGGTGCCCACCCCGATGTCCCATTCGGCCGCGGCGGCCAGCCGGACGGCGGTGAGCGGGCCGATCTGCACCCGGCGGGATCCGGGCGACACCCCCAGGAACCCCGCCGTCTCGCCGGTGACCGGATGGTAGGAACCGAGGGTCGCGGAAAGGGTCAAGGGCCGCCCGCCGCGGACAACGTCGATCCTCACCGTCCTGCCCGGCCGGGAAGCGATCACCTCCACTGCCCGAGCCCAGTCGCCGTCCAGTTCCGCGCCGTCGATGGCCGCCAGGACATCGCCCGCCTGCAGCCCGGCCTCGGCCGCCGGGGAAGCCACCCCCTCGGCGATCTCGGGGCTTACCCTGGCCACCTCGGTGGTCGCCGCCGCCTCCCCCGAAGCCCAGTACAGCCCGAACAGGAGAAAGAACGCAACCGCCAGGTTCGCGGCAACCCCCGACAGCACCACCACCGACTTCTGCCAGAACGGCTTCTGCCGGTAGGCGCGGTCCAGGTCGGCGGGGTCCACCTGCTCGCGGTCGTTCATGCCGGCGATGCGGACGTAGCCGCCGAACGGGAGCAGCTTGACGCCGAACTCGGTCTCGCCCCGGCGGAACGACCAGAGGCGGGGACCGAAACCCAGGAAGAACTCGGTGGCCTTCATGCCGACGGCCCGGGCCGCGAAATAGTGGCCTGCCTCATGGATCAGGATGAATGCCGAGATGGCCAGCGCCGTCAGTATCCCGCCGGCCACCGGACCTCCCGGACCCGCTGCCGGCCCGCCCGGCAGCGTTCTATCGCGTCCTCCGCCAGCCGCCGTGCCTCCCGGTCGGCCGCCAGCACCGCCGCCAGGGAACCGGCCTCCATACGCTCACATCCCTCCAGAACCTCGGCGATCACCCCCGTTATGTCGAGGAAGCCGATCCGACCGGCCAGGAAAGCCGCCGCCGCCGCCTCGTCGGCGGCGTTGAAAGCAGCCGGCATCACCCCCCCTTCCCTCCCCGCCGCATAGGCCAGGTCCAGGCCGGGAAAGGCCTTGCGGTCGACCGGCTCGAAGGTAAGCGGGGTGCGGGTGAGGTCGAACGGCTCCGCACCCGCCCCGAACTCCGCCCGCTCCGGGTAGGTGAGTGCGTACCGGATGGGGATGCGCATGTCGGGCGGACCGAGATGGGCCTTGATGGAACCGTCCACGAACGACGCCATGGAATGGACGATGCTCTGGGGGTGGACCACCACCTCGATCCGGTCGTACCCCAGCCCGAACAGGAAATGGGCCTCTATCACCTCCAAGCCCTTGTTGACCAGGGTGGCCGAGTCGACGGTGATGCGGGGCCCCATCCGCCAGGTGGGGTGGGCGAGCGCCTGCTCCGCTCCGACCCCGGCCAGCTCGTCGACTCCGAAGCCCCGGAACGGCCCCCCGGAAGCGGTCAATATCAGACGGTCCACCTCGGCGGTGCGCTCCCCCGCCAGGCATTGGAACAGGGCCGAGTGCTCGGAGTCGACGGGGATCAGCTCGCCGCCCCCCCGCCGGGCCGCCTCCGTTACCAGCGGCCCCCCCGCCACCAGACTCTCCTTGTTGGCCAGCGCCAAGCGGTTGCCGGCTTCCAGCGCCGCCATCGACGCCTCCAGGCCCGCCGCCCCCACGATCCCGTTGACCACGATGCAGCCGGGCTGAGAGGCCATCTCCACCACGGCTTCCATGCCCCAACCGCAGCGATCCCCGAACAGGTCCTCGTAGACGGCCATCCCGGACGGGTCGGGTTCGACCGCCGCTATCCGCGCCTGCGGGAAGCGGTCGGCCAGCTCGGCCAGCTGGTCCCCGGAACGGCGGGCGGCCAGCCCCGCCACGGGCATTCCCAGGCGCTCGGCCGCCTCCAGGGTCTGTAATCCGATCGAACCCGTTGCCCCCAGGACAACGACCGATCTCACAGGTATCCGAACCAGAGGTAGACAAGGTAGGCGGCGGGAATAGTGAACAGGTAGGCGTCCAGCCGGTCGAGCAGACCGCCGTGGCCGGGCAGGATGGACCCCATGTCCTTCACCCCGATCGACCGCTTGACCGCCGACTCGGCCAGGTCGCCGATGGGTCCGAGAGCGCTGATCACCGCCGCCAGCACCAGGCCGGAAAACATGGTCAAGGGTTCGAGCAGGCCGAACCTGCCCACGATGAGGCCGGCCAGGAGGGTGATGACGGTGGCGCCCAGAAAGCCCTCCAGCGTCTTGTTGGGCGAAAGGCGGGGGGCAAAAGAGCGGCTCCCGAAGGCCCGCCCGTAGGAAAAAGCGGCGATGTCGTTGAGGGCGGTGAAGCCCACCAGCGCCGTGACCAGGGCCAACGAATCGGAAGAGCGGAACAGGGGCACCGCGAAGGAGATCGGCAGCGCCACCCAGGACGCCCCCAGCACCGTGACCGAGATGTTGGCCAGGGGATAGCTCCGGGAACCCAGGGCGAACCAGAACCCCGACACCATGACCACCGCCATCAGAACCGCCGCCGCGCCGAAGGGTCCGGACGCCCAGGCCGCGTAGAGCATCCCCGCCGCCCCCAGCAGGCCGATCAGGGCCATCGGGGCAAAACCGGCCTTCCGCAGCGCCTGGTAGAGCTCCGCCGCCGCCGCCAGCGACACCGCCCCCATCAACAGAGTGACCCACAACGGACCGGCGTACAGCGCTCCGAAGAACACCAGCACCGCGGCCAGCCCGGTGCCGATCCGCAGAGCCAGCTCGGAACGCCTGGCCCGGTCGAGCTGCTGTATCTGCTCGGGGTCCTCGTCCTCCTCGCCGGTGATGTCCCCGTAACCGACCACACCCGTTTCGAGCCCGGGGACATGGGCGACCACCGCCGACTGCTCGTAGTCCTCCCCTCCCGCCTCCGCCTTGGCCATCGTTTCGGCCAGCCCCTGGTATTCGCGGGTGATGGATCTTATGTACTGCTGTTCGGTTACCTCGCCCGGTTCGCCGGCATGGTCGGGGGGGTCCTGGCTGCGGACGGCGGTGTCGTCGTCGGCTGCGGCGCCCTCGGGCTGCTGAACCTCGGTCGGCTGTTCGGCGCGCGGCTGATCGTTGTCCGGCGAAACGGCTTCGGTCGGGTCTTCCGGCTCGGACACCGGAGACGGATCTTTTTCCTCTTCCATATTGAAACTCTCCGGCCCGGAACGGTCGATCGGCAATACGAACCCCTTCCAGGCTACCCGTTGCAGGCGTCAAAAACGGTATATGACACGGCGCCGCCCAGCCGGGTCGGGTTCCGTCAGATCTCCAACAGCTCGCTCTCTTTGTTCTCCAGCACCTCGTCGGTCTTGGCGATGTAACGATCGTGGCGTTCTTGGAGCAGTTTCTCGGCCCGCCGGACGCTGTCCTCCGATTCCCCCAGCTCCGACATGTCGTCCCGGGCGGACCGCCGGACATGGCGTATCGCCACCCGCCCCTCCTCGGCGATATTACGGGCCACCCGGATCAGTTCCCGGCGTCTTTCCTCTGTGAGGGGCGGGAACACCAGCCGGATGACCTTACCGTCGTTGGAAGGGTTCAAACCCAGGTCCGAGAGCTGGATGGCCCGCTCGATCCCCGCCATGGCGCCGGGGTCGAAGGGCTGGACCAGCAGCATACGCGGATCGGGAACCGTAACTGCGGCAAGCTGTTGGAGCGGAGTCTGGGCGCCGTAGTACTCGACCATTATCCGGGAGAGGATGGCGGGATTGGCCCGCCCGGTGCGCAAGGCGGCCAGCTCGCCTCTGGTGTGCTGCACCGCCGACTCCATACGCGACTCGGCGTCTTCCAGTATCTCGTCCAGCATCGTCGTTGCCTTTCGCCTGTTTTTCAGCTCACCAGGGTTCCGATCGGCTCGCCGGAGACGGCGCGGTGAATGTTGCCGGATTCCAGCAGGCTGAACACTACTATCGGCAGATCGTGATCCCGGCACAGGGTGACGGCGGTGGTGTCCATCACCGCCAATCCGGCGGAGATGAACTCCATATAGCCCACCCGATCCAGAAAGACCGCGTTCTTGTCCAGGCTCGGATCCGATGAATAGACGCCGTCGACCTTGCTGGCCTTGAGCATCGCCTCGGCCCCTATCTCCACCGCCCGCAGCGCCGCCGCCGTGTCGGTGGTGAAGAACGGGTTGCCGCTCCCGGCGGCGAAGACCACAGAGCGGCCCTTCTCGAGGTGGCGGATGGCCCGCAGCCTGATATAGGGCTCGGCCAGCTGCTGCATGGTGATGGCCGACTGCACCCGGCATTCCACCCCCCGGGCCTCGATGGCGTCGCGGAGCGCCAAGGCGTTGATGACCGTGGCCAGCATGCCCATGTAGTCGGCGTTGGCCGGATCCATGCCGGCGGCCGCCGCCGACACCCCGCGGAAGATGTTGCCGCCCCCCACCACGATCCCGATCTGGTATCCGGCCGCCTGCGATTCGGCGATCTCACCCGCCACCCGGCGCACCGTATCCGGGGAGATCCCGTAGCCGATCTCCGGATCGGCGAATACCTCCCCGGACAGCTTCAGCACCACCCGGCGGGGGGCGGACGGCATCTACAGCTCCTGCTCGCCCACCGCGATCCGCGAGAACCGGCGGACCCCGATGTTTTCGTTCATGGAGGCGGCCAGCTCAGCGACCATGTCACCCACCTTGCCCTCATACCGGTCGGGCCGGATGAACTTCTGCTCGTAGAGAACGTTGTCCTCGTAAAAGGAGCGTATCTTGCCGTCGACGATCCGCTCGATGATCCGCTCCGGCTTGCCGGACGCCTGGGCTTCACGGGCAATCAGCTCCCGCTCCTTGCTGACCGCCTCCGCCGGGACGTCCTCGATCCGCGCCCAACGGGGCCGGGCGGCCGCGATGTGCATGGCGAGGTCGTCGGCCGTCTTGAGAAAGACCTCGCTCTTGGCCACAAAATCGGTCTCGGAGGCCAGCTCGACGATCACGCCTACCGTGGGGTAGCCGGAAGGCTGATGCATGTAGCTGCCCACCGCCCCCTGGTTGGCATCCCGGCCCGCCCGCTTTTTGGCGTCGGCCAGACCCTTCTCCCTCAGCAGGCCCTTTGCCTCCTCCATGTCGCCGTCGGCGTCGACGAGGGCCCGCTTGGCATCCATCATCCCTACGCCGGTGGCGCGGCGCAGGGCCTGTACATCCTTGGCTGTGAACTCTGCCATCTTGTCGTCCTTTGGTTCCTTGCTCAATGGTCTGATCCCGTGTGTTTCCCGGTTGCTTCTCGGATACTCCCCGGCGCACCGGCTCGAGAGGCCGCCGCCCTATCCGTCCGCCGCTTCGGGCGCCTTCTCCGGCGGCTCCGCTTCGCCGGGTTCTTCGGCCGCCCCGGCTGGTTCCCCTTCCGGCGCCTCGGCCGCCGCGTCCGCCTCTTCAACTGCTCCGGCTGCCTCCGCCGCCGGCGCCTCAACCGCCCCGCCGGAATCTCCCCCTGCTCCCGCTTCCACAGATACATCGGATTCTTCGGTTGCTTCTGCTTCCGGCGCCTCGGCCGCCGCGTCCGTTTCTTCGGCTGCTGCGGCTGGTTCCGCCGCCGGCGCCTCGGCCGCCGCGCCGGGGCCTTCGGCTGCTTCCGCTGCCGCAGATGCTTCGGATTCTGCTGCGGTCTGCCCGTCATCCAGCACGAACACCGGCGGCGCCTCGGGCATCCCCTCGTCCGATCCTTCGGCGCTCTCCTGCGCCAGCCGACGGCCTTCCGCGCAGGCGGAGGCGATCGCGTTGGCGATCAGAGAAGCCGCCCGGATGGCGTCGTCGTTGCCGGGGATCACGTAGTCGATGTCGTCGGGGTTGCAGTTGGAATCCACCAGGGCGATCACCGGGATGCCCAGCCGCACCGCCTCCCGCACCGCAATGTGCTCGTTGTTCAGATCGATCACGAACACCGCCGACGGGGGCTTTTCCATGTCCTCCACGCCCCCCAGGGTGCGATGCAGGTGGGCGAACTCCCGCCGCAGGCGCAGCCGCTCCTTCTTGGGAAGCTGATCGATGTTGCCCGTCTCCTCCATCTCGGCCAGCTCCTTCATGTAGAAGATGCGCTGGTTGATGGTCTTGAAGTTGGTGAGCATCCCGCCCAGCCACCGGAAGTTCACATAGGGCATTTCGGCCTGGCGCGCCGCTTCCTGGATGGCCGACTGGGCCTGCTTCTTGGTGCCCACGAACAGCACAATCCCCCCGTCGGCAACCAGATCGCGCACGAAGGTCAACGCCGTTTCGATCTTTTCCAGCGTCTTGCGGAGGTCGATGATGTGGATGCCGTTGCGCTCCCCGAAGATATAGGGGGCCATCTTGGGGTTCCATCGGCGGGTCTGATGGCCGAAATGGACTCCGGCCTCGATCAGCTGCTTCATGGTTACAGTCGGCAAGGTTTGCGCCTCCTCCTGTTTCGGTTGCTTCCTCCGTCCACCCTGCTCCGGGGGGCGCCCCCGGATCTCCCCGGACCGTGCGGCCCGACCGCGGGAGGTTGCAGTGGACGTGTGTGATATCCGCGCAAGTGTAGAGGAGCGGCGGGAAGAATCCAGACCGCGAAATCCGATGAGCCCGAATCGGGGTCAGGCTCGCGGATGGCTCCGGTCGTAGGCGGCTCGGAGGTGGCGGCGGGTCAGGGAGGTGTATATCTGGGTGGAGCCCAGCTCGGCGTGGCCCAGCAGCTGCTGCACCGAGGCCAGGTCGGCGCCCCGCTCCAGCAGATGGGTGGCGAAGGAATGCCGGAGGGCGTGGGGGTAGGACCCCGTCCGGTTCTGCACCGCCCGCCGCAGCGTCCGGGGGCTCATCGGCGCCCCCCTCCCCCCGATCCACAGCGCCCTGGTGGGCCGCTCCCCCATGAGCGCCGGACGCCCGGCCCGCATGTAACGCTCGATGGCCTCCCGGGCGTGGACGCCGAGCGGCACCATGCGGTCGCGCCCGCCCTTGCCCTGCACCGACAGTCGATCCCTTCCTGCTATATCGTCCACCGTGAGGGCCGCCAGCTCCGACACCCGCAACCCGGCGGCGTAGAGGGTCTCGAGGATGGCGCGGTCGCGCAGGGACTTGGGGTCGCCGCCGTCCACCGCCTCGATCATGGCGGCGGCGTTACGTTGGGTGAAGGCCTGGGGGAGCACCTCGTGCCGCTTGGGCCTGGCCAACCCTTCGGCCGGGTTGCCGTCCAGCCTCCCCCGGCGGACCGCATCGGCCAGGAAGGAGCGGACCGCCGAAGTCTTGCGCGCCGCCGAGCGGCGGGCGTAACCCCCGGCGTCGAGGCGGCCGAGGAAGCCCCTGATCAGCCTGCGGTCGATCTGCTCCAACGAGGCCGCCCCCCGCCCGGCGGCGTACCGGAAGAACTGGCCCAGATCGCGCCGGTAGGCGGCAACGGTGTTGGCGGCCAGACCCCGCTGGCTCTCGAGGCGGACCAGGTAGTCCTCCAGCTCCGGCGCCCACCACGGAAGGGGTTCGGCTGCGTCTCGGCGGTCTGCTGTCATACGGGAATCTTTACAGCGTCAGCAACCCGAGTCAACGATACCGGGAACGGGGCCGGGGAATCACCGGAGGGGGCGGGCGGCGCCCTGCGCGATGTGATAGGGGCGGATCTGCCAGCGCCCCCGGCGGCGGCCCGCCACGAACGAAATCCACTCCTCGTCCGGGCCGCCCGCCAGATCGTCCGGGGAGGGCCGGGCCGGGCCGCGGGGATGGGAGTGATAGACGGCGCCGATCCGCCATCCCCGCCTTTCCGTATCCCGGATCACCCGGAAATGCTCGGCCGGGCTGATCTCGAAGCGGTCGGCGCCGGGGGCGGAGTTGACCGTCGGGTACAGGCGCACCGGACGGCCGGCGCGGTCATAGGCCACCAGACCGCAGGCTTCGCGGGGCGCCTCGGCGGCGGCGCGGGCGATCACGGCGGCCCGCATCTCCGGGGGGAGGAAGGCGTCCGCCGGGATCACGGCGCCAGCCTTTCGATCCCCCACCCCTCCCCCTCCGCCGTATACACGATGCGGTCGTGAAGGCGGTGGCGGCGCCCCTGCCAGAACTCGAAGCGCTCGGGGCGCACCGTCAGGCCTCCCCAGCAGGCCGGCCTGGGCACAGGGCCCTCCCCGTACTCGGCCCGGCGCCGGTCGACCAGCTCCTCCAGCTCGGCGCGGTCGCGCAGCACCCGGCTCTGCGGGGAAGCGGCGGCGGCGATCTGCGCTTCCCTGGGGCGCGACGCGAAGTACTCATCGGACACCGCTTCGTCCAGCCGCTCTACCGGCCCTTCGATCCGCACCTGCCTGTGCAGACCCAGCCAGCCGACGCATAAGGCCGCCCGCGGGTTGGCCTCGATCTCTGCGGCCTTGCGGCTCTCCAGGTTGGTGTAGAACACGAAGCCGCCAGGACCCCACCCCTTCAGCAGCACCAACCGGGCGGAAGGGCGGCCCCTCCGGTCGGCGGCGGCCAGCACCGCCGCGTCGGGCTGGGGTTCACCGGCTTCGACGGCGTCATCCATCCACCGCCCGAACTGGCGGACCGGATCGGGATCCACCGCCCCCTTCGACAGCGGGCGGGTCTCGCAGCCCCGCCGCCGCCCGGCCGGCTTTCGATCGACTCCTATGCGGCCCCTCCTTCTCGACCCCGACTGCTCACGAGGGTAGCGGCGGGGCTGAGAACACCGGCGGGATTCGCCCTGGCCTGGAATCCCCCCCGCGAGGCAACCGCCTGATCCGGAATCCGGGGCGGCGGACGCCCCGCTCCGTGCGGATACGAATGATCAAGAGCAGGACAGGACAACCGGACCGGGGCGGCCGGGCTGACAACAGCCCGGCCGCGCAGGTGGAGGTGCGGGGAATCGAACCCCGGTCCGTCGATCCTTCGGCGGCGGCTTCTCCGAGCGCAGCCGACGGCGAGCCTTCGGTTGGCCGGACTCCATCGGCGAGCGGCCGGCCGCCCTATCCCGAATCAGTCTCGACCCCCCGGTCCGGGAACCCCGGCGGATCCATCCTGCTCAACGACGTTCGTCCCTCAGGGGCAGGAACCCCTCAGGCGAACGGGCTACCTGTTCTCAGGCAGCCAGTGCAAACTTTGGAGTGGCACTTATGGTTTGTTGCCGAATTTTTAACGAGGACTCCGGCGACCTCGGCTCGCTTCCGACACCTCGGTTATCGACGTCGAAACCAGTTCACCCCCAAGGGGATGCCCGCATCCTACACCAACCCTGTGACAACGAGGCCCGGCGCCCGAAACCGCTCCGGGCGCGGGCCTTCCGGCGGGCGGCTCAGTGGGCGGTCCAACCGCCGTCCACGGCCAGGACGGTTCCGGTTGTGTAGCTGGAGGCGTCCGAGGCCAGGTAGAGGGCGGCGCCCTGGATCTCGTGGAGCTCCCCCCAGCGTTTCATGGCCACCTCCTGGTCGATGACCCGCACGGCGTGGGGAGTGTCCCGGAACGGGAGGTTCATGTCGGTCAGGAACGGTCCGGGGGCGATGGCATTGACGGTTATCCCGCGGCCCGCCCATTCCATGGCGAGCGCCCTGGTGAGCTGGACGACCGCCCCCTTCGAGGCGGCGTAGGCGGTCCGGTCGGCCACCCCCACCAGCCCGAACGTCGAGGAGATATTGATCACCCGGCCCCGGCCGGAGGCTTCGAGATGGGGGCGGGCTTCCCGGCAGAGCGACCACGCCCCCGACGCGTTGACCGCCAGGGACCGATCGAAGTCCGCCCGTTCGATATCCTCGATGGCGCCCCGCACATTGATCCCGGCGTTGTTGACCAGGATGTCGAGGCCGCCCAGCTCGGAAACCGTCCGCTCGACTGCCGCCGCCGCGTCCCGCTCGTCGCTCACATCGCCGGGCAGGGCGACCGCCCTGCCGCCGGACGCGCGCCCGATCCGCTCGGCAGACTCCGACAGGGCGGCGGCGCCGCGGCTCATCAGGGCCACCGAAGCCCCCGCCCAGGACAGGGCCTCGGCGATTGCCGCCCCCAACCCCCGGGAACCTCCGGTTACGAGAGCCGCCCGCCCGTCGAGGCGGAAGAGGTCGAGGGGGTTATCCGCCGTGGGCCTCCTCATAGGAGGCGCCGCCGGTCTCTTCGACCCAGTAGCGCCGCGCCCAGCCGACCCCCTGCCAGGTCGTGATCTGGGCGGGCTCCACCTTGATGAGCCAGCGCGGCTGCTGGATGGTTCCCGTCAGGTACTCGGGACCGTTGGGGCCGAGGTAGCGGTACGACATCTCCTTGGCGACGTCCACCCACTTGCCTCCGACGTTGGGCTCCTCCGCGATCACGGCGTTGCCCTGCATGATGACCTTGGGGATCTCCATGCTCTTGCCCGACTCGTCGGGCTCGCTGTGGGGAGCGTCCACCACCAGGGAAACCCGGGGGTCGTTCTTCATGTACTCGCACCACACCGCCCGCCGGCGGCCCACCAGCCACATGGCCTCTCCGTCCCACTGGTACCAGAGCGGGATGACGTAGGGGGCGCCGTCGGGCGTCAGGCACGCCACCCGCGCCAGGTAGTTGCCGGCCAGGAACTTGTCCATTTCCTCCGTGTCCAAGCCGCCCAGCTTTCCTCGAAAATCTTCGGCCATCGCCTTCCTTCCTGTCCGCTGCTGCTGCGCCCGGCCCGCTCTCGGAGCCGGACACCTCCTATGATATCCGCGCCGCCCGGCGGCCGCTCCGCCGAATACTCCGCCGATGCTTGCCCTCGTCATGGGCGGCTACAATTCGGCGCGTGTCCGACACCCCTCCCTCCGGCGGCCCCCGTTCAGATGCCAACGGTTTCGACGCCCTCTCCGTCCGGGAGCTCGTAAAGAACTTCACCGTAGGCGGCGGTGTGTTCGGGGGCGAGAAAGGCGAGGTGTCGGCGGTGGCGGGCGTGTCGTTCGACATCCGGTCCGGAAGCACCCTCGGCTTGGTGGGCGAGTCGGGATGCGGCAAGTCCACCACCGCCCGCAGCATCCTCCGCCTGATCGAACCCACCTCCGGGGAGGTGGTGCTCCGGCGCCCGTTGGAGAGCGGCGGCGTCGAAAGCATCGACGTGATCGCCGCCGACCGCCGCCGGCTGCGGGAGCTGCGCCGCCACATGCAGATCGTCTTCCAGGATCCGTTCGCCTCCCTCAACCCCCGCATGTCGGTGGGGGCGGCCATCGGCGAGCTGCTGGAGGTGCATACCGAGATGCCCCGGAGCAGCCGTAGGGAAGCGGTGGGGGGGCTGCTGCAGCTGGTGGGAATGAACCCCAACATCGCCGACCGTTACCCCCACGAGTTCTCGGGCGGGCAACGCCAGCGGATAGGGGTGGCGCGGGCGCTGGCCCTCAACCCCGGTTTCCTGATCCTTGACGAGCCGGTGTCGGCGCTCGACGTCTCCATCCAGGCGCAGGTGTTGAACCTCCTGGAAGAGCTGCAGGACCGCCTCGGCCTCACCTATCTGTTCATCGCCCACGATCTGGCCGTGGTGCGGCACATCTGCGACAGCACCGCCGTCATGTACCTGGGCAAGATCGTGGAGCAGGCCGGCACCGACCGGTTGTTCGCCCAACCCATGCACCCCTACACGCACGCCCTGCTGTCGGCGGTGCCCACCCCCGATCCCAAGATCCAGCGGCAGAGGTCGCGCATCCTGCTGGAGGGAGACGTACCCAGCCCGATCGACCCGCCCGCAGGATGCCGCTTCCACACCCGCTGTCCGGTCGGCAAGGACAAGGAGATCTGCCGGATCGAAGAACCTCCCCTGGAGGAACAGGCTCCCGGGCATCTGGTGGCCTGCCACTTCCCCGAGGCGAAATCCATCATCTGATCAGGCCGATCAGGAATGCCGAGACCGTCCCGCGCCGTCGAATCCCTGCCCCGCTCCGGCATCCGCGAGATCATGGAGCTGGCCTGGTCGGCGGGCGGCGGCGTCATCCATCTGGAGGTGGGCGAACCCGACTTCCCCACCCCGCCCCATGTGGTGGAGGCAGCCCACCGGGCCGCCTCCGACGGCTTCACCCGCTACACGCCCAACGCCGGGATACCGGAGCTGCGGGAAGCGCTGGCCGAAAAGGTGCAGGAACGCAACAGCATCGCCGCCCCGCCCGACCGGATAGTGGTCACGCCGGGGGCGGTGGCGGGCATCTACAGCGCGGTGGCGGCGGCGGCGGACCCCGGCGCCGAGGTGCTGATCAGCGACCCCTGCTGGCCCAACTACATCCTGATGATGGAACTGCTGGGCATCCGGCCGGTCCGCTTTCCCCTCTCGGCGGACAACGGGTTCATCCCCGACCCCGCCCTGATCGAACCCCATATCACGGACCGCACGCAGGCGATCCTCCTCAACTCGCCGGCCAACCCGACCGGCGCCTGCACCCCGCGCCGGGCCTGGGAGGAGCTGTTGGAGCTGGCCCGCTCCCATGACCTCTGGGTGCTGTCGGACGAGGTCTACGACGAGATCTGGTTCGACGAGCCGACGGCGTCGGCCGGCCCCCTCGACCGGGACGAGCGGGTGGTCTCCTTCTTCAGCTTCTCCAAGACCTACGCCATGACCGGCTGGCGGGTGGGGTACATGGTCACCCCTCCCGGCCTGACCGAGAGCGTGATAACCGCCCAGGAGCCGATCACCTCCTGCGTCAACGCCCCGGCTCAGAAGGCGGCGGTCGCCGCCTTAACCGGGCCCCAGGACGCAGTGGAGGAGATGCGCAGCTCCTACCGGGAGCGCAGAGATCTGGTATGCGGTCTGCTGGAAGCGGAAGGCATTCCCTGCGTGCGGCCGTCCGGGGCTTTCTATCTGATGGCGGACGTGAGCGGCAGCGGGCTGGACGACCTGGCCTTTGCCCGCCGCCTGGTGTCGGAACGCGGGGTGGCGGTGGTCCCCGGCGCCGCCTTCGGCCCCGGCGGCGGCGCCTACGTCCGCATCTCCCTGGCCTCCGCCGCCGATCTCCTACTCGAAGGGGTGACCCGCCTAGCCGAAGCCGTCAACACCTGGGGCGCCGACCAGGGGCGGTGAACCGCCTGCTTCCCTCCATCCAACCGAACCTCTGCCCCGAATTGTCAACCACATCCGCGGGAAGTGCAGCCGGGGCGCGTTAACACTTTGGTTGACCGTACACCGCGCCGCATGGCAGAACCATCAACACACGAGGGCGGAATACCTGCCGCCGCAACAACCATACGCATCCCGGAACCGCCTCATCCAGCCGCGGCCCTTTTCTTCACCCGCCCGCCGCCCGAGGCCGCCCCCGCCGTCGAGAACCCCCGCCGTAGAGAACGCGAAAATCCGGCAAACCACCCCCGGCTTCGCCGGGCCCTGCCCCCGCCTCCACCACCGGCATCGGAACCGCCGCCCGGACAAGCCGCCCTGTTCGGGCGCGGCGCCCGCCTGACAAAGGTTCCGATATGACCGCCGCGCACTCCGGAACCCCGGCGGCGGTGTTTGTGTATCAGCACACACATAGTACCGCAAACCTACGACAAACCCAATACCCTCATCTTGAAACGCGAAAAGTTCTTGCCGCCTGCCGGGCTCCTACCGCGGAGGGCAGAAACTGTGCATCTAGAAGCCGCCCCCGGGGCAGACTGCCAACGCGCCGGGATCGTAATCGGGGCCGCGGCCGATTCGATTCTCAGTCGGACGCGGCGCTCGAAGCAACCCCATGCTCCTCGATCAGTTCCTGCAACCGGCTCTCGAGCCGGATTTCAGCTCGGCCTTGCTGTCGGCCTTCGATCCTGGCCGTCCGCTCCGCCACTTGCGAGAGAAGGCTGCGGAGGCTTTCTCGCTCGGCCTTGGCTTCCTCCAACCCCCCAACCCGCTCAGCCCTAGCCTCCGCAAACCCCTTCTCCCGCTCAGCCCTAGCCTCCGCAAACCCCTTCTCCCGCTCAGCCCTAGCCTCCGCAAACCCCTTCTCCCGCTCAGCCCTAGCCTCCGCAAACCCCTTCTCCCGCTCAGCCCTGGCCTTGTCCCGATCCTCCTTCGCCTCCGCGGCGTAGCGGTCGATTCGCTCACTCAGTTCCTTCAGCGACTCTCTCATCCAATTCCGGTCGAGGCGCCACATATACATGAACAACCCCAAGACGAACACAACCAAGCCATTGCCCAGCCCCACCGGACCATCTGCCAGCAATTCCATCATGCCTCCATGATAGACCATGTTTCAACTCGACGTTAACCAGCATCTCTCACAGACGAGAGCATAATTCAAGGATTTTTTTGACATTCTAGAACAATTTTTCGCGTTCTTGTGATATATCCATGGCGGTCGAGGCCGGCTAGAAGTCGAAGAGGGAGCAGGCGGTTCCTCCGCGAACGGCGGACCGCTCTTCGGGGGTCAGGCCGGGGAGGTAACGGTCGACCAGGGAGAGCACCGCGCCGTATCCGGGGTTCTCCTTGATCCATGGCCAGTCGGAGGCGTTGAGCATGCGGCGGGCGCCGAAGGCGGCGTAGATCCGGTCCACCACCTCCTGGAGGTCGGGGTGGGGGTAGGGCGTCCGGGTGAAGGCGTACTGGCCCGACGCGTGCACGTATAGGTCGTCGGGGTGATCGGCGGCCAGCTGCTCGATCAGCTCCAGGGAGTCGGGGGGCAGGGGGATGTCGAAGCGGGGGCGCCGGTGCTCGTCGACGGTCAGCTCCATCCAGATGTCGGGGCAGAAACCCAGATGGTTGAGCACTACTTTCAGACCCGGCAGGAGCTTCATCGCCCCGTCGAGCAGGCGCACCTGACCGGGCGAACCGTAGAACCACACCTTCATCCCCAGCTCCCGCATGGCTTCCAGGACGGGGAACACCTCCAGCGACTCGGGCGCCTGGCCGGCCTCTCCCCCGAACCCGTAGAACCGCAGGCCCTGGATCCCCGCCTGTTCGGCCCGGCGGGCAACCTGTCCGGCGCCGTCTGCGGCCTCCGAATCGTAGACTCCCACCCCGGCGAAGCGCCCCGGATGGGCCGCCAGGAGCTCCGCCAGGTATTCGTCGCGGGCCGAGAGCGGGATCACCACCGCGTTGTCCACCCCCGCCCCGTCCATGGCCTCCAACAGCTCCTCGGCCGGCTCCTCCCGCTCGGACGGCGCCATCCCGTCGAACACGAGACGGGGGTAAGCCCCGCTCCGGGCCTTGAAAAGATGCAGGTGGGCGTCTACCACGGCCATGTCAGGAAACCTCCTTTTCCCGGGGTTCCTCCCCCGGTTCCGTTCTGCTGCGTTCGGCCGCCGGCCGTCCGGCCCGCGCCGCCTCGATCTGCTCGGCGCGCCCGCTGATCCACGACAGGTGATAGGGCGTCAGGTACCGGCGCAGGAACATCATCATGTGCTCGGCCAGCCGGGGCTGATCCGCCAGGAGCGCCGGACCGGACAAATCCGAAGCCCCGGTGACCTCCAGCTTCTGACCCCTCATCCTGGGATAGATGAAGCCGGCCTGCCGTCCGGCCTCCCGGTTCAGCGCGCCCCTGAGTACCAGGCGCATCGCCGGGCGCGTGCTGCGCCAGTCGATGCTCTTCGGCGCCTGCGGAAGGGGAGAGATCATCACCTGCACCGGCGCCCCGCATCCGCCGTCCAAGAACAGCATGGTCTCGGTGACCGAACCGTAGGACACCAGCGCCGCCGGGCCGAACGAGGCGGTGATCTCCCCCAGCATCGCCGTCATGTCCTCCCGGAGGGCGGCGGGTTCGGGATCCCCGTCGGACAGGCCGTGGCCCCTGAGCTCCATGCTGATCACCCGCAATCCTTGGGCGGCCACCTGCGCCGTCAGCGGACCCCACGCGTCGAGATCGTCCCCCAGATCATGGACGAACACCGCCGCCGGACCGTTCCGCGGCCACTCGTGGCCCCGGAGGACCAGCCCGTCGGGGAGCCGGACCGCCACCGGAACGGCGCCCGTTCCCATCAGGCGGTGAACGGCTGCGGGTTGAAGCATCGGAAGGTTCGCCCGTCCGGGTCGTCGGACAGCTCGGGATGTTCGGTCCAGCACCGATCGACAGCGTAGGAGCAGCGGGGGGCGAAGCCGCATCCCGGAGGCATGAGCTGGGGGGGCGGGACCAGTCCGGGGATGGGATGCAGGCGCTTCCGCTTGACCCCGACCTGCGGGAGGGCCTTGAGCAGACCCTGTGTGTACGGATGGCGGGGGGCCTCGAACAGCTCGTCGACCGGCGCCTCCTCCACGATCTCCCCTGCGTACATGACCGCCACCCGGTCGGCCACCGCCGCCACCACCGCCAGGTCGTGGGTGATCAGCAGCATCGACATGTTCCGCCGGCGCTGCTCGTTGATCAGCTGGTCGAGGATCTGCGCCTGGACGGTCACGTCGAGGGCGGTGGTCGGCTCGTCGGCGATCAGGATGTCGGGGTCGAGCACCAGGGCCATGGCGATCATGACCCGCTGGCGCATACCCCCGGAGAGCTGGTGCGGGTAGGAGTCGAGCCGGGTGACGGGGTCGGGAAGCCCCACCTTGGCGAGCGCCTCCCCGGCCATCCGGCGGGCCTCCGACCGGCTCACCTCCCGGTGGGAGCGGATGACCTCGGTTATCACGTCCCCCACCGTGAACACCGGATCCAGGGAGGTGAGGGGGTCCTGGAAGATCATCGAGATGGAGTCGGAGCGGAGCCGCCGCATCTGGCGGCTCTTCAGCCGGAGCAGGTCCCGGCCCTTGAAGACGATCCTGCCTTCGCTCACATGCACCGGCGGGGTGGGAAGCAGGCGCATGATGGACAGCGCGGTGATGCTCTTGCCGCAGCCGCTCTCCCCCACCAGGCACAGGACCTCGTCGGGGTATATGTCCAGCGACAGATCCCGCACCACGTCGAAGGTCTCCCCCCCGGCGGTCACCGCGGTTCGGAGGCCCCGTACGGACAGCAGCGGCCGTCCGTCCGGGTCGGATGCGGAGGCGGTCCCGTCCGGCCGGTCCGCCGGCGCCGGCACCGTCAGGCCCTCCTCAGCCGGGGGTTGACCATCGTGTAGCCCACGTCGGCCAGCCAGTTGCCCAGCAGCACGAGGGTAACCAGCACCAGCGAGAAGAACTGGGCCACCGGGTAATCCCGCCGCAGCACCGCGTTTACCAACACCTGGCCCAGGCCGGGCCACCCGAATATGGTCTCCACCACCAGGGCGTACCCGACGATCTGGCCGATGCGCAGCCCGGCCAGGGACACGATCGGCACCAGGGCGTTGCGGAACACGTGCCGCCCGATCACCGACGCCTCCGCCAGCCCGCCCGCCCGCAGGGTGCGCACGAAGTCCTGGTTGAGGTTCTCCAGCATGGCCGAGCGGGTCATCCGCACCGTCAGCGCGATTCCCTCCATGGCCAGCACGACCGCCGGCAGCACCAGCTGCCGGGGGCTGCAGCAGCCCGCCGACGGGAACCATCCCAGCACCGTGGCGAACAGCCACACCGCCAGCAGCGCCAGCCAGAAGTTGGGCACCGCCATACCCGCCACGGAGAAGGTCATTATCCCCCCGTCCCACCAGGAGTTCCGCCGGAGGGATGCCAGCATCCCCAGCGGGATGCCGACCGCGAACACCAGCAGGAAGGCCGCCGCCCCCAGGATCAGGCTGTTGCGCCCGTGGTTGAGCAGCAGGTCGGAGATCTGGGCGTTGTTGGTCAGCGAAGTGCCCAGATCGCCGCCGAGGACCCGCCCGATGTAGTTGAAATACTGCTGGTAGATGGGGTCGTTCAATCCCAGCTGGTCCTTGAAGGCCTCCCGCTGCTCGTAGGTGGCCGAAGCCGGCAGCCGGGCGGCGGTGACGTCTCCCCCCGACAGCCGGATGGCGTAGAACACGGCGATCGACGACAGCACCAGCACCACCACCATGTAGACGGTGCGGGCCGCCAGGTTCTTCATGAGCTCTCCACCCCTTTGGCCTCATGCCGCAGCCGGGGGTCGAACACATCCCGCAGACCGTCGCCGATCAGGGAAACCGCCAACACCAGCATCACGATCGCCAGACCGGGAATGGTCGCCTCCCAGTGGTTGTCCCGCAGATGATTGCGGCCGTCGGACACCATCCCCCCCAGGCTGGGAGTGGGGGGCTGGGCGCCCAGCCCGATGAAGGAGAGGGCCGCCTCGGCGATGATCGCCACCGCTACGTAATAGGAGGCCAGCACCAGGGCGGGGGCCAGGATGTTGGGAAACAGGTGGCGGAACATTATCCGGAGCGTGGAGAGGCCGCCCGCCCGCGCCGCCTCGATGAACTCCCGTTCGCTCAGGGCCAGCACCTCTCCCCGCACCACCCGGGCGATGGCCGCGGTGTTGACCAGCCCCACCGCCAGAATCACCGGAAACAGCCCCCCGCCCAGGCCGCCGGCCAGCAGCACCGCCACCAGGATCAGGGGGAAACCCCACACGAAGTCCACCACCCCCCGGATGGTGCGGTCGCGCCAGCCGCCCAGGTAGCCGCCGAACATCCCCAGCAGCAGCCCCATGATCAGGGCCAGCACGGTAACCCCGGCCGCCACCAGCAGGCTGACCCGGACGCCGACGAACAGCCGGGCGGCGACGTCGCGGCCCAGATGGTCGGTGCCCAGCAGATGACCGGGGGCGCCCGGCGGCAGATGGATGTCCCGGAAGCTCTGCAGGGTGTGGTCCACCCCGGAGACGATCGGCCCCAGGACCCCCGCCGCCGCCGTCAGTATCCCCAGGGCGCTGCCGATCAACAGCAGCTTGTTGCGGCGCATCCGGCGCAGGGCGGAACGGAAGGCCCCCGCATGCCGGCCCGCCTCGTACTCGGCCAGCCGGTCGTTCCAAGCCTCGATCCGGGCGGGCCCCGTATCCGACGCCACCGGTCTACCGGATCAGCGAGGGGGGCGGCCCGCCGTCCGCCCCCCTGTCGAACACCGGACTCAGGCCTCGATCCAGGTGTCGTTGTAGTAGGGGTACAGGTTCCATACGAAAGGCTGCCATCCGTGGACCCGGTTGTGATGAACGAACGTGGCGTTCTGGTTCATCAGCGGCAGATAGGGCAGCTCCTCCGCCCAGGCCAGCTGGAAGGCCGAGGAGGCGGCCTGCGCCTCCTCTTCGGTGGCCGACGACTGCCAGTCGGCGATGGCGGCGTCGATGCGGGGCTCTACGGCGTGGGAGAAATTGGGCACCGGAACGGTGGCCGAGCTGCTGAACAGGATCAACACGTCCAGCGGGATGGGCCACAGCCAGAAGAACAGGGACATCTCCGCCGAGTCCCTTCCGGGAGCGCTTATCTCGGCGAAATGGAGCGCCCGGTCGATCACGTCCAGATTGGCGCGCACCCCCACCTGGGAGAACTGGGCGGCCACCGCCTCCGCCACGACCCTCTGGGTGGTCTCGTCCTCCACCGCATACCGGAACTCGAACTTCACGCCGTTGCGCTCGCGCACCCCGTCGGAGCCCATCGTCCATCCGGCCTCGTCCAGCTTCTGGTTGGCCAGATCCATATCGAACTGGTTGAACTGCTCCACCGCCGGGTCGTACTGGCGGTCGGTGACGGGGAACGGCCCGTAGGTGGGGGCGCCGTTGCCGTACAGGATGGCCTGCACCATCCCCTCCCGATCCAGCGCGTGGGACAGCCCCTGGCGGGTCAGCCGGTCGCCGAAGAACTCTTCGTAGTCCCGGTTCATCGCCAGGTGGTAGCCCGACCATTCGGGGTGGCGGATCACGGTTAGGTCCGGATTGGACTCCAGCCGGCCGATGTCCTGGTGCTGCGGGTTGATCAGCGTGTCGATGTCGCCGTTCTCCAGCTGGGTGGCCCGCTGGCCGCCTTCGGTGATCACCGACCAGCGGATGGCGTCCAGGTAGGCGGTCCCCTTGTTCTCGAAGAACGGAGTCAGGGTTCCCGGGTAATCCTCCCAGCGGCGCACCAGCACGTGGCTGCCCGGCACCCACTCCTCGTGGGTGAACGGACCGGTGCCGTCGACCACTTCGGTTCCGTAGGTGGAGCCGGCGTCCAGGGAGCCGTCGTCCAGCACGGTGAGTTCCTTCCAGGTATCAATGTTGATGATCCGCCAGTAGCCGGTCTTGTGCGGACCGAGCGTCCCCAACCAGGCGTTCTTCATCTTCACGATCACCTCGTTGCCGTCCGCCTCGTAGGTGTCCACCGGGGCGGCCAGACCGGCGACGAAGCTGTACTGCTGCACCGACCGGTAGAACTCCGCCACCATCTCGGCGTCGATCGTCCCGCCCGAATGCGACAGTTTGCCTTCGGGGATCGTGAACCGGTACTCCAAGCCGTCGTCGGAAACCGACCAAGCGGAGGCGAACTGGGGAACCGACGACCCGTCCGGGGCGTTGGTGAGGATCGCCTCGTAGACCGCGAAGAAGGCGGGGTCGTACCAGTTCGTGGTGAGCGGATCGTGCTTCGACACGTCACGGTTGTAACCCTCCCGCAGGGTGCCCCCCGTCACCGGCCCCATCATGTCATCCTCCGCAGACGCGGCGGTCGTCTCCGCCGCGGCGGTGGTAACGACCGCGGTCGTCTCCGCGGCGGGTGCCGCCGCGGTGCCGGCCCTGGTGGTCGGAGCGGGTTCGTCGTCGCCGCAGGCGGCCAGGATCGAAGCCGCCGCGGTCACGCCGACTCCGGCGGCGCCCAGCATCTTCATGAACCGGCGCCTGCTGATCTGCCTGGCCTTGTATTGCTCGGTGAGCTCGTTCACCGTGGGTTCCAGATCCGGGCCCTTCCGAGAATCGTCCATAGTTCCTCCTCCTTATGCACCGGTCAACCGGACGCGGTTGGGAGGTATCTTACCCTTGCACAGCGAGCCGCGCCGCCGAGGACCAAAGGAGGGATCCAAATGACCAACACAGACCGGGTGCTGGTTACCGGATCGGCGGGGTGCCTGGGCGCTTGGGCTGTCCGCGAGCTGGTGCACGAAGGCACCCCTGTAGTCGCCTTCGACATCTCCGACTCCGTCCACCGGCTGCGGCTGCTGCTGGAAGACGACGAGCTCTCACAGGTGACCCTGCGGCGGGGGGACATCCGGGACGGAGCGGAGGTCGAGCGGGCGGTCCGGGAGGAGGGGATCACCCACATCGTCCACCTGGCCGCCCTGCAGGTGCCCTTCTGCGCCGCCGATCCGGTCAACGGCTCGCTGGTCAACGTGGCCGGCGCCCTGAACGTGCTGGAAGCGGTGCGCCGCTCGGACGGGCGGGTGCGGGGGGCGGCGTACGCCAGCTCGATCGGGGTGTTCGGCCCCGCCTACATGTACGAGGGGGGCAGGGTCTACGACGATTCGCCCGCCGCCCCCGCCACCCTCTACGGCGCCTACAAGCAGGCCAACGAGTGGACCGCCCGCATCTACAGCGCCGACTGGGGGGTCGGGTCGGTGGGTCTGCGGCCCTCGGTCATCTACGGCCCGGGGCGCGACCAGGGCCTCACCTCCGACGCCACCAAGGCCATGCTGGCCGGCGCGGCCGGGGTGTCCGGCCACCTCGGCTACGGCGGGGCGGTCACGTACCAGCACGCCCAGGACGCGGCCGCCCTGTTCATCGCCGCCGCCCGGTTGGAGCCGGACGCGGCCCTGATCTACAACGTCGGCGGCCCGGTGGCCGAGGCCTCGGAGGTGGCGGCGGCCATCGATGCGCACTGCCCCGGCGTGGAGACCACCTACGAAACCGACCCCTTCCCCCTCCCCTCCGTGATCGACGGCGCCGGCCTCGAAGAGGTGATCGACCTGCCGCAGCGCTCCATCGAAGACGGCATCGCCGGAACCATCGACGACTTCCGCCGGCTGCTGGCGTCCGGCCGCATAGAACCCCCGCCTGGCTGAGCGCCGCGCTCCCCGGCGGCGGGCCGGCGTTCCGGCCGGCTACCCCGACGGGGGCGCCGCGGCCGGGGTGCGCTCCGACGGGTAGGCGGACAGGAACGCGTCGGCCGCATCAGGAGACCAGCCGCCGCCCAGAGGAACCTCCAGCTCGAGACGGGGAGAGCCCCCGCAGGGGCGGCCCCGGCTGACCATCAGCTCGGTGACCCCCGCCCGGCGCCGCAGCACGTAGCTGTACACGGTGGTGTAGAGGCCGTGGCTGCAGACACCGGTGCCGCCCTGATCGTGGCTGCGCAGCAGCTCGAAGACGTCCTCCAGCGACCCGGCGCGGTCGAGGCGGCGCTGGGCGGAGGCCAACCGGTCCTCGGAGGTGACGGTGTCGTCATTGCCGGGGTGGACGCCCAGCTCGGTGTGGTGGTTGGTGCGGGCGGCGGGGCCGTCCGGCCGCAGCACCGCCGTCCGGGTGCCCCGCACCTCTACCGCCGCCTGGCTTCGGCCGTCGATCAGCACCAGGTTCCCCCACAGGTAGGGCCGGGCGGCCGCCGCCTCCTGCACCGCCGCCGCGCCCTCGGCAACGTCCGCCCCCTCCCGCAGGGCGGTCTCCACCAGGTCGTCGTAGTTGGCGTGACCGTCCAGGGTGCGCACGTTGGAGTCGCAGGCCAGCAACCCGGAGGAGTTGGCGCCGATCGAAAACCCTGAAAATCGGTCCAGAGCCGGGTCTGATCCCGCCCAGTTGGCGATCCCCTCCACCCCGAAAACCCCCCTCTCCGAGACGATGCGGTCGTCGAAGACGGCCCGCCCGAAGTCCTTGTTCTTGAACAGCAGGTAGTCGTCCGGCCCCAGCCTCAGAAACCCCGTGGTGCACACCGCCGCCCCTCCCGCGCCGCTTTCCCGGAAATATTAGGCCCCGCCCCCGGTCCCCGGGTCGGTATGCCCCGCCCGCTCCTCCGGAGTCAGCGCCGCAGCACGGGCAGCCTCACCCGGGTCGGGCAGGCGCGGTTGTGCAGGACCGTCTGGGTGGCGGGCGCCGCATCCAGCGGGCCGTCGGTGAGCGGCCGGGCGCCGGTGTTGAGGTTGCGGTCCCACTGGGGGAAGTCGGAGCTGGCGATGTCGAGGCGCAGGCGCGAACCGGCGCCGATCTTCGCCCCCACCGGCCCCAGCTCTATCTCGAGCTCGTAGACCCTCCCCGGCGTGAGGGGCTTGGGGCTGGACAATGACTCGCGGTAGCGGGCGCGCAGGATTCCCTCCTGGAGGTTCACCGACCGGCCGCCCTCGTCCACCACGCAGAGCCGGGCGGTGAAGTCGGTGTCGGGGGCGGTGGTGGCCGCGTACAGGGTCACAGAAGCGTCGCCCACCAGCTCGATGCTCTCGGAGAGGGGCTCGGAGGTGTACACCAGCACCATGCGGGAGACCTCCGCCTGGTGCTGATCGGCGGGCCCCATCGGGGTGATGTTGTCGAAGCAGCACGAGTGGCCGCCCATCGACGGCACCGGAATGCCGGGGTCGTGGATGTACAGGTCGGGAGGTTCGTCTCCGGGCGGAGTCCGGTCCAGCGTCCCGTCCCCGAACTTGGAGTTGGCGCAGCCCTGCGAGTGGATGTACCAGTCCTCCGCCGACGCTTCCCGGGGCGGCCAGGCCTCGAAGTCCCGCCATCCTCCGTCGAGGGTGAACAGCGTCACCGGGCTGTCGAGGACGCCCGCGTCCCGGCCCCGGAGGGTCTGATCGAACCAGCGCAGCAGCCAGGAGTCGATCTCCTTCGTGGAGGGACCGCTCTGCGGCCCGAGCCGGCCGACCGGGCTCCAGGGCATATGCGCCCAGGGCCCCACCAGGAGTTTCTGGCTGCGGCGGGTCTCTTCGCTGCGCCCCGAAGCCGACAACCCGGTGAAGTTGCGCACCGAGCCGGTCAGGAATACGTCGTACCAGCCCGCCGCATGCAGGGCGGGGACGCCGATCCGGCTGTAGTCCTCGTCGATGCTCCACCGTTTCCAGTAGTCGTCGTATGAGCAATGCTCCGCCCAGTCCGCGAAGTAGGGGGCGTAGGGCGTCTGGAGGGGCGGGTATCCGGCCACCGGCAGCGACCAATACCAGGCGGGGGCGTTGCCGAGCGCCGCGGCCAGCTCGAGATGGGCCTCCGCGTCCCCCGCCCGTTGGGCGGTTTCCAGCGCCAGCAGGGTCGCCCAGTAGCCGATGAAGGCCAGGGCGAAGGCGCCTCCGTTGTAGGTCCACCCGTCGTAGTACTGGGAGGCGGTGAAGGCGGGGGTGATGGAGGCCAACGAGGGGGGAGCGGCGGCGGCCGCCAGCAGCTGGGTGGCGCCCACGTAGGAGAAGCCCATCATCCCCACCCGGCCGTTCACGCCGGGCAGGCGGGCCGCCCACTCCACCGAGTCGTAGCCGTCTTCCATCTCGTGCAGGTAGGGATAGAACTCCCCCTCGGAGGCGAAGCGCCCCCGGCAGTCCTGGACGGCCACCGCGTACCCCTGCGCGGCGAACCAGGCGGGGTGGGCGCTGCCGAAGGTGGGAACGCCGGACCGCTTGTCGTAGATGGTGCGGGTCAGCAGGACCGGCAGCTCGGCGTTGGTCCTGGGCCTGTACACGTCGGCCCGCAGGACCGTCCCGTCCCGCATGACGGCCTCGACGTTGCGCTCGACCGTGACGTCCAAACCCGGCATCTCCTCGACGAGGGGGATGGTCCTGTCTCCGACGGTCATTTGCGGCCTCCTCGCTCATGCCCCTCGAGCCGGGGGGCTCGGTCGTATCTCGGTTAGCATCCGGCGGGGAGCGGCGCCGCAGCCCTCCCGGAACCTACGGAAACCTACCTGGAAGGGATCGTTCATGAGCTCTCCGGCGGCGGCCGAGCGCCGCATCCTCGCCTTCCTGGCCGAACGCGAGCCCGAGATCCTGGAGTTCGCCCGGGATCTGATCCGCACCCCGTCGCCCAACCCGCCGGGAGACGAACGGGCGGTGGCCGACCTGGTGACAGCCCGGCTGAGGGAGCTGGGCGTGACCGAGGTGGAGCGGCTGGGCGCCCGCCCCGAACGCCCCAACCTGGTGGTGCGTCTGCGGGGATCGGGCGAAGGCCCCAAGCTGATGCTTTCGGGGCATCTGGACACCAAACCGCCCGGCGACCTCGACGCCTGGGAGACCGACCCCTGGGATCCGGTGCTGCGGAACGGAGAGCTGGTCGGGCTGGGGTCGGGTGACATGAAGGCGGCGGTGGCCGCCATGGTCTACACCCTGGCGGCGGTCGGGGAGGCGGGCGGGTTCTGCGGCGAGCTGTCGGCCGTGTTCACCGCCGACGAGGAAGCAGGGTCGACGGCGGGTTCCAAATGGCTGGCCGGCCAGGGGCTGCTGGAAGCCGACGCGGCGGTGATCGGCGAGCCGAGCGGGGTGGAGCGGGAATGGGAGTCCCTCCACTTGGTGTCGAGGGGGGCGGCTCTGTTCAAGGTGAAGATCACCGGCACCCAGATGCATTCCTCCATCTCGGACCGCATAAAGGGCGTCAACGCCACCGTGAAGATGGCCCGGCTCATCGACCGCATGGACCGGGAGCTGGAGGCCCGCCTCACCTTCGACTCCCATCCCCTGTGCCCCGCCGGCCCCACCGTGAACGTGGGGGTCATGGCCGAGGCCGGGGTCTTCTACGGTGTATACCCCGGCAACGCCGAGTTCGCATGCGACATCCGCACCCTGCCGGGCATGGAGGAGCAACAGCTGATCGACGACATCGAGCGGTTTCTGTCCGACGCCATGTCCGCCGACCCCGACCTCCGGGCCGAGCTGGTGTGGGAGATGATGGTGCCGGCCACCGAGATCTCCCCCGACGAGCCGATAGTGGGAATACTGCAGGCCGCCGCCGGGGAGGTGCTGGGCCGAGAACCCCGCCTCGACGCTTTCCCCGGCGCCACCGACGCCCCCCATTTCCAGCTGACCGCCGGCATCCCCTGCGTGGCCGCCTTCGGACCGGGCATGCTCCCCCGCGCCCACAGCCCCAACGAATACATGGCCGCCGAGGGCGCGGCCCAGGCCGCCCGGATCTACGCCCTCGCCGCCGTCCGTTACCTGGGCGCCCCGACCTCCTGAAAGCCCGGATGGAGCAGAGCAAGGCCCGATGAGCAACCCGGCTCAGCCGGCCCCGGCGGCGGACCGCCGGGCCGCGGCCAGGGCGCGCACCCGGTCGGGCCGGATGGGCAGACTGGTTACCCCTGTCGGGCATCCCAGCGCGGCGGCCACCGCGTTGGCGACCGCCGCGCCCGCCGCGGTGATCCCCCCCTCCCCCGCCCCTTTGACGCCCAACGGGTTGAGCGGGCTGGGGGCGTCCTCGCTCAGCAGCACCTCCACCGGCGGCATCTCGTGGAGGGTCGGCATCAGGTAGTCCATGAACCCCACCGCCAGGGGCTGGCCCGCCTCGTCGTACACGAACTCCTCCAGCAGGGCCCCTCCTATCCCCTGCGCCGCCCCGCCCGCGATCTGCCCGTCAACGAGGCCGGGGTTTACGGCCTTCCCCACGTCGTAGGCGACCACGAACCGCTCCACCGCCGCCCCGCCGGTGCCCCGGTCGACCGAGACGACGGCGGCGTGGAGGCCGTAGGGGTAGGTCATGTGATCGACCTCGAACCATCCCTCGGCGGTGAGGCCGGGCTCGCCCCCGCCGGACGCGCCCCCGCCCGGACGCAGCAGGCGCGCCGCCTCCCCCAGGGTGACGCCGGGCCCGTCCGGAGAACCCTTCACAAAGACCCGGCCGCCCTCGACGGTCAGGTCCTCGGGGTCGGCCTCCAGCACCTGCGCCGCCGCTTCCAGGGCCTTGGCCCGCACCCGCCGGGCGGCGATCAGCACCGCCGACCCGGTCATCACCGTCACCCGGCTGGCGAACGAGCCCATCCCGTAGGCGAGGTCGTCGGTCTGGCCGCGGCGGACCCGCACCGAGCCGAGCGGAACCCCCAGCGCGTCGGCGCAGATCTGGGCGAGGGAGGTCTCCACCCCCTGGCCGATCGACGACACCCCGGTGACGATCACGGTCTGCCCGGCCTCGTCGACGGTGATCCTCACCCCGTCGAACGGGCCGAGCCCGCTCTTCTCCACGAAGAACCCCAGACCGAGGCCGACCGCCTCCCCCGCCTCCCTCCGCCGGGCCAGGCCGGCCGACAAGCGCTCGTAGTCGAGGTAGTCGAGCGCCCGGTCGAGCAGGGCCTCGTAGTCCCCCGAGTCGTACACCACGCTCGTTCCCAGCGCGTCGACCCCCAGCGCGTAGGGCATCGCGTCGGCGGCGATCAGGTTGCGGCGGCGCACCTCGGCCGGGTCGATCCCCAGCCGGTGGGCGATCGCGTCCATGAGCCGCTCCCGGACGAAGCTGCCCTCGTAGCGGCCGGGGGCCCGGTAGGTGCCGCACGGGGTCTTGTTGGTCAGCCTGACGCGCCCCGTAACCCGGTAGGCGGGCCAGACGTAGGGGCCGGGCAGGAGGGCGGCGGTCAGGTCGGCCACCGTAACGGCGTGGGTGCGCACGTAGGCGCCCTGATCCAGCCAGAACTCGTCGACCACCCCCAGCACCCGCCCGTCGGGGCCGACCGCGGCCCGGATGCAGTGCACCTGGTCGCGGGAGTGGTTGGCGGCCGTCATGTGCTCCCGCCGGTCCTCCACCCACCGCACGGGCCGGCCCAGCCGCCGGGCGGCCAGGCAGACCAGCACGTCCTCCGGATACAGCTCGCCCCGGATGCCGAAGCCGCCCCCGACGTGGCCCTCGCGCAGCACCACCTGCGCGGCGGGGAGGCCCAGCATGGACGCGATGGCGGAGCGGTTGTAGTGGGGCACCTTGGCGGCCCCGAACATCTCGAGGGTGGAGGTCATCGGATCCCAGCGGGCCAGCGCCCCCCTCGTCTCCATCGGCGCGCCCGAATGGCGGCCCACCGCCAGCTCCATCTCGACCTCGGCCGCCGCCTCCTCGAAGGCCCGCTCCACATCGCCGCAGCCCTTCTCGATCACCGCCGCCTCCGTCGCCGCCCCGTCTCGGGGGTCGACCACCGGCGCCTCCTCCTCGATGTCCAGAAAGACCAGGCCGGCGGCGTCCTCGGCCAGGTAGGGGTCCTCGGCCAGCACCGCCGCGGCGGGTTCGCCCGCGTAACGCACCCGGCCCTCGGCGAGAACGGGCTGGCGGTAGGGCGCCAGGCCCGGCACCTTCGTCATGCGGAAATCGATCGGCGGGACATCGGCTGCGTCGGCGGCCGTCCACACCGCCTCCACCCCGGGCAGGGCCTCGGCGGCGGAGGCGTCCACCCCGAGGAGCCGTCCGCAGGCGGCCGGCGAGCGCACCATCCGAAGATGCAGCAAGCCGGGCAGGTGGAGGTCGGCGGCGAACCGGGCGGCGCCGGTCAAGAGCGGAAGGTCTTCGATCCTTTTTACCGAGCTGCCGACGTAGGTCATCGCCTCATGACCGCGGCGGCCTCCTCGACCGCCTTGAGGATGTTCTGGTATCCGGTGCATCGGCACAGGTTGGAGGAGAGCGCCGCCCGCAGCTCCTCCTCGCCGGGGTCGGGGTTCTGCTCCAGGTAGCCGACCGCCAGCATCAGGAAGCCCGGCGTGCAGAAACCGCACTGGAGCCCGTGGTTGTCCCAGAAGGCCTGCTGCATGGGATGCAGCCGGTCGCCGTCGGCCAGGCCCTCCACCGTGCGCAGCTCCACCCCTTCGCACTGGACCGCGAACATCAGGCAGGACCGCACCGGCTGCCCGTCCGCCAGGACGGTGCACGCCCCGCACACCCCGTGCTCGCAGCCCAGATGGGTCCCGGTGAGGCCGCAGTCGTCCCGCAGCACGTCGGCGAGGGTGCGGCGGGGCTCCACCCGCACCCCGTAGGAGCGTCCGTTCACGTCGAGCACCAGGTCGACCTTTGCGGGGGCGGACGGCTCGCTCATGCAGGGATCCTCTCGTTCTGCCTTATCAGCCGGCGCAGCCGCGCCGGGGTGGCCGGCGTCTCGTTGACCTCCACCCCGAACGGGCGCAACGCATCGGAGACGGCGTTCAACACGGCGGCCGGGGCGCCGATCGTACCCCCTTCCCCCAGCCCTTTGGCGCCGGTGACGGTGGCGGGGGAGACGGTAACCAGATGGTGTATCTCGATTTCGGGGGCCTCCGCCATGGTGGGCGGCAGGTAGTCGAGCAGCGAAGCGGTCAGGATGTTGCCCCCCTCGTCGTAGATGATCTCCTCGTAGAGGGCGCCCGCGACGCCCTGGGCCACCCCGCCGTGGAGCTGCCCGTCGACGATCATGGGGTTGATGAGGACCCCGGCGTCCTCCACCACCACGAACCGCTTGATCCGCACCCCGCCGGTCTCGCGGTCCACCTCCACCACCGCGGCGTGGCAGGCGTTGGAGAAGGTGCCGGCCGGGTCGTAGGTGGCCGACTCGGCCAGCCCCGGCGTCATCCCGGCCTCCAGGCGGTGGCTGGCGTGGTAGGCGATCCGGGCCAGGGCCGCCACCTCGACGCCGGAGTCGGTGCCGGAGACGACCGCCCTGCCCCCGCGTATCACGATGTCCTCCGGGGCGGCCTCGAGCTCGGCGGCGGCGACGGCGGCCAGCTTGGCCCGGAGGAGGCCGGCCGCCTGCTTGGCCGCCCCGCCGGAGATGACCAACGAGCGGCTGGCGAAGGTGCCCCACCCGTAGGGCGTGCGGTCGGTGTCTCCGTGGACTATGCGGACCGACGAAGGGTCCACCCCCAGCTCGTCGCCGATCAGCTGGGCCAGGCTGGTCTCCAGTCCCTGGCCGTGCGGGGAGGCGCCCAGCCGGGCCTCGACGTTGCCCGACGGGTCCATGATCAGATCCACGGTCTCGTAGCCGGGGGTGATGTCCATGCTGCGGGCGGCGAAGGCGCTGGTTCCGTAGCCGGTGCGCTCCGAGAATACCGAGAAACCCACCCCCAGGTAGCGGTCCTGCGCCCGGGCCGCCGCCTGCCGCCGCCGGAAGGCGGCGAGGTCGACCGCCTCGGCGGCCCGCTCCAGGGACTCGACGTAGGAGCCCTCGTCGTAGACCAGCCCGGCGGCGGACCGGTGCGGGAACCGGCGGATGAGGTTCCTGCGGCGGATCTCGTCCGGTTCGATCCCGAAGCGGGACGCCGCCAGGTCCATAAGCCGTTCGACGGCAAGGGTGATGACCGGGCGGGACACCCCCCGGTAGGGCGCCATGGGGCAGGTGTTGGTAACGACGCCGCGCGACCGGACCCGGTAGAGCCGGAAGTCGTAGGGGCCGGGGAGCTCCGCCATCGCCATCAGCGGCTCCACCCCGTACGTAACCGGATAGCAGGAGTAGGCGCCCACGTTGCACACGAGGTCGGCGTCCAGGGCCAGGAGGCGGGCGCCGCGGTCGAAGGCCCCCCTGATCCGGTAGTGATGGTCCCGGCTGTGGAAGGAGGACATCAGGTTCTCGCGCCGG
Organism: Candidatus Spongiisociaceae bacterium; assembly: GCA_965202675.1. Lineage (GTDB taxonomy): Bacteria > Actinomycetota > Acidimicrobiia > Spongiisociales > Spongiisociaceae > CATQHD01. Next base: position 679,298 of record OZ241842.1, read on the forward strand.
TCCTCCACCCAGCAGACGGCGGTCCGCAGGCGCCGCGCCGCCCACACCGCCACCACGTCCTCCACCGCCAGGCAGAACTTCTGTCCGAAGGCCCCCCCTACATCGGGCGCCGCCACCCGGAGCTCCGATTCGGGCATGCCGATCAGGTCGGCGACGGCGGTGCGCACCACGTGCGGCGACTGCACCGAGGACGACAGGGTCGTCCGTCCGGTCCGCCGGTCGTAGGAGGCGACCGCGCCCCGCGCCTCCAGCGGCATGGCGCTCTGGCGGCGGGACCGCAGGTCGAACTCCACGGTCACCGCCGCGTCGGCGAAGGCCTCGTCCACCCCTTCGGTCTGGTGGCGGGCGTCGACCACGACGTTGCCTGGGACGCCTTCGTGGACGGCGGGCGCCCCCGGCCGCAAGGCGGCCTCGGCGTCGGTCACGTGTTCCTGCGGTTCGATGTCCGCGTACACCTGCTCGGCGGCGTCCTCGGCCTCCTCCGGCGAGCCGGCCGCCACCGCCGCGATCGGCTCGCCGACGAAGCGCACCTCTTCGCGGGCCAGGATCGGCTGCTCGACCGGCCGGTAGTCGGCGCGGTGGAGGAGAGGCCGGAGCGGCCCCACCCCGGCCAGGTCGGCCCCGGTGAACACCGTTGCATGGCCGGGCGCCTCGATCGAGTCGATCCGCCCGCGCGGAACCGGGCTGCGGACGAACCGCAGATGGACGGCCCCGCCGGCCAGATCGGCGGCGAAGCGCCCCTCGCCCCTGAGCAGAGGCGGGTCCTCGAAACGCGGCAGCGGCCGGCCCACCCATCGGGTCACTGCTGCGCCGCCGCCTGCTCGAGGGCCCGCCGGGTGAGCACCCGGACCAGATCCCGGCGGTATTCGGCCGAACCGTGGATGTCCTCCAGAGGATCCACCTCGCGGGCGGCCGCCTCGGCGGCCTCTGCCAGCGCTCCGCGCTCCGCGGGCCCGCCGGCCAGCAACTCCTCGGCCCCGGCGGCCCGCACCGGCCGGTCGCTCACCCCGCCCAGGGCGATCCGGGCGCCGGCCACCCGGCCGCCCCGCACGTCGAGGGCGACGGCGGCCATGGCCACCGCGAAGTCGCCCGCCCGTCGGCTGAACTGCTGGAAACCCACCCGGGTCGAGGGCGCCGGTTTGGGCAGACGCGCCTCCACCAGCAGCTCGTCGGGTTCGAGGGCGGTCGTGAAAACCGTCCGGAAGAAGTCGGAGGCGGGTATCCGGCGGGCGCCGCCCGCGTTGGCCGCCTCCATCTCGGCGTCGAGCAACACCGCGATCACGCACCACTCGGCCGCCGGATCGGCGTGGGCCAGGCTCCCCCCGAAGGTGCCCCTGATGCGGATGGGCAGATGTCCCACATGGCGGGCGGCCATACTCAGCAGCCGGCCCAGCGGCCCGTCGTCCACGGGCTGCTCGAAGGCGGCGTGGCGCACCATCGACCCCACCCTGAGCACCCCGCCCTCGTCGACAAGGCGGCCCAGCTCGCTCACCTTGTTGACATCGACCAGGACGGCCGGGCGGGCCAGGCGGAAGTTCATGGCCGGCACCAGGCTCTGGCCGCCGGCCAGCACCTTCGCCTCGGGGCCGCAGCGGCCGAGAAGCGACAGCGCCTCTGCTGTGGACCGCGCCTGGTGATAGTCGAATCGAGCCGGCTTCATAGGGTTGCGAGTGTAGTATTCCGGGCGCCAACCCCGAGGCCGGACCGTTTCATGACCACCCCCCAGTCGACCGCGGGCCTCGGCGGCGTCGGGGCCTCGATCCCCAGGCACGAGGACCCGCCCCTGCTCACCGGCCGGGCCCGCTACATCGCCGACGTCCATCTTCCCGGTCAGCTGACCATGGCGGTGGTCCGCTCCCCGGCCGCCCATGGAACCATCCGCCGGATAGAAACCGCCGAGGCCGAGGCCCTGCCGGGCGCGGCGGCGGTTTTCACCGCCCGCGACCTGGCCGAGTCTCTGGGCCGCGTCCCCCGGATCCCGCCCCGGGTCTCCTACGACGAGACGGTGCTGCCCTACCTGCAGCCGATCCTGGCCGAGGACCGGGTCCGGTACACGGGCGAACCGCTGGCCGTGGTGCTGGCCGAGGACCGCTACGCGGCCGAGGACGCCGCCGAGCTGGTGTTCGCCGACATAGACCCGCGTCCGGCGGCGATGGACGGGTCGGACGGACCCGAGGGCGGCGGGCGGCTGTTCGAGGAGGGGAACCTGGTAACCGTGCTCGAAGCCGGGTTCGGCGACGCGGACCGGGCCTTCCGGGAGGCGGAGGCGGTCGTCGAGGCCGAGCTGTCGGTCGGACGGCACAGCGGCGTCCCGCTGGAGGCCAGGGGCGTCGCGGTCGAATACGACCCGGCGGGCAGGCGGTTCACCGTGCACGGGGCGACCAAGGTGCCCCATTGGAACCTGCACACCACCGCCGAGCTGCTGGGGATCGCGCCGAGCCGCCTGCGGATGCTCGAGACCGCGGTGGGCGGCGGGTTCGGGGTGCGGGGCGAGCTGTATCCCGAGGATGTCCTGGCGGTGTGGGCGGCGGGCCGGCTGCGGCGCTCGGTGGCTTGGATCGAGGACCGCCGCGAGCACCTCCTGGCGGCCAACCACTCCCGCGAGCAGCGGCACCGGGCGCGCATCGCCGGCAACCGGGACGGAACCATCGCGGCCATCGAGTCCGAGTTCCTGGTCGACCTGGGCGCCTACATCCGCACCCACAGCATCAGGGTGGCCGACCTGACCCTCTCGATGATCCCCGGGCCCTACGACCTGGCGGCCTACCGGGGGGCGGCCCGCTGCGCGGTAACCAACAAGACCCCAACCGGCACCTACCGGGCGCCCGGGCGCTTCGAGTCCAGCTTCGTCCGCGAGCGGCTGGTGGACCTGTTCGCGGCCGAGATCGGCATGGACCCCGTCGAGGTGCGCCGCCGGAACCTGATCCGCCCCTCCCAGATCCCCTACTCCCGGCCCCTGTCCTCGACCGGCGAACCCATGCTGTTCGGCGACGGCGACTTTCCCGCCGTCCTCGACAAGCTGGTGGGCGCCTTCGACCGGGCGGACCTGGAGCGCCGCCGGGCGGCCGGGGAGAAGGTCGGCGCCGGGGTGGCGGTGTTCATGGAGAAGTCCGGCCTGGGCCCCTGGGAAACCGGGTCGATCGAGGTGGACCCCGACGGCCTGGTGCGGGTGCGGTCGGGCGGCTCGTCGGTCGGCCAGGGCATCCGCACCGCCCTGGCCCAGATCGTCGCCGACCGCCTGGAGATCGACCACTCGAAGGTGCGGGTGGAGCTGCTCGACACCGACCGCACCCCCTACGGGACGGGAAGCTACGCCAGCCGCTCCACCGTCACCGCCGGCAGCGCCCTGGTCCGGGCCGCCGACGAGGTGGTGGCCCTGGCCAAGCAGGTGGCGGCGGTGGAGCTCGAGGCCGACGCCGCGGACCTGGAATACCGCGCCGGGCGGGTGAGCGTGTCGGGGTCGCCCTCCTTCGGCCTGTCCATCTTCGAGGCCGCCGCCCGGCTCCATCCCGCCTCGGCCCGGCGGTACGGGCGGGACCGCCCCGGGCTGGCCGCCTCCGCCGTCTTCGACGTGGAACGGGTGGTGTACCCGTGCGGCGCCCACCTGGCGGTGGCGCGGGTCGATCCGGAGACGGGGATGGTGACCGTCGAGCGGTTGATCCTCAGCTACGACATCGGCCGGGCGGTCAACCCGATGCTGGCGGCCGGCCAGATGGAGGGCGGGGCGGTGCAGGCGGTCGGCGGCGCCCTGTACGAGCAGTTCGCCTACGACGAGGACGGCAACCCCCTGTGCGCCTCGTTCATGGACTACCTGCTGCCCACCCTCGCCGAGACCCCCGAGATGGAAACGATGATCTTCGAGGACGCCCCCACCGACACCAACCCCCTGGGCCTGAAGGGCGCCGGCGAGGGCGGCGTCCCCGGCGTAGCCGCCGCCGTCGCCGCCGCCGTGGAACAGGCCCTGGGCCGCCCCGGCCTGGTCACCGAGCTGCCGATAGCCCCTGAAAGCCTGATAAATCACGGGAATGACAAAAAAATCCCGCCGGATCCCCCGCAAGGGTATTGACTATGTCGCACCGATGCCGGATAATGAAGAAGCCAAAGCACCTCCGGTCCGCCGGGCCCGCAGACCGAGACAGGGATCATCCTCCGAACGCGGCCCTGCCGGGTACTGACCAAACGCGTCCGGATCCATGGTGGCGGCGGTGGGGGCCGGGCCCGCGAAGCGGGGCGCGGGGGCGGCGTTTTTCGCGTTCTTGCCGGGGTTCTTGAGGTGGGATAGGGCTTGACCAGGGGGTTCGGAGGATGCTCGGATAGGGGATGCTTTTGCCGTTTCCGGCGGCGGGCGCAACGCGAGGCGGTCAAAGACTCGGTGTCCACCGCGGTCAGGTCGGCTTCCGACGGCGCCGCCGGGACTCGACCCCCGACCAGAGGACACCCAGAACCGGTAGATCCCTGCGTTGCTCCGATCGCGCCCGGCATTCCCCGGCCCCGCCTCGGGCCGACGGGTTCGGTCAGCCGGCGGGGAGCTGGGCGGCGGGGGCTCGGTCGATGGCCCTGACGAAGTAAGACGCCATCTGCGCCCGGGTTACGGGCTGGCCGGGGCAGTAGTTGAGCGGGCCGGTGGAACACCCCCGGGTAACACCCGCCCTGTACAAACCCTCGATTGCCCGCACTACGGAGGGGTCGGCGTCCTGGGCGTCCTGGAAGAGGCCTTCGGGCTCGGCGGCTGCTTCCAGATGGGGGAAGGCGGCGATCATCATGACGGCCATATCCGCCCGGGTTACCACCCCGCCGGGGTTGAACACGCCCCCGGGGGCGGCGAACGCGCCTACCGAGATCACCCAGTCGGCGTAGGTGCGGAACCAGGCGTCGTCGGCTACGTCGGACAGCTCCGACCGGGCGGGGGCCTGGATGGTCCAGCGCTGCGACACCGCCCGGTACAGGAACGCGGCCATCTGCCGTCGGGTGATGTGGGCCGAGGGGCAGAACAGGGTGGGGTCGACGGCGCTGCATCCGAGGGTGATCTGCCATTGGGCGATGCGCTCGGTGTTGGTTTGGTGGACGCTGCCGTCTTCGTCGCAGAACCGGCCGACGCACGCCGGGGCCGGGGGGTCGGGGGGTGCGGCGCCTACCCCGCCGCTGCCGCCCCCGCCATCGGGCAACGCACCACCCCCGCCGCTGCCGCCCCCGCCGCCGGGCAACGCACCACCCCCGCCGCTGCCGCCCCCGCCGCCGGGCAACGCACCACCCCCGCCGCTGCCGCCCCCGCCGCCGGGCAACGCACCACCCCCGCCGCTGCCGCCCCCGCCGCCGGGCAACGCACCACCCCCGCCGCTGCCGCCCCCGCTTCCATCGCCGGGAGCTGGAGGAGCGCCGCCGCGGCTTCCGCTGCCGGTGTTGGGCGGGGGAGCTGCGTCGTTGTCGATGAGGCTTATCCGAGAGTCGACTACCCGGTAGGTGTTGCCCCCGGCGGTAACATCGCCGCCCTCGAACCGCAGCGCTTCCTCGCTCTCGGGCACACTGTCGTCGTTCATCACCACAGTCAGGTCAGCCGACCCGGAACTCTCGCCCTCGGGGATTCGGATCGCCATGTGGTACCCGAGCGGCGGCTGCGGGTACTGACCCGAGTAGATAACCCAGTAGTCATCCCACGCTCGGAAAGAAGAAGGCCCTTCGTACACACGAGGGAGGGCGCCGCCGCGCTCGTTCAGCCTCCCCTGGGCGTCGACGCCCCATGCGTTGATCCCGATCGTCAGACCCCCCGGAGGCGCGGCCCCCGACGCCAGGGACGCGGTAACCCGAACAGTCACCTCACCGGCGTCCTCACCCAACGAGGACTGGGTTCCCGGCGTGTCCGCGTCGGCGTCCACGGTCAAACCCACTCCGAAGCGGGCGTCTACGATTCCGATGCTGGCGCCGAACACGGTTACCGCCGGAACAGACTCGGTCCGGTCCACTAAGTTCTCATCTACCACGGCGACCGCCGAACCGCCAAACGAAACCGACCCAACGGTCAGCGTCCCCTTCTCTAAGTTCTCATCGGCGGTGTCCGCAGCCGCCGTCAACGTAAAGGTTGCGCTGCCGCGTACCGCTCTCGCCGGGATGGTGACCGTAATCTGGTTCCCTTTCGCGTCGGTGGTGAAATCACCGGACGCCCCCAGCACCGCCCCATTGGCGCCGCCGCCCGAAGCCACCGTAACCGTCACATCCGTAGCGGCGGTCAGCGCCGACTGCGCCCCGAAGAAACCGGCGGTAACCGTAACCGTCTCCGACGTTCCTTCCACTACCGTCGACGGGCTTACCCCCAGGTCGATGTCATTGTCTTCGTCGTCCACCACCAGATCCGCGGCCGGGATCGCCGGATACCCGGCCGGCGCCTCCGCCGTAAACCGGATCGTCTCGTCCCCCTCCACCAGATAATCTTCCCAAGCATCAATCAAAATATAACCCGACGAACCCGTCGTATCCCCGGCGGCGATTGTTACTGTTGTGCTGTCAGCCGACGTCCGGTAATCAGCCCTGTTGCCCTTGACCGCGGTGCTTCCCTCAGCCCCGACCGTTACAGCCACGCTCACCTGCTCAGCAACAGCCGCCGACGCTGTCGCCGTTGCACGCACCCGTTTGCTCCTGCCCTCTTCAACCGACGTAACCGCCGCCCCGTCGGTGAGGCTCAACACAATAGACGGCTTCTCGCCGTTGCCTTCGTTGTCGGCGGCGGGCGGCGGGGTGGTGCCGCCGCTGTCGGCCGGGGGCGCACCGCCGTTGCTTCCGCCGCCGTCGGCGGGCGGCGGGGTGGCGCCGTCGTTGTCTATGAGCCTCACCTGCGCGTCGACTACCCGGTAGGTGTTGCCCCCGGCGGTAACATCGCCGCCCGTGAACCGCAGCGTTTCCTCGTCCTCGGCCACCCGGTCGTCGTTCATCACCACAGTCATGTCAGCCGACCCGGAACTCTCACCCTGGGGGATCCGGACCGCCAGGTAGTGACCGGGCGGCGGCTTCGGGGACTGACCCGACGGGTAGATAGCCCAATAGTCATCCCCCTCTCGAAAAGAAGAAGGCCCTCTGTACACACGACGGAGGGCGCCGCCGCGCTCGTTCAGCCTCCCCCGGGCGTCCCAGCCCCACGCGCTCACCCCGATCGTCAAACCCCCGGACGGCGCGGTCCCCGACCCCAGGGACGCGGTAACCCGAACAGTCACCTCACCGGCGTCCTCGCCCAACGAGGACTGTACCCCCGCCGTGTCCGCGTCGGCGTCCACAGTCAAACCCACACCAAGGTCGGCGTCTACGATTCCGATCCTGGCCTCGTTCACGGTTACCGCCGACCCGCCCACCGAAGCCGAACCGGTCAGCTTCCCCACCTCGAAGTTCTCATCGGCGGTGTCCGCAGCCGCGGTAACCGTGAACGCAACGCTGCCGATTATCTCCCCCGCCGGGATGGTAACCGTAAACTGATTTCCCGTCGCGTCGGTGGTGAAATCACCGGACGGCCCCAGCACCGCCCCGTCGGGGCCGTCACCCGAAGCAATCGTAACCGTCACATCCGCAGCAGCAGCCAGAACCGAAGAACCGCCCCGGAAACCAGCGTTAACCGTAATCGTCTCCGCCGTTCCTTCCACCACCCGCGTCGGGAACATCCGCAGTCCGATATGATCGTCTGCGTCGTCAACCACCAGATCCGCCGCCGGAATCGCCGAATACCCGGCCGGCGCCTCCGCCGTAAACCGGATCGTCTCATCCCCCTCCACCAGATAATCATCAAAAGCGTAAATCCGGATTTCACCCGAAGAACCCGACGTATCCCCGGCGGCAATCGTCACCGTTGTGCTGTCCACCGACGTCCGATAATCACCGTCACCACGTCCCCCGCGCCCCTTGTCCGCGGTGCCCCCCGCAGCCCCGACAGTTACAGCCACGCTCACCTGCTCCGCAACAGCCGCCGACGCCGTCGCCACCACCCGTATCCGCGACCGACGGTCCTCTATAATCGACGTAACAGCCTCCTGCGTCCACTCTCCATCGGTCAAACCCACCGGGGTCCAACTCGGCGCGGTGAAACTCAACGCAATAGTCGGCAAGGCCGGCGTCGTCGTCTCCGCTGCCGCCTCCCCCAAACCCCCCGGCGCCAACACCGCCGCCGCCAACACCGCGGCCAACCCCACCCGGGCCGCCGCCCCGCCCTTCTTATATCTACTCACCGCAGCCTCCCTCCCGAAGCCGCCCGCCGCCCGGGTCAACACAGACGATCAACTCGCCGACCGGGGCGGGCAGATAATCGATCTCCTCATCAGATGCTACCCCCCCCCCCATCAGATGCTACCCCCCCCCCCGCAGGATTTGTCAACCCTTAGTTTACCTCGACAACCCGGTAAATAGCCCACAGATGCAACTCCGGCTCACTCACACCAGCATACAGCGGCATCAGCGGCGCACCGGCCGGTCAGGCGGCGTCGGAGCGCCAGGCGACCTCGCCGCCGACGATGGTCATGGAAGGGAGCGTCTCGGCCAGCTCGTCGGGGGGGAGCGGGCGCGGATCACGGGGCAGGACCGTGAAGTCGGCCAGGAAGCCGGGGGCGATCCGGCCCCGATAGGCACCCTCGCCGTCGGCCTCGGCGGGCCAACTGGTCATCATGGCGGCCGCCTCGTCGAAGCCGATTCCCTCCTCCGGCCCCCACGCGTTGCCGTCCGCGTCGACCCGGTAGACGGCGGCGGCGGCCGCCGCCGTCGGAGAGGCGTCGGGTATAACCGGGGTGTCGGAGCTGTGGATCGGCTTCAGCCCGGCGTCGATCCAGGTGCGCAGCGGGTACATCTCCGCCAACCGCCTCTCCCCCAGCGCGGCGAGGAAGTCGGGGGCGCGCAGCCTCAGGAAGGAGAGCTGGGGAACGGGAACGATCCCCGCTTCCCGCATCGCCCCCAGCGCGGCGGGCGAAGTCAGGCAGCAGTGCTCGATCCGGTGGGGCCGCATACGGCCGGCGGGCGGGTGGGCCGCCAGCAGCCCCGCCGCGGCCTCCACCGCCGCGTCGCCGATGGCGTGGACGCACATCTGCCAGCCGATCCCGGCGCCCTTGCGGACGGCCTCCTCCATCTCCCCCGCGTCGGTCATCGAACCGGACGAACCCGTGTCCGAATAGGGGGCGGACATACAGGCGCTCCGCGGCCCGAAGGCCCCGTCCGCGAACAGCTTGGCGCCGCCGATCCGGAAGTTGTGGGCGCCGACGCCGGGCGCCAGACCCAGATCGCCGGCGGCGTCGAGCAGCTCGGCCCGGATCATGGAGGTGAACCGGAGCCGCAGGGCGCGGCGGCGGCTCAGCCGGAGGAAGGCGGCCACCTCCTCGCCGGGCCGCGACATGGTGAGCGGCGCGGCGTTGGTGACGTAGGTGAACCCCAGCGACAGGAAGTAGTCGGCCGCCAGCTCCACGGCCTGCTCGTCCTCCTCGTCCGACCAGGGCGGGATAACGGGGTCAAGCAGCCGCCGGGCTCCATCGAGCAGCTCGCCTGCCGGGGCGCCGCCCTCGTCCCGGACGATCTCGCCGTCCGGCGGGTCGGGGGTTCCGGGGCCGATCCCGGCCGCCTCCAGGGCCGCATGGTTGGCAACCCGGCGGTGGAAATCGAAGCTGTCGAGCACCGCGCACCGCCCGTCGGGCAGGTCGAGCTCGGCGGCCGTGGGCGCCCGGCCCTCGGCCAGGCGGGCGGGGTCGTAGCCCCGGCCCTTGATCCAGCGGCCGGGCGGCAGGCGGCGGTGGGCGGCGCGCACCAGCGCCGCGATCTCCCGCACCGACGACACGTCGGAGGGCCAGCACGGCACGCCCATCCTCGACCGGCCGTAGTTGACCGCGTGGACGTGGCTGTCGGCAAAGCCGGGGTAGACCGTCCCCCCGCCGAGGTCGATCACCTCGGCCCCCGGCGCCGCCGCGCCCCGGACGTCGGCGAGGGACGGCCCCAGGGCGCGGATCCGCCCTCCAACGACTGCGGCCGCCCGGATGGGGCGGCCGCAGTCGGTTACGAAAGACCCGTTCGCGAAGACGCGATCAGGGGTCAATCAGCAGTCGGTGGGCAGGGCGTTGGCCAAGGCGACGATCTCCGCCTGGTCGAAGTCGTTGATCTGGTCGAGCAGATCGTCGATCACGTACTGGCCCATGTCGAGCTGCTGGTTGAGCACCCCTCCCTGGATGAAAATGTTCACGTAGGTGTTCCACCCGGCCGCGTCCAGGAAACCGAACCGGTACGAGCCGCCCTGCTGAGGGGCGGTGGTGATCTCGATCACGGCCGCCAACCCTTCGCGCCCGGCCTGCTCGTCGACGAACTCCTCGGGGATGTGCTCTTTCAGGATGCACACCGCGCCGTCCAGGTTCGTATAGGCCACCAGCTGGCCCTTGGCAGTCGCCCGCCCGAGCCCGATCAGCAGATCGTCGTCGTTCCTGGTCTCCTCGGTGGCCAACAGCCCCTCGGCCGGAAGGGTGTCCAACGAGGAGGGTGCAACCGACACGGTTTCCAGACCGGTCGCGTTCATCGCGGCGATGTCGGACTTGGCAGATGAATAGGCCTGGATGCGGTCGTTGTCCAAGGCCGCCTTGACGCTCGGAGCATCGACGCCGACCTCGATGATCTGCACGTCGGTGTCCGGGTCCAGCCCGGCGTCGACCAGCAGCGCCCGCACCAGGGGCACCTCGCCCCCGGCCAGCTCGGAGATCCCGATCGCCTGTCCGGCCAGGCCCGCGATGCTGGAGATGCTCGAACCCGTCGGCACCACCACGTCGAACACCTCGCCGTAGGCGTAGGTGAAGAACGGGTACAGACCGGCGCCGGCCTCGATGGCGGGGAGCATCGCCCCCGGCACGCCCATGCCGGCGACGGCGTTGTTGGCCGCCAATATCTGGGCCACGTCGGAGGATCCGCCTGTGCCCTGCAGGTTCACATCGAGGCCTTCGTCCGTGTAGAAACCCTGGTCGAGGGCTATCCAGTATCCGTAGCCGAAGCCGCTCGTGGTCGAGAGAGCCAGGTCTACAGACTGAAGCTCCTCCGAATCGTCCCCGCAGGCCGCCGCGATCATCGCCAATACGACGGTGACCGCCAGCAGAGCCGGCCAGGGTCTGGTCCAACGGGTGGTGGGTTGCATCTTCCTCTCCTCCTTGTCTCGGCGGGCGGGGCGCCCGCGATGGATATTAATCAAGCAGGGCGGTCAATATCTACTTGCCAGAAAATCAGCCTCCTCTCCAGCCAGCCGGCCAGCAGGAAGAGCACCAGCCCGAAGAGGGCCAGCATCATGAGATAGGCAAACACATCGTGCATCCGGAACTGGAAGGAGGCCGCCTCGATCAGGTGCCCGGCCCCCTCGTTGGTGGCGGACAGCTCGCCGACGATGGCGCCGATCAGGGCGAAGGTGAGGGCCGCCTTCAGGCCGGCAAAGATGGTGGGGATGGCGCTGGGCAACCGGAGGTGGCGGAAGGTCTGCCAACGGTTCGCCCGGAGGGACTTCATCAGCAGCCCCGCGTTCTCGTCTACCAACGCCAAGCCGGTGATGGTGTTGACCAGCACCGGGAAGAAGCAGATGGTGGCGGACAGCGCAACCTTGGCGGTCATTCCGAAAGCGAACCAGGCGATGAAGACAGGCGCCAGGGCGACCCGGGGCGTCGACTGGAAAAGCACGATGAGCGGGTAGAAGCCCTTGCGGAAGTAAGGCGACAGGGAGACGCCCATCCCGAGGAGGAAACCCCCGCCGGCGCCCAAGGCGAACCCGATCAGGGTCTCCTGGATGGTCACCCAGAAGTTCGCCCATACGAATCCGCTGGTTACAGCTCGGAAAAAGGCGGGGAAAATCTCGGTGGGCCTGGACAGGATGATCTCCGGCCAGCCGGGGGGATCCAGCAGGCTCAGGAATTCCCAAATGAGGCAACCCGACAAAACCACCGCAGTGGTGAGCAAGATCTGGACCCACACCGGGTGGGCGCGCAGGGGGTCCTGCCGGCCGGACTGGCTATCGGCGTCGGTCGATGTGATGTCGGGAATGGCGTCGGCTGCCATCCGGCCTCTCCTTTCTGCGGCCCGGGCTAGTTAAGACCCAGTATCTCGCGGATCCTATTGACGGTGGCGTTGTACTCGGGGCGGCCCCTGGTAGCGGGAACCCGCGGCCTGGGCAGGTCCACCTGCACCATGTCGAGGATCCGCCCCGGCGTGGTTCCCATGACCGCCACCCGATCCGACAGGAACACCGACTCGGGGATGTTGTGGGTGACAAACACCGTCGTCTTGTTCTGGAGCTCGGTGATCCGGGCCAACTCCGTGTTCAGCCGTTCCCTGGTGAACTCGTCGAGCGACCCGAAGGGCTCGTCCAGCAGCATCAGGTGCGGGTCGGACACCAGCAGGCGGCACAGCGCCACCCGCTGCTGCATCCCGCCCGACAGCTCGCGAGGATAGTGGTGCTCGAACCCGTTCAGCTGCACCAGGTCGATGACCTCGGCGATCCGCTCCTCCCAGTCGAACTCGGACGACCCGGTGATCTCGAGCGGCAGGGAGATGTTCCGCAGGACGTTGCGCCAGGCGAAAAGGGTGGAGGTCTGGAACATCAACCCGATCTCGGCGCGGGGCTCCGTAATGCGCTCCCCTTCCAGGTAGACGCTCCCCGAAGTCGGGGCCAGCAGGCCCCCCACGATCTTGAGCAGGGTCGACTTGCCGCAGCCGGACGGCCCGACCAGGCTGACGAACTCGCCCCGGTCGACCTTCATCGACACATCCGACAGGGCTGTCAGCTTATCGCCGCGCTTGTCGAACACCTGTGTGATGCTGTTCAGAGTCAGCACCTGACGGGAGCCTTGCCGGTCAGGGGCGGCGCCTCCAGAAACCACTCACCGACCTCCCGATGGGTTCCGCAAATTGCCGGGAGGGTATGGTAGACGCAACTCCGAACTTTATTGAAATATGCTCCGTTACGATTGGGCGGGCATGGGCAAGACCGGCGCGCAACCCCTTCCGGCCGTCATGACGGCGGCGGAGCTGACCCCGGAGGGCATCCGGCTGGCGGAGCGTCCGGTCCCCGAGCCGCCGCCAGGGTGGGTGCTCATCAAGGCGGGCGCGGCCGGCGTGTGCGGAACGGAGCTCCATTTCCTCGACGGGATCCTCGACCCCCGGGGAACCCCGCGGGTGCTGGGGCACGAGATCGCCGGGGTGGTGTGCGGGGCGGCCGGCTCTTCGTCCGGCCCGGATCCGGGGGCGCCCGCCGCCGTATACAACGTGGTGAACTGCGGTGACTGCCGTTGCTGCCGCACGGGCCGGGACCGCCTCTGCGAGCGGTCGGAGGGGATGATCGGCTTCACCCTGGACGGAGGCTTCGCCGAGTACACGGTCGCGCCGGCCGCCAACCTGGTCCCCCTGCCGCCGGCCGTGCCGCCGGAGGAGGGGGCGGTGCTCGCCTGCAGCGGGATGAGCGCGGTGCATGCGGTCCGCCTGGCCGGGATCGGCCTCGGAACCCCGGCGGTGGTCAACGGAATCGGAGGGGTGGGGCTGATGCTGATCCAGGTCGCGGCGCTGGCAGGCGCGGCGGTGGCGGCGGTGGGCGACGACCCCGCCAAGCTCGCCCTGGCCGAGTCCCTGGGCGCCGGGGCCTGCGTGGAGGCCCGCGGCCCGGAGGATTACGCCGCCCTGGACCGGGAGGTGCACCGGCTGCTGGGCCGCCGCCCGGAAGTGTTCTTCGAGACGGTCGGCGCCCGCGAGACGATGCAGGCCGGGTTCCGGTGCCTGGCCCCCGGCGGCGCGTTCGTGCAGATCGGATACACCGGCCAGCGCCTCGACGTACATCCGGGGGAACTGATCAAGAACGAGCTCCGCATCCTCACCTCCGCCGCCGGCTCGAAGCAAGACCTGGAAACCGCCGTCGCCTTGGCCGCCGACGGCCGCCTCAAGACGGTCATAGCCAGCCGCACCGGCCTGGACGGCCTGGAAGACGCCATCCACAGCCTGCGGGACCGCCGGGTCCTGGGCAGAAACGTGATCGTCTACCCGGCCTGAGAAGGCATCTCGGCCACCAGGTCGATCTTGACCAGCACCCCGGGCGGCAGGCCGCTCGCCACCGTGGTGCGCGCCGGCCTGGGGTCGGGGAAACGCCGCTCGTAGACCCGGTTGAAGGCCTCGAAGTGGGACAGGTCGCTGAGATAGACCACAGCCTTTACCGCATGGCCGAGGTCTGTCCCCGCCGCCGCCAGAACGGCGCTCAGGTTGTCGATCACCGCCTCGGTCTGCTCTTCGATGGTGTCACCGACCAGCTCTCGGGCTGCCGGATCGAACGGCCCCTGCCCCGCCGTGAAAACCAGATTGCCGGCCCGCATCCCCTGCGAGTACGGACCGGCGGGCGGCGGGGCGGCCCCGGTGCGGATTTCCTCTTTCATGTCTGCGTCCTCCTCGCATCGTTACCGGCTTGTTTCCATGGTTGCGGACATCCGGGCTTCGACTACCACCCCGGCCGGCGGCGGGGCGATCGGCGTTCGGCCCCAGCAGACCAACCCGCCGTCGGCGCGCAGCCCGCACGTATGGCGGCGGCCGGCTTCTACGGCAGTAAAGGCACCGGACGGCGCGTCCAGCAGCCGGGCGGTTCCGTTGCTTCCCCAACAGCTGACCGCACCGCCGGCCCGCAGCCCGCACGTATGCTCCACCCCGGCGGTCACAGAGGTGAAAACCCCGGACGGCGCGTCCAGCAGCCGCCCGGCGTCCTCGCCCCAGCACACCGCCGACCCGTCCGAACGGACCCCGCACGAATGGTCCCGTCCGGCGGCCACGTCCGCAAACCTCCCGGCGGGGGCGTCCAGCTGCCCATGATCGTTGCTTCCCCAGCACACCGCCGACCCGTCCGAGCGGATCCCGCAGGAATGTTCCGAACCCGCGTCCACCGCCGTGAAACTGCCGGACGGCGCGAACGACTGCCGCCCCCTGCCCCAGCACGCCGCGGACCGGTCCGAACGGACCCCGCACGAATGAGAACCCCCCGCAGACGCCAACCAGAAACTCCAGGAGGGCGCCCCCGACTGACCCGCACCATCCTCACCCCAACACACCGCCGACCCGCCCCAACGGACCCCGCACGAATGAGAACCCCCCGCAGACACCGACCAGAACCCCCCGGAGGGCGCCTCCGACTGACCCGCACCGTCCTCACCCCAACACACCGCCGACCCGTCCCCGCGGATCCCGCAGGAATGGGAACCCCCCGCAGACACCGAGATGAAAGGCCCGGCGGGCCGTTCGGGCCTGGCGCCCCCCCAACAGACCGCCGTCCGGTCGATGCGGATCGCGCAGGTGTGGGAACCCCGGGCCGCCACCGAGGTGAAAACCCCGGACGGGGCGTCCAGCTGCCCCTCCGCGCCGCCGCCCCAACAGATCACCCGGCCGCCCGACGCCGACACCCCGCAGCTGTGGGACCCGCCGGCGGCGACCGCCGTGAACTCCCCCGACGGGGGGCTGGACTGTCCGAGGTCGTCGGCGCCCCAGCAGACCGCCCGGCCGCCCTTTATCCCGCACGTGTGGAACCCCCCGGCGGCGACCGCGGTAAACCTGCCCGTCCGCCCCTCCGACTGCCCGTGCCGGTTGTCGCCCCAGCAGTCGACCGAGCCGCCGCCCGAACGGATGCCGCAGGTGTGGGCCCATCCGGCGGACACCGACCCGAAACCCCCGATCGGCGGGGCCGTCTGCCCCACCCCGTTGTCACCCCAGCAGACCGCGCTCTCGTCGGCGTCCACCGCGCACGTATGGAACCCTCCGGCGGCGACCGCCGTGAACTCCCCCGACGGGGGGCTGGACTGCAGGTGTCCGCCCCCGCCCCAGCAGAGCACCCTGCCGCCGGCGCGCAGGGCGCAGGAGTGGGACTCGCCGGCGGCGACCGCCGTGAACCCTCCCGACGGGGGGCTGGACTGCCCGACCCGGTTGTCCCCCCAGCACGACAGCCCGCCGCCGGCGTCTATCGCGCAGGCATGCCCGCCGCCGACCGCCGCGGCGGTGAACCTTTCCTCGTCCGGGGCGGGCAGGCCCAGCACCCTGGCCAGGAAGGAAGCCATCTGCCCCCTGGTAACCGGATCGTCGGGGCAGAAACGGAGCGGCGCCGAGCCGCAGCCCAGGGTGACGCCCGCCGCCGCCAGCGCATCGATGCTCCGGGTATGGGGGTGGCCTGCGACGTCGGTGAAACCGGCCGGCGGCCCCTCCTCCAAGCGGAAGGCGCGCACCAGGAAGGCGGCCATCTGCCCCCTGGGGACGGGTTCGTCCGGGCAGTACCGGGCCGGGCGGGCGGCGCACCCTTCGCTGACCCCCAGCTCGGCCAGCCGCTCCACATACGGCGCCCACCACTCGCCCGCATCCACATCCGAGAACCGGATCGTCGGCCCCGACGGCCCCTCCCCCCTGGCCCGGACGATCCACACCGCCGCCGTCCACCGCCGGACCGGATCGTCGGGGCAGAAACGGCCCGCCCCGCATCCGGTACCCGCCAGCACCCCCTCCGCGTCAAGGGCGTCGACGGCGGACCCGTGAACCCCGCCCCCGTCACCGCCGAACCCGCCCTGCCCCGCGGCGGCGCCCGCCCCCAGCGCCAGCACCGCCGCCGCTGCCAAAACGGCAATCCACACCCCAGACGAAGCCCGACCAATCGAACTGCTTCCAGAACAGCCGTACCCGATAACTCCCCAAGAGGTAGCCATATCCACCAGTGTAGCAACCAACATGCCGAGTCGGATTCTCCCTACAGCCCACGTCGCAGGCACCACTACCTCGCGCAATAACCATTAGACCACAACTGAAAACTTGCATTCTGGCCATAAGGGTAGGTAACATATCAGCCATCAACAGAGAAAGCTCTCTGTATAACACATGCATCGGAGGATAAATGACTTATGAAATCAGATTCGATGGTCGAGCTTTTGGCTATGGGAGCTATGTTTATTTCCTAAAGAATGCTGAAAGAGCTCTGAGCCTTGGCGAGAGACGTATAGAGGTTAATTTTGATTCTATCCAATTCTTTTATCCCGACGGGATGGCACCATTTATTGCAACAACCCTCTGTCTTATAAACGAGGGGTTATCAATAGGCTTTACCGAACCTCAAAACTACAAGTTGTCGCAATATTGGGAGTCATCCGGGTGGTATGATGGTATAAAAAATACCGGACAGATACTACCAGCGCGTTCGACCTACGTACCACTTACCCCTATATTAACGTCAGAAGATATCCATGATTTCCTAGCCAAAGCTCGAGAAGTACTTGCGACAACAGAAGTCTTCCCAGAAGGCGTTTTGACAGCCTTTGAATGGGCATTTTATGAAATATCTGACAATGTACTATTGCATTCTAACTCCTCAGAACCGGCATGGTTACAAATGACCAGCTATCGAGACAAGCAACGTGTAGAGTTCGTTGTGGTTGATACTGGTATAGGCATACGAGAATCATTATCTGAATCCATCCCAGACCTTGAATCAGACTTGCAAGCAGTTGTCCTTGCTGTCGAAAAGGAAATAACCCGCAACCGTGACATTGGCCAAGGCAATGGTCTAAGTGGTACACTCAAAATCGCATCTAATGCTAACGGATGGATGAACCTGCATTCTGGCCGCGGTCAGTTAAGATGGATGAGAAATCATCTCCGTCAGAAAACTGTTTCCAATCATCCTGGAACTCTTGTTAGTGTAACGCTACCTACAGAAAATCCCATAGATGTGTCTGAAGCATTATGGGGTCATGATCCTGTGCCAGCCTTCGAAAACCAATACGTCACAGGAGAAGGAGTACTTTTTGTAGTTCGTAATGAAGCATCAAATTTCGGCAACAGATTTACCGGAGAAAAACTGCGTTTAAAGCTTCGGAATATCGCTGAGATAAATTCACAGGAAGGTGTCATTATAGACTTTGAGGGTGTTGATGTAATGAGTGCTTCATTCGCGGACGAATTCATTGCTAAGCTAGTTAGAGAACTCGGTGCTACGAGCTTTTTCAGAAGATACCAACTACGAGGGCTCTCTCGATTCGCTGCGAGAACTATTGATCAAGTAATAGCTCAACGGCTTGCAGTAGAACTGTAAATTTCCTATGAATGAACCGGCATTAACGCTCGTGACACTTGTCCGGGATCCAGTAGCTCTTCCACCCCAAGACATCAACCGGCGAACACGCTCCAAATGGCACCGAGCTACAACCCAGAGCGTGACACACCCCCGGCGGCCGGAGACAAGGGACAACTCCCCGAATATCACATCTAACCGCCGCCCCCTCTCCGCCCGGCGCCGGGAAGTTCTGTCCCCGGAACCCGCGCCGCCTACTGCTCCGGCGGGGAATCGTCGAGCTCTACCACCAGCTCTCCGGACAGGATCTGGTCCCTCGCTTCGAGCACGGTGTCCCGGACGTCCTGAGGCACCAAATCCTCGTTCATCGGAGCGATGTCGCCGCCGCCTTCGGGCATGAAGAACATGATCCGTTCCATCGGCGCCGACATGGGAACGCCGTTGACGTGATGATCCCACCACTTGTCGATGACCACCCTGATGGCCGAATCCCACTTGGCGACGGTGCTGGTGATGACGACCTCGGGCGACAGCCCCTCGGCGTCGGCCAGATCGCCCACTCCGTACACGTTGCCGGCCTCCTCGGCCGCTTCGAACACGCCGAAGACGACCGCGTAGAGTACGTCGGCGCCGGCCGATATCTGGGCGGCCGCCGACACCTTGGCGGTGGCCGGATCCCACCAGCTCTCGATGAAGGACACCTGCCACTCGACGTCCGGGTTGACGGACTTCGCCCCGGCTACGTACGCGTTGACGGGGGCGTTGACGTTGGGGAACGGGAAGTTGGCGACAATCCCGATCCTGTCGGTTTCGGTCATCAGGCCCGCCGCCATCCCGGTCAGATAGGCCGGTTCGTGGATGAAGGTGTCGATCCAGTAGCCGTTCCCTCCGGTCGGCTCGTTGCCGGACCCGGAGAAGACGAAGGCGATGTCCGGGTAGTCGTCCTTCACCGCCGCCACCGCGTCGCTGTAGGTGCTGTGCCCGATGATCATGTCGTACTCGCCGCTCGAGGCCAGCTCCCTGAAAATCCGCTCGCCGTCCGCATAGACGATGTTCTCGAACCACTGGGTCGTGATGTCCAGACCGTAAGGGCGTTCCTCGGCCAGGCGTTCCAACGAATCGAGCGCCGACGTGTACCACGGGTCGTCGATGGGGCCGGGGGCTATGAACCCCACCCTCAGCTCCGTGGGGGTCTCCATGGTTTCTGTCTCCATGGGTTCCGCCTCGGCGGCGGTCGTGGTCGGGGCCTCGGTGACGGCGGGCGCGGCGGTCGTGGTTACCGCTTCGCCGCCGCCGCACGCCGCCAGCGCCAATGCGGCCGCCGCGGCTGCGGCAAGGACGGACACCCTGTTCCGTCTCATCTCGCGCTCCTCTCGCTCAACCTGGCGCCAAGGCTAACTGTGCGGCCGGGCGGCCGCGGCCGCAGAGGAGGGCGCGCCGGATGCCCTGTAATGTCGGGGCGGACAAGCGAAAACCATGATGGAGCGGAGCCGGTGACCATTGACGACGGGTTGGTGAACTGCGATATGCTGCTGACGAACGGGTCGGTCGTAACGGTCGACGACCAACGCCGCGTGTTGACGCCGGGAGCGGTGGCGGTGATCGGTGACCGGATCGCGGCGGCGGGTCCGCCGGACGAGCTCGAGCACTACCGGGCCGAGCGGGTGATCGACTGCACCGGGAAAGCGGTGATTCCGGGTTTCGTCGACGCCCACACCCACATGTTCCAGAGCCTGGGCCGCGGCCTCGGCGAGGGCATGCCCCTGTACCCCTGGCTGAGCCGGTTCATGTGGCCCTACGCGCAGGAAATAAGCGCCCGGGAGGCTTGGGCCGGAATCAGGTTGACGGCCGTCGAGGCCGCCCGGGCCGGCACAACGGCCGTGCTCGACGATCATTACGCCCCCGCCGATCTCGAAGCGGTGGTCGGGGCGGCCCGAACAATCGAGGAGGCAGGCCTGCGGGGGGTGGTGGCGCGCGGCGTCTTCGGCCGCCCCGCCGAGGTGACCAGGCACTACGAGATCCCAGATTACCTGTTCGCTCTTTCGCCGGAGGAGGAGCTGGAGATCACGCGGGCCGCGGTGGAGGCGACCGCCGGGCGGCGGGTGTCGGTGTGGCCCGCCCCGGACGGGAACTTCGTGGAGCGGGGGCTGATCTGCGATTCGGTGGAGCTGGCGCGGGATCTGGACACGGGCTGGCACATCCATTGCTCGGCGCCCCGGTCCGACCCCGACGCCTACGTCTCGTGCTACGGGGAGCGCCCCGTGGAGTGGATGCACCGCGCCGGTCTGCTCGACGGGAGGGCGGCCCTCGCCCACGGCGTGTGGCTCGACGACAACGAGGTGGCCCGCATCGGCGAGGCGGGCGCCGGGGTCGCCCACTGCCCCACCTCGAACTGCTACATGGCGGACGGCGCCCTCCGGCTGCGCGACCTGCGGGAGGCGGGGGCGGTCGTCTCGCTCGGCACGGACGGGTCGGCCTGCGACCACCGCCAGGATATGTTCGAGCAGATGAAACAGGCGGTGTTCGTGCAGCGGCTGACGACCCTCGACCCGACCGCCTCGCATGCCGAGGAGGCCTTCTGCCTGGCGACCCGGGAGGGAGCCCGGTATCTGGGAATAGACGCGGGGGTGATCGCGCCGGGCAAGCTGGCCGACCTGGCGGTGATCGACCTCGACCGGCCCCACCTGCAGCCTCTGAACCGGCTGGTGTCGACCCTCGTGTACGCCGCCCGGGGCTCGGACGTGGTGATGACGATCGTGGGCGGGGAGGTGATCTACGAGAACGGCGCCGCGGTGAAGGTCGACGAGGGCGAGGTGATCGCCGAGGCCCGGGCGCGGTCGGCGGAGCTGATCGACCGGGCCGGACTGCACGGGCTGCTCAAACCGTGGAACGAGCGTCCGGATTCGGAGCCGGGCGGGTAGGGCGGGTCTTCTTCCCGTTGAGCAGGGCGCCGATCGGGGTGTACCGGATGAACAGCCGGTAACAGGCCAGGAGCACCAGGGTCACCCCGACCGTTATGCCCAGGAACTTGACCACCGACGGGAGCGGCCAGTCGCGCACCAGCACCTGGGCGGCGACCATCAGGGGGAGATGGGCGAGGTACAGCCAGTAGGAGGAATCCGACAGGTAGCGGACGCCCCGGCGCTCCCGCCCCAGCAGCGCCCGGAACAGCCCGATCAGGCCGAGGCACATCCCCCAGGCGTAGAGCACCTGCAGCACCGAGGCGGCCGGCCAGTAGAAAAGCCGCGGATCGAAGGTAAAAGCCAAGCCCGCGGGGAGGGCTATCAGGACCGAGGCCGGCAGCGTCAGCCGCCAGAACCGGCCCATACGGTCGGAAACCAGCCCGCCCCCCGCCCCGGGCCGGCCGTACATGAGGGCCCCGAAGGCGAAGAAGCAGGCGTAATAGAGCAGCACGTGCGGGAAGGGGATTAAACCGTCGGAGGTGTCCGGACCGAAGACGGGGTAGGCGCCGCCCCCGCCCATGGCCAGCTGCGGCAGCAGCGTCAGGGGGATCATCGACCACATCACCCATCGGGGCCAGGGCCGGGGCGCGGCGGGCGGGCCGAGGCGGCGGCGCTCCCTGAGGCCCGCCGCCCATGCCAAGACGGCGAAGCCGGCCGCCAGCCACAGCAGGAACCACAGGAACCAGAGGTGGTAGAAACGGGTGATCTCGGAGAGGTCGAGCTCGGCGGCGGCCTCCTCTTCCTCCGAGCCGCCGGCCCCCTCCCCCCAGCCGGGGATGTCCGCCCACTTCATCCCTTCGGGAAGGGGGTCTCCCCCGCCGTAGGCGACGAGCAGATCCGCCGCCTCCTCATGGCCGAAGTAGAAGGCCACCCCCAGCGGGGTTTCGCCCTCCGAGGCCGGGGCGGTGGGGGCGGGTTCCGCGCCGCGCGACAAAAGCATCTCCACCATCCGGCCGTTGCCGGTGAAAGCCGCCGAGTGGAGCAGCGTCCAGCCGTCCGGCTCGGTGCGCTGGTCGACGTCGAAACCCCGGTCCAGCAGATCTTCCACCCCCGGAACGTCCCCGGCGAACACCGCCCCCACGATGTCTCCCCGCTCCGACGCCGCCTTCGCTCCGGATTCGACAGCCCAGACTATGGCCCAGGTGGTGAGCGGTACGATGGTCAGCATGCCGAGCGCCAGCGGCAAGGCCACCCGGCGGAGGCGGTGCCCCAGCAGCGAACGCAGGCCGCGGCGCCGCCAGAGCATGGCGGTGAAGAACCCGCTCATCAGGAAGAACACCGGCATGCGGAAACCGTGAACCGCCCAAAAGAACTCGTCGTAGAACCCTTCCAGGCCGGAGGTGCGGTCCTGAACCGGCCAAGGAAACGGTATGAAGGCCAGCGAGGCATGCAGCCCGATCCCCAGCAGCATGGCAAACCCCCGCAGGGCGTCGAGGTCGTGGCGGCGGCGCTCCGGAGGAGCAGGCGAAACCGCGACCTCCCCCGGCCCTTCGACAGCAGTCCGCTCCGCGCCGGCAGTCATGGAAGGCAAGGATACGCCATACGGAAAGGACTGCTATCCTCCTGTCCGAAATGGCAGAGCTGAGCGCCCGGGACGAAGCCCTGTTGCGGAAGGCCATCGAGGTCTCCGCCCGATCGGTGCGGAACGGCAATATGCCGTTCGGGGCCGTGCTGGCCGACCCGGACGGCAGCATCCTGCTGGAGGCGGAGAACACCAGCCTCACCGGGCGCAACCCCCTCAACCACGCCGAGACCAACCTGGTCAACATGGCGGTCATGAACCTGGAACCCGAACAGATCGCCTCCGCCACCCTGTACACCAGCTGCGAACCCTGCGCCATGTGCAGCGGCGCCATGTACTGGGGCGGGATCAACCGGATGGTGTACGGGATGTCGGAGCTGGATCTGCTGGAGATAACCGGCTCACACCCCCTCAACGCCACCATGGAGGGGGTGGGTTGCCGCAATGTGTTCGACAGCGGCCAACGGAAGATAGATGTGAGCGGCCCCCACCTGGTCGAGGAGGCCTCGGCGGTGCAGCGGGAGTACTGGCCCGGAGTCGAGTCCAAGATCGTCTGAATCCGCCCGTCCGCGGCCAAAGCTCCCCCGCCCGCCCGCTCCGCCGCGCGCCGCGGCTATTTTTGCAGGCAGAACATCGCGAAGAGGAGAACTGACATGCTCGATTCAAGCCCTGTGGCCGTCGTGGGGGCGGCCCGCACCGCCGTCGGGACGTACGGGGGGTCGCTCAGCGGCGTCGAAGCCCACCGGCTGGGCGCGATTACCATCAAGGAGTCCATACGCCGGGCCGGGGTGGAAGCGGGCGAGGTGGACGAGGTGGTGATGGGCCAGATCGGACAGGTGGGCGCAGACGCCTACAACGCCCGCCGTTGCGCGCTGGCGGCCGGCCTTCCTACCGCCACCACCGCCATGAACGTCAACCGCCTCTGCTCGTCGGGCCTCCAGGCCGTCATCACCGGCGCCCAGCAGATCATGCTGGGAGAGGCCGACATCGTGGTGGCCGGCGGCAACGAGAGCATGAGCCGCCAACCCTTCTTCGACTACCAGGCGCGCGACGGCTGGAAGCTCGGCCCCCGCAAGCTCGTCGACGGCACCCTGTCCCTGGTGACCGATCCGTTCGGCAACTACCCGATGGGGGCAACGGCGGAGAAGGTGGCGGAACGCTACAACGTCAGCCGCCGGGAGCAGGACCGATTCGCCGCCCAGAGCCAGCACCGGGCGGCGGCGGCCATCAAAGAAGGCCATTTCGCGGACGAAATCGTAGGGGTGGAGCGTCCCCGGGAAGAGCCGTTCCTGGTGGATGAGCACCCCAGGCCCAACGCCACCGAAGAGGGCCTGGCGCGCCTGCGGCCGGTGTTCGTGAAGGACGGCACCGTTACCGCGGGCAACTCGTCGGGGATAAACGACGGCGCGGCGGCGGTGGTGCTGATGAGCGAGCGGATGGCCGAAGCCCGCGGCCTCACCCCCCGCCTGCGCCTGGTGGCCTGGGCGGTGTCGGGCATCGAACCGGAGGTCATGGGCTACGCCCCGGCCCTGGCCGTCCCCGCCGTACTGGACAAGGCCGGCCTGACCCTCGACGACATCGACCTCATCGAGCTCAACGAGGCCTTCGCCGCCCAGGCGGTGGCGGTCATCCGCGACGCCGGACTCGACCCGGAGAAGACCAACCCGTCGGGCGGCGCCATCGCGCTGGGCCATCCGGTGGGGGCGACCGGAACGATCCTCGCCATCAAGCTCCTGCATGCCCTGGAGCGGATCGACGGGCGGCGGGGCATCGTAACGATGTGCATCGGGGGCGGCCAGGGGATGGCCGCCGTCTTCGAGCGCCCTTGACCGCCGCCCCGTCCGCCGGCCGCCCCCCCGCGGCCCGGATCAGCGGCGTCGACGATGTAACCGGGATGCTGGCCGGTCAGGACTACCTGGCCGACCGGGGTCTTTCCACCGCCCTGTACCTGTCCCTCATCCTGCCCCAGCCGCTCCTGCTGGAGGGCGAGGCGGGAGTGGGCAAGACCGAGGCGGCCAAGGCGCTGGCCGGCGGGCTGGGGGTCGAGCTGGTCCGCCTCCAGTGCTACGAGGGCATCGACGCCAATCAAGCCCTCTACGAATGGGACTACCCCCGCCAGCTGCTCCACCTGCGCCGGGCGGGCGAGACGGACGGCGGGGGCGGCGGCGCCGCAGACGAGCTGTTCGCCGAGCGCTTCCTGGTGGAGCGGCCCCTCCTGAAGGCGATCCGGCGGGGGGACGCCTGCGTGCTGTTGATCGACGAGATCGACCGGGCCGACGACGAGTTCGAGGCTTTTCTGTTGGAGATCCTCTCCGATTTCCAGATCTCCATCCCCGAGATCGGCGCCGTTGCCGCCCCCCGCCCCCCGGCGGTGATCATCACCTCCAACCGCACCCGTGAGCTGCACGACGCGCTCAAGCGCCGCTGCCTCTACCACTGGATCGACTTCCCCGGCCTGGAAAGAGAGGTAGAGATCGTGGCCGCCCGCGCCCCGGAGGTGCCCGAACGCCTGGCCCGCAGCGCCGGGCGGGCGGTGCACAACCTGCGCAGCCGCCTGGAGCTGGTCAAACAACCCGGCGTGGCGGAAACCATCAGCTGGGCGCGCGCCCTCCACCGCCTCGGCGAGGAGCGCGTAACCCCCGGCAATTTCGACTCCGGCCTGGGCGCCGTCATCAAGGACCGCGACGACCTGGCCGCCGCCCGCACCCGCCTGGACGAAATCCTGGATGGCGCCTGAACCGGATCCGGTTGCCGATCTGGTGGAGTTCGGACGGCAGCTGCGGGAGCGGGGGGTGAACGCGGGTACCGGGCAGGTGATCTCCTATACGAGGGCGGCGGCGGGCCTCGGACCGGCGGACGTCGGGGATCTGTACTGGGCGGGGCGCATCACCCTGGTCAACCGGGCGTCCGACCTGGCCGTATACGACGCCGCCTTCGACCACTTTTTCATGGGGGCGGAGAACGGCCCCTCCCCGCCCCGGCTGGCCTTCGCCGCCGCCGACGGCGAAACCGGAGACCCGGAGGCGGTCCCGATCGGCGCCGACTGCCTGGAAATCGGGGCGCCGGCGGCCGAGGGCGACGAGCTCCCGTCCGCGGGCGGCCCCCGGGCGTCGAGCGCCGAGGTGCTGCGCACCAAGAACTTCGACCAGTGGTCGGAGGACGAGTTCCGCAGGCTGGCCGGGCTGCTTCCTTCCCTGCGCCCCCCTCGGCGGCGCAGCCGCCGCACCCGGCCCTCGCCGAGGGGGCGGGGCATCGACCTGCGCCGCAGCGTCCGGCGCTCCCTCCGATGCGGAGGCGATCTGGTGGAGCTGCGCCGCCGGCGGAGGATAGAGCGGCCCCGTCCGGTGGTCCTCATCGTCGACGTGTCGGGGTCGATGGCCGGTTTCTCCCGCGCCCTGGTGCAGTTCTCCTACGGGATGAGCCGCGCCTCCCGACGGGTGGAGGTCTTCTGTTTCGGCACCCGCCTGACCCGCCTTACCGACGCCCTGCGGGTGCGCGACCCCAACGCCGCCCTCGAAGAAGCAGCCGAACGGGTGGTGGACTGGAACGGCGGCACCCGCATCGGAGAGTCGCTCGCCGCCTACGCGGCCGGCTGGGGCGGGTACCGCTTCAACCGCGGGGCGGTGGTGATCATCTGCTCCGACGGGTTGGAGCTGGGCGAACCGGAGCGGCTGGCCCGGGCCATGCAGCGCCTGTCCCGCCAGACCCGCGCCGTCGTCTGGGTGAACCCCCTGGCGGGGGACCCGAAGTTCCGCCCGCTCGCCCGGGGGCTGGCGGCCGCCCTCCCCCACGTAGACCGCCTGGTCGCCGGCAACAACATCCTGGGCCTGGAGGAGCTGGCCGAGGTGGTGGCCGCCCTGGAAGGGTAGTTCTGCGGACTTCCGCCGCCCCGGCCCGACGGGGCACCGCAAAACGCCGGTCAGTCGGAGCGGCTCACCCAGTCGTCCAGCACCATGCTCTTCGGCCTGAAGCGCTCCCCCGGGATCAGGGCCCACAGGCTGCGCCACAGTGCGGGCATGATCACCCCTCTGAACCTTTCCCAGTCGGCCGCCAGCAGGACCAGCAGGTACAGAGCGGGAAGCCACCACCAACCCCCCCGGCTGACCAGCGTCCACAGGAACATGGTGTAAAGGCAGGCCAGCCCCACCATCATCGGCGCCGGATTGGTGAGAAACAGCGGTCCCAGGAACACGAAACCGGCCAGCGGAAGGATCACCCACCAAGAGAAATACCCGGCCATGCCCATACCCGCCCCCAACCCGGCCGCCAACCAGAGATCGGCCCGCAGATCCCATTGGCTCAAGCGGGTCTTGCGCTCGGACGAACGGGCCAGCCGACCGTCGAAGTAGTCGCTGCACCACGCCAGGCCCACCAACACCATGGCCGTGTTGAGGCTGTGGTTGGCTGTCACCCAGACAGCCAGGGGAACGGACAGCAGACGCGACAAGGTGAGCATATCGGCCAGCGCCGCCCGGTCGAAGCCCACCCCGACGCTTTGGAATACCTTGCTGTCCATAGCTGCTCCTGCCTGCCGCCCCGATCGACATTCCCAGCAGAACCTGTCTTACATCCCATTACCATACTCGCCTGATCCGGCGTTACCCATTCTTTCCCCGGCGCCCCGCCCGCGGCACCGGGGCAAATCCGCCGATTTCCGCCCTCTGGTTAATACCCTGCGCGAATCATGCTCACATCGCGGGAGCGGCAGGTTCTGGATTTCGAGCGCGGATGGTGGCAGTTGCCGGGCCCCAAAGACCGCAACATCCACGATATGCTCGGATTCAGTTCCGCCTCCTACTACCGCATATTGAGGGCCGCGCTCGACAAGCCGGCCGCCCTGTCTTACGATCCCCTGACCGTGAGAAGGCTCCGGCGGATGCGGGAATCCGCCGCCCCCGACCGGAAGTCGTCGATCCGAAGGGTGAACTGAACGCGCAGCCCGCAAACAGGAGTGTTCGATGCCAGGAAGACACGCTTCCCCGGATCGGAGTCGTTTTCGCCGCGACCTGACCCGAATGACGGTGCTGGCGGTGCTGGCGGCCGTCGTCGTCGCCGCGCTGGCCTTTGCCGTGCGCTTCCTGACCGGGACCGACGGCGAACCCGCCACCGCCGCCGGGCAGACCGCCTCCGCGGCAACCGAACCGCCGCCCCCGTCCACCGCGGCCCCCGCCGCCGAGAGCACAACCACCGCCGCGGCCGTCTCATCCACCATTGCCGCGGTCGAGACAACCGCCGCGGCGCCGACCACCACCACCGCCCCCACGCTGCCGCCCGCCGCCCCCCCGCCCATCCGGGAACCCGGCCAGATAATCGTGCTGGTGCTCAACTCCACCGAGACGGCCGGGCTGGCCGGGCGGGTGACCGACCAGCTGTCCGAACTCGGATACCGCACCGAAACCCCCGACAACCACCCCTCCGCCTTGGGGACCTCCGTCGTGTGGTACCTGGACGGATTCGAACGGGAGGCGGAAGCGCTGGCGGAGGAAATACCCGACGCCAACATCGAGCCCTTCACCGGCGATGTGCCCCGCGCCCATCTGACCGTGGTGTTGGGAGCGTCGTACCTCGAGTGATCGGACCTTCCGGGGCCGCCGACCCCGGTTTCATCCGCCCCAGCCGCCGCCTCGAAAGACGCCGCCGGCTGCGGCCCGGATACGCCTGGGCAGCCCTGGCGCTGGCGGTGCTGGGGCTGGCGGCGGCCGCGCAGGCCGGTTGGTTGATGCGGGCCGTTCTGCTCGACCTCGCATCGCTCTGGCCGGGTTGGGTCATCACCATCGGGCCCCTGTTCATCCGCCGGCGCAACTCCGGGGCATACCGCCGGGCTGATCGGATCGGCCCCGCCTCGACCGCGCCCCTCATCCTGCTGGTCTGGCTGTTCATCGGGGCAATCCTGCACCTGGCGGGTTGGGGGGCGCTGCCGTCGGCGGCGGGTAACCTGGCCGGACCGTCGGCGGAGGACGGCCCGGCCTCCGCCGCCCTGGACATAGAAACGGCCGGGGCGGTGGAACTGGACGGCGCCGCCCGGCGGCTCTACGAGGTGTACCCCATGCGGGCGGGCGGGCGCACCGCCCCGGCCCGCAGCTCGGAGGCGTGGACGGACGGCGCCGCCGCCGTGCGGCTGCGGGAAGGCCCCGATCCGGGTTGGTTCGGCTCGGCCGGATGGCGGGCCTCCATCTCGGCCTATCCGAGATGGACGGTGGCGGTGCAGGCGGCCCTTCTGGAGGCCGATTTCACCGGAGTGGAAATAGAATCCCTCCGGGTGCGGGCCGACGGCGGACGGGTCCGTCTGGGCGGCCCGTCCGGGGAGGTTGCGGTCGACATCGACGGGCGGCTGACGCTGGAAGTCCCCTGGGATGCGACCGTGGAGCTGATCGGACCGGGGCAAGTGGGGCCGGGCTGGGCGATAACCGCCGCCGGGCGGCAATATATCGGCGAGGGCGGCGGGCGGTATCTGATCCGAGCCGCCGCCGATTCCGACCTGGCGGTGGAACAATGGAGGCAGGACAGCCGGGAGGAAGGCTGACAGTCGGCGCAGGACGGCGAGAAGGGCAAAGGGATGATTAACCCGGAGGAAGGGCAATCCGACGAAAGCAGGCGCTTCGAGTGGCTGCGCCATACCGGCGTGGCCGCCTGGAGCATCGTGGGCGTCTGCGGGGTGGCGGCCTTGCTGGTCTGGCTGATAATCCAGCTCAGGGCCATCTGGCCCCCCCTCATCTTCGCGGTGATCATCGTCTTTCTGTTCAACCCGGTGGTGGACCTGCTGGAGCAGTACAAGGTGCCCAGGGTGGTGGGCGGGTGCCTCTCCTATCTCCTGCTGGGCGGGGTGCTGGTCCTGATCGGAGCCCTGATCATCCCCCTCATCAGGGACCAGGCCGCCGACCTGGTGGAACAGCTCCCCCAGGCCGTCGCAAGAGCCTCCGAATTCATCTCCGACCTGTTCACCCGGCCCGGCATCCTCGGCAACATCCCGGTGTTGGAGAATCTTTCCGGCAGTTTGAGCGGATGGTTCTCCAACCTGGACATCGGGTCGTCCGGATGGTTCGGCCAGCTGACCGAAATCGTCCGGGGGGTTCTGGAAACGGCGGTGGCGGTGCTGCTGGCCCCCGTGCTGGCCTTCTACATCCTGGTGGACGCCCCCAACCTCACCAGGGCCGCCAACCGCATGGTCCCCGCCGGCGACCGGGCCGAGGCCTTCTACCTGGCGCGCCAGATCGGGAAGGCGGTGGGGGGTTTCATCCGCGGCCAGCTGGTGGTGGCGATCATCGTCGGCCTGCTGTCCAGCCTGGCCCTGCGTCTGCTCGACCTCCCCTTCTGGCTGATCGTGGGAATGATCGCCGGCCTGCTCAACATCGTCCCGTTCATCGGGCCGTGGGTCGGGGGGGCCCTGGGGGTCTCGACCGCCCTGATGGTGGGCGACCCGCTCCGGGCGGTGTGGGTGGCGGTGGCGTTCCTGGCCATCCAGCAGCTGGACAACCATTTCGTGAGCCCCATGATCCTGCGGGTGGCGGTCCATCTGAATCCGGCCACCATCATCCTGGCTCTGTTGGCCGGAAACTCTATAGGAGGCCTGTTCGGAGTGCTCATCGCCGTGCCCCTCACCGCGGTGCTGAAGATCGTAACCGGGCACCTCTGGCGCACCCGGGTGCTGGGCGAGTCGTGGGACCAGGCGGCGCAGGCCATCGTGGTGGAATACGAACCCGAACCCCTGCGGGAGCGGCTGCGGCGCGGGCGTTCCGATGACCTGGAGAGCGGGAACCAAGCAGGCGGGATCTCCGCGGCTTCCGAAGTCTCCGGGGAGGGCGGCGGGCCGGCGCCCCGCGCGCCGCACCCGACCGAACCCTCCAACCCGCCCCGTCCGCCGAAAGTTTGACCCCCGGTGCTGGACCTGCTGCTGGGGCTGGCGCTGCTGGGCGCCCTGCTGTCGGGTTACCGACGCGGGTTCATCCGGTCGGCTGTCCGTCTGGCGGTGCTCGTTGCGGCGCTCTGGACGGGGTACCGCGTCGGCCCCGCCGGCGCCGGGCTGGCGGAGTCATGGACGGGAACCGATCCCCTGGCCTCGAGGTGGATCAGCTCCGCGGCAATATTCCTGGTCATCCTCGCAGCGGGGAACCTGGCGGCGAGGCGGCTGGCGGATCTGCTGGGTTCCCTCCACCCCGTCGACCGGATCGCCGGAGGGCTGCTGTCGGGCGCCGGGTTCGCGGCTGTGGCCGCCCTGCTGCTTCTGCTGGCGGCCGCCGTTCCCTCCCCGCCGCCCTGGATGGAGGGCTACCTGGCCGAGTCCCGCGCCGCCCGGCTGGTAGAGGAACAGGCGGCGGCGGCCGCCCCGGCGTTAAGCCGGATGCTGGGCGACCGGCTGCTCGAATCCTACGTCAACATCACCCGGTACATCGGAGAGGCGCAGGCGGTGGTCGAAGGCGAGGATCGGGTGGACTTCCCGGCGGCGGACACCGCGTCCCTCACCGACCGGCCCGCCGCCGCCGCCGAGCTGTTCGACCTGCTCAACATGACCAGGATCGAGGACGGGGCGGGCGCGGTGGCCTGGTCGGAGGCCTTGGCGAAGGTGGCGGGGCGCCACGGGCGGGAGATGTACGAGGAGGGGTATTTCTCGCATGCCTCGCCTGCCACCGGGATGGTGGGCGCACGGCTGCAGGCCGAGGGCATCCCCTTCCGGGCGGCGGGCGAGAACCTGGCCCTCTCCCCTACGGTCGACACCGCGCACGAGGGGCTGCTGGCTTCCCCTTCGCACCGCGCCGCGATGCTCGACCCGATATTCACCAGGGTGGGAATCTCGGCCATCGAAGGGCCGATGGGCCTCATGGTGGTGCAGGTATTCACAGGATGAGCGGGACGCCGCAGAAGCGGAGGTGACATGAGCAGACCAGGAACGGGCGGCCCGGGCGGGGACCGGCCCGACGACCAAACCCGGCAAGCCCGCTCAGCCCGGAGCGCGGCCGGGGCGGCCGATATGAACCCGCGCCCGCGGGCGGGGCTGCTCACCCGCAACCTGATGGACCGCTCCAAGCTGGAAGCGGGCCTGGAGCAGGCCGGCTGGAACGCGTCGCATCTGACCGGCCCGCAACTCCCCCCGTCCCTGGACGGCATCCTGGTCGACCTGGAGCACCCGGCCGCCCTGCCCGTGATCGCGGCGGCGGCCTCCGTCCGGGTGCCCTGCCTCGCCTACGGCCCCCACGTAAACACCGAAGCGCTGGAAGCGGCCAGGCAGGCGGGCGCCGCCGAAGCCCTGCCCCGCTCGAGAGTCTTCCGAGACATCCCCGCCCTAGCCTCCCGTCTACGGCCCAGCCAGATGTGATATTCGGGGGGTTGCCCCTGTTCAAGCGAGGTGCGGCCTGTTGCCGCCCAGCCCCCGCCAAGACGCGAAAATCCCGCGCCCCCGCCGGCGGCGGTGTTTGCGCTTTAGCACACACATAGTACTGCAAATCTATGATAAATTCAATACATATACCCCGGTAAATGTAAAAAACCCCCGTAAAATACCCCCCCCCCCACAAGAACACCAAACAACCCCCTACCAGGGGAAACACCCCCCGACCGCCCCACTAAACCCCGGAGGAACCAATGAACCCCCCAGCCGCCCCCCCCCCCCAATAGAGGAATACCCGCCCCCGCCGGCCTCGACCAGGCCCCCGCCGACGCCCCGCCGCCCGCCGAAGCCATCGGCTACATCCGCGTGTCAACCGGCAGACAAGCCGAATCAGGTTTAGGAATCGAAGCCCAAACCACAACCATCGCAACCTGGGCCGACTACAAACACCTCACCCTCGACTGGATAACAGACGAAGCCGTCAGCGGCTCCACCGCCCCCGACCGCCGACCCGGACTCAGCCAAGCCCTCACCCGCCTCGAGAACCCCGCAGACCCCGCCCAGACACTCATAACCGCCAAACTCGACCGCCTCGGCCGCGACACCCGCGACATACTCAACCTCGCCGACCGCGCCCGCACCGGCAACTGGAGACTCGTACTACTCGACATCGACATCGACTCGAGCGCCCCCGCCGGCGGCCTAATGCTCACCGTAATGGCCGCCATCGCAGAGTTTGAGAGGAAAGTAATCAGCGAACGCACCCGCCGCGCCCTCGCCGAACTCAAAGCCCAGGGAATAACCCTCGGCCGCCCAGACAGAACCCCGCCCGAAGCCACCGCCCGGATCCTCGACCTCCGAACAACCGGACACACCTACCAACAAATCGCCGACCAACTCAACACCGAACAAATACCCACCTCCACCGGAACCGGCAACTGGCAACCCACAATGACCCGCCGCGTCGTACTCCGAGCCGAAGCCGGAGGGGAAGGAACCGCCGCGCCCTCCCCGGCAGGTCAATAGAGGAAATACCGCCCCGAACTCAGCCGCCGACCGGAGGGAGGAACCGCCGCCCCTGGAGGAACACCCCTCGACCTCGACCAGGAGGAACCCGCCAGCCCCTGGGGAGCGCGTCAGCATCGACCGCCGACCTCGACCGCATCCCCCGCCAGCGTCAAGCACACCCCCCCCCCCGACCGCGTGGACACTTACCCCACCCCCTCACCCACACACACCGAACCTCGAAGCCCGCCACGGCCGCCGAGCACCCCGAATCAGCCCTCGACCAGGGGAGCACACCCCACCGGCCCTCGACCTCGACCCCCGCGCCGGCAGGTCAATAGAGGAATACCACCCCGAGCACCCCCCACCGATCCCCGCACCCTCAACCGCGCCGAGCGCCCGTGTAAAGCCGCCGCACGGTCAGCATCAGCACCACCCCGCCGGCCTCGCCCGACCGCGAGCGCCGCTACAGTCCAGACACCCCCCCCCCCAAAGGACAAGACCGTGAACACCCCCCGGACTCGGCCGCCGGACCTGGACCCGGCCGACTGCTCCAACGGAACCTTTGTCGCCGACCCCTACAACAACCCCGGCCTGGTCGCGGACTGCCGAGCACTGGTCAACATTCGCAACCACTGGACCCGCCAGACCGTGCCCACCAACTCGGCCCTCCTGGCCTGGGGCACCGGCAACACCACCCGCATCACCGACTGGCCCGGTATTCGCATCACCCGCCAACGAGTAACAGCCCTGGCCCTGTACGGCAATCAGTTGACCGGAACCATACCCCCCCAACTCAGCCAACTCACCAACCTCGAACAACTGGCCCTGTACGGCAATCAGTTGACCGGAACCATACCCCCCCAACTCAGCCAACTCACCAACCTCACCGGCCTGTACCTGGACTTCAATAAGTTGACCGGAACAATACCCCCCGAACTCAGCCAACTCACCAACCTCGAACGCCTGGGCCTGGCCGGCAATCAGTTGACCGGAACAATACCCCCACAACTCAGCCGACTCACCAACCTCGAACACCTGGTCCTGTACGGCAATCAGTTGACCGGAACAACACCCCCCGAACTCAGCCAACTCACCAACCTCACCGGCCTGACCCTGGCCGGCAATCAGCTAACCGGAACAATACCCCCACAACTCAGCCGACTCACCAACCTCACCGGCCTGTACCTGCACAGCAATCAGTTGACCGGACCAATACCCCCCCAACTCAGCCAACTCACCAACCTCGAAAGGCTGTTCCTGCACAGCAATCAGTTGACCGGAACCATACCCCCACAACTCAGCCAACTCACCAACCTCGAACAACTGTACCTGGACAACAATCAGCTAACCGGAACCATACCCCCACAACTCAGCCAACTCACCAACCTCGAACACCTGACCCTGCACGTCAATCAGTTGACCGGACCAATACCCCCACAACTCAGCCAACTCACCAACCTCACCGGCCTGACCCTGGCCGGCAATCAGCTAACCGGAACAATACCCCCACAACTCAGCCAACTCACCAACCTCGAACATCTAGTCCTGGCCGGCAATCAGCTAACCGGAACAATACCCCCACAACTCAGCCAACTCACCAACCTCGAACATCTATACCTGGAAGTCAATCAGCTAACCGGAACCATACCCCAACAACTCAGCCAACTCACCAACCTCACAATCCTGGACCTGGGCAGCAATCAGCTAACCGGAACCATACCCCCACAACTCAGCCAACTCACCAACCTCACCCACCTGGGCCTGGCCGGCAATCAGCTAACCGGACCAATACCCCACCAACTCAGCCAACTCACCAACCTCACCCACCTAGTCCTAGCCGGCAATCAGTTAACCGGACCAATACCCCCACAACTCACCCGACTCACCAACCTCGAATGGCTGTACCTGAACATCAATCAGTTGACCGGAACCATACCCCCCGAACTCAGCCGACTCACCAACCTCAAACACCTGTACCTGGACAACAATCATTTAACCCGACCAATACCCCCACAACTCAGCCAACTCACCAACCTCACCCACCTGGGCCTGGCCGGCAATCAGTTGACCGGACCAATACCCGCCGAACTCAGCCGACTCACCAACCTCGAATGGCTGGACCTGCTCAACAATCAGTTGACCGGACCAATACCCCCCGACCTCGGCCGACTCACCAACCTCACCGGCCTGAGCCTGGCCGGCAATCAGTTAACCGGAACCATACCCCCACAACTCAGCCGACTCACCAACCTCACCGGCCTGTACCTGCACAGCAATCAGTTGACCGGACCAATACCCCCCCAACTCGGCCGACTCACCAACCTCACCCACCTGTACCTGCACCGCAATCAGTTGACCGGAACCATACCCCCACAACTCAGCCGACTCACCAACCTCGAACATCTATACCTGAAACTCAATCAGTTGACCGGAACCATACCCCCCCAACTCGGCCGACTCACCAACCTCACCGGCCTGTACCTGGACTTCAATAAGTTGATCGGGCCAATACCACACCAACTCAGCCGACTCACCAACCTCGAACACCTGGGCCTGGCCGGCAATCAGTTAACCGGGCCAATACCACACCAACTCAGCCGACTCACCAACCTCACCCACCTGACCCTGGCCGGCAATCAGTTGACCGGCCCCCTACCCCCGACCCTAGCCAACCCGCCCGGCTACCCGCCCCCGACCTAGACGCAACCCGCCGGCAGCTCGAGATCCCCGCAACCGCCCCGAACCCAGGTCGAGCACCCCCGCCGCGCCGCCGCGACCGCCGGCCCCCGTCCCCCGATTTCCCGGAGCCGACCCGCGCGGAGCCGGTCAAGAAATCAGCCCTCCCCCGCCCGAACCGATCAATACCAGAATACCGCCTCGACCGCCGCCGCCCGCTACCCCCGCCCTGACCTGGAGGAACACCCCGCCCCTCGACCTCGACCGCATCCCCGGCCAGCATCCCCGTTAGAGTCAAGGCAGACAACCGAAGGACAAGACCGTGAAACCCGCCCACCGATACGCAACTACCACCGCCGCCGGGCTCCTCACCGCCCTACTAGCCCTGACCACCGGAGCGCAAAACAGCCCGGCGCAGACTCAGCCGCCGGACCTGGACCCGGCCGACTGCTCCAACGGAACCTTTGTCGCCAACCCCGCCGCGTACCCCGGCCTGGCCGCCGACTGCCGAGTACTGGTCAACATCCGCAACCACTGGACCCGCCAAACCGTACCCGCCAACTCGCCCCTCCTGACCTGGGGCACCGGCAACACCACCCGCATCACCCACTGGCCCGGTATCGACATCACCCGCCAACGAGTAACAACCCTAAACCTGGCCGACAATCAGTTAACCGGAACAATACCCCACCAACTCAGCCAACTCACCAACCTCGAAGAACTGTACCTATACGACAACCAGTTGACCAGAAGAATACCCCACCAACTCAGCCAACTCACCAACCTCACACGCCTGAGCCTGTTCAACAATCGGTTAACCGGAACCATACCCCACCAACTCAGCCAACTCACCAACCTCACCGGCCTGTACCTGTTCAACAATCAGTTGACCGGAACCATACCTGACCAACTCAGCCAACTCACCAACCTAAACCACCTGCGCCTGGGCGGCAATCAGTTGACCGGAACAATACCCCACCAACTCAGCCGCCTCACCCGCCTCACCTACTTGAGCCTGAGCGACAATCAGTTAACCGGAACAATACCCCACCAACTCAGCTGGCTCACCAACCTCACCGACCTGTACCTGTACGATAACCAGTTGACCGGAACAATACCCCACCAACTCAGCCGACTCACCAACCTCGAACGCCTGAGCCTGTATGGCAACCAGTTGACCGGAACCATACCCCACCAACTCAGCCAACTCACCAACCTCACAGGCCTGTACCTGGAATATAACCAGTTGACCGGACCAATACCACCCGAACTCAGCCAACTCACCAACCTCGAACGCCTGGCCCTGGACAGCAACCAGTTGACCGGAACCATACCCCCCGAACTCAGCCGCCTCACCAATCTCACCAACCTGGACCTGGGCGATAATCAGTTAACCGGAACCATACCCCACCAACTCGGCTGGCTCACCAACCTCGAAGAACTGTACCTGTACGACAATCAGTTGACCGGAACAATACCCCACCAACTCAGCCGACTCACCAACCTCACACGCCTGAGCCTGGGCGACAATCAGTTGACCGGAACAATACCCCACCAACTCAGCCAACTCACCAACCTAATCGGCCTGTTCCTAGCCAGTAATCAGTTGACCGGAACAATACCCCACCAACTCAGCCAACTCACAACCCTCGAATACCTATGGCTGTACGACAATCAGTTGACCGGAAACATACCCCCCGACCTCAGCCAACTCACCAACCTAACCGACCTGGACCTGGACGATAATCAGTTGACCGGAAACATACCCCCCGACCTCAGCCAACTCACCAACCTAACCGACCTGGACCTGTACGGCAATCAGTTGACCGGAAACATACCCCCCGACCTCAGCCAACTCACCAACCTAACCGACCTGGACCTGTACGGCAATCAGTTGACCGGAAACATACCCCCCGACCTCAGCCAACTCACCAACCTCGAAGAACTGTACCTACACGGCAATCAGTTGACCGGACCAATACCCCCCGACCTCAGCCAACTCACCAACCTCGAGGTGCTGGGCCTGCACAACAATCAGTTGACCGGACCAATACCCCCCACACTCAGCCGACTCACCAACCTCGAATGGCTAGTCCTGTACGGCAATCAGTTGACCGGACCAATACCCCCCGACCTCAGCCGACTCACCAACCTCGAATGGCTAGTCCTGGGCGGCGGCAATCAGTTGACCGGAACAATACCCCGCACACTCAGCCAACTCACCAACCTCGAAATCCTGGACCTGAGCGACAATCAGTTGACCGGAACAATACCCCCCGAACTCAGCCAACTCACCAACCTCACCGCCCTGTACCTGTACGGCAATCAGTTGACCGGAACAATACCCCCCGAACTCAGCCAACTCACCAACCTCACCGCCCTGTACCTGGGCGGCAATCAGTTGACCGGAACAATACCCCCTCAACTCACACTCGACCAGGAATGCCCCGCGTTGTTCAACGGCAGGTTCTGCGACGACGACACCACCGCCCACGAAACCAGCATCGAGACCATCGCCGACTGGGGAATAACCCAGGGATGCAACCCCTCGACTCCCCGTTACTGCCCCGATGCTTCTATCACCCGCCAGCAGATGGCCGCCTTCTTGCACCGTGCGGTAACACATAGAACAGGAACCGAACCGACCGCAACCAACCCGCCAGCCCTCAACGATGTAGAAGAAGGCTCAACCCTCCCCTACATACAATGGGCGGTAGCCGCAGGCGTCATGCAGGCACCGGAGGGACTATTCGACCCCTCCGGGACGGTAACCAGAGCAGACATGGCCGAAATGATGGCCGCCGCGTTCGACCACATCACCCCTCCGCCGACCGCGTCAGGGATCTTCACCGATATGGCCAGCCAACCCGCCGCCGTAATCCGAGCCGCCGAAGCCCTGCGAACCGCCGGAGTAACCGCCGGGTGCTCAACCTCACCCCCCCGGTACTGCCCCGACCAGCCCGTAACCCGCGCCCAGATGGCCTCGTTCTTCGCCCGGGCCCTCTCATAACCCCGCCCAGGCCGCCCAGCATCCCCGCCCCCGGCCAGGCCGACCGACTAGAGGAGCGCCCGCCCGCCGGTCAATAGTCAATACCGAATACCAACCCGAACACCCCAACACCCCCACAGGAGAGGACCCCCGCCGACCCCCGCCCGCCGGCCGAACCCCCCGGAGGGAGAGATCCCCCCGACCTCGCCCAGGAGGACCCGCCCGCCGCAGGGGAGGAACCCCCACCTTCGAAGATCCACCCGGAACCGCCGCACAGTATCAACACCCCCCGAACCCGCCAACCGCGTGGACACCGACTCACCCCCCCCCCCTCAAACACCCCCGAAAAACGGCACCCCGAAGCCCGCCCCGGCCGCCCGCACCCCCAAATCAGCTGCCGGCCGCCCCAACCGGCCACCCCCCCCCCCGCATCGAGCGCCACTCGACCTCAACCGCAAGGGAGGACCCCCCTCCCCCGCCGCACAGTCAACATCAAGCACCCCCGCCGACCTCAACCTCGACCGCCCGCCCCGGTCAGGTCAATACCGAATACCAACTCGAACACCACCCACCACCCGCCGCCGCCCCTCGAAGATCCCCCTCAGCCCCCGCCTCGACCTGGAGGAGCCGCACGCCGGCCCCCTCCCGGCCCGCCGAAGTACCCGCCCGCACCCCCAACCGGTCAACCGAACACCGCCGCCCAGCCGCATCAAGCACCCCGCCGCGCCCTCGAAGATCCACCCCGGCCCCTGGAGAAACCGCACACCGCAAGGGAAGGAACCCCCCGCCCCGACCTCGACCTCAACCACCCCGACCGCCCCGATCAATACCGAATACCAACTCGAACCCCCAACCGGTCAGCCGAACCCCCGCCCCGCCCGGCCGCATCGAGCACCCGCCGCGCCCTTGACCTCAACCCCCGAAGGGATCAATAGCAATACGGCCGCCAACATCAAAGCACCCGCCCTCGACCGCAGGGAAGGAACCACCGCCCCTGACCAGGGGAGCCCCCGCGCCCTCAAACTGATACCCTACGAACTCACCGACAACAACCGAGCAGGAGGAACACAATAATGAATACAAGACCAGCCGCCGCCGCCCACGCCCAGGCCGCCGCCGTCCAGGCCTACGCCGCCCAGCGACTCGCCGAAGCCGCCGAAGCCCACCCCAGCGACTACCGCGACGCCGACCTCGACCTCAACCCCCGAAGGGATCAATAGCAATACGGCCGCCAACATCAAAGCACCCGCCCTCGACCGCAGGGGAGGAACCCGCCCGCACCCCCAACCGGTCAGCCGAACCCCCGCCCCGCCGCGTCGAGCACCCCACAATCAGCCGACCGCGTGGGACACCGACTCACACCCCCCTCGAACACCCCCCGAAAATCGGAACCTCGAAGCCCTGCATCAGCCATCCCCCCGTACCCCCGGCTTCGACCGTCGAACTGGTCAGCCGCCCGGTCAATCCGGGAACACCCGCTCCACTCGACCGTCAAGCCTCACCCCTCGACCTCACGCCGCCAGATCCGCCCGCGTGGATGGTGCTCACCCTCAGGATCAAGCCGCCCGACCGCCTCGACTCCCCCGTCGGCGCCTGCCCGCTCCGCCGCGCTGCCAGGTCAATAGAGCGAATACCAGGCTAGACCGCCCCGGTCAACAACACGCCAGGCGAGCGACCGGAAGAAGAAGAAGGGGAAGGCTGGCTAGGACTGAAGGAGGGAAGGCAGCTCGTCGACCGGGTGGAAGGAGACCCGCACCGACACCCCCCACGGGTCCGGCGGCCAGAACACACTGCAGCCTATGGCTCCCCGCCTCCACTCGTCCGCGACCCGCACCGCCGACCGGTCCAACCGCGCCGCGACCGCGTGAACGACCGCAGCGAAAAGGTCATCAACGGTTGACCGGCCGACCTGAACGACCTGACCCTGCACGTGCAGGGTCCAGCCCACCACCCCGTGAGCCTCGAGACCGAGACGCCGCAGGAACACCCCCGACGCCGACAAGTCGCCAGCCCTCACGCCCGCCCGCCCGCAACCCACCCTCGAACTCGACCCCCCGCCGCCCGCCGCGCCGATGCGCTGCCAGGTCAATAGAGGGAATACCGGCTAGACCGCCCCGGTCAACATCCCGAACACGCCTCACGCGCACCTCCCCGACTCAACCGCCGGCCTCGACCCCGGCCGCCGGCACCGCCTCGACTATAACCCCGGATCCACCGCCGCCGGAAGGGATCCGCCCTAAATCGCCCTAAATGGACAGGACCGGTCGAAGGTGCCCGGTTTTGCCGCCTCGACCTCCATCGAATATCGGAATACCCGAACACCGGAATCAGCCTCAACAACTCAACCGGAGCATCCGCGAACTCGAACACCCCCGGAGCGTCAGCATCAGCCACCCACTCCCACTCCTCGGCCAGGCATATACCCGCGACCACCCGCCGAAACCGTCCCACCACCCCGGCCCGAACCCCACAAAATAAAACCCCTCACCGACCCGCACATCCCCGCCGGCATCGGACCCGCGCCCCTGTTCGGGGCGCCGGCACCCGACCTGACAAAGTTCCCATGATGACCGCCGCACGCTCCGGAACTCCGGAGGCGGTGTTTGTGCATCAACATACAAATAGTACTGCAAACCCACGACGAATTCAATATCTTCATTTTAGAATGCGAAAATAATTTGGGCAGGCAACCGGTTCTCCGCAACGGCCTCGGAACTGTCCGTCAGATGCCCCTCCGCGGACGCGGCAGGGGGCGGGCGCCCGCGGCAGGATTCGAACCTGCGGCCTACCGCTTAGGAGGCGGTTGCTCTATCCCCTGAGCTACGCGGGCGGACGAGAGAGCCGGGTACCGGAATCGAACCGGTGACAACTTCTTTACAAGAGAAGCGCTCTGCCGACTGAGCTAACCCGGCGAGGGCCCTATCCTACCCTCCCCGCCGGACGAGGCGATGCCCGGCCGCCGCCGCGCCTAGCCGGACCCTCCCAGGTAGGCGCGCCGCATGTCGGGGTTGGCCGCCAGGTTGGCGGCGGTGTCGGCCAGCACCACCTGCCCGGTCTGGAGCACGTATCCGTAGTCGGCGATCGACAGGGCCATGTTGGCGTTCTGCTCCACCACGAACACCGTGGCGCCGGATTCATTGATCTGCTGGATCAGCTCGAAGTTCTGGGCCACCAGCACCGGCGCCAGGCCCATCGACGGCTCGTCCATGAGCAGCACCTCGGGGTCGGCCATGAGCGCCCGCCCCACCGCCGCCATCTGCTGCTCGCCCCCCGAAAGGGTGCCGGCCCGCTGACCCAGCCGCTCCTTCAGCCGCGGGAACATCTCCAGAACCCGGTCATAGTCGGCGGACAGGTCGCCGGAGCGCAGGTAGGAGCCGATCTCCAGGTTCTCCTTGACGGTCATGCGCTTGAAGAGGCGGCGGTTCTCGGGAACCATCGACACCCCCAGCTTCACGATGTCGGCGGTGCTCCATCCGTTCACCGTCTGCCCGGCGATCACCACCTCCCCGGCGGTGGGGGCCACCATGCCGAGGATGGTCTTGAGGGTGGTGGTCTTGCCGGAGGCGTTGCCGCCCAACAGGCACACTATCTGCCCTGCCCGTATGGAGATGTCCACGTCCTTGAGGATGTGGACCGGTCCGTAATGGGTGTGCACACCCCGGAACTCGAGCACCGGGGCGGCCGCCGGAGCGCCCCCGCTCACCGGCCCGCCCCCGCCGGGCGGCCCAGATAGGCCTCGATGACCTCCTCGTCGGCCGCCACTTCCTCATACGGCCCCTCGGCGATCTTCACCCCGTGGTCGAGCACCGCCACCCGGTCGCTCACGTCCCTGACCACCCCCATGTCGTGTTCGATCACCACCACCGTGAAATCCAGCTCGTCCCGCAGCCGGCGGATCAGCCCGGTCAGCTCGGCCGTCTCGCGGGGGTTCATCCCCGCCACCGGCTCGTCCAGCAGCAGCAGCTTGGGCTGGGTGGCCATGGCGCGGGCGATCTCGAGGCGCCGCCGGTTGGCGTAGGACAACGACATGGCGGGCTGGTCGAACCGGTAACCCGCCAGCCTCGAACCGAAGAACAGCAGCACCTCCTTGGCCCTGGCCTCGATCTCCGCCTCCTCGCGGCGCATGAAGGGAGTGCGCAGGACCGCCTGGAAGATGCCCGCCCTGGTGCGGCAGTGCTGGGCCACCATCACGTTCTCCAGCACCGTCATGTCGGGGAAGAGCCGCACGTTCTGGAAGGTG
This sequence comes from Candidatus Spongiisociaceae bacterium, assembly GCA_965202675.1. Taxonomy (GTDB): domain Bacteria; phylum Actinomycetota; class Acidimicrobiia; order Spongiisociales; family Spongiisociaceae; genus CATQHD01. The sequence goes on from OZ241842.1 coordinate 722,052, forward strand.
CGGGCGATGCCGGCGCGGGTTATCTCGCTGGACTCGAGGCCCACGATACTGCGCCCTTCGAAGAGAATGTCTCCCCGGTCGGGCGGGAAGAGTCCGGTCACAACGTTGAAGAACGAGGTCTTCCCCGCTCCGTTGGGCCCGATGACCGACACGATCTCGCCCTCTTCGACCGCCAGATCCACCCCGGCCAGGGCCCGGACCCCTCCGAACGCCTTGTGCAGACCCCGTATCTCCAGCAGCGCCATCAGCCCTCCCCCCGCTCCTGCTCCTGCCCGGCCGCCCCCGCCCCGGTGAAGACCCCGCCCTTCTGGAGCCAGGCGTCCTGGGTCAGCTCGTGGCTGTGCAGCTCGCGGGACCTCCGCACGCTGGGCACCAGGCCCTCGGGCTTGCGCAGCATCATAAAGATCAGGAGCGCTCCGTAGATGAGCAGCTTGAACTCGCCGAACTCCTGGAGGAGGCCCGGTACGTTGGGGCCCCCCAACACCCCGATCAGCACCACCGCCCCGACCGCCACCCCGGTGATGTTGCCCATCCCCCCCACGATCACCACCACCAGGACGATGATCGACACCAGCAGCTCGAACGAGCTGGGAAACACCGAACCCACCTTGGCCGCGAACAGGGCGCCGGCGAATCCGGCCAGCACCGCCCCCACGATGAAGGCGTTGAGTTTGGCCTTGACGATGCTGATCCCCATGGCTTCGGCCACCGTTTCATCCTCCCGGAGGGCGGTCCACGCCCGTCCGATGCGCGACTCCTGGAGGGACCAGGAAATCCAGGCCGACAGCGCCACGAAGAACAGGGCGAAGTAGAGCACCTCTTCGGGGCCGACCCCGCTCACCGTGGTGAAGCCGAGCGGTATTCCGGGGATGTTCTGGACTCCCTGGGCGCCCCCGAAGGTGTGGGAGAGCCAGTCGGACAGGAACAGGATGCGGACTATCTCCCCGAAGCCCAGGGTTACGATGGCCAGGTAGTCGCCCCGCATCCGGATCACGGGAGTGCCGACCAGCAGGCCGGCCAGAGCAGACATTACGACCGCCGCCGGCAGGGCCAACCACCATGACCATTCCAGGGCGAAACGGGGCGAGATGGGCGAGGTCAACACCCCGACGGTGTAGGCCCCCACCGCGAAGAAGGCCACATAACCCAGATCCAGCATTCCCGCCAGGCCGACCACGATGTTTAGGCCCAAACCCATCAGCAGGAACAACCCCACGTTGGCCAGCACCTCCGACAGCAGGCTGCCGAGCAGCTGCGGAAGGGCGATCAGGAACACCAGCACCAGCACCGCCAGGATCACGGAGTTGCGGGTGCGCCGCTTGGCGTCGGCCGCGAACAGACGCTCCCGCATCCGGGACGCCCCGCCTCTGGTGCGCCCCGCCAGGGCGCCTGCCGCCGCCGCCAGTATCAGGGCCGCCCACCACTCCAGCGCCCGCTGGGTGAACACCGCATCCGACGCCGCCTCCAGCCGGATCTGCCGGAGGACCTGGGAGATGACCTGCTCGAGGAGGGCCGCCACCACCACCCACTCCGCCGCCAGGATAAGCCGCCGCCGCCAAGAGGAGGAGATCAGGTGCATGAGGCCGCCCGCCAGCCCCAGCACAGCCGGCGCCAGCGCGGTGATAACCAGCCCGGCGGGGACGCCCGCCCCCCGCGTCAGCAGCTCCACCATCCGGGGCGAGAAGGACACGAATACGGCCCGCATGTCGAAGGCGTTTACGAGGGCGGTGAACACCGTCATCACCACCCCTCCCATCAGCCCGACCGCCGCCCCCGCCGCCGCATTGCGGAAGCCCTTGGGCGGCGCTTCCACGCCTTCGAGCACCGGCGTGTTGGAAACCTGGTATCCGGCTACGGGCAGCATCCACAACAGCAGCAGGTAACCGAGGCTGAGCACCGGATAGACCAGCAGGCGGTCGCCGAATGCCTCCAGCATCCCCACCGCGGCGGTGAACACGGGCACCCCGCCCGCGATCCATCCCCAACGGAGTATCCGGCGAAGATCGAAGGAAGCGGTTGTCCCGCCCTCGATCATGCCCCGGTCCTCCGTCATGCCCGGTCCTCGGCCGCCAGCCGCTCGCCGAACAAGCCGCCGGGTTTGAAGATGAGCACCAGCACCAGCGCGGTGAAGGCCACCACGTCCTTGAGCTGGGAGACGCCGGGGATGCCGAAACCGGCCAGCACCAGCTGCGGAACCACCCCCTCGAACAAGCCCAGCAGCACCCCTCCGGCCATCGAACCGGCCAGGTTGCCCACCCCGCCCAACACCGCCGCGGTGAAGGCCTTGATTCCCGGAAGGAAGCCGGTGATGAACGAGACCCCCCTGAAAAGCAGCGCCCACAGGGTGCCGGCGATGCCCGCCATCGCCCCCCCCACCGCGAAGGTGGCCACGATGGTGCGGTCCACGTTGATCCCCATCAGGGCGGCGATCTCCTTGTCCTCGGCCACCGCCCGGATCGAGCGGCCTATCCGGGTTTTCTCCACCAACAGGTACAGGCCGACCATGGCCGCCGCCCCCACCACGATCACCGCCAGCTTGGTGCCCTCTATCTGCAGGCCGAGGATGCCGATTCGGCTGCGCATGTAGTCGGGGGGCGGGGGGTAGTTCTTGACCGCCACCCCGAAGAGGCCTGCGAAGGTGTACTGGAGGAAGAACGAGATGCCGATGGAGGTGATGAGGGGAATCAGGCGGGGGGCGCCCCGCAGCGGCCGATAGGCGACCCGCTCCACGATCACCGCCACCAGGGTGGAAGACAAGATAGAGCAGAACAGCACCAGCAGGATGGACAGGACGAAGTCGGTCTCCCAGAACCGTATTTCCCACAGGTAGTCGGCCACGAAGAAGCCCACCATTCCACCGGCCATGAACACTTCCCCGTGGGCGAAGTTGATGAAACCGAGAACCCCGTAGACCATCGAGTAGCCGAGGGCGATCAGGCCGTACATGGCTCCTTGGGCGAGGCCCGCCACCACCAGGTCGCGCCAGGCCTCGCCGGTGGGGCCCTCGCCGTTGACGCCCTGTATCACCGTCCCCGTCACACCCCACACCAGCACTACGAGCGCGGCGATGCGGACGAACCAGAGGAATACGTCTACCCACCCCGGACGCCGCTTGCGCGGGACCGGGGGAACGGCGGCAGCAGTCACGGGGAGAACTATATCAAAACCGGTGCGGCCCTCACGGCTGCCGCCCCCTGCAGGGGGTTTGATCCCGAGAGGGGCTCCGGGCTCTTCCTCCGTCGATCCAACGGTCGCCGGACCCGCCGGCCGCCGGGGGCGCTCTGCCGAACGCCCCCGGCCCCGTCAGAGGAAGACAGGCGGCGAGCCGGCTCAGGGGGCGTAGCCGAAGACTACGTTGGATTTGCCTGCTTCGATGTCCCGGGAATCGGTGTGATGAACCACCGTAATCAGCTGCGAACCGCAATCCCCGAACGCGTCGCAGTCGATCCGTCCGATGATCCCGTCGATTATGGTCCGGTTCAGCTCGTCTCGGAGGCGGGCGCGGTCGATATACAGAGTCCCTCCGGACTCCACCGCCACCCGGTCAACAGCCCGCAGCAGCATCGTGGCCGCGTCATACGAATGCGCCCAGAAAGACGCCGACGGTGCCTCCCCGTACTCATCCTCATACGCCGCCAAGAAATCACCTGCCGTCTTACCCGTAATACTGTTCCGATTCGACCCATACCGCAAATCCGGCCCCGACATAAACACCCCCTCCGACTCAGGCAACTCCATAAAATTATCCGTCAACAAACCATCAGCCGCGATCAACGTCACACCCTCCAAACCAGACACACCCCCAACCTGCTGAACAATAAAACCACCCTCCGGCATAAAAATCGGGAAAAACACAGCCTGCGGACCCCCCGCCGCCACCTCCGTCAACACCGCCGTCATATCCGTATCCCCCTTATTAACCGCCGTAAACACCGACACCACCCCACCCAACTCCTCAAAAGCATCCCTGAACGCCTGCGCCAACCCCTGCGTATACGGATCCCCGTCATGAACCGCCGCCGCCCGATTCAAACCCAACTCATTACGCACAAACAACGCCACCGCCCGACCCTGAAACAAATCATTATGCGCAGTCCGATAATAACCAGGCTGATAAGCCGACCCCGCCGCACCCGCCAAATCCGAAGTCAACGCCGGAGAAGTATTAGACGGCGAAATCATCACCATCCCCGCACCCGAAATCAACGGAGAAGCCGCCACCGCCGCCCCCGAACACGACGTACCGATCACCCCCACCACATCCGGATCCGCCACAATCGACTGCGCAGCCGCCTGACCCCCATCAGCCGAACACAAATCATCCAACCCCGCACCAATAGACACCCCACGGCCCGCCACCGGCCCATAATCCGCCACCGCCAACTCCACCCCCCGCTGATTCGGCAAACCCAAAAACGCCACATCCCCCGTAATCGCATTCAACGACCTGATCTGAATCATCTCACCCGCACCCACCTCAACCGCACCCAACTCACCAGGCTCGAAGTCGGTGACCATCGGAACAGAGGGGGCGAAACCGTAGACTACGTTGGATTTGCCTGCTTCGATGTCCCGGGAATCGGTGTGATGAACCACCGTAATCAGCTGCGAACCGCAATCCCCGAACGTATCACAGGAAATCTCACCGATAATCCCGTCGAAGCTGGTCTGGTCCAGCTCGTCCCGGAGGCGGGCCCGGTCGATATACAAAGTCCCGCCGGACTCCACCGCCACCCGATCAACAGCCCGCAACAACATCGTAGCCGCGTCATACGAATGCGCCCAAAAAGACGCCGACGGCGCCTCCCCGTACTCATCCTCATAAGCCGCCAAGAAATCACCCGCCGTCTTACCCGTAATACTGTTCCGATTCGACCCATACCGCAAATCCGGCCCCGACATAAACACCCCCTCCGACTCAGGCAACTCCATAAAATTATCCGTCAACAAACCATCAGCCGCGATCAACGTCACACCCTCCAACCCAGACACACCCCCAACCTGCTGAACAATAAAACCACCCTCCGGCATAAAAATCGGGAAAAACACAGCCTGCGGACCCCCCGCCGCCACCTCCGTCAACACCGCCGTCATATCCGTATCCCCCTTATTAACCGCCGTAAACACCGACACCACCCCGCCCAACTCCTCAAAAGCATCCCTAAACGCCTGCGCCAAACCCTGCGTATACGGATCCCCGTCATGAACCGCCGCCGCCCGATTCAAACCCAACTCATTACGCACAAACAACGCCACCGCCCGACCCTGAAACAAATCATTATGCGCAGTCCGATAATAACCAGGCTGATAAGCCGACCCCGCCGCACCCGCCAAATCCGAAGTCAACGCCGGAGAAGTATTAGACGGCGAAATCATCACCATCCCCGCATCCGAAATCAACGGAGAAGCAGCCACCGCCGCCCCAGAACACGACGTACCGATCACCCCCACCACATCCGGATCCGCCACAATCGACTGCGCAGCCGCCTGACCACCATCAGCCGAACACAAATCATCCAACCCCGCACCGATAGACACCCCACGGCCCGCCACCAGCCCATAATCCGCCACCGCCAACTCCACCCCCCGCTGATTCGGCAAACCCAAAAACGCCACATCCCCCGTAATCGCATTCAACGACCTGATCTGAATCATCTCACCCGCACCCACCTCAACCGCACCCAACTCACCAGGCGCGAACTCCTCCACCTCCTGGGTCACAACAGCGGCGGCCGAGGCCGGCTGTTCGGCCGCCGCGGTGGTAGAGCTCTCGGCGGCGGGCGGGTCGTCCGCCTCCCCGCCGCAGGCCGCCGCAGCAAGCATCAGCGCCAAACCCAGAGATGTCAGCCTTCGCATTCTTCCTCCCTTCAACAGCCGGGCCCCGGCGTCAGGCGCCGGAGAAGCCCAGACCGCAGGCCATCTGGGCTGATAATAACCCACAGGCCGTTTCCACTCATCATTTTGATCATTCTAGCGGCTCGGCGGACTAGGAATCCACTGTCGCTCTCGCTCCGGGGGAGACATCAAAGATTTGAGAATGAGTATTATTATCAATATATAACTCATAAAACAATCTGGTAAAATTTTTTATCATACTCTAATAATCGTCAGGAACTGTCACACCCCCTTGATACATTGAACGCCATGAACGACATGAAGCAAGCAACCGGCGCCGAAGCCTGGTCCGAGACCCTCTACGCCGCCTGCGGACGGATCGAGTCCTCGGCCGCCGCCCTGGCCCGCAGCGCGGACCGGCGGTTGTCCGAGCCGGAGATGGACCTGCTGGCCGGAACCATCAAGCGGGTGGACGCCATGCTGGCTTCCGTCAAGTGCGGGGTGTCGCGGCAGGTGAGGGAAGCCCGGGGCAAGGCCGCCGCCGGGCGGGTGCTCCGCGACCGGATGGGCATGACCGGCAGCGAAGCGGCGAAGGTCAACAAGGTCTCCCAGGCGCTCGAGGAGATGCCCAACACCAAATCCATGCTCGAATCCGGGAAGCTGACCCTCAGCCATGCGCTGACAGCCGCCAACACCGCCGGGGTCGAGGACGCCCGAGCCGTGGACGGGGATCAGCAGCTGCTGGAGGAAGCGGCCGGCGCCTCGCCCGACCGGTTCCGTTTCCTGGCCCGGCAGTGGCGCAACGAACGTTCCGCCGACCGGGGCGAGAGGCTGTTGGAACGGCAGCGGGAGGACCGGAGGGCGCATCTCAGATGGGACGATGTGAAAGAAATGGGGACGCTGTACGCCGAGATGGACCCCGTTCGCTACGAACAGATACATCAGGCCGTCGAGAGACAGGCAGACAAACTGTGGCGGGCCGACGCCCGGGGTGATCTCCCGGCCGAGGAGGTGCGCACGGTCCGGCAGCGGCGCATCGACGCTCTGTTCGAGCTGGTCACCGGCAGAGATGCCTTGAGTCTGCAGCCGCTTCCCGACGCCAAAGGCCGGACCGAAACGACGCTGGTCGTTCTGGCCGACCTCGGGCTGCTGGACGGGACAGACCCCTCCGGCTCATGCGAGATACTCGATGCGGGGCCGGTGCCCCCCGGCATCCTGGAACATCTCACCCCGGACACCAAACTCCGCGGGATGATCTTCGGCGGGGACGGCCAGCCTCTCTGGCTGGGCCGCGCCCGACGCATAGCCAACGACCACCAAAGGCTGGCCGCAGCCGTACGAGACCGGGGATGCGTCCTCTGCCCCAAGCCTTCTCATGAGACGGAAATGCATCACCTCCGAGACTGGACGGCCGACCAGGGAACCACCGACATCGACAACCTCGTATCCCTCTGCGGCCCCGACCACCGCCGCCTCCAACAACACAACCTCCAACTGATCAAGGACAGAAACGGCCGCTGGATTACCCGGCCCAGAACCGGAAAACCCACCCCGCCGCCGCCCGCCCGCCCCGGCCGAGGCAACAACACCAGAAGCAGCCTCCGCCCGAACAGCAGCAAGACCGCCCGCGCCGCCGCCCCCTCCGCCGCCCAACCCGCCGCGGACTCCCGAGGCGCCGGCGCCCGCCGCAACGCGCCCCCGGCCGGCCCCCTCCCCGGCGCGGTCCTGCCGGATCCGGCCCTGAACGAACCGCCGGCCGCCGGCCGCTCATCACCCCGGCGGCAACCCCCGATCCGAGCGGGGCCCGCCCCATAAACGGCCGGCGGAGCTCCGGAACCGGCCTCCTATCCAACCTCCGCGCGTTGGCGAGTCGAGTCGATCAAGTCAAAAGCCGCGGCGAGTCAAGGTTTGCGGGTATACGGGTCGGCGGGCCGGCGGAAATCGGGCTCCGCGGCGCGGCTTCACGGCCGCCTCTTCGGCTCCGGACAAGCACCCCAACCGTCAGCTGCTCGCTTCGCGCACGCGGCGCAGCTCGAAGCAGGCCACCGCGGCCGCCGCCGAGGCGTTGAGGCTGGCCGCGCCCGCCGCCATGGGAATCGACGCCAGCAGGTCGAGGCACTGTCTGACCAGGCGGCCCAGACCACGGCTTTCCGCCCCTACGAACAGCGCCGCCGGTCCGGCCAGCAGGTCGAGGCCGAACAGGGTTCGGGAAGCTCCGGAATCCAGGCCCACGGTCCAGACCCCCGCCGCCGAAGCCCGCCGAGCCGTGTCCGCCACCGAGGACACCGCCGCCACCGGCAGGTGCTCGAGCGCGCCCGCCGCCGCCTTCAAGGCCAGCGCAGAGAAAGGCGCCGCCCGGCGGCGGGGCGCCGCCAACCCTGTCATGCCCGCCGCCAGGGCCGAACGAGCGACCGCCCCAACGTTGCGGGGATCTTCGAGATGATCCAGGACGAGAAGGGCCGGATCCTCACCATCCGGACCCCTCTCCAGCAGGCTGTCCAGGGAGACGAAGGGGATCTGACGGGCTTTCGCCGCCAGACCCTGGGGGGATTCGGTCTTGGCCAGCGGCCTGATATCGTCCACCAGCTTCACCTCGGCCCCGGAGCGGAGGGCCGCCGCCGCCAGGCTTTCCGCATCCCGGCGGGTGCGCTCCACGTAGAGGACCTCCAGCCGCCCGGCGTCCAGGGCCGCCTTGACCGCGTGTACGCCCTCGACCCTACCGCCGAAACCAGCGGACGCCATCGGACGAATCCTCGACCAGTATCCCGATCCCGGCCAGCCGGTCGCGGATGTCGTCGGCGCGGCTCCAGTCACGGGCTTCCCTGGCCGCCCGGCGGGCCGCAACCAACGCGTCCACGATCCCCCGGGGGCTGCCCGCCGCCACGCCGCAGGCAGCCGCCAGCTCAGCCAACCGCCCGGCCAGGTCATCCAACCCTTCATCGAGGAACAGGTCGATGCCCAGCACCCCGGTGATCTCGGAGACCGCCGCCGCCCACGGACCGGCGTCCCGGCCCGCGTCCACCCGGGCGTTGCCCTGTCTGACGGCCTCGAACAACGCGGCCAACCCCTCGGCCGTATTGAAATCGTCGTCCATCGCCTCCACGAAACGCTTCACGGTCCCCTGATGGGGCGTCGGAGCCGGAGCCGCCCGCCGGCAGAATGCCCGCAGCCGCTCCAGGCCGGCCGACGCCTCTTCGAGCATCTCTTCGGAGAACTCCAGCGGGGAACGGTAGGCCGCCCGCAGGTAGAACAACCTCACCGCCGGCCCTCCGTAACACTCGACCGCCTCGGCCAGGTCGACCACATGCCCGGTGGACTTGGACAGCTTCTCGCCCCCCATGTTCACCATGCCGTTGTGGAGCCAGTACCGGGCCAGCGGGCGGCCCGACGAACCCTCCGACTGTGCGATCTCGTTCTCGTGGTGGGGGAACACCAGGTCGGCGCCCCCGGCATGGATGTCGAAGGGCGCCCCCAGGTACTTGGCCGACATGGCCGAGCACTCGATGTGCCATCCCGGACGGCCGGCGCCCCAGGGAGAAGGCCAGGACGGCTCCCCCGGCTTGGCCGCCTTCCAGAGGGCGAAGTCCAGCGGGTCCTCCTTGCCTGCCCCCGGCTCCACCCGCGCCCCGGCCCGCAGCTCGTCCACGTTGCGCCCGGACAGCTTCCCGTAACCCTCCGAGCCCCGCACCCTGAAATAGACATCGCCCCCGCCGGAATAGGCCAGACCCCGCTCGACCAGCCCCGCGGTCATGGCGATCATCTCCGGAATATGGTCGGTGGCGGCCGGCTCCAGATCGGGATCCAGAACGTTCAACAGCCGGTAGACCGCCCGGAAACGGCCCGCCATCTCACCGGCCAGCGCCTCGGGGGTTACCCCCAGCCGGGCGGCGTTGGCGATGATCTTGTCGTCCACGTCGGTGACGTTCTGGACGTACAGGACCTCCCAACCCTTCCACATCAGATAGCGGCGGATCACGTCGAAGACCACCGCGCACCTTCCGTGGCCGAGATGGGGCGCCGACTGGACGGTGGGGCCGCACACGTACATTCCCACCCGGCCTTCCTGCAGGGCTTCGAAGGATTGGAGCTCCCGCCCCATGGTGTTGTAGACCGCTATCACCGCACCCGCCCTAGACGGCCGGATCGATGAGGCGGCGCTGGTATGAAATCGACACCAGCGGTAGGGTAACCGGCCGAGCCCCTAAACACCGCCGGAAGGCTCGGCCGCTTGGGGCGGCGCCTCTTCCATCAGCAGAACCGCCGCCCACGCCGCGACGCCTTCGCCCCGCCCCGTGAAGCCCATCCCGTCGGTGGTGGTCGCCTTCACGGACACCCGGTCGATATCTGTACCGAGCACCGCCGCCAGCCCGGCCCGCATCTCCTCCCGGTGAGGAGCTATGCGGATGTCCTGGGCTATGACCGTGAGGTCGAGGTTGCCGACGCTCATCCCGGCCGATCCGACCATCTCCACCACACGAGCGAGCATCTCCATGCTTGCGGCCCCTTCCCAGCGCTCGCTGCCGGGCGGGAACCAGACGCCCATATCCCCGAGGGACGCCGCTCCCAGCAACGCGTCGGCGGCGGAGTGGGCGGCCGCATCCCCGTCCGACCAGGCGGCCAATCCGCGTTCCTCGTCCACCACCACCCCGGCCAGCCTGAGCGGGGGAGAACCTCCGAAACGGTGGGCGTCGAAGCCGAAACCGATGCGGGGCGGGCCGCCCCCCGCGCCGTTCACGGCTGCCCTGCCGTCCCGGCCCGGCGGAGACCGAGGAAAACTTCGGCCAGCGCCAGATCCTCGGGGTAGGTGATCTTCATGGCCGCCCGGTCACCGGGTACGGTCCCCACCCGCCCCCCGATCCGCTCGACCATTGCGGCATCGTCCGGCGTCTGCCCCGGCGGGCCCTCCGCGTAGGCGGCGTGGGCGCGGCGGAGCGCCCCCGCCCGGAACACCTGAGGGGTCTGGGCCGCCACCACCTCCGTCTCCGTACGGGCAAGGGTTTCCAGGATCAAGCCGTCGGCTGCATTCCGGCGCTTCACGGCGTCCGGGATCGGGGCAACCGGTATCACGCCGTCGAGGCCTTCCATCCGCAATGTCTCGTACATACCGGCGATCATGGCGGGCTGGGCGAGGGGGCGGGCGGCGTCGTGGACCGCCACGATCTCGGCTTCCTGATCCACCCTGGCCAGGCCGCGCGCTACCGAGATGCGCCGTTCCGGCCCCCCCTCCACGCCGCCCGGCACCGGACCCACCACCACCACCCGGCCGGCGCCGCTCCGGAGGAGGGAGTCCCTGGCCCATTCCCAAAGCGGACGCCCCGCCAGCTGCAGCTCGTGCTTGGGGCGGCCGAACCGCACCCCCCCGCCGGCGGCGACCACTATTCCCCAGATACGCCCCCCGGCGCCGCTGCTCACGCTTCCAAGCATCTCCTGCCTTCGTACACCATTCTTACCTATACGCCCCGACCTTCAGCGCCGATCCCGCAATAGACTGCTTCCCGAGCGATTGCGGCAGGCCCGAAGGCCGATGCTGCCCAAGAGCCGGCAACCTCAGGCGTCGACCAGCACTCCCATACGCTTCAGCATCTGGTGCAAGGCAGCCTCGAGTCGGGCGGCAGCGGCGTCGGTGTCCTCTTGGAATACGTAGGCCAGCTCGCTGGTGAGTGCGGAACGAGCCCTTGACGTCATCCGCTTCAGGGCCGGCGATATGCCCTTGGTGTGCTGAGCGTGGGTCAGGTCGCGGATCACCTGAGCCACCTGGTGGATGTCACCGGAGGTCATCTTCTCGTTGAGCACCTTGTACCAGCGGCTCCAGTTGCTGCCCGAATCCTGAGGGTCTTCGTTTTTGATCATCCACAGCACCTTGTTGGCGGCCGTCTTCGAAATAACCGACCTGATGCCGCTCTGGTCGATGGTGTCGACCGGCATCAGCACCTTGAGCTGCTCGATGGCGACCTTGAGCACGAAGTAGCTGCGCTTCTCACCGGCTACGTCCTGTTCGGTCACCTCATCGATCACGGCGGCGCCGTGATGGGGGTGCACCACCTTGTCGCCCACCTTGAACATCGGCTTCTTGGGGGCTTTTTTCTTGGCGCCCTTCTTGGCGCCGGCCTTGGATGCGCTCCGCGGCCGGGACTTGGCCGCCGCTGCCTTTTTGGACGCAGAAGAACCCCGCCCAGCCGCAGGCTTGGACGGAGCCGACCCGGAAATACCCTTCTTCCCGGCGTCCTTCTTCCCGGCGCCCTTCTTTCCCGAACCGGCCTTGGATGCGCTCCGCGGTCGGGACTTGGCCGCCGCTGCCTTTTTGGACGCAGAAGAACCCCGCCCAGCCGCAGGCTTGGACGGAGCCGACCCGGAAATACCTTTCTTCCCGGTGTCCTTCTTCCCGGTGTCCTTCTTCCCGGCGTCCTTCTTTCCCGAACCGGCCTTGGATGCGCTCCGCGGCCGGGACTTGGCCGCCGCTGCCTTTTTGGACGCAGAAGAACCCCGCCCAGCGGCAGGCTTGGACGGAGCCGACCCGGGCGCGCCCGCCGGCTTGGACTTGGCAGGACCGGATCCGGCCGACCCGATATCCTTCTTCCCAGCCTTATCCTTCTTGCCGGCCTTCTTCTTTCCCGAACCGGACGGCTTTCCCATATCCTCCGCCGAAGAACCGGCCGCCCCGCCCCCCGCCGCCGAAGCATCCCGCCCGGTTGTTTCCGAGTCCTTCTCCGGTCCCGGAGCGGTACGCTGTTCCTGCGGGTCGCCGGCCGGCCCGGGTTCGGAACGGCCCGCCGACGGGGAGTCAGAAGGCGTTCCGGACATCCCGGGCGGCTGCGCAGCTCCGCCGGCCCGGGGAGAAGACTGCTTCGAGGCGCGGGCATCCGAAGATCTGGCGTCTGGCATAAACCCGATTTTACACCAAACGGGATTTCTTCGCGTAGATACACCCTCCCCTTGCCCATCGCGCCGAGGCGGAGCGGGCGGCCCTACGGGTGCCGGCAGCGGCGGATGATCTGATCGAGGTAACGCCGCAGGGCGCCGGCGCGGGCTTCGCCCACACCCGACACCACGCCCAACTCTTCCACGGAAGCCATGAGCATCTTGTGGACGTCGCGAAAGTGCCCCACCAGGTTCTCGCGCACCGCATCGGGCAGGCCGGGGGCCTTGCTGATCATCCGGAATCCCATGGGCCGGACTTCGGCGTCGGCGGGCCGCTGCCCCAGGGCGCGGCACACCCGGTCGGCGCGGCTGAGATCCGCCAGCCGCATCTCCTCCAGCTTCTGCAGCGCCCCGGCCGCCTGTTCCCTGTCCTCGTACAGGTAGTCCCGCACCACCAGCTCCCGCAGCTCGGTAACCCCGTCCACCAGATGGGCGTGCTGGAAGGCGGCCATGTGCCCCTCTTCTCCCAGGCCCACCGCCAGCCGCCCCACGCTGCGGCCGATGCGGAGCACCAGCTCGGTGCGCTGCAGCACCCTCATGGCGTCCCCCAGCGCAGCCTGCTCATTGACCTCCAGCCGGGTAAGGTCGTCCTCCGCCTCGGACACCTGGCGCCGGAAGCGCTCCAGGGTCTGGAGCTCCTGGTTGATCCGCACCAGCAACTCGGCCGGATCGCGCAGGGAGTGCTTGTGGTCCCGATAGAACAGGGTGACCTGCCCGCGCTCCTCGCTGACGGCCAGCACCGGCCGCCCGGTCATACGGGCCATCCGTTCGGCGGTGCGGAATCGAGAGCCCGTCTCCTCGGTTTCTATCGCGGCGTCGGGGAGAAGATGGGCGTTGGCGCGCAGGATCCGGGCGCCGTCCTCGTCGAGGATGACGGCGCCGTCCATCTTTGCCAGCTCCGCAAGCCGGGCGGCGGTGAAATCGGCGCCGCTCAGTACGAAGCCTCCCGCGGTCACCCCCTCGATTTCAGGGCCGTACCCGATCACTACCAGCGCCCCGTTGCCCTGCTGTCCGATCCGCTCCAGCGCGGTGCGCAACGCGGTTCCGGGCGCAACGCGGGACAACACCTCGAGGAAAGCAGCGGGTTCGGTCATCTCCGCCCAGAGGCTACCGGATCGGGAACCGCCCTCACAGGCCTTCCCGGTTCCTGAACAGCCTCCACAACCCGACCCCGACCAAGGCCAGCAGGCCGACCCCTGCCAACACCGATCGAATCGTCCAAGGTTCCGCCGCCTGTATTGCTGCTGTTAACATACCGTTGTTGTACCCTTACGAACTATTATCCCGGTAAAAGGTTACCCGTAAATCAGGATTCGATCGGAAAGGGCCTCGATTGAGCGACCGAGAATATCGCGATTCGCGGGGCGACCCGCTGGACGATATTGATTTCGAAGAGTTCGAGCTGACGGAACCCACCAGCTGGGACGACGCAGATCAGCGCCAACCGTACGAGTCCCAGGTCTACCTGCTGGCCTGTGCCTCCTGCGGCGTGGAGCAGAACTCCACCAACCGTCATTGCGAACAGTGCGGCGCCCGGTTGGGGCAGCGCCGGATTGCGGTGGCGTCCCCTCCGCTGCGTTCCGTGAACGCGGGGGGGCGGGCGCTGGGGGTGATCGTGGTGGTGATCGCCCTGGTGGTGGTGGCCGCCCTGGTCATCTCGGCCGTCCGGAACGGAGAAGACCCCGACAACGGAGCCCTCCCGGCGGCGACCGACTCCACTTCAACGCCCTCGACCTCGACCACCCTCCAAACTCTGGAGGAACACACACCGATCTCCATCACCTGCTCCAGCGAATACAACGCCACCCTCGGGTGCGAGAATCTGACCGACGGTCCCGAGAACTACTGGAACGACAGCAGCCTGCGGGGGGAAGACGCTTGGATCGTTGCCACCTTCGTCAACCCCATCGCCTTCGAGCGGGTGCTGATCCACAACGTCAGCAACGAGGAGAAGTTCCGCCGGAACTACCGGGTGCGGGCGGTGGCGGTCGAGGCCGACGACATCCCCGGAGTACCCTTCAGGGGGGACATCCCCAATACCAACGACCGGCCGCATTCCGTCCAGGTGCCGACCAACGCCACCACGGAGCTCACGATCCGGATCGTGGCTACCTGGCCTTCCGAAGCCCTGGGCGGAGGGCAGGCGTTCGACGAGCTGGCCATTCAGGAGCTGGAGTTCTGGGGCCGCGAGGTGGGGACCGACCCCTCGGAAGGGAACGGAGGCCGCGGCTCCTCCGGTTGATGCCCAGCTTCTTCGACCCTTCCGACCCCGCTTTCATAGCCGACCCCTACCCGACCCTCAACGCCCTGCGGGAGAGCGGGCCGATCCATTGGGATCCGGACTGGAACCTGTGGCTGATCACCCGTTACGAGGACGTGCGGGCCGTCCAGCTGGACCGGCGCATGGGAAGGGTCCGGCGCGGACACGCCCGCCCGTCCCACTTCCGCCCCATCAAGGACCTGGGGTTGGAGGGGTGGGAACCCTATTACCGGCTGGAGCGGCACTCTCTGCTGTCGCTGGAGCCGCCGGAGCACACCCGCATCCGTTCCCTGGTGAACCGGGCTTTCACCCCCAAACGGGTAAGGAAGCTGAGGGAACCGATAACCGCCGTCGCCGACCGCCTGCTGGACGGGCTGCGGGATCGGGAGATGTTCGACCTGCTGGCGGACTACGCCCAGCCCTACTCGGTGCTGGTTATAGCAACCCTGCTGGGGGCGCCGGCCGAGGACGCCGATCTGCTGCTCGACTGGTCGCACGCCATCGTGAAGATGTACGAGCTCCACACCACCCTCCCCCAAGCGCAAGCCGCCGTCGAGGCCTCCCGTGAGTTCACCGAGTGGGCGGGGGAGCTGATCGACGCCCGGAGAGCCGATCCGCAGGACGACCTGATCACCGCCCTGTGCTTCGCAGAGACACAGGAAGGGAGGCTGAGGGACCCCGAGATTGTCTCCACCGTGATCCTCCTGCTCAACGCAGGCCACGAAGCCGCGGTGAACACGATGGGGAACGGCGTCGTCGCCGCCATGCAGAACGGAGGCGCTTGGCGCCGCTTGGCCGAAGGCGGGGTGGCCGCGGCGACCGCCGTCGAGGAGATGCTGCGCTTCGATTCTCCCCTTCAGCTCTTCGAGCGGTACGCCCTCACCGAAGGAATCGAGATAGCGGGGACCCCCGTCCCGCCCGGCGGCAAGGCGGCCATGCTGTTCGGATCGGCCAACCGCGACCCCCGCCGGTTCGAGGCGCCCGATGAGTTCCGCATCGACCGGGGCGATTCGGACCACATCACCTTCGGGGCGGGCGTGCACTTCTGTCTGGGGGCGCCGCTGGCGCGGCTGGAGCTGGAAATTGCCATCGATCGGCTGGCGGGGGCCTTCCCGAAAGCGAATCTGGCCGGCGAACCGCAACGGGAGGACGGCTTCGTGATCCGGGGCTACCGGACGGTGGATCTGGCCGTAGCCGGATAGCTCCCCCAGACGGGCAGTTCCGAGGCCGCTGCGGTAAGCCGGCAACCCGCCTGGAATTATTTTCGCACTCTTGGATAAAGGTATTGAATTTATCACAGGTTTGCGGTACTATGTGTGTGCTAATCACAAACACCGCCGCCGGATTCCGGAGCGTGCGGCGGTCATCATGGGAGCTTTGGCCGGGCCGGGCGCCGAAACCCGAACAGGGGTCCGCGCGTCCGGCGAAAGATCCGATGCAGGCGGTGGTGGCGGGGGAGGGAACCCGGCGAAGCCGGGCCGGGGCGCGGGGATTTTCGCGGTCTCGACGGAGGGGCGGGTGTGAACACACCACACCCTCCCCTGAACAGGGGCAACCCTTCCCCGAATATCACAGCCGGCTGGAGACGGCCCGAGGCGGGGGGTGCCTTGTCTGATAACCGCTGTCCGGATCAAAGCCTCTATTTTTGTGTTGTTCTACATCTATTCATCATACAAGAGGGGTATGACAGAAATCGACGCCCCCGCTCCGAACGGGGTGAACCGATGCGTATCCTGGGCGGCGTGCCGTCGATAGCCGTGCTCGGTTCGTTCAACATGGATCTGGTTGTGACCGCCCGCCGGCTGCCAGAACGGGGGCAGACGGTTCTGGGCCGATCCTTCCATCGGGGGCCGGGCGGCAAAGGATCCAACCAGGCTATCGCCGCCCGGCGCCTGGGAGCGAAGGTGAGCTTCATCGGGGCGGTGGGGAACGACGAGTTCGGGGCCGCCGCCCGCCGGTTGCTGGCCGACGAAGGAGTGGACACCGCCGGGCTGGCCGCGGTCGACCGGCCCACCGGCGCGGCCCTGATCGTGGTCGATGACCGGGGAGAGAACCAGATCGCGGTGGCCCCCGGCGCCAACCATTCCCTGACCCCCGCCATGGTGGAGAGCTGCGGCTCGGCCATAGCCGCCGCCGATGTGCTGCTCGCCCAGCTCGAAACACCCTTGGACGCTTTCCTGTCGGCGGCCTCCATCGCCCGGCGCCGCGGCACAACCGTGATCCTCAACCCCGCCCCCGCCGCGCCGCTGCCGAACGAGGCCTGGGAAGTAATCGACTTTCTGACCCCCAACGAACACGAGATGGACGAGCTGCTGGGCGCCGGAACCGCCGAGCGCGGCCTCGACCACTGCCAGGAGCGCACGGCGGGCATGGAGATCATCGTTACCAGGGGTGCGCAGGGCGCGATGCGGTTGGGAGGCTGCCGAATCCGCAGCTATCCGGCGGCCCCCGCCCGCGCCGTAGACACCACCGGGGCCGGCGACGCCTTCAACGCGGGGCTGGCGGTGGGGATGGCCGAGCAGGGCGTCGAGGCCGGGATCGGTCTGGGCCTGCGGGCGGGGGCGTTCGCCGTAACCAGGGCCGGGGCGCTGGACGGCCTCCCCTTCCGAGCCGATCTCGACAGGGCGTTCCCTCCGTCCGGCGGGCCGGCCGGCCAAACAGCTTGACCGGGCTAGACTGACGGCGGCCATGCGGATGGTTATAGACACCGACACCGCCTCCGACGATGCGGTGGCTCTGGCGATGGCGTTGCGGCGCCCCGGCGCAGATGTAGCGGCCATCACCACGGTGGCAGGCAACTGCCCGGTCGGTCGGTGCACGGCCAACGCCCTGTACACCGCCGAGCTGTGCGGCTCCGATGTCCCCGTATACCAGGGAGCGGCCGCTCCGCTGGAGGTGGAAGCCGAGTACGCCGCCGCTTACCACGGCCGGGACGGCCTCGGCGACCAGGGCTACCCGCCCCCCGCCCGACCACCCGAGGACACCGACGGGGTAACCGCCCTGATCGAGCACATACGCGCCGACCCGGGCGTCACCCTGGTGACCCTCGGCCCCCTCACCAACGTAGCGGAGGCCCTCCGCCTGGCGCCCGACATCGCCCGGCTGGTAGGACGCTGCGTGGTGATGGGCGGCGCCGCCAATGCGGTGGGCAACGTCACCCCCGCCGCCGAGTTCAACCTGTGGTTCGACCCCCACGCCGCCCGCATTGTGTTCGCCTCCGACCTGCCCATCGAGATGGTCGGCTGGGAGATATGCCGGGGCGGGGCCGGATTCACCGAGGACGAACAGCGGGCGTTCAAGGCGCTCGGCACCGAGCTGGGGCGTTTCTTCATCGACTGCAGCGCCGCAGCCGTCGAGTCGGTCAAACGATACGGCGGAGAGGGGCTGGAGCTTCCCGACCCGACCGCCATGGCCGTCGCCTTGGACAAGGAGGGGGTGGTCATCCGCTCCGCCCGCTGCTACGTGGAGATAGAATCGGACAGCCCTCTGACCCGCGGCATGTCCGTGGTGGACTCCCTCGGCGCAACCGGCAACCCGCCCAACACCGAGGTGGTGCGGTCCATAGACATCCACCGGTTCAAACAGATGGTGTACGACGCCGCCCGCTAGCTGTCCAGCATCAAGTCAGCTAACCCTCGCCCTTGCGGTAGGGGAGGCCGTCGGCGGCGGGGGGCCGCAGGCGGGCGGTGGCGAAGAGGAGCACCACCAGCACCGCTATGTGGGGGGTTATAGCCGGGAGCTGGTTGGGCACGCTGGTGGAGTTGGCGTACCAGAACCCCACCGCCGCCGCCGCCAGAGCCAGCTGCAGCGTTCCCATGCGCCCCCGCCGCCGCAGCAGGCGCCACAGCACCAGCAGCGCCGCCGCGATCACCACCAGCAGCAGCAGCCCGTGGGCCGCCTTCTCATCCCGGAGCCGCAGCGTCTCGGTGAAGCCGAACAGGATGGCGCCCCGGGCGGTGCCGAGCGGGTTCCAGTTGCCGAAGATCATGGTGGCCAGCCCGATGAAGCCCTTCCCCTGGGTCTGGCCCTCCTTGTAGAGGCCGGACAGCTGGATGGCCAGGAATCCGCCGCCCGCCCCGGCCAGCACCCCGCTGATAACCACCCCGTAGTATTTGTACTTGTAGACGTTGACCCCCAGAGAGTCGGCGGCGTGCGGGTGCTCCCCGCAGCTGCGCAGCCGCAGCCCGAAGCGGGTCTTCCAGAGCACCAGGATCGAAAGGGGCAGCACCAGGTAGGCGATAAGGGTGAACCAGGACATCTGGAACACGAACCCCCGCATCATCCCGGCCAGGTCGGAAAGGAAAAAGACGCCGGCCCGCTCCACCGCCCCCAGTAGATCCGGGCTGTCCCAGCCGAAGAGGGCGCCCCCCGCCAGAATCGGCAGGGTGAAGTCGCTCACCCCCGATATGGTGGGCGACTGGGTTATCGACCCTCCCCGGTCCGAGAAATGCAGGTCGGACAAAAAGCGCGTCAGGCCGGGCGCCATGAGGTTGACGGCCACCCCGGCGATGATGTGGTCCACGTTGAACCCGACCGCCGCCGCCGCCATGACCAGACCGCCCACCCCGCCGGCCGCCGCCGCCAGCAGCATCCCGAACCAGGGCCCGCCCACCAGGGTGCCGAACGCCCCGAACCAGGTGCCCAGGATCAGCATACCCTCCAAGCCGATGTTGACCACCCCGGACCGCTCCGAGAAAATACCCCCCATACCGGCCAGGAGGATGGGCACCGACCAGGCCAGCGCGATCGACCAGGTGCCGCTGGAGGTCAGGTCGTCGGTGGGCAGCGAGGCGAACTGCTGGGTGAAGGCCAGCAGCAGAACCGCCGCCGGCCCGTAGACCAGCCACCGCCTGCGCCCCGAGACGAACCCCGCCAAGGGGCCGGGCGCCGGCAGATCCCTCGGCGCGCTCACGGCTCGGCCTCCTCCCGGCGCCGGCCTCCGGGCCCCGCGCCGGCCGCCGCCTCCCCGACCTGGGCGGCCGCCGCCGCGGCCGCCGCGATCCGCGCCCGCCGCTGGGCCAGCGCGTAGGCCACCACCGCGAACAGGATGATCACCCCCACCATGATGGTGACTATCTCGCGGGGAGCGTCCCCCCGCACCTCCAGCACCCCCGAAGCCCGCTCCAGCCAGCCGAAGGCCAAGGCCGCGAAAGCCGCCCCCGCCGCGTGGTTGCGGCCCAGCAGAGCCACCGCAATTCCGGTGAACCCCAGCCCCTGGGGGAACCGCAGGCTGTAGAAGTGCTGGTCGCCCAGCAGGTCGGCCATCCCCACCAGCCCCGCCGCCGCCCCGCTGAGCAGCATGGCCAGCATGATGGTCCGCTTGGGCGGCACCCCGCTGGCCTCCGCCGCCCACGGGTTGGCGCCGGTGGCCCTGAGGTCGTATCCGAGCCGGGTGCGGTTGATGAGCAGGTGGTAGGCAACCCCCACCAGCGCCGCCACCAGGATGAAGGCGGTCAGCTCCACCCGGCGTATATCCCGGGTGGCCAGCTCGATCAGCGGGTTGAGGCTGGGAAACCAGCCGGAGGGGGCGATATCCCCCAGCCGGGTGTCCAGAGTGGCGGACTCGATCTTCCATCGGCCCAGCAGGTAGGAGACCACCCCCGCCACCGCGATGGCGTTGAGCATGATGGTGGAGATCACCTCGTGGACGTTCCGGGTGACTTTCATCCAGCCGGCCAGCCCGGCCCAGGCCGCCCCCACCGCCATCGCCGTTGCCAGGATGACCGCCACGTGCAGCGGCGGGAACAGGGTGCCAACCCCCGCCCCCACGTAGGCGGCCAGGAAAGCCGCCAGGATGTACTGTCCTTCCACTCCGATCTGGAACAGGTTGATCCGCATGGCGATGGCAAAGGCGATGCCGGACAGGTAGAGCGGGACGGCCCGGTTGAAGGCCTCGATCAGCGTCTCCAGACGGGTCCCGTATTCGATGACGTTGCCGAAGGCCGCCAACGGGTTTGCGCCCGAAACGGCCAGCACCAGGGAGGCGACCAGCACCGCCAAGCCGACCGCCGCCAAGGGGGGCCCCGCCACCCGGATGATTCCTTTCCCGGTCACGGCGCCGCCCGGGACGCGGCGCCCGCCTTCACGCCGCCCCCGTCATGTAGGCCCCCAGCTCGCGCAGGGTGATCCGAGACGGATCCAGCCGGGCCGCGACCCCGCCCCGCAGCATGACCAGCAGGGCGTCGCTCAGGCCGATCAGCTCCTCCAGGTCGGCCGAGACCAGCAGCACCCCCAGCCCGGCGGCGCGCGCCCGGCGCAGCTCCTCCCACACGGCCGCCTGCGAACCCACATCGATGCCGCGGGTGGGGTGGGCGGCTATCAAGGGATTGCAGCGGGCGGCCATCTCCCGGCCCACCACCAGTTTCTGCTGGTTGCCGCCCGACAGGGCGTGCACCCCGGTGTCCACTCCCGGCGTGCGCACGTCGAACCGCTCGATGACCTCGGCGGCGCGGCGCCTGGAGGCCCCCTCGTCTATCCACACCCCCGAACGCAGAAAGGGGGGGCGGGACTGGTGGCCCAGGATGCTGTTCTCCCAAACGGGGGCGGGCAGCAGCAGGCCCCGGCGGTGGCGGTCCTCGGGTATGTAACCGAGGCCCGCCTCCCGCCGCCGCCGCACCGGCCATCCGGTCACGTCCTCGCCGTGCAGCCGGATCGACCCTTCCGCAACCGGGGCGATGCCCAGGATCGCCTCCACCAGCTCGGCCTGGCCGTTGCCCTCCACCCCGGCCACCCCCACGATCTCGCCGCAGCGCACCTCGAAGGTCACGTTCCGAAGCCGGGGCGCCCCGGCCTCGTCCACCGCCGACACGTTCTCGACCTCGACCGCCGTCCGGTCGGTCACCGTCGCCTCCCGGGTCTCGGGGGTGGGGAGTTCGGATCCCACCATCAGCTCGGCCAGGTCGGCGGCGGTTACATCCTGCGGTTTTACGGCGGCCACCGAGCGGCCCCGGCGGAGTACGGTGATGGTGTCGGCGACGGCCAACACCTCGTCCAGCTTGTGGTCGATGAAGATAACGGTGTGGCCCTCCGCCGCCAGCTCCCGCATGTTGCGGAACAGCTCCTCCACCTCCTGGGGAACCAGCACCGCAGTGGGCTCGTCCAGGATCAGGATGCGGGCGCCCCGGTAGAGGATCTTGATGATCTCGATCCGTTGCCGCTCTCCGACCTCCAGGGTCTCCACCGCATCGTCGAAGTCCAGCTCCAGCCCGTAGGCCCCGCCCAGTTCCGCCAGCCGGGACCGGGCGGCCGCGTAGTCGATCATCGGCCCTTTCGGTGGTTCGGCGCCCAGGATCACGTTCTCCAGAACCGACAGGTTGCCGGCCAGCATGAAGTGCTGATGCACCATCCCGATCCCCGCCTCGATGGCCTCCTTGGGGGAGGAAAAGGCCCGCTCCTCGCCGAACACCTCGATCCGGCCCTCGTCCGGCTGCTGCATGCCGTAGAGGATGTTCATCAGGGTCGACTTGCCGGCCCCGTTCTCACCGCAGATGGCGTGGATCTCCCCTTCTTCCACCTCCAGGTCGATGCGGTCGTTGGCCGCCACCCCGGGGAACCGCTTGGATATCCCCGAGAGCTTTACCGCCGCGCTCATCGGCTCATAAGCCCTCTGCGCCTCTCTGACAAACGGCGTTCACCCGAGACTGTCTTCCCCCGTCAACCTCCGTAGTCGGCCGGGTCGCGGCTTACTACCAGCTCACCCGACACGATCCGAGACTTCCACTCCTCCAGCTCAGGAACAATATCATCCACATGCCCACCCGAAACCGAATACCCAACCCCATCAACCAACAAATCAAACCGCTGCTCACCACTCGCAAACGACCCACCCTGAACCGCCGCAATAGTATTAAACACCGCCACATCAACCCGCTTCAACATCGAAGTCAAAATATAAGGCTGAAACTCCTCCCCCGCCGTCAAATACTGATCCGAATCCACCCCAATCGCCCACACATGCGACCCACTAGACTCCGAAAAATCCTTCGCCGCCTGGAACAACCCCCCGCCCGTACCGCCAGCCGCATGATAAACCACATCCGCCCCCCGCTCAAACATCGACTGCGCAATCACCCGACCAGCAGCAGGATCATTAAACCCACCAAAATCAGGCGGCTCAGTCACATACTGCGACAACACCTCAATCGAAGGATCAACCGCCGCAACCCCCGCCAAAAACCCCGCCTCAAACGCATGAATCAACGGAATATTAACCCCACCAATATAACCAACCACCCCCGACTCCGACTTCAACCCAGCCGCCACCCCCACCAAAAACGACCCCTGCTCCTCAGCAAACAACAACCCCGCCACATTCGGAGCATCCACCACCGAATCCACAATCGCAAAATTCACCTCAGGAAACTCCGCCGCCACCACCGCCATCGGCTCACTAAACAAAAACCCAACACCAATCACCACATCAGCACCCTCCGAAGCCTGCAACGCCAACAACTCCTCACGATTCGTCCCATCCTCATTAGCAGAAGCCTCAGAAACAGAAACCCCCAACTCACCCGCAGCCCGATCCAAACCAGCCGCCGCCGCATCATTAAAAGACTGATCACCCCGACCCCCAATATCATAAACCAAACCCACACCCACCGGCTCCCCCGCCGGCGCCGCCGCCGGGATTGCGCCGAGGTCGGCCGGGTCGCGGCTTACTACCACCTCACCCGACACGATCCGAGACTTCCACTCCTCCAGCTCAGGAACAATATCATCCACATGCCCACCCGAAACCGAATACCCAACCCCATCAACCAACAAATCAAACCGCTGCTCACCACTCGCAAACGACCCACCCTGAACCGCCGCAATAGTATTAAACACCGCCACATCAACCCGCTTCAACATCGAAGTCAAAATATAAGGCTGAAACTCCTCCCCCGCCGTCAAATACTGATCCGAATCCACCCCAATCGCCCACACATGCGACCCACTAGACTCCGAAAAATCCTTCGCCGCCTGGAACAACCCCCCGCCCGTACCGCCAGCCGCATGATAAACCACATCCGCCCCCCGCTCAAACATCGACTGCGCAATCACCCGACCAGCAGCAGGATCATTAAACCCACCAAAATCAGGCGGCTCAGTCACATACTGCGACAACACCTCAATCGAAGGATCAACCGCCGCAACCCCCGCCAAAAACCCCGCCTCAAACGCATGAATCAACGGAATATTAACCCCACCAATATAACCAACCACCCCCGACTCCGACTTCAACCCAGCCGCCACCCCCACCAAAAACGACCCCTGCTCCTCAGCAAACAACAACCCCGCCACATTCGGAGCATCCACCACCGAATCCACAATCGCAAAATTCACCTCAGGAAACTCCGCCGCCACCACCGCCATCGGCTCACTAAACAAAAACCCAACACCAATCACCACATCAGCACCCTCCGAAGCCTGCAACGCCAACAACTCCTCACGATTCGTCCCATCCTCATTAGCAGAAGCCTCAGAAACAGAAACCCCCAACTCACCCGCAGCCCGATCCAAACCAGCCGCCGCCGCATCATTAAAAGACTGATCACCCCGACCCCCAATATCATAAACCAAACCCACACCCACCGGCTCCCCCGCCGGAGCGGGCGCTTGGCCGGCGGCGGAGGTCTGCCCGGCCGCCGGAGCGGCGGCGGTCTCGTCCGGCGCCTCGGCGCCTCCGCCGCACGCCGCCGCCAAAAGCCCCAAGGCCGCCAGCGCGGTCAACAACCTGGTGCGAATACGCATCGTCCTGCGCTCCTCTACTTCGGAAACCCCGCCCGCGGGGACGCCAGAGGCGCCATTCTAAGCGCTGCGCCGCCTCTTGTCACACGGGGCACGCGGCATCCCGGCCCTGCGGGGGCCGGGCCGCAATCCGGGCGGAGGGCATGGCCGCCGCGGGGGGACCCGCCGGGAGGGCGCCGCTACGACTCGGACTCGACCAGGTCGACGGGGGGTATGTCGGGGGTGTCGACCATCTCGAAGAACAGAGCCCCGTCCTCGGATTCGGGATCCACGTCGACCACGATGGTGGCCCCCGACTTGTACTCGCCGAGGAGCACCTGCTCGGCCAGCGGATCCTCCAGGTAGCGCTGAATGGCCCTCCGCAGGGGCCGGGCGCCCAGATTCCGGTCGTAGCCCTTCCTGACCAGGAAGGCCTTGGCCGCATCGCTCAGCACCAGGTCGAGCGCCTGGGTGGCCAGCTGCTCCCGGTCCCTGACCAGCAGCAGGTCGACGATCTGCTTCACCTCGTCCTCGGTGAGCTGGTGGAACACGATCACCTCGTCGATGCGGTTGAGGAACTCGGTGCGGAAGTGGCGCTTCAGCTCGTCGGTCAGCTTCTGCTTCATCTTCTCGTAGGAGACCTCGTCGCTGTCCTGTTGGAACCCCACCGACCGCTTGGTCAGGGACTGCGAGCCCAGGTTGGAGGTCATGATGATGACCGTGTTCTTGAAGTCCACCGTGCGGCCCTGGGCGTCGGTGAGTCGTCCGTCCTCCAGGATCTGCAGCAGGGTGTTGAAGACATCGGGGTGGGCCTTCTCGATCTCGTCGAACAGCACCACGGAGAAGGGCTTGCGCCGCACCGCCTCGGCCAGCTGCCCCCCCTCGTCGTAGCCCACGTATCCGGGCGGGGAACCCACCAGCCGGCTCACCGTGTGCTTCTCCATGTACTCGGACATGTCGATCTGGATGAGGGCGTCCTCGTCGCCGAACAGGAACTCGGCCAGCGCCTTGGCTGTCTCGGTCTTGCCGACCCCCGACGGCCCCAGGAAGATGAACGATCCGCTGGGGCGCTTGGGGTCCTTGAGGCCCGCCCTGGTGCGCCGGATGGCGCGGCTCACCGCCGAGATCCCGTCGTGCTGGCCGATGATCCGCTTGTGGAGCTCCTCCTCCATGTGCACCAGCCGGGCCGTCTCCTCCTCGGTCAGGCGGTGCACCGGGATGCCCGTCCACTGGGCCAGTACATCGGCGATCTCGTCCTCGTCTATCACCCAGTCGTCCGCCGAGCCCTCCTCCTCGAACTCGGACTTGCGCTGGGCGCGGTCGGACAGCAGGGACCGCTCCTGGTCGCGGAGCTGGGCGGCCCGCTCGAACTGCTGGGCCGACACCGCCTTCAGCTTGTCGTTGCGCACCGCAGCCAGCTGGTCGTCGATCTGCTTGAGCTGCGGGCTGGAGCCGCGCCGGAAGATGCGGTTGCGGCTGCCGGCCTCGTCGATCAGATCGATGGCCTTGTCGGGCAGGAAGCGGGCGGAGATGTAGCGGTCGGCCAGGGCGGCGGCCGTCTTCAGGGCGCTGTCGGTGAACCGCACCGAATGGTGCGCTTCGTAACGGTCCTTCAGGCCGTGGAGTATCTGCTCCGTCTCGGCAACGGTCGGTTCGTCCACCGTGATCGGCTGGAAGCGCCGCTCCAGCGCCGAATCCTTCTCCAGGTGCTTGCGGTACTCCTCCAGGGTGGTGGCCCCCACCGTCTGGAGCTCCCCCCGGGCGAGCATCGGTTTGAGGATGCTGGCGGCGTCGATGGCCCCCTCGGCGGCCCCCGCCCCCACCAGGGTGTGTATCTCATCGATGAACAGGACGATGTCGCCGCGGGTCTTGATCTCCTTGAGCACCTTCTTGAGCCGCTCCTCGAAATCCCCCCGGTAGCGCGAGCCGGCCACCAAAGCCCCCAGGTCGAGGGTGTAGATCTGCTTGGCGGAGAGGGTGTCGGGGACCTCCCCGGCGGTGATCCGCTGGGCGAGGCCCTCCACGATGGCCGTCTTGCCCACTCCGGGCTCTCCGACCAGCACCGGGTTGTTCTTGGAGCGCCGGGACAGTATCTGCATGACCCGCTCGATCTCGGTCTGGCGCCCGATGACCGGATCGAGGTCGTTGTCGCGGGCCATCTGGGTGAGGTTGCGCCCGAACTGGTCCAGCACGGTGGAACCCGACACCGTAGCCCCCCTGGAGGGTCCGGTGGCGGCCGGGGCGGGTTCGTCGCCCGAGCCCCCGGAAAGCAGCTGGATGACCGTGTGGCGCACCTTGGGCAGATCGGCGCCGAGCTTCTCCAGCACCTGGGCGGCCACCCCGTCCCCTTCCCGGATCAGCCCCAGCAGGATGTGCTCGGTGCCTATGTAGTTGTGGCCCAGCTGGAGGGCCTCCCGCAGGCTCAGCTCCAGCACCTTCTTGGCGCGGGGGGTGAACGGGATGTGGCCGGACGGCGACTGGTGGCCCTGGCCGATCGTGTCCACAACCTGGCTGCGCACCGAGTCGAGGCGGATGCCCAGGCTCTGGAGGCCGCGGGCGGCCACGCCCTCGCCTTCATGGATCAGCCCGAGCAGGATGTGCTCGGTGCCTATGTAGTTGTGGTTCAGCAGCCTGGCTTCTTCTTGAGCCAGCACCACCACCCGGCGGGCTCGGTCGGTGAATCGTTCGAACAAAGCCTATATACCTCCAGGGCCCGGCTGCCCCGCTTCCGACAATCTGCCGGTTTGAGGACGCAAGCTTAGGCGCATCAGGTCCTTAGGGGGCGACTATAACCCCTCGGCCGGAAGATGACTGTCAACCTTCCCCTATATCATCCCGTTCCGGCGCGGCGGCCGAGGCGGCCCCGGGCCGGCGCCCGGGGCTTACCATAGACCGGGATCGCGGAACAAAGCGGCAGTCGGAGCAAAGGCATGGCAGCATCGGGTCTGCGGGATCTGATCGACATCCCCGGCCTCTGGGAGCGGGTGGACCGGGTAGAGGAGCGGCTCTTCGAGGCCTCGGCCTCGGACAACCCCTACCTGACCCGGATCGCCCAGCACCTCCTGGCGGCGGGAGGGAAGCGCTACCGCCCGGTCCTCGTCCAGCTGGCCGGCGAGTTCGGCCCGGCGCGGGATCACCGCCTGATCGAAGCCGGGGCGGCCGTGGAGCTGATCCACATAGGCTCGCTCTACCACGACGACGTGATCGACGAGGCGCAGACGAGGCGCGGGACGGCGTCGGTCAACGCCAACTGGAGCAATACGGAGGCCATCCTGGCGGGGGACTTCCTCATCGCCCGCGCCTCGGAGATAGCCGCCGCCGGCCTGGGCGAGGAAGCGGTGCGGCTGCTGGCCCGCACCTACGCCGAGCTGGTGGAGGGCCAGACCCTGGAGCTGCAGCTGACCGGCGGCCTGGACCACGGGCCCGCCGACCACTACCGGGTAATCGGCGGCAAGACCGCCAGCCTGATCAGGACCTCCGCCCGCCTGGGCGCCCTGGCCGCCGACGCCCCCCCGGAAGCCGCGGAGGCGCTGTCGAAGGCCGCCTGGGAGCTCGGCATGGTCTTCCAGCTGACCGACGACGCCCTCGACCTGGTAGCAACCGAAGAGGAGCTGGGCAAGCCCGCCGGAAGCGACATCCACCAGGGCGTATACACCCTGCCGGTGCTCCACGCCCTGGCCGGCCCCTCCGGAAGCCGGATCGCCGCCCTGCTGAAAGACGGAGCACCCTTCGACAACAAGTCAGTAGCCGAGGTGATCTGCCTGGTGCTCGACGGCGGCCACCTGGAGAAAACCCTCGAAGAATGCCGGAGCAGGCTCAGCACCGCCGCCGAAGCCATCGACACCCTCCCCGACGCCGCCGCCCGCCGCGTCCTCCACCGGATGGGCGGCTTCCTGATCGATCGCGTCCACCTGGCTGGCAACGGCAGTCGATAGCCCCCCCCCATCGGACGGCTCCCCCACAGGCACCCCCCCCCCCGTTGGGGGTGGAAACACACCAGCTCCTCCCCAAACAGGGACAACCTCCCCGAATATCACACCTAGCCCAGGAACGCCTCAACCCCGCCGGCGGGGAACGCCTCCAAGGCCTCCTGGCGGCCGGGGACCCCTACGGAGAGATCCGGCTGGCCTGGCACGCCAAAGAAACCCTCCGCGACGTCTACCAAATCCGAGACCCCGGCCTCGCCGACGAACACACCCGACGGCTCGCCGCCGACCTCCAGGACCAGTCCTGCCCCCCGGAGGTCAACCAACCCGGCCGAGCCATCGCCCGCTGGTACACCCAGATCGTGGCCTGGCACCGCTCCCGGGTGTCGAACGGACCCACCGAAGCCGTCAACAATCTCATCAAACGCATCAAACGGATCGGGTTCGGGTTCCGCAACTTCACCAACTACCGGATCCGAGCGCTGCTCTACGCAGGCAAACCCAACTGGGACCTACTCCCCTCGGTGACTCCCCCCTGAAATCCGAAGAGCCAGTAATTAGGCCTTGATGCTCAGACCGCAACCATCCAGACCTGGACCGCCTACACAGGCACCAGCATCGACTGGAATACAAGACAAAGCAGTATCAGGGTCAATAGCACCCGACCACCGACCCGGACTCAGCCAAGCCCTCAACCGCCTCGAAGACCCCACCGACCCCGCCCAAACCCTCATAGCCACCAACCTCAGCCTCGACCCGGACACCCGCGACACCCGCGAAATCCTCACGCTCGCAGACCGCGCCCACTCCGGAGGATGGAAACTCGCACTACTCAGAGAAGCGTATCAGCTGACCGCGTGATAATACCCAAGCCCCTCGAACACTACCCGACCGGAGGAAAACCTAATGAATACCCCGACCGGCTTAGCGTCCACCGGTAGCCCATCGCCGATGTGGAACCTCGACCTCAGCTCCACAATGCGGGCAACAGTCGAGTGAGCACTCTAACTCGCCTTGCATTACGAAGCCCCGGAGCAAGTATTCCTCTCTCCTCCCTCGGAGCCAGTATTCCTCTCCACACTCGGAGCACTCGACCTCCTCCTCCCACACCGCGGCGGGCATCCGGCGGACTCGTATAAATATGAGGAGTCCCCTACCGCCGCATAGGGTGAGCAGGACGACCAGAACGAGCCCCAGTAAGCGCCCGGGTTCGCCCACCCAGAGCCACAAGGCGGCGGCCGCGGTCACAACCACGTAGAAAATAATTGACCCGCGGGCTGACCTATCTAGTTGTGCTCGCATAAAGGAAACGAGGCGGTCGAGGGAGATGACGAAGAGGCATATGATGCCGAGACCGAGCAGACCAGCCAGGCCAGCCTCCCCGCCACTGATGTCGCCGCTATCCTCGCTGATCAGACCGAGGCTATCCTCGCCGCCTAGGCCTAGCAGGACAGCCTCCCATAAGCCCCTGTCGTAGCCCACCCAGAGCCCCACAGCGCAGGCAGATATTACGACCACCCAGATGATGAATCCCGCCCAGTCCTCCCAGTTCCAGTTCCGTTCCGAGTCGGTCATCGGCACCGATTCTCACCCAACACCGTACCCCTGCCCTCCGTAAAGTAATTCTTGCACATAATCCCGTCATTGTCGGCGTCTCGTTCCGGCCGATAGAGCCAGGCGGTATTGAACCTGAAGATACTACCGTCCCCTCTGAAATCGGGCTTTTCGGATTTCAGGGGAGGGTGAGGGTGGGGAGTAGGTCCCAGTTGGGTTTGCCTGCCCCTAATCACTACCCCGCCGGTCAACCGCCGCACCGCCTCACGAGTAGACCTCGACGCGGCAATCCTGCTCCGCCGCACCACTGGCGCACCCAGGGTCGACCCCGTTGTTTATGTATAAGGTGTCCCCAGGCTCGAGATCCCCCGACATTCCGATCGAGGCCGCCTGGAAGCCGGGGAAGTAGCCCCTCCAGTTCCGGGGTACGGCCACAACCTCCAACCGGTCCCAGCCGGTATCCCAGCCCGTCCCCGCCCATTCCAGCCGTACAACAATGGTCTCGCCTCTCGGAACCCGCTCACCGTGTGCCTGTGTTACCGCCGCCGTGGTGGTGGTAACGGCCTGGCCGGCCGCTCCGCCCGTCGTCGTTGTCGTATTGGTGTCATCTACGGGTAGCCCTCCGGCGGTGTGCTGATGGTCCGCTCCGGCGGTTCGCTCGGTGATGTGCTGGTGGTAGCGGTACAACATCCGAGCGACCTGCGACCGGGTGGGGCGCTCCTCCCACCGGCCGCCGGTAATAATCCCGGTGGCCTGCGCCCATTCCTGGACTTCTCGCCCGTCATCCGGTTGTTGCGCCTGCGCGGTTAGATACCCGGCGCATCCCCCGACCACCAGCGCCGCAACCGCGGTGCAGGCGATAGATTGCCATCGTTTCATCGGTTCTCTCCCTTCGGGTATACCGCCCCCAAGGCCGCCGCACGGGTCAATACCCGTGCCAAGTGCCCCACCATCGTCCGCACCCGCAACCGACCTCACCCCGCCTCAGCCGTCCAGACCGTCAACCTCGCCCAAGCCGACCGCGCCGACCACTCCGACCGAACAGCTACTCCCCGAGCCTCCGACCATCCAGCCACTCACCCCTCTCCGTAGTAGACTACCACGCCAACCCACCCCCAACCGCGACATCCCCACGCGCTGACGCACCCCGACCGGCCGCACCCGCGCCAAGCACACCCGCCGAACCCCCCGACCTGACCGACTAGGTGTACCTCCCATATGCGCCGCCCCCACCGAGCAACTGATGAGAATCCAGTATCGACCGACCCAGGCCGCACCCCGGTCGCCGGTCAAACAGAAAGACTCAGCCGCCGAACCCACGTCTCACGGTCACGCGGCGCACCCGCCCACCCCGCAGGGAAATAGAAGAAGAACCACAAGCGGAACCAACGCAACACTCAACACGGCTCAGGTACTTACGCTCAAAACGGTGCCGCATCACCCGTGGATTTGTTTGCAGACCCTCTAGCGGATTGTGCTAAAACAGTGGCTTCATCTACCCATCGGGCTAGAACACTAAGAGCCGCCAGGTATTCGAGCGCTTTTTGTTCATTAAGTTCATCGGTCGTATGAGCAGTCAAGTTGCGGATACGAAGGGCGCAACCCATTCCATAGTGATGGGCTCCTTGATGGGCCGATTTCCAGTCTTCAGTTCCTTTCTTGAATTTGGAGAATACTAAAGGATTATCATCATTGGGGCCGCATTGAAAAAGGTTGCTGTATAGTTTTTTCCCGGTACTATCTAAGCCGGTCTTGTTCTGAGTGTGCTGGACGAGATTATTCCATGCATTTTCTACAGCTTGTTTGTAATGGCCGTTATCCCAAAGGTTCATTGCTGCCTCCCGTATCCAAGGATGTAAACCCCTCACAGCTAAAGCAGGGGATTCGGATCCAAGTATCTCTTTATCGGTAGTCATCAAATTAATCATCCCGATAAGTTCTTCGGCTTCGGCCGTTACATTTATTATCCAGTTATATTCGTCGAGTTTGAATGTATTTAAATAGCTGTCTGGTATTATTCGTTTACTTATACTTTGGATCAGAGGTTTAAGTTCATGAATTTTTCGTCTCACCGTATCCGCTTCTCTATCTTTATATGCTATATCTATCACCTCTAAAGAATTCCATCCCATATCACTGATTTGTAGTTCATGCTCTCTCAGCTCGGTAAGAAGACCGATGAACTCGTTTACCTTTTCTCGGGCCTTATCAAGTTCGGCGATGTTCATGTTGCTCCTTCTCGCACCAACCGGCGGCGCGGCTCTGATTTTGGTCTTAGCTCCATTTACCTTAACGGGCATTACCGGTGGGGCTACTCGGGGCGCAGGTGGGGGAAGAGCAGCACCTCCCGCAGGTTGCGTTGGTCGGTAAGCAGCATTACCAGGCGGTCCACGCCGATACCGAGGCCGCCGGTGGGTGGCATGCCTGCTTCCAGGGCCCGGAGGAAGTCCTCGTCGACCGGGTGGGCGGTGCGGTCCCCGGCCGCCCGGGCGGCGGCCTGGGCCTCGAAGCGGGCCCGCTGCTCGACCGGGTCGTTCAGCTCGGTGAAGGCGTCGGCGTACTCGCTCCCGGCGATGTACAGCTCGAACCGCTCTGCCAGCCCCTCCTTGGAGCGGTGCCGGCGGGCCAGCGGAGATATGTCCACCGGATGGTCGATGACAAAGACCGGATCCCACAGGCCGGGGGCCGCCAGCCGGTCGAATATCTCCTCCACCAGCTTTCCGAAGCCTGCGCCGGGTGCGGCTTCTACCCCGGCTCGGCGGGCCAGCTCCGCCAGCCTGTCCGGGGGGGTGTCCGGGGCAACGGGCTCGCCCAGCGCCTCCCCCACCAGATCCAGCATGGGGGCCCGCCGGTAGGGGGGGCTGAGATCGACCGGGCGGCCCTGGTAGATGAGGCGGGCGCTTCCCGTCACCCGCTCGGCCGCCGCCTCGAACACCTCCTCCACCAGCCGCATGATGCCGCGGTAGTCGGCCAGGGTCTGGTAGGCCTCAAGGGTGGTGAACTCGGGGTTGTGGCGGGCGTCCACGCCTTCGTTGCGGAACACCCGGCCCAGCTCGAAAACCCGCTCCATGCCCCCCACCACCAGCCGCTTCAGATGCAGCTCGGTGGCTATCCGCAGGTACATGTCGATCCCGAGGGCGTTGTGATAGGTCTTGAAGGGCCGGGCCAGCGCCCCCCCTGCCTGGATCTGGAGAACCGGCGTCTCCGCCTCCACGAACCCCCGCTCCTCGAACTGGCGGCGCAGCTCGGAAACCGCCTCCGCCCGCGCCTCGGCGATGCGCCGCGCCTCGGGGTTGACCAGCAGGTCGATCTCCCGCCGCCGGAAACGGCGCTCCTTGTCCCGCAGCCCGCGCCACTTGTCGGGCAGGGGCCGCAGGGCCTTGGCCAACATTGCGAAGTCGGACACATGGACGCTGAGCTCGCCCCGGCGGGTGGTGATGACCTCGCCCCGCGCCCAGATCCAGTCGCCCGCGTCGAGGTCCTCGAAATCGGCGAAGCGCTCCTCCAGGCCCCGCCGGTCTACGAACAGCTGGATGCGGCCCGAATAGTCCTGCAGCACCCCGAACAGCAGCCGCCCTATCCGGCGCAGGTTCATGAGCCGCCCGGCCACCGCCGCCTCCCGGCCGGTGCGGACGTCGGGTTCGAGGCCGCCGAAACACCCGTGCAGATCCGAGGCGGAGGCGTCGCGGTCATAGCCGAGGGGGTAGGGGTCGACCCCCGCCTCCCGGAGGCGGGCGACCTTCTCCAACCGGCGGGCGGTGAGCGGATGGCCGGCCAGCCCGGCGCGGTCCGGGGCGCCGCCTTCGGGAAGCCCGCCGCCGGCGGGGTTGCCCTCGTCCGCCCCGCCCTGGGTCTCGAGCTCTGAGGTCTCGCCGGGGCTGTTCATCGGTCGGAAAGGGTAACCGCAGACCGGCCGGGTCAGCGGTTGCGCTCCCATATCAGGCGGAGGCCCTCCAGGGTGAGGGTCTCGTCGACGGTCGAAACCAGGCGGCAGAGGGGGACGATCACAGGGGCGATCCCGCCGGTGGCCACCACCGCCCGCCCGCTCTGCCCGGGCTCCCCGCCGCCGGGCTCCGGGCTGGTCAGATGTTCGAGGATGCGCTCCAGTATCCCGTCCACCAGTCCGGCGTATCCGTAGAGGAGGCCGCTCTGGATGGCTTCCACGGTGCCCTTGCCCACCACCGAACGGGGGGGCGTCAGCTCCACCCTCCGCAGGGCGGCGGTGGCCGACACCAGGGCCTCCATCGACACCTCGAGGCCGGGGGCGATCACCCCGCCGATGTAATCACCGGCTGCGTCCACCACGTCGAAGGTGGTGGCGGTTCCGAAATCGACCACCACCACCGGGGCGCCGTAGCGGCTCCGGGCCGCCGCCGAGTTCACCACCCGATCGGCCCCGACCTCCCGCGGGTTGTCGATCTTGATGGCCATCCCCGTGCGGACGCCGGGACCCACCGACAGCACCCTGCCCACCAGATTCTCGAGGGCCGGCTGCAGGGCGGCCGCCGCCGGCGGCACCACCGACGACATGGCCGCCCCCTCGAAATCACCCATCCGGTAGCCGCCCGACTCCAGCAGGCCCACCAGCAGGAACCTGAACTCGTCTTCGGTGCGCTCCCGCCCGCTGGAAAGCCTCCATTGCTCCGCCACCCGCCGTCCTTCCAGCACCCCGATCACGGTGTGGGTGTTGCCTACGTCCACCGCCAAGAACATCCCGCCCCTCCCGGCCCGCCGCCCCTCGTCACCCATCCGGCCCCTCCGAACCGTTCTCCGGGGGCCTGTACGTGTACAGGACGCTGGGGCCGTCCAGCCGGACGCCCCGGTCGACCGCCGCCCCCGCTCCGGCGTCTGTAAACCATATGTTGTCGATCAGGCGCACCGGACCGAAGCGGGCGGCGGCGGCCAGCACCACTCCCCCCTGCAGCCGGGCGGCCCGCACCATGGAGGCGGCGTCGCAGGCTTCGGCGTAGTCGAGGAGGGCGCCGGGCGGGAGGGCGGCCCGCACCGCTTCCTCCGCCGCCGCCGCCCGCCGCTCCCCTTCCTCGAACAGCCGCGCCGCCTCCATCAACCCCCGCGAGAGGGACAAGGCCTCCTCTCGGCGGCCGCCCAGCAGCACGTTCCGCGACGAGAGGGCCAAGCCGTCGGCCTCGCGCACCAGGGGGCAGCCCACCACCTCGACCGGGAAACCCAGATCGCGCACCAGACGGGTTATCACGGCCAGCTGCTGGGCGTCCTTGCGCCCGAAGTAGGCCCGGTCGGGCAGCAGACCGGCGAACAGTTTGGCCACCGCCATAGCCGCCCCGTCCATGTGGCCGGGGCGGTGCACCCCCTCCAGCCGCTCCCCGACCACGGCAACCGACACCCTGGTGAGGGGCGCCTCGGGGAACATCTCGGCCGGGCCGGGGATCACCATCACGTCCACCCCGGCCTGCTCCGCCAGCGCCAGATCGCGGCGGCGGTCGACCGGATAGGCGGCCAGGTCGACCGGGTCGTCGAACTGCAGGGGGTTCACGTACAAAGAAACCACGGTCTGATCGCATTCGGCCGCCGACCGCTCCATCAGCGAGAGATGGCCCTCATGGAAGAACCCCATGGTGGGCACCAGACCGACCCGTCCCCGCGCCAGGGCGCGCGCCTCGGCCATAGAACCTGCCACCTTCATGCCGGCGCCCTCCTGGTTGCGGTCCGCGTCCCGGTACCGATCCGGCGGCCCAGATTAGTTGAGGTTCGATTGGTTCGGATCCCCTCCCCCCGATGTCAAATGTGTTCTGCCGGATCCGGGCAACCGGGCGCCGCCCTGGGCAGAAAACAGAATCCGCCCGGCCCCGGCAGCCTCCCGGCCTTCTCCCGCCTCGCGAAAATAATCTGTCGATTCGGACAGCAAAGGTATTGACTCTGTCACAGTTATGATGGATAATGTTAGTTGTCAAAGCACAAACATCACCGCCGGTTCTAGAGAGCGCGGTGATCATCATCCGGAATCCCCCGCCGGTCCATCCCCCTCCGGGGGCGGGGCCAGGCTCACCGCGCCCGGCGGCGGAATCCGATGTTGGCGGCGGAGGCGGGGGAGGGACCCGGCGAAGCCGGGCGGCGCGGGGTGATTTTCGCGTTCTCGGAGAAGGCGGATACGGTAACAGGGGTCTGTCCAGGGTGTTGCCGGAGGGGGGCGGCAGGTGAAGGCTTCGTTTCTCGCGGTCTTTGTTTGCACCGGTGGAGAGGCGCCAGTACCGGCCGCCGGGGTGTAAACCTGAATCCACCGTTTTTTGGTGGGTGGTGTGGGTGGGTGTTTTAGGCGGCCGGGGTGGGCTGGTTGCTGTTTTGAGCGGTTTCGGCGGGAATGCGGGGGTGTTGGGGGGTTTGGTTGGTTGGTTGGGGTGTTTTGGGCGTGTGTGTTCAGGGTCGGGTATTCACCGGCGTGGGCGGGCGGGGTCAGCAGAGTTGGGGCAAGGCGCGGAGGTTGTCGAGGATGGTCTGGTAGGTGCGGGCCCAGGGCCATCGGGCGGGGAGGCGGAGCAGGAAGCGGCCTCCGTGGTTGACAACGCGTCCGGGGATGCGGTAGAGGCGAACAAGGACGGTGCGTCCGACGGTGAGCCGCCCGGCGGGTTGGACGCCGCCGAGGTGTTTGATCCATCGGATCAGGTTGTAGGCGAGCACCGCGCAGGCAAGCCAGCCGGCGTTGGCGTTGAAACCCCCGGAGGGCAGGTGAGCGAGGCCGCCTTCTTTGAGGTCGCGGACGGCGAGCTCGACGGAGGCGTGACTGCGGTGCACCCGGTCCGCTTCGACGGCGGGCAGTCCGGTGTCGGCGGCGAAGGCGTAGTACCCCGGGCGGTCCATATCGTGGCTTGGTGTCCGGTTATCCGGGTTCGGCGGACCACCAGCCGCAGGGGTTCGGCGGGGCTGTCGATGAGCGTCTCCGCGTAAAGCGGCTCTTCGGAGTGGAGAGCAAACGGGTGGGTGGTGGGCGGGAACCCGCCGGGTTGTCAGCCCCTCGTTTCGGGCGTCTGTCCTGCGGATCCTGTAATCGGCCTTCCGCGATGAGGTGTTCGCGGCCGGTGCGTCAACGGAGGGCGGGCGGTGATTGTGATGTCGGCCTCGTTCGAGCCGTGAGATGCGGGCGGAGCGGGGCCGGGGCGGCCGGCAATGGGTCCGGCGGCGGGGCGGGGAACCGTCGTCGAGGCGGTCAGAAGCCGGGGGAGTGAGCCTGCCCGAGGGTGGCTGCAGGGGCGGTTCCGGGACGGGGTTCTATCCGGCCTGCGGACCGGCCGGGGAATACCGGCGGGCGCCCCACCGCCCGTCTAGGTCTTCGAGCCGGCGGACTTTTAGATCTGTCGCGCGGGCCAGGAGGTCGGCGGCGGGGGTTCCGTCGGGATCGCGGGCATCCGGCCAGGCGTCGACCAGGGGGGCCAGCACGAAGCGGCGCTCCCGGTAGCGGGGATGCGGGACGGTAACCGCATCCGTGCTGAGCACCGTTCTGCCGTGCAGGATCAGGTCCAGGTCGATGAGGCGGGGACCCCACCGCTCCCCCCGCACCCGCCCCATCCCCCGCTCGATCTCCAGCAGGCCGTCCAGCAGGGCTTCGGCCCCCAGACGGGTTTCCAGTACGGCCGCCGCGTTGTAGTAGGGGCCTTGGGGAACCCTTCCTACCGGGGCGGTCTCGTAGACGGGCGAAAGCGCCGCCAGACGGCCCAGCCCCTCCAGCCGGGCGGCGGCGCGGTCCAGGTTCGCCATCCGGTCGCCCAGGTTGGATCCCAGGGCGACGGCGGCCGGGATCGGAACCGCTGTCCGCCGGTCAGCGCCGGGCACGGCGGACCACCCTTACCGCGGCGTCCTCGAACTCCACCGGGATGGGCGCCTGCGGCTTGTGCACCGTTACCTCCACCCGGTCGACCCGGGGGTCTTCCAGCACCAGCTCCGCCACCCGTTCCGCCACCCGTTCGATCAGGTTCCACCGCTCCCCCGACACCCGACGGTGAACCGCCTCCGCCAGGGCGCCGTAGTCGAGGGTGTCGGCCAGGTCGTCGGAGCGGGCCGCCGCCGAAAGATCGAGGCGGCAGGCAACGTCCACCACGAACACCTGGCCTTCGGCCTGTTCCCGGTCGGTCACGCCGTGGCGGGCGGGGATGCGCAGGCCCCGCAGGATGATCGCGTCGTCCACCGGAAGGCGCTTCCCGGGCGGGCCTCTCAACCCGGCGGGGGTATCAGCGCCCGGGCGGCGGGGCCCATGGGGCGGCCGATGACCTCCTGTATGACCATGGCCGCCATCCGGGGGTCGCCCACCAGCCCCGAGAAGACCACGTACCCGGCCAGCACCCCCGCCACCGTGTCGTCCACGTAGTCGCGGTGCACCAGCACCCGGGCATCCGGGCCGGCCAGCGCCTCCCCGATCACCGAGAACACCTTCTCGACCTGTTCGGGTTCCGAATCCAGCTCGACCGGCGCCCGGTACACCTCCAGTCCGGCGTCCTTGTAGTTCTTCACGTTCTGGGCGCCGGGCAAGAGCGAGACCACCGCGGTGAATCCGCCCTGCACCAGCCAGGCGATCTCCTCCTCCCGGCGCACCCTCCGGTGCTGGAATCCCTGGCCTCCGATCCGCGCCGAGACGGCCAGCCGGCCCTTGATGACCCAACTGAAATCGCGCGGCTCGAGACCCGTCTTGACCGCCATTTCAATCAGCCGCCCGCTCCCCTCGCGTGCTGCCTGTTGCCGGCTGGTGGCCGGTTAATCGCCGCATACCCGTTTCGCCCGTCATCTTCACCCTTTGAACCCGTCCTAACGATAGCGTCGGCCAGCAGCAAGGCGTCGCGGGTGGCGGCGACGTCGTGGACCCTGACGATCGAAGCCCCGTACAGCGCGCAGACCGCCGAGGAGACGGCGGTTACCCCGTCCCGCTCCCCGACCGGACGCCCGGTGAGGGCGCCGAGAAACGCCTTGCGGGAAGCCCCCACCAGCACCGGCGGCCCGTCGGAAGCCAGTTCCGCCAGCCCCGCCAGCAGCGCCAGGTTGTGTTCCAGGTTCTTGCCGAACCCGATGCCCGGGTCGACCGCTACGGCCTGCGGATCCACCCCGGCCGCAACCGCCGCCGCCGTCCGCATCCGCAGGTATCCGCGCACCTCCCCCAACACGTCGCCGTACACCGGGTCGATCTGCATCGTGCGCGGGCTGCCCCGCATGTGCATCAGAACCACCCCCACCCCGGCGGAGGCGCACAACCCGGCCATGCCGTCCGACTCGAGGGCGGCCACGTCGTTGACCGCAACCGCCCCCGCCTCGATGCAGCGCTGCGCCACCCCCGGCTTCGAGGTGTTGATCGAAACCCGGACCCCCTCGCCGGCCAGGCGCTCCACCACCCCTATGACCCGGCCCAGCTCCTCGGCCTCGTCCACTTCCCCGGCGCCGGGCCGGGTGGACTCCCCGCCCACGTCCACCAAATCGGCGCCCTCCTCCCGGAGCAGCAGCCCCTGCTCCACCGCCGCCCCCTCCGCCAGGTAACGGCCCCCGTCGGAGAAGGAGTCGGGGGTGGCGTTGAGGATCCCCATGATCAGGGTTCCCCGGTTGGGGTCCAGCACCTCCCCCCCGCCGATGCGCCAGCAAGGCCTCTTCACTTCTTCACGCCCGGGGCCGGTTGATCAGCGCGAAGGCCTCGGCCCGGGTGGCGGCGCTGCGGCGGAACTGGCCCCGCACCGAGGAGGTCTGGGTAACGGCGCCGGGTTTGCCCACCCCCCGCATCTCCATGCACAGGTGCCGGGCTTCCACCACCACCAGCACCCCGCGCGGCGACAGCGCCTCGTCGATGGCGTCCGTCATCTGGGTGGTGAACCGCTCCTGCATCTGCAGGCGGCGGGCGAACTCGTCCACGAGCCGCACCAGCTTGGAGAGCCCCGTGACCCTCCCCTTCGGTATATAGGCCGCATGCACCACCCCGTGGAAGGGAAGGAAATGATGCTCGCACATCGAGAAGAACGGAATGTCGCGCACCATCACCATCTCCTGGTGCTGCTCGTCGGTGAACACCCGTTGGAGATGCCGGCCGGGGTCGCGGCCCATCCCCTCGAATATCTCGGTGTACATCCTGGCCACCCGCGCCGGGGTGTCGGCCAAGCCCTCCCGATCGGGATCTTCGCCCAGCGCCTCCAGTATCCGGCGGACGGCGCCCTCTATGGCCGGCCGGTCGATCCGCCAACCCTGCATGGGGCGGTTATCCGGCGCCCGGCTCGGACGACCGGGCCGCCGCCATCCCTTCCGCCGGGGCGAGGCCGACGGCCGGCGGAGGCTCGATGCGGCAGCCGCCCTCCTTGCCCGCCTCCCATTTGGGCACGTCGTGGAGAACCTCGGCGATCTCCTCCTCCTTCAGGGTCTCGACCTCGATCAGCCGGTCGGCCAAACGGTGCAGGGCGTCGATGTGGGCGGTGAGTATCCGCCTAGCCTCATCGTGGGCTTGGCCCAGCAGGGCCCGCACCTCGTCGTCGATGGCCGCCGCCACCTCGTCGGAGTAGTCCTGCCGGCTGGAGTAGTCACGCCCCAGGAACACCTCCCCATGATCCTTCCCGTACTTCATCGGACCGAGGTTGTCGCTCATCCCGAATTCCATGACCATGCGGCGGGCTTGTTCGGTGGCCTGTCTGATGTCGTCGGAAGCACCGGTGGTGGGGTCGGCGAAGATGATCTCCTCGGCGGCCCGGCCGCCCATGGCCACAGCGAGCTTGTCGGTCAGCTCGGAGCGGTACCAATAGTTGCGGTCCTCGGTGGGAAGGGCCAAGGTGTAGCCGCCCGCCCGGCCGCGGGGGATGATGGTCACCTTGTGGACGGGGTCGGCGTCGGGCAGGGCGAAACCCACCAAGGCGTGGCCAGCCTCGTGGTAGGCCGTAATCTTCTTCTCACGGTCGGTAATCACCCGGCTCTTGCGCTCTGGGCCGGCGATCACCCGGTCGATGGATTCCTCCATCTCGGACGGTCCGACCTCGGCTTGGCCGCGCCGGGCGGCCAGCAGGGCGGCCTCGTTGATCAGGTTGGCCAAGTCGGCGCCCGTGAAGCCGGGGGTCTGGCGGGCGATCGACTCCAGGTCCACCTCCTCGGCAATCGGCTTGCCCTTGGCGTGGACTCCGAGGATGGCCCGGCGACCCTTGAGATCGGGGCGGTCGACCACGATCCGGCGGTCGAAGCGGCCGGGGCGCAACAGGGCCGGATCGAGGATGTCGGGGCGGTTGGTGCCGGCGATGACTATCACCCCGCTGGCCACGTCGAATCCGTCCAGCTCCACCAGCAGCTGGTTGAGGGTCTGCTCGCGCTCGTCGTGCCCGCCTCCCAGACCGGCGCCCCGGTGCCGCCCCACCGCGTCTATCTCGTCGATGAAGATGATGGCGGGCGCCGCCCCCTTGGCCTGTTCGAACAGGTCGCGCACCCGGCTGGCCCCCACCCCTACGAACATCTCCACGAAATCCGAGCCGGAGATCGAGAAGAACGGCACCCCGGCCTCGCCGGCCACCGCCCTGGCCAGGAGGGTCTTGCCGGTGCCGGGCGACCCGTAGAGGAGCACCCCCTTGGGGATCTTGGCCCCCATCGCCCGGAACTTCTGGGGCGACTGGAGGAAGTCCTTTATCTCGCCCAGCTCCTCGATGGCTTCCTCCAGGCCGGCCACGTCCTCGAAGGTCACCTTGGGCTGGTCCTTGGGCACCTGTTTGGCCTTGGCCTTGCCGAACTGCATGATGCGGCTGCCGCCGCTCTGCATTTGCATGATTACAAAGATCATGAAACCGAAGATCAGCAGCCACGGGAGGAAGCCCAGCACCACCCCCCAGAAGCCGGGCGGCTCGGGGTCGATTACCACCTTGACCTCGTTGGCCAGCAGCAGCTCGGTGAGCGCGCCCTCGTACTCGGCCGGATACAACACCCGGAACTCACCGGGAACCGGGCCGGATGCGCGGCCCTCCTTAAGGGCGCCCTCCACGGCGTTGGACCGCTCGCGGACGGTCACCTCCGCCACCGCACCGCTCCTCACCGCCTCCTCGAACACGGTCAGGTCGATCTCTTCGGACGGGTCTGACTGGTTCAGGAAGCGCTGCCCCATCAGCACCAGGGCCATAACCACGAGGCCGTAGACGAGGATGGTGCGGGTGGTCTTGTTCACTGTTTTATCTTCATGGACGTCATTTCCTTACCTGGTCTGTATGAGCCTTCCGGGTAAGCATATGCCCATACACCTTCGCATCTCCGAACCCTGCCGCATTCGGAGGGGCGGGGCGAACCCGGGGCGCGCATCGGCGGTCCGCCGGGGTTCCCCGCATATATCCTAAGATACTGCCGGATTTAACCCTGAATCCGCCGGAAGGGCTGCATCGGCGGGCGGCCGCCGCACATCTAGATGTGCAGCTCGGGTAGGTTGTCCCCGGTGAGGGCTTGTAGGGTTTCGATGGGTGTGGCCCATCCGAGTGCTCCGTGGGGCCGGTGGTGATTGTAGTAGTGGATGTAGTGATGGAAGGCTTCATGGCGTTGTTGTTCTGAGGTCCAGGGCTGGATGTAGGCCCATTCCTCGAGCAGGGTGCGGTGGAAGCGTTCGATCTTGCCGTTGGTCTGGGGCCGGTAGGGGCGGGTGTGTTTGGGTTTGACGCCGAGCCGGGCGCAGGTCTGGGCCCATAGCCCTGATCGGTAGCAGGGGCCGTTGTCGGTGAGGACCCGCTCCGTTTGGATGCCTTGCCGGTTGAACTCCCAGACGGTGCGTTCCAGGAACCCCGCCGCGGTGGCGGCGGTTTCGTCTCCGTGGATTTCGGCGTGCCATGCTCGGGTGCGGTCGTCGAGAGCGGAGTGGATGTATCGGTATCCGACCCTCTGGGAGGGCCCCGCTTTGCCCCGGCCGTGGGCGTGCCAGCCGCCTCCGTCGGGGATGCCGGCCAGTTTTTTGATGTCGATATGAACCAGCTCGCCAGGCCGTTCACGCTGGTAACGCACCACCTGCTGCTGCTGTGGGGCGGCTCGGTCGCCCTGGTCGAGGCGGCCCAGCCCGGCGTCGGTGATTATCCGATGAACCGTCGAGGCCGCCAGCCCGGTCTGATAGCCGATCCGGGCCGGCCCCCACCGGTACCCCACCCGCAGGCGCCGCACCTCAGCGGCTACCCCATCCGGGGTCCGGGCAGGCGACCGACGCGGCCGCGACGACCGGTCCAGCAGCCCGTCCGGGCCTTCCTCCAGGTAGCGGTCCCGCCATTTACGCACCGTTTTGGGATCGACCTGGTAGCGCTCGGCCGCGGCCGCTACCGGCCAGCCCTGGTCCGTGACCAGCTTCACCATCGCCGCCCGGCCCCTCGGCGTCAGGGACGCGTTCGGGTGCTGTGCTGTAGCCTTGCTCATGTGAGCCCTCCTTTCAGACAGGTTTAAGTACCCCGTATTCTGACTCGGAGGGCTCACCCAACCAACGACCCATCAAGCCACCCCCCAGCCGGGGGGTGGAAACACACCAGCTCCTCCCCCAAACAGGGACAACCTCCCCGAATATCACATCTAGAGGGAATGCTGATCGAGCACCCCTACGTAGGGAAGGTTGCGGTAGAGCTGGTCGAAATCGAGGCCGTAGCCCACCACGAACTCCGGGCCGATGGTGAACCCTGCGTAGCGGGCTTTCACCGGCACGCGCTGCATTTCGTTCTTGACCAGCAGGCTGGCCAGCTCGATGGATGCGGGCCGGCGCAGCCGCAGGGTTTTGAGGAGGTAGTCGAGGGTCAACCCCGAGTCGATAATGTCCTCGACCAGCAGGACGTGCCGCCCGGCGATCTCCTCATCCAGGTCTTTGAGTATCCGCACCACCCCCGAGGTCTTGGTGGCAGATCCGTACGACGACACCGCCATGAAATCGAACTCGACGGGGATCCGGATATGGCGCGCCAGGTCCGCCATCACCATGAAGGCCCCCCTGAGGATGCCCACCATCAGCAGGGACCGGCCCTCGTAGTCGCGGGTGATCTCCCCGCCCATCTCGCGCAGCCGCTCTGCGATCTGCTCCTCGCTGATCAGTACCCGACCGGCTTCCACTGCTCCTCCCGTACCGCAGACACCTCGACAAAGCGTATTGTATCCCCCGCCGCCCAACCCGTGTACGCCCTCCGCACGCCCGGGATCCACACCACCCGCCCGCCCGCCTCCAGCACCGGGCGCCCGGCGCGGGCCCGGGGAGGGATACCGGACTCGGCCAGGGCGTCGAAGACCCGCTTGCGGCCCCGGCGCATGGCGATCCGGTCGTCCGGGGAGGCCGGCCTGATCACCGCCTTCCCCCCGGACGGGCGCCCGTCCTCGAATATGCGGGCGTCGAACACCTGCCGGTGCTCCGAGAACGGAAAGGCGTCCGGGCGGCCAGGAAAGACCTGCGCCTTCCAGGTCCAGCCGCCCCATCGGACCGGCCCTTCCATATCCCAGGAGAGCGGAGCGGGAATGTCCGGCCCGCCGCGCCCCCCGCCCCCGCCATCGATAACGCCGATCCGTACATAGGA
Organism: Candidatus Spongiisociaceae bacterium; assembly: GCA_965202675.1. Taxonomy (GTDB): domain Bacteria; phylum Actinomycetota; class Acidimicrobiia; order Spongiisociales; family Spongiisociaceae; genus CATQHD01. The sequence goes on from OZ241842.1 coordinate 766,730, forward strand.
CCCCGCCCGCTCCACCGGCCGCCCTCCCGATATCCGGACCGAGCCGCCCTCCCCCGCCGCCGCCAGCACCGCCTCGACGTCTTTTCTGACGCCCGGATAACCGCCGCCGGCGGCCCGCAGAGCCCGGCGGACCGCCCTGGAGGCCGCCGCCGGGGGCATGACGTTGAGCACCGGAGCGGGCAGGCGCACCCACCCGCCGCCCTCCTCCACCTCCACCCCGGCGCCCAGCTCGTCGAGCAGCTGCAGGTCGGCGTCCGCCAGGTCCGCCAGCTCGGCCAGCCGCACCCCGATTCCCGGGGCGAGGGTCCGCTCCCAGGCGGCCAGAGCCCGGCGGATGCGAACCCGGCGAAAAGACGGGTCCTGGTTGGCGGGGTCGTCCGTGAAGGGCATCCCCAGCAGGACGGCCAGTTCCCGCGTCTCGCCGCGGGCCGTGTCGAGCAGCGGCCTCGTCAAACGCCCCAGGCGGCGGCGGATGCCCCGCAGCCCGTCGAGGCCGGCGCCGCGCATCAGGTTGCCGAGCACCGTCTCTGCCTGGTCGGTGAGGGTGTGGCCGGTGGCGATCAGCTCTCCATCGCGGGCCTCCCCCTCCAGAGCCGCATAGCGGGCCGCCCGCGCCGCCGCTTCGGGCGATCCGGCGCCGGAGGCGTCGACCCGAACCCTCGTCAGGCCGATGCCCAGCCGGTCGGCCACCGCCCCGGCGGCGGCTTCCATCCGGTCCGAAGCGGGCCAGCCGTGATGGACGTGCACCGCCCGCACCCGCCGGCCGGCCTCCCGCAGCGCCCAGGCCAGCACCGCGCTGTCCGCCCCTCCGCTCAGGGCGGCCGCCGCCGGGGAATCGTCCCCGTCCAGGGCGCGGGCAACCCTCGCGGCCGCCTCCGACCCGAGCCGGGTCAGCCGACGCGAGCCAGCCATGCTTCGGGGTCGGCGATCTCGGCGCGGTTGGGCAGCGCCTCGGGCGACTGCCAGGCCAGATCAACCGCCCCCCGGCCCGCCCGCCGTTCCACCGCCAGGATGAACTCCCTTCCCTCCTCGTACTGGCGCATCTTCATCTCCAGACCGGCAAGCCGCAGCAGCGCCGCCCGCCGCGGGCTGCTGCGGCGGCGGGCCGCCAAACCGGACATGCGCCGCCAGGAAACCAGCTCACGGGCGCCGATCCGGTCCATCACCACATGGCCGTGCCCTTCGAGCAAGGACATGAGCGCCTGCACCCGGTCGATGGAACGGAGCTCTTCGGGGGTGGCCATCAGGCCGAGCAGCCCGGCCTCCCCCAGCGGGGATCCGGCGGCCAGGCCGCCCTGCCGTATCCGGGAGGCCAGCAGGGACAGACGGGATCGGTCGGGCTGGGAGTGCGAGACCAGGCCGGAGGCGAGGTCGAGGAAGTAGGACCTGAGCCACGGCACCCCGGCGAATTGGAGCCGATGGGTGGATTCGTGGAGGGCCACCCAAAACCGGAACTCGGCGGGGCGGAGCTGGTGCTTGCGCTCGAACTCGATGATGTTGGGGGCGGGCAGGCAGATCTCGCCTTCGCCCTCGGTCGAAGGGAGCACCAGCTCGTACTGGCCCAGCACCTGGCGGGACAGGAACCCCAGCAACATACCCATCTCCAAGGTCATGAAGCGCATGGAGAGCCTCTCGGCCGGCCCCTCCTCCGCCGGCTGCCGGGCCGCTTTCTCGCGGGCGGGGGCGGACAGGGCCGTGAAGAAAGCCAGATTGCGCTCGATCCAGCCGGCCCGGTCGATCACCGCCACCGCCGGGGGGCCGCCGCCGGACAGCCCGGTCTCCTCCTCCACCAGCCGGCAGGCCCGCTCGACCAGACCGGAGGCCGTCTCCTCCAGAGACATGCGGTGGTATCCCCCGGCCAGGGGATAGTCCCCGGCCAGCCGGACGGCCACCCTGAGGGCTTCCTGCAGACGGGGGTCCTGCTGCGGGGTTGGGTCGCGGCTCATGAGGTGATCATACGGCGGCGGGCGGGCCGTCCGGGAGCGGACCGGCCTCGGCGCCTACTCGATAACGCGGTAACGGTTCCTGGTGACCCTGATGAAATACATGATGATGGCGCCTATCACCGCCGCCGTGCCGAGCACCATGGAAGCCGGCACCAGGAACCGGTAGGACCACTCGGGTTCGGGCGGCCCCGCCGGCCCTTCGGGGGCGGGAACGGCGGGTTCTGGAACCACGGCCTCGGCGGTCCCTGCCGATTCCGCTTCGCCCTCCTGGGAGGCGGCGGGCTGGGCCGTGAACACACCCAGCCAGAGGCACAACAACACCGACAACACAGCAACGGCGGACACCGGGGCGGCGCCTCCGGAGCGGGCGGTGCGCGGCAATGCGGTCATGGCGGCCACTCTAACAGCAACAGGCAGGCCTCCTGCCCCCTCAGAGATCCACGGGCCGGCGGCGGAACAGCCCGTCCGGTACGGGGGCGCCGACCCGGATCAGGGCCAGGTTCCAGGATGGGGAAGCGCCGAGCGCCCAGCGCAGGAAGCCCACCGCCGCCCGGCACATCATCCGGGCCCCCGGGACGGGCCTCGACCCCAGGATGCCGAGGATGCGCGGGGGTGTTACGGCCAGCGCTCCGTTGAACAGCAGCCGGTACCCCGCTTTCTGGGCGGGGGCCAGCGGCGGGTCGGCCAGGAACTCCATCGCGGACCGCATCCCGGGCGAGGGCCCCAGATCGGGATGGTCCGCCACCCAGCGGCCCAGCTCAGCCGCCTCGAGGGGAAGAGGATCGGCCCCGAACATCCGTCCGATCCCGGCCTGCTCCGCCGTGAACCGGTCCGCCTCGGAGGGGTTGGCCGGGCGCGAGCCCGGCGGACCGTAGGCTCGGCAGGCGGCCAGGAAGGAATCGGTCAAGACGTTGTGCACCCAGGCGGCCAGGGCCGGATCCCCAGCCGAGTAGGGCAGGCCGCGGTGGGAGATCCCTGCGACCCGGGCGTGGGAGGACCGCACCCTGCCCACCGCCTCCTCCACTTCGGGAAGGGCGCCGAAGGTTGCGGCGGTGACGTATGAGGCGGTGCGCGACAGGCGGCCCAGCGGGTCTTGCCGGTAAAGGGAATGGTCGGCCACGCCCGCCGCCGCCTCGGGGTGGCAGCTCTGGACGAGCAGCGCCCGGATGCCGCCCACCAGGGCGGACGCGTCGCCGATCAGGGGCCAGGAAGCCGAATCGGGGCCGCATACGCCGGGGTCGCCCGAATATTCCAGTGTGCGGCGCAACGGATAATCGCCGTGCTCGAAAAGGCCGGCGGCCGAGGCGGCCACCCTCTGCCTGAAGGACGACGGCGCCCCGCCCGCCCGGTCAGCGGCCGGCGCGTTCCCGGATGGCAAGGCGGATGCGTTCCAGCATCTCCGGAGGGGCGTCGACCCTGGCGCGCTCCCGGACGAAGCGTATGAGTTTTTGTTCGAACAGGTAAGCCCGCTCACAGGCCCGGCAGGCGCGCAGGTGCATTCTGATCCGCACCCTGCGTATGACGCGCACCTCCCCGTCCAGATAGGTGTGGAGCCGGGAGATGGCGCGCATGCACGAGTCCGAGCGGCGGCTGAACATGTTATTTTCGGTCGCTCATCTGCGGTCTCCTGCGGCGTCCACCAAACCATGGTCCTGGGCTGATTCCCATAACACTTGCTGGAGGGCTTTTCTTCCGCGATGGAGGCGGGACATCACCGTTCCGATCGGTATGTCCAGCATGGCGGCGATCTCCTTGTAGGAGAATCCCTGGATGTCGGCCAGCAGCACCGCCATCCGGTAGGCCTCCGGCAGGCTGTTGATGGCCCGGCGGACGTGCGCCCCTTTCAGCGAATCGAACACCTGCTCCTCCGCCGAGCGCGTCTCCTTGGCGGCGTCGGAGGCGGCGATCCTGCGGTACATGTACAGGTCCCCCACATCGTCGGCCAGCTCGATCTCGCGGGGGCGGCGCTTCTTTTTCCGGTAGCTGTTGATGAAGGTGTTGGTGAGGATGCGGTGCAGCCACGCCCGCAGGTTGGTGCCTTCGGTGAACTGGCCGTAGGCCTTGTACGCCTTCAGGTAGGTCTCCTGGACCAGGTCCTCGGCGTCCGCCCGGTTTCTGGTCATGTGAAGGGCGGCCGTATACAGCGGGGTGGCGTACTGCAGCGCCTCCCGCTCGAAATTCGCCCTGTCCGCCATGATCCAAAGCTCCCCGGCGCTCCGTCCGCCGCCATGTTACCCGGCCTCTCCGTCCTGCGGCGCCGGGCCGCCGGGCGCCGAGCGGGGCGGGGAGAGCGCGGCCGCCCCGGAGCCGGAGAGGGGAATCGAACCCCTGACCTGCTCATTACGAGTGAGCCGCTCTGCCGACTGAGCTACTCCGGCCGGTGCCTGCCCACTTTAGCGGCGGGGTTGTTCAAGGGGCGCCGCCCGGCGGCGGGCGCCCGGCAACGGGTCAGACCCCGGCCAGGTTCATGGTGCGCACCAGGAGGGCGGCCAGCACCCCTCTGGACACCGGGCGGTCCGGACAGAACCTCGCCGGATCGACCGAACAGCCCCCGGTAACGCCCGCCGCGTACAGGGATTCGGCGGCCCTCACCGCCTCGTCGGGCTGTCCGGCCATGTCGGTGAACACCCCTCCGGCCATGTCCATGCCCGTCTCCGAGAGATGGGGGAAGGCCGCAACCAGCATCCGGGCCAGCTCCGCCCTGGTGACCGCGCCGTCTGGGTCGAACCTTCCATCCGGGGCCGCCATCACCCCCGCCGACACCGCCCATCGCGCCGCCGCCTCGTACCAGGCGCCGGCCGGAACGTCCGCCAAGGCCGCTCCCCGCCCTGCCAGAGCACCCTGCAGGCGCCTCACCCCCTCGGCCAGGAACGCCGCCGTCTGGGCGCGGTCGACCGGAAGCTCCGGACAGAAGCCCTCCAGCACGCCGCAGCCCTCCACCGCCCAAGACGCCAGGTAGGCGATCTCGGTCCGGTGCGGGCTGCGGTCGTCGTCGCAGAAGGGCTCGGAATAGAACCCCCTCCATATCTCCGCCAGCGCCGGGGGCGCGGAGCCGGTGACACCGCTCCGGCAGAGGTCCAGTACCCGCAGGCTGCCGCCGTTGGCGGGCGCCAGAGCGTCCAGCTCGGGCGGCACCCGCCCCGAAAGCCGGTTGCCGCTCAGGTACAGCCGCTCGAGCCGCGACAGGGCGGCCAATTCGGCGGGCACCCGGCCGGTGAACATGTTGCCCCGCATCCACAGCATCTCCAGATCGACCAGGCTGCCCAGCTGGGGCGGGATCGGCCCGGAAAGCCGGTTGCGGTCGAAGTCCAGGTAGGTCAGCTTCACCAGACGCCCGAACTCGGCCGGGATGGAACCGGTCAGCCGGTTGTCGAAGAAGGCCATCCGTTCCATGTTGACCAGGTTGCCCAGCTCGGGCGGGAGGGGGCCCGACAAGAAGTTGCTGTTGAGGTGCATCTGGTAGAGGCCGGTCAGGGTTCCCAGCTCCGGGGGGATGGGTCCGGTGAGGCGGTTGTGATTCAGGAAAAGCTCGGTCAGGGCGGTCAGCTCCGCGATCTCGGCCGGGATGGACCCGCCGATGTCCTGCCACGAAAGGTCCAGTGTGGTTACCCGCGGGCCTTCGTCGGTGAGGCCTATCAGGACGCCGTTCCAGGTGAAACCGATGCCCCAGGTGCGCAGGGAATGGCCGGCGGGCAGGCCGGCGTTGGCCGGGTCCGCCAGCCATTGGTTGCGCATGGCCGTCAGCACCCGGCAGTCGGAGGCCAGCCCCGGATAGGCCTCCGCATCGAACCCGTAACTCCCGTCCGAACACCGGGCCGGATCCAGATCCGGCGAGACCGGGGCGGCCGGCGGAACCGGAGGAGACGGCGGCCCGGTCTGCCCCGCCGCCGGAGAAGCCCACACCGCCAGGGCAAACAGCGCCGCCGACGCGCCGACTGCCGCGATCAGGACGCTCAGAGCCCCCTTGACCCTTCCGAGACCGGTCATTCCGCCTCCAAACCCCGCCGACCGGGACCGGACGCCATCCTAATATCGGTCTGCCGGACTATCGGGGTTTTGGACCCCGGACGGGGCGGGCGCCCGGCATCCTGTTGCCGGGTCCGCATGACGGAGTTCATGCCGGAGGGGGAGGACAGGCCGCCGCCGACAGCCTGATCTCCCGGTCCAGGACGGCCCTGACAGCTTCGGTCATGGCGCCCGCCGGGTCCTCCCGGCCCGTGAATCCTTCCGGGCGAACCGCGGCGCCCACCGTCACCCGGATCGGCGCCCGGCGCAGCCGCAGGCGGTCGATCGGCATGGCGTGCTGGGTTCCCCACACCGCCACCGGCACGATGGGAACCCCCGCCCGGAGAGCCAGCCAGGCGGCCCCCCGGGCCAGTGGAACCTCCCCCCAGCGCCGCACCCGGCGGCCCTCCGGAAACATCCCCACCGCTCCGCCCGACCCCAGATGCCGGAGGGCCTCCCGCAACGCCCCGACCGGATACCGGCCCTCCCTGGGCAGCGGGATGGCCCTGAACATACGGAAGGCCGCGTCGAGGAGGGGTGACTCCCCCCACAGCTCGTCGAGCGCCAGGAAGCGCACCGGACGCCGCAGCGCCATCCCGGCCATCACCGGGTCGAGGTGCGACAGGTGGTTCACAGCCGCCACCCAGGGGCCGTCAGGCGGGGGTTCCCGACGTTCCTCCGAATAGGGAAACAGGCGGGCGGCCGCCCTGGCCGGCGGCCGGCAGACGGCCCACAGCATCCGGTCGGACCGCCGCACTGCGGCCGGCAATCCGGTCCGGGCAGGCGGGGCAGGCGGCGGTGTCGGCACCCTCGGCAATGTAACCGAGCACGGCAGCAGAACCTTCGGTTACCGGTCGGAAAGGGCCCGCAGCGCCTCCAGCTGTTCCTCGGCGCCCAGCGCGATAAAAAGATCGCCGGGCTCCAACACGAATCGGGGAGGCGGGTTGGTGGTGTAGGAACCGCCCCGCCGCACCGCCAGGACGTTGGCGCCGGTGATGCTGCGGATGCGGATATCCGCCAGGGAGCAGCCGGCGAAGGGCGACCCCTCGGCTACATCGAAGTCGGCCAAGCGCACCTCGAACCCCTCGTCCTGCATCACCACGTCCAAGAACTCGGCCGCCCCCGGGTTCGACACCAGCGCCGCCATCCGGACGCCGCCGATCAGGTGGGGATTGACCATCCGGTCGGCCCCCGCCTGCCTCAGTTTGGATTCGGAGGCCGGCTCGTTGGCCCGCACCACGATAAAGAGCCCGGCATTGATCGACCGGGCGGTCAGCGTTACGAACAGGTTGTCCACATCGGAATCCATGGCCAATACCAGGGTCTTGGCTCGTTTGATGCCGGCCCGCAGCAGGACATCATCTTCCGTCGCATCCCCCACGATCACGAGTCTCTCGTCCAACCGGTCCGGCGGCCGCCGGTCGACCACCACGATCTCCTCCCCCGACTTCCTTATCTCCCCCGCCACCGCCTGGCCTACCCGCCCGTAGCCGCACAGGATGGTATGGCCGTTGAGCCGGTTTATCTGCTGCTGCATGCGTCGTCTCCGGAATTTGCCGTCGAGCCGGCCCTCGAACATAGTCTCGATGAGCACGCCCAGCGTATACAGGGCCGTACCCGCGCCGAACAGGATAAGAAAGATGGTGAAAACCTGGTAGCCGCCCCCCACCTCGCCGATCTCGCGGTAGCCCACGGTCGAGATGGTGATAACCGTCTGGTACAGAGCATCGAGCGGCTCCAGCCCGATCGCCGTGTAGCCCGCGGCGCCCAGCCCCAGCACCAGCGTGAGCAGGCCCATCCCGGCCTGGAAGCGCCGCCAGGGGTCCTTGGAGGAGGCCGCTCCCGTCCGATCCTCGAACTTGAGATCACGCTGGTGAATGTTTTGCGGCTTCATCGTCGATCGGCAGGCAGAGGCCCTTTTTCGGGCGGACGGAGGCGCACCGCGAACGGCGTCCCCGACCGGGCGGGTTCAGACAGGGTGTACCGCCCCGGCCGCGGCCTCCTTCCGGGAACGGCGGTCCTCCGCCGTCTCGCCCGGCGTCACGAGTCGAGGGGGGTGGGCCGGGACGAGAACTCGAAACCGTGGCGGACCAGCAGATACACCACCGCGTCCTCGGCAAAACGGAGGCCGTCGTGCATGCCCATGCGGAAAGGGCTCTGTCCTTTGGCGGCGTTGTAGTCCAGCTCCTCCCTGATGCGGTCGAGCAGGTTGCCCAAGCCGTCCGCAAGGGTCTCGCCGGGTTCGACCACCCGGGCCCGCTGGTCCGTTTCTAGAGAGTTGCCGGGCGGTTGGGTCATGATGCGTGATAGGCCTGCGCGACCTCGTCCAGCGCATCCGGATCGAACCCGACGATGCGCCGGCCGCCGTAGACCAGATAAGGAACGGCCAGCCCGCCGGTCATCTCCAACAGCTCGTCGCGGGCTTCGGGGCTCTGGCGGATGTTGCGGTCGTCGAACTCGACGCCGTGCGCCGTGAGGAAATCCCGTACACGGCAGCATTCCTGTCAGGTGGGCGTGCGGGCGTCGGTGTTGAGGCTGTAGAGCAGAGGCCTTTCCATCATTCCCTCCAAGTCTTGGCCCTCCGAGTCCCGGCCTGAACCGGAGGCGCCTGAACCGAGACGGTCGAGGACCACTCAGGCGCCCAGCCGAGTGAACAGCCAGGCTAGCACCAGCCTGGGGCGCTGGTTGTTGCGCAGCTGGGCGACGGCGTCCAGGACCTGCTCGGCGGAGCGGACCGCCTGGCGGGCAGGGATCCCGGCCAGGTCGAGCGGCGCCAGGTCGGGGTTGCGCACCGGCCCCCCGTACTGGGCGGAGGCCGAATCGAGGTACCAGGAGGCCATCATCTCCAGTCCGGCGGCCAGCAGGGCATTCTCGGCCCGCCGCAGGGCGCGGTCGCGCCGTTCCTCCAGCGCCTTGGAAACCGCGCCCACCCCGGCTTCGATCCCCTCCGTCTCGGCGCGGCGGCGGGCCGAGACGGCTTCGAGCAGAGGCTTGTGTGCCTCCAGCATCTCCTCGGCCAGCAGGAATCCGCGGCCGGGCCGGAGGCTGACCTTGTGGGGCGCCTCCAACCAGCGCCGCCGGAACTCACCCGCCTCCCGGTTGGCGGCCAGATCCAGGGCCAGGCCGGGGCGCCCGCCGGAAATGCGGGCGGTCATGGCGGCGCGGTCGGCCTCGAAGCCCCGCTCGACAAGGGCCGAGGCCAGCTCCTCTTCGGAGACCCGCCCGAACCGGACAATACGGCAACGGCTGGCCACTGTGACGGGCAGATCGTCCTCGGACTCGGCCACCAGGATGAACACTGTCCCCGCCGGGGGTTCCTCAAGGGTCTTGAGCAGGGCGTTGGCGGCGGCCTCGGTCATCATCGAGGCGTCGTCGAAGATGAAGACCTTGCGGGCGCCCTCCACCGGCCGGAGGCTGGCGTCGGCTATGGCTTGGCGGGCCTGGTCCACCCCGAGGGCGGCGCGGCCTTCCGGCCCGATGATCACCGCATCGGGGTGGATGCGGCGCATCACCCGCGCCCTGGCCTGCTCGGTGCGGCCCACCAGGGCGGCGGCGAAGCGGAGGGCGACGGCGGCCTTGCCGACGTTGGAAGGGCCGGCAAACAGATAGGTATGGGCGGGCGCGGCGGCTTCGTTCTCCAGAAACGCCATGGCGGCCCGGTGGCCGATGATCTCACCGGCGGGCGCGGCGGCCGGCGGTTCCGAATTCAAGACAGGCCCTCCACCGCCGCCCAGACGTCTTCCATCACCCGGTCCAGGGCGCGCTCGGCGTCGATCACCGCGAACCGCTCCGGCTCCCGGCCGGCCAGCTCCCCGAACGCATGGGATGCGGCGGCCAGGAACGAATATTCCTCCGAGCCGATCCGGTCGGTGGCTCGAAGATCCAGCGCCGACTGGGGCATGTCGGGCAGGGTCGGCTGGAATAGACCCGCCTGGTCGGCTTGCTCCTGCCGTGAGGATCCGACGCTGGGGCTCACCTCGAGGAGCACCACCAGATCCGGCCAGGCCGCCTCCAGACCGGGCTGGTTCACCGCTTTTATCCGGTCCATGCCCAGCCCGCGTCCGGCCCCCTGATAGGCGAGAGAGGAATAGACGGACCGGTCGCTGACCACCCAGGCGCCCCTCGCCAGGGCCGGGCGCACCACCTCGGCCATCAGGTGCGCCCGGTCGGCTGCGAACAGCAGCGCCTCCGCCCACGGCGACAGCGCGTCTCCGTAGAGCAGAATCCGGCGGAGAGATTGACCGACCGGCGTCCCCCCCGGCTCCCGCACGCATACCGCTTCACGGCCGGCCCCCTCGAGGCGCCGGCCGAGCTCGGCCCAGACGCTGGTCTTCCCGGCGCCCTCTATGCCCTCCAGCGCGATGTAGCGCCCCGTGTTTCCCATGCCCGCCCTACGGTACCCGGCCCGCCGCGCTCCCCGCTTGTCCGGAAACCCTTCGGCGGATCATTGATCCCGGTAGTCATCGTGGCGGCGGTTTCCCCGCATCAGGTCGAAGGTCTTGGAGGCGTCCTTCAGAGAACGGCGCAGATGGGGCGGCAGCTCGGACCGGATCAGGCCGGACCGGATGGCCAACAGGGACACCAGCCCGGTGACGAGGATGAGCGCCCCTGCCAGGCCGAACACGTTGCGGATGCCGTTGCCGAAGGGCGCCGGAAGGAGCCCGTCGAGCGCCGAGGCCGCCAGCACCGCCACCGTGAACGACACCATCATGGCGCTGCGCACCAGGGTGAACAACGCCGCAAAGGTGCGGCCCCGGAGGGTGTCGTCGACCACTCCGTGCAGGTGGGTGAAGCCCATCACGTAGGCGAACCCGGTGCCTGCACCCGCCGCCAGCAGCCAGCCCGAGGCCCCGATCACGGTCTTGGAGAAGGCGGCCAGGATGATGGCCGGCCCGGTGGCGCAGAGGCTGGTGGCGTAGGTCAGATCATGGCGGGTGCGCTCGTCGGCGAAGACCGCCACCCCCAGCATCCCCATCCCCACCCCCACCCCCAGGGCGGTTACCAGAACCCCGAACCCGCTGTCCCCGCCGCCCAGCACCTCCCGGGCGAAGGTCTGCCCCAGGGGAAGCAGGGCGCCGCCTCCGAAGAGGGCCAACGCCATCCCGAACACCACCCGCCGCACCGTGCGGGTCTGGGTAACGAAGGCGAACCCCTCCACCAGGTCGCGCAGCGGGCGGCGCCAGTCGGAACCCGCGGAGCTCTTTTCGGGGGATCCCTTCTCGGGGGATTTCCGGGCCTGGCCGGCGAGGGCGGGCTTGGGAATGGGGATGGTGGCCACGATCGCCCCCGATATCAGAAAGGTCACGGTGTCGAAGGCGAAGGCCAGGTCGGGACCGCGGTCGATGAGGCCCCACCCGCCCACCGCGGCGAAGAGGGCGGCCAGCCCGGCCCAGACGCCCGCCCCCACCGGGGCGGTGCCGTAGGCGGCGGCCGCCGAGAAGCTGTTGGCCCTCACCAGGTCGGCGGGATCCACCAGGGTGGGGACGGCGGCTTCCCGGGCGGGCTGGCGGATCATCGTCAATATCTCGAGAATCGAGGAAATAACGGCGATCTGCACCAGGCCGCCGGCCGCCGCCAGCCATATCACCACCAGACCCCGGCCCACGTCCGAGAGGACCATCACCCACTTCCGGTCCAGGCGGTCAGCGGCCACCCCGGCCAACGATCCGAACAGGAGGCCGGGAATGATCCTGCTCAGGAGCGGCACCAGCGCGGCGGTGCTGCCTCCGATCTGGCTGGCCAGGGCGAGGGTGGCGAAAAAGGTAACCCAGTCGCCCAGTGAAGAGGCGGCGCTGGCCCACCACAGCCTCGAGAAAGGCCCTCTGCGTAGAAGTTCTATTACGGCTCCCCGACCGGCGGCCCCGCTAAAATAACAGCAACCGCCCCGTACTTCCTCTCCGGCCCGCATCGGGAGCACCTTCTTCGCGGGTATTTCGGAGGCTCCGCCCGTCTCCCGCCGGATCCGCCCCCGCCGCCGGGCGGGCGGATTCCGCTGCATCGGTCGGGTCCGCGCCATACTGCCGGGCGGGCGCACATCAGGGCGGGCGCAGGCGGAAGGAGACCGGGATGGAATTTGTCATTCTTGACATCATCGGGATCGGTGGGTAAACCGTTAGGCCATGAGTACGCCCCTCATCATCGTCGAATCGGCCACCAAGGCCCGCAGCATCGCCGGCTACCTGGGCAAGGGCTACCGGGTGGAGTCCTCCCAGGGGCACATCCGCGACCTGCCCAACAACGCCAAGCAGATCCCCGCCAAGTACAAGAACGAGAAATGGGCCAAGGACTGGGGGGTGGACGTTGATCGGGACTTCGCCCCCCTGTACATCGTCCCGCCGGAGAGCCGCAAGGTCGTCCAGACCCTGAGAAAGCTGGCCAGGGAAGCCTCCGCGCTGTACCTGGCCACCGACGCCGACCGGGAGGGGGAAGCCATCGCCTGGCACCTCGCCCAGGTCCTCCGGCCCGAGGTGCCGATGCGCCGCATGGTGTTCCACGAGATCACCCCAGCGGCCATCCGCCAAGCCCTCGAGAACCCCCGCTCCATCGACCACGACCTGGTGAACGCCCAGGAAGCCCGCCGGACGCTGGACCGGCTGGTCGGCTACGGAGTTTCGCCGGTGCTGTGGAGGAAGGTCAAGGGGGGTCTGTCGGCGGGCCGGGTGCAGAGCGTGGCCGTGCGGATGATCGTAGAGCGGGAACGCCGCCGGATCGCCTTCCGGGCGGCCGGGTTCTGGAGCGTGGAGGGGGTGTTCGCCGCCGAGTCCAAAGAAGCGTTCACCGCCTCCCTGGCCGCCGTGGACGGAGTCCGGCCCGCCAACAGCAAGGACTTCGATGAACAGGGCCGCCTGACAACGGCCGAGGTGCTCCGGCTCGATGAAGCCCGCGCCCGTGACCTGGCCGCCCGGATCGAAGGCGGCGGCTACGAGGTGCGCTCGGTGAAGCGCAAGCCGTACAACCGCAACCCCTACGCCCCTTTCCGCACCTCCACCCTCCAGCAGGAAGCCGCCCGCAAGCTGCGGTTCGGCGCCTCGCGAACGATGCAGGCCGCCCAGCGGCTCTACGAGCGCGGTTTGATCACCTATATGCGCACCGACAGCACCACCCTCTCGGAAGGCGCCCTGAAAACCGCCCGGGCGGTCATCGCCGAGCGCTACGGATCCGAATATCTGGCCGCCAAGCCGCGCCGGTACGCCAACAAGGTCAAGAACGCCCAAGAGGCCCACGAGGCCATCCGGCCCGCCGGCGAGAGGTGGAAGACCCCCCAGGAGCTGGCCGGTATGGTGGACGACCGCGACCAGCAGCGGGTGTACAGCCTGGTCTGGACCCGCACCCTCGCCTCGCAGATGGCGCCCGCCCGGGGGGAGAGCACCCGGGTGCGGCTGGGCGGCCCCGTCTCGGGCGGGACGGACGTGGAGTTCGCCGCCTCGGGGCGGACGGTCAGCTTTGCCGGGTTCCTGCGGGTGTACGTGGAAGGAAGCGACGACCCCGAAGCCGACCTGGACGACCGGGAGCGCAGGCTGCCCGCCCTGGAGGAAGGGGATCGGGTCGACGCCCGCACCGTGGAGGCCAAAGGCCGCGAGACCCAACCCCCCCGCCGGTTCACCGAGGCGTCCCTGATCAAAGAACTGGAGGACCTGGGGATCGGGCGCCCGTCCACCTATGCGTCGATAATCTCGACGATCATCAACCGGGGTTACGTCTTCAAGAAGAAAGCGGCGCTGGTGCCCTCGATTACGGCCTTCGCCACCACCCAGCTGCTGGAGAGCCATTTCGAGGACCTGGTGGACTTCGGTTTCACCGCCCGGATGGAGGACGACCTCGACAAGATCGCCCGCGGCGAGGAGGACAAGGTGCCCTGGCTGCGGCGCTTCTTCCAGGGCAACGGAGCGGACGGCCTGCGCGAGATGGTGGCGGGCGACCGCGTCGACAGCATCGATCCCCGCCGGTTCAACTTCGAGGTGGGCGAGGACGAACACGGGGAGCAGGTGGTGGTGCGGGTGGGCCGGTACGGGCCGTACCTCATCAGGGGAGACGACCGGGCCTCTGTGCCCGAAGACCTGCCGCCCGACGAGCTGACGGTGGAACGGGCGGTCGAGCTGCTCGAAGCCGCCCCCCGGGGAGACAAGATCCTGGGCACCGACCCCGATTCGGGTCTGGTGGTGCTGGGCCGCACCGGGCGCTACGGACCATACGTGCAGCTGGGCGAAGACGCCGGGTCCGGCGCCGGGAAGAAGCCGAAGCGCGCCTCGCTGCTCGGCGGCATGATCATCGACGAGCTCGGTCTGGACGACGCCCTGAAGCTGCTCTCCCTCCCCCGCCGGGTCGGAAAGCACCCGGACACGGGGGAGATGATCGAGGCCGGGCAGGGGCGCTTCGGCCCGTTTATAAGGATGGGCAAGGAGTACCGCAGCCTCGACAACCCGGAGCGCATGTTCGATATCACCCTGGAGGCGGCGGTCGCGTTGATGAACGCCCCCAAGCCGCGCCGCGGCAGACAGGCGGCGGCGCCCCCGCTGAAGGAACTCGGCGTGGATCCGGTGTCGGGCGGACAGGTGGTGGTCAAGTCGGGCCGTTACGGACCCTACGTGACCGACGGCACAGTCAACGCCTCCGTGAAAGAACCCGCGCTGGAGGGCCTCGACCTGGAACAGGCGGCCGTACTGCTGGAGCAGCGCCGGGAGCGCATGAAGGAACAAGGCAAATGGCCCCCCAAGAAACGCCGTTAGAACCCCCGGTGATATCGGGTTCGGAGGTTGCGGGCAACAGAAGTTGATCGGGGTTTCTGATACCCGGGCAGCCTCCCCGGATGTCAACACCTGTTCAGTATTTGCGGGGGGTGGGGGGAGGGGCGTCCAGGAAGCGGCGGCGGGCGGCGGCCCAGCATGCGGACAACACCGAACGGGCCAAAGGGGTGTCGTCGGCGATTACCTTGACGGCCGCGCCCAGGTTGTTGGGGAGGGCGGAGGCGGCGGCCAGGATCCCGTCGGCCCGGGGGAGGGCGGCTTGGATCATCTCCGCCAGACGGGGGGCGGGGAGCCGGTCGGTTATCACCAGGGCGGTTGCCAGGGTTCTGGGGCGGGCGCGTTCTCCGAGGACGGCCGGGGTGAAGAGGCCGCGGCCGGCGGGGGCCAAATCCCAGGCCTCCCTGTACAGGCGCCGGCCTTCGGGGTCCCGGACGGCCAGGCGGCAGGCCAGGCGGCGGTACAGCCAGCTCTCGCCCATCGCCGACCGGCCCGGGGCCAGCGTTTCTGCGAACAGCACGGCGGCGCCGGGGGCGGCCGTTATCTCGGTGTGCGTCTCCAGCTCGGCGCCGCGGTAGGGGATCACCGGATCGGGCAGGTACTCCAGCCAGGCCCCTGACGCCGCCGTCAGCTCCACCCGCAGGCTCGCCTTTCCATCGGGCATGGTGAATACCTTGGCGGCGTTCTGGGTGGTGACATGCGCCCTGCCCCCTTCCGAAACCGTTACCGACACCCGCTGACGGTCGTTGGCGAGCAGTCCGCAGGTGGGGTTGACCAGATAGATGTAGGCCATGTCCGCCAGCGCCTCGTCCGGATACAGCGCCCGCTGCACCGCGAGAGGAGGCCTGTTCCGCTGATGCGTCAGCCGGGTGCGTCCATGGCGGGGCGCCAGCACCAGCTCCGCCAGGCCGTCCTGCCCCGGATGCGCCGGCCCCGGCGCCCGCCCGGTCGAACCGGCGGCGGACGGCTCGACAGTTTGCTTCACCCGGCTCCGACCCCCGCCCCCGCCAGGACGCAGTCCAGCACCTCCTCCACCCCCTCTCCGGTGCGGCAGTTGGTGAACAGATGCGGTCCGGCGCTCCGCACCACCGCCAGATCCCGCCGCATCACGTCCAGATCGGCCCCCACATAGGGCGCCAGGTCCACCTTGTTGATCACCAGCAGGTCGCTCCGGGTGATCCCCAGCCCCCGCTTGCGGGGGATGTCGTCGCCCGCCGCAACGTCGATCACGTAGAGCTGGTAGTCGGCCAGGGCCGGGCTGAACGTCAGGGTTAGGTTGTCGCCCCCGCTTTCGATCAGCACCAGGTCGGAATCCGGGTAGGCGGCGGTCATCTCCTCCACGGCCAGCAGGTTGAGGCTGGGGTCCTCCCGCACCGCCGTGTGCGGGCAGGCGCCGGTGGCCACCCCCCGGATGCGCCCGGTGTCGAACACGCCGTCCAGGGTCTTCGCGACGTGGATCGCGTCCTCGCGGGTGTAGATGTCGTTGGTGATCACCAAAGGCCTCACGCCCCGCTCCACCATCAGCGGCACCAAGCCTTCGATCAGGGCGGTCTTGCCCGACCCGACCGGCCCGCCCACCCCGATCCTGGGAACGGCCGCCGTCATCGGAGACGCCTCCCTTCCGCCGCCTCAGCTGGCGAACATCCGCACATTGTCCCGTTCATGCATCATCGAGGCTATATCCGACCAGGGGGTGAAGGACGTCATCTCCCGCCGGCCCCGCCCGCCGGCCGCCGCCCCCAGCTCGAAGATCCGCCCGTGGAGGCTGCGCAGTATCTGCTGCGCCTCGGTGTGGGTGATTCCCAGCATCCGTTGGGCGGCGCCCAACAGCCCCACCGCCCAACCGTGGCAGAACACCGCCAGCCCGGCCTGCGGCGGGATGCCGGACGCGCAGGCAACCACCCCCATGGCGGCCGCCGCCGAACCGGGCGCCCGTCCGGCCTCGACCATCTTCCGGTACCCGTCGAACACGGAACCCTCCGACCCCGCCCCGCCCGCCAGCCCCGCCGCAGCAGCCTCGTCCAGCAGGCGGCGGCCGGTGGAGCGGGAGGCGGCCCTCTGCTCGGCGGGCAGCTTCATGGCGTCCAGCCGCCGGTCCGCCGCCGCCGCTTCCTCCGGCCGGCCCGCCGCCGCCGCCTCATGGGCGTCGAGCAGGGCCGCGCCGTCGCAGGGGATGACCGACCACTCCAGCAGACCGTCCAGATACCCCCGTACGTCTTCGGCGGAGCGCACCCATCCCCGATCGGCCATGGTCTCCAGCCCCTGGGAGTGGGCGTACAGGCCGGTGGGAAAGAAAGAATCGGCCAGCTGCAGGGCGGCCAGGAAGGACAGGCCGCCGCCCGCCTCCACCGTCTGCCTCCCCGCCGTCCTGCGTTATACCAGGAAGAACAGCTGCGCCAGGCTCAGCCGCTCCGCCGCCGGAACCACCGCCGGCGCCCCGTCCACCAGCACCCGGTAGGTGTCCGGATCCACTTCGATATCCGGCATGGCGTCGTTGCGCACCATGTCCCGCTTGGTGATCGCCCGGCAATCCCGCACCGCCTCCACCCGCTTCTGCAGGCCCAGCTTCCGATGGACGCCCAGCTCGTAGGAGGCGGCGGACACGAAGGTCACGCAGGTTCCGTCCCGGGCGCTCCCCAGGGCCCCGAACATCGGGCGGTAGAACTGGGGCTCGCAGGTGGGGATCGACCCGTTGGGGTCGCCCATCACCGCCCATGACACCATCCCGCCCTTGATCACCATCTTCGGCTTGACGCCGAAATAGCCGACCGGCCACAGCGCGATGTCGGCCAGCTTCCCCGTTTCCAGCGAACCCACCAGATGGGAGATCCCGTGGGTGACGGCCGGGTTGATGGTCAGCTTGGCCAGGTAGCGCAGCACCCGGAAGTTGTCGTGGCGGGGGGAATCCTCCGGGAGCTTGCCCGCCGCCCGCCGCATCTTGTCGGCGGTCTGGAACAGGCGAATGAAGTTCTCCCCCGCCCTCCCCATGGCCTGGGAGTCGGAGGCGTACATGCTGAGCACCCCCATGTCGTGCAGCACGTCCTCGGCGGCCATGGTCTCGGGGCGGATGCGGCTCTCGGCGAAGGCCACGTCCTCGGGGATGCGGGGGTTCAGGTGGTGGCAGATCATCAGCATGTCCATGTGCTCGGCCAGGGTGTTGACCGTGTAGGGGCGGGTGGGGTTGGTGGAGGAGGGCAGCACGTTCGGTTCCGCCGCGATGCGGATGATGTCGGGGGCGTGGCCCCCGCCGGCGCCTTCCGTGTGGTAGGTGTGGATGGCCCGTCCGGCGATGGCGGCGATGGTGTCCTCCACGAAACCGGCCTCGTTGAGGGTGTCGGTGTGGATGGCCACCGGCACGTCGTACCGGTCCGCCGCCTCCAGGCAACAGTCGATGGCGGCGGGCGTGGTGCCCCAGTCCTCGTGGAGCTTGAGGCCGGCCGCCCCCGCCTCGATCTGCTCGACCAGGGGGGCCGGGTCGGAGGAGTTGCCCTTGCCCAGCAGGCCCCAGTTGACCGGCAGGGCCTCGGCGGCCTCCAGCATCCGGTGGATGTTCCAGGGGCCGGGGGTGCAGGTGGTGGCGCGGGTGCCGTCGGCGGGGCCGGTTCCGCCGCCGATCATGGTGGTGATCCCGCTGGACAGGGCGTGCTCGACCTGGCCGGGGGCGATCATGTGGATATGGGTGTCCACCCCGCCGGGGGTGGCGATCAGGTGCTCGCCGGCCACGACCTCGGTGCCGGGGCCCACCACCAGGCCGGGCGACACCCCGTCCATCACCGCCGGGTTGCCCGCCTTGCCGATCCCGACGATCAGCCCGCCCCGCACGCCGATGTCGCCCTTGACCACGCCCAGCACCGGGTCCATCACGACGGCGTTGGTGATCACCAGGTCCAGCGCCCCGTCCCGGGCGGCGGCCGTCCCCTGCCCCATGCCGTCGCGGGCGGTCTTGCCGCCCCCGAACACCAGCTCGTCGCCGTAGACGGTGAAGTCCTGCTCGACCTCGCACACCAGCTCGGTGTCGGCCAGGCGGAAACGGTCGCCCACCGTGGGGCCGTACAGCTCTGCGTACTGGCGGCGGCTGATGCGGGCCATGTTCTACCTCTGCGCTCCGGCGCCGGCGAAACCCCGGTCGGCGGCGGCCCGCAGGGCGGCGGCCCGGACCTCCGGCTCGTCCAGCCGTCCGTCTACCAGGCTGTTCAGGCCTTCCATCCGCCGCTCCCCGCCCATGGCCGTCAGCTCGACCTCCTTGCGGTCGCCCGGCTCGAAGCGGACCGCGGTTCCGGCCGGAATGTCGAGGCGCATCCCGTAGGCCGCCTCCCGGTCTAACCGCAGAGCCCGGTTGACCTCGAAGAAATGGAAGTGGGAGCCGACCTGCACCGCCCGGTCACCGGTGTTCCACACCGACAGCGACGCCCTGGGCCGCCCGGCGTTGATCTCGACGGCCTCGTCGGACAGGATGTAGCGGCCGGTCTGCGCGCTCACCGCCGGGCCCTCCGCCCGCAGAGGCGGTCAAACGATCGGGTCATGGCAGGAGATCATCTTGGTTCCGTCGGGAAACGTGGCCTCGACCTGCACCAGGTCCACCAGCTCGGCCACCCCGTCCATTACATCCTCGCGGGTCAGCACCCGCCTCCCCTCCTCCATGGCCTCGACCACCGACCTGCCGTCCCGGGCCGCCTCCAGCATCGCCTCGGCAATCAGCGCCGCCGATTCGGGGACGTTCAGCTTCAGACCCCGTCCCCGCCGCTTGCGGGCCAGGTCGGCGGCCACGTACACCATCAATTTCTCGGATTCGCGGGGGGTGAGCATCATGGGCGGTCTCCTTGCGGCCCGCCGATTATAGAACGGACGCACCGCCCCTCCGCCAACCGGAAACAGAGGAGACCGCCCCAAAAGCCGGGGTATCCGCATCGCGCCTGCTAGATAAGGGGCGGGCCCCGCCGCCGGCCCCGTGTCACACCCGGGCTGTACTGTGTCGGGGCAGGCGCAAAACAAAGAGACGGGCCGGGTGTAGTTTTGTCGTCCCCGGAGCCGCCGGACGGGGTCGGGACGAGAGAGGATCGACCGCAATGGTGCATCGCCGCGAGGACAAGCTGAACATCCGCCTGGCCGGCCTGCTGGCGGCAGAAGGCCTGGACGCCGAAGGAGAAGCTGAGCGGACCGGCGGGCGGAGCATGGACCTCTTCATCCGTATAGGCGGACGGCGGATAGCGATAGAGGCCAAGAAGGGAACCCTTCCCCGGGACCGGGACAAGGCTTTGGCGGCCGCGGCCGAACGGTTGGAACAGGGTCTGGCCGACGCGGCGGTGGCGGTCTGCTACCCGGAAAGCCTGGCCCTGGACCGCTTGGACGCGGACACTCCCCTGCGGGCGGCGCCCCTCGGGGGGGTGTGGTCGGAGACCGACGCAGCCGGGCTGGCCGCGGTGGTGCGCCGCACCTCCGACGACCTGTCGGACATAGAAAAGGCGTCCACCACCTTCCGGGACAAACTCAAGGAAGCAGCCGCTGTGTTGGAACGCAACCAGGTGGACGACATCGCCGCTTCGGTCAGCATCCCATTGGGAGCGGGCCAACCCGGTATGCGGGCGGCGCTGCTGGTTGCGTCAGCGTGCCTGTTCCACGCCCGCCTCGACGAAGCGCTCGCCCGGAGGGAGCTGCGCAAACCCCGCACCGACGCCCGCACGGGACGGCGCTACGACGGCCGGGGGTGGCCTTTCCCCAGGCTGGGGAACTGCCTGTCCGCCCCCGACCCGATAGAACCCCTGTCGGCCGCATGGAACGCCATCTTGGCCGTCGATTACAAACCGGTGTTCGAGACGGCGTTGACCGTAATAGGCGCCCCGGCCCAGAACCGGGGTCTGGCGGAGTTCGCCCGGGGGTGCGGTTACGCCGCCCTGGGCGCGGTGAGAGCCCTCACCGGCGGCCAGACGGACCTCTTGGGGCGGGTGTTCCACCGCATCCTGGACGAGGCCAAACACACCGGGGCCTTCTATACATCTTCGGCCGCGGCCGCGTTGCTGGCGGGAATCGCCATCCGCGACGAGGACGTCAACCGCGATCTCGAGTACCAGATAGTCGACCCTGCGTGCGGCACCGGGACGCTTCTGGCCGCCGCGGCGGCGCGCGTCAAAGATGTAGCCGTACAGCACGGCCGGGCGGCGGGGCGGCATCTCATCGAAGAAGGGGTGCACGGCTTCGACATAGACATAGCCGCCACCCACATGGCCGCGGTAACCCTGGGGCTGATGGCCCCGGATGTGGCGTTCCGCAAGATGAACATCCACCGGTTCCATCTGGGTGAGGTCGACGACCCCGTCTCGGGCGGAACGGTGGTCAGGACCGGATCGTTGGAGCTGATGGGCGGAGACGGCTTGGCGCAGGCGGCGGGCTGGCCGCAGGCGATCCGTTCCGGGCAGGTGGAAACCGGCAAAGAAGAGGTCGTGGAAGCGGTGCGCCGGGACCTGGTGATCATGAACCCGCCCTTCACCCGCGACAGCCTTCGCTACGGCCAGCTCCCGAAGCCGATAAAGCGGCAACTGAAAGACAGAGAAAAGTGGTTGTTCAACGGAACGCCGGTGCATCGGTCGCATTACGGGGGAATGTTCCTGACGCTCGCCGACCGGCTGTGCGACGAGGATTCAGGGGCGTTGGCGCTGGTGCTTCCCACCACCGGCACTCAGAACCCTTCCACCGGCGATGTCCGTCGATGGCTGCTGGAGGAGAGGTTCCATCTGGAAACGGTGATTACCTCTCACGACCCCGACCGCATCTACTTTTCGGAGAACACCGACATAAACGAGTCACTGTTCGTCTTCCGCCGACCGGGGAAGGCGGGAAAGAACCCCGGGCCCGCCCGCTTCATCCAGCTGGCGCGCAACCCCTCCAACCCGGCCGAGGCCGCCCTGCTCGCCGACGCTCTGCGAAGCGGGCGCATCCCAGAACAATGGGGCCGGGAGGTGTATTGGCCCCGGGAGAGGGTGCTCGCCGACGACTGGACGCCCGTCAGGTTCCTTTCCCCGTATCTGGTCAAAGCCTCCTACGATCTGTTCTCGGAAGGCAGGCCGGGGCTGACGCCTCTGCGCAGAAAAGCAGAGGTAGGTCCGGATGGCCGGACGATGCGGGGAGGCATTTTCAAGCCCCGCCGGCTCGCTGACGACGGCGCAGGGCTGACGCCTCTGCGCCGGACGGCGGAGGTAGGTCCGGCAGGCCAAGCGTTGCGGGGAGGTATTTTCAAGCCCCGCCGGCTGGCAGACGAAGCCGGGCGGCGGGGGATGTGGTACAACAATCAGGAGGAAGCGTCGCCGACCGGCAGCCCGCCGAAGCAGACCCTGCAAGCCGAACCGGACTGCTACCTGCACACAACCCTCCAGAACCGGCAAACCGCCGCCCGCCTGTGGACCAGACGGGCGCGCCTGCTGCTCCCGGCCCGGTTCAGGCTGACCACCGGCCGCACCTTCGCCCTTGTTGCAACCGAAAGGGTATTGGGATCGCTTTGGATACCGGTCAAACCCCTGAAACCGGCCGAGGGTTGGGAGGAGTCGATGGCGGTCTACCTGAACTCCACCGTGGGGGTGCTGGCCCAGATACGCGAATCTTCGCCGCACTCGCTGCAGAGGCCGAGCATGTCCATCGACGGGATGCGCCGCATCCGGGCGCCCGATCTCACCGCCGGCCAGACCGAGGTGCTGGCCGCCGCCTATGAGGAGACCTGCGGCCAACCGCTGGAAAGGCTGAGCGACGCGGCCGGCGACCCGGTGCGCAAAAGACTGGACGAAGCCGTGTGCGATGCGTTGGGTCTGGCCCCTGAGCAAGCAGAACGGATTCGCTCGGAGCTGGCCGCCGAACCGTCTGTGACCGGCCGCCCGGCAGGAGGGGCCAGATAGCTGCGAGGTTTGGACAAAGGAACAGGCTATATGGAGCCTATGACCCCTTCCCGGGCCATGCGGCGCAGCTCTGCTTCGCTGTAACCCGCCGACCCGCCCAGGATCTGGGCGTTGTGCTCGCCCAGCAACGGCCCTGTTGTGCGCACCCGCCCGGGGGTGGAGGAGAGGCGGCCGATCAGGTTCTGCATGCGGACCGGGCCGAGAACGGGGTCCTCCACCGCGGTTACCGTCTCGTTGTGTATGTACTGGGGGTCATCGAAGATTCCGGCGATGTCGAGGATCGGGGCGATGGCGGCTCCGGCCTCCCCGAACAGGGCGACCACTTCGGCGGCGTCCCTTTCCCCTACCCAGGCGCCGATCGCCTCGTCCAGCTCGTCTTGGTGCCGCAGGCGCCCGGCGTGGTCCTTGAACCAGTCCTCGTCGATCATGTCGGGGCGGCCTACCAGGCGCACGGTCCGCTCGGCCGTGGACTGGGAGGAGGCCGAAAGCCCCAGCCAGATCCCGTCCCGGGAGCGGTAGGCGTTGCGGGGGGCGGTGAAGGGGGCCCGGTTCCCGGTGCGTCCCTGCACCACCCCCAGCTGGTCGTAGACGGCGGCCTGGGGCCCCAGTATCCAGAAGATTGGTTCGTAGATGGAGAGGTCGATCATCTGGCCGGGCCCGCCGGTCAGGTCGCGGGCGCGCAGAGCCGCCATGGTCAGGAAGGCGCCGCTCAGTCCGGTGATGCCGTCCGCCAGGGCGAAGGGAGGAAGGGTGGGCGGCCCGTCGGGGTGGCCGTTGATGTGGGCGAAGCCGGACATCGACTCGGCCAGGGTGCCGAACCCGGCCCGCTCCCGGTAGGGGCCGGTCTGGCCGAACCCCGTTACCCGCACCATTACCAGCCGGGGGTTCCGCTCGTGGATCACATCCCATCCCAGGCCCCACCGCTCCATCGTGCCGGGGCGGAAGTTCTCGATCAGCACGTCGGCCTCGTCCGCCAACCGCAGCAGCGCCTCCCTCCCCAGATCGTGGGAGAGCTTCAGGGTCACCGCCTGCTTGTTGCGGTTGACCACCGCCCACCAGAGCGACACCCCGTCCTTCTTCCAACCCAGGTTGCGCAGGCTGTCCCCGTCCGGGTGCTCCACCTTGATCACCTCGGCCCCAAAATCCCCCAGCAGGGTGGCCGCCATGGGGCCGGCGAAGAGAGTGGCCGCGTCTATAACCCTCAGCCCGGACAGCGGGCCGTCGGCGGCGAAGGCGGCGGATTCCACCCGGTGAATCCTACCCGCCCGTCAGTCCGGCTCGCGGCCCGGCGGGCGGCGCAGCCGCTTGGTCTCCGACCGTTTCCGCTTGGCCTCCAGGCGCTTCCGCCGGGCGGCAGGACCGGGGCGGGTGGGGCGGCGGGGCGGCGGATCAGAGGCCAGAGCCTCGTCGAGCAGCTCCTTGAGCCGCTCCCGCGCCGCCTGGCGGTTCCTCCACTGCGAACGGTGCTCGTCCACCGACAGCCGCACCTCACCGGACCGCATCCTCCCGCCCAGACGCCGCTCGATCCGGCGCTTCTCCTCGTCGGTGAAGGCTGATGACCCGGCGACCGAGAACACCAGCCCCGCCCTGGTGCGGGCCCGGTTGGCGTGCTGGCCGCCCGGGCCGGAGGAAGGCCCGAAGTTCCATCTCAGCTCGCGGCCGGGTATGACGCGCCCCCGCGCCAGGCGGAGGTCCCGGTTGGCGTACGATCTGGATGCAACATCGGTCATATCGTAGAAAATAACCTCATGGGCGCGACCAAACCCAAACCGTGGATACTGGCCTCCCGGCCCCGCACCCTCTGGGCGGCGGTCGCCCCGGTGCTGGTGGGGTGCGGCTTGGCGGTCGGCGGCGGGGTCTTCCGGGCGGACGCCATGGGCGCGGCGCTTATCTGCGCCCTGACCCTCCAGGTGGCGGTCAACTTCGCCAACGACGCCTCGGATGCCCGCCGCGGGGCGGATCCGGAAGCCCGGATCGGCCCCACCCGGGTGGTGGCGGCCGGGTTGCTCGACGCCCGGCGGGTGTGGGCCGGGGCGTGGATCATGTTCGGGGTCTCCGGCCTGTGCGGCGTCTACCTGGCTTCTATCACCGGCTGGTGGACTCTGGCGGCGGGAGCGGCCGCAGTCCTCGCCGCCCTCACCTACACGGGCGGCCCCGCCCCCTACGGCTACCGGGGGTTCGGGGAGCTGTCGGTGTTCGTATTCTTCGGCCTGTTCGCAACGGTGGGAAGCCGCTTCGTCCACGACGGAACCGCTCCCCTCGAAGCCTGGCTGCTGGCCGTCCCGGTCGGGTTCACCGCCTCCGCCATCCTGGTGGCCAACAACGTGCGGGACATCCACACCGACGCCGCCGCCGGCAAGCGGACCCTGGCGGTGGCGTTCGGACCGGACCGGGCCAGGACGTTCTACGCCCTTCTGGTGGCCGGGGCGTTCGCCGCCCTCGCCGTCACCGCCGCCGCCGGTCTGGTTCCCCGATGGACAGCCCTGGCCTGGCTGGCCTCCCCCTATGCGTTCCGCCTGATCAGGAACATCCGCTCCGCCCGGGACGGCCCCGCCCTCATCAAGGTGCTGGAAGGAACCGCCCGCCTCCACCTCCTGGCGGGAATAGGGCTGGCCGCAGGGGCGGTGATCGGCTGAGCCCGAAACCCTCCTGCAACCCCCCGGTCAAGCCCCTACCCCACCCCGCCGGCACCGGCGGAACGACCGAACCGACTGGGACTTCCTGCGAACCCCCTGGTCAAGCCCCCTGCCCCGCCCCCGGATCCCCGCACAAGAACGCGAAAAACGCCGCCCACGCCCTCCGCTTCGCGGGCCCGGCCCCCACCGCCTCCACCGGAAATCCGGACGCGCTCGGTCAGTACCCGGCAGGGTCGCGTTCGGAAGATGATCCCTGTCTCGGTCTGCGGCGCCTGCCGACCGGAGGTGCTTGCGGCTCTTCCATTAATACAGCATCGGCGCGGCAAGGTCAATACCCTTGCGGCGGATTTGACGGGATTTTTTTGTCATTTCCATGATTTTACGGCTCGAAACAGGGTTCGGTTCAGACCGGCCGCGCCGGCGGAAGGGACTCCAGGAAGGCGGCTGTCTCGGCGGCCGCCAGATCGGGGCGTTCCATCACCACCATGTGGGTCTGGCCGCGCAGGCGGGAGGCGGCGGCGCGGGTGAAGGTCTTCTCGAGCAGCGCCATCGACTCCGCCAGCCCATCCGAAGAGTCGGACAGCACCAACCGCACCGGCGTTCGTATCTCGTCGAGGCGTTCGAAGAGTCCGGTCCCGACGCCGGCCGAGAAGACCTCCGCCTCGACCCGGGGAGGGCAGGACAGGGCGACCCCGTCCGGGTGGGGCCGCAGCCCTCCTTCCAGGTACCCGGCGAAGGCGTCGGGGTGCCACGATCTGAACAGGGGCTTGGAGCGGTAGGAATCCGCCGCCGCCTCCAGAGAAGGAAAGACAGGCCGCCGCCGGGCCGCCTGCGCCGCCAGGGGAAACCCGCCGTCAGGCCGGTACCAGGAGGGCAGCACCACCGGTTCTATCAGCACCAGGCCGTCGAACAGGCCGGGGCGCAGCAGCTCGGCCATCATCATGGACGAACCGCCCATGGAGTGGCCTACCCCCACCACCGGCCCCGAAGGGGGCAGTTCTTCCACCAGCGCCGCCAGGTCCTCCGCCAGCGTCCACCAGCTGACCGGAGACTCGAAGGGCGGGGCGCTTCCGTGCCCCCTGGCGTCCCAGGCCAGGGCGGACGCCCTCACCCCCTGCCCGCGCAGGGCGGACACCGTCGGCCGCCAGACCTCCTTGCAGAACCCGGTGGCGTGCCCCAGCAGCAACAGCGCATCGGTCGAACCCCGGCGCCATTCGAGCGCGGCCCCGTGCACGGCGGACGCGGGTTCAGCGCCGGGCGCGGCTATTCATCGGCATGCCAGGGATCCACCGCGTCCGGGTCGATCCCGTAGCGGTCGACGGCCTCGCCCACCGCCGGGTATTCCAGCTTTCCCTCCCCCGCCAGGCCGGACAGGACGGCTACGACGATGTGGGGGCCGTCCACCTCGAAGAACCGGCGCAGGGACTCGCGGGTGTCGGAGCGCCCGAACCCGTCCGTTCCCAGCGAGGCGTAAGGCCGGGGGATCCAACGCGACACCTGGTCGGGCAGCGCCCGCATGTAGTCGGTAACCGCCACCACCGGACCCTCCGCACCGGCCAGCTGCCCGGCAACCCTGGGAAGACGGGGCGGCTCGGCCGGATGGAGCCGGTTCCACCGCTCGGCGGATATGGCGTCGTCCCTCAGCATCCCGTAGGACGTTACGCTCCAGAGCTCCACCCCCACCCCGTAGCGCTCGGCCAGCTCCTCCCGCGCCCAGCGCGCCGCCGCCTGGCTGGTCCCCGAGAAGAGCACCGAAGCCCGGCGCTCCGCCCCTTCCGGCGCTTCGGCGAACCGGTACATCCCCTCGATAATCCCCTTCCGCACCCCTTCCGGCATGGCGGGCTGGGGATAGTTCTCGTTGTAGATGGTGATGTAGAAGATGATGTCATCCTCGTCGACGCACATGCGCTGCAGGCCGTGCTCGACTATCACGGCCAGCTCATAGGCGAAGGCGGGGTCGTAGGAGACCACGCCGGGGTTGGTGCCGGCCAGGATGTGGCTGTGCCCGTCCTGGTGCTGCAGCCCCTCGCCGGCCAGCGTGGTGCGCCCGGCGGTGGCGCCCATGAGAAAACCCCGGGCCCTGGCGTCGGCCGCCTGCCAGATCAGGTCGCCCACCCGCTGGAACCCGAACATCGAATAGAAGGCGAAGAACGGGATGGTGGGCACCCCCCGGTCGGCGTAGGAGGTGCCGGAGGCGATGAAGCTGCACATCGACCCCGCCTCGGTGATCCCCTCTTCGAGGATCTGCCCGTCCTGGGCCTCCTTGTAGGAGAGGAGCATGTCGGCGTCGACCGGCTCGTACTTCTGGCCGCCGGAGGCGTATATCTTCAGCTCGCGGAACAGGCCGTCCATGCCGAAGGTGCGGGCCTCGTCCGGCACGATCGGCACCACCCGCCCGCCGAAGCGCTCGTCGCGGGCCAGGCTCCTGAGCAGGCGGACAAAGGCCATGGTGGTGGACGCTTCGAACGAGCCGGTACCGGCGTGGAACTCCTCGTAGACGGCGGAGTCGGGAAGCGAGAGGCGCCGCCCGATCCGCACCGTCCGGCTCGGCAGCTCCCCGTCGAGGGCCTTGCGCCGGTCCATCATGTACAGGTATTCGGGCGAGTCCACGGCGAAACGGTGGAACGGAAGCCCCCGGCCGTCCTCCAGCTGCCCGGCGGGGATGTCCTCCTGCAGGCTGAGCCGCTCCCGCAGCTCCCGGAACTGCTCGTTGGACATCTTCTTTACCTGGTGGGTGGCGTTGCGGCCCTCGATGTCCGGCCCGAGCGTCCAGCCCTTGATGGTCTTGGCCAGGATCACCGTGGGGGCGCCCTCCTGCTCGATGGCCGCCTTGTAGGCCGCGTACAGCTTCTTGTAGTCGTGGCCGCCGCGCGGGAGCTTCTCCAGGTGCTGGTCGGAGAGATGGTCGACCATGCGGCGCAGCCGCGGGTCCGGGCCGAAGAACTTCTCCCGTATCACCGAACCCGGGGAGGCCTTCAACCGCTGGTACTCGCCGTCGACGGTGGTGTTCATCTTCTGCAGGAGCACCCCGTCCACGTCGCGGGCCAGCAGCTCGTCCCAACCCCATCCCCAGATCACCTTGATTACGTTCCAGCCCGCCCCCCGGAACACCGCCTCGAGCTCCTGGATGATCTTGCCGTTGCCGCGCACGGGGCCGTCGAGCCGCTGCAGGTTGCAGTTGATCACCCAGATCAGGTTGTCGAGCTGCTCGCGGGCGGCCAGCGAGATGGAGCCCAGCGTTTCGGGCTCGTCGCACTCCCCGTCCCCGAGGAAGCACCAGACCCTCGATTCACTCGTGTCGTCGAGCCGGCGGTTATGCAGGTAGCGGTTGAAACGGGCCTGGTAGATCGAGGCGATCGGACCCAGACCCATCGACACGGTGGGGTACTCCCAGAACTCCGGCATGAGCCGGGGGTGCGGATAGGAGGAGAGCCCCTTGCCGGACAGCTCCCGGCGGAAGTTGTCCAGATGCTCCTCGTCCAGGCGGCGCTCCAGGAAGGCCCGGGCGTAGATGCCGGGCGCCGCGTGGCCCTGGATGTAGACGTGGTCCCCCGGCAGGCCGCCGGACTTGCCCCGGAAGAAATGGTTGAAACCCACCTCGTACAGGGCGGCGGACGAGGCGAAGGTGGAGAGGTGCCCCCCGATTCCCTCGGCGGCCTTGTTGGCGTTAACGACCATGACCGCCGCGTTCCATCGGATGAAGCGGCGGATCCGCTTCTCCAGGTACTCGTCGCCGGGGAACCAGGCCTGCTCCTCGGCCGGGATGGTGTTCACATAGGGGGTGGACACGGTGGCCGGATATCCGACCTGCAGCTCCCTGGCCCGCTGCAGCACCGCCCGCATGAGGAAACGGGCCCGGGTCTTCCCGCTCCGGTTTACCACCGCCTCGAGCGAGTCGAGCCATTCCTGGGTCTCTTCGGGGTCGATGTCGGGAAGCTGGTGGAAAAACCCATCGATCATCACGGGGCGGCCCTCCTTCGATGTTCCACGGCGGCCGATTCTATCGGATCGCCGGGGCGGTACGGCATTCGGCGGATCGGCGGGGGGGGGGGAAAGCAACGGCCTATCCGGGCGGAGGACCGTCCGGTGCGAACAGGAGGGGTCCCCCGTGGAAGAGGACCCCCTCCTGTCGGGTGTGCGGTTGGTTAGGTCGAGACCTTGCGGTTATTGGGGAATCACAAAAATGACCTCATCGTCGTTGATGTTCGTCCGGGCCGCGATGCTTCCTGTTTGCCGGTCCAGCTTGGCGCCCCAGCCAAAAGTCGCGTCCGGCGCCGGGCCCAGGTACTCGACCGACGAGCTCGAATCGGCCCAGCCGTCCTCCAGTCGGGTGAAGATATGCAGCGAACCCCGCCGGCCGCCTTCGGACCTCAAACCGCGGGAGGCGATGATCTTGGCTCCGTCGCGGGTTATGTCCACCCACTGGCCGAACAGCTCCCCCCCGTAACGGCGCCCGTCCGGGCCGACCAGCTCCGCCGGCTCGTTCAGCACCGACCCGATCACGGTGGTGCGGGCCGCGGCGGCGCTGGTGGCGGAAGTCGAGGACTGGATGTCGCCGAGCCGGGCGCTCCAATCGCCGCTCGCCGCCCAACCGCCCTCGGGAGCGGTGAACACCAGGGCCTTGCCCTCGATCTGGCGGGTGGCGCGTCCGTTGGCGGCGATCACCACCGTGTTGCCGTCGGATGAGACGCCCACCGACTTGCCCACCCGCTCCCGCCGGGTCGGGGCCGGGGATATCAGCTGGGCGGAGGAAGCGGTGAGGGCGGTGGTGCTCCAGCCGCCGGCCGGCTTGCGGAACACGTAGGCGGCCCCCGCGTCATCGTGGAACGAGGTATAGGTGTTGTCATCGGCCCGCACCGGCAGATCCAGAAGCGCCGCTCCCACCACCACGGTGTCCCCGGTCTGGTCGAGGGCGAACTTCTCCTGGCCGAAGCGATCCGAATTGTCCAACAGCCAACGGTCGACGCTCGGATTCAAAGCCGTGCAGTCGCCTCCGGCCAGCTGGACGGTTCCGGCGCCGTCCGAGGCCGCCCAGCCCCCGACGGGCTTGATGAACAAGAGCACCGAACCCTTGCCGCCGCAGGTCGCCTTGTCCCTGGGGGCGCCCGCCGCGATGACCTTCTCGTCGCCGGAGATCGCCACCCTCCATCCGAACGCATGACCCTGGTTGTCGGCGAAGTAACTCGAGGAGACGGTGGTCGGCTGGGGAAAGGAAATCGTGTTGCCCTCATCGGTGAACTTGACGGCGGTGTTGATCTCGCCTTCCCAGCCGCCGGCGGGCTTGGTGAAGACGTAGACCGCTCCGTCGGGATAGGAGGTGCGTCCGGCGGCGGCGCCCATCCGCTTCGGCTCGCCGACCACGATGGTGTCGCCTCGGACAGCCACACTGAAACCGAACTCGGCGTCCTCGGCGGGAGTCGGAGCGGTCAACACCGCCGGGGAGTCATCGCCCGCCCCGTTGTAGACGAAGACCTTCCCCGCCCCGGACGTAGAACCCACCGCCGCGTCCGGCGCGCCTACCGCGATCACCCCGCCGTCGATCGCGAACTCCTCGCCGTAGCCGCCCAGCACCAGATTGCCGTCGGCGTCCTCGAGCAGGGAATCCGGACGCTCCAACGCGGGCCACTCCCGGCTCACGCCCAACCGGCTGACTCCCTTGGCCGAATCCGAATAGCCGGTCAACGTCAGGTGCGCCGCCGCATCCGCTCCGGTCGCGGCCAGCGCCTTCTCGAATCCGGACGCGGTGGTCGGACCGTCTACGTCGTTGAACTGGTCGTTGCTGTCGTAACCAACCATCATGACCCGGCTGTCGGCGGCGCTGAACACGATCCGGTCGTTCTCGGAGTCGATATGCAGCACCCGCCCGGCGGCCGAAACGCCGCCGGCCGGTTCGACCGTCCAGTAGTGATAAACCTTTTCGCTGATCAGGTCGTCGCGATCGGCCGTGTCGGCAACGGTGGCGTCGTCCTGGTTGCGCACGAACCGGGCTGTTATCGTCTCGATGCGGTCGTCCGCGTCGTCCCGGTGGTAGGTGAGGGTGGCCGCGCCCAGCCGGTTGGTGGTCCGCGTATAGCGCGCCTTGGCCAACAGGCCCAATACCACCCGCCACGGACGGACTCCGACATCCAGGGTCGCCGTGAGCACATCCGAGGCCTCCTGGCCCACCCCCATCGGGTCGTCGGAGGTGAAGTGAATCGTCTGGCGGGAAACCGGGTTGCCGAACTGGTCGGTCAAAGTCGCGGTTACTACGTTGACCGCCCCGTTGCCCTCCGCGCTGGCCTCGTGATACGCCGCCGTCTGCGAAAGCATCAGGGTGGTGGGCACCGGCGTGGAGTCCCGCCACACCGCCGACGCGTCATCGGCGCCGGTTCCGGCGGTTCCGGCCTTCTCCAGGTTGGTCTTGTCCTCCAGCGTCAGCGACGACCCCGAAGCGAGGGTGATATACAGGTTCAGGCGGGCCGAGTCGCCCGTGTTGCCGCTCCCCGACCGCGGATCCGTCTGACGGAACGACAACTCGATCTTGCCCGACGCGTCCGTCTTATACGCCCGCGTCGACGAAGACGTATTCGACGTACCGTTGTCCCCCGCCGTGGTAACCGTCTCCGCCGCCGCCACCGTAACCGACTCATCCTTCTTCGCCACCGGGCTGCCGTCCTCGTCCACCACCTGCAACGTAAACACCACCCGCTCCCCGAACTCCGCCGCCGTAGCCCCCTCCGGCATATCATCCGTAACCCGCAGCTTGGTCCCCGCCTTCGACACCGCAATCACAACCGACGCCCCCACCATGTCGTCCGCGTCATAACGATCCCCGTTGTCACCCGTCCACGCCCACAAAGTCGTGGACGCATCCAGGCTCTCCGTCGACAACTCCAGATCACCCGACGGATCCGTCGTCTGATCACCCAACGAAATCTCACACACCCCCGAACCCCCCACCGCCGACACATCATCCACCGAACAACGCCCATCCTCCCCGAACGCATCATCAGCACTCGTCGAAGAAAACACATCCACCAACGCGTCCGGCATCGGCAACAAATCAGAATCACGCACCGACACCACCAAATCCACCGAATCGCCCTCCGTCGCCGACGTATCCGCCGCCTGCAAGGTAATACCCCGCGGACGGGCCACCGTATGCGCCAACATCCGCGTAATAAACACCGCCATCTGCGCCCGCGTCACCAAACCCCCCGGCGAGAACCGATCATCCGCCGTCCCCCTCGCCACCCCCAGCTCGAACATCCGCCGAATCGCCGAATACTCCCCCCGCGTCACATTAGCGATATCATCAAACACCTCATCATCAGGAGCAACATCAGCCAACGCATCGGTGTCAGCGCCCAAAGCCCCCAAACCCAAACCCGCGCCCTTCTCCGCCGCCACCAGGAACGCATCCAACATCAAAGCCATCTGCGCCCGCGACACCGCCGTGTCGGGCCCAAACGACGTACCCCTCAACGCCGGCATGATATCCAACGCCGCCATCTGATTGACCGCAGTCCGAGCCCCCTCGAACAAACCCCCGATATCCGTGAAACCGCCCGCCGGGTTCGCCGGCAACGCAATCCCCGCCGGACCCGCCGCCCGCGACAAAAACAACGCCATCTGCCACCGCGACACCGGCGACCCCGGATCATAAGTTGTCGCCGTCCGACCCCGCGTTACCCCGAAATGCGCCAAACAATTCACCGCGTCCTCAGCAAACGTCCCCACCACATCCACCAAACCCGCCGAATCCAACGCCGCACCCACACACGCCGAATACACCGCCTCATTATCAGCCTCACCCTCAACGCCCCCCGCCGGACCCGCCCCAACAGCCAGCAACGAACCCACCAAACCCAACACCCCAAACACAACCAGCCACGACCGCCCCCGTACACCGTGCGCAACCATAACGATCTGTCCTCCTTGCCTGTTTTTCCTTATCCAATACAAGACACGGCCTACCCACAAAAGGGACAGCCGGGGTTTGATTATATCAATAATACCCCCCCCCCCCCGCAAATAATCCGGTTTATGCCCCTAAAACCCCAGGTCAAGGCCCCAACATGGTTTGACAGGGAAGCATGTACGGTCGGACAGTGAGAGAACTGCCGGGGATTATCGGGGTGAGGAAACCGACCGAGTGACGGGCGACGCCGGTTGTGCGGCCCGTTCTACTGCGGCACGGTTATGCACAACTTTCGGGGCGGGCGGTCATCGGATGGCGGTACGCACCGCCGCGCGACCGCAAGACGCAGACCTCCGAGATCCGGCTGGCTCAGGGCCTTGCCTGTACTGCGTACCCTGAAAGAGCCGGGGGTTCCACCCAATTAGCGGAGACCCCCGGCTCTGGTTGCGCCGGTTGCGGCAGACGATTATCGATCAATGCGGAAGATGGTCAGCAACCGACCCCCCTCACCATCATTGAACCGCCAAGAGGTGTAGAGGGTGTCGTCGGCCTTGTCGTAGGTGGTCGCCCAGCCCAAGTGGTGCTGGGGCTTGGCGCCCAGGTACTCGGCGGCAAGCCTCCAGTCGTTGCCGCTGCGTTCGTAGACCATCACCGAACCCCGCCAATCGCCTTCCTGCCGATAGTGGCGGGAGGCGGCTACCTCGTCGCCGTCGGCGGAGACAGCAATGTACTGGCCGAATACGTCGGCGGGTCGGCCCCCGGCGGGTTCGAGCACAGTCGGCTCGTGTTTGGCCTGATCTGAATTATCGCCATCGCCGTCGTCCACCCAGCCGCCCGACGGTTTGGTATAAACCAGCGCTTGGCCGATTTGCCAGTCAATGGCATCCCAGCTGCCCCCGAGTATGACGGTGTTGCCGTCCGCAGATATGTCCGCCCGTTTTCCGATCTGCTGGTGCGCGGCCCGGGTGCCGGTAACGGGGGCCGGGGTCAGTTTGGCGACCGCATTGTTGGCTGTTCCGGACGCCGCCCAGCCTCCGTCGGGCTTGACCCAGACGAAGCCGGCGCCGTAGCCGGTGTGGCCATTTGGCCACCCCAATCCCAGCGGCGGTTCAGCCTGGGGACCGACCCATGGCGCCCCGGCTACCACCGTGGAGCCGTCCCGCGACAGCGCAATCGACCGGTCGGCGCCCATACCTGTGTACACCGTGCCATCCGCCGAATCGGCGGGCTCCAGCTGGATGGAATCCGAACCGTCGCTGTCATCCCATTCACCGGCGGCGGCTGAGGCGGGTTTTTCGAACAGGAGCACCCAACCGATCGGGGCCGCCGAACGGGGATCCTGAGGCGCCGCTACGCCTATCCACTTACCGTCTCTGGAGATGGCGACTCCTCTGCCGAATTGATGAGCACCGGTTCGGCAACAGGTCTGGTCGGACGGATCAAGGTCCGGGGCGTTGTCGTCGTTGAAGGTGGCGTCGAGCTCCCAGGCGCCGCTGCTGTTCTTGGTATACACGTAGACCATGCCGTTGCCCTTGGTGCCCGCCGCTGAACTGCCGGCGAATTCCGACACCACGACGGTGCCGCCTGCGATGTCTACATCGTATCCGAATAGGGCTTCGGCCGTCGGGTCGGGGGACATCAAAACGACGGGAGTGTCGTCGGTGATGCCGTCATCGTATATATACGCTTTTCCGGCTAGGGCCAGCGTGTCGCCGTTGCTGTTCTCGACAGATTCATGGCCTGCGCCGACGACGAGGACTCCGTCGTCGGCGGCTACGGCCTGACCGAAGCGGGCCGCCGCCCCGGCGTCGGTTCCGTCGGGGTGGTCGAGGCCGGTCCATTCTGGTTTGACCGTGATATGGCTCACCCTCTGGGACCTGGTCTGGTAGTCGACCACGGAGGCGTGGGCGGCCGTCTCGACGAGGTATTTCTCGAAGGCGGACATCGTTACCGGGACGGTGGTGGAGAACTGGTCGTTGCTGTCATAGGTGATCAGTGACACATCGGCGCCGGCTGTAACCAGTCGGTTGTTCTCGATGTCGGCCGCCACAATCCGGCCCCGCGCCGAGCCGCCCACAGCCGGTTCGACGGCCCAGTAGTGGTAGGCGCGGTCGGCGTCGATGGTTACAGCATCGGCGCCCGAACCGACAACCGTTTCGGCCAGGATGGTTTCGATCCCGCTGTCGGAAGACTTCCGGTTGTAGGACAGCGTAGCCACCCCCCGCCGGTTGGTCGTGCGCGTCCATCGGCTCTCACCGGTAAGCTCCCTTGTCTCATCGCTGCTTATGTCGAAGACCAGAGCCGTAGTCGGGGATAGAACGGCGCGGCCTGGACAAACCCCGCGCCAGCTAGGGCAAGCCGGAAGGGTGGCAGAAGGGTCGGCTTTGGCGCCGATGCCCTCCGGGTCGTCGGAGGTGAAGTTGATCCTCTGACGCGCCACCGGGTTGCCGTACTGGTCGGTCAGGGTGGCGGTTACTACGTTGGCCGCTCCGTTCCCGGCACCGGAAGCCTCATGATAATCGACCGCCTGCGACAACATCAGAGTGGTCGCAACCGGTGTGGAATCGTACCACACCGCCGCCGCATCGCCTGCGGCGTCGCCGTCGGTTCCAGCCTTTTTCAGGTTGGTCTTGTCCTCCAGCACCAGCGACGAACCTGAGGCCAGGGTGATGTCCAGATCCAGGCGAGCCGAATCACCCGTATTGTCGCTCCCCGACCTCGGATCCGTTTGGCGGAAGGTCAGCTCGATCTTGCCCGACGCGTCCGTCTTATGCGACCGGGTCGTAGACGAAGTGTTCGTAGTACTGTCATCGCCGGCGGTGGATACCGTCTCCGCTGCCACCACCGTAACCGATTCATCCTTCTTCGCCACCGGGTTGCCGTCCTCGTCCACCACCTGCAACGTAAACACCACCCGCTCCCCGAACTCCGCCGCCGTAGCCCCCTCCGGCATATCATCCGTTACCCGCAGCTTGGTCCCCGCCTTCGACACCGCAATCGCAATCGACGACCCCACCGTGTCGTCCGCGTCGTAGCGGTCGCCTGCCTCGCCGGTCCACGCCCACAGGGTTGTAGTTGTGTCCAGGTTCTCCGTTGACAGCTCCAGATCACCTGACGGGTCGGTCGTCTGGTCGCCCAACGCGACCGTACACACGTCCGAACCGCCCACCGCCGAAACTTCATCATTGGAGCATCGGCCGTCCGTACCGAACGCGTCGTCCGGGTTCGACGATGAGAACACGTCCACCAATGCGTCCGGTACCGCCCTCAAATCCGTATCCCGCACCGACACCACCAAATCCACCGACTCGCCCTCCGTAACCGACGACTCCGACGCCTGAAGTGTGATCCCCCGCGGACGGGCCACCGTATGCGCCAACATCCGCGTAATAAACACCGCCATCTGCGCCCGCGTCACCAAACCGCTCGGAGAAAAACGCCCATCCGCAGTACCCCTGGTTACACCCAACTCGAACATCCGCCGAATCGCCGAATACTCCCCCCGCGTCACATTAGCGATATCATCAAACACCTCATCATCAGGAACAACATCATCCAACTCATCGGTGTCAGCCCCCAAAGCCCCCAACCCCAAACCAGACCCCTTCTCCGCCGCCACCAAGAACGAATCCAACATCAAAGCCATCTGCGCCCGCGACACCGCCGTATTGGGCCCAAACAACGTCCCCCTCAACGCCGGCATAATATCCAACGCCGCCATCTGATTGACCGCAGTACGAGCACCCTCGAACAAACCCCCGACATCAGTAAACACAGCAACCGGATTCGCCGGCAACGCAATCCCCGCCGGACCCGCCGCCCGCGACAAAAACAACGCCATCTGCCAACGCAACACCGGAGACCCCGGATCATACATAGTCGCCGTCCGACCCCGCGTCACCCCGAAATGCGCCAAACAATTCACCGCGTCCTCAGCAAACGTCCCCACCACATCCAACAAACCCGCCGACTCCAACGCAACACCCACACACGCCGAATACACCGCCTCGTTATCCGCCTCCCCCGCCTTACCCTCCGCTGGAGTCACCCCCCCCCCCGCACCCAGCAACGAACCCACCAAACCCAACACACCGATCACAGCCAACCACGACCGCCCCCGTACACCGCGCGCAACCATAACGATCTGTCCTCCTTGCCATTTCCCTTTTATCTATAGAACACACGGCCAAACCCCACAGAAAGGAGCGACCAGGGCTTTACTATAGCAATAGTACCCCCCCCCCCCGCAAATAATCCGGTTACGCTCCTCAAAACCCCAGGTCAGACATAGTATGTCAGTAGAAAGGCAGGCTCCGGACGCGAACCGCCGCTCGGCCGGCGGAACGCGAGGCGACGCGGCAACATCACACGGGACGGGGAACCGCGGTTGCGGAGCATCTCTTTGGAACCAGGAAAGGGCCCCCGGTGAAGGAGCCCTTGTCCTGGATGTGGTGTTGCGGTATGGCCTCGGTGATCGGCGGCTACGAGGCCGGGGTAATTCGGTACAACAGTTTACCGTTGCCGGTGGCGCCCGCGGTGGATGTGGGACCTTCGACGTCGGGATCGACCGCGAAGGCGTAGACGACGCCGAGGGCCTGGTCGAATGTGTTTCTCCACCCCAGACCGGCGCCGGGCTTCGCGCCCAGATACTCGACCGACGCGGGCTGGGCCTCGTCGGTTACCGACGACCAGCCGTCCGTCGGCTTGGTGAACAGGTGTATGGAACCCCGCTGGTTGCCCTCGGTGCGGTAGACACGGGAAGCCAGAATGCTGTTTCCGTCATCGGTGATATCCACCCACTGCCCGAAAATCTCACCGAGGTTGCAGCCCAATACCGGTCCGCCGGGGGTGCAAGTCGACGGAGCGTCGGGACGATCCGGGGGCCTCAGCACGGCGGTCGGATCGGGGGAGTTGCCCCATTGTCCTGCGTCGGCGGTCGAGTCTGGCCGCTCGAAAATAAGCACCTTGCCCCGGCGCATCAGGTTGGGCCGGAAGTTGGCCGAGACGACCACCGTGCCGCCGTCGGCCGACACCGCCACCGACCTTCCCACCTTCTCGGCGGGCAACGGGGCGGGGGACTCCAGTTTGGCATCCGGATTTACCAAGGCGCTGGTCCAACCGCCGGCCGGCTCGGTATACACGTAGGCGGCGCCCGCCCACGGGTATTTGACCCCACCCACGTCGGCTTTGAAGAAGTGGGCGCCCGCCACCACCGTAGAACCGTCCTCGGATATTGCCAACTCCCGACGCGAGGCGTGGTACCAGGTCCAGTTGTTGCCGTTGGCGACGAGTTCTTCCCAATGCGGCGCCAGCCGAGGCGAACCGGCGCCGTTGTCGTCGTCCCATTTGCCGGCGGCGGCCGAGGCGGGCTGCTCATAAAGGTACACCCCGCCTACCCGCGTACCGGCCATCAACCTGGGCGCCCCGACTGCTATAACCTTCTCGTTCTCGGACACCGCAACCGAGCGGCCGAACTCGAAACCATGCTCGGGGTGAGGACTTCCGTCCAAGGTAGAACCACCCGCCGTCAACGTAGCGTCAAGAGTCCAATCCCCGCCGCTCCTGGTGTAGACGTAGACGGCCCCGTCGGCGGCGGTGCCGTTCTGGGGATCGCCGGGGATAACAACCTGCCGGTTGGTAGCGCTGAGCCGGCCCGGCTCGCCCACCACCAACGTGTCACCCCGGATGTCAACCGCCCAGCCGAACCACCCGCCCGAGGTGGGCAGGTTAAGGCTCCAGGGCTTGACGTACCACGGTGTGGTGGCGGCATCGCCTGTAAAGGTGGTCGGCTGAGGAGTGGGGGCGGTCAGCCTGGTCGGGGACGTATCCCCCGCGCCGTCGTACACATACACGGCACCCGCATAATTGTTCTCAAACCAGGAGCCGACCACGATCGTATCGTTGTCCGAGGCGTAATGACCCATCCCGACGTTGGTACCGCTGTCAGCCTCAAGCCGTTGATCGGCGGCAGGCCCGGGTATACCAGACAGGTCGACCTGCGGCCATTCCGCCGCCAGGGTGAAATGGCTCACGCCCTTCGCGGTGTCGTCGTAGCCGTCCACCGTTAGATGAGCTGCGTCGCCCTTCAGATCCTTCTCGAAATCCGCCAGGGTCACCGGACCGGCCAACCCGGTGAATTGATCATTGGAATCATAGACGGCCAGCGTCACCCCGCCGTCCGCCCCGCCGACCACGATCCGGCTGTTCTCGTCGTCCTTGACCAGAATCCGACCCGAGGCCGAACCCCCGTCGGACAGCTCATCGACCCAGTAGACCGCCAACTCCTCCTCGGCAATCAGGTCCGCCTCGTCGCCGCTCTGGCGCCTCGCGTCGTCTGCCCCGCGCACCAGCCGGGCCCGCACCGTCTCGATCGCCGACGCGTCGGAGTCACGGGTATAAGTCAGAGTAGCGGCCCCCCTCCGGTTGGTGGTCCTCGTATAACGAGCCTCGCCGAGCAAATCAAGCAGAACACCGAACCCGAAATTTCCCCAAGCACCCGGGGCTGTTCTGAAGTCGCTGATGGTGGCCCGCACCGCCGCCAAAGAAGCGTCCTCGGACTGTTCCCCGATGCCGAGCGGATCGTCGGAGGTGAAATGAATCTTCTGACGGGCCACCGGATTGCCGAACTGATCCGTCAACGTGGCCGTAACAGCATGGGCCGCCCCGTTGCCCGCCTTCGACGCCTCAACATAAGAAACCGTCTGCGACAACATCAAAGTAGTCGCAACCGGCGTCGAATCCCGCCACACCGCCGACGCGTCCTCCGCGCCCGTTCCGGCGGTTCCGGCCTTCTCCAGGTTGGTCTTGTCCTCCAACGTCAGCGACGACCCCGAAGCAAGGGTGATATACAGATTCAGGCGGGCCGAGTCGCCCGTGTTGCCGCTCCCCGACCGCGGATCCGTCTGACGGAACGACAGCTCGATCTTGCCCGACGCGTCCGTCTTATGCGCCCGCGTGGACGAAGACGTATTCGACGTACCGTTGTCCCCCGCCGTGGTAACCGTCTCGGCCGCCACCACGGTAACCGATTCGTCCTTCTTCGCCACCGGGTTGCCGTCCTCGTCCACCACCTGCAGCGTAAACGCCACCCGCTCCCCGAACTCCGCCGCCGTAGCCCCCTCCGGCATATCGTCCGTTACCCGCAGCTTGGTCCCCGCCTTCGACACCGCAATCGCAATCGACGCCCCCACCATGTCGTCCGCGTCGTAACGATCCCCGTTGTCACCGGTCCACGCCCACAAAGTCGTGGACGCATCCAGATTGGTCGTCGACGCCTCCAGATCACCCGACGGATCCGTCGCCTCATCACTCAACGAGATCTCACACACCCCCGAACCCCCCACCGCCGACACATCATCCACCGAACAACGCCCATCCTCCCCGAACGCATCATCCGGCGCCGACGAAGAAAACACATCCACCAACGCATCCGGCACCCCCATCAAACTCGAATCCCGCACCGACACCACCAAATCCACCGACTCGCCCTCCGTAACCGACGACTCCGACGCCTGTAGTGTGATCCCCCGCGGACGGGCCACCGTATGCGCCAACATCCGCGTAATAAACACCGCCATCTGCGCCCGCGTCACCAAACCGCTCGGAGAAAAACGCCCATCCGCAGTACCCCTGGTTACACCCAACTCGAACATCCGCCGAATCGCCGAATACTCCCCCCGCGTCACATTAGCAATATCATCAAACACCGCATCATCAGGAACAACATCAGCCAACTCATCGGTGTCAGCGCCCAAAGCCCCCAACCCCAAACCAGACCCCTTCTCCGCCGCCACCAAGAACGAATCCAACATCAAAGCCATCTGCGCCCGCGACACCGCCGTATTGGGCCCAAACGCCGTCCCCCTCAACGCCGGCATGATATCCAACGCCGCCATCTGATTGATCGCAGTACGAGCACCCTCGAACAAACCCCCGATATCCGTGAAACCGCCCGCCGGGTTCGCCGGCAACGCAATCCCCGCCGGACCCGCCGCCCGCGACAAAAACAACGCCATCTGCCAACGCGACACCGGCGACCCCGGATCATAAGTTGTCGCCGTCCGACCCCGCGTTACCCCGAAATGCGCCAAACAATTCACCGCGTCCTCAGCAAACGTCCCCACCACATCCACCAAACCCGCCGACTCCAACGCCGCACCCACACACGCCGAATACACCGCCTCATTATCAGCCTCACCCTCCACGCCCCCGGCCGGACCCGCCCCAACAGCCAGCAACGAACCCACCAAACCCAACACACCGATCACAGCCAACCACGACCGCCCCCGTACACCGCGCGCAACCATAACGATTTATCCTCCTTGTTGTTTCCCTTATCCATAGAACACACGGCCAAACCCCACAGAAAGGAGCGACCAGGGTTTTACTATAGCAATAGTACCCCCCCCCCCCGGCAACATTTGAGTCTGCGGGCAAAACCCCAGGTCAAACATGATTTGCAGAGGCCAGGCAGGGTCCCTCGGACGAGAAGCGGCTGCTCGACCGGTGGAATGGGCAGCCGGCATCGTAACGGACGAGCCGCCGGGGGGCGTCCGGCCTTTCTGTGCTTCGCGGGCCTACGGGGTCATGGCATCCGGCGATTTCATTGGTATCCGAGGCGGCGGGTAGCCTGACCACGGTGAGCATCTGGAATCTTGATCCGGCCGTCAGCCACCTCAACCACGGTTCATTCGGCGCGGCGCCGGTCCCGGCCCTCGAAGCCCAGCAGAGATGGCGGGATCTGCTCGAATCCAACCCGACCCGATTCATGCTCGAGCACTATCAGCCTGCCCTCGACCGGGCCCGGGAACGGCTGGCCGAGTTCGTCGGCGCCGACCCGG
Source organism: Candidatus Spongiisociaceae bacterium (assembly GCA_965202675.1). Classification (GTDB taxonomy): domain Bacteria; phylum Actinomycetota; class Acidimicrobiia; order Spongiisociales; family Spongiisociaceae; genus CATQHD01. Next base: position 808,678 of record OZ241842.1, read on the forward strand.
CCGGCCTGGTATTCGTACGCAACGCCACCGAGGGGGTCAACGCGGTGCTCCGCTCGTTGGAGGCGTCCCTCGGGCCCGGCGACGAGATCGTGGTAACCGACCACGGCTACAACGCCTGCCGCAACGCGGCGTCCGTCGCCGCCGCCCGGACGGGCGCCCGGGTGGTCACCGCTTCCTTCCCGTTTCCCATCGGCGGCGCCAGAGAAGTAAAGGACAGCGTCATGGCGGCCGTCACCGACCGGACCAGACTGGTGCTGATCGACTCGGTCACCTCGCCCACCGCCCTCGTCCTGCCGGCGGCGGAGCTGGCAGCGGCTCTCGAGCCCGACGTCGAGGTGCTGGTGGACGCGGCCCACGCCCCCGGCATGATCGACTTCGACGTTTCCTCCATCGGCGCTTCCTACATCACGGCGAACTGCCACAAATGGATGTGCGCCCCGAAGGGATCGGCCTTCCTGTACGTGCGGGAGGGCCGGCGCCGGGCGGTGTACCCGGCGGTTATCAGCCACGGCTACAACGGGGCCTGGCCGGCCTCGGGGGGCCATCTCCACACCCAGTTCGACTGGACCGGGACCGACGACCCCACCGCCTGGCTGGCCGTACCCGACGCCCTCGACGCAGTGGGCGGACTACATCCGGACGGATGGGAGGGGGTGCGGCGCGCCAACCGGAAGCTCTGCCTGGCGGGAAGGAACACCCTCTTGGACGCGCTCGGCGCCCCGCCGCCCGCCCCCGACGAGATGATCGGATCGCTCGCCTCGGTTCCGCTTCCCGAAGCGCCGGGGCGCGCCGAGACCATCTTCGACCCGCTGATGGCGGTATTGCGCGCCAAGTGGTCAATCGAGGCGATGGTGTACTCCTGGCCCGCACCGCCCGGCCGCCTGCTACGCATATCGGCCCACCGGTACAACCGGATCGAGGAGTACGAGCGGCTGGCCGAGGCGGTGGCGGTCGAGCTGCCGCTCTGACCGGGCCGGCGGCCGCGGCTTTACCGGACGCTCGAGCCCTTCAGCGCAGACCGGTGAACAGGTCGTCCTCGCGGAAGGGGGCGTCCACCCTCGAGTGAACCCGCTGGAAGGCCTCCGTACCGATCACCTTCGGAACATCGCGCTCGGGCGCCTGCAGCATGAACCAGTCTTCGGGAATCTGGGAACGGTGGGCGCGCAGCGCCTCCACCTTGCGGTCCGCCCACGGGACCACGTCCACCAGGGCGGTTATATCCTCGTCCGGCGTACCCCAGCCGGACGACTCCTTCGCCTCTTCCTCGGTGATCAGACCGGCCTCCAACCGGGCCCGGATCATCACCTCCACCCGCGAGCGCGGCCAGCAGGTCATATAGAGCTTGGACGCCTGCCACGGCTCTTCGCCCTCCTCTAGCGGGAACCGCCTCAAGTCGTCGGATCCGAAGTAGGCGGCCATGCCCACCCGATGCACCTGGATATGGTCGGGGTGCCCGTAACCCCCGAACGGGTCGTAGATGGTCATCACCTCCGGACGGCGGCGGCGCATCAGGCGCACCAGGCGGTCGGTCGCCTCCATGAAGTCGGCCTGCCAGAAGCACTCCGGGTTTTCGTTGGGCTCATCGCCCATCATGCCGGAATCGCGGTACCCGAGGAAATGATGGTGGGGAACCCCCAGAATGGCCAGGGCCTTTGCGATCTCCTCCATCCTCAGCTCCACCAGGCGGGGGCGGACCGCATCGGGGTCGTCGTAGTTGTGGACCTCTCCCTCGGCCCCGTCGGTGGCGGTAACGACCACTACCTGCTCTCCGGCGGCGGCGTATCTGGCCAGCACCCCGCCCGTGGATGTGACCTCGTCGTCGGGATGGGCGTGGAAGGCAAGCAAACCGGGCATGGATTCTCCGCAAACGGTGTGACTGTCTCGGCAAGGGTCAGGATAGATGGATCCGGCGGCGTCTCGGCCGCCCGCTACGGCCCTCCGGAAACCGGCGGCTAATGGGTGGTCATCCTCCGATGTAGCTCATTTCGATCTTGGGGAGGTCGACGGTGGCCGCGGAGCGGATCTCCGAATAGCGGTCCTCCCTGGCCTCCCACACCCGCCTCAAGGCGGCGGTCATCTCCTCTGTCCCGGCGCCGGCCCTCAGCCGGGCGCGCAGGTCGACGCCCGTCGAGGCGAACAGGCAGGTGTAGAGCATTCCCTCGGCCGAGACGCGGGCCCTGGTGCAGTCGCCGCAGAAGGGTTGGGTGACCGAGGCGATGAACCCGATCTCGCCCCCGCCGTCCAGGTACTCCCACCGCCGGGCGACCTCGCCCCGGTAGTTGGGTACCGCGGGCCGGATCGGGAACTCGGCGCCGACGGCCTCGATCAGCTCGGCGGCGGGCACAACGTCGTCCATGCGCCAGCCGTTGGTCGCCCCCACGTCCATGTACTCGATGAAGCGCAGGATATGGCCGGTCCATCGGAAGCGGCGGGCCATGTCGACCGCGCCCTGATCGTTCACCCCCCGTTTGACCACCGCGTTGATCTTGACCGGCAGGCCGGCCGCGGCGGCCGCATCGATCCCTTCGAGCACCGCCCCCACCGGGAAACCGACATCGTTCATCGCCTGGAAAACCGCGTCGTCCAGCGAGTCGAGCGAGACCGTGATCCGGGAAAGCCCGGCGGACGCCAGGGCCTCGGCCTTGCGCGCCAGCAGCGAACCGTTGGTGGTCAGGGTGAGCTCGCATCCGGTCGCGGCGGACAACATGGCCACCAGCTCCTCGATGCCCTTGCGCAACAGGGGCTCGCCCCCCGTGAGCCTGATCTTCTCCACGCCCAGACGGCGGAAGGCCCTGGCCAGGGTGGTCAGCTCCTCGAAGCTGAGCAGGAGGTCGCGCCTGAGGAACTCGTACTCGCGGTTGAATATCTCGGCCGGCATGCAGTAGCTGCACCGAAAGTTGCACCGGTCGGTGACCGACAGCCGCAGGTCGCGTAGAGGGCGGCGCAAGGTATCCAACGTCACGGGTTCCACAGCCGCAAGGTTACCGGCAACCCCCGCCTTTAGGATGCGAAAACCTCAAAATATGGAATGACAAAAAAATCCCGCCGGATCCCCCCACAAGGGTATTGACCTTGTCACACCGATACCGGATAATGAAGAAGCCGCAAGCACCTCCGGTCCGCAGCCGGCGCAGACCGTGACAGGGATCATCTTCCGAACGCGATCCTCCGGGGTACTGACCGACCGCGTCCGGAACTCGGGTGGAGGCGGCGGGGGCGGGGCCCGCGAAGCGGGGCGAGGGGGCGTAGGGGCGGCGTTTTTCGCGTTCTTGCCGGATTCCGGAGGTTGGGACAGGGGCTTGACCAGTGGGTTCGCAGGGTTCAGGCTTGCGCGGTATTGGTGTTCTCTGTGAAGACACCCGTTGGCAAGAGGATGCACGGGTAGGGAACCTTCGCCGTTCCGTCGGTGAGCGCAGCAGGCGCCGGCGCAATCCCGACAACGCATCCGGTCTTACAAAAACGAACAGGCAGGGAAGGCGTTGTCAGACGCAGTCCCCGGCCAGCAGCCGCCGGGCCCGCCCGCCCAGCACCTCGGCCTGCTCGTCCTCCGGCAGGCCCAGCTCCTCGACCGCCTGTATATAGGGGCCGCTGCCGCCGGGCGTGTGGGGGTAATCGCTGCCGTAGACGAGGCGGTCCGCGCCCACCGTTTCGACGGCGCAGCGCATGGCCGGGGCGTGGGTTACCGCCGTGTCGTACACGAGGCCGGCGAGGTATTCGGTCGGGGGCTTGTCGATGTGCTCCCGGCATTGGGGGAACTGCCGGGCGAAGATGTCCAGCCTCGGCGCCAGGAAGGGCATGGTCCCGCCCAGGTGGGAGAACACCCAGCGGATCCCCTTGTGCCGCTCGAACACCCCGCCGAAGGTGAGCCTTGCCAGGGCGAGGTTCGTGTCGTGGAAGAAACCCAGGGCGATGGCCAGGCTGTAATCCTGCAGGCCGGAAGTGTCGGCCGGAAGGCTCGGATGGACGTAGACCAAGGCGCCGAGCTCGGCGGCGCGCTCCCAGAAGGGTTCGAGGCGGGGGGAGTCGAGCAGCTCCCCGTCGGTGTTGGTGAGGATCATCACCCCGGCCATCCCCAGCTCGCCCAGGGCCCTGTCCATCTCGGCGGTCGAATCTTCGACGCTCTTGAGCGGGAGGGAGGCCAGGGCGCGGAAGCGGCCGGGATGGTCGCGGACGATCCCCGCCAGGCCGTCGTTGACGGAGCGTGCCAGCCGCAGGGCTTCCCTCCCTTCGAGGAACAACGCGCCGGGCGAAGGGACCGACAGCACCTGCATGCCGATCCCCAGCCGGTCCATCATCTCGATCCGCTCCGACACCCCCGGATGCGGCTGCGGAATCGTCATGGTCACCCCGCCCCTCCAGAGCACCACGATCCGCCCGTCGCCGCGGATATATGCGTCCAAAGCCTCGGAGGAACGGAGCGCCTCGACATACTCCGGCAGGTAGTAGTGGACGTGCATGTCGATAATCAATCGGTCTCCTTCCGCCTGCCCGCACGGTACCGGGAAAAGGCAGGGGGACGTAACGGCCAAGCCCGGCCGCATCCCATCAACCCCGAACAGTTCCGCCGCAACCCGTAGAACGTCAAAAATACTTCCAGAACGTGAAAAATAATCGTCCCTTGTGCAGGTAGAAAGCACCGATCAGCTCTATCTTGGGCCGGATGACGGATCACATCGGACCCCGAGACGGCCGCCGTTGCCGCCGAAGCGGCGCCGGGCAGTCGGGCGCGGCGGCGATCGAGGTTTTGATGGCGGTGGCCGCCGCCCTGGCGCTCACCCTGTTCCTGTTCAACGCCCTGCTCATGCTCTACGCCCGGTCGGTGATCCAGCACGCAGCCGATGTAGGCGCCAGGGCGGGCGCCCGGGCGGGCGCCACGGCGGGCGGCATCGCCGCCTGCGAAGACCGAGCCAACCGGACTATCGCCGATCTCGCCAACATCTACGCATCAAGCGCCTCGGTGAAATGCCAGAGGGAATCCCTCGCCACCGACGCTGAGATCACCGACGCTGAGATCACCACCGCCACGATCAATGCCCAGCTCGAGCCGGTTTTCCCCGCCTTCGGCCCCGACTGGAGCTTCACCATCAAAGCCGCCTCCTCCACGGAACCGGTTTCATGAACCGCATCCTGCGCCGCCTCCGCTCCCGAAGCGGCAACGAACAGGGCGCCGGGGCCGTGGACCTGGTAATGGTGTCCGCTTTCCTGCTGATCCCCGCCGCCATGCTGTTGCTCAGCCTTCCCCTCATGGTGGAGTACCGGTCGCTGGCCGACGCCGCCGCCAGAGAAGCGGTGCGAGCCTGCGCCGTCGCCCCCGATCCGGACACCGGACAGAAACACGCCGATGTCATCGCCCACCGGATCCTGGGTGAACGGGGCCTGTCCCCGCAAGGAACCAAGGTGGATATCAACTGCGCAGCCGCCTGGCACCCCAAAGAAGTGGTGACCGCCAGGGTTTCGTTCCAAGCGCCAGCGGTTTCGGTAATCGGCTTCGGAAGCATCGGCGCGGTGACCATCGAGCGGACCTACCGCGAACAGATAGAGAAAACCCGCAGCCTGCCGCCGTGACCATTGAACCGACGCCCGCAACAGAACCCGGCGCCCGTCGGTCACCCTCTCGGAGCGAGCAGGGGGCGGTGGTCATCTGGAGCATGGGGCTCATCCTGTTGCTGTTCTTTGCCGGCGGCTTGGCCCTCGACCTGTGGCGGGTGATCTCCCAGCACGGAACCCTGACCGGCATCGCCGACAAGGCCGCCTTCGCCGCCGCCAACGAGTTTGACAAGGACGCCCTGTGGGGGAACCGTTTCAATCCGGACAACCGGCTCAAGCTGGATCCCACCGAAGCGGAGCGAACCGCCGTAAAGTTCGCCCAAGCCCAGCCGGAATGGGAAGACACCATGACCGTCAAGGCCGATGTCAAGAACTACCCCGGCCCATCGGAGGTCTGGGTGGAAGTGAGCGGCGAGGTGCATCTCACCCTCCTCCGGCTGTTCGCCCCTCCCCAAGGCATCACCGTAACCGTGAACAGCAAAGCCTCTCCATGTCTTGATCGAATAGCGCCCCTCAACGACTCGGGTTCAGATTGCAGGAGAAATGGGGGGGATTCCCGGCTATGAAGGCTGCCCTGCTCACCGCCTACGGCGAACCGTTGGAAATAAGGGAGGTGCCCGCGCCCGAACCCGGTCCGGGCGAGGTGCTGATCAAGGTGGCGGCGGTAGGGGTGTGCCATTCCGACTGGACGGTTTGGGCGGGCCGGTCGAACATCCTCGAGCGGCTTCCGGCCATCCTCGGCCATGAGATCGCCGGGCATGTGGCCGGACTGGGCAAGGGGGTGACCGGCCTGCGGGAAGGGGATGCGGCGGCGGTCTTCGGCGCCTGGGGGTGCGGACGGTGCCTCTACTGCCTGCGGGGCGACGAACAGGCCTGCGGCCAGACCGGATGGGTGGGGCATGGGCCTCCGGGCGGATACGCCGAGTATCTGGTGGTGCCGGCCGCCCGCCATCTTGAGCCGATCGGCGGCCTCGACCCCGCCGAAGCGGCCGCCCTCACCGACGCCGGCCTCACCTCCTACCGGGCGGTGCGGCGCTGTCTGCCCCGCCTGACGCCCGGCGCAACGGCGGCGGCGGTCGGGATAGGAGGCCTGGGGCACTTCGGACTGCAGTACCTGAAGACCCTCTCCCCCGCCCGGGTGGTGGCCGTGGACATCTCGCCGCCCGCCCGCCGGCTGGCCGCCCGCCTGGGCGCCGACGCAGTGGCCGAATCCGCCGACCAAGCCCTCGAAGCCGTGATGGACCTATCAGGAGGGCAAGGCGCCGACGCGGTGCTCGACTTCGTAGGATCCACCGCCTCCATGGAGCTGTCCGTGAGGGCAGCCGGGCGGTTCGCCGTGATCATGAACGTTGGCCTGGGCGGCGGCGTCCTCCCCTACAAGCCCTACGGTATGCCCGCCGAGGTGACCCTGACCACCGCCTGGTGGGGCAGCCGCAACGACCTCCGCGAGGTGGTGGCCCTGGCCCGGGCAGGCCGCCTGACCCCGGCCCTGGAACGCCGCCCCCTCGACGAAATCAACCGGGTCCTCCCCCGCCTCGCCCGGGGAGGAGTGCTCGGACGGGCCGTCCTGCTGCCCTGACCCGATGCACCGGCCGCGCCGGCCGTGTATGTTTCAATGAGGCAGACCCCCGATGCGCCGGGGGGCCGCATGGGTCCCCTCGCCGGGTCTGTCTGCGAATAGATAAAGGAGAAGCATGTCGATACTACGAATACGAGCCGGCCGTTGGATGGCCGTGATGTTGGCGCTGGCCATGTTCGCGGCCGCGTGCGGATCGGACGACGCAGACGACGAACCCGCCGCCGACCCGACCACCACCGCGGCCCCGCAAACCACGCCTAGCACGGTGGCCGAGGTGGGCACGACCACCTCCACAACCGCCCCCGAGGGCGACACCACCACAACGGCCGCCCCTACCACCACCGCGGCGCCCGCCGGGCCGCTGACCGGACGGGAGGGAACCGTCATCGTCGGAAAGCAGATGTCGGCCGATACGTCGTTCGACCCGGCGGTCGCCTTCGCGGAGCTGTACGTGATGGTGCTCGGCTCGGTCTACAACCACCTCGTACAGTGGGTCGAGACCCCCAACGGCTACGACTACCAGACTCTCGCCCCCGAGCTGGCGACCGAGTGGTCGTCCAACGGCGACGCCACGCAGTGGACGTTCGTACTCGACCCCGACGCCCGGTTCCACGACGGCTCCCCGGTCACGTCCGAGGACGTCCGATGGTCCTTCATGCGCTTCAAGAACAAGCAGGGCCCGCCGTCCTACCAGACCGCAAAAATCGAGAGCATCGACACCCCCGACCCCGGGACGGTGGTAATCAACCTGAACGAGCCCGACGCGGAGCTGCCCGGGCTGATGACGGCGGCGGCCTTCGCCGTCCTCAACAGCGACATGGTGGCGGCCAACGGCGGAACGGCCGACGAGGACGCCGCCGAGACGGACACCGCCGGACAATGGCTGACGCAAAACAGCGCCGGCTCCGGCCCGTTCAGGATCGAAGTCTCGGACCCGGGCGTGCGGCTCGAGCTGGTCCGGGTCGACGACTACTGGGGCGGACCGCCCGCCGCCATGGAGCGCATCATCTTCACCAACATCCCCGAGGCGCAGTCGCGCATCGACGCCCTCTCCCGCGGGGACATCGACCTGGCCTGGACGGTGATCCCGCACCAGGCGGCCTCGCTCGGCGAGAACTACACCATCCTCCAGGCCAACACGAACCATTGGTACTACATCGCCTTCACCACGGACCCGGCCAACAACGAGTTCGTTGCCGACCCGTCCGTCCAGAAGGCCCTGAAGCTCGCCATCGACTACGAGGGGCTAACGCAGCTGTGCCCCGGCTTCCCGGCCCTGCGCACCTACGGGCTGGCGCCGGTCCGCCTCGGCGGGATCTCGTCCGGTTATGAGCGGGACCTCGATGCCGCCAAGGCGCTGCTGGCGGAGGCGGGGTACCCGGACGGCTACAACGCCGACACCCCCGGTTACAAGCCGATCCGGCTGCAGACCTTCCAGTGGACCGGGTTCTGCCCGATCTTCGGTGATGTGGTGCAGAAGCTCGCCCAGGACTGGAAGGACATCGGCGTGGTCACCGACGTGCAGATCCGCGACGCGGGGGTTTTCTTCACCGACTTCCGCAACGGCGACCTCGACATCAACGTGAGCGACTGGTTCCCGGAGTTCCCGTCGGCGGTCAGCTCGGCGTCGGTGTCGTTCCCCGGCGGCGTGGTGGCGAACCGCGCCCGCTGGGCGCCCGACGCACCGGGCCGGGAAAGCTGGCAGGGCTGGCCGGGCTACGACGAGACCAAGGCGGCCGGCGAGGCCACCCTGGCGGCCGTGGATCCGGACGAGCGGATCCGCCTGCTCAACCAGACCGAGCAGCTGAGCCTGGAGAACAGCCCGATCCATCTGCTGACCGAGATTCCCGAGTGGTACCCGCACACCAGCTCGCTCACCGGCGTCTACTACCACGCCGTATACCGGTTCGAGCCCTACCGGATGGGCCGCGCCGGTTCGTAAAGCGTCCGGGGAGGGTCCGGGGCGCGCCGCCCCGGACCCTCCCGCAGGCGGCGGCCCGTAGAGGGAGCAGAAGATGCGGTGGTTCATACTGCGGCGGCTGGCGCTGACGCCGTTCGTACTCCTCGGCATGACCTTTTTGACCTTCGTCATCTCCCAGCTGATCCCCATCGACCCGGCGGCCGCCTACCTGGGGGGGCGCGGGGCCATCCACACCGACGAAGCCGAGCAGAAGATCATCGACGCCCTCAACGCCCGATGGGGATGGGACCGGCCGATCCTGGAGCGCTACTGGATCTACCTGACCAACCTCCTGAGGGGCGACCTCGGCGAGGCCAGCAACACGCTGCGCCCGGTCGGCGACGACCTGGTGAGGGTGGTGCCGCCGACCATCGAGCTGGTGCTGGCCGCCCTGTTCGCGGCGCTGGTCATCGGCGTTCCGGTGGGAGTATTCGCCGCCTCGCGCCGGGGCGGCCTCTGGGACGAGGCCTTCAAGGTGGTGTCTACGCTGGCCATCTCGGTTCCGGTGTTCTGGCTGGCCATCGTGGGTTTCAACATCTTCTACGGCAGGCTGGGATGGGCCGCCGGAGCGGGTCAGCTCGACATCTTCACCCGCCCGCCCCCGGAGGTGACCAGGTTCGTCGTGGTCGACTCGATCATCGCCCGCCGCTGGGACGCCCTCTGGGACGCCCTCCATCATCTCGCCTTCCCCGCCCTGCTGCTGGGCGTCGTGATCGGGTTCTACTTCGCCCGGGTGGTCCGCTCGGAGATGATCGAGGCGCTCGAATCCGACTACGTCCGCACCGCCCGGGGCAAGGGGCTGCGGAAGCCGCTGGTCCTCTACCGCCACGGGCTGAGGAACGCCATCATCCCGGTGATAACCCTCTCGGGGCTGGCCTTCGGTTCGCTGCTCACCGGAGTGATCGTCATCGAGCACGTGGTGGGGTGGCCGGGCCTCGGAGAGTACGCCTTCAGGGCGGCCACCCGCCTGGACCTAAACGGGATCGCCGGCGTCGTGATCGTCGTCAGCTTCACCTATGTGATGGTGAACCTCCTGGTCGACCTGCTGTACACGGTGGCCGACCCGCGGGTGCGGGAGGGCAGGTCGACATGATCCGGCGCAACCGGCGGCTCGAGGAGGAAGCCTCCCGGCTGCTCGAAGAGGAGTCGTCCGCCGGGCGGAAGGGGGAGCAGGGAAGGACGGGGGCGGCCCTGGCGGCCCTGCGGCCCCGGACCTTTCTCGAGTCCTACGGAGTCGCGGCGGCCGTCCTCATGGCGGCGGCGATCGCGGCGGCCCCGCTGCTGGCCGGGGACCCGCTGCAGCAGGACCTGTCGGTCGCCCTGACCGGCCCGAGCGGCGATCATTGGCTGGGAACCGACAACCTCGGACGCGACATCTGGGCCCGGATACTCTACGGAGGCCGGGTCTCCCTGATCATCGGGCTTTTCGTGCTCGTGGCCGCGGGCGCGGTCGGCGTCGTGTACGGAGCGGTTTCGGGATACCTCGGCGGGATCGTCGACGCGGTGATGATGCGGATCGTCGATGTCTTCCTCTCGTTCCCGGCCATCATGCTGGCGCTGCTGATCAGCGCCGCCCTGGGCCCGACGATCCGCAACGTGATCATCGCGATCGCGGCCGCCTGGTGGCCCGTGTACGCCCGGCTCATCCGCGGCCAGGTCATAGTCGTGAAGGAACGCGAATACGTGACCGCTTCGCGCGCCCTCGGCGCCGGGCCGATGAGGAACCTGTTCCAGACGGTGCTGCCCAACAGCTTCGGCGTGATGAAGACCATCTTCGTGCTCGACATCGGGTACGCCATCCTGGCCGGATCTACCCTGAGCTTCCTCGGCCTGGGCGTTTCGCTGCCCACCCCGGAGTGGGGGGTGATGATCCGCGAGGCCCTCCAGTTTCCGAACCACTGGTGGCTGATCCTCAGCCCCGGCCTCGCCCTGCTGCTGTTCGTCTCCGCCATCAACTTCGCGGGCGGCGTCGCCGTCCGGTCGGTCCATGAAACCCCCGGCCGCTGAGCAGGCCCCGGCCGGCGCCGGCCCGCCCGCCCCGGATGCGCCGCTGCTGTCAGTACGCGGCCTGAGAGTCACCTTCCGCGCCGGCGCCGAGGTGCGGGCCGTGAACGGCGTCTCCTACGACCTGGCACCCGGCGAGCACGTCGGCCTGGTCGGCGAAAGCGGATCCGGAAAGAGCGCCGGCGCCCTGGCGCTGGTGGGGCTGGTGCCGGACTACGCCGAGGTGGAGGGAAGGGTGCTGCTGGAAGGGGTCGACCTGACCGGCCTCGGCGAGCGCGATCTCCGGGCCGTCCGGGGCGCCCGGGTGGGCGTCGTGTACCAGGACCCTTTCAGCTCCCTCAACCCGGTACTGACGATCGGCAAACAGCTCACCGAGGTGCTGCGGCGGCACGGCGCGAGCGCCCGCAGGGCCCGGGAGGAAGCGGTCCGGCTGCTCGAAACCGTCGGCGTTCCCAATGCGGCGGAACGGGTCTCCGACTACCCCCATCAGTTCTCCGGCGGCATGAGGCAGCGGGCCGTCATCGCCATGGCCGTCTCGCCCCGCCCCGCCCTGCTGGTCGCCGACGAACCGACCACGGCCCTGGATGTCACCGTCCAGGCCCAGATACTCGAGCTGCTCCAGGAGCTGACCTCGGAGCACCGGACCGCCATGCTGCTGATAACGCACGACCTGGCGGTGGTGGCCGGCGTCACGCAGAGGGTGATGGTCATGTACGCGGGCCGCATAGTCGAGTCGGCCTCCACCGAGGATCTGTTCAACAAGGCGGCCCACCCCTACACGCTCGCCCTTCACCGTTCCCTGCCCCGCATCGACCAGCGCCTGGAAAGGCTGCCGACGATCGAGGGCCGGCCCCCCGACCCCGGCCGGCCGATGGCCGGATGCCCCTTCGCCCCCCGATGCTCCGCCCGGATCGACCGGTGCGCGGTGGAGAACCCGCCCTTGATGACCGCGCCCACCGCCCGCCGGGCGGCCGCCGAAGGCTGGGACCGGTCGATGATCAGGGAACAGGACGGCGGCGATCCGGTCCCCGGTCCGGCCTCGCCGCAACTGACGGCCTGCTGGAACCCGCCGCCGGAGAGGCCCGCGGATGGTTGAAGACACCGCGGGCGGCCCGCCGCTCCTCGAAGTAGAGAACCTGCGGGTCTGGTTCCCCGCCGGCCGGAGGCCTCCGGGAAAGGGGCGCGCCTTCATCAAGGCGGTCGACGGGGTGTCCTTCTCCGTCCAGAGGGGGGAGACGCTGGGGCTGGTGGGCGAATCCGGATGCGGCAAGACCACCACCGCCCGCGCGGTGCTGAGGCTTCTCGACCCCACCGAAGGACGGATCAGGTTCGACGGGGTCGACCTCTCGGCTGTCCCCCGCCGGGAGCTCCGCCTTTTGAGGCGCCGGATGCAGCCGGTCTTCCAGGACCCCTTCGCAAGCCTGAATCCGAAGCGGACCGTGGAACGCATCATCGCCGAGCCCCTGGTTATCCACCGCCGGGGCGGGGCGGCGGAGCGGCGGGCGAGAGTGGCGGAGCTCCTGTCGACCGTAGGCCTCCCCCCCGACGCGGCGAAGCGGTACCCGCACGCCTTCAGCGGTGGACAGCGGCAGCGCATCGCCGTCGCCCGGGCCATGGCGCTGCAGCCCGACCTGATCGTCGCCGACGAGCCGGTCAGCGCGCTCGATGTCAGTATCCGGGCCCAGATACTCAACCTGCTCGGCGACCTCCAGGACGAGTTCGGCCTCACCTACGTGATAATCGCCCACGACCTGGCGCTCGTCCGGCAGGTGACCGACCGGGTGGCGGTCATGTACCTGGGGAAAATCGTGGAGATGCGGCCCACGGAGGAGCTGTACCGGCGTCCGCTCCACCCCTACACCGTCGCCCTTCTGTCCTCGGCGCCGATCCCCGACGCCGGGGCCGAGCAGTCGCGCAGGCGGATCGTCCTGGAGGGGGACGCGCCCAGCCCCGCCGACCCGCCCTCCGGCTGCCGCTTCCACACCCGATGCTGGCTCAGGCGGAACCTCGGCAACCCGTCGGTCTGCGCAACCGATCCGCCGCCCCTCCGACCGATCGAGGAAACGGCGGCGGCCGGAGCGGCGGCCTGCCACTTTCCGGGCGAGATGGAAGGTTCCCCCGAGCTGCGGGAGACCATGCAGACCCTGGCCGGCGCCGACGGCGGCCCGAACGCCGCCGGAGTTCCCCAAGAGGTGCCCGACCCGGCGCCCCCCGGCAACCGGGACAACCTACCCGAATATCACACCTAGCCCAGGAAAGACTTGACCAGCCCGGCGGGGAACGACTCCAAGGCCTCCTGGCGGCCGGGGACCCTACGGAGAAGTCCGGCTGGCCTGGCACGCCAAAGAAACCCTCCGCGACGTCTACCAAATCCAAGACCCCGGCCTCGCCGACGAATACACCCGACAGCTCGCCGCCGACCTCCAGGACCAGACCTGCCCCCCGGAGGTCAACCAACCCGGCCGAGCCGTCGCCCGCTGGTACACCCAGATCGCGGCCCGGCGTCCGCTCCCGGGTGTCGAACGGACCCACCGAAGCAGTCAACAATCTCACCCGAACGCATCAAACGAATCGGGTTCGGGTTCCGCAACTTCACCAACTACCGGATCCGAGCACTCCTCTACGCAGGCAAACCCAACTGGGACCTACTCCCCTCGGTGACCCCCCCTGAAATCCGAAGAGCCACTTTGGTTTCCCGTACGCAGCGCCGCGCGGCAGAATCATCAACAACACAAGGGCAGAAACCCGCCGCCGCAACAAACATACGCATTTGGAGCCGCCTCGCCCAGCCGCGGGCTTTCTTTCACCCGCCCCCACCATTCGAGCCCCCCCATTCGAGACCGCCCCCACCATCAAGAACGCGAAAATCCAGCGCACCGCCCCCGGCTGCGCCGGGACCCTCCCCCGCCAGCACCGAATCCACCGCTCGGGCAAGCCGCCCCTGGTCGGGCGCCGGCGCCCGACCTGCCAAGGTTCCGATAATGACCGCCGCGCACTCCGGAACTCCGGCGGCGGTGTTTGTGTGTCAGCACACACATAGTACCGCAAACCTACGACAAACCCAATACCCTCATCCTGGAACGCGAAAAATATTCTTTGCCCTTCTTGCCGCCGCCGGGCTCTACATGGAGGCGCAAGAGATGCATTGCTAGGCTGGCAGCACCGCTCGACGCCCGAGGAGCAACCGCCCCTGTGAAGAAAACCCGAAGCCTGCTTGCCTCGATGCTGGCCGCCGGTGTGACCGCTGTCTTGGCTCTGCCCTCGGCGGCGCAGGACAGCCCCGCCGCCGATCTGAACCCGGCAGACTGCTCCAACGGAACCTTCGTATCCGAACCCTCGGCCAACCCGGGTCTGGTCGCCGACTGCCGGGCGCTGGCCGCCGTCCGCAACCACTGGACCCGCCACCCCCTCAATGCCGGCCTTCCCCCCGGCGGTCTGCGGACCTGGGGGCTCGGCAGCACCGTGGACATCACCTCTTGGAGCGGGGTCACCATCGACGGGCGGCGGGTAATCGCCCTCGATCTGAACCAGAGCATGTTGGACGGAACCATCCCGCCTGAAATCGGTCTGCTCGCCAACCTGACGACGATCGACCTGAGCGGCAATCAGCTGACCGGACCGCTGCCGGACGAAATCGGCCTGCTCACCAACCTCGACCTGCTCATTCTGGAAGACAATCAGCTGACGGAGCTGCCGGACGAAATCGGCCTGCTCGCCAACCTCACGAGGCTCTATCTGGAGGACAACCAACTGACGAGACTGCCGCCCCAGATCGGCCGGCTCACCAACCTCGTAAGGCTCGACGCCGACGGCAACCAGCTGACGGACCTGCCTCTCGAGCTGGGCCGGCTCACCAACCTCACCTCCATCGACCTGGACGGCAACCGGCTGACAGAGCTGCCGAACGAAATCGGCCTGCTCACCAACCTCACCAGCCTCCATCTGGACGGCAATCAGCTGACGGACCTGCCGAACGAAATCGGCCTGCTCACCAACCTCGAGATCCTCAGCCTGAGACGCAACCGGCTGACGGAGCTGCCGCCTCAACTCGGCCGGCTCACCAATCTCGAATGGCTCTATCTGGACGGCAACCGGCTGACGGAGCCCATCCCGCCGGAGCTGGAGAACCGGCCGTGGCCCGAGTTCGGCGACGACGACAGCGCGCACGAATGGAGCATCGAGCACATCGCCCGCTGGGGAATTGCCCTCGGGTGCGGAAACGGCAACTTCTGCCCCGGCGACAACATCACCCGAAGCCAGACGGCGGCCTTCCTGCACCGGGCGGTTACCTACAGATCAGGGGAACCCACTCCGGTTTCGGGGGCAACGCTCGGCGACGTGGACGAAGGCGCCTGGTATCGGCGTTACGCCGAATGGGCGGTCGCCGCCGGAGTGATGCAGACATCGAACGGTAGGTTCGACCCCGACGGAGCGGTAACCCGGGCAGACATGGCCGAGATGATGACCGCCGCGTTCGACCACATCACCCTGCCCGCCGAGGCGCGAGGGGTATTCGCCGACATGGACGATCAACCCGACCGGACCGTCCGAGCCGCCGAAGCCGTCGAAGAGGCCGGCATCACCCGCGGATGCGCCGACGACCCGCTCCGCTACTGCCCCGGCCGGCCCGTAACCAGGGCGCAGATGGCGTCGTTCTTCTACCGCGCCCTCTCATAACGGGCAACGGGGCCCTGCCTCACCCTTGCTTCCGCCGGACGGCCCGGCGCTGTTCGTAACCGTCGATCCCGTCGAGTAGGCGGTCCACGTCGCCGGGGGTGTTGTAGAGGTGGGGGTCGGCGCGCACCCGGTCGTCCTCCTCGTACCCCCAGACGTCCACCCCGACCGTCCGCAGGCGGCGGCACAGCTCGACCGCGCCCTCGTACAGGAAGGCCGTCACCCCTCCCCGCTCGGCCCGGGCGGACGGGGTGAGCACCTCGATCCCGCGCTCCTCCAGCCCCCCGATGAGCCGTCCGGCCAGCTCCAGGACATGGGCCTCGACGGCGGCGGTCCCCGCATCGAGGATGATGTCCGCGCCGCGGCGCGCCGCCGCGATGCCCGCCAGGTTGGCCAGCCCGATCTCATGGCGGCGGCCGTCCGAAGGGAAAGAGAGTTCCGCCCGGCCGGGCGGCCCTTCGGCCCCGACGTATCCGACGTGGGGCGGCGCCTGGTCGGCGCGGCGGCGGGCGTAGAAAAAGCCGAGGCCGGGCGGGCCCAGCAACCATTTCATGACCGTGCCGCTCATGAAGTCCACCCCGTCGCCCGCCGCGTCGACCTCCACCGCGCCCGCCGACTGGGCGGCGTCGACGATCAGACTCCCGCCGACTTCGTGGACGATCCCGGCGAGAAGGCGAAGGTCGTGGCGGAACCCGGTGCGGGCGTCTATGTGGGACACGATCACGGCCGCCGTCCGGCCGTCGACCATGCTCGCGATGCGCTCCGCGGCGGTGGAGCAGGCCCCGGCGGGGGCGGTGCGTATCTCCACCGGGTTGCGGCCGGGCAGCATCCAGGGCCAGACGGCGCTCGGATGGGAGGTCTCGTCGGTGACGATGTTGGCGCCGGGAGGGGCTTCGATCATCTGGGCGGCCAGGTTGGAGCCGCGGGAGGTGTTGTCGACCAGGGACACCTCATCGGGCTCGGCGCCCAGCACCGCCGCCAGGCGGGACCGCAGCATCTCCCATTCGTCGAAGTAGCGGGCCCGGTGATGGGCGGGGTCGAACATCCAGCGGTCGGTCCACTCGTCGAGTGCGTCCCGCACCGGTGTGGCCGCCGGGGCCAGGCCCCCGGCGAACAGGTAGGCGCGGGTTTCGGTGATCGGAAAGAGCGGGCGGAAGCGGGCGGTCAGGTTCACGCCGGAACCTCGACAAGGGTGGGGACCCCGGCTTCGAGGGCCCGTTCCACGGCGGCGGCCAAGCCGTCCGGATTCGCGGCCCGCGCATACTCCGCTCCGAAGGCGGCGGCCAGGGCGGCCAGGTCGGGGATGTGCAGGTCGACGCCGAGCGGCTCGATCCCGCCCGCGCGCATCAGGCGGCGGATCTCCCCAAAGGCGCGGTCGTTCCAGACGACTATCGGCAGGGAGAGGCCGCGCTCGGCCGCAACCGCCAGCTCCGGCATCGTGAACATGAAACCCCCGTCCCCGGCCAGGGCCGCCGCCGGCCGGTCGGGCCGGGCGATCTTGGCGCCGACCGCCGCCGGGAGGGCATACCCCAGCGTTCCCAGGCCGGACGGGTTCATCCAGGTGCGGGGCCCGGGCAGGTCGTAGAAGGGAAAGGCGCCGAACCCCGCGGCCATGGCTACGTCCAGCGCCAAGCAGGAGTCGTCGGGCATGGACCGCCGCAGGGACCGTATCCACGGAAGGTAGGGGCGCCCCTCGGCCATGGCCTCCTCGCGGGCGGCAGAACGCACGGCGGCGGCCCGCGACGCGGCGCGGCGCGAGGCGGAGGGCAGCGCCGCCCCGAGCATCTCCAGGGCGGCGCCGGCGTCCCCCTCCACGGGCGCGTCCACCGGATGGTTCACCCCTAACTGCCCGGCGTCGATGTCGATCTGGATAAGCGGCCCGCCGAGGCGCGGCGGCCCGGTCCAGAAGTCCGCCGGGCTCAGCTCGGTTCCCACCGCCAGCACCGCGTCGCACCCCTCGAGGAAAGCGGCCGTTGCCCGGTAGATCGACAGACCGGCGAAGAGGGGATGGCGGGACGGGATGACTCCTTTGCCGTTGAGGGTGGTCACCGCCGGCGCGTCGAGGCGCTCGGCGAGCCGGATCAACCGGTCGGACGCCGCCCGGGCGCCGCCCCCGGCTATCAGGGCGGGCCGCTCGGCCGAGGCGAGCAGGGCGGCGGCCCGCTCCACCGCCTCCCCGCCGGGGCGGGGAGGTTCGCCTTCGGGGGCGGGCGGGACCCGGACATCCGTCGGCGCCTCCTGCACGTCTACGGGTACCGCCAGGCACGCCGGCCGGGGCCGCCCGGTCCGGAAGCGGCGGAAGGCGTCATGCACCGCCCCGGGGATATGATCGGGAGAACGGATCAGGACTGCATGGTCGACTACGCCGTCGAGTACGCTCTCCTGGGAGCGGAGCTCGTGGGAGTGGCCCCGGCCGAGGCCTATATCCCCGCTCACGATGTGGGCGGTGATGCAGAGCAGCGGGATCGAGTCGGAGTACGCCTCGGCGAGCGCCGTAGCCGCGTTGGTGACGCCCGGCCCGGTCGTAACCAGGCACACCCCGGGCCGTCCGGTCGACCGGGCGTATCCGTCGGCCATAAAGGCGGCGCCCTGCTCATGGACGGCCGTGATGTGCTCGATCCCGTCCGCCTCACCGAGCGCCCGGTAGATCTCCAGCGTGTGGGTGCTGGGGATGCCGAAGATATGGCGGACGCCGTTGACCCGGAGCGATTCGATCAGTACCTCGGCGCCGGTGATATCAGACCTCCCGCAGGCAGGGTTCGGCGTATGGCCGGCCTTCTGTCAAACGACCATTATGGGACATATAAACCCATCTTGTTCAAGATCTTGATTGCGAGGCGGCGAAAATCTTCCCTGGCGTCTCCGACAGCAGCAGCATGACCGCCAAAGGCCCCATCGGCAGTCGTGAGATTAAAAATGGGCTTGCGCGCTTCCTGAGCCATTGGGACAAGGCTACGGTAATGTTTCAGCGTAGTCAAAGCATTATCCTCGTCTTTCGTCGGCGAATCAGGATACGGCCCTTCTTCGTTGCCGAGTAGGTTGCGCGCGTATTCTGTCGGCATACGATTAACCCATTTGTCGTATGCTTTGACCGGACGATTCAATCGCACACTGTGTTGTTGTACAATATATCCAATGGGAGACATGTCACCGCTCGGCAGAGGAAACTCGGGGGGCTGCCAGCTGTCACGGCGCTTCTTCCAACCCTCTCTCCATTTGTTCAATGTCGGACCCAAATTACGCAATCCTTGAAGAGAAAAGATATCTGCGCCCAATGGAACAACAATTCTATCAGTAGCTATCAAGGCAGACCTATTGATAGCTCCAAGGTTGGGGCCTACATCTATCAGTACAATAAAAGCATTGATCTGTTCAGCGCTTTTCTGGATGACAGAAGAAAAAGCTGTCAAGATGCGAAAGTCACGAAACTGGCTGCTCTCTGACAACGCTCCCGGCCAAGAGCTTGAGAGAAGGTCTTCAAAGCTTGCTAAAGCCAAATCTCCTGGTATGAGAAACAGATTTGGAGTAATTTGCTGAAGAGTAGGATCAACTATATCACTAACTCTTGCCAAAGGCTCAATACACTGCATAATAGTTTGAGCTGATGATGAATCCCGGTCCCAGATCCTTTCCAATTGCCCTTCTGACAGAAAGGCAGCCGTTAAATTTGCCTGGGGGTCAAGATCACAAGTCAAGACCGTATAATCCAAATCAGACAACATCCAGGCCGTATGGTAAACCAAGGAGGTCTTGCCAACCCCGCCTTTGTTGTTGAAAAAGGTCAGTACAGGAACAGCCGTCATCGCATCTCCCTATTTGATTTAACTATCACCGATACAAAACTATTATCAACATTGAAGATCGGTTCCGGATTGCCGGCGTCCCTGAGCAGCCCTTTAGCCGCCGGTATACCAAAGCCGAACTGTTGAACGAATCCCAAGGTCCTCATAGCATCAGCTAGATTGCGATTACGGTAATCCGTAACCTGTTGGCCAAAATTTTCTATTGTAACTTGTCCATACGGTCCTCCAGGACTCATTATTTCAATAAAGTCGTTGAACCAGTAAATACGGACAGGCGAATTGGTCCCTTCATATATTCTATGCATTACCGCATTGTTTACAAACTGCAACAAGGCTTCTACCGGGTAGGTTTCTGTTCTGCGCTCCACCGGACTCGAAAGAAAATCAACGGCAAGGCGATTATGTGCTTGCAGTTTCTCATTCACACGGCGCAGGACATCTGAAAAGGTGCCTTGTATGGCTTCACTATCGACCACATCGTCTCCCCATTCGTTTCCTGCTATTCTGAGAAACTGTATATACGCACCAGGCAAATAGTCTTGCGGGTTCTTACCGATTGTCAAAATACCTAATACGGTTGCCATAGGTTTATCAGCAGATGCGATCATTTTAGTAGCCGCCAGCTGCTCTTCTATACTCCGCTCATTAGTGCTTAGAACTTCTTGCGAGAACGCCTTTTCCAAATATTCGTATCTGAACCTTATAAGGTCAAGATCAGTTAAACCAGCAGTGGGGATAGGCTCCACATCAAAGGAAGCAAACCCGCGAGCACGTCTTTCGTTGAGGATTCGTTCGTCTTGGCCTGTAGCTATATCACGGCGAGAACCAGTGCGTATTCTGATCACTCCCCTGCAGCGCACTGGAGGAGAATCGGATACCTGAACTGTTACCAAAGCGACTTGTCTACCCTCTAGAACACGCTTCTCAACGGTCATGGAAGGCGGAGGCAGAATATGGCCGTCAGACTTCATATCGGCTAGCTGACGAATCATCTCATCAGTAACAGTGATGCCGGCAAACTCACCTCCATCGTTCACCCCTATGACTATATAGCCCGGCTTTCGGTGATCGGGCAGATCATTGGCAAAGGCACAGATCGCCTCCCTGATCCGCCTAGGAGATTCCCGCGCCAAGGACTCTTTGAACTCTACACGGTCAGATTCGCCGGCCGAGATGATCTGCAACAGTTGTTCGTCTGTCAGATCTGTCATCGCTCACTCCTTCTACCCCATCTTACCCCCAGAAGCAACCAACGGACAAACTATCTGGCCTTTCACGATAGTGTGGGATTGGGGGTGGGGGTGTTGTCGGCGAGGGTGGTCATGTCAGCAGCAGTCCTCGGGCGGCGTAGTTGTAGGTTCGTGATCCGTAGACGGTTCGTCGTAGGACCTGGAGGAGGTTTTGGGCGCCTTCAAGGCTGCCGTCGGACGGCCGCCCGGTTGGGGGCGGCGTGACCCGGGCGGCCGTCGGCGCCTCCTGCACGTCTACGGGTACCGCCAGGCACGCCGGCCTGGGCCGCCCGGTCCGGAAACGGCGGAAGGCGCCGTGCACCGCCCCGGGAATATGATCGGTAGAGCGGATCAGGACGGCATGGTCGACTACACCGTCGAGCGCACTCTCCTGGGAGCGCAGCTCGTGGGAGCGGCCCCGGCCGAGGACTATGTCCCGCTCACGATGTGGGCGGTGATGCAGAGCACCGGGATCAAGTCGGAATACGCCTAGGCGAGCGCGGTCGCCGCCGTTGGTCACTCCCGGCCCGGTTGTAACCAGGCACACCCCGGGCCGTCCGGTCGACCGGGCGCACCCGTCGGCCATGAAGGCGGCGCCCTGCTCGTGGCAGGCCGTGATGTGCTCGATCCCCTCCGCCCACCGAGCGCCCGTAGATCTCCAGCGTATGGGTGCTGGGGAATGCCGAAGATGTGACAGACGCCGTTCACCCAGAGCAATTCAATCAGTGCCTCGGCACCGGTGATCGCGGCCCTCCCGCAGATTGGACGAAGTTAATCCTGGTTACGGCAATGTTGGACACGCCCGCCCGCCCGAAGGCGGGAACGGGCATGTCCGGTTCAAGATGGGTCTTGCTGCAACCCGATCGGGTCCGTCATGCGGCCAGATCAAAGTCGAGTTCGGGAAGGATCCGCACTACAGAAGCAACCGATCCTAGATCTCGAGACAGACTCCGCCACCGCGACGCCACTTCCACAACCAAGCCTTGGCGCCTGTATGCCCTGGCCACATGCACGAAGACACCGTCACCAGAGCCGATGACGATCCGGTCATACCGGGCGGCGATGAATCGGACGTTCTTCACCTGCTCGATGAGTGCGATATCGGCGCCGTTGGGTCCGGCCCTTGCGACCAGCTTGGCCGAGGGCCAGCACGCCTTGGCAATAGCCCCGATCCGCGGGTTGACACCAATGATGTAGTGATCCCCTTCCTCCCTCGGCACTGCGTCCCGGAAGTAGGAGACGACCTGGCGGAGCGCTGCCATCCCGGCGAGCGGCCCGCCCATCAGGTTCTCCAAGTCGAGCAGGTACAGAGACCGACCTGCCGGAACGTATTTCGCCCGAGGGACTCGCCGCTCCGGAAGATGGCTTCCCATCAACTTAATTACTATTCCTGCCATGATGATTCCTTTCTCTCCGTCCTTTTGGCTTGTTAGCTCTGTAGGAGCTACCTTCAACCTGTAATACCGTCCTCATTTCATGCATACCGTCCTTACTTCATACAACACTGTCCTCATTTCACACATACCGTCCTTACTTCATACAACACTGTCCTCATTTCACACATACCGTCCTTACTTCATACAACACTGTCCTCATTTCACACATACCGTCCTTACTTCATACAACACTGTCCTCATTTCATGCATACCGTCCTTACTTTATGCTACACTGTCCTCATTTCGATATGACCGTCCTTACTTCACACAACTCCCTCCTTAATTTCACACCAACCCCTCCTAGTCCTCCTATTTTAGGTTACAGGGTATTGCTCAATAGCATAGCATAATGATCTGAGAATGCCAAATTTATCGGCCAGGCTATTTCAAGGAAACACCAGACGGTCTCAATTTGCCGTATTGACCAGCCTATTTGCGGTCGGTTGCAGTAGTAGGAAGGGCCTATCCGCCCAGCGCGGCGGTGAGGGCGTCGAATACGGCGTAGGCGGTTTCCAACGCTTCGTCAATGTGGCGCTCCTCCATCACCGACGAGGTGGAGAGGTAGGGGAAGCCGAATACCCCGCGGTTGCCGAAGGCCAGCGAGAGGCCGGTCATCAGCAGCTCGGCCCCGGCGAAACCCTCCTCTACCGCAAGGCCGGTCAGCGACCCGCCCCCGTCCACCTGCAGGGGGAGGCCCCGCTCCCCCGCCGCCTCGGCCAAGCCCGACCGCAGCCGGCCACCCAGCCGGTCGATCCGCGCATACGCCTCCGGCGTCAACAGCCTCAGCGCCGCCGCCCCGGCCGCGGCGGTCATCGGGTTGGCGTTGAACGTCCCGGCCAGCGCCACCTTCATGTCTCCGAACGGGTCGGTTACCGCCATGATGTCGGCCCGCCCGCCGAAGGCGCCCACCGGCAGCCCGCCTCCGATCAGCTTGCCGAGGGCCGTCATGTCGGGCATCACCCCGTAGCGGCCCTGCGCGCCCCCGGTCCCGAGCCGCAGCGAGATCACCTCGTCGAAGAGGAGCAGCACCCCCGCCTCGGCGGTCGCCTCGCGCAGGGTCTCCAGGAAACCCGGCGGCGGCTCGGCGAATCCCCCCGCCGAGCGGAACGGGGTGAGGATCACCGCCGCGAGGCGTCCGGCGTTCTCCCGTATCAGGCGGACCGCCCCGTCTGCGTCCCCCCATCGGCCGAGCAGGACGTTGGCGGCGAGGCCGGCGGGGACGCCCCCCGTGCTGGGGGCGGCGCCTCCGCCCTCGATGGACGCAAACTCGAAGCCGTCGTAGGTTCCGTGATAGGCCCCGTCCAGCTTGAGCACCGCGTCGCGGCCGGTGAAGGCCCGGGCCACCTTGAGCATGTGCATGTTGGCCTCGGTGCCGGAGTTGGCGAACCGCACCCGTTCGATCGACGGGACCCGCCCGCAGATCATCTGCGCCCATTCGACCTCGGCCGGGTGGTGGCCGCCCCAGGCGGTCCCCTTGGCAGCCTGGGCCTGCACCGCCGCCGTGATCTCGGGATGGGCGTGGCCGTGGACCAGCGCGGTGGAGTTGTTGTTCAGGTCGAGCCGCCGGTTGCCGTCCACGTCCCATATGAAGGCGCCCTCGCCCCGCTCGAAGTAGAGGGGGTGGGGCCGGGTGGTGATCGAGTAGCGGGTGTCGCCGCCCGGCAGCACGCCGCCGCCCCGCTCGAAGAGGGCCGCCGAGCCGGGCGTCAGCCGGATGTACTCGCCTGCGACCTCCTCATACCAGCGCCGGAGGCCTTCCCCGGCGCTCACGCCCCGGCCAGCCAGCGCCGCGGGTTGTCGCGGGTCATGACGTCTATGGCCGCCGCCTCCACCCCCCGTTCGGCGAGGGCGGGCAGAAACGTCTCGGACAGGTAGACGAACCCGGTCCCCCCGTGGACGCGCAGCTGCCCGAACTTGCAGACGTCGTGCGACAGCATCAGGCGGTCCACCCGGCCCCGGTCGATCAGCTCCCGGATCAGGCCGATGATCCGGTCTTCGAAATCGCCCATGCCCCGGTACTGCCCGCAGTTGTCGAACATGATGTACACGCCGCGCTCGAGCAGGCCGAGCAGGTAGCGGAGGTGCGGATAGGTCTCGCAGTGGGCGACGGCCACCCGGCTCATGTCGACGTCCTCCTCCTCGAGGATGGTCAGCTGCTCGGGGGCGACGGGGCCTATAGCGTGGAGCGCCCCGACGGCCAAGCCGGTCTCGCGGTGCGCCCGGGCGGCGGCGCGCAGCACCCGCTCCTCGGCGGGCGAGACCCAGCTCTTCTCCGACCCGATCTCGCCGATCACGCCCGGCCTGATCCCGGCGCCGCCCGCCCCCTCGGTGATCTCGCCGACCAGCTCCTCGGCCAAGTCGTCCGCCGTCCGCCGGTCGATCCGCTCCTCCGGCAGGTAATAGTTCTGGCGGTACCAGCCGCAGCCCATGACGATGTGCACCCCGGTGCGCTCGGACAGGGCGCGCAGGCGTTCCGGGGACCGTCCGTTGTCGGGCACGCTGAGGTCGAAGAGGGCGCCGCCCCCCAGCTCGGCGAAGGCCGTGACCTCGGCCGCCATGACATCGTCGTCTTCGAGCTGGTCGCCCCCCACGTACCGGTAGTCGGCCTGCTGCAGCTTGCAATAGATGTGCTCGTGGGGAAGGGTGAACCCCAGCTCGCCGGCGGGGACCGGCCCCCGCACCGTCATGACCGCCGCCGGTTCGCTCAACCCGCCGGCCGATCCGCGAACAGGCCGGGAATATCGAGGGCCGCCGCCGTCACCGCAAACCCCGCCGGCGGAGGGCCGGAATGAAATGCAGCACCGGCAGAGCGGTCAGCAGCAACGCCATAGGACGCCGATACTACCGGCGCGGGTTCGGACCGCGGCGCACCGCCCCGGCGGCGGCGTAGGCTTGAAAGATCGAAACGGAACCCACGGTGTCGGAACGCATGGACGGCGGGAACCGCGGCCGCGGCGGCCCAGCGCCCGTCGATCTGCTGTTGCGCCACGGGCGGGTCATAACCATGGACCGGCGGCGGCGCATCCTGGTAGACGGGGCGGTAGCCGTCCGCGGCGGGGTAATCGCGCTGGCCGGCCCCGACCGGGAAGTGGCCGCCTCTGTGGACGCGGCCTCCGTCCGGGACCTGGCGGGCGCCCTGGTCCACCCCGGCCTGGTAGACGCCCACGCCCACGCCGGGAGCTCCGAGCTGAGCCGGGGGCTGGCCCCCAAGGACCACGCCGACTACGGCGCCGTCGACGAGCGGCTGTTCACCTTCCGCCGCCCCGAGACCGACTTTCTGGGCGCCCTGCTGTCGTGCATGGAGCTGGTGCGCAACGGCATCACCGCCTACGCCGACACGGGCGGGTCGTTCTACCTGGAGGAGACGGTGCGGGCGGTGGAGCAGGTGGGGATGCGGGGCATACCCGGTCACGTGGTCCTCGACGCCAACCCGTCGGTTCCCGGCCGGGACACCTCCTCCGGCGCCATGTCCGAGGAGGAAGGCGAGATGCTGCTCGCCCCCACCCGGGTGTGCGTGGAGCGGCTGGAGGACCAGCTGGACCGTTATCCCTTCCGAGGCGGGGGCCGGGTGCGGGCAGCGGCAACCATGTACGGATGCATGCGCTGCTCCGACGAGCTGCTGGTCGAAGCCCAGGCGCTGGCCCGACAGGCGGGAGCGCCCATGATCATGCACCAGTCCTGGGATCCCGAAGAGGTGACCGCGTCCGAAGCCCTGTACGGCTGCCGCCCCATCAAGCGCCTGGCCGACCTGGGGGTGCTGGACGGCAACCTCACCCTGGTGCATATGAACCAGCTCGACCCGTCCGAAGTGGAGCTGGCGGTGCGGGCGGGCGTCCGGGTGGTCCATTGCCCGGCGGCTTCGCTGCGGCGGGGCATGGGGGCGGTCCGCAACGGTTCCTTCCCCGAGATGCTGGCGATGGGGGCAACGGTGGCGCTCGGCTCCGACGGATACAGCGGGCGGCGGGACCTGCTGCGCCAAGCCTACCTGGCGGCGGTGAGCTTCCGGGAGTTCCGGGGAGAGCTGCCCACCCTGACGGGCGAGGCGGTGCTGGAGATGGCCACCCTGCACGGCGCGGCGGCCCTCAACCTGGAGGACGAGATCGGTTCCATCGAAGCAGGCAAGCGGGCCGACCTGGTGATCCACTCCCTCGACCGCCCGGAGGCCTACCCTCGGTTCAGAGACCCGGTCGACAACCTGGTCTACTTCCGGGGGTCGAGCACGGTGGACACGGTGCTGGTGGACGGCGAGGCCGTCCTCGACCGGGGGCGCTTCACCCGTTTCGACGCCGAGGAGGCCTACCGCATGATCGATGAAGCCGCCGCCGAGTTCGAGGCGGGAATCGGCGCCGCCCGGTACGCGGTCTGGCCGCTGGTCGAGTAACCCGGTGAGCAGACCCGCCCTGCGGCCGTGAACCCCCGCTTCGACCCCTACGACCCGGAGTTTCTGGATGACCCCTATCCGGTGTTCGACCGCCTCCGGGAGGAGACTCCCGTCTTCCGCCGCCCCGGCAGCCACAACGGCCGTCCGGCCTGGTTCCTCACCCGCTACGCCGACGTCCGCCAAGCCCTGCGCGACCGCCGGCTGGGCCGCATCTACCAGCAGGCCGTGGACCGGGAGGAGTGGGGCCTGCCCCCGCTCCGCCCCGGCTTGGAGGCCTTCTACGAAGTGGAATACTGGTCGGTGGTGTGGCTGGAGCCGCCCGACCACACCAGGATCCGGGGGCTGGTCATCAAGGCCTTCACCCCGGGGCGGGTGGCCGGGCTGAGGCCGCGCATCCTCCATCACGCCGACCGGCTGCTCGATGCGGTCCTGGAGCGGGGGCGGATGGACGCCGTGAACGACTACGCGGCGCCTTTGTCGGTCCGGGTCATCGCCGAGCTGCTGGGCGCCCCGACCGCCGACTGGCGGCTGATGCTCGACTGGTCGAACCGGATAACCAGGATGTACGAGCTGAACACCACCGCAGCCCAGACCCTCTCCGCGGTGGAGGCCTGTGCGGAGTTCCGGGAATACTGCCTGGAGCTGATGCGGCGGCGCCGGGCCGATCCGCAGGACGACCTGATCACCGCCCTGTGCTTCGCCCGCGCCGGGGACGACGCGCTGACCGACCCGCAGATCGTGTCGATGATCATCACCCTGCTCAACGCGGGGCACGAGGCTACGGTGAACACCCTGGCCAACGGCCTGCTGGCCCTGATGCGCCATCCCGAGCAGTGGCGCCTGCTGGTCGAAGAAAAGGTGGGCGCCAGGACCGCGGTCGAGGAGCTGTTCCGATGGGACGCGCCCATCCAGACCTTCGACCGGTGGGTGCTGGCCGAGGACGGGTACGAGGCGGGGGGCCGGCAGCTGGGCCGATACGAGCAGGTGACGGTGATGCTCGGCTCCGCCAACCGCGACCCCCGCTATTTCGAGGCCCCCGACGAGTTCCGGATCGGGCGGGGCGACCCCACCCACGTCAGCTTCGGGGGCGGTATCCACCACTGCCTGGGCGCCCCCCTCGCCCGCCTGGAGATGGAGGCCGCCCTGTCCCGCCTGGCCGCCCGATGCCCCCGCCTGGAACTGGCCGCCGAGCCGGTGCGCCCGCCCCGCTTCGTCCTGCGCGGCTTCGACTCCCTCGAGCTGACCGTGTCGTAAGCCGCACGGCCACTCACCTATAGAACGCTCCCTCCTCGCCCGGAGGACGCGAGGAGGGAACAGAGCAATCGAACTTTCGAGCAGATACTCCCTGGCAACCGTCGAAGCTGTCAGGCGGCCAGATCCTCCGGGGCGTCGATGAACCGGACGCATGCCGCGGCTGTCCCGAGCTCCCTCGACAGACTGCGTCTGAGAGTTACCACTTCCACGCGCAAACCGTAGCTCATGAAAGCCTTGACCGTCGGCGCGAAGATGCCGTCGCCCGAGCCGATGACGATCCGGGCATACCTAGAGATGACGAAGCTATGATCCTTCACCCGGTCCAGGAGGGCCATATCAGCCCCATTTGGACCAGCTCCGAAAACAACCTTCGCCGACGACCAAACCTTGCGGGCACAGATAACGGCAACAACATACAACCCAGGATTCACTCCTAAGGTGGCGATGTCGTGCTCACCTACGACCGCTGCCCTCCGATAGGAGAGAACAGCCCCACGGAGTGCCTGCCCCCCGGCCCACGGCCCGCCCATGAGGTTCTCAATGTCAATCAGATGGAGAGTCCGGCCTTCAGGAACGTAATTTTCTTGAGTTACAAGCCGTTTCTGACCATCAATTACATACAAGCCCTTGCGTTTGCCCAGAACGCCTTTGTGGTTTAGTTGTACACCTTTAATGAGCCTCATTTTCTGGCTCCTTTCTTGAGTGATTGTACTGCCTGCATAAATGCAGGCAGTCCTTAAATCCATCAGGCAACCCTTAAAATCTGAGGGAGTGCCTTCATCTTCTGAGGAAGTCCTTCATCGAAAGAAGGAGTCCTTCACTTCCAGGGGGTATCTCTCCAACATATATTTTCGTCTCCTTTCGAGGGAGACTATACCACATATCAAGGAAATTGTCAAATCTATAATGGCTGAATAGGCAACCAATCTATCGAGTTATCAAACCAACGATAACGAACGGAAGCCGTGGTGCCGAGAACCGGGACCGGAGAGTCGGGCGCGCCGAGGGGATCTACTCCGGTTGGAGCTTTTTGAGGGGGGCCCAGCTGAGGAGGAGGCGCTTTTCGCCCCGGCCGGGGAAGCGGACGACGGCTTCGGCCCGGTCGCCGAGGCCTTCTACCGACCGGACCTCTCCGCGGCCCCACTCGTCGTGTTCCACCGGGTCGCCGGCTTCGATCTCGTCGCCCGACAGGGTGCGGGGCGGGGCGCCCGTCGATTCCCGCTGCGGGTCTCGGTTCCTGGCCTGCGTCGGATCGACCAGATCGATTGGTATTTCCTTCAGAAAACGGGAGGACAGGTTGGAGGTGGGCATCCCGTAGAGCAGGCGGCTCCTCGACCAGGACACGAAGAGGCGCTGCTGGGCGCGGGTCATCCCCACGTAGCAGAGCCGCCGCTCCTCCTCTAGCTCGTCGTGCTCGGTCATGGCCCGCTGATGGGGGAACAATCCGTCCTCCATGCCGACCAGGAACACCGCCGGAAACTCCAGGCCCTTGGCGCTGTGCAGGGTCATGAGCTTCACCGACCCGCCGTCCTCGGTCAGCTCGTCGATGTCGCTGACGAGGGTCACCGACTCCAGGAACTGCGCCAACCGGCGCAGCCCGTCCTCGATGTCCCGAGGCTCCCCGCCCAGCCCCTCCTCTCGGGAGCGCTGCTCGAACTCCTCCGCCCCCGAGACCAGCTCCCTCAGGTTTTCGGCCCGGCCGAGCGCCTCGAAGGTGCGCTCCTGTTCCACATGTTCCAGATATCCGATGTCTTCGAGCACCGCCTTCACCGCCGCCGCCGGGCCCTCGGCGGCGCTCTCCTCGAGGCCTCCGATCTTCTCCAGAAAACCCCGCACCGCCTTCACCGCCCGCCCGTCCAGGGCGGGTATCTCCTCCGCCCGGTTCAAAGCCGCCAGGAACGGGATCCGCTCTGCCCCGGCAAAGCGCTCGACGCGGCCGACAGTAGTGCCGCCGATGCCCCGCCGAGGGAGGTTGACCACCCGCCTGACCGAGATATCGTCGTCGGGGTTGCAGAGCAGGCGCAGGTAGGCCAGCACATCCTTGATCTCCCGGCGCTCGTAGAACCTCACCGAGCCGATCACTTCATGGGGGAGGCCGGAGCGGTTGAGAACCTCTTCCAAGACCCGGCTCAGGGCGTTGACCCGGTACAAAACCGCAATGTCGGAGTAGCTGCAGCCCCCGGACTCCACCAGGTCCGCCGCCCGGTCCGCCACGAAACCGGCCTCGTCGTGCTCGTCCTGGGCGTCGTAACGGACGATGGGTCGCCCCGTTCCCAGATCGCTCCACAGGTGCTTGGGCTCCCGCCGCCAGTTGTTGGCGATGACCGCATTGGCGGCCGACAGGATGGTCTCGGTCGAGCGGTAGTTCTGGTCGAGCACCACCACCCGCGTCTCGGGGTAGTCCCGCCGGAAGTCCAGGATGTTCCGGATGTCGGCCCCCCGGAACCGGTAGATGGCCTGGTCGGCGTCCCCCACCGCGCAGATGTTGCCGCGCCGCCCGGCCAGCTGCCTGACCAGCTTGTACTGGGCGCGGTTGGTGTCCTGGAACTCGTCCACGTGCAGGTATCGGAATCGTTCCTGATAGTGCTCCAGCACCTCGGGAAAAGCATCGAAGACAGAGACGGCGACCATGAGCAGGTCGTCGAAGTCCATGGCCGAGGCGTCCAGCAGCCGCTGCTGGTAGAGGCGGTAGACCTCCGCCAGGTTGCGGTGGCGGAAGCTGTCCTGCTGATCGCGGAAGGCTTCGTAGTCGATCAGCTCGTTCTTGGCGTTGGAGATGGCGGCCCGCACCCGCCGGGGCGGGTAGTTCTTCGGATCGAGGTCGAGGTCCTTGACGGCCGCATTGACCGCCCGCAGGGAATCCTGGGCGTCGTAGATGGTGAAAGCGGAGCGGTAGCCGAGCCGGGGCGCCTCCCGGCGCAGGATGCGCACGCACGCCGAGTGGAAGGTGGACACCCACATGCTGCGCACCACCCCCCCCACCAGGCGGCCGACCCGTTCGGCCATCTCCCCCGCCGCCTTGTTGGTGAAGGTAATGGCCATGACCTCCCACGGGGAGACCTCCAGGTCGCGGATCAGGTGGGCGACCCGGTAGGTGAGCACCCTGGTCTTGCCCGAACCCGCCCCCGCCACCACCAGCACCGGCCCTTCGGTGGCCTCCACCGCCTCGCGCTGGCGGGGGTTCAGGTCGTCGAACAGGACGGAGCCGGCCGGGTCGACTCTTGGCGCGTCGGATTCCATCAGCTGCACCATCCGGCCATCATACCGGAGGGCGGCGGCGGCTAATCACACCCCTGTGATTACCCGCCCGGGCGGGGGTCATTCCCACTCGATGGTGGCGGGGGGTTTGGAGGAGATGTCGTAGGCGACCCGGTTGACGCCGGGGACCTCGTTGATCACCCGGCCGGAGATCCGCTCCAGAACCCGGTAGGGAATGCGGGCAAAATCGGCGGTCATGGCGTCGTCGGAGGTAACGGCCCGCACCACCAAGGCGTCGGCGTAGGTGCGGCTGTCGCCCTGTACGCCCACGGTCTTGATGCCGGGCAGCACCGCGAAAAACTGCCAGATCTCCCGATGCAGGCCGGCCGTTCGGATCTCCTGGGCCACTATCGCGTCCGCCGCCCGCAGGACGGCCAGCCTCTCCTCGGTTACCTCCCCGATCACCCGCACCGCCAACCCCGGACCGGGGAACGGCTGACGCCAGACGATCTCCTCGGGCAGGCCCAGCTCCTCCCCCACCGCCCGCACCTCGTCCTTGAACAGGTCGCGGAGCGGCTCGATCAGCTCGAATGAAAGGTCGTCGGGCAGGCCGCCCACGTTGTGGTGGGTCTTGATGGTGGCGGCCATCCCCCCGCCCGACTCGATCACGTCCGGATACAGGGTGCCCTGCACCAGGAACCGGGCGTCGGGGATGCCGGCGGCGGCCTCCTCGAAAGTGCGGATGAACAGCTCCCCGATGATGGTGCGTTTCCGCTCGGGGTCGGTCACCCCCGCCAGGGCCTCCAGGAAGCGGTCGGCCGCCTCGACATGCACCAGATCCGCCTCGAAGTGCCGCCGGAAGGCATCGACCACCTGGGCGGCTTCCCCCTCCCGCAACAGGCCGTGGTCCACGAATATGCAGGTGAGCCGATCCCCCACCGCCCGGTGCGCCAGGGCGGCCGCCACCGCCGAGTCCACCCCGCCCGACAGGCCGCATATCACCCCGGCGCCGCCGGCCTTCGCTCTGACCGCCTCGACGTGCTCGGCGATAATCGAACCGCTGGTCCAGACGGGCGGGGCCCGGCACGCCCGGCGGAGAAACCCTTCCAGCATGGCCGTTCCGTGCTCGGTGTGGGCCACTTCGGGATGGAACTGGACGCCGTATATCTGCCGGCCGGCGTTCTCCATGACCGCCACCGGAGACCCGCCGGTGGAGGCTGTGCACTCGAACCCGTCCGGCGGGGTCATCACCGAATCGGCGTGGCTCATCCAGACATCCTGCCGGGAGGGGGTTCCGTCCAGGAGCAGCGAGGGTCCGGCCGCCGTCAGGGACACCCGCCCGTATTCGGCGCCGGGGGTGCGCTCCACCCGCCCGCCCAGCATGTGGGCGATGAGCTGGTGCCCGTAGCAGATGCCCAGCACCGGCGCCCCCAGGTCCAGCAGCCCCGGATCGACCCGGCAGGCGTCCTCCGCGTACACCGACATGGGGCCGCCGGACAGGACGATTCCCAGCGGGCGCATCCGGGCGGCCCGCCGGGCTGTGATCGTGTGGGGGACTATCAGCGAGAACACCCCGGCCTGGCGCACCCGGCGGGCGATCAGCTGCGCGTACTGGGCGCCGAGGTCGACCACCAGCACCGGGCGGCGGCGTTCGCCCTCCCCGCTGCCCGCCTCCTCCCCGCCGGCGTGTTCCGGGCTCACCCCATCCCGACCTGTTGGCGGCGCTGGAGCTCCTTGCCTTCGGTGCGGACGGCGGGCGCCACCATGACCTCGGCCTGCTGGAAACCCTTTAGGTCGGCGTAGCCGGCGGCCCCCAGCGCCATCCGCAGCCCTCCGAACAGGTTCTGCCGTCCGTCGTTCTCCCAGGCCGGCCCCACCAGTATCTCCTCCAGGGAGCCGAGCCGGCCCACCGTCACCCGGGCGCCGCGGGGAAGGGTGGGGTGGAAGGTGGCCATTCCCCAATGGGCGCCCCGCCCCGGCGCCTCGGCCGCCGCCGCCAGCGGGGAGCCGATCATCACCGAATCGGCCCCGCAGGCAAAGGCCTTGGCGATGTCCCCGCCGGTGCGCATCCCCCCGTCGGCGATGATGTGGACGTAGCGGCCGGTCTCGTCCCGGTGTCTGCTCCGCGCCGCGGCGGCGTCGGCGACGGCGGTGGCCTGGGGCACCCCGATCCCCAGCACGCCGCGGGTGGTGCAGGCGGCGCCCGGCCCGACCCCCACCAGCACCCCCGCCGCGCCGGTGCGCATCAGATGGAGGGCCCCGGAGTAGGAGGCGCACCCGCCCGCGATCACCGGGATGTCCAGGCGGGCGATGAACCGGTACAGATCGAGGGGCGCCTCGCGGGTGGAGAGGTGCTCGGCGGATACCACCGTCCCCTGGATCACCAGGATGTCGAGGCCGGCCGACAGGACCACGTCGATGTAGCGCTCCACGTTCTGGGGGGTGAGGGCCGCCCCGGACACCACCCCGGCCTCCTTGATCTCGGTTATCCGCCGGTATATGAGATCGGGAATCACGGGGCTGCGGTAGATTTCCTGCATGCGCCGGGTGGCCTTCTCGGCGGGGAGGGCGGCGATCTCCTCGTACACCGGCCCCGGGTCCTCGTAGCGGCACCACAGACCTTCGAGGTTGAGGACGCCGAGGCCGCCCAGCCGCCCGATGGCGGCGGCGGCGGCGGGGCTGAGGGCCGAATCCATGGCCGAGCCGAGCATGGGGAGGGCGAACTCGAAACCGCTGATCTCCCAGGAGATGTCCACGTCGTCGGGATTGCGGGTGCGGCGGCTGGGGACGATGGAGATGTCGTCGAAACCGTAGGCCCGCCGCCCCGACTTGGCCATGCCGATGTCTACTGACGCCACTTGTTCCCGCCTTCCGATCGCCGCCGGGTGAACAAGAAACTACCAGACCTCCGGGCCGGACTGTTATCGTACCGCCCCCGTGGAAGCCGCTCGCTGGCGTTGGTACGACACCCCGGTCGTCATGGTTGCCGGGGCGCTGGCCGCCCTGCTGGCAGGGATGGCGGCCGGAGTCTTGTTCGGCCCCGATTCGGGAGGCGCGCATGCCCTGTTCTGGCTGGTGGTTCCCGTCCAGAACCTGGGGATCATCGGCGCCCTGGTGTGGCTGGGCCGCCGGCGGGGATACGGCAACCCCGCCCGCGAGCTGGGTCTGCGGGTCGAACGCCCACCGGGTACGGTCTGGGGCGGCCACGGCAGCGGAGGCAACCCCGCCCGCAAGCGGAGTCTGTGGGTCGAACCCCGTCAAGGATGGTGGATCCTGGCCGGCGCCGGCGCCCTGATCGCCCTCGGCTTGCTGACCGCCGGCCTGCTCGAGCTGTTGGGTGTGGAGTCCCGGCAGAACGCGCAGACCATCCTTGAGATGATGGTCGAGACCAGGGGCACCGTTACCGTTGCGGCGGTGGTGATCGGCGTGGTGATCCTGGGGCCCGCGGCCGAGGAACTCCTCTACCGGGGCCTGGCCTTGCAGACCGTTCTCCAAGGAGGACGCCCGCCCGCCCTGGCGGCAACGGTTTCGGCGGCGGTATTTTCCCTCGTCCATCTGGCCGACCCGTCTCTCTTCTCGGCGGCGGGGGCGGTGACCCTGACGACGCTGTTCCTGTTGGGCCTGTTCCTGGGGGCGGTGAGGATCCGCACCGGCGGTCTGGGCGCACCCATCTTCATCCACAGCGGATTCAACCTGACCTCGGTGCTGGCGGTGCTCTTCACCGATCCGGAGTGGGCGTCCCAGGGCGGCGCGGCGGCGTTCGGCCCGGCCGGGGTGCTGCTCTCCTTCTTCCCGGCATGAACGGCGGAAGCAACGGTTGCCGCCTCCATCCAAAATCCCGGGCCGGAACCGCCCGCAGGACTTTTCAAATCACGGAATGACAAAAAAATCCGCCGGATCCGCCCGCAAGGGTATTGACTATGTCGCACCGATATCGGATAATGAAGGAGCCAAAGCACCTCCGGTCCGCCGGGCCCGCAGACCGAGACAGGGATCATCTTCCGAACGCGGCCCCGCCGGGGTACTGACCGAACGCGTCCGGAATCCAGGCGGCGGAGGCGGGGGCCGGGCCCGCGAAGCGGGGCGCGGGGGCGGCGTTTTTCGCGTTCTTGCCGGGTACGGGGGCGGGATAGGGGCTTGACCAGGGGTTCACAGGAAAAAGGGTTCGGCTTTACGCGGTTTGTCGGTGCCTTGCCTGGAAGACGACCGGGGGTAGCGATACGCGGACAGGGGATGCCTTCGCCGTTCCGTCGGCGGGCGCAACGGCCTGCCGCTCATGCTCGTCGGGCAGACCATCCGCAGTTGCTTGGCGGCGGGACACCTTCCGGACCCTATCCGTGTACGCTCTTGTTACCCCCGCCCCGCCTCCCGTGAATGACCAGGGGTTGAAGTTCGAGTAGAGGTTCAGGGTCGAAGCAGGTTTCTAGCCGGAAAGGCCGATCAGCCCTCTCACCTCCACCATGGTGCTTTCGGCCTTTATGCGGGCGTCGAGCGCGCCTTTGGTCATGATCCGCTCCACTTCCCGGTCCTCTAGGTCCAGGTAGGCCCGGCGGAGGGGGGCCAAGCCCGTGATCACCGCCTCGGCCACCGTTTCCTTGAACTGCCCGTATCCGGCCCCGGCGTGCCGGTCGGCCAGGTCCTGCACCGATTCGCCGGTAAACACCGCCAGGATGTCCAGCAGGTTGGAAAGGCCGGGCTTGCGGGCTGCGTCGTAGGCGATGCGGGCCTCCGAGTCGGTAACCGCCCGCCGGATCTTGCGGCGGATGTCGTCCGGGGGGTCGGTGACGAGGATCCGAGAGGAGTCGTCGGGGTCGGATTTGGACATCTTGGAGGCCGGGTCCTTGAGGGACATGACCCGGGCCCCCCGTCCGGGGGTTATCTGCTCCGGCAGCGGGAAATACTCTCCGTACCGGGAGTTGAAGCGCTCCACCAGATCCCGGGTGAACTCGAGGTGCTGGGTCTGGTCGTCGCCGACCGGAACCGCATTGACCCTGTGGATGAGGATGTCGGCCGCCATGAGCACCGGGTAGGAGAACAGGCCCATGTTCTGGCCGCCCTTGTCCCCCTTCTCCTTGAACTGGGTCATGCGCCCCAGCTGGCCCATGGAGGTCAGGGTCCCCATGATCCAGGACAGCTCGGCGTGCTGGGGAACCTGGCTCTGGTGGTAGAGCAGAGAACGGTTCGGGTCGATGCCGGCCGCCAACAGTATCTTGGCGGTGCGGAGGCGGGCCTCGGCCAGCTCGGAGGGCGCCTGCGGGAGGGTGAGGGCGTGGAGGTCCACCACGCAGTAGATGGTGTCGTACTCGTCCTGCATGGCAACCCAGTTGCGCAGGGCCCCCATGTAGTTGCCCAGATGGATACCGCCGCTCGGCTGTATCCCCGAAAAGACCTTCTTGCTTCTCATGTCTCACCTCGCAGCCATCCGGCTTTTCCGGCGGCGCCGCCCCATCCGGCGGGGGTCAAAAAAATTCCGGCTTGCGCCGGATCGGACAGCAGATGCACGGCGCGCCTTGTTACAACCTCGTGCACCACCGGCGGCCGGATTCGATCTGCATCCCGGCCAGTCTACCAAACCGGTTCGAGGGGCGGAGAGCGGGGCCCCGGAGGCGGCAAATTGACAGGGCGGGGCGGGTACGCCATACTGCGGATCAACATGAACACGGCCCGCTGCACCGGAATCATTATCGACTAGGGGCATAGGGACCCGTACAACCCCATGCCCTCAAAGCCCTGCGCTCCGGCGGAGGGCTTTTTGTTTGCACTGCGGCCGCGGCGGGGGGGCCGGCAGGACAACAGAAGGCGGGAACAGAGAGGCGGCGCATGATGCACCATCCACAGCTCGAGATCTACGACACCACCCTGCGCGACGGCGCCCAGCAGGAGGGCATCTCGCTCACCGTCTCCGACAAGCTGCGGGTGGCGGGGCTGCTGGACGAGCTGGGCGTGGCCTACATCGAGGGGGGCTGGCCGGGCGCCAACCCCAAGGACAGCGAGTTCTTCGCGCGGGCGCGCTCCGAGCTGAACCTGCGCACCGCCGCGCTGACCGCCTTCTCCTCCACCCGCCGCCCCCGCCGCCCGGTCGAGGGCGATCCGCAGATGCGCCACCTGCTGGAAGCCGGGACCGAGGTGGTGTGCATCGTCGGCAAGGCCTGGGGCTACCACGTGACCGAAGCCCTCCGCATCGGCCTCGACGAGGGCGTGGCCATGGCGGCCGAATCGGTGGACTACCTGGTCCGCCGCGGGCGGCGGGTGTTCTTCGACGCCGAGCATTTCTTCGACGGTTACGCCTCCGACCCCGATTTCGCGACCGCGGTGCTGCGGGCCGTCCACGAGGAGGGCGCCGAGCGGCTGGTGCTGTGCGACACCAACGGAGGGCGGCTCCTGCACGAGATCACCGACACCCTGGAACGGGTGCAGGAGGCGCTGCCCGGCGCCGAGCTCGGGGTGCATTTCCACAACGACGCCGGGTGCGCGGTGGCGTCCTCCCTGGCGGCGGTGCGGCTCGGCGTCCGCCAGGTGCAGGGCTGCATCAACGGATACGGGGAACGCACCGGCAACGCCGACCTCTCCGCCATCCTTCCCGACCTGGTGCTCAAAATGGGGGCGCCGGTGCTCGAAAAGGAGCGGCTGGCGAGCCTGGCCCCCATCTCCCATCACATCGCCGAGATCGTCAACATCAGCCTCGACCCTCACCGGCCCTTCGTGGGCGCCTCCGCCTTCACCCACAAGGCCGGCCTCCACGCCTCCGCCCTCGCCCGCCGCCCCGACGCCTACGAGCACCAGGATCCGGCGGCGGTGGGCAACCGCACCCGGATGGTGGTCTCCGAGCTGGCCGGCAAGAGCACCATCCGCTCGAAGGCCGCCGCGCTGGGCCTGGAGCTGACCGACCGACAGACCGCCGCCGTGCTGGACGAGATCAAACACATGGAACACCGGGGCTATCACTTCGAGGCGGCCGACGGTTCCTTCGAGCTGATGCTCCGGCGGGCGGCGGGCTGGACCAACGGCTACTTCGAGCTGGAGTCCTACCGGGTGTCCACCGAGCGGCGCAGCGGCGGGGAGGTCATGGCCGAAGCCACGGTCAAGCTGTCGATCAGGGGCGAGCGGATCATCACCACCGGGGAGGGCAACGGTCCGGTCAACGCGCTCGACCACGCCCTGCGGGGCGCCCTCCGCAGCCGCTTTCCCGAGCTGGACGGCCTGCGGCTGACCAACTACACGGTGAGGGTGCTCAACGCCGCCGAGTCCACCGCCGCCTCCGTCCGGGTGTTCATCGAGACCAGCAACGGAGCGGGCGTCTGGGGTTCGATCGGGGTGGACACCGACGTGATCGCCGCTTCCTGGGAAGCTCTGGCGGACGGGATAATCGTGGGCCTGCTGCGCTCCGGGGCATGACGGACGCCGCAGGTTCGCGGGGTGCAGGTCATGGGTTGCCGGCCGCGGGTTATCGTGATCCCGTGATGCTCCGAACGCCAGGCCCCGACCGGTGAGCGCCGCGCCGGCCGTATCCGAATCCCTGTTGGAGGAAACCGTCGAGCTGGCCCGGCGGGCCGGGCGCCTCACCCTGAAATGGTTCCACCCTTCCGTGGAAGTGGAGATCAAGGCCGACGGGAGTCCGGTAACCGAAGCGGATCGGGCGGCGGAACGGCTG
Organism: Candidatus Spongiisociaceae bacterium; assembly: GCA_965202675.1. GTDB lineage: Bacteria > Actinomycetota > Acidimicrobiia > Spongiisociales > Spongiisociaceae > CATQHD01. The sequence continues at coordinate 847,394 of OZ241842.1, forward strand.
CTGCGGCGGGAGCTGGCCGAGCGGCGGCCGCAAGACGCCGTAATCGGCGAAGAATACGGAAGCGACGGGGGGGCCGGCGGGCGGACCTGGTACATCGACCCGATAGACGGCACCCTTTCGTTCGTGCGGGGTGTCCCGCTCTTCGCCACCCTGCTGGCCTTGGAGGACGCCCATGGAATGGCGGCGGGCGTGATCCACCTTCCGGCCCTCGGCCGGACAGTGGCGGCCGGGCGGGGCAGGGGCTGCTTCCTCGAAGGAAGCAGGGTTTCGGTCAACGGCCGGGCCCGCCTGGAGGGGTCGGTGCTCTGCACCAGCGGCTACGACCTGCTTCCCGCCGGCGCCGCCGAACGTTTGCACCGCAGCCCACTGACCCTGCGGGGCTGGGGGGACGCCTACGGCTACGCTCTGGTGGCCGCCGGGCGCATCGAGGCCATGTGCGACCCGGTGGTCAACCCCTGGGACGTGGCCCCGATGGCGGTGATCATCCCCGAGGCGGGGGGCGTCTTCACCGACTTCACGGGCCGGCCGGACCACCGCTCCGGAACGGGCCTGGCCGCCAACGGCGCTCTGCACGAGCAGATACTGGAGATCGTGGCCGGCCCGGGCTCCGGGCCGCCGGCGGGCAGCCCCTGAACCTCCGGTACTCCGGCGGACAGAGACGGTCCGGCCATCACACCCCCGACCCGCCGCCCCCGCCCTGCCGCACCTCGCGAAAAGTTCTCGGAACACACCCCTAGACGGCCGCCCGAAAATGCTGTATAAAGAACGGGCCGAAAACACAAACACCGCCGTGAGCATCCGGAGAGGCGGCGGTCATCGAGATCGGATTTCACCCGGTCCCTTCGGGCCGGGGGCGGGGCCCGCGCGGCCCGGCCCGAAATCCGCCGGCGGTGGTGGCGGCGGGGGAGGGATCCCGGCGAAGCCGGGCGCCGGGGGCCGAATTTTTCGCGGACTCGGCGGTCTGGGATGCTTGAAGCCCCTGCTCAAGAGGGATAGTAGACGGCGGTCTGCCGGGGGATTCGTCTACACGTAGATTTGGAGTTCCGGCCATCGGGGTGATCCCTTCTGGCGGCAAGGCCGGCAGGGGGCGATCCAGGATCCGCCAGGGGGCGGCAATCCGGCTGAGCCTCGCTTCCAACGCCCTCGACGGCCTCGGACGCCGCGTCGAGCCCGGCGGCGGGCCGGACCGGAGGGGCGGCGGTACGATCAGGCGGTGGCACATGAAGCGGCGCTGCTGGGAGCCGGGCAGCGGGGCAGGTTCGTATACGGCGCCTACGCCGCCCGGCGGTCCGACCGGCTGCGCTTTACGGCGGCGGCCGATCCGGACGAGCGGCGGCTGGGCATATTCGGCGGGGAACACGGCATCCCTCCCTCCCGGCGCTTTCTCGACTGGCGGGAGCTTCTGGAAGCCGATCCGCCCCGGGTGTGGGTGATAGCCTCGCCCGACCGCCGCCATGCCGAGCAGGCCATAGCCGCCCTGGAACGGGGTTTCCATGTGCTCCTGGAGAAACCGGCCGCCCACACCCTCGACGAAACCGCCCGGGTGCTGGCCGCCGCCCGCCGCAGCCGGGGGACCCTGACCGTAGGCCACGTCCTGCGCTACACCCCTTTCTTCTCCGCCTTGCATGAGCTGCTGGCGTCGGGGCGGCTGGGCGAGCTCGTGTCGATCGAACACCGCGAGGACGCGGCCTACTGGCACACCGCCCACAGCTTTGTGCGGGGCAACTGGGCCAGGACGGAGGAGTCGACGCCCATGATCGTCCAGAAGTGCTGCCACGATTTCGACCTGCTGGCCTGGAACCTGGAAGCAGCCGGAGACGGGGTGCGGGCAACCAGGATGCAGTCGTTCGGCTCACGGCTGGAGTTCCGCCCCGAACGAGCTCCGGCGGGCGCCTCGGAGCGGTGCGTCGATCCGTGTCCGGCGGCGCCGGGCTGCCCATACGACGCCCGCCGCCTCTACCTGGACATGGGCCGGACGGGCTGGCCGATCCACACCATATCCCATGACCTGTCCCCCGAGGGAAGGATGCAGGCGCTGCGGGAAGGGCCGTACGGGCGGTGCGTCTACACCGCCGGTTCCGACGCGGTGGACCACCAGATCGCGGCGGTGGAGCTGTCGTCGGGGGCCGCCGCGGTGCTGGTGATGAACGGCCACGCCGCCCGGCAGTCCAGAACCGCCCTGTACCACGGGACGCGGGGAACGGTGCGGGCGGTCTTCGACTCTTCCCCGAAGATCGAATTCACCGACCGCAAGGGGGGCGGCCCGGCGCCGATTCCCGTCGAAGCCGCCCCGGGAGGGCACGGCGGAGGCGACGAGGGTTTGATCGAAGCCTTTCTCGACTCCCTGGAGGGAGCGGCGCCGGCCAAGACCTCGGGCGGGTCCTGGTTCGAGAGCCACCTGCTGGCCTTCAGCGCCGAAGAGGCCCGCCTGAGCGGAACCGTTCTCGACCTCGACCGCCGTCGAAGGAAGCATCTCGGTGCATCGGATCGTTCGAATCGCATGGATGCGAACCGGGTATGGTGAGCGGATGGGCTGTCGGAAGAAGCTGATCGAGGCGGCGCTGCCGTTGGACGCGATCAGCGCCGCGTCGGCGAGGGAGAAGTCGATCCGGCACGGGCATCCCTCGACATTGCATCTGTGGTGGGCGCGCCGTCCGCTGGCGGCGGCCCGGGCGGTGTTGTGGGCTTCGCTGGTGGACGACCCCTCAGCGCATCCGGATCGGTTCCCCACCGAGGAGGACCAGAAGCTGGAACGCAAGCGCCTGTTCGGAATCCTGGAGCAGCTGGTGGTGTGGGAGAACTCCAACGATCTTTCTGTATTGGATAAAGCTAAACAAGAGTTAGATAACAGTAGAGAGAGAGAGAGAGAGAGAGAGAGAGAGCAAGCTTTGTGTTATCGACCCGTTCTGTGGAGGCGGCGCAATACCGTTGGAGGCGCAACGGCTCGGCTTGGCCGCATACGGGGGTGATCTCAACCCGGTAGCGGTGCTGATCTCCAAGGCGCTGGTGGAGATCCCGCCCCGCTTTGCCGGGTTGCCGCCTGTCAACCCCGACGCCCGGGCCGAGTCGGGCCTCAAGACATGGGACCGGGCGCAGGGGTTGGCCGAGGACATCGGTTTCTACGGGGAATGGATGCGGGATCGGGCTTTCGAGCGGATCGGGCATCTGTACCCGAAGGTGACTCTGCCCGCCGAAGAAGGCGGCGGCGAGGCGGATGTGATCGCCTGGCTGTGGGCCCGCACCGTCCGGTCTCCGGATCCGTCGTGGGGCGGTCATGTGCCGCTGGTGCGTTCCTGGACGGTCCGCAAGGCGAAGCCGAACAAGCCTGCGGTCTGGGTGGAGCCGGTGGTGGACCGCTCCACGCGGACGGTGGGCTACCGGATAAGAGAAGGCGGCAACCCCCCGAAGGGGACCATTGGGCGGCGGGGCGGGGCCTGTCTGGCGACCGGAACCCCGATCGGGTTCGACTACATCCGCGAGCAGGGCCGCCTGGGGCTGATGGGCCGACAACTGATCGCGGTGGTTGCCGAAGGCAAACCGCGGGGCCGCGCCTATTCAGCTCCTATCCCACAACCTCAGGCACCTGATCCGCATTGGTCTCCGAGGGTGCCGCTCCCCGAACGCACCCTCGGGTTTCGTGTTCAACGGTACGGGATGGTGGAGTGGGCGGATTTGTTCACCGACCGTCAACTCGCAACTCTTTTCACGTTCTCGGATCTTTTGGGCGAGGTGCGTCCGGTGGTGGAGGAGCATGCCCGATTGGCGGGGTTGGCTGATGACGGGGTGCGGTTGCGGGACGGAGGGTCTGGCGCGGCCGCGTATGCGGATGCTGCGGCCACCTACCTGGCGTTTGTTGTAGATAGGGTCGCTGACCGTTGCTCATCGGTCGCGTCCTGGGACGCCGGTAAAGAAACACTCCGTAATACTTTTGGCCGTCAGGCAATTCCAATGGTGTGGGACTACACAGAGGCAAATCCGTTCTCGTCCTCTACGGGCAACTGGTTGGGTCAGGCGGCCTGGGTGCGTAAAGCGATAGCCGCAGCACCGGCTGCCGGATTCGGTGAGGTCTCCCAGCGGGACGCGGGCTCCCGGCTGGGTGATGTTGCGTCGCCGGTGGTGTGCACCGATCCCCCCTACTACGACAACATCTCCTACGCCGACCTGTCGGACTTCTTCTACGTCTGGCTGCGCCGCAACCTATCCGAAGTATGGCCCGACGAGTGCGCCACCATTCTCACTCCAAAAGTCGACGAGCTGATCGCCAACCCCTACCGGGCCGGATCACAAGAAGCCGCCCGGGAGCATTTCGAGGGAGGGATGGCCCAGGTCCTGGAACAGATCGCCCGGGTTCAGCATCCCGAGTACCCGGCCACGATCTTCTACGGCTACAAGCAAAAGGAAACCACCCAGGACGGTACGGCCTCGACCGGATGGGAAACCTTCCTCCAAGGCCTGGTCGACGCCGGACTCCGGATCACCGCCACCTGGCCCATCCGCACCGAGATGCCCAACCGCCCCGTCGCCAGGGGCGCCGCGGCGTTGGCGTCATCAGTAGTGATCGCCTGCCGCCCCCGCCCCGCCGACGCTCCGATGGCCACCCGCCGGGACCTGCTCGACGACCTCTCGGCCCGCCTGCCCGAAGCGGTGCACCTGCTGCAAGAAGAAATCATCGCCCCGGTCGACATGGCCCAATCGGTCATCGGCCCCGGCATGGAAGTCTTCTCCCAATACGCCAAAGTACTCGAAGCCGACGGCAACCCGATGAACGTCCGCACCGCCCTCGGCCTCATCAACGAACGCCTCGAAGAAACCCTGTCGGCCGAAGAAACCGAATTCGACCCCGACACCCGCTGGGCAATCACCTGGTACGAACAATACGGCCACCAACCCGGCCCCGCCGGGGACGCCATCACCCTATCCAACGCCAAGAACACCTCGCTGGACGGCGTGGTACAGGCCGGAATCGCCGAATCCAAAGGCGGTCAAGTGCGATTATTCACCAGAGAGGAACTCGACGGCGCGGACTGGAACCCGAGCAAGGACAAACGCCCGACCGTATGGGAAGCAACCCAACACCTGATCGTCTGCCTCGGCTACTCCGAGAGCACCGCCGCCGGGTTGCTGCGCCAGTTAGGGCCGGACGTCGGCGACCGGGCCCGGCGCCTTGCCTACCTGCTGTATCAGATCGCCGACCGCCAGGGCCGAGCCGCCGACGCAGTGGACTACAACACCCTCGTCCGAACCTGGATCGACATCGCCCGCCAAGCCGTCAGCACCCGCGAGGAACCCACCCTCGGGATATAAGCTTTATTGTCAGGGTCTATGCACTCAACGAAACTTCAATCCTCCGCAGACGACGCGGCTGCAGGATCAAGCATCGAACGCAGTTTTCTCTTCTCCCCCCATCTACGGACTGTGATGTGGACAACCGGCAAACCAGCAATCGGGAGGGTCACCAAACCAGCTGCCAGGTAACTCGCGATGCCGCGGCCCCATACCCTACGACCCCCGCCACTATCAACGCAACCAAGACAAGTATGAAAGACGTCCACTGGCCCCGCGCCTGTGCTTCACGGTCGGCAGCCTGCGTCTGCCGTTCCATTTCCATTCTGTGGTTGGCCTGTTTCTCATGCAGGTTGAACAGTTGCTCGGCTACACCGGGATGGATATCTTCGTACTCGCGGAGCACCGCCGGGGGAGGAAAAGGTGCAATCCATTGGGCGCGAAATTCAGCTACGCCTATAGCCCCCGGCAAGCCCTTGATTTCCTCTGCCGAACCCGCGGTAACACCATCTACGGGCACCAGAGCGTCGTCTTGGTCGGGCGGCGTTGGTTTAGAGGGACCTTGCCCGCTCGGAATCCAACTCGGGCTTCAGCATCATCCACGCATCGGCCAAGTCGTTGAACACCGCCTTCCAGTCGTCGGCCAGCGCCTGCTGGTCGGACCTGAGGGCGGCCGCGGGGTCAGCCGCCGGCCGTTCGTGGTCGTAGAGCAGGCCGAACAGATCAAAAGTCCGGGCGTTGCCTCTCCAGAAGGCACCGGGGGCAGACAATCGGCTAGCGTCCCTGGACAGCATGCGGCACAGGCTTCCTACGATTCTCCTTACCCCAGTGTACCACTATTCGGGCTGAACCGCCCTTCCGGACCGGTATACCCCTGCGTTGCCCAGATTCGCGGCAACCTTCCCCTGCTCTGCCCCGGGTCGATGGATTCGGGGTAAACACGGTCAGGGTGGCCGAAGAACGCCGCCCACACCACCAACACCCCACCGCCCCTGCAAAACCACCCCGTCCACCAACGAAACAGGCGATTCAGGGTTGCCTATCCAGCCCGATCAGGCAACGGACCATTCGGGCGGTGGCCCCCCAGAGCACATCCTCCTCGATGTCGAAGAAGTGGACCGTCCGACCGTTCCACTGCTCGACGCGCCAGCGGGACTCGTCTCCCAGGAGCGCCAGAGCGGGAGTCAGCACCCGGTCTACCTCGTTGGGGTCCGGGATCAGCTCGGGAACCCCGTCCAGCCGCCCTACCACCGGCACCACCATTCGGGGATACGTAACGGTGTGGACGGCCGGCAGGTAACCCAGTATCTCCACCTCCGCCGGGTCGATTCCCACCTCCTCGCGGGCCTCCCGCAGGGCCGTGCCGAGCGGAGTCTCCCCCGGCCGGGGCTTGCCGCCGGGGAAGGCCAGATCGCCGCCGTGGGTCGGCATATGGACCGGACGGCGGATCAGGATCAGCCGCGCCGCCCCTCGGTCCTCGTAGACCGGGGCCAGGACAGCCGCCCTCGGGGCGCCGTCGCCCCGGGGCGGCTCGGGAAGCAGACCGGGCAGGCTCCAGATGTCCTTCATCCGGTTTCCATGCTACGCGGCCTGCACCCCGATAGGCTCTACCACCGAGATGCCCCTGCCGCTGCGTTACATGCCGGAACCCTTGCCCGCCCGTGACCGCACCACCGAGCGCTTCGTGCTGCGCCCCTTCCGCCGGCGCGACGCCGCCCCCCTCTTCCGGGCGGTGTCAGCCTCTCAGGAGGCGCTGGCCGAATACCTGCCGTGGGCCGCCCGCACCTATACCAGGACCAGCGCGGCCGCCTTCATCCGGGACAGCATGCGCTCCTGGAAGGAAGCCAAGGCGTACGACTTCACCGTGCGGCGGCCGGAGGAACCGGACCGACACCTCGGCAACGTGAGCATCTGGCATCTGTCGCGGGCCTACCGCAACGGCGAGATCGGATACTGGATCCGCACCGACGCCACCGGCCTCGGAATCGCCACCGAAGCAGCCGGCGAAGCCCTGCGGATCGGCTTCGTGGAACTGGGCATGCACCGCCTGACCCTACGGATCGCGGTCGGCAACGCCCCCAGCGAGCGGGTGGCCGAGAAGCTCGGCTTCACCCGCGAGGGAGTGCTGCGCGAGGAAATCCGGGTGGGCAGCCGCTGGATGGACCACTCCCTGTGGAGTCTGCTCGATCACGAGTACCAACGAGCCGACCGGCAACGGTCGTCTTCCCGTTACTGACCGGGCGCCTGACTCCGGGAGCTCCGCCGGGTTCGGCTCCCGGCCCCGGCTAGGCCTTCACGACCGGATGCTTGCGGACCTCTTGTTGCAGCTCGCTGCGCAGAAACTTGAAGGTCCGCCCCCCGGGGAGCCGGTAAGCGGGCAAGCGGCCTTCCCTGGCGTACTTGCGCACCATCTGCACGTTCATATCCAACAGGTCGGCCACCTCTTGCGCTCCGATAAATCTTTCGTCTTCGCGTGCCGTCACGTCGTCTGCCTTTCCGCAGGCCTGCCTCGGCCTATCCCCGTATCGCCAACTCTTTCTGTACAACGGCCGCCGGGCTTCCGCTTCGGGCGCTGCGGACAAGCCGCAACCTCCATTAGCCTAACCCTCCCCGGCCTCGGCCTCGCCGTCTTCACCGCCGCCGGCCTCCATGCGGCTGTTGCGCACGTGAGCCAGCACCTGGTTGCGGGAGAACTCGTAGCCGCGCCTCCCGGTATGCCGGTAGGCCGGGATCCGCTGCTCCCTGGCGTACTTCCGCACCAGCTGCACGTCCATACCCAGGAGCTCGGCCACGGCCCGGGAGTCGATGACCGCATCGCCCTCCCCGTCTACGGGCGTGGTGTTCTTCCTCTTGTGTTCCAGGAGCTCCATTCGGAAAAACTTGAAGACCCGCCCTCCCGGAAGCCGGTAGGCCGGGATACGCCCCTTTCGGGCGAGCTTCCGCACCATCTGGTCGCTCGTGTCCAGGATCTCGGCCGCCTCCCGCACTCCGATGATCCTGTCATCCTCGGGCAATGTCATCTCCTCCGCCTTCCTCGGGCCCGCCCCGCCCGGGCGGCCGCCTCGCGCTCCTTGCTGTCCCTGCACCGGGCTTGCCGCCCTTCATATGCTGGCCGCCCTGTTGGCGGGCGGAATATTCCAACGATGAAGAACGGTCTGCAAAGCCCGCGAGGATAGTTTACCATACTTCTCGCTAAATCGGAATAGGTATCTTGGTAGATCTTCCGCCGCCTACGGACAAGACCGCATCGGTGCGGCCTGCGGCCCCCCGCTGGTGGGGCGGTCGGACCCACATCATCTACACGATGGCGGTGTTCGTCCTGCTCGCCTCGCTCGACAACGCCGCCATCGCCCTGTACCCGGCGCTGACCAAGGTGATGGCCGCCGACCTGGGCGTGAGCGAGTCGCGAATGGGCCTGATCACCTCCCTCGTGATCCTGGTGTCGGCCCTCACCGCGGTGGGATGGGGCTACATCGGGGACCGGTCGAAGCGCAAACCCCTCCTGTTCTGGGGAACCCTGGTCTGGTGCCTCGGGCTGGCGCTGGCCGGCAGGTCGCAGTCGATAGGCGAGCTGGCAGGATGGTCGGCGCTGGTGGGGGCCGGCCTGGGGGCGATCGCCTCGGTGGGCTTCTCGGTGATCTCCGACTTCACGCCGCCCCGGCGGCGGGGGCTGGCGATGAGCTTCTGGGGGCTGTCACAGGGCGCGGGCGGGTTCTTCGGCATCCTGCTGGGCGGGGTGCTGGGGGCGGAGAATTGGCGGAAGCCCTTCCTGGGCTTGGCCTTGGCCGGGGCGGCGGCCGCCCTCCTCTACCTCACGGCCGCGGACGCGCCGCGCGGCAGGGCCGAGCCGGAACTGGCCGAGGCGCTGGCCGCCGGAAGGACCTACGGGTACCGGATCGAGAAGTCCGACCTGCCCCTGCTGCTGCGCATCCGCACCAACCGGTGGCTGATCCTCCAGGGCCTGACCGGACAGCTGGCCTACGGCTCCCTCATCTGGGTGCCGCTCCTCTACCAGGGAAAGGTGCAGGCGGCGGGATACGATCTGGCCGCCGCCACCGCGGTCGGATCGGTGTTCGGGGCCGTCTTCCAGATCGGCGGGGTGATCTCAATTCTGGCCGGCTGGCTGGGGGACCGCTTCCAGCGCCGGAACCCCCGGGCGAGGGCGGTCATATCCATGGTGGGGATCCTGGGGGCGATCCCCTTCTTCGTGGGCTTCTTCTTCATACCCCTGCACGGGCTGGACATCCCCGTCGACGAGGGAAGCGGAACCATCTTCCTGGGTACCTTGGCCAGTCTGTTCACCAACCCCTACGCGGCGGCGGCGTTTCTGCTCTCGGTTGCGGCGCTGGCCTTCACCTCGGCGGACTCGCCCAACTGGTACGCCCTGATATCGGACGTGAACCTGCCCGAACACCGCGGCACCGTCTTCGGGCTGGGCAACCTGTCCAACGGCGTCTCCCGGACGCTGGGCAACGGACTGACGGCGGTGACGGCGGGGCTGCTGGCCGCCCGCTTCCCCGCACCCCTGAACTATGCGGTGGGCCTCACCGTGTTCCAGCTGTTCTTCATCCCCACCGGGCTGTGCTACCTGAAGGCCTCCAAGACCTGCCCGTCCGACATCGCCCGGGTGCGGGGGCTGCTGGCCGAACGGGGCGGGCAGGCCGGCTCTGCGGAACAGCCCTGACGGGGGCGGATCCGACGGCCGCCCCCTTCGCGGCGTTCCGGCAGGTAGCCTGTCGGCTGCGGCAGGCCGGCGCCTGCCCGATTCAGATCTACGAACAAGGAGATATATGCCTAAAGACGACGTACTGCGGGTGCAGGGCAGCGTCATCGAGACGCTTCCCAACGCCATGTTCAATGTAAAGGTTGACGGCGGGCTGGAGGTGCTGGCCCGCGCCTCCGGCAAGATGCGGCGGGGCCGCTTCATCCGCATCCTGCCCGGCGACCGGGTAGACGTGGAGCTGTCCGCCTACGACCCCAGCCGCGGCCGCATCGTCTGGCGCTATAAGTAGCCGCCGCCGAAGACCCCGGCAGGAACCCTCTCCCCCCTCCAACGCGAAGAGGCGGTTCAGCTTCGTTCAGGGCAGCGGCTGGGCTTGGTCCGGCGGGCTTGTCTGGTGCGGCTTCCGGAATGGGGGCGGCGCGAGAACCCGGGTCGAAGGCTTCGCCGCTCATCTCAGAAGAGCCCACTCTCGCTATAATTCTAAAAGAGTGAACTCTGGGAAGTAGAAACCTTCGCTCCCTTCATAACACGATCTAATTCCGGCAGTCTTTCAATCAAGGATCTCGCCGACATTCGCTTCAATTCACCCGGTTCGATTTTGTATAGGCCGCCGCCGTATACTCTTCCTTCCTCTCGCAGCTCGTCAGCTTCTAGACAGTTCAAACCCTCATGTATGAGTGTTGCTCTCTCATAGCTGCTAATAATTTCTTTCAATAGAGGCTTCGGGTAAAGAAGTAGATAGACATTGGTTGCTATTGCTTTTGACTGATTCCAGATAAATCGAAAGGGTTTCTCGTCATCTGTTCCTCGTCCCATATAAGTCGAAAGGAACGGTGCTGGAGGGCGCTTTTCCTGACGATACCACGGTGATCTTCTACTCGGAAGATAGCGTTCATTTATCCCCATCTCGATACCGGCAACTATATATTCACGTAATTTTATATAGCTATTGCCTAATAAGGCAGCCTCTGGTAAATCACAATCAAATAGCACCAACTGACGATCCAACAAAGGGTATCCATCTGGACCTTCTATGATGACATCGGTGGTCAAATAGCGCGGGCTGGGAAGCACAGGTTTCAAATAACGACCAGGAAGGCCGAGTGATTGAGCCTTATGTTTACTCATCACAAAATAGGAATTGGCGCCTGTAACCACCCCACGCCTAACCTCAAACAAGTCCCCGATCGTTATGCGTTTATCCCAACTAGGCAACGGCTTAAGGCGCGGGAAGGTTGTCCATTTATGACTACTAGACAAAGATCTTAATGATACTTCTTCGGTCTTTCTGGGTTCAAGAAAGGTTCCGCCCAGCGTAAAGAATACATCAGCTTCACTATTAGGTATAGATTTGCGAAATATTACTACAGCAGAGGACACCAGGGCATCACCGAACTGAACCTCGCTAGGATCAAATCTATGTATACGGATCAATTGTACCTTTTTAGTAAGGTATTCGCGTAGAGCCGAGCCATAGTTGACATCCATAAACTCTGAGGGAACCAACCAAGCTGCTACACCTTCATTTGCTAAATTGTCATGGGCTAAAGCCATAAAGTAAACGTATAGGCCGGACAGACCATTGATTGATATTTTACATATCATATTGGCCTCTGCCTGAAGACGAACTTTGGTAGATTTATCAATGTGATGATGGCGCACATACGGAGGATTGGTCAATACAAGATTAGCCTCGTTCATATCTCTATATAGATCAGTATAGTCTCCCTCTATAACCCTAAGGCCGAATTCACCCCATAGTTCCCTTGCCAAAGCACAAAACCTCGGATCAATCTCAAGTCCTACGGCGGAGTTTATACGGTCAACAGACTCAACGACTTGGAGCAGAGCAGAATAGAAAGAACCAGATCCTAAGGCAGGTTCAAGAAAGTTTATCGGTTCCTTGTCATCCAACAACCCTAGAAGGTAAGCGGCTATCTCTGCAGCAAGCACGTTGGGGGTAGCAAACTGTCCAAGGCGATTGCGCTCAAGCTGTGAACGCTCATCATCCAATTGAGCTTGAGAATCGCGACGTTGCAATTCTCGTGCGTAAACCATCGTGGACTTAAATCCTAGAAGTCGTTGATGCCGAAGCGCTGGCCTCGGGAGGGGATGTCGAGCATCGTGGCGGGGGGCAGGCCCAGGCCCCGCAGCTCGGCGGCCAACGCCGACATGATCGGGCCGGCTTCGGAGCGGTCGTACACCTCTACGTCGACGGCGGAGTCCGAAGCGCCGATCACCGAGCCTCCCCGCCCGACGCACCCCTGGACGACCTCTTCGATCACCGGGGGAGGGAATCCGGCGTCGGCGGGAAACCGAACGTAGAAAATCATCCGGCCTCTCCCAGCCGCCGGGCCGCCTCGTCGGCCGCCAGGGCCTCCACGAACCGGTCGAGGTCGCCTTCAAGTATCTGGGGAAGCCGCTTGACGGTGAGGCCGATCCGGTGGTCGGTCACCCGGTTCTCCCGGAAATTGTAGGTGCGGATCTTCTCCGAGCGGTCCCCTCTTCCGATCTGGGACCGGCGCCCCGCCGCCCGCTTCTCGTTCCGGGCTTCGGCCTCCCGTTGATACAACCTCGCCCGCAGCACCCTGAACGCTTTCTCCTTGTTCTGGAGCTGGGACTTTTCGTCCTGGCAGGTAACCACCAACCCGCTGGGCAGGTGCGTGACCCGCACCGCCGAGTCGGTGGTGTTGACCGACTGCCCGCCCGGACCCGACGAGCGGAACGTATCGATCTTGACCTCGCCGGAATCGATGCTCACCTCCACCTCCTCCGCCTCCGGCATCACCGCCACCGTGGCCGTGGATGTATGCACCCGGCCCTGCGATTCGGTCTTGGGCACCCGCTGCACCCGATGCACCCCCGCCTCGTACTTGAGCTTACCGTAGGCGCCCCGGCCCTTGACGGCGAAGACGACTGTGCCGAACCCTCCCCCCTCGGCGCCGGAGCTGTCGATAGGCTCCGGCGCGAACCCCTGCAGCTCGGCGTAACGCTGGTACATCCTCAGCAGATCCCCCGCCCACAGGGCCGCTTCGGCGCCCCCCGCCGCCGCCCGGATCTCCATGATGACATCCTTGGGGTCGTCCGGGTCCTTGGGGGTCAGGGCCGCCCGCAGCTCCTCGGCCAGCCCGTCCGCCTCCGCCCGCCTCTCGGCGGCCAGCCGGCGCAGCTCCTCGGCCAGGGCGGGGTCGTCTTCCTCCTCGGCCAGCTCCAACGCCTCCCCCGCCTCCTGTACGGCCTCCAGCATGGTCCGGTAGGAAACAACCAGCGGCCGCAGCTCGGCGTAGCGGCGGGTCGCCTCTTCATAGCGGGAAGGATCGGCCAGCAGACCCGGATCGGCCAGCGCCCGTTCGATTTCCTCGAAGGCCCGCTCGGCTTCGGCCAGGTGCCCGGCCAGCCCCTCGTCCACGGCGCCGCTCAACGCCCGGAGGCTTCGGGAAGGATCGGCCCCCTCTTGCCGACTTCGGCCGCCTCGTCTTCGGTGAGTGCATGCATCAGGGCCGCCGCCGCCACCTCGATCATGGAATCGTCCGGCTTCTTTGTGGTAAGGCGCTGCAGCCACATGCCCGGGGCGGTAAGTATCCGGCCCAACCGCGTGTCCACCCGGGAGCCCCCCAGCTTGAGTATCTCGTAGGAGATGCCCGCCACCACCGGGATCAGCACGATCCGGCTGGCTATCAACCCGTACCAGGGCAGGTCGCCCACCAGGCTGAACACCACTACGGCGGTAACCATAACGATCAGCAGGAAGCTGGTGCCGCAACGAGGATGCTGGGGGCGGTAAGCGCCGATATGGGCCAGGTCGATGGGGTCGCCGGCCTCGTAGGCGTGGATGGTCATGTGCTCGGCCCCGTGATAGGCGTACACCCGGGCTATCTCCCCCCAACGGCCGATCAGCCAGATGTAACCGACCAGTATGCCGATGCGGAACACCGCCTCTACCAGATGGAAGAGCACCGACGAGGCGTCCAGACCGCCCCACCGGGCCGCCAGCAGGGGAACCACGATGAATACGCTCACAAAGAACAACGAGACCAGGGTCATGGATGCCGCCATCTGGCCGGTGGTAACCGGCTTCTCGTCCTCCCCCGCCGCCTTCTGCCCCGACCAGGCGAGGGCGCGGAACCCGAGGGCCAGGCTCTCGCCCAGCACCAGCACCCCCCTTATGAACGGTATCCGGGCCCAGCGCGACCGGGAACTGAGGCGCGGCAGGGGGTGGGCAACAGCCTCGATCTCCCCGGCCGGGTTGCGCACCGCCACCGCCCAGGCGGAGGTAGCGCGCATCATTACCCCCTCGATTACCGCCTGACCGCCGACCGTAGCTCCGGGAGCGCGGGACATCAGGAGTCCCCGCCCGCGTCCTTCTCCTCGCGGGACAGCTTGCTGTAACGCCGCTCGAACCGTTCGACCCGCCCCGCGGTGTCCACCAGCTTCTGCTTCCCGGTGAAGAAAGGGTGGCTGGCGCTCGATATCTCGACCCGGGCCAGCGGATAGGTCTCGCCGTCCTCCCACACGATGGTCTCCTGGGTGCGGATGGTCGAACGGGTCAGGAACGAGAAGCCGGCGGATGCGTCCTGGAACACGACCGGTCGGTACTCGGGGTGTATGTCTTGCTTCACGGATACTCCTGTTCCGGCGGCGGGGCGGCAGGCCGGCCTCTGTGATGACGCGTCGATTATGCCATGCCGTTACCGGAGCCGTCCGCCCGCCGTCTTCGTCCGCCTCCCTCAGGTGCGCGACTTGGCGACCTCGGCGAGGAACTCGGCGTTCGACCGAGAGGTCTTCAACTTGTCTATCAGCAGCTCGAGGGCCGCTCCCGGCTCCAGAGCCATCAACACCCTCCTCAGCTTCCATACCTGCTGGAGCTCGTCGGGGGTGAAGAGCAGCTCCTCCCGCCGGGTGCCGGACGAGGCGATGTCGATGGCCGGATACACCCGCCGGTCGGCCAGCTTGCGGTCGAGGCGCAGCTCCATGTTGCCGGTGCCCTTGAACTCCTCGAAGATAACCTCGTCCATCTTGGAGCCGGTCTCCACCAGGGCGGTGCCGATGATGGTGAGGCTGCCGCCCTCTTCGATGTTGCGGGCCGCTCCGAAGAACCGCTTGGGCGGGTACAGGGCGGTCGAGTCCACCCCTCCTGAGAGGATGCGGCCCGAGGCGGGGGCGGCCAGGTTGTGGGCGCGGGCCAGCCGGGTGATCGAATCGAGCAGGATGACCACGTCGGTGCCCATCTCCACCAGCCGCTTGGCCCGCTCTATGGCCAGCTCGGACACCTGCGTGTGCTCGTCGGCGGGGCGGTCGAAGGTCGAGAAGATCACCTCGCCCTTCACCGAACGCTGCATGTCGGTCACCTCTTCGGGGCGCTCGTCCACCAGCACCACCATCAGGTGGCATTCGGGATTGTTGACGGTTACCGCCTGGGCGATCTCCTTGAGCACGGAGGTCTTGCCGGCCTTGGGGGGCGAGACCACCAGACCGCGCTGGCCCTTGCCGATCGGAGCGATCAGGTCGATGATGCGGGGGAGGGTGTTGCGGGGCCGGGCCGACACCTCTAGGCGCAGCCTGACATCCGGGAACAAGGGCGTCAGGCTCGAGAACTTGGGCCGTTGCCGGGCCTCGTCCGGCGTCATCCCGTTGCTCTGGTCGATCCTGATGAGCGCCGGAAACTTCTCCTGGTTCCTGGGCAGGCGGATGGGGCCGCTCAGCACGTCCCCCTTGCGGAGGGCGTACTTGCGGATCTGGCCGGCCGCGACATACACGTCTTTTTCGCTCGGCAGGTAACCCCCGCACCGGAGGAACCCGTATCCTTCAGGAAGGATGTCGAGGGCGCCCTCCCGCACCTCCGGGGGCCCTTCGGGAATCTGCTCCCTGGGACCGCGGCGGCGCTTGCGCCGGTTGCCGGCCTGTTCCTGTGGGCGCCGTCCGTCTCCCCTTCTCTCCTCGCCGCCGCGCGGGCGGCCGTAGTCGGACGGGCGGACCGTCGGGCGGCCCCTTTCCGCCTCGCCCGGCGCCGAACCGCGCCCGTCCGGCCCCCGGTCGACCGCGGGATGCCGGGCCTGCCGGCCGTCCACCGGCCGCTTGCCCCTGGAACCGGTGTCGTTGACTATCACTTCCGGCAGGTCGACGGAGGCCGCGCCGTCGGCCCCTTCGTACCCGCCCGCGCCGAGGATGGCGTCGATGAGCTTGGCCTTCTGCAGACCGCCGGTATCGACGCCGGCGGCCTGGGCAATGGTGCGCAGGTCCTTGACGTTTT
The DNA here is from genome assembly GCA_965202675.1 of Candidatus Spongiisociaceae bacterium. Lineage (GTDB taxonomy): Bacteria > Actinomycetota > Acidimicrobiia > Spongiisociales > Spongiisociaceae > CATQHD01. The sequence continues at coordinate 863,650 of OZ241842.1, forward strand.
TCGCCTGTAACTCTGATCGGGTGGCCATCCGGTCCTCCATGTGGATTTCAAAACGGGATACGGAGACTCCAAGGGCCGCCAACGGCCGGGCTGGTGTGCAACCGCCCTGCAGAACTCTTCGGGCCGGTGATCCTTGGAAGCCCCGTGGTCCGGCATTCGGGCGCTGCTCAAACAATGGGAGCGCTGCGCGCGAAAGGGCGGGGCCGGCCCGGTAATAACTACGGGCCTGCGCCCATGTTACCCGATATCTGCCAAAAAGCAAACCCGGGGTCTTCGCGCCGGTCCATCCGGCCCCGACCGGGCGGGGAGCACGGCGGGGCGGTCAGGAAAAACGGCTGACGGCGCGGAGGAAACGCCCCAGGGCGCCGAGGTCGTTGGGCAGGCGGACCACCCGCTCGGGGCGCCCCTCCAGGCCCGCCGGCGCGGGGGGGGCCGGGGGCGGACGGCCCAGGGCCTCCTCCACCGCTTCGGGGAACTTGGCCGGATGAGCGGTGGCCAGGCACACCACCGGACCTTCCACCCCGGCGTCCCGCGCCGCCCCGATGCCGACGGCGGTGTGCGGGTCGACCACCCGCCCGCTGCCCCGGTAGACCTCGGCCATGATCCGGCGGGTGGCCCGGTCGTCGTACCATCTCGACGCGAAGATATCCAGCTCGGCGCCGCCCGGCGCCTCCAGGGCCCCCTCCCGGCGGAGCCGGCCCATCGCCTCCGCCAGACGGCGGCCGTCCCTTCCGTACAGATCAAACAGCAGCCGTTCCAGGTTGGAGGGAATCTGGATGTCCATCGAAGGGCTGATGGTGGGGATCACCTCCCCCAGATCGATCCGGCCCGTCCGGAAGAACCCGTCCAGCACCCGGTTGGCGTTGCTGCCCACCACCAGCTTATGCACCGGAAGCCCCATCCGGGCGGCCGCATACCCCGAGTAGACATTCCCGAAGTTGCCGCTCGGCACCGCGAACGACACCCGCCCCCCCAGCCGGTGACCCGCCCAGAAGTAGTAGGCGATCTGGGTGATCAACCTGCCGAAGTTGATGGAGTTGGCGGTGGACAGCGACAGTGCGGCCCGCAGCTCCGGGTCGGCGAACACCGCCTTGACCAGATCCTGGCAGTCGTCGAAGGTGCCCTCCACCGCCGCCGCATGGACGTTGGGAGACTCGATGGTGGTCATCTGGCGCCGCTGCACCGCCGTGGTGCGCCCTTCGGGGAACAGGACGACCACATCCACCCGCTCCCGGTCCCGAAAGGCCTCCATGGCGGCCGAACCGGTGTCTCCGGAGGTGGCGCCCAGGATCATGGCGCTGCCCCCCCGGCGCTCCAGGGCGGCGTCGAACAGCCGTCCCAGCATCTGCAGGGCAAAGTCCTTGAATGCCCAGGTGGGACCCCAGAACAGCTCCATCAGGTACAGGCCGCCGCCCAGTTCCGAGATCGGCGCCGTTTCGGGGTGCGCGAAGCGCCCGAAGGCGCTTTCGGCCATGCCCGCCAGCGCCTCGGCGGATACCAGGCCGGAGGTGAAGGGTTCCAGCACCGCCGACGCCGCCGCCGGGAATCCGGAGCGGGAATCCAGGCCGGACAAGGAGGGCCGGGGCCAGGCCTCCGGCACGTAGAGCCCCCCGTCGGGGGCCAGCCCGGCCAGCATGGCGGCGGGAAAGCCGACCGGCGCGGCCCTTCCCCTGGTCGAGAGGAGGCGCACCCCGGAGCCCATCAGGGCTCGTCGCTGTAGACCCGCAGTACCCCCGCCACCTCCGATACCACCTCGAGGGCGGCCAACCCGTCCACCGCATCCGCCAGGTTGCGCTCCGGGGACTCGTGGGTTACCAGCAGCAGGGTGGCTACGTCCCCGCGGCCTTCCTGCCAGACCGACTTGATCGATACCTGATGACGGCCGAAGACGTCCGCGATGCGGGCCAGCACCCCGGGGCGGTCCACCACCGTTATCCGCAGGTACCACTTGGCGGTGAACGAGGCCGGATCGCGCAGGCGGCCGGGGGCGAAGCGGATGCGGGACCTCACCTGGGCGCCGGACAACCGCTCACGGGCCGACATGATCACGTCGCCCAGCAGGGCGGTGGCGGTGGGCTCGCCCCCCGCCCCCGGACCGGTGAAGAGCAGCTCACCGATCGACGGACCCGACACGAACACGGCGTTGGTGGCCCCCCGCACCGAGGCCAGCGGATGGTCGAGCTGCACCAGGGTGGGGTGGACCCGCACCGCGATGCCCTCCTCCGAATCCTCGGCGATGGCCAGCAGCTTGGGCGTGTATCCCAGGCGGCGGGCGAACTCGATGTCCTCCGCCCCCAGGCCCTCGATTCCTTCCCGGAACACCGAGGCGCCGTCCACCCAGACGCCGAAGGCCAGGCTGGCCAGGATGGCGGCCTTGGCCGCCGCGTCCCCGCCCCCCACGTCGGCGGAGGGGTCGGCTTCCGCATATCCCAGCCGCTGCGCCTCGGCCAGCACCTCCTCATAGGGGGCGCCCTCGTCCACCATCCGGGTAAGAATGTAGTTGGTGGTGCCGTTGACGATCCCGAGCACCGACGTGATGCGCTCCCCGGCCAGCGACTCGGAAAGGGGGCGGATGATGGGAATCCCCCCGCCCACCGCCGCCTCGAACAGCAAGGACACACCCGCTTCCTCGGCCGCCTCCAGCAGCTCGCTCCCCCTCGCCGCCATCAGCTCCTTGTTGGCGGTAACCACCGCCTTGCCGGATCGGAGGGCGCGCTTGACCAGCTCCCCGGCCGGATCGAGGCCGCCCATCACCTCTACCACAATCGCCGCGTCCGGGTCGTCGACCACCTCGCCGGGCCGGTCCGTCAGGAGGCGGGCCGGGATGCCCGCCCCCCGGGGCTTGGCTTTGTCACGGACCGCCACTCCGGTAACCGCCAGCTCCAGCCCGGTCTTGGCGGCCACCGCCTCCGACTCGAAGACGAGCCGGCGGATCAAGGCGCCGCCTACGGTGCCCGCCCCGAGAAATCCGACGCCGATCTGCATGCTCATAATGTGTCCTCCATCAGGTACCCGGCCAGGGATCCGCTTCGTCCATCGTCAGCTGGCCTTCCAGCAGATCGTCCAGGCTTTCCCGGCGCACCACCTCCCTCACCTCCCCGTCTTTGACAAACAGCACCGGCGGGCGCGGAAGGGCGTTGTAGCGGGACGACATCGAAAAGGTGTAGGCGCCGGCGGCGGGCATGGCGACCAGATCGCCCGGCCCGATCGACCCGGGCAGATTTACGGAATCGAGCATAACGTCGGTCTCGCACATCCGTCCGAACACGCGGAAGGGCCGGTCGGCGGGGCTGTCGAGCTGCTCCGCCGCCAGCAGCTCGTAGCGGGAGTCGTACAGGGCCGGTCGGGGATTGTCCGTAAGGCCGCCGTCCAGGGCCAGCATCTCGCCCCCCGCCGGAAGCGGCTTGCGCACCCCCACCCGATAGAGCAGGACGGCGGCGTTGGCTACCAGCGCCCGGCCCGGTTCCATCATCACCTCCAGCGGCCCGATCCGGTTCTCCGCCTCTATGACGTCCATTGCCCAGCGCACCGCGTCCGCCGCCGCCGCCGGAGTAACCACCGGATCGGTGCGCAGGTACGGGGAAGCCAGGCCGCCGCCCACGTCCAGCAGCACCGGGGCGACGGTGAAAGCGGACCGGTGGCGGAAGACGAACTCGGTCAGCCGCTCGAAGATGACCCCGAACAGGGAGGGATCCGTGATGTGGCTGCCGGCGTGGATATGCACCCCGCGCAGGCGCAGGCCGGCGGCGCCGGCGATGCGGTCCACCGCCGCGTCGGCCGCCTCGGGGATCAGCCCGAACTTGGCGTAGCCCCCGGTGGTGAGCACCTTCCGGTTGGTTACCAGATCGACCTGCTCGTTGAGCCTGATCATTACGTCGACCGGACGGCCCGCCGCCTTCGCCTCCAGCAGGTCGATCTCCCCCAGGCTGTCGATGACCGTGACCGCCGCCCGGCCCGACGCCGCCATCTCCAGCTCCGCCTCGGTCTTGAGGTTGCCGTGGAGGAGGATGCGGGAGGCGGGTACGCCCCCCCGGCGCGCCATGGCCAGCTCCCCGGCGGACACCACGTCCACCCACCAGCCGGTGGGGGCGATCATGCCTGCCAGGGCGGTGCACATGAAGGCCTTGGTGGCGTATACGGGGCGGCCCGCACCGGCCAGCGCCTGCTCGAACTCCTCGAGACGGGCCTCGAGATGGGCGGCGTCGAACACGTAGCAGGGCGTGCCGTATCGTTCGGCTGCCGCGGCCAGCTCCACTCCCCCCACCGAGGCCCGGCCGTTATTTTCCATCCAGGTTCGGGGCAATACATCGCCCAGCGCCATGACTAAGTCCTCTAAGTCCTCGGGAATTCGACACTTCGGCCGGGGCGCCCGCCGGAGGTCCGGCGGCGATGATCCGGCGGGGCGCGCCCTCGGCAGGATTCGAACCTGCGCACCCGGCTCCGGAGGCCGGTGCTCTATCCCCTGAGCTACGAGGGCTTGCCTCCACTCTACCCCATATCGCGGGGGCAGCCCGAACCGGGCCGCCGGGAAGGGTCCGGGGCCGGCCGGACTCCCCTGCAAAAGATGGGCCGGGGTGCGGTCCTAGGGGGAGAGGACTCTGCACCCCGGCCAGCGGCAGGTGGGTGTCCTGCCGTTTGGTGGGTGACCCACATAATACAGCATCCGCCGGAGATGTCAAATTCTGTCTCGGGGGGCCTGAAAATACCGGTCCGTCGATCCGGCGGGGGCGGTTTAGACTCCGGTCATGCGACCTATCTGGAGCGGCGCCGTATCGTTCGGCTTGGTGAACATCCCGGTCCGCCTGTACCCGGCAACGTCCGACCGGCGGCCCAGGTTCCGGCAGCTCCGGGGCGAGGACCACAGCCCCATCCGATACCGGAAGGTGGCCGAAGCCGACGGCCTGGAAGTAGCCCGGGAGGACATCGTGCGGGGCTACGAGATCGACAAGGGCCGATACGTGGTGTTTACCGACGAGGAGATCGAAGCGGCCGGACACCAGGGCGGAGCCCGGGTCGTAGACGTGGTGCAGTTCGTGGACTCCGCCGAGATCGACCCCGTCTATTACCGATCCTCCTATTACCTGGAGCCCGAGTCCACCGGCCGGAAGGCCTACTCGATCCTCCGGCAGGCCCTGGCCGATAAGGGCCGGGTGGGCATCGCCAAGGTGGCCCTCCGCTCCCGGAGCCGTCTGGCGGCCCTGCGCGCCCGCGACCGCCTGCTGATCCTGGAGATCATGCACTGGCCGGACGAAGTCAGAGCCGCCGAGTTCGAACCCCTGAACGAGAACCTCGAGGTCCGGCGGCAGGAGGTGGAGATGGCGGAGATGCTGATCGACAGCCTCACCGAAGGATTCGACCCGGCCCTCTGGGTGGACTCCACCCGCGCGTCCATCGAAGAGCTGGCCCGCCGGAAGATCGAGGGCGGGGAGATCGCGGCCCCGGAAACCCCCGAACCCACCAGGGTGGTAGATCTGCTCGAAGCGCTCAAGGCTTCCGTCGAGGCCGCCAAAGCCCGGCCCGAACAGCGCCAAGCGGTATAGGAACAGGTCAACCCGCCAACCCGAGGAGGCGCAATATGAAGGCACGGATCGGCATCGCAGACACGGGGCGTGAGATCGAGGTGGAGATCGAGGACCGGGACGAGCTGGCCAAGCGCCTGGAAACCGCCTACCGCAAGCACACCCCCATCCTCTGGTTCCGGGACTCCAGGGATCGGGACATCGGCATCCCGCTCGACCGGGTGGCGTTCGTCGAGATAACCGAAGACTCGGATCAGTCGGTGGGTTTCGCCCGCTGACCCGCCCCGGAGGTTTGCGGGGGCGGGGAAGGGCGGATCAGCCGGCCGCCCGCCTTCGTTCGGCCAGCCAGCGCTTCCTCAGCCGGCGGCGTTCGTCCTCGGCGTAACCGCCCCACACCCCGGCTTCCTGGTTGGTCTGAAGGGCGTACTGGAGGCAGTCATCATGCACGAAGCAGGTGCCGCAGATGCCCTTGGCCTCCTCGATCTGGTCCACCGCCAATCCGGTGGTGCCGCTGGGGAAAAACAAACTGGGTTCGGAATCCCGGCAGGCCGCCCCCTCCCGCCAGGCGGTGTTGATCGTCGTCGCGGTCTTGGTCTTGGTCAGCATGTTTACCCCTGTTCGCGAATAAGCGTCTCGGTCTCGTTTCCTGTCCGGCTGCGGGGCATGACCCGAACTCGCAAAGCGTGGGCCGGGGGCCCTGTTCAGGTTGTGAAAAAATTCACAAACCCGGTCAAAATATTGATGCCGCCGAAGGACAGGCCGCAACGATAGCCGTCTCCAGGCCGGCGCGCAAGGGATTTTCTTCACAAAGTTCTGGGGGTTTTTTTAGGATTTATCTAACAAAGGTATTGATGGTCGGCAATTTTTATGATACCTATGTAGTATGAAGACACTACGAACCCTCATCTCGTTGGCCCTCTTGACCTGCGCGGTCGCGGGCAGCGGTTATTTCCTGGTAAAGCTGAAAAGCGCGGCGCGGCTGCCCGGACCGGGCGAGCTGCTGAACGCCCCTCCGGAGGAGGCGGTGTACGGAGCGGTCTGGCTGCTGGCGGCGGCGGCAACCGCCTGGGTGGGCCTGACCAGCATCCTCTCGGTGTTCGCCTATGCGGCCCGGATCCCGGCGGCGGTCCGGGCGGTCGAATGGATGACCCTGCCCCCGATCCGCCGTCTGTCCCAGCGGGTCTCCGCCCTGATGCTGGCCGCAACGGCCGGCTTGACGGGACCGGCCGCCGGCGCCCTCGCGCTTCCCCCCACCCCCTTCACGGCGGGGCCGCAGGAACCGGCCGCGGCGGGCGCCGAGTTCGCCGCCCGAGACCCAGGACCGCCGGGCGGGGCCGCGGTCCCCATTCCCCTGCGGGCCGACGGAACCGCCGTTGAGCATCCCCGGGCGGACGGCCTCCCGGCCTCGGCCGCCGCCCCCCTACCCCTGCGGATCGGCAGGCAACCCCTCTACCATCCGCGGGCGGACGCCGAGCCCCCGGCCGCCGAGCCCCCGGCCGCCCCGCACCGGCCCGGACCCGCCGCCCCGATCATCCTGCGGGCCGGCCCGGACGCCCTCTCGGAAACGGCGGCCCCGGAAGGAACCGACCTTCGCTATGCAGCCCTCTACACGGTGCAGCCGGGCGACAACATGTGGTCCATCACCGCCGCCTGCCTGACCGCCCGGGAGGGCCCCCCGTCCGCCGAACGGACCGCCGAGGTATGGCGGCGGGTGATCGAGCTCAACCGAGACCGGATCATTTCGGGCAACCCCGACCTCATCTTCCCGGGCGAGCAGCTTCTCCTGCCGCCGCCCGGCGAAACCGGACAGGGCTCCGGAGCGGCGGACGAGGCCGCCGGGTAGATTCGGCGCCTCAGGCGGGGGCGAAGCTGATCCGGACCGACCGGCTGCGGTTGTCGCGGTTGGTGTCTATCAGCACCACCGACTGCCAGGTTCCCAGGGCCATCACCCCGTCGAACACCGGGATGACCGCGCCGGGCGATACGAAGGCCGGGAGCACGTGGTCGGCGCCGTGACCCTGGGCGCCGTGCCGGTGCCGCCATCGGGAATCCCGGGGGAACAGCCGGTCGAGGCAGTCGAGCAGGTCGCGGTCGGACCCGGCCCCGGTCTCGAAGAGCGCCACTCCCGCGGTGGCGTGGGGGACGAATACCGATACCAGCCCGTCTCCCCTCCCGCGGACGAACGCGGCCACCCGTTCGGTGATGTCGACCGCGGCGGGGGCGCCCCCCGTCCGGATGCGGAAGACCTCGGTGTCCACCGCCAGACCCGCCTAGACGTTGTCGCCCAGGAAGATGGCCGAGACCGAGCTGTCCATGAAGATGGCCTGCAGCGCCTCGGCCAGGATCGGGGCGATCGAGAGCCGGGTGAGCTTTTCGAGGTCCTTGGCGTCGCCCCGGAGGGGAAGGGTGTCGGTAACCACCACCTCGTCGATGGGGGCTTCCTTCAGCCGCTCGACGGCCGGAGGCGAGAGCACCGGGTGGGTGGCGGCGGCGATCACGCTCTTGGCGCCCTTTTCCCGGAGCAGCCGGGCCGCGTTGGCCACCGTGCCGGCGGTGTCGATGATGTCGTCCACGATCACCGCATGACGGTTGCGCACCTGTCCGATCACGGTGAGGGCCTGGGATCGGTGGTGTACATCGGCCTCCCGGCGCTTGTGCACGAAAGCCACGTAGGCGTTCAGATAGCGGGCGTACTTCTCGGCCCGTTTCACACCGCCCGCGTCGGGGGAGACGATCGTGGTGGGACCCTCCAGGCGGTCCTGCAGGTAGTCGGTGATGATCGGCAGGGCGGTCAGATGGTCGAAGGGGTTGGGGGAGAAACCCTGTATCTGCCCGGTGTGGAGGTCGATGGAAACGATCCGGTCGGCGCCGGCCGCCAGGAACAGGTCGCTCATCAGGCGGGCGGAGATGGACTCCCGCGGCAGCACCTTCTTGTCGGCCCGGCGTACCCGAAGAACGGCACCACCGCGGTGATGCGGTGCGCCGAGGCCCGCTTGAGGGCGTCGATCAGGATCAGCTGTTCCATGATGTGAAAGTTGATCTCGGGGGCGTGGCTCTGGATGACAAAACAATCGACCCCCCGCACCGACTCGGACGGGCGGGCGTATATCTCGGTGTTGGCGAAGCGCGACAGCTGCACCTTGCCCAGCCGCACCCCCAGCTCCTCGGCAACGCTGCGGGCCAGCTCGGGGTTGCCGCTCCCGCTGAAGACCATGAACCGCTTGCGGTATACGAGCTCCATGCTCAGCCCGCGCCGCCTTGTTCTCCGCGGCGTTCGGCGTAGTCGGCAACCTCCCGCTGGGCGGACCGCTCTACCCCCAGCGCCCCCTCCGGCACGTCCCTGGTGATGGCCGAACCCGCCGCGGTGTAGGCGCCGTCCCCCACCTCGACGGGCGCTACAAGCACCGTGTTGCATCCGATCTGGGCGCCCCGCCCCACCTTGGTGCGGTGCTTGGCCAGCCAGTCGTAATTGGCGGTGATCGACCCGGCCCCGAGGTTGGCCCCGGCGCCGATGTCCGCGTCGCCCACATAAGAGAGATGGGGCACCTTGGCGCCCTCCCCCACCACCGAGTTCTTGACCTCCACGAACGTTCCGGCCTTGGAATCCCCGCCCAGCCGGGCGCCGGGCCGCAGGGAAGCATAGGGTCCGACCTCGGCGCCGGCGCCGATGCGGGCCCCGCGCGCCGCCGAGTACCGCACCCTGGCGCCCTCCCCCACCTCGGTGTCCTCGAGAAAGACTTCCGGCCCGATCTGCGCCCCGGACCGCACCTTCGTGCCGCCTTCCAGGTGGACGCCCGGGTACAGGCGCACCCCGGCCGCCAGCTCCACGCCGGCGTCTATGTATACCCGGGCCGGATCCAGCATCCACACCCCCTCCCGCATCCAGGCCTCATTGATGCGCCGCCTCATGATGGCGGCCGCCCCGGCCAGCTGACCCTGGGTGTTGACCCCCGACAGCTCCTCGGCGGTGGTGCGGAAGGCGGCGATGGAATGCCCCTCCTCCCCCAGGATCGACACCGCGTCGGGCAGGTAGTACTCGCTCTGGGCGTTGTTCTGCTCCACATGGTCCAGTGCGTCGCGGATGTACTCCCCGTCGAACATGTAGATGCCGCCGTTGATCTCTTGGATCTCCCGCTCGCTGGTGGTGCAGTCGGCGTGCTCGACGATCCGCCGCACCCGGCCCCAGCCGTCCCTCACCACCCGCCCGTATCCGGTCGGGTCGTCCATGGCAGCGGTTACGCAGGTGGCGGCCGCCCCTGTGGTGCGGTGAAGCCGGGCCATCCGCCCCAGGGTGTCGGTGGTGATGAGGGGCGTGTCGGCCGGGACGACCAATATGTGGTCGTCCGCTTCCAGGGAGAACACCCCCAAGGCAACCTGCAGCGCATGGGCGGTGCCCAGCTGCCGCGCCTGTACGACCGGGGAGGCGCGGTCGGGCAGCATCGCCGCCACCTGGTCGGCGTCGGGTTTCACCACCACCACCGTCTGGGCCGGTTCGAGGGGCGCCGCCGCGTCGAGCACCCATTGGATCATCGGCCGGCCGGCCACCCGATGAAGCACCTTGGGGCAGGCCGCCTTCATCCGCGATCCCTCCCCCGCGCCCAGCACGACGGCTTTCAAGGCCATGAATTTTCTCCTTTGTCGGGCTGGGGGGACAGGAATCGAACCCGTACCGGCGGGACCAAAACCCGCTGTGCTGCCAGTTACACCACCCCCCACCGCCTTGTCGCCCTCCATTTTAGAGGAAAACGCGCCGCGCCCTGACCTCCCTTCCCGCCTATTCGTTCGCCGGGTGCGCCCCGCGGGCCACGGTCGGGGCGGCGAAGGCCGAGCGGGCCTCCGGCGGCGCCAGAACCAGCGCCTCCTGCGCCTCCGCCCGGTCGGAGAAGAAGCCGAACAGGGCCGGACCGCTCCCCGACATGAGCACCGGACGGCCCCAGCGGTCCTCCAGCTCCGCCCGCCAGTCGTCGAGTTCGGGCTCGCAGCCGACCGCGGCCGGATAGAGGTCGTTGAACAACGGACCGTGCGGGCGCAGCTCCGGCGGCAGGGGGCCGCCGCCCGTTCGGGGGCCCTGCGGTTCCCCCATCCGGTCCCACGCCTCGTACACCCGGGCGGTCTCGAGGGAAAAGGGCGGGACCGCCGCCGCCGCCCAGAACCCTTCCCCCTCCCCGATCGGAGGACCGACCTGCTCCCCGTACCCCTCCACCCAGCGCCGGCCGCCATGCAGGCAGAAGGGTACGTCCGCCCCCACCGAAGCGGCGGGGACGGCCAGATCCTCGGCGGCCATTCCGACCAGGCCTCCGTAGAGGAGCAGGGCCGCCGCCGCATCGGAGCTCCCGCCGGCCAGGCCGGCCGCCGCCGGGATGCGCTTCCAGAGCACGAACTCGGCCGGAGGCTGGCGGCCCCCGGTCCGGTGCCGCAGGGCCTCCACCGCCTTCCAGACCAGGTTCTCTTCCCCGAGGGGCAGCGCGTCCGAGCCGTGGACGGTGAGGAGGTCGGCCTCGGATTCCTCCATTGTCAGGATGTCGCACCAACCGATGGACTGCTGCAGGCTGCGGATCGGATGCATCCCCGAGGAGTCCCTGGGCCACACCTGCAGGGAGAGGTTGAGCTTGGCCGGGGCCGCAGCCCGCCGGACGCTCATCCGCCCGCCTCCCGCACGGCGGCGGCGATGGCCAGGAAATGATGGGCGTCCAGGTCCTCGGCCCGCAGTGCGGGGTCGACGCCCGCCTCCCGGATCCGGTCCTCCGCGGGCGGGGGCAGAACCGGGCGCAGGGAGGAGCGGAGCATCTTGCGGCGCCGCCCGAACCCGGCCGCCGCCACCCGAACGGCCAGCTTCCGCAGCGGGTCGGGCGGGTGGGTGCGGTCGACCGCCACCACCGCCGATTCCACCCTGGGAACGGGCAGGAACACCTGGGGGGGCACCCGGAACTCGAGGCGGACGGCCCCGTAGAGCGCCGCCGCCGCGCTGGGCAGCCCGTAGGTCTTGGAGCCGGGCCGGGCCGCCAACCGCTCGGCCGCCTCCCGCTGCAGCATGACCACGCACCTCCGCACCCCGGCCGCTTCCGCCAGGAGGTCCAGCAGGATCGAGGTCCCCGCCTGATAGGGCAGGTTGGCGGCCAGCACCCAATCACTGTCCGGCCCGAACTCGGCCGGGTCGAGGCGGGCGGCGTCCTCGTAGCGGACCTCCACCTCCAGCCCGGCCAGCGCCTCGGAGATGAGCGGGCGCAGCCGCCGGTCGATCTCGTAGGCGGTAACCGCGAATCCGGCCTCGGCCAGCGCCCGGGTGAGCGCCCCGGTCCCCGCCCCGATCTCCAAGGCCTTCGTTCGGGCCGGGTCGCCCGCCAGCGACACGATCTTGGCGATGATGTTGGGGTCGGCCAGGAAATGCTGGCCCAGCCGCCGGCGGGGCGCGATCCCGTGACGGTCCAGCAGCCGGCGGATGTCGGAGCGGGTCTGGCTCACAGCCCGAATACCTCGGCGGCGCGCGCCGAGGTCAGCCGGGCCGTTTCTTCGGCGTCCATTCCCCAGACCCGCCCCAGGGCGGCCCCCACCAGCCCCACGTAGGCCGGCTCGTTGGGCTCCCCGCGGTGAGGAACGGGGGCCAGGTAGGGGGTGTCGGTTTCCACCACCGCCCGGTCGGGGGGGACCACCGCCGCCCCCCGGCGCACCGCATCCCCCGTCTCGAAGGTAATCGGTCCGGCGAAAGAGAAGGTAACCCCCAGCTCCAGGAACCGCTTCGACCATCTGGGGCCTCCGGTCCAACAGTGGAGCAGCACCCAGGGCCCGGACCCCTCCCGCTCCAGCAGCTCATAGATCTGGCGAAAGGCGTCCCGGCAGTGGACGATCAGGGGCTTGCCCAGGTCGCGGGCCAGCCGGTGGTGCTCCAGGAAACCGGCGGTCTGCGCGGCGGGCGGCGACAGGTTGCGGTAGAAGTCCAACCCGGTCTCCCCCACCGCCGCCGCTTCCTCCATGAGCTCGACCAAGCCGCTTTCCTCCTCGGGCCAGCGGGACGCCTCGTGGGGGTGGAGCCCCGCGGCGAAAGAGACCCGGCCCGGGTGCCTCCGGGCGAGGGCGCGGGCCGCCCGGCTGGACTCGAGATCCACCCCGGGAACCACCGCGTGCTGCACCTCTTCTGCCCGCTCGATCAGCAACTCCGGCGGGCGGGCATCCAGCTGCAGGTGGCAGTGTGTGTCCACCCATCGGCCCATCATGGACGAGGGTAGCTGCGCCGACTCAGCGCGGCCGCCCCCGGAGGGCCGCCTCGTACAAGGCCCGGCGGTTCAACCCCAGCCCCTCGGCCACCGAGCGCACCGCCTCCGACAGGAGCTCCCCGCCCCCGGTGCGGGCCTCGACCTCCTGCACCGCCGCCGCCAACGGCGGAATCGAACCGGACCGCCCCTCCACCACCAGGGTGAACTCTCCCCTGGGGGTGCGCCTGCTCCACTCCTCGGCCGCTTCTGCCAGTGTCCCCGACCACACCTCCTCGTGGGCTTTGGTGAGCTCGCGGGCCACCGCCGCCCGCCGGTCCCCGCCCAGCGCGGCAGACAGGGCAGACAGGTCGTCGACCACCCGGGAAGGGGCGGAGAACAGCACCATGGGGCGGACCTCGGCGGCCAGGAACTCCAGGCGCTCGGTCCGTTCCCTGCCCTTGCGGGGCAGGAAGCCCTCGAATACGAACCGGCCGGCGTCCAGACCCGACACCGCCAGGGCGGACGACACCGCGCTCGGCCCCGGCACCACCGAGACCTCCGCCCCCACCCGCCGGGCGGCCTGCACCGCCGAGAAACCCGGATCGGACACCCCCGGCATCCCGGCGTCGGTGATGAGGGCCACGGTCGACCCCCCCTCCAGCAACCGGGCCAGCCGGGCAGACCGCCGTGCTTCGTTGCCCGCGAAGTAGGACTCGGGGCGGACGGCCGCCCCGAGGCAGTCGAGCAACGCCCGCGCCCGGCGGGTGTCCTCGGCAAAGACCGCGTCCGCCCTCCCCAGGGTCTCGGCCAGCCGGGGGGAGGCGTCGCCCAGGTTGCCGATCGGCGTCCCGCACAGGATCAGGCGGCCGACCATCAGCCGCCCATCCCGAGCCGGAAGGCCAGCCGGCGGCCCGCCGAATGGTCGGAAGCGGCCATGAAGGTCAGAACGTCCACGTCCCAGACCAGCATGGCGTAGTCGTCTCCCCCCACCCACTCGGTCATGGTATCGACCACGATGGACGGCCCCACCTCCATCCCCGACATGATCAGACCCCGTAACGCCGTGTTCATCTCGGCGGCGTCGGAGAAGGAGTCGGCCGTGTAGTTAACCGCGAACAACACCTCGCCCTCCAGGGGATTCCAGAGGATCCGATACCGGTCGCCTCCCCAGCCGTCGGCTGCCCGGGCCGCCGCCGTCCCCCCTTCGTACGGGGAGAACAGGGCCTGCCAACGGCGCTCCCCCCAGGTTCCTTCCTCCACCAGGAGATAACCGTCCGCCGCCGCCGCCGGGGGTTCCACCGCCGCGGCAGGCTCCAGGCGCCGGTACCGCTCGGTGTGCAGAACCTGCTCGGTGGTGACGGGCGGACGTTCAAGGGCCTGATCGAGCGCCGCCGAACCCCCCAGCCGGTACAGGTCGACCGCCAACGCGGCGCCGGCCCAGACCGGGAAGCGGGCCAGATACACCAGCGCCGCGGGCGCTCCGGCGAGATCCGGCCCCGGCCGCGCCGCCGCCCCGGCGGCCACCGCCTCCCGCTCTTCGGGCGGCAGGGAGTCCAGGTAGAGCGACCGCACCAACGCCGCCTCTCCCTCCAGGAGGGCCGCCCGCGCCGCCGCCCGGTCCGGGTCCTCACCTTCTTCCTCCTCCCCCGACTGCGGGTGGTGCTGGTGCGACAGAGCCTTCGCCAGCACCCCCGCCAGCACCCAGCGCCGGAATTCGTCCAGGGGTTCTCCGCCGACGGCCATGACCACCCGGCCCTGCCGGTAGTCGTAATAGGAATCGGGAACGTAGTCGTCCAGGCCGGCCGGCGCCGACTCCAGGGCGGAATCGATCTCGGCGCCGGCGTCCGCCGCCCCCAGCAGGTCGAGCAGCGCCCGCCAGTAGCGCACCTTCTCCTGATCCGGCCCGTCGGCAGGGCCCGGAAAGCGTCCGGCCATCTCATCGACGGATACGGCTTCTATCTCCGGCCGCCGCAGGAAGGCGCGGCCCCGCAGCGATTCGACCCTCTCTATCAACCCTTCCACCTGGAGGGTCTGGGCTTCTGACAGAGGCCAGGGGGGAGGCGGGGGAAGGGAGGTGACCGTAACAACCGCCGCCTCGGCGTCAGGGGAGGCGGGAGGGGCGGATGAGGGGGCGGCGCCCTCCGCGGCCGGGGCGGCGGTGGAAGGGACGGCGGGCGCCCCGGTGTCCGGGGGGGGCGGCTCCTGCGGGCCCGAGGCGCACCCCCCGGCAACCGCGCAGAACACCAAGCCCGCCGCCGCGGCCCGGAACTTCGCCCGGCGGGCGGGTGCGCCGGTCATACCGCTCCGGCCCCCGCACCCGGCGGGCGGCGCGCCTCTACCAGGCGAGGTACTTGAGCTCCAGGTACTCGTCCATCCCGTGATGACTGCCCTCGCGCCCCACTCCCGACTGCTTGACCCCGCCGAACGGCGCCGCGGCGTCGGACACCATGCCCCGGTTGAGGCCCACCATGCCCGACTCGACCGCCTCGGCCACCCGGAAACCGCGGTTGACGTCCCCGGTGTACACATAGGAGATCAGACCGTGCTCGGTGTCGTTGGCGGCCGTCACCGCCTCTTCCTCGGTCTCGAAGGAAACCACCGGCGCTACGGGGCCGAAGATCTCGCGGCCGAGGATGGCCGCGTCGAACGGGACCTCCGACAGGACGGTGGGCTCGTAGAAGTAACCCGGTCCGGAGGGCGCCCTGCCTCCGGTGAGCACCCGGGCGTCCCCGCCGACCGCCCCCTCCACCAGGGACTCGATCTTCTCGACGGCGGCGGAGTTGATCATCGGCCCCACCTGGTTGGACCGGTCCAGGCCCGGCCCCAGCCGCAGGGCCGCCATGGCCTCGGTCAACCGAGAGGTGAAATCTTCGGCCACCCCGGCCTGCACGTAGAAACGGTTGGCCGCCACACAGGTCTCCCCGCCGCCCCGCATCTTGGCCGCCATCGCCCCCTCGACAGCCGCCTCGAGGTCGGCGTCGTCGAACACCACGAAGGGGGCGTTGCCGCCCAGCTCCATGCTGGTGCGCATTATCCGGCTGCCCGCCTTGGCCATCAGCATCCGGCCTACCTCGGTGGATCCGGTGAAGGACAGCTTCCGAACCCGGGGGTCGTCGAGGATGAAGTCCACCACGCCCGAAGATCCCCGTGCGGTAACAACGTTGGCCGCCCCGGGGGGGAGGCCGGCCTCGGCGAGGATGTCGGCCACCGCCAGAGCCGACAGGGGGGTGTCGGTGGCGGGCTTGAGGACGGCGGTGCAACCGGCGGCCAGGGCCGGCGCCAGCTTGCGGGTTGCCATGGCAGCGGGAAAGTTCCAGGGGGTGACCATCAGCGAGATCCCCACCGGCTCCGCCAGCACCAGGATCCGTTTGTCGCCGCCCGGCGCGGTCCGGATCTCGCCGGTGATCCGCACCGCCTCCTCGGAGAACCAACGGAAGAACTCGGCCGCGTACCGGATCTCGCCCAGCGCGTCGGGATAGGCCTTGCCGTTCTCCAGCACCACCAGCTCGGCCAGCTGCTCCTCCCGCTCCAGCATGATCTCGAACGCCCTCCGGAGCACTTCGCTCCGGGTCCGGGGCGCGGCGGCGGCCCACCCGGGAGCGGCGGCCGCGGCCGCGTCGACGGCGGCCTCGGCCTGAGGGCGGCCTGCGGTCGAAACGGAGGCGAGCACCTGCTCGGTGGCCGGATCGATCACGTCCGTCCGGCTCTCGCCCTCGGTCCACTCACCGCCTATATGGAGCCGCGTCTTGTGCGCCGGCAGCAGCTCATCCACTACTAACGTCATCGAATCCTCCTTGTAAATGGCCGGCCCATCGGCGGCAGCCCGGGATGGGTCTACGATACCCATCAGGCGGGCAAACCGGCAATCCTCCTATCCGTCCGGGCAGGGGGATTCGGGGTTCGGACCCCGGCGCCTACCCGTCCAGGTCCATGTATCGGACCAGCTCCGAGGCGATTTGCCCGGCCCGGCGGATCAGGCTCCGTTCGAGCGCCCGCAGATCGGCCTTTTCCGGCGCAGGGGCGGCCGCATCCGCATAGACCTTGAGCTTCGGCTCGGTGCCGCTGGGCCGCGCCAGCACCCGGCTTCCCCCCTCCAGCTCGAGGACGATCAGCGCCGCCGCCCCCAGCCAACGGGGCCGCTCCCCGGCGCCTGTCCGATAATCCTTCACCGAGGCAACCGCCGCGCCTCCCAGCCGACGCGGGGGGCGGGCCCCCAGCCGGTCCATGGCCGCGCCGATGGCTGCCGCCCCGGCCGGCCCCGGCCGGCGCACGCTCTGCTGCGCCGAGGCCCACAGGCCGAAGCGCCGGTACAGGCCGGACAGGCGGTCGGACAGGGTCATTCCTCTACGCCGGCATTCGGCGGCCAGGTCGGCCAGTATCAGCGCCGCCGAGATGCCGTCCTTGTCCTTGACCACTCCTCCGATCGAATAGCCCAGCGCTTCCTCGAATCCGAAGACGAACTCCGCCTCCCCGGCCGCCTCGAGGTCCAGGGCGGCGGCGGCGATCCATTTGAACCCGGTGAGGGCGGTCTCATGGCGCGCCCCGTAGGCCTCGGCGATGAGAGCCGTCATCGGGGAGCTGACGATCGTGTCGACCACCAGCGGGCGGGCGGCGCCCCGATAATGCGGCAGCAGGTAGTCGGCCAGGAGGGCGCCCACCTGGTTGCCGGTGAGGACGATCCAGCCTCCGGGGCCGGGAACCGCCGCCGCCAAGCGGTCGGCGTCGGGGTCGTTGGCCAGCACCAGGTCGGCCCCCACCGACCCGGCCAAGCCCAGCGCCAGGTCCATGGACCCCGGCTCCTCGGGGTTGGGGAAGCGGACGGTCGGGAATCTCCCGTCGGGCTCGGCCTGTTCGGGAACCGGGTGCAGATCCTCGTAGCCGGCCTCGGCCAGGACGGCCCGCACGTGCGGCAGGCCCACCCCGTGCAGCGGGGTGTAGACGATGCGCAGCCCCGGATCGCCCGCCCCGGGCGCCCGCAGCCCGGCCGCCGCCCGCCGGTATCCCTCCAGCACCGCCGCACCGATGGGCCGGACCCCCGGAAGGCGGCCTTCCAGGGCCCCCTCCGCCCGCGGGACGCCCGCCGCCCCGCCCACCCGGTCGACGGCGGCGGCGACGCGCGCGTCTGCCGGCGGGGTTATCTGGACGCCGCCGGCGTCGTAGACCTTGCAGCCGTTGTCCTCGGGAGGATTGTGGCTGGCGGTTACCGCCGCCCCGGCGCAGGCGCCCAGCGCCGCCGTCGCATAGGCGACCAGCGGAGTGGGAACGGGGTCCTCCCAGTACCGCACCTCCAAGCCGGCCGCCGCCAGCACCGCCGCCGCGTCGGCCATGAAAGCAGGGCTGGAAAGCCGGGCGTCGCGGCCCAGCACCACCGGACCGGGCGGGGGGCCGTCCTGACGGGCAACCAGGAAATCGGCCAGCCCCCTCGCCGTCCGGATGACCGTCGCCCGGTTCATCCGGTTGGATCCCGCCTCCACCGCCCCGCGCAGCCCGGCGGTGCCGAAGCGGAGGGTCCCGTCCATCCGCTCGGCCAGCTCCGCCCGGTCGCCCGACTCGATCAGCGCCTCCAGCTCCGCCCGGGTGGACGGATCCGGGTCGGCGGCCGCCCAGGCCCGCGCCCTCGCCGCCGGGTCGGCTGCCGCGGTGTTCGTCATAGGCGCGACTCTACGCCGCCCCCGCCGCTGTTCCTGCCGCGGAGCGCTCGAGGGGAGGGAGTGGATTCACAACCTTTCGCTTGTCCGGCCGCGGGGCGATGGACCCAAGACGGGGCCTCCACAGAAGTAGTGGAGGCCCCCGCCCTGGTGGTGTGGTGGTGTTGTGTTGCGGTAGAAGGCTCTATCGGTCGATGAGGTAGATCGGCAGGTAGCGCAGGCAGTGCTCCTGTATATCGACGGTGGTCGCGGTTGCGCCGCTGCCCACGGGTACTTCGATGACCGAGCATTTACCCGGGTATATCGTCGAGGCGGTCCCGACCCTCTCCTGGCGGAGGGAGGACATGAGCGCGCCGGTGGTGCGGTCGAAGGTCGTTCCCCAGCCCAGACGCCCGTTGCGGATCGGGCCCGCGTACTGTTCCGAAGGCTGATCGGTGGTCGCCCAGCCGCCGGACGGTTTGGTGAACACGTACACCGAGCCCAGCCAGTCGCCCGGCTGGCTGGTGTGCTCCCCGATCGCGATGGCGCCGCCGTCGGGGCTGATAGCGGCGAAGGTGCCGAACGAGCCGTAACCGGGGCTTCCTGCGATGCTGAACACGACGTCGGCTTCGTCGGTGGTCGCCCAGCCGCCGGCCGGCTTCATGAAGATGTAAGCCCTGCCGTTGTCACCCGCGTGGTCCGAACTGTCCAGCCCCAGCTCGTTGGCCGCTCCCGGTTCGGAGATCAGGATCACATCGCCCCTTATCGCCACCCCCCGACCGAAACGCCCTTGCCTGACCGGATCGGGCGTGGTCAGCCTGATCGCGCCGGCGTCGCCGTCGACATCCTCGACCCAGCCCCCGGCGGGTTTGGTGAACACAGCAACATGACCGAGCGAATCGGTCGGCGACTCGGCTGCCCGGGTCCAACTTATAGGGTTGGCGGCGACGATGGTGTCCCCTTCGATGGCCAGCGCCCGGCCGCCTCCGGCGATCACCGACGGCGCTACGTCGTCGAAACGTTGGTTGGGGGCGGTTGCCCCCCAAACGTTGTGCAGCAACGTCACCCCGTTGTTCCACAAACCGGTGCCCGAATCCCTCTCGAAGATGGATATACCGGGCCTCGACCCCACCACGATCGTGTCCCCGTCGATGGCCGCCTGCCTTCCGAATCTGTCGTTGGCGACGGCGTTCGGGGGGGTCAACACCTTGTCGGGCGTGTCGTCGTCCGCCCAGCCGCCCGACGGTTTCTCATAGACAAACGCCTTGCCCCTGAAAGAACCCACGACGATGGTGTCGCCGTCGATGTCCACCAGGTCCCCGAAGAAGGCGTTCGCCACATCGTCGCCGGTCGGCGGGGAAAGGATGGCCGGGGTGTCGTCGGTGATGCTGTCGTACACATACACCCGACCGACCCGCCGGTTGGCCGAACCCGCCTCGGACTGGTAGCGGGGGGCGCCCACCACGATCACCCCGTTGTCCGCCGCGAACGACGACCCGAACCGCTGCAGCAGGTTGTCGGCCGTTTCCTCGTCCGCCCCGAACGGGAACAGCCGGGCCCACTCGTCGGCGGCGGTGATCTGGCTCACCTTCCTCGAGTCGGTCTGATAGGCCGAAACCGTGATGTGCTCGGCGTTGTCCTTCACGTCCTTTTCGAAGTCGTCCAGGGTTACCGCGCCGGAAGTGGCGGTCAGCTGGTCGTTCGCGTCGTATTCGACCATGGACACTGTGCTGTCGCCGACCAGCACCAGCCGGTTGTTCTCGGCGTCGTTGACCATCAGCCGGCCCCTAGCCGATCCGTCCTTGGCGGGTTCTGACGCCCAGTAGTGGTAGATCCGCTCGGCCAGGATGTCACCGCTGCGGGGATCCCACTTGTCCTCGTGCCGTGTGTCCTGCTCCCGGATCAGCGCCAACGGAACCGAAAGCTCGGCCTTCACCCGGGCGGTGATCGTCTCGATGCCGGTCGCGTCCGAGTTCCGGGTGTAGGTCAGGGTGGCCACGCCCCGCCGGTTGGTCGTCTTCGTCCGCGCCTTCAACGCCGACCCCCGCAAACCGCGGTTCGGATATACATCGTCGATCTCCACGGGCGCAGCCGTCCTGATAAACAGGGCCGCGTGGGAGTACATGAGGGCTATCGGGTCGTCGTCGGCGTTGGCGGGGGCTGCGCCTACCCCGGCTGCGTCGTCGGAGGCGAACTCCACCGCCCGCCGTGATATCGGATCGCCGTACTGATCCGTCAAAATGGCCCTGACCGTATGCGCCGCGCCCGCTTTGTCGGCCTCGTGGTACTCGACGTCCTGGGTCAGGGTCAGCACAGACGCCACAGCAACCGAGTCGCGCCACACCACCGCCGCGTCGGCTATCGGCGGCGCGTTCCGCACCAGCGCCCCGGCCTCTACCCCGGCCATCCCGAGAGCGGTCTTGTCCTCCACCTCCAGCGTCGAAGGCCGGCCATTGACATCCGACAGGCTGACGTCCAGATCAAGGTGCGCTACATCGCCCCGCTTGTCTGAACCCGCCCGCGGGTCGGTCCGAACAAACGACAACTCCACCTTGCCCGACGCGTCCGTCTTGTAAGTACTCGACCCGGAGTTCTGCGGCAGGTCACCCGTCGACCCCGACTCGTTCGTCACCAGAGCCGACGCCACAGCCACCGACACGTCCTTGTCCGACACCGCGTTGCCGTCCTCGTCCACCAGCTGCAAAGTAAACGCCACCCGGTCCCCGAACTTCGCCGCCGCCGCGTTATCAGCCAAATCATCGGAGACCCGCAGCTTCACCGCCGGCTTGGTAACCGCCAACTCAACCGACGACGACACCGTCTCATCCGAATCGAACCGATCCCCCACATCACCCGTCCACGCCCACAGCGTCGACGACGCCGCAAACGACTCCGAATACTCCACATCACCCGACGGACCCGTAACCAGATCACCGAACGCGATCTCACAGGCCATCGAACCCCCCACCACCGAAACGTCATCCGCCGAGCAACGCCCATCAGCCCCGAACGCATCACCCGGACTCACCGCGGAGAACACATCCACCACCGCGTCCGGCATCGGCAACAAATCACTGTCCCGCACCGACACAGCCAACCCCACCGGGTCGTTCTCCTCCACCGACGGCTCCGCCGCCTGCAGGGTCAACCCCGCCGGCCGCGCCACCGTATGCGCCAACATCCGCGTGATGAACACCGCCATCTGCGCCCGCGTCACCTGAGCCCCCGGCGAAAACTGGTCATCCGAGGTGCCCCGGGCCACGCCCAGCTCATACATCCGCCGGATCGCCGAATACTGACCCCGCGTAACATTGCCGATATCATCAAACCCGTCATCAAACGTAATGTCGGCCAGCTCATCCACCGTCCCGCCCAAAGCCCCCAACCCCAAACCAGAACCATCCTCAGCCGCCAACAAGAACGCATCCAACATCGAAGCCATCTCCGCCCGCGACACCAACAAACCCGGCCCGAACACCGTCCCCGAACTCCCCGGCATGATCCCCAACGCCGCCATCTGATTAACCGCCGCACGCGTCGCCTCCGGCCACCCCGCGATATCAGTAAACCCATCAGCCGGGTTCGCCGGCAGCACCACCCCAGCAGGACCCGCCGCCCGCGACAAGAACAACGCCATCTGCCAACGCGACACCGGCGCCCCCGGATCATAAGTAGTCTCCGTCCGGCCCCGCGTCACCCCGAAATGCGCCAAACAATTAACCGCGTCCTCAGCAAACGTCCCCTCCACATCCACCAAACCCGCCGAATCCAACGCCGCACCCACACACGCCGAATACACCGCCTCATTATCCGCCTCCCCCTCCAAACCCTCAACCGGCTCTACCCCCCCCCCCACAGCCAACAACGACCACACCAAACCCAACAACAACACAACAGCCAACCACGACCGCCCCTGCACACCGCGCGCAACCATAATGATCTGTCCTCCTTGCCTGTTTACTTTTTTATCCAATACAAGACACGGCTGATCCAGCCGATATTGATTATACCAATAATACCCCCCCCCCCCGCAACTAATCCGGCTTCGGCCCCAAAACCCCAGGTGAGAGGCCCTGCAGGGGTTAAAGCGGCTCTTCGGAACGAAGGGGAGCGGACGCGGTTGAGCAACGAGTGAGCTATCTGCCGGGGGTTACCGGAGTGAAGAAACCGACCGGGCCGCGGACGGACCGTTCTCCGCCCATACCTCGGCGCCGACGGACGCCCTGCCCTCCTCCCCGAATTCGCTTCGGGTGCGGGACGCGTCGAGGCGCCCCGCATTCGACTCGTCGGGCCGCCCGGGCCGGGTTGTCCGCCCCGGGTTGCCCGCCGGGTGATGAGATACCTACTGTTCACGTGAGCGGCTGCGGACGTCGTACACCCGGTAGGTGTGGTCGTACCGCCAGGTCTGGCTGCTCATCGCCCTCCACACGGGATTCCCATACTCCCGGCACTCGGCCCGCCAGGTGATCCTGAGGGTGATCGGATACCCTTCCGGATAGCCCGCCTTGTCGGACGACCGCAGAAAGACGGCTTTCCGGCCTCTTATCTTCGCAACTTGCGGATCGGCCATCTTCGGCGCGGAGGACCGGTCGGGTGCGCGGCGGCGGACGGTGCCGCTGTTATACAGGGTCCCGTCCTCCGTCCCCAGGCCGGCAGACGACCAGGACATTTCGCTCACCCACACGCGCAGGTATATGAGTTCGCCGTCGACCATGGGGTAATCGAAGGCGTACGGGTGGTGGGTGTAGCTGATCCGTATCGGAACCCCCACGTACCCGTATCCGGTCGGCTGTATGCCCAGGCCCGGTGTCGGGAGTTTTTCCACAGCGGCCCGGAAGGCCGCCCCGGCGCCCGTTCTCCGGCACGCCTCGATGGGCGGCCGGGTGGTTGCAGGCGGACGGGTGGACCTGGTGCGCGGCCGGGTAGTAGCCGGAGGCCGGGTCGACCTGGTGCGCGGGCGGGTAGTGGCCGGAGGGCGGGTGGTGGCCGGAGGCCGGGTGAGGCCGGTGCGCGGGCGGGTGGTATCGGTGCGCTCGGGAGGGGCGGTGAGGGGCGGGGCCGTTCTCGGAGGGGCCGTGGTCGCGGTCGTGCAGGGCGGATGCTCTCTCGGTCGGCCCGGGCAATGCCGGTGCGACGTCCTCACCCAGGTACCGCAGTTGCCCGGCCTGGTGTTGGCCCGTTTTCTCCGGTCGCCCGCACACACCATATAGGTCGGGCCGGTCCGGTCCTGGTGCCGCCCCAGATAGGTGAACTTGACCGTCAAACCGTTGCCGTGCGGGGAATGCCCGCCGCGGCGTCCGATGTTGCAGGAGTTGGTGCGGCCCGGTTGGGGAGGCCGGATGGTGGGGCCGCACGGTTTCCAGACCGGACCCTCCCTTGCCCAGCGCAGGCAAGCCGGCACACCAATCACCGGGACGACGCCCTTCTTCGTGCACTTCCATTCCATCCAGTAATTCCAGTGGCGCTCCCAGTCCCAGGTGACAGCAGTGCGGCCGGGCTTCCACACGGAGGCGGGAACATGGGCGGCGCCCGGTTCGGTGGCCCACAGAACGGCCGTGAGCAGCAGACCGAACGCCGCGGCCCATCCGGCCGGGCCGGCCAGCCTTCCCAGCCCGCGGCGCAGCCTCCCCCATCGAGGGGAGTGGCCGGGCGCCCCTAGTAATACCGCCCGGTCGATCCCGGAGCTTCGTCCTCGTTCACCTCCGGATGCGGATCCCTCGGGCAGCGGACGCTGTTGCCCGCGTATTCCATGATGACCATTACCTTTACGCAAAAGGACCTCCTGTAGGAGAGCTTCCACTCCCCGTCGACCTGTACGAGCGTGTCCAGAAACGATTCGCCGGCGCCGAGTTCGGGGTGCTCCAGTCGGTAGACCACCCCGATTACCGCCGCTTCGTAACCCGGCCCGCCCTGCCATCGGATGTCATCGAGTGAGACCCCGTACCGCCTCCGTTCCTCGGGGTGGAACAGGAAGGCGCCGTGTTCCCGGCCGTAGCGGTCGAGAGCCCCGAAGACCTCGCCCAGCAGCCGGCCGTTGCGGATGGCCGAGCGGCGCTGCTCGTCGTCGCCGGTCCACGCCCAGCGCAGCACCCTTCCGGCCTCTTCGCGCGTGCAGGGGTCCTCCACCGGCAGGCCGTCGGCCTCCCACAGCTCCTCTACCGGTGCGCACCGCGCCGGCGCCGCCTCCGCGCCGGGGGGCGAAGCGGCGGACGAGGCAACCGGAGGCCCTTCCCCGTCGGACGGCGCGGGGGAGTCGGTCGGGGCCGGGAGAGCTCCCTCCGGAGCATCGGCGCCAGGGGCGCCGCCGTCCGCCCCGGGCGGCGGGCCGGGGGAGGCGGAAACGGAGGGCGCAGCCGGAGCAGGGGCGGGGGCCGCCGCCGCAGGTTCGGGCGCGGCGGCGGGAACCGGGCGGACGGGCGCGGAACGGCGGACCGGCGTCCAGAGCACGATTGCCGACGCCAGCAGTCCGGCCAGGGTCACCGCGAACAGAAAGCGCTCGACGGGGCGGGCCATCTTCTCGTCAGGAAGGGCGGAAGGGAGTCACGGCGGATGAAAGTAGGCAGACCCGGCCGCCGCGCGTCGGCCCGAAAAGGGGGGTAGCTAAAAAAGGTCCGGGTCGAACAGAAGGTCGCCTTCGGCCACCACCTCGGCGCGCCCCGTGATGAACGGCAGGATCTCTCCGCTGTATCCCTCGCGCCGCGCGTACCGGACGGTGAAGAGGCTGCCGGTGATCGATTCCTGCACCCATTCTTCTCCGGGGCCCAGCTCGCCGTCGGCGGCCAGGCAGGCAACCTTGGCGCTGGTGCCCGTCCCGCAGGGCGAGCGGTCGTAGGTCCCGCTGGGGCACAGGACGAAGTTCCGGGAATGGGCCCCGGGACGGGTGGGCGGCCCGTACAGCTCGACGTGGTCGACATCCCATCCGTCCCGCTGGAGGGCGGAGCGGATCGCCTTGGTGAAATACAGCAGGTCCTCGACCGGCAGGTTCAGGTCGATATGAGGCTCTCTGACCAGGAAGAACATGTTCCCGCCGTAGGCGATGTCCCCCGTTGTCTCTCCGAGAACCTCCACCTCCACCGACACCTCGGCTTCGAGGCGGCGGCTCGCGACGTTGCCCACCGTTACGGCCCCGTCGGCGGCGAAGGAGGCCTCGACCCGCCCCTCCGCCGTGTCGATGTGATGGACGCCGGGTTCGATGCGGCCCAGATGCCGCAGGGTCTCGATCAGGCCGATGGTCCCGTGTCCGCACATCCCGATCACCCCGCACCGGTCGAAGTAGATCACCCCGGTGAGCGAATCGGGCCGGTCGGGCGGTACCAGCAAGGCCCCCACCATGGCTTCGTTTCCGCGTGGTTCGTCCACCACCTCCCTCAGCAGCCGGCCGTAACGGACGGCCAGGTCCGCCCGGCGCTCCGCCGCCGAGGCGCCCGACAGGGCCGGGAAGCCGCCGGTGATGACCCGGGTGGGTTCCCCGCCCGTATGGGAGTCCACCACCGAGATCCTGGCGGGGCCGTCCGGCATCGGCTTTACGCGAACCGGGCGGGCGAGAACGGGGCCGGGTCGATATCGGACACCCGGCCGTTCATCATCTGCGCAACCATCCGGCCGGTGATAGGACCGAGCGAAAGCCCGATCTTGCCGTGGCCGGCCGCGTACACCACGTTGCGCCATGCGGGGTCCGGGCCGATCACAGGAAGCCCGTCGGGGGTTACCGGCCGGACACCCGCCCACCGCTCCAGAACGGTCAGCTCCGGATCGAGCCGCAGCCGAGACCGGGCGTTGGCCTCGATGTCGGCCAGCCGCCTGAAGGAGGGAACCGCGTCCAGCCTGCCCAGCTCCAGCCAGCCGGTCAGCCGCAGGCGCCCGCCCATCGGGTTCACGGCCACCCAGCGGTCCCCTATCAGGATGTTCCTCCGCGGTCCCGAGCGGGGCCGGGCGACCGTCATGCTGTACCCCTTGCCGCCCTGGATGGGAAGTCGGCTGCCCAGGAAGTAGGCCACCCCGGGGGTCCAGGCGCCTGCGGCCACCGCCACCCGATCCACTGCCAGGTCGCCCCGCGTGGTTACCAGGCGATCCACCGCGTCGGAGGAAAACCCGAATCCCAGCAGCTCGGTGTGCGGGGCGAACCTCACCCCGCGCGCCGCGAGCAGGGAGGCCAGGGACGACAGGAACACCGCGGGGTCGAGGCCGGCGTCGTCCGCGCACAGGAAGCCGCCGGTCACCTCGTCTCCCGCCGCCGGCTCCATCTCGCGGATCTCGGCGGGCCCCAGCATCTCGACCGGCACCCCGTAATGCTCCATCTCGGCCGCCTCGAGCCGGGCGGCGGCCAGCGCCTGCTCGCTCCCGTAGATATGGAGCAGCCCGTCCTTGCGGTAACCGCACTCGATCCCCTCCTCGGTGATCAGCTTCTCGGTCATCTCGGCGCTGATAAAACAGAGGGCGGCCAACGCCGCCGCGCCCGCCTCGGCCCTTCCGGGGGTGCAGCTGCGGATGAACCGCAGTATCCACCCCAGATAAGCCGGATCGAGCGACGGCCGGGCGGCCACCGGCCCGGTCCGCCGCAGGATGCTCCTGACCGCATTGCGCGGCGCGCCGGGGGCCGCCATCGGGATCACATGGCTGGGGGCGATGAAACCGGCGCTCCCGGCGGCGGCGCCGCGGGCGATCGGCCCCCGATCCACGACCACCACCTCGCGGCCCTCCTTCAACAGCTCATAGGCGATGCACAGACCGACGACCCCGCCCCCCACCACGGCTGCGTCGGCCCGGCCGGGAATCGGAAAATCGGGGGGGTCGGGGTCGGCGAAGTCGGGGGGCACCGTCGGCTCCTGGGGTCGATGCGGGTCGGGCGGCGGCAATTCTAGTTGCCCCGCCCCGGCGCTCCGCCCTGTTCGTCGGAGGACAGGGGGGCGTCTCCGTTGCCGTCCGCTTCCTCCGGAGGCGGGGCGTCCCGGCGCAGGGTGGGAACCCTCCGGCGGGGGCGGCGGTAGGAAAACAGGTCGGAACCGGCGAACACCGCCACCAGGACGGCGGCCAGGGTCATCCCCCGCTGCCAGAACCACACCGCCGCGGCCCAGCCCGCCAGCAGGCCGATGATGCGGGAGTGGAGGTCGCCGCTCGGGCCCAGCAGCTTGACGAGCACCACCCGCAGCATCTTGGAACCGTCCAGGCCTCCGATCGGCAGCCAGTTGACCAGCCCCCATACCACCGACACCCAGATGAAAGACCCCGCCAAGAACACCAGATACTCGCCGTAGAAATCGGCCGCGGCCAGCTCGACGCGCCAGGGGCTGGGCACCCGCAGCCGCGCCGCCTCCCCCATCCCGCCCAGCCGGATGAACAGGTACAGGCCCATCCCGGCGAACAGACCCACCCCGGAACCGGCTGCCGCCACCAGGAAATGTTTCCAACCCGGCATAGGGGCGCCCCCCTCTCTCCAGATGGTGGCCCCGCCCAAGGCATAGAGGCTTATCCCCTCGACCTGCCCGCCGAACCGTCGCACCGCCGCGGCGTGGCCCAGCTCGTGGAGCATCACGGAAATCAGGATCGACGCCCCCCACAGCACCACCGCAACGCTGCTCAGGCGGGTCCCGAGCAACAGCGCCAGCACCAGCAGGAAGCTGAGGTGGATGTGCACCGGGAACCCGAACAACCGAAACCTGATCATCTTCCCCTCAGGGTAGATGGGCAGCCGGTGTGTACCGTCACAGCCCGCGGCGGCTCGATCCGCCCCCCGCCAAGCCCGCGGTCCCTCGGCGCCGGCGCACCGTATCGGCCCCTTCGATGGGGCCCCGGTCGAACAGGCGGAGGAAGAACTGGACCAGTGGCCCGATCAGCACCGTGAACAGCAGGGTGCCCAACCCCACCGCGCCGCCCAGCGACCATCCCGCAACCAGCATCACCCCCT
This sequence comes from Candidatus Spongiisociaceae bacterium, assembly GCA_965202675.1. GTDB lineage: Bacteria > Actinomycetota > Acidimicrobiia > Spongiisociales > Spongiisociaceae > CATQHD01. Next base: position 891,890 of record OZ241842.1, read on the forward strand.
CGATCGCGAAGCGGGCCGAGCGGATGGACAGTCCCTTCTCGGCCAGCCCGGTCATCAAGCCGTCCCGGGGGCCGGGTCCGAGCCGGGCGCCTATGTAGAGGCCGGAACCTATTCCGACCAGCAGGATGCCCCCCAGCATATAGGCATAACGGAGCGGGACGGCGGAGGCGTCGTCCACCAGCAGCATGACCCGGTCGATCACCAGACCCACCACCACCGGGTTGAACAAGGTGCCCGGACCGACTCGCGTCCGGAGCGGTATCCATCCCAGGAACACCACGCCGCCGACGATGATGGTAACCAAGCCGAAGCTGAGCGAGGTGCGGAGGGCCAAGCCCTGGTGGAACACATCCCAGGGCGACAGCCCCAGGTTGGAGCGTATGTTCAGGGCGATGCCGCACCCGACCACCGTCAGGCCGAACAGCATCATCGGCATCCGCAGCAACACCGCGCGGACATGGTCCGAGCGCCGGGCGGCCTGCCCGGGATCGGGCGGCTTCCTCACGCGGGGACAGACATCGGCGTCATCTTCCCGATGAAGCCGGAGCCCATCGAACCGACCGGCATCTGCGCTCGACCTTCTCTCCACGCGGCGGCCGGCCGCAGTCTATCCCGGCCAGGCTCGACATTCGACATGACCGGAGCCGCCGGGCATCCCCCGGCCCCGCGCCGCAGCGGCCGGGGCGAATAGCACAGGCACCCTTACTCTGCTGGTAACCTAAGATGGTGTTGACCGCCCCGCAGGCGGAGGATTGTGTATCCGGGCGGGCAGCGGCGATAATCGGGGGCAGGCCCCGGGCAGCCAAGGGAGTCAGAAGCATGGCCGGCGAAAAAATGATGGTGTGGATCGATCAGGACCTGTGCACCGGCGACGGCATCTGCGAGGAGATCGCGCCGGATGTGTTCGAGGGCCGCGACGACGGGCTGTGGGTGGTCAAGGAAGAGGCCAAGTACTTCGGCTCCACCATGGTGTTCGACGACGGCAGCGGGGAGGGCCGCGGGCCGGAAGGATCCCGCGGGGTGGCCAGGGTGCCCGACGAGCTCATAGAGGACGTGATCGAGTCCGCCGAGGAATGCCCGGGGGAATGCATAATGATCGAGCCCTACAACCCCGCCCTGGTGGCGGAAGGCCGCTGACCCCCGCCGCCTCTGATCAGCCGAACAGCAGACCCTTCCCCCGCCGGGCGGCCCTCCGGGTGGAGCTGAGGGGATTTGAACCCCTGACCCCCTCGTTGCGAACGAGGTGCTCTGCCGAACTGAGCTACAGCCCCTGGGACAGGTCATTGTACCGCATCGGCAGGACTCCGAAGACGGCCCTGTCCCAACGGGATGACCGAGAACCCTGCGCCGCACCACCGACGCGGTGGGCGGGATGACCGAGTGGAGCCGGGACCTTCAGCACCGGCGAGATGTTCCCCGCACCGGACTCACCGTAGTGGGGAGGGGCAGGTGTTTCTATATCTGTTGTCGAATCGTGGTCGAAACGTAAAACCGGGGCGCTGATGAGACGAACCGTACAACAATGGAAGCATCTAGCGACCGAAGGGTTGCATAGGCTGCTTCAAGAACGGAGTGCTCTGGTTCGCCCTGAAGCCGAGGCCATCCTCAGCGAAACGAGCTGGACCCGTGACGCCTTCCGTCTCCCTGATGACCCTCGTCCTCAACCCCACCACATTACAACCGCCCATACCCGCCTTGTCAACTCCAACGACCTCGTCGACAATACTACAATACTGAACAAGCGAGCGGTCACTGTTTGGGTAGATGCCCAAGCTCTGAGAACCAGGGGACGTAAGACCGAAGTCTCTCGAGCGGAAGCCGCCAAACGGCGGCTGTATCGCACCTACCTGGGCTGGACCAGTGATACAAGGCTCTGCGGCCAAGCGGCCGAACAAACCGTGTACGCTTCAATGTATTCTCGCCGTGGTATAGACCTGTGGGTGCAGGACGAGAAACCTGGAAATGTAAAAGAGATCGCAAACAACAGATTACCATTTGGATCTCTCGATTTAGGTGGATATTGGCTCAGAGACCCTTCCAATCCACCCGCTGGCCTAATTCCATTCGCTGCTGAGATCAAGAACATGAGAAGATGGATATATCCATGGGATCATGAACTTTGGGGGCTATTAGCTAAACTGAGCGATATTAACGAAGTGATTCCAGTTCTAATTGCTAGACGTATCCATCCCATAACCTTTAAATTCTTCAAGAAAATCGGGGTAATTGGCCATCAAACAAAGAAACAGTGGTTTACAAGCCCAGGGGCATTGTCTACACAACGTCATCACTTGAGTCAGGATAAGTTGTACGATGTGGCCAACGCACTGAGTATGCGAGATATTACCTTCCTTAACGACCCCACAACCCCACAGCCAAGTGTAGAAACCTTCTTTTCCAAAACACCCTACCAGCAGATAAACGAACATACTCTAGCAACAAGGTCAATCGATAATTGGAGCCGAGCAGCTCCGATAATTAAGGCGCATAGTGATCTTCGTAAAGAGATCTGTTCACAAGAGCGACGTATAATTTGGGCTCAATTCCGCACCGAATTACAGAGATATGGTCTAGACATATCCGAATTGAGTACGTTTGATTAAGGCACTAGTTACGACCTTCCACCGGCGGCCTCCTCGCCCAGCCGCCGGGACCGATTAGCCGCCGCCTCAACCGCTTCGCCGACCAGCGCGGTGAATCCGCCCGGTGGCTCCACCCGCCCGGCGCTCAAAGCGGACCAGCCCATCCACCACAGACTCCAGCCCCAATCGAACCGCGTCCCACTAACGACTCGTTAATCAAACCACCCCCAACCGGTCAATGTTCTGCGATACTCCACTCACGGGAAGCGCCTCCTCATCCAGGGCCGAAGCCTCTTCTTGATATAGCTATCATCCCAGGTCAAAGGACTTCCCAACATTTCTACCCCAAAACCCCGCCCACCTATCGGCCAATTCAGGCTTACCGCAGCCGGCTGCTGCGCAGATCCCCGCGGAGGCGCTCTGCCACCAAGGCAGAGGTCAGGTCGGCCCGGCTCCGCTCGGTCAGGCCGCGCGCCGCGTCGGTGGTGCGGCGCAGGCCTCCGGTCATCCCGTCGGGATAGTCGAGGGAGGCCAGCAGGTCGACCGCCTCGTCCATCACCGCCAGCAGCCGCTCCGCCTCTCCGAATTCCTCGCTGCGGAGCAGGTCGAGCAGCCGGCGGCGCAACTCTCCCACCGCTTCTCCCAAGCCCTTGAGGTAGGGCGCCGTGTAGACGCAGCCGCCCAGGTCCTCCGCGGAGGGGATCTCGCCGCCGCCCGCCAACGCCAGGTACAGACGGGCCTCGGCGTATTCCTTGGAGGCGTCGTTGAGGATGCCGAGGTTGATGCCGGGATGGCGGGCCAGGGCGGCGCCCGACTCCTCGAGCAGCCCCTTCGCCTCCTCGAGCAGGGATGCGGCCCGGTCGTTCTCCCCCCGATGGCCGGAACGGATCGCCTTGGCCGACAGCTGGATGACCCGCCGTCCGTTGGCGATGGCCTTCTCCCTGGCGGCGAACTGCGCATCCAGCTCGGAGCGCGCCGCCGCTTCGATGGAGGAGAAGTCGGGAACGGTCACCGCACTCCGCGCCGCCCCGAGGAAGCCACCCTCTCGGGCCGATAACGAGTCGCTCCTACCCCCCTCGCCCCGACGCGCGGGCGCACTGGCCTCACCTTCCTCTCCCACACCTTGATCCGCCTCAGCATCACCGTATACCACACCAGCGCGGCGCCCGCCGAGACGTGCAAAACCAGCATCCAGATATTCCTGGAGGCAAGCACCAGCACCAGGGTGCCGAAAGCCGCCGCCGCCAAGACAAACAGCACCTGCCGCCGCCGGGCCAGCTTCCGGGCCCTTTCCTGCGCCCGCCGTCCGCCCGAACTGCGATAGGTGTTATGGGAAGGAAGCGGGGCGTCTTCCATGGGCGCAATCAATCCGGAGAAGCGCCGGGTGCTGCTCAGGGGCGAGTAGTACCAACCCGCCCACAGGGGAGGCAACAGAAAAACCGCCCACACCGCGGCTATCAACAGAAAGAGGGCCAAGTCATCTCCTGGGCAACGCCTTGCTCTGCACCGTAGGAGATTAGACCTATACGAGGGCCGGTACAAGGGTTTCCACAATCGCCCGCCGGCGCATCGGTCCGCCGGTGCATCGGTCATAGAGGGACGGGTGCGCCGAATACGGAATCAGCCGGGATCTGCCGACCAGTCTCCGGAGCGCCCCCCCGATTTGGCCAGCAGACGCACGTTCTCGATCCGGGCGCCCCGTTCGATCCCCTTGATCATGTCATAGAGGGCCAGGGCGGCGACGGAAGCAGCGGTGAGGGCTTCCATTTCGACTCCGGTCCGGTCGATGGTTCTGACCGAAGCGGTGATGCGGACACCCGATTCGGATCGGGACACTTCAACGGCCGCATCCGATATGGACAACGGATGGCACAAGGGAATCAGCTCGGCGGTTTTTTTGGCCGCCATTATCCCGGCCAGCCGAGCCGTTACCACCGCATCCCCTTTGGGAAGGCCGCCCTCGAAGATCAGATCCAGCGTCTCGGTCGAGACCGAGACCGTGGCTTCGGCGACGGCCCGCCGGCCGGCGGCAGGCTTGTCACCCACATCCACCATCCGGATCCGGCCCTGCGGGTCGAGGTGGGTCACCCCCCCCTCACCCACCGAGCGCCTCCGCCGCCGAACGGGACTCCGGGGAGCGGAACAGCTCCAGGGTGATCCAATCCCCCTCCTCCACCCGGCCCCTTCCCGCCGGGATCACGGCGAAGGCGTCGGCCCGCGCCAGCGAGGAAAGTACGTTGGACATCTGGGCGCCGCTCCGCCGGGCGTAGACCACCCCCTCCCGCATCTCGGTGACGACGCGGGTGAACACCGCCTTGCCGGGATCGGTGTTCCATCCTTCCGCCGCCCGCGCCGCCGCCCGGGGGCGGAACACGGCGGTGCATCCCATCATGTGGAGCAGAGCGGGGCGGGCGAACTGCTCGAAGGCCACCATCACCGAGACCGGATTGCCGGGCAGACCGAGCAGCGGGGTTCCATCGATATGGCCGAACGCGAAGGGTTTGGCCGGCTGCATGGCCACCTTCCAGAAGTCAACGGTTCCCAGTTCGGCCAGGATGATCTTGACCAGGTCGTACTCGCCCATCGAGACCCCGCCCGAGGTAATCACCATGTCCGACTCGGCCGCCCCCCGGTCCAGGGCCGCCCGGAGAGCCGGGGCGTCGTCGCCCGCGATGCCCAGATCCACCACCTCCGCTCCGAACCGCTCCAGCATGGAGATGAGCAGCGGCCGGTTGGTGTCGCGGATCTGGCCGGGGCCGAGGGAGGGGGCGTCGGGGGGGAGCACCTCGTCGCCGGTGGACAGCACCGCCGCCCGCGGACGCCGCCGCACCGCCGGGGCCGCCCCCAGGGACGCCAGCACCGCCAGATGGCGGGGGGTGAGCCGCTCCCCCGCCTCGAACACCGGGGCGCCCGCCGCCAGGTCGCTGCCCGCCGGCCGGACCGCGGCCCCGACGGCGGCCGGCGCCAGGATGCGGACGGCGCCCTCCCCCTCCGGCTGGGTGTCCTCCACCTTCACCACCGTGTCGGCGCCGTCCGGTATGGGGGCGCCGGTCATGATCTTGATGGCCGCGCCGGGCACCACCGGAACCCCGGCTGTATGCCCGGCCGGCACATCCTCCAACAACCGCAGCGTCACCGGCGCCCGGCTTACATCCGCGCCTATCACCGCATAGCCGTCCATGGCCGAGTTGGTGAAGGGCGGAACGTCGTGCGGCGCCCGCACCGGACGCGCCAAGCCCAGCCCCAGCGCCTCCCCCAGCGGGGCCTCGACCACCGGCAGCAACGGCGACGCCGCCAGCACGTCTCTCTGGGCTTCTACCAGCGGGCGCATCGCCTCATTCCTCCGTGAGCTTCTCGACCATGGAAAGGTAATCCTCACCATATACGGGATGGAAGGCCCCGAGCACGGCATTGGCGCGCAGGAAACCGAGCGGATTCCCCACATCGAGCAGCTCGGCGTCGGCCGCGTAGGCGCGGCATCTTCCCAGCTCTCCGAGCGCTCCGATGGCGTCGGTGAGCTGTATCTCTCCCCCGTGGCCGGGTTGGATCCGTTCCAGATGGTCGAACACCTCCGGCATGAACAGGTACCGCCCGCATATCCCATAGTTGGAGGGGGCGGCGGCCCCCGGTTTCTCCACCGCACCGCCCACCTCCATGACGCCCGCCGCCGCTCCGGACCGGGGAATGATCACCCCCTTGGCGCCGAGCATCTCGCCGGGAAGTTCCCGCACGTACACCACCGAAACGCCGGGGTCGGAAGCCGCGGCCAGGGCGGGGAGGACGTCGTCCCCCGGCCTGAGCAGGTCGTCGGCCAGCAGCACGAAGAACGGGCGGTCCCCTATCGCCTCGCGCCCGGTCAGCACCGCGTGGCCCAACCCCCTGGCCTCTTCCTGGACCACCGACCGGACCGCTGTCCCGTCCAGGCCTTCGAGGAATCCGTCGGACGCGAAGTGCCGCTCCACGATCTCGCCCCCGTCGGGATCGACCACCGCGATCACCTCGGTTACCCCGGCGCGGGCGGCTTCTTCCACCACCCATTGGATGCTGGGGCGGTCGACCACCGTCAGCAGCGCCTTGGGCACGGCGTTGGTGGCCGGGCGCATCCGGGTTCCCCGCCCGGCGGCGGGTATCAGCGCCGTTTCGACCTTCACAGTGGGCCTTCCGCTCCGGGGCGGCAGGCCGTCGGGGGCGGCATCAAAGCAACTTGTGCTCGGCGCCCGCCCGGAGGCGCATCAGGTTGGTGCGGTGCCGCCAGACAATCAGCGCCGTCATCGCCCCGCACCACGCAGCCGCCCAGGCGTCCACCCCGGCCAGCAGCAGGGCCAGCGGCGCCGCCGCCGCCGCCGCCAGCGACCCCACCGCCGAGAACCTGCTGAGCTTCAGCCCCGCCGCATACACCGCCGCCATGGCGAGCATGGCCAGGGGCGCCAGCGCCAGCACCGCCCCGCCCGCCGCCGCCACCCCCTTGCCGCCCCGGAACCGGTGGAAGACCGGATAGCAGTGGCCGATCACCGCCCACAGCCCGGCCAGGGCGCCCGTTGCCTGACCCCACACCAGCGCCCCCGCCAGGGCCGGCAGGAAACCCTTTGCCAGGTCGGCGATATACACAGCCGCCGCCGGACCCGGCCCGAGCACCCGGAACACATTCGAGGCGCCCGGATTGCCGCTGCCCTGGGTCCGGATGTCCACCCCGCGCAGCCCGGCCGCCGCCAGCGCGGCGTTGACGCTGCCCAACAGGTAGGCCGCCAGACACAGAACGGCGGCTCCGATGAAGTTCGGATCGTTCATACGGCGCTCACCGGGCGGATTCTATCCCGGCGGTGGTATGATTCCCGCCGGGCCGGACGCAAGACCGCCGGCCGCCCTCCGATCCCCGACAGAAGGCCTGCCCACATGCCCACCTATGTTTACGAGTGCCGGGAATGCGGGCACCGGTTCGAGATCTTCCAGAGGTTCAAGGCCGAACCATTGCAGACCTGCCCCGAGTGCCGGGAGTCCGCCCTGCGCAAAGTGCTGTTCCCCGCCGGGGTGGTATTCAAGGGCAGCGGGTTCTACGTGACCGACTCGCGGGAGCCGCGCAGCAAGGTCTCCGCCTCGGCCAACGGGTCGAAGGACAAGAAGACAGACGCCGGTGCGGCCGGCGGCAAGGCCGCGGCGGACGCCGGGAGCTCCTCCGCCGGCAAGGCGGCCGCCAAGTCGGGAACCAAACAGGATTCCTAGGGCGGCGTTAACCCTTGGTTGCCGTACGCCGCGTCGCGCGGCAAATCATCCACACACGCGGGCGGAACACCTGCCGCCCCGCCGCAACAACCATACGCATCTCGGAACCGACTCATTCAGCCGCGGTCTTCTCCTCACCCGCCCCCGCCGTTCAAGAACGCGAAAATCCGGCGCACCGCCCCCGGCTTCGCCGGGCCCTGCCCCCGCCTCCACCGCCGGCATCGGATCCATCGCCAGGACAAGCCGCCCTGTACCGGGCGCCGGCGCCCGATCTGCCAAGGTTCCGATAATGACCGCCGCGCGCTCCAGAACCCCGGCGGCGGTGTTTGTGTTTCAGCACACACATAGTATCACAAACCTATGACAAACTCAATACCCTCATCCTGGAATACGAAAAATTCTTGCCGACTGCCGGGCTCCTACGCGGAGGGCAAGAACTGCGCATCTGGGATCACAGAAGGCATCGGGAAGGCGCGGCGCATCACGGCAGGCGCAGGCCGGCGGGAGCGGCGTTGCGAGAGGTGATCGGGGTCGTTCTGGCGGGCGGCACCTCCCGCCGGATGGGGACCGACAAGGCCCTGTTCGAGGTGGGGGGCCGGTCGATGGCCGAATGGGCGGCCGCCGCCATGGAAGCAATCGACACGGTGGTGATAGTCGGCCGCCGCCGGGGTCTGGCCGGCCTCGACGCCCTCCCGGACCTCTCATCCGGGGTGAAGGGACCTCTGAGCGGCCTCTACACCGCCCTATCGGTGTTCCGGCGGCCGCTGGTGGTCACGGCGGTCGACCAGCCCCTGGTGCGGGCGGAGACCATATCCCGCCTGGCCGAGCTGGCCGCCGAGGACCGCACGGCCGTATGCGTCGACCGCCGACCCCAGGTGACCTGCGCCGCCTACGCCGCCGCCTGCCTGGAAGAAGCCGCCCGCCAAGCCGGAACCGGCGGCTCGATCCAGCAGATGCTGCGCTCAATCCCCTGGACGCGCCTCGAGCCAGAAGTCTGGTCTTCATGGGGTGAAGACGGCCGCTCCTGGTATTCGATGGACTCCCCGGACGACATCATCGCCGCCGAGCAGCGCTTCCGCCTCGACCTGCTGGGACAGGGCCGCCCCCGCCGGGGCCGGAGGGAGACCGCGAAATAAATCCGGCGGATTCGGCAACAAACCCCTTCCCGTTTACCTCCGAATGTGGTACCTGTGAGTAATGCTATGGATCGCCCGCCCCCCTTATCTGAGATGGACCGTCATCGGGTTGCTGGTCGTCGTGAGCTTGTGGCTGGAGATCCGGCCCGAGTCCTCGGCAACCCACCCATTCCTCACCCGCGACCTGGCGCCGGGAGAACCGGTGGAGAACGCCCTGGAATGGCGCCCGGTGACCGCAGGCATGCTGGAGCCGGTGGCCGGAACCGGATACGCCGACCGCCGCCTCACTGCCGGCCAGCCGCTGGTCCTGGGCGACACCACGGACGCCCCGGCGGCGGTCCCGGCCGGATGGTGGCTGGTGGACGTGGACGTCCCGGCGGAGACGGCGGCCGGCGCGCAGGTGCAGCTGGTGATCCTCCCCTCGCCCGGCAGCCGCCCCATGCCCCCGATCGGCGGTCTGGTTACCGGCGTGCGGCCCGCCGACTTCGCAGACGACGGCTTGATCGGCTCGGTGGCCCTCCCGCCGGACCGAGCCGCCACCGCCGCCGCGGCCATCGCCGAGGAACGGGTTTCGGTGCTGGTGCGGGCCCGCGGCTAGCGGCAGGCTGCGCCTCTTCAGCCGGCCGGAAGCACCCGACCGGGGCCCGTTGAGATCAAAGGACCGCTTGCCGACATGGGAGTCCTGTCTTACTTGCCGGGGGGCGAGGCCACCGAAGGTTCCGAAGTCCACTGGTCGGCCAGGTACCGAGCAATGGGTTCGGCGTCCCGCTCGTCTATGCCCAGCAGGACGGCGGCGGCTTGATCGAACTTGCGGCGGCGGGGATCATCGCGGGCTTGGTTGGCGGGTTTCAGGGGCAGCTCGAACAGGCCGGCCCCGTGTTCTTCTCGGACCCGGCGGGCTCTTTCCAGGAGGGCAGGGTCTCGAAAGTCGGGGATGGTCAGCCCGCAGATATCGTGTATCTGGGCTTCTGATCTGCCGCTTTTCTGCCGCTGCGCCTGCATCCAGAAGGACGCGAACCCGAAGATGGAGTTGGACCACACGGCCATCGCGTACCGAACCAGCTCCCAGTTGGACTGCATGCAGTCATCGGCCTGCCGCGGGCGGAGGCCCGCCCATGCCGCCCCTCCGAGGATTCTGTCCTGCGAGACGACCGCCAGGGCGGTGTTGCTGGTCCAACGCATGTTCTTTTTGTGGAACAGGTCGGTCTTCTTGTCCAGCTGTTCTCTTACCTTCCTGTGGTCAGCATATTTAATGCCGTAATGGGTCGGTTCTATCCGCACCGCGGTTTGCGATTCATGGTCGGTTGCCCAGAGCGAAGTATAAGGGGAGTCTCTATAGGATTTATCGGGGTTGATAGGATGAAAGGTAAACGCACCAATCGGTTGGCTTCCGGCGTTGTGCCCTATGGAATGGTGGGTCGGCCCGACATCGAACAAATCGGAAAGTCTCGCTACAGGGAATCGGGCTGCGATCCTGTCGTCTACGGTTTGAACACATCCGTTGACCAGCAGCTCGGCGATGGGGACCAAACCCAACAGCCCGGCGGCTCCGGACCCTCCCCATATGCGGGAGGGCGGGGCAATATACCATCTGCCCGCAATATCGCCGCCCACCTCCAACACTCCCAAATCGCCCGGCTTTGCCCCGGACAGCAGCCGATGCAAGCTTCGGGCGGTTTCCGCCGCCTCTACTGCGGAGCCGAAGAGGTTGTCGATGCTGACATAGGCTATCCCCTCCCGGCCCGACCTGGACTTGCGGCCGGTAACAAGCACCTCCCCCAAAAAGGTGTCGGCCGACAGGGAATGCTGCCCTCCTTCCACCCCCCTGGCGAATGAAGTAACCGTGAGGTCCGTATACCCATCCGACATCATGGCCCTGAACCTCTCCCAGCTTCCCGCGGCGGCGCAGGTCAAAGGCAACACCAGACCGATGCGTTTTCCGTCCTTCAGCTTGCGATCCCCTATAGCGGCAAACACTGAAGCAAGACCCGCCTTGCCGTCGCCGCAGGTATCTTGCGCCAGTTTCCACACCCGTTTCTGCGCCGCCCGCCGGTCTTCGCAAGATATCCCCGACAGATCGAACAGTTTTTGCCCGCCGCCGGTCCTCGAGTAAGGTGGATTCATCAATACGGCGTCAAATGATCCGTCTTCTGCGCTCAATACCGAGATCCCTTCTCCGTTGTCTATCTCCGTTCCTTTCTGGGTGTCGTAGTTGTCGGTGAACAGTCGGGTTTCATGCTCGCCCAACAGCTCCACCGAGCCGGTGAACACTCCGGCGCCGTTCTCATCGTGAGAGTTGCCTATCTTCGCCAACCCGATATTGGTAGGATTGTAATCGACTTCGGGCCGCAGGCTCACGATGCCGGCCGCGGTAAGATGGATCGCGATCGGAGTGATATCCACCCCGCACAGACCCTGCTCTATCATCGCTCTGTGATAATCGTCGAGCGGCGTCTGGCGCGCCGAAGCAAACTGCTTCAAACGCCTGTAGCCGGCCAGCAACAAGGCACCTGTTCCGCATGCGAAGTCCGCTATCCTCCAATCTCGGCTTTCGCCAGACATCTCCTGCTGTTCGGGAAGGGTCATATATGCCAGATATTCGGCCACTTCGGGGCGGGTGTAGAAAGCGGCGGAGTTCTTGCGCTGCCCGGCATCCATTACCCGCGCAAATATTTCCCCTGCCAAGCTGGCAGTCTCGCCCAGAAGGTATTGCTCCGCCTTGTCGACAGCGTCCGCCAAAACAGTGAAGGTGTCCCGGTGGGAAGCCGGAGGCAGAACACGAGGAAAGGCGTCATACGCAGGACGGAAAACAGAATGATAGTTGACGGCAAGCACCTTTCCCCATTCGTCCTTCACTGCCCGAGGAAAGATGTTGCCGGTTTCATCCCGACAGGATTCGGTGTTTCCCAATTGCGGATTCTTTCTCGCCAACTCGTTCAAGATCAGCAAAGAATCGAACCACACCAGACACGCCACCTGCAAACCCGTTTTGATGTTGTCGGGTGACCCCATCAGGGCGCTTATCCGCTTTTTCTCGTCGAGATGGTTGCCCAACTCTGCCTCCAAAGAGGTCACCGCTGTCAAAATATAATCTGCCGCGGTGTCAGCAGCAAGATTGATTATTTCTGTATCTGTTACAGTCTTTGTGACACTGTAACAAAAGTCAGATAATGCTCCCGTCAACCATCCCTTCTCAGGCCACAAGCTATAGTCATCAGCGCTGTTGCCTGAAACGAACTTCCACCGCAATTCCTCTTTACCGGTCACGAATCTATTTGCTGCTTCCCCATCCTTCCACTGATTAGCTCCCGGCGGGTAATACACAGCCGCAGCCCTGCGAATAGGTGACGTTCTATCAAAAGAACCCTGAGCCGATTCAGAAAGAGTGAGCCCCAATTCCTTTCTGGCGTCATCTACCGGATCCCCCGCACCCTCATGGAACTTGCATTCGACCACCACGGGAGGAGAATTGGGCAGGATCAGCAGCACATCCGGCGACCTGCGCTCTTCAATGAACAACCCTACATTTTCGCTGTTTTTGACAACCCAACTGTCATCCCATCCCGATACGGTCCTGATCGCATCCGCGAACCTGTCGTTGAAAGTTGGGTTGCACTTCATGGTGTTCAGAGTACAGCAGGGGTGTGACAGGATTCAGCAACCTCGGCGCGTCAACACACCGCCGCAGGACTCGGCGCGGGAAACCGCAGGCAGACGGCAACGGTCAACCGCCTCTTCGGGGCGGTATGAGAACAACCGGATCATCGGGTGCTCGAACGGGCCGCGCCGGATGCCGGCTGCCGCCGGGGCGCCAGAGGGTCTGGATGGGCCGCAGGTGGAGCCGGTCGCCGACCGTGACGGACTGGTTGCCGGTGTGGAGGAGGACGCCTGCTTTGAAAAAGCCGGGGGCAGCGCGGTCGATCCTGTCCCTCAGCCAGCGGACATGGCCCAGCTGGGCGGCGGCGGGAGACCGGGTTGCCTTAATCTCGAAGGCGGCGACCGACCCGTCGGGTCTTTCCAGGATCAGGTCCACCTCATGGCCCCGATGATCGCGGTAGTGGTACATGTCGATGCGTTCGGGCGAGGCGGCGATCTGCCGGGCGATCTCATTTACCGCAAACGTCTCGATGAGCGGCCCGGCGGCCGGATGGACGGGCGCGGCCAGACCATCCGGGTCGGCGCCGATCAGATGCGCCGCCAAGCCGGAATCGGTGAGATATATCTTGGGTCGGCGGACAGCCCTCGCGGTGAGGTTCCGCGACCAGGCCGGAAGCCGGACGATCAGGAAAACGGCGTGAAGCCATTCGAGGTACGAAAGTACAGTGGCGCGGTCGATGCCCAGCCTGCGGGAAGCGGCGGCTGCGTTGGTCTCGCCTCCGCCGAGCGACGCCGTCCACCTCAACAGGCGGGGGAGAGATATTGCCTTGCGGATGCCGGAGAGAGCGGCCAGATCGCGTTGGATCACCGTATCCAGGTAACTCTCGAACCATTCCCCCCGTCTGGCCGGGTCGTGGCGAACCGCTTCGGGATAACCTCCCCGGCACAACTGCCGCAGGTATTCATCCCGGCCGAGATGCTCGAGCAGCGGCGGGCCGGAGAACCCCTCGAACCACCTGCCGACGTCGGGCGGGGAACCGCCGGACAGCTCCCGTTCCGACAGCGGGCAGAGGCGCAGGATGCGGACCCGCCCGGCCAGGGATTCACTGATAGTGGGAACGGTCAGGAAGTTGGTGGAGCCGGCGAGCAGGAACCGACCGGGATCCGGGTCGGCGTCCACGAGCCGCTTGACGGCTCGGACCACCCGGTCGCCGCCGAGCTGTATCTCGTCGACCGCCAGCGGGCGGCGTCGAGCGGCGAGGAAGGTCAGCGGATCGGCCAAGGCCGCCTCCCGCTCCGCATCGTCGTCGAGCGAAACGTACTCACCGCCCCGTTGCTCGGTTACCAGCCGGGCAAGGGTTGTCTTTCCGCACTGACGGGCCCCGTGCAGGACGACCGCGCGAAAAGCATCGAGCGCTTCGCCGAGGCGGGGCCGGAGGTGCCTGCCGATCAATTCCATAAGAGCAACTATAGCCCCTAATCAACAATTTACCGGCTGGCTAATCGACAATTTATCCAGAACCTGTTCCCCAATTTTCCTGATGAGGCTCGGCCCTTCAACGTCAATACCGGCGTGACGAGCTGCGCAGTTCTAGCTCTCCGTGTAGGAACCCGCCGGTCCGCAAGAATATTTTTCGCATTCTGGGATGAGGGTATTGAGTTTGTCATAGGTTTGCAATACTATGTATGTGCTGACACACTAACACCGCCGCCGGAGTTACGGAGAGCGCGGCGGTCATTATCGGAACCTTGCCAGGCCGGGCGCAGGCGCCCGAACAGGGCGGCCTGCCCGGGCGGCGGATCCGATGCCGGTGGAGGAGGCGGGGGCAGGGCCCGGCGCAGCCGGGGCCGGTGGGCTGGATTTTCGCGTTCTTGATTGATGGGGCGGGTGAACCCGGACGCCAAACCGTCAGCCAAGTCCATGGGAAGTACACCCGGCTAACTTGGCGGGATGCTGGAAGCGATCGTGTGGGGGCTGGTGCAGGGGTTCACCGAGTTCCTGCCCGTCTCGTCGAGCGGACACCTGCGCCTCATCCCGGAACTGTTCGGCCTGAACCCTCCCGGCCTGGCCGCCTCGGCGGTGCTCCACCTGGGGACGCTGCTGGCGGTGGCCGCCTACTACCGGAGCGACATCGCCTGGATCGTCCGGGGTCTGGGCCGGAACGCCGCCGCCCGGAGGATTGCCCTGATGCTGGCCGCGGCCACCGTCCCGGCCGCCGCGGCGGGGGCGTTCCTGTCGGAGGCGGTCGGACGGTTCCAGGAATCAGCCGCGGCGGTGGGCGCGGCGCTGCTGGCGACGGGCGCCGTGCTGCTGGCGTCGAGGTTCTTCGCCCGGGGGGTCCGCCGCGTCGAGGACGCCGGTTTCAGGGATGCGGCGGCCATCGGCCTGGCCCAAGCCCTGGCCCTGCTGCCGGGAATATCCCGATCGGGAATGGTGATCACCGCCGGAATGATGCGCGGCCTGTCGGAGAAACAGGCGGCCCGCTTCGGTTTCCTGATGGCCGTCCCGGTGATCGCCGGCGCCGGAGCGAGAGAAGCATGGTCGGCGGCGGAAACCGGGGCGTTCGGTCCCGAGCTGATCCTCGGAACCGCGGTGGCAGCCCTTTCCGGCTACTGGGCCGTCTCCCTGCTGCTGAAGACGCTGACCCGCCTTGGCCTCTGGCCTTTCGCCCTCTACTGCCTGGCCGCCGGAACCGCCGCCCTGGTCTGGACCTGAGACCACCTCTCTGAAAACCGGCGGCGGCCCGGTCATGCGAAGCGGTTCAACCCTCGTCAGCCGATGCGGAGTTCGGGGTGGGTTCTGATCCGGGGCCTGGTTTCCGCCAGATAGCGCGCCAGACGGTCGAACGCCCGGGCGGCTTCACTGCCGGGGGCCGCCGTATTCACCGGTTCGCCGCGATCGGCGCCGGCCCGCATCTCGGGGAGGATGGGGATCTGGGCCAGCAGTTCCACATCGTTCTCGCGGGCCAGGGCCGCCCCGCCCCCCTCGCCGAAGATGCGGTAGCGCTTGCCGTCGTCCCCGGTGAACCAGCTCATGTTCTCCACTACCCCCACCAGCTTCTGGTCCACCCGGTCGGCCATCCGCGCCGCGCGGGAGGCCACCCGCCGGGCGGTGGGCTGAGGGGTGGTCACCAGCAGTACCCGCGCCCTGGGCGCGAACTGGGAGATGGAGATGGCCACGTCCCCGGTCCCCGGCGGCATGTCTATCAATAGGAAGGCCGGGTCGTCCCAGAACACGTCGGTCAGAAACTGCTCGAGGGCCTTGTGGAGCATGGGGCCGCGCCACACCACCGCCTGGCCGTCCGGGACGAAATAGTCGATGGATATCACCGACACCCCGTGGGCGCGCAGCGGCAGGATCGAGTCGGCCACCACCACCGGAGGGCCTTCCGCCCCCAGCATCCTGGGGATCGAATACCCCCACACGTCGGCGTCGATCACCCCCACCGTATGGCCCAGGGCGGCCAGGCTCACCGCCAGGTTGGCGGTCACCGACGACTTGCCCACCCCACCCTTGCCGGAGGAAACCGCCACTGCGTAGGTGGAGGAACCCGGGCCTCCCACCGGACGCTTCTCGCCCCGCACCCCGGCCATCAGCTCGGCCCGCTGCTCGTCGCTCATCAGCTCGTGCTCCACCCGCACCGAGCTCACCCCCTCCACCGACCGAGCCGCCCCCTCAACCGCCTCGATCAGGGCGTGCCCCGGCTCGCCGGGCACCGGTATCAGCAGGTCGATCACCGCCGCCCCCCGCCGCTTGACCGCCGCCGACTTCACATATCCCAGGCCGCCCAAGGGCCGCCCCAGGATGGGGTCGACGGCGGCGGCGAGGACGAGGTCCAGCGCTTCGCCCGTTGCTCGGCTCATGTAGTTCGCATCACTCTCGGCGGTGGATTAGGTATCGGCGCGGCCGCCGGCCCGGAGTATATGGCGGCGGGCCGGGCTGCAAAGCGGGCCCATCTGCAGAGCGGGTCCGGCGCGGATCGGACTCCGCCGGACCGTCGAGGGTATCAGCGGACAGGATATCCGCCAACCCTCTAACATCGGGGAGGCAGAACCCGGACGCTCTTGGCGCTCCGCGGCGTCTGTTGCGCACAGGACCAGAAACAGGCCGGAGACCATGAACAACCAATCCAACGGCAACCCTTTCGGGTCGGAAGCCGTCATCCCGACGCCCCTGGGCGTCCGCACCGTCCACCGCCTCGACGCCCTCAGGGACCTGGGCGACCTCGACGCCATGCCCTATTCGATCAAGGTGCTGGCCGAAGCCGCCCTGCGCACCTACGACGGCCGGACGGTCGCCGACGAGGACATCCTGGCCCTGGCCTCCTACGACGGCGCCAAGGCCGCCGAAGCCGGGGCGGAGATCCCCTTCTCGCCCGGTCGAGTGGTGCTGCAGGACTTCACGGGCATCCCGGCCCTGGCCGACCTGGCCTCCATGCGGGACGCCATCGTGCGGATGACGGGCGACCCGGCCGCCGCCGCCAAGGTCAACCCGCTCGTCCCCTGCGACTTGGTGATCGACCATTCGGTGCAGGTGGACGCCTTCGCCTCCAGCTCCGCCCTGCTCATCAACTCGCAACGGGAATTCGAACGCAACCGGGAGCGCTACGAATTCCTGAAGTGGGGGCAGTCGGCCTTCGACAACTTCCGGGTGGTGCCTCCCGCCACCGGCATCGTCCACCAGGTCAACCTGGAATACCTGGCCAAGGTGGTCTGGGACGACGGAACGACCCTCTACCCCGATTCTCTGGTGGGAACCGACTCCCACACCACCATGATCAACGGCCTGGGGGTCCTGGGCTGGGGCGTGGGGGGCATCGAAGCGGAGGCGGCCATGGTGGGGCGGCCCATCTCCATGCTGGTGCCGGAGGTGGTCGGCGTCCGCCTCACCGGACGGCTCCCGGAGGGGGCCACCGCCACCGACCTGGTGCTGCGCATCACCGAGCTGCTGCGCCGGCGCGGGGTGGTGGGGCGCTTCGTGGAGTTCCACGGACCGGGGCTGGACTCCATGCCGGTGGCCAACCGGGCGACCATCGCCAACATGGCCCCCGAATACGGCGCCACCTGCGGTTTCTTCCCGGTCGACCGCCAGACCCTGGCCTATCTGGAGCTGACCGGACGCCCGCCCGAGCTGATCGAGGCCGTCGAGCAGTACACCAGGCTGCAGGGCATGTGGAGAGACGACTCCCGCGAGATCGTCTACTCGTCGGCGCTCGAGCTGGATATGAGCCGCATCGAGCCGTCCCTGGCCGGACCGCGCCGCCCCCAGGACCGCATCGCCCTGTCGGAAATGAAGGAGCAGTGGCGGCGGGACCTGGGTTCTACGTTCGCGGGGCACGGCCATCCCGAAGGAGCGAAAGAGGTGGAATCCGGCGGGGAGGTGTTCGACCTGGCCGACGGGGCGGTGGTAATCGCCGCCATCACCAGCTGCACCAACACCTCCAACCCGGAGGTAATGGTGGGGGCGGGGCTGCTGGCCCGCAAGGCGCGGCGGCTGGGCCTCACCCGCAAGCCCTGGGTCAAGACCTCCTTGGCGCCCGGCTCCAAGGTGGTAACCGAGTATCTGGATAGAGCCGGGCTCACCGAAGACCTGGAGGCGGCGGGGTTCTTCACAGTGGGGTACGGGTGCACCACCTGCATCGGCAACTCCGGCCCCCTGCCGGACGCCATCGCCGCCGCCATAGACGGACACGACCTGGTGGCGGCTTCCGTGCTGTCGGGCAACCGCAACTTCGAGGGGAGGATCAGCCCCCGCGTCAGGGCCAACTACCTGGCCTCGCCGCCCCTGGTGGTGGCCTACGCCCTGGCGGGCACGGTCGACATCGACCTGGCTTCCGAACCGCTGGGGCAGGACCAGGACGGCAATGACGTGTTCCTGGCGGATCTGTGGCCGGACCCTTCCGAAACCGCCGCCATCGTCGCCGGTTCCATCTCCCCCGAACAGTTCAGGGAGCAGTACGCCACCGTGTTCGAGGGGCCGCCCGAATGGCGGGAGATCGCGGCCGAGCCCTCCGCCCTCTACCGGTGGAACCCGGACAGCACCTACATCCAGCCGCCGCCCTTCTTCGACGGGCTTACCGCCGAACCGGGCGCCATAGAACCCATCTCAGGAGCGCGGGTGCTGGTCATGGCGGGCGACTCGGTTACCACCGACCACATCTCGCCGGCCGGTCCGATCTCCGCCGACTCCCCGGCCGGGCGGTACCTGTTGGAGGCGGGGGTGCCGGAGCTGATGTTCAACAGCTACGGCTCCCGCCGGGGCAACGACCGGGTGATGGCGCGGGGAACCTTCGCCAACGTGCGGGTGCGCAACCGCCTGGCGCCGGGAACCGAGGGCGGGTGGACCACCGACTTCACCGACGGGAAAGTCAAGGCCATCTACGAGGCCGCCGTGCGGTACAAGGCGGAAGGCGTCCCCACCATCGTCCTGGCGGGCGACGACTACGGCATGGGGTCCAGCCGGGACTGGGCCGCCAAGGGGCCGCACCTGCTGGGGGTGCGGGCGGTGATCGCCGGGTCCTACGAGCGCATCCACCGCTCCAACCTGGTCGGGATGGGGATCCTGCCCCTCCAGTTCATGCCGGGCGAGAGCGCCGAGGCGCTGGGCCTGGACGGCGCCGAGACCTTCGACATCCCGGTCGACAACGGCTTGGCCCCCCGCCAGGAACTGGAGGTAACGGCCGCCCGCCCGGACGGAACCGCCGTCCGCTTCACCGCCCTGGTGCGGGTCGACACCCCCGTGGAGGCGGACTACTACCGCAACGGCGGCATCCTCCACACCGTCCTGAAAGAGATGGCCTCCGAGTAACAGCCGCCCGCCGCCTAGGTGTGCAGCTCGGGTAGGTTGTCCCCGGTGAGGGCTTGTAGGGTTTCGATGGGTGTGGCCCATCCGAGTGCTCCGTGGGGCCGGTGGTGATTGTAGTAGTGGATGTAGTGATGGAAGGCTTCATGGCGTTGTTGTTCTGAGGTCCAGGGCTGGATGTAGGCCCATTCCTCGAGCAGGGTGCGGTGGAAGCGTTCGATCTTGCCGTTGGTCTGGGGCCGGTAGGGGCGGGTGTGTTTGGGTTTGACGCCGAGCCGGGCGCAGGTCTGGGCCCATAGCCCTGATCGGTAGCAGGGGCCGTTGTCGGTGAGGACCCGCTCCGTTTGGATGCCTTGCCGGTTGAACTCCCAGACGGTGCGTTCCAGGAACCCCGCCGCGGTGGCGGCGGTTTCGTCTCCGTGGATTTCGGCGTGCCATGCTCGGGTGCGGTCGTCGAGAGCGGAGTGGATGTATCGGTATCCGACCCTCTGGGAGGGCCCCGCTTTGCCCCGGCCGTGGGCGTGCCAGCCGCCTCCGTCGGGGATGCCGGCCAGTTTTTTGATGTCGATATGAACCAGCTCGCCAGGCCGTTCACGCTGGTAACGCACCACCTGCTGCTGCTGTGGGGCGGCTCGGTCGCCCTGGTCGAGGCGGCCCAGCCCGGCGTCGGTGATTATCCGATGAACCGTCGAGGCCGCCAGCCCGGTCTGATAGCCGATCCGGGCCGGCCCCCACCGGTACCCCACCCGCAGGCGCCGCACCTCAGCGGCTACCCCATCCGGGGTCCGGGCAGGCGACCGACGCGGCCGCGACGACCGGTCCAGCAGCCCGTCCGGGCCTTCCTCCAGGTAGCGGTCCCGCCATTTACGCACCGTTTTGGGATCGACCTGGTAGCGCTCGGCCGCGGCCGCTACCGGCCAGCCCTGGTCCGTGACCAGCTTCACCATCGCCGCCCGGCCCCTCGGCGTCAGGGACGCGTTCGGGTGCTGTGCTGTAGCCTTGCTCATGTGAGCCCTCCTTTCAGACAGGTTTAAGTACCCCGTATTCTGACTCGGAGGGCTCACCCAACCAACGACCCATCAAGCCACCCCCCAGCCGGGGGGTGGAAACACACCAGCTCCTCCCCCAAACAGGGACAACCTCCCCGAATATCACACCTAGGACAGCCGAACCAGCCAGCCCGTTATTCCCCGACCCGAGGCGGCGGCAACCGCTCGGACAACCGGACGCAGCCGAGACAACCTCCGATATCCCCGAAGCCCGTGAAAAACACCGCTCTTGCGAAACCCTCCCCCGCTGAACCCCCTGTTGAACCCCCTTTTCCCACCAAGATCACCCCTTGAGACCGCGAAAACCCCCGCGCCCACGCCCGGCTCCGCCGGGATCCCTCCCCCGCCACCGCCGCCGCCGGCGGATCTCGCACCGGGCCGCGGGGGCCCGACCGGCCCCCGGGTCGGGGCCGGGCGAAAATCCTTCGATCTATGACCGCCGCACACTCCAGGATCCGGCGGCGGTGTTTGCGCTCAGGCCCCTTCTTTGTACAACATTTCGGGGCCGTCGTCTAGAGGTTGTCCGGAAGAATTTTTCGCGGACTCCCCCGGGGCCCGCCGGCGGAGGCCGCAACCGGTCACGGACCGGACGAACGGGCGGCGCCGAAATCGGAACGGGTTGCTCCCCGGGTCAGGTCAGGACGGTGCGGATCCGGGGCAGCGAACGCCCTTGACCGAACTGCCCTACAACGCCTTGCCGGCATTTGCCCGGCGGGTCGGGATGATCAACGACACCACGGCCGGCATCCCGGGTCGGCCGCCGGATCAAACCCGCCGGCCGCCCGGAACCAACCCCGCCTAGGTGTTTACGGAATCTTTGAGCCCCTTGGCGGCCTTGAAAGCCGGTGCCTTGCTCGCCGGAATGGCTACGGCTTCCCCGGTGCGGGGGTTGCGGCCCATCCTGGCCTGGCGCTCCCGCACGGAGAAAGTGCCGAATCCGGCGATCTGGACCCGGTCGCCGTCCTTGAGGGCCGCGGCTACGGCGTTGAATAGAGAATCGACCGCCGCCGCGGCGTTCGATCTGGTCAGGTCGGTCTCGTAGGCCACGATGTGGGCTAGGTCGCGTTTGTTCATTTCACTCCCATCCTCCGCCCCTGGGGGCCCCTTGCCTGCGGGTCAACCGGACATCCACAGGCTGTAGGAATCAGCTGTTCCGAGTATACATCCCCTGTGCGGCAAAGTCAGGCCGGGCGGCGGAGGAAATACCGGTCAGCCGCCCGCCCGCAAGCCGTCCAGCTCGGCCGCCTTGGCAGAAACCGCCTCGGCGGCGGCGGACAGATCGGCCATTTCCCGGTCGGTAAGCGCCAGCTCCACCACCTCCTCCACCCCCCCGGCGCCGAGGCGGGCGGGAACCCCCAGGTAGACATCGGAAACGCCGTACTGCCCGGTCAGCCAGGCGCACACCGGCATCACCCGCCGCTCGTCATCTACAACAGCCCGGGCCATGGCGGCCGCCGCCGAGGAGGGCGCGTAGTAGGCGCTGCCGGTCTTGAGCAGCCCCACGATCTCCGCCCCTCCTTCCCGGGTGCGCTCCACCAAGGCCTCGATCTCGTCGGGGGGAAGCAACTCGGTCAACGCAACGCCCGCCACGGAGCACTGCGAGGGAACCGGCACCATGGTCTCCCCGTGGCTCCCGAGCGTCAGCGCCCGCACCTCCAGGATGTCGACGTCGAGGCGCTCGGCAATGAAATGGGCGAAGCGGGACGAATCAAGGACGCCGGCCTGCCCCATCACCCGGCGGCGGGGAAGACCGCTCACCTCCGCGGCCAACTGGGTCATCTGGTCGAGGGGGTTGGTTACCACCATGATGGTGACACCGGGGGAACGCTCCACCAGTTCCCTGGTTACCTGCTCCACGATCCGGGCGTTGACGGCCAGCAGATCCATCCGCGACATACCCGGTTTGCGGGGCAGGCCGGCGGTGATGATCGCCGCATCGCTGCCCGCCGTGGCGTCGTAGTCGTTGGCGCCGACCACCCGGGTGCGGTAGCGCTCGACGGGCCGGGACTGGTTCATATCGAGCGCCAGACCCTGGGGCAGGCCCTCCACGATGTCGGTCATCACCACCTCGTCGGCGATGTCCCAGGCGGCCAGGCGCTGGACGGTGGCCGACCCGTACTTGCCGGCCCCCACCACCGTGATCTTCTTGGAATCTCCGGCGCCCATGCCAGGCCCTCCCAACTGCGCGGCTGCGGCCCGCCCGCGATTCTATATGTACGGGCGCGATATCTATTCCCCTCCGGTTTTCGGGGGAAATCCGCCCCGTCCGGAGGAAGGGCCGCGGCCCGCCGGCGCGCCGGTGAAGAAACCGGCCGCCCGCTACTACATCCGCTCGATTATGGCGTCGGCGAACTCGGAGGTCCTGACCTCGACGGCGCCTTCCATGAGCCTGGCCAGGTCGTATGTAACAACCCGGTCGCTGATGGCCGCCTGCAGGGCCTGCTCTACCATGTCGTCCACCTCCGGCCAGCCGAGGAACCGGAACATGTTCGCTCCGGACAGGATCAGCGAGGAAGGGTTGACCCTGTCCTGCCCGGCGTACTTGGGGGCGGTGCCGTGGGTGGCCTCGAAGATGGCGTGGCCGGTGCGGTAGTTGATGTTGCCCCCCGGCGCCATACCGATCCCGCCCACCTGGGCCGCCAGAGCGTCGGACAGGTAGTCGCCGTTGAGATTGGTGGTGGCGATCACGTCGAAGTTGGCGGGGCGGGTCAGTATCTGCTGAAACATCGCATCCGCTATCACATCCTGTATCAGCAGTTTGCCGTCCGGGTTGCCGCCGCACTCGTCCCAGGTAACCGTCTGGTCGGGGAACTCGTCTCTGGCAACCTCGTAACCCCAGGTGCGGAAGGCCCCCTCGGTGTACTTCATGATGTTGCCCTTGTGGACGATGGTCACCGACCGGCGTTTGTTGTAGAGGGCGTAGCGGATCGCCGACCTGACCAGGCGTTTGCTGCCGGTTTCCGACATGGGCTTGACCCCCACCCCCGAGTCGGCCCTGATGTCCCAGCCGTAGGCTTCGGCCAAGAATGAGATGAGCCGGGCCGCCTCCCGGCTTCCTTCCTCCAGCTCCAGACCGGCGTACACGTCTTCGGTGTTCTCCCGGCAGATGATCATGTTCACCTGCTCGGGGCGGCGGATGGGCGACGGAATGCCCCGATGCCAGCGGATGGGCCTCACGCAGACGTACAGGTCGAGCTCATGGCGGATGGCGACGTTGAGGGAATGGAAACCGCCGCTTACCGGGGTGGTCAGCGGCCCTTTGATCCCTACATGGTGGGAGCGCAGGATGTCCAGGGTCTTCTGGGGAAGCCACTCGCCGGTTTCCTTGAAGGACCTCTCCCCGGCCTGCAGCTTCAGCCATTCCACCTTGCGGCTGCCCTCGTAGACCTTCTCGATGGCCGCGTCCAGCACCCGCCGGGCGGCGGCCCATATATCGGGGCCGATGCCGTCTCCCTCGATGTAGGGGATGACCGGCCGGTCGGTTACCACCAGCGGCGAGGCCGTAGTGGAATACACCTGGTCCAGACCCCCCGATTTGATGCGCTCCGGCATTCTTCTGCCCTCCATGTTTCCGTATTAGCCTGCCGAGGTTAGTTCCATCCGGCCCGGCGGGTGAATTCCGGAAATCTACATCCGGGGCGGGGCGGGCGCCGGGTATCCTGGGCGGATGGCGCCTTCCCTCCGGCTGGCGGAGCTGCGCATCCCCCTGCGCCGTCCTTTCACCAACGCCCGGCGGACGGTCGCCGAGCGGGGATTGGTGCTGGTGGGGATTACCGAGGCGGGGGCGACCGGCTGGGGGGAGGCCGCTCCGTTTCCGGGAATGACCGCCGAGAGCGTGACCGAGGTGTGGGAGGCGCTGCGCGACCGGGCGGGAAGGGTGCTGCACGGGGATCTGTCGGGGCTTCCGGCCACCGGCGCGGCGGCGGCCGATCAGGCCCGGTCGGATTGGAAAGCCCGGATGGACGGAACCCCCCTGGGCGGGCGGGCAGCGGGCGGAGGTCGGCGGGCGCGGGCCTGCGCGGCGGTAGGCCTGGAACAGTCGCCCGACGAGACGGTGCGGCGGGTGGGGGAGGCCGTGGAAGCAGGGATCCGGCAGGTGAAGATCAAGATCGAGCCGGGCCGCGACCTCGACTGGCTGAGGGCGGTGAGCGCCGGCTTTCCCGAGATCTCGGCGGCGGCCGACGCCAACGGAAGCTACGAGGAGGACGACCCGATCCTGGAGAAGTTGGACGGCCTGTCGCTCGCCTATCTGGAACAGCCCCTGGCGGCCGGCGACCTGGACGGGAGCCGTCTGCTGAGCGCCCGGCTCGAGACCCCGATCTGCCTGGACGAATCGTCGTCTTCGCCGGCGGGGGCGGAGGAGGCCGTAGCCCGCCGGGCGGCAGACATGGTGAGCCTTAAACCCGGTCTGCTGGGCGCCGCCGGAGCGCGCCGGATGGCGGAGCGGGCGGAAGCGGCCGGCATGGCGGTCAAGATCGGCGGCCTGATGGAAACTTCCGTGGGACGCGCCCACGCCCTCGCCCTGGCCGCTGCGGCGGCGGACGCAGGACCGCCCTCCATCCGGTTCACCGACCTGGTCCCGCCCCGGCTGCTGCTGGCCGCCGACGTGTCACCCCACCCCTGGAACCTGACCGACGGCTTCCTGACCGCCTCCGACGGCCCCGGCCTGGGCCTCGACGTGGACCTCTCCGAAGCCGAAGCCGCCGGTTGCGTGGTCCGCATCGAAACCTTCACGGCCTGACCTCCGCCAGGACGGCTACGACACCTCGAAGAGCTCCCGCAATCGTTCGGCCGCGGGAGTAAACCGGTATTCCCTGCCCACTTTGCGCCGCTCCAGCAGCCCCTGCCCGCATAGTTCCATCAGGTCGCCGTGGGCGGTCGGGTAGGTGATCTTGTAGGTGTTCTGGTGCGACTTGATGGTGAATGTCTCGTAGGGCCGGCGCAGGGCGCGGCTCAACAGATCGATCTGCCGGTGGTTGAAGTCCCGATCACCGCGCAGGGACTGCTCGGCTCGGCGCACCTCGGCCGCTTTGGCCTCCAGGTAATTCCATAGCTCTTCGATGGCTCTGCGGAGGATTTCCAGCTGATGGAGAAGGAAGTAGGTGAAGTCGGCCTCGTCGGTCTCCGTGCGGACGAAGGCCTTCGTGTATTGAGCCGGCGCCCGACGGAGCAACCGGGAGATGGAGAGGTACTCGGCCAGTCAGTACCCCTGCCGCAGGAGGGAACGGTAGAACAGCGCTCGCGCCGTCCGTCCGTTCCCATCCACGAAGGGATGCAGATAGGCCAGGTAGAAATGCAGGGCGACAGCCCGCACCACCGGGTGCACGAAGGGTTCCGGCGGTTCGCCGTTGGCGAAGGACACGAGCAGATCGATCCGTTGCGGCAGATCGTCGGCCGAAGGGGGTACGAATATCGGATCGGGATCCTGGAAGTCGCCCACTACCACCCGTTCCTCCCCTGGCTGCTGGATGCGTCCGGCGTCTTCCGGACGGTCCAGAGTTCCTTCGGTAACTTTTCGGTGTATGTCCAATATCGTTTCAACCGTCAACGGAGTTTCGGGATCGCGGCGGATTTCCTGCATTGTCCGATAGTTGTTCACCACCATGTGCTCGGCGTTGTTGGTCGGAGGCTTGCCCGAGCGGAGCAACTGTCTGGCATCCCGGCGGGTGGTGGCAGCCCCTTCGAGCAGGCTGGAAGCAATCGCCTCCTCCATCAGGCTCGAAGCTACGTAGCGGTTTCTGTCTCTGGGGTCGATCACATCTTCGGGCAAACCGATGCGTCCGGCGGCTTGCTGGTCGATCTGGTGCAACAGCGAGTGCACCTCGTCGGTCAGCACGTAGCTGAAGGGATGCTCCAGGGAGTCGGTGAGCGGCAACAACCGCCGTCCTTGCAGCCGCGCGAACTTGATGCCGAGCCCCTCATCCACCACAGCTTCCAGGCCCAGCCGGTCCATCAACGTAGCTGCTGTCAGCAGCCCCGCATCCGCTACCAGCGACTCGTCGTTGAAAACCACCTCCAAGCGGTCGATTTTGTGCGATACTGCGCTCACAGGAAGTGTCTCCTCGTCCAAGGCCGAAGCCGCCATTGCGTACGGCTATTATCCCAGGTCAGAGAGACACTTCCCAACATTTCAGCCCCAAAACCCCACACCCCATCGGTGGATTCAGGTTTAGAGCGTTAGCGGATAGGGGATGACCTGGCCATTCCGTCGGCGAACGCAGCGCTCTGCCGCCCATGCTCACCAGGTAGAACCATCCAACAGTTTACTCGTGCCAGGATCCTCCCGGCTCCCTATCCGCTAAGCCTCTTAGCCTGAATCCACCGTTTTGTTGGCGGGGTGTGCTGGTTTGTGGGGTGGTGGGGTGTTTGGGGTGTCGGGGTGGGTTGGTTGCTCGGTTGTTTGGGGGGTTTCGGCGGGAATGCGGGGGTGTCGGGGGTTTGTGCGGCTGGTTTAGGGGTGGTTGGGGTGGTTTGGGCGTGTGTGTTTCAGGGTGGGGTGTTCACCGGCGGTGGGCGGGCGGGGTCAGCAGAGTTGGGGTAAGGCGCGGAGGTTGTCGAGGATGGTCTGGTAGGTGCGGGCCCAGGGCCATCGGGCGGGGAGGCGGAGCAGGAAGCGGCCTCTGTGGTTGACAACGCGGCCGGGAATGCGGTAGAGACGGACTCTGACGGTGCGTCCGACGGTGAGCACCCCGGCTGGTTGGACGCCGCCCGGGGTGTTTGATCCATCGGATCAGGTTGTAGGCGAGCACCGCGCAGGCAAGCCAGCCGGCGTTGGCGTTGAACCCCCCGGAGGCAGGTGAGCGAGGCCGCCTTCTTTGAGATCGCGGACAGCGAGCTCAACGGATGCGTGACCGCGGTGCACCCGGTCCGCTTCGACGGCAGGCAGATCGGTGTCGGTGGCGAAGGCGTGGTACCCCGGGCGGTCCAGATCTGGGCTTGGTGTCCGACCAGCCGGGTTCGGCGGACCACCAGCCGCAGGGGTTCGGCAGGCCCGCCGATGAGCGTCTCCGCTGCCTGGGCTGCGCCGGTTTCGGTGTATTCGATAGACTCCCAGGCGGTTTCGGGGATCGCTTCGATAGCTGCTCTGACATTGGGGTAGAGGGGAATGGTTATCGACCAGCGCACCCCCAAGCCGCCCAGCTGTTCGATCAGGCCATGCGACCAGAACCCGGCGTCGGCCCGCACCGTGATCTCCCCCGCCGCGCCCGCGCGGCGGACGCGGCCGACGGCCTCGGCAACAAAGTGAGCGTTGCCCTGCTGTGACGCCCCGCCCCGGAGGCGGGCCGCCACTATTTCGCCGGTGTCGGCCCTGACTGCCAACAGGGGGTGGTAACCCAACCGGTTGGTGTAACCGTAGGCGGCGCCTTGTTTGGTTTTGCCCGACACTTCACAAATCGTGGAATCCACATCAATCGTCACCGGCCCCCCGTCTGCGAGGCCGCCGCCCGCCGTCCACGCCCGCCGCAGCGCCTCGGTCAGGGCTTTGCCCCGGCTGACGGACATGACCCCAGGTCAAAGACCGCAGAAAAGTCCCCACCGTTGAAGCCGCCACCGGCCTAAACGGCAGCACCTCCCCGGTGGAACCAGCCCGCAGCCGGTCGGCGTGGTCGATATGCGAACCCCCCAGCAACATCGACGCGACCAAGGTCAACACCTT
Organism: Candidatus Spongiisociaceae bacterium; assembly: GCA_965202675.1. Classification (GTDB taxonomy): domain Bacteria; phylum Actinomycetota; class Acidimicrobiia; order Spongiisociales; family Spongiisociaceae; genus CATQHD01. The sequence continues at coordinate 919,933 of OZ241842.1, forward strand.
ACGGCCCGGCCTTGCGCCGCCCGCACGGCCGCCGAGGCGGACCACCTCATCCACCACATCCTCCAAGCCCAGCCGGTCCATCAACGTCGACGCTGTCAGCAACCCCGCATCCGCTACCAGCGACTCGTCGTCGAAAACCGGCTCCAAGCGGTCGATTTTGTGCGATACTCTACTCACAGGAAGTGCCTCCTCGTCCAGGGCCGAAACCGTTGATACATACGGCTATTATCCCAGGTCAGAGAGGCACTTCCCAACATTTCAGCCCCAAAACCCCACACCCCATCGGTGGATTCAGGCTTAGAGGTCGGGGTGCCCGGCGCGCGGCCTCCGCTCGGGTTTATTACAGGCGGCCTTCGGCGGCCAGGGCGGTGTTGTGCATCAGCATGGCTACGGTCATGGGGCCCACCCCCCCGGGGACGGGGGTGACGGCGGAAGCGACTCGGGTTGCGTCGTCGAATTTCACGTCCCCGACCAAGCGGCCGGATCCGGTCCGGTTGATGCCGACGTCGATGACCGCCGCTCCGGGGCGGATGTATTCGGCGGTAATCATCTCGGGGCGGCCCACCGCCGCCACCAGGATGTCGGCCCGGCGGGTTACCTCGGCCAAGGCCTTGGTGCGGGAGTGGGCGACGGTAACGGTGGCGTCCGCCCCCCTGGCCATCAGCAGCATCGCCAGGGGGCGGCCCACCAGGAAAGAACGCCCCACTACCGCCACTTCCGCTCCCCGGACAGGAACTTCGTAGTGATCGAGAAGGCGCAGGCACCCGCTGGGGGTGCAGGGCGTGAAACGGGGGCGGTCGTGCACGATCATGCCCAGGTTGGCAGGATGCAGGCCGTCCACATCCTTGGACGGGTTGATCTCCATCACCGCGGCCTGGTCGTCCAGACCGTCCGGCAGGGGCAGCTGGAGCAGTATCCCGTCCACCCCCGGATCGTCGCTGAGCCGCCCGATCAGGCCGGTAACCTGCCCCTGGGCGGCATCGGCCGGGAGCTCGTGATGGACCGAGCCGATACCCATCTCGGCCGCCGTCCTCCGCTTGAACCGCACGTAGGTATGGGAGGGGGGATCGTCGCCCACCAGCACCGTGGCCAGGGTTACCCGCTTGCCGCGGGCCTCGAGAGCGGCCACCCGCTCCCTGGTCTCGTCGAGCACCACCCCCGCCACCGCCCTGCCGTCGATAACGGTGGCGGTCATCCGATCCTCCTCTTCAGGCCGGTCCTCGCCCCCATTCTAACCGGCCGTTCGAACCGAGCTCGGCTGTCCCAGCACATCTCGGCTGCGTCCACCGGTGCGCCCGACGGCGCCTCCACGGGTCTGCCTCACAGTGAGCTTGTCCCCCGATCCGTCCAAACACCCCGCCCCAAGAGCGTGAAAAACCCGCTCCAACAACCCGACCTAATTCGTTTGACCAGGCACTTCGCCCCTTTATACCAACCTAAAGCGCGAAAACCGCCGCGGCCGGGCGCCGCCCGCCGGGCCCGGCCCCCGCCGCCACCACTCGCCGGCGGATCTCGCATCGGGCCGCGGGGCCCTGCCCCGGTCCGAGAGGCGGCCGGGCGAAATCCGTAGATCTATTACCGCCGCACGCTCCGGAATCCGGCGGCGGTGTTTGTGCTTTTGGCATCTTCTTTATACAGCATTTCGGGGCTGCCGTCTAGGGGTTCGTTCGGAGAATTTTTCGCGAGCTCCTGAGAAGGAGGGCGGGGAGAGAGCGGCGGGCTCCCCCCGGGGCCGGACAGATGATCCGGCTCAGTGGCGGAAGCGGCGCTCCCCGGTGAACACCATCGCCAGGCCGAGGCGGTCGGCCGCTTCTATCACCGCCGCGTCGTTGCGCGAACCGCCCGGCTGGATCACCAGGCTCACCCCGGCCCGCGCCGCCGCCTCGACGCCGTCCGGGAAGGGAAAGAATCCGTCGGAGGCGCAGACGCCGCCCGCCGCCCGCCCGCCGGCCCCGGCAGCCGCCGCCTCCACCGCCCCCACCCGATCGGGATGACCGGAGCCGATCCCCCACGCCGCCCCGTTCTTCGCCATCACCGCCGCGTTGGAGGCGGCGTGCGCGCACACCTTCCAGGCGAACTCGGCGTCGTCCTCCAGCCCGTCCGGGCGGCACCGGGTGACCGCCTTCCACGTGTTCCGCCCGGCGCCGGGGCCGGGGGCGGCCTGCGCCAGCCACCCCCCTTCGGCCTGTCGAAGGATCCGAGCCGGGGAGTCGGGGGGCGGGGCAGCCAGGATGCGGGTGTTGGACCGCCGGGACCCGATCCGCTCCGCCGCGCCGGCGGCGTATCCGGGGGCGATCACCACATCCGCCTGGGGGGCGGCCTCGATCGCAGCGGCCGTATCGGCGTCCACCGTCCGGTTCAGGGCCGTCACCCCCCCGAAGGCGGCCCTGGGATCGCATTCCACCGCCCGCCGGTAGGCGCCGGACAGCTCGTCGCCCACCGCCGCGCCGCAGGGTCCGGCATGTTTGATCACCGCCGCCGCCGGGCGGTCCCCCAGATCATGCACCAGGGCCCACGCCGCCCCGGCGTCCAGCAGGTTTTGATAGCTCAAGGGCATCCCTCCCAGCTGGACTGCGGAGTCCCACCAACCCGCATCCCCTCCCCCGGGACCGGACGCCGCCCCCGCCCGGCGGTAACGCGCCCCCGGCTGGGAAGGGTTCTCGCCGTAGCGCAGCACCTCGGCCCGCTCGAGGGTGAGATGGATAGTGGGGGGAAACAGCCCCCCCGAAGCGTCGAGCCAGCCCACCACCTCCGCGTCGAAGGCGGCGGTGCGGGCGAAGGCGGCGCGGGCCAGGCGGCGGCGGGTCCCGGTCGACAACCATCCCCCGGCGCGCAGCTCGTCGAGCACCGGCCCGTAGTCGGCGGGGTCGACCAACACCCCCACATGCGCGTGGTTCTTGGCCGCCGCCCGCGCCAGGGCGGGGCCGCCGATGTCGATGGCCTCAACGCCGGGCGCCGAACCGAACGGATAAAAGTTCACCGCCACCAGGTCGATGGGGTCGATGCCGTACCGCTCCATCTCGGCCAGGTGCTCCGGGTCGGACCGGTCGGCCAGGACGCCGCCGTGGATCTTCGGATGGAGGGTCACCACCCGATGCCCCAGCATGGGCGGGCTGCCCGTGTGGTCCGCCGCGTCCGCAACCGCCAGCCCCGCCCCTCGGAGCGTCCGGGCGGTGCCGCCGCTCGCGATCAGCTCCCAGCCCAGATCGACCAACCCGGCGGCCAGATCAACCAGCCCGGTCTTGTCAGACACCGACAGGAGCGCCCTACGCATCACAGAACCTTCCGCCGTTCAAAGGGACAAACGACAACATCTGGCCTAGCTGGAGGCAACCGCGCAACTCGGTTCGTTTGTTCAAATGTTATCTGCGCCGTGTGCGGGGATGTTCGCCTTCACCGCGGGTTTCCGGGCGAGGCACCTCTGCCTTAGGCGGCTTTTCTCCTTGGATCTCACTACGCGGTATCGGCGCGGGCGGCCGCGGCGGTTTTGTAGATGGGCTTTTCTCAGTCATAGGTTAACCATAGCATATCAGAAACCCTCTATAAAAACCTGTGTCATGGCTAACACCAAACTGGCCAGCAATGATAGCATCCCATACTTGAAAAAGTTTGACCGAAATTCTAAATCGTCATCAACGGCAATGATAACGCTCCTCTGTTGATCCTCCTGCCGATAGATCAGTGTAGAAACCAGACTATCCACACTGTCTCTCTTATCGTTGTGCCACTTCACGAACCCGCTTGCCGGTGAAGATATTCTCCGCCATGTGACTAATGATATAATGAATAATACAATGGCAACTACCGAAGCTAAACATGACAATGCGAGTAATTCTTTTTCTGTCGCCTCAGGAATACGCAACACCACAAAGCTTGATACAGCCAGAGAAACAGTCAACAGCCAACCTGACTTGACCTGAGCCTTCCAAGTTCTATCCGAGAGGTAATCTACAACCCATCGCGCGTGTTCCAACACCCATACATCTACCTCCTGTTTGTTAACATGCTCCTCTTCAAGGTCAGCCATTTCGTCTTCTTTTCTTCGGATAATGTCAGCCGTCTAGTACGGGCCTTCACGTTACTATAGGTTCTTCACGGCCTCGACCATCAGCTCGCCGGCCTCGGTGGGGTTCTCCCCCACCCGCACCCCGGCGGCTCTCAGGGCTTCGATCTTGGCCGCGGCGGTGCCCTTGCCGCCCGAGACGATGGCCCCCGCATGGCCCATCTTCTTGCCGGGGGGGGCGGTCAGGCCGGCCACGTACCCCACCACGGGCTTGCTCATGCTCCCGGCGATGAACTCGGCCGCCTCCTCCTCCGCCGAGCCGCCGATTTCGCCGATCAGCATGACGGCCTCCGTGTCGGGGTCGGCCTCGAAGGCGGCCAGCGCGTCGGTGAACGAGGTGCCCGGCACCGGGTCGCCGCCTATCCCGACGCAGGTGGTTACGCCGACTCCGTTCAGCTTGAGCTCGTAGAGGGCCTGGTAGGTGAGGGTCCCCGAACGGCTGACGATGCCGACCGGACCGCCGGGCAGGGAGATGTCGTCGGCGATGATGCCGATGTTGGCCTCGCCGGGGCTGATGATCCCCGGGCAGTTGGGCCCGATGACCCGCACCTGCGGATGGTCGCGCCGCAGCTTGTTGAACAGCCAGGCCTCGTCCTTGGCGGGGACGCCCTCGGTGATGACCACCACCAGCCCGACCCCGCCCTCGGCCGCCTCGATCACCGCGTCCTTCACGAAGGGGGCGGGGACGAACACGCACGACGCGTCGGCGCCGGTCGCATCCACGGCGGCGGCCGCGTCGGCGAAGACGGGTATCCCCTCCACGTCCGAACCCGCCTTGGCGGGGTGGGTGCCCGCCACCACGTTGGTGCCGTAGCGGCGGTTGCGCAGCCCGTGGAAGCGGCCCTGGCGGCCGGTCAGGCCCTGGTAAACGACCCGGCTGCGCCGGTCCACCCAGATGCTCACGCCCCGCCCCCGGCCAGCTCCACCGCCTTGCGGGCGCCCGCCGGCATCGAATCGGCCGTCACGAACCTATCCGACAGGACGGGTCGGAGCATGGCCAGCCCCTGCGCCGCGTTGGTGCCGTCGAGGCGCAGGACGATCGGCGGCCGCATATCGACCCGCTCCAGGGCGTCGAGGATGCCCCGGGCCACCACGTCGCCCAGGACGATCCCGCTGAAGATGTTGATGAAGATGGTCTGGACCGCCGGGTCGTCGTTTATCACCTCCAGCGCGGCGGTCATGGTCGACGCGTCGGCCCCGCCGCCGATGTCCAGGAAGTTGGCCGCCGACCCCCCGGCCTGGGACACGATGTCCACCGTGCTCATCGCCAGCCCCGCGCCGTTGGCGATCACCCCCACCGTTCCGTCCAGGCCGACGTACTGTAGGCCCCGGCCGTGGGCGGCGGCCTCCCGCTCGTCCCTCGGCTGGGTGGCGTCGTATTCCCCGTATTCTGGGTGGCGGAACCGCGAGCTCGCATCCAGGCTGACCTTGGCGTCAAGGGCGAGCACCCGGCCGCCGGAGGTGAGGATCAGCGGGTTTACCTCCACCAGGTCGGCGTCCCCCTTCGTGAAGGCCTCGTACAGCCCCAGCAGTATCTCGACCGCCCCCCCGGTTGCGGCGGGATCCAGCCGGGCGGCCTCCGCCCACGACCGGGCCGCCGCCTCGTCCAAGCCGTCAACTGGGTCGATCAGGAGCCTGGCAACGGCGTCCGGATCGGATGCGGCCACCTCCTCGATGTCCACTCCCCCCCTGGCGGACAGCATGCCCAGGTACTTGCGGGCCGAACGGTCCAGTGTGAAACCGGCGTAGTACTCGGCCGCTATCTCCGAGGCCGCCTCGACCAGCACCAGGCGCACCGTGTGGCCGCGGATGTCCATGCCCAGGATGGCCCCCGCGCAGGCCGCCGCCTCCTCGGGGCTGCCCGCCAGACGCACCCCGCCCGCCTTGCCCCGCCCGCCGATGTGGACCTGGGCTTTGACCACCACGGGGCAACCGATCCGCTCGGCGGCGGCCGCCGCCGAGGACGGGTCGGCGGCCACCTCCCCGGGCGGTACGGGAACGCCGTACTGCGCAAGGAACCGCTTGCCCTGATATTCGAGAAGATCCACGAGCCTTGATGATATCTATCTCCAGGCGAGGCGGATCCGTCGGGCGGCGCAAGACCGTAAGCAACCGATGGGAGCCGCCTGCCGGAGCGGACGGATAAGGCACCGCCTCGGGCGGCAACCGCGGGCAATGGTACTCTTGTGAATGTGGGAAACATCGAGCAGGCGAGGACACCGAGTCGCAGCCGCCGAACGGCGGGCCGGCCGGGTCGGAGGTACAAGGCCTTCGGGATAGCGATGGCGGCCGCCGCCGGACTCTTGATACTGACCAGCGGTGCGGCGGCGCAGAACGGATTCGACGACGCCGGCGGGACTCACGAACCGGCCATCAACGCCCTGGCCGGCGAGGGGATCCTGGAAGGCACCGAGTGCGGCGAACGGAGAATCTGCCCCGACGATCCGCTCCTGCGCCGGGTGATGGGGGTATGGCTCGTCCGGGCCGCCAAAGAGTCCCCCGCAACGTCCGCCACACGATTCACCGACTTGGACCCCTCGGTCTGGTGGACCCCCTACGTAGAACGCCTCGCCGAGCTGGAAATCACCCAGGGATGCACCGCCTCCCCGGCGCGGTACTGCCCCGACCAACCGGTAACCCGAGGACAGATGGCAACCTTCCTGACCCGAGCCTTCGACCTCGAGGACGGGCCGCCGGCCGGGTTCACCGACACCGACGGACATCGCCGCGCCGAGGCGATCGACGCGTTGGCGGCCGCCCGCATCACAACCGGCTGCGGAGAGAACCGGTACTGCCCAGACGCGGTAGTAACCCGTGGACAGATGGCAACCTTCTTGGCCCGAGCGCTCAACCTGACAGCCCGGCCCGAAACCCCGGTTGCCGTGAATGATCCACGCGGATTTACCGCCGTCACCGCCGGCGACTCTTTTTCATGCGGCATACGCACCAACGGCTCTGTAACCTGTTGGGGCTACAACCGGAAGGGTCAAACAGACGCACCATACAGACAATTCACCACCATCACCACCGGAGATTCTCACACGTGCGGAATACGCACCAACAACACAATAACCTGCTGGGGCGACGACCTATCCCGCCAAACAGACGCACCAACCGGACAATTCACCACCATCACCGCCGGCAGCTGGCATACATGTGGAATACGAACCGACAATACCGTAACCTGCTGGGGCAACCTGGTCCGTCCAACAGACATACCAACCGGACAATTCACCGCCATCACCGCCGGAAGTACCCATTCGTGCGGAATACGTAACAACGGTGCCGTGACCTGCTGGGGCGACAACGATTACGTCCGAGTAGACGCACCAACCGGACAATTCACTACCATCACCGCTGGCATCTATTTTTCATGTGGAATACGCACCAACAACACCGTAACCTGCTGGGGCAACAACCGGCACGGTGAAACAGACACACCAGACGGACAATTCACCGCCATCACCACCGGATCTTTACATTCGTGCGGAATACGCACCGACAACACCGTAACCTGCTGGGGCAACAACGGGGCCGGTGAAACAGACGCACCAACCGGACAATTCACCGCCATCACCGCCGGAAATACCCATCATTCGTGCGGAATACGCACCGACAACACCGTAACCTGCTGGGGCGACAACCGGTACGGTCAAATAGACGCACCAACCGGACAATTCACCGCCATCACCGCCGGAAATACCCATTCGTGTGGAATACGCACCAACGGCGCTGTGACCTGCTGGGGCAACGTAAAAATCCATTTGCCCCCCGGTGCCCAATTGTCCGGAATTAAAGCTGCCTAGAGGCCGGCAGATATGGCACCGGTTTAGGGTTCTATCTCGGTTGCTCCGACTGATTAGTTAACTACTACTCTCCGAATATCGCATCAGCGGGAGGGACGTTGGACTCCACCCAGCCGGTTACCTCGGCTAGGGGGGTGCCGGGGGTAAAGATCTCCGCCAGGCCGTGTTGCTTCAGTGCTTCGGCGTCCTGTTCGGGTACGATGCCGCCGCCGAATACCACCACGGTGTCCATACCCCGCCGGCGCAGCAGATCGACTACCGCCGGGAACAGGGTCATGTGGGCGCCGGAGAGGGCGGACAGGCCCACGGCGTCCACATCCTCCTGGACCGCCGCCTCCACGATCTGGGCCGGGGTCTGGTGCAGGCCGGTGTAGATCACCTCGTTGCCCGCGTCGCGCAACGCCCTGGCCACGACCTTGGCGCCCCGGTCGTGCCCGTCGAGGCCCGGCTTGGCGATGAGTATCCGCCTGGGCACCCGGCCCCTCAGTCCGGCCCGGCCAGGGCCGCCCGCTTCTGTTCTATTTCCCCCATCATCTCTCGGAAGGAAGCCAGGAACTTGTCCACCCCCTCCCGCTCGAGGCAGTCGGCGGCATCGTCGTAGTCCACCCCCGCCGACGACAGCTCATCGAGGACGGACATCGCCTCGTTGAGCTCCTCCACCCCCAGCGCCGAGGGGTTCCGGGCGCCGTGATCCTGGTAGGCGGCAATGGTGGACTCCGGCATGGTGTTGACCGTGGCGGGGGCGACCAGCGTGTCTACGTACAGAGTGTCGGGGTAATCAGGATTCTTGGTGGAAGTGGAAGCCCACAGCGGCCGCTGCGCCCCGGCGCCCAGCCGGTGCAGCCTCAGCCAGCGCTCCGAGGTGAAAGCCCGCAGGAACTCCAGGTAGGCGGCCCTGGCGTTGGCGACCGCCCCCCGGCCTCTCAGAGCCAAGGCTTCAGAGCCGCCGATCCTCTCGAGCCGGGCGTCCACCTCGCTGTCGAAGCGGGAAACGAAGAAAGAGGCCACCGACGCCGGCGAAGCGAGATCGCCGCCCGCCTCCTCGAACCTCTCCACCCCCCTTATGTAGGCCTCGATCACCGAGCGGTAGCGGTCAAGGGAGAAGATCAGGGTAACGTTGACCGAGACGCCCTCGGCGGTCAAGGCCTCGATAGCCGGCACGCCCTCCCGGGTGGCCGGCACCTTGACGAGCAGGTTGGGGCGGTCGATCCGCTTCACCCAGTCCCGCGCCTCGGCGACGGTGGGCTCGGTCCGGCGGGCCAGCTCCGGCGACACCTCCACCGACACGAACCCGTCCCGCCCCCCGGTGCGGCGGTGCACGGGCCCCATCACATCACAGGCCCGCCGGATGTCCTCGGCGACGACCTCCGTATAGATCTCTTCGGCGTCCGCGCCCCGAGCGGCGAGGCCTGCGATCTGGGCGTCATAGGAGTCGCCGGACGTTATCGCCTGGGCGAAGATGGTGGGGTTGGAGGTAACGCCGGTCACCCCCTCGTCCAGACGGCGGTCGAGCCCGCCCGAGTTCAGCATATCCCTGGAAATGGAATCAATCCAGACGGATTGGCCCAAACGGGCCAGGCTATGCAGTCTGGAAACATCGGCGCCGGACATGATCTTCTCTCCCCTCACCAGGTGAATTCTTGTGCTTTCGTCCCTCAGGTCAGATGATAAGGTCATTCCTCGGTCAAAAATCCCCCGTAGGCAAACCAGAGGTCCCGAAGCCCGGGATCCTCCAAAGCGTCGGACCTACCCTCATCCAAGAACCGCTCACGGGTCATCCCTTCCACAGCTTCAATCCATGGGTCGATCCACTCCCACAGCTGTTCTTCGGTTACCTCGATCACTTGAGCCATTGTCGTCTCTTTTGCCGTCTCCTGCTTTGTGCGCTGTTTGATCTACCCGCCTGATCGATTGGGCGCGTCAGTCTCCGGCGAGGGCGGCGTCGTCGGCCAACAGGGTGACCGTGTTGTCGAAGATCTGGAGGAAGCCGCCCCCTACCTGCACCTGGATCCGGTCATTTCCCGACTGGATTTCCACCGTGCCGCCCGCCAGAGCGGCCATCAGGGGCTCGTGGTGGGCGAGGATGCCGATCTCGCCGTCCACCGTCCGGGCGACTACGAACTCGGCCTCGCCGGACCACAATACGGCCTCGGGCGACACCACATCCACCCGCATCGGGGTGGAGGCGGCGACCATCAGGTGGCCGGCCCTTCTATCTCGCGGGCCTTGCGCATGGCGTCCTCGGCGCCGCCCACCATGTAGAAGGCCTGCTCCGGCAGGTGGTCCATCTCGCCGTCGAGCACCATCTTGAAGGAGGAGATGGTCTCCTCCCGAGAGGTGTACACCCCGGCCTGGCCGGTGAACTGCTCGGCCACGAACATCGGCTGGGACAGGAACCGCTGGATCCTCCGCGCCCGCGCCACGATGAGCTTGTCCTCCTCGGACAGCTCGTCCACCCCGAGGATGGCGATGATGTCCTGCAGGTCCTTGTAGCGCTGGAGCACCCGCTGCACGTCGGTGGCCACCTCGTAGTGGTCCCGCCCCACGATCTGGGGGTCGAGCGCCCGGCTGGTCGAGTCGAGCGGATCCACCGCCGGGTAGATGCCCAGGGCGGTGAGCGGACGGCTCAGCACCGTGGTGGCGTCGAGATGGGCGAAGGCGGTGTGGGGCGCCGGGTCGGTGATGTCGTCAGCGGGCACGTAGATCGCCTGCATGGAGGTGATCGACCGCCCCTTCAGCGAGGTGATCCTCTCCTGGAGGACCCCCATCTCCCCGGCCAGGGTCGGCTGGTAACCCACCGCCGAGGGCATCCGGCCCAGCAGCGTGGAGACCTCCGAACCGGCCTGGGTGAACCGGAAGATGTTGTCGATGAACAGCAGCACGTCCTGGCGCTGCACATCCCGGAAGTATTCGGCCATGGTCAGGGCGGATAGGGCCACCCGCAGGCGCACCCCGGGCGGCTCGTCCATCTGCCCGAACACCAGGGCCGCCTGGTTGATCACCCCCGTCTCGGACATCTCCAGGAACAGGTCGTTGCCCTCCCTGGTGCGCTCCCCGACCCCGGCGAACACCGACACCCCGTCGTGCTGGGTGGCCACCCGGTTGATCATCTCCTGGATGAGCACCGTCTTGCCGACTCCGGCCCCTCCGAACAGGCCGATCTTGCCGCCCCGCAGGTAGGGGCAGATCAGGTCGAGCACCTTGATGCCGGTCTCGAAGATCTCCTTGGTGGGCTCCACGTCCTCGAAGGGCGGCGCCTCCCGGTGGATCGGCCAGCGCTCCCCGGCGAACTCCTTGTCCGGCGCGTCGAGCGAAGCCCCCCACATGTTGAAGATGTGGCCGAGCGTCTGGTCGCCGACCGGAACGGAGATGGGCGCCCCGGTGTTGCGGACCGGCGCCCCCCGCACCAGCCCGTCGGTGGGGGCCATGGCCACCGCCCTCACCCGGCTGCGGCCCAGGTGCTGGGCCACCTCGGCGATCACCCTCTTGTGGTCGCCTTCCACATCGAATTCGATTTCCAGCGCATGCAGCACCTCCGGCAGGCCGTCCCGCGGGAACTCCACGTCCACTACCGGCCCGGCTACCTTGCTGATGCGCCCTACGCTGACCGCTTCTGCCATATTCGCTCCCGTTTCATCCCGCGGCGGACAGCGCCTGCGCGCCGCCCACGATCTCGGCTATCTCGGTGGTTATCTCGGCCTGCCGCGCCTGGTTGGCGGTCCGGCCCAGCACCTTGATGAGTTCTTCGGCGTTCTCGGTGGCCGACTTCATGGCCCTCTGCCGGCTGGCGTGCTCGGAGGCCGAACTCTCCAGCAGCTGGCCGTAGACGGCCGACTCCACGTACCTGGGCAGCAACCGCCCCAGTATGGCGGCGGGGTCCGGCTCGTACTCGTAGGAGACCGCCGCCCCCCCGCCCCGCTGCCCGCCCCCGCCTTCTCCGGCGTCCTCGTCCTCCGGCGGGCTGACTGGCAGCAGCTCGACCCGCGCCGGGTGATAGGAGAGGGCCGATCTGTAGATCGTGTAGAACACCTCCACGGCGTCCACCGCCCCCGCTTCGTAGTCCTCCATCAGCGCCTCCCCCACCGCCTTGGCGTCCGCATAGGCGGGCTGGTCGGTCACCCCCAGGAAGCTGCGGGCTATGTCGTAGCCGCGGAAGGAGAAGAAGGTCTGTGCCTTCTTGCCCACCGCGTAGAGGCTCAGCGCCGCCCCCTCGGCGCGGAGGCCGGCCATGTGCCGCTCCGCCATCCGCAGCACCGACGAGTTGTAGGCGCCCGCCAGCCCCCGGTCCGAGGTAACCACCAGCACCCCCATCGTCCGGATCTCCCGCCGTTCCAACAGCGGATGTCCCACGTCCCCCGACGCCCGCCCGACGTTGCGGATGACCTCGATCATCTTCTCGGCGTAGGGGCGGGAGGCCCTCACCCGCTCCCGCGCCTTGACGATGCGGGAGGCGGCGATCAGCTCCATCGCCCGGGTGATCTTCTTGGTGGACTCGACGCTTCTGATCCGCCGGCGGATCGCTCGCAGTTCGGCGCTGGCCATGGCAGGGCGCTACCCCCCTCCCCCGAAACTCTCCAGGAAGGCGGCGATGGCGCCGTCCAGCTCCTCGACCTCCGGCAGGTTGCCGGTGCGCCTTATGGCCTCCAGCAGGTGGGGCCGCCGCACCCGCACGAACTCCCGGAGCTCCTGCTCGGCCCTGGGGATGCGGTCCACCGCAACGACGTCGAGGTGGCCCTCGGTGACCGCATAGATGGCCAGCACCTGTTCCTCGACCGCAACCGGGGCGAACTGCGGCTGCTTGAGCACCTCCACCACCCGGCGCCCCCGCTCCAGCTGCGCCAGCGACACCGCGTCCAACTCGGAACCGAACTCGGCGAAGGCTTCCAGCTCCCGGTACTGGGCGAGGTTGAGGCGGAGCGGACCGGCCACCTTCTTCATGGCGCCGATCTGGGCGTTGCCCCCCACCCGCGACACCGAGATGCCGGCGTTCATGGCCGGCCGGATGCCCGAAAAGAACAGGTCGGTTTCCAGGAAGATCTGGCCGTCGGTGATGGAGATGACGTTGGTGGGGATGTAGGCCGATACGTCGTTGGCCTTGGTCTCGATCAGGGGCAGCCCGGTGAGGGAGCCGCCGCCCAGCTCGTCGGAGAGCTTGGCGCAGCGTTCCAGCAACCGGCTGTGCAGGTAGAACACGTCGCCGGGGAAGGCCTCCCGCCCCGGAGGGCGGCGCAGCAGGAGCGATATCTCCCGGTAGGCCACCGCCTGCTTGGACAGGTCGTCGAAGATGACCAGGGCGTGCTGGCCGTTGTACATCCAGTGCTGGCCGATGGCCGAACCGGCGTACGGCGCGTACATCTGGAGGGCGGGCGGAGCGGAGGCGGCCGCGGTGACCACCACCGTGTACTCCATGGCCCCCGCCTCCTCGAGGGAGGCCACCACCTCCGCCACCGTGGAGGCCTTCTGCCCGATCGCCACGTAGACGCACTTGACCTCATCGGGCGTGCCCTGGAACTGCTTCTGGTTGAGGATGGTGTCCACCACGATGGCGGTCTTGCCGGTCTGCCGGTCGCCGATGATCAGCTGCCGCTGGCCCTTCCCGATGGGGGTCATGGAATCGATGGCCTTGATGCCGGTCTGGAGCGGCTCGCTGACCGGCTGCCGCTGCACCACGGACGGGGCCTGGGTCTCCAGCAGGCGCCGCTCGCCCTGGGGAATGTCGCCCTTGCCGTCCAGCGGGTTGCCCACCGGGTCGACCACCCGGCCCAGCAGGGCGTCGCCCACCGGCACCGACAGCACCCGGCGGGTCTGGTGGACGGGGTCGCCTTCCTCTATGTGGGTGGGGTCGCCCATCAGCACCACCCCGAGGTCCTGCTCGTCGAGGTTGAGGGTCACCCCCAGCAGGCCGCCCGGGAACTCCAGCAGCTCGGAGGCGGCGGCGTTGGGCAGCCCCGACACCCGCGCCACCCCGTCGGCGATGGCGGTGACGTATCCGACCGTCTCCTGCTCGAGGCTGGGCGACCAGTCCGCCACATGCCGGCGGAGGGCGGCGGTGATGTCCTGTGGGCTAATCGTCAGTTCAGCCGTTTGAGCCATCGGCAGTCCTCTCTCGTTCTCGTCTTCGGCAGACCGGCCGGGCGGGTCATCCGACCACCGCCTCGCGCAGCCGCTCGAGCCGTTTCCGCACGGATCCGTCGATCACGGTGTCGCCCACCCTCGCCACCAGACCGCCCAGGATCGATTCGTCTATCACCACCCGCACCTCCACCTGGTTGCCGACCCGGGCGGCCAGGGCTTCCGCCAGCCGGTCGACCGCCCCCCGGTCCAGGGAGACGGCGCTGCGCACCTCGGCCACCACCCGATCCTGGGCGGCCGCCGAACGGGTGGTGAACTCGTCGGCGATGGCCTCCAGGTCGGAGGCCAGCCCCATACCGACCGCGAAGCTCACGAAGGCGGCGGTCAACCGGTGGGCGGAGGCGCTCAGCAGATCATCGATCACCGCCTGCTTGCGCTCCATGGGGAGGCGGATGTCGCCCAGGGACTCCTTCAGCTCGTCGGAGCCTTCCAACGCCCTGGCCACCCGGAACAGCTCGGTCTCGACCCGTTCCACCGCGCCTTCGCCCCGCGCCATCTCGAAGACGGCGGCGGCGTAGCCCCTGACCCGTTCGTCGACCATCTACCTGCCCGACTCCAGCTCTTCCAGATAGTTCTCGATCAACCCCAGCTGGGTTTCCCGGTCGAGGCTCTGGCCGACCACCTTCTCGGCCAGGTCGATCGAGAGGTTGGCCACCTCCTGGCGGGCGGCCTCCAGCGCCCGGCCGGATTCGGCGGCGGCCTCGTCCCTGGCGCGGCTCATGATGTCCTCGGCTTCCCGCTGGGCGCGGTGGACGGTCTCCTCCCGCACCGCCTCGGCGGCCCGGCGCGCCTCCTCAACGATCCGGGCTGCCTCTTCCTTGGCCCCGGCCAGCTGCTCCTGATACCGGGCGGCGCTCTGCTCGGCTTCCTGGCGGGCCTGCTCGGCCGCCTCCAGCCGGGAACGCTCCGCCTCTTGGCGGCGGGACAGGGCGGCGCTCATGGCAGGCACCACCCAGCGCCACACGAAGAAGAAAATGACGGCGAAGGCGACGATGCCGGCGATCAGCTCCGATGTCTCCGGCAGCAGCAACCCGATGCCGCCGCTGCTCTGGGTTTCTTCCTCGGCCGCCAGGATCAGGGGCGCCGCCCCCATCGCGTACCTCATGTCGGGCGCCTTCATCATCCGATGAAGAACAACACGAAGCCGATCAGGGCAAGCGCCTCGGTGAAGGCGATGCCCAGGAACATGGTCGTCCGGACCGTCCCCTCCATCTCCGGCTGGCGCACCATGGCGGTGATGGCGTTGCCCACCACGATGCCGATGCCGATGCCCGGGCCGACGGCGGCGAGGCCGTAGCCGACCAGGTTGAGGCTTCCGCTGATATTGCCGGTGAGTCCTGCCTGGGCCAGCGAGAGGGCCCCCAGCGCTACCGCAAGAACTGCGTCCATGTGCTCTCCCTTTCTGGTTGTATCTCGAAAGTCATCGTTTGCTTGCCTCCTGGTGGGCTAGTGGGCGGGCTCCAGCGATGTCTGTATGTACACCGCCGACAGCAGGGTGAAGATGTAGGCCTGCAGGACCGCCACCACCACCTCGAACACGAAGATCGCCAACCCGAAGACGAACCACACCAACCCGATCCCGGCCTTCAGGCCGATATCCCCCACCCCCACCACGAAGAAGTAACCGGAGGTGAGCAGCAGGGTGAGCATGAGGTGCCCGGCCACCATGTTGGCGAAGAGCCGCACCGCCAGCGTGATGGGGCGCAGGACGAAGATCGACACCAACTCGATGATCCCCACCAGCCACCGGAGGGCGATCGGAACCGACCTGGGCCAGATGGTGTCGATGAAGTAGTGCTTGAAGCCGTGCTTGGCGAACCCCACGATCACGAAGAGCACCCAGGTAACCAGGGCCATGAAGGCGGGCAGGGCCATCCGGGAGGTGATCGGGAAGTTCACGAAGGGGGTGATCTCGAACAGGTTCCCCACCAGGATGAAGAAGAACAGCGACAGCAGGTAGGGCAGGTACCTGGCGCCTTCGGGGCCGATCACCCCCTTGGCGATATCGTCCCGCACGAAGCCGACCATGCTCTCCACCACCACCCCGTACTTGGACGGAACCAGCTCCCGGCGGCGCAGGCCGAAATACAGCACCCCCAGCACGATCAGCATGGCGGCGAAGATCAGGAAGACGGTCCTGGTGAAGTGGAACCCGCCGATGGAGAACAGCGGGTCGGTGAACTCGAACAGCTCGTTCACGTTGGACGGGGCGCAGATAACATTGCCCTGCACGTCGCAGCTGGACACGGCCAGAATCAACGCATCACGCACGCGGGCGGCTACTCCTTCTCCTGTTGTTCTTGTTCCCGGCGCCCCCGGCGCCGCCCAGAGCGGCGGCCTCCCAGACCAGCAGCGTCACGTAGGTCGCAATCACCGCCAACCCCAGCGCCGTCCTGTCCACCTCGAACAGGGCGATCACCGCCAGCATGACGGCCGCGATCAGGCCGAGGCGGACGAAGAAACCTATGAGGGCGCCTGCATGATAGGCACCGAGCGACACCCTGGCCAACCGCGACATCATCGCCCCGCCCAGCAGGTAGTAACCGACGACTGCGGCTACCCCGGCGGCCGCCGCCGCCAGGCCTTCCCAGCCCCGCAGCAGACCGAACACCGCCAGCATGACCGGGCCGACCACCGCCGTCCGGCGCACGATGGAACGGGCCATGGCCAGCTCGACCGGCGGACGGTCGGCTATGTAACGCTCCACCTCGGAACGGTCGAGGCCCCTGCGGACGGCTGCGTCGTCAGCCACGGATCGGCTGCTTTCCGCCGGGTTTCCCGACCAGCGCCCACATGCGGACGAAGGCGCTCACCGACCCCAGCGCGATCCCGGCGACCACCAGCCAGGGGTCGGTGCCCAGCCAGCGGTCCGCCAGCCACCCCAGCAGCGCGCCGGCCATGATCGACCCGAAGAAGGAACCCCCCGCCACCCAGCCGTCCGCCACAGCCGAGGCGGCGCCCCGGTGCGCGGTGCGCAGAGCACCCTCCGGGGCTGCATCGGTTCCGGACTCCCGCGAGCCTGAGATCTCGGCCATCCCTCCTGACCCTACAGGGTTGTGATGTTTTTCACGAACTGCGGGTCAGTCACCTCTTTCCTCCCCCCGCTTCCTGCCCGGCAGGTACGACACGGCCTCGGGAGTACGGCAGAAATGGCGTGCAGTGTCCGGTTACAGCAACTTCAGGAGGGCAACGATCATCCCCCCTTGGGCTATCATGGCACCGATCATCCATTTCAAAAGGTCCGCCTTGACGGTAGCAATATCGGCCTTGACAGCAACGAGACCGGTCTTGGTGGCCAGATTGCTCTCCAACAGGTTGACCTGCTCCTCCGCCAGAACCTCGGCTTGCTGCTCGGTAAACCCACAAGCGGTCAGTTTCTTCACAAACCGGTGAGTGTCAAAAGTCACCCTACGAGGTTGCATCGGTTCCGGACTCCCGCGGGCCTGCGATCTCGGCCATCCCCTGATCCTACAGGGTTGTGATGATTTCACGAACTGCGGGTCCTCCCGCTTTCCTGCCCCCGCTTCCTGCCCGGCAGGTGCGACATGGCCTCGGCAGTACGGCAGAAAATGGCGTGCAGTGCCGGGTTACTGCAACCTCAGGAGGATGACGATCACCACCGTCTGGAGCGCCATGGCACCGAAGAACACCCCCTTCAACAGCTCCGCCTTGGTGGATAACCGCAAAAGCTCCACCTCCGCCCGAACAGCAGCGACATCGGCCTTGGTAGCCAGATTGCTATCCAACAGGTTCACCTGTTCCCTCATCACATCCCCTTCCCATGAGACTCACACGCCCCGCACCCTGCTCCTCGAGCCGCAAATCAGACCCGGCGGCGCAGGAAGCCCGCTGATCACTCCCAACCAACCAAATAACACCACACAAGAACCGAACGAAATACAGACACCGTTGCTTGCGCCCAGCCGGGCTCGTCAGACGTGGCCGGGGAAGTCGGGCGGGTAGGGCGGGTAGTCCGCCGCCAGGGCCGCCGCTTCGCGGGCGGACATCTCCAGGGCCTTCTGGTCGGACCGCTTGCGCAGGGTGCGGGTGATGAGGGTGGCAACCTGGACGGCCGCCGCCTCCTTCATGCCGCAGGTGGTGATGCCGGGGGTGCCGATCCGCAGGCCGCTGGTTATGTAGGGGGGGCGGGGGTCGAAGGGTATGCCGTTGCGGTTGAGGGTCACCCCCACCGAATCGAGCAGGGCGGAGGCTTCCTTGCCGGTCAGGTCCTCGTCGAGGGAGCGCATGTCCAGCAGCATCAGATGGTTGTCGGTGCCGCCCGACACCACCCGCACCCCTTGGGCGGTGAAAGCGTCGGCCATGGCCGAGGCGTTGGCGACGATCTGCGCCGCGTAGGCCCGGTAGGCCTCGGTGGAGGCCTCATGGAAGCACACCGCCTTGCCGGCGATCTGGCTGATGATCGGACCGCCCTGCATGTCGGGGAACACCGCCTTGTCCAACCCGGCCCCGAACCGCTCCCTGGCCATGATCATGCCTCCCCTGGGCCCGCGCAGCGCCTTGTGGGTGGTGGCGGTCACGATGTCGGCGAACGGGACGGGGTTGGGCAGGGCCCCGCCGGCCACCAGCCCGATGAAGTGGGCGGCGTCCACCATGAACACCGCCCCCGCTTCGTCGGCTATGGAACGGAAGGCTTCGTAGTCGAGATGCCTGGAGTAGGCCGAGTACCCGGCCAGGAGGATCTTGGGGCGGTGTTCGAGGGCCTTGGCCCGCACCTCGTCCATGTCGATCCGCTCCGTCCGGCGGTCCACCCCGTAGGCGACGAAGCGGTACAGGCGCCCGGAGAAGTTCACCGGCGAGCCGTGGGTCAGGTGCCCCCCCTCGGCCAGGCTGAGCCCGAGCACCGTGTCCCCCGGTTCCAGGAGGGAAAAGTAGACCCCCATGTTGGCCTGGGCGCCGGAGTGGGGCTGCACGTTGACGTACTCGGCGCCGAACAGGGCCCGGGCGCGCTCGATGGCCAGGCTTTCGAGCCGATCCACCACCTGACAGCCCTCGTAGTAGCGCCGCCCCGGATAGCCCTCGGCGTACTTGTTGGTGTAGACCGACCCGCAGGCCTGCATGACCGCAGGGGAGGCAAAGTTCTCGGAGGCGATCAGGTGGATGTGGGTGTTCTGGCGGCGAACATCCGCCCTGATGAGGTCTGCTGCGGCAGGATCGACCTGCTCGATGGGCCGCATGTCGGTCATGGTGATTCCGTTCCTCGTCTGCTGCTGGGTTGAATGAGGGTAGCCGGGCACAGGCGGGCCGGATATGCGCTCCGAGAGATGGAGAGGCGGAATCGCCCCTCGACTACGGAACAGGGAGGCGCCGAGTCCGGCGGCAGCCGCGCATCCGGTTTCAAGGAGCCGGCAGGCGCCCGGATCCGACCCTGCCCGCCGCGCCGCCGAGCAGAATCACCGCAGTATCACCAAACACAGATGCCGGAACCCCCGACCACGGCTCCCCGCCCTCCCCGCCCTCCGCCTTACCGGTTCACCAAAGACACCAGGAGTCGTAATCCCGACCACCGAAGAGGACACGGCTACCACAGCCTCGAGGTATTCACCAAGACACAGGTACCAGAACCCCCGACCACGGCTCCCGCCCTCCCCGGCCTCCGCCTTACCGGTTCACCAAAGGCACAGATGCCGGAATCCCCGACCCGCCAACAGATCACGAAGACCGCGCCTTCCCCTCCCGCCCGAACCACACGAACGGGTAATCCACCTCCACCAATAGATCGCGAAAACTTCCCGCCGCCCCCCTCGGATAATCACGACCAGGAAATGTCAGACCCACCAATAGTCGGACCCACCAATAAGATCGCGAAAATCCTGCGCCCCCGCCCCCGGCTACGCCGGGCCCTCCCCCGCCGCCGCCACCGACATCGGAACCCTTCGCAGGACGCGCAACCCCTGTGCGGGCGCCGGCGCCCGGCCTGACAAGATTTCCAGGATGACCGCCGCGCACTCCGGAACCCCGGCGGCGGTGTTTGTGCTTTGACACAACACATGGTATCACAAACCTATGACAAACCCAATACCCTTATCCTGAAATGCGAAAAATATTTTTCTCGTTTACGCCGGCGGGCTCCGCCGTTTCACCGGAAAGACGGGTCGGGGTCGAGGCGCACCGGTCCTTCCCGCAGCACCGCCGGGGGGGATCGGGTGAGGTCCGCCACCGTGGACGGTGCGCCGCCGGGGCATTCCCCTTCCAGGTAGACCGCCGCCCCCCCGCCGAGCGACGCCCGGGCTTCGGCGGCGGACCGGGCGGGCGGGCGGCCGCTCCGGTTGGCGCTGGTAACCGCCAGCGGCCCCGTCCGGGCGAGGAGGTCAAGCAGCAGGGGGTGGTCGGGTATCCGGACCGCCAGGGTGCCCCTTTCATGGTCGCCCACCCCCTCGGCCAGGGTCACCTTCGATCTGAGTACGGCGGTGAACGGACCCGGCCAGCAGCGGTTCAACAGGGCCCGAGTCCGGGCGGGCAGCTCGACCAGCGGCTCGACCTGGGCCTGTGAAGCGGCCAACACCGCCAGCGGAAGGTGATCGCCCCGCCCTTTCAGCTCGAACAGCCCCCGGACCGCCCGGGGGTCGGCCGGGTCGACCGCCACCCCGTATACGGTGTCGGTGGGTACGCCCACCACCCCGCCGCGGCGCAGGGCGGCCAGGGCGGCTTCCAGGCTCACGGGTTCCTCCGGGCGGTCAGGAAACGGTCCCGCCCCGCCAGATCCCGGTCGACGGCCGCCTCCCACCCCGCATCGGCAAAGAACCGTTCTATCTCCCGGCCCTGCCCCTCGCCTATCTCCGCCGCCAACACCCCGTCCGGCGCCAGCCACGGGGCGGCCTCCGCCGCCAGATACCGATACATGTCCAGGCCGTCTCCCATCACCAGCGCCGTCTTCGGCTCGTGGTCCCTGACCTCGGAGGGAAGCCCCTCCCAATCCGACTCGGCTATGTAGGGGGGGTTGGTCAGGATCATATATACGCCTCCCCGCAGGGCCGGATCGAGGGCGGCCAGCCGGTCCCCCCGGCAGAACTCCACCTCCAGGCCCAGGCGGGCGGCGTTGAGGCGGGCGACTTCGAGAGCGCCGGCGGAGATGTCGGCGGCGACCACCCGTATGTCTGGCCGCCCGTTCTTGACCGCCAGAGCCAGACAGCCCGACCCGGCGCCCAGGTCCACCACCGTGCAGGGCCGGCCGGGAAGCATCCCCATCGCCCTTTCCCACAGCTGCTCGGTCTCGGGCCGGGGTATGAACACCCTGGGATCCACCCGCACCTCGATCGGCCCGAAAGCGGCGGTTCCCTCTATGTACTGGAGCGGCTCCCCGGCCCGCCGCCGCTCGCACAGCTCCCCGAACAACTCCCGCTGCCGCCGGTTCGGCTCCACCCCGCCGGCCGCCGACGCCGACCGGGAGGCCCCGGTAGCGGCCTGCCAAAGCCGCGCCGCCTCATGCCCGGGAATCCCCGGCCCCGCCGTCCGCGCCCGGCGGTCATCCATCGAACAAACGAAGACCGCCCGCCTCGGGTTCGGGAAATGCTTCCAGCAACCGCCCCGCCCGCGATCCGATCTCGTTGTAATAGACCCGCGCCGCTGCAACGACGGAGGCGTCGACAACAATCACTGCCTGCGGTCTTCAAGATAGGAGAGGATTGATCTCACCGGCAACGACGACCCGCCCGCCCGCCGGCGCCGCTCCAAGCGCTCCAGCACCGATTCGAGGTCGGGTTTGGAAACCGGCCTGATCAGTTCCCGCCTCAGGTACTCCTGCAGAGATCGTCCGCTGCGTGCGGCCCGGGCCGCGATCTCGTCGCGGGCCTCATCGGGTACATCCCTGATGGTGATGGATTTCGGCATTGCCGTCATCATCTTACAGGTTTCATGCTGTGGGATACACTGCCCGCATGGATGAAGTAACCGTTCAAGAGCTCCAAGAAAGCGGAGATGCGGTCATAGATCGCGTACATGCAGGCGAGCGCTTGACCGTGACCCGATCCGGCCGCCCGGTTGCCGAGCTTCGTCCACTGCCCCGCCGAGGACCGGATCCGGCGACCCTGCTCGACCGCTGGCACAAGTTGCCCCACATCGACCCCGTCGCCTTCCGACGAGATATCGACCAATTATTGGATCCTCGTCTGTGAACTTCGCCGATAAAGGGCCCGGCATCCTTGATACCAGCACTGTGATCCTGTTGCCCCGGATCTTGGATCCCAACGCCCTTCCCTCGGAACCGATGATCACCGCCATTACCCTTGCCGAGCTATCCGTCGGCCCTCTCGTCACATCCACCCAGACAGAACGGGCCTATCGCCAAGCCCACCTAGACCAAGCCGCAACCGATTTCGAGGCACTCCCGTTCAACAAGGCGGCCGCCAGATCATTGCCAACGTGGCCTACGATCTCCGCAAAGCTGGACGGAAAGCCGTAGCCCGTTCCTATGATGCGCTCATAGCCGCTACAGCAATCGCCAACGGACTTCCCCTCTACACGACCAATCCCCAGGACTTCGCCGCTATCAACGAACCACAGCTCATCCCCGTTCCCCATCCGGACCAAAACCTGTCCAACACCCCTCCCTGAGTCGAAGAATCTTCTCGCAGCAACGCACCGAGCCGACCCGGACGGATGCCGGTTGCCTACGCCCACAGGGTGCTGATCGGCGCGGCAGTGATCCGGTCGGCAAGCGGGTAAGGCCAGGAACCGGTGTGCAGCACCACCCCGCCCGCGAACATCTCGCCCAGCCGGTCGCGCAGCCAGATCAGGTGCTTCGCGTCGCTGCGGGCGGGGGCGGATGTTGCCTTTATCTCTATGCCGATGACCCGGCGGGCATCGATCTCGATGACCAGATCGACCTCGCGCCCGCCGTCGCCCGACCGCAGATGATGGAGAACCGCCCTGCCCCGAACCGACGCCGCCTCGGCCCGTATCTGCGCCGCGGCGAAGGTTTCCAGAATCCGGCCCAGCAGGCCGCCGTGGCCGAGCACCCCCTCCGCGTCGGCCCCCGGCGCGGCGGCCGCCAACCCCGAATCGGTGAGATACCGCTTGGGAGATCTGGCCAGACGCTTCAGCCGGTTGGTTGACCAGGCCGGTATCTCGTCGACGATCATCAGGTTCTGTAAATGCCGCCGGTAGGCATCGCCGGTTCGATGGTTGATCCCGGCCGCTTCGTTGATCTTCCGGTCGGCAACCACCCCCGCAGATACGGCGGCGTACGCGTCGAAGTAGCGGCGGAACAGGACGGGGTTGCGGGCGCCCAGCACCTCCCGGGCGGTCAGCCCGTCGATGTACCCCTCCAACCACGCCCGCCTCTCGGTTTCGGGCACCGACAGCACAGCCTCGGGAAACCCGCCCGCGACCGCCAGAGCCGCATAGCCCCGTATGTCCCACCCGCCGGCGGCCGGTTCCAGGTCTTCGCCGTCGACGATCCGCTCGATCAGCGGTTTGGTTCGGGCCGCCTTCTGCTCGGCCACCGTGAGCGGCCACATCTCCAGGTTCACCACCCGGCCCACGCCGGGCCAGCCGCCGGGCGTGTCGAGAATGGCCTGCTGCGAACCGGCAAGGATGAACCGCCCGGGCCGGAAGTCGTCATCGACCGCCCGCTTCACCGCCCCCAACACCTCCGGCGCGATCTGCCATTCGTCCAGCAGGACGGGTTCGGGGAGGTTGCGGGCGAGAGCAGCATCCGGGTCGGCCCGGAACACCGCCGCCTCCTCAGGCCGGTCCATCCTCACCACCGTGCGGGCGTGCCTGGCGGCGGTGGTGGTCTTGCCCACCGCTCTGGGCCCGACCAACATAACCGCAGGCAGACCCGACAAAAGTTGCGTCAGAACGGGGTCGACCAAACGCTCTCGATATACCGGCATCCACAAAGCATACAACAATTTCACCCGGTTGAATACAACTATTTCATCGGCTCTGATACAACTTTTCCACCGCTCCGTCTACAACTTTTCTTGCCGCCTGATTCTGTCGGCGGTATGGCATACTTACTTTTACTCGCTGGTAAGGAGCACAGATGAGTTCTGTCGTCGTAGGGGGTCTGCCGAAGGGCCGGGGCAACGTTCGAGAAGGGTCGGATGTCGTGCGGCAAGGCACCAGGCTGATGGCGAAGGTCACGTCGAAGGGCCAGGTAACCATTCCCAAGGGCATCCGACGCGAGCTCGACATCAAGGAAGGCGACACCGTCATGTTCCGGCTCGGAGAAGAACAGGCGGTGATGACCCGCATCCCCGACCTCATGGAGCTGGCCGGCTCGGTCGAGGTGCCGGAGGACAAACGGGGCCTGTCCTGGGACGAGATACGCAGCATCGTCCGCCAGGAAAGGGCCAAGAAATGGCGTTGACGGCGTACATCGACACCAACATCCTCGTCCGCCACATAACGGGCGACCATCCGGACCCGGCGGTCCGCGCCGGCGCCTTCATCGACGAAGCAGACGAACTGTTGCTGCCGGAGGTCATCGCCGCCGAGACGGTGTACGTACTCGAGTCCGTCTACGGGCTCAGCCGCGACGAAACAGCCGAGGTCGTGCGCTCGGTGATCGCCCACCGATCGATCCGCACGCCGGACGCCCCCCTGCTGTTGAAGTCGCTCGACATCTACCAGGACCACCGGATCGACTTCCCCGAGGCCTACCTGGCGGCGGCCGCCGAATCCACCGGCGTAGGCATCGTCGCGTCCTTCGACCGCGCCGTCGACCGGGTCTCTTCGATCACCCGCGTCGAGCCCTGAATCACGGAATGACAAAAAAATCCGTCAGATCCGCCGACAAGGGTATTGACCTTGTCGCACCGATAGGGGATAATGAAGAAGTTGCAATCACCTCCGGTCCGCAGCCGGCGCAGACCGAGACAGGGATCATCTTCCGAACGCGACCCGCCGGGGTACTGACCAGGCGCGTCCGGATTCTCGGTGGTGGTGGCGGGGGCCGGGCCCGCGAAGCGGGGCGTGGGGCGGCGTTTTTCGCGTTCTTGCGGGGTCCGGGGGTCCGGATAGGGGCTTGACCAGGGGGTTCGCAGGGAACGAGCAGTGTGGTGGTGAACGGGGGCCAAGAGGTGCGATGGGGGCTTGACCAGGGGTTCGCAGGGTTCGGGCTTACTCGGTGTCGGGCTTTTCTCTGTGAGACGACCGTGGGTAAAAGGATGCACGCGGATAGGGATGCCTTCGCCGTTCCGTCGGCGAGGGCAGCGCCCTGCCGCCATGCACATCGGGCAGACCATCCAACAGCTACTTGCGTCGGGACACCTTCCGGCTTCCCATCCGCGCACGGTCTTACCGCCCGGGTCAGACTGGTCTTGGGATCAACGATTAGCGCCACCCGACCGGGACGGGAAGCTGGTTGCGGAGGCGTTGTTGGTCAGACTGGTCTTGGGATCAACGATTAGCGCCACGGGTACGCTGAGCTGAGACAGTCGACGCGCGGCGGCAATTTCATGGGCCCGATCCGATTCGGTAGTCTACGATGTCAAGATGGGCGGCATCCTTGAAAGTTGCAAGCCGCGGGCTGATGTACTGACCGGCGGGCTGACGGACAAGCACTTCGCCGCCCAGCTTGATCAGGTGGTCGCCAACGCTGCGGGCTACGAGGACTACGCCGACGCCGACCGGTTCTTTGACCTGACCTACCCGACTCAGGGTCTGCGCGACCTGCTGGGCGGCACCTTCGGGCGTATTAACACCAGACGCCCCCCCCCCCCGCGATAGTTTAGATACTTCTAACGCTGAGTACGCTGTTTATCGATATGAAACCAGCTTTGGGGGAGGCAAGACTCACGGGCTGATCGCCCTTTGGCATCTGGCACGCGGGGCCCGGCCCGGCAACCTGGCTGATTTTGTTGATCCGGGCCTGTTGCCCGAAACCTGCCGGGCGGCGGCGGTGGTCGGCGACGCCCTCGACCCGATCAACGGGCTGACCTCCGGCGGCATCACCACCTACACGCTGTGGGGTGAGATCGCCCGGCAGCTCGGCCCCGACGCCTGGGCCCTGATGGAACAGAGCGACGCCGCCCGCACCGGGCCGGGGAAACAGGTGTGGCTGGACATCTTCGGAGCGGGCCCCGCCGTCGTCATCATCGACGAGCTCGCCCAGTATCTGCGGCGGCTGGGCGCGTCGGGAGACCAAGCCGTACAGAACCTCGCCCGGGCCACCATCGACAGCCTCAAGGTGCTGTTCGAGGCCGCCACCGCCGCCCCCGCGGTGCGGATCGTCTTCACCCTGGCCACCGGCGTCGACGCCTTCCAGCGGGAGACCGACGAGCTGTCGGACGCCCTCGACCAGGTGGCCGGGGAACAGATTCTCAACGAGGCCCGCGACGTCATGGAGCGGCCCAAGGGGGCGGTCGGCAAGCCCGCCGACGACTACGAGATCGGCTTCATCCTGCGCCGCCGCCTCTTCTCGCACGTCGACGAGACCGCGGCCGGCGCCGCCCTCACCGCCTACAAGGATCTCTACGCCGGGCTGGCCGAACGGGATGTCCGGGTCGGGACCGCCACCGACGACCCGGCCGCCTACTGCGACCGCATCCGCACCTCCTACCCGTTCCACCCGGCGCTGATCGACTGCCTCGACAAGCGCATCGGCCCCCTGCCCGGTTTCCAGCGGGCCCGCGGCGCGCTCAAGATGCTGGCCGAGGCGGTGCGGCGGATCTGGAACGACCGCGCCGAGCTGCCCATCATCAACCTGGGCGACCTGCCCCTCGAAGCCCAGGCGGTGCGAACCTGCATCACCAGCTCCATCGGCCGAGATGCGCTGGACGGACCCGCCCAGGCCGATTTCGCCGGCGCCAACTCCCACGCCGCCGGAGTGGACAACGAGCGCTGGCCGGACGAACGGGCCGCCTCCCGCGCCTGCCGCGCCGTGTTCTGCCACAGCGTCGCGGGCGAACCGGCGCCGGGAGCGGCCCTGCCCGACATCCATCTCGGCGTCCTCCGCCCCGGCGAGAACCCCGAAACGGTCGACGAAGCCCTGGCCGCGGCGAGCCGGGTGGCCTGGCACCTGGTGTCGGACGGGGCGCGCTGGCGGTTCCAGGTCGAACCCAACGCCAACCGCATCATCGCCGCCGAAACCCAAAACGTTTCCCAGGCCGACGTAACAGAGGAGCTGAGCCGCCTGGTCGAACGGTTCTTCGCCTCCGACGGCGCCGTCAGAGCCGTCCACCGCCCCGCCGGACCCGCCGATGTTCCCGACCAGCCCAAGCTGCATCTCGCTGTCCTGGACTGGACCGACACCAGCGTGGCCGCCCGCGACGCCGCCGAGCCGCCGCCCCCGGTGGCTGAGATCGCCGACTGGGCGGGGGTGTCCGAAACCAACCGCACCCACCGCAATGCGGTCATAGCCCTGGTCGCCGACGCAGACGAGCTGGAGGCCATGCGCGATCAGGTCCGGTTCGACCTGGCCGCCCGGCGGATCACCCGCGACGACGAACGCATGCAGCAGCTGGGGCCGGAGGTGGTCAAGCGGCTCAAGAAGCTGGCCGACGCGGCGGGCCTGGAAACCCGGGTGGCGGTGTGCCGCGCCTACCGGCACCTCTACTGGCCCGCCCGCGACCCCCAGAACCACAACCTGCGCCACTTCGAGCTTCCGCCCGCCCAGCAGGGCAAGACGCCCAAAGGCGCCCAGACCAAGGTCCTGATCGAAACCCTGCGGCGGCACGGCAAGATATCCGACTCCGCCCCCGCCACCGACCAGCTGGCCCGCGCCGCCGGTTTTCGCCGAAGCGGGGAGACGACCACCGCCGACCTGGCCGAGGTGCCCTGGCGCGACCCCGGCCAACCGATCCTCCTCGACCCGAGCCTGATCAGAGAGGCCGTCACGGCGGGGATAAGCAACGGCGCCTGGGTCTACTACGACGCCCGGAAAGAGAAGGCCTACGACGACAGCCGGGCACTCCCCCAGGTGCGGATCGACCGCGACGCCTGGCTCTACAGCCAGGACAAGGCGCGCGACCTCGGCCTGCTGCGCCGACCGGTAACGCCCGACCTGATCGCCCGGGCCGTCAACCAAAGGGAAGGCAGGGCGATCACCGGGCCGGCCCTGCGGTCGAAGCTGGAAGACGACATCGGCGGGGAGCCGACCAAGAAAGAGGTGCTGGAGTCGCTGGCCGCGGGCCGCTCGGCCGCAGACCCGGTAATCGTGATCGACGCAACCGCCGCCGAACCGAAGGCCCTGACGCCCGCCGCCGTCAGGCGCGCCCGGCTCGACGACCTGGAGATTCTCACCGCCGGCGCAGCGGACCGGCGGGGCATAACGGTTCCCGAGCACGACCCGGCTCCGATCGTCAAGGGGCAGGGCGGCGTGGGCATGGCCTTCCAGCAGATCGCCGACCGCGTCGCCGACCTCGGCGTCGACTCGATCACGAGCATCACGATCAGAACCGATGCCGACCCCGGCGGCGGAACCCGGAACCTGCGGCTGCTGAGCCTATGCATCCCCCAGCTTCCGAAGTTCGCCTGCCGGGTCAAGGCGTCCATCACATCCGAATACCACGGGCTGGCAGGCGGGCTGAAAGTAGACCTGTCGGGCGGCGCCCGCGAATACCAGCAGATCGAGTCCGCCCTGCTCGGCCTGGCCGATGCGGGCAACAAGACCGCGGGCCACCTGAGCGTCAAGCTGACCCCGGCCGCCCCGATCAGGCACGGCGGCGGCCGATGGACGCAGCTGCACCAGGTCGTCAGGGCCAACAATCCGGGCCGGATCAGCATCACCGCCCAGCTGGCCCGGCCCGACGGCGGGTGAGGCCGGCCGGTGGCTGTTCCCCGAATGTCCGAGCGGCGGTTCGTGATGCGGCTCCACCCCACCCCCGCCGCCGACGACTGGGGGTTCTCGCTGAGCGAAGAAATCGGAGCGGAGTCGACCACCGTGGCGGCGTTGCCCGCGCACCGGGCCCGGCGGCACCGCCGGGCGGTGATCGAAGCGGTAACGGCGGACGGTTACCCGGCGAGCGCGGTCAGCCCGCGCCGGCGGCGGCCCTTCAACCTGACCCAGGAGCCGGGAGTCCGCCTGGCCCTAGCGGTGCGGGCAGCGGCACCCGTCCGCAAGGTAGACCGCCGAATGGCCATCACCGAACGGCTGAGGACCATGGGCGATGAAGAGGCCCTCTACTGGTATGCCCAGGTGAGCGGCACCGGCGGAGGACGCGCCCTCCGAGCCCTGCGGCTGTTGCTGGCCACGGAATGAGCCAGCCGGACCCCGCCCAAGCGGATCCTGTTACCCGCCCGCGGCTGTTCATCGAGGAGAGTTTCCCCGTAAGGGAATTGGGCATCGAGTCGGTGCGTGAGAGCGCACCGATACCCGGACAGTTTCCCAAACTCAAGACCCTGCACGTTTGGTGGGCAAGACGACCGTTGGTAGCCAGCGCCGGTGCCATCCTAGGTAGCCTGCTCCCGGCCTGGACCGAGGAGCTGGCAGAACGATTCGCGGACTATCCCGAACTCGCTACTGCTAAAGATTATCGCGAATGGTTTCTATGTATGTGTGGCATCTGGGGCGACCCAATCGCGGCCCGAGAGCTTGTCCTAATTGCGAAAGCAACGGGGATACGTAACGCCAAAAATCCATACACGTACAAACAGGCCTTCAAGAACATTCCGACTGCAGGCAACCTAGGTATTTTGCACGAATTATTAGAGGATACATGGGGGCAAATACCCTTCGTTTCCGACCCGACTGCAGGTGGGGGTTCGATTCCTTTCGAGGCCTTGCGCTACGGGTTGGCTGCTCATGCAAACGACCTTAACCCGGTCGCTGTCAGTGTGCTACGGGCTGGGGTCGAATTGCCTGCCCGCTATGGAATGGGCCTCAACGCCGACCTAGAAACCTGGGGGCGTCTGTTAGTAGATCGGCTTAACAACCGTCTAGGCCCATTCTTCCAACCTCATGACGATCAAACTGGTAAAGCCGCCACCTTTATCTTCGCCCGGACAGTAGCCTGCCCGCGCACCGGCAAAACGGTACCTCTGGTGGGAGACTGGTCGTTGCGCCGGGTCAGGAATCCAGCGGCGGTGCGGCTCATCACCCACCGCGACGGCATCGAGCTCGACGAACCCGAGTACCAGATCGTCGAGGGCCTAGACATCGACTTTCATCCTAAGGACACGGCCACTTATTCACGCGGCAAGGGCATCTCACCCTGGGATGGACTGGTGATCGACGGCAACTACATACGGGCCGAAGCCCAGGCCGGACGCATGGGTGAAGTCCTCTACGCAGTGGCCGTCCGCACCCCCAAGGGCCGCGGCTTCCGGGCCCCCACCGAGACCGACCGGGCCGCCTTGGCCGCCGCCGAAGCAGAGCTGAAACGGTTATTGCCTCAATGGGAACAGGAAGATGTGCTACCGACCGAGGCGGTACCCCATGGCACCAAAACAAAAGACTTGCTCAACTACGGGATGACGCGCTGGCGAGATCTGTTCACCCCGCGGCAGCTACTGTTGCACGGTTGCTTCGTGGAAGAATACCACAAGCTGATCCACGAAGTCCGAGCCGCCATTCCCGAACGCGACCGGGCTGACGCGGTGCTCGCACTGCTAGCGATGGTGCAAGGCAAGGCGGTCAGCTATAACTCGCGCCAGGCCGGGTGGCATGTCAACCGTGGTCAATCGGCCCCCACCTTTGCCATGCATGCCTTCCCGTTCATGAAAACCTTCGCCGAGTTTGAGGGCGGTCGAGAGCTATATCCATGGTGTCTCCGACAGTTACTCGACGCCTACTCCGGTATTGCCGATCTGTTACCGGGTACCGCCGACCTGCCTG
Source organism: Candidatus Spongiisociaceae bacterium (assembly GCA_965202675.1). Classification (GTDB taxonomy): domain Bacteria; phylum Actinomycetota; class Acidimicrobiia; order Spongiisociales; family Spongiisociaceae; genus CATQHD01. The sequence goes on from OZ241842.1 coordinate 950,675, forward strand.
GCCCCGAAAGCCCAGTCCTCAGCGGCGAACCCCGAATCGAGGTAACCAAGGGCAACGCCGGATACATGCCCGACATCCCTGCCCGGAGCTTTGAGCTGGTGTGCATAGACCCGCCCTACTACGATAACGTGATGTACGCAGAGCTGTCCGACTACTTCTACGTGTGGAAAAAACGCACCATCGGCAAGCTCTGGTCCGAGTTCTTCGACGACGAGCTGACCAACAAACACGACGAGGCGGTCAAAAATAAGACTCGCTTCGCCGCTATGGGACGACGGGCGAACGAGCTTGCAAGCAGCGACTACCAGTTCAAGATGCAGGCCATCTTCGACGAGTGCCACCGCATCGTGCGCGACGAGGGCGCAATGTGCGTGATGTTCACACACAAGGCGACTGACGCCTGGAACGGTCTGGGGGCATCGTTGCTGGATGCCGGATTCACAATCGAGGCATCCTGGCCCATGAGCACCGAGTCGCCAGCTTCGTTGCACCAGGCCAAGAAGAACGCGGTCAAATCGACCATCTTCCTGGTGTGCCGCAAGCGGCCGGACCGGCCCGACGAGGGCGAGCGTATCTACCTTTCCGAAATCGAGGCGGAAGTCCGCGCCGCAACGGGAGAGGCCCTGCTCCGCGCCGCCGAGCAGGGTTTGAGTGGGGTAGACCTGCTGCTGTCGACCTACGGCCCAGCCCTTTCGGTGCTGTCGCGCCATTGGCCGGTCTACTCCGCCGAGACCGACGACGAAGGCCGTTCCCGACGGCTACACCCCGAAGAGGCCCTCGACATCGCCCGGGCCGAAGTTACCCGCCGCCAGCGCATCCGCCTGGTAGGGCGCGAAGTAGAATTCGACCCGTTTACAGACTTCGCGATCGCCGCCTGGGATACCTTCCGTACCCGGCAGTTTCCCTTCGACGACGCCCGCCGTCTAGCCCTGGCCGCGGGCGGACTTGATCTGTCCGAGCTGAAACGAGCCAAGCTCGTCAGGGCCAAAGCGGGCAATGTCACCATGCTCGAACCCCGCGAGCGGCTGCGCCGCGACGGAGACGAAGACCTGTCCGGCGTCAACCGAAGCCGTTCCGCCTTTGCGGTCGCGGTCGACGCGGTGCACACCGCCCTATACATCACCGACCTCGACGGCCTCGGGGCGGCCAAGCACTGGCTCGACCAGCGCGGCCTGACCAACAACTCGCGCTTTACGGCCTGCTTGCAGGCGCTGGTAAGGGCGATCCCCCGCACCAAGACAAGGGGCGAGTGGAACCTGCCCGAGGCCGAGCTACTCGACGACCTGGTTACCACCTACTTCCCCGACATCGAGGTCCCACCCGACCCGGGCGAGGACCCCGAGCAGCTAACCCTTGACAACTCGAACGACGATCCATCCGATGGCTGAGCGCCCGCCGGGGTGCTTCCAGGGCCTCGACCTCGCTACCCGCTACTCGGCGGGCGCCAGGGACATGCTGGCCGATTTCTACGTCCCGGTGCTGTCGAGGGCGGTGCGCTACGACCGGGCGGCGGGCTACTTCGCCTCGTCGTCGTTCTACGCGGCGGCGGCCGGGATGGCCCGGTTCATCGACAACGCAGGCGAGATACGGCTCCTGGTCGGCGCGCAGCTCACCGAGGACGACCACAAGGCCCTGCTCGGCAATGTTCCGCTGGACCACATCCTGGCCGAACGCCTGCGGCGGGAAGGGCCGACCGTCGACGACGTGGCCCGGCGGCGCCTGCAGGTCATCGCCTGGCTGGTGAGAGAAGGGCGGCTGACCATCCGGGTCGGACTGCCCTGCGACGACTTCACCGGGGCGCCGATCCCCGACCCCGACGATCCGCGGCAACACAAGTACTTCCACATCAAATGGGGCGTGCTCGAAGACGCCGCCGGCGACCGGCTGGCCTTCGACGGCAGCATCAACGAATCGGCGTCGGGTTGGCAGAGCAACTACGAGTCCTTCAGCGTCTACCAGTCGTGGAGCCGACAGGCCTGGCGGCAATACGGCCGGCCGATCGTCAACGAGTTCGAACGGCTCTGGCGCGGCGGCGAGGTGCACGGCTGGCGCAGCCTGGCCCTGCCCGAGGTGGAACAGCGCCTGATGGACCTTCTGCCCGCCGAGCCCGGCTGGGCGCCGCCGGCCCGGGACCCGCTCGAACCCGAGCTGAGCGAGGCCGACCGGGCGGCGATCGCGGAGATCCGGGCCGCCCCCCGCCGCGGCGCCGGCGTGGGAATGATGTCGAGCGGCATCGAACCCTGGCCCCACCAGCTGGCCATCGCCCGGCGCATCTGCGAGAACCGGCCCCGCAGCTACCTGCTGGCCGACGAGGTGGGACTGGGCAAGACCATCGAGGCGGGGCTGGTGCTGCGGGAGCTGTGGCTCGGCGGTCAGGTGGAAACGGCGTTGATCCTGGCCCCGGCGTCGATTCTGATCCAGTGGCAGGAGGAGCTGGCCGAGAAGTTCCTGCTTGAGGTCCCCCGCCTGGACGGGCGCAGGCTGCGTTTCCCCGGCGGGGCGGAGCGGCGTCTGGAGCGCGGCGAGAACCGTTGGCGGGCGGCGCCGGTGCTGCTGTCGTCTTCGCATCTGGCCCGGATGCGCTCCAACCGCGCCGAGCTGCTCGACGGGCCCGGCTGGGACCTGGTGTTCGTCGACGAGGCCCACCACGCCCGGCGGCGGGGGTCGAGGCCCTCCGACTCCCCCAACCAGATGCTGGCAACCCTGAAGGCGCTGGCCGAGGAGAACCTGTTCGGGTCGCTGCTGCTGGCGTCGGCCACCCCCATGCAGCTCCACACGCACGACCTCTGGGACCTGCTGGCGCTGTTCGGCCTGCCGGACGGCTGGAACCGCAGCGCCGACGCCATGGAGCGCTACTACCGCGCCCTCCAGGAGCCGTTCGGCGACCGCGACTGGGTCCATCTGCAGAAGATGATGGCCGGTTACCTGGAGGAAGCGGCGCCCGACCCCTATGTCGTGGAGATGATCGAAGAAGCGGCGGGCTTGGTGGGGGCGGCCCGCATCCGCGGGTTCCATGAGAACCCCGGGTTCCGCTCGGGCGGTGTCGAAGAGGAGGCGAGGCCGTCCTGGGACGACTGGCTGCGGGCCAACACGCCGGTGCGCGCCCGGGTGTTCCGCACCACCCGGGCGACCCTGCGCCGCTACAAGCAGACCGGGGTGCTGGACCCCGATACGGTCATCCCGGAGCGGCGCATCGACGACCGGTTCTACAGCCTGGGCGGGGCCAAACCCCTCTACGACCGCATCGAGCGCTACATCCTGCGCTACTACGACGCCTACCTGTCCGCCGGGGGCAGGAGCGCGCCGCTCGGCTTCATCATGACCGTATACAGGCGGCGGCTGACCTCGAGCTTCTACGCCATCCGCAAATCCCTGGAGCGGCGGCGCGAGGTGCTGGCCCGCCGGGGTTCGCTGCCCGGCCTGCTCGACGAAGACGACCGGTTTGCCGCTGAGGGCGCCGAGGGCCTCGACGACCTAGCGGGGCTCGACAACCTGGAGGCCGGCGACCTCGCCCTGGCGGGCGGGGACCTGCGGGCGGAGCTGGCCGAGCTGGACGACTTCATCGGCGAGCTGGGGAACCTGCCGCCCGACGAACCCAAGATGGAAGGACTGTACGACCTGCTCGACCACAACTTCGGTTCGGGCGCGCACGACACGGCGGTGATCTTCACCCAGTACCGCGACACCCTCGAATACATCCGCCGGCAGCTGCTCAATATCTACCGGGGCGGGCTGGCCTGCTACTACGGCGGCCGGGGGGAATGCTGGGACGAAGCGTCCGGATCATGGGAGCGGGTCGGCAAGGAAACCATCAAGGAGCGGTTCCGGCGGGGCGAGGTGAAGATACTGCTGGGCACCGACTCCATGTCGGAGGGCCTCAACCTGCAGACCTGCGGCTGGCTGATCAACTTCGACCTGCCCTGGAACTTCACCAGGGTGGAGCAGCGCATCGGTCGGGTGGACCGCATCGGCGGCCAACCGGAGGTGCAGGTCAGCAACTTCTTCTACAAAGGCACCGTGGAGGAGGACATCTACCGCCGCATCCGCGACAGCCACGACTGGTTCTCCAACGTAATCGGCAACGCCGCCCCGGTGCTGGCCGCCGCCGAGAGCCTGATATCCGACGCCGCCATGAGGCGCAGCACCACCGAGCAGGCCGCCGTCGAGATCAAAGACCTGATCGCCCGCCTCGACCGGGCAGCCGTCCGCCTCGAAGACCTCGACTCCGTACCCCGCTTCGACACCGACCTACAACCCCCCATGACCCTCCCCGACCTCCGCCGCCGCCTCCTCTCGATAGCAGCCGTCCAAGACCTCCTAACCCCACCCGACGGCCCCGCCCCCAAAGACATATGGCGCCTAACCCTGAACGGAACCGACCACCACATAACCTTCACCCCCACCCTCTACGAACAAACCCCCCGCCTCAACCTCCTCACCTGGGGCAGCCCCCTCCTCACCCGCCTCCTAACCCACCTCGACCCCTGACCCCCCGATTTACCGGCGCGCCTGCGCAGCCCCTTCAAATCCAGATCGGGCGGGCAGATCCGGCGACGCGTGGACAACCGCGCCGGACCCGTGTTAGCATAGAAAGATGACCGCCATCACTGACACCGCGGAAGCATCTACCGGCCTTGCCGTACCGGATCAAGGCTACGAAGGCCCGCCCCTAGAAGAAATCAAGAGCGTTCTACCGTTCAAGGTAGCAAAGCTAACCGTCTTATAGAAGAGAAAGGAAAATGAATGGCCATAACCACCAATGTAATCACACGCACTTTCCGAATTAAATATGGAGTACAAACTGGAACTTGCTTTACCATTGATATTGATGAACGTCAATATATTGTAACGGCTAAACATATCGTAGCAGATATAAACCCCAACGACAATATTCAAATTCTACATGAAGGTAAATGGAAGGAATTGACAACAAACATTGTTTGGATACCTAACTCAGATGAAGATATTGCGATTCTAGCTCCTGAAATTCGAATCTCACCTCCCTTTTTATTAATTCCTAGCATGGAAAGGATGTATTTGGGTCAAGATTTGTATTTTTGTGGGTTTCCTTTCGGGTTGAACACTGAAGTCGGGACACTAAATCGTGATTTTCCTGTCCCTTTCATTAAGAAAGGAATCGTTTCAGCTGTTGAAACTAGAGAGAACTGTTCAGCCCGAATCTACATTGACGGCCATAATAATCCCGGATTTTCTGGAGGCCCTGTTATTTTTACTGATCCGAAAACGAATGAACTCAAAGTCGCAGGAGTTATTAGTGGCTACTACCCAAATTATGAACCAGTTCTTAAAAACAATAATCGCACCGAATTAATGAGCATACAAAACACTGGTATAGTGATCGCATATGCTCTGGGAAGAGCAGTAACCTACATTGAAGAACACCCTACGGGTGTACCTGCAAAACCTAGCCTAGAGGATAGCGGATAGGTATTAACCGTCTTATATACTCATGATGCACCACACAAAGGCGACTTTATTTAACCCGATATTCAGAAGCGGTTCCCTGAGGCACAGGGCGTAATATTCGTGTTTCACAAGGCACCCGGCTTGCCCGACTAGATTTCGGCAGACGGTATTCAGTAGTATGGTAAGGTGAGGCATCATGACAGCAACATCCCGACAAGTCTTGCCGTGGACGAAGCACGGTTCAGAAGACTGCCCCTACGAGGACGAGAACGCTTGCGTCGACGCGTGGACCGTAGCTCATCGGGAGCAACTAGACCGATTCACTGAGAAAGTGCTCGCCGATCTGGCCGCCGAGTCGCCCGAAGATTATACGCTCAACAGCGAAGGACGAACGCCACGCCCGCCCGGTCTCCGGGCCGCGGGGTCGCGGCCGTTGAAGGCGGTACCGAGGGCTAACTGAGCAGCGGTGGCGAGGGCGGCTTTTAACGGCCCGGGCGGTGTACACCTTGGCCAGGTGGGTCTTTGTACTCAACCGAGCCGTAGAGGTCCTCGAGCACCTTTATGCCGTCCACGGCGTGGGAGGCCGCGGCTGATACGGCGGTGTCGGAGCCGTCCGTGCCTACCAGGGCGGCGACCGCCGCATCGGCCCGCGGTCGGGCGGTTGCCCACTCCGGTTACGGCCGTGGCGGCGCTGATATACCCGTTGGACCTGGTTATTGAGGCGGCTACCCCGGCCGCGGCAGGTGAGCCGCTTGGTACGGACCCTCCACCTCTAACACGCCGTTTCAAGGCTCATGCCAAGCCTCGATTCCACGATCAAGTACCGAAGATTATGCGAGGAGAGATCCTAGTGAGGCACATGACTGCCTACTATTCCTCAAAACTATAAGGGGTACATAGTAGCCACGATTTCTCTTACAACGAGGTGAGAAATTCGATTGCGCCCGTTACCACCCATAGTACTGAACCTACTTGAAGGAACCGTATGCTCCCGTACTCGATACCATTGCTGAGCTAGATTGACCAGTTTTTCTCCGTTCATTCCATTAGAAGCTGTTCCAGAGGGAAAGGTGAGAACTACACGGCAACCGTTTTGGGATAAAGTATAAAGTAGTTCCTTCATTACCTTCAGAGCTTGAGATTTAATACTGTAGGCTGAACTAGGTCTTTCCGAAATGGGAGGGTATCGCCCGACTCCTGACACAGATCCGCACTTACCCCGAGCTAATGTTTCTAGTACATGATAGAATCGACTGTAATGGACTGATGAATAAGGCGGATCAACAAACACGACGTCGTCTTCGTTAAGCGTACGAGCTAGTACGTTAGCGTCCGCCATATCCGCTGTACCTTTCTGCAGAGCATGTCGACTAGCAAGATCAGGAAGCTTATCCATGATGTAAGAAATAGGGTCGATCCGCCAACTATCTGCTATATGTGGTAAAGCCGAACGAGTTGGCTGGAATGGCTGAGCTGTATGCCCGGGAGAAGCAGCACAACGAGATGCGGCTAAGATAATCAGAGCCTGACAAAAACGCTTAAGCTGAGAACTATGCCGTGGCAAATTTTCAAGGAGCGAATCAAAAACCATAGCTTGCCGTGGTGAAAAATAATGACCGCCATATGCCGTCCAAATCAAACCACCAGTTTGAGAACTACACAACCCTCTTGCTTCTAACACAGTTTCTATTTTTTCAACATCCTCTACCGAAAGGGACTGGAAAAGGGGACTACGTGCAAGAGCAAGTTTGACTGGGTTTAGCCAGCCTTCTACAACACGAGACTGATCAAGAGGCCTATCACGCTCAATTACAGCTCCAGCTAGAACAACAGCATAGCGCTGTAAATCAGCGGCCAAAACCGATAAGCCGCGCGCCTGTGCCACATACCAGGATACTCGCCCTGTTCCCGAAAATAAGTCTACGAACCTCTTCGCTGTGTCAGCCTCGGCTAGCACTATTTCACCCAGCCCATTCTCAAGCATTGCCAACTTGGACCCCATATACTTCATGATACTAGCCCCATAATAGCGAACCTTCCTAGATTCGTCGTCTCGTGGAGAGAGCGTGCACAGTTGACAAAAAATCCTTGGATAGACTGATCATCAGAATCAATCCATTCTTCAATATCTTCTAATGCGCTAGCTACATCCGCCCACAGATCTGTAATATTTTCAGGTCTATTAATATCTTTCCATAGTCCTATTTCCCACCCTCTTATACTCCACCAAAATTCTAACGTCTGAAAGTCTATGTTTGTAGCTCTCATAAAATCACTTGCTGCTCCGGTAGCTATATGAAGCAGAAAAAAGGCACGACTTAATAGTGGACGAGGATCACCATAATAATCACCTCTACCTGATGATAATCTAATAAGTTTTGGTACCTTTTGATCTAAAATTTTACCTAAAATAAACCGTTCTACTTCTTTGTATAAGTAACCATCTTCAAGGACGGCTGTAAGCATAGTGTCCACTTGTCTTTTCAATTCGTCAGGGTGATCTTGTAACGTAGGCATAGAATTAAAAATATTCTCTACTGTCTGACACAAAAAGTATAGATCCAAGATATCAATACCTCCCTGTGTAGTAGAGGGCTCAAGTTTACGAACTATATCAGAAACATATTTGATAGGTTTCATAAAATTTCGATTTCTGTAACTAGAAATATAAAGAGGTCCATAGCTAGCGGCATTTCTTAAGAATCGATCATTAGTCATCCGCTTTAGATCAACACCAAAGTCGTACAACATCTTCGAGGCATTGATAAGGGCCGGGCCTTCTTCCCCTACACATGGCATTTCGTTAATCCACATCGTCAAAGGTATCGAGCGAGGACGAACTATTCGACCTAATAGAACACCAGCATCTCTTGATTTCAGCCAATGTTCTAAATATAACCAGATCGCATGATGAGTTGATCGTCGTTTATCAGATATTAAATGAGCATTGCCTGCTACGTCTATTATGCAATGATGTTGATCAAATACACCAATACCTTGACTTGCCAAAAGCGACATAGTTGCGCGCATCTCTGCGTAATAACCTAGATGAATCGCTATTGGCTCTCCGCGTACCTGGGCATAAAGAGCTTGTCCTAGGTACTCCCAACTATCAATGAGATGAAAGAGTATTGATACAGCTATGTATTCTCTTAGATCATGTGAATTCAGGTTGCCCTTTTTATCTTCCTTCTTAATACTTTTTACAAGGTTATTATAGTAGGTATTGTTCCTATTAAGCCAACGGTCATTGCCAAAATTGTTAAGCAAAGATGGCGCGGATTTTTGAATACCATCTGGCGAAGCCAAGTTTAAATATTCCTTTTCTTGTGAACTCAATTTATACATTATAATTCAGTTTCTGAGCAACATCTTGTGCTATTACCGCTAATCTGCTCTCGGAATTGCTCAAATAACGGAGAAGATCCTCTCGAAGTTCTTTATATCCTGTACCACCTCGAAACCGTGCCTTAGCCTGGCGTTGCTGTTCGGATAAACCAGTAGCCTTTGACGAACGCCAATCGTATCCGGTAAGACCCTTAGCTATATCACCAACATACTCACCAACTGGTTGTTCTTCTAGGGATACCAAGGCACTGGATACATCCTCCTCAGAAGTAGCGGAGCCTGGATCGCAAATCCAACTGCGAAGCTCTTGTTCGTCGGCCTGAATAAAGCATAGGTCGTTCAAAGTGTAAAGAAACCCGCGCACTCCCATATCCGAGTTGAGCATAGTTTCCTCACCTTCAAAAGCTGGATCAGGTGAAATATAATTGTCCTTTCGCAAATTTCTTATCCAGTCATATTCGGATTTAGCTATTTCTTCTTTTAATTTATTCCATGCATATATTAGAAAGGCTGCTTGTTGTGATCGAGACCATGGAAGCACTGTTTTGTTCTCTCCTACTGGTGCTCCAAATAAGCCACCTACTTGAACGCGCGGGCCTTCCCAACTCTTAACAAAAGTTGTCTGGAGATTACGAACCCAGGAATTTTGGGTCACCATTTTTCTTTGCTGACCTAACATATCTATACGTTGATGCCATGGGCTCTTAGGATGAGCCCAGAGAGCTTCGGTAAGCTCCTGCGACCGAGTAGCCTTATATATAGTGTCATCAAAACGTTCCAGCCAATCCTCTGTCCTAAGGAGCGGATACAGATCAAAAGCAAGACTCGAATTAATCCGCTTTGGTTTTATATTGATAGTATAGAAAAGATAAGCTTGCCAACTCCGATCCAATCCATAGAAGGCAACAACAGGTAACTCATATCCAGTAAGCTGATCAGCGCTCTCTTCAAAGGCCCACAACCTGTGCTGACCATCAATAACCTCAAGCGGAGGTAATGTTTCGGATAACTCCCAATTTGAATCGCCTGATTCTGGCAATTCAACAAGTGCAGAGCCGTTTTCTTTAAGTTCTACATTTATCTGATCGTCTAGATGAACGGAGCGACCACGATGATCAGTATCTCCAGGCGACAAGATATTGACAATCACTGCCGTCGGTAGCCAACCCGGTTTCATGAGATCAGTATAATTCGAGCTTTCTCTTTTTGTTTGGCTCAGGCCAGACCATGGGAACCCGTGTTGTATATAATTAGCAATCTCCTCGGATCGCTTTACTTCGTGACCTCTCTGTATCCCAAGATCAAGTGCCCGAGCACCGGTTGTGGAACGGCGTTGTATGCCGGTGAGACGGCGCAACTCAGAAGCATCAAGCGAAAAGAGTAGGAACCAAGGTTTCGGCTTCCGCCGAAACTGTTCGTCGTCAAATTTCACCCTATCCCATTCACTGAGCCACTGATTCACGATCAGAGCAGGGATTTTCTTTTTTGGCATGTAACTCCTGATTCTTCACGTTGATTGAATCTGAGGCCGAACCCTCCAGCTTTTGCGACCTGGGGTATTCATTCTGGCCACATTAACAGTCCTCCACCCGCCTGGATGGGTTGCAGGCGGCGGTCAAGGCGGTACCGGGGGCTAACCGGCGGCGGCGAGGGCGGCTTTGACGGCCCTGGCGGTGTACACCTTGGCCAGGTGGGTCTTGTACTCGACCGAGCCATAGAGGTCCTCGAGCACTTCTATGCCGTCCACGGCGTGGGAGGCCGCGGCTTGTACGGCGGCGTCGGAGCCGTCCGTGCCTACCAGGGCGGCGGCCGCCGCGTCGGCGCGCGTCGGGCGGTTGCCCACTCCGGTTACGGCCACCGTGGCGGCGCTGATATACCCGTTGGACCTGGTTACCGAGGCGGCTACCCCGGCCACGGCGTAGTCGGAATGGCCTCCCCGGCGGCCCAGCTTGTCGTAGGCCGAACCGGTTCCGGGGCCTGCCTTCGGGATGCGCATCTCGGTGAGGATCTCGTTGGGTTCCAGCGCCGAGGTCATCGTGTCGACGAAGAAGTCGGCGGCGGCGATCTCCCTCGTCCCGCCGGACGAGGCCGCCACCATCACCGCCCCGAGCGCCAGCGCCGCCACCGGCTGGTCGGCGGCCAGGTCGGCGTGGACCATCGACCCGCAGCAGGTGCCGCGGTTGCGCACCTGGCGGTCGCCCGTCCAGGAGGCGGCGGCGGCCAGCGCTGAGGCGCGCTCTTGGATCAGGCTGCTGGAGGCCACCTCGGCGTGGCGCACCAGGGCGCCGATCGAGATGTGGCCGCCGTTGTCGGCAATGCGGTCCAGCCCGCCGATCCGGCCGATGTCGACCACCATCGGCGGCGACAACAGGCGCATCTTCATCAGCGGGAGCAGGCTCATGCCGCCGGCCAGCACCTTGGCGCCGGGGTTGGCGTCGAGGGCGGCCAGCGCCTCGCCCAGGCTCTCCGGAGCGGCGTAGTCGAACTGTCGTGGATACATGGTTTCTCCTCCCTACGCCTTGGCGTCCTGGATGGCCTGCCAGACCCGTCTGGGCCGGAGCGGCATGTCGATGTGGGTCACGCCGAGCGGTTCGAGCGCGTCGACCACCGCGTTGACCACCGTCTGGGCGGCGCCGATGGTGCCCGCCTCGCCGATGCCCTTCACGCCGAGCGGGTTTACATCGGTGGGCGTAACCGTGCGCTCCAGCTCGAAGGACGGCAGGTCGGCGGCGGTGGGCAGGATGTAGTCCACCAGGGAGGCGGACAGCAGGTTCCCGTCCCCGTCGTACACCGCGTCCTCGAACATGGCCTGGCCGACCCCCTGGGCGATGCCCCCGTGGATCTGGCCGTCCACGATCATCGGGCTGATCACGTTGCCGCAGTCGTCCATGCCGATGTACCGCAGGAGCCGCACGTCCCCGGTGTCGGGGTCAACCTCGACCATGGCGATGTGGGCGCCGAACGGCCAGGTGGCGTTGCCGGGGCTGAAGACGGCGTGCGCCTCCAGGCCGCCCTCCAGGCCCTCGGGGAGCAGGTGCGGCTGGTAGGCGGTCTTGGAGATGTCCTCCCAGCTCACGGAGCTGTCGGGGGTGCCGACCACATGGGCCCCGCCGCCGCCGAACTCGATGTCCTCCTCGGATGCCTCGAGCAGGTGGGCGGCGATCCGGGCGGCCTTGGCCCTTACCTTGGCGGTCGCCTCGTAGCAGGCGGCCCCGTCGACCGCCGCCGAGCGGGACCCGAAGGTGCCGACGCTGGGCGGCGCCTCCTCGGTGTCGCCGTGGATGACGCGGATGCGCTCCACGTCCATGCCGAGGCCGTCGCCCACTATCTGCGCCCAGGTGGTCTGGTGGCCCTGGCCGGACGGCCCGGTGCCGATGGACACGGTGGCCGACCCGTCGGGGTGGATGCGCACCAGGCTGGAGCCGTTGAAGGCCGACGGCATCTGGTACTCGGCCCACGAGAATCCGAGGTCCACCAGCGGAGAGGGGCCGAAGCCGCACACCTCCACGTAGGTGGCCAGGCCGACCCCTACGCAGCGCCCCTCGGCGCGGGCGGCGTCCCGCTCGGCCAGCAGGCCCGTCCAGCCGGCCGACTCCAGGGCGGCGTCGAGGTTCGACTCGTAGTCGCCGGTGTCCATGGGGAACCCCATGGGCGACACCGCCCCCGGGAAGTCGGAGGCGGGGATGTAGTTGCGCCGGCGCACCTCGGCCGGGTCCATCCCTATCTCCCTGGCGTACATGTCGATGATCCGCTCCAGGTAGTAGGCGGCCTCCGGGCGGCCCGCCCCCCGGTAGGCGTCGGTGGTCATCGTGTGGGTCGTTACGCAGTCCATCGTCCAGTAGGTGGGGAACCGGTACTGGCCCGACCCGACGAACAAGCCGAGGAAGGGGATGGCGACGGTGAAGTTCTGCGAGTAGGCGCCCATGTCGGCGATGCCCTCGAGCTCGAAGCCGAGGATCTCGCCGCCCCGGGTGCCGGTCATGGTGGCGGTGGCCACCCAACCCCGGCCCTGGATGGTGGAGTTGGCCGCCTCCCGGCGGGTCTCGGTCCACTTCACCGGGCGGCCCAGCTGCTTGGAGGCGAAGGCGGTCAGCACCTCGTCGTTATAGACATTCAGCTTGCAGCCGAAGCCGCCGCCCACCTCCATCGCTTTGACGGTCACCTGGTTGAGCGCCAGGCCGAAGTACTTGCCGATCGCCCCGGCCAGCGCCGAGGGGATCTGGGTGGACGAGTAGATGTCGAAGCGCCCGTAGCCGGCGTGGTAGTCGGCCATGACCGAGCGGGGCTCGATGGGAACCGGGATCAGCCGCTGGTTGGTCATCTCCTGGGAGACAACCACCGCGTCGTCCCGGGCCTTGGCGGCCTCGATGCCGGCCTTCAGCTCCGCCAGCGCGTCGGCGTCGGCCCCGAACGGGCCGGTCCAGGTGACCAGGATGTTCGAATCCATATCGTCGTGGACCTTCGCCTCGCCGCTCTGCGAGGCCTTGAGGTCGACCACCGCGGGCAGGGGGTCGTAGTCGACCTCCACCGCGTCGGCGGCGTCGCGGGCCAGGTAGGGGTCCTCGGCCACCACCATGGCGACCGCCTCGCCGACGTGTTTGACCGCGCCGTTGTTGAGCAGCGGGCGGAGCGCCCCGACCGGCGCCTGGGCGATCAGCGGCCCCAGATGCTCCACGTCGGGCGCGGTGTAGACGGCGGCCACGCCCTCCATCGCCTCCGCCGCCGAGGCGTCCACGGACACCACCCTGGCGTGGGCGTAGGGGCTGCGCACGAAGGCCGCATGGGCGGTTCCGGCCAGCTTCACGTCGTCGGTGTAGAGGCCGCCGCCCTGGATCAGGGCCGGATCCTCGCGGCGCCTGACAACGCCGCCGAGCACACTCGTTGAACTCATGCGTTCTCCCATTCCGCCGGGGCGGGCGCCTCGCCGCGCATCTTCGCGCCTGCGTATTCGATCGCCCGCACGATGTTGTGGTAACCGGTGCAGCGGCAGAGGTTGCCTTCTATCCCGCGCCGGATCTCCTCTTCCGTCGGGTTGCTGTTCTCCTCGAGGAGGGTCACCGCCGACATGATCATGCCGGGGGTGCAGAAACCGCACTGGAGGCCGTGGCGCTCCCAGAAGCCCTCCTGCACCGGATGGAGCTCCCCGTCCTGCGCCAGGCCCTCGACCGTGGTGATGTCGGCGCCCTCGGCCTGGGCGGCCAGCATCGTGCAGGACAAGACCGCCCTGCCGTCGAGCTGGACGGTGCAGGCGCCGCAGTAGGACGATTCGCACCCCACATGGGTGCCGGTCAACCCCAGACCCTCCCGCAAGAAATGGACGAGCAGGGTGCGGGGTTCGACCTCCCCCGAGACCCGCCGTCCGTTGACCGACATGGATACCTGCATACAGGGCCTCCCTTCGCCGACGTCCGCCAACCGCCAAACTACCGCATCATCCGGCGCGATGCAGGAAAAACGCCGATATTTCTGCCGCCCGCACAGAAAATCCTGCCGCCCCCGCCTCCCCCGTTGGCCGGGCGGACGGCGCCGCCGACCCTCCCAACCCGCGGGGCCTCTGAAGTGCGTGCGCGGATAGGGTCCCGGAAATGCGCCCCGGCGCAAGCAACCGTCGGATGGTCTGCCCGATGAGCACGAGCAACAAGGCGCTGCGCCCGCCGACGAAACACAGCCCGAACCAACGCCGCGCCCGAAGGAAACCCGATGAGCATGGGCGGCAGGGCGCTGCCCTCGCCGACGGAACAACGAAAGGCATCCCCTGTCCGTGTGTCCTCCTACACCCGGTCGTCTTACAGGGAAAAACACCAGCACCGTGTAAACCCGACTCCTGCAAACCCCCTGGTCGAGCCCCTATCCACCCCAAGACCCCCGGCAAGAACGCGAAAACCCCCGCCCCCTCGCCCCGCTTCGCGGGCCCGGCCCCCGCCGCCTCCACCTCGGTTCCGGACGCGTTTGGTCAGTACCCCGGCGGGGCCGCGTTCGGAAGATGATCCCTGTCTCGGTCTGCGGCGCCAGCCGACCGGAGGTGCTTGCAGCTTCTTCATTATCCCCCATCGGTGTGACACAGTCAATACCCTTGTCGGGGATCCGACCGGATTTTTTGTCATTCCGGGGGTTTTAAATCTGATCCGCCATCGCATCTATCAGGCCGCCCTGCACCTCGCTCAGGAAGAGCAGGAATACCTGGGCCGGCGCCGGGGGCCCCTTGTCTTTCTCGAACCGGCCCCAGCTCTCCTCTTCGATCCCGAGCCGGGCGGCCAGGGCCAGACGGGATTCGTTCAGGACCATCAGCCAGGCCTCGGCCTGGTCCGCGGCGAGGTCCAGCGGCCCGCTGCGGGCGTCGTCAAGCAAGCCGAACACCGCTTCGCGATCCAGCCGCCGCTGCCGGTCCAGCTCGCCGGCCGTCAACCGGCCGTACTCGCCCTGCGCCTCGGCGTCGTCCGGGTAGGCGGCCACCGTCAGGCGCTCGGCGGCCGGATCCCCGTCCTGGCCGCCCACCGACTCCAGCAGTTCCTCCATGAGCGACAGGGCGTCTATCTCCTCCTCGCGAAGCTTCATGCGGATGACGCCGGACCGGGAGCCGGCGAAGCGCGCCATCAGGCCCGCTCGATGGTCGCCCACAGCCCGTAGCGGTGGAGTGTGTAGCAGTCGATCTCCGCTTTCTCGCGGGGGGCGGTGTTGACCACCGAACGGCCCTCGTGGTGCACCTCGAGCATGAGCAGGGTGGCCTTCTGCTCCGTGTACCCGAACACCTTGCGAAAAACCAGCACCACATAGGACATCAGGTTTACGGGGTCGTTCCACACCACCACGTTCCAGCCGCGGTCGAGGTCGAGCTTCTCGTCAATGTCCGGGCGCTCGATGGTGTCCGGCAAGGCGGCCGCGGCCGGCGGGGGCAACGGTTCGAGCTCCGGGGTTCTCATAACCCCAGGATATCCGCCCCGGCAGGGCCCCGCGCGCCGCCAGGCCGGAACGCGAAAAAATAAGGGTATTGAAATATATCGAAAAATATAGTAGAATTATGCTATGAACAACACACGCACACTCAGCCCATCCATACAAAGCCCGCCTCTGCGCCGGACCCTCAGGGACTCCCTGATCGAAGCCGAGCAGCTGCGCCACCCGATCCGGGTGTTGACCGCAGGCGGGCGCAGCCTGTCCGGGATCCTCACCGAGGTCGGAATCGACTTCGCGGAGATCCAGACCGAGGAACGACCGGTAGACGTGGCCCTCTTCTACATAGAGAGCGTGGCCTGGTAAACCGCCCGCGCCGCCGGGCGGGCCGTCAAGTCATCGCGGCGGACCGGTAGGTGCCCAGCAGATGCAGCTCGGCCAGCGTGGTCAGGCGGGGTTCCAGTATTTCCCTAACCCCGCCCGGCCCCGGACGGTGGAGCATGTCCGCGTAGAAGCGGTACTTCCAGGGCTCCTCGGCGGGGCGGGATTCCAGCCGGGTGAGGTTGGCCCCCCGCAGGCCCAGCTCGGTGAGGGCCAAGGCGAGCGCGCCCGGCGTGTGGGCGGTGGCGAACATGAACGAGGTCTTGTTGGCGTCGGCCGCCGCCTCCTGCCCGTCCGGAACCAGCACCACGAACCGGGTGGTGTTGTGGGGCCGGTCCATGAAGTCGAAGGCCAGCACCTCCACTCCGTGGACGGCGGCGGTCTCCGGCGGGGCGAGGGCGGCCGCCGAGGTATCCCCCAGCTCGGATATCAGCCGGACCGCGCCCGCCGTATCGTGGATGGCCAGGGGTTCCCACCCGGCCTGCTCGATGCGGTCATCGGCTTGGGCGAGGGCTTGGGGGTGGGAACGCACCGTCCTGATGTCGTCGAGGACGGCCCCCGGCAGGCCGATGAGGGCGTGGCGCACCCTGACCAGATGCTCGGCCGCGATGGAAACCCGATTGCGGGTGAGCCGGTCCAGGACCGGCAGGACGCTTCCGGTGGTGGAGTTCTCGATCGGCAGCACCAGATAGTCGACCTCGCCGTCCCCCAGGGCGCCGAAGGCCTGCGCGAACCCGCCGAACCCGATCCGGACCGCCTCCGGGAACAGCTCCTTGGCGGCCTGATCGGAGTAGGAACGCCACTCTCCCTGGTAACCGACCTTCGTAGGCATTCGCCGCAGGGTACTACCCATCTAACATCGGCAACCGGCATGAAACCCGACGCTCCCGAAGAGCTGACCGACTACCTGCACCGGTCCATCCCCCTTGCGGCCGTGATGGGAATCCGGGCGGTGGAGGCCTCATGGGACGCCGCCGTCCTGGCCGCCCCCTGCGAGAACAACCGCAACCACCAGGGAACCTTCTTCGGCGGGAGCCTGACTTCGCTGGCCCTGCTCGCCGGCTTCGCCGCGCTGCGCCACCGCCTCCAGATACTGGACCTCGATTACCGCATAGTCGTCCGGCGCAGCGAGTTCTCCTTCGAACGCCCCGCCTCAACCGACGTGACCGCCCGGGCGGAGCTCGATCCGGTGAACTGGCGGAACCTGCTCGCCGTCCTCAAGCGCCGCGGCAAGGCGGGGATCACCGTAGAAGCAATCGTCCACGACGCCGCCGGCCAACGGGTGGGGCGCATGACCGGCGTGTTCGCCCTGCTCCCGCCCGTCTGACCGAACGTCCCCGTTACTCCTTCTGAGAGTCGGCTGACGAAGGTGCTGCGTCCTTGCCCGCGCTCTTGCCGCTTGCTTTGGCTTTGCTGGCGATGTTGGCCAACCAATCAGCAGGCGGCGGCTTGACCTCGCTGGGCAGTACATCAGCACCCATATATCCCTGCCGGCTTTGCCTGGCCGAGCGCCGTCTTTCTTTCTTACCCATACATATCTCTCCTTTCACTAGGAATGAATTCCAGATATTCTATCTCATCCCAACGTACAAGCAACCCCCTAGACTCATCTGTCTCTTCAAATTTACCGGAACCGGTATTAAAGGCAAAGGTATGGGACAAATATATATCTTGTGGTTCTGGATAACCTGCTGCATAAGAACCTTGTCCATATAACCCGACCTGTGATTCACCGGATTTCATACGTAGATGCACCCAACCTGACGGGTGACCACTAAATAAAAAATCCCAAGCACGAGGAGCAGGAGACCTTCCTATCAAACCCTTGATCCACTTGATCCACCAATAATACCACTTATTACTTATAGATTCTTCATTAAGGATAATCCAACCCACTAAAAGACCCATAACAACGGGTAGAATAACATAAGGAAAAACTAAAATCCATGCCCACAAACTGACAAAATTACCAGCTATAAATGGATCCTTATATGAAAACCATAAATAATAAGTCAAAGGAAGAAAAAACACATGAAAAACGGCGGAATAACCTATAGAGCGCCAGAAACTATTCCTAATACCTGTAGCCCATCTCCCTGCCAATTGTTCAAACGCCCAAATGAATAGAGCACCTGGTAAAATGGCCAACCAGATGATAATTAGCGATTGCAGGGTGGTTGTCATTTCGGATAATCCAAGATCGGCTGACTATGACTTACCAGCCATAGCTCTACCCCTCCAGTATTGGCAGGGTCTACCTGGGAGAGCCCATCAGCGCGCCTCTGTATCAATGCCTCGAACTCTTCGATATCGGCAATCCGCGGTTCTCCCTGCTCCATCGTACAGAGTATAGATCGATATTGGATCGTGCGCAACGCCGCGGGCGGCTCAGCGTGTGGTGAAACTGCAGGGCCCGCCTTCGTTCGGGCGGGCCCTGTACCTAGCCACCGAAGCAACTAGGGGGACTTGTTTACCAATGTTACCCCCAAGGTGTGACAAGTATCGATCAAAGGACAAGACTGGTACCAGAAAGCGGCGGGCGGGCCTTAATATACCATCTGACCAGGTACTTTGTCAGATGCACCCCCGGTGGACCCCCAGCGGCCCCCAGTCGGAGCTCGAATCGTCCGGGGCCATCGGGATGTCTTTGACGGGCCGCCTCGTCGGAGACGGTGGCTGCGGCCGCCGGTCGAAGGGTCCGGAACCCTGAGGAATCTTCCGCCGCCCCGGGCGGATTCGGGCTCCGGGCAAACCGTTAACCTGCCGCCGATGAAGGGGAACCTGCCTGCCGCCACCGTCGAGCGCCTGCCCCGCTACCTCCGTTGCCTGGAGCTGCTCCCGCCCTCGCAGGTGACCATCTCGTCTAAGGAGCTGGCGCGGCTCTGCAACCTGAACGCCGCCGGGGTGCGCAAGGACCTGTCGTATCTCGGGTCCGCCGGCATGAGGGGGGTGGGCTACTACGCGGGGGAGCTGGCCGACCGCATCCGCCGCAAGCTGGGACTGACCGAAAACCGGGCGGTGGCGGTGATCGGCGTGGGCAACCTCGGATCGGCTCTCGCCAACTACGGCGGGTTCGGCAACCGGGGCTTCCGCATCGCGGGGCTCTACGACGCCGACCCGGCCAAGATCGGCCGCCGGATGGGCGGGATCACCATCCGCCCCCTCGAGCAGTTGCCGGAAGACGCCGAGTCGGTCGACATCTCGGTGGGCATAATCGCCACCCCCGCCGAGGCGGCCCAGCAGGTGGCCGATACGCTGTCCGAGGCCGGGGTGCCCTCGATCCTCAACTTCGCCCCCGCCGTGCTGAGCGTTCCCGAAGGCGTCCATCTGCGCCAGGTGGACGTGGCCACCGAGCTCCAGATCCTCGGCTTCTACATGGCGGGGCGGTAACCGCCGGCATCCCTCGTTATGCGTCCACACCGAGGCGGCGCCGTTCCATCTCGATGATGCGCCGCTCCTGTTCGGCTTGCGAAACGACCTGCCTCACGCTCTCTTGGTCGGTGATGTCGACCGCCTCGGGTGTCGCTTCCTTCATGGCGCTTGCCCGGACGTACTCGGCGAAAAGGGCCGACTTGCGGGCGAGGATGACCAGCATCCGTTCGTCGACGCTGTGCTCGGCGAGCAGGCGGTGCACCTCGACTGTTCTGATCTGCCCCATCCGGCGGCACCGCGCGATCGCCTGCTCCTCGGTGGCCGGTTTCCATTGGGGCTCGGTCAGGATGACGACCGACGCGGCCTGGATGTTCAGCCCGACTCCCCCGGCTTCTATCTGGTTGATCAAAACAGCCGGCCCCCTTTGATCGGTGAACCGATCGACCAGCTCCTGGCGGCGGGTCGCCGGAACGCCGCCGGTCAAGGGCTCGAAGGCCAAAGGGCCGAGCGCGGCATGCACCCGCCGGATCACGTCGCGGAAATACGAGAACACAACAACCTTGCGGTCGTTGTCCGCCGCCTCTTCGACGATCTCGAGCAGGCGGCCCAACTTGGGCGAGTCCTCGGGGCGTTCGGTCATGAACGCGGCCCGCCGCATGGCCATGAAGTTGCCTTCGGCGACCGCCCTCCGGTACGCATCGGAGGCCGCGCCGTCGAGCCTCACCCACTGCGCCGTTTCGATCTTGGGCGGGAGCTCGTCGAGTACGTCGACCTGATTGCGCCGGAGATACACCGGCGCGACGGCTCGGCGGAAGGCGTCCGCGCCTGCGATCCCGTCGGCGGCGCGAATCCCGGAGGCCAGATCGGGGCGGATGTGGTCGACCAGCGTGCGGAACTCCTCTACTCGGTTCTGCATCGGCGTCCCGCTCATCAAAAGGGCGTACTTCGACCGGGCGAGCCAGCTGCGGACGGCCTTCGTGCGGAGGGCGGAGGGGTTCTTCACGTAATGGGCCTCGTCGACCACCATCGCTTCGATCTTGATGTCGGGAAGCCCGAGCGCCCTGAGGGTGTCGAAGGTAGTGACCGCGACGCCGCCCCGGTGCGACCACAGGCGGACGCTCCGGTCCCGGTCGGGGCCGTGCAGCCGTATGCATTCGAGTTGCGAGTGCCGCTCGATCTCGTGCTCCCAGTTCACCAACACGCCGGCCGGGCTGACGACGAGAAAGCGCACCCCGCCGCGCGAGCGCAGATGACAGAGCACGGCCAGGGCCTCGACCGTCTTGCCGAGGCCCATCTCATCGCCCAGGATCGTCCGCTCCTGGACCAGGGCGAACTTGGCCCCGAAGGTCTGGTAGCCGCGCAACGAGGGTCTGAGCAGATCGGTGTCGAGGTCGAAGGCCCTGATCAGGCTGACTATCTCCTCCGAGACGAATCCCCGAGAAGCGTCCTCGTGGGCCTTGCTCAGCCCGCTTACCTCGATGAGCAGCCCGTTGTAGACCACGGGCCTCTGGGCGTAGTCATCCCAGACGGGCGGCGGCCTGTCCCGAAATGCCGTCCGCCGTTCCTCGGCCTGGTCCATATCGGAACGGAGGGCGGCGGTGGCCGGGCTGTTCAGAAGGGACTCCAGCCTCTCGAAAGCCGCCCGACCCGCCTCCTTCCGCCGCCGCGCGGCGAAGAACCTCCGTACCCGCCGGTACTCGAGGCGGGCGGAGCGGATATCGGCCTCGACGGCCTTCATCATCTGCTCGATCCCTGATCTCATCGGCTCGATGCGCCGGCGCAGGACGTAGAGGGCGCACAGCGAGGTCAACAGCGCGGTCTGCTCCAACGGCCTGGCGTCGATGTCGAAACGAATCCTGACCGACCCGCGCACCGAAGCCTCCACCTGCAGCGCGGCCGCGACCGCCCTCGCCGAGGTTTGGGGACCCACGCCTTTGATCGATTCGAGCCGACGACGGCCCGCAGCCCCGACATCGGCGACGGTGCGAAGCCCGGCCGCTTCGATCGCGCCGAGGCGGAGCCGCCCCCCGGCCGCCTCGTTCAATGCTTTGATCGGCATCCCCGCGAGTTGCTCCTGCACGGCCCGCTCCCGCTCGGCCTCAAAGGAGGAAACGGCTTCTCGTTCGGCCCGGACCGGAAGATCGAGCAAAGCCGCCGCCTGTTGCCGGAGAGCCTTGATTCGGGCAATGACCTTTTTGGCGGACCGAGCCGACGCGGCGGGTCGGGGTGCGGCGGTCACTTCAGGTCGCGGACGCGCAGCCCGACGCGCCGGTCACTCTCGTTCCTGATCGCTTTCGTAGCGGTGGAGGGCCACCAGGAACATGATGAACAGGATGGCGGAGGCGACGGTGAAGGCACCGGGGATGATCCTGATCTCGAAGGCGTTCAGGCCCTCGAAATCCACCGGGCGGGGGCCGCGGGGGGCGTAGAGCACGAACAGGATCGAGTTGATGGTGGTCCAGCCGAACACGCCCGCCCCCAGCACCAGGATCGCCAGGCGCTTGCCCAGGTTGGTGTACTGGAGCAGGTAGACGGAGCCGAAGAACACCAGCAGCGCCGCCAGGGTGAGCACGATCCCCGTGAACAGCAGGTTCTGGGAGAGCAGGGCCCGAAACAGCTCGCGCATCTACCCTCCTCCGCCGGATTCGCCTGCCGCGTAGTCCGCTCCGTCCAGGGTCGGCCCCCGGAGATAGCGGACGATCAGCTCGAGATCCTCGGCGGTAAGCACCATCCCGAAGCCGGGCATGCGGCCCGAGCCGACCCCGTTCACCCCGTACCCGACGCCGGAAACCGAACCGCCTTCGATGAAGTCGTACATGTCCTCGGCGGTGAGGAACTGGGTGAGGGCCCGCCCGTCCCGCAGCGACGGCCCCAGCGCCCCCGAGGCCTGGGCCTGCTGGAAGGCGGGTCCGGCCGAGTAGCCGGCGGTGTGGCATCGGGCGCAGTAGGCGTTGTAGAGGCCCACCGCCCGGACGGCGGCCTCCCCGCCGCCGTCGAAGGAGGCTTCGGCCACCGCGCCTGCGTCCACTTCCCATCTGGCCCGGCGGGCGGCGTTCTCCAGGAACTGGAGGCCGAACCGGGCTTGGGCCAGCAGGCTCTCCTGGTTCTGGAAGGTTATCGACAGCGAGGCGGCGGAAGATTCGAGGTCGGCCACCATCTGCGCCGCCGAGCGCCGGTCGGCCACCCCGATCAGGGTCTCGGCGTTGCGGGGGTCGAACCCCGGCTCGGTGGCCAGATAACCGGCGGAGCGGGCCTGCCCGGCGACGGCGCGCAGCCCTTCCTCGGCCACGTCCGACAGGCCGTCGCCGTCGGTGTCTATGCCCCGGTCGGCCAGATCGAGGATCTCCCTTGCCTGCTCCGCAATGGCGCCCACCTCCTGCGAGGTCTCGCCGGAGGTGCGGATCCGCTCGATCTCCGCCTGCTGCTCCTCGATCTGGGAGTCGACCGCATCCGCCGCCCCCGCCAGGCGGTTGCCCGCCCCGGTGATCAGGCCCTCCACCTTGAGCAGAGCCTGGGTCTGGTCGACCTGGAGGGACTCGATGTAGTTGAGCAGGTCGTCGACCTGCTGGCTGTTGAGCGGCCCGCCGCCGTCCAGGCCCCAGGGCGGCATGGGCGTGTTGGCCCGCCCGTACACGATCCAGAACCTGATCTCGTCCCGGTCGTAGCGGTAGAAGATGTCGTCGAGCGCCGGGCTGGCCCATCCCGCCACCGTCACCTGGGAGCGGTCCTCTAGGAAGGCGGCCACCCCCCCGCCGCCCGCCGCGCCGTGGCAGCCGCCGCAGCCGAACTCTTCCCACACCTCGTGGCCCCGCTCCAGAGACGCATCGCCGAACTCCACCACGAAGCCCTCCTGTCGGTTCAGCTCCCCCAGGTAGTAGATGGGCATGGCCAGGGTGAGGAACCCGGCGGTGACCACCGCCCCCACCAGGGTGCGGTCCAGGCGCCCCGTCTCCAGCTCGTCGTCGGTCTGGGAGGCGGACAGGTTGGCGGGGACCGGATCCCTGCGCTCCCGCCGGGAACCCGAACCCACCAGATAGGCGAACCATCCGATGGCGCCCAGCGCGACGATGGTAACCACCAGGGTCGCCACCGGCTAGGCCTCCTCGGTGGTCGTGAGGGCGATGCAGGAAGGGCCCTGCGGGTAGGGGACGGTCTTGGCGACGGCGCGGGCGGTCTGGAAGATGGTGCCGGTCTTGACGATCATGCGTCCGTTTTCCTCCGCCACCTCGAAGCGGTCCAGGTTGCGGGGGGCGGGGCCGGCCTCGTACTCCCCGGCGTAGTTGTACTTGGAGCCGTGGCACGGGCATTCGAACCCCTGGGAGGTCTCGCACCAGGGCACCCGGCAGCCGAGATGGACGCAGCGCTGGAAAAGGGCCGACAGCCCCCCCACCACCACCGGCTGGCCTCCGAACTGGGAGCGGGACAGGTCGGCCTCGGCGAACGGCACGATGTAGGCGCGGGCTTCGGGCACGAACTTGGGGAGGATGGAACCGTCGCTCTGGATCACCTCGGCCTGGATGTCGGCCACCGCGCCCACGTCGATGTCGGAGCCGAATCCCCCCGACAGGCGCGGCCACAGAAAGCCCAGGTAGGCAACGCCGTTGAGGCCCATGAAGGCCCCGAAGGTGATCCCCAGGGCGCGGGTGAAGAACTGGCGGCGGTTGACCCCGGCTTCCTGGGGGGAAAGCTCCTCGACCCGCATGACGTCCACCGTCTGCATGGCGGCCGCCGCGGCGGGAACGGCGGCGGCTTCTTCTTCGCCGGCCGGTTCCTCCGCGGCCTCTTCCTCTTCCTCCGCCCCTTCGGCTTCGGGCGCGGCCCCGTCCGCCTCCGCCGGGCCGCCGCCGGCCGGAGCGGGCGGGCCGGCCGCCACCACCGGGGACGGCAGGGCGGAACGGTCGGCCTTCCGGGTTTCGCGCGTCACCGCCGATCCCCGCGGCCGGAGCGGACGGCGGGGCTGCCCGGGGGCCTCCCCGCTGCGGCGGTAGGCGATCATGAAGGCGCCCAGCACCCCCGCCAACGCCACGCCCGCCAGGGCCACGATCAGGAGCTGGACGGCGGTCATTCGAAGTGCACCCAGTCCTTGAGGTCGTCGAACCAGATCCCGTCGGCCCACGGATAGGTGAAATTGAATCCCGGACCGCGGAACAGGGTCCCCAGCAGGGTGAGGGTGGCCGAGCCGGTCAGGAACAGCGTGAACAGCATGATGGCGA
The DNA here is from genome assembly GCA_965202675.1 of Candidatus Spongiisociaceae bacterium. GTDB lineage: Bacteria > Actinomycetota > Acidimicrobiia > Spongiisociales > Spongiisociaceae > CATQHD01. The sequence goes on from OZ241842.1 coordinate 975,307, forward strand.
ACTTGCGGTCCGAGGGCTTGGTGGACGGATTGCGGTCCACGTAGGGAATGGCCATGAAACCTACCAGGCCGGTGATGGCCGGGATGACTACCCCCGCGATCTGCGGGTCGTAGTAGGACAGCAGCTCCTGGAGGCCGAGGAAGTACCAGGGCGCCTTGGACGGGTTGGGGGTGGCGTTGAAGTTGGCCAGCTCGAGCAGGGGCGCCTGGAGGATCACCGACAGGACGATCAGCACCGCGGTGATCACCATCAGGGCGCTGAACTCGGCGATCATCAGATGCGGCCAGGTGTTCACCTTGTCGGTGGGGGTGGCCTTGACCTGCTGGATGGCCCTCGCCTTCACCACCGTGAGCAGTCGTTGGGGCCTCACCCCTTCGGGGATGTCCTCGGGGGGCGCCGCCGGACGCGGCGTAACCGCGGTGGCGGCGCCGTTGCCGGACGGATCAGGGGGGGCCGGCGGCGGATCCTCGGTCGCAACCGCCGCCGGAGGGGGGGCCGCCTCCGCAGCCGCGGCGGGGGGCGCAGCCGCGGGTTCGGGCTCGGCCGGAGGGGAGGACGGGGCCAGCTCCTCTCGGATCTCGGCCAATACCTGCTCGACCGGGGCCCCGATGGCCTGGGCCTTGGCCTCCGCCGAGCGCTGCAGCAGATGCTCTGGAACCCCCGGGGCCGAGGCGGGCGGCGGGCTCTCGGCAACGGGCGGAGGAGGCGGCGCCGGGGGGCCGGCTTCGCCCCTGATCCGGGCCAGGACCTGTTCGACCGGCACGCCGAGCGCCTTGGCCTGCGCCTCCGCCGAGCGCTGCAGCAGGTGTTCGGGTATCTCGGCCATCTACAGCGGCCCCGATATGCCGCCGTCCTTGCGCACCCGCCAGAAGTGGACGGCCATGAAGATCACGATCACGAACGGCAGGAACAGCACGTGCAGCACATAGAACCGCAGCAGCGTATTGCCGGTCACCTCGATCCCCCCCAGCAGGGCGAACTTGACCTGGTTGCCGAAAACCGGCGTGAAACCGGCCATGTTGGTGCCCACCGTTACGGCCCACAGGGCCAGCTGATCCCAGGGCAGCAGATAGCCGGTGAAGGAGAGCAGCAGGGTGAGCAGCAGGAGCACCACCCCCACCACCCAGTTGAACTCCCGGGGCGGTTTGTAGGCGCCGTGATAGAACACCCTGGACATATGGAGGAAGACGGTCAGCACCATCAGGTGGGCCCCCCAGCGGTGGAGGTTCCTCACCAGCGAGCCGAAGGCCACCGAGGTGGACAGCGCCTCAACGTCTATATAGGCGGCCGGCGCGGTGGGCCGGTAGTAGAACATCAGGAAGATGCCGGTGATGGTGAGCAGGATGAACAAGAAGAAGCTCAGCCCCCCGAGGCACAGCGTGTAGGAGAGGCGCACTGCGTGCCGCTTGACCTTTACCGGATGCAGGTGGTAGAGAACATTGTTCATGATCACGTAGGAACGGTTGCGGGGGCTGTCGCTGTACCCCCGCTTGAAGGGGGAGCCGGGGCGGAACATGGACTCCCAGAAAGGGCTGCCCCGGAAGGAGTCGGCGGCTTCCGCCACCCGCTCCCTGAGCTTGAATCCGTTGCCGAGGGCCATCAGTACCTCCGTTACCAGCGCATACCGTAGGTGTAACCGTTCTTGAAGTCGCGGGCGCCGGTGTCCAGGTCCCACGGCGCCTGGTCTATCAGCCCGGCGTTGAGGGCGGTGTCGGTGACCGAACCCTCGAATTTGCCGATCGAGATCACATTGGTGGGGCATCGGTCGATGCACAGCTGGCATCGGGTGCATTCGTATTCATCGACGACGAAGAACCCCAGGTTGTCGGGGCTGTCGACCGGGTGGTCCACGTCGTAGGCCTCGTCGATGGCGTCCAGGGACAGGTAGTGGATGCACTTCCAGGGGCATATGTCCACGCAGCCCTCGCAGAGGATGCATTCCGCCTGGTTGATGTGGAGGAACTGCTTGGGACGCACCTGGTCCTGGACGTAGCCGCTGTCCACCATTACCAGCTGGTAGTCGTCCCGGAAGGGGGGCGTCTCGAACCAGACTTCGGATTTGGCCATCTACTTGACTCCCTTGACCAGCGGCCGCCCGTAGGGGGAGACCAGCTCGGCGGACGGCGCGGGGGGCATCGGCCCGCCGAAGCTCTGCACCCACCGGGCGAAGAGGATGATAAAGGTAAGCGCCCCCATGTTGTAGTTGATGGAGATGAAGTCCTTGATGGCGCCCCAGCTCACCCCCACCTGGTTGCCCAGCACCAGAGGCGGCCAGACGGTGAAGGCGTCGTTCTGCTCGCTCCAGTTGAGTGGCCCCTGGGCGAGGTTGAGCCACTCAGACGCCGCCGTTCCGAGCAGCAGCACCAGCTCGAACATGGCCAGGAAGGCGGCCAGGGAGGCCAGCGCCCAGGTCATCTTCCGCCCGAGGATGACCGCCACCGTCGCGCCGATCAGCATCAGTTGGCTGCCGGCGAAGGCGATGAGGTGGCCGATCGTGAACCAGGGCAGGCACCAGTCGCTGCCGCTCAGCAGGCAGTCCCGCGGCACCCATCCGAAGTTGTCGACCTCCACGGTCAGGTCCACCGGCGCCTGGGGCAGGGAGGCATCTACCGACGGGGTGCGGGCCACGGTGCGGGTCTGCAGGCCGAATGTGATCCGGTCGCCCGCCTGCAGGCCGACCGCCTCGTCCAGATCGACCGTAACCGTCTCCACCGAGGGGAAGTTGGCGTAGTGATTGAACCAGACGCCCAGCACCAAGGCGCCCAGGCCCAAGAGGAACACCGCCCAGCCGGCCAGCGCCCGTTCCCTGGCGCTCATCTGCCTGAGCCTGCGCTGCAGCATCCGGCCGCCCGCCTCCTGTCTCGTACTAAGTCCCGGGGTTCCGCCCCCGGCGGTTCCCGGCGCCCCGAATCGTCCGGCTCGGACCGCCGGCCCCAATCTACCAGCATGGAACCGCCGCTCGGTCGCATCGCCGCTCGGCCCGCCCGCGGGATTAACCTACGGTAGAGCATGCAGGGCTCGGCCAGGCCGCGCCCGCATGAGGACACCGAGGAGCGCCGGCTTGAACGAGGAAAACACCCACGAAAGGGCGGACGGGGCCGGCCGCGGACTGCATCATCCCGAGGCGGCCGCCGCCGGGATGATACTGCTGTCCTGTTTCTTCCTGCTGGCGGGGGCGGCGTTGTTGTCGATCACGCTCATCAAGCTGGCCGTGCCCACCCTGTTCCCCGACAGCGCCTTCCTGACCTACGGCCGGCTCCGCCCCGCCTCGGCGGCGCTCCTGGTCTACGGATTCGGCGGAACCCTCACCCAGGCGGCCGCCTATTACCTGACCCCCCGTCTGATGGGAACCCCCATGCGGCGCCAGCCGGCCGCCCTGCTGGCCGGAGCGGCCTACAGCGGCCTGGTTCTGATCGGTGTCCTGCTGGTGATGTTCCGCGGCCCCTCGGGGCCGGAGCTGGCCGAGTTCCCCCCGCTGGTGGACTGGCCGGCGGCGGCGCTCATGCTGGTTCCCGCCCTGCTGGTTTCCTCCATGATCCGCAGCCGCACCGAGGAGAGCGCCTACGTCTCGATGCTGTATGTGATCGGGGCGGTCTGGTGGTATCCGGCCCTTTACATCACCGGCAGCATCCCCGGCCTCACGAATATCGGCCCCTTCCTCCAGACCGGCCTGACGGCGGGGGGGATGCTGCTGCTGGCGTTTCCGGCCGCCGCCCTGGGAGCGGCCTACTACACGACGGTCAAGGAAAGCGGCCGGCCCCTCTTCTCCGGGCGGCTCGCCCGGGCGGGTTTCTGGACCCTGGCGGGGACCGCGCTCCTGGCCGCGCCCGCCCGCTTCCTGGGGGGTCCGGCGCCCGACTGGACCGAGTCCGCCGCCGCGGCCGCCTCGCTCGGCCTGGCCCTCTCCGCTCTGGTGATGATGACCGTCGTCTACCAGACCCTGGCGGGCGGCTGGGAGGAAGCCCGTGAGAGCCTGGTGCTGCGGACGGGCCTGGCGGGGGCGGCGGCCTACACCCTCTTCACGGTGCTGATCGGCGTCTCCGGCTTCCGGGCGGTGGCGGCGGTGGTCGGCCTCACCGCCTGGTACGAGGGTCTGTTCATCGGGCTGACGGCGGTGGCGGTGCCCCTCCTCGGCCTGTCCTTCATGTACTACGCCTTCCCCCGCATCACCGGACGGGAGCTGGCCGGATCGGATGCGGCCCGCCGCGGCCTCGGCCTTCTCCTCTGGGGGGGCGGGGCGGCGGCGGGGGCGCTGGCGGTGAGCGGCCTGATCACCGGCCTCACCTGGAACTGGGCCGCCGCTTCGGGCGCCGCATCGAACGCCGGGGAGGGATTCTCCGCCGCCCTGGGGCAGGTAGAGGTGCTTTTCACACTGGCCGCCCTGGCGTCCGTCGCGGCGGCGGCCGGGGCGGCGCTGCTCACCTGGACCCTGGTCAGGACCTATACGGCCGGAGAAGCCCGCGCCGTCGAGGTGCTGACGCCGGCGGCCCGCTCCGAATCCGCCGGATCCGATGACGCCGCCGCTATCGAGGAACAGGGTGATGAGTGAGGTCCTGGCGGCCGCCGCGGCCGCCCTCGGCGCGCCCGAACACCTGGTGGAACGGTCGGCCGCCGCCCGCGCCGCCGCCGAAGGCGTCTCGGCGGACGACCTGCTGGCAGCCTGGGCGGGCGGCACCCCCGCCCCTCCCCCGGCCGCCCCGTCCGAATCCCCTGCTGCCGCGCCCGCCGCCCCGGACCCAGCCCTCTCCGCGCCCGCCCCGGCCGCTGCTTCGCCGGCCGTTGCTGCTCCGGCCGCCGCCGTTCTGGCCCATGCTGTTCCGGCCGCGGCGGTTGCGGCAACCGCCGCTCCGGCCCCCCGCCGGGCCGCGACTCCCGTGCTGGCAGGACGCCGTTTCCATCCGCTCCGCACCTGGACGATGCTGGCGGGGCTGTTCCTGCTGGCCTTGTTCATCACCCTGATCGGCCCCTACCAGACCGGAGGCGACTACCGCCACCTGGTGCCGGACCCCTCCCTGGATTCCCTGGCGGAGCGGGGCCGGGCCGTCTACCTCAACCAGGGGTGCGGATACTGCCACACCCAGCTGGTGCGCCCCGTCCTGGCCGACGTGGGCCTGGGGCCGGCCACCGAGACCTTCGCCGACGCCCTGGGCGCCGCCGCCTTCGGCAGCCGGCGCATCGGACCGGACCTGGCCCACGTGGGAGGCCGCCCCGCCCGGGGAGAAAGCGAGGAACCCATGACCGCCGAAGGGTTCGTCGGGCTGCTGACCCGCCCGGAGGAAGCATTCCCGGGAGGCGGGCACCCCTCCTACGCCTACCTGTCCCAAGAAGAGCTGGGCGCACTGGCCGCCTACCTGGCAGAGGGGCTGCGATGAGCGAGCTGCTGTCCTCCGCCGCGGCGGCGTTGGGAGCGCCCGAGCACCTGGTGGAGCGGTCGGCGGCCGCCCGGGCCGCCGCCGAAGGCGTCTCGGTCGACGACCTGCTGGCAGCCTGGGCGGGCGGCGCCCCCGCCCCCGCCGGCGCGGCGCCCGCAACAGCCGCGCCCGCGCCCTCCCCGCCGGCGGCGGAACCGGAGGCGGCGGCATCCGCCCCCGGCCCGGCGCCGGCCGCACCCTTATCACCCGAACCCCTGGCTGCGGCCGCCGCGGCCGTGTCCGTCCAGCCGGCGGCGGTGCTGGCCGCGCCCCCCGCCCCGGCGCGGGTCGGCCGGGCGGAGGCCCTGGAATACGAGGCGGTCATAACCAGCCCCACCACCGGGATCACCGAGCGCGTGGCCGCCGCCGCGCCCCGCTGGCTGGCGGTGCTCCTCTTCGCCATCCCGCTGGTGGGCCTCACCTACCTGATCACCTTCGCCGACGGCCCCAGGTGCGGGGCGGGGGGGCAGCTGTCCGTCGACCGGCTCACCGGGGAAGTCGAGAACTGCGACGGGTCGGAGTTCGCGGCGGGCGGCGGTGCGGCCGGGGTGGACATCCGGGCGCTGATCACCGAGGGAAGCGCCCTTTACGCCGATCCGTCCAATTGCACCTCGTGCCACGGGGCCGGCGGCGAAGGCGGATCGGGGCCCGCCCTGGCCGGCGAGGTGCTGTCCCTCTTCACCATGTGCGTAGACCACATCGAATGGGTGGCCCTCGGCACCACCGGTTTTCAGGACGCGGACCGCGCCTCCTACGGAGACACCGGCAAGGCGGTCGGGGCGGGCGGCCAGATGCCCTCCTTCCAGGACACCCTCACCGAAAGCCAGATCGCGGCGGTGGTGTTCTACGAGCGGGTGGTGTTCGGCGGCCAGGACCCGGAGGAAGCGGTGTTCGACTGCGGCTTCGCGAGCCCGAAGGCGGCGCCGAAGACGAAGAGGGCACGGCCCTCGGCGGGTAACCGATCAGAAATTTCGGACGAACGCGAAAAAAATCGGCGAGAAACCCTTGATTCAACGACACCGATGGTGTATCATTTGAGGTAATGGGGTACATTCCCCGACAACAACGGCCCGGTTGCGACAGAGCGGGGACGGAAAGCGGTCGGTCTTCATCGACGTACGCTGTTGGCCAAGGAGTTTCTACAGATTTGGCCGCCTGGAAACAAAGCAGAGGTTGCATTGCCCTCACTTGACTTCAAAGGCAAACAATTCGTCTACGCCCACCATCTCACTGTTCCTTGGCGTCCGCTTGAACCCGATCCCGATCGCTCTGTAGGAGCCCACACTGACACCGACGGCAACCTGATCATCCATGGTGATAACCTGCACGCGCTCAAAGCATTGCTTCCTCGCTATGCAGGCCGTATAAAATGCATCTACATAGATCCACCCTACAATACCGGCAATGAGAACTGGATCTACAACGACAACGTCAACAGCCCGCTCCACCAAGCATGGTTTAGTCAAAACTCCCCTGTCGATAATGAAGATCTTGAACGCCACGACAAGTGGCTATGCATGATGTGGCCTCGTCTCCAGCTACTACGCGAATTGCTTTCAGAAGAAGGTGTAATATATATCTCGATAGATGACAACGAACAACATCATCTCCGTATGTTGATGAACGATATCTTCGGTGAACAAAACTTTTTCGCGACGCTCGTAAGACGGGCTATGCACACTGTTCGAAATTCCAGCAAAGATTTCAATCTCCACGCGGACTACGTACTGGTATACGCTAAAGATAAGTCGTGGTTTGGTCAAGACCGCAGTCGGTACATACGCCAGATCATTGATAAGTCCGACAGCTATCCACATGATGACAATGATGGACGAGGTAAGTACAAGCTTGATCCATTGCATGCTAGAAACTACTATACTCCATACGAGTTTGTATTCAAAAATGGAGTCAGATGGTCAGCACCAAATGGAAGTTTTCCTAGATATTCAAAAGAGACACTTTGCGAAATGGAATCCAATAATAGGATTGATTTCTCAGGTCGTGAGCCGCGAGCTAAAAGATACCTATCTGATGTACAGGAAGGTAGACCTCCAGACACTATCCTAGATCCCAAGCAGGTCCGTTTTAATGCTCAAGGCACGGGCACCTTAGCACAAATATTAGGCGAGTCGGGTATCTTTCCGCAACCCAAGCCTGTACAACTGATTAGATATCTTTTGGAACTTTTGAGAGATCCAGATGCCATCGTATTGGACTCGTTCGCCGGATCCGGGACAACCGCTCATGCAGTACTTGACCTCAACCGAGAGGATGGGGGCAACCGTAAGTTCATACTTGTGGAATGTGAAGACTATGCCGATACGATCACCGCAGAGAGGATACGCCGTGTTATTGCTGGTATACCCGACGCACGCGACGAATGGTTGCGTGAAGGAACCGGTGGCTCCTTTACTTACTGTACACTTGGTGATCCTATCACTGTTGAGGGCATGCTCACAGGTGAAACCCTGCCGACATTTGCTACTCTAGCAGCATGGTTACTGCACACTGCCTCTGGTACTTCTATTCCGGCTTCTAATCTGTCACAGATGAACGATGATGGATTGTTCTATATAGACGATAAATATCATTATTATCTGCTGTATAAACCGGACATTGAATACTTGTGTAGTAACCAAGTAGTGCTCAACGAGAAACGGGCCATTCGTATCGGTGAGAGTACCCGTAGAGATGACAAGCAAGCAAGAGTATTCGCAGCTGGTAAGTACATGGGGCAACGCGACTTAAGCAAGCACAGGATCACGTTCTGCCAACTGCCTTACGAATTAAATAGAAACGGATAGGAACTATCAATGGAACTCAAAGACTATCAACACCGTACACTTGAGATATACAGCTCCTGGCTGGCAACTCTATGTCATGAATACGAACAGGCAGAGGCGGCCGTTAATTTACTAGCAGGCCAAGGCATAGAGGTTGATGAAGAAATTCGTAACTTCCCGCGTAAGGCATGGAAGAAACTCGCACAAATTGGCGAGATAGCTGAAAGTGCCCGAAGATATATTGATCGTACCGACGGTGCGGATCGTCCCATCCCACACGCGTGTTTCAAGATTCCAACCGGCGGGGGTAAGACATTGATAGGGGTTTCAGCACTTGAGCGCCTGAATGAACAGACCGGATTCGTGATGTGGATAGTACCGAGTCGTGCCATATACGCGCAGACCAAAGCCGCTCTTTGGAATCGTGAACACCCCTACCGTAGATTACTCGAACGAGCTACCGGCGGCCGCGTCAAGGTGCTTGAAAAAGATGATCGTTTTACCTATGCTGATACTGAGCATTATCTATGTGTAATGCTACTAATGTTTCCATCTATGAACAGACAAAAAAACAAAGAGTTTTTACGTATGTTTCGTGATTCCGGTCGTTATGACTCCCTTTTTCCAGACTCCGATGACCGCCGTGCCATGAACAAAATGTTAGAACGACATCCTGATCTTAAACGTACTTCACCTGATGGACCTGTTGAGCATAGTCTATTCAACGCGCTAAAAATCCTCCGCCCTGTTGTTGTTCTGGATGAGGCACACAAGGCTTATGGGAGAAGAGACGCCGACGAATACGTTAAATCCGTAAACCAATTCAATCCTTCGCTGGTGATTGAATTATCAGCTACTCCTAATCGTAATATAAGCAATCTGCTAGTAGATGTTTCCGGTGTTGAATTGAAAAAGGAAGAAATGATCAAGCTTCCAGTAGAGGTAACGTCATTCGATAACATAGGCTGGCGCGATGCTCTGGCGCGCGCTCATGACAAGCTAGAAGAATTGACCCTTGAGGCGAATTCACTGCAGGCAAGTGAGGGGCACTATATCCGCCCGATCGCAGTGGTACGAGTTCAACGCACAGGAGCGAACCAGCGGGATGGGACACACATCCACGCCGAGGATGTTCGTGACCACTTGGTTCAAATTCTCGGCGAAACACCAGAAGCAGTTCGAGTAAAGTCCAGCGAGCGTGATGAAATCGCAAATGAGGATCTACTTTCAGAGTATTCACCAGTTCGATGGATTATTACAAAAGCAGCATTGATGGAAGGGTGGGACTGTCCATTTGCATATTTGCTTGTTATACTAGACAACACAAATAGTAAACTAGCTCTTACACAACTTATGGGCAGGGTAATGCGCCAGCCTTATGCGCGTCGCTCCGGGCGAGAATCTCTGAACCGGTGCTATGTCCACTGTTGGCAGACTTCTGTAGATACCGCTGTTAGACAGGTTAAAAACGGATTAGAAATAGAAGGTCTCACTGGAATTAGCGAAAACATAATCGGTACTGATGAAATGGAATTCGAAAGACGTAAGGTAGAGCGAAGATTAGCCTTTCGGGATCTTGATATATTTCTCCCGAGAGTATTGCACCACAATGGAGAGGACTGGTCCGAACTAGATTATCAGCGCCATATACTCTCAGCCATTGACTGGGATTCAATTACCCCCTCTATACAGTCTTCACAGTCTTCCAGACTTGGGGTTGATAGAGGCGCCGTAAGTGAAACTGTTACTGTAGATGTTGGATCAAGCCAGTATTCAACCCTGATATCAGAACGTCTTCAAGTGAATACTACGATCACTTTAGAATGGTTTACTCGTCAGATAAATGACCTCGTGCCAAATCCTTGGAGAGGTGCGTACATTGTTGATAAGTTGATAAGAACCTGGCGGGCAAAGGGTTTAGACGACGAACAAATATATAGACAGCGCCGCCAACTAGCAACAAACCTGCGGGAAGGTATAGCAAGTGAGATAGAACATTTCGCTGAGCAAATATTCCGTAACAAACTCCTAGCCGGAGATATACGTTTTGATCTTGAAGTCGGCCAACCTAACTTTCGTATGCCTGATACCATTCAGCTACGCGTCTCGCCAAACGACCATTATCTGCAAGAATACGGCCAGCCCGTGCAAAGAAGCCTTTTTGAATTAACCTTAGAGCGAGACTTCAACAAGCTAGAACGCAAATTTGCGTTTTACCTAGATGCTCGAGAGGCAATCCAGTGGTGGCATCGCGTAGCCGTACGCCAACAGCATGAATACTACCTCAGGGGATGGAAGCCGGATCGTATCTGGCCTGACTTTTTAGCGATATCAGACGATTCCAATGGTACTGCCGAACTTTTGATTTTTGAGACCAAAAGCAAGCATCTTGATAACCCCGACACACACTACAAGCAAAAGGTGCTAACGGCTCTTGAACAACGTTTCAACGACAGCCGGGCTGAATACGGAGCCGTCACGGTGGCAAGTGGTCCGGCAAAAGGCCGGTTTAGGATCGTGTTCGACGAAGAAAACTTTGATTCGATATGGTCGTAAACACCTCCGGCCTATTGATAGCCGATAGCCTACGAAATGGCAACGGACGCTTCCTTTGCGCCGGTGAGCAGCACCCATGAGGCCGGGAACCGCAGTCGCTCTGCTCGCCCTGCTGGCCGTGATCGGGCTGGCCGGGGTCGTCTTCACCATACAGCTGCTCAACCTGTAGGTCTGACAGCGGCGGGCGGCTATTCCCGGGTGATCACTACCGGGGTACCCGCCCCTATCGTGAAGTGTTCGTCGGCGCGGCCTCCGCGGACGGCCAGCGCCATGAGGCCGGCCGAGTCGACATGGAGGAGGGGGCGGCCCGGCGCCGCGTCGGCGTAGGCCTCCACCCAGGGCGTCCGGTGCTTCATCGGCCCTATTTGCACCGCCGGCTGCTCCCCCGGCGACATCCCGGCTTCCGCCAGGTCCTCAGGGGAGATGTTGGTCTGGACGTTGCCGTAGCCGTCCACCCACCAGGCCAAGCCCTCGACCTTCCCCTTCGACACCTCGGACAGCGGCAACAGGAGCGGGGTGAGGGTGTGGGGGGCGACCTCGCGGCCCAGGCCGGGGGGCTCGACCTGGCCGGAAGCCAGCAGGGCGGCCGCCGGGGCGAAACGGTCGCGCCCTTCGAAGGTGCGGCCGGCGGCAGGGAGCATCACCTCCGGGTTCTCGATCGAGAAGACCCGCCGGGCGCCGCCGAGCAGAGCCGCCGCCGGGGAGAGCAGCCCGTTGTCGGGGCCGACCAGCCACCCCCAATCGGTCTCGGCGGCCACCGCCCTCCTGTCGGTTCCCACCCCCGGGTCCACCACCGCCAGGGCGACTCCGGGCGGCATGTACTGGATCGCCCGCAGCAACATGAGCGCCCCCCACCGGATGTCGCCGGGAGGTACGTCGTGGCTCAGGTCGATCACCCGGCACTGCGGAGCCAGAGCGGCGATCACTCCATGCACCACCCCGACGAACTCGTCCCGCCGGCCGAAGTCGGACATGAAAGCGATGGGCAGGGGCAGCGCGGCGGTCACGTGGAGTCGAGTCTAGGAACCTTCAGGAGAACGAACAGAGGGGCAAAGGCCAAGCCCGAGGCGCCTTTACCGATTTCCACCGCACTTCCCCTAACGGATTCTCCCGGCTCCGGCCCCTCGGGCTTTGTTCCCCGACAACTCTACGGCCTGGCTCGCCGCCGTCAAATCCTCTTATATGTATCGATGAGCAACGCCAAAATATCCTGATCGGCGGAAATTACGGCGTTCTCCACACAATCCCCAGGGGTTGTGCACACCTTTTGTAGATAATTATCCAAGGACTTTTTTCGCGACCCGGAGACGGCCCCGGCCCCCCCACCGCACCCATAGGCGCGGGTTGCCCTAACGGGCGAAACCGGCCTGCAGCAGGGGCCGGAAGGACAGCTCCACCAGCTCGTAGATCTCGGCGAACACGTAGGAAAGGGTCTCCTCGTCGGCATGCCCGGCTTCTATCCGGCCGAGCAGGTAGATCTCGCCGTTGCGGTCGGCGGCGAAGTGGACCCGCCACGCCCGCAGGTTGCGGAACAGCAGCTGGCGGTGCACCTCCCCCACCCTCCGGGGAGGAGCGGGCAGCACATAGGCCTCGAAGGAAACCGTCAGGTCCCCCGGCGTTACCCACACGGTGGTGAAATCGCGGGTCTGCTGGGCCATGCGCACCGCCCAGCGCCCTTCCACCAGCTCGGCCGCCGCCACGTCGGAATCCGGATCCGCCGCCCAGGCCTCGAACACCGCCCCCAGACGGGCGGAGAGCCCGGCGCGGCCCCCGGGTTCAGCCCCCTCCATCCGTCACCCCCTTGTAGAGCTCCAGCAGACGGTCGGCGGTGTGCCCCCAACCATACCGCCGGCCCACAGACAGGGCGCCCGCGGCCAGCTCGCGCCACCGGGCGGGCGAACCGAGCATGTCCGCCAGCGCCCGGCCGTAGTCGACCGGATCCCATCCGTCCACCAGCACCCCCGACACGCCGTCCGCCACCACATACCGCAGGCCCCCCACCCCGGCGGCCACCACCGGAAGCCCGCAGGCCTGCGCCTCGGCGGCCACCAGACCGAACGACTCGCTCCGCGAGGGCGCCACCAGCGCATCGGCCGCCCGGTAGAACACCGGCATGCGCCGATGGGGCTGCGGCCCCCACCAGCTCACCGACTCCTCCATCCCCAGCCGGGCGGCCAGGCGGCGGGTCATCCGGTATTCCTCCCCGCCTCCGGGGCCGCTCGGCCCCCCCACCACCAACATCCGCACGGCGGGCAGCCGGCCGCGCACCGCGGCCAGCGCCTCGATCGCCACGTCCAGGCCCTTCAGGGGCTGGATGCGCCCCGCGAACAGCACCGTGGGCCGGTCGTCGAGGCCCAGGCTCTCCCGCGCCCGCCCCCGGTCGCCCGGCCGGAACCGCTCCAGGTCCACGCCGGGCGGGTTGATGCACAGCACACTGGGGTCGGCGCCGTAGTGCTCGATCAGCTGGTCGGCTTCATACTCGGTGGAGGCAATCACGCAGTCGGAGGAGGAGATGACCTCGTGCTCGGCGGCGATGCGCAGCAGCGGTTCGGGCGGCTGACCGGGGCGGCGGGTGGCGTCCTTGACCCGGCCCAGGGTGTGGAAGGAGTTGACCAGCGGCAGCCCGGTGGCCTGCTTGACGATCAGCCCCGACCAGCCGGACAACCAGTAGTGGCTGTGGATGAGCCCGGGGCGGGCGCCGTCGGTGAGCGTTCCTTCTATCGCCCCCGCCACCCGCTCGGCGAAGGGCCCGACCCAGCCGTCCAGAGCCGCCGGCGGAAGCGGGGCGGGGGGGCCGGCGTCCACGAGCATCACCCGGTATCCGCCCGGCGCGTCCACCGCATCGGGCTGGTCGGAGGCGGTGCGGCGGGTGAAGACCGTCACCCCCACCCCCCGGCGCCCCAGGGCGGCGGCCAGCTCGTCGATGTAGACGTTCATCCCCCCGGCGTCGCCCGACCCGGGTCGGTCGAGGGGAGAGGTGTGCATGGACAGGAACGCCGCCCCGCCGGTCACACCGCCCCCTCCACCATATACAGGGGCCGGCGGCGCGCCCCCATCCGCAGCTTGTAGGCCTCCTCCCCCTTCAGGAAGTCGAACACCCCGAGCCCCTCGTCGATGGCGGCGCGGATCAACCCGGCCAGCAGCACCACGCCGGGCGAGGCATGCCGCAGATCCGGGTCGTAGGCCGAGTTGTAGAGGTAGTAGCCGGACCGGTCGGAGTAACCGAGGACGGCGGCCGCCATCTGCGGACCGTCGCCGTACAGGGCGTCGAGCCGCCAGCCGCCCCCCGCCAGCAGGTCGGTGAAAAACCCCTCCATCCGATCGGTCATGAACGAACCCTTGCGGCCCTTCGACCGGCGGTGCAGGCCGAAGAAATGATCGAGGGCGGAACCGGCCTCGCGGTGGCACACCAACCGCGGGGGTCCCAGCACCGCCTCGAAACGGCGCCGCTTGCGGCGGGTCTCGTGCCGCTCCTTCTTGCCGATGCCCTTCAGGTAGTCGTCGAAGGCGGCGGGCAGCTCCAGCACCGCGGTCGAGGAATGGGCGGCCGTCTCATGGGAGACCCCGGCCCGGGCGAGGGCGGCGGTGAACACCCCGGCCGCCCGGGCGGGCAGGGAATCGAAGCGGAAAGCCCGGCCCGGCGGCAGCCGCCCGAACAGGTCCTCCAGCAGCTTCGAGGCGTCGCCGGACGGCGACCGGTAGTCGATCAGATCCTCGTGCCCCATCAGCTCGAGGCGGCCGCCGGCCTCCACCAGCACCGCTTCCCCCCGTTCGTCCGCCAGGACCACGGGCGTTTGGCCGGGGCGGGCGGTGTGCCGCCAGACGGCTTCCAGGAAGCGGCGGCCGGCGAACGGACCGATTCGGGGGGCGGCCGGGGGGTGGGCGTCCTCCGTTCCGTCGAACAGGCCGGGAACGGAGCGCGCCCGCACGAGTCACCTACAGGCCTGTACGAGGGTCGGGTAGGGGTTCACGGGCGGGCGGGTCTTGCCGCCGGGGTGGAGCTGGAAGTGGAGGTGGGGAGCGCCGCCGCGGGCGTTCCCGCTGTTGCCGTTGTAGCCGATCACCTGCCCCCGGCTGACCCGCAGCCCGTTGGCCATCCCCGATGCGAATCCGCTGAGATGGGCGTAGTAGTAATCCACCCCGTGGTCGGCCGACAGCCAGACGGCGGTGCCGCCCAACCCGCTGTTCCGCAGGATAACCGTCCCGGAGGCCACCGCGTACAGGGGCTGGCCCATGGGCGCGAACAGGTCGTTTCCCCGGTGTCTGCGTCCGCCGGAGCGGGGATAGCCCCAGTCGTTCACGAAAGAAGCCGCCGCCGGATCCATGGGGCAGATGAACCCGGGGGTGACCGCAGAGGACACGCCTCCGGCCCCGCCGGAGCGGCGGGCCGCGGCGATGGCCGCCGCCCGGGCGAGCTCGGCCTGCCGGGTCCGGTACAGGCGCTGGCATTCCCCTTTGAGCTCGCGGGCCGCGTCCAGGACCTCGTCGGTGGCGGCCGCCAGCACCTGGGCCAGCCGTCCGGCTTCGGCTTCCACCACCAGCAGGCGGGCGGTGCGCTCGTCCAGCTCCAGCTGCATGGCCTCGGTCTCCGAGACGATCACGGCCAGGCGGTCGACGGCCGCCACCTGCTCGGTGGTAACCGCCTTCAGGAACTCCTGCCCGGTGATGATCTCATCCAGGGAACGGGTCTGGAACACTATCCCGCTGAGCTCCGTTCCGGCGGCCATGTAGGCCTCCACCCCCCAATCCACCACCCGGTCGTGCAGCTCCTCCAGCTCTCCCCGGCGCTCGGCGATCTGCCGCTCCAACCGGCCGGCCCGGTCGGAGGTGACGTCCCGCTCCGAATAGAGCTCGGCGTACCGGGCCTGGGCCGCATCCCGCTCCTCGATGGAGGCGTCGAGGCGCTCCTTGGCCCCCCGGTACTCGGTGCAGGCCTCGTCCACCTCCGCCTGGGTGACCGCCGTCGAAGGGGGGGCGTCCAAGACCACAGCCGCAACCGCGGCCAGGACAAACGCGAGCAGAAGCCGTCCCGGGTGCCTGATCATCGTTGCCGCAGGGTAGCCGCGTCCCGGCGCCATATAGATGCCCCCGTCTCCGGTCCGGTGCTTCCGGGGAGGCCTCCGGCTTACGGCCTCAGGAGACCAGCCACAGGATGGGCATGAAAACGGCCGCCGCCGCCATCGGGCTGTCCAACCCCGTCAGGGTGCCGTCCGGGCGCACCGAGAGGCGGATATGCCCCGTCCTGAAGGCGGCGCCGATGCCCCGGCCGGCAAACATGGCCGCCGCCAGCACCAGCCCGATGAAGAACCAGCTGAGCAGGTCGAAATCCCACAGGTAGGCCACCGCCAGCGCCGTCAACACCGTGATGACCGAGGTGACCATGTAGGGGTCCATCACCTGGGAGCGGCGCTCGGCGACCCGCCCCACCAGCACGCCCGCCGCCACGATTATCAAAAAGCCGGCTATCCGGCTGCCGCCTGCGGTCGAGGCCCTGGCCAGCAGGACAGATCCGGTGGCCAGCGAGACCAGCAGGGCGCACAGCACCGAGGCCGCCATGGTGGTCAGGTCGCGGGCCCGGGGCCGGATCACCGTCCATCCCATCACCATCACCGACGAGGCGGCCACGCCTATGCCCAGACCGGGCACCCCCCAGGCGGCGTTGGCGGTTACGGAGACCAGGACGGCGGCGAGAAGGGGGCCGTAATCGATCCTGAAGTCGCCGTCGGAAGCGGCGTGGGTCAGGTCCAGCACCCACAGGGCGGCGGCGCCCACCCATACGGCGGCCAGCGCGGCCGGCCCCAGGGCATTGGCGGCCAGCAACGCGGCGGCCAGCGCCGCCAGGAAAACGCTTTCGAGGGCGCCGCCCATCTGAGGCGCCGCCCCTCCGGAGACAGGCGGGATGACGGCCAGCTCGTCGGCTTCGGAAACCGGATCGGAGGCAACGGCCTCTTCCCCGTTCTTCCAGATGCGGGCGGCCTGCATGCGCCGGTCGAAGTCAGGACCGTACCGGGCGGAGAGGGCCGCGGCCACCTCCCCCACCGTCCCGCCATCGACCTCGGCGTGGGAGGTTCCCGCCATCTCCCGCAGGTTTGCGAACAGTCTTACTCGCGCCATCACCCGCAGGCTACCCCCGAATCCGCCCGGCCCCTGTCATTACCGCATCACCCCGTCGTTTCCCGGCGGGGGCGGGGGCCGCCACCCCTCCCTCAGGGGCCGGCCCTCGGCGTATCCGGCGGGCGACTGGACGCCGATCACGGCCCGCTCGTGGAACTCGTCGAGGTTGCGGGCGCCCGCGTAGGCGCAGGCCGACCTCACCCCGGCCACGATCCGGTCGATCAGGTCCTCCACGCCGGGCGCCGCCGGATCGATGTACATGCGCGACTCGGAGATGCCCTCCTCGAACTGCTCTCTCAGCGCCCTCTGGTAGGGCGTGTCGTTGCGGGCCCGGCGGCTGACCGCCCGCCGCGAAGCCATTCCGTAGTTCACCTTGTAGATCCGCCCGTTCGCATCGCGCATGGCCGCCGCCGCCGACTCGTTGACGCCGGCGAACCAGGAGCCGACCATCACGTTCGACGCCCCGGCGGCCAGCGCCAGCGCCGCATCCCGGGGATGGCGCACACC
Organism: Candidatus Spongiisociaceae bacterium; assembly: GCA_965202675.1. GTDB lineage: Bacteria > Actinomycetota > Acidimicrobiia > Spongiisociales > Spongiisociaceae > CATQHD01. The sequence continues at coordinate 992,678 of OZ241842.1, forward strand.
CCCGTCGGCCCACACATGCCCGCCCCGCGCCCGGGCGGCCGCCGCACACTCGACCACGGCGGAGAACTGCGGACGGCCCACCCCGGTCATCATCCGGGTGGTGCACATGGCCCCCGGCCCCACCCCCACCTTGACTATGTCGGCCCCCGCGTCGAGCAGTTCGTTCACGGCCTCGGCCGTAACCACGTTGCCGGCCGCCACCGGACGGCCGCCGACGGCGGACCGCACCTCGGCCAACGCCTCGAGCATCCTCCCCTGATGGCCGTGCGCGGTGTCGACAACCAGAACGTCCACTCCCGCCTCGACCAGCTCGGCCGCCCGGGCGCCCGCATCGCCGCTGATCCCGACCGCGGCGGCCGCCAGCAGCCGGCCGCTCCCGTCCACGGCCGGCTCGTACAGGGTGGCCCGCAGGGCGCCCTGCTCGGTGATGACCCCGACCAACCGGCCCGATTCGTCCACCACCGGCGCCAGATGCACCCGGCGTTCGGCGAGGGCGTTGAACATGGCCTCGGGACCCAGGGTGCAGGGCAGCACAATCGGGTCGGGGGTCATCACCTCCGCCAGCCGGGTGTAGGGGTCGGCGTCCTCGCGGTCCTTCTCGGTGAATATCCCGACCGGGCGGTTCTGCCCGTCCACCACGACCACGGCGCCGTGGGACCGCTTGTGGATCAGCCCCGCCGCCGCGTAGATGGTGTCGTTCGGGGAGAGGGTGATGGCCGTGTCCACCACGAGGTGGGCCCGCTTGACCGCGGCCACCATGTCGGCGATGGCCTCGACCGCCGCGTCCTGGGGGAACACGGCCAGCCCGCCCCGCCTTGCCGCCGTCTCGGCCATGCGCCGCCCCGCCACCGCGGTCATGTTGGACACCACCAGGGGAATCCTGGTGCCCGTCCGGTCGGGAGAGGCCAGATCCACCTCCATGCGGGACCCGACATCGGAGAACGACGGAACCAGGAACACATCCGAGTAGGTCAGCTCGCGCCCGGGCACCCGACCGTCTATGAACCTCATGACTTCTCCCAAGGCGCGGCGTACCCGTCCAGTATTCCACACTCCGCTCGGTACAAGGCCGGTTTGGGAAGCGGAGCCGCCCCTCCATTAGGCTCACCGGCGATGGGCAACTTCAACGAAGCGCTCGCCGAGATCCGGGCGTCCTCCCTCTCGCAGACCGAGAAGGGCGCCCGCTTCGAGCGCCTGATCCTCCAGCTGTTCCGGCAAGACCCCCTCTACCAGCAGGAATACCGGCAGGTGTGGCTGTGGCCCGACTGGCCCGACCGCCCATCCAGGGACTTGGGCATCGATCTGGTGGCGGAGCGGGCGGACGGCGCCGGTTTCGCGGCTATCCAGTGCAAATGCTACGACGAGGGCGCTTCGGTAACCAAGCAGGACGCGGATGCATTCATGGCCGCCTCTAGCCTCAATATGTTCACAGCCAGAATCTTCATTACCACCGGCGCCCTCGCCGGCACTCCCCTCCGCCAACTCACGGATGCGAATAATCACCCTCCCGTCAGCATCCTCTACACCCAGGACCTGAGCGAGCGCGACTTCCACTGGGCCACCCTCACAGAACAGGTGGAAGCCACCCGCTACACAGGCAGAAAGTTCACACCCCGCGCCGACCAGACCGAGGCGATCCGCTCAACGCTGGGCAGGCTCTACGGACACTGGCGGGTTCCCGATGAATGGGACGGAGCGCTACCGGACAACCGCCGGCCTGTGGAGGAGCTCAACGAGGGCGACGACCGCCTCTACAACCGCGGCCAGGTGCTGATGCCGTGCGGCACCGGCAAGACCTTCACCTCCTTGAAGATCGCAGAACAAGCCGCTGTAGATGGGGGGGGGGGAGGGAGGGGGAGGCATTCCGCGTCTTGTATCTGTTGCCCAGCATCTCGCTTTTGCAACAGACTATGCGGGAGTGGGCGGAACAGAAAAGCCTCGACCTGCGGTTCGTGGGGGTGTGTTCGGATACCAGCGCAGGCAGAAATCGGGACGAGATCGGTGACTTCACCGAGTTGGAGATTCCGGTAACCACCGACCCGGAGAAAATAGGCGAAGCCCTGTCCAGATCATACCGCGACGTGGACATGCTGGTTACCTTCTCCACCTACCAAAGTATCAAGCTCGTCTCCGAAGCACAGCACGAGGCGGGGGCACCGCCCTTCGACCTGATGTTCTGTGACGAGGCGCACCGCACCACCGGGGCGCAGATTATCACCGATACGGATTCTCGCGGTACTTCTGTGTTCCTGATGCCGCACGATAACCGGTTCGTTGAGGCCGATAAACGAGTGTATATGACCGCCACTCCCAAAATATGGTCGTCCAGGTCCAACAACGCCTACCGCAAGGCCGAGGTGTTTTCAATGGACGATAAGAGCCAGTTCGGACCTGTGCTGTACCAAATGAAGTTTTCGGAGGCGATTGATAAGGGACTGCTGTCGGACTACTACCTGGTGGGCTTGACGATTGATCCGAACTGTCAAGCACAATTGGCTCAACTGGGCTTCGATCCCGAGCTGACACGGAGCGAGCAGGCCAAGCTGTACGGGGCGGTGAAAGGTGTATCCACGGAGGACAATAATGTCCCTCACCTGCGCCGTAGCATCTCCTTCACCAATACCATCAAGCGAAGCCGCCAACACCAGCTGGCTTTGGAAGTGGCCTCCGACCGTCTGCGAAATATGTCTCTTGTAAACGGCAGTCCGGTCCCCTTCCAGGTGCGCACCAAACACATCGACGGCAAGACCAAAGCCAACATCCGCCGCCAGAGCCTGGATTGGCTCAAGGAACCCGGGGACGGTGAATGCCGGATCATCACCAACGCCCGCTGTCTTTCCGAAGGAGTCGATGTACCTACTCTGGACGCGGCGCTGTTCATGTCTCCCAAGCATTCGGCAATCGATATAGTCCAACAAGTCGGGCGGGTCATGCGCAAGGCCGAGGGCAAGACCCACGGGTACATTGTGGTGCCCATTATGTTGGCCGAGGGTGACACCGCCAAGGATGCCCTGAAAAAGTCCGAAGACTATGCAACCATCATCAAGGTCGTGCGGGCGCTGCGTTCTCACGACGACAACATCGACCAGCTTATCAACCAGAACCGCTTCAGCGAGAAACTGCGGCTGGTGCCTGTACCTGAACTCTTTGGAACAACAGATACAGAGTTGACAGCTAGAGAACAGGAAGAAGCGATCCAAGGAGCTCTGTTTACACCCGATGCGCTCATTGATGCCCTGAACGTTCTGGTGTTCGAAGATTGCGGCGACCGCCAGTACTGGGCAAAGTGGGCCAAGGATGTAGGCAGTAAAACAGTCGAACTACAAGAGAAAATGAGCACCCATCTGAACAGTAGTGTCCATGCCAGAGAACGATTCGACCGCTTCATGACCGGCATACGGGAAACGGTTTCACCTGATATGTCCGAGCATGAGGCGATGGGAATGCTGGCACAGCACTTGGTAACCCAACCGGTGTTCGATGCCTTCTTCGAGAACTACGAGTTTTCAAACAACAACCCGGTTTCCCAAATTATGAGCGATGTAACCGAAGAGATCGTGGCCAAAGACCTGCACTCCAGCCTTCGCCAATCGTTGGCACCTTTCTACGAGTCGGTCCAGAAGAGGATTCGAGGTATCAACGATCCAACCACCCGCCACGAGGTTCTCAAAGAACTGTATGAGACATTTCTGAAAACGGCATTTCCTGAATCCACGGACTTGCTGGGTGTGGTCTACACGCCGGTAGAAATCGTGGACTGGTTACTGCATTCAGCTGATGAAGTTCTCCGGCAGGAATTCGGAATAAGGATAGGTGATAAAGGAGTGGAAGTCTTGGACCCATTTTCAGGTACCGGAACCTTCCTCACCCGCTTGATCGAAAGCGATTTAATATCCGATGAACAATTGGATCACAAATACCATAATGAATTATCAGCCATTGAAATCCTACCAACAGCCTACTATCTGTCTGCGATCAACATCGAGGAAGCCTACTATGGCCGCAAGATATCAATCGAAGATAACCCTGAATATACGCCCTTCCCAGGCATAGCGCTAGGTGATACTTTTACCTTGCTGAGTGAAGAATATTATGACTTGGGCCTGTTTGGAATGGAGGAATCCAATACACCAAAGTTAAATGATATCAACCGCAAAGATATTTTCTTGATGATAGGAAATCCCCCCTGGCGCGCCTGGCAAGGAGATGCCACAGATCAGAATCCTAATAGAGGTTATGAGGCTCTAGACCGTCGTATTACTGAAACATATGCCGCCCGCTCTACTACTAGTCTTAAGAATAGCTTACAGGACATGTATCTGAAGGCCATTCGTTGGGCTTCTGATCGTATCGGCGATAAAGGTGTCTTGGCATTGGTAACCAACGGAGGCTGGCTGGACGGAAGGGCTGCTACCGGAGTGCGGGATTGTCTTGCCAAAGAATTTTCTTCTATCTATGTGTATAATATGAGAGGCAATGCGAGACTATCAGGCGAAGCAAGACGAAAGGAAAAAGGTAATGTATTTGGGGCTGGAACTCGAGCTACCGTAGTGATGGTCATATTTGTCAAAAATCCAAAGATGTGCAAACCCATCAAGATATATTATCATGACATCGGCGATTACCTGACAACAACAGATAAATTGAATATTGTCCGAACACAACATTCGATAAGCGGAGTTGACTGTGTACACTTGAAGCCCGATGAACATTGTGATTGGATCAACCAAACTGACAAAAGATATGGAACATATCAAGCCATTGGTGATTTAGAGACTAGAAAGAATAAGGCAGAGGATGGGATTTTCAGGCTCTACTCCAACGGTCTCAAAACAGGTCGTGATCTATGGGCCTATGACAGTAACAAATATAATCTATATTCACGAACATCTGAGATGATAGATTTCTATAATGACCAGATAGATCTGGGTTACGAAACTGACCCGGAACTTGACCCCAGGATTATCAAGTGGCATGGTGTTGCAAAGCGCCATCTTAAGCGCGGTCATAGAGCAGAGATGGCAGATTTTCGCTTTAAGGAAATTATGTATCGTCCCTTCTTTATACAGAATGTGCATTACGACCCTATATTCAATCACATTCATTCCCACCTTGATCGTATATTTCCAACAGGAGATACATCTAATCTAGTAATAAATATTTCGGGCAAAAGTGCACAAGAATTTGATTGCTATATGACTAGCTGTATGGGGGATTTCCACTTGAATGGGGGGGGGGGCAAGGGTTCCCAAGGTTTATCTACAGTCATGCCGAACCTCGCGATATGCGCGATGGACAAGCCGGGAGGCAGAGAGTTCTCCGTATTCATGACAAACAGGACACCGGACTTGGAATTGGTGCACCACAACCAGGTGTTTCCTCTTTGGCGGTATCAGAAAATCGAGGCAGGACAGCAAGGGGGTATCTTTGACGAGGCAGAAGCACCCGAGGGCTACGTGGTGGAGGACAATGTTCTAGACGAGACTCTGGATGCCTACCGAGAACACTATGGGGATACCCAGATTGAGAAAGACGACATCTTCTATTATGTATACGGTGTCCTCCACCATCCCGATTACAAGACCAAGTACCGCAACGACCTGCGCAAAGGGTTGCCCCGCATCCCCAAAGCGCCAGACTTCTGGGCTTTTGCCGAAGCGGCCCGCAAGCTGGGTCATCTGCACGTCGACTACTCGGAGCTGGACGGCTACCGGCTGGAGCAGCGAACTTCCATTCTGTTTGACCCCACCGACGACAATCACTATCGATTCGTCAAACTGAAGATGACGGTCAAGGGCAACGAGGTCGAGATCAAGATCAACGAGCATCTGACCCTGGCCGGCATCCCGTCGCGGGCGTTGGAGTATGTGGTCAACGGAAAGAGCGGCCTTGGATGGATTGTAGACCGCTACCGAATCCGCGAGGACACCAAGCACGGATCCGGCATCGTCAACGACGCCAACGCTTTGTTCGGCGACCCTCGCGAATTCGTCAAGCTGATCGAGCAGGTCGTCCAAGTTTCACTGGAATCGGTCGACATCATCGAATCCCTGCCTGCCGAGTTCGAAGAACCGCAGGACGGGGGCAACCCGGACTGATCCGATCCCCCCGGAAGGCCTTGGTCGGGCCGGCAACGCTCAGGAGTCTTCGGGGGAGGCCTCCTCGACTTCTGCCTCGACTTCTGCGGCGGGGTCGGGCGACTCGGGTGCGGCCGGGGCCGCGGCGGCCTGGCGGCGTCTGCGGTCGATGACCAGGTAGACCGCGGCCGCCAACGCCAGGGCCACAATCGCCCATACGATGATCATCGACGCGCCGGAGCGGGGAAGCTGCGACTGGGCCTCGAGCACCCGCCCGCCATCGTCGAGAGCCAGGTTCCAGACGAGGGTCTGGCCGGTGATCAGGTCGGCGTTGGTGCGCTCGGCGACGATCTCGCCCGGCAGCGTGAGGGTGAAGCGGAGGTCGAACACATCGTCGAGCATGGAGAGGTCGACAGGGAAATCCCCTTCCATCCCTTCCATCCCTTCCATCCCTTCGAACAGGGCATCGGACTGGTCGGGGATCACCAGCCGGAACACGAGGGCATCGCCCTCCTGAGCCAACGACATACCGCTGGTCAGCATTCCGCCCGCCCCGGTGGTCATCGGGATATCGACGCCGTCCATGACGGCCAAGTCGGCCAGCCGTTGCTCGAGCCCGTCCAGGTCATCGAACTCGGTGGAGGCGCGTATACCCTGGTAGTCGCCGGAGACGACCTCGATGGTCCATCCGTCGGGGACCCATTCGTCATCGATCAGCTGCCCGACCGGGCCTTCCCCCTCCCCCATATCCATATCCATATCCATTCCCATGCCGCTCTCCGCCAGCCCGGCGAGCTGGTCGTCAACGGACATCTCCAGCGACAGAACGCCGCTCCCGTCCTCCTCGACTACCAGGTCGGTGTGGATCCGGAACTCGCAGGCCGCCAATACCAGGGCGCAGACCGCCAGCAGGGCCGCCAACCCGATGTTTCTCCGTTTTTCTTTCACAAAGCCTCCTCAACGGCCCTCACCCTAATATCGGTTCCGGAATTAAGCGGGCGTTGCTGAGCGGGCGGCGGGATCGCCCGCCGGGAGGACCTACCCGGATGCGGAGAGCACCGCCTCGGCCTGGTCGACGGTGAACCGGCCCTCGGTCACCTCCTGGCCCACCACCAAGCCGGCCAGGGTGCGCCCGGCCGCCTCGAGGGAGGCCAGGGTCCTTACGTCATCGAGGTGCCGCACCCCCCCGGAGGCGATGACCGGCTCGTCCACGTATTCGAGAGCGGCGCGGAGGATCTCGAACTTGGGCCTTTCGTTCAGCACGTCGCGCCGGGCGTCGGCCACGAAGAAGGCGCTGACCCCGCATGAAGCCATCTCCACCATCACCTCTTCCAGGAACCGGCCCGAGTTGGAGGTCCACCCGCGGGTGACCAGCTCCTCGTTCTCGAGCACGTCTAGGGAGACGATCATCCGCCCCGGATGGTCGCGGCAGAGGTCCCACACCATGTTGGTGTGCTCGATGGCGGCGGTGCCCATGATCACCTTCCAGGCGCCCTGCTCGATCAGGCGGGCCGCCTCCCGCTCGGACCGGATCCCCCCCGCCGCCACCACCGGGACGTCCAGCTCCTCGAGCATGCGGTCTATGAGCGGGCGGTTGCGGTAGGAGCCGTAGGCGGCGGCGTCGAGGTCCACCACCAGCAGGTAGTCCACCCCCATCCCGACCCACCCCCGCGCCCGGTTGAGCGGGTCGGCGTCCAGAGAGGTTACATCCTCCAGGCTCCCCCGTTCCAGGCGGACCGCTCGGCCTCCGAGGATGTTGATGCGGGCGTACAGATCCATACCCGGATTGTAGCGGCCCCGGCGCCGCACAGAATGGCCGGCGGGACGCCTCCGAATCCGGCGGGCGCGCCGAGTCCGGAGCGGATAGCCTCCCCCTATGGAAACCCGGCTCGACGGACAGCGGGCGGCCGTGAGCGCAGGCGCGGGGGGCCTCGGCCTGGTCATTGCCGAAGCCCTGGCCGCGGCGGGCGCCTCGGTGTTCGTCTGCGACATCGACGAGCAGGCTCTGGAGGCCCTGCCCGGCCATATCGAGGGCGCGCTCGCTGACGTATCGGACGCCGCGGCAGCCGCCGCCTGGCTGGACCCGATCGCACAGGTTGGGGTGGACCTGCTGGTCAACAACGCCGGGGAGTCCGGGCCGGCCAAGCCCCTGGAGGAGGTAACCCCCGAGGAATGGCGCCGCTGCCTGGCGGTGGGCCTCGACGGGCAGTTCCACTGCGCCCGGCGGGTGATCCCCTCCATGAAATCGAAGAAGAGCGGGGCGATCATCAACATCTCCTCCACCGCCGGGTACATGGGGATGCCCTATCGGGCCCCGTATACGGCCGCCAAGTTCGGGGTGATCGGCCTGACCAGGACCCTGGCGATGGAGCTGGGCCGCTGCGGTGTCCGCGTCAACGCCGTCGCCCCCGGAGCGGTCAGCGGGGAACGGATGGACCGCGTGATCGCCGCCCAGGCCGCGGCGGAGGGCCGCCCCGAGGCGGAGGTGCGCGCCCTGTACCTGGACGGCACGTCGATGGGCGCCTTCGTCGCGCCCGAGGAGATCGCCGGCCTGGTGGTTTTCCTGGCGTCCGAACGGGGCAGGCTGATCAGCGGCCAGACCATCGCGGTCGACGGCCACACCGAGACCCTCTACCCGAGGCGGAGCTGAAGGCGATGCACCGGAGCAGACGGGCGTTTGAATGGCGCGGGCGGGAGTCCGGCTATGTATGCTTCCGTGGCGGTCTGCCCCTCTTCCCCCGGACCACCGCTTCGCTCGCGGACGGGCATCCCAGGCTCACCGCCCTGAGCAGGCCGCACCGCCCTCAAAGGGCCGAAGCACCGCCCACACCGAACGTGGGTTTGACAAACTACACGAGTGTCACTAGCCTGTTTCCCCCCATCCCGCCGGGCGGCGGGATGTCAGGTAGACGAGCGAATTACGTGAGGCTCATCCGGGACCGGAGCCGGACCCGGCTGAAAACCGTCGAATAGATGGAGCAGGAAGGGGCGAGATGGAAGACAAGGGGCAACAGCGGCTGGGCATCGAGCGCCGATTTACCGTTGAGGGGGGTGATCCGTACGAGGGGGTGGAGTGGCGGCTGCGGGAGTCGAGGATCGTCAACCCCGACGGCTCGACGGTCTTCGAGATGGAGGACGCCGAGGCGCCCGCCGCCTGGTCGCAGGTGGCGACCGACATCATCGTATCCAAGTACTTCCGCAAGGCGGGGGTGCCCCAGACCGACGAGCAGGGCCGCCAGATGTCCGACGCCGGCGGCGCCCCCCTGCTGGGGTCCGAGCGGTCGGCCCGGGACGTGTTCGACCGGCTGGCCGAGACCTGGCGGCACTGGGGGGAGGCGTACGGATATTTCGAGGCCGCCGCCGACGCCCAGGCCTTCGAGGACGAGCTCAAATACATGCTGGCCAACCAGATGGCCGCGCCCAACAGCCCGCAGTGGTTCAACACCGGCCTGGCGCACAAGTACGGGATAACGGGAAGCGCCCAGGGCTTCTGGTACATCGACGAGGAGACCGGCGAGACGGTCCCCTCCCCCGACGCCTACTCCCGGCCCGCCCCCCACGCCTGTTTCATCCAGTCGGTGCAGGACGACCTGGTGAACGACGGGGGCATCATGGACCTCTGGGTCCGGGAGGCGCGCCTGTTCAAGATGGGTTCGGGCACCGGCTCCAACTTCTCCAGCCTGCGGGCCGAGGGCGAGCCGCTGGCCGGGGGCGGCAAGAGCTCCGGCCTGATGTCCTTCCTCAAGATCGGCGACCGGGCGGCCGGGGCCATCAAGTCGGGCGGCACCACCCGGCGGGCCGCCAAGATGGTGATCCTCGACGTCGACCACCCCGACATCGAGGAGTTCATCTCCTGGAAGCACATAGAGGAGAGCAAGGCGCGCCTGCTGATCGAGCACGGCGGCTTCCCGGCCGACTTCAACGGCGACGCCTACCTGACCGTATCGGGGCAGAACTCGAACAACTCGGTGCGGGTCGACAACGATTTCATCCGGGCGGTGCTCGACGACGGCGAATGGGAGCTGGTCAACCGGGTGGACGGCCGGGTCGCCAAGACCACGGCGGCCCGCGACCTCTGGCGGCGGATCGCCGCGGCGGCCTGGGCGTGCGCCGATCCGGGCATGCAGTACCACACCACGATCAACGAATGGCACACCTGCCCGGAAGCCGGCGAGATCCGGGCCTCCAACCCGTGCTCGGAGTACATGTTCCTGGACGACACCGCCTGCAACCTGGCCAGCATCAACCTGGTCGCCTTCCTCGACGAGGAGACGGGCGCCTTCGACATCGAGGGCTACCTCCACGCCATCCGGCTCTGGACCATCGTCCTGGAGATCTCCGTGACGATGGCGCACTTCCCCTCCAAGCCGATCGCCGTCGGCTCCTACGACTACCGCTCCCTCGGCCTCGGATACGCCAACCTGGGCAGCCTGCTGATGCGTTCGGGCATCCCCTACGACTCGGACGAGGGCCGGGCCATAGCCGGCGCCCTCACCGCCATCCTCACCGGCGAGGCCTACGCCGCCTCGGCCCGGATGGCCGCGGTGCGGGGCCCGTTCCCCGGCTTCCGCAAGAACCGCGAGCACATGCTGCGGGTGATCCGCAACCACCGCCGGGCGGCCTACCGCGCCTCCGACTACGAAGGCGTAACGACCCGGGTGGTCGGAATCGACCCGGCCCTGTGCCCGACCGACCTGCTGGCGGCGGCGCGGGCGGCGTGGGACCGGGCGCTGGCGCTGGGCGAGCGCTACGGCTACCGCAACGCCCAGGCCACGGTGCTGGCCCCGACCGGGACCATCGGCTTGGTCATGGACTGCGACACCACCGGCATCGAGCCCGACTTCGCCCTGGTGAAGTTCAAGAAGCTGGCCGGGGGCGGCTACTTCAAGATCGCCAACCGGTCGATCGCCCCGGCGCTGCGCCGCCTCGGCTACGACGAGGAACAGATCGGCGGCGTCATCGCCTACGCGGTGGGGACCTCCTCTCTGGCGGGCGCGCCGCACATCAACCGCGAGTCGCTGGCGGAACGGGGCTTGAACGACGATGACCTGGACCGGATCGAGGAAGCCCTGCCGGGCGCCTTCGAGCTGGGCCACGCCCTGAACGCCTACACCCTCGGCGCCGACGCCCTCCGGCGGCTCGGGATCTCCGAGGAGGAAGCCGCCGCGCCCGGATTCGACCTGGCGGCGGCGCTCGGCTTCGACGAGGAGCAGACCGCCGAGGCCAACGACCGCATATGCGGGCGCCAGACCATCGAGGGCGCCCCCCACCTGCGCGACGAGCACCTCCCCGTGTTCGACTGCGCCAACCGCAACGGCCGGTACGGCAGGCGGTTCATCCACCACACGGGGCACATACGGATGATGGCGGCCGCCCAGCCGTTCATCTCCGGGGCCATCTCCAAGACCATCAACATGCCGAACGAGGCGACGGTCGGCGAGGTGGCCGATTCCTACATGATGTCCTGGGAGCTGGGCCTCAAGGCGATGGCCCTGTACAGGGACGGCTCGAAGGCGTCGCAGCCGCTGTCGTCCTCCTCCGACGACGGGGTTTCCGAAGAGCTGGGCGAGGAGGCGGAGGCGGCCCTCCGGAGCCAGGCCGATCTGGTCTGGGGCAACTTCCCGGTCGGCGTCTCCCCCACCCGGGCGTACGCCAACCAGCCCCGGCCCCGGTTCATCCTGCCGTCCCGGCGGGCTGGCTGGACGCAGGAGGCCAGGGTGGGCGGGCACAAGGTGTTCCTGCGCACCGGCGAGTACGAGGACGGAACGCTCGGGGAGATCTTCCTCGACCTGGCCAAGGAGGGGGCCACCCTGCGGGGCATCCTGGCCAGCTTCGCCATCGCGGTCAGCAAGGGGCTCCAGTACGGGGTGCCGCTGGAGGAGTTCGTGGACACCTTCGTGTTCCAGACCTTCGAGCCCCGCGGCATCGTGGAGGGCCACCCCAACATCAAGATGGCCAACTCGATCATCGACTACGTGTTCCGGACGATCGGCGTGGAGTATCTGCACCGCGACGACCTGGTCCATGTGCCGCCCGACCGCTCGGCCAGCGACCTGCCCGAGCCGCCGACGGGGGTGGCGGCGGAGGCCGGCCGCCAGATGGATCTGGAAGAGGCCGCCAAGGAGAAAGACATAGAAGCCCAGGCCGCGGCGGCCGTATTCGCCGACGCGGGGCGGGGCAGGACCGCACCGGAGGAGAGGCCTGCCCAGGCCGCCGCCCAAACCCGCTCGACCGCCGTGCTGCAGAAATCCCCCCAGGCCGCCAAGCCGACCGCCGAACACCTGGGCGGGCTGATGGGCGACGCCCCGGTGTGCGCATCCTGCGGCCATATGACCGTCCGCAACGGCGCCTGCTACGTCTGCCTGACCTGCGGAGACACCACCGGCTGCAGCTGACCGGAACCGCCGGCCGGCGGCGGCGCAACCGATCCATATCGGAGAAACCACAGTGGCCTGGGAACCGATCACCGGACTCGAGGACTGGAGGCAGCTTGCCAGCCGGGAGCTTCCCCCTTTGGCGGCGGTCTGGAAGGAGCAACACGGCGCCCTGTCGGAAACCGAGGGCCTCAAGGAGTTCAACGAGCGGCTGGCCCGCGAGTGGGCGATAGAAACCGGCGTCCTGGAGGGTCTCTACACCCTCGACCGAGGCGTTACCCGGCTGTTGATCGACAAGGGCATAAACGAGGCGCTCATCCCCGGCGACGCCACCGACCGGCCGCCCGAGCTGGTGGCGGCTCTCATCAGCGACCAGAAGGAAGCGGTCGACTGGCTGTTCGACTTCGCCGGGTCGAAGCGCCCTTTTGCCGAATCGTTCATCAAGGAGCTGCACGCCCTGATCACCAGAAACCAATCAACCGCATCGGGCAGGGATCACCTGGGGCGGAGAACGGAGATTCCGCTCCGGCGGGGCGCCTACAAGCTTCGTTCCAACAATCCCACCACGCCGGACGGCGCGGTCCATGAATACTGCCCTCCCGAACAGGTAACGATCCAGATGGAACGCCTCATCGAGTTACACCACCGTTACCTGGAAGAGAAGGCGGCGCCGGAAGTGCTCTCGGCCTGGCTGCACCACCGCTTCACCCAGGTCCATCCCTTTCAGGACGGGAACGGCCGCGTCGCCCGAGGGCTCGCCTCGTTGGTGTTTATCAGGGAAGGGTGGTTCCCCCTGGTAGTCCACCGCGACCAACGCGACTCCTACATCGACGCCTGCGAAGCGGCCGACCGCGGCGACCTGGGACCGCTGGTTGATCTGTTCGCCGCCGCCCAACGCAAGGCCTTCGTGAATGCCCTCGGGACCGCCCGGGATGTTCCGCGCGCGAGCGAACATCTGGACCACATGGTGGCCGCAATCGGCGACCACTTTCGGAAGCGGGACAAGGACCTGGCCAGGAACATGGTCAAGGCCAAGAATCACGCTACAACCCTCTGGAAAAGTGCGGGTAGCGCATTCGCCGACGCATCCGCTCGACTAAAGGAGGCGATCGGGGCCTCGGCGGATCGGAACGCGTTTGATGACGAATGCGCACCGAATGACAAGACTGACCGGAGGCGCTGGCATCGTTGGCAGATCATTGAAGCCGCCAAAGAGCTCGACTACTTCGCCAACACCGCCGAGTTCGCCGCTTGGCGGAGGCTCGGTTTGGAAACCGAAAACGGCCGTTCCGAGATCTTCCTGTCATTCCACGCTGTGGGAAGGGAGTACCGGGGCATAGTCGGCGCATCGCTTTCTTTCTATAGAAAACCCGAAACGGACGAAGGACACTCCATGATCGAAGACCGCTATACGGTCAGCAAGGAGCTCTTCCAGATCAACTATCTGGAGTCGCTGGAAGCGGTGCAAGCGAGGTTTGACGCCTGGCTAGACAAGCACCTTCTGCAGGCCCTCGACCTGTGGCGGAGGGGCGAGTAGGGCGGAAGGCGTCGGTCTACCGCTTGTAGCAGATCATTGAAGCCGCCAAAGAGCTCGACTACTTCGCCAACACCGCCGAGTTCGCCGCTTGGCGGAGGCTCGGTTTGGAAACCGAAAACGGCCGTTCCGAGATCTTCCTGTCATTCCACGCTGTGGGAAGGGAGTACCGGGGCATAGTCGGCGCATCGCTTTCTTTCTATAGAAAACCCGAAACGGACGAAGGACACTCCATGATCGAAGACCGCTATACGGTCAGCAAGGAGCTCTTCCAGATCAACTATCTGGAGTCGCTGGAAGCGGTGCAAGCGAGGTTTGACGCCTGGCTAGACAAGCACCTTCTGCAGGCCCTCGACCTGTGGCGGAGGGGCGAGTAGGGCGGAAGGCGTCGGTCTACCGCTTGTAGAGGCCCATCAGTGAGGCTTTCTCGAGGGTGTTGAAGTTGAGCATGAAACCGACCACCGCGGCCGAGGTGTCGGCCTCCACCGGCAGCGACTCGACGGCCACCGCATGGACGGTGAACAGGTAACGGTGGGGATGGTCGCCTTCGGGCGGGCAGGGGCCGCCGTAGCCGGGCGCGCCGAAGTCGGTGCGCGTCTGCAGGGCGCCGTCCGGAAGGCCCGATCCGCTCCCCGCCCCGGACGCCAACTCGGTCGCGCCGGCGGGGATGTTCACCACCACCCAGTGCCAGAAACCGGATCCGGTGGGGGCGTCGGGGTCGTAGCAGGTAACGGCGAAGCTGCCGGTTCCCTCCGGGGCGCCGCTCCAGGCCAGATGCGGCGACCGGTTGCCGCCCGCGCAGCCGAACCCGTACTCCTCGGCGAGGACATGGGCGGCGTCCAGGTAGTCCCCGTCCTCGAAGTCGGCGGATGCGAGAGTGAGTGCCATGGTCTCTCCTTACGATGGGCATCGAGCGTCCGAGGATACCCCCGCGCCGGCCCGCAGGATTATCCTGTCCCTTTATGTCATCGTCGGATGCGAACCCGCCCGAGGGCTTCGAAGAAGCATTGGAGAAACTGGACTTCGAGGCGGCCCGGCGGTTGGCCGACCAGGCGGAGGGCCCCGAGCGGGAGCGGCTCAGGAAACGGGTGCGCACGGCCAGGGAGGAGGCGGGGAAACAAGCCGAGAAGCTGGCGGCCCGCATCCAGTCCATGGCCCGCGCCGACCATTACGAGGGCCTGCTGGCTCTGGCCGCCGACCCCGCCACCGAGCCCCTGCTGGCGCTGGCCCCTCCCGAGCTGGAGCGGGGCGCCAAGCTGCACCTCGACGGGGCAACGCGCCGCCGGAACCGGTTCCGGGCGGCCGCCGAGCGGCACATGAAGTCGGCCGCCGAGGCGCTGGTGTTCCTCGACGACTCCAAAGCGCTCAGCGAGATCGGCAAGGTCGATCCCCGGTGGCTCACCGAAGACCAGCGCGAGCAGCTTGCCGCGCTGAAAAACCAAGCCGAGCAGGCGGGGAGGGAGCGCCGGGAACTCGAACACCGAACCGCCGCCGTTCTCCGCGAGCACCATCCCGAACCCGCGCCGCCGGAACCCGCCCGGCGCGCCCGGAAGCCCAAGGGTTGCCTCGGCTCGGCGTTGGCTGCGCTGGCGCTGATCACCGCCGCCGCAGCAGCCGCCTTGCTCGCCTAACGCCGCCCCCTCCCGATGCCGCCGCGGAGTTCCACTGACACACGTTCGTCTTTACAGAAAAAGACACCAACACGCGTAAGCCCGAACCCTTTTTCCTGCGAACCCACCGGTCAAGCCCCTATCCCCACCTCTTTCCTCTGGTCAAGCCCCTACCCCCTCTCAAGCGCCTATCCCCACCCCCGGACCCCGGCAAGAACGCGAAAAACACCGCCCCCGCGCCCCGCTTCGCGGGCCCGGCCCCCACCGCCACCACCTGAGATCCGGACGCGTTCGGTCAGTACCCGGCAGGGTCGCGTTCGGAAGATGATCCCTGTCTCGGTCTGCGGCGCCTGCGGACCGGAGGTGCTTGCGGCTCTTCCATTAATACAGCATCGTTGCGACATAGTCAATACCCTTGTAGGCGGATCCGACGGGTTTTTTTGTCACTCCGTGATTTTTATATGGACTGCACTCCGAGAGACGGGCCGCCCTATCAAGAACCGGGCAGAACGTAGTTGACGCCCCGTCTTTCACCGCGTCGGTCGAGCCTGCCGGCGGCGACCAGGCGGGCGAGCACCGCCAAGGCTTGGTGGCGGTTCAACCCGGTGCGCTCGCGGACGAGCTCATTCGTTATCGGCCCCTTGCGCGCCAAGTCAACAACCAGGGAGTCGATTTCCTCATCGGACAGGAGCAACCCCGGCGGCGGGCCGAGGTCGGGGCTGATCAGGTATCTGGCGCCGCCCCGTTCGCCCCGCTGGATGAGCAGACCCTGATCCCTGAGTCTCTGAAGCGCCGCCCTGGCCACATCCCGATCCACCCCAAGGATTCGTCTGGCCCGGCGGTTCGACAGCGCCTCGCCTCTGGCCGCATGCACCAGCAGAAACCCGTCTCGCGGCGCCAACGAGCCCCGATGCTCCAGTTCGGAGACCCAGGCTCTTTCCTCTGGAGTCGCCGCCCCGGTCAGCCGCAGTGTGACCCTGACCAACGATCCGTCCTCCTCGAACTCCGGCGGCGCCAACAGGTTTGACATCATCTCGTCCTGCATGAGATCGACGCCGCGGCCTTCGTCTTCGGCCAATCCGTACCGCCGGAGGGTCTTGATCACCAAGAGATTCCGGGCCGCATATTGCTCTCGTATGTTCTCCACGGTTACCGGTTCGGGCAAACCGCCGGGCGAGGTCACCACAACCCGGTCGGGGCGGATGTCGATGCGGACCGCCGTCCCCATCGCTTCGTAGGATCGGTGGGCGACCGCGTTTGCTATGGCTTCCCGCAGGACGGCTTCGGGCAACCTCGGGAGATCATGCCTCCGGATGCCTACCAGCACCAGGTCATACCCGATCTCGTCGAGCACAAGCGATGCGGCGGTGCCGACCTGTTTCTGCAACGGGCCGGTAATCTCGACCCGGCGGTCGTAATCGAGGCCCTCATCCCGATACCGGAAGATTTCCACGTAGGACTTGCCGAGCACACCGTGGGGTTCACTCAGCAGATATAACGCACCGGCCACCGTCAATCGGCCGCCCTTCATGAAATGATTCTCCTCCAGCCGTTCGGGAAGCCCTTCCCCGCCCCACGACCAGCATCGGGCCAGGTCCTCCAACAGCTCCGCGTCGGCCGAACCGAGGTCGGCATCCGTAGCGGTGCTTTCGAAACGCCGCAGGGATCGCGCCACCACGAATTCGGTCAGCGCCGCGCCGAACAACGCCCTGTTCGACGCCCCTCTGCGCACCAGAACCCGGCCGTCGCTGGTCTGGCAGAACCCCTCGACGCGCTTTGCCACTGCCACAACAATCACCCGGCGGTCTGCTACCGCAAGGTTATGAAGGTGATAGCGGCCGGGGTCGCGCAGGTCGCTCACAGACTGGTGCACCTTGGCCTCGTGGCCGCCGTTCGCGCCGACCCCTTTCACATGGCCGCGGTCGGTAACCCCGATCAGGATCACCCCGCCGTCGGTGTTGGAGAAGGCCGCGACCGACTGCGGGACAGCCGCGGACAGGCCCTCCTTGAACTCCAGGTAAGCGCTCTCTTCGCCGAACTCCTGCGCAAATTCCTCCGTCGTCAGAACGAGCGGCGGCGGGAATCCGGCTTCCGCGCGGTCAGGCCTGGCTGGATGAAAAAGCGGATATGCCATAATTGTTTCACTATACCAACCCAAAAACAATAATTGCATAAAATGGCAAACAAATTGCAAAACCCCAGGTCAAACGTACTAAAGAACGAAACAAACCAGATACTGATTTCCCCCTGAAAACCGTACATACCGCTTCTCAAGTCGGATCCCCATCCTGGTAGCCGTATTTATGTCATATTTATGTCATTATTGTTTCACTGCACACCCAACCGCAAAACCCCAGGTCAAAGGCACTAAAGAACGAAACCATCGGAACCCTGCCACCCAGCGGCGGGAGCGGGGCTGAATGTGATTCTCGGCGCCGGCTGAGCCGTCCGCCCCTTACCGGCCTCGGCGGCGGTCAGGTCCTGGCGGGTTCCGCTATCTGCAGCCGTTGCCGCAACTCGTTTCCCTTATTGCGCGGCCACAGCGACTCGTGCTGCAGCCGCCCGACCACGATGCCGGGATGCACACCGACCGAGTCGGCAAAAGCCTGCGCGTCTTCATTAGTTTGTAATTTCGGCAGTTCGGCGGCGCTGTCCGGCGGGATGAGGAAATCCTGGGCGAACCTGTCTGCTTGCTGCTCCTCGGGTGAGTCCTTTTTCTTACCGCTCAAAAAGATGGCCCGCCGGGTCTCGTCGAGAATGTGCTTGGCCTCGTGGAAGAAGGAGAACCAGAATATGTCGCTCCACCTGTGCCTGATGCTGAGCTGGATCAGCCCCTTTTCCGGAGTCAGCCAACGGGCGGCGCCGTGAGCTCTTGCGCCTTTCACCTCGGGCAGCACCACCACCGCGACCCCGGAGGCGGCGCACAAGCCCTCCGCTTCGGGCTGCCATTTCCGCGGGTCCCTCTCGCGGGTCAGTAAACGTATCCGCCCGAGCGCATTCCTGAAGGCGGAAGGGTCCCAAGGCGCGCACTCGACCGCCGCCGCCTCGATCTCGCCCATCCTCAGCCAGACGGCGGAGGCGGCCGGGTCGGAATCATGGGCTTCCGACATCCTGAAGGAAGCTTCGAGGGTCCCCATCCCTTCGAGCCACGCCCCCCGGTTCGCCACACCCAGAAACCGCAACGCCTCTCGGAGACGATCCAGCGGCTTGAGCCGCTTGGTCAGGATTCCAAGCCTCACCATCTCACTGGTAGGCAACTCGTCGAGCAGGGCAAGGTCTTTCTCCAGATTCCCCTCCTCGGCCAAGCGGGCCCGGCGTTCCTGGTAGATGCTCTCCCTTGTCAACCAGAATCGGACCGACACGCCGGTAACCCGCTCCAGCCGGAGGGCGACATCGGTGCTGAGCGGCACATGGCCTTTGATAAGCCGGTTGATGTGCTTTACGGACAGATTCGTGCGCCGGGCCAGCTCGGCCTGGGTCATCCCTCGTTCTTCAAGAAGGTCCAGCAGGGTCCAGCCCGGCGGCACGGCGTAGTCCGGTGTGAACTCGAAATGTCCGTCGGCCACGATTCACCTCCTTTCTTCGCCGTTGCGGCTCTGTTAGTGGTAGTCCACGATCTCGATTACGACTACCGTCGACACCGACATCCAGTCGAGGCCTCCGTCGTCCTTGCGCTTCCGCTTACCCGCAGGGCGGAAAACCAGCCGAAGGCCATTGGGCAGGTCGGTCGCCAGCTGTCCGCTCCGACCGCCCGTCAGCTCATGGCACCTTCCCGGCAACCTCCGCATCTCGGAAAGATTGTCTGCTGCTTTGAGATCAGAAATCCGAACCGCGATCCTCTTTGCGACCTCAGGGCCATATTTCCTGCGCAGAGCCTTTTCGTTGCTGCACAACGCCTCAAGACGAAAGGACCTGAACAAGATTTCCATGACCTATCCAAGGGTACATTACCTGATAGGTAAATGCAAATCTGGATACAGGCCTGGCTTCCAGGCGGGGAAAATTCCTAGAGCTGTTCGATGACGCCGCAGGCCACGCGGGCGCCGGCCCCGGGCTCGGCGCCGTAGGAGTCGGGCCCGGCGTGGATGATGACCGCGGAGCCGTCTTCGTCGAAGAGCGATGCGTCGCCGTCCGGGGCCAGGGTCAACTTCGAGGTGAAATGGTCGGCGCGGGCCGACCCGTCGGCCCCGGCGTGGATATTCGGCAGGTCGCCGGCGTGAGATCCGTCGGCATGCATGAAGCCGTGGCCCTCGCCGTCCGGGGCGAAGTGTCCGCCCGCCGCCGTGAAGTCCGGGGAGCAGGCCCCTACGGCGTGGATGTGGAATCCGTGCGGACCGGGGGACAGCCCGTATACATCGGCCGAGATCAGTACTCCGTTGGGCCCCTGGGTCAGCTCGACCGTTCCCATCGCGGCGCCGTCGGGCCCTCTCATCTCAGCCTCGGCCCGCGCCCCCGCATCGAAAGATGAATCACCTCCGCACGCCGCCGCCCCCATCGCGATCAGAGCCGCCAGAACAACGCCGGCCTTGCGCACCTGCATGGTTGCCTCCCTACTCCGCCGCATCATATTAATCGCGGGAATGACAAAAAAATCCCACCGGATCCGCCGCAAGGGTATTGACTATGTCGCACATATACCGGATAATGAAGGAGCCAAAGCACCTCCGGTCCGCCGCCGGCGCAGACCGAGACAGGGATCATCTTCCGAACGCGACCCCGCCGGGGTACTGACCGAACGCGTCCGGAAACCAGGTGGCGGCGGTGGGGGCCGGGCCCGCGAAGCGGGGCGTGGGGGCGGGGTTTTTCGCGTTCTTGCGGGGGGTTCTAGGGGTCGGATAGGGGCTGACCAGGGGGTTCACAGGAACAGGGTTCGAGGGTTTGCAGGAAAAGGGTTCGGGTTTGCGCGGTGCTGATGTTTCTGTAAGGCGACCGGGGGTAAGGGGAAGCACGGACAGCGGATGCCTCGGCTGTTTCGTCGGCGGGGGCGGCGCCCTGCCGTCCATGCTCATCGGGTTGCCTTCGGGCGCGGCGTTGGTTCGGCTGTGTTTCGTCGGCGGGCGCAGGACCCTGCCGCCTGCTCACCGGGCAGACGACCCCGACGGTTGCTTGCGCGGGACACCTCCGGCCTCCCTATCCGCGCATGTTCTAGATGGGTAGCTCCAAGGTTGCCATGACTAGAAAGGGTATATAATCATAGTTTAGATTGATTACAAAGCATATGATAACCAGGATGATGACGAATGAGCCGCTCAGCTCGGCTCCTCGGCGATTGGGCTGTGCCTGTAATCGGCGTGTTTCCGCGGTTGGTCGGCGGAAACAAAACCCTTATCCCTTGGAACTACCCATCTAGACGAACTCGGATTCGATTACGTCTCGTTCGGCGCCCGCGGGGCTGTAGAGCCAGAACAGGCGCACGGGGGTGTCGCCGGTGTTGAAGAACTGGTGGGCTGCGCCGGGCGGGGTGTACACCACGGAGCCGGGGCCGGTGGTGAACTCCCGGCCGCCGACCACCGCCCGGCCTTCGCCTTCATAGAACATCCATACCTCGACGGTTCCGGGATGGGTGTGGAGGCTTCCCGCCTGGCCGGGCGGCACCTCGCACGACCCGACCGAGAAATCTCCCAAACCTTCCTGGAGCAGGGGCGACAGCAGCACCTTGACATGCCGGACGTAGGGTTCGGGCGTGGTGAGACCCACCCCGTCGCCGTCGGTCACCGCCAGCGGAGGGCAGGGGGAGGCCGCCATCAGTTCATTCTCGGATCGGTCACATCGGTGAACGTGAAATCGGGTCCCTTGGAGGTGCTGACGCCGTAGCCGGTGCCCCAGTCGAACGGGGGGCCTCCGTGCCGCTCCTCCGCCCACCGACGGAGCGGTACGGTGTCCCAGTTCTGGGTGAACCAGTACTGGCACTCGGGGTTGTTCCTGGGATCCGACCCCATCGGATCGGAGAGGTCGCCCATCGCCCCCAGCAGCTGGCGGCGGATCGGGTTGCTCCGGGCCAGCAGCTCCGGGCTGTGGTCGATGTGACCGGTGGGCCTGACCCAGCGCGGGGTGTAGCTGATGTAGATGGCCTTGCGCTGGGTGGAGGACAGGTTGGGGGTAACGGCGTGCAGCAGGGTGGGCCGCCACAGCATGGCGCTCCCGGCCGGCGCCCGCAGCTCGAAGATGTCGTCGGGGTCGATCTCGTTCTGCCAGTTGGCCCGGCGGGCGTCATCCCAGCGGTGGCTGCCCGGAACCAGCAGGATGGTGGCGTGGCCGGATTCCCTCAGATCCGACAGATACCAGCCCACCTTGAAGTCGAGCCACGGCATCAGCCCGCCGCCTGTGGCGCCGGCGAACTCTTCCTCGTAGTCGAAGTGCCATCCCAGCGACAGCTCCGCCGGGTCGCTGCCGGGATCGGCGTCGGTGGCCAACAGCACGCTGTCGCGGTTCTGGATGTTCCACCCGAACACGTCCACGATGTAGCTCAATATGTCGGGTCGGTCGAGCAGGTCGAGGATGGCGGGATGTTCGACCAGACCGTTCCGCATAGCGAAGTTCTGCTCCGGAGGAATGTTCCGCTCACGGCGGACCCTTGCCTCCACCTCATCCATGGCGGCGGCCGCCCCGGCCACCTCCTCCGGCGACAGCAGGCTCTCGATGACAAAAAAGCCGCGTTCGTTGAGCTGTTCCTTCTGCTCCTGGGTAGCAATCAGCGCCATGGGCCCTCCTCGTTCGAACGGTCGCCGAAAATCGTAGCCGCGCCGCCGGCCCCCGTCATTGCGAAAACCGCGCTTTTCAGTACATCAAAAAGCCGCCGCTCACGTTGAGGGTGGCGCCGCTCACATAAGAGGCGTGGTCGCTGGCCAGGAACACCGCCACCCCTCCGATCTCGGAAGGGGCGGCCACCCGGCCGAGGGGCGTCTGGGCTTTGAGCGTCTCGAACACCTCGGGAGAGAGGTCGTCCATGAGCATGGGGGTGTCGACCATGCCGGGCGCCACTGCGTTGACCCTGATGCCGTGTGCGCCGTAGGTGCGCGCCAAACCCCTGGTCATCGAGACGACGCCGCCCTTGGATGCGCAGTACACCACCGACCCGCCGAAGCCGCCCGTCCACCATCCCTGGGAGGAGAACAAGGTGATGCTGCCGCCCTCCCCCGCCTCAATCATGGCGTCGGCCGCCGTCCGGCACAGGAAGAAGCCGGCCTTCAGGTTGGTGTCCAGCTGGAAGTCCCAGTCCTGTTCGGTAACCGCCCCCACCGAGTCGCGCCGCGCCAGCACCGCCGCCAGATGGGCGAGCGCCCTCACCCCGCCCAGCTCCTCGACCGCCCGCTCCACCAGGGCCTGGTGGGCGTCCAGATCGTTCAGGTCCAGCCCCGCCGCCGCATGGCCGCCCCCCGCCAGCCCCGCCGCCGTCTCTTCCGCCGCCGCCTGGTGCAGATCGACCGCCATCACCCGGGCGCCCGCCTGCGCAAACGCCTCGGCGGCGGCCCTTCCGATCCCGCCGGCCGCGCCGGTAACGATCACGCCCCGCCCCTCCAGCCCCGAGCCGACGCTCCAGGCCATGCCCTACCCCAGCACCCGTTCGGTGCGGTAACGGTCCACCACTTTCTCGTCCACTTCGATGCCCAGCCCGGCCCCGGACGGCGGATACACCCAGCCCTCCTCGTGGTCGAACGGCTCCGCCACCAGCTCGTGCTGCATCGGGTTCTCGAGCGGCTTGAACTCGAACAGCTTGCAGGCGGGGCTGCTGAAACTCACCGCCAGGCTGGCCGCGGTCACGATCGCCGAAGACCAGGCGTGGGCGTTGGCCTGGCGCCGGTGCTGCTCCACCCGGTCGGCCACCTTCTTGAAGCCGGTAATCCCCTCGGCCCGCCCCGGATCGCACCCCACCACGTCCACCGTCCCGGCGGCCAGCACCCGCTCGTACCCCCGCAGGGTCCACTCCTTTTCTCCGTAGGCGATCAACATCTCGGTCTTGGAGCGCAGGTTGGCGTACCCTTCGGGATCCCAGTCGCCCAGCGGTTCCTCGATCCAGTCCACGCCGTATTCGTCGAAGGCCCGGGTGCGCTTCACCGCCGTCATAACATCCCATCGGATGACCCAGCCCAGGTCGAGCATCAGGCTCTTGCCGGGGCCGATCGCCTCCCTCATCTGCCGCACGTACTCCACATCCCGGTCGTGCTCGAACCCCAGGCGGGCATCGCCCCGCTTGCCGAACCCCACCTTCATGCCCTGCAGTCCGGTCGAAAGCCACCCCCGGGCCTCCTCCGCCATCTCGGGAATCGACTCGAAATGGGCGTGGGAGGAGGCGATGGCCGGCAGGCGCTCATTGACCGGCCCTCCCAGCAGGTCCAGCACACTCGCCCCGAGGGCCTTGCCCTTCAGGTCCCAGAGGGCGATGTCGACGGCGGCGACGGCGAAAGAGGCGATGCCGCCCTCGTAGCCGTACCACCAAGCCCGGTCTTTAAGCGCCCGGAAGATGACATCGTTGTGGACCGGGTTCTGCCCCACCACCAGATCCGACATACCCTCGATTACGGCCTTGGTCGCGAAGCTCGACTCCGGCCACATGGTGACCGATTCACCCCAACCCACCGTCCCGTCGGCGGCGGTGAGCTTGACCAGGCACAGATGCCGGACGGCGTTGAAATCGTTGGGTTCGGGGTAGCTGACCGGGATGGCTTCGACTTTTGCGATTTTCATGGGGCGATCCTATCCGATCGATTGGCAGTCCGGGCCGGAATCCCAGGGCCAGGAATCCCAGGCCCGGAATCATGGCTCGATTCTGGATTGGGGAGGCTGGAACAGCTCCACCGTGATGCCGTCGGGGTCGCGGAGATAGCAGGCCTTCGCCCCTTGGTTGGGGCCTTCGGTAACCAACACCGGGCCGGGGCTGACCGGGGTTGCGCCGGCCGCCGCCGCCCGATCCCACAGCGCGTCTATGTCGTCGGTCTCGACGCATATATGGACGTTGCCGGGGTTGGCGGTGTCGGGCGGGTTGGGCGCCTTGCCGTCCACCCGGTAGTCCAGAATCTCCAGTACCTGGCCGCCGGGCAGGTCGATGACCGCCGCGTTCATGCTGACCCCTGAGTAGCCGGTGACAAGGCCGAGGTAGGGGGCGTCCAGCACCCGCCGCCAGCGCGGCGGCGCTCCCAGGAAGGACTCCCAGAACCCGAGCGACCGGTCCACGTCTCGGACGGTGATGCCGATGTGATGCACCCGTTTCGGCCCGGCGGTCACCATGTCACGTACCCTCCTCCGAAGTTGACGGCCTGTCCGGTCATGTAACCGGGCTTCTCGGCCAGGAGAAACCATATCAGCCCGGCCAGTTCCTCCGGGGAGGCCGGCCGCCCCAGCGGCACCGAGGCGTTGCGGGCGGCCTCCAGCTCGGCGGGGGTCATGCCCCGGAACGGCGCCACCGTCTCGAGCACCTTGTCCTGCATGGGGGTGTCGATGATGGCCGGGCAGACCGCGTTGACCCGCACAGGGATATCGGCCAGTCCGTAGGCAAAGGAGCGGGTGATGGACAGGATGGCGGTTTTGGAGGCGGCATAGACGGCGGCCTCCACCGTGGTGGCCAGCTTGGCGGAGCTCGAGGAGAGGTTGACGATGGCGCCGCCCGGAGGCATGGTCGGCCCGATGCCCTGGCAGAGGAAGAAGATAGCCTCGGCGTTGACCGTGAAGATATCCCGCCAGTCGTCGACGGTGAAGTCGGCCAGCGGTTTGAGGCGGATAATCCCGGCCGCGTTGACCAGGTAGTCCATCCCCTTCCCGGCGGCGATCACCCGGCGGCGGTCCTCGGGGTCGGCCAGGTCGGCCGCCAGCGGCTCGGCCCCCTCGGCGGCCGCCCGTTCCAGGCCGGCCTCGTCGATGTCGACGGCAACGACCGAGCAGCCCTCTTCGAGCAACCGGAGGGCGGCGCCCTGCCCGATGCCGCTGGCCGCCCCGGTCACCATCGCCCGCGGGCTTGCGCTCATATCCGTGATCTCATCCGGCGGTCTCCCGTCTGGGGCGCCCCCTGCCGGGTATCGTAATACGGCAATGGTTTCCGCCGATCCGGCCCGAGCCGCAGCCCCGGGAGCGCCCCCGATAGACCCGACCGCCTACGAGATGGCGCGCCCGGCCCGGGTGCGGCGGGTGCTGGAAGAGGCGCCCATCGTCTTCCTGCCGGTCGGATGCGTCGAGTACCACGGCCCCCACCTCCCCCTCGGAGTGGACATGCTCACCGCCGACGCCATGTGCCATCGCACCGCCGCCGTCACGGGCGGGCTGGTGCTCCCCCCGCTCTGGCTGGCTTCGGGTGTGCTGCCCCTCCCCCACGGCATCACCGTGGACGTAACCGTGCTGCGGGCGGCGGTGCGGCCCATCCTCCGCCAGCTGGCCGAGGGCGGCTTCGAGACCATCATCGTGTTCTCCGGCCACGGAGCGCTGGACCATCTCCACGTACTCCGCCAGGAAACCGACCGGGTGATGGAGCGGTTTCCCGGTGTCAACGCCCTCACCACGGTCTGGAACGAGCTGAACGCCGGAATGCCGGGCGACATCCACGACCACGGCGCCAAGGTAGAAACCTCCTACCTGATGGAGTTCCACCCCGACTCGGTGGATCTGACCACCCTCGAGGACGACCCCGCAGCCGAGCACGCGGGCGTATACGCCGCCAACCCCCGCTTCACCGCCGGCCGGGAATGGGGCGCCGCCATGGCCGAGCACGCGGTGGGCCGCCTGGCCGGACTGATCGAGAGCTATGAGGCAGACGGTCGGGCCGACAGCTGGGCGATGCTGCGCCAGCTGGTCGAGCGGCTCCAGTCCGGCGATCTGGAGGCGGCGGCCGAATCCGGGCGGGCGGCGGCGGACGGTTCGCTGCGATTCGAGCTCCGCAACCCGCATCCGCAGTCCAAATACATCACCGCGGTGCGGCGGCTCACCCTCAACGGGGCCGAGGTGGACCTGGCCGGAGCGTCACTGGCCAACCCGTCAGGCGGCGAGGGCCACACCGACGCCCCGGTCGACCGGCTCGGCCCGCTCTCGGGCTTCTACGTGCGCCGCGGCCAGATGATGACGATGGACGTCCCGCTTGCCGGGGCCTCACCCGGGTCCTGCCGAATCGAAGCGGTCTTCAGGCTGGCCGACATAATGGAGATCGCCGGACGGGGAAGCCTGACCGTTCGCCGGGCCGAGCCGGCCTGTCGACCCTGAAAGGGGTCGTCGGCTTCCCCCATGCTCCCTCACCGGCGTCCGGCCCGGCGGCCGGCCCTTGGCCCCGGGCGGGGTCAGGAGCCGGAGGCGGTTTGGGGTGTTGGGGTGGGGGCTTGGTCGATGGCTCGGACGAAGAAGGATGCCATTTGTGCTCGGGTTACGGGTTGGTTGGGGCAGTAGTTGAGGGGGGTGGTGGTGCAGCCTCGGGTTACGCCTGTTTGGTACATGCCTTCGATGGCTTGTATGACGGCGGGGTCGGCTCCTTGGGCGTCTTGGAAGAGGCCTTCGGGTTGGGTGACGGCTTCGAGGTGGGGGAACGCGGCGATCATCATGATGGCCATGTCGGCTCGGGTTACTACTCCGCCGGGGTTGAACGCTCCCCCGGGGGCTTCGAACGCGTTGACGGAGATGACCCAGTCGGCGTAGGTGCGGTACCAGGCGTCTGCGCCTACGTCTGACAGTTCGGCCCGGGCGGGGGGCTGGATGGTCCAGCGTTGTGAGACGGCTCGGTATAGGAACGCGGCCATTTGCCGGCGGGTGATGTCGGCTCCGGGGCAGTAGAGGGTGGGGTCGGTTGCGCTGCATCCGAGGGTGATCTGCCATTGGGCGATGCGTTCGATGTTGGTTTGGTGGACGCTGCCGTCTTCGTCGCAGAACCGGCCGACACAGGCGGGGGCGGGCGGTGTTGCGGGCTGAGCAGGGGGCGGGGGCGCACCGCCCCCACCACCGCCGCCGCCTCCACCACCGCCGCCGCCGCCCCCTCCTCCGCCGCCTCCACCACCGCCGCCGCCGCCTCCTGCGGGTGGGGGTGCGGGGGCCGGGGCTGGTGGGGGTGCTGCGGGGGCGATGTTGACGATGGTCAGGGTGGCGGGCGTGATGGTGAACCCGGCGGCGGTTCCTGCGATGTTGATGCTTTCTGCGGACTCGGCGGCGGTGTCGGTGTTGATGCTGATAGTGAACGTTCCGGTTCCCGCGGCGGCGCCGGCGGGGATGGTTATTGTGTTGAGGCGGCTGCTGATCCGGTAATCAGAACCGGTGGCGGTGCCGCCCGAAACGGACATGCTGATGGGGGTGGCAGCGGGGAGGGTGGTGTTTCCGGCCAGGCGGGCGGTAACCGTTACCCGCCGGTTGGCGGTTCCCTCGTTGAGACGGTTGGGGCTGGCTGATAGAGCAATGCTGGTGGGCGGGGTGTCGTTGTCTTTGATGGTAAGAGACCCGGGGGTGACGGTGAGGCCGGGGGCGGTTCCGGTGATTTGGAGGGTTTCGTCTCCTTCGGCGATGTTGTCTTCCTCCACGCTGGTGAGGGTGATGGTTTTGTTGGCGCTGTTCTGCCCGGCGGGGATGGTCAGCGTTCCGGGCGCGGCGGCGCTGTAATCAACGCCGTCGGTTGCGGTCCCGCCGCGGAAGCCCAGCGCTACGGTATGCGCCGCCGTGAGGGTTTCGCCGGTGGGGTAGGCGGCTGTGACGGTCAGGACAGTGGGGTTGTTGTTTCCTTCGGTTACCTCGCCGGGGGCCGAGACGCTGAGGGTGATGCCGCCGTCGTTGTCGACGATGGTCAGGGTGTCCTCTGCGATGGTGAACCCCGCCAGTGCCCCGCCGGCGGCGGTGACGGTTTCGGGTCCCTCGAAGCTGGTGTCGTCGTATGTTCCATCGGTTTTGAGGGTGAAAGTTCCGGTTCCGCTGGTTTGGTAGGCGGGGATGGTCGCGTTGAAACCGGCCACGGTTTCGTAGTCGGTTCCCTCGGTGGCTTCCCCCGCTTCGGTTTTGCCGACGACTATCGGCACGATGGTCGCCGTCGAGCGGGTAGTAGTGGAGGTTCCGGTGAACGCGGCCCGAACCCGCACGGTGGTGTCGGCTCCGCCTTCTGTTATTTGGGTGATCTCTTCGCCGTCGGTGTTGAACAAGCTCAGACCCACAGCCGCGGGCGGGGTGTCGTCATCGTTCAGGCGCAGGCGGGCGGCCACCGTGGGATAGGTGCTGCCGCTGATGGTCACCTCGCTGCCCTCGAACAGGATGTCCTCTACCGGTTCGTCCACACTGTCGTTGTTTATCGTGATAGGAATATCAACACTGCCGGTGGTTCCGCCCGCAGTAACAGCAATCGCGGTGGTGTACCCGGCAGGCACCCCCGCGGCGGCAGGCGGGCCGGCCCGGTAATCCTCCCGCTCACTAAAGACGCCGTCGCCGTCGGCGGCCGCGGAACCGGCCAGCCTGATCCCCACCACCGACCCCCCCGCGGGGGCGTTCACCGGCAGCGTCGCGGTTACCCTTATGGTGCCCGACCCGTAGTTCTCACTCAACGTGGACACCGCGTTCCCGCCCTCGGTCAACGCGAGGGTTACACCGCGGTCTACCACCCTGATCGTCGTGTCATCTGTTTTCGCGGTTCCCGCCACGGTGGCCGAGCCGGTGACCTTCAACGTCTCGGTCCCCTCGGTATTATCGCTGTCGTCGCGGGCGCGCAACTGGAACGAACCCGTGTTGCTGACATCCCCCGCCCCGATGCTCACCGTAATCGTATTGTTCGGCTGGTCGGTGCACACATCCTGGGAAATCGTAGGACACGTCGCGCCCACCAGCCCCGACGCCGGAATCGTTGCTCCGTTGCTGTCCCCCTCCGCCACGACCACGGTCACCGCGGTAGCAGACGACAGCTCCGACGTGGCTGCGCCGTCGAACCCGGCGGTAACCGTAACCGTATACGCATCCGCGGCCTCCAGAACCGTATCCGGCGACACCGTGATCTCCAGATCAGTGTCAGACGCCCCGATCGTCAACGAATCCGGAGTAACCGTTGCCCCGTTCGCCGCTGTTCCGGTAACCGAGAACGTTTCCGCCGGCTCCGCTGCCGTGTCATCGGTGACCAACAACCCCGTCAGGTCCGTAAACGGGCTCCAGCGCGAAGTGCTAGGTATGGACACCGTAACCGGCGAAGACGGGGCGGTGAAATCAACCCCCCCGCCCCGGGCGGTCGCAGGCGACGCCTCCTCCACCGCAACCTTCACTTCCAGCGCCGAGCCCAGATCATTGCTCGTAGCAGTAGTAAACTGTGCCGCCACCCGCACCGCCGGCGTCGTACCCTCCGCCAGGCTCTTCTGATTCCCCATGGTCCCGGAATCGGTATCCGCTATCAAAAATACGCCCAGGTCGTCATCGTCGATAACCAACTCCGTGTATTCCACCGCGTGACCCTCCACCGACCCGCGCACTTCGATCTTCTCTTCGCCCTCCGCGATGCTGTCCGACGCGATCGTCAAACCCGTCAACGCTCTCGCGGAGCTCGAAACCGAACCCGCCGGGATAGTCACCGTCAGCGTCGGGGACGGGGCAGTGAAATCCGCCGCCTCCGCGTCCTCGCCCGCGACGAAACCCAACCCGACATCCGTCGGCCCGGTCAGACCCGAGCTGGTCGCTCCCGTGAACGAAGCCGTAACCGTAACCCCCCCACCGTCGGTTGCGCCCTCCGCCGCCGACGAACCACTCAACACCAACGATATTGTTTCGGTGATCGTCAAATCAGCCCTAGCAGGCAAATAATCGGTAGCGGAGGCGGTGAAACGAACCGTCTCCGGCCCCTCCACCACCGCATCCGCCGCAGGAGTCAACATAACATCGGCTGTTCCGCTGGTCTCCCCGCTCGCGACCGTGATCGACGCTGTCCCAGCGCTGCGGGTGTAATCCCCCGACGACCCCTCCACCGCGGTCCCCCCCGCGGCGCCCACGTTCACCGTTACCGTCTCACCCGACGACCCCGCCGCCGCGCCCAGAGTGGCCCTCACCCGCACCGTCTGCGCGCCGCCGTCCTCGACAATACCCGCCCCGGCGCCGACGCCGATCCCCGGCAGAGCCGGATCACCGTCGGTGGGCTGATGGAACGACAACACCAAAGACCGGTCCGGGTCAAACACCCCCAACCGGGCCGAAACCGCCGCGCCCGCGCTGCTCGTGCCGCTGAAAGTCACATACTCCGCGTCCTCGGTGTCATCCCCGTCCGCCCGGGCTGTCAACCCGATGGTCCCCGAACCGCTCACAGCCCCCGCCGGGATACTCACCGTGAACCGGTTGTTCGCCCGGGTGGTGCACACATCATGAGAAGTCGTAGGACAAATCGACGACGCCACCGTCGCGCCGTCGGTGTCCGCCGCCGCCGCCGTAACCGTCACCGCAGTAGCCGACCCCAACACCGAAGACACCGCATCAAACCCCGCGGTAACCTCAACCTGATACGACGCCGCCCGTTCCAACACCCCCACCGGCGACACCGACAACACCACCGCAGTATCATCATCCACAATCGTCAACGTATCCGACGCCAACACCGAAGAACTCCCCGGCAACACAGCCGAGACCACAAACGTTTCCGAGCCCTCCGCTATCGTGTCATCCGTCAAAGACAACCCCGACAGGTCCACCCAGCCGCTCGACAGGCTACTGGTACCGGTGGGAATGGACACCGACACCGCCGAACCCGGCGCCGTGAAATCAACTCCCCCGCCCGCCGCGGACTGCGGGGAAGCCTCCCCCGCGTTGACCCGCACCACATAAGCGGCGGCCAGATCATTAGACGTAGCGTTCTCGAACGCGGCCCGCACCCGCACCCCCACCGAAGCCGCGTCCTCCGACAGGGTCTTCTGATTCCCGTCGGTTCCACTGTCCGTGTCCGCCGTCAACGTAACCCCCAGATCATCATCGGCAACCGTCAACTCCGCCCCCGCCACCACAAACCCGGACGCCGACCCGCTGATATCGATCTTCTCCGGCCCCTCCGCGATCGTATCCGCGGTGATCGGCAAACCCGTCAACGCCGTCGCCGAGCTGCTGGTAGAACCCGCCGGGATGCTCACCGTCACCGCCGAGCCCGGAGCACCGAAATCCGCCGCCTCCGCGTTCTCGCCCGCCGCGAACGACAACGTCACCGTCGTCGCCGACGTCAACGTCGAGCTGGCCGCGCCCGTAAAAGCCGCCGTAACCGTGGCCGCCCCGGCGTTGCCCGCCGACTCGACCACCGCCGACCCGCCCACCGTCAACCCGACCCGCTCAAGAATACTCAAATCCGCCGGAATGACCCCAAACCCCGAAGCCGAACCCGTAAACCGGATCACCTCACCCCCTTCCGCCACCGTGTCCGACACAGGAGTAACAGTCACATCCGCCGTACCCGACGTATCCCCCGACGAAATAGTCACATCCACCGTCTCCGCCCCCCGCTCATAATCCCCCGTACACGACCGGCTCTGACCCGACCCCGTGCACACCGCCAACACCGCGGTACCCCCATCCCCCACATTCACCGTAATAGTCGTATCCGACCCCACAGCCGCCGCCGCCGTAGCCTTCACCCGCACCGACTGCGCACCCCCATCCTCCACCACCCCCGCCAACACAGGATCCCCGCTCACCGGCTCATGAAACGACAAATCCACCCGCGTACCCGCATCCACAATCGGCAAATCCGCCGACGCAACCCTCACCGCCGACCCACCCACCATCGCCTCCCCCGACACCGTAAGCTTCTCCCCCGACTCGCTCGCGCTGTCATCAGGAACCGTCACCATAAACGTTTCACTCGCCGACGTACTGCCCGCCGGAATCGAAATCGACACAGCATTATTAGTCAAACTCGTGCAAGCATCATCCCCCGTACCGGTCGGACACGACGACCCCAAAGTGGCCCCGCCCGCCCCGGCCACCGTCACCGACACCGGAGTCGCCGCCGCCAGGATCGACGTAGCGCCCTTGAACCGGGCGGTAACCGTAACCGACTGCGCCCCCGACTGTTCCTCCACCGACGACAAAGACCAACTCAGATCAATATCAGCATCGTTGTCATAAATCGTCAACGTGTCCGCCTTGGCTGTGCCCAGCGCTGACGAACCGCCCACCTCAAAAGTCTCCGGACCCTCCACCACCGTGTCGTCGGTAATCGTCAAACCAGCCAACGACCCCGCCGCCGACGGAGTAACACTCCTCGCCGGGAACGTAATCGTATTCGCCGACGTCGGAGCATACGAAAAATCGGACGCCACAGCCTTGCCCGCCCCCGCCGGGGTCTGCACCGCCGTATTCAACGTAACCGTCGTCGCGGAAGAAACCACCGACGAATTGGCATTATAAAAAGATGCCGACACCGACACCCCCGAACCGGAATCCCCCTCCGTCAACACATCCTGATTTCCCATAGCCTCACTATCGGTATCTACTGTCAAAGCCGCCCGATTCGAATCTTTAATAGTTATCGGGGTTCTGACCGATGTCCAACCCGCCGGAGTGTTCAGCCTGATGTAAAATACCTGATCCGGTTCTACTATCGTATTCTTCAAAATAGAAATTTGGAGTTCCCCGGCGCCATAAGGAGCATTACCGCTGAGCAGATTACCGGAAATGCTGCCCGCGTTTATCACCACCTTCTGAGGATCTTCGTAACTCTGATGCTCATGTTCAAAATCTGCCGTGGTGCTAGTTGGTAGCCCATACACCGCTGTCCCGTTTTCGATCCGCACCCCCATATCCAAATTACTCCCGCTGTAGGTCGATGAAGTAGAAGCAGTGAACACACCACCCGACACACCACCCAAAACACCTCTCGCCGAGAAATGGAACCCGTTCCCATTAATAGTAGTAAACAATCTCTCGCCCTCCCGAGGCTCAAACACAACCAAAGACCCCGCTGTCAACGTCCCCGTAGCATGCCACCTTGGGAGACTCTCCCTCCAAGACCCTGACGGAACATTCAACCTAACCGCCCGATCCTGGTCATTAATCGTCAAAGTAGCCGCATTCACCGTATACCCGGAAGCCGTACCAGTAAACTGGATCGTCTCATGATTCTCCGTAATACGATCCGACCGCAACATAACCGTAAACCCGGTAGACGTAAAACTCGTCTGACCCGCAGGAATAGTCACCTGCCAAGGATCACCCCTAACACAAAAATCAGCATTATTATTGCTGATAACCTCACAAACCCAACGCTCACTAGCACCCGGCAAACCCAGATTCAAATTCCTCGCCCGCCCCTCAGCAGCAGTACCAGAAAACGAAGCACCCAAAGTAACCCGCAAATTAGCCGACGGCGCAGAGGTCACCGTCGCCTTCAACCGCACACCCCTCGAACCGCTGTCCTCCCCCACCGAAGTAACCGCATTACCCGAAGAATCAACCAAACTCAACGTAACAACCGCCTGCGCCCCCACCACAACCCCCCCCCCCCGGCGCAAACAACCCCGACACCAACAACACAACCAACCCCACCCGCCCCACCGCAACCAGGCACCCCAAAAACCTACTCACCTGCAACCTCCTGCAGAATCGCCGACCGCCCCGGCAAGCACAGCCCGCAGGCCGCCCGACCAGGATATACGGATTACAGCACATCCCCAATGCTACCCCCCCCCCCGATTAATCAAACCATCGCTTGACAACCAGGGCACAGGCGGAGCAGACACCGGCGCCATCCTAACACACATCCGGGCAAACCCCGACCCGCCGACAAGGGCGGAGCGGATGGGGAAGAAATATCGGAACACCCTCCTGAACCGGGCAACAGCCGCCCCGATGCGGCCGCCGGGCAAGGATTCCGGGTTCGCCGACTGCCGGAACCCGAGCTCTTCTCTGCGCCGGCAGACCCGGCCGGGACCTGCTCCCCTCGGCGACTCCCCTGAAATCCGATGCCTCTATACCCCTCCCGTATCGCTTCGCCTGCCTGTTGCGGGCGGCTTTATACGCCGGCGGTGCGCACCTCCGCAACCCGGCGCCGCCGTCCCTAGATGGGTAGTTCCAAGGGATAAGGGTTTTGTTTACGCCGATCAAACCGCAGAAACACGCCGATTACAGGCACAGCCCAATCGCCGAGGAGCCAAGCTAAACGGCTCATTCGTCATCATCCCGGTTATCATGTGCTTTGTAATCAATTCTAAATAATGATTATCTACTCTTGTAGTCATGGCAACCTTGGAGCTACCCATCTAGGACAGTTACCGGCCTCCCTCGGCCCCGCCGCCGATTCGGCCCCCCGTTCGATTTCCGTTCATGGTGAACACCCGGCGCGGGTTGTCGACCAAGAGCGTCCGCAGCAACTCCTCCGAGAAGCCCCGCCGCCGCATCCACGGGACGATGTTCTCGAGGATGTGGTCGTAGCCGTGGCCGCCGTATTTGTGCAGGCGGTGCTTGGTGCAGATGTCCATCGAGATCAGCACCCGCTCGGCGTATCCGCGCTCCACCAGCATCTCCACCGTCTCCAGCCGCACGGCGTCGCTCACAAAGGCCAGGCCGGGCGGGCGGCCGGGGACGATGCCGGCCTCGGTCCGTTCGGCCACCGTCGGGTACATGGAGGTCTCCATGCCGAACAGGTCATATTCCAGATAGCATCCGGCCTCGGCCAGCTCCAGCACCCCCTCGACGTCCTGGATGGTCCGGTCCATATGGGCGATGATGATCTTGTCGGCGGCCATTCCGGCCTCCGTCAACACCGAGATGATCTCGGCGGGCGCCTCGGGATGGCGGCCCGGATGCACCATCACCGCCGCGCCGGTCTCGACCGAAGCCAGAGCGCCCCCGCGCAGCACCTTCCGCTCGTCGTCCCGCAGCGGCCAGAAACAGCCCAGCTCGCCCACGAATCCGGGCCGCACCCCCGTGTAGTCGATTCCCTCGGTGAGCTCCCCCGCCATCTCGGCCGCCAGGTCCTCCTCCGAGCGTGTTCCCATGTCCGGGGGATGGGTCTCGGCCACGTAGAAACCGGTTCCGGCCACGATCTGCACTCCGCTGCCGCGAGAGATGCGCACCAGGGCGCGGGGGTCGCGGGCGATGCCGCGGGTGGTGGGGTCCACCAGGGTGTCTCCGCCCGCCCGGTAATACCAGGCGGCTTCCTCACGGGCGGTCTCTTCGTCGTAGAGCCGGAGGTTGTCGAGGTTGGAGGTCCAGTACTGGCGTACCCATTCGATGTTGCGTTCCGAGACCGGCTCATGCGCCCGCTGCCGCTCCGAGGCCTCCGGCGGCTCCACGAAGGACGGATTCAGAAGCAACAGATGCTCATGGGGCATGGTTACCCCCATCGACTCGGGGGCGACAGGACCGGTAACGGTCTGGATCACGCCGCTCACACCGGACTGCCCGCCTCGGGCCGCTCGCGGAGCGGGCTCATGACGATGTTTTGGCCAGCCTGATTCTCATCTGGTCGAAGGCCACGGCGCTGAGCAGCAGGGCGCCGAGGATGATCTCCTGCCAGAAGGAGGGCACGCTCAGCAGGTTGAGGCCGTTGTTGAGCACGCCGATGACGAACACGGCCACCATCGTCCCGAGGATCGAACCGCGGCCCCCGCTCAGGCTGGCGCCCCCCAGGATCACGGCGGTAACCACCTCCAGCTCGAGACCCTGGGCCGCGATCGGCGACGAGGCGCCCAGCTGGGAGACGATGATCAGCCCGGCCAACACCGTGCTCAGCGCCGACAGCAGGAACCCGATGGAGATGTAGCGCCTGACGGGGATGCCGGCCAGCCGGGCGGCCCTCGGCCCTCCCCCCATGGCGTAGATGTGCTTGCCGAACACCGTGTATTTGAGCACCGCGAAGTACAGGACGGCCACCAGGGCGAAGATGTAGGCGGGCAACGGCACGCTGAATATGCGCTGGGTTCCCAGCGTTCCGAAACCCGGGAGGATGAGGGTCTGCCCGTTGGAGATGAGCTTGGCCGCGCCCCGGAAGGCGGCCAGGGTGGCCAGGGTGGTGATGATGGCGTTCACCCGGAACGCCACCACCCCTACCGCGTTGACGGCGCCGACCAGCAGCCCGGCCGCCAGCGCCAGCAGGACCGCCCACCAGATCCCCAAATCCGGGGCGGCCCTGGCCATCACCATCCCGACGAAGACGGCCGCCGACCCGACCGAAAGGTCGAACTGCCCGGCGATGAGGAGCATGGTGGCCGGCGCGGCGATGATGCCCAGCACGGCGACGTTGGTGGCGATGTTGACCAGGTTGGGCGCGGTCAGGAAGTACTCGGACCGGATGGTGAAGAGGCCCGCCAGCACCAACAGCACGACCACCAGGGCGGCCGCCTCCGGGATCTGGGCGAGGCTCGGACCCCGCCGTATCCGCGAGGCGGCTTCTGAGCCCGGCCCGCCGCGACCGGTAACCGTCACCGTCCAACTCCTTTCGGTTGCCGACAGTCAGATCTCGTAGACGAGGTCCGGAGCCGGGACCTCGGCCTCCGGGCGCCGGTGCGCAACGCCCGGAGGCTCCTCCGACCCTCGATCCAGCTGTCCTAGCCGCAGGTCTGAGCCGGATAGAAGTCGGTGAAGGGCGCCGTGGGGAACTCCTCGGCCCCGGCGATGGCGGGGTTGTTGGTGAGCACGTAGTGCGCCGTCGCCAGCGGGTTAGGAACCGTGTTCCCCTTCGCCAGGGCGATGGCGGCGGGAACCGCGGTGCGGCCGTACCGCTCCGGGAAGTAGGCCGTGTCGGCCACCCAGTGCTCGTTGCACTCCAGCTCGATCCAGGAGCTCTCGTCTGCCCCCTGGGCGGTCCCCCAGAAGGCCTCTTCCCGTCCGGCGTTGCGGAAGGCGGCCAGGGCGCCCAGCAGCATGTCATCGTTGGTGGAGGCCAGCGCAACCACCTCGGCGTCCGGGTTGGCGATCAGCCAGTCGGAGGTGTTGGTCCTCGCCTCGTCCACCGCGATGGACGGCACGTCGATGTAGTTGAACTTATCCTCCGGGATGTCGCCGCAGACGGACTCGAAGCCTTCGACGGCGGCGTCGCCGCGGATCTTCACCACCTCGCCGGCGGCGTCGGCGTTCAGCAGGATGAACTCGTCGTAGTTGCAGCTGTAGTTCGCCTGGATGTGCTTGGCGGTGGCCGCGCCGGTCATGAACCCGGCGGCTTGGTTGTCGGCGCCGAAGAAGGTGGTCTCGCAGGGGCGCTGGTGGATGTCGATCGAAACGACCGGCACCTGCGGCCCTTCCTCGCAGATCTGCGCCGCCGCGTCCTCGAAGAGCTGGAAGTTGATCAGCACATCGACCTCCTGGACGGCCAGGTTGCGGGCGCACTCCAGGGCTTTGCTCGGATCCACCTCGGAGTCGCAGAAGACGAACTCCGCTCCGGCGGCCTCCGCCTCGTCCCTGATGCTGTCCGAAACCAGCTTCACGAAGGGGATCGAGTCGCCGAGTGAGATATAGCCGATCTTGATTCCGTCGCCGCTGCCGGGCACGGCGTCGACATCGGTCAGCTCCTCGGCCGTATACGCCCTGGTCTCGGCCATGGCCTCCGTCGTGGTGGTGGCCTCCGCCATAGTGGTCGGCGCCTGCGTCGTGGTGGACGCCTCCGTTGCGGCCGGGGCCGCGGTCGTTGTGGTTTCTTCGGCTCCGCCCCCGCAGGCGGCCGCAGCCATGGCCAGAAGAACAGCTGGAATAACCCCCCTGAACCCCCTCCTGCCGACATACTTCCTCATGTTTGTTCCTCCTCGATGATTCGACATCCGATTGCATCCTGTCCGGCTGTCCGGATGTGGAAACCTTTCCAAGCGAAAGCATAGCGGGCGAATCGACCCGTCCTGCCCCGCCCAAAGCAGCGCCCGCCCTCCCCCGCCGCCCGCATCTTGGAAGCGGCCGGGATCCGATCTGATCGGTCCTGCAATAAGAGGGTGCGCGGTTAGGGCGCCGGAAGGCCCCCCTGCGCAAACAACAGTTCGATGGCCTGCCGACAGAATGGGCGGCCGGGCGCTGCGCCCGCCGACGGAACGGCGAAGACATCCCCATCCGTGCATCCTCCTACCCTCGGGCGTCTTGCAGAGAGATCACCAACCCACCGCGTGAACCCGAACCCCTTTTCCTGCGAACCCTCTGGTCAAGACCTATCCCCCGGTGCGCTGACACCGCCGACCGAGATAAGCGGTGCATCCTCCGAACCCCCTGGTCAAAAGCCCTGTCCCACCCAAAAGCCCCTATCCCACCCTCGGACGGCGGCAGCAAGGCCGGCTGCGGTACCCGTCGCAGGCTGTCCCACCCAAAAAGCCCCTATCCCACCCTCGGACCCCGCAAGAACGCGAAGAACACCGCCCCCCGCCCCTCAACACAGAACGGTTTCAACCCCGCAAGAACGCGAAAAACGCCGCCCCCACGCCCCGCTTCGCGGGCCCGGCCCCCACCGCCACCATGCGTGTTTTACTGGAGGGTGGTAGGCCCCGGTAGGGATGGCTCAACGCCACCTGCCCCGGATTTGCTCCAGCATGCTGGAGCAAATCCGGTGGCTTTCTCGGTGACTGCCTCCCTGCCGGGTCCCCAGTGGATGTCGCTTAATAGGAGCTTGATTGCCCACACGTGTACGGGTTTTCCCTACGCATGGTTGCGCACCACCCGGGGTTCTACCACCGTAACCAGAACAGAAAGGATACCCCATGTCCACCACCACCGGGAACCCGGCGCCGGCGGCCGTAGCCGGGATTGATTCCCACAAAGACACCCTGGCGGCCTGCGTGATCGACCAGGCTGGACGGCCCGTCGAGCACCAGACCTTCGACAACACCCCCCAAGGGCACCGCAAAGCCATCGCCTGGCTCCAACGCCGCGATGTGGGCCGGGTCGGGATCGAGGGATCCGGAAGCTACGGACGGCCCCTGGCGTTGCGGCTCGCCGCCCAGGGCGTCAACACGGTCGAGGTCCCCCCGCAGATGACCGCCCAAGCCCGCCGCCGGCAGCGCACCCGCCAAAAAACCGACCGCCTCGACGCGCTGGCCATCGCCCGCGTCGCCGCCCGCGAGGACGACCTCCCGGCGCCTCGCTGCGACGAAGCAACCGACGACCTGCGGTCTCTGGTGTTCTACCGCCGGGAACTGGTCGAAGCCCGCACCGCTCAGATCAACCGCCTCCACGCCGATCTGATCCAGCTCCGGCCCGGATACCACAAACAACTGGGCGCCGAAGGCCTAGCCACGCCCAAAGCCCTCAACCGAGTCAGCCGGC
This sequence comes from Candidatus Spongiisociaceae bacterium, assembly GCA_965202675.1. GTDB lineage: Bacteria > Actinomycetota > Acidimicrobiia > Spongiisociales > Spongiisociaceae > CATQHD01. Next base: position 1,032,396 of record OZ241842.1, read on the forward strand.
AGATCGCCAAATGCCCGACCACCCGAGCCCAGGTCGCTAAATCCCGGATCAAGAACATACGGCAACTGCTGCGCCAAGTAAGCGCCCTCGACGCCCAGATCGCCTGCCTCATGGACGCGATCGACACTCCCCTGACCGGCATCCACGGCATCGGGACCCTCACCGCCGCAGAAATCATCGCCAAAGCGGGCGAACCCGGCCGATACCCCACCAAAGCCAAATTCGCCATGGCCAACCGAAGCCGCCCCCATCGAGGCGTCCTCAGGACGGGTCGTGCGGCACCGGCTCAACCGAGGCGGCAACCGCCGCATCAACCGGGCGCTCTACTACGCGGCCCTGTCCCAGATCGCCCGGCCCGGCACCGAGGGACGATGCTTCTACGAACGGCTCCTCAAACAAGGCAAAACCAAACGAGAAGCCCTCCGCATCCTGAAACGGCGCATCTCCGACCGGGTCTGGACCCACCTCCAAACCACCAACATTTGACATAGGAGCTCACCTGAGATCCGGACGCGTTCGGTCAGTACCCGGAGGATCGCGTTCGAAAAGATGATCCCTGTCACGGTCTGCGGTACCAGCCGACCGGAGGTGATTGCAGCTCCTTCATTATCCGGCATCGGTGCGACAAGGTCAATACCCTTGCGGGGGATCCGGCTCGATTTTTTTGTCATTCCGTGATTGAAGCCGGAACTCACAGCCGGCAAACGTCGAAGGCGCCCATGGTGTAGCTCAGCATCGTGTAGTAGCCCGCCAGCACCGAGAGCTCGAGCACCCCTTCGGCGCCCAACTCCTCGACCGCCCGGCGGTAGACGGCCTCCGACAACGCGGACGACGAACCCAGCTCGAACACCGCATCCACCACCGCGGCCTCTCTCGGCGTGAGCTCGGCTTCCTTCCCTTCGAGATGATCGACTGCTTCGGGGCGCAGGCCCTCCCGGCGGGCGAGGTCGATGTGGGTGTCCCACACGTACTCGCAGCCGTGGACGCGCCCCGCCGCCAGGATGGCAAGCTCCCGGAGGTCGCCCGCCAGCGCCGACTCGAACCGCACCTCGTGGCCCAGCCGGGCGATGGGCCGGGCGAGGCGGGGGGAATGCAGGAACACCCGAAACGGCCTGACCATCGACCCGCGGCTCTCCACGATCCAGTCGTACAGCTCGGCCGCTTCACCGTCCAGCTCCCCCCTCTCCCCGATCAGCTCTATCCGCGCCATCCGCCGCCTTTCTCCCGCCGCCCGGTCCGCCCCGGCGGGGCGCAGCCGGCAACCGGAAGGATAGGCCCGCCCGCCCTCGGCGGTTTCCGCTATCGGCGGCGGGGCAGCGACTCGCAGGCCTGCCCGTCTCCGTTGCGGTCGAGGCGGGCCACGTCGCCGTAGTGGGGGAAGTAGCGGTCGAACCATTCCTGGGCGTCCTCCCGGGTGTCGAAGTCGGAGCAGTTCTTCGTGTTGCCCGGATTGGGCGGCGCAGCGCCGGCGCCTGCGGGGGGAGAGGCGGGAGGAGAGGCGGGCGGCGCGGCAGGTGCGGGCGGCGGCGAGCTCCCGCCGGACGCAGGCGACAGCGGGCTGCTGAGGGTGGGGAAGGAGAGGCCGGGCGTCTGCAGCACCGGAAAGTCCAGGAAGGGGGCGTCGATTTTGATCGTCAGCCCCGAGCAGGCGCCGGCCAGCAGACCCCCCAGGAAACTCTTTTCCCGTTGGTCCACCGACAACCCCCATCTGGCTTTGGTGGCCACCCACCCCGCCGCGTAAGGGCATGTGAACTCCTGGTTGGAAGGCATCCACTCGGCCGGGTCGGATGCGCTCTTCGCCCGGTTCGACCGCGCCGTCACCGCTATCAGGGCCGCTTCATCGTTGGCGAAGGCCTCCCGGAGGCCGGCGTCCCAACCCGAGGCCCCCGAATCCCACGCCTCCGCCAGCGGCACCAGATGGTCGATGTCCAAAGACGAAGAATCGGCCACCCAGACGTTGTCGTAATGGGAGTACCACCGTCCCGAGACGATCCAGCAGGTCCGGCCGGAGTCGTACCCGACCTCGATTCTCGAATCCCTGATCAGCACCTCCCGGCGGGTGTCGCATCCGTCGCCGTCGAGGTCGCTCCAATGATCGAACAGACCCCGGTCGTAGCCGGTGCGCCGTTCGGGGGCGACCGCCAACCCGGCGAGAACTTCCTCGGCGGCCAGGGTTGCCGTAGAACCCGAGGCGGGGGGCGGGGACTGCGGGGGCGCGGGGACAGCAACCAGGCCGAGCGCCCTGGCCAGGAAGGTGGCCATCTGCCCCCTGGTAACCGGACGGTCCGGGCAGTAACGAAGCGGCTCGGCCGAACAGCCGGAGGTTATTCGGGCGGCGGCCAGGGCGTCGATGTTCGCGGCGTGCGGACTGCCAGCGGTGTCGGTGAATCCGGAGGAGGATCCGGGGTCGAGGTCGAAGGCGCGCACCAGGAAGGCGGCCATCTGCCCCCTGGTAACCGGACGGTCCGGGCAGTAACGGAGCGGCCTGACGGAGCAGCCGGATGTGACCCCCATCTCGGCCAGACGCTCCACATGAGGCGCCCACCACGAGCCGGCCGCCACATCCGTGAAGCGGGTGTCCGCCTGCGAGGGCCGCTCATCCAGGGCCCTGATGATCCACACCCCCATCACCCACCGATGGAAAGGCCCGCCGGGGCAGATGCGCCCGCGGCCGCATTCGGTGCCCTCCAGAACACCCTCCTCCGCCAGGGCATCGATGGCCGGTTCATGAGCCCCGCCGTCGTCATCCCCGAAAGCATCCTGAGCCGAAGCCCCCGCCGCCCACACCAACCCGGCGGCCGCCGCCGTCGCAGCGGCCCACAGCGCACGCCGCTTCCACCCCGGCTTGATCGGCCGCCTCGCGAAAATCTCCATAAGGCGGCGAAGTGTAATGCCTCTACACCGCCCGATTACCGCCTCCTGCCCCGCGAAAGTCTCTGCGGCCGCAGCCCCCGCGGAGCGAGGATCGGATCAATAACCGAACGATCCCCGGCGGCCGATGTCTACAGCAACCGGAACATCTGTCGGATAATCACGGAAATGACAAAAAAATCCCGCCGGATCCCGCGCAAGGGTATTGACCTTGTCGCACCGATGCTGTATCAATGGAAGAGCCGAAAGCACCTCCGGTCCGCAGCCGGCGCAGACCGAGACAGGGATCATCTTCCGAACGCGGCCCTCCGGGGTACTGACCGAACGCGTCCGGAAACCAGGTGGCGGAGGTGGGGGCCGGGCCCGCGAAGCGGGGCGTGGGGGCGGAGTTTTTCGCGTTCTTGCCGGGTCCGGCGCGTTCTTGCCGGACCGCCCGTTCTCCCCCGGACCCACCCCCTTCTCCCCCGGACCCACCCCCTTCTCCCCGGACCCACCCGTTCTCCCCGGGTCCCGGGGGCGGGGCAGGGGCTTGACCAGCGGGTTCACAGGAAGGTTCGGGCTTACGCGGTGTCGGTGCTTTCTTGTAAAGACGACCGGGCGGGGGCGGAGGGCGCGGGCGGTTCGGGGCGGGTTCTCGTATATTTTCAGCCGCTGGCCGAGATGGTGATCACCCCCAGCACGGTGAAGGCCACCCCCGTTACCAACCTCAGGGTCAGCTTCTCGATGCCCCGCAGCAGGACCGCCGACAGCACCACCACGATCATCGGCTGGGACATGATGATGGGTCCTACCACCGAGACGTCGCCCATCTGCAGGGCCGTGAACACCAGCACACCGCCGCATCCGGCCAGCGACCCCGACAACAGGAACCATTGCCATCCGGGCCGGAGCTTCATCTGGCTGCGGAGGCGGGGCAAAGACGCCACGACGGCGGCGCCGACGGTCAGCGCCGTGCCTGCTCCGATCAGGGCGCCGAAGGCCGGATAGGGTACCATCTCCATGCCGGTCTTGCGCACCAGGTCGGACACCGCGAACCCGACGCCGGCCATAACCGGCAGGAAATACACCCAGCGCCCGCCCCGGGGCGCTCCCTGCGGGTCTTCTTCACCCGTTATGGTCCAGATGCCGGCCGCGATGGCGGCCGCTCCGACCACCCTCAGCATGCTGACGGATTCCGAGAACAGGAGCAGCCCCCCGATCAACGACAGCACCGGGTAGGTGGCGGTCTGGAGGGGTGTGGCCCGCGAGGGGCCGAGGAAGTAGACGGCCAGCAGCAACGAGGTCCGGCCCAACCCTTCGCCCACCAACCCGGCGGCCACGAAGACCCACACCGCCCGCTGCGTCACCCCCTCGGGCATGGAAGCCAGGGTGAAGGCGCCGGTGACCAGCACGGAGCACATCAGCGTCACCCCCATCCCCGCAATGATGGTGTTCCGCTCGAGGCCCCGCTTCAAGGCGACCGCCAGGGCGGCGAAACAAAGTGCCGCCCCTAGAGCGGACAGTACGGCCATCTCGTTGCGCTCCCTCCGACGCCCACCGCCGACGCCCGCTCATGCCGCCGGGAAAACCGGCCCTCGAATCCCCGCAGAATAACCGGCGCATCGGGGAAAGCCCCGCCTGAGGCCTCCGGAACAACCGCCCGGCTGCAACCATTCCATACCGGGCTTCACCAACCCTCCGTTAGAACCCGGGTGTCGTGAAGATCACCCCGCCCCAGCACCCTCCCCCCGTTATTCGCAAGAGGGTTCTTCTTTCGAGGCCCCCGAACCTCGCGAAAAACACCCCCGCGCCCGATCCCGATGGGCCCTCCCCCGCCGCCGCCACTCGTCATGGAATCCCAGATGGACGCACAGTGCCAAGGTCCCGCCTGCGGGCGGTACCGGGCCGGAATCCCGATGATGATCACCGCTCTCTCTAGATGGGTAGTTCCAAGGGATAAGGGTTTTGTTTCCGCCGACCAACCGCAGAAACACGCCGATTACAGGCACAGCCCAATCGCCGAAGAGCCGCTAAAATGGCTCATTCGTCATCATCCTGGTTATCATATGCTTTGTAATCAATCTAAACTATGATTATATACCCTTTCTAGTCATGGCAACCTTGGAGCTACCCATCTAGAACCGTCGATGATGTTTGTGATCCGGTATATAACACTATACAGCCTTCCTGTGACGAAGGGAAGACCCTTGTGCCGGAATCGGCCGGATTCTTTTCGCGAGCCGCAGGGCCGGGGCGTCCGCCGTCCGGGGCCTCCGGTCAATAGGAGACGACGGCCGCCTCCTCGGCGCTCGTCCCGGACAGATGCAGCCAGGTCTCGACCAGGGCGTCGGGGTTGAGGGAGATGCTCTCGAGGCCGATCTCGACCAGCCACTCGGCGAAGTCGGGGTAGTCGGAGGGCCCCTGCCCGCAGATGCCGATGTACTTGCCGGCGTCTCGGCAGGCCGCCGCCGCGATCTCGATGAGGGCCTTGACCGCCGGATCCCGCTCGTCGAACAGGTCGGCCACCAGGGCGGAGTCCCGGTCCAGCGCCAGGGAGAGCTGGGCCAGGTCGTTGGATCCGATCGAGAAGCCGTCGAAATACTCCAGGAAGCGCGGGGCGAGGATGGCGTTGGAGGGTATCTCGCACATCATGATCAGCCGGAGTCCGTCCTCGCCCCGGCGCAGGCCGTTGCGGGCCAGCACCTCGACCACCGCCCCGGCCTCCTCCACGGTGCGCACGAAGGGCACCATGACCTCGATGTTGTCGAGCCCCAGCTCGCCGCGGACCGTGCGGAGCGCCTCGCATTCCAGCGCGAACTCGTCGGCGAAGCCGGGGGATCGGTAACGAGACGCCCCCCTGAAGCCGAGCATCGGGTTCTCCTCGGCGGGCTCGTACCGCCCGCCCCCGAACAGGTAGGCGTATTCGTTGGACTTGAAATCGGAGAGCCGCACGATGACCGGCTTGGGGTGGAAGCCGAGCGCCAGGGTGGCGATCCCCTCCACCAGCTTGTCTATGAAGAAGCGGCGGGGGTCCTCATACCCGGCGATCCGCTCTTCGATCCCCTTGCGGATCCCGCTCGGCACCTCGGGGTAATCCAGCAGGGCTTTGGGATGCACCCCGATGGCGTTGTTGATGATGAACTCCATGCGGGCCAGCCCCACCCCGTGGTTGGGTATCCGGCTGAAGCTGAAAGCCCGCGAGGGGTTGCCCACGTTCATCATCACCCTGGTAGGAGGGTCGGGCATCCGGTCCAGCCGGATCACCTCCCGCTCGTAGGGAATGGCGCCGCCGTACACCAGCCCCCGGTCCCCTTCGGCGCATGAGACCGTTACCCGGGCGCCGTCCTCGAGGGTGCGGACGGCGTCGCCGGCCCCCACCACCGCGGGGACGCCCAGCTCGCGGGCGATTATGGCGGCGTGGCAGGTGCGGCCCCCCCGGTCGGTCACGATCGCCCCCGCCCGCTGCATCACCGGTTCCCAGTCTGGGTCGGTCATGTCGGCCACCAGCACGTCGCCTTCCTCCACCCGGTGCATGTCCCGGGGGGTGTGCACCACCCGCACCCTTCCCGTCCCGATCCGGTGCCCCACGCTGCGCCCCGCCGCCAGGACGGGGCCGGTTCCCTTCAGGCGGTAACGCTCCAGGGTTCCCTGGGCGGCGCGGCTCTGCACCGTCTCGGGGCGGGCCTGGAGTATGTAGAAGCAGCCGTCCGCCGCGTCCTTGGCCCATTCGATGTCCATGGGGCGGCCGTAGTAGTCCTCTATGGCCGCCGCCTGGCGGGCGAGTTCCTCGACCTCGGCGTCGGTCAGGCAGAAGCGCCGCCGCCGGGCCGGCGGGACGCTTTCGGTGGTCAGCTCGGCGCCGTCGAACACCATCTGCTGCGCCTTGGACCCCAGGGTGCGGGAAATGACAGCCGGACGCCCGGCGGCCAGGTTCCGCTTGGCGGCGTAGAATTCGTCGGGGTTGATGCCGCCCTGGACCAGCAGCTCGCCCAGCCCGTAGACGGCGGTGATGAACACCACCCCGTCGAATCCGCTCTCCGTGTCGATGGTGAAGGCCACACCCGACACCTCGGCCGCCACCATCCGCTGCACCCCCACCGAGATGGCCGCCCCGCCGCCGCCGTACCCCAGCCGGGCGCGGTAGGCCACCGCCCGGTCGCTGTAGAGGGAGGCGAACACATCCCGCACCCCCCGCACCACCCGGTCCACCCCCTGCACCCCCAGATAGGTGTCCTGCATTCCGGCGAACGAGGCGTCGGGCAGGTCTTCGGCGGTGGCCGAGGAGCGCACCGCCACCATGGGCGCCCCCATCATGTGATAGGCGGCACCCAGCTGCTCCACCAGCGCATCGGGCAGGAAGGCGCCGGCGATCCACCCGCGGATGTCCTCCCCCGCCGATCTCAGGGCCTCCGGGTCGTCGGCGTCGATGCCGTCCAGCCGGACCGCGGTCCGCTCCCCCAGACCCGATTCGTCCATGAACAGCCGGTAGGCGTCAACGGTGGTGGCGAAACCGTCCGGCACCACCACCCCCAGGCCCCCCAGGTTCGAGAACATCTCCCCCAGCGAGGCGTTCTTGGCGCCCACCACCGGGGCGTCCGCCATGGAGACCTCTCCGAACCAACGGATCAAATCGGTCACTTTTTGTTCCTCCTGAGCATTGCCGGACAATGTTGCAATTCCAGGCCGACCGAAAAACCCCGGCAACCTGGTTTACCCCGCCGTCCCGGGCCGAGAGGATAATCCCCGGCCCCGCCGTCATCGGGGGAAGAAAACCGAGCGGGCCTCCCCCGCCGCGTACAGGGAGCCGGCCACAACCGCCGCCCCGCCCGGCCCGGTCCATTCCAGGGCCAGCTCGACCGCCTCCGGGACCCGCTCCACGAAGGTTACCGGCAGGCCGGGGAGCACCTGTTCCGCCGTCCGGACGATCCCGGCCGGGTCGGCGGCTCGTTCGTGGTCGGCCGCGGCGGCGATCACCTTGTCGGCCAGACCCTCGAACGGGGCCAGCATGGCGGGGATGTCCTTGTCCCGAAAAGCCCCGAACACCAGCGTCCAACCCGCGGGCGGCAGCTCCTCCCTCAAGGTGCGGGCCAGGGCCCGGCAGCCCTCCGGGTTGTGCGACCCGTCGATGACCACCAGGGGCGATCTCGAAACCACCTCCGTCCTGGCGGGAACCCTCACCGCGGCCAGCCCTTCCCGCACCGCCTCTTCGGGGAGGGCCCGTCCGAACAGCTCCTCCGCCGCGGCCGCCGCCGCCGCCGCGTTGGCGGCCTGATGGCGGCCGTGCAGCGGGATGTACAGGTCCTCGTAGTCGTCGTAGACCCCCGCCAGGTCGAAAGACCATCCGCCCACCGACATGCGCAGATCTTCGATGCGGAAGTCGCGGCCCAGCGTCCGGCGGACCGATCCCGTCTGCTCCGCCCTCCGGACGGCGGCGGCCATGACATCCGGCGCCAGCTCCCCCGTTACCAGGATCCGGCCCTTCCCGAGGACGGCCAGTTTCTCCCCGGCGATCTCCCCGGTGGTGTTGCCGAGGTATTCGGTGTGATCCAGGGAAACCCCGGTCAGCACCGCCACGGCGCCGTCCACCACATTGGTGGCGTCCAGGCGCCCGCCCATCCCCACCTCCACCACCGCCGCATCCACCGCCTCGGCGGCGAAGAAGGCGAAGGCGGCGGCGGTGGTGAGCTCGAAGTAGGTGGCCCGCTCCCCGGTCTCGGCTTCGAGCACATCCACGAAAGGGGCGACATCCTCCACCGCCTGGGCGAACTGCTCGGGAGAGGCGGAGGTTCCCCCGGTCCCGAACCGCTCCTCCACCGCCTGGAGGTGGGGGGAGATGTAATACCCGGCCTTGAGGCCCACGGCGTCGAGGATCGAGGCGGCGGCCCGGGTGGCGGTGGTCTTGCCGTTGGTGCCCGCAACGTGGATGACCGGAAACTGTTGGTGGGGGGAGCCCATCAGCTCGACCAGCCGCCGGATGCGCTCCAGTCCGGGCTTCCAGCCGAGCTCGATGTGGCGGTCGAGGTAGTCGACGGCCCGGCGGTAGTCCATCACCGGAACCGCGGGCGGCCGGGGGCGGCGCAGGCGCCGGCCGCCCGCCGGCCCGCGCCGGACGGACAGAACCCCGCCGTCAGGAGCCCCGCTGCCCTATCAGACGGCCCAGCCTGTCGACCAGACGGGCCGCCTCGTCCACGTTGTCCTGGTAGCCGCCCAGGTCGCCGGAGCGGAGGGCTTCGTCGGCTTCCTCCAGCAACCGGTCGATCTCGGCCACCAGCGAGGTCGTATCCGCATCCGCGTCCACCGCCGGCCGATCGGGTTCCCCGGCAGCGTCCGGTTCCTCGGGGGCATCCGGGGCGCCGGGTTCCTCCAGGGACGGAACCGCCCCGAGTATCTCCTCCAGGGCCGCGTCCAGGGTCTCGCTCATGATGGGCGGGGCCTCCTCCCCGTACACCACCACCACCCGCTTGAACTCGGGCAGCAGCAGCCCCTCGCCCCGCAGGTAGATGGGCTGGATGAACAGCAGCGCCTCCTCCACCGGCACCACCAGCATGTTGCCCCGGATGATTTCCGAACCCTGCTGGCCCAGCAGGGTGAACTGCTGCGAGATGACCGGATCCTGGTCGATCCGGGCGCTTATCTGTTGGAGTCCGTTGATCAGCCGGCCCCTCGGCAGCCGGTAATCCACGATCTTCCCGTATTCGCTCGGACCGCTCTTGGCCACCATGAAGGCGGTCATATTCTCCCGGCTGGCCGGGTTGAAGCTCTGGAGGATCAGGTAGGAGAGGTCGGCCTCGCCCGGCAGCTTCATCAGCAGGTAGTAGGGCAGGCTGAGGCGGGCGTCCTTGCGCAGCTGGCCGAACTGATCGAAGGAGTCGCCCCGCACCACCTCCCGGTCGGAGGTGGAGGGCTCGCGGGGAATCTCCCACTTGTCCTCGTCCTGGAAGAAATCCTGCGGGTCGAGCTGGTGGTAGGTGGCGTAGATCTCCGACTGCACCCGGAACATGTCCTCCGGGTACCGGATGTGGCTGCGCAGCTCCTCGCTCATCTCGGATCCGTCGGTGAACACCCCGGGGAACACATTGCGGTAGGCCCGGGTGAGGGGGTCGGCGCCTTCCAACACGTAGAGGGTCATGGTCCCGTCCTCGGCGTCCACCACCGCCTTCACCGAGTTGCGGATGTAGTTGAAGTCGTTCGGCAGGGGGGAACGCAGGCTGATCCGGTCGTCGATCACCGGCAGGGAGTAGGGATAGCGGTCGGAGGTGGAGTAGAGATCCACGATCCACACGGTGCGGCCGCCGATGAGCGCCAGGTAGGGGTCGTTGTCGGCGTGCAGGAAGGGGGCCACCCGGCGGAGCCGGTCGACCACGTTGCGCACCATCAGCACCTTGGACTCGGCGGTGAGCTCGGGAGATATAAGTACGTTCAGGTCTCCGAACCGCAGCGCCATCGCCGCCCGCACCGCCCAGCTGGACAGGGGCACCCCGCCCCGCCCGGCGTAGGTGTTGCGCACCACCGTGTCGTCGAGGCCGGACGGGTAGTCCACCTCCTGCTGGCGGGTGCCGACGATCACGTAACTTCCCGTAACGGCCGCCTCCCCGAAGTAGATGCGTGGCTGTTCGGTCTCCAGCTCGGGGACGGTCGACCGGGGCGGGACGTCCCTCACCAGGAAGTCCGGTTCGCCGGTGGTCGGGTTGACGTCGTTGGCCCGGGAGATGACCTCGCCGAACCCGTGCGTGTAGACGAGCCGCTCGTTGACCCACCCCTCGGCGGGCAGGTCGTCGGAGTCCAGCTCGCGGGCGGCGATCATCACCTGGGTCAGATCCCCCTCGATCTCGTAACGGTCGGTGTCGACGTTGGATATCTGGTAGTAGGGGCGGATGGCCTGGAGCTGGGAGTAGGCGGGGGCCAGCACTCCGGGGTCCCACAGCCGGACGTTGCCGATGGTGGCCTGGTTGCGGGCTATGTCCCCGGCGGTCAGGTTGGGGGAGGCGGCAAAGTCGCGGGTCTCCACCTGCCCGTCCCCCATCCCGTAGGCGTCGAGGGTGAACTCGATGTGGTGCTCGATGTAGGGCCGTTCCAGGTTGAACTGGTTGGGCTGGACGCGGAAGCGCTCGATGGCGGCCGGGATGATGCCCCCGACCACCAGCGAAACCGCCAGCCACAGCCCGCCGGCCACCGCCGGCAGGGTCCATCCCTTTTGCCGGATGTTCCACAGCAGCAGGCCCGCGCCGAACAGGGAGATCGCCATGAGCAGGGTCAGGGCGGGGCGGTGGGCGGTCACATCCGTGTAGGAGGCGCCGAACACCGCCCCCCTGGTCGAGTACAGCAGCTCGAAGCTGTCGAAGCGGTAGAAGACTGCTTTGAGGATCGCCAGGAGAGCCAGCAGCACCGACAGGTGGGACTTGACCCCCGATCCGACCTCCGGGACCCGCCTGTTCGACCGCCACCGTATCCCGCCGTACAGATAATGGAGGGCGGCCGAAACCAGGATCAAAAATACCACGAGCTGCAGCATCCACCCGAACAGCAGGCGGTACAGGGGCAGGCGGAACAAATAGAACGAAAGGTCCGCTCCAAAGATCGGATCCAGGCGGTCGAACTCCACTTCGTTCAGCCGCAGCAGCACCTGGCGCCACCAGCCCGAGGCGCCCGCCCCGATCAGGAGGCCCAACGCCGCCGCCACCCCCAGATTGAACGACCGCTGGCGCGTCGCCACCCAGGTGCGGAACCGGGCCACGATCTCCTCCCCCGGGGCGGGCATGAAGAACCGGTTGCCCGAGGTGCGGCGGATCACCGCCAGGTTGGCCCACACCGCGGCGGCGGCCACCAGGAAACCCGCTGTTCCCAGCGCCAGCTGCGACAGCAGCACCGTCCTCCAGACGGGGACCGCGTCGACGGAGGAGAACCACAGGTAGTCGGTCCAGGCCGAGGCCAGGCTCCTCGAGATGATCAACCCCGCCACAACGACGCCGGCGGCGATGATCAGCAGGCGGCGCGGGCGGCGCCCGGCGCCTTCCGGCCTCGGTTCGCTCCTGATCATGTCAACAATCCTCCATCGTGCGCGTCATGGCCTCTGCGGCCAGAGAGCGGTTCCCCGGAACGGCGCCCGGACCTGCATTGTACGGCGCGGCGCCGACAAGTCTACGGCTTCGGGCGGACATCGGGTAGAGGCGGGCCGGTCAGGCCGGGATGACCATGCAGCGGCATTCGGAATGGACCGGCACCATGGGCACCTGATCCCTCGCCATCACCCCCCCGGCAAGGGCGCCGCATTCCCCGCAGCCCCCGTTGACCTCTATGCGGTACTCCCCCACACCGGCCTCGGCCAGTCCGCTCATCAGCCCGTGGTGGTAGGCGCGCCCGGCCAGGAACCGCAGCCGCCGCTCGGCTTCGTCTATGCGCCAGGTGCGGTACACGCGGGTCACAGCGGCGGCCAGCTCCTTCTCGGACAAACCCGCATTGCGGGCCGCCCTCACCCCCATCGCCGCGTCGTCGAACAAGGCCGCCAGGAACGACTCCCTTCCCTCGGCGGGCACTTCCCCGCACGCGGCCTCCAGCCCGGCCCCGGTCATCTCGGCGGCGGAGGTGAAGCCCATCTCGGCGGCTTCGCTTTCCATGACCGAGATCAGATGCAAAAGGGAGGATGCCAGGCCGGACGGCTGCCGGCTGTCGGCGCCGGCCCTGACGGCCTCGATCTGCTCGCCCTGGATGTCGGTGAGTTGGCGTTTGACCGCCCGCAGCGCCCGGTTGACGACGGGGAGGAGCAGCCGGTCGTAACGCTCGGCGGCCGACAGCATCGTATCCGGCAGCATCGGATCCGGCGGGGATGCCGAAGATGAAGCCGATGACCCGGAGGCGTTTTTCATGCGGAGCTCCAGGAACAGATCGCCCAGCTCGTCGGGGTTCCGGCTTCCGGTTTTCACCGCGGCGCGGGCGGGCGCGGAGGCAGCCGCGGGCCGCGCGGCTGCCGGCTTGCTGCGGGGCATCGGCCGCGAAGACGGCGCCGGGGCGGACCCGGCTGTCCCGGCGGCTTTCGGCATCTCGAGACGCCGCCCGGCGGGGGGGCCGTTTCCCGCCGCCCTTTCCGAAGGCTCGGCGCGGATTTCCGGCGCGGCAACGGAACGGCCGCCGGAATCATTGAGGCGGGCCGCCTCGTCGGCCGGATCCGGCGCCTCCGCCTCGGCGCCGGACCGAGAGGCGGGCGGCCCCAACAGACGGACGGTCTCGGTGCCGTCCGCCCAGCCGATGCTCCGCGGCCCGGCGGCGGACGGGGCCGGTGAGGGAGCCGGGGCGGACTCGACGCGGGAGCCGGGGTGGTTCTCTTCAGGCGCCGGCGCCTCCTCCGGGCGTATCACCCGCACCGAGGCGGGGGGCGGGGCAGCCTGGACGGAGCCGACCGGCGGGCCCTCGAGGCGGGATTCGAGTTCTTCTATTTCTTCTAGCAGCTCTCTCTGGCGCCGCTCCAATACCTGGGATTGTTCTTCGGTCATCTCCGCCCGGTTCTCGGCCGTTCTGATGATCTCCTGGCCTTTGATGCGGGCCGCTTCGAGCACTTGATCGGCCTCCGACGCCGCGGCCTGCAGGGCGTTCTCGCTGTCGCGCCGGGCTACCGCCAGCTTGCGGTGGGCGTTGCGCTCGGCGTTGTTGATTATCTCGAGGGATTTGCGTTCGGCGGCGCTGCGCTTTTTCACATATTCGGCGTCGGCGGAGGACAGCATCTCGGTGGAGGCCTCCCAGGCCGCCTTGCGGAGGGCGTAGGCCTCCGACCCGGCCGCCGCCATGAGCTTGCGGGCCTGTTCGACCGCCGCCGCCAGGCTGTCCTCGGCGTCGTGGCCGGCCTGGTCGCGTATCTTCTGGGCGGCTGCCCGCGCCGCTTCCAGGACCTCGGCGACATGGCCCACCGCCGTGTCGATGGCCACCGCCAGGTCGTAATCGTTGGCGGCGCCGCCCTCTTCGGGCTGGTGATCCCGGTCGACCCCTTGCTGCTCCAGCCGGCGGTTCAGCTCGGCTATACGGGCCTGCACTTCCAAGGGGTCGTATCCGAAGAAAGCCCGGCTGAACGACAGCTCTTCCGGCTGATCCGACAATACCCGCTCGCTCATGTGTGGATAACTCTACCCATTCGGCCTATGAATCAACAAATTATGTGGATAACCCGTTTTGTGTGGATAACCGGCTCTTCGGAATGAGGGGGGAGGGGCAGTCAAAGAAGGGCAGGCGGCCGCATCGGGTAGTTTCGGGGCGTGGCATCGGAATCCGTCATGGTCGAAGCGGGGGGCGAGGAGGTGCGCATCACCTCGCCGAATCGGGTGGTGTTCCCGCAGCAGGGCTGGACCAAGCTCGACGTGGCCCGTCATTTCACGGCGGTGGCCGAGGGTTGCCTGCGGGGTGTGTACGGGCGGCCCACCATGATGAAGCGGTACATGAAGAACGTGGACGAGCCGCCCGTCTACAACAAGCGGGCCTCGGCCAAGAGCCCGCTCGAAACGGCCATGATCCGTTTCCCGTCCCAGCGTCCGGGGCGGATGAACGTTCCCCGCACCCGAGCCGATCTGATCCGGCTGGTGCAGCTGGGCTGCCTCGACTTCCATCCCTGGCCGGTGCGGGCCGAACACCTCGACCACCCCGACGAGCTGCGCCTCGATTTCGATCCGACCGAGGGGTTCACCTTCGCCGATGTCAAGAAGGCTGCGCTGCACGGCAGGGATCTGCTCGATGAGCTGGATCTGAGGGGGTGGCCCAAGACCTCGGGCAGCCGGGGCGTCCACGTGTACGTGCGGATCGAGCCGCGGTGGGACTTCTTCCAGACCCGCCGGGCGGTGCTGGCCCTCGGACGGGAGCTGGAGCGGCGCCATCCCGCCCTGATCACCACCAAATGGTGGAAAGAGGAGCGCCGGGGAGTGTTCGTGGACTACAACCAGAACGCCCGCGACAAGACCGTATCGTCCGCCTACGGGGTGCGCCCCACCGGGTACGTGTCGGCGCCGGTCACCTGGGACGAGCTGCCCGACGTAGAGATCGAGGACTTCCCGATGGACCGCTTCGGGGAACGCTACGCGGCGGCGGGCGACCTGACCGCCGGGATCGACGACTCCCCCGGCCGGATCGACCGGCTGCTGGAGTGGTCGGCGCGGGACGAGGCCGCCGGCGAGGGCGACGCCCCCTGGCCCCCCAACTACCCCAAGATGCCGGGCGAGCCGCCCCGAGTCCAGCCCTCCAAGATGGTGAAGGAAAACTGGCTGTAACCGCCCGCCCGGAAGCCTGCGGCCCAGACGTTTATAACGACGACGACCTCGGGCGTAGTCCGACTCCCCGCAGGTGAGGAAAATCGCTTCCGACCCGAACACGACCGTCGAAGAACTCGAGCAGCATCCATTGCCGGCAGGTGTTGACTCGAACACCCCGGACTCTTTATCTGTGAACTGCCGCAGCTACGAACCGCCGCCGGAACCCGCTGACGATTCCACCTAAAGAACACCCTATTCGGACCCTATACAGCCCTTCGATCCACTCGACAAAACGCGAAAATCCGCCCGCCAAGCCCGGCTTCGCCGGGCTCCCTCCCCCGCCACCACCGCCGCCCGTGGATCTCGCAACCGGCCGCGTGGGGCCTGCCCGGCGCCGGGGCCGGATCGGACGGGATCTTTCGGATCTATGACCGCCGCGCTCTCCAGGATCCGGCGGCGGTGTTTGCGCTCAGGCCCCTTCTTTATACAACATTTCCGGGTTGCCGTCTAGGGGTGTGTTCGGAGGATTTTTCGCGATTTCGGGGTGCAGACCAATGCCGCCGGTGCGCCGCTGATTTCAGGGCCGGCCCGCCGGGCGCAGCACCACCTCGGGGCTCAGCGGCCGGGACACACAGGTCAGTACCAGGCCCGACCGCTGCTCTTCTTCGGTGAGGGCGAAGGGGACGCCCGGATCCACCCGCCCCGACACCAGCCGGGCCCGGCAGGTGCCGCACACCCCCGACCGGCAGGCGTAGAACACCGGCGCCGCCGTCCGGTCCAGCGCGTCCAGGAGCGACTCCCCCGCCGCCGCCCGGCTCGGGGGGCCGCCCTCCATGCGCACCAGCGCCCCGTCGCAGGGTTCCGGAACCTCATCTCTGGCGGGCGGCAGGTAGTGCTCCACCAGCAGCCGGTCGTCCGCCACCCCCAGGGTCCGCAGGCGGGCTTCCACCACCCGGTTCATGCCCGGCGGCCCGCACAGCAGGTACCGCACGTCGCCGGTGGCGGGCGGATAGTCGACCAGGAAACGGTCCGCGAACCGGCGGTCGATCCGGCTGCCCCGTCCGCTCATCGCATGGACGACCGTCAGGCGGCCGGGGTGGGCGGCCGCCAGCTCCTCCAGCTCGGCGGCGAAGATGACGTCCTCCGGCCGGCGGTTGCCGTAGGCC
This sequence comes from Candidatus Spongiisociaceae bacterium, assembly GCA_965202675.1. Taxonomy (GTDB): domain Bacteria; phylum Actinomycetota; class Acidimicrobiia; order Spongiisociales; family Spongiisociaceae; genus CATQHD01. The sequence continues at coordinate 1,048,636 of OZ241842.1, forward strand.
AGGCGCACCGACGACTGCGTTTCCAGGGCCAGCACCCCCCGCAGGATGCTCATGACCGGAACGATCCCGCTCCCGGCGGCGAAGCCGTAGTAGGTGCGGCGGTTGGCCGGATCGATCCCCACCGTGAATTCCCCGGCGGGCGGCTCGACCCCCACCGGATCGCCCGCTCCGGCCTGCTCCACAAAGTATTCGGACACCAGGCCTCCGGGCAGGCGCTTGACGGTTATCGAAGGGGCCTGGCCCAGCTCGGGAGTGGAGCTGAGCGAGAACACCCGGCGGTGCTCCTCCCCGCCGATCACCGTTCTGACTATCAGGTACTGCCCGGCCGACCCGCCGACCCGCCCGCCGGCGCCGCCGAAGACAACGGTCACCGCGTCGGCGGTCTCGGGGCGGATCTCCGAGACGGCCAGGGAAAGGACCGTCCGCCCCTCCCTGCTCAACCGACTACCTCGGAAAAACCGGCGCCGGAGGGGCGGATCAGCTGGTCCATGGTGCATTCCCGGGGCGGCTTGTCGGGCCGCCAGCGCTCGAAACGGGCGGCGTGGCGGAAGCGGCCTCCATGCAGCTGGTCGTAACTCATCTGCACCACCACCTTCGGCTCGATCGGGGTCCATTCCAGGGTGCGCTCGGTGGCCCACCGGCTCTGCGCCCCCGGCGCCCTGGTTTCCTCCCCGCCGCCGAAGCTCTCTCCGGTGCGCATCCTGCTGAGCTGCTCCAGCATCTCGATCCGTTCCTGCTCCGTGAAACCCGAGCAATGCCCGATGAAATGCAGCCGGCCCTCCTGGTTGTAGAGCCCCAGCAGGATGGATCCGATCCGGTCGCCCTCCTTGTGCACCCGGTAACCGCCGATCACGCAATCCACCGACCGGCGGTGCTTCCACTTGACCCAATCCCGCTTGTCCTGGCGGTAGGAGCCCTCCGCCCGCTTGCAGATGACGCCGTCGCACCCGGCCGCCTCGTACTCGCGGAACCAACGCTCGGCGGTGCCGAAATCCCCCGTTGCCGGAGTCAGCCGCCAGCCGCCCCCAGCTCCGCGTAGAGGCGCTCGAGGCGGCCGCGGCGGACCGAATAGGGGGCGTCGACCATGCTCTTCCCCCGCTCGGCCAGCAAATCGAACGCCACCAGCACCGCGGGTATCTCCTCGGCCAGCATCTCGATGCGGGACCGGGCCGGATGGATGCGCAATTGCAGGGCATCGAACTTGGTGACGTCGCCCATCACCACCAGCACCTCGCCGTCCACCACCGTTCCCGGCGGCAGCCGGTCGAGGGCGGGCCGCAGCTCCGGGAAGTAACGCAGCAGGTCCTTGCCGGAGCGGGAATCGAGGCGCACCTCCTCCCCGCCGAAGGCGATCATCCTGAACCCGTCCCACTTGGGTTCGTACATCCAGCCCTCACCCGAGGGCGGCGTCTCCCTCGTCCTTGCCTTCATCGGCTTGACAGGCGGCGTCAACGGCCAGCTCACCGCCCCAGCTTAGAACGGCGCGGCCTGCTCACCTGCGCGGCCCCCGAACAGCGGCGCAAGGCAACGGAGGAGCAACCGCCCAAACGGGCATACGTCCCATCATGATATCGGCAATCAGGGGGAGTAATAGGCTGAAGCCGTCAACAATCCCATCGTTTGATTCCTTCGGATGAGATTGTTGACTGCTTTGGTGAGCCGGGTCGAGGCGCTTTTCAGGGGTTGTCGGAGGCGGTTTGGGGGGTTGCCGGGGGGGCCTGGTCGATGGCCCGGACGAAGAACGACGCCATCTGCGCTCGGGTTACGGGCTGGTCGGGGCAGTAGTTGAGGGGGCTGGTGGAACACCCTCGGGTAACCCCCGTCTGGTACATGCCCTCGATGGCCTGGATGACGGCGGGGTCGGCTCCTTGGGCGTCTTGGAAGAGGCCTTCGGGTTCGTCGACGGCTTCGAGGTGGGGGAACGCGGCGATCATCATTATGGCCATATCCGCTCGGGTTACCACCCCGCCGGGGTTGAACACTCCCCCGGGAGCCGCGAACGCGTTAACCGAGATGACCCAGTCGGCGTAGGTGCGGTACCAGGCGTCGGCGCCCACGTCGGACAGTTCCGCGGTTGCGGGGGCTTGGATGGTCCAGCGTTGTGACACGGCCCGGTATAGGAACGCGGCCATCTGCCTGCGGGTGATGTCGGCTCCGGGGCAGAACAGGGTGGGGTCGGTGGCGCTGCACCCGAGGGTGATCTGCCATTGGGCGATGCGTTCGATGTTGGCTTGGTGGACGCTGCCGTCCTCGTCGCAGAACCGGCCCACGCACGCCGGGGCCGGGGGCTGGGCAGGCTGCTGGACGGGCGCGGGCGCACCACCGCCTCCGCCACCACCCCCTCCGCCTCCTCCACCGCCGCCGCCTCCCCCTCCTCCCCCTCCTCCGCCGCCGCCTCCGGAGGGCGCGGGGGCTGGTGGGGGTGCGGGGGCGGTGTTGGCGGGAATGGTCAACACGGCGGGAGAAACAGTGAAACCCGAAGCGGTTCCGGCGATGTTGATCCGCTCGGCTGGTTCACCGGCGGTGTCGGTGTTGATACTGATAGTGAAGGTTCCGGTGCCGGTAGACGACCCGGCGGGGATGGTCAGGCTGGTAAGCCGGCTGCTGATCCGGTAATCCCCGGAACCCGCGGTGCTGCCCGAACCCGGAACAGACACAGTGATGGGGGTGGCATCCGGCAGGGTCGTGGAACCGTTGAAGCGGGCCGTAACGGTAACCCGCCGGTTGGTTGCGCCCTCGCTCAGACGGTTGGGACTAACCGAAAGAGCAATCCCGGTGGGTGCGGTGTCGTTGTCCTTGATCGTGAACTCGGCCGGCACGACGGTGAACCCGGCCAGGGTGCCGTTGATTTGGAGGGTTTCGTCTCCCTCGGCGATGTTGTCATCAACAACCGATGTCAGGGTAAACGTCTGGGTGCCGCTGTTATCACCGCCCGCGATGGTCACAGAACCAGGCGCCGCGGCGGCGGTGGTGTAATCAGCCGGGGTGGTGGCGGTTCCCCCCAAAGACAGAGCAACCGTCTGGGGATCGGTGAGGCTGCCGCCGGTCGGGTAGGCAGCCGTGACAGTCACCACGGTGCCGGAGGCGCCCTCGTTCGCCTCGTCGGGGGAAACAGACAACGTGACAGTCCCGTCGTCGTCGACGATGGTGAGGGTGTCCTCGTTGATAGTGAACCCAGCCAGGGTTCCGCCCGCCACAGTCAGGGTTTCGGGGCCCTCGAAAGCACTGTCGTCATATGTTCCCCCGACCTTGAGGGTGAAGGTCCCGGTTCCGCTGCTCGCGTAAGCAGGAATAGAAACGCTGAAATCATCGACTGTTTCGTAGTCGGTACCCTCCGTGGCTTCCCCGGTAGTGCCCACGACTACCGGCACCGAAGTAGCCGCGGAGCGGGTAGCCGCTCCCTGGAACGCCGCCCGCACCCGCACCACGGTATCCGACCCGCCCTCGACTATCTGGGTAAGCGCCCCGCCGTCCGCGTCGTCGAGGATGCTGAGGTCGATCACGGTGGGAGCGGCGTCGTTGTCGTTCAACGCCAGCGAAGCGTCCACCGTATCATAAGCGGTACCGCTGACGGACACACTCCCGCCGTCGAAGACAATCGTCTCGGCCGCCTCGTCGGCGTTGTCATCATTAACCGTGATCCGAATATCCACCGTACCGGAACTCCCCCCGGCCGCGATGGTGATACCGGCGTCGTAGCCGTCAGGCGCCCCGGGCGGGAACACAGCCCGATAATCCTCCCCCGCCGCCCAGGTATTGTCCTCGTCCGCGGTCGCGGTGCCCGCCAGATTGACACCCAACACCACCGCCGGCCCGCCCGCGGGGACGCTGATCCCAGAAGGCAGGCCGGCGGTAACCGTGACCGTGGTCGTTCCGCTGTCCTCGGCCAACGCAGACACCGGCGTGACGCCGTCGGCGAACGCCAGCGTGACGCCGTTGTCCACCACAGTAACATCAACCGAATCCGTCTCATCTACACCCGCCACGGTGGCCGAGCCGCTGATCTTCACCTTCTCAGGAGTCATCTCGTCGGTTCCGTCGTCCCGGGCGGTCAGCTTGAACACCGCCGACCCGCTGACCTCCCCGGAAGGAATCGACACCGTAAACGTATTATTCGTCTTATCGGTGCACACATCATCAGTAGCCGCAGGACACACCGACGACGCCACCGTCGCGCCGTTGGTGTCCCCCGCCGCCACCGTAACTGTCACATCCGTATCCGACGCCAACACCGAAGACGAAGCCCCCGCGAACCCGGCGGTAACCTCAACATCATAAGCAGTAGCTCTCTCTGCCACCGTCCCCGGCACCGTGCTGATCTCCAAATCGGTGTCACTGGCGGCGATCGTCAACGTATCCGAAGTAACTGTTGCGTCGCTGAACCCGGTAACCGAGCCGGTAACCACAAACGTCTCCGCCGGCTCGGTAACCGTGTCGTCGGTAACCGACAGACCCGTCAGCGTCGTCCACCCAGAAGTCGGCGTCGCTGCTGCGCTGTGGAGCTGCCCCGCGGGAATCGACACCGCCACCGCCGTACCAGGAGCCGTGAAATCGGTTCCGGCGCCCTCCGCCGACGCCGGGGAAGCCTCCCCCGCGGTGACCCCCACCTCCAGCGCAGACGACAGAGTACTGGAAGTAGCAGTCGTGAACGCAACCCGTACCTTCACCGCCGGGGTCTCACCCTCCGCCAAGCCCTTCTGCAACCCCGACTCACCGTCGTCGGTGTCCGCCGTCAACGTAACCCCCAAATCATCATCGGTAATCGTCAACTCCGCCCCCTCAACCGTGAAACCCGACGCTGTTCCCCCCACATCGATCTTCTCCGGGTCCTCCGCGATCGCATCCCCGGTGATCAACAAACCCGTCAACGCCGCCGCTGCTGAACTCGCAACAGAACCCGCCGGGATGCTCACTGTTATGGCCGTGCCCGGAGCAGTGAAATCAGCCGCCTCCGCCCCCTCACCAGCCCCGAACGACAACACCACATCCGTCACCCCCGAAATCGTCGAGCTCGTCGCCCCCGCGAAACGGGCAGTAACCGACGCCGCGCCCGCGTTGCCCGCCCCCTCGCCCACCGACGACTGACTCAACACCAACTCGACCTTCTCGATGATATCCAAATCAGCCGGAGCGACCACATACCCCCCGTCAGCCGTACCCGTAAACCGGATCGTCTCCGCTCCTTCCGCCACCGCATCCACCGCCGGAGTGAGCACAACATCAGCCGTGTTGCTGACCGTCATCCCGTTCGCGATGGTAAGCGTTGCTGTGCCGGCACCACCCCGAGTGTAATCCCCCGACGGCCCCAGAACCGCGGTTCCCCCCGCAGCCCCCACGTTCACCGTCACCGTCACATCCGCCGACGCCGCCGCCGCGGCGGTGGCCTTCACCCGCACCGTCTGCGCGCCCCCGTCCTCCTCCACCCCCGCCAACACAGAATCTCCGCTCGCCGCCTCATGAAACGACAAATCCACCCGCTTGCTCGCGTCGATGATCGGCAGATCCGCCGACGTAACCGTCACCGCCGACCCGCCCACCGACGCCGTACCCGACACCGTCAACCTCTCCCCCGAATCAACCGCACCGTCATCCCGGGCCGTCACCATAAACGACCGGCTCGCCGACGTATCACCCGCCGGAATCGAAATCGTCGCCGCGTTGCCCGTCAAACTCGTGCAAGCATCATCAGCAAGGCTCGTGCACGTCGTCGCCAACGTAGCCCCGCCGCCCCCGGCTACCGTCACCGCCACATCCGTAGCCGACGTCAAAACCGACGTAGAACCCTTGAAACTCGCGGTAACCGTAACCGCCTGCGCCCCCGCCTGCTCCACCACCGACGACCGAGACCACCCCAAATCGATATCAGCATCATCATCGGCGATCGTTAACGAACCCGAAACGCCGTACTCGGATCCCAGACTCGACGTACCGCTCAACGCCAGCGTCTCCGGGCCCTCCACCACCGTATCGTCAATCACCGACAGACCCGCCAACGTCCCCGAACTGCTGCTCCTCAACCCCCTATCAACAGCAGTCGGCATTGACGGCAACGGGTCTGTAGGAGCGGGAATAGTAAACGACAGCGACGACGACGGAGCATAATCCACATCAGCGTCCCCCGCCTCCCCCGCCGCCGGAGCCGCCTTCTCATCCACCGACAAAGTAACCGTCGTCGCCGAAGAAAGCAACGACGAAGCCGCGTTCCAAAAACCCGCCGACACCGACACCCCCGAACCGGAATCACCCTCCGTCAACACATCCTGATTCCCATCCTCGTCGCTGTCGGTGTCCACCGTAAAAATAACCCTACTATTCGCATCCTTGATGGTTATCGGGGTCCTAAACCGGGTCCAGCCGCTCGGGGCGTCCACCCTGAAATAAACTATCTCATCTGGCTCCACCACCCTATCCCTCATAACTCGCAAATTCAATGTTACAGGTCCATGGACGCCATTGAAATTCCCGGAAGTAGAACCGGTTGCTATCGTCGCATGCATTGGATCATTAAGATCATGATTATGCTGGTGATAGACATCATAAGCACCACTCGCATCCCATTCACTTGCCGTAGCGGTCCCGGCCACCACCTTCATTCGCATATTCGACAAAGCCGAACTGTAGGTCGAAGAAGTAGAAGCAGTAAATACACCATCCGCCACCCCACCCAAAACAGCCGACGGTTTATCACTAAAATAAACATAACCATTTTGTCTATTCAAACTTTCACCTACACCTCTCTCACGCAGTACTAAAAAATTAGACGGTACATTCACCTTGATCGCCCGATCTTGATCCGTAATCGTCAAATTAACAGAAGACACCGTATACCCGGAAGCCGTGCCCGTAAACTCAATGGTCTCATGCTCCTCCGTAATAGTATCCGACCGCAGATGAACCGTAAACTCAGAAGACAAACCCTCCGTACCAGTCGCAGGAATAGTGATACTAAAAGAGGAAGCGCTAGAACAAGCATCACCGCTCTGGCATGCCCCGCCGGTCAAAACCGCCGTCGTAGCCGAACCCCCCGAACCCAAAGAACCCGACACCGACAAACCAGAACCCGGCGCCGACGCCACCGACGCCTTCAACCGCAAAGCCTTCGAACCGCTGTCCTCATCCAACGCCGTCACCGCAGTAGAAGTATCCGAAGAATCAACCAAACTCAGCGTAACCACCGGCGTCGTCGTCTGCGCAACCAACCCCCCCCCCCCGCAAAACCCCCGGCGCCAACATCCCCGCCGCCAACAACACAACCAACGCCGGCAAACCCAAACGCCGCATCATCCGACCTCCCGATCTCATAGCGTGCCTTAGCTTAGCATAGCCAACCGGAACCGATCAGCCCGCGTATAAGACCGATTCAACTACCCCCCCCCCCATTTTGTCAAGCCAAACCCGAACGCCCGGCAGGTTGACGCATAACCCGGGTTCGGACTCGAGGAATCGGGACTCATAGGGTAAAACCGTGGGGATGGAGCTCTTCGAAGGGGTGGATGCGCACCTCGGTTCCTTCTCCGGCGGTGACGATCACCCACTCCACGGCGAACTCGTTCATCATCTGGCGGCAGTTGCCGCACGGGTAGGCGCCGCCCGCCCCCGCTGCGTCGACGCAGGCCACAGCCACCCCCTCGATCCGGCGCACCCCTCCGGCGGCGGCGGTGGAGATCGCGTTGGCCTCGGCGCAGATGGACGAACCGTAGGCGGCGTTCTCCACGTTGGCGCCGGGCTGGCGGCCGCCGCCGGCAACAACCGCCACCGCCCCCACCCGGAAGCCGGAGTACGGGGCGTAGGCCCCCAGCGCGGCCCGGCGCGCTTCGGCGGCCAGCTCGCCGATCAGCTGTCCGTCCGGGCCCATTCCGTCCGCCCTCCTCGAACCCTATGAAGGGGTGAGCAGCGCATCTACGAAGGCGCCCCCGTCGAATGGAATCAGGTCCTCCACCCCCTCGCCCACCCCGATGAACTTGACCGGCACGGACAGCTCCCGCTCCACAGCCAGCGCCACCCCGCCTTTGGCGCTCCCGTCCATCTTGGTGAGGACGATCCCGGTCACCCCCACCTCGACAAAACGCCGCGCCTGGGCCAAGCCGTTCTGCCCGGTGGTGGCGTCCATCACCAGCAGCACCTCCGACACCTCGTCCCCGTCCCTGCCCAGCACCCGGGTGAGCTTGGACAGCTCCTCCATGAGATTGCGTCTGGTCTGGAACCGCCCGGCGGTGTCGACGATCACCGCTCCGGCCCCCCGGGCGCGGCCCGCCTGGAGGGCGTCGTAGGCCACCGCCGCCGGGTCGCCCCCCGCCTGACCGCTTACCACCTGGACGCCGACCCGGTCGGCCCAGGTCATCAGCTGGGTGTCGGCGGCGGGGCGGTAGGTGTCGGCGGCGCCGATTATCGGGCGGCGTCCGGCTTCGTTCAGATGGGCGGCCAGCTTGGCCACGGTGGTGGTCTTGCCCACCCCGTTCACCCCCACCACCACCAGGATGGCCGGCTCGCCCTCCATGCGCAGCCGACGGTTCACCCCGGCAAGGATGCCTTTCAGCTCGGCCCTGATCACCTCTCTTGCCTCGTCCGCGCCGGACGGGGCGGCCCGGCGCACCGCCTCCGTCACCCGGCCGGACACCTCCACCCCCATATCGGCGGCGATCAGCTCCTCCTCCATCTCCCGCCACACCTCTTCGGACATTCCCGACCCGGACAGCAGCGCCTGCAGGCGGGCGCCGAGCTGCCGGACGCCGGGTTGGCGGATGCCCGGACGGCGGCGGGAAGCGGCGGCGGGCCCCCCGGCCCGGGCGCGGGGGGGCCGGGCGTCGGACCCGGCCGCGGAACGGGCGCGGGAACGCACCCTCCAGACCACCGCCATGACAACCGCAATCACGGCGGCCGCGGCGAGCGCGTATCCGAGGGCGCTCACGGGAGGGAACCGGCCGGACCGAAGGGTTGGCCTGCGGAGAAGTTCATGACGCCGGGGAGTCTACCCCGCCGGAGGCCTGCCGGCCCGCCCGCCCGTGTTCAGGCCGGAAGGCCGGCCTCGTCCAGCCGCTTGACGAGGGCCTGGGAGGTTCCGCCCGGCTCCATCGTTACCCCGTAGAGGACATCGGCCGCCCGCATGGTGGCCTGCTGGTGGGTGACCACGATCAGCTGGGCCTCGTCGCGGAACTCGTCCACCAGGCGCAGAAAACGGTGCAGGTTGGCGTCGTCGAGCGCCGCGTCCACCTCGTCGAGGATGTAGAAGGGGCTGGGGCGGGACTTGAAGACCGCGAAGAGGAACGCCAGGGCGGCCAGGGAGCGCTCGCCCCCCGAGAGCAGGGCCGGCTTGCCGATCCTCTTGCCCAGCGGCTGAGCCTCGATCTCGACCCCGGCTTCGAGGGGGTTGTCCGCGCCGGTGAGAGACAGGCCGCCCGCCCCGCCCGGGAACAAGACCGTGAAGAAGCGCCGGTAATAGCGGGCGGCGTCCTCGAAGGTGCGGAGGAACCTGGCCTCCATCTCGTCGTCGAGGGCGGCGATCACCTTGTCCAGCTCGGCTCGGGAGGTTTCGAGGTCGGTCAGCTGGCCGGAGATAAGCCGGTGCCGTTCGTCTATCTCCCGGAACTCCTCGGCGGCCAGCGGGTTGACCGGCCCCATGCGGGACAGCTCGGCGGCCAGCCGTTCGGCCCGCGCCGCCGGGTCCTCGTCCGTGGAAGGCGGCGCCATGGCCAGGGCCTGTTCCGGGGAGGCGTCGGCGTCCCTCCGCAAGCCCTCCTCCACCGTTTCCTCCCGCACCCGCAGCTCGGCGGCTTCCACCGCCAGCCGGCCCAGCCCCTCCCTGGCGGCCTCGGCCGACCCGTCTGCCTCGGCGGCCTGCCGGAGGGCGGCGGCCAGGCGCCGTTCGGCGTCTGCGATGCCGTTCTCCAGCGCCGATCGGCGTTCCGTCAGCTCCCCCCGTTTGACCGACGCGATCTCGAGGGCGCGCCGGGCCAGGCGCTCTACAGACCGGACCTCCCCGAGTTCGGGGGACCCGGCGCCCGCATCCTCCAGACCCTCCAGGTCGGCGGCCGCCCCGGTCAACCGGTCTGCCAGCATGCGGCGGCGCTCTACGGCCGCCCCCAGATCCTGGATGGCGCGATCCCGGGCCTGCCGCTCCGTTCGGTGCTGGTTCTCCACCGCTTCCCGCTCCCGGGCGAACAGGCCGGGCGGCGGCCCCCCCTCTGCCGAGCTCTCACCGGCCTCGATCCGGGCGGCCAGCTCCTCCATGCGGTGTTCCCGCAGCTCCTCCGCCCGGCGGAGAGAAGCCAGCCGCTCCGCCAGCCCCGCCGCCTCGCCCTCGCCCGCCGTCCTGCTCCGTTCCAGTTGCTCCAGAGCGCCGGCCGCCTCCGTCCGCTCGGCTTCCAGAGCGGCCAGCTCGTCGAGGGCGGCCTGCTCCTCTCGGCGGGCGGCTTCCAAGCCGGCTTGCGCGGCCGCTTCGGCCTCCCCGGCCTGCGCTTCGCCCGCCGCGGCTTCGACGGCCGCCCGGAGGGCCGCATCGAGCTCCCCGGGTGAAGCCCCGCCGGGGGCGGCGGGCCGGATGCCGAAGGCGGTTATCAGATCGCCCTCCGGCGTAACCGCCCGGATGCCGGGGTCGCGCCGGCAGATGTCCCATGCCGTGCTCCACCCCTCGACCAGGATCACATCCCCCAGCAACGCCCCCGCCAGGGCCGGGTCGGCGCCGGAACCGAGCCGGTCCAGCAGCGCTTCCACCCCCCACCGGCGGGCGGCGGGAAGAGCGGGCGGCTCCCCCCGGCGCCGGGGGGGAACCATGAACGACAGGCCTCCCAGGCCTTCGGATTTGAGCTCGCCCACCGCCCGCCGCAGACCCTGCGCCCCCTCGAACACCAGGGCTTCCGCCCAGCCGTTGACCGCCGCGCCCACCGCCGTTGCCAGCTCGCCGGGTATATCGAGCAGGGCGGAGAACCGCCCGATCACCTCGGACGACCCCGCCAACCGTTCGGCCGCCGCCGAACGGGGGTATCCGGACGCCTCCTGCAGGGTTTCCGCCTTGGCCGCCGCCGCGATCCGCACCGCTTCGGCCGACCGCAGCAGGCGCACGCTCCGTTCCCGCTCGGCTTCACGGGAACGGCGGGCTTCGGTACTGGCCCCGCAGGCACTGCGCGCCGGCGTCAGCCGCTCGTCTACCGCACCGAGCCTTTCTGCCGTTGCTTCGGCCTGCTCCGCTTCTTCGGCCAACCTGCTCCGGATATCGGCGAGGCGGCCGGCCAGCCGCTCCGCTTCACGGGCGTCGCGGATGGACGACGCCTCCAACGAGCGGAGGTCGCTGCGCATCCTGGACAGATCCGCTTCGGCGGGCCGGACCGGCTCGTCGGGCAGGGCGCGCCTCCGGTCTTCGGCGGCGCGCAGGGCTTCCTCGCCGGCTTCGGCGTCCCGGCGCGCCCTGCGCTCCTGCTCTCCGGCCTCTTCCAGCCGGAGGGTCAACCGCTCCGCCTCTGCTTCAAGGCGCCGCCGCCGGGCCTCGGCCTCCCGCAGGCGGGAGGACAGACCTCCGGCCCGCTCCTGGGCCACCCGGACGATCCCCCGCAGCCTGGCTTCCACGGTGTCGAGGCGGGCGGCCGCCCCGGAGGCGCGCTCCAAGGCCCGCCCCTCTGCTTCGCGCTCCGCCCGCATACGGGCGGTCCCGGCCTCGAGCCGGGCGAGATCCGCCTCGGCGGCGGCTTTGCTTTCCTCCAGTTCCCGCTGCTTGGCGGTCATCTCTGCGGACTTCTCGCGCAGGCGGCGCAGGTCCTCGCCCCCCAGCCAGATGCGCAGCGACCGCAGCTCGGCGCGGGCCGAGCCGTACCGTTCGGCGGCTTCGGCCTGCCGGCGGAGGGGGCGGCGGCGGCGTTGTATCTCCTTGAGGATGTCATGGAGTCGGAGGATGTCGTCGTCGGTGTGTTCGAGGCGCCGGACGGCCTTCGCCTTGCGGGCCTGATGCTTGAGGATGCCGGCCGCTTCTTCGATGATCCGCCGCCTCTGCTCCCCTTTGGCGGTGAGGATCGAATCGAGCCGGCCCTGGCCGACGATCATGTGCTGGCTGCGGCCCATCCCGCCGTCCGACAACAGCTCCTGGATGTCCAGCAGGCGGCAGTCCACCCCGTTGATCTCGTATTCCGAAATCCCGCCCCGGTACAGCCGCCGGGTTATGGAGACCTCCTCGAGATCGAGGGGCAGGAGGCGGCTGCCGTTGTCGAGCACCACCGTTACCTCGGCCTTGGAGAAGGGGTTCCGGGCGGCGGTGCCGGCGAACACCACCTCGTCCATCCGTTCGGTGCGGAGCTCCTTGGTGAACTGGGACCCCAGCACCCAGGCGATGGCGTCCACGATGTTGGACTTGCCGGTCCCGTTCGGGCCGACCACCACCGAGACCCCCGGCTCGAACCCCAGCCGGGTCGGGTCGGCAAACGACTTGAAGCCGGTCAGCTTCAGCGATTTCAGATACAAATCACACCCGTGTAATAGGCTGGAAGGATACGATAGCCGCCGCCGGACCCTTCCGGTGCCAACCCCCGGCCGGGTCGAGGCCCCCGCCGGCTCGGACGGGACGCTCCGGTTCGACGCGGCATATACGATGTTTCGAGAGAAGGGAACGAACCCGATGACGACCCTGGCCGAGGACAAGCCGCCGATCGAGCAGGCGCCGGCGGAGGTGATCGAAGGCGATGCGGCCCAGGTACTGTTGACGCTGCCCGCCGGCTCCGTGCACCTCATCGTCACCTCGCCGCCCTACGCCGACCAGCGCCGCTCGACCTACGGCGGCGTCCATCCCGATGACTACGTGGAGTGGTTCATGCCGATCGCGGCGGGGCTGAAGCGCGTACTGCACCCGCAGGGAACCTTCATCCTCAACATCAAGGAGAAGGTGGTGAACGGCGAACGCCACACCTACGTGCTGGAGCTCATCTTGGAGATGCGCCGGTCCGGCTGGCTGTGGACCGAGGAATATATCTGGCACAAGAAGAACTCCTATCCGGGCAAGTGGCCGAACCGATTCCGGGACTCCTGGGAAAGACTGCTGCAGTTCAACAAGCAGCGCCGGTTCAAGATGAACCAGGACGCGGTGCGGGTTCCGGTAGGCGATTGGGCGAACGGGCGCCTCCGCAATCTGAGCGAAACGGACCGCATCCGGGATGAATCAAGCGTCGGCAGCGGGTTCGGCAAGAACATCTCCAACTGGGTGGGCCGTTCCCTCGCCTACCCCACCAACGTGCTGCACATGGCGACGGAGTGCTCCAATCGGGGGCACAGCGCCGCCTTCCCCGAGAGCCTGCCCGAATGGTTCATCCGACTGTTCACCGACGAAAACGACCTGGTGCTGGACCCGTTCGCCGGGTCGGGCTCGACCCTGGCCGCCGCCGCCGAGCTGAACCGCCGCTCCCTCGGCATAGACATCAATCCGGAATACTGTCTGGCAACCAGAAAGCGGTTGGGAATCCTATGACCGATTCGGCCGGTTATACACTCGGCCATCCTTACAAATAAGGCGCCGACACCGCGTAAGGTAAGCCCGTACCCTTCCTGTGAACCCCCTGGTCAAGCCCCTGCCCCACCCCAAGACGCAAGCTCCTGCCCACCCGACGCAAGCCCCTGCCCCACCCCAAGACCCCGGCAAGAACGCGAAAAACACCGCCCACTCGCCCCGCTGCGCGGGCCCGGCCCCCACCTCCACCACCAGATATCCGGACGCGTTCGGTCAGTACCCCGGAGGGCCGCGTTCGGAAGATGATCCCTGTCACGGTCTGCGCCGGCTGCGGACCGGAGGTGCTTTCGGCTCTTCCATTAATACAGCATCGGTGCGACAAGGTCAATACCCTTGTCAGGGATCCGGCGGGATTTTTTTGTCACTCCGTGTTTCAACTCGGAAGAAATCGTGGACCTGCACATCAGACGGTTCGAACATGAGACGGTCAGGTTAGAAAATACGAGATATCGACCGAGGAGACCGCGGGGCTCCTGTCATGATCGCCGGGTTCAGGCCTGGCAGAGGGGGCACCGGTAGGAGGATCGGCCTCCGATCACTTCCCGCTCGATCGGGGCGCCGCAGCGGCGGCACGGCTTGCCCTCCCGCCCGTACACCGCCAGGTACTCGAGGTGGCGGCCTGCCCGGCCGTCGGGAAGCAGGTAGGCGAGGTCGTCGAGGGAGGTGCCGCCGTGCTCGAGGCCGGCGGCCAGGACCGAGCGGACGGCGGCCCGCACTGCCCGCCACTCGGGGAGTGTCAGCGAATCGGCCGGGCGCCTTCCATCGACGCGGGCCCCGAAAAGCACCTCGTCGGAGTAGATGTTGCCCAGCCCGGCCAGGAAGCGCTGGTCCAGCAGCAGCGTCTTCGCCGCCGCCCGGCGGCCGGCGGCCCCGGCGGCCAGATCCTCCGCCGGAGGGAGGGCAGTCAGGGCATCGGGCCCCAGCCGGGAAAGGGTGGAGCCGGCCAGCTCTTCGGGGGTGAACACCGCCGTGAAGCCGAAGGTGCGGGGGTCCACCATCCGCACCTCGGCGCCGGCGTCGGTCCGGGCAGCCGCCCGGATGTGGAGCCCCTCCGGCTCGCCGGGTCGGGCGATGGACATCCGCCCCGACATGCCCAGATGGACGACCCAGGTGTTTCCCCCGTCCAGCTCGAACATCAGGAACTTGCCCCGCCGCCCCAGCGACCGCACCTCCCGCCCCTCCAGGCGGGGCAGGAAGTCGGACGGGCGGGGCTGGCGGCGCAGCATCCTCGGGCGGCGCACCTCCGCGGAAACGATCCTGCGGCCCGACAGCGCAGGCAGCAACCCCCGCCTGGTGGCCTCGACCTCGGGAAGTTCGGGCAATTACCCGCCCGCCGCCCCGCGGCAGGCCGGCCTCGCGAACAAACCGTCCATCTCATCCAGGGCCCGGCGGGCCGCCGACTGCTCGGCCTCCCGCTTCGAACGCCCCGTCCCGCTCCCCCGCTCCGCCCCTTCGATCGACACGACCGCGGTGAACAGTTTCTCGTGGTCGGGGCCGGCTTCGGTGATGCTGTAACAGGGCCTGGCGCCCTGCTGAGCCAAGCGCTCCTGCAGGCGGCTCTTGTAGTCGTTCCAGCCCGGAGCATCCGCCCGGCAACGGATCCTCTCCTCCCAATGCTCCAGTATCAAACGCCGGGCCGCCTCCGGACCTCCGTCGAGGTAGACGGCGGCCAACACCGCTTCCATGGCGTCGGCCAGGATGGAAACCTTGCTCCTCCCGCCCGTAGCCTCCTCGCCCCTTCCGAGCATCAGATACCGGCCGAGGCCCATCCCCTCGGCTGTCTCGTGCAGGACGCCCCGGCTGACGGCGGATGACCGGAGCTTGGCCATCTTTCCCTCCGCCAGGTCGGGGTAATGGACGTATATGTATTCGGTTATCACCTGACCCAGCACCGAGTCCCCCAGGAACTCGAGGCGCTCGTTGGACGGCCCCAGCCCGGCCTCGGATACATAAGACCGGTGCCGGAGCGCCTGGCCGAGAAGTTCCTTGTCCTGAAAGGCGTAACCGAGGGACGCCTCGAACCCGCCGCACCCGGAAGGTTCGGGCGGATAGGGCTCCGGGCCGCCGCGGTCGGCCTCCTCCAACCCTGGACTTAAAGTAGAAGTTGAATGTTCGGGCGGAAAGGGGGCGGTCATGAACTTACCAGCCCCTGCTCCAACCGCTCCACCAGCCCGCCCTTGACCCCTTCGACAGCCAGCTCCAAGGCGTTGAAAATGGCGAACCGCGACGACGAGCCGTGGCAGATGACCGCCCCCGCCGAGGTTCCCAGGAGATGGGCGCCGCCGAACCGTTCGGGGTTGCTGAACGCGTGCATCTCGGCCAAGGGGCCGGCGATGTGGGGCGCCAGGCTCTCGGGGAGGCAGGCGAAGGCCCCGTCCATCAACCGGACCATGAACCCGGCCATCCCCTCGATGGTTTTGAGGGCCACGTTGCCGGTGAAGCCGTCGGTCACGAACACGTCCGCCCTGCCCCGCAGAATGTCGCCCCCCTCCAGGTTGCCCGCGAAGTTGACCGGCGCCTCCTCGAGCAGGCGGTAGGCGGCCCGCTCCAGATCGCGGCCTTTGGAGGATTCCGAACCGATGTTGAGCAGGCCCACCCGCGGTTCATCGATGCGGTAGATGATCTCGGCCGCCAGCGAACCCATCACCGCGAACTGGACCAGGTGGGCGGGCCGCATGTCGAGGTTGGCGCCTGCGTCCAGCAGCAGGGCCGGGGTGCCGGGGCCGGGGATGGGGGTGGCGATGGCCGGGCGCAGCACACCCTTGATCCGTCCGATCACTATGGAAGCCGCCGCCATGGCCCCTCCGGTGGAACCGGCGGACACGAAGGCGTCGGCCTGTCCCGAAGCCACCAGCCGGGCGGCGGCCAGCACGGAGGAACCGGGCTTGTCCCGCACCGCCTTGACGGGGTCGTCGTGCATCTCCACCACGTCGGGGGCGTGCACCACTTCCAGATCGGCGCCCGCCCTGATCAGCTCGGGCTCGATCTCCTCGCGGCGGCCGACCAGTACCGGCGCCTGCCCTGCTTCGGCGGACATGACGGCGCCGGCCACTACCTCGGCCGGCCCCCGGTCGCTTCCCATAACGTCGAGGGCTACTCGTGCCATGGCCTTCTCCCGCCGGGCGGTGCGCTCCCTGCGGTCTTCTAGACCACCCTGCGGCCGCGGTAGGACCTGCACCCCTCCGCGCTCATACAGGCGCGGTGCGGCAACTTCGGCGCCCCGCATGCGGAGCAGGCCGCGGTGCGCACCGGGCGCATCTTCATAGCCATCGCTTTGCGCCTCCGGGTGCGGGAACGCGACATTTTTCTCTTCGGCACTGCCATGGTTTGCCCCTTGGATATATACGGCCCGATTATCGGATGACCCGATGATATCAGGCGCCGGGCGGCGCAATACCGTCCGCCGCCCCTACCCGCCGGTCTGCGGAGGGTCGAGCAAGCCCGCCAACGCCGAGAAGGGCGACCCGGCGGGCTCGGAATGCCCCCCGCAGGGTTCCGTGTTCAGGTCGCTGCCGCAAGCCGGGCAGAGCCCCCGGCAAGCCCGCGAGCACAGCGGCGCCAGCGGGACGGACAGGCTGAGCTCGTCGCGGAGGGCGTCGGCGAGGTCGATCTCCCCGTCCGGGGTGATGGGCAGCACCTCCCCGTCAACCCCGCCCGGCGGCGTTTCCCCGTAGACCAGGAGCACCGGGGCAACGGCTTCGAACGGCGCAGCAGCCAGGCACCGGTTGCATCGGAGCCGCATGGAAGCCGCCGCCTCGCCCCGCACCAGCACCCCGCCGGATATCTCCTCGAGGAGCAGACGGGCGGAGACCGGGCCGCAGTCCTCCACCTGGTCGAGCCCTATCTCCAGCGAACCCGTCAGCCTGGCGGGCCGCTGCGCCCCCGGACGGCCGAGCAGACCGGAAACGCCGAGACGGAACGGATGGAGGGGTTCGTCCGCAATCATGACTGTCAACCTCCGGCGGCGCCCTCGTCTGCGCCGCAGATCGGCAGGAAGCGCATTCCCCGCTCCGACAGACCTTCGAGGATCATCTCCAGGGCCCGCACGCTCCGGGAGCGGTCGCCCCCGCCGTCGTGGAGCATCACGATCGAGCCGTCGAACGCCCCCCTCAGCACCCGCCCGGCGATTTCCCCGGCGGTGAAGCCGAGCCAGTCTGCGCCGCTGACATCCCACAGGATCACATCCAAGCCGTGGGCGGCGGCCCACTCCCGGTTGGCGGCGGTTATTGCGGCGTAGGGGGGCCGCAGGCAGGCAGAGGCGTGCTCGCCCAGCACCTCCTGCGTGCGGGCGATGGTGCGGTCGAACGAACTCCGGGACAGCTTGGTCAGGTTCTCGTGGGACCAGGTGTGGTTGGCCAGGATGTGGCCCTCGTCGACGATGCGCTGCACCAGCTCGGGATAGCGCTGAACCAGGTAGCCGACCACGAAGAACGTGGCCCGGGCGTTGTAGCGGGCGAGAATATCCAGCACCTCGGGCGTATGGACGGGATGTGGGCCGTCGTCGAACGTCAGGTGCACGACCGGGCGGTGCGTGAGCACCTCCACCGACAACCGGTAATCGACGCTGCGGGCGGCGGCGGACACCACGCTCACCCGCCAGCCGCCGCCTGCGGGCAGCGCCCCCTCCGCCCTCTGGAGGAGCCGGCCCTGCGCGGGAACCGCCAGGCCGTCCTTCCACACCTCGATCCACACCCCGGACGGCGCCGCGAGCCGGGCCCTCAATACCTGCCCGGCGGCGGCTTCCACGATGTAGGTGCGCCGATGGAAGGCCTCGATGGAACCGGACAGCTCGGCTACGGCGGTTTCCGGATCGAGCTCGACCCGGATGTCCGGCAGGAAACCCGGCGGCTGGAGCAATATGAAGCCCACCGCTTGTTCGAATGACCGGGGGGCCGGATATGTCCCGGCGGTTTCTGCAGGTGTATCCGGTTCCGGCGAATCCGACGGCTCCGAAACCGGGCTTTCCCCGTCCGCCCGGTCTTCCCGGTCGTCTTGGCCGCCCGGCTCGGCCGAGGTAAGCGCCGCGGCGGACAGAGACGCGGCAACCGAAGACGGGAGGCCCGGCGGCGGGCCGGCGGACGAGCCGGCGGCCGCGGCTTGGGCCAGCAAAAAGCAGACCGCGGCGGCCCCGGCGCTGCGCCGCGCGAAGGACGGCAAGACCGACCCGACGGTCATCTGTATGCGCCGATGCGAGCCCCGCAGCGGGGTGTGGGATGGGGGGTCATCATCAGGGAGGCATGGTAACCCCGCCGAGGCCCCGGCCGAGGGCGCGCGCCGCGCCTACGGAACGATCAGCACCTTGCCGGTGGTCTTCCGGCCCTCCAGCGCCCGGTGCGCCTCGGCGGCCTCCTCCAAGGGGCGGCGGGCGCCGATCCGCACCTCCAAGCCGTCCCGCATCCAGTCGAAGACCTGCCCGGCCCGGCCCAGCAGCTCGGCCCGGTCCGCCGCATGGTCGAACAGGGTGGGCCGGGTGAAGAACAGAGACCCATGGGAGCTCAACACCAGCGGGTCGATGGGGTCGACCGCTCCCGAGGCGTTGCCGAAAGCCGCCATCACGCCCCGCGGCCGCAGCAGGCCGAACCCGGCGGCCACGGTCGCCTTCCCCACCCCGTCGTAGACGACATCGAGGGGCCGCTCACCCCCGATCTCCCGCACCCGCTCGGCGAAGTCCTCCCTCGTGTAGACGATCACGTGGTCGGCCCCGGCGCCGGCGGCCAGCCGGGCTTTCTCGTCGGTTCCGACGGTGGTGTAGACGGTGGCGCTCAGCCGCTTGGCCATCTGGATCAGCAGCAGGCCCACCCCGCCCGCCCCGGCGTGGATCAGACAGGTCGACCCCTCCTCCAGCGGGTAGGTGGACGTAGCCAGATAGTGGGCGGTGAGGCCCTGCAGCATGACCGCCGCCGCGAGATCCAGGGAGATGTCATCGGGCACCGGCGCCAGCCGGTCGGCAGGCGCCGCCGCCTTCTCCGCATACGCCCCGATGGTCGTGCAGAAGGCCACCCGGTCTCCCTCCGCCGCGTCATCCACTCCCGGGCCGACCGCCGACACCGTCCCGGCCGCCTCGAGGCCCGGAGTGAAGGGCAGATCCACCGGGTAGAGGCCGCTGCGGTGATAGGTGTCGATGAAGTTCAGACCGGCAGCAGCAACCTCGACCACCGCCTCGCCCGGCCCCGGCGCCGGATCGTCGACCTGCTCGACCCCCAACACCTCCGGGCCGCCCAACCGGCGGACCACGATTGCTCGCATCGGCTTGCCTCCTCGGTCAGTAGCTCAAGCGGAACGGTAGCCGCGGCGGCCGAGAACGTTGACCCGCCGTCGTGTGTGTTGACCGCGTGGACGGCCCGGCCGAGAAGGAGAAGACGGACCCGGCTCATCCGACCCGCCGGCCGCCGGCATGGCGGAGCGACGGTTGATCCGAGGCTGAACCCCACCGCCCCCGACTGTCAAAACCCGCCGGGAAGTACACGGAGGAGGTACACCGGAGGAGGGCGCATCTTGCTGGCGGCCCGGACAACCGGTCAAGCGGGAAGCTGTCCGCCGCCGCAGCAACCACACGCATCTCGGAACCCTCATCCAGCAACGGCCCTTGCCTTCACCCGCCCACACCATTCAAGAACGCCACACCATTCAAATAACGCCCCGCCATTCAAGAATGCCCCCCGCCATTCGAGAACGCGAAAATCCAGCGCACGCCCCCGGCTAACGCCGGGACCCTCCCCCGCCTCCTCCACCAGCACCGGATCCCGCCGCCGGGGCAGGCCGCCCCTGTTCGGGCGCCTGCGCCCGACCCGACAAGATTCCGATAATGACCCGCCGCTCTTTCCGGAATCCGGCGGCGGTGTTTGTGTGTCAGCACACACATAGTACCGCAAACCTACCACAAACCCAATACCCTCATCCCAGAACGCGAAAAATATTCTTGCCCGCCGCCGGGCTCCCGAGCAAAGGCCCAGGAACTGCGCATCTAATGGCCGGGCGCCCTGGTCTGGTGGAGCTCGTTGCGCATCACCCGGACCTGCTCCAGCACCCTCACCAGCAGGACCTCCAGCCGCTCCAGGCGGTCCTCGGCGTAGTCCTCGGCCTCCAGCCGCACCTGGTGGGCCTGGTCCTCGGCCCGGCGCACCAAGATGTTGGCCTGCTCGGTGGCTTCGTCGATTATGCGCGTCTCGGAGACCATTTCCTCGACCTTCTGGCGCGCCCTGGCCACCATCTCGCGCACCCGCTCGTTGGTCCTGGCCACGAAGGTGTCCCGTTCCCGCACCATCCACCGGGCGGCTCTCATCTCCTCGGGCAGGCGCTCGTACAGCAGCTCGAGGGTCTGCAGCATCTGTTCCCGATCGATTATCACCTTGCCGGAAGCCGGGATGGCCTTGGCCTCGGAGACAGCCAGCATCATCTCGGCCACCAGGTCCTGCATATCCCCGATGCTGCGGATGCCGGGGGTCTGCGGTTCCGAATAGGCCTGCTCGGGCGCCGGTTCACCGTTCATCGGACCACCGTTCCTTCATTAGGCGGGCAACCTCCGGGGGAACCAGGCCCTCCACCGAACCCCCCAACCGCCCCACCTCCTTGACCAGGGAAGAAGACAGGTAGGCGTGCTCGGGGCTGGTAGGGATGAACACGGTGTCGATGCCGGAGAGGTTGTGGTTCATCTGGGCCATCTGCAGCTCGTAGTCGAAGTCCGACACGGCCCGCAAGCCCTTTACGATTACATCTGCGCGGCGCGACCGGGCGAAATCGACCAGCAGACCGTCGAAGGACGCCGCCTCGACCTCGGAAACACCGTCGAACAGGGTCCTGAGCATGTCCACCCGTTCCTCCGACGTGAACATGGGGGTCTTGGAGAGGTTGCGGATGACCGCAACCACCACCCGGTCGAACAGCGACGCGCTCCGCCTGATCACGTCCATGTGCCCGTTGGTGGGCGGATCAAAACTTCCGGGGCAGACCGCCGCCGCCAACCTCTCTCCTCGCTGCTTCTATCTGCGCTCTTCGGCAGGCGCCCCTTCGCCGGACGCCGCCGTCTGCTCATAACGCCAGATTCGGGCCGTCCCGTAAGCGTACTCCCTCCCGGGCGCAAAACCCGGCATCTCCGGGCGGCGCATATCCGACCGCCGGTGCACCAACGCCGACCCCCCGGCCCGCAGCAGCGGCGCCAGCGCCTCCAGGACGGCTTCCACCGAGGCGTCGGACTGCTCATAGGGCGGGTCCACGAAGGCCAGGTCGTATATCTCCCGGAGGCCCCGGGCCCTCAGTCCGGCCAGGAACCGGGCTGCTTCCCCCGCCGCCGCCCGCCCCCCCAGACCCACCGCCGCCAGGTTGCGGTAAAGGACCCGGAGGGCGCGGTGATCCCGTTCTACGAAAACGGCCGAGGCGGCGCCCCGGCTGAGGGCTTCGAGGCCCAGCGATCCGGTTCCGGCGTAGAGGTCGAGCACGTCGGCGCCGGGGAGGCGGGGGGCAACAGCCGAAAAAACTCCTTCCCTGGCCTGATCGGTCATAGGCCGGGTAACCAGGCCGGGGGGCGCCTCCAGGCGCCTTCCCTTGGCCGCCCCGGCGATGATCCTCATCGACGACCTCCTGCCTGCTGTTCCGCACCGCGGCCGGAGCGCCGCAGGCTTCACGACTTGAACAGCCACTCGACCTCGACCCCCAGTAGAGCCCGAACCTCGGCTTTTACTTCAGGGTGAAGCTCCAGTCTAGGGTCGCGCTCCACCAGCTCGAAGGCTTCCCGGCGGGCGGCGGTCAGCGCCCTGTGGTCACGGAGGATGTCGGCGATGCGCAGGTCGGAGAACCCGGACTGCCGGGCGCCGAACACCGTCCCGTGGCCCCGGATGCGCAGGTCTTCCTCTGCCAGACGGAAACCGTCGGAGATATCGACCATGGCGGCTATCCGCTCCGCTCCGTCCTCGGTGGCGGGGTCGGCCAGCAAAATGCATTGGGCGGGGTGGCGGCCCCTCCCCACCCGGCCCCGGAGCTGGTGCAGCTGGCTGAGGCCGAAGCGGTCGGCGTCGCGGATGACCATGACGGCGGCGTTGGGCACGTCGATCCCCACCTCGATGACGGTGGTGGCAACCAGGATGTCGATCTCGGCGGCGCGGAAGGCCTGCATCACTTCTTCTTTGAGGGAGGGCCGCATCCGGCCGTGCAGCAGACCGACGCGCAGGTCGGGAAAGACCCTGGTCAGCCGCTCGTGCTCGGCGACGGCGGCGGATGCCTCCTTCGACCGTGCGGAACCCTCCACCAGGGGGCAGACCACGAAAGCCTGCCGTCCTTTCTCCACCTCCCGGCGGATGGCCTTGTGGACCCGGTCGAGGCCGAAGCCTTCCTTGGACGCCGCCCAGGTCTCGATGGGGCGGCGTCCGCCGGGCATCTCGTCGAGCTCGGACACGTCGAGGTCGCCGTAGAGGGTCATGGAAAGGGTCCTGGGGATGGGGGTGGCGGTCATTATCAGCAGGTCGGGGTCCACCCCCTCGGCCTTGTCCTTCAACTTGACCCGCTGGTGTACTCCGAAGCGGTGCTGCTCGTCGACTACCGCCGCCCCCAGGCGGGCGAAGCGCACCCCCTCCTGGATCAGGGCGTGGGTGCCGATCACGATGTCGATCTCCCCGCCGGCGATCATTTCCAGCAGCTCCCCCCGTCCGGTCGCGCCCCGGCGGCGGAAATTCACGTCGGCCCGCTCGCCGGTCAGCAGAGCGGCCCGCAGCACGGAACGGCTGCCGCCCTCGTCCCGGCCCCGGCCCCGGGGGTCTCGGCCGCCGCCCGGTTCCCCGCTGGCCGGTTCCCCGCCGGCCGCAACCGGCAACGGGATCTCTCCCTCAAGCGGGGGCGCCATCCCGGCGGAGGACAGCAGCCCGTCGATCCCCGCGTAGTGCTGCTCGGCCAGCACCTCGGTGGGCGCCATGACCGCCGCCTGGAACCCTCCCTGCACGGCGGTCAGGGCGGCGGCCACCGCCACCACCGTCTTGCCGGAACCCACCTCCCCCTGGAGCAGGCGGTGCATGGGGTGGGGGGCGGCCATGTCGCGGCGGATCTCGTCGATCACCCGGCTCTGCGCCCCGGTGAGGCGGAACGGGAGGGCGGAGATGAACTGCTCCACCAACCCGGCGCCCCCCTCCTCGGGTTCCAGGAGATGGGCGACCCCCTGCGAGGCGGCCAGCTTGCGCTGCTTGGTCATGGCCAGCGCCACCTCCAGACGGAAGAACTCGTCGAACACGAGCCGGCGGCGGGCGGGTTCGATTTCGGTCATGCTCTCGGGAAAGTGGATGGAGGCGAGGGCGCGGTCCCGGTCGATCAGCCGGTTCCGCCTGCGCATCTCGGCGGGCAGCGGGTCGGCGACCGGGCGGGACCGCTTCAGGGCGTTGTGGACGCCCAGGCGCATGAAAGAGGGGCCGACCTCCCCCACCGCGGGATGCACGGGCACCACCCGGCCCACGGCCAGGCTCTCGTGCGCCGAGTCGAGGAGGAATACCGAGGGAGAGTTGATCTGGAGCCGCCCCCGGTAGCGTTCGATCTTCCCCGACAACGCCACCTCCACCCCCCGGTCGAGGCGGCGGGCCTGGTACGGCTGGTTGAACCACACGGCCCGGAGGGCGCCGGCGCCGTCGCTGATCACCGCCTCTACGATGACCATCCCCCGCCGGGGGCGCCGCATCGACACCCTGTTCACCCGCCCGATCACGGTTGCCTCGGCGCCCTCCTCCACTTCTTCCAGGTTCACCCGCCGCGACCGGTCGATGTACCGCCTGGGAACATGGAGCAGCACATCGGTGACAGAACGTATGCCCTTGCCCCGCAGCACTCTGGCGCGCTTGCCCCCCAGAAACTTGACCCGCTCCACCCCGATCCCGTTCAGATAGGCCAGGCTCCGCCCGGGGCCCTCCGCCCGCGCATCCTCCGCCTGCACCCGCCTGTGCATGGTTCTGCCCGCCTGCATACCCTCAGGATAGAAACCCCCCGCCGCCAAACCGGGCAGCCCTCCTCAGAACATGCGCGGATGGCGGCCGGAAGGCGCCCCGGCACAAGCAACTGTTGGATGGTCTGCCCGATGAGCACGGGCGGCGGGCGTTGCCCCCCGCCGATGGAACAGCGAAGACACACCCTTTCCTGTGCATCCTCTGCGCCCGGTCGCCCTACAGAGAAAAGCCCAACCCCGCGTAAAGCCCGAACCCTGCGAACCCCCAGGTCAAGCCCCTTTCCCACCCCCGAACCCCTGACAAGAACGCGAAAAACGCCGCCCCGCGCCCCGCTTCGCGGGCCCGGCCCCCACCTCCACCATGCGTGTTTTACTGGTGGGTGGTAGGCCCCGGTAGGGATGGCTCAACGCCGCCTGCCCCGGGATTTGCTCCAGCATGCTGGAGCAAATTTTTCGGTGGCTTTCCAGGTGATTGCCTCCCTGCCGGGTTCCCTTGTGGATGTCGCTTAATAGGAGCTTGATTGCCCACACGTGTACGGGTGTTTCCCTACGCATGGTTGCGCACCACCCGGGGTTCTACCACCGTAACCAGAACAGAAAGGATACCCCATGTCCACCACCACCGGGAACCCGGCGCCGGCGGCCGTAGCCGGGATTGATTCCCACAAAGACACCCTGGCGGCCTGCGTGATCGACCAGGCCGGACGGCCCGTCGAGCACCAGACCTTCGACAACACCCCCCAAGGGCACCGCAAAGCCATCGCCTGGCTCCAACGCCGCAACATCGCCCGGGTCGGGATCGAGGGATCCGGAAGCTACGGACGGCCCCTGGCGCTGCGGCTCGCCGCCGAGGGCGTCAACACGGTCGAGGTTCCCCCGCAGATGACCGCCCAAGCCCGCCGCCGGCAGCGCACCCGCCAAAAAACCGACCGCCTCGACGCGCTGGCCATCGCCCGCGTCGCCGCCCGCGAGGACGACCTCCCGGCGCCTCGCTGCGATGAAACAACCGACGACCTGCGGTCTCTGGTGTTCTACCGCCGGGAGTTGGTCGAAGCCCGCACCGCTCAGATCAACCGCCTCCACGCGGATCTGATCCAGCTCCGGCCCGGATACCACAAACAACTGGGCGCCGAAGGCCTGGCCACGCCCAAGGCTCTCAACCGGGTCAGCCGGCAGATCGCCAAATGCCCGACCACCCGAGCCCAGGTAGCTAAATCCCGGATCAAGAACATACGGCAGCTGCTGCGCCAGGTCCAGGACCTCGACGCCCAGATCGCCTGCCTCATGGACGCGATCGACACTCCCCTGACCGATATCCACGGCATCGGGACCCTCACCGCCGCGGAGATCATCGCCGAAGCGGGCGAACCCGGCCGATACCCCACCAAGGCCAAATTCGCCATGGCCAACGGAACCGCACCCATCGAGGCGTCCTCAGGACGGGTCGTGCGGCATCGGCTCAACCGAGGCGGCAACCGCCGCATCAACCGGGCGCTCTACTACGCGGCGCTGTCCCAGATCGCCCGGCCCGGCACCGAGGGACGATGCTTCTACGAACGGCTCCTCAAACAAGGCAAAACCAAACGAGAAGCCCTCCGCATCCTAAAAACGGCGCATCTCCGACCGGGTCTGGACCCACCTCCAAACCACCAACATTTGACATAGGAGCTCACCACCTGGATTCCGGACGCGTTCGGTCAGTACCCGGCAGGGCCGCGTTCGGAAGATGATCCCTGTCACGGTCTGCGGCGCCTGCCGACCGGAGGTGATTGCAGCTTCTTCATTAATACAGCATCGGTGCGACAAGGTCAATACCCTTGTAGGCGGATCCGACGGATTTTTTTGTCATTCCGCGATTTACATCTTGCGCATGGCGGGAACGCCCGGGGCGGCGCCGGCGAACGGATATCCGCCCAACGCCGGACGGGTAGACTGGGGGTATGCAAGGCGTGGTCAAGGTCTACGATCCGAATACCGGGGCGGGGGTGGTGGTGCTCGACGAGGACCGCAGCGAGGTGTACCTGCGGGCGGGGTCGCTGGCGGGCAGCGTGTTCCGTCTGCTCCGCCAGGGCCAGCGGATCGTGTTCGAGGTCGAGGAGGACGGCGGGCGGCGGTTCGCCCATTCGGTGCGGATGGGCTCCGACGGCAGATGAGCGGCGCCGCCCCGAAGACGCCGGACCGGGTATAGTTCACGGGGTCGGACCAGAGGACGGGAGAGTAAACGACGTGGTCGATGCATACGTACTCATTCAGACCGAAGTCGGCAAGGCCAAGGGGGTGGTGGAGGCGGTCCGCCTCATCGACGGCATCACGTCCGCCGACGACGTAACCGGACCCTACGACGTGATCGTGCGGGCGGAAGCCGACGACGTAGACGCCCTGGGCCGGCTGGTGGTGGCCAAGATCCAGGCCATCAGCGGCATCACCCGAACCCTTACCTGCCCGGTCGTCCACCTCTGAATCACAGCCGCCTCCCGGCGGCCGGGTCCCCGCCGCCGGGGGTCAACCCAGCTTGGCGGCGATAGAGGAGGCGCTCCGGAGGGCCCTCCCGTCGGCGCCCGCCGTGGAGAACACCCTCGCCTTGGATTCCTCCAGCTCCGCCGCCATGTCCAGCACCAGCTGCCGGCGGCTGACGGGCGGATCGACCCACAGATACAGCGAAAGGCTCCCCGGTATGGTGTTGATCTCGTTGACCCAGAGCTCGCCCCCGCTCTCCAGGAAATCGAGGCGGGCCATGGAACGGACCCCGGCTATCCGGGCGGCCCGGGAGGCCATGTCCCTGATCCGGCTTTCGAGTTGCTCGGGTATGTCGGCGGGGAGCTGGCGCTCGGAGCCTTCGATCCCCCCTCCGCTCAGATACTTCTCCCGGTAGCTGTAGAAGGCGTCGCTCACCGGCGCCTCGATGGCGGACAGCTGCAGGTACGGATAGGTGCGGGCGGCCACATTCAGGTCCCTGCCGGCGGGCAGGTAGGGCTCGACCAGCGCCCCCCGGTACATGTGCGGGGAGGAGTAGGCCAGGGCAACGGCGGTGTCGTGGTCCTCCACCACCTCTATGCCGATGGACGACCCCCCGAAACGGGGCTTGACGATGTACGGCGGGGGAAACGGGGGCGGCGCATCCTCCGCCACTGCGCAGCGCGGGAGGCTGGGCAGGCCGGCGGCGGCGATCAGGGCGCCGAAGGCCAGCTTGTCCATCGCCAGCGCCGAGGCCGCCGCGCCGGGGCCGGAGTAACGGATCCCGGCGAGGTCGAGGGCGGCTTGCAGGGTGCCGTCCTCCCCCGGCCCGCCGTGGCAGCACAGCAGGGCCGTCTCCACCCCCAGGGAACGGCGCTTGGCCGTCCAGCCCGACCCCGGCTCGGCTACGAAGCGGAGTTCCCTCGACTTGGGCGGCGGACCGGCCCCGAAGTCGGCCGCCTCGCTCGCCGGATCGACCTGGTACCAGGTTCCGGTTTTCGACCAGTAGACAACGGTCGGGTTCCGCCCGGCGTCCCACAGCAGGCGGGCGGCCTGCAGCCCGGTCAGGACGCTGATGTCATGCTCGGGGGACGGCCCGCCGAATACCACCGCCGGAGGGGTCACGGCCCCTCTCCTCGGCGGCCTGCTCGGATGGTCGGATGCGGTATGGCATGCATTCTGGATTTTCCTGGGGGCATTCTACGGCATCGGGCCGCTCCGGCCGTGTTATCTGCCGCCGGACGCGGTCCCGGCGGCGCCCGCCTCTCATCACGGAGCCGGACAGGCGGCGCAGGGCGGGGTTCGGGGCGGGTGGTAGGATGCGGCGGGTGAGGCCGTCATCGCCGAAGCTCCGGGGCGCCGCCGGTTGACCTGGCCCGGCAGGTGATGGATGCGGACGAACCGAGGATCAGGCGCCCCGCCGCGGTCTTCCGGGGGGTGGGTTGCCGAGGGCACGCGGCCGGGCCGGTTCGGCCCTTCCGAGTGGGCGTTGGGAGTCGGCGCCGGGCTGGCCGGGGCGCTCTTCTTCCATACGGTGGGGCTTCTGGACCGATGGGGTTACTCGCCGGTGGCGGCGGCGGCCGGTATGAAAACCGCCGGGCTGCTGATGCTGGCGGCGGCTTGGTTCGGCGCCCGGAAGGGGCGGGCCGCCCTGCCGGCCGGAGGTCTGTTGGGCAGGTGTTGGTTGATGGGGTGCCTCCAGGCCGCCGCCAACATATGCGGGGCGTGGACGGTGGCGCTGGGCGGAGCGGGTTACGCCGCCGCGTTGGTGAGCGCCATCCCCGTGCTGGGGGTCGTGTTCTCGGCGGTCGGCCTGCGGCGGCGGCCGGGGGGAATCGTGCTGGCGGGGGCCGCAGCCGGCGGTTTGGGTGTTCTGCTGGTCGGAGGCGGCGGGGTCTGGGGCGGGGCCGTCCCCGCGGCGGCGCTGCTCTTGGGGATGGCGGGTCCGGTGTTCTTCGCGCTGAGCGACGTGGTGCTGGTGCCGATGTCGCAGAAACTGGGGGCGGCGGCGGCGAAGCTGTGGACCAACACGGCGGCGGCGCCGATGCTATGGGCGGGGGCGTTGCTGATCCCCGGCGGCGGAACGGTGAGGGCGTCGGGCGCCGCGGCGGCGGTTGCGGCGGTCGGCGGAGCGGCGATGACCGCCGGTGCGGTGGCGGCGGCGGTGCTGTTCGCCCGTGTCGGCGGGGGGCGCGGGCAGGTCATGTCGCTGCTGATAACGGTGTTCGCGGTGTCGGGCTCGCTGCTGTTGGGGTTGGAGGCGTTCAACTGGTGGCAGGCGGCCGGCTTCGCGCTGATCGGGTTGGGCGGGTGGGGAATGAGCCGGCCGGAACCCGCCGGGCGGTATCGGAGCGCAAGCGGTTGATCCGCAGCGCGTCCGTCAGGGGTAATGGTCGGGGAGGTCGTTTTCGTAGAGGACGGCGTCGCCGGGGCCCAGGTTGGTGCGCACCCAGACCACTGCTTCCTCCCGGCTGCGCACGGTGATCACCGAAGCGTCTCCCCGGGCGGCGCCTTCCAGCAGGGCTCTACGGTTGGTCCTGCCCACGATCACCAGGCAGTCGGCCACTTCGGCGGCGGCGGCGGCGAACCGGACGTTCTCGCGGCGCTGGCGGGGTCCCATCTCCACCATCCCGGGGGTGACCACCACCCGGCGGGCGCCGGCGGCGCCCTGGCGGGACAGGACCTCCAGCGCCTTGGCCGCCCCGGCGGGGTTGGAGTTGAAGGTGTCGTCGATGATCGAGAACCCCTTCTCGGAGGTGATGATCGACTGGCGGTGTTCCGCCGGGGCGAGACGTTCGGCCCGATCCATGATCCGGGCGGCCGGGACGCCTAGTTCCAGCGCCGCCGCCGCGGCGCAGGCCAGGTTGGAGGTGAACACCCCCGAGACGGACAGCTCCCCCGCCCGCCTGCCCCTGATGTAGACCGCCACCCGGCCGCGCCTCTCGCTGACCCGGACATCGGCGGCCCTCCGGGTGCTGCCGCATCGCCACACCCTGCGGCCTGCCTTTTCCGTTTCGTCCGCCAGCTTCTCGAGGGCGGGATGGTCGACATTCAGCACCACCGCCTCGGCCGGCTCGATCAGCTCGGATTTGGCCTGCACGATGCGCTCCTCCGTGCGGAAGCGCTGCAGGTGGACGGGGCCGATGGCGGTGATAACGGCGATCGACGGGCGCAGCCAGGTGCAGATTTCGGCAATCTCCCCCCGGCCGTAGGCACCCATCTCGGCTATGAAAACCTCGGCGTCGGGCGTCAGATGCTCGTTCACGGCCCTTGCCAGCCCCAGCCGGTTGTTGAAGCTGGCCGGGCTGGCGGTGACCCGCCGGGCGCCGTCCACGAGATGGTGGACGTACCATTTGGTGGAGGTCTTTCCGTAACTGCCGGTAATGCCCACCACGGTCGGATCCACACGCGCCAGGACGGACGCCGCCCGATCCACAAACTTCTGCGACAGCCGCCTCTCCAGCGGGGCGGCCAGCCACAGCGCCAGGTCCAAGCAGGTGTAGAACGCGAGAAGGGAGGCGATCGCATACGACTCGACGCCGGCCCTGCCCCACAGCGCCGATATGAGCGAGTAGATCACCGCCGAGCTGATCGCGTAGAGCAGAACCGCCAGGGCCGTGAGCCGTTTCAGGCGGGCGGTCCATGCCAGCACCGAGGTGCGGCCCCAATGGCTGAGACCCCTAGGGAATATCGCCATTGCTGCAAATCCGAGCACGTAGGAGATCGAAGCCGGGCCGGCTATCCAGCCGATGACAGCCGCCGCCAGCAACAGCGGCTCGATCATGTTGATGCGGGAGCTCGACACCCAGACCATCCGCATCCTCGTTACGGAACCGGGCAGGTAATGCTCCCGCTGGGCCACCCGCAGCCATCTCATGCCCGACATCAAGGACAGGGACGTGATCAAGGCAATCGACAGCGCCGAACCGATCACCGCAGCAGCTCCTCCAACGCCCCCCGCACCCGGTCGGGCGCCTCGAGGAGAACGAGGTGGCCGCAACCCTCTACCACGTCCAGCTCGACATCTACATAGACCTCTACCGTATCTTCAGCTTTACCTTCAACTTTAACTTTAATCTCGGGGCCGGGGGCGGAGCGGGGCATCGCCAGCAGCTCGGCCGATCTCGCGGCCACCTCCAAGGGGACCTCCCGGTCTTCACTCCCCCACACCATACGCACCGGGCATACCAACCGAGCCAGGTGTTCCTCGTAGGTCTCGTTGACCGCCTCGACCAGGATGTCCCGCATGACCCCGGAGGCGGCCCGGTAGTCCGCCGACCCCCTCCGCCGTTTCTCCCGCTCGAGGCGGTCTCCGCTGACCGCCCCTATCTTGTTGCCCCATTTCGCCAGCCTGTATACCAGGGGCGGTTTCCGCGGCGGGCGGCCGGGGGGGCGCAGCAGCGGAACGCCCACCAGCACCAGCCCGGCCACCAGCTCGGGGCGTTGGGCAGCCAGCACGACGGCCGCCCGCCCGCCGAACGAGTGGCCCACCACTACCTGCGGCGCGCCTGTCTCCTCGATGAGAGCGGCGGCTATGCGGGCGTACCCGGCCGCTCCCATCGGTCGGGAGGGCGGCGGGCTGGCCCCGAATCCGGGCAGGTCCACCGCCACGGCGTCCAAACCCTTCAAGACCCCGGTGAAATCGCGCCGGTCCCGCCCCCACCCGTGAAACGCCGCCGCCCGCGGCGCCCCCGATCCGTACCGTTCTCCGAACAGACGCCCGTCGAGGAAGCTCTTCAGGGGCAATTGCCCTCCTATCGATAAACTGCCGCCTTCCCGCCATGGTACGCAGCCGCATCCATGCGCTCCTCCTCGGCAACCCCCGCCTCGGTCCGAACGATGCTCCGGATTCTCTATCCTGGTGAAAGACCGAGGAGGCGGCGTGAGCGAGTGGGCAACGATCGGATCGGTGGTGAAGCTGCAGGTCAGCTGCACCAGGATACGGCGCGGCCCGGTGTTCGACCCCGGACCTCTGCGGGAAGTGAGCCGGGTGCGCGTCAGCCCCGAAGGGGTAATGGGGTTCGACGGGAGCGCCTGGATGCTCGACAGCCACCATCGTTCCTTCCCGGACCGCAAGCCGGTGGCGCCCGACCGGGCCCTGCTGATCGGCTTCGAGGGCAACTACCGGCAGGTGTGGGACGCCTACGGCCCGACCCCTCTGGGAGCGGCCGGCGAGAACGTAATCGTCTCCTCCGACCGGGTCATCACCCCCGAAGAGATAGCCAGCGGAGTGCGGATCGGCCGGGGCGGGGAAGCAATCGAGCTGGAAAACGCGGCGCCGGCGGTCGCCTGCGCCCCGTTCGCCCGCTACGTCCTGGGCCAACCCGACATGTCCGCCAAAGACGCCGACCCGGCCCGCCGCGTTCTGAGCCAGGGCCTGCGCGGATACCTCCTAGCATTCAACCGTACCGAACCCTACGACGTGCTGCCGGGCGCCGAGGTAGCCATCCGCGAGCGCGCAGGAGCTGAAACATGACAACCGTGAGCAACCAGACGGGCAACGCCCTCGTAATCGAGTCATCTGCGTTCGAGGACAGGTGCCTGGAACTGATGAAGGAAGCAGCCGACAACGGCTCTGAAATAGCGGTAACCGAGAATGGGCGCACCCTGCTGACCCTTGCGGTAACCGGGCCCGAAGCACAAAAGTCCAAAAAGCCTTTCCTGGACGCCGACCGTCATCTCCTCATATCCTATAGCGATATCATAAGTCCCATAAACGAGAACTGGGAAGCTGAATTCGACCAGAAATGGGATGATAAGCTTGGAAGTACTTGACACCCATGTCCTGTTATGGTTGCAACCTCCCTATCTGTAGACCCCGCCTCATAGTCATATAAGCTTCAGACTGTATATCCAGATACTCGCGGGCGAATAGCAAGGCGTTCACGTATTTCCTGGTAAACAGGAATCTTTTCCCCAGCTTCTATGGTGAAGGCTAAACCATATCTGATTGGTTGATCAAGTAACCCGCCTTGTTCACGACAAAATACCTTGAAATTTAGATTTCCATCATCTACGAACTCCACTGCCCTACAGCCTTTGTAGTGAGTGTGAAAGATGGTTCCACGCGGGACAGATTTATCAGAAGGCTGTAATCTAAAACGAGAAACACCTGCCTTTTCTTTAAAGTTATCCGGTTTAATTTCAAGTTTAGCTCGCCGATATGTCTGACTCCTAACATTGACAGGTGAAAACCAGGCTAGAGTCAATGTTATTGATCGAGGCTCAGTAACCCGATCCAAACTAGGAGGTAATGGAATCCTGAATTGACGA
The DNA here is from genome assembly GCA_965202675.1 of Candidatus Spongiisociaceae bacterium. Classification (GTDB taxonomy): domain Bacteria; phylum Actinomycetota; class Acidimicrobiia; order Spongiisociales; family Spongiisociaceae; genus CATQHD01. The sequence goes on from OZ241842.1 coordinate 1,081,755, forward strand.
GAATCCTTTGAGGGTAATATTTCACCATATCCTACGAGTGTAGCTCTATTAGATGCACAATTAATCGATTCTTCAATAACAGGATAGCCATATCCGAGAAGGCGCGCGATATTATCTCGACGTTCTATATAATGGCTTGTATCATTTGATTTACTGATACTTTCGAGTAAACAGCTTATCTCTTCACTCCAACGGGCGCGATGAACAAGAAGCGCTTTGATAACTACAGCGTAAAACTCCGGATCCATACCAGCAAGTACGCCTTCATCATTACCTATCAGAAAATCGAATAACATATGAGCAGACCTCGTGGCAAGAGCAGTAGCTACACTAGTTCCTGACATCAATCCTTGTTTGTCAAGTAACCCATTAGGATCTGGGATAGCAACCCCCAATCCATAGATACGACCCGCTGGTACAGGCTGTATGCTGATGCCTTGTTCATTTTTTCTTACAACCTGAAATCTTTCACGCCCTCCGGGCATAAATATATCCGGCTTTATTACTCCTTTATATCCTAAACCCTGACCTGAGCTGATGTTAGGTCCTTCTTCAATATATGGTTCATAATTGTGCGATAGTAGGTCCGTTTCAACTGAATCTGCATACCAAGATCCTACAGTTATAACATTTATAGCTTCAGCAGGAGACAACAAGGTGCGCTGTGATCTTTGATCACCGAGAGCTTGAAGGATGGCGCGTTGACGAAATTCCGGTGAATCAAGATCTTCGTTTCCTTGTAAGGCTGAAACTAACAATGGTTCGTGAACGTTACCGGCGCTGACAATAAACAATATATCATATCTAAAGGCCAAATAGTCGAGCAAACGCCCCAGAGGACTAATATGGTTAGCAAATGGCCGTGTTCTATCACCAATTGAAAGGTTAACGATAAAGACATTTGGTGCTACCTCTTCTTCATCACCATCACCGAATCTCATACGCATGACAGCACGATAAATTGTATCAACCAACAAGCGATCTCTTTGAATTCGTTCATCTTTATCGTTGCCAGACGCGTAGAGCACTGGTCGGATATAGATCGGGTGTTGTATAGATAGCTCGCTACGGTTTAGATCACCATGAATTATTAATGAAGCCATCCCCGTACCATGATACCGCTTCGTCGGAGAGCTGATCTCATTCAAGTTATCAGGATCGTCCAAGACAAGGTGACCATCCAGCAGTCGGTGAACTTGTACAGGAACACCATCAAACAGTCCAGCTATCGGAGAGTCTTCCTCTGGCAATAAAGGCTCAACTGATCGAATACCTGTAACAATCTTGCTTGCTATTGGCGGAAGGGATATAGTAGATTGGGGTCGTATATACATCACATCATCACAGATTACAAGTCCCACCTCCTCTCTCTGTAACAGAGAGTTTACCTCAGAAATCGGCAAGTCAATCAGAGCCGCTTCGTAAGCGATTTCCTGGATTGAGGAACGGTGGATGATCTCACCACCTGAGATGTGAACAGCTTCCTGAAACTCATCAAAAGCCTGCCGTCTTCTTTCCGAACTGCGATAACTCCAGAGTTCAACCTCCAGTTTTACGTTGGTCTGTTGTGGCTGATCGGCGAGTTCGGTCCTCAGATAATCAATCATCTCTTGAGGAATTCTATCTTGAGGACCCCATGGCCGAATATCGCTTAGTTGCTCGAAAACTTTGCGCCAATTAGCAAACCCGTGTTCGAAAGGCTTTTCATCCTTATAACGATTCCAAAGACTGACAAGCTCTTGAAGTGCTCTAATATCTGGCATAGCTAAATATAATTGACCCCCTACCAGTTTGTCGTAGCGAACGTCACCCTTTCGTCCTCTGCGAGTGTCAACAATATGAAAATCTTCATCTGGGTCAAATGTCGTTTCTCCTTCTCCCAGAAATTCTAGACCTTCAATACGATCAACCGCTTTATAAAAGTTGTTTATTGTGCCTGCTATCTCAAATACTAATGCGCGCTCAGGAGCAATGCTAGCAGGATCTTGTCTTAATTCAGGCAACCCACTATTTAGCACATTTTGGAGTCGTTGAAAGATCGGTCCTATACGTTGAACTTGGCGCTGTTGATCGGGTAGATTTAAATTATTTGGAACACCGCGGCCAGCTGGACGCGGGCTAATCTCGGGATCCGGAATCGGAAGCAATGGAAATTCCACCATCCAATACCTCCCTTATGATCTGTAAGGTTTCTGTCCACTGTCTAAGCTTATCAGTGATAATTTTCTTCAATGTAAGTTCGCCCATAGAGAGCACATAACGTCGCCGTATATCACGACAGAACTCCTCGGCTTCGGCATAGCTGATAGATCCTAGTCGCTTGGCAATCGTCTCCGCCGTCCGGCCCATTGGTTCATCAAAGGTGGCTCCAAAACGGGCAATATAGGTAGTAAGTTCTCGACGAGTGGGCGGCTGGAGTAGGACCCGTACCTGAAAGCGCCTCCAGGTAGCCCGATCCAACAGTTCTGGATGATTGGTGGCGGCTACTACTACTGTATAGCTAGGCATATCGTCGACCTGCATAAGCAAAGATGAAACCACACGCTTGATCTCACCGGTCTCATGAATATCTCCTCGCTCCTTCCCCACTGTGTCGAACTCGTCAAAGAATAGAACACAGGGTGTGGTGCGGGCATAGTCAAAAACCCTCTTGAGCCGCGATGCTGTCTCCCCCAGGAAACTGCCGATCATCGACTCATATCGAACAACGAAGAACGGTAGAGACAACGCTTCCGCTATAGCCTCCGCCAGAGAGGTCTTTCCGTTGCCGGGCGGCCCAACCAACAACACTCGGTGACGCGGCTCCAATGAGTGCGCCCGCAACACACCACCGCGATGCTGTTCCTCGATCAGCTCGTAACATGCCTGCCGGTTGTGTTCTGAAAGGACTATGTCCTCGATCCGCCGACGAGGCGCCATCTCGATCAGAAATTCACGATGCTTCAGGCTGTTCTGACCGATGAACCTGGCGGAGGCTGGACGGTCACCGTTGCTGCTCATCGCTTCGGTCAGGCGGTCCGCCAGAATGTTGTGCCGCTTTGCCCGCTCTTCGGCGATGATCGCTTCCACCGCGGCTCGGGCACGCGTCTTGTCATCGTTCGAAACAGCCCTCACCAGTGAAATGAGCAGATCGCTGCGCGCCATTGCATCCCTCCTGCGTGGAGCCCGTTCTACATCAATCTAACCCAACACCTCCCTTACATGCCGTCAAAAGGGGCAGGTAGGAAGAAATTGGGTCAGAGTCCGCCTTCCTCCCCGGGGGCGCCGCCGCCTGCGGCTACGGCGTGGAAGCCGGCGTCTACGTGGATCACTTCGCCGGTTACCTTGGTGGAGAAGTCGGAGAGCAGCACGCAGATCATGTTGGCTACGGGGGTGGGGTCGTTGCCGTCCCAGGCCAGGGGGGCGCGTTCGTCCCAGACTTCCTGGAAGCGGGAGAAACCGGCTATGCCCTTTGCGGCTACCGTGGCCAGAGGGCCGGCCGACACGGCGTTGACCCGGACGTTGGAGGGGCCGAGGTCGCGGGCCAGGTAGCGGGTGACCGAGGCCAGCGCCGCCTTGCATACGCCCATCCAGTCGTAGGAGGGCCAAGCCTGGGTGCTGTTGTCGAAGTCGAGGGTTGCCAACGCGCCTCCGTCCGCCTTCTCGAACAGGGGAAGCAGCCCCGCCGCCAGGGTCTTGTAGGAGAAGGCCGAGGTGGTGAAGGCCAGGGCGGCGCTCTCGGAGGGGGTGGTCAGGAAGTTGCCCCCCAGGGCGTCCTCCGGGGCGTAGGCAATGGCGTGGACCGCTCCGTCCAGGCCGCCCCACCGCCCGTCCAGCTCGGCGGCCAGCCGTTCCATGTGGGCGGGGTCGTTGATGTCCAGCTCGAACACATCGGGGGGGTCGGGCAGGCGGCGGGCGGCCCGCTCCGTAAGGCGCATACCCCGCCCGAAACCGGTCAACACCAGCCGGGCGCCCTGCTCCTGGGCCACCCGGGCGGTATGCCAGGCGATGGAGCCGTGGGTCAACACGCCGGTTACCAGCAGCCGTTTGTCGGCCAACAGCATGGTGTTTCCTCCTATGGTCGCAGGCGCAGTTTCAAAACGGCCCTCCGGCCGGGGGGCTCAGTCCTCCGGCGGGGCGGCGGCCGCCTTCTCGGCGATCTCGGCCACGATATCGGCGTTGGCGAGGGTGGTCACGTCGCCCAGGCTGCGCTGCTCCGATATGTCCCGCAGCAGCCTGCGCATGATCTTGCCCGAGCGGGTCTTGGGCACATCCGGGGTGAAGACGATGCTCTTGGGCTTGGCGATCGGCCCGATCGACCCGGCCACATGGTCGCGCAGGGCTTCGATCAGCCCGTCGTCGCCCTCGACGCCCCCCCGCAGGCTCACGAAAGCGGCGATGGCCTGGCCGGTGAGGGGGTCGCTGCGTCCCACCACCGCCGCCTCCGCCACCGCCGGGTGCGACACCAGGGCCGACTCCACTTCCATGGTGGAGATGTTGTGCCCGGACACCAGCATTACGTCGTCCACCCGGCCCAGCAGCCACAGGTAGCCGTCCTCGTCCTGCTTGGCGCCGTCGCCCGGGAAGTAGAGGCCCTCGAAACGCGACCAGTAGGTGTCGATGTACCGCTGGTCGTCGCCCCAGATGGAACGGAGCATGGAGGGCCAGGGGCTGCGGATAACCAGGTAGCCGCCTCCTCCCCTGCCGACCGGGGCGCCCTCCTCGTCCACCACGTCGGCCTCGATGCCCGGCATGGGAATGGTGGCGCTGCCCGGCTTGGTCGCGGTGATGCCCGGCAGGGGCGAGATCATGATCGAACCGGTCTCGGTCTGCCACCAGGTGTCCACCACCGGGGCGTTCTCACCGCCGATGTGCTCGTGATACCACATCCACGCCTCGGGGTTTATCGGCTCCCCCACCGTCCCCAGCAGGCGGAGGGAGGACAGATCGTGGCGCCGGGGGTACTGCTCGCCCCATTTCATGAAAGCCCGGATGGCGGTGGGGGCGGTGTAGAGCTGGGTAACCCGGTACTTGGCGGCGATCGCCCAGAGCCGGTCCAGGTCGGGGTAGTCGGGCGTCCCCTCGTACATGACCGAGGTGGTCCGGTTGGCCAGGGGGCCGTAGACGATGTAGGTGTGGCCGGTCACCCATCCGATGTCCGCCGCGCACCACCATATGTCCCGGTCGGGTTTGATGTCGAACACGTAGCTGTGGGTGGCGGCCGCCCCCACCAGGTACCCGCCGGTGGTGTGCATGATGCCTTTGGGCTTGGCGGTGGTGCCGGATGTGTAGAGGATGTAGAGCAGGTCCTCGGCGTTCATGACCTCCGGCGGGCATTCGGCGGGCCGGCCTTCCACCAGGTCGTGCCACCAGATGTCCCGGCCCGGCTTCATCTCCGCCTCGTTCCCGGTGCGGCGCAGCACGATGCAGTGCTCGATGAAATCGGTGCGCTCCATGGCGCGGTCGGCCGCCCCTTTGAGGTCGACTACGCCGCCCCGCCGCCAGGCGCCGTCGCAGGTGATGAGCACCCTGGCGCCGGCGTCCTCCACCCGGTCGACGATGGCGTCGGAGGAGAACCCCCCGAAGATCACGCTGTGGGCGGCGCCGATGCGGGCGCAGGCCAGCATTGCTACGGCCAGCTCGGGAACCATGCCCATGTAGACGGCGATGCGGTCGCCCTTCTCCACCCCGATGGAGCGGAGGCCGTTGGCGAAGCGGCACACCTCGTCGTACAGATCCTGGTAGGTGAGCACCCGCTCGTCCCCCGGCTCGCCCTCCCAGTAGTAGGCCGCCTTGCCGCCGTGCCCGGCCTCGATGTGGCGGTCCAGGCAGTTGTAGGTGATGTTGAGCTCGCCGTCGGTGAACCATTTGAAGAACGGCGGGTTGGAATCGTCCAGGACCACGGTGGGTTCCCTGAACCAGGTGACCCGCTTCCGGGCCTGGGCCTCCCAGTAGGCGGCCGGGTCCGAAGCGGCCCTTTCGTGCAGGCCCGGTTGGGCGTTGGCCTGGGCGGTGAAGTCGGAGGACGGCGGGAACATACGGTCTTCCCGCAAGAGACTTTCGATGGTGCGTTCGGACACGTCTCCTCGCTTCGGTCGGTTCAAGGAGAGGCTACCGCGTCGCGGACCGAGCCGCGCCGAGGCAAGGAGGAGGGTCGGCGCGGCTCGGCATAAGGCCCTATCGAGAGAACCGGCTGCTGGGAAGCCCCCGGCGTGGGGCGGCGGCCGGGCGGATCGGCGGGCGCTACTGGCGGTGGTCGCTTCGGCGGCGCCTCCTGGGGATACCCCCCGGCGTTCTGAAACAGGTGATCTGGGCGTCGAGGTCCTCGATGATGGAGTTGGTCATTATGGACTCGTCGAGCCTCAGGTTGGCGGCGCGCAACCTCTCCTGCAGCTCCTCGAGGCGCTCTTCCACTTCGGCTCTCAGCTCCTCGATCTCCCGGTCGGCCCTGGCAAACCCCTCGTTCATCTCCTCGAAGAGGACGTTCAGCCGCCGGTTGGTCTTCCACAGGTAGAAGAGGACGAAAGCCTCCAGGAGGCCGATGACCGCGATCCAAAAAATGGTTGTTGCATCCATGCCCCCATGATAAAGCCGATTCCGAGGTCCATCAAGAGAAACCGGCAGATTTTTTTGTCACTCCCCCGGATTTCTGACGATTCCTCCGTCAGGACCCGCCCCGAACCCGGCGGACGCCCCGAGAGGAGGGCGCAGGGGGCGGGCGCGCCGCCCCCAAGCCGAACGATGTCAACCCCGAATCGGTCGGCGCGGATCTCCGTCGTCGCGGAGGACCCCCGGCAAGGGCCAGACCGAGTGGAAGGGCCGCCGTTGCCCTGGCAGGGCGCCTCCGGTCGGAGGTTTCCATCCGTCACTTCGACCCGATCCCCTCCCGACGACCGGCGGGGCTGGGCGGTGCCGACACCGCCCCCAACCCGGCGGGGCGGGTGCTCGAAGCCGCTGGGCAACTGCCCGGCGGCCGGCTGCGCGGCCAAAGCACCAGAACCGTACGAAGGGGCGCCGCGACACCGACCACCCGACTCGGCCTCCACCTCCAGCCGGGCCGAGGGTGTCCTCCAACATCCGGCCGGCTTGTGCTTGCAATCACCGATTACAGTCGAGCCCCGACCTCAACTCAAGGACCCAGACGCTGCCCAACCCTATCCCCCGCGTTTTCGCAGAGCCTCTATTTTGGAGTAAGATTGGAGTATGGACAGAAACCGTCTGATCACTTACGCGGCGAAGAAATGGGCTGAGGATCTCTTGGACCGAAGCGGCCGCAACCCACTTTTGTACTACCGCGACCTCCGTCGAGGAACGCTGGACCTAAGCGAGGACAATGGAGTCAGGATAGCGGCGCAGTCAAAACTGCTAAACAGCAACAGAGTACGCCTTTCACACCTTTTTGAAGATCCCGATCAACTGAAGGAAGCCGCGCGAAGAGCTAGAACCATCGCCGCCAAAGCTCGAGAGAACGATGAGGAACGCGGCGTGCAAACTTTGTTCATTGCATGGGGTTTAACTACTTGGACAGACTATCGTACTACCGGACCTGGTTCATCATCTATTCCTTCTGCACCTGTATTACTGAGTCCGATGTCTTTGAAGCCCAGTGGAGGAGCAGCCGAGGACTTTCAACTACGCGCCAGTGAAGAATGGGAGTTAAATCCAACTCTGCTGCATCATCTAGAAACACAATTCCAATTTTCGTTTGAAGCCGAACAGTATGGAGAATATAATATCCAAGAAAATCGTGTGATGCTGGTGGAGAAACTCATTCGACAAGCAGAACAAAAACATATCCCGAATTTTAGCATAAACTGTGGCCGATTAGTAGTCGGCAATTTCTCGTATAAAAAGTTGGCTATGGTCAAAGATATTGAAGAAGCAAGTGAAAACGGTTTCTTAGCCAACAATGATTTGTTGTCTGCTATCGCCGGCGATAGAGATGCCCAAGAGGCTCTACGCGATCAGCATGTAAATTTCGAACCGCGTAATCCTGATAATATTAAACCATCAGATGAATTTTTGATATTAGATGCAGATGCCTCACAGTCTAATGTTATCAACACGGTTATTTCGGGACGAGATCTCGTTATAGAAGGCCCTCCAGGTACAGGGAAATCACAAACCATTGCTAACCTGATCGCGGCGCTGGTTGCTAAAAGGAAATCGGTTCTCTTCGTAGCAGAAAAACGAGCTGCTATAGATGCAGTTCTGAAGCGATTAAACGACAACCATCTGAGCGATATAGTTCTTGATTTACATGAGACTGGAGCTAAAAGCATTAAGCGAAGAGTTGCCAACGACATACGTTCTACTTTGAACAAATATACCAATTCAGAAATACCTCAAGTAGCATCCCTTCAAAATGATGTGAATCAATATCGCGCCGAACTAAACAATCAAAGCCATTCTTTTTATCAAGAACGGAGTCCTTGGAATAAAAGTGTTTATGATATACAGAAAAATATAATTGATCTCAGAGAGAAACTTAAACCATCGAATCTTCGCCTAAATAATAAGTTGCTTGAATCTCTCGTCGGCGATAAATTGTTACGAGTATTAGATGATTTAAAAAGGTTTGTGGATTTAGACGGATTAAGCCTGATATCAGAATCAAATCCTCCCTCTAACCCCTGGACAAGCGCATATAAAGAAAAGTCTCTTACTACCAAAGAACAACTAAGAGATTCTCTAGAATCATTGCGCTTTCTTGATGATCATTTGAATCATAGCTTCCAGCAATGGAATAGTTTTGTGTCAGAGTTAAACATATTAAAAGAGATAAACACTATTCAACAGTGCAAAGAAATTATTCATCTGATAAAAAACATTGAATATCTATGTCAATATATCAAACCTGCCGCTTGCAATATGGATCGCAGAGTTTTGCATAATATTGTGAAAGGGTCAGGATGGTATAAGTTTTTATTTCGGTTACTGAGTAGCAACTATCGCCAATCTATGAAAGACTTAAATGAGTATTGGCAACACGACGATAGGCCAACTAAAAAACTTCTAAGAAAGTTCAGCAGAGAGATCCTTGATATCCATCAAAAATGGGAAGATATTACAGGAGGTAAGGAACTCTTAATCCCGCCGAGATTTCCTCTAAAGTTGTCTGGTCATGAAATCGAAACCGTCATAGACTCTATAGAAGACAGAGTAAAGAGAGTGGGAGACCCTGTTCTACATGATCTAACACTAGATCAGTATGAACAGAGAGTGAGTGTCTTGCTGAAAAGTCAGCAAACTCTATTGAGTCTAGTGGATATTTACGAGATAACGGAGCGAATACATTCTAATGGGATCGATCAAATAATTCAGGAAGCAGCTCGGCGTCAACTAAAGTCAGAGAAAACGGTTGAACTAGCCCGCTACATCTGGTATATGAGTTTGTTTGACCAAATATGCCTGGATGACCAATCAATACGAAACTTTAGAGGACCTGTATTCAATCGGACTATCAACCAATACAAACAGCTTGATCGAGAGCATATTAAGTCTGGCAGGGATCGTGTGTTTCGCCAGGTAGCAGAGTGGTCGGTTGAAGTTCGTAATGAATACGCTGATGAATGCTTAGTTGTGGAAAAGCAGGCGAATCGGAAACGTAAGCATTTGACGGTCAGACAGCTTCTTGATAAAGCTCCTAATGTACTAAGTACTCTTAAGCCTTGTTGGGCGATGAGTCCGTTGCTGGTAGCAGAAACCTTACCTCAAAAACAGTTGTTTGATGTAGTAATATTTGACGAAGCTTCACAGGTAACAGCTGCCGATGCTATTGGGCCTATTATGAGAGCTAAAAACGTGGTAGTCACGGGCGACACCAAGCAGTTGCCGCCAACCAGATTCTTCCTAGGCTCATTTGAGGAAGAGGAAGAAGATGAAGAGGTGGATGAATCCTTAAACTTGACTAGCGGGTTCGAATCTATTCTTGATGTCATAGCCACGTTGCTCCCTCCTCCACACGGTACCCGTAATCTGAGTTGGCACTACCGCTCCCACAATGAAAGGCTTATCGCCTTTTCTAACGCACAGCCTTCCCTATACGACGGCTCCCTGACTACCTTTCCAGGAACAATCAACGAGGACTGTATCAGACACATATTGACAGAATACGATCCAGGTGGAACAGGTAAGCAGTTTAAAGAGGCTGCTAAAGTTGTTGAATTGATACTAGATCATGCTACTAGGAGACCGGAAGAAAGCCTTGGTATAATAACCATGGGTATAAAGCATGCGGAGATTATAGAGGAGCTATTACGTCAAAAGCGTAACCATTATCCTGAACTTGATGATTGGTTTGATCACGGTCCAGAACATAGGTCAGATTTGGAGGCCCTATTCATCAAGAATATTGAGAGAGTGCAGGGCGACGAACGAGATAATATTATCCTTTCAATCGGCTATGGCAGGAATCCACATGGGAGAATGATACATCAATTTGGACCAATGAACATGGAAGGAGGTGAGCGGAGACTGAATGTGGCAGTAACCAGAGCACGAAAGCGTATGACTGTAGTCTCATCCTTTACTTCCAATGATCTTGATCCAAACAAACTTCGTTCTGAAGGAGCCCAGATGCTAGGCAGATACCTAGCCTACGCCGAATCTGGCGGCGCCGACCTGGGGAGAACACAGACCAACACAGTACCCCTCAATCCTTTTGAGCGCGACATCCAAAAAGGACTTCAAGAAGCCGGTATACCTCTGACTGCTCAGTATGGAAGTGCAGGCTACTGGATAGATTTTGCTGCAGGGCACCCCAAGCAACCTGGTCGGATGGTACTTGCCATTGAAGCCGATGGAGCTAGCTATCACTCTTCCAAGACAGCCCGTGACCGCGACCGGCTCCGTCAAGAACATCTGGAACGCATCGGGTGGCGATTCCACCGCATCTGGTCAACCGAATGGTTTCGTAATCGCGAACAGGAAATACAAAGAACGTTGAAGGCATGGGAAAGTGCAGTAGTCGACGCGGATAAAACCAGCCAACCAATCCTGCCTTTGGCGGACATATCAGAACCCGTATTGAAACATCAAACTAATATTCCAAAGCGCAAAGGGATCCGACCTGTGCAACAGGGATTATCCATAAAGGAATATTCTCAAGAATCGCTAGTTGAGTTGATTAACTGGATTGAATCTGACGGGAGGCTTTTAACAGATCGAGACCTGCTTGATATTGCCGTCAGAGAATTGGGCTTCAAAAGAAAGGGCAGCCGTATAGTGGAGGCACTGAATAAGGCAATTGTAGATGCCCATAGGGGTAAAAGAAAAGACAAGGGATGAACGACGCGCCGCGCCCCCATCGGGTCCAGAGATCGTTGCTGTCGGTTCCCGGGTCCCGGCCGGATATGTTCCCCAAGGCGGCTCGGTCGGGGGCCGACCAGGTGATGCTCGACCTCGAGGACGCGGTGGCGCCCGACGAGAAGGAAGCCGCCCGGGGGTCAGTGGCAGAGGGGGTGGGGGGTGTGGACTGGAAGGGGGCCGGCCAGTCGGTCACGGTGCGGATCAACGCGGTGGGTACGCCGTGGATGGAGGAGGATGTCCGGGCGGTTGCGGGGACGAAAGCGCGGGTGGACACGCTGATGATCCCCAAGGTGTACGGCCCCGAGGACGTGATCCGGGTGGCCGGGCTGCTCGACGAGCTCGAGGACGAGCGCGGGGCGGAGGCTCCCATCGGTCTGGAGGTGCTGATCGAGACCGCTCGGGGGCTGACCCGCGTCAACGACATCGCCTCCAGCCATCCCCGGCTGGAGGCACTCCACTTCGGGGCGGGGGACTTCGGGGCGTCGATGGGCGCCCGCACGCTGGCCATCGGGGACGGCGGCGCGGATGCGGACCGGTGGCGCGCCGTCCAGACCATGATCGCGGCGGCGGCCCGGGCCTACGGGCTCCGGCCCATCGACTCCGCCTACGACGACTTCAACGACGACAAGGGGTATCTGGCTGCGGCGCGGCGGGCGGCGGCGCTCGGCTTCGAAGGCAAGTGGGCCATCCACCCCCGCCAGGTTCCGTTGGCCAACCAGGTCTTCTCCCCCAGCCCCGAGGAGGTGGCCGAGGCCAGAGCCTTGCTGGAGGCCCTGGAAGCTGCCGAAGCCGAAGGAAGGGGGGCGGCGCGCTACCAGGGGAAGATGATAGACGCCGCCTCCGCTCGCCTTGCCGAGAATATGCTCAGGATCGCTGAACGAGTATCGGATATCTAAGCTATGACAAGATATCTCTTAAATTCCGTTCCAGGGAATCCATTACATATTCTACAAACGATAGTGCTAGCGATATTCTTATAAAGAAACCGATTGCTTTTCTTAGCAGATAACTCTGTTTTAATTCTATAGTTACTCTACTTGAAACAATCTTCAAGTCTTTTTTCACTTTGATTTTACAGTATTCGAACAACAACAATTTAATCACCTCCTTCCAAATTGTATAGATATTCTTTCATGAACATCTATTGCTTTAGCCTAATAGGGCTCTTACTGTCAAGCGTATCACCGCCCGAGTTGCCCTAATGATACCACATATTCGCCGTGTATGCAAGTAACGAACCGGCTGCTCTGTTAGGGCCTTGAAGGTGCAGGTCAGCGGGCGGCGGCGGAGGCGGCCGGGGCTTTGTCCGCGGCGGCGTCCAGGGAGTCGCGGGCGTGGTAGGAGGAGCGCACCAGGGGGCCGGACTCTACGTGGGCCAGGCCGATGCGGCGGCCGTAGTCGGCGTACTCGGCGAACTCTTCGGGCGTTACGTAACGGTGGATGGGGCGGTGCCGGATGGTGGGGCGCAGGTATTGGCCGATGGTGACGATGTCCACCCCGACCGCCCGGAGGTCGGACAGGGCGCCCAGTATCTCCTCGCGGGTTTCCCCCATCCCGGCGATCAGGCCGGACTTCACCGCCCGGTTCGGGTCGTACCGCTTGGCCCGGGCCAGCAGCGCCAGCGACCGGCCGTAGCTCGCGGCGGTGCGCACCTCGCGCTGGAGGCGCAGCACGGTCTCGGTGTTGTGGTTGAGCACCGCCGGCCCGGCCTCCAGCACCCGCTCCAGGTCGGCGCGCACCCCCTTGAAGTCGGGGATCAACACCTCCACGTCGCAGTCGGGAACCCGGCGGCGCACCTCGCGGACGGTCTGGGCGAAGACGGCCGAACCCCCGTCCGGGAGGTCGTCGCGGTTGACCGAGGTGATCACCGCATGGCGCAGCCCCATCGCCGCCGCCGCCTCCGCCGCCCGGAACGGCTCCTGCAGGTCGAGGCCCCGGGGACGCCCCGTGGTTACATTGCAGAAACCGCAGGCCCTGGTGCAGGTGCCGCCGAGGATCATCATCGTGGCGGTTCCCTGGCCCCAGCATTCGTAGATGTTGGGGCACCCGGCCTCCTCGCACACCGTATGGAGGTCGAGACGGCGCATCAAGGAAGCCAGCCGCCGGTATTCACCCCCCAGATGGGCGGTTACCTTCATCCAGGGCGGGCGGGGAGGTTCGCCTTCCAGCCGCTTCCCGATGGTCACCGGAACGGCCGACCGGCCCTGCGGAGAGAAGGCGCCCTCCGCCAGCAGCCGGTCTACCTCGTAGGAGCGGGGGCGGCCCTGGCCGCGGGTGAAGGCGCCCAGCTGGATCTCATGGCGGGCGTATCCGAACACCTCCGCGAACCTGGGGGCCAGGGCCTCTACCGCCTCCTCGATGGTTATCCGCCGCCCGGCCAGCTCGGTCAGGGAAGTAACCGGGCGGCCGGTGAGGCCGCAGGGGTTCATGTTGGAGAAATAGGACATGTCGGGGTCGACGTTGAGGGCAAAACCGTGCATGGTCGCCCGGCGGGACACCCGGATCCCGATGGCCGCCGCCTTCCCGCGGGCGGTCCACACGCCGGTCAGCCCGGCCTCCCGCCAGGCCTCCGCCCCGAAGTCGGACAGGGTGCGGATCAGAACCTCCTCCACCGCCCGCACATAGGGGACGATCCTGCGGGTGTCGGCCAGGAGCAGGATCGGATAGCCGACCAGCTGGCCCGGCCCGTGGTAGGTGATGTCGCCGCCCCGGTCGATGTCGAACCGGCCGGCCCCCATCTCGGCCAGGCGGTCCTCTGGGATCAGCAGGTTGGCGGGGTCGCCGTTGCGGCCCATCGTGTATACGTGGGGGTGCTCCTGGAGCAGCAGGTAGTCGGCGTCGGCCCTCCCCCGGCTGCGCCCCTCCCAGAAAGCCCTCTGCAGGTCCCAGGCTTCTTCATAGGTGAGGCGGCCCAGCCACCTGGTGCGGAGCAGGGCCGGATCGGCCGCCGCATCCGAGAATGTTCCGGCTCCGGCGGGAAGGCGGGAACCGTTGGAACCGGACGAACCGGCAGGATCCGGACGGCCGGGGCCGGGCAGCCCGCCGGGGCCGTCCGGGTTGTTCAGAGCAGGTGCTGTTCCCAATCCCAGTTCTCCAGGTTGTCCTTGATCCGGCGGAGGAACAGCACCGCGGTGGAGCCGTCGAAAGCCCGATGGTCCCACGACAGACCCAGATAGCCGATGGGCCGGATGGCGATGGCGTCCTGGCCGTCGGGGGTGGTGATCACCTTGGGCCGCTTCGTTACGGTGTCCGTGGAGAGGATGGCCACGTTGGGAACGTTGATGACCGGGGCGGACATGAACGAGCCGAAGGGCCCCGGGTTGGTGATGGTAAAGGAGCTGCGGGCCACGTCGTCGGGCCCCAGCCCGCCGGCCCTGGCGCGGTCGGCGGCGTCCCTTATCCTGCGGGCCAACCCCCGCATGGTCAGGTCGTCGGCGTTCTTGATGGTGGCCACCACCAAGCCGTCCCGGTCGAGGTCGACGGCGATGCCCAGGTCTATATCCGCCAGGAAGGTGGCGGTGCGCCCCTCGAGGTCGAAGGTGCTGTTGACCACCGGGAACTTCCGGAGGGCGTCCATGACCGCCCGGGCGATGAAGGGCAGGTAGGTGAGGGAGAAACCCTCCCTTTCCTTGAAGGCCCGGCGGCGGGCCAGGCGCACCCGATCGACGGCCAGGTAGTCCACCTCCATGGAGGTCCACACGTGGGCGGCGGTCTGGAGAGACTTGACCATGTTGGCGGCGATGCGCACCCGCAGGCGGCTCAGCTTGCGGGTCTCGTCCTCCTCCCGGACTGCGCGTACCTCGGCGGGGCCGGACGGCGGGGCGGCCGGGGTCTCCTCGGGCAGCGGGCGCAGGTTCATGGCCTCTATGTAGGCGAGCACGTCGTTGCGGGTGACCCGGCCGTCCCGTCCGGTGCCCTGGACGGCGGCGGGATCAATGCCGTGCTCACGGGCCAGCTTGCGCACCACCGGGGAGAGGAACGCGGCGGCCCCGCCGGCGGACGCCGGCGCGGCGGGGGCCGGGGGCGGGGAAGGCGGTTCTTCCTCGGCGGGGGCGGTCGGAGGGGGTTCGGCGGCAGGTTCGGCGGCCGATTCGGACGGCGGCGGAGATTCGGCTGCGGCGGCGGGCGCCTCCTCGCCTTCATGGGCGATGACCGCCATGGCGGTCCCCACCTCGATCGCGGCGCCTTCATCCACCAGCAGCTCGGCCACCACCCCGGCAACCGGAGAGGGTATCTCGGTGTCCACCTTGTCGGTGGATATCTCGACTATCGGCTCGTCCCGGGCGATCGGATCCCCCACCTGCTTCATCCAGCGGAGCACGGTGCCCTCGGTTACGGTCTCGCCCAACTGCGGCATCGAGACTGTGGTCGACATCTTCTCACCTCTCCAGGTCTGTCTGTCCGGTCCGTGTTCAGTGGAGGGGGCGGCGGGCGGCGGCCATCAACCCCTCCCCCACCGCTTCGCTCAGGGTGGGATGGGCGTGGACGAACGCCGCCGCCTCCTCCGGCAGCGCCTCCCAGCCCACCATGTACATCAGCTCGTGGATGATCTCTCCGGCTTGGGGGCCGACCGCCGCCGCCCCCACGATAGGGCCGCCGGCCTCGTTCAATATGCGGACGAATCCCTGGGGGCGGCCGATGATCAGGGCGCGCCCCACCCCGGCGAAGGAGTGGTCGTGGACCTCCACTTCGAGGCCCGCCGCCGCGGCCTGGGCCTCGGTCATCCCTACGGACGCCGCCTCCGGGTGGGTGTACACCACGCTGGGCACAGCGCGGTAGTCGACCGGAGCGGGGCTGCCGTCGGCGATGAAGGTTACGGCGGCGATGGCCTCGGCGAAGGCGGCGTGGGCCAGGCCGGGGGTTCCGGCCACTATGTCCCCTACCGCGAACACGCCCGGCTCGGCGGTCTGCATGGTGGCAAGGTCGGCTTTGATGAACCCCCGCTCGGTTTCGACCCGGACGGTGTCCAGGCCCAGATCGGCGGTTGCGGGGCTGCGGCCCACCGCCACCAGCACGGTGTCCACCTCTGCTTCGTCTTCCGGCCCGGCCGCCCCGCCGGAAGCCGCCAGCGTGATGCGGCGCCCCCACTGGCTGATCTTCGCCCCGGCGCCGAGGAAGAAACGCACCCCCCGGCTTTCGAGCTGTTTCTGGAGCTCCCGGGCAACGGGCGGGTCGAACCCCGGCAGTATCTGGTCCATCATCTCGAAGACGTACACCTCGCTGCCGACGTCGGCCAGCAGGCTGGCGAACTCGCATCCCACAATGCCGCCGCCCACGATCCCCACCCGCTCCGGCCGCTCCGGCCAGTCGAGGGCGTGGTCGGAGCTGACGATGCGCTCCCCGTCGTAGGGGAAGCCCGGCAGGTCGGCGGGGGCGGAGCCGGCGGCCAGCACTACGCTGCGCCCTTCCAGCAGGCGGACGCCGTCGGGGCCCTGCACCTCGACCCTGCCGGGGCCGGCCAGGCGGCCGTGTCCGTTGATCACCTCCACCTTGCGGCGGCGCAGCAGGCCGGAGAGGCCGCGCACCAAGCCCTTGACGATCTTGTCCTTGCGGGCCAGGGCGGTGGGCCATTCGAAGCTCGGATCGGAGGCAACGACCCCGAACTCGCCCGCCGAGCGCACCGTCGTGTACACCTCGGCGGCCTGGAGCCAGCTCTTGGCCGGTATGCATCCGGACAGCAGGCAGGTGCCGCCCACGGTGCCCCGCTCCACCAGCGCCGTCGATAGGCCGAAGTTGGCGGCGTAGAGGGCGGCGCCGTAGCCGCCGGGGCCTCCGCCGATGATCACCAAGTCGTACACCTGTGGTCAACCTCTCCGTCGCCGCCGTCGATCACGGTCGAACGGTGTTCAGCCTAATGGCATCCGAACAGAGGACAGAACCCCCGGCCCTCTTCGCGGGAGGGTGTTCGGGCGGGAGGGAGGACCGGCGGCGGGGCGCTACCCTGGGCGGGGTGCCGACCCGTTATCTCATCATCGGCGCTTTGGTGACCGCGCTCGTGATCCTGGCGGGGGTGGGGGCGTGGTTTCTGCTCGGCCTGCTGTAGCCCCGCCCGCCCGGAGAAACGCCGTGGCCGCCGGCTGGATGCTTTATTCTTGCGCCTCCGCGCAGGAACCCGGCTGGCGGCAAGAATATTTTTAGCATTCCAGGATGAGGGTATTGTATTTGTCATAGGTTTGCGGTACTATGTGGGTGCTGTTGCACAAACACCGCCGCCGGGGTTCCGGAGAGCGCGGCGGTCATATCGGAACCTCGTCAGGTTCGGGCCCGGCGCCCGAACAGGGGCGGCTTGTCCAAACGGTGGATCCGATGGCTGGTGGTGGCGGCGGGGGCAGGGCCCGGCGTAGCCGGGGGCGGTGCGGCGGATTTTCGCGTTCTTGAACGGCGGGGCAGTCTCGAACGGCGGGGAGTCTCGAACGGCGGGCGGTCTTGAACGGCGGGCGGTCTCGGAACGGCAGGCGGTCTCAAGGACGGGGGCAGGTGAAGAATGGTGCGGGCGGGGGGTGTTGCGGGCGTGTTTGACCGGGCGGCTGTCTCAAGGGCGGGGGCGGGTAAAGAATGGTGCGGGTTGGGGGTGTTGCGGGCGTGTTTGACCGGGCGGGTGTCTCAAGGGCGGGGCGGGTGAAGAAAGACCGCGTCGGATGAGGGGATTCCAAGGGTGCTGCCGTCTGGACCCTTGTCCGCAGCAACCGCCGTCCGAACGGGGTCAAACGGCTTCTACTGCTCTGCCCCATTAGGTGTGCCCCCCCCCTCGAATCGCGGATGCTTTTCACACCCATGATTCAACCGGGCAGGCCCTCACCAACCAAGCTCCCCTCCCCCGAACCGAAAGCGGGGTTCGTACGCGGATGAACCTGCCGCCAAAACCTGTCAACGCGTCATGGGAAGTACAGCTAGGCGGAGCGGAAGCCCCGGTTTCTGGCTTCGGCCAGGGTGTCGGGGGCGAAGGTCTGGATGAGCTTGCGTCCGAGCAGGTCCTCTTCGTCCATCCGCCGCCGGAGCTGGGCCAGCTGCCGGGGGGCGTCGCAGTCGTGGACGGTCATGGTGTCCCGCACTCCTACGAACCGGTGTCCCTCGAGACGGGCCAGGCGCGGCACGGCGTTTGGGCCTCCTTCCTCAGAGCGCCGGGGCGCCCCGATCCCCGGGAGGGGCGGAACCGGTCATCGGCGGCTTCCGGCGCCGGGGCCGCTCAGGGTGTCCACCTCGGATCCGCACATCGGACAGGGGGCGACGTCGACGTCCCCCACGATGAAGCTGAAACCGCATTCCGGATCGGGGCATACCGCCCTCCGGGAAGGGGCCTCCGGCGGGGGAGGCGGCGGGGGCGGGGCCGGCCCCAGGGGGTCTGCCCCCGCATCGGGGGCGCCCCGGACCTCGTTGGTTACCCCGCAGGCCGGACAGGCGTAACGGCCCGGCGCAAGAACTTCGAAACCCGCCCCGCAGCGTCCGCAACGCGCCCTCATATCAGCTCCTGTTCGTCTGCCTGTCCGCCCAGCGCGCCGATATCGGCCAGGTAACCGGCTTCGCCGGCCAGCACCGCCGCGATATCGGCCGGGGAGTAATCGCGGCCGCGCCTCGACAGCTCTCGGTGGATGTAATCGATGGCGTTGCCTTCCCCGCCCGCCACCACCAGCAGGCCCCTCCGCCGCCGCGGCGGGACGGCCAGCCCCTGCAGGTAATGGGTGGACCACTCGATGATCCGGCGCACCCCGGCCGGGCCGACCCGCTTCAGCACCTCGGGGTCCAGGCCGTCCAGGGTGAAGGACACCGCGTCGTTGATCACGTAGACCGGATGCGCCGCCGCCGCCCTCCGGCTGCGCGCCTCCATCAGCGCCGCCGCCGCCAGAGCGGCCAGAACGAGCACGAGCAGCAGAACGACGAGCACCATCGCAGCACCGGAAGGCATGGCCGTAGCCTACCCGCCCGGAAGCTCCTCCGGCCAGAGTCCCCCCGGGATCGAACAAACCGCCCGAGTCCGGCATGACCGGTATAAACCGGAAGCCGGGGCGTTCGGAAGCGTCCGCCGGCTCACCACGGCTCGGGAACGGGGCCGTAATAATCCTCGAAGGGGAACTCGATCCAGGAGACCTCCGACAGCGACCCCAGGTCCGACGATTTGAGGCCGCCGTCCGACAGGGTGTACAGGTTCGGGCCCACTACGAGCGACCGCCGGATCGGGGTGGTCTCGTCGAAGTAATAGGGGAAACCGTCCGAGCCGTCCGCTCCTGCTTGTCCTTCTGCCGCCCAGGAGGGCCGATGGTCGATGAAACCCCGGTCCACGATGCCGTCTTCGCCGATCTCGAGCACCTTCGCCCCGTTGAACCACCGCCATTCGTCACCGTCCTCGCCGAAGTCCACCCACCCGACCGGCAACACCACCGTCCCGGTAGGCGCCCAGTACAGGAAGGCCCGATGGTCGAACTCGACCTCGGAACTGGAGGACTCCGCCAGGGTGTACTGGTGGATGCGCAGCGGATCGGACAGATCGGACACGTCGAATACCGACACCTGCGTTCCTCTGATCCGGCCCGCCTCGTCGGCGTCCTGGCCCACCCCGAGCAGCAGCCCGTCGCCGATAGGGTGCAGGTAGGCGGAGTAGCCGAGAATCTTCAGCTCTCCCATCACCCGCGGGTCGGCGGGGTCGGACAGGTCGATCGTGTAGAGCGGGTCGGTCTGGCGGAAGGTAACCACGTAGCCCGTATCGCCCATGAACCGCACGGCGAAGATGCGCTCCCCCCGGCCCAGGCCGCCCACCGAACCGACCACCCGCAGCTCCCTTCCGGCCTGCTCCAACACGTCCACCCGGCTCTCGCTGTCCTCGGACCACCAAGCCCAGCCCGGCGCGTCGGTGGAGGCCACCCGCAGATAGCCGCCGTACTCGGACATGGAGAACTGGTTGAGCAGATAACCGTCGATGGAGCCGCTCGCCTCGTAGACCGGACCATCGGGCCCGCCGACGGCGAACCGGTGTATGTTGGTAGTGAACGCCTCGGATTCCCGCCGGGCGTCGTCCTCCTCGAAGACGGCCCAGTCGATCCACCGCTGGGTGGCCACGTACAGGTTTTCCTGCGACGAGTACACCGTGTCGCCGCCCGAAACCACGGTCGCCACCGACCCGACCCGGATTCCTTCCGACAGGTCGACGGCGAGCACCGACAGGAGGGAGAAACCGGAGAACTCCCGGGGGGCGTAGGCCTTGGAGCAGTCGACCAGCATCCCTTCCTCGGAAGCCCCGGCGGTCTCGGCGGTCAGCTCGTAGCCGGGCATCCAGTCCTCCAGGGTCGATTCCTGAATGACCAGACGGTTGACCAGCTCCGCCCGCCTGCGGGAAGCCTCGGAATCGCTGGAGGGGTAGACGAACTCGAAACGCACTCCGGGGTCGGAGGCCAGGACCAGGTTGGCCTGTTCCCCCACCAGCCGGGCCGAAATGAACCGGCCCTCCGCCGTGAGGGTCCTGACCACCCGCATCGCCTCGGGCTGCGAGATATCGATCTGGCGCACCAGGGTGATCTCGCCGGAGACGCCGCCCGGCTCGTCCGAGTAGCCGGACGACATCAGCAGGGCGGCGCCGCCGCTCAGGAACATCTGGTGATTGCCCGTGTACCGGCCGCCCTCCGCCTCCAACTTCAGCGAGGACACCAGCTCCGGAAGGCCGGACGAGACATCGATGTAGTGGAGGACGCCCTGGGCGAGCGCCAGAATGCGGCGCCCGTCGGTCTTTACCAGGTCCGGCTCGTCCACCCCCGCTTCCTGGACGTTGGTGGCGGAGTAGTCGACCCCGGCGGAGGGGCCGGAACCCCCCGCGCCGCCGGCATCGGCGCTCTCCGGCGCCGGAGGCGCGGCGGCCGCGGTAGTGGCCGCGACGGTGGTGGTGGCCTGCACCATCGCATCGTCCTGCACCGCCGCCGATTCGAGCCCTGCCGTCTCCAGTATGCCGCCCCCGCCGTCGAATCCGTAGGGCCCCACCCGTTCGAGCGCCTCCGCCTTCAAACGATCCAGAAAAGCCGCGCACGAGCCGTACTCCACCAGCAGGGAAGCGAACAGCCCGACGGGAACATCCGGTGCGGCCGACGAGGAAACCGTCCCGGCGGCCGACGAATCCTCCGCAGGGCCGCCGGATGCAGCGGGGCCGGAAACGGTCGGGCCGGACACGCAGGCACCGGCCAACAGCACCGTTGCCAGCCCAATCATCAGCTTCTTCTTCATGATCGCCTCCTCGAGAGCGCCTCTTTGTCAGGAACCCTTTCGGTACTATGACGATCCGGGCGCCCGGTTGGTTCCCCTGCCCCCGGCGGGACCCGTCCGGCAGTGCTCATGAGGTTTCCGGTCTCCTCGAAATCCGGTTACATCATAGCGGCGGCGGCAATTACCCTTGAGCGCGAACGGCCCGTCATCGGAGAGGAACCATTGACAGACACCGCCCCGTTGCTCGCCATCGAAGACCTGCACGCCGCCGTGGACGGCCAACCGATCCTGCGGGGGGTGGATCTGGCCGTGCATCGGGGGGAGATCCAAACCATCATGGGCCCCAACGGATCGGGCAAGTCGACCCTGGCCAAGGTGCTGATGGGGCATCCGGCCTACGAGATCACCGCCGGGAAGGTGTACTTCGACGGCCAGGACATCACGGAGGCGGACCCCCCCTCGCGGGCGAGGATGGGCATGTTCCTGGCCTTCCAGCATCCCGAGGCGGTCCCCGGGGTGTCGGTGGTCAACTTCCTCCGCACCGCGCTGAGCAACCGGACCGGGGTCAACTACACGGTGCTGGAGCTGCGCCTGCGGGTAATGGACGCCATGGCTTCGCTGGGAATGGACGCATCCTTCGCCGACCGGTACGTCAACGAGGGGTTCTCGGGCGGGGAGCGCAAGCGCAACGAGGTGCTGCAGATGGCGGTGCTCGAGCCGGAGCTGGCCATAATGGACGAGACCGACTCGGGCCTCGACATCGACGCCCTGCGCACGGTGGCCGAGGGGGTCAACCGGTTGGCCGGACCGGAACGGGCATTCCTGATCATCACCCACTACCGGCGGCTGCTCGACCGCATCACCCCCCACCGGGTCCACGTACTGGTAAACGGACGGATCGCGGCCTCGGGAGGGGCGGAGCTGGCCCGCCGGCTGGAAGAAGAGGGCTACGAGGCCTTCCGCCGGGCCGGAGCCGGGGCGGGCCGGGCATGATCGACCAGGCCAGCATCTGTTCCGACTTCCCGATCCTGGACCGGAGCATCAACGGGCGCCGCCTGGTGTTCCTCGACTCGGCCGCCAGCTCCCAGAAACCCGCTCCGGTGCTCGACGCCATCATGCACGCATACTGCAGCGCCTACGCCAACGTGCATCGGGGCGCCTACCTCCTTTCGCAGGAGGCCACCGAGCTCTACGAGGAAGCCCGCCGCAAGGTGGCCCGGTTCCTCAACGCCTCTTCCGAAGACGAGGTGATCTTCACCCGCAGCGCTACCGCGGCGGTGAACCTGTTCGCCTACGGCTGGGGGCTCAACACCCTGAAACCGGGCGACCGGGTGCTCACCAGCGTGATGGAGCACCACTCCAACATCGTGCCCTGGCAGATCATCGCCCGGCACACCGGCGCCGAGCTGGCCTACCTGGAGATCACCGACGACTTCCGCATCGACCTCGACCAGGCGCAGAGCATCCTCGACGAGCGGGTCAAGATCCTGGCCCTCACGGGAATGTCCAACGTGCTGGGCACGATGCCCCCCGTCGCCCGGCTGGCCGGCATGGCCCGCGCCGAGGGCGCGGTGGTGCTGGTGGACGGGGCGCAGCTGGTCCCGCACGCCCCGGTGGACGTCCAGGCGATGGGCACCGACTTCCTGGCCTTCTCGGGCCACAAGATGCTCGGCCCCACCGGGATCGGGGTGCTGTGGGGGCGCAGGGAGCTGCTGGAGGAGATGGAGCCGGCGGAGGGGGGCGGCGAGATGATCCGCGATGTCCGGCTGTACGAGTCCACCTGGGCCCCGCCGCCGCAGAAGTTCGAAGCGGGCACCCCGCCGTTCGTGGAGGCGATCGGGCTGGGGGCGGCGGTCGACTACCTGTCGGGGATCGGGATGGACCGGGTTCTCGAACACGACCGGCGGCTGACCGCCTACGCACTCGAGCGCCTGGCCGAGATCCCGGGCCTGGAGGTCCAGGGGCCTGCGGACACCGCCGACCGCGGCGGGGCGGTCAGCTTCGACATCCCCGGCATCCACGCCCACGACGTGGCCACCATCCTCGACGAGCAGGGAGTGGCGGTGCGGGCGGGGCACCACTGCGCCAAGCCGTTGATGCGGCGCCTGGGCCTGACCGCCACCTCCCGCGCCTCGTTCTACGTCTACAACCAAGAAAACGACGTGGACGCCCTGGTGGACGCCTTGGGGGTCGCCAGACGGCTGTTCGGCCTGCCCTGATCGGTCCGGAAGGGTTGCCGGGGACGGCATGGAGCACGGGGCGTCCATGAGGCGGGAATGTCCGGCGGCGGGGCCCGGGATTCGTCCGGGGCCGGCGCCGGGCGGTATCGTTGCGGCAGGAACTGGAACCGCCGATGGCGTCGCTTGAAGAGCTGTACCGCGAGGTGATCCTCGATCATTACCGGAGCCCCCGGAACCGCCGGGCGCTCACGCGCCCCAACGCCGGCGCCGACGGCAGCAACCCCCTGTGCGGCGACGAGGTGCGCGTCGACCTGCTGATCAAGGCGGAGGTGATCGCCGAAATCGGGGTAACAGGGCACGGCTGTTCCATCTCCCAGGCCTCGGGGTCGATGATGGGAGAGGCGGTGAAGTCCCAGCCCCTCGACGAGGTGCGCCGCATCACCGAACGTTTCAAGGGCATGATGGGCATCGACGGCGCCTCCGACCCGGGCCTAGACCCCGCCCGCCCCGGCGCGGCGCTGGGCGATCTCGAAGCCCTGCAGGGGGTGCGCAGGTTCCCGGTGCGCATCAAGTGCGCCGACCTGCCCTGGACGACCCTGGAGGAGGCGCTGGGGGCCTACGAAGCGGGCTGAACACCCTCCGCTGCCAGGGTATCGGCGGGAGAGCCTCATCGAACCGGTACAGCGTGTTGATCCGAGCCGGCCCGATAAAAACGAAGGGGTTATAAACTGCCGAAGGCGGGCACCGGCTCGACGCCGGCCCGGTTCGCAAGCCGAGGGGAAGCGCCAGAGATGAAGTCGAATTCGAGAATCCCGAAGCGGGCGGCCGTTGCTGCCGCCGCGGCGGCAGCCCTGATGGGAATCGGGGCGGGATGGGTACTGGGCCAGACCTCCTTCAACGACGTGCCCGAATCGGACCAACGCAGCGAGGACATCGGCTACGCGGCGGCCCAGGGGTGGTTCCGGGGTTACCCCGACGGTTCGTTCCGGCCCGACCGGCCTATCTCCGAGCAACAGCTGGCCCGAGTGATCCGCCGGGCCCACCCCGGTATGACCAGAGGAGACGCGGCCGTGTTCATCCGGGGCGGCATCGACCGGCTGCGGGCCGCCGGCATCACCCCCACTGTCGGCGATGTCACCGCCACAACGGTTGCCGTCGCCGCTTCGACGACGACCACCCTTCCGGCGGGGGAACCGGGCGGCGCCGGTGCGGGCGGGCCGGGTGAGCAGGGCGGGCCGGGTGAACCGGGCGGGGTCGATCCGAACCCGCCGGTGGTGATCGAGACCACGACCACAACCACGACCGCGACCGCGCAACCGGCGGGCCGGACTTTGGTATACGGCAAGGAGAACGGCTGGAGCAACCAACACGGAGTCATCGGCCCCGTCGTATGGTGGGAGTTCCGCAACTGGGACTCGGCCTCGAAAGAGTCAACGTTGGTAACAAGCTACGGAGGCAGCCTCATCATCGGCGAGGCGGATGAACCCGAGCCCTATTGGTTCGCCAGCAGCAAGGGCGACAACTTCAGCATCGCCCAGGCCCGCTGCCTGGTCTCCTGCACCACAATGGAATCCGCCGCGATGCCCGACAGCATCCGCAACCGGTTGGAAGCAGACGGCTACACCGAGCCGTCGGCGGCCGCGACTACCACAACCACCACAGCGCCGGACGACACCACCACCACGACCACCACAGCGCCGGACGACACCACAACAACTACCGCCGCGTCCCCCCAACCCGGGGTTCCGGCCGGGGTGGGCGAGCGCAACGTGGTGCGGTACGGCTACGAGACCGGCTGGACGGATTCCGGAGGCCGGAGCGGCAGCATATTCTGGGCGGAGAAAGCCATCAGCGGCTACCGGTTCCCGGATGACGCCGATCTCTCCAACTGGTGGTCGCGCAACGGGTCCGCCAGGTTTACCATCACCGGCAGGGACAGCAACGGCCGGTCCGTCACCCGCATCCTGAGCACGAGGAGCAACCCGGCCAGGTTCTACGCTTTCGAAATCCAGAACGTGACCGCGACCTGCAACCATAATTGCACCCTGGAAAGCAGCACGTCGCTGAACGAACACGCCCGTTCCTTCGCCGATCAGTACGGATACTCCTCGGCGGCGGCCGCGACAACCACAACCACCACCACGGCTGCAACCCCAACCACGCTGCCGGCGGGCCGGACTTTGGTATACGGCAAGGAGAACGGCTGGAGCAACCAACACGGAGTCATCGGCCCCGTCGTATGGTGGGAGTTCCGCAACTGGGACTCGGCCTCGAAAGAGTCAACGTTGGTAACAAGCTACGGAGGCAGCCTCATCATCGGCGAGGCGGATGAACCCGAGCCCTATTGGTTCGCCAGCAGCAAGGGCGACAACTTCAGCATCGCCCAGGCCCGCTGCCTGGTCTCCTGCACCACAATGGAATCCGCCGCGATGCCCGACAGCATCCGCAACCGGTTGATAGCAGACGGCTACACCGAGCCGTCCGGCTAACCGACCCCCCCTTCGGTCATCCGCCTGAGGTCGAGGATACGGTCGAGTTCCTCGGCGTCGAGCAGGCCCTTGTCCAGGACCACCTCGCGGATGGTGCGGCCCGAGGCGAACGCCTCCTTGGCGACCTCGGCGCCCTTGTCGTAGCCGATGCGGGGGTTGAGGGCGGTAACCGCGATCAGGTTGGCCTCGGCCAGCTCCCCGGCCCGGACGGCGTCGGCCTCTATGCCGTCGACGCAGCGCACCCGCAGGGCGGTCGAGGCGGAGGCCAGCAGCTCGATCGACCCGAGCAGGTTGTGGGCGATCAACGGCATCATCGTGTTCAGCTCGAGGTTCCCGTTGGCGCCCCCCCAGGTTACGGCGGCGTCGTTGCCGATCACCTGGGCGGCCACCTGCATAACCATCTCGGGGATCACCGGATTGACCTTGCCGGGCATGATCGAAGAGCCGGGCTGGAGGGCCGGAAGCCGGATCTCGGCCAGGCCGGTGCGGGGGCCGGACGACAGCCAGCGCAGGTCGTTGACGATCTTGAACAGCGAAACCGCCGCGGCCTTCAGCGCCCCGGACGCCATCACCGCCGCGTCTTTGGCCGCCTGGGCCTCGAAATGGTTCTCGGCCTCCCGGAACGGATAGCCGGTCGCATCCGCAATCGACCCTATAACCGCGGCGGCGAACCCGTCGGGGGCGTTGATGCCGGTTCCCACCGCGGTCCCGCCGAGCGCCAGCTCGTCGAGGTCGGGCAGCGCCGCCAGAAGCCTTTCTATGCTCCGGCGGACCTGCACCCCGTAGGCGGAGAACTCCTGGCCGAGCGTAACCGGGGTGGCGTCCATCAGATGGGTGCGCCCCGGCTTGACCACATCGGCGAACTCGACGGCCTTCGCCTCCAGCGACCGGGCCAACCCTTCGAGCGCCGGAATCAGGTCCTCGCGGACGGCGGACGAGGCGGCCACATGGATGGCGGTGGGGATCACGTCGTTGGACGACTGGCCGAAGTTCACATGATCATTGGGATGGACCGCCTCCCCCGACAGCCGGCCGGCCCGGTTGGCGATGACCTCGTTGGCGTTGGTGTTGGTGGACGTCCCCGACCCGGTCTGGAAGACATCGAGCACGAACTGGTCGTCGTGAAGCCCCTCGGCCACCTCGGCGGCGGCCGCCTCGACCGCCGCGGCCACCGCCTCGGGGAGGTGTCCGGACCGCCGGGCTTCCCGGGCCGCCGCGCCCTTGACCAGACCCAGCGCCCAGATGAACCGGCGCCCGAACCGCAGCCCCGAGATCGGAAAGTTCTCTACCGCCCGCTGCGTCGAGGCCCCGTACAGCGCCCCGCTCGGCACCTCGACCTCGCCCATCGAATCTCTCTCTATCCGAGTGCGCACGGCTCCTCCGGGCTCCGGCTTCGACGACTAGACATCGAAGGGGGTGTCGGTGAACAGGCTGCCCGCCCCCCGCTCGGGGCGGACGGGTGCGGGGGACGCCAGGCCCAGGCGGGAGCGCACTGCGTCGTATCCGCCCCGCTCCAGCTCGTCGGCCAGCTCGGGGCCGCCCGAGTCGACGATGCGCCCGTCGATCATGATGTGCACCCGGTCGGGCTCGACGTAGGCGAGGATGCGGCTGTGGTGGGTGATCATCACTACAGCCGTATCCCCGCTCCGCATCTCCGACACCGCCGCGGCCGCCTCCTGCACCTTGTCGATGTCGAGGCCCGAATCGATCTCGTCGAGCACCGCCACCTCGGGTTTCAGCACCGCAATCTGGAACACCTCGGAGAGCTTCGACTCCCCTCCCGACAGGTTGTCGTTGACCGCCCGGTCGAGAAACGGCTCCATGCCGAACCGCCGGGCTGCGGAAGCGATGCGGGCGCCGGCTTCCCCCGCCGGCGCACCGAGAGAATCGGCCGCCTCCTCCATGAACACCCCCAGATCCAGGCCCGGCACCTCCAGCGGGGACTGGAAGGCCAGGAGCAGCCCGGCCCTGGCCCGCTCGTCCACCGTCATCCCGGCTATGGACCCGCCGTCCAGGAGGATCTCCCCGGACACCCCGTAACCGGGCTTCCCGGCCATGACGTGGCAGAGGGTGGACTTCCCGGATCCGTTGGGGCCCATGATGGCGTGCACCTCGCCGCGGGGCACCTCCAAGTCGACGCCTTTCAGGATTTCCAGCTCCCCGAGCGAAGCCCTGACGCCTTCCAACCGGAGCGCCGCCCTGCTCATGCTTCCTCCTCGGCCGGGCCGACCAGCACCAGCAGCTCTCCGGCCTCGACTCTGGCCTGATAGACGGGAACCGGGCGGGTGGCGGGCAGGGAAGCGGGCTGTCCGGTGCGCACGTCGAACTCGGATCCATGAAGGGGGCACTCCACGTCGTAGCCGAACAGCTCGCCCTCGGACAGGGAGGCCTCGGCATGGCTGCACCGGTCGCCGATCACGTAGAAGTCGTCCTCGATGCGGAACACCGCCAACCGGAGTCCGGCCGCCTCCACCCTGGCAACGCCGGGGGAGAAACCGTCCGCCTCGCCGATTTTCACCCACTCCATCGGCTCACCCCGCTCCGCCGCCCCCTCCGCCATCAGGAACCCGCCCGCTGCCGCGCCGCGGAGAACTTGGCGGCCACCGCCTGTCTGGAAGGCGCCGCCAAGCCCGGCTCCGCCAGATCGGAGAGTATCTCGTCGAAGAAAGCCCTCACCAGGAGCCGCTCCGCCCGAGGCCTCGGAATGCCCCGGCTCATCAGGTAATAGAGGTGCTCCTCGTCCAGGGGCCCGGAGGACGACCCGTGCCCGCACTGGAGGTCGTCGGTGAGTATCTCGAGGTTGGGCACCGAATGGACCTTGGCGCGGTCCGAGAGCACCAGGTTGCGGTTGGTCTCGAAGGCGGAGGTGCCCACCGCCTCGTTCTCGATCCTCATCAACCCGGTCCACACCGCCCGGGCGGCGTCGGTGACCGCCCCCTTGAGGAAGAGATTGGAAGTGGTGCGGGCGCCGCGATGGTTGACGTGGATCCGGTAGTCGAGCACCTGGCCGCCGTCTCCGAAATATATGCCTGCCATCTTTACGGACGAGCCCTGCCCGTTCAGGTCGATGTCCAGCCGCTGGCGGGCGTAGCGGCCCCCCAGCCCGATCTCGTCGATGCGCACCGAGGCGTCCCGTTCGGCCTCGAACCGGTGGCGGGCCACCAGGCGGGCCGACCCCCCGAGCCGCTGCACCACCGACAAGGACAGCCGGGCGTTGCGTCCGGCCAGCGTCTCCACGACCGGGCAGACCAGCGCCTCGGCGCCCGGCGCCGAGCGGTACACCACCACCACCGATCCTTCCGAGTCCGGCTCGGCCATCACCGCCAGGCGGGGAAAGCTGACCGCGCCGGCGGCCACCGCCTGGACGTCCACCACTGCCGGGGCGGAGACCACCCTGCCGGCGGGGATGATCACCGCCGCGCCGGGCGGGGAGAAGGCGGAGTTGGCGGCTGCGAAGATATCGGCGCCGGGAGGCGCGGAGGCGCCGCGGAGGGCGATCCGGTCTTCCGGCGCATCCAGGACCCCCCCGGCGGTCACCTCGCCGCTTTCGGCGGACACCAGAGCGCCGTCCACCATGGTTATCCGGGCGGCGGCCCCGTCGAGGCCCTCCAGGTACTCATCGCCTCCCAGAGGAGCGCCGGGATCGGGGGCGGGAGCGAAATCGTCCAGGGTGAAGTCGAGGTCCACATACTTCCAGTCCTCGTCGCCCCGGCCGGGCATGGAAGCCGCCGACCACGCCTCGAGTCCCCGCCGGCGCCGCTCCGCCAGCCACTCGGGCTCGACGCGGTCGAGCCGGGCAAGGGCTGCGTAGGACGGCGGCGCAGGCACGTGTTCATCCTCCAAGGAGACGGGGTGCGGATGGTAGACGGGCCGCCGATGATATCAGCAGCCGCCCGCTCAACGGTTCGGATGCGCAGCTCTCGCGCCTCCGCGCAGGAGCACCGGCAACCGGGCAAGCACCCGCTCACCAACCGAACATCAACCTCAGCCGCCCCCGGCCGCCTATCGAAACCGCACCGACCCGACCGCCCAACCGCCGACCAGGTACACCCGACCGCGCCCCACGCGGCAGATACGCCGACCCCCGCCGACCGCCCAGGCCCAGACATACACCATCCCCCCGCAACCGAGCACCGTTAGAGTCAAAGCAGATAACCGAAATGGGGCAAAGAGTGCTGAAACCCGCAACCCGATACGCAATTATCACCGCCGCCGGACTTCTCACAGCCTTGACCCTGGCCGCCGGAGCGCAGAACGGCCCGGCCATCCCGGACCTGGACCCGGCCGACTGCTCCAACGGAACCTTCATCGCCGACCCCGACACT
This sequence comes from Candidatus Spongiisociaceae bacterium, assembly GCA_965202675.1. Lineage (GTDB taxonomy): Bacteria > Actinomycetota > Acidimicrobiia > Spongiisociales > Spongiisociaceae > CATQHD01. The sequence continues at coordinate 1,112,220 of OZ241842.1, forward strand.
AACCCCGGCCTGGTAGCCGACTGCCGAGCGCTGGTCAGCATCCGCAACCACTGGACCCGCCACTGGACCCGCCAGACCGTACCCACCGACGCGGGCATCCTGACCTGGGGCACCGGCGCCTACGCCCCGATCACTGCCTGGCACGAAATTCGCATCGAAGATCAACGAGTAATATCACTCTGGACCTCGTTCAACGGGCTCCGCGGCACCATACCTGCCGAACTCGGCCGACTCACCAACCTGACATCCCTGTACCTGAATAGAAACGAGTTGACAGGACCGATACCCGCCGAACTCGGCCAACTCACCAACCTGACATCCCTGTACCTGAGCGGAAATCAGTTGACCGGAACCATACCCCCCCAACTCTCACAACTCACCAACCTGGAAAACCTGTACCTGGGCAGCAATCAGTTGACCGGAACCATACCCCCCCAACTCTCACAACTCACCAACCTGGAAAACCTGTACCTGGGCGACAATCAGTTGACCGGAACCATACCCGCCGAACTCGGCCAACTCACCAACCTGGAAGTACTGTGGCTGGGCGACAATCAGTTGACCGGAACCATACCCGCCGAACTCGGCCAACTCACCAACCTGGAGGGCCTGCACCTGGACGGCAATCAGTTGACCGGATCAATACCCGCCGAACTCGGCCAACTCACCAACCTGGAATACTTGAACCTGGTTGGCAATCAGTTGACCGGATCAATACCTGCCGAACTCGGTAAACTTACCAACCTGGAAAGCCTGGAACTGGGCAACAATCAGTTGACGGGGTCAATACCCGCCGAACTCGGCCAACTCACCAACCTGAAAGTACTGTGGCTGAGCAGCAATCAGTTGACTGGAACCATACCCGCCGAACTCGGCCAACTCACCAACCTGGCATCCCTGGAACTGCAAAGAAACGAGTTGACCGGACCGATACCCGCCGAACTCGGCCAACTCACCATCCTGGAAGGGCTGTACCTGTACAGCAATCAGTTGACCGGATCAATACCTGCCGAACTCGGCCAACTCACCTGGCTGGAACGGCTGTGGCTGAGCGGCAATCAGTTGACCGGACCGATACCCGCCGAACTCGGTAAACTCACCACCTGGCTGGAAAGCTTGGCGCTGGGCGGCAATCAGTTGACCGGATCAATACCCGCCGAACTCGGCCAACTCACCGACCTGATAATCCTGGAACTGCATAGAAACGAGTTGACCGGACCGATACCCGCCGAACTCGGTCAACTTACCAACCTGAGGGGCCTGCACCTGTACGGCAATCAGTTGACCGGATCAATACCCGCCGAACTCGGCCAGCTCACCAACCTAAAATGGCTGCTCCTGTACGGCAATCAGTTGACCGGATCAATACCTGCCGAACTCGGTCAACTTACCAACCTGGAACGGCTGTACCTGTACGGCAATCAGTTGACCGGACCGATACCTGCCGAACTCGGTCAACTTACCAACCTGGAACGGCTGTACCTGGGCGGCAACAGGTTGACCGGAACAATACCCCCCCAACTCGCACTTGACCAGGAATGCCTCCCGTTGTTCAACGGCAGGTTCTGCGACGACGACACCACCGACCACGAGTCCCGCATCGAGACCATCGCCGGCTGGGGAATAACCCAGGGATGCGACCGCTGGAACCCCCGTTACTGCCCCGAGGACTCTATCACCCGCCAGCAGATGGCCGCCTTCCTGCACCGTGCGGTAACACACAGAACAGGAACCGAACCAACCTCAACCGACCCCCCGGCCCTCAACGATGTAGAAGAAGGCTCCAGCCTCCCCTACATACAATGGGCGGTAGCCGCAGGCGTCATGCAGGCGCCGGAAGGAAAATTCAACCCCGACGGAATAGTAACCAGAGCCGACATGGCCGAAATGATAACCGCCGCATTCGACCACATCACCCTCCCGGCGGCCTCGCAAGGAATCTTCGCGGATATGACCGGCCAACCCGATGTCGTAATCCGGGCCGCCGAAGCACTGCGAGCAGCCGGAGTAACCGACGGGTGCTCGATCTCACCGTTCGAACTGTTCGGGGCCGGCATGCGGTACTGCCCCGATCAGCCCGTAACCCGCGCCCAGATGGCCTCATTCTTCGCCCGGGCCCTCTCATAAACCCCCCAACCGGCCGCGTCCGGCCGCAACCCGCATCAGCTCGAGGCGCACCCCCTCGAATACCCGAATAGACCAACACCGCCGGCCAGCCGCCGACCGGCCCGACCGCCGAAGTACCCGACGCGAGCACCCGTCCAGCCGGGCCCACCCCCTCAGCCGGCGCCGGGCGGAAGCGGGCGGGACTGCACGGCGGCGGGTCAGCCGTCGATCAGGCTGGAAATCCGGGTGAACACTCCGTCGAGCATTTCTTCGGTGAGGCGCCCGGTGAAGGTGTTCTGCTGGGAAGGGTGGTAACTGGCGACGAGGAGGGGGGCTTCGGCGCCCAGCCCGACCTCGGCGCCGTGGGCGAAGCGGGGGCGGGGGCGGGGAACCTCCCAACCTCTCCGGGCGCCCAGCCGCAGGGTCTGGTCGAAGGCCATGCCGCCCAGGGCCAGGATCACCCGCACCCGGCCGCACAGGTCGAGCTCGCGTTCCAGCCATTCCGAGCAGGCGTCCCGCTCGCCCGAGGCGGGGCGGTTGGCGGGCGGGGCGCACCTGACGATGGCGGTGATGGCGGCGTCCCGGAGCTCGAACCCGTCGCCCCGCCCCACGGCCTCCGGCCGGTTGGCGAAGCCGGCCCGATGCATGGCCCTGAACAGCCACTCGCCGGAGCGGTCGCCGGTGAACATGCGCCCGGTCCGGTTGGATCCATGGGCGCCGGGGGCCAGCCCGATGATCAGCAGGCGGGCGGTGCGGGGACCGAGCATGGGAACCGGACGCGCCCAGTATTCCTGGTCTGCGTAGGAGGCCCGCTTCTCGACGGCCACCCGTTCGCGCCAGGCCACCAGCCGCGGGCATTTCCGGCACCCGACCAGCGAATCCTGCAGCAGACGGAAGGCCTGATCGTCGGGGCTCCCCTCCGCATCCCCCCCTTCCCGGACGCCGGCGGCGGGGCGGCTCACGGCCCGGGATCCGTTCCGGCGCCCGCCTGCGCGTCCTCGGCGGACGGGGCGGCGTCGATGGCTCCCAACCGGAAGCTGCTGCGGGCGTTCCACAGCATCCAGCCCAGCGACCGGGCCTCCGCCGCCTCGATCTCCTCCCTCACCTGCGAGGTGTTGTAGTAGAAATCCTGCAGCCAGGGCCTGACCACGGCGGGCCCCTCCAGCCGCCCCAGCCCGGCGTCGATGGCCAGGCCGACCACCTCCCCGGGATGGTCGTTGGGTTTCTCGAACCCGAACCAGCCCCTCGAATAGTGGCTGGGATACACCATCGGGGAGAGTACATCGGTGACGGAGGACAGGGCGCCCAACTCCTGGCCGATCCCGCCGTCGCCCTCCACGGAGGTAACGAACCCGAAGATGTCGGCCGCCACCACGCAGCCGAGCGGATGAAGGCGGCCGGCGGCCTCCTCGATAAAACCGGAGATGGCCCTGATGCGCACTTCTTCGGAGTCGCCGTGGTCGAAGACGGCCGTTTCCGGGTATCCGTCGGGGAACCGCACGTAGTCGAACTGGATCTCGTCGAAGCCCGCCGCGCACGCCTCCTCCGCCAGATCGAGGGCGTAGGCCCTGGCCCGGCGGTCGGTGGGGTCGAGGAAGTACTGGTTGCCCTTGCGGAAGGGCCCTCCGGTCGCGGAGTCGAACACCGCCATGTCGACCTCGGCCCGGGCGGCCACCGGATCCTGGAAGGCAACGATCCGGGCGATCTTGTATAGGTCGCGGATTTCCATCTCCCTCAAAACCCGGTCCAGGTCGAACAACGGGTCAACCGCCCCGATCTCGTCCGCCAGACCCACCCCGGTCTCATGGAAGACCCGGCCCGACTCGTCCTTGACGTCGATCACCAGAGCGTTCACCACCGTCTCCTCGGCCACCTCCAAGAGGTCCCGCCATTGCTGCTGATCATGGAACACCGAATAGGCCACATGCAGCCCCCGGATGATCCGGGGCTGGATCTCGATCTCGGTAACCAGCAGCTCGCCGTCCCATTCGAACTCGGCGCCGTGCCATCCCGGACGGCTGACGGCGATGGTTCCCGCCACCGCCCGCCTTATCTCGAAGCGGCCCGACCGGTCGGTAACCGCCTCGACGCCCCCCAGGGACACGGAAGCGGCCGGCAGCCCGAACCCGCCGGGATCCAGCACCGCGCCGCGCAGCACCACCGGGCGGAGCTCCAGCTCCAGGGGCTGCTCCTGGAAAGATTCCACCGCCACCGCGCCGGGGAAGAATCCGGTCGCCTCCACGGAAACCGACACCTGCTCCCCCTCCCAGCGAACGTCGGCCAAACCGGCTCCGTCGGTCGCCGTCCGAGCTTCCCGTACCTTCACCAGGGCGCCCGGCACCGGCCCCCCCTCGCCGTCCGTGACCAGAACCTTCACCATGGGGACCGGGCTGGGCGAGGGCAGCGGGGCGTCGCCCGCCACCATCACAGACTGCGCCATGCACGCCGTAGCGGCCATCCCGAGCAGGACGGCCCCCCACCGGCGGACGAGCCGGGCCGGCGTCTGCCGGAAGGCAGGCCCGCCCCTCCGCAAATCCATGCGTCGATCCCTCTCTGCTTGCCTGCTCCCAGGGTAGCCGGGGTCTGAATTAGGGCCTGCAGCCGGGCCTCGGCGGGGGAACGCGAAAACCATCTTGCGAAATTCTGCTCAGGGTGATACTTTGCCCTGACCGGGCGTGAGGAAGGAGCCCATAGGCGTGGCAATCGTGGCCCAGGAAACGATCCCACTGGCGGACACCATCGGTATGTACCTGGAGAAGGTGTCCGCACATTCCCTCCTGACAGCCGAAGACGAAGTGGATCTGGCCCGTACGATGGAGCTCGGCCTGCGGGCGCAGGACAAACTCGAATCGCGGGGCGAGCTGGGCCCCCTGGAGGCCCGCCGGCTCCGCCGGCTGGCCCGGGAAGGCGAAGAGGCCAAAGCGGTCTTCATACGGTCGAACCTCCGTCTGGTCATCTCGATCGCCAAGCGCTATGCGGGCCGGGGCCTGGATCTCATAGACCTCATCCAGGAAGGCAACCTGGGCCTCATACGGGCGGTGGAGAAGTTCGACTGGCGCAAGGGCTTCAAGTTCTCGACCTACGCCACCTGGTGGATCCGCCAGGCCATCACCAGGGGCCTCGGCAACCAGGCCCGCACCATCCGTCTTCCGGTTCACATGGTGGACATAGTGCGGACCGTCAACGAGACCAACTACACCCTGACCGAGGAGTACCGCCGCGCCCCCACCCGCGAGGAGATCGCCGAAGCGAGCGGACTCGACGTCGAGCGGGTGCATGCGGCCCTGGACGCCCCCAAGAGCACCGTGTCGCTCGACAAATCCGTGGGGGAGGACGGAGACGCCACCCTGGGGGACTTCGTGGAGGACAAGACCGCCGTCGACCCCTTCAACCACACCGCCGCCGTCCTGAGGCGGATCCATATCGAACAGGCCCTCGGCGTTCTCAACCCGGAGGAACAGATGGTGATCGTCATGCGGTACGGCCTGGACGGCAACGAACCGAACACCCTCACCAGCATCGGCGAGATGATGGGGGTTACCCGCGAGAACATCCGCCAGATCGAAAGCCGGGCGCTTTCCAAGCTCAGGCACCCCGCCTATTCCCTCAGGCTCCGTTACCTGCTGGACAGCTGAAACAGACTCCCGCCGGAAGCGGACGGCGGCGGAACCGCCCCCGTTGCGAGCCCTTGTCCGCCAGATGTGCAACTCCTGGGTCTCCGCGCAGGGACCCGACACCGGCAAGAATATTTTTCACATTTCAGGATGAGGGTATTGGGTTTGTCATAGGTTTGCGGTACTATATGGGTGCTGACACACAAACACCGCCGCCGGGGTTCTGGAGAGCGCGGCGGTCATGATCGGAATCTCGGCAGGCCGGGCGCCGGCGCCCGAACAGGGCGGCGTGTCCGGGCGGCGGATCCGATGCTGGTGGAGGAGGCGGGGGCAGGGCCCGGCGCAGCCGGGGGCGGTGGGCTGGATTTTCGCGTTCTCGAATTGCGGGGGTTCTTCAAAATGGGGGAGCGTCCTCGAATGATGAGGTTGTGGGCGTTCTCAAAATGGCGGAGGGTTCTTCAGAATGGAGGAGCGTCCTCGAATGATGGGGACATCCTCGAATGATGAGGTTGTGGGCGTTCTCGAATTGCGGGAGGGTTCTTCAGAATGGGGGAGCGTCCTCGAATGATGGGGACATCCTCGAATGATGGGGTTGGTGGGCGTTCTCGGGTGGTGGATTCTCGAAGGGCGGGGCGGGTAAAGAAAGGGACACGGCTGGATCGGCGGTTCCGAGATGCGCAGGTTGCTGCGGGTCCGAGAGCTCCCTGGGGTTCGTGGACACCTTCCAAAGAGAGATGATGGTCTGTTTCCAAGACAGCGCAGGTTGCGCGGCGGCGGGTATTCCGCCCTCGTGTTATTGATCCCGCCGGGCGGCGGCGCGGCGTGCGGCAACCAAAATGTTGACGCGCCCGGGCTTCAGCCGACTGCGCCGGCCTCCGCCATGTTCAGCTCGATGAGGCGGTTCATCTCCACCGCGTACTCCATGGGGAGCTCCTTGACGATCGGCTCGATGAAGCCCGCCACCACCATCGAGGTGGCTTCGTCCTCCGTCAGGCCTCTGCTCATCAGGTAGAAGAGCTGGTCCTCGCCCACCTTGGACACGGTCGCCTCGTGGCCGATCTGGGTGTCGGCCTCCTCGATCTCCATGTAGGGGTAGGTGTCCGACCGGCTGTCGTCGTCGAGGATCAGCGCGTCGCAGCGGACGAACGACTTGGCGTTCTCGGCGCCCGGCTCGACCCGCACCAGGCCGCGGTAGCCGGCCCGGCCTCCGCCCTTCGAGATCGACTTGGACAGGATGGTGGAGGTGGTGCCGGGGGCGGCGTGCACCATCTTGGCGCCGGTGTCCTGGTGCTGGCCCGATCCGGCGAAGGCGATCGACAGCACCTCCCCGTGGGCGCCCGGCTCCATCAACCACACCGCAGGGTACTTCATGGTCAGCTTGGAGCCGAGGTTGCCGTCCACCCACTCCATGGTGGCGTCGGCGTAGGCGGCGGCCCGCTTGGTCACCAGGTTGTAGACGTTGTTGGACCAGTTCTGGATGGTGGTGTACCGGCACCGGCCTCCGCGCTTCACCACGATCTCCACCACCGCCGAGTGCAGGGAATCGGTGGTGTAGACGGGGGCGCTGCAACCCTCGACGTAGTGGCAGAAGGCCCCCTCGTCGACAATGATCAGGGTGCGCTCGAACTGGCCCATGTTCTCCGAGTTGATGCGGAAATAGGCCTGCAGGGGCTGGTCGACATGGACGCCGGGCGGCACGTAGATGAACGAACCCCCCGACCAGACGGCAGAGTTGAGCGCGGCGAACTTGTTGTCGTTGGGCGGGATGACCGTGCCGAAGTGCTCTCTGACCAGGTCGGGGTGGTCGCGGACCGCCGAGTCCATGTCCATGAACAGGACGCCCATCTCCTCGAGGTCCTCGCGGTTGCGGTGGTAGACCACCTCCGACTCGTACTGGGCGGTAACCCCCGCCAGGAACTTGCGCTCCGCCTCGGGGATGCCCAGCTTCTCGTAGGTGTCCTTGATGGATTCGGGAACCATGTCCCAGTCCTTGGCCTGCTCCTCGGCGGGCTTGATGTAGTAGTAGATGTCGTCGAAGTCGATCTCGTCGAGCAGCCCGCCGCCGCCCCAGTCGGGCATCGGCCGGCGCAGGAACCGCTGGTAGGCCTTGAGGCGGAAGTCGAGCATCCACTGGGGTTCTCCCTTGATGAACGACATCTCGCGGATGATTTCCTCGTTCAGCCCCTTCTCGGGCTTGAACACGTAGTCGTCCTCGGGATCGCTCCAGCCGAGCTTGTACGAACCGAGGTCGATGTCGACCGTCGCCGTTGTCATGCCGATCTCCCTGTCAAACCTTCGACCTCTGCCTGGCGCCTATGGCTGGGCCCGGTCAGAAGAGCCTCCGATATCGATAGCGCAATCGCAATCTACCAGATCTCCGGGCCAATCCGCGCAGCGGGGATCCGGGCTACCGCCAGGGCAGGTCGGAGGGAGACACCGGGGCGGGCATCAGGGTGTCGCCCATCAGATAACGGTCCACGGCGGCGGCGCAGCTGCGGCCCTCGGCGATGGCCCAGACGATCAGCGACTGGCCCCTCCCCATGTCGCCGGCCGCGAACACGCCCTCGACGTTCGTAGACCAGCCGGCGTCTCTCGCCACGTTGCCCCGGGGCGTCATCTCGACCCCCAGCTGTTCCAGCATCGGCGAGGGCTCCGGCCCGGTGAACCCGAGGGCCAGCAGCACCAGGTCGGCCGGGTATTCCTCGTCGGTTCCCTCGATCCGCTCGAAGTGCATGCGCCCGTCCCGGAAGGACTGCTCCACCCGATGGGTGCGCAGGGCCGCCACCCGCCCCTGCCCGTCGTCGACGAACTCTTCGGTGTTGATGGCGAACTCGCGCTCCCCCCCTTCCTCGTGGGCGGAGGAAACCTGGTACATGAGCGGCCAGGTCGGCCAAGGGGTGGAGGCGGCGCGCTCGTCGGGCGGGCGGGGCAGGATCTCGAACTGGTGCACCGAGGCCGCGCCCTGGCGGTGGGCCGTCCCCAGGCAGTCGGCGCCGGTGTCGCCCCCGCCGATGATGACCACCCGCTTGCCGCGGGCCGAGATCGGCGTCTCGTCGAGGTCCCCGGCCTGCACCCGGTTGCCCCAGGTCAGGTACTCCATCGCCAGGTGTATCCCGCCGAGTTCCCTTCCGGGGACGGGCAGATCGCGTCCGGCCAGGGCGCCCCCGGCCAACACCACCGCGTCGTACTCGGCCCGCAGGCGGCCGGCGGTCGGATCCACCCCCACCTCCGCGCCGGTCCGGAACTCGGTGCCCTCGGCCTCCATCTGCTCCAGACGCCGGTCGAGGAAGCGCTTCTCCATCTTGAACTCGGGTATCCCGTAGCGCATCAGCCCGCCGCAGCGGTCGTCCCGCTCGAAAACCGTCACCGCATGGCCGGCCCTGGTGAGCTGCTGGGCGGCGGCCAGACCGGCGGGGCCGGACCCCACCACCGCCGCCCTGCGGCCGGTCGAGAAGGCGGGCATCACCGGAACCACCCGGCCGTCATCCCAGGCGCGCTCGATGATCTCCAGCTCCACCTGCTTGATGGTTACCGGGTCTGAGTTGATCCCCAGCACGCAGGAGGCCTCGCAGGGCGCCGGGCACAGCCGGCCGGTGAACTCCGGGAAGTTGTTGGTGGCATGCAGCCGGTCGATGGCGTCATCCCACATATCCCGGTACACGAGATCGTTCCAGTCGGGAATCAGGTTCCCCAGCGGGCAGCCCTCGTTGCAGAACGGGATGCCGCAGTCCATGCATCGCGAAGCCTGGTTGCGCAGGGCCTCGGCGGGGAATTCCTCGTAGACCTCCCGCCAGTCGCGGATGCGCACCCCCACCGAACGGCGGGAGGGGGTCTGGCGCCCGTGCTTCAGGAAACCCCAGGCGTCACCCATGGGCGGAGGCCATGATCGCGTCCAGCACCGGTTCGCCGGTTTCCTCGGCCCGGCGGACGGCTTCCAGAACCCGCTTGTAGTCGTCCGGCATCACCTTCACGAACTTCTCCACCTCCTCGCCCCACCGGATCAGCAGCCGGGCGGCCGCCGCGGAGCCGGTCTCCCGATGATGGGCCGTAACCCGCTCGTGCAGGAAGGCGCGATCCTCTTCGGTCAGGGGGTCCAGCGCCACCATCTCCATATTGACCCGATCCGGGAACGATCCGTCCCCGTCGTACACGTAGGCGACGCCCCCGGACATGCCCGCCGCGAAGTTGCGCCCGGTCGGCCCGAGGATCACCGCCCGGCCTCCGGTCATGTACTCGCACCCATGGTCGCCCACCCCTTCGACCACCGCCACCGCCCCCGAGTTGCGGACGCAGAACCGCTCCCCCACCACCCCGTTCAGGAACATCTCGCCCGAGGTGGCGCCGTAGAGGATCACGTTGCCGGCGATGACGTTCTCCTCGGCCTCGATCGGGCATTCGGGCGGGGTCTTCACCACGATCCTGCCTCCGGACAGCCCCTTGCCCACGTAGTCGTTGGCGTCCCCCACCAGGTTGAGGGTGATGCCCTTGGGCAGGAACGCCCCGAAGCTCATCCCCGCCGACCCGGTGAAGTTGACGGTGATCGAATCATCCGGCAGACCCTCCGGGCCGTGCCGCAGCGTTACATGGAAACCCAGCATGGTGCCCACCGTGCGGTTGGTGTTCCGGACCGGCATTTCCAGGACCACGGGGGGTCCCCCGTCCAGGGTCTCCTCCGCCAGTTTGACAAGGGACAGGTCCAGGGAGTGGTCGAGCCCGTGGTCCTGCTTGCCGACGTTGTGCCTGGACCGGCCGGGGGGCAGGTCCGGCATGTAGAAGATGGGCGACAGGTCCAGGCCGCTGGTCTTCCAGTAGTCCGAGGAGTCATGCACGTCCAACAGGTCGGCCCGGCCGATGGCCTCGTCCAGGGTGCGGAAACCCAGCTCCGCCAGGTACTCCCGCACCTGCTCGGCCACGAACATCATGAAGTTGACGATGTAGCGGGCCCGGCCGCTGAAGCGCTCGCGCAGCTCCGGGCGCTGGGTGGCCACCCCCACCGGGCAGGTGTCCAGGTGGCAGACCCTCATCATGATGCAGCCGGAGACCACCAGCGGGGCGGTGGCGAAACCGAACTCGTCCGCCCCCAGCAGGGCGGCGATCATCACGTCGCGGCCGGTCTTGAGCTGGCCGTCCACCTGCACGACCGTCCGCTCCCGGAGGTCGTTGAGGAGCAGGGTCTGCTGGGCCTCGGCCAGCCCGATCTCCCAGGGGCCGCCCGCGTGCTTGATGGAGGTGAGGGGGGAAGCCCCGGTGCCGCCGTCGTGGCCGGATATCAGCACCACGTCGGACTTGGCCTTGGCCACCCCGGCGGCCACCGTCCCCACCCCGGGCTGGGCCACCAGCTTCACATGGATCCGGGCGGTGGGGTTGGAGTTCTTCAGGTCGTGGATCAGCTGCTTGATGTCCTCGATGGAGTAGATGTCGTGGTGGGGCGGGGGCGAGATCAGGCCCACCCCGGGGGTGGACATCCGGGTCTCGGCGATCCACGGATACACCTTGTAGCCGGGGAGCTGGCCGCCCTCGCCGGGCTTGGCGCCCTGGGCCATCTTGATCTGGAGGTCCTCGGCGTACACCAGGTACTCCGAGGTGGCCCCGAACCGGCCCGAAGCCACCTGCCGCACCACGCTCCGCCGGGAGTCGCCGTTGGGGTCGGGGTGGTTGCGGTCGGCGTCCTCGCCCCCCTCGCCGGAGTTGGACTTGCCGCCGATCCGGTTCATGGCGACGGCCAGCGTCTCGTGCGCCTCCTTGGATATGGAGCCGTAGGACATGGCCCCGGTGCTGAACCGCTTGACGATCTCCGAAGCCGGCTCCACCTCCTCGATCGGGACAGGCGTGCGGCCGGCCCTCTTGAAACGGAACATTCCCCGGATGGTGCCCAGCCGCTCCGACTGCTCGTTCACCAGCTCGGTGTACTCGTTGAAGATGTCGTAGCGGCCCTCGCGGGTGGAGTGCTGCAGCTTGAACACCGTCATCGGGTTGAACAGGTGGTATTCGCCCTCCCGCCGCCACTGGTACTCGCCGCCGCCGTCCAGATCGCGGTGGGCCAGCTCGCCGGGGTTGTCGGCGAAGGCCACCCGGTGCCGGCCGGCCGCCTCCGCGGCGATCACCTCGAGCCCCACCCCCCCGATCTGGCTTCCCGTCCCGGTGAAGTAGGCGTCGATAACCTCCGGCCCGATGCCCACCGCCTCGAAGATCTGGGCGCCTATATAGGAGGCGGCGGTGGAGATGCCCATCTTGGACATCACCTTGAGGATGCCCTTGTCGGCCGCCTTGATGTAGTTGGCGTGAGCCTTGCGGCGGCTCACGTTCTCCAAGCCGTGGATCCCCTCGTCTATCAGGTAGTCGATGGCGTCGAAGGCCATGTAGGGGTTGACGGCCGTGGCGCCGTAGCCCAGCAGCAGGCAGAGGTGGTGCACCTCCCGGGCGTCTCCGGCCTCCACCACCAAGCCCACCCGGGTGCGGTTCTTGGCGCGGATCAGATGGTGGTGCACAGCGGCCGTGATGAGCAGGGAAGGTATCGGCGCCCGGCCCCGGTCCACCCCGCGGTCGGACAGCACCACCGCCCAGACGCCCTCCTCGATCAGCTCGTCCACCCTGGCGCAGACCGCCTCGACCGCCCTGCGGAGCCCCTCGCCCCCCTCTTCGGGCGGGAAGTGGCACGGCACCACCGCCGCCGAACCCGCCGCCCGCGGCGACTCGTGCATGCGGAGCAGGCTCTCCAGCTCGCGGTTGTCTATGACCGGGCTGTCCAGCTCGATCATGCGGCACGAGTCGGGGCCCAGGCCGAACAGGTTGGACTCCGGCCCGATGGTGGTCCTGAGCGCGGTGACCAGCTCCTCCCGCATGGCGTCCAGGGGCGGGTTGGTTACCTGGGCGAAGAGCTGCTTGAAGTAGTCGAACAGCAGCCGGGGGCGGTTGGAGAGCACCGCCAGGGGGGTGTCGGTGCCCATCGAGCCGAGCGGCTCCACCCCTTTGGCGGCCATCGGCGCGACCAGCATCTTGAGGTCCTCGTAGGTGTAGGAGAAGGCGCGGAGGCGCTGGAGGAGGGGAATATCCGCCTCCCGGCCGCCGCCCCCGCCGTTCGACCCGGGCGCGGGCGCTTCCCCGGCCAGGTCGCGGAGATGGACCAACCCCTCGTCCAGCCACTGCTCATAGGGGCGGGAGGCGGCCAGGGCGGACTTGATCTCCGAGTCCCGGATGATCCGGCCCTGCTCGGTGTCGATCAGGAACATACGCCCCGGCCGGAGGCGGCCCTTCTCGACGATCTTGGACTGCGGGATGTCCACCACCCCCACCTCGGAGGCCATCACCACCAGGTCGTCGTCGGTTACCCAGTAACGGGAGGGGCGCAGCCCGTTGCGGTCCAGCACCGCCCCGATCTGGCGCCCGTCCGTGAAGGCGATGGAAGCAGGGCCGTCCCACGGCTCCATGAGGGCGGCGTGGTAGCGGTAGAAGGCCCGCACGGCGGGGTCCATGCTCTCGTGCCGCTCCCACGGCTCCGGGATCATCAGGAGGACCGCCTCCGGCAGCGAATACCCGCCCATGTAGAGTATCTCCAGCGCCTCGTCGAACCCCGCCGAGTCGGAGATGCCCGGCGTGCAGATCGGGAAGATGCGGTCCAGGTCGCCGGGTATCAGGTCGGTGGCCAGCAGGCTCTCGCGGGCGCGCATGAAGTTCCGGTTGCCCTGGATGGTGTTGATCTCGCCGTTGTGGGAGATGAGCCGGAAGGGGTGCGCCAGCGGCCACATCGGAAAGGTGTTGGTGGAGAAGCGGGAATGGACCAGGGCGATGGCGCTCTCCAGCCGGCGGTCGCGGAGGTCGGGGTAGAAAGCCCCCAGCTGGACGCCGGTGAGCATCCCCTTGTAGACCATGGTCCGGCCGGAGAGGCTGGGAAAGTAGACCCCCTCGTGCATGGTCGAGACCCCGCCCATCCCGCCGGCGGACCCGCCCCCGTCTCCGCCCAGGGAGAGGCGCACCTCGTGTTCCACCCGCTTGCGGATCACGAAGGCGCGCCGTTCCAGTTCCATATCGGCCGCCCCCCGGCCGTCCATGACGACCTGGAAGATGGCGGGCATGGTCTCGCGGGCGGAGCGGCCGATCACATCGGGCTCGACGGGAACCTCGCGCCAGCCCAGCACCTCCAGCCCCTCTTCGGCCGCAATGGACTCCACGCCCTGCTTTCCCGCCTCGACAAGATCCGCCCGGTCGGGGAAAAAGGCCAACCCGGCGGCGTAACCGCCCATCGGGGGAAGGTCGAAGGAAAGCACCGCCCGCAGGAAGCGGTCGGGCACCTGGATCAGGACGCCCGCCCCGTCCCCGGTCTCCAGGTCGGCGCCGGTGGCGCCCCGGTGCACCATGTTGCCCACCGCCCCGACGGCCGTCGAGACGATGCTGTGGCTGCGCCGCCCCTTGATGTCGGCTACGAAGTTGACCCCGCAGGCGTCATGCTCGTATTCCGGTCGGTACAACCCGGCCATCAGCTCTCCCGGTCCTTTCCGCGAACCGACGGCGCAGCCGCCGGCGCTTCCGCCTTCAGGGGATGGATTATCGGCGGCCGCCTCTTCGGGGATGACCCCCGGCGGCCCCGCGCAAACCAACTACTGATCCGCGCCCGTACATGATACATACCCGCCGCCCGCTCCAACAACGGCGCGCGGGATAGGGAGCGGAAGGCGTCCCGGTGCAAGCAACTGTCGGACGGTCTGCCCCGATGAGCACGGGCAACAAGGCGCTGCGCCCGCCGACGGAACGGCGAAGGCATCCCCCAACCGTGCATCTCTTGCCCCCGGTCGTCTTTACAGAGGTCGTCTTTACAGAGAAAGCACCACACCGCGTAAGCACGAACTCTTTCCCTGCGAACCCCCTGGTCAAACCCTATCCCACCCTCAAGCCCTATCCCACCCCTGGTCAAGCCCCTATCCCACCCCAAGACCCCGGCAAGAACGCGAAAAACGCCGCCCCCGCCCCCCGCCGCCCCCGCCCCCCGCTTCGCGGGCCCGGCCCCCACCTCCACCACCTCGGTTCCGGACGCGGTCGGTCAGTACCCCGGAGGATCGCGTTCGGAAGATGATCCCTGTCTCGGTCTGCGCCGGCTGCGGACCGGAGGTGCTTTCGGCTCCTTCATTATCCCCCATCGGTGCGACAAGGTCAATACCCTTGTGAGGGGATCTGACGGATTTTTTTGTCATTCCGTGATTTTTAAGGCACCGATAGGTGGTCCGGCCTGCCGGGAAGCGGGCAGTTCGTCCGGCCAGAGGGTTCTGTCGTCCACGTGCGCCGACAGGTCCGGCCTGCCGGGAAACCGGGGAATCTGATACCTTGCCTCCCATGCCCGTGATAGTGGTAGGCGCCGACACCCCGACAGGAGAGGCAGTCGTCCGGGCCGTCTGCCGGTCGGCCGCCGAGACGAGGGCGTTCGTCTCCGACATCGGGGCGGCCGACGGGCTGCGGGCGATGAAGGTGAAGGCGGCGCTGGGGGACGTGTCGGACGCGTCCCATGTCGAAGCGGCCGCCCTGCACTGCTTCTGCGCGGTCCTGGTCGTGGAAGCGGCCGAGGACGGAAGGGAGAGGGCTTTCGCAAACAGCCCGGCCGAGGTCGTCGAGGGATGGGCCGAGGCCGTCCGCAACGCCGGAGTGCAGAGGGTTATCTGGGTGGGCGGCGAGGAGAACCTTCCATCGCCTCTCCCCCCATCGGCGCCCGAGGCGGCCGCGGTCAGCGTCGAAGGAGCCGCCGAAGCCGATCTCGAAGCCGCCGCCCGCCGGGTGGTCCGCCTGGAGAGCGCCCGCCGGCTGACCGCCTGATCCCGATCCGCCTGCCGGACGGGGCGAGCCTGCGCAGCGCCTCCCCCAGCGCGGCGGGCGCCTCGGGATGGGTGCTGGCGTGCGGGGCAACCCGCAGACAACCGTCGCGCTCGGTCAGATGGAAGCCTTCCTGGGTCAGATGCCGATGAACCTCGGCCGCCGGGGCGCCCCGGGGGCGGAAGCCGACGATTCCGCTCCGCTCCGAGTCGCTCCGCCAGGGGCTCACCGCCTCGGCGCCCGACCGCAGGGCCTCCTCCTCGACCGCTTTCGACCGGGCCAACACCGCCGCCTCCACCTCCTCCATGGGAACCCCCTCGTACGCCTCCAGCGCCCCCCGCAGCGCGGCCGCCGCCAGGAAAGGAGGGCTGCCCATCGAGAAACGCCGGGAGTCCTCGAGGGGCGGATGCGGAAGGGGCGCCCGGACATCGAACGGGTCCTGGACGCCGGACCAGCCCACCAGGGTCGGGGCCAGCCGGTCGAGCGCCCGGTCGGAGACGGCCATCACCCCGGCCCCGCCGCCGGCGCGCAGCCACTTGTGGCCGCCCGCCACCAGGACGTCGGCGTACTCCATGGAGGTCTGAACGGCCCCCAGCGCCTGGACGGCGTCGACCACCAGCAGGGCCCCGCCCGCCGCCTCCCTCATGGCGGCCAGGTCGCACCGGTAGCCGGTCCGGTAGTCGACCAGGCTGACCGCCACCGCCGCGGTCGAGGCGTCCACCGCCTCCGCGACGAGGCCGCCGGTGAGCCGCCCGTCCGGAACCTCGATGAACCTCGGCTCGATGAGGCCGGATTCCCCGGCCCGGACCCACGGGTACAGGTTGGCGGCGAACTCGGTGCGGGGAACTACCACCGAGCCGCCGGAGAGCCCGAACGCCGTAGAGAACAGACCGGCGGAGGTGTTGGGCAGGACGGCCACCCGGTCCGGGCTGGTTCCGATCAGGCGGGCCGCCGCCCCGGCGGCCGCCTCGACCTCCCCGAACACCAGCGGGATCAGCTTCCCCTCCCCGCCCGACATGGCCTCCGACATCTCGGCCAGCCGCCGCCGGGCCGGGATCGACACGGCGCCGATCGCCGCGAAGTCGAGAAACCCGAACGGCTCGTCGAACTGCTCCAGGAAGGCTTCGGGCAGGGGCATCGGGCGAGCCTACCTACCTTCCGCCCAGGCGGGCCTCGATCAGCTGGTTGAGGGCTTCGACGGCGGCGGTCGAGCGCTCGATCCGCTCGGCGGGGTCGTCGGCCTCCAGGACCCTCTGCCGGTCGAGGTCGGGGACCGGCAGCACATCTACCGCCGCATAGGCGGCTGCGAGGGCGTCCTCGGGCAGAGGGCCGACCGCCCCGGTGCCGACCCCCAGCTCCGAGAGCATCGCCAACCCCCGGGTGAACGCCCGCCCCAGGCGGAGGCGGGCCCGGTCGTCGGGGACGAACCCGGGCGGATCGGCCAGGCGCTCGACCCTGGCCTGGGGGAACGGGTCGTCCTCGAGCCATTCCGCCACCCGGATCCGGCCCTCCCCGCGCACCGTAACCATCAGCCGGTCCTCCATCGCGCCGATCTCGGCGATGGCCGCCGCCACCCCCACATCGAAACGCTCGTCCCCTCCCCCCACCTCCTGGCCCCGCTCGATCAGCACCACCCCGAACCCCATGCCCCGCCGCGTGCACAGGTCGATCATCTCCAGGTACCGGGGCTCGAACACCTGCAGGGTCAGCCGGGAGCCGGGGAATATCCCCCGCCCGAGCGGGAACATGGGCAGCCATTCGGGAGGCGGGCTCTCATCCATTGTCCGGGGCGGCGGGGCCTGCGGGTCCGGGGGCGGACTGGGCGGGGCGGCCCGAACGCTTCTGTACCCGGAACCGGATGCGGGAGACCTCGACATCCCCCACGAAGATCGGAAAGGCGTACCCGCCCGGCTTGGGAAACACCAGGTTGTTGAAGGTAAAGGCCCTGGTGATGCCGGTGTCGCTGCCGGCGGGCCGCCCGGCGCGGCGGGTGACTTTGATCCGCTGCGCCAGCCGCTTCCCCCCGAACAGGCTGTTGCCGTCCTCGTCCACCAGGTCGACCGAAAGCGAAAACTGTTCGGGGCTCGACCAGGGCACCCGGATGCGGATGCCGAGGCCCATCGAGGGATGCCGGGCGGGGAACGACCCCACCCAGAGCAGATCCCAGCCCCCGCCCAGCACATAGAGCTTGCCCCCCACCGCCTGGACCGCATCGGCCACCATGGCGAACTCCACTCTGGGAGTCGGATCAAGCGTGCTCTCGAGGGAATCCATCCCCCCAACTCTAGGAGACCGGCCGCCGCTCGGTCTCGCCTGCAACGGCGCTGTCTCGTTCGCGTGTTAGATTCCTCGGATTATGAATACCACTACCCCCCCCCCCCCAGGGGGAACCTCGTGAGAACGACCGGCTCGAGGAGCTTCCGAAGCAGGAGCAGTTCTACCGCGCTCCTGCACGGTTCGGCAACGTCCCGGTCGATGCCGAGCCGAAGGGGTGGGATCGTCGTCAGGGGTTCCGCAAGCTCTACCCCAGGATTGATCTACCTACCCAGATTGTCGAAAGGGTCTCGTTAGGCAATCCCGAACCGCACGAACCCAACCGCCTGATATGGGGGGACAACCTCCACGTCATGCGGCAGATCCCATCCAACAGCATCGACCTCATCTACATAGACCCCCCTTTCTTCTCAGGGCGGCAGTACAACGTTCTGTGGGGAGATAACAACGAGCTCCGTTCCTTCAACGACATCTGGGAAGGCGGATTGGACGGATACCTGATCTGGCTCAATGCTCGCCTCTACGAGATGAAGCGCATCCTCAAACAAACAGGCTCAATCTACGTTCACTGTGATTGGCATGCTAGCCACTATATCAAAGTTGAGATGGACAAAATCTTTGGCTATGATAATTTTCAAAATGAGCTTGTTTGGTATTACGGAGGCGGCGGAGCATCGAAGCATAGATACGCAAGAAAACATGATGCAATATTATTCTATTCCAAAACAAGTAACTGGTGTTTTAATGCAGATGATGTGCGTGAACCTCATAAATGGAATAAAGGGCAATTACGAGCAGACGGCTCAAAAAGAGATTATGATAAAGGTAAATTACCCGACGATGTATACAAACATCATAGTATTATGCCCTGGTCTCAGGAAAAAATTGGTTATCCTACTCAGAAACCGGAAGCATTATTAGAGCGCATAATACTGGCATCATCAAACGATGATAATACCGTCGCGGACTTCTTTGTTGGAGGTGGTACTACTGTAGCTGTTGCGCAAAGGCTGGGTAGGCGTTTTATAGGATGTGATCAGTCAAGGGTTGCCATTGCAGTCACAATTGAGCGGCTCAAGCAGGACTCTATGACACTGACCCTAGATGTACCCCGCCTTGACTTGATGGTAGAGCAGTGGGGTACCTATGAAGCAAATCGCTTGTCTCGGATGCCCATAACCGAGTTTCGCGACTTTGTGCTTAGCGCCTACGGCACCACCCGGATCGAAGACCTATCGGGCATCATCCACGGCTGGCGCAACCAGCTACCCATCTGGGTAGGGCAACCGGGATTGGACTACCAGGCGACCGCGGAGGATGTGTATGCCTTCGCCAACGCCATCCGTCAAACGGAGCAGTACCAACAGGCCAACCTGCGCAACGGGGAGATGCTGGCCTGGGGGTTCCGCCCCGACGCCGTCGAGGCGGCCGACCGACTCAGCCGCCTGGAAGACATCGATGGCAACTTCCTCCGGCTCGCCCAAATCCGCATCGGCGATGACGAGTTCCGCCGCCATGTCGTCAAACGGTCCACCGATCTGGCCGACTACAGCGACTTCCTGACCTTCATCCAGCCGCCGGTGGTCGATGTCGGTTACAAGGCGCTGGGCGGCGGGAGCGTCACCTTCGACGCAGGCGACACCGCGGTGATCAATCCGGGCGCCGAGCTCATCAATATCCAGTGGGACTTCGACTACGACGGGGAGGCCTTTGCCGCCACCCCCGGCTACTCCCTGCAGCGGGACCGAAAGACCAAGAAGCCGCTACTGCGGGTTACACACAAGTTCGACCGCACCGGAACCTTCCATGTGGCCTGCCGCGTCCAGGACAGCAAGGGCGGGGAAGGGATGTGGGACGGCGAGGTGGAAGTGAGCTGACCATGCTCAACCGGTTCTTGAAGTACGAAGACGAGTTCCGGCAATGGGTCAGGGGCGGCTACCCCGGCGCCTCGCCCGGGACCCTGGACTACATACGGCACATCGGCGACCCGGCCGACGAGACCAAGCCCCGGGAGGGGGTGTTGTGGCCCCATCAGTGGGACGCCCTGCTGAGGGTCGTCTACTCCCACGAGATCCGCCGGGGGGATCTGGCCCAACCCGACGGGGTGCTGCTGAACATCGTCACCGGCGGCGGCAAGACGGCGGTCATCGCGGCGGCGATGGTCTGGCTGCGGCTGGCCCACGATGTCCAGCGGTTCGTCGTCCTGTGCCCCAACCTGATCGTCCGGGACCGCCTGGAGGACGACTTCGAGAACGGGAAGGTGTTCGTAGACCGCAGCCTCATCCCGCCCGACGCCATCGTGAGCAAAGACGACTTCGCCCTGACCGCCCTGGGCAGCGACCGCCCCGGCGGTTGGGCGAACCTGCTGGGCGCCAGCGTCATCCTGGGCAACATCCACCAGTTCTATCGGAGCGGCAAGACCGGCCGGTCGAACCTGGCCAACCTGATGAACGAGGGCCGCTTCGCCCTCTTCAACGACGAGGCCCACAACTCCCCCGCCCCGGAATGGGACGCCACCCTGGAGAAGCTGCGGCCCAGCACCATCCTGCGGCTTGACACCACCGCCACCCCCGACCGGGCCGACGACCAGACGCCCGACAGCAAGATGATCTACGAGTACGGCATCTGGGACGCCTTGGCGGACCGGCTGGTCAAAGCGCCGGTGGTGTACCAGCCCAACATCGCCACCGTGGAGCTGACCTACACCGATTCGGCCACCGGCAAGACCTGCAAGGTAGAGGAGATCGACTGGGACGAGGTGGAGCGCAAGGGCATCAGCGCCACCCAGTGGGTCACCGACGACAAACCGATGCAGCAGCAGATGCAGATCGCCCTGGCCCGTCTGCGGGAACAGGAACGGCGGGCGAAGGGCCGTTACCAGCCGGTGCTGTTCGTGGTGGCCGTCTGCAAGCTGGACGCGGAGAAGGCGGCCAGAACCCTGAACAACCACTTCGAGGTGAATACGCTGCTGGTCACCGAGGACGCCGACGAGAGCGAGCGCCGCAAGGCGACCGAACTGCGCAAAGCCCGCAGAGGAGGCAGGCCCTACAAGGCGGTGGTGAGCGTGCTGATGCTGCGGGAGGGGTGGGACGTGCCCGAGGTGGGGGTGATCCTGCTGCTCCGCAAGTTCTCCAGCAAGGTGTACGGGCAGCAGGTGATCGGACGGGGCCTGCGGAGGGTGCGCCTGCCGGAAGTGGACGAAGGCGAGCCGCAGATCTGCGCCGTCGTCGACCATCCGAAGCTGAAGCATCAATGGCTGTGGGACATCTTCAACAGCAGGATCCGATCCAATGTGGGCCCGGACGACCAGTTCGACGAAACCGAGGATCTGCCCGATCCGCCCCTGGCGCAGGAGCTGGTCAACCCGAAGCTGGTCATCGAGATACCGGAACCCTTCATCGACGATCCGGGCGAGTTCGACTTCGAGCCGGTGAGCGGCCCGGCCGAACCACTGGAGAACTGGCCGGTGGTGTTGGCGGGGTTCGAGTACCCCGACCAGACGGTGACCATCACCGACGTGGACCTCGTCGGCGTGGAGCGGCGGCAGCTCACCGGACAGGGGTGGCGGACGATGGAATCGCCCCCCGCCTCCGAGGAGGCGAGGCCCGTCACCGTCTCGCAGGACGAGCTGGCCGAGGCCGTCAAGGAAGAGCTTCTCCTGGCGGCGGAGCGCCTGCTGGCCAACGCCGGGCACACCGCCCAGTTCACCGGCCGCATATACCGGCTGCTGCTGCATCACGTCCGGGCGAAGTTCCTGGACGGCGCCTCGCTGGGGCTGGCCGAAAAGCACCGTCTGGAGGCGGCCTGGCGGATGCTGCCGGTGGTCGAGAAGGGGATCATGGAGACGCCCGGCCTGGTGGAAGGGATGGTGAAATATGGCGGTCAGTAAGCGGGGCGTATACGAAGCCCCGGCCAAGAGCCCCTACAGCTTCGAACGCTACGACAGCGACCTGGAACGGCGGATGATGGCGGAGCTGGAGGCCGACCCTGCGGTCGCCAAGTGGCAGAAGCGCCACGACATCTCCATACCCTGGATCGACGAGAACGGACGGGAGCGCAAATATCACCCCGATTTCCTGGTCGAGTACACCGACGGGCGCAAGATGATCATCGAGATCAAGGGCGCCGACATGGTGGACTCGCCCTCGGTGCTCCGCAAGCGGAGCGCCGCCCAGGAATGGTGCCGCAAGCGGGGCATGAGCTACGAGCTGACCACCAGGAACTGAACCCCCGGCGGCGCACGGGCCGGGCGGTAATCTGGCGGCCTGCGGCGCCGGCTTTATGGAGGAGCGTGCGTGGTCGACATCGATGTGGCTGTACCCGCCGGGGCCCTGCTCGGGGAGTGCCCGCTGTGGAGCCCCGAGGAAGAGGTGCTGTACTGGGTGGACATCGACGGGCGGCGGGTCCATCGTTACGACCCGGCGGCCGGGGTCGACGAGGCCCGCGAGACGCCGGGGCGGCCCGGATCCCTGGTGCGGACCGCCCGGCCCGGCCTGCTGCTCATCGCCTCCGAGAACGAGACCGTCTGGTTCGACTGGGAAACCGGCGCCGCCGACCCGTGGACGGCCCTCGAACCTCCGGGAACCGGCAACCGGATGAACGACGGGCGCACCGACCCGGCCGGGCGCTTTTGGGTGGGTTCCATGTACGAGTACGCCGACGAGGGCCGCTGTACGGGCATGCTGCATCGGATCGAGGCGGACGGCGCCTCCGCAGTCTTCCGGCGCGGGATCGGGGTCTCCAACGGCTTGGCCTTCGACCCCGAACGGCGCCGCATGTACTTCGCCGACTCGCTGCGGGGGGCGGTGCGGCGCTATGACTACGACCCCGAAACGGGCGAGGCCCGCAACGAAGCCCCGTTCGTGGATTTCGCCGACTTCCCCGGCCTGGCGGGGCGGCCCGACGGAGCCTGCGTGGACGCCGAGGGCTGCTACTGGACGGCGGCGGTGCGGGGCTGGGCGGTGGCGCGCTTCACCCCCGACGGAAGGCTCGACCGCCAAATCGAAGTCCCGGTGATGAAACCCTCCATGACCGCCTTCGGAGGGACCGACCTGGCAACCCTCTACGTAACGTCGATAGGAGGCGGCGGAAGCCATCCCGCACCGGACGGCCAGCCGCACGCCGGCGATCTGTTCGCCATCGACCCCGGCGTAACCGGCCTGCCCGACGCCCCCTTCGCCGGCCTCCCCTCGTAAGGCCTCCCGCATAAAACCGTGCGCGGATAGGGCACCGCAAGGCACCCGGCGCAAGCAACTGTCGGACGGCCGGCCCGATAAGCACGGGGCGGCAAGGCGCTGCGCCCACCGACCGGAACGGCGAAGGCATCCCTGTCCGTGCATCCTTCTGCACCCTGGTCGTCTTGTCCGAGAAAGCACCAACCACCGCGCAAGCCCGAACCCTTCCAGTGAACCCATCGGCCAAGCCCTATCCCACCCAGGCTTCGGGTGTGGAACCCGTGAACAGCGGTCACCTTTCCAGCGAACCCACCGGTCAAGCCTATCCCACTTGCAGGCTCAAGGTTCCGGGTTCGTACACGTACCCGCCTTCCTATGAACCCGGCGGCCAAGCCCTATCCCACCAGTACATGGCGATGATCACCCGGCCGGGGCTGGCCAACTTCCTGCGAACCCCTGGTCAAGCCCCTATCCCACCCCAAACCGAACCCACCGGTCAAGCCCCTATCCCACCCCAGACCGAACCCACCGGTCAAGCCCCTATCCCACCCCAGACCGAACCCACCGGTCAAGCCCCTATCCCACCCCAGACCGAACCCACCGGTCAAGCCCCTATCCCACCCCAGACCGAACCCACCGGTCAAGCCCCTATCCCACCCCAGACCGAACCCACCGGTCAAGCCCCTATCCCACCCCAGACCGAACCCACCGGTCAAGCCCCTATCCCACCCCAGACCGAACCCACCGGTCAAGCCTCTATACCCCGTTCCCCGACCCCGGCAAGAACGCGAAAAACGCCGTCCCCACGCCCTGCTTCGCGGGCCCGGCCCCCACCGCCACCACCGAAGATCCGGACGCGTCTGGTCAGTACCCGGCAGGGTCGCGTTCGGAAGATGATCCCTGTCTCGGTCTGCGGCGCCTGCGGACCGGAGGTGCTTGCGGCTCTTCCATTGATACAGCATCGGTGCGACATAGTCAATACCCTTGTGGGGATATCTGGCGGATTTTTTTGTCATTCCGTGATTCAAGAGGCTCTTCGGGATCCGGTTCGTCCGACTGCGGGTTCGGAAGGGCCGCGCCCCTCGCCGGCGCCCGTTCTGTTCATCCCGGCGCCGTAGGAGCGGCATGGAGACCGCTACCATCGGCGCCGCCGGACAGGAGGCCGCCGCATGGAACATCGAGTTTGGTTCGAGGTCGGGCCGGCCCCGGAACACGAGCGGCTTATACCTTCGTCCGTCGTCGTGCTCGGACCCGGGCGCACGGGTGATCAATATGAAGGAATCGGCGCCGCCCGGGCCGTTATCGCCACGGCGCGGATCGACTACGGGGCCGACCAGTTCGACTCGGCGCCCGATCTCGTGGCCCTCTGCCGGGCCGGCGCAGGCTACGACAACATCGACGTCGACGCCGCCGGCCGGCGCGGGATAGCCGTCTGCAACACCCCCGGCGCCCCCACCGTCTCGACCGCCGAACACGCCGCGGCGCTCCTGCTCGCCGCCTCCAAGCGAATCGTCCAATCGGGGAACCGGCTCCGCAACGCCTGCGGCGACTACTACGAGCGGCACGAGGCCGTGGAGCTTAACGGCAAGACGCTGGGCCTGGCCGGCTACGGAAGGATCGCCCGGCGGATGGCCGCAACAGGCCGGGCGCTGGGCATGAAACCGCTGGCCTATGACCCCTACCTGGACGACGACGCCTTCCCGCCGTCCGTCGAGCGGGCCTCGTCCTTCGAGGAGCTGCTGGCCCGCAGCGACGCGCTGTCGGTGCATATACCGTCCAATCCCGAGAACGACCGGCTGTTCGACGCCGCCGCCTTCGCCCTCATGAAACCGGGCGCAGTGTTCGTCAACGCCGCCCGCGGCAGACTGGTCGACCACGACGCCCTGCTGGAAGCGCTCGACTCGGGCCGCCTGTTCGGCGCCGGGCTGGACACCACCGACCCGGAGCCCCTCGACCCCGGCCATCCGCTCCTCCACCGGCCCGATGTCACGATCACCCCCCACATAGCCTCGGCCACCCCCGAAAGCCGGGCCCGCACCTTCGAGGCGGCCCTAGCCCAGGTCCTGGCGGTGCTGGAAGGCAAACGTCCGGACCACCTCGTCAACCCCTCCGTGTGGAACCGGGTGCACGCCCGCCTGGGCGGGACCGGATGAAGCAGAACGGATAGAAGAGAGCAAGCCTACGATTCAACGAGCTGGAAATTGGAGGAACATGGGACGCTTTAGCGGCAAGACGGCGCTGGTGACGGGCAGCACGCAGGGGTTGGGGGAGGCTGTGGCGGAGAGGTTCACGGCGGACGGGCTGAGCGGGCTGGTGGTAACCGGGCGGGATCGGGACCGGGGGGAGGCGGTGCGGCGGCGGATGGCCGAAGGGGGCTGCGAGGCGATCTTCGTTGCCGCCGACCTTACGGATCCCGGCGCCGCCGCCCGCCTTATCGACGCGGCCGATCAACATTTCGGACGCCTCGACATCCTGGTCAATGCGGCGGGCGACACCAGCCGGGGCACGGTCGAGGACACCGGCTTCGAGCTGTACGAACGGCTGATGGCGGTCAACTTCCGCGCCCCCTTCCAGCTCCTGCAGGGGGCGGCCCGCCTGATGAAGCGGGAGGGCGCGGAGGGTTCGATCGTCAATATCTCCTCGATCGTCGCCCACGGCGGCCCCGCCTACCTGACCATCTACTCGGCGTCCAAGGGCGCTCTGGTGACCCTGACCCGCAACGCCGCCCACTCGCTTTCCTGGGACCGCATCCGGGTCAACGCCCTGAACATCGGCTGGATGGACAGCCCGGCGGAGCACGCCCTGCGCCGCGACTACTACGGCTGGGATGACGACTGGCTGGAGAAAGCGGAGGCCGACCAACCCTTCGGCAGGCTGCTGAAGACCGGCGAGGTGGCGGAGGCGGTGGCCTTCCTGGCGTCGGAGGACTCAGGAATGATGACGGGCGCGATCATCGACTTCAACCAGATGATCATGGGATGCGAACCCCGCCCCCCGGAGAGGCCGTCCTGAGCAAGACAACGGCATGACCGACGGGGCGGGATTCGAGAGAAACCGCCCGATTCGGATACCGCAGAGCTGCTTTACGAGGGCGAGGTGAGGCGGAGTATCCGCAGGCCCAAGCCCTCCACGTCCTCGTCGTTGTCGGCGGCCCATATGCTCCCGTTGGCCTGGTCGAATGTGTTCCTCCACCCCATACTGACGCGAGGCCCCGTGCCCAGGTATTCGGCCGACTCGGCCGGGTTCTCGTCGGTGACTGCCGACCAGCCGCCCGCCGGCCTGCTGAACGCAAGGATCGAACCCCGCAGGTCGCCCTCGGCGCGGTAGGAGCGGGAAGCCAATATCCGGCTGCCGTCATCGGTGATGTCCACCCACTGCCCGAACAGATCGCCCACGCTGCAGCCGAGAACCGGCCCGCCGGCCGCGGTGCAGGTCGACGGCGCATCTGGATGGGCCGGCGCTCTCAGAACCGCGTCCGGGCTCGGCAGGTCGTCCCATTTGCCCGAGTCGTCGGTCGAGTCGGGCCGCTCGAATACCAGCGCCTTGCCCCGGCGCAGCATGTTGGGCCGGAAGTTGGCCGAGACCACCACCGTGTCGCCGTCGGCCGTTACCGCCACCGAGCGTCCGAGCTTCTCCGAGTGGTAAGGAGTGGGGGACGTCAGCTTGGCGTCCGGTGTGTAGATCGCGTTCGTCCAACCGCTGCCGGGCGCGGTGAACACGTAGGCGGCGCCCGCCCATTCGTATCGGGTCCCGTCCACGACGACCTTCATCAGGGTGGCCCCGACCGCCACGGTGGAGCCGTCCTCGGAGAGGGCCAGCTCCCGATCCTTGGCGAATTCCGCGCTCCAACGGTTCTGATTGGTGTTGATATCGTCCGCCGCCGGTTCCAGCCGGGCCGAGCTTGCGCCGTTGTCGTCGTCCCATTTGCCGGCGGCGGCCGAGGCGGGCCGCTTGTACACGTACACCCCGCCTATCCGCTTTGCTGATGTGATGTATCTGGGGGCCCCGACCGCTATGACCTTCTCGTCCTCGGACACCGCAACCGAGCGTCCGAACTCGAATGCGTGTTTGTTGTGCGGAGTCCCCCCCAGGGTGGAGCCGCCCGCCTTGAGGGTGGCGTCGAGCGTCCAGCCGCCGCCGCTGTCCCTGGTGTAGACGTAGGCCGCCCCGTCGGTGGCGTTGCCGGTCCGGGGGTCGTTGGCGCCGTAATCGATCTGCCGGGTGCTGAGCCGGCCCGGCTCACCCACGACCAGCGTGTCCCCCCTGATGTCGACAGCCCAGCCGAACCATCCGCCCGAGGTGGGCAGGTTCAGGTTCCAGGGCCTGTTCCGCCAGTTGCCGCCCGTATAGCTCCCCGTAAAGGTGGACGGCTGCGGGGTCGGGGGGGTCAGCTTGGCAGGGGACGCGTCGTCTACGCCGTCGTATATATACACGGCGCCCGCATAGTTGTTCTCCCGATGCGAACCGACAACGATGGTGCCCCCATCGACGGCGTAATAGACAAGGCCGACGTTGAGAGCTGTCACATCCAGCCCCAAGGCGGTCGGAACGGGTATCTTCGACAGATCCGGCTCGGCCCATTCCGCCGCCAGCGTGAACGAGCTCACGCCCTTCATGCTGTCGTCGTAGACGCCCGCCGTGAGATGAGCCGCGTCGCTCTTCAGATCCTTCTCGAAGTCCGCCAGGGTCGCCGGACCGCTGAGCGCGTTGAAATGATCGTTCGAATCATAGGTGACCATCGTCACCGCGCCGTCCGCCCCGGCGACCACGACCCGGTTGTTCTCGTCGTCCTTGACCAGGATCCGGCCCGAGGCCGAACCCCCGTCGGACAGCTCAGCAACCCAGTAGACGGACAGCCGCTCACTGAACAGATCTGCCTCGTCGCCGCTGGTGCGAGTCGCGTCGTCCGCTCCGCGCACCAACCGGGCCCGCACCGTCTCGATCACCGACGCATCGGAATCCCGGGTATAGGTAAGAGTGGCCGCCCCCCGCCGGTTGGTGGTCCTCGTATAACGGGACACGCCGTTCAACTCGTGCAAAACCTGGTACCCGTAAGCCCTCCAGGGCCGACTGCCGACATGGGAGGCCCGGACCCCCGCCAGAACGGCGTCCTCGGACTGCTCCCCGACGCCGAGCGGATCATCGGAGGTGAAATGAATCTTCTGACGGGCCACCGGATTGCCGAACTGGTCGGTCAACGTCGCCGTAACAGCATGGGCCGCCCCGTTGCCCGCCTTCGAAGCCTCGACATAAGAAACCGTCTGCGACAGCATAAGGGTGGTGGGCACCGGCGCGGAATCCCGCCACACCGCCGACGCGTCATCCGCGCCCGTTCCGGCGGTTCCGGCCTTCTCCAGGTTGGTCTTGTCCTCCAACGTCAGCGACGACCCCGAAGCGAGGGTGATATACAGGTTCAGGCGGGCCGAGTCGCCCGTGTTGCCGCTCCCCGACCGCGGGTCGGTATGACGGAACGACAGCTCGATCTTGCCCGACGCGTCCGTCTTATGCGCCCGCGTTGAAGACGACGTGTTCGACGTGCCGTTGTCCCCGTCCGTGGTAACCGTCTCAGCCGCCACCACCGTAACCGACTCGTCCTTTTTGGCCACCGGATTGCCGTCCTCGTCCACCACCTGCAACGTGAAGATCACCCGCTCCCCGAACTCCGCCGCAGTAGCGCCCTCGGGCATGTCATCGGTAACCCGCAGCTTGGTCCCCGCCTTCGACACCGCAATCACAACCGACGACCCCACCGCGTCGTCCGCGTCATAACGATCGCCCGCCTCACCCGTCCACGCCCACAACGTTGTGGACGCGTCCAGGTTCTCCGTCGACAACTCCAGATCACCCGACGGATCAGTCGCCCCATCACTCAACGAGATCTCACACACCCCCGAACCCCCCACCGCCGACACATCATCCGCAGAACAACGCCCATCCGACCCGAACGCATCATCAGCACTCGTCGAAGAAAACACATCCACCAACGCATCCGGCACCCCCATCAAACCCGTATCCCGAACCGACACCACCAAATCCACCGACTCCCCCTCCGTCGCCGACGACTCCGCCGCCTGCAGAGTGATCCCCCGCGGACGGGCCACCGTATGCGCCAACATCCGCGTAATAAACACCGCCATCTGCGCCCGCGTCACCAAACCCCCCGGCGAGAACCGGTCATCCGCCGTGCCCCTCGCCACGCCCAGCTCGAACATCCGCCGGATCGCCGAATACTCCCCCCGCGTCACATTAGCGATATCATCAAACACCGCATCATCAGGAACAACATCAGCCAACTCATCGGTGTCAGCCCCCAAAGCCCCCAACCCCAAACCCGCGCCCTTCTCCGCCGCCACCAGGAACGCATCCAACATCAAAGCCATCTGCGCCCGCGACACCGCCGTGTCGGGCTCAAACGACGTACCCCTCCTCAACGCCGGCATAATATCCAACGCCGCCATCTGATTGATCGCCGTACGAGCACCCTCGAACAAACCCCCGATATCCGTAAACCCGCCCGCCGGGTTGGCCGGCAACGCAATCCCCGCCGGACCCGCCGCCCGCGACAAAAACAACGCCATCTGCCAACGCAACACCGGAGACCCCGGATCATACATCGTCGCCGTCCGACCCCGCGTCACCCCGAA
The DNA here is from genome assembly GCA_965202675.1 of Candidatus Spongiisociaceae bacterium. Taxonomy (GTDB): domain Bacteria; phylum Actinomycetota; class Acidimicrobiia; order Spongiisociales; family Spongiisociaceae; genus CATQHD01. The sequence continues at coordinate 1,141,827 of OZ241842.1, forward strand.
ATGCGCCAAACAATTAACCGCGTCCTCAGCAAACGTCCCCACCACATCCACCAAACCCGCCGAATCCAACGCCGCACCCACACACGCCGAATACACCGCCTCATTATCCGCCTCCCCCTCCAAACCCTCAGCCGGCTCTACCCCCCCCCCCCACAGCCAACAACGAACCCACCAAACCCAACACCCCGATCACAGCCAACCACGACCGCCCCCGCACACCGCGCACAACCATCAGAAACTTCCTCCTTTTGATTTTCACTTCGTCCAATACAAGACGAGACCAATCCACAAAAAGGCCAGCCGAGGGTTTATTATATCAATAATATCCCCCCCCCCCCCGCAACTATCCGACCCCGCCCTCAAAACCCCAGGTCAAACAAGGTATGCAGAGGTCAGGCAGGGTCCCTCGGACGAAAAGCGGCTGCTCGACCGGTGGGAATGGGCAACCGGCATCGTCACGGACGAGCCGCCGGGGGCGCCCGGCCGTTCAGCCCGGCAAAACCGCCGGCCTTTCCACTCATTCAAGAGCGGACCCCACGGTGGAAGCCCCGTACCCGGCGGTGTGGTCGGGTGCGGCAAGAAGCGGCTTCGCGAAGGGCCGTAAAGAAAGGCCGGCGGGGATCCGGCTGCTTTACGAGGACGAGGTGAGGCGGAGTATCCGCAAGCCCGACCCCGTCTCGTCGTTATCGGCGGACCATATGCTCCCGTTGGTCTGGTCGAAGGTGTTCCTCCACCCCATAGTGGCGCGAGGATCCGGACCCAGGTACTCGGCCGACTCGGCCGGTTCGTCGTCGGTGACTGCCGACCATCCGCCCGCCGGCTTGCTGAACACAAGAGTCGAACCCCGCAGATCACCCTCGGCGCGGTAGGAACGGGAAGCCAAAATCCGGCTGCCGTCATCGGCGATGTCCACCCACTGCCCGAACACCTCACCCACACTGCAGCCCAAAACCGGCCCGCCGGCCGCGGTGCAAGCCGCCGGCGCATCAGGATGAGCCGGCGCTCTCAAAACCGCGGTCGGCTCGGGGGTGTCACCCCAGTCGCCGTTGTCGGCGCTGTCGGGCCGCTCGAATATCAACGCCTTGCCCCGGCGCAGCATGTTGGGCCGGAAGTTGGCCGAAACCACCACCGTGCCCCCGTCGGCCGAAACCGCCACCGAGCGTCCGAGCTTCTCCGCGAAGAACGGAGTGGGGGATGTCAGCTTGGCGTCCGGCTCGTACACCGCGGCGGTCCAACCGCTGCCGGGCTCGGTGAAAATGTAAGCGGCGCCCGCCCAATCGTATCGGGTCCCGTCCACGACGGCCTTCATCAGGTTGCCCCCGACCACCACCGTGGATCCATCCTCGGAGAGGGCCAGCTCCCGATCCCAGGCGAACTCCCTGCTCCAACGATTCTGATTCGCGTTGATATCACTCCCCGCCGGTTCCAACCGAGCCGACCCGACGCCGTTGTCGTCGTCCCACTTCCCGGCCGCGGCCGAGGCAGGCCGCTCGTACAAGAGCACCCCGCCTATCCGCTTGCTGCTGGTGATATACCCAGGAGCCCCGACCCCTATGACCTTCTCGTCCTCGGACACCGCAACCGCGCGGCCGAACTCGAATGCGTGTTGGTTGTGCGGAGACCCCCCCTGGGTGGAACCGCCCGCCGTCAACGTAGCGTCAAGAACCCAGTCCCCGCCGCTCCTGGTATAGACATAGACCGCCCCGTCGGTGGCGTTGCCGGTCCGGGGGTCAGTTGCTCCGGCATTGATCTGCCGGGTGCTGTGCCGGCCCGGCTCCCCCACCACCAGCGTATCCCCGCGGATGTCCACCACAAACCCGAACCACCCGCCCGAGGTGGGCAGCCTCAGGTTCCAGGGCCTGTTCCGCCAGTTGCCGCCCGTATAACTCCCCGTAAAAGTGGACGGCTGCGGGGTGGGGGCGGTCAGCTTGGCGGGGGACGCGTCGTCTACCCCGTCGTACACATACACGGCGCCCGCATAGTTGTTCTCCCGATACGACCCGACAACGATGGTGTTCCCATCGACGGCGTAATGGACGAGGCCGTTGTTGAGGGCTGTCACGTCCAGCCCCAAGGCGGTCGGAACGGGTATCTTCGACAAATCCGGCTCGGCCCATTCCGCCGCCAGCGTGAAGGAGCTCACTTTGGCTGGGGTGTTGTCGTAGGTGTCTACCGTGATGTGGGCGGCGTCGCCTTCCAGGTCGTCCTTGAAGTCGGCCAGAAGCGCCGGACCGCTGAGCGAGTTGAAATGATCGTTGGAGTCGTAGCCGACCATCAGCACCCGGCTGTCGGCGGCGCCTATCACGATCCGGCTGTTCTCGTCGTCCCTGGCCAGGATCCGACCCGAGGCCGAACCCCCGTCGGACAGCTCATTGACCCAATAGACAGCCAGCCGCTCACTGAACAGATCCGCTTCGTCGTTGCTGGTGCGAGTCGCGTCGTCCGCGCCGCGCACCAGCCGGGCCCGCACCGTCTCGATCACCGACGCATCGGAATCGCGGGTATAGGTGAGTGTGGCCGCCCCCCGCCGGTTGGTGGTCTTCGTATAGCGGGATTCGCCGTTCAACTCGTGCAAAATCCTGAAACCGTAAGCCCTCCAAGGCTGTCTGCTGCTGACATGGGAGGCCCGGACCCCCGCCAGAACGGCGTCCTCGGACTGCTCCCCGACGCCGAGCGGATCATCGGAGGTGAAATGAATCTTCTGACGAGCCACCGGATTGCCGAACTGATCCGTCAACGTCGCCGTAACAGCATGAGACGCCCCGTTGCCCGCCTTCGACGCCTCAACATAAGAAACCGTCTGCGACAACATCAGGGTGGTAGCCACCGGCGCGGAATCCCGCCACACCGCCGACGCGTCCTCCGCGCCCGTTCCGGCGGTTCCGGCCTTCTCCAGGTTGGTCTTGTCCTCCAACGTCAACGACGACCCCGAAGCAAGGGTGATATACAGATTCAGGCGGGCCGAGTCGCCCGTGTTGCCGCTCCCCGACCGCGGATCCGTCTGACGGAACGACAGCTCGATCTTGCCCGACGCGTCCGTCTTATACGCCCGCGTTGACGAAGACGTATTCGACGTGCCGTTGTCCCCCGCCGTGGTAACCGTCTCCGCCGCCGCCACCGTAACCGACTCATCCTTCTTCGCCACCGGGTTGCCGTCCTCGTCCACCACCTGCAACGTAAACGCCACCCGCTCCCCGAACTCCGCCGCCGTAGCCCCCTCCGGCATATCATCCGTTACCCGCAGCTTGGTCCCCGCCTTCGACACCGCAATCACAATCGACGCCCCCACCATGTCGTCCGCGTCGTAACGATCCCCGTTGTCACCCGTCCACGCCCACAAAGTCGTGGACGCGTCCAGGCTCTCCGTCGACAACTCCAGATCACCCGACGGATCCGTCGTCTGATCACCCAACGAAATCTCACACACCCCCGAACCCCCCACCGCCGACACATCATCCGCAGAACAACGCCCATCCTCCCCGAACGCATCATCAGCACTCGTCGAAGAAAACACATCCACCAACGCGTCCGGCATCGGCAACAAATCAGAATCACGCACCGACACCACCAAATCCACCGAATCGCCCTCCGTCGCCGACGTATCCGCCGCCTGCAAGGTAATACCCCGCGGACGGGCCACCGTATGCGCCAACATCCGCGTAATAAACACCGCCATCTGCGCCCGCGTCACCAAACCCCCCGGCGAGAACCGATCATCCGCCGTCCCTCTCGCCACCCCCAGCTCGAACATCCGCCGAATAGCCGAATACTCCCCCCGCGTCACATTAGCGATATCATCAAACACCTCATCATCAGGAGCAACATCAGCCAACGCATCGGTGTCAGCGCCCAAAGCCCCCAAACCCAAACCCGCGCCCTTCTCCGCCGCCACCAGGAACGAATCCAACATCAAAGCCATCTGCGCCCGCGACACCGCCGTGTCGGGCCCAAACGACGTACCCCTCAACGCCGGCATGATATCCAACGCCGCCATCTGATTGACCGCAGTCCGAGCCGACTCGAACAAACCCCCGATATCCGTGAAACCGCCCGCCGGGTTCGCCGGCAACGCAATCCCCGCCGGACCCGCCGCCCGCGACAAAAACAACGCCATCTGCCACCGCGACACCGGCGACCCCGGATCATAAGTTGTCGCCGTTCGACCCCGCGTTACCCCGAAATGCGCCAAACAATTCACCGCGTCCTCAGCAAACGTCCCCACCACATCCACCAAACCCGCCGAATCCAACGCCGCACCCACACACGCCGAATACACCGCCTCATTATCAGCCTCACCCTCGACGCCCCCGGCCGGACCCGCCCCCACCGCCAGCAACGAACCCACCAAACCCAACACCCCAAACACAACCAGCCACGACCGCCCCCGTACACCGTGCGCAATCATAATGATCTGTCCTCCTTGCCTGTTTACCGGCTGTTTACCTTCATCCAATACAAGACACGGCCGCCCCGATAAAAGAGGGACGGCCGGTGCCTTACCTTAGCAACAACACCCCCCCCCCCCGTCAACAATCCGGGTCCTGCCTCAAAACCCCAGGTCAAATGCGCTTTGTAGAAAGCCGGGCAGGGTCCCCATCGCACGACAGCCGGACGCTTGAGCGGCGGTCGAAGCAACGGGCAACGGATACCGCAACCCCCATCTCCCCCACGGGTCGCGAAGCCTCGATATCCGGCCGTTCAGCCCGGCAAGCCTCCCAATTTTCGGCTCTGGCCGCGGGCGGCTGGACGCACTGTGCTCCGCCGGCGGCGGCGGGCTACATGCGGTCGGGTATTTCGATGCCCAACAGGTCCAGCAGCAATTCGAGGGTCCGCCGGGCGGCGGCGACCAGCGCCAGCCACGAGAGCCGCCGGGCGTCGTCCGGCTCGGTGAGGATGTGGCAGGTTTCGTAGAAACTGCTGAAGTCGGACGCCGCCTCGTAGGCGAACTCGGCCAGGTGGTTGGGCGCCCGCAGGTCGACGGCGCGCCCGATCACCTCCGGCAGCTGCAGCAGCCGCAGCATCAGACGCCGCTCCGCCTCCACGGAGGGCGGTTCGATCCGCCCGGGCTTCATCCCCCCGGCGGCGGCCCTGTCGAGGATCGAACCCATGCGCACCGCCGCCATCTGCAGGTAGGGGCCGGTCTTGCCCTCCAGGGCGGTGAACCGTTCCAGGTCGAACACGTAGTTGGAGGCCCGGTTGTTGATCAGGTCCCCGAACTTGAGGGCGGCCACCCCCACCTGACGGGTGATTACGGCTCTTTCCGCCTCCGTGTATCCGGCCGCCGTCTCCGACTCATCCATCCTGTTGGCCGCGGCGGCGGTGACCATCTCGATCAGGTCCCGCAGCCTCAACACCCCGCCGGCGCGGGTCTTGAAAGGCGTCCCGTCGGGTCCGTTCATGGTCCCGAAGCGGATGTGCTCCAAGGCGGCCTCCCCGGCGGCGCCGGTGCGGCGGGCGGCTCGGAAGACCTGCTCGAAGTGGTAGGACTGACGGGCGTCCACCACGTAGAGGATGAGGTCGGCGTCCAGCTCGTCCACCCGCATCCCGATGGTGGCCAGATCGGTAGTTCCGTAGAGATAGGCGCCGTGGGAGGTCCGGACAATGAGCGGGCTTACCTCGGTCTTGTCGCCCGGCTCGGCCACCTCGATCACCACCGCTCCGTCCGACTCCGCCGCCGCGCCCGCCGCCAGGGCCTCGTCCACCATCGGCCGGAGGCGGTCGCGGACGGTGCTCTCGCCGTACCAGAGGTCGAACTCCACCCCCAGGGCGGCGAAGTCCCGCTCCTGCGACTCGCGCGACACCGCCACGAAGTGCTCCCACAGAGCGGCGTACCCCTCCCGGCCCGACTGGAGGTCCCGGGTGGCCCGGCGCGCCTCGGCGGCCAGGTCCTCGTCTTCTTCTATCCGGGCCGCCATGGCCGGATACCACTCCTGGAGGTCGGCCAGCGTTATGGGCGGCGGCGCGGGGAACGGCCCTTGCGCATCCTCTTCGTAGTGGGGGAGGTCGGGGTAACGCTCACGGACGGCGACGATCAGCATGCCCATCTGCAGGCCCCAGTCGCCGAAGTGGGCGTCCCCCAGCACCCGGTGCCCGGCGAAGGCGAACAACCGCTTGAGGCTGTCGCCGATGATGGTGGACCGCAGATGCCCCACATGCATCGCTTTGGCCACGTTGGGGCCCGCGTAGTCGACGACCACCACGAGCGGTTCGCCCGCCGGAGGCGCCCCCAGCCGAGGGTCGCCCGCCAGGGCGTTCATGTAGCCGGCGACCGCCTCGTCGGTGAGGGTGAGGTTGAGGAAGCCGGGCCCGGCCACCGAAAGGCGGGCCAGCCTCGGGTCGGATGCGATCTCGGCCGCCGCCGCATCCGCGATCTCCCGCGGGCTGCGCCCCGCCCGCCGCGCCGCCGCCAGGGCGCCGTTGCACTGGAACTGGCCCAGGTCGGGCCGGTTGGAGACCGACACCTCGCCGTAGCCGGAGTCGAGGCCGGCCGCCTCGAAACCCGCCCCGACCAACGCACCGAGTTCGGAGAGCACGCTCATAAGACCGGATAGGATAGACCGCCGGAGGCAACCGCCCCATTAGACTGCGAAAAAAGACAACCGGCGAGGTAACACACCGTGGCGCTCCGAGAGACCCTTGAAACGATACGCTCCGTTCCCGACCCCAAAGACGAGGAGAATGCCAAGTTTCAGATCATCGCGCCCATCCTGGGGGACCTGGGCTGGAATCCGGCCCGACAGGAAATACTATGCGAATACCCTGTAGGAGGCAAAGCCAAAGGCTGGGTGGATATCGCCCTCATAGGCCCTAACCGCCTTGTTGCACTTATTGAGGCCAAAGCCCCGAAAGAAAATCTAGCAGGCCATGTTGAGCAAGTCCTCGGCTATGCCTTCTTTGAGGGAGTAGATATCTGCGTGCTAACCAACGGGCTGGAGTGGTGGCTCTACCTACCAAGAGAGGACGGACCGCCTGACGAACGCCGGTTCACTACCTTGCTCATCAAAAGGGACTCCATTGGACATTTGGCCGATGACTTCGAAACATTCTTGGGAAAGGATAATCTGATAGAAGGCCAAGCCAAGAAAAGAGCAAAGCAGGTGCTCAAAGCCAAACGTCAAATAATAATACGCTGTACTCCTGCTCCATCAATCGCACCACAAGAAAAGTTAACCCCTCATGTCTCCTCAACCTCATCAAAACCTACTAAGCCTATCGGGTTCTGTCTATGGGGCCACCACTATAAAATTAATGATTGGAAAGATGCGTATGTTCAGATAGTCGAAGAACTCCATCAACGTCACGGACAGCAGTTTATCAATCTTCTACTCGAATTACGTACTGAGAAGGACAATCGATGGGCATCATACAATCCCCGCGAGCTCCGAAAGGACAGGAAGATAACATCCACAGATGTCTACCTTGAAACAGATCTGAACTCCTCGTTCGTCCTCAGCAGGATAGCAAAGTTCATAGAAAAATTGGGATATAGTAGTACAGACTTAGAGAAGGTTTATTAGGGTGTCATCCAGCGGCGGTTATTTGAGCGACATCCACGCCCAATAGGGCGGCAGGACACCGTAGCCGTAGGGGTTCTCGTACTCATTTAGCAAATCACCGGCGTAAAACGTTGGTTCGGGAGGGCGGTTCTCAAAGAATAATGTGCTCGGGTAATAATTATCTGATAATGTGCCCGGGTAATAATTATCTGGTAACTGCCAGCACAGATTCCCGATAACCTGCTCCCCGGGCTGGGCGCCGACGGTGACATCCGACAGAACGGGATCGACCTCACAATCTTCCGCATCCATAAGGCCAAACGAAAGGTCGGTATTCAGGTAGAACCCGGGAGCAGGGCTGCTTGCCCGCCAGATTACATCGAGCTCAACAACCAGATAATGACTGGGTATGTCCGGGAAGCGGCCGGACGGACGGACGAAATCAGCCCCTTCGGGCGCCGTCCACGCCCGTCGCACCGCGATGTCCCAGTAACCGACCCGCCAAGCTGACCCCTTCGGGATCGCGTTCGTCTCCCACCGGCCCGGGGTCAAATCGGCCCCCCACTCGCCGTACCGCAGAAAGGCGGCCATCTGCGCCCTGGTCATCCCATCGGGAAACGCCCGCTCAATCACCTCTACCAGTTGCCCGCCGGTGAGCTTCTCCGAGGGCCGGAACGACCCGTCCGGATACCCCTCGAACCAGCCCCTTCGCGCCGCGTACTCGACAGCCGCGTCATAACGGGAAAAAGAAGGAACGGGCCAAATGTCGTCCTCCGACACCGGCACACCCCGCCGATAATCGAAGCCTTCGGTCGGAATATCCGAGAATTGCCTCGGATCACCGAGCAACTGCCGTTGCGCCAGAGCCGTGCCTGCAAGCGCCGTCGCCAACAATACCCCGGCCGCCACCGATCGTTGCTTCCACCACGGTCCCATCCGTTCTCCTTCCAGCTGTAGGCCCAACCCTCCTCATCATACAAACAAATGTTCGTCTCTAGATCGCACCGGGGGGTACCCCAATTCTAGTGTTTTGTACCCCATTTATGGTATAAATACCGGCAGAAGGAAGCAATAGCAACCCTTGCCGTTGCCGAAGGAGGAACTTGCATTGGCCAAGACCGCGACTATCCGCGCTCGTGTTGAACCCGAACTGAAGCGCCAAGCCGAGGATTTGTTCTCGCAATTGGGGCTGTCGGCGGCCGAGGCTATCACGCTGTTCTACAGACAAACTACCTTGCAACAGGGTCTGCCGTTCGCTGTGAAGCTTCCCAACACCGAGACTGCCGCAGCCCTCAGGCAGGCCCGCTCGGAAGAGGACCTCAACGAGTACGCCAGTCTGGAAGATCTCAAAGCCAGGTTCGACTGACTGGGGCAACTGCGACGCTCGGACCCTCAAAGTCCTCATGGGGCTGAGTAGAGGATCCGCCCGACCGATACAAAGGCGCGGTTCCCAAGGGGGGCGGGCTATCGTGGGGGCGGTATGACTAGTTTCCTGGTCCGGGGACCTACCCGGCTGAACGGCCACATCGAGCCGTCCGGGAACAAGAACGCCGCCCTGCCCATCATCGCGGCCTGCCTGCTGACCGAGGAGACGGTCACTCTTCACAACGTCCCGCAGATCGGTGATGTGCTCACCCTGCTGGGAATCCTGGAGGACATGGGCGCCGCCGTAACGAACACCGGACCGGGCAGCCTTCAGATCCGCTGCAACGGGGTAACCACCCCGGATATCTCCACCGAAAGGGCCGAGAAGATCAGAGCCTCGATCCTGCTGGCCGGCCCGGTGGTCGCCCGCTTCGGCGAGGTGACCCTGCCTCCCCCGGGCGGAGATGTCATAGGGCGGCGGCGCATCGACGATCATGTCCGGGGCCTCGAAGCCCTGGGCGCCGTCTACAGCTTCGCCGGAGGCCACCGCTTCCGGGCCGGAACCCTAAAAGGGTCGGTGGTGTTCCTGGAGGAGCCGTCGGTGACCGCCACCGAAAACCTGGTAATGGCGGCGGTGCTGGCCGAGGGAACCACGATGGTGGAGAACGCCGCCTGCGAGCCCCACGTCCAAGACCTCTGCAGGTTTCTGAACACCCTGGGCGCCCGAATCAGCGGAATCGGCAGCAACATTCTCCATATCGAAGGGGTGGAATCCCTGCACGGAGGCACCCACACCATCGGCCCCGACCACATTGAAGTCGGAAGCCTGATGGTGCTGGCGGCGGTAACCCGCTCCCCGATAACCATCGGCGGATACCGGGCCGATATGAACAAACCGATCGACCTGGCCTGGCGGCGGCTGGGGATCAACTACGACCCGTACCCCGACGACTGCGCCCGGATGCTGTACAACAACGGGCCTCTGGTCGTGTCGCCCGACCTGGGGGGTGCCATCCCCAAGATCGAAGACGGACCGTGGCCGTCCTTTCCCGCCGACCTGACCAGCATCGCGCTGGTGGCCGCAACCCAGGCGCACGGGTCGATCCTCATCCACGAGAAGATGTTCGAGTCGAGGATGTTCTTCGTAGACCGCCTGATCAGCATGGGCGCCCAGATCGTCCTCTGCGACCCCCACCGGGCGGTGGTGCTGGGCCCCACCAGGCTCCGCCCCAGCACCATGTCCAGCCCCGATATCCGGGCCGGCATGGCGCTGCTCATCGCCGCCCTGGTCGCCGAGGGGGAAAGCCTGATCAACCAGGCCGAACAGATCGAGCGGGGCTACGAAGCCATCGACCGCCGTCTGAACGCTCTGGGCGCCGACATAGAACGCATCGACTGAGGTCCGGCCTGAGCGGGGGGTTTGCGATCGGTGGCCAGGCCCGGCGTCGATCCGGGGACCTCTGCTTTTTCAGAGCAGCGCTCTACCGACTGAGCTACCTGGCCGCACCAAGAAGGACCGACCGGTCCGGGTCGGTCCTTCTGGCGGGGACGACGGGATTTGAACCCGCGACCTCCGGCTTGACAGGCCGGCGTGAACTCCAGACTTCACCACGCCCCCGTACTGCCGCCCCAGGTTACTCCTCTCCTGCGAGAACAGCGACCCGGCGGGGTCTCGTCATTATAGACCATCCGAACCGGCTACCGGTGTTCCGTCTTGCCCGACCCGTCGTGCCGCCTCCCGGCGGTCCGCAGCACTTCCCATCCTCACCTCATCATCCGCCCCGGCACAATGACCCCTCAAAAGCTCGCAATGCCTCTCTCGGTCAACTATCGTCATCGGCATGTGTCTACCGGCACAGCTGTAAAGTAAACGCCCAACAGAGCAGAAAGGAACCAACATGGAAGCACGAGTATCACCACAACACAGCGTAGCCGTAATCTGTACCATCTTCCTTGGAGTCCTCGGCATCGACAGAATGGTCATGGGCCGAGTCGGTCTAGGGATAGGCAAGCTGTTGACATTTGGCGGCTTAGGTGTGTGGGCTATCATCGACACGGTACTAATCTGCCTGGGTAAGGCAAAGGATGGTGAAGGCCGTCCGCTCATTGAGTTCCGGGAAAGTATGTGAACACGGATATCACCATCAGAACCCGTGGTAACCGCTGTTTTTAGACCCCTCGGCTAGAGTGGTGTAGTAGCCTGTTGGCTTCTTGACCTGTTCAGCCACCTCTCCAAAACTCAGATCTGCTGTTGATCATCCTGTTCTTCGCCGGGGTAGTCGCCTCCCTCTGACCAGTCCGGTCCGGGGTCAGGGGCCGAGGGCGGTCACCGGCACTACGGCTACACCGTCGGGGCGCTCGTAGCCGTACCCGGTTCCGGTGATGACCGCCAGCTTGGCCGGGGCGCCGACTCTGGAGATGTCCACCCGGTCCCGCAACTTCAGCAGGGAAGCGGCGGCCGCATTGACGGCGCCCCGGCCGCCCAGCTCGATCTCTGCGGCCATCCAGGAACGCGAGGCGGTTTCGATAATCGCATCCACTTCGAGGCCGGTGTTGTCGCGGTAGTGGTAGACCTCGGCGTCGTTCGCCTGGGCGTAGACGTGCAGATCCCTTATCACCAGCGACTCGAAGAGGAACCCGAACAACTCCAGGTCGGCGAGGAGCCGGTCCGGACCGGCGCGGAGAGCCGCGGCCGCCAGCGAAGGGTCCGCGAAATAGCGTTTCGGCGATTTGCGCAACCGGGATCGGGAACGGAGATGCGTCCAGTAGGACGGCAGTTCCTCGACCACGAACAACCGCTCCAGAGCGTCCAGATAGGAAGAAGCCGTTTCGATATGCAGCGGCCCGCGGTCTCCCCCGGCGTCCGCCGCCAACTTCCTGAGCGAGGCGCCGGTGGCGGCGTTGCGCGCCAGCGATCGTATGAACCTCAGCAATCGGATGGGGTCGCGGCGTCCGCCGGCCAGCCGTTGTACATCGGTGCGGCGTATCTCGTCCAGGTAGTCGCGCGAGAACCGCATGGCTCGGTCGAGGCCGGCTTCGAGCAGGCCCGGCCAACCGCCCCGGCACACCAGTTCCGCCAGCTCGGGGACGCCGATATCCGGAGCGGAAGCCGATACGCGTGCCGGAGTGGATTCGAGCATCCCGCCCAATGAGACCTGCCCGTCCGAGGCGCCCAGCTCGAAGAGGGACATGGGCCGCATCCTCAACCGGGATATCCGTCCGGCGCCGGAATGCCGGGTGATGTCGTCCGCCGGAACCGCCGAACCGGTGAGGATAAACCGGCCCGGGCCGGGTTCGTCGTCGGCCCGCCGGCGGACGTGGTTCCACACCCCCGGCGCGGTCTGCCACTCGTCGATGAGCCTGGGGTATTCACCGTCGAGCAACAGACGGGGGTACAGCTCCGCCGCCCTCCTGGCGTTGTCGTCGATGTCGAGCAACACCTCGCTGGCCGCCCGCCTGCTCGCGGCGGTGGTCTTGCCGCACGCCTTCGGCCCTTCGATCACCACGGCGGCGACGGCGGCCAGCCGCTCGTCCAGCTCCGCATCCACGATTCGCGGTCGGTAGTTCGGATTGTTCGGCATAGGCGTCCTCGGTGCTTGGTTTCCGAAAGGTGTTTGTGAAACCGTATAAAAACAAGATATATAACCGCACAAATAAAATAATCAAAACCGCATCATTGCAATAGTTAAGGGCGGGGTTGATCTGGAGGGTCGGCGTCAGTCGTCCAGCAGCCAGGCGAGCATGGCGGTGGGAACCGCACAGACCTCGGGATCTTCCAGGTCGATCTCGGTGCGGGTGGCGACTATCCCCCGCCGCCCGGAGGCCTTGATCGTCCTGGCCGCCCCCCGGTGCCCTCCCCTGTCGACGTACTTGGATTCGATGACAGCGCCGCCGAAGCCTTGGCCTACAAAGTCGATCTCGGCACCGTTCTTGGACCGGTAATGGAGAACCCGATCGAAATGGACGTAGCTGCCCGGGTGATCCCGCTCGAGGTTGCGCAACAGCGCCATCCCCAACTGCTGCTCTGACAGGAGGGTCAGGTCTAATCGGGCACCGGAAACCAGCCGGGTGTAGATCGGATCGGTGAAGTAGAGCTTCTGCTGAGCTCTCAGGTTGGGCATCTCATTTCGCTCGCGGGGCGCGGGCCACAACACAAAGGCCTCTCGGAGGTCATCGATCCGCCTCTGCACCGTGGGTTGGGACAGTTCCAGATCCCTGGACAGGTTGGCCACATTGACCAGTGAGCACAACCCCTTGGTCAACCGCCTCAGCAGGGCGTTGGTCTGGAGATCGGAGATCCGGGACCTGCTGAAGGCGTCGCCGCTGATTACCCTGAGCAACTCGGCTTCCAGCTTCGGGGCCGCCACCGGGGAGGTGAGGAAACCGGCCACCGCCGCGGGGAATCCGCCTACTTGCAGGTAATCCTCCCATGCTTCCGCCAGGGTATGGAGCCAGGGGGCCATCTCGTAGGCCGCAGCCGACAGACGGGAGGCGGTGAGGTCGGCGATCCGCAGCCGGTCTACCTCTTCCGGAAGCCCCCTGTCGGCGGCGAGTCGGGCGAAGGAGCGGAACCCCATCGGCAGAAGCACACGGTCGGGGGCGGCGGCCTGGCCCCGGCGGCCGGCCAGGACGCCTATCGATTCCCGGAGCCGGGAGGAAGACGAACCGGTGAGAACGACCGTATCGGTGCGGAAGCGGCGGTCGTTGTCGCGCAGCCACTTGATCTGCTCGGGCCAGCCGTCGGTAATCCCCGTGATCTCATCGATGAACCACCAGCGGGACCCCTCGCCGGGCGTTATGTGAGAGGCGGCGCCCACCAGCCCGCCCAGTTCGGCGGCGCTCCAACCGTCCACGGACATGTGCACGATCCGACGCGGCTCCGTACCCGATGAGACCAGCCGCTCAATGGTCCGCTTGACCTCCACCGATTTGCCCACCCGCCGCGGGCCGCGCAGCACATACAGGCCGCCCGGCGTCAGATTGTCGAGAACGCCTGCCGTGTAGGGGCGGCTGAACAGGGCCTCGGCCGCCTCCCTGAGATCGGGATCGTCCCTCATCCAGCCGTCGGGGTCGACCCACCAGCGGTTGGTGTCGGCCAGCCTCTGTTGTATCTCACCCCGCTTCATCGATAACCTCCCTCGGAGTCGAACAAGCCTCAGGAAGGCCGGACTCCAGAGCTTGAGAACCGTCAATGTTACTTCTACCAGGGTAGTATAACACACGGCGTTACTTCTACCAGGGTAGTATAACACACGGCGTTACTTCTACCAGGGTAGTATAACACACGATGTTACTTCTACCAGGGTAGTATAACACACGATGTTACTTCTACCAGGGTAGTATAACACACGGCGTTACTTCTACCAGGGTAGTATAACACACGATGTTACTTCTACCAGGGTAGTATAACACACGATGTTACTTCTACCAGGGTAGTATAACCGAACACGGCAAGCCTCGCCGAGCTGAAGGGGTAAGCGTCAAGGCCGCCGCCCGGCCCCTCTCAGCCGAGGAGGGAGGCCATAACCTCCAGAAGGGCGTCTACGTCGCCGTCGTCCACGTCGAGGTGGGTAACTATGCGGCAGGTGCGGGGGCCCAGGCCGGAGATGGCGGCACCGGATCGGGCGGCTTGCTCGACGAGTCGGGGGCCGGTGGGGCCGTCCTCATCCAGGCGGAAGACCACTATGTTGGTTTCTACAGGGAGCACCCCCTCCACCTTGGGCAGGGTTGCCAGGGCCTCCCCGATTCGGGCAGCCCTGGTGTGGTCCTCGGCCAGGCGGTCCACGTGGTGGTCCAGGGCGTAGAGGCCCATGGCGGCCAGCACCCCCGACTGGCGCATCGCTCCGCCCCATTGCTGTTTCCAGCGCCAAGCCTGGTCTATGAAATCCCGGCTGCCGGCCAGCACCGCCCCCACCGGCGCGCCCAGGCCCTTGGTCAGATCAATCCAAACGCTGTCCACTCCCTGTGCGAACCGGGCGGCCGGAACGCCGGCGGCCACTACCGCATTCATCAGGCGCGCCCCGTCCATGTGGGCGGCCAACCCGGCTTCGCGAGCCGCCCCGGCCACCTCGTCGAGCAACTTCGCCGGCCAGATCGAGCCGCCGGCCAGATTGGCGGTCTGTTCCACCAGCACCAGACGCGACCGGGGCGCATAGCGGACCGCGGGCCGGACGGCCGCCCGCACCTGCTCGGCGGTGAACCGGCCTCGATCACCGTCGAGGGGGTAGATCATGA
The DNA here is from genome assembly GCA_965202675.1 of Candidatus Spongiisociaceae bacterium. GTDB lineage: Bacteria > Actinomycetota > Acidimicrobiia > Spongiisociales > Spongiisociaceae > CATQHD01. The sequence continues at coordinate 1,156,922 of OZ241842.1, forward strand.
CCCCGGAGATCATGGCCGGACCGCCTGACTCGTGCCCGATGATGTGGCTGGTCCGGTCGCAGATCACCTCGTCGCTCGGCTGGGTGTGGACCTTGATGGCGATCTCGTTGCACATGGAACCGGACGGCAGGAACACCGCCGCCTCCTTGCCCAGCAACTCGGCCACCCTGCGCTCCAGCCGCAGGGTGGTGGGGTCGGCGAAGGACTGCTCATCGCCCACCTCGGCGTCCAGCACCGTCTCCCGCATCGCCCGGGTGGGCTTGGTCTGCGTGTCCGAATAGAAGTTGTACCTCGCCGCTGTCTCAGCCATCGCCGTTGCCTGTACCCTCTCTCACGCCGCTTGCCTGCTTACCACCTGCTCACGCTCGGGCCCCACCGACACCCAGCCCACCGGAACCCCCATCTGATCCTCGATGAACTCTATATAACGGCGGGCTGCGCCGGGCAGGTCGCCGAACTCCCGCGCCTCCGATATGTCTTCGGACCAACCTTCCATCTCCTCATAGACAGGGGCGCACCGATAGAGCACCCTCTGCTGGCGGGGAAACTCGGTGTAGACCCTGCCGCCGGAGGTGTATCCGGTGGCCGCCTTGATCTTCTCGAAACCCGACAGCACATCGAGTTTGGTGATGAACAGCTCGGTGAGCGAATTGACCCGGCGGGCGTAGCGGAGCGCCGCCAGGTCCAGCCAGCCGCATCGCCGCCGCCGCCCGGTAACCGTCCCGTACTCGCCCCCCACTTCGATCATCCGATCCCCGATCTCGTCGGACAGCTCGGTCGGAAACGGCCCGCTTCCCACCCTGGAGATGTAGGCCTTGGCCACACCCACCACCCGATCCAGCGCCTTGGGGCCGACCCCCGACCCGATGGCCGCCCCGCCGGCGCTGGGGTTGGATGAGGTCACGAACGGGTAGGTGCCGTGGTCGATGTCCAGCAGGGTGCCCTGGGCGCCCTCGAACAGCACCGTCCGCCCCTCCTCCAGCGCCTTCCAGATCAGCAGGGAGGTGTCCTCCACCATCGGCAGGAGCCGCTCGGCGTAGGTCAGGTACTCCTCGGCGATGGCCTCGGCGTCCATCGGCAGTTGGTTGTAGACCCTGGTGAGAATCTTGTTCTTCTCCGCCAGCACCGCCTCCAGCTTGTCCACGAAGATGGCCGGGTCGAACAGATCCTGCACCCGGATGCCGGTGCGGGCGTACTTGTCCGTGTAGGCGGGGCCGATCCCCCGCTTGGTGGTGCCGATCCGGTTGCGGCCCAGGTAGCGCTCGATCACCAGGTCCAGCTTGCGGTGGTAGGGCATGATCAGGTGGGCGTTGGCCGAGATGCGCAACCGGGACGGATCCACCCCCCGCTCTCTGAGCATCCCGATCTCGTCCAGCAGCACCCGGGGGTCGATGACCACCCCCGAGGCGATCACCGGCGCCACCCCCGGATACATCACCCCCGACGGCACCAACGACAGGGCAAACCGCTCCGACCCGACAACGATCGTGTGCCCGGCGTTGTTGCCCCCCTGGTAGCGGACCACATAGTCGGCCTCCCGGGCGAACAGGTCGGTAACCCGCCCCTTGCCCTCGTCGCCCCACTGGGCGCCTACCACCACGGTCGAAGGCATCGGGTTATCCGGCGGCTTCGGGAGGGGTGTCCCAGTCGCGGACGTCCCGGCCGGCTTCGATCGAGAGGATGTCGAGGGCGGCGGCCGCCCCCTCTCCCGCCGAGATAACGGCTTGGGCCCGCGTGAGGCGGACGGCCCGGCCCACCGCGTACACCCGGTCCATCGAGGTGCGGCCGTCCCGGTCGACTGCCGCCGCCCCCGATTCATCGCGCTCCAGACCCAACGCTCCGGCCAGCCGCAGGGCCTTTCCCTCGGCCAGCACCAGATAGTCGCCCCGGACTCCGCCGCCCGCCGACACCGAGAAGCCGTCCTTCTCCCTGGCGACCTCCTCCACTTCTTCCGCGACGATCCGAGCGCCGAAGGATTCCACCTGGGATCTGGCCAGCTGCTGGAAGGCGGTTCCGTCGATCTCGGGAATGCCCAGGTAGTTGTATAGGTATGCGTAGTTCATGCCGGTCTGATCCGCGCCGAACACGGTTGCCTCCTGCCCGGCCTTCGCCAGGAACAGGGCGGCGCTCAGCCCTCCCGGGCCGTCGCCGACAATGATGATCTTCGCCATTGGTCTGACCTCCTGCCTCTCCTGCTGTCTTCGCCGACGCCCCGGCGGCCGAGGCCCGCCGCAGGGAACAAAGAAACAGGATAGGCGAGCCGGGAGATCCGTACAGAGCGCCGGAATGCCAGCCGCGCCCCCATACTCCGCACACGTTCCCATATATAAGGTGCAGCGCATGAAAGCCCCCAGGATCGACGCCGAAGAGAGAAGACGCCGGCTGGCGGTCCGTCATCATCTCCACCCCGGCCGGCCCGCCTCCGACCCCGTCGCGGCGGCCCGCCGCCAGGTGGGTCTGCATTCGAGCGATCCGGCCGCCGTATTCCTGTCGGCGTGGGCGCGAACCGCCGACGCGACCGTGGCCGGCCTCGAACGCCTCCTCTACGACCGGCCCGTCCTGTTCCGGGTGCTGGGGATGCGGCGCACCCTGTTCGCCGCGCCCGCCGATCTGGTTCCGCTGCTCCACCACGGCTGCGCCCAGCCGCTGGCGGCGGCGGAACGCAGGCGGCTGATCGGATACCTGGAGAAGCAGGGCATCACCGACCAGGGAGAGGCCTGGCTGAGGCGGGTGGAAGATGCGACCGCCGCCGCCATTGCCCGCCGCGGAGAGGCGGCGGCCATGGAACTGCGGGAGGACGTACCGGAGCTTCGGCTCACCCTTGCCTTCGGGGAGGGCAAGAAATGGGGAGGGAAGGTGGGCGTCTCCACCCGGGTGCTCTTCCTGATGGCCGCCGAGGGGCGCATCGTCAGGAGCCGCCCGCGGGGTACTTGGATCAGCGGACAATACCGATGGGCGATGGCCGAATCCCGCTTTCCGGGCGGCATCCCCTGCCTCGACCCCGCCGCCGCCCGCGTCGGGCTGCTCGAACGCTGGCTCCGCACGTACGGACCGGGAACCGAATCCGACCTGAAATGGTGGACCGGATGGCCCTTGCGCGACGTGAGGAAGGCGCTCGGGGCGCTCGACACGGCCGAGGTGGAGGTCGAGGACGGACCCGCCCTCGTCCTCGGGGACGACCTCGAACCCACCCCGCCGCAGGCGCCTTGGGCGGCCCTGGCGCCCTCGCTCGACTCGACCGTGATGGGGTGGCGCGACCGCGGCTGGTATCTCGGGGAGGGCGGCGGGCGGCTGTTCGACCGGAACGGCAACGCCGGGCCCACCGTCTGGTGGAACGGAAAGGTGGCGGGCGGATGGGCGCAGACCAAGGACGGGAGCATCGTCTACCGGCTCTTCGAGGACACCGGCGCCGAAGGGGAAGCGTTGATCGCCGAGCGGGCCGCCGCTCTCGAGGAGTGGATGGGGAAAACCCGGCTGACGCCCCGCTTCCGTACGCCCTTGGAGAAGGAACTGACCCGCTGATCCTCAAAAATCGAGAGGCCTCGCGAAATTCTCCGCGCGAGGCGGAATTATCGGTTAACCTAGGGGGATGCCGCGTATCCGAGCCGCCAGCATCGTCGAGCACAAGATGGTCACCCGGGCCATGATCCTCGAGACGGCCCACAAGCTGTTCGCCGACCTCGGTTACCAAGAGACCACATTCGGGGAAATCGCGGCGGAGATGGACATCGCCCGCACCACCATCTACCAATACTTCGCCGACAAGGACGACCTGGTGGCATCGCTGGTCGAGGAAAACCTGCCGTTGGCAGCCGAGAAGATAGTCAATCAGATACCCGTCCACCTGTCCCCGACCGAGCGGCTGCGGCGCTTGGTGGAGCATATGGTGGAATTCGTGGTCGTGGAACCGACCCTGGGCCTGTTGCTCCACCGAGATGTTCATCACCTGTCGGCTCAGGCCCAGAAGCGGGTAACCACCGCCCATCAGCTGCTGGTGAAGATATTCGCCGACGCGTACCGGGCGGGAGTGGAGGCGGGGGATTTCAAGCGGATGCCGACGAACGTGGCGGGGCAGTACCTCAACAACACGGTCGCGCTGGCCGCCCAGGCGATACTCGGATACGACAACCCCGCCGAAGCCCTCAAGTGCGCGACGGAGACGGTGACCCACCTCCTCTTCAACGGACTGACCACCCGAAATGACCGCAAGCGGCAGAAACCCTCCGGCTTTTGGAAAACCATCAGCGGGATCGGCGTGAGGTGACCGGGGCCGCAGAACAGGCGCCACTGCTGATCCGAGAACTTTCTCTGCTCGAGTTCGTGCGGCGGGTGCTGGCGCAGGCCGAGCGGGGGAGCACCCCCCTGCTCGAGCGGGTCAGATACATAGCCATCGTCAGCGAGCTCATCGACGAGATCTTCCAGGTGCGGGTGGCCGGACTCACCGAACAGGCCGAGGAAGGCCTCGACAATCTTCCCGGAGGGGAAGGCGACGCCGACGAGCTGCTCGGCCGCATGGGAACCATCCTGAGGGAGATCTGCGAGCATCAGAGCAGCGCCTTCCGCACCGCCATCCAGCCCGCCCTCGAAGAGCAGGGCATCCGTATCCTGCTGTGGAGGTCCCTTGACGAAAACGACCGGGAGTACCTGAGCGAAGTGTTCGAGGAGCGGGTGTTCCCCGTCGTGACGCCTCTGGCAGTCGATCCGGCCCACCCCTTCCCCTACATCTCGAACCTCTCCATGAACCTGGCGATCATGGTGAGAGAGCCCTCCGACGGCAGCCGGCGCTTCGCCCGGGTGAAGGTACCCCCCATCCTCCCCCGCTTCATCGAGCTTCCCGGTCAGCGGGGCTTCGTGCCGCTCGAACAGGTGATCTCGGCCCATCTCGACCTGCTGTTCCCCGGCATGGAAATAACCCAATGCCATCCCTTCCGCCTCACCCGCAACACCGACTACCAGCTGGCCGAGTTCGAGACCAACGACCTGCTCGAAGCCCTCAAGTCGGAGCTGGGCCGCCGGCGGCGGGGTCAGGTGATGCGGCTGGAGGTCGAACGGGACATCGACCCCGACGTACTCGACCTCCTGATGCGGGAGCTGGAGATCGAAGACCGCCACATATACCGCATCTCCGGCCTGCTCGGCCTGGGCGACCTGACCACCCTGGCCGACCTGGACCTGCCCGAACACCGCTGGAAGTCCTTCCGGCCGGCGGCGCCGCCCCGCATCACCGAAGTCGACAACTTCTTCGAGATGATCACCGAAGGGGATGTGGTGGTCCATCACCCGTACGAGTCCTTCGCCGCTTCCACCGCCGCCTTCGTCGATCAGGCGGCGCGCGACCCCGACGTGCTGGCCATCAAACAGACCCTGTACCGCACCTCGAACAACAGCTCCATCACCCGCTCCCTTATCACCGCCGCCGAGCTGGGCAAACAGGTGGTGGCCCTGGTGGAGCTGAAGGCCCGCTTCGACGAACAGCGCAACATCGAACGGGCCCAGGCCCTGGAGAAAGCGGGCGTCCACGTCGTCTACGGGCTGGTGGGCCTCAAGACCCACGCCAAGTTCTGCTTGGTGGTGCGGAAGGAAAGCAACGGGCTGGCCCGCTACGTGCATACCTCCACCGGCAACTACAACGACCGCACCGCTCTGCTGTACGAAGACGTGGGGCTGTTCACCAAGGACCCCGACCTCGGAGCGGACGTAAGCGACCTGTTCAACCAGCTGACCGGATACAGCCGGCAGAAGGCCTACCGGAAGCTGGTGGTGGCCCCCACCGACCTGCGCCCCTTCATTACGGAGATGATCCACCGCGAAGCCGGGTACGGGGGCGGCGGGCACATCGTGGCCAAGGCGAACGGCCTGGTGGACGAGCGGATCATCGGCGCCCTGTACGACGCGTCGCGGGCCGGGGTCCGCATCGACCTGATCATCAGGGGGGTGTGCTGCCTGCGGCCCGGCGTTCCCGGTCTGAGCGAGAACATCACCGTCCGGTCGATAGTGGGCCGCTTCCTCGAACACTCCCGCATCTTCCGCTTCGGCCGCCCCGACCGGGGGTTCACCTATTACATGAGCTCGGCCGACCTGATGCCCCGCAACCTGGACCGCCGGGTGGAAGCTCTCGTTCCGGTGGAGGATCCGGAGGCGCAGCGGCGGCTGGAGGAGATTCTGGACCTGTGCCGGGCCGACGACCATCTGGCCTGGGAGCTGCAGCCGGACGGCGCCTACGCCCCGCGCGGCCCCAAGAACGACGTAGACGTCCAGCAGACCCTGCTGGCCAGGGCGCTCGAACGCGCCAGGTCGGCCCGCGAGCTCTGACCCGGCCCATGGCCTCCCTGATGCTGCTCCGGCACGCCAAATCCGACTGGAACGCCTCCTTCGCCGACGACCGCGCCCGGCCCCTCAACGGACGCGGGGTGCGCTCGGCCCGGGCGGTGGGGCGCTTCGTCGCCGACTGCGGCCTGGCGCCGGAGCTGGTGCTGGCATCGCCCGCGGTGCGAACCGTAACCACCGCGGAGCTGGCCATGGAGGCCGGCGGGTGGGACTGCCGCCTCGAGCGGGCGCCGGGGCTGTACGGCGCCGACCCCGCCTATGTGCTGAGCCTGATCCGGGGAATTTCGGGGGTGGAGCGCCTGATGGTGGTGGGGCACGAGCCGACCATGTCCGGGTTCCTGGAGAAGATGACCGGAAGCCGCCTGCGGATGCCCACCGCCGCTTTCGCCTCCCTCGGCCTGGCCTACGGCCGCTGGGAGGATCTATCCTGGGGGGCGTCCGAGGTGGAGTTGTACGCCCGGCCCCGCCTGCTGACAGCTACCCGACGGTGATCTCGCCCGGCGGCGGCCGGCCCGTCCGTCAGGTACTCTGGGGTGTTGCCCGCCCGTCTCTCGGAGACCGAACGGTTAGGCCGCGATGAAGAGTATCCACACCCCCGTTCTCGACCGCATCCACCACCCGCGCGACCTGCGCCGGCTGGACGAACGCGAGCTGGAAATGCTGACGCGCGAGATACGCAGCCTGATCGTGGACATCGTAAACCGCAACGGAGGGCACCTGGGGTCGAACCTCGGCATCGTGGAGCTCACCATCACCCTGCATCGGGTGTTCGACTCGCCCCACGACATCCTCCTGTTCGATACCGGCCACCAGGCCTACCCTCACAAGCTGCTGACCGGCCGCCGCCGGGAATTCGACAGCCTTCGGCGCCCCGGCGGGATGTCCGGCTACCCCAGCCGGATGGAATCCGAACACGACTGGATCGAGAACAGCCACGCCTCCACCGCCCTCTCCTACGCCCACGGCCTGGCCGCCGCCTTCAAGACCCGGGGGGAGGACCGGCGGGTGGTGGCGGTGGTGGGCGACGGCTCCCTGACCGGCGGCATGGCCCTGGAGGGGCTGAACAACCTGGGCCATTCGGACAGCAACGTGATCATCGTCCTGAACGACAACGGGCGCTCCTACGCCCCCACCGTCTCGCTCCTGTCGGAGAGCCTCGTAAAGATCCGCTCCAACCCGGTATACATGCGCCGCCAGGAACGCCTCGAACAGATCGCCGAGTCGGTTCCCTGGGTGGGGGAAATGCTGCGCCGCGGAATCGACGCCACCAAGGCGGCCATCCGCCACATGTGGGATCCACCCCCCGTCTTCGAGCAGCTGGGCCTGCGCTACCTGGGCCCCGTGAACGGCCACCAGATATCAGAGCTGGAAGCGGCCCTGGAGAAGACCAAGCTGTTCGACGGCCCCACCCTGGTGCACGTAATAACCCAGAAGGGGCGGGGGTACACCCCGGCCGAGAACGACCCCATCAAGAACCTGCACGACCTGTCGTCGGTCAAGGAGGGCAGTTACACGGCCGCCTTCGCCGACCACCTCGTGGAGCTGGGCCGGCGGGCGCCCGAGACGGTGGCGGTAACCGCCGCCATGCCCGACTCCACCGGGCTGCTGCCCTTCAAGGACCGCTTCCCCGACCGGGTCTTCGACGTGGGCATCGCCGAGCAGCACGCGGTGACCATGGCGGCCGGGATGGCGCTGGGGGGTCTGCGGCCCATTGTGGCCATCTACTCCACCTTCCTCACCAGGGCGCTCGACCAGATCAACCTGGACGCCGCCCTGCACGGCTGTCCGGTGGTGTTCTGCATCGACCGGGCGGGGGTGACCGGCGACGACGGACCCTCCCACCACGGCCTGCTGGACATGGTGCTCCTGTCCAAGGTGCCCGGCATGACCATCTTCGCCCCTTCCTCCTACGAGGAGGTGGCGGTGATGCTCGACGCCGCCATGGAGATCACCGACGGCCCCTGTGCCCTGCGCTGGCCCAAGACCCCCGCCCCCCGCGCCGGACCGGGGGAGATGGGCTCCGGCCTGTCGGCGCGGCGGGCGGCGGCGGGATCGGAGGTGTGCCTGATCGGGGTCGGGAAGATGCTGGACACCGCCAGGCAGGCGGCCCGGCTGCTGGAGGCGGAGGGCGTGAGCAGCTCGGTGTGGGATCCGCGGGTGGTCAAGCCCCTGGATCCGGTGATGATCGGCGATGCGGTCCGGCACAAGCTGGTGGTAACCGTCGAGGACGGCTTCCGGGAAGGGGGCGTAGGCCAGGCGGTCCGCGATCTGATATCGGCGTCCACCGCGGTGCCGGTGGTGGTTATGGGCCTTCCCACCGTCCACATCCCCCACGGCGCCATCGACGAGATCATGGCTACCTACTCCCTCGACCCGCCGGGCGTGGCGGCAGAGGTGCGCAAGCACATCTGAGCCGAGAGCCCGGATCAGGGCGGCGGGCCCCGGACATATCGCCGGTGGGCGGATGACCACCTTCGGGCTTTTCGAGAAGCGGGAGGTAGGACCGGGTCAAACTACAAAGACAAAAGAACCGTATAATGATGGTTCCCGGCGAAGAGAGGATCATGGCGGCCAAACGGTTAGGGGCAGGGGCTCTGTTGCTTGCGGTCGCCGTCGTATTGCTGGTTCCCGCCGCGCCCGGCGACCGCTCCGCCTCCGCCCAGGAACCGCCGGCCGCTTCGGGCGCGCTGGCCGAGGTGAGGGCGCGGGGGGCGTTGCGGTGCGGGGTGGCCACCAGCGCCATCGGGTTCGCCGCGCCGCAGGCAGACGGCGCCTACACCGGCCTCGACGCCGACTTCTGCCGGGCGGTGGCGGCGGCCGTGCTGGGCGACGCCGGGGCGGTGGAGTTCGTGACCGTGGAAGCCGACCGATTCATCATCCTGACTTCCGGCGGCGTGGATGTGATCTTCCGCAACACCACCTGGAGCCAGACCCGCGACCTGGAGCTGGGCACCGATTTCGGGCCGGTCTACTTCTACGACGGCCAGCAGATGTTGGGGCGGGCGGAGGTGGGCTTCACCGAGAACTCCACCGTCGCCGACATAGGCGGGGCCCGGGTGTGCACCAACGCCGGCACCACCACCGAGAAGAACATGGCCGAGGCGGCCCGCGCCGCGGGGGCGGACATCCAGCTGGTTACCGGCGAGTCGCTTTCGGAAGCGCTGGAGCTCTACAAGGCCGGATCGTGCGACATCTTTACCACCGACAACTCGGTGCTGGCAGGCGAGCGGTTTGCCGCCGTGTCGTCGGGTGAGATCCAGGAAGGAGACTGGGTGATCTTCCCGCCCGTCCCCTTCTCCAAGGAACCCCTCGCCCCCGTTTACCGGCAGAACGACAGCCAGTGGGCCGACATTGTGAACTGGACCCTTTTCGCCCTGATCATCGCCGATGAGAAGGGCATCACATCCCAGAACATAGACGCCATGGCGGCCGACCCGCCCGACCCGGAATCCGCCCGGTTGCTGGGGGTAAGCGACGACGAGCTCCAGACCGCCATGGGCCTGGCGCCGGACGCCTTCGCCGCGGCTGTCCGGGCGGTCGGGAACTACGACGAAATCTACCTGCGCAACCTCGGAGTTCTAGGATTCACCCGCGACGGAACCGCCAACGCCCGCTGGACGGAAGGGGGGTTGATTTATGCTCCCCCCGCCCGCTAGAATGACGCGTTGAAGCCGCTTCTTTCTGCGAGTGCAGGAAGTAGAATCGGCTTACAGGTGCGCACTGCAGGGTTGCGCACTACACTTCAAGGCGCTCCGCCGTGCGCGGTGTGCACACCCAACCTTGTCCGACTTTATGGAGGTAAGAACTGATGAAGCGACTGTTGGCAGTAGTTCTGCTGCTCGGCTTGGTCGCCGCGGCGTGCGGCGGCGACGCTGACGACGAAACCACCACCACGCCCGCCCCCGCCGCGGTCGAGACCACGCAGCCGCCCGCTCCGGCCCCCACCGCGGGGACGCTTGCGGAGGTGAGAGCCCGCGGGGCGCTGCGATGCGGTGTGTCCACCGGCGCCATCGGGTTCTCCGAACCGCAGGAAGACGGGTCGTACAACGGCTTCGACGCCGATTTCTGCCGGGCCCTGGCCGCAGTGGTGTTCGGCGACGCCGACGCGATCGAGTTCGTAGGCCTGACCGCCGCCGAGCGGTTCAACGCCCTGACCGCCGGCGAGGTGGACGTGCTGTTCCGCAACACCACCTGGACGCAGAGCCGCGACTCCGAGATCGGCGGTGACTTCGGACCCACCACCTTCTACGACGGGCAACAGATCATGGGCAAGGCGGAGTTCGGATTCAACGATGCTTCCACCCTGGCCGATGTGGACGGAGCCCGGTTGTGCACCAACGCCGGAACCACCACCGAGAAGAACATCACCGAAGGGGCCCGCGAGGTGGGCGCCGAGATCGAGCTGGTAACGGTCGAGGCCTTCCCGGAGGCCATGGAGCTGTACCGGGCCGGTTCCTGTGACCTGGTTACCACCGACGGCTCCGGCCTGTTCGGCGAGCGGTTCTCCGCCGTCGCCAACGGCGAGATCAGCGAGGGCGAGTGGATCATCTTCCCCACTACCCCGATCTCCAAGGAGCCGCTCGGCCCCATGTACCGGCAGAACGACAGCGAGTGGGGCGACGTGGTCAACTGGACGGTCTTCGCGCTGATCATCGCCGACGAGAAGGGAGTCACCTCCCAGAACGTCGACCAGATGGCGTCCGACCCGGCCGATCCGGAAGTAGGCCGCCTGCTGGGGTCGAGCGACGACGAGGTGCAGTCCGCACTGGGAATCGATGCCGACGCCTTCGCCAGCGCCATCCGACAGGTCGGCAACTACGACGAGATCTACACCCGCAACCTGGAAGATCTGGGCTTCGTCCGGATCGGTTCGGCCAACGCCCGCTGGACGGACGGCGGATTGATCTACGCTCCGCCTGCCCGCTGAGCGCACCCCCGGAAGGGGCAACGCCAAGCTGTGCAAGAGGGGATGCCGTTGAAGGCATCCCCTCTTCGCTACCGTATGACTTGATTCGGCCCCAACACGGAGAAGCCGGAGGACGTGGCAACAACCCCGCAGAGCCCACCCAAGAGATCGCAACACGCCAAGCCCCCCATTTGGCGCAACACCCTCATCCTGAAATGGGTGGTGCAGGTCGCGTTCCTGGTCGGCTTCGGTGCCCTCTTGGTAATTCTGATCAGGGAGGCTATCAAAAACCTGGGATCTACCAGAGCCGCAGTCCTCTCTTGGGATTTCCTGCGCGAGCCGCCCGGGATAAAACTCTCGGAGGGTTTCAACACCGACCCGGAGACCTCCCTGGAGGCCCTGGCGGCGGGGATGGTCAACATGCTTCGGATCACCTGGAGCGGCCTGATAGTGGCCACCCTGCTCGGCACGGTGATCGGGGTTTCCCGCCTCTCCTCCAACTGGATCGTTTCCCGCGTCGCCAACGCCTACATCGAGTTCTTCCGCAACATTCCCTTGCTGGTCCAGATTTTCTTCTGGCAGGCGATCATCATCAGCGTCTTCCCGGATCTGACGGCCGACCGGGAAGGGGCGGGTTGGATCATCCCCAGTCCAAAGGGCTTGGCCATCCCCTGGTTGACGCCCCAGGCAGGCCGCTGGCAGTACATGGCCCTGCTGGCGGCAGGAATCATCATCGCCGGCCTGGTCTACCGGAAGCGGACCGAGCTGCTCGAAACCGAAGGCCGGGAGACGCACGCCCTGGCCTGGACAGTCGTCGTGCTCGTCCTGTTCCTGGTGGGAGGCTGGTTCGCCCATCCGATCATGGGGGTCCTCGGATGGCTCTTCTCCGCCCTGGCCTGGGCGGCGGGCGCGGCGCCGGTGCTGGTGTTCCAGATACTGCTGGCGGCGCTGGCCCTGTGGGGGGCCTTCCGCTACGTAAAGGGATACCTGGACGACCGCCGCACCCCGGCCGGCCTGGCCAAACTGACCGACGACGACTACTTCCGCCTGGGTTTGGTCGGCTTCGTCGGCTTGGCGGCTGCCGGCTTTTTGTTGTCCGGCGGAGGCAACACCCTGATCTCCCACCTCTTGGGGCGGGTCGACTTCTTCAAGATGAACTGGGGCCTGGAACCGTTGTTCGATTTCCTCGCCTCCAGGTTCGACTTCTCGGGGGGGGCGCCGCTGCGCTTCACCCGGCCCGAAGTGATCGTTCCTACCCGGTTCGCCCAGTACTCCCAGGAGGTGGGCAAGGCTTTCTCGCCGGGCTACCTCTCGATCTGGACGGGGGTTACCCTCTATACGGCCGCCTTCATCGGCGAGCTGGTGAGGGCCGGCATCTTGGCCGTCCACAAGGGCCAGAGCGAAGCTGCCCAAGCCCTCGGTCTGCGCAGCGGGCGGAGGATGCGGCTGGTCATACTGCCCCAGGCCTTCCGCATCATCCTCCCCCCGCTCGGATCGCAGTACCTGAACCTGGCCAAGAACACCTCCCTGGGGATAGCAGTGGCGTACGCGGAGATCGTCCAGGTGGGCCAGACCATCTTCAACCAGACCGGACAGTCCCTGGCGGTGTTCCTGATCTGGATGGCTTTTTTCTCGACGGTGAGCCTGGTGCTGTCGGCGGTGGTCAACTACTACAACCGCAAGATGCGGCTGGTGGAGCGCTGAGATGAACCCCGGCTGGCGCAACAAGGACTTCTACCGGATCCTCGAAATCGACGAGGGCGCCGACCAGAACGCCGTCAGGAGTGCCTACCTGCGGAAAGTCGGAGAGCTGCATCCGGAAACCAACCCCGGCGACGACGAGAGGTTCAGCCGGGCGGCCGAAGCCTATTCGGTCCTGGGCGACACGGCGCGGAGGGAGGAGTACGACCGGATGAGGGCGGGGGACGCCGCCGAACCCGAAACCTCCGCCTCGCCTCCGGCGGCGCCCCCGTCCGGGCCTTGGCGGTGGATGCAGGAGAACCTGTTCGACGGGGATTGGTGGGGGCCGATCGCCGGCAACGCAATCCTGACCGTCGCGGTGACCCTGATCGGGCTGAACCTCTCCCGGTTCATCACCTCCTATCTCTTCAACCCGGACCGCAAATGGTCGGCGGTAACCCACAACATGAAGCTGCTGATGGTCCAGGCCTTCCCGCAGGACGACATGATCAGGATATGGATGTCGATCGGCATCTTCGCCGTGCTCTTGGTCTGGTCGTTGGCGTCCTGGAATCTGGGCGGGCGCATCCGCCTGATCGATCTGGCGCTCAGAATCCGCCTGGGCGGGGCGCTGGCGGCCGGCGCCGCGGTGATGCACCACGGGGCCGGCGCCCGAACGTTCGGCGTCCCCGTCGTCCTGCAGATCGACTCGCCGGGGGACTGGAGCGGGCTCCGGCTCTGGGTCTTTATCGCCGCTGCGGCCGCGGGGGCGCTGTCGCACCTATTCATTGGGCGGGCGAGGACCATAGGCGGCGAGGCCGCCGAGCGAAGCGTCCCCGTCCTGACCCTGCCCGCGTTCGCAATGGCGGCGGCCGCGGTCTTCCTCTGGACCGCCCGGCTGCCCGTGCCGGAAGGGCAGTTCGACGAGGCCACCGCCCCCATTGCGGCCACCACCGCCCGGCCGTGGACGATCCTGTTCGCGGTGACGGCGGCAGCCTACTTCCTGGGCCTCTTCGTCCATCGGAGGTACCCGGGGGCGCTGCGGCGGCTCCTGATAATCTGCTGGATCGCCTCCTACCCGGTGATCATCATGATCATCCAGCGCAAACCGGTACTGGACTGGGCGGACATGCTGGGATTCGGCAAGACCCCCTTCCTAGCCTCTGACCTGGGTACGCTGCTCCTCTTCGGAATACTCGGCGGGGCGGCCGTCTGGGTAATCGCCCTGCCCCGGAACAAATGGTCAGTGGTCGCCGCCGCGGCGGCTATCGGCGCCTCCATCGTGGCCGGCACCCTCATAACCAACAACCCGCCCGGCTGGCTCGAGAAAATCAGCCTGGGCGCCCAGACCTACAACACCTCCGTAGTCCTGCTGGCCGCATTGCTCGCCCTCGCATTGATGGCCGGGACGCTGCTGGCCGGCAACCGGTTCAAGGCGGTTTGGGTAAAATGGTCAATGGTCTCCGTAGCGGCAGCCATCGGCGCCTCCATCGTGATCGGTGCCCTGGTCATCGACAACCCACCCGCATGGCTCGATCAATTCAGCCTGGGCGCCCGGACCTACAACACCTCCGTAGTCCTGCTGGCCGCATTGCTGTCCCTCGCATTGATGGCCGGGACGCTGCTGGTGGGCGACCGGTTCGAGGCGGTCCGAATAATCGGCAGCACCCTGGCGTTGACGGCGGTGATGGCCTGGTTCCAGCCGATGCCGTTCCGGTATCGGGTGCTCTTGACCGTCTTCGCCTTGGTCGTGCTGGCGTGCGCTACCTTCGGCGGAACCGCCGAGGGGAGGAGGAAGCTGACCGCAGTATGGTTTATCGCGGTCGCCCTGACGGTGATCGCATTCCGGCTGGGAGTTGTAGAAAGCGCCCTCGTATATCAGAGCACCACCTTCCTGGGCGGTTTCAACCTCACGATCCTGCTGGCGCTCGCCGGAATAGCCCTCTCCTTCCCCCTGGGGTTGATCCTCGCCCTGGGCCGTACCTCTTCGCTGCCGATCTTCCGCTTGATCTCCACCGGTTACATAGAGCTGGTGCGGAGCGTCCCGCTGATCACCTGGCTCTTCTTCGGCACCACGATGCTGGTGGCCTTCCTCCCGAGGGAGGTCAGTCTCGATGAGCTGGTGGGCGTGGTCGGCGCGTTGGCCCTGTTCAACTCGGCCTATCTGGCGGAGAACATCCGGGGGGGCCTGCAGTCGATCAACCGGGGGCAGTACGAAGCCGCCCGGGCGGTGGGGCTCAGCACCGTCCAATCGACCTCCCTCATCATCCTGCCCCAGGCGATCCGGGCGGTCATCCCCGCCCTGGTGGGGCAGATAATCGTCTCTTTCAAGGACACCTCACTGGTGGCCATCATCGGGCTGACCGACGTGCTGCTGATCGCCCGTTCGATCATCCCCCAGCAGAGCAACCCGAGCTTCCAGGGCACCATCGCCCAGATGATGTTCTTCATGGCCCTGTTCTACTGGGTGTTCACCTTCTCGTTCTCGAGGATGAGCCTGCGCGTCGAGCGGAACGTGGGGCTGGGGGAAAGATGAACCCCGCGCCCCTCCCCGCCCGAGCCCCCGCCGCCGACCCCTTTACCCATTCGGCTCCATCAAGCCGACAACCCATCAAAACAAGGAGCCTGAAATGACAGCAGACAGCACGGGCGTCCCCGCCGTCATCTGCGAGAACGTCAGCAAATGGTTCGGCGACTTCCAGGCCCTGCGGGAGGTGACCACCACCATCGAGCAAAGGGAGGTGGTGGTGGTGATAGGACCGTCGGGCTCCGGCAAGTCGACCTTCATCCGATGCATCAACCACCTCGAGCGGCACCAGCAGGGCCGGATCGTCGTGGACGGGATCGAGCTGACCAACGACCTGCGCAACATCGACGCCATCCGCCGAGAGGTGGGGATGGTGTTCCAGCAGTTCAACCTCTTCCCCCACCTGACCGTGCTGTCCAACATCACCCTGGCGCCGATCTGGGTCCGCAATCAGACCCGGACCGAGGCCGAGGAGGCGGCGATGGGGCTGCTGGAACGGGTGGGCATCCCCGAGCAGGCCCGCAAGTACCCCGGCCAGCTGTCGGGGGGCCAGCAACAGCGGGTGGCCATCGCCAGGGCGCTGGCCATGAACCCGAAGATAATGCTGTTCGACGAGCCGACCTCCGCCCTCGACCCGGAGATGATCAAAGAGGTGCTCGACGTGATCAAGGAGCTGGCCCTGTCGGAGATGACCACGATCGTGGTTACCCACGAGATGGGCTTCGCCCGCGAGGTGGCCGACCGGGTGCTGTTCTTCGACTACGGCGCCATCGTCGAGGAAGGCACCCCGGAGCACTTCTTCACCAACCCCCAGCACGAACGCACCAAGCTCTTCCTCAGCCAGATCCTCTGACCCGCGGGCAACTTGTACGGTCGGCCCGGACGCCGGAGTCCGGGCCGACGTTTTGAGAAGCGGCCGGTGTCAGTCGGCGTCGCCGCGGGCGCCCGAAGTCGAAGTCGCGGTGCCTTCCTTGAACATGTCGCCGATGGCGGCCACCGCGCCCAGCAACCCGGAGGTGTCGAGCGGCAGGAATATCTTGGTGGCCTTGCCGTTGGCGACGCCCTGCAGGGCCTCCAGATACCGGATGGCGATCAGGTCGTCGGTGGGGTCCCCGTTGTGGATGGCGGCAAAGACCCGCTCGATGGCCTGGCCCTCGCCCTCGGCCACGGTCAGCTTCTGGTACTTGTCGGCGTCGGCCACCCGCTTGATGGCTTCCGCCTCGCCCTCGGCCCGCAGGATGGCGGATTCCTTGACGCCCTCCGCCTGGAGGATGGCGGAGCGCTTCTCGCCCTCGGCGTCGGTCACCGCCGCCCGGCGGTCCCTCTCCGCCTTCATCTGGCGGTGCATGGCGTCAGCTACATCCGGCGGCGGTTCGATCCGCTGGATCTCGACCCGCACCACCCTGGTACCCCACTTGTCGGTGGCGTCGTCGAGTATCTGGCGCAGCTTGCTGTTGATGATCTCGCGGGAAACCAGCGCCTCGTCGAGCTGAAGGTCGCCCACCACGTTCCTCAGGTTGGTCTGGGCCAGCTTGGTGACGGCCAGGATGAAGTTGCCCACCGCGTATTTCAGCTTCACCGGATCGGTGGCCTCGTAGTAGATGACCGCATCGACGGTAACCACCACATTGTCCTTGGTGATGACCTCCTGCGGCGGGACGTCCACCACCTGTTCGCGCATGTCCACCTTGAGCATCCTCTGCACAAAGGGGATCACGAACCTGAGACCGGGCGGCACGGTCCTGCGGTACTTGCCCAGCACCTCGATGAGGCCCTGCTGATAAGGCCGCACGATCCGGAAACCGGTCGCGGCGATCAGCAGCAACGCAAGGGCCAGGACGGCCAGCAGAGCGACGGCTGCAACGTTCATTGTTGTTCCTTTCTGTCTAATCGAGTTCGGATGCCTCGGCGGAACTCTATTCGGACGGCGCCACCACCAGCCGGTTACCGCGCAGCTCGACCACATCGACGGAGGCGCCCTCCGGGACGGCGGCCCCGTCGGTGATAGCCCTCCACTCCTCGGCCTCCACCCTGATCAATCCGGTGTTGGCGGACATGTCTACCGTTTCCAGCACCACGGCGGACATGCCCACATAGCGGGCCGGTCCGATCCTCAGGTCCTGCTCCACGTCCTGTTTCCGCATGAAGATGCGCACTACCCACATCGCGGCCCCGGTGCCGGCGAAGAAGAGCACCCACTGGACGGCGCCCCCCAACCCGATCCAGGCGGCGGCTGCCGCCAGGACGGCCCCCACCGCGAACGGGAGCAGGAAGAAACCGGCGGTGACTACCTCCCCCATCCCCATCACGAGGGCCGCCACGGTCCAGATCCATCTCCAGATCTCGTTGTCCACGGACTGGTCTCCTCTCTCCACTCAAGGGCGGCGGTCCCGTAAGAGTATCAGTTGTCGGATGCTATCCGGGCTTGCGGACGCCTCGGCGCCGCCCGGACCTACAATACAGTCTGTGTTCGGACCCCTCAACGGCGTCAGGTCGGCGTTGGTGACCTTGGCGGTGCTCGCCGCCTTGATCGCCGCCGTCTTGGGCTACTGGACGGTGACCCTGGTCCTGGCGGCCGGGTCGGCGCTCCACGGCCTGGGCTGGCTCTACCTGGCGCAGCAATCCAAACCGCCCGACTCCCACTGAACCCTCCGTGTCGGGCGCCCTATTCGCACTGGGCACCGCGTTGTCGCTGGGCATCAACCAGATCCTCACGACCTACGCCGTCCGCCGCTGGGGAACGGTCAAGACCACCTTCGCCGCTCTGGCGATCGCCTTCGGCATCTTCATAGCGCTGGCGCTGTCCGCCGGAACAGAAGTGCCCATCCGCGGCAATCGCCTGATGACGCTTCTGGTATTTCTGAGCGCGTCGGTGGGCCTCGGCTACCTCGCTTCCTTCGCCAGCCTGCGCGAAGGGCCGCTGTCGGTGGTGAGCCCGATCGGCGCCACCGCCGGCGTCATGACCGTATTGTTCGCCTTCGTTCTGTTGGGCGAGCGGCCCAGTCCACTCCAGTGGGTGGGCATACCGACCGCCGCCGCGGGGGCGGTGGCCGTGTCGATGGAACGGGATTCCAATCGGAAGCTGGAGCTGGTCGGCAGGGGGCCGCTCTACGCGGCGCTGGCCGTGGTGCTGGGCGCCGCATCCGGAGCACTGGTGCGCATCCCCGTGCGGGAGCTGGGCTCGATGGAGACCATCCTCCTGATGCGGGGGTTGACGGTGGCCGTGGTGGCCGCGGCGCTGGCCGCCCCTGTCCGCGCCCGGCCCTCTTCCCGGCAGGAACGGCCCCGCCTCGGCCTGTTCCGGGCCGCCGCCCTGCTGCTGGTGATCGGGGCGCTGGACGCGGCCGCCTTCCTGTTCTACGCCGAGGGTCTGCAGCGCACCGACGCCTGGCTGGTGGGGCTGGTGTCCCAGAGCGGCCGGGCCATATCCGTAGTAGGAGGATTCGTGCTGTTCGCCGAGCGGCTCCGCAAACACCAATGGCTGGGGGTGACCCTGGTGGCGGTCGGCCTGGCGCTGGCCGTGACCGGCTGACCGCCCGGCGGCCGGTTTACTTCAGACCCAGCTCCTCGAGCGCCTGGGCCGCCCCGTCCAGATTGGACAGTTTCATGCTGGCGTAGTTGGGGGAGAAGATCACCCCCCGGCCGCCCGCCCGGTAGGTGGCCAGCACGCTCCGGTACACGATGTCCGGCGTGCAGACCGCCATGTCGGAACGGGTGCGGGGCGCGTCCACGCCGAGGCCCATGTACACGGGAACCCGGCCGCCCACCCCTCTGATGGCGTCCCGGCACTGGCCGAACACGTAGGTGTCGGGGTCCATGCCCGCCTGCACCACCTCGTCCCACGGAGCTTCCTCCAGGCCGAGAATCCGGTACATGATGGGGGTCATCTCGGCGGCGGGAACATCCCTGAAGATGTTCTCGTGGAAGAAGGCCATCTCCTTGCGGTAGATCTCCCCCGACTGGTGCTGGTAGGTAATCGGCTTCACCCAGTCCGAATACAGGGTCTGCTCCTCCCACGGCCACTGCGCCTTGCGGATCGGGTTGAAATGGTTGCGGTTCCACACGTTGAGGCCGAACTCAAGGTCGGGGTTGCACCACTTGACGATCCCGTACAGCTCGCGGTCGAGGTCCTTGTTGCGCTCCAGCCAGAACCTCTCCCAGATCAGCACTTCCGGGTTGCGGAGCAGCACCCGCAGGAACTCGATCATCGATCCGTCCACGAACTCCTCCCCCGCTCTGGCGCGCTGGAAGTACTCGTACACCTCCATGAAGGCCTTCTGCATCGGCCCGGTCTCGATGCCGCGCAGGCGGGCAAGCCGGAAACAGTGCTCGCAGAAGCAGGCCGGCGCCTGGCCCTGGATCATCAGGTCGAGGGGGCTGCGCCGCTCGTTGCACCACATCAGGCCGTCGATGTCGTAACCGCGGCACTGGTCTTCCACCAGGCTGCGCCACCATCCCCGGTAGTCGGGATTGTTGGTGCAGGGCTCCGAACCGTGCCGTCCGAAAACGTCCACCTCCAGGGTCTGGGGCAGGCCGGGCACCTTTACGTGATTCACCGACCCGTGGCCGGCGTACTTCAGGGCCGGCTCCATGAGCTCCGGCATGATCAACATGCCCCTGGCGCGCGCCTCCGGGATCAACACCTCGAGCACGTCCACCCCCTCCATCTCCGGGTCCTTGGCCCTGAAGTCGGTGAGCGCGGTGTTGGAGTAGAACTCGGGGCGGGGGTTGAAGTAGGCGCCGCCTTTCAGGGCGAACGGCTCGGGAACCCCGTGATCGGGCCAGCCGTCGAACTGGTGGGAAATGCTCCTCCCCACCTTGAGGCCCAGCCACGAGACCGTCCCGATCATCAGCACGTTGACGCCGACCCGATCTGCCAGGGTGTCGAGCACCTCGTCCACACCCTCGTCGATGAAACTGATGGGGCTTATCTGGATACCGACGAATTTCTGCGCCGCGTCCGGCTTGTCCATGGCCCGCCCTTCTATCCGCAGTCGGTCGGGTATTTTAATCACCGCCGCCCGCCGGAACGCCGCCCTGTTCCTCTTGACCGTCCTCTTCGCCGGCCTCTCGGAATCGGCCCTGCCCGGCCGGCCCTGCTATAACTGGCCGCCATGACAGTACCGATGGGAAACCTGGTCGCGGAGTACGAATCCCTGCGCGGCGAGATCGACGCCGCCATCCGGCGGGTGCTGGAACGGGGCGCCTACACCCTGGGGCCGGAACTGGAGGCCTTCGAGGAAGAGTTCGCCGCCTACTGCGGCGCCCGCCATGCGGTGGGAGTGGCATCCGGGACGGCGGGCCTGATGCTGGCCTTGCTGGCCTGCAGCCTGGAACCGGGCGACGAGGTGGTCACCGTCCCCAACACCGACACCCCCACCGCCGCCGCCATCACCCACGCCGGCGGCCGGGTGGCCCTGGTTGACACCCATCCCCGCACCTTCAACATGGACCCCGACCGGCTGGAAGACGCCATCACCGACCGCACCCGGGTGATCCTTCCGGTGCATCTGTTCGGCCGCCCGGCCGACCTGGAGCCGATCGCCGAGATAGCCCGCCGGCGGGATCTGATCCTCATCGAGGACGGCGCCCTGGCGGTGGGGGCGGAATACCGGGGCCGCAAAGTGGGCTGCTTCGGGGCCGTCGGCTGCTTCAGCCTGGCACCCGGCAAGATCCTGGCCGGACCGGGGCAGGGCGGCGTCGTGGTAACCGACGACGACAACCTGGCCGACCGGATCCGGGTGCTGCGCAACTACGGCCACGCCCCCGGAATGAGCCTCGACCCGGCCGACCTGCTGGGCGGGGACGGTTTCGTGGTGCTGGAGGAGGGGCACAACGAGCGCCTAGACGAGATTCCGGCGGCGGTGCTGCGCGCCAAGCTTCCCACCCTGGACGACCGCATCGCCCGCCGCAGGGAGGCCGCCGCCCTCTACGACCGCCTGCTGGCCGGCGCCGCGGTGGACACTCCCCCCGTCGAGGAAGGCACCCGGAACGTCTACCACTCCTACAACGTCTTGGTGGACGACCGCGACGAAGCCCGCCGCTTCCTCGCCTCTCGGGGCGTCTCCACCCGCATCTACTACAACCCCCTCCTGCACCTGCAGCCGGCCTACGCCTACCTGGGCAAGGGCCGCGGGTCGCTTCCCAATGCCGAGGGGGCCGCCGACCGCATGATGGCCCTGCCGGTCTTCCCCCAGATCACCGACGAACAGGTGGAACAGGCAGCAACGGCGGTGATCGAGTTCACCGGAACCCCCTAGACGGGTAGTTCCAAGGGATAAGGGTTTTGTTTCCGCCGACCAAGCGCAGAAACACGCCGATTACAGGCACAGCCCAATCGCCGAGGAGCCAAGCTAAGCGGCTCATTCGTCTTATCCTGGTTATCATATGCTTTGTAATCAATCTAAACTATGATTATATACCCTTTCTAGTCATGGCAACCTCGGAACTACCCATCTAGCTAGAAGCCGCCCCCAGGGCAGACGACCAACGCGCCGGGATCGTAATCGGGGCTGCGGCCGATTCGATTCTCAGTCGGACGCGGCGCTCGAAGCAACCCCATGCTCCTCGATCAGTTCCTGCAACCGGCTCTCGAGCCGGATTTCAGCTCGGCCTTGCTGTCGGCCTTCGATCCTGGCCGTCCGCTCCGCCACTTGCGAGAGAAGGCTGCGGAGGCTTTCTCGCTCGGCCTTGGCTTCCTCCAACCCCCCAACCCGCTCAGCCCTAGCCTCCGCAAACCCCTTCTCCCGTTCTTCCTTCGCCTCCGCAAACCCCTTCTCCCGTTCTTCCTTCGCCTCCGCAAACCCCTTCTCCCGCTCTTCCTTCGCCTCCGCAAACCCCTTCTCCCGCTCTTCCTTCGCCTCCGCAAACCCCTTCTCCCGCTCTTCCTTCGCCTCCGCAAACCCCTTCTCCCGCTCAGCCCTAGCCTCCGCAAACCCCTTCTCCCGCTCAGCCCTAGCCTCCGCAAACCCCTTCTCCCGCTCAGCCCTAGCCTCCGCAAACCCCTTCTCCCGCTCAGCCCTAGCCTTGTCCTGATCCTCCTTCGACTCCGCGGCGTAGCGGTCGACCGTCTCCCTCAGTTCCTTCAGCGACTCTCTCATCTCCTTCAGCGACTCTCTCGTCCAATTCCGGTCAACGCGCCACATATATACGAGCAAACCCAAGACGAACGCAACCAAGCCATTGCCCAGCCACGCCGGACCATCCGCCAGCAACTCCATCATGCCTCCATAATAGACCGTGTTCCAACCCGACGTTAATCAGCATCCCTCATAGATGAGGTCATAATTCAAGGGTTTTTTTGACATTCTAGAACAATTTTTCGCATTCTTGTGATATATCCATGTCGGTCGGGGCCGGCTAGAAGCCACCCGGGCAGACAGCCAACGCGCCGGGATCGTAATCGGGGCTGCGGCCGATTCGGTTCTCAGTCGGACGCGGCGCTCGAAGCAACCCCATGCTCCTCGATCAGTTTCTGCAACCGGCTCTCGAGCCGGATTTCGGATCGGCCTTGCTGTCGGCCTTCGATCCTGGCCGTCCGCTCCGCCACCTGCGAGAGAAGGCTGCTGAGGCTTTCTCGTTCTTTCTTCGCCTCCGCAAACCCCTTCTCCCGGTCAGCCTTCGCCTCCGCGGCGTAACGGTCGACCGTCTCCCTCAGTTCCTTCAGCGACTCTCTAATCCAATTCCGGTCAACGCGCCGCATATACACACAAACAACCCCAGGAAGAACAAAAACAAGCCATTGCTCAGCCACACCTGACCATCCGCCGGCAATTCCATCATGCCTCCATGATAGACCGTGCGGCAGGCCGGGTCAGAAACGCACCACTGTGCGGATGGCGTCACCCGACTCCATGCGTTCGAAGCCCTCCCCTATCCCGGACAGGTCCACTTCGTGGGTGGCCAGGGCGTCCAGATCGAGGCGGCCCCGGCGGTGCATCTGCGCGTAGAGGGGCAGGTCGAAGGCAGGCAGGCCATCACCGCCGTGGGTAACGGTCAGGGTCAGGGTGTTCTCGAAGAAGCCCCTGGTAGAGCCGCCCAGGTTGACGGTGAACTTCGATTCCCCCTGCGGTTTACCGACGATGGTGGCCGTGCCGCAGTAGGCGAGCATCTCGATGCACTGCTCCACGCAGCCGGGCAGCCCCACCGCCTCGAAGGAAAAGTCCACCCCTTCTCCGCCGGTCAGTTCCCGCACCGCTTCCACCGCGTCCCTCTCGGAAGCGTCAACGGTGTGGGTGGCGCCCAGCTGCCCCGCCCATTCCAGCTTGCGGGCGGCTAGGTCGATGGCGATCACCTGCCGGGCGTTGGCCGCCGCGGCGCCCTGCACCGCCGCCAGCCCGATGCCTCCGCAGCCCATGACCGCCACCCGGGCGCCCGGCCACACCTTTGCCGTGTTGAGCACCGCCCCCACCCCGGTCATCACCGCGCACCCCAGCAGGCCCAGCACCCCCATCGGTATGTCCTTGTCCATCACCACCGCCGCCCGGGCGTCGACCGGAACCAACTCGGCGAACAGCCCTATTCCCATCGGCGACAGCACGGCCCCTCCCCCCGCCGCCGGCTCGATGACCGGCGCGCGGGCGGCGGACGACTGACAGAGGCGGGCGTGACCGCGGCGGCATTGAGGACAGCCCCCGCACGGCACCCGGCACCCGATCGCCACATGGTCACCATCGGCGATGCCCTCCACCCCGGCGCCGACCGCCTCGACCACACCCGCCCCTTCGTGGCCGAGCAGCATCGGGAACGGCCGGCCCCACCCGTCGGGGCTGTCATGCAGATGCTTGTCGGTGTGGCAGACGCCCGCGGCCTTCATCCGCACCAGAATCTGGCCGGGATCCGGCCCCTCGAACGCCACTTCCGCCACCCCCAGGCGGCCGGGCGCCTCCAGCAGGGCGGCCCTGGTCACATGCCGGCGGCCGCTCACGGGTCGAGCAGTATCCATTCGTCGGTCTGGTCGGTCATCCGCACCGGGCCGTCCGCGGTGACCAGCACGTTGTCCGAGATGCAGATCCCGCTCACCTCCCGGGCCAGATCGGCGTCGTCGAAGCGTATCTGCGGGTGCAGGTTGATCACCATATTCTCCTCCAGCACCCGTTCCTTGCCGGGCACCCAGGGCGGTTCCAGCGAATCGAGGCCGATGCCGTGGGCGGTGTAGTTGACAACCCCCTCCGAGGACTGGCCGTACCTGGCGTAGACCTCGTTCATGTCCCTCAGCACGTCGTCGGACGAGGCGCCGACCCGCATAGCGTCTACGCACGCCGCCACCGACTCCACCCGCGAATCCCAGAAACGGCGCTGCGCGTCCGAGGGGGGCTTGAAGCTGAACACCCGGCGCAACTCGACCCAGTACCCGCCGGGCCCGCCCCACTCCAGGTCGATGGCGATCACATCGTCCTCCTCGATCACCCCGTAGGTGCCGAACGTGTAGGTGGTGAAGGGGGTGCGCGCCATCTGCGCGATCCCGTCCAGGCAACCGTGCTGGCGGACCAGGCGGTGGGCTTCGCCCAGCACGTCGAGCTCGGAGACCCCCGGCCGGATCTCGGCCTCCAGCGCCTTGAACACCCGCTTCAGGATCGAGGAGGTCTGGTAGAGATGGCCGATCTCCTCCTCGCTCTTGATCATCCGCACGTCGTCGAACAGGTCGGTGGCGTCGACGAAGGTGAGGTCTGGGCCGGCTTCCTTCATCTGCCGGTAGTGGGCGGCCGGGGTGATGTCGGCCAACCCGACCACCCCCACCGTTCCGTTGGCGTACCCGTGATCGTGAACTATCTCGACCACCTCCCGGCCCGGGTCGTGCGTGGTGCGGAGGTCCTGTATCCAGTTGATCAGGATCGGCCGCCCCAGCCCCCACAGCGGATCGGAGATGAAGGTCGGCTCCCCGGAGGCGGGCAGGACGACAATGCCCCACCCCGCCCACTGGAAGATGTCGCTGACGTACTGGACCCGGCCCCGCACGAACTCGTCGCCCCGGCTGCATATCACCAGGGCGTCGAGGCCGGCGCCGGCCATGGCCTCCCGCAGGGCCCGGCGGCGGCGGTCCCTCTCCTCCGTACTGGATAGATGGGTGAGTGTTCCGACGGTCATCGCGCCGCCACCTCCTTCACTTCCCGGATTACATCGGCGGCGCTCCGGGCCGCTATGAATCCTCCGTCTGTCATCCGCCGGATGGCGTCGTCGTGGGCCTCCGGTGTGGAGGAGGAGCAGGCGTCCTCCACCAGGGTTACCTGAAAGCCGCGGTCGGAGGCGTCGCGGGAGGTCAGCTCCACGCACCCGTCGGTGACGATTCCGGTGACGACCAGATGTTCCATGCGCATCCGGCGCAGCACCATTTCGATGTCCGTGGAGCTGAAGGCGCTGGCCGAGGTCTTGCAGAAGACCATCTCATCCCCCCGGCGGTCCACCTCGGGGAGAAGGTCGTCGTCAAGCTCTTCCCGCTCCACCGGCTGGATATCGGCAGACGGCATGAATGACAGACCGGCGTCCCGCCCGTCGTCGGTCCGGTAGGCCACCTTGACATGGATCACTTCCATGCCCGCCTCCCGGAACGCATCCTGGACAGCTCTGACCTTGGGCAGGGAGGCGTCTATGGCCTGCCATCTGGGCTCCAGCAGCTGCTCCCGGCCGGCCGCCTTGGCGACCCTCCCCACCCATCCGTCGCGGTGGGCGTCCAGATACTGCAGGTCGATGGTGAGCAGAGCCGTCTTGCCGGCTTCGATGGGGGGATCTTCCCGACGCGGGAACAGATCGTAGAAAGGGTCATGAACCATGCTTGACGGACCTCCTCAAGGACTTCGGACGCCGAACGGATAAGCCGGCCCCCATATTATAGAAAACGGATCGGCCCGCCGCCGAACCCGGTTTGCCGTCTCTGTAGACTGGTCGGGGCCGGACGCCGGGCTGCGAAGCCGAAGCAGACGGCGGCGAGGCGAGATTCCACCGATACGACAGAAGGAGAGGCAGCCGATGAGGGTGCTCATAACAGGAGCTGGAGGATTCTTTGGGAGGGCGCTGGTGCGGCATTTCGCCCTGGCCGGCCTAGAGGTGGCAGCGGCCGACATCATGGCGCCCGGCGACTTCGCCCCCCGCTCCGACACCGCCGCCGAGCAGCCGTCCTACATACAGCTGGACGTGGCCGACGAAAGCCAGTGGACGGCGGACCGCATCGGCCCGGTCCAGGGCATCGTTCAGGCGGCGGCCCTCACCCCCACGGTGGAGGAAACCAAGTCCGACCCCCGCAACCTGGTGAACGTCAACCTGATCGGAACCCTGCATGCCCTCAACTACGCCCAGGAACAAGGGGTCGACAAGTTCCTATTCATCTCGTCCGGCGGCGTATACGACCAGTTCACCGAAATCACCCTCCAAGAGGCCGACGCCGACGGGGGCTTCTCCCTGTACGGATCGGCCAAGCTGGCGGCCGAGATCATGACCTGGCGGTACTCCAAGATGTTCGGCTTCGACGCCGGGGCGGTCCGGCCCACCTCCATGTACGGTCCGGCGGAGGAGTTCCGCAGCACCCGCCCGTTCGTCACCCAGGTCAAGGACCTGGTCGAGGCGGCCCTCGCCGGCGTTCCGGTCCGCATCGAGGGCGGCGCCGACCGCTGCGACTGGATCTACGTGGACGACGTGGCGGCGGCGGCGTACGAGTTCTTCGCCGGCGGAATGGAGCGGAGGGCCTTCAACCTGTCCTCCGGCAACCCCCTTCCCTTCTCGGAAGTGGCGGCGGCGGTGGCGGAAGTCTTCGGCCTGAAGATCGACGACGGCGCCGAGACCGTCGTCAGCGGCAGCCCGGACCGCCCCACGGTGATCTCCCCCGCCGCCTACATGGAGGCGTTCGACTGGCAGCCGCCTCCCCTGGAAGAAGGCCTCCGCCGCTACGCCGAAGCCGTGAGGAGCTGACCGGCCGCGGCCGGGTGATTCCGCCGAACCGACAACACAGCCGCCGACCCGCCGGCCGGCCCCGCCTCCGAAAAGGCTTTCACGAGCCGAGGGACCCTGGAAACCCGCCGGGCTCCGGCTGCTGCACCGCCTTCCAGGAACCCGAGTCGGACGACTCGATTACGGCGTCGATCACCCGGTGCAGCTCGAGGCCCTGGCGGAAGTCCGGTTCGAACCGCACCCCGTCCGCCGCCGCGGCGGCAAAGGCCGACAGCGCCCGGCCGACGTTGGCGCCGGCGTCCCCCTCGTCCAGACCGGCGCCGCACCCGAACCGGGGCGGCGGGTCGATCCTCTCCAGGGGTTCCCCCCTCCTGCCCCCCGCCAGGGTGAGCGGGGTGAACTGGTAGTAGCCGGGGGCGCGGGCAACCAGCACCCCCTCGTCGCCGGCGACCCGCAGCATGAACCCCGCCGGCGGGTCGGTGATATTGGAGACGCTCAGGGTTCCGATCTCCCCGCCCTGCAGTCGGAGCAGGCAGTTGACCGTATCGGACGCCTCCCAGCGGAACGGCGCCCCCGTATCGGAGAAGCGGTCGTCCGCCAGGAGGGTGGCCCGCACCCCCGCCGCCGCTTCCGGTTCGGACAGCACGAACCGCACCGCATCCACGACATGGGCCGCCGCCACGAACAGCGCCCCGCTGGCCTCCGTCTCCCTGGCCAGCCATGACCGGTCGGAGGCCACCTCGAACCGGGGCAGCTTCTGTACGGCGTCGAACGAGAGGGGCGCCCCCGTGAAGCCCTCGGCCACCAGCTCCCGCATGCAGCGCAGAACCGGCGCCCAGCGGCCCTGCAGCCCCACCCCGGTGGGGAGCGACCGCTCCTCCGCCAGAGAAGCCAGATCGGCGGCCTCTTCCGAGTCGAGGGCCAGCGGCCATTCGCAGTACACCATCTTTCCGGCTTCGAGGGCCGCCCGCACCAGCGGATGATGGCTGCGCGGCTTCACGGCGATGGTCACCAGATCCACCTCGCCGTCCTCGAGCAGCCGGTCGATCCCGCCGTACCAGCGCGGGGCTCCCCAGCGGCGGGCGGCTTCCCGGGCGGTCTCGTCGCGCGAGGTGCATACCGCCAGCAGCTCGACCCCCTCGGCCGCCAGCGCGCCGGGGATGTGGGCGCGCGCTCCGAACCCGTAGGGCGCCGCGCCCACCACCGCGGCCCGCAGCGGACGGTTCATCTGTTCATCCGTATCTGTATCGATGCCGGGGCCCGGCGCCGCGGCCGGCGCTCAGGCGTCGAGCACTATCCACTCGTCCACCTGGTCGGTGATCCGGTCGCCCCCGGTCGCGGTGACCAGCACGTTGTCGGCGATGGAGATGCCGCCCAGGGCCGCCCCCACTTCGGGGTCGTCGAACTTGATGGCGGGATGCAGGTTGATCATCATGCCCTCCTGCATGATCCGCTCCTTGCCGGGCACCCAGGGCGGCTCGAGCGAGTCCACCCCGATGCCGTGGGCCGTGAAGGAGATCACCCCGTCGGCGTTCTGGCCGTGGGCGGCGTACACCCGGTCGCGGGCGTCGAGGACCGTCTCCGAGGACTCCCCCGCCTTCATCGCCTCGACGCAGGCGGCGAACGACTCCACCCTGGTATCCCAGAAGCGCCGCTGGGCGTCGGTGGGCGGCTTGAAGCTGTAGACGCGCCTGACCTCCACCCAGTACCCCGACGGACCGCCCCATTCGAGGTCGATCACGATCACGTCGTCTTTCTCGATCACGCCCCTCGTGCCGGGGCCGAACGACCGGAAGGGGGCCCGGCCCATGAGGGCTATCCCCTCCATGCAGCCCAGCTGGCGGGCGAGCCGGTGGGCTTCGGCCAGCACGTCCACTTCCTGGACGCCCGGCCGGATCTCGGCTTCCAGCGCATTGAAGACCCGGCGCATGATGCGGCCGGTCTCCCTGGTGGCCTCGATCTCCTCCTCGCTCTTGATGGCGCGGATGTCGTCGAAGAGGTCGGTGGCGTCCTGCCAGTCGACCCCCGGCCCGGCGGCCTTCATGTCGTTGTAGTCGGCCACCGCGGTGATGTCGGCCAGCCCGACCACCCCCACCGAGGCGCTGGACAGGCCCAGGTCGCCCAGGATGGCGCCGATCTCGGCCCCGGCGTTGGCGGGCATGCGGTAGTCCTCGAGCCAGCCGCCCATCATGGCGTACCCGAGGCCCCACAGGGGGTCGACCACGAAGGAGGCCTCGCCCTTCAGCGGAAGCACCACGAAACCCCGGCCGGCCCACTGGAAGATGTCGCTCACGTATTGGACGCGGCCCCGCACGAACTCGTCGCCGCGGCTGCATATGACCAATGCTTCCAGACCGTTCTCCGACATGCCCTCCCGGAGAACCCTGTACCGCCGCGCCCGCTCGGCCGGCGAAGTGATGTGGCTGACTGTGCCCTGTGACACCCTTGCTCCTCCCTGTTGTCGTGGATGACCGGGCAAGAGTACCAGGACCGCCCGCGCCGGAATCTGCGGCCCTCAGTTCCGCCCGGCGGCTCTTCTCCCCCCCCCCCCCCGCCGGACAGCCCGGCCGCGCCGCCCCCGAGGGCGCGGGCGCCGCCGCCGGTCTAGCATGGGGGCGGATCAGGCGAAGACAGGAGGCAGGCGGATGTTCGGAAAGAAAACCCGCCGCCCCGAGAACGGGGACCGGCCGGAGAAAATCAGGAAGCCGGCGCGCAACGACCTGGATGCGCTGCTCGAACCCTGGTACAGCCTGGAGCAGGCGGCCAAGATCGCCGATGTGGAAACGTCGAAAATAACGGAGTGGGCGCAGCCGCCCGACTTCATCATCGGCTTTCCCGACCGGGCGGCGGAGGGGGAGCTGTCCATCTCGTTCATCGGGATGGCGGAGCTGCTCGTCATGGCCGTCATAGATCCCGGACCGGAGTTTCTGGAGCACTTCTATCCGGTCCTGCCGTTCCTGGAGATGAAATTCGGGCGGGAGCATCCTCTGGCCCACACATGGATGCGCCGCAACGGAGCGAAGCTGGCCTGGGAATACTACAACCTCTACTCCCGGCCCGAAAACGCCCTGCCGATGGTGAAGATAGGGTTCAACGATGCCCCGACGTTCGTCGTGCAGCTGGATTTGCTGCTCAGTTACAGCTTCTCTCATAATTACAGGCACCAATACGTAGAAAGAATACAGCTGCGCCAGTACACCACCGCCGATGTTTTCATCGACCCGGCCAAACACAACGGCGCCCCCCATTTCTACGAGGGCGAAAGCAGGGTGGAGGATGTGGTCGAATGTTTCCTGGAGGGCAAAAGCCTGGTGGACTGCTCCAAAGAATACAACGTGCCCGTCTTCCAGATAGAAGATGTGCTGAACGTACAGAACCCCCCTACGCCGAAACGGATCGACACCTCAGGGGGCGATCTATAGAGCTCGGAGGGCCTCCGGGCGACAAGACCCGCCTTCGGGGCCTGTCCGCTCAGTAATGCCAGGGGAACCGGGAAAAATCCTTGGGGCGTTTCCCCACGAAGGCGTCCCTTCCCTCCTGCGCCTCCTCGGTCATATAGCCGAGGCGGGTCGCTTCTCCGGCGAAGATCTGCTGGCCGACCAGCCCGTCGTCGATCAGGTTGAAGGCGAACTTGAGCATCCGCTGCGACATGGGGCTCTTCGCGTTGATCCGCCCGGCCCACTCCAAGGCGGCCTCCTCCAGCTCGGCGTGGGGCGCCGCCAGGTTCACCATGCCCATCTCGCAGGCTTCCTGGGCGGTGTAGTCGGCCCCCAGGAAGAAGATCTCCCTCGCCCGCTTCTGGCCGACCTGGCGGGCCAGGTAGGCGGAGCCGTAGCCGGCGTCGAAGGAGGCCACGTCGGAGTCGGTCTGCTTGAAGACGGCGTGCTCCCGCGAGGCCAGGGTGAGGTCGCAAACCACATGGAGGCTGTGGCCGCCGCCCACCGCCCAGCCGGGCACCACCGCCATCACCACCTTGGGCATGAACCGGATCAGGCGCTGCACCTCGAGGATGTGGAGCCTCCCCAGCCGGGCGGGGTCCACGCTCCCGGCCTCCCCGCCTTCGGCGTATCTGTAGCCGTCCCTGCCGCGGATGCGCTGATCGCCGCCCGAGGAGAAGGCCCAGCCGCCGTCCTTGGGGGAAGGACCGTTTCCGGTGAGCAGCACCACCCCCACGTCTGACTGTTGCCGGGCGTGGTCGAGCGCCAGATACAGCTCGTCCACGGTGAGGGGCCGGAAAGCGTTGCGCACCTCGGGGCGGTCGAAGGCCACCCGAACCGTCCCCTGGTCGACCGCCCGGTGGTAGGTGATATCGGTGAAGTCGAAACCATCGACCCGCCGCCAACGGGCCGGGTCGAACAGCTCTGAAACCATATCGGGCTTCCTCCGGTCTGGGGGAGGGCCAACTGTACCGCCGGGCGTCAAGCCCCGGCCAGGGCGTCGAGGCGGCCCTCCTTTATGAGCGCGTCCAGGTCTTGAAAACCCCCCACGTGGCGGTCCCCGATGAATATCTGGGGGACGCTCTTCTGGCCGGTGCGCCGCTCCAGGTCCGCCCAGGCGTCCTCGCCCTGCGCTTCTATATCGATCTCGGTGATATCACCGTAGCCCTGCCGGGCCAGCAGGTTCTTGGCGCGCCTGCACCATGCGCACCACGGCGTGGTGTACATCACGATCTCGGCCATGACCCTTCCTTCTTCCGCCTTCGGAGCCGCCGCCCAATCATAAGCCGGAGCGCGGGTCAAGGACGGGAGGCGGCCCCGCAGGCGCCCGTTCCGCAGGCAACGGCGGCGCCGTGGTTGCGCACCGCCGCCTGTTCGTCTTCCCGGTTCTGGTATTGGGGGGCGCCGCGGCGGGGGGTGCGGTGGTCGACGGGCCGGCGGGCCTCCTCCTTCCATTCCTCCGCCCACGAATAGCCGAGGTCGGCGATGGCGCCCGGCTCGGCCAGGGTCTCGAAGAGGGCCAGGGCGTCCGACATGACGGCCTGCTGCAGGGCGGGCCGGCCGGGGGGGCCGCAGGTGTGTCCGAGCGGGAAGTCGGTAAAAGCCGCCCGGGGAGGATTGACGGCGGCGGTGATCGACCAGGCGCTGGTCATCGAGAGGGTAGAAACCCCCTTGGCCTCGATCGCCCTGCTCAACAGCCCAACTGACTGGTGGCAGACCGGTCAGACCGGCACCAGCAGCGCCGCATCGACCTCCAGGTCGACGATCCGCTCTACCAGGGCAGGTATGAGCTCATCGGCCAGGCGGCGCTGCGAGTAGATGCCGCCCATGAAGGTCAACGCCGACGGCGCCAGCCCGCCTATCACCCCCCGGCCGGCCAGGGCCCGCAGGGTGCCGAGAGGGAAGACCGTATTGGGATCCCGGCGGGCGGCCGCCAAGTCGTAGGCGAAGTGGGTGACCCGCAGCTCCTCGACGGCGGCGTCGGCGGGTATCTCCCGATGGGTGGTGTCGTCCTTATGGGTGAAGGCCACCTGCCCATGGCGGTAGACGCCGCCGGAGGCAATCAACCCCAGCCGGGCTTCGGACAGGGGCTTGCCCAAAGGCGCCCAGGGGGGAGGGCCTTCGCTGACCGCCCAACGGTACGGCGCATATCCGAGCCGCCGGTAGGTCTGCCTGGTGAGTGCGATGTAATCGATCGGGCGGCGGTCCGTCTCCACGCCCATATCCTAAATCACGGGAATGACAAAAAAATCCGCCGGATTCCCCCACAAGGGTATTGACTATGTCGCACCGATATCGGATAATGAAGAAGCCAAAGCACCTCCGGTCCGCAGCCGGCGCAGACCGTGACAGGGATCATCCTCCGAACGCGGCCCTGCCGGGTACTGACCAGACGCGTCCGGAACCATGGTGGCGGCGGTGGGGGCCGGGCCCGCGAAGCGGGGCGAGGGGCGGGCGTTTTTCGCGTTCTTGCGGGGTCCGGGGGGTGGAGGATAGGGGGTTGACCAGGGGGTTCACAGGAACAGGGTTCAAGGGGTTCGCAGGAAAAGGGTTCGGGGGGTCGCAGGAAAGAAGGGTTCGGGTTTGCACGGTGTTGGGCTTTTCTGTAAGGCGGCCGAGGGTAAGAGGATGCGCGGACAGGAATGCCTTCGGCCGTTCCGTCAGTGGGCGCAGCGCCCGGCCGCCCGTGCTCATCGGACAGACCGTCCAACAGCTGCCTGCGCCGGGACACCTTCCGGGCGCCCTAACCGCGCACGCTCTGATGACAACCCCGCGCTCGGAACCTCCAGCGGAGCCTGCCGCGGGGCAGACTGTTCGGGCTTTACACGAACAGCATGCGGACGGCCGCGCCCACCGCCGCCGCCACCAGCAACCACCTCGCCCAGGCGACGCCCTTCTGGACGGCCAGGCGGGCGGCCGTGTAGGCGCCGGAGGAATGGGCCACCGCCATCATCAACCCCAGCGGCAGGTTCACGTCCCCGGCCAGGAAGTAGAAGAGCAGCGCCACCGGGGTGTAGACAGCGATGAGCGCCACCTTGGCGGCGTTGCCCCGCAGCAGGTCGAACCCCGACCCCAGCACCAGGGCGGCCAGCAGCAGGAAGCCCACCCCGATCTGGACGAACCCCCCGTAGAAGCCTACGAACAGGAACACCAGGTTCCTGGTTGCGAAGTTGAGGCGGGAGGGTGCGGTCTCCAGCCAGCGGTTGGTATTGAAAACGACCGACACGGCAATCAACAGCAGCACCACCGCGAACACCCGCTGCATCCCCTCCGGCGACAGCTGGGTGGCCGTCCAGGCGCCGGCGGCGCTCCCCGCCGCAATGGGAACCAGCAGCAGGCGCACCCCGGCCCACGGTACGGCATCCCCCTTCTGGTAGGCGGCGATCCCGGCCAGGTTGGCGAACATGACGGCCACCCGGTTGGTGCCGTTGGCGATGTTGCCGTCCGTCATCACGACCAGCAGGGGCACCGTCAGGGCCGAGCCGCCGCCGGCCACCGCGTTGATGAACCCGGCGCCGAAACCGGCTGCGGCGAGAAGAACCAGATCCAGGAGTTCCGTGAGCTACACCTTCGTCAGGACGCCGGGGGCGCGGGCGGCGGCGGGGCGGCAGAACCGGGGCGAAGCGTCGTCGTCATAAACCATCGGCTGCCCATCACCCTACCCACACCCGACCGGGGGACCCGATCCGCCGTTCCATGCCGTACCATCCTCTCCGCTTACCCGATGCGGAGAGTCGATGACGGCGGTCAGTCTGGACGGCAGCCCCTACAGCGTCGAAGAAACGGGCGGGCGGGTTTGGCAAAAGGCCGCCGAGCTCCAGGAACGCGTGGACATGCTCAGAGAACAGGGGCGGCTCTCGGAGCAAACCCTGCGCGCCTACTTCGGCGACACCCGCTTCCGCCAGATCGCAGAGTCCAACGCCATCGAGGGCAGCACCCTGAGCGTGGAAGAGACCGAGACGGCGGTTCTGAAGGGCGTCGCGATCGCGGGGCATGACCCCGCCTACGCGAAGGACGCCGTCAACCTCTCGAAGGCCTTGGAGCGCATGGTCGAGCTGGCCGGGGACGGTTCTCCCACGACCCTCGACCAGGCGAAGGAGCTGAACGCCCTGATCCTCGGCGAAGCCCCGGGCGCTGGCCTCTTTCGCTCCCAGCCGGTCAGGATCACCGGTTCGTCCCACCGCCCTCCCGTTTCCTGGAGGGATGTCATGTCCGCCATGGAGGACTGGGAGAGCTGGTCGGTGTCCAACAAGAACAGTCCGGCCCTCCCCAGGGCCGCCGTGCTGCACACCTGGCTGACCCGTATACACCCTTTCACGGACGGCAACGGACGCACTGCCCGAGCGGTCATGAACCTGGAGCTGATCAGGGCCGGTCTTCCGAGCATCATCATCCGCCGCAAGGACCGCCTGCGGTACTGCGAGGCCTTGGCCGAATCCGATCTCGGCGGCGGCCTCGGACCCATCTTCGAGCTGATCCTCGCCCGAACGGAGGACGCCTTGCGGGACCTGGAGCGCAGGACAACCAGGTTCGAAGGCTGGGATCCTGCCCGAGCCAGGCTGCGCAAAGCCCAAGAGACGCAGTCGAATCAATAACCGGCGGCCGATGAACTCCCCCGCCCGGGGGCCGGGCTCGGTCAGAGGTAGAGGCCGCTCCCGGCGTCGCCCTCCTCCTGGCGGCCGCTCCTGATCTGCTTCAGCTGGGCCCGGGCCGCCATCTGCTGGGTCATGATGGCCGCATGGATGCCGTTGAACAGGCCTTCGAGCCAACCGATGAGCTGGGCCTGGGCAACCCTGATCTCGGCCTGGGTGGGGACATCGCTGTCGAGCGGCACGAAAACGTCGGCCAGCTCGTCCCGGAGCTCATCGGTCAACACGCTGCGCAGCTGCTCCATCGAGGCGTCGAACACGGCCCGCAGACGCACCCGGCCCTCCTCGTCGAGGGTGGCGGTGCGCACCTCCTCGAGCATCGAGCGGGTCATCGAGGCGATCCGCAGCAGCTTGGCCGGCTCCTCGATGCGGTCTGCCGATTCGTTGTCGTCGTCGACCGGCGCGGCCTGCTCCACCACCATCAGGGCGCCCTCCGACGCCTCTTCGCGGTCGCGCACCGCCGCTTCATCGGTCATCGAACCCTCCCGCTTCCCATCGGATCATTTACCGGCTCCCCGAACATCGTACCCCGCGCGCCCGGCTGCGCTCACACGAGGCGGAGCGGTTCACCGGTATCCAGGGCATAACCATCCAAGTAGTTCTCGATGTTCTCCACATAAGCCCGGACAGCGGCCGCCCTGGGATCATGGGCGGGGAACATACCGGCGGCGGAGGAAGCCACCCGGCAGGCTGTCCGCGCCAGATCGGCCAACAACTCGGGAGAGGCATCCACGCCCTGCATCGTTCTGTGATAAACGGCAGCGGTATGCCACAACGTGATCGCTTCGGGGCCGACCGGTTCCAGCAGGGCGGGCAGAACACGACGATGGGACGCAGGCAGCTGCGCACAGAGCTTCCCGACATCATGCCCCCGAGCAGGCCGGTCGGGGTCGGACCCCAGATGGATGAGCGCCTTGATCGCCAACTCGACCGTTCGATGGGCCTCGCCGCAACCGCGGTGCAACCGATCCGACAACCTCCGCCAAACCTCCACCTGCGGGCCTCTCTGCTCAATGAAACCAGGCCGGAGGAACTCCAGCAGGTTCCCCAATGCGGCTCTTGCCTCGTCCAACCGGGCGAGCGCATCCCCGTAGTCGCTGTCGGGCGCCACCATCTCCTTGTCCCAGTCCACATCGACGGCGGCGGGTCGGTCCACCAACACCACCCCGTCCCGAGCGGCCCGGCACTCGAACGAAGTAGCCACTTTGGTAGTGCGCATCCTCCACTCCGCCCGGTCGGTCACGCTCACATCCACAGGGAACCCCGCCGCCCGGCCGGCCAACCCCGCCAACTCACAACGCCGCTCCCACCGCTCCCCGTAGTCGAGATCGTCATAGATCGCCATCAGATCGATATCGCTGCGCTCATCGGCGTCCCCGCGGGCCACCGAACCGAACAGCACCACCCGGCCCACCCCAGCATCCGCCAACGCCGCCGCCGCCCGCTCCGCGTCGGCCCGGCGCGGCGCAATCCCAACTGTCGTCATACTCATACTCCCCCAGGATAACGCTCGAACCTCACACCTATAGAGGCTCACCGCTGTCGAGGGCATAGCCGGCCAGATAGTCCTCGATGCGGCCGGCGTACATGCGGACACCGGCGACCGGGCGCACGGCGGCGGGGAACTGATCGGCTACGTAGGAAGCGACCCGGCAAGCTGTCCGCGCCGGCTCTGCCGGCAACTCGGGGGTGGTATCGGTGCTGTTGTAAACCGCGGTTACGCGCCACGGGGTAATCGCATCGGCGCCGAGCGGTTCCAAGAGGTCGGACAGGGCGCGGCGGCGGGGTTCGGGCAAACGGGCGCAGAGCTTGCCGATGTCATGGCCCCAAGCAGGCCGGTCGATGTCGGCTTCCAGATGGAGAAGGGCTTTGACCGCCAGCTCGACCGCCATGTGGGCTTCTCCGCAGCCGCGATGCCACCGTATCTGGCGGCGATCCCGTACATCTTCCTCGTCGAGTTCGCCCAGCTCTATCGGGTCGGGGCGAAGCTGCAACAGCAGCGCACCCAACGCGTTGCGCGCGCCCTTCAGCCGCTCCACGGCTTCCTCGTAGTCATCGGCCGGCATCACCATCTCCTTGTTCCAGTCCACATCAACGGCGGCGGGTCGGTCCACCAGCACCACCCCGTCCCGAGCGGCCCGGCACTCGAACGACGTGGCCACCCTGGTAGTGCGCATCCTCCACTCCGCCCGGTCCGTCACACTCACATCCACCGGGAACCCCGCCGCCCGGCCGGCCAACCCCGCCAACTCACAACGCCGCTCCCACCGCTCCCCATAGTCGAGATCGTCATAGATCGCCATCAGATCGATATCGCTGCGCTCGCCGGCGTCGCCGCGGGCCACCGAACCGAACAACACCACCCGACCCACCCCGGCCGCCGCCAACGCCGCCGCCGCCCGTTCCGCATCGGCCCGGCGCGGCGCGGCGACGCTCACGAGCTCCCCCCTCCAGACTCCTCCACCCCGGTGTCCAGGTAGTGCTCGATGTCCCTGACGCGCCCTCGGATATCGGCCGCAACGGGGGCATGGGCCGGGAACCGACCCACCGCGTAGGAAGCGACCCGGCAGGCGGTCCGCGCCAGGTCCGCCAGCAGCTCCGGAGAGACTTCGATGCCCGACCCGTAGACGGCGTCCGTGCGCCACGGTGTGATCGCATCGGCCCCGAGCGGCTCTAGGAGAGCGGACAGTGTGCTGCGGTGGGGTTCGGGCAGACGGGCGCAGAGCTTCCCGATGTCGTGGCCCCACGCCGGCCGGTCAGGGTCGGACTCCAGGTGAATCAGCGCCTTGACTGCCAGCTCGACCGCCATGTGCGCCTCCCCGCAACCGCGGCGCAACCGCTCCAGTATCCACGCATGCACGTTTTCGTCCTGGGCATCCTCGTCCGGATCGGGCCTGAGAAGGCGCAGCAAACCCCTCAACGCACCGCGCGTTCCCGTCAACCGTTCGACGGCTTCCTCGTAGTCGCTGGACGGCATAACCATCTCCTTGTCCCAGTCCACATCAATGGCGGCGGGGCGGTCCACCAGCACCACCCCGTCCCTGGCCGCCCGCCCCTCGAACGACGTGGCCACCCTGGTAGTGCGCATCCTCCACTCCGCCCGGTCGGTCACACTCACATCCACCGGGAACTCCACCGCCCGGCCTGCCAACCCCGCCAACTCACAACGCCGCTCCCACCGCTCCTTATAGTCAAGATCGTCATAGATCGCCACGAGGTCGATGTCGCTGCGCTCGCCGGCGTCGCCGCGAGCCACCGAACCGAACAACACCACCCGACCCACCCCGGCCGCCGCCAACGCATCTGCGGCTCTCTCCGCGTCGGCCCGGCGCGGCGCAATCCCAACTGTCGTCATATCCCCAGGATAACCCCCCTGCCACCCTCCCCCGAATATACAGCAGACTCCCCCCCCCCCCATATTGATACACTACCCCGAAAAATCGGGTAGAGACGAAGTAGGAGCCGGAGCGTGGCCAGGAAGAAACCCCCCAAGCCGATCGAGAGCTACGCGCACACCGACAAGGAGCGCGTGAACAACCCGCCGGTCGGGCTGGTTACCGCCGAGGGGGACCCCGACCTCCCGCAAAAAGGCTACTTGCATCGACCCCCCCCCCCCGCTAACTCCCACTGAGAATTCTAAAGTATCGTTAGATCATGATCCTCATCTCGACCCGCAGCTGACCTGGGCGGGCAAAGCCGAGGGAACTTCGTTTTCGGTTCCGACCGTCTCCCTCCACGTCCACGAGCGGATCGACCCCCGCACCATCATCGAGGCGGTCCGCAAGCGCAACGGCCCGGAACAGGAGTCGCTGTTCGAGGCCGAGGAGGAGAACCCGCCCCTTCGCCAAGCGATCGAGTTCTACAAGCACCCCCACAACTGGAGCAACCGCCTGATCGCGGGCGACAGCCTGCTGGTGATGAACAGCCTCCTCGAGAAAGAGGGCATGGGCGGCCAGGTGCAGATGGTCTACATCGACCCGCCCTACGGCATCAAGTACGGCTCCAACTTTCAACCCTTCACGGACCAGCGAGAGGTAAGAGACGGCAAGGACCAGGACCTGACCGCCGAGCCGGAGATGATCAAAGCCTTCCGCGACACCTGGGAACTGGGCATCCATTCCTACTTGTCCTATTTACGCGACCGGCTGTTGCTGGCTCGCGAATTGTTAACACCTTCGGGTAGTTGTTTTGTGCAGATCGGAGATGAAAATGTTCATAGGATCGGTAACTTGATGGATGAAATATTCGGTAATGAGAATCGAGTCACTACAATTACCTTTTGCACGACTGGTGCCAGTTCCTCAAAAACTCTACCGGATGTAGCCAGTTATATTTTGTGGTATGCAAAAGATAAACGATCTATAAAATACCGGCAAATATATGAACCTCTATCAAGAGCTGAAATAATTGCTCATTTTGGGTTCTCCGCTCATATTGAATATCCAGATGGTAAAATCAAAAGGCCTGATGAATTGACAAGATATAATCCAAACAACTTACCTACAGGAGCAAGGATTTTTAGCCGTATGCCTCTAAAATCTCAAGGCGTTTCCACTACAGGTTTATCTGATCCTTACGAATGGAAAGGCAGAACTTATCATTGTCTTGAAACAGAACATTGGTCTGTTTCACGAGCCGGATTAGACCGTCTCGCTAAAACTAGAAGGTTAGATTCCTTAGAAGGGACTTCTGATAACCTCAGATGGAAGCTATATGAAGAAGAATTACCTGGTAGAAAAATCAATAATCTTTGGAGTAGACGAATGGCACCTCGCCAAAAACGTTATGTTGTTGAAACCTCTCCTCTAGCTATTGAGCGTTGCCTGCTGATGACTACCGACCCTGGTGATTTGATACTTGACCCTACCTGTGGTGGAGCTACCACCGCAGCCGTATCCGAACAGTGGGGAAGGCGCTGGATTACCTGTGACACCAGCCGCGTTGCGCTCACACTAGCGCGGCAACGGCTGATGACATCAACTTTCGATTATTACCAGTTAGCTCATCCTGATGAAGGTGTTGGAAGCGGTTTCGTATACCGTACCGTACCCTACGTTTCGGCCAAAGTCCTCGCTTACGACGAACCGCCGCAGGTAACCACCCTCTACGACCAGCCTTACGAAGACAGCAAGAAATCGCGGGTTGCCGGGCCTTTCACCGTGGAGGCGGTGCCCGCCCCCGCCGTGCGCCCGCTTGACGAATTCCCCGATGAAGCCCCCGACGCGGATGAGTCGGTCTGCCGGAGCGGCGAGTCGGCCCGACAGGCCGAATGGCGGAGCGAGCTGCTGAAGACCGGAATGCGGGGGGTAGCCGGCCACCACATATCCCTGACCAGGCTGGAGCCGCTGCCCGCGCCCTGGCTGCACGCCGAGGGTGAATCGGATGACGGGATGCGGATGGCGGTGTCGTTCGGACCCGAGCACGCCCCGATGGAGACCCGGCAGGTGGAGCGGGCCATCGAGACAGCCCGGACCCTGGTGCCCCGGCCGGAGCTGGTGGTGTTCGCCGCCTTCGCCTTCGACCCCGAAGCGGTCAAGGACATCGACGAGACCGACTGGCCGGGGGTGACCCTGCTCCGGGCGCAGATGAACGCCGACCTGCTCACCGACGATCTGAAGAAGGCCCGGGCGGGCAACGAGAGCTTCTGGCTGGTGGGTCAACCTGAAGTAGAGGTCGAAGGTTTGGAGGGCGGCCTCTTCCGGGTGGAAGTGCTGGGGTTCGACTATTTCGACACCCGCACCGGGGAGCTCACCTCGGGTGCCGCCGACCAGATCGCGGTGTGGATGCTCGACCCCGACTACGACGGGCGCAGCCTGTTCCCCCGCCAGGTTTTCTTCCCCCTCGACGGCGGGAAGCCCAACGGCGGATGGAACAAGCTGGCCAAGACGCTGCGGGCGCAGATCGACCAATCCCGCATCGAGGCCTACCGGGGAACGCGCTCCCTCCCGTTCGAGGCGGGCGAGCACCGGCGGGCGGCGGTCAAGGTGGTGGACAACCGGGGGGTGGAGAGCCTGCGCCTCCTGAACCTGGATATATAGAGGTGGACCGCAGCAGCGGCCAGCCGGGCCTGTCGCATTCCGGGGGCATCGACCGCCTGATCGTCAGCTCCCCCTACACCGAGCCCTCCAGCCACTGGCGCTACGACCGTTCGGCCCGTTCGTTCGAGCTGGTGGAGGGGCGGCGCCAGGCCGGATACTTGGTGGCCACCCCCGACGCCCGCACCTTCGACGACCCGGGCGTCTTCCATCCGATAGAGCTGGTCAACCGGATCCGCCCGCGGGTGGCCGCCTGGCGGAGGGCGGGCCGGCCGGGGGTAACCGGCGTAACCCGCCGCCTGCTGGAGCACTGGGAGCGCCGGGAGGGCGCCGACGACCTGCGGCTGTTCTTCTGCCAGCTGGAGGCGGTCGAGACCCTGATCTGGCTGACCGAGGGCCCCGACTCCCAGCAGGTGGGCGTCGGCGTGCCCTCCGACGGGGGCCCTTTCACGCGGCTGTGCTCCAAGATGGCCACCGGGACCGGCAAGACGGTGGTAATGGCGATGGTGATCGCCTGGCAGATCCTCAACAAGGCGGCCCACCCCAACGACCCCCGCTTCAGCCGCAACGTGCTGGTGGTGGCGCCCGGCCTGACCGTGCGCAGCCGGCTGGCGGTGGTCGACCCGAACGAGCGGGGCAACTACTACCAGGAGTTCGACCTGGTTCCGTCCAACCTGCGCGACCGCCTGCGCCAGGGCCGGGTGCGGGTGCGCAACTGGCACGCCCTCGGCTGGCAGACCGAGGAGCAGATCAGCCGCCGCCGGTCGGTGGACAAGCGGGGCCCCAAGAGCGACGAGGCCTGGGTGCGGGAGGCGCTGGGGGACGAGATGGCCCGCTCCCGCAACCTGCTGGTCATCAACGACGAGGCCCATCACGCCTGGCGCATCCCGCCCGACCGCCGGGCCGCCGACTTCTACCGGTACAAGGCGGAGAGGGAGGAGGCGACCAAGTGGGTGGAGTCCCTGGACCGCATCCACCGGACCCGGGGCGTCCTGCGCTGCTACGACTTCACCGCCACCCCGTTCGTCCCTTCCGGCAAGAAGGCCAGCGGGGAAACCCTGTTCGACTGGATCGTCAGCGATTTCAGCCTCAACGACGCCATCGAGTCGGGCCTGGTGAAGACCCCGCGGGTGGTGGTGCGGGACGACACCCGCTTCGACCCGGAGACCTACAAGTCGCGGCTGTACCACATCTACAACGACGACGAGGTGAAAGCGGACCTCAACCGCAGGGCGGGGGCCTCGGTTCCGCTGCCCGACCTGGTGGCCGCCGGTTACATCCTGTTGGGCCACGACTGGGCCGAGGCGCGCAAGGCCTGGGAGGAGGAGGGCCATCCGACCCCGCCGGTGATGATCACGGTGGCCAACCGCACCGAGACCGCCGCCCGCGTCAAGTACGCTTTCGACAACGCCCGGATCAGGGTAGAGGGCCTGTGCGAA
This sequence comes from Candidatus Spongiisociaceae bacterium, assembly GCA_965202675.1. GTDB lineage: Bacteria > Actinomycetota > Acidimicrobiia > Spongiisociales > Spongiisociaceae > CATQHD01. Next base: position 1,199,802 of record OZ241842.1, read on the forward strand.
CCGGAGCTGACCCTGCACATCGACTCGAAGGTTCTCAAGAAGGCGGAGGAGAGCGAGAAGCCGGCGGAGCTGCCCGGCGAGGGCAAGCTGACCAAGGCCCAGCAGGCCGAGATGCTGCGGCGGCGGGTGGACACGATCGGGCGCCGGGGCGAGCCGGGCGAGCAGATCCGCCATGTGATCTCGGTGGCGATGCTGTCGGAGGGGTGGGACGCCAAGACGGTAACCCACATCATGGGGCTGCGGGCCTTCTCCAGCCAGCTGCTGTGTGAGCAGGTGGTGGGGCGGGGCCTGCGCCGCACCTCCTACGAGGTGAACGAGCGCGGCTTCTTCGAGCCGGAGTACGTCAACATCTTCGGGGTGCCGTTCACCTTCCTGCCCCACGAGTCGACGAGCGGGCCGCCCCGCCCGCCCAAACCGAAGACCCCGATCGAGCCGCTGGCGGAGAAGGCCCGGTTCGAGATCAGGTTCCCGGTGGTGATCCGGGTGGAGCGGGTCTACCGGCCCGACCTGTTCCTGGACTGGGATGCGGTGGCGCCGCTGACCCTCGACCCGGTGAACACCCCCACCCTGGCCGAGCTCGCCAAGACCCTGGACGCCAAGACCGACCGGGCGGATGTGCGGATCGACCTCGAGAAGTTCTGGGGAAACCGCCGCCTCCAGCAGATCGCTTTCGAGGCCGCGGCGCAGCTCTACGACCAGATGAAACCCGGCTGGCCTGACAACCGGGAAGTGCTGTGCGCCCGGCTGGTAACCCTGACCCAGGATTTCCTGGCGTCGGACCGGATCGTGATCAAGGGCCTGTGGAACCAGGACCCGCTCCGGAGGCGGATCCTGATCGGGATGAACATGACCCGGATCGTCCAGCACTTCTGGCGCGCCATCGAATCGGCCAACACCGAGCAGCTGACCCCTGTGTTCGACCCGGAACGTCCGATCCGCTCCACCGGAGACATGGGCGTCTGGTACACGGGCAAGCCGGTCGGCCCCGCCCGCCGCAGCCACATCAACTTCTGCGTGTACGACGGCACCTTCGAGCCGGAGGCGGCAACCGAGCTCGACAACAACCCGGACGTTGAAGCCTGGGCCAAGAACGACCACCTCGGCTTCGAGATTTCCTACGTCCACCGGGGCGTGGTGCGCCGCTACCTGCCCGACTTCCTGATCCGCCTCCGGTCGGGCGCAACCCTGGTGCTGGAGGTCAAAGGCGACCCCAAGGAGATAGACGAATCCAAATGGGCCTACATGCGGGACTGGATCAAAGCCGTAAACACCCACGGCGGCTTCGGCCGCTGGTCCTTCGACGTCCTGACCCCCGAAACCGACCTCCCCCGCCTCCTGTACGAACACAACTCACAACACCAGACAACCAGCAACCCAGAGCCCCGATGAACCCGGATGTTCCGCCTGGCCGCACATCTGGAGGAGTCCCGCCCTTGGTTGACCGCCTTCCACCTGCCCTGGCCGATGCCCGGCCTGACCTGCTATAGTGATAATATTGGGCAAAAGGATGTAACTGTTCCTTTAAAGGGAGGAGAAATCTCAAATGGAGTCTAGAAGCACGAGCTGTTTCGAGGGAATCAATAGGGTTTACCGCAACGCTGTAGTTAACCAGATAAGATTAAGATTCAAAGAGGTATTTCCTCAAACATGGCTTGATGAACTGAAATCTCCATTTAAGCAGGAGGAATGGGAAAGAATTCAAACCAATGCGGAGTTACCGCGGAGCACAGGAGAATTAAATAGCGAATTAAGAGATGAATTCGATATTTTAAGTGTGAATCATTTCTACAATATATTCGACAGATACTTTGATGATATTTTTATGAATATCTCTGATAATGTTGAAGTAAAGCGGAGACAAAAACAAGAAATTTTAACCTGCACAAAAACGGTAAAAAACTTACGAGATTCGGTGCTTGGACACCCTGCTGAAGATGATATAACTTTCCCTGATGCTTTTAGAATGTTGGATTCCGCTGTGAGAATCTTGGGTTTTATTAACCAAGATGCTGCAAAAGATCTTTCGAGAATACGGGACAATATCAATTCAGATGATAAAAGAATGTATGATCTTAGTCTATCTAGACAGATCGAAGGATCAACTCTTCCTTCCAAAGAATGGATAGTACCAAGGTTTGTTGGTAGAAAACGTGAACTTGATAAACTAATGGAATGGTTTAAGGATCAAAACTCACGCGTTTGGCTACTGGCAGGTGACGGTGGAAAAGGGAAAACAGCAATAGCGTACCAATTTGCGACTAATATTCTGAATGAACCTCCAGAGGGTTTAGAGATAGTTATTTGGATGAGCGCAAAGGCTCGTCGTTTTGTATCAGGTCGATCGGTAGATATAGACTCTCCAGATTTTGATGATTTAAGATCTGCCCTAGATAGGGTTTTAGAGGCATATGCCGCTATAGAATTAGAGGAGGAAATGGATATCAACGAAAGAAAGCATATATGCCTTAACTATCTCAAGGAGCTACCTGCTCTTGTGATTCTTGATGATATAGATTCTCTTGAAGGGAAAAATATTGAAGCAATGAATTTCTTTGTTCGTGATGCTAATGTTACACCGTCTAAAGTACTATTAACATCTCGGCGAGTTCCGTTTGGCTTTGAACCTACCGTAACTCAAATAAGTGGTTTGGAAGACTCAGACAGTATCAATTTCATAGCAAGCAGGATAGAATTGTATGACATAGACTCTAGTCAATTCACTAATAAGATAATGAAAAGAATACAAAGAGCATGTGATGGAAGCCCGTTATTTATCGAGGATCTATTGCGATTGTGCAAAGTAGGAGAAACTCCTATGAGGGCTATAGAAATATGGAGGGATAGAGATGGAAATGCTGCACGTGAATACGCTTTGAAGCGAGAATATGATATGTTTTCAATCACAACACAAAAGGTTCTTTTAACCTGTGCATTATTTAATAGCTCGGTCTCCTTGACTGACATTGCTGTTACGCTCGATATAACTATAGAAAAAGTTCGTTCCTCGATTGAAGAATTACAAGAATCTTTTCTAGTGTCCAAGCCACATATTATTGAAAATATACCTAGATTTGATCTAAATCAAAATACCAAAAAGCTGGTCGTAGATATAAATCAAGGTACGGATTTATCTAATCGTCTTAAAAGGATAATCAAACAGATAACAGATACACCACAACAAACCAGGCTGAAAAAAGAAACTATTGGCAGGTATATCCGGCAAGCCTTTAGTTGTGTAAAACTAGGTCGATATTATGATGCTGAACAAACATTAATAAAGGCTATCAGTTATCATCCAGAGATCGCTGATTTATACAGCATGTTAGGTTGGGTATATAAGTCCTGGCAGCCTAACCAACGTTATTCCGATGCCTCTAACGCATTTACCCGGGCGGCTGATCTTAAGTCTTCCAAGCAGGACATGTACTGGCATTGGTGCCAAATAGAACTAAAGCGGAAAGAATGGACATCTGCCACTAAAATTGCTAAACTTGGTTTGGATCGGATTGATTTTGATTCTATTCCTTTGTTATATGCAAGTGGCTATGCTCATAGCCGCTTAGCAAAGGACATGTTTCAACAATTTCAATATGGCCGTGCTGAACAAGAAGCACAAACAGCCAGACTACAATTGGATAAGGCACTCAAAGCTTTTGACAAGTCTAGTAAACTTAAAATGAAATTAGTTTCATTTTATAGAAGCACCTTTCGTGCTATAGTTTTAAATTACGAGCTTCTTATCCGAATTAACAAAGCACAGCAGAACTTCAGATTATTGCAGAAGTATGAATATCATTTAGCAAAATCATTGAATAACTGGCTGAAGGAGTGCCCAGATGATATAGATGCACTTACAGAACGGGAACGTTTGGTTTATATATTCCCGAACATTAAAACATGATCTAGATGGTAGAAATCCAATCAAACTACGGGAATACTCTTACCACCGGGCCGAAGAAAGAGTCACCGAGACCTGACGTGCCGAGATCGAATCGCCGGGTCATTCCCCTTTGTCCCAAGAGTAGAGCCCGAAAACGGTAGGGCGCTCACCATCCGCATCGCTGGTGGCTCGGACAACCTACGCCCCCTTCTAAACGGCATACCCCGTCAAGTTCGCGAAAATTGCGCCCACCCCGCCCGGCTCCGCCGGGTGCCCTCCCCCGCCACCGCCACCTTCTGTGATCTCGTTTTCCGGCCGCGTGGGGCCTTCCCGTTCCGAGGGGCCGGCCGGGGATACTTCGATCTATGACCGCCGCGCTCTCCAGGACACCGGCGGCGGTGTATGTGCTTTAGCCCCTACATATATACAACATTTTGGAGCGGTCGTCTAGGGGTTTGTTCCGAGAATTTTTCGCGAGGCCGGACGACGATCTGGCAGGGCCGCCAGCCCGCCGGCGCAGACGCAGGGGGCTAACCGTTCGCCAGGGTTTCGGCCAGGTCTTCGACCGCCTCGACCAGGCCGTCCGTCTCGGCCTGGGTCATGGGGGTGGAGAGGCAGGCCATTCCCCGGGCCGCCAGGAAATATCCCCGGTTCATCAGACCCAGGTGGATCAGCTTGGCCAATCCGGGGTCGGCGCGCTGAACGGCGCGGTTGTCGGTTATCTCCCCGGCGGCGGCGTGGATGTTGAACAGGGACCCGGCGCCGGTTACCCGAGCCGGGGTTCGGGACTTCTCGAAGACCCGGTTGAGCCGGCCCGTCAGCCACTCCCCCCGCTCGTTGAGGTCGTCTATCACATCCTGGGTGAGGGCTTCCAGCGTCTCGACCCCCGCCGCGGCGCTGACCGGATTCCCGTTGAAGGTTCCTCCCCAGGGGATGCTCCCCTCCTCCGGGTGGAACAGGGCCATCACGTCCTTGCGCCCGCCCACTGCACCGGTCGGGAAACCGCCGCCGATGATCTTCCCGAAAGTGGTCAGGTCGGGGCGCACCCCGTACCGGGCTTGGGCGCCGCCGCGGTCGAGGCGGAAGGTAACGATCTCGTCGAAGATCAGCAGGGCCCCTATCCGGCGGGTAACGGCTCTCAGGTAGTCGATGAACTCCTGGCCGGCGGCCACCACTCCCCCGGCGCCGAGCACCGGCTCGACTATCACCGCCGCCAGGCCGCCCGCGTTCCCGGCGTCCGCCAGGACTGCCTCGCACCCGGAGACGTCGTTGTAGGGGAGGTCTACCATCAGGCCGCCCACCTGGTCGGGAATCCCCGCCGCCGGAGCGGCGCTGTAGTCATGGGTGCCGTGGTAACTCCCTTCCATGCGGGCAATGAGGGGCCGGCCGGTGCAGGCGCGCGCCAGCCGCATGGCGGCCATGGTGGCCTCCGTTCCCGAGTTGGTGAACCGGATCTGCTCGACCGACGCCACCCGGTCGGCGATGACCTCGGCCAGACGCACCTCCAGGCGGGTGGGAGACGAGAAGGCCGTGCCCCGGGCGGCCGCCGACCAGGCCGCGGCCAGGACTTCCGGGTGGGCGTGCCCCAGGATCAGGGAGGTGTAGTTGTTGAGGAAATCGACCCGGCGGTTGCCGTCGATGTCCACGACCCCGCACCCGGACCCTTCCGCCAGCACCGGCGGGAACGGGGGAAAGAAAGTGGTCGTCCGGGTAGTGCCCCCGGGGAGCACCGCCGCCGCCCGCTCCGCCGTCTCCCTCGACCGGGGGTTGCGGGCCAGATACTCCTCATACTCCTCACGAAACAACCGGCGATGGCTTTCCATACGATCATCCATGATTTGCCCTCTCCTGACGAGCATATCTACTTCGGTTGGGGAATCTACACCTCGGAAGGCGGCGGCCCGCTGACTGCCGTCGAATGGGGCGGGTTCAGGGGCCCAGCAGGCCGGCGGGCACCACGGCTATGCCGTCGGCGCGGCGGTAGGCGGTCGTTCCGGTGTTTATGACCAGGGCGTCGAGGAGGTCATCGCCGAGTTCTCTGCGCAGCCAGCGCAGGTGGCGCACATCCCCGTCGTCGATGCTGTGCGACATTTTCACCTCGACGGCGACAACCCGGTCATCGGGGCGCACCACTACGAAGTCCACTTCCCTCTGGTTGCCGCGCTTGCGCAGATGCCGCACCCGGGCTTCGCAGGCCTGGGCGTAGACCCGGAGGTTCAGCGCAGCCAGCGCCTCGAACAGCGCTCCGAGCAGGGTCCCGTCCCGGGGAACCGGAGGGCCGGCCGGGGCGCCTTCGAGCAGGGCGCCGGCGCCCGCGCCGAGGAGGGTGGCCGCCAGGGCAGGGTCGGCCAGCTGGTGCTTGGGGCCTCCGGTCAGCTTCGTGAACCGGTTCCTCGTCGGCGTCCAGGCCGGGACGGGGTCGATCATCCAGAGCCGTTCGAGAACGTCGATGTACGGGGCGGCGGCCTTGCGGTTGGGCTTGTCTCCATGACCGCCGGAGGCGGCGTCGCGGATTGTTTCATACGAGGCGGCGGTCGATGTTGCGGCCGCGTAGGCCGCCATCCACCGGCGGAGCGCTTCGCTATTGCGGACGCGGCGGCCGGCTTCGAGGAAGTCCGCTTCGATGATGCGGTCGACGTACCCCCGGAGGGCGGCCCGGCGGCTGCGCCCCGATAGGCCGAGCAAACCGGGAAACCCGCCCCCTGTGATCTCGGACGCGTAGTCCTGCAGACCGGCCTCTGTTCGCCCCCCGACATCGGGGCGGCCGCCTTCTGCCAGCTCCGCAAGACTCACCGTCGGCGTCCACGACACCCGGCCCGCCCAACGCTCGGACAGGGCGAGGGGGCGCATACGCACGCTGACGATGCGGCCCGCCCCCGAATGGGTGGGCCGGTCGGCCGGGGATGCGGACCCGGTGAGGATGAACCTGCCGGGGCGGGGACCATCATCGACCGCCCGGCGGACGATGTCCCATGAGGGGGGATACAGCTGCCATTCGTCCACGACGATCGGCTCGGCCCCTCTCAACAGGCGTTTCGGGTCGGCGGTTACGATCTCGAGGGTCTCCGGGTCGTCCAACCGGAACACCGTCCCCGCCCGTTGGAGGGCGGTGGTCGTCTTCCCCACCCCCCTGGGTCCGTCCAGGCTGACGGCGGCGAGATGCGGCAGCAAATCGTCCATCTCGTCATCGACGACCCGTCGGCGGTAGGCGCTCATTTCGCCTATCCTAACCCCTCGGGGAAGGCTTGGGGTACAAGATGCCCTGCTCTTAGGGTACAAGATGTCCTAGCTTTAGGGTACAAGTTGCCCCGGCCTTAGGGTACAGAATGCCCCGCAAGGAGGGGACGAGGCCCCTGCGGTGCGGAGCCGTCCGGCGGCGCCCGGCCTGCGGGGATCCGCCTCGGTAGTATCCGCCTGCGGCGGCGATGAGAGGCTAACGATGACAAGAGGACGCGTGGGGATGTGCTTCCTCGACCGCCCCGGCCCCCGCCGCCAGGCGGCGCTCTCCCGGCGGATGGAGGAGCTGGGCTACGAATCCGTGTGGGTGTGCGAGACCCGCACCGCCCGCGACGCGGTCTCGGTGCTGGGGGCGGTTGCCTACGCCACCGACCGGATAAAGCTGGGGACCGGGGTCGTCAACTCCTGGACCCGGCCCGCTTCCCTGATGGCGATGACCTTCGCCACGCTGGACGAGATGGCGCCCGGCCGGATGCTGCTGGGGCTGGGCGCGTACTGGGATCCGCTGGCCTGGAACCAGGGCATCGAGCGGCGCAAGCCGATAAAGCAGATGCGGGAGTACATAACGGTCGTCCGCCGGCTGCTCGACCTCGAAACGGTCACCTTCGAGGGCGAGCTGGTGCAGGTGCGCGACCTGCGCCTCGATCTCGGCCACGGGGCGGCCCACACCCCCAAGCGGGTCCCCATATATATAGGAGCCACCGGCCCTCAGATGCTGGCCCTTTCCGGCGAGCTGGCCGACGGCGTGCTGCTCAACGGTTTCACGTCGCTCACCTACCTGGAAAACGCGCTCGAACACATCGAGCGGGGCGCACGGAGAGCCGGGCGGCGGGCGGCGGACCTCGACCTGCCCCAGACGGTCGTCGTGGCCATGGACGAGGACGAAGAAAAAGCGCTGGAAACGGCCGCCCGGATGACGGCCATGTACCTGGGCCAGCAGCCGCACATAGCCCTTGCCAGCGGCGTGGACCAGGACCTGCTGGACCGGGTGCGGGCGGCGATGGGCGGCTGGCCCCCCAAGGAAGGCGGCGTCGAAGCGGCCATGCCCCTGGTTCCGGCGGAGGTGGTGCGGTCGCTCACCGCGGCGGGCACCCCGGAACAGTGCCTGGAACAGGCCGCCGCCTACTCGGTGCGCCCCAACATCTACCCGGCCCTGCTCCCGATCACCGAGAACTACGAGGAAATAATCGAAGTGTTCGCGCCCGGCCCCGGTTAACGGATACACCCGACGCACTCAGGGGGAAACTATTACCGAAGGGCGGCCCTTGTAACCGCTATAGTCGCGACCGACTATGCCGTTGCCCTCGATTGAAATTCGATACCGCCGCCCCCGGCAGGCGGAATACCCCCATATCGTCAAATTCTCCGGCGGGCGTTCCAGCGCCCTCGCCGCCCTGGCCTTGGCGGAGAACCGGACCCTCGATCCCGAGCGGGGCGACCTTGTCCTGTTCGCCAATACATCCGCCGAACACCCGGCCACCTATCGGTTCGCCGATCTGGTGAGCAGCAAACTCGAGGCCGACTACGGGCTGCCGGTGCTCTGGTACGAGTTCTGCACCGTGGAGGACGCCCGCCGCGGCAAGTACGTACGGAAGGCCGCCTACCGCCTGGTGTCCCGCAACCCGGTCGAATCCGATCCGAACGGGTACCGCAGCCGGGGGGAGGTATTCGAAGAGATGCTTTCCTGGCAGCAGATGCTGCCCAACCGGATGAAACGATCCTGCACCTACAAGCTGAAGCTGGCCCCCGCCCACCTGCTCCTGGAGGAATGGTTCGCCGGCTCCTACGGCCCGCGCCACCGCGGACATCACCAACCCGACCCCTACCTGTCGGCGGCGGAAGCGTTCGCAGAATATGAAAGCAACGGCGGTACACAGCCCCGAGCTGACTATATTAGAAAGGCCCGATACGTCCACGCCCGGCCACCCCTTCGGGGCGGGCAGAAATGGGCGGACTTCACTGTTGCGCCCATAATCAATCCGCCCCAAGCAGGTAACGGGCTGTGGGGGCATCCTCCCTGGCAACATGTAACGTTGCTCGGCCTGCGGGTGGATGAACCGGCCCGGGTGAACCGCGTATTGGACCGGACCTTCATATCCGAAGGCGCCGCCTCGTCGGGGTGCGGAACCCAATCCCAGCCCGGAGGCGAACACCCCCACTTCCCGTTGCATGACTCGGGGGCGGCAAAGCAGGATGTACTCGACTGGTGGGCTGCCCAGCCGTTCGACCTCGGAATAGGCGGGGAGCTGGGCAACTGTGTGTTCTGTTTTATGAAACCCGCCGCCCAGCTGGAAGAAATCGCCCGGATGGATGACCCGATGCGGCAACCGGGCTGTCCGTCCGATGTCTCCTGGTGGGTGGACATCGAGCGCCGATATCGACGGCGCGCCCCCCGGTTGACGGGGGGGGGGGGGAAGAAAGACCACCTTCTGGTTCCTCGGCACAAGCGGCCCTTCCTATGCTCAAATCAGAGCCGGTAACTACCGCAAGCCGCGCCGCCGCAATGCCGCCCTCGAAATACGGCAGCAGTCTCCCGCCTGCGACTGCACGGATTAGGGCGCCGGCGCATGGAACTGATATTTCCTTTAGAGAAAACATCGGATGGTTTCTCCACCGCCAAAACCGCCGGGCACGAGAAGGGCCGCGCCGAGCCGGTGATACGGGAATTGCTGCAAAACTGTCTGGACGCCCGCGACAAGACCTCCGACCGGGTAGATGTGATATTCACTATCGACGAGCTACCCCTGTCGCGTATCCCTCGTCTGGAGGATTACAGGCGGGTGTACCTCGAGGCATCCGGACAACAGCGGGAGCACGGGGGATTGTCAGCACCGGATCGGAACGTCTGCGCCCGCATCGAACAGGTGCTGGATTCCGACGCAACCGGGGTGTTGTTCTGCCGTGACAACGGAATCGGACTGAACAAAGAGACTATGAACCGGCTCCTGAGCGAAGGCAACACCAGCAAGACAGAAGGCGGAGCCGGATCAGTCGGAGTAGGCCATCTGACAGCCTTCGCGGCCAGCGACCTGCGGTACATCGTGTACGGCGGTAAAACAGCAGAAGGCTTCCGTGGATCCGGGCGGGCGTTGCTGGCCGCCTGGCTGGATAAAGAAATCAAAGGAACCCGCTCCTCGGAAGGCACTCTGGCCGAGAAGGAAACCAAGCAGCGCACCTTGTTCGACAGCGGCTTCTTCTACCTGGAATCACCGCCCTCCCTGCTCAAAAAGGAAATGAGGAAGGTCTCCACAACAGGGACGGTGGTAGCAGTATTGGGGTTCGACCAGTTCGGGCATGAGGACAAGGAAGAGACGGCCCTCGAGATGCTGAAGATCTCGGCCGCGCATTTTCTGCCTGCGGTGTTGAAAGGGCGGATGACGGTCGCCGTCAGCACCGGACGAACCCATCAGAAGCTTGATTCCGGTTCGGTGGGAAGGATTCTAGACCCGCAAGGCAGATTAAGAGCGCGTAATGTCAGATTGCCGGAGGGAATCGCCTACCGATCTTGGAGAACGATCAAAGAAGGCGTGCGGGTGGAGAACGGTTTGGGGGCGAATATACGGTTCCGCCCGCTGGGTGAAAAGGAGAAAGGGACCCGCGTCCACTTCTACCGTGACGGCATGTGGATAACCTGGAAAGCGCCCTGGGTTACCGGCTTCGGTGCGTACCAGCCGTTCGACGCGGCGGTGATGGTCGACCGCGGAAACGAGCTGTACGACCTGATACGCGATTCGGAAGGGGCAACCCATTACGAAATAAACCAGCACAATCTGGCAAAAGCAAAAGACAAGAAACGGCTCAAAGAATTGTTGAAGCAAATAACCGACCTGCTCAAAGAACAGGCGGAAGAAATCAGCAACGATACTTTCACACCAGAAGGTTTTGCCGTCTTCGGAGCGGGTGAAAAAAGGGCGGAGATTACCCGACCTCCCAGTCGGTCACCGAAACCGGTCGAAGATCAGGATGAGGGCGGGAGGAGGCAAAGCCTGCCGGATGGAAATGAAAAGGGAGCAGACAACGGCAACGGCGACACCAATGTCGAGGACGAGAAACCCGTAATCAAGCCCGCAAGACCGAGACGAGGTCGGCCAGCACAGATCAGGAAATCGGTCAGGATAGAGCAGGAGGATGGTCTGATAAAGGCTTTGACGGTCAGCGTCGACAGCAATCAGCATCCGGCGGTAGGAGTGCGGGTAATACGCGAAACCGGATCCGACGAGACCTGCGACATTCAACTCGGAAGTAAATACTATTCAATCAAGCCCGCCGACGGACTTACCGAGCAGTCCGACCGTTGGGAAGTCCGCTGGGAAAACGGCACAGGCATTTTCCGTGTGGTGTTGGATCCACCGCGCCCCGCCGAATCCGGAGTGCCGGCGGTGGACTTGGTGGTCAGGAAATGATCGGTAACCTGTACGACTACCCGCAACTAATGGCTGACGGAACCAGTAGCGACTTCCCGAATATAATCTACGAGAACGAAGCGATAACCAGCTACAACTCAGCTCGTGTCAGCAACGAGTTGCACGGCGAGGATTCAGAAATCCTGTCAGAAATGGTGAAAGCCGAGAAGGCGGCCTGGATGATCGAGGTAAGGTCGCCGGCCGCCCTCTACTCCAAAACCCATATATCCTTCCAATCCGAAACCCACATCCGATGGGATAGTTTGGAAACAGGGGATAAGTTTATGGTCTTCATCATCAGCCAGCTGGTCGCCCTGGAAGATGTGGATATTCCTGCCGAAGTACTTCATCAGCTGTGGCGCACCCGCCCATCGGTCAGGGCACCGGCCGGAGCAGTGCTTGCCCAGGGCAATGTACTTTCTGCCAAACCGCTGACCGCTTCCATTCTCAGCTTCATCCTCGACGACAATCTGCGCGACGGAGTGATAGAGGTGTCCGGACCTGATGAACACATACGCTTCACAGTCAAAACGGCCCCAGACCTGTACCGCGGTATAGCTACCAGAAGGGACATTCACCTGGGAGCACTTATCGCCGCGATGGGAAAGCTGAACCGCGAGGACCACAATCCGAGCGAAAGCAGAGTATTGCGCAGTATAAGTCAAAGACTGGAAGAGGAGGAAGTGCCCGACTGGATGTCGGAAGATTATGACCCGGCCTTGGCGGCCACCACCCTGGAGCCCTTCCTCACGGAATCAGAGGAAACGGAATAGAGGAGAACGATATAATGGCTGTAGTTACTCCATCATTCGACGAAAGTACAGAACGCTGGCGAAAGCGTGTGGTTATAAAAAAGGGTTCGGGTGAGGAGTACGCCCTCTGTCAAAAGGTGCTGGCCGATGCAGCGGACGGAGGAACCGCTGTGTTGATGAGGTATCTACACTACGAGCTGGACACCGCCTCCGGTTTTCTGCGGCCCGGGGTATCCATACCTGTACCTCCCAGGCCTCTGTCCGCTCAGGAAATGCTGCGCCCCCCTCCGCAGGCCGCCGCCCGGATATCACAGACCCTTTCCGATATCTCACCCTCCGACGCCGCCTCGCCCGCCTTCTGGACCGCGGTGCATCTCCAGTGGGCGCAGAGCAGCATCATCGACCAACAGTGGTCCAAGGAGTTGGTAGGCAGGGACGACAACGCCACTGCTCGAAATGTGTGCCGCTACTTAGGCGGACTGCCGCATATCAGGGGCAAGACCTCGGTATTGTCGGACTGCCCGATCAGCGCCGTGTGGTGGCAACGCAGAACCGCCTCCCGCGTCGCCGCGGCAGAAGGGTGCGGTTTGACCGAGGCGCGGATTCTAGAAATGTTGCCCCGTGTCTGGAGCAGGTTGACCGAAGAACTTGTCAAGCGGGTGGCTGTTATGAACCAGCCGAGGGCGTTGGCCGCCTTGCTGACCTATTACGACAGCAAGTATCCAACGGGTGCTCCGCCTGTTGATGTCTTTCAGAAGGGTTTGCACCACCTGTCGGGTTTCGCGGGGGTCATGAACTTCAACGCCGCTCCGTTCGAGAAGATGGTGAGTCTGTGCTCGGCGGCAGAAACGCCTGACGAAGGGGAAGAAAGCGGCTGAGGTCAGACGGCCAGCCAGCCGCCGTCTACCAGGAGGGTTTCGCCGGTTATGTAGCTGCCGGAGGCGCCGGCCAGGAACAGCACGGCGTCGGCTACCTCGGAGGGGGCGCCGAAGCGCTTGAGGAGGGTCTGGTCGCGGATGGCCTCGAACAGTTCCCGGTTGGCGGGGTCGGTGCGCAGCTCGTAGTTCATGGGGGATTCGGTCCAGCCGGGCGCCACCGCGTTGGCGCGGACGCCGAACTCCGCCCACTCGATCGCCATGACCTTGGTGAGGGCGACGACCCCGGCCTTGGCGGCGGTGTAGGCGCCGATGCGGGCGAAGCCCACCGGACCGGCGATGGAGGCGATATTGACGATCGAGCCGGAACCCTGCGCCTTCATCGGGGGGAAGGCCGCCCGCGACATGTAGTAGACCGAGGAGAGGTTGGCTTCGATCCCCCGCCGCCATTCTTCGACATCGATCTCGTCGAGGCGGCCGAAGTTCTGGCGGCGGCCGGCGTTGTTGACGAGGATGTCGAGGCGTCCGAGGCTGGACAGTACCCGGTCGACGGCGGCGGCGGCCTCATCGGGGTCGGTTACATCGCAGGGCACGGCCAGGTGGGTTCCCGGCCCGCCGTCCAGCATCTCCACCGTATCCCCCAGGTCGCTCTCGGTGCGGGCCAGGGCCGCCACCCGGGCGCCCTCCCGCGCAAAGGCGGCGGCGATCGCCCGGCCGATCCCGCGGCTGGCGCCGGTAACCGCCGCAACTCTGCCTTCCAGACCCAGGTCCATCGTCTCGCTCCTCGGCTCGGCGGTCAGCCGCTCAGCGAACCGTACAGGTCGGGGCGCCGGTCCCGGAAGAAGCCCCACTCGTTGCGGATCTGCGGGATGACCGACAGGTCAAGGTCGGCCACCAGCACCTCGTCCTCGGCGTCGCCCGCCTGGGCGATGATCTTCCCCTTGGGGTCCACCCACATGGAAGAACCGTAGAAGTGCGAGTCGGCGCCGCCCTGGTCGACCCCCACCCGGTTCACCCCGCCCACGTAGTACACGTTGTCCACTGCATGGGCCTGCAACTCCAGCTCCCACAGGTAGCGGCTCATCCCGGTGGTGGCGGTGGGCACGTATACGATCTGGGCGCCCCGCAACGCCAGCACCCGCGCCGCCTCGGGGAAATGCCGGTCGTAGCAGATCAGGATGCCGATGGTCACGCCGAACGGGGTGTCGAAGGTGACGAACCCGGTGTCGCCGGGCGTGAAATAGTACTTCTCCACCCCGGTCAGGGTCGGCGTGGAGACGATGGGGATGTGGCTCTTCCTGTATACGCCGAGCAGCCCGCCGTCCGGCCCGATCACCGGGGCGCTGTTGTAGAGGAGGCCGTCCAGCGCCTTCTCGTAGATGGGGGCGATCAGCACGACGCCCAGCTCGGCGGCCAAGCCCCGCATGTGTTCCATGGTGGGGCCGTCCAGCGGCTCGGCCAGGTCGAGGTGGCGGGAGTCCATCTCGTAGGGGAAGTAGACGGTGTTGAACAGCTCCTGCAGGCAGACGATCCCGGCCCCCCGGTCGGCGGCTTCCCGCACCAGGCGGTCGGCCCTCGCCGTGTTCTTCTCGGCGTCGTATTCGGTTCCCATCTGGACGAGTGCGGTCCTCACCTCTCCGGCCTCCTTGTCTCGATCTCGATCCTGCTCTCGCTTGATCCCGCTCCCAACGGTATCACCCTCACGATACGAGGCCCGAGCTGCTCAGGGCGGCGGATTCGGCCCGCTTCACGAAGGCCCCCTGCGGGGAAGCCGCCGCATAGCGCCCGTCCCGCACCACCGTCCTGCCCCGCAGCAGCACCGTCCGGATGCCGCCCTCCAGCACCCGGCCTTCGTACGGGTTGTAGTCGCAGTTGGTGACCTGGGTCGCCGCCGACAGGGTGCAGCTGCCTGCCGGGTCGAAGATCACCAGGTCGGCGTCGGAACCGGGCGCTATCTCCCCCTTCTTCGGATATAGGCCGAACAGCTTGGCGGCGTTGGTGGACGTTATCTCCACGAAGCGGTTCAGCGAGATCCGCCCCTCGGCCACCCCGTAGTGGTAGAGCAGGGCCATGCGCCATTCGATGCCGGGCAGGCCGTTGGGGATCCTGCTGAAGTCCTCCCGCCCGGCCAAGCGCTGCTCGAAGAAGAAGGGGGCGTGGTCGGTCCCCACCGCCTGCAGGTCGCCCACCCGCAGACCGTTCCAGAGCGGGCCGTGGTGTTCGGCCGGGCGGAGCGGCGGGGAACAGACGTAGTTGGCGCCCCCGAAATCCGGTTCGGACAGCCGCTCGTCGGTCAGCAGCAGATAGTGGGGGCAGGTCTCGGCGTAGGCCCGCACCCCCCGATCCCGCGCCTCGGCCATGGCCTGCACCGACCCGGCGGACGACATGTGCACCACGTAGAGGGGAACCCCCGCCATCTCCGCCAGGGCGATCCCCCGCCGGGTGGCCTCGTCCTCGGCGAGGGCGGGGCGGGTGCGGGCGTGGAAGACCGGATCGGTGTCGCCCCTGGCCAGAGCGTCCTGCACCAGGGCGTCGATGGCGTATCCGTTCTCGCAGTGCAGCATGATGAACCCGCCGTTCTCGGCGGTGCGCCTCATCGCCTTGAAGATGGCGCCGTCGTCCAGCATCCAGGCGTTCGGGTAGGCCATGAACAGCTTGAAGCTGGTTACCCCCTCCTCCTCCGCCAAGCCGTCCAGGGAGGCCAGCATACGGTCGGGCAGGTCGGTGATTATCTGGTGGAAGGCGTAATCGACGGCCGCCTTGCCTTCGGCCATCCGGTGCCAGCGCTCCAGAGCCGAGCGGGGATCCTCGCCCTTCTCCTGGATGGCGAAGTCGATGATGGTGGTGGTGCCCCCCGCCGCCGCCGCCCTGGTCCCCGTGTCGAAATCGTCGGAGATCACGGTGCCGGCCACCGGGGTGTCGAGGTGGGTGTGCGGGTCGATGCCGCCCGGAAAAACCAGATGCCCCGAGGCGTCTATCACCTCGTCGGCCTCCACCCCTTCGAATGCGCCCACCGCGCTGATCCGCCCGTCCTCCAACAACAGGTCCGCCGTGTAGTCCTGGGTGGCCGTAACGATGCGGCCGCCCTCGACCAGCACCCTCACCGCCGGCCTCTCCCCACCGCGGCCCGGCCGGTCGGGGCGGCGGCCGCAACCGGACCAGCGGCGGGATGACGCGCCGGGCTGACCGCGCTCACCGCCCGTCAGGCATCACCCGGCGGATGCGGCGTCGATGAGAGCCCAGAGCCGGCTGGGCGTCACCGGCGTCTCGTCCACCTCCACCCCCAGCGGAGCGAGGGCGTCGCTCACTGCGTTGGCCAGCACCGGGCCGGCGGGGAAGCACCCCGCTTCTCCCATGCCCTTGAAGCCGCCCTCCGTGTGGGGGGACGGCGTCTCCAGGTGATGGATCTCGAAGTCCGGCAGGTCGGTGAACGACGGGAGCAGGTAGTCCATCAAGGTCGACGAGAGGAGCTGGCCGGTTTCCTGGTCGTAGACGAACTCCTCGAGCATCGCCCCGCCCAGGCCCTGGGCCAAGGCGCCGTGGATCTGGCCTTCCACCAGCAGCGGGTTGATGATCGTGCCGGCGTCGTCCACCACCACGTACTTCACCCAGTCGATCTTGCCGGTCTCGACGTCCACGTCCACCACCGCAACGTGGGTGCCGTAGGCGGTGGTGAAGTTGGCCGGGTCGTACACGTAGGTGGCTTCGAGGCCGGGCTGGTCTCCCTCGGGGATCTTGTGGCCCCAGTAGGCCTGCTGCGCAACCTCGCCGAGGCTGAGCGACCGCATCTCCTCGGCGCCCTTCACCGATATCTTCCCGTCGGCGTAGTCCACGTCCTCCGGATCGGCTTCCAGCAGGCCCGCTCCGATGCGCACCGCCTTGGCCTTGATCTCCTCGATGGCTTTGATGACAGCCACCGCCGCCACGTTGGACCGGCTCCCGGCGGAACCGAACCCCGTGTAGGGGGTCTGGTCGGTGTCGCCCCACACCACCCGCACGTTGGAGATGTCGATGCCGAGATGGTCGGCGGCCACCTGGGCGAGGGTGGTCTCGGTGCCCTGGCCCATGGGGATCATCCCCGTGTACAGGGTGGCCCGGCCGTGGGGGTCGATCTTGACCGTGGAGCCCTCGTACCCGCCGGTGTAGTAGTCGAGCATCCCGAGGATCGCCGACGGCCCGAACCCGGACACATGTATATAGGAGGCGATGCCGATTCCCCGGTGCACCCCCTGCTCCCGCAGGGCCGCCTGCTCCTTGCGCATACCCTCGTAGTCCACCGCCTCGAGGGCCTTGGCCAGGGCGGCCGGGTAATTGCCGCTGTCGTAGACGGCTCCGCCGTGGCTGAAGTAGGGAAACTCGTCTGCGCCGATCATGTTCTTGCGGCGGATCTCCGCCGGGTCGATGCCCAGCCTGCGGGCCGCCTTGTCCATCATCCGCTCGATGCCGAACATCGCCTCCGGGCCGCCGAACCCCCGGAAGGTGCTGTTCGGGGTCTTGTTGGTGGCCACGCCGAGCACGTCGCAGTAGTAGTTGGCGATCTTGTACTGGTTGATGGCGGCGGCGCCGGTAACCCAAGCCGGGCCGATGCCCACGCTGTGGAGGTGGGCGCCCTGGTCGCTGAGCACCCGCCCCTTGAGGCCGAGCACGGTCCCGTCCGATTTGACGGCCAGCTGCCATTCCTGCACCTGCTCGCGGCCGTGCACCGTGGCCTGGAGGGACTCGCGGCGGTCCTCGATCCACTTGACGGGCCGGCCCAGCTTCATGGAAGCCAGGGAAACCAGGATGTCCTCGGGGTACCGGTCCCATTTGTTGCCGAACGCCCCCCCGATGTTGGGGGTGAGGACGCGGATGGACGTCTCGGGGATGCCGAGGGCCGCGGCCAGCTCCGTGCGGAGCAGGTGCGCCACCTGGCTCTCCGAATGGAGGGTCAGCGTCTGGCGGAGCTCATCCCAGTCGGCCACCAGGCCGCGGGTCTCCAGGGGCACGCCCGAGTAGCGCCCGATGCGCAGGCGCCCGGTGATCACCTCGTCGGCCTCGGCCATGGCGCCCTCCAGGTCGCCCACCTCGCCCAGCGCGTTGTAGCCGGGCGACACATGGTGGATGATCACGTTGTCGCCCATGTGCTCGTTGATGACCGGGGCGCCGTCCTCCAAGGCGGCTTCGACGTCCACCACGTGGTCGAGCACCTCGTAGTCGACGTCTATCAGGTCGAGGGCGTCCTCGGCGATATAGCGGGAGTCGGCCACCACCGCCGCCGCCGGCTCGCCCACATAACGGGCCTTGCCCGGCGCCAGGGCCGGGGTGTGGCATTCCTTCTGCCCAGGCAGCCGCCAGATGGTCGGGAAGGCGCCGATGCCTTCCAGGTCGCCGGGGGTGATCACGCAACGCACCCCCTCGAGCGCCTCGGCCGCCGAGGCGTCGATCCCGTTGATCCGGGCGTGGGCGAACGGGCTGCGGAGCACCGCCATGTGGAGGGTCCCCGGAGGGTTCACGTCGGCGATGAACCGGCCCCGCCCCCGGATGAGGGCGGCGTCCTCCCGGCGCGGGGCCGAAACCCCGATCCAGCCGGTCGCTTGTGCAGTAGTCATGCGCTCACCCCTTCCTGGGACATCTCGGCGGCGGCCGCCTGCACCGACTCCACGATCTTCTGGTAACCGGTGCAGCGGCAGATGTTGCCGCCCATCTCTTCTCTTATCTCCTGCGGACTCGGATCGGGGTTGCGCCTCAGCACGTCGATGCCGGCCAGGATCATCCCCGGAGTGCAGAACCCGCACTGGAGCCCGTGGTATTCGGAGAACGCCCGCTGCATGGGATGGAGCTCTCCGCCGTCTCCTATCCCCTCGATGGTGGTGATCTCGGCGCCGGCGCCCTGCGCTGCGAAGAGCAGGCAGGACCGGACCATCTCCCCGTCCATCAGCACCGTGCAGGCGCCGCACACGCCGTGCTCGCAGCCCAGGTGGGTGCCGGTCAGCCCCAGGTCCTCCCGGATGGCGTCGGCCAGCGTCTTGCGCGGCTCGACCGTGATCTCCTTGCCGGCGCCGTTGACGTTGAGCACGACGCTGATGGTTTCAGCCATTTTTGCCTCCTCCTGCATTGTCCGCCGCCTCCGCCAGGGCCCGCCTCGTCAGCACCCCCACCAGGTGGCTGCGGTACTCCGCCGACCCGTGAACGTCGGAGGTGGAGGGAAACTCGGCGGCGGCCCGGGCCCCGGCCGCGGCGAAGGCGTTCTCGCCGGCCTCCGCCCCCGTCAGGGCGGCTTCCGCGCCCGGCAGGCGGGCGGCGTGGGCGCCTCCGAAGGCCCCGACAGCGGCCGAGCGGATCGTGGATCCGTCCATGTTGATGACCGCCGCCACTCCGGCCAGGGCGAAATCGCCGTGGCGGCGGGAGAGCTCCTGAAAGCCCCACCCGCTCGACGCGGCCATGGCCGGGATCCTGATCTCGGTCAGCAGCTCGTCGTCGGCCAGGCTGGTCTCGAAGAAAAGCTCCCCGATCAGGTCCCTGGCCGACACCGTCCGCTCGCCGCCGGACGACCGGGCGGTAATCTCGGCGTCCAGGGCCAGCAACAGGGCGGGCGTCTCGGCGGCCGGGTCGTTGTGGGCCAGCGAGCCGCCGATGGTGCCCCGGTTGCGGATCGCCCGGTGCCCGATGTGGGAAACGGCCCTGTTGATGATCGGGTGGCCGGCCGCCGCATCGCCCGATTCCTCGACCTCGGTCAGGCGGGCGAGGGCGCCGATGCGCAGCGACCCGTTGGACGATATATAGGACAGATCGTCTATCCCGTTGATGTCGATGATATGGGCCGGCCTCGCCAACCGGAAGTTGAGCAACGGCACCAGGCTCTGCCCGCCGGCGAGCACCTTCGCCTCCGACCCGTGTTCCGCCAGAAGCCCGACCGCTTCCTCGATGCTTTCCGGCGCCGAATAACTGAAGACCGCTGGTTTCATAGCGGCTCACCTCCTAAGCGGCCGGCAGTAAAGCCCCCGATGGCCTCCAGCCGCCGTTCCAGTCTATACCCCGCGAACCCGGCCCGCGCGGGCGAAACACCGAATTTTTCGAGGAAGGAGAAAACGCTTCCGGAGCGGCGGAAGCATGCCGCCGACCCGCTACCGTATGGGCGAACCGGCTCGGGCGGTTGATATAACGGCGGTGTTTGATTGAGGCAGCGGGGTTTCGAAGGGTTCGGACTGGATCAGGTCGGCCTGCAGACGGGGCATCGGTTGAACGCTTCGGCGTGGGGGTGGCTGCTGTTGGCTTCCGTGAGCTCGGCCGCCGCCTGGCATCTGGGGGAAGCGGCCGTCCGGTCGGGAATGGGTCCGGCCACGCTGGCCGGGTTGAGCTCCGCGGGCGGCTGTCTGGCGGGCGCGATCGGCATGACCCTCGGCAAAACGGGCGGGGACAACTGGGCGGTTCCGCGAGGCAGGCTGCTGTGGCTGATTCCGTTGTGGGCTCTGGTGGCCATGCCGATCATGTGGGCGCACGCCAAGGCGTTGAGCGTTGTGGACGGCGGGCTGGCGTCGACTTCGCTGCTGCTGGCGGCCCCGGCCACGTTCTTGGCTTCCTGGCTGGCAGGCCGGTTGCCTATTACCTGGCCGCAGGCGGCCGCGGCGGTGCTGGGGTTGGCGGGCAGCTGGCTGCTGTTCCGCCCGGCGGTTGGGGTCGGAATGGGCTGGGGGGTGTTTCTGCTGATCGGAGCGGTGCTGCTGATGGGGGTGCGGAACGCACTGGGAATGCCCGCGGTGCGGGACTGGGGAACGGCGAGAAGCACCTTCTGGGCGGGGGCGCTGCCGTTGCCGCTGTTCGCGGTGTGGATCGTGTTGGAGGGCGGCCCGGGTTCCGGCGGCGTCGGGCCCGGTCTGTTGGCTGGACTGATGGCGGGGGTGGGCGTTGCCACCGGATACCGTTTCTTCGCTCTGGCGGGCGCCAACCGGGGAACCGGAGTCAACTTCGGGATCATGCTGGCTGCAGTGGGGTGGGGAACCCTGTTCGCAGACGAACAATATGCTGCGGGCCAATGGCTGGGCATGGTCTCGATGACAGTGGGGTTGTTCCTGATGGGCCGCCGAGACCGCCGCCCGGCCTCCTCCCCAGCCGGTCAATAAAGTCAACCCTGATTATTCATACCTTCGCAGGATTATTCATCACATGGCACCGGCAACAACGGCATAGTCGACAAGAGGATCGCAGGAGAGATGGACTACGTATGGACGGCTCCGAGCAGCTGATCCGGCGGGGTTGGGCGGGGCGGCCGCTCTGTCGGTTGTCCTCTCGGCGGCGTGCGGTTCGGTTCACAGAATCGAGGCGGCGGCCCGATTGGAACAGCTCGCCAACATCCTGGCGGACGCAATGGATCAGGTCGCGGTGGGTGAGGGTCTGATAAACCAGGGCGACTATCAGGTCCTGTCGGTTCTGCGGCTCGCCGACCACCGGGGCGAGTCCCGCACCGCCATCGAAGTGGCGCGGCAATTGAACATGACCCCCGCCACCATGGTCAACCGGGTCGATCGGCTGGAACGGCTCGGTTGGGTAGAGCGCGTTCCGCACCCGCTCGACCGGAGGTCGGCCCACCTCGTCATCACGCCGGAGGGAAAAGCCTGCGCGGAGTGGATGGTCCTGCGCCGCACCGAGGAACGCGAACGCTATCTGTCCGCACTCACCGACAGCCAACGCACCAGGCTGACCGCCCTGCTGAGAAAACTCTCCTCGGCCTGGGCGTAAGGAGCCGGTTCCGCCCCGAGGTCTGACGAGCCTGAATGCTGGGCAGGCTCATTCGTGAACCGGCCGGGGCCGGCCGCCGGGTTGGTCTTTGGCGGCGCCGCGGGTCATGGTTCCCAGGCCCAAGGTAACCGCCGCGGCGGCCAAGGCCGGCCCGGCGTAGGGAACGGGGGTCAGGGCCTCCAGAACGAACAGCAGCACCCCCAGGAGGAGGGCGGATATCAGGAAGGCGCCGTAGGAGTCGAAGCGGCCGCCGGAGAGGCGGCGGCCGGCGGCGATCAGCACCGGCGCCGGGCCGATGAATACCATGTACACCATCCAGCTCGCTATCAAGGGGCCCAGGATCAAGAGCGCCAGCCCGGTTCCTATCACCCAGCCGGGCGGCCCCCATCCCACCGCCCATGCCAGGGCGCCGGCCGCCGCCCCCGCCGGTACCAGCCAGGCCAGGCCTGTCAGCAGACTTTTCAGGGGATGGCGCTCCAGATAGGCCGTCCGGCGCTCCGCCTTCTCGGTTCGGTACCTGATCCAGAGCATGCCCGTCCCCAGAAACAGCAGGAAGGCGAGGAACGCCCCCATCAGCCCCGCCGCCTGCACTATGAATTGGGGACCGACCGGCCGCCGGTGGACGACCGCCCCCTCGACCGCCGCCGCCGGATGGATCACCGCCTCGCGGGGGCTGCGGTATGCGAGGTCCTCGCCTACCCGAGCCCCCTCCAGCAACCGCATCCGGCCCACGGTCATCTCCGCGTCCCGCCCCACCCCGCCGGACAGCGCCGCCTCCCCGAGCACGCGGCCTTTCAGATCGCGTCCTACCTCCCCCCCGGCCGACAGCGATCTCGTCCACACCAGTGCATCCTCCGCCACCGTCCCGCCCAGAAGGGCTTTCCGGCTCAGCACCACCGCGTTCGTCCCCACATCGCCCGAGACCTCGACGTCCACCCCTATCAACCGCACCGAACCCCCCACCTCGCCCTCCACCGAAGCCACGGGTGCGAACCCGATGAGGTCGCCCTCCACCCGTCCGGTCACCTCCAAGCGGTCGGTGGCCAGCACAACCAGGTCGCCTTTGATCACCCCCTCTATCTTTACCAGGTAAGCCGCCGCATAGATGTCCTCGGTTTCCACCTGCCCCTCCCGGATCAGGAAGACATCCGACGCGGCGGCCCACAGCGCCTGGGGTCCGGACGAACCGCCGCAGGAAGCCAACAACAGGGCCCCCAGCCCCAATCCGATACGGCCGATCGCGTTCCCCGTGCTGCTGCGAAGCCGTTGCCGGACATATCCGGTTCGCGGCAGGGTCGAGAGGCTTATACGTTCCATACTGAACGGGGAGGATACCGGGCAATCGCCATTGCTCAGCACCCTCCGAGGCTTCGATATCATGGTCATATGTTCAAGCGGATCTACATCCACAACTACAAGTGCCTCGTAAACTTCGATCTGGGTCTGCAGAAAACCGTCCTGTTGCTCGGCCCCAACGGCGTAGGAAAGACGGCCGTGCTGGATGCGGTGTTCGGGCTTCGCAAGCTGCTGGCGGGTGAAGCCAAGATCACCGACCGGGCGGTCTTTCACCCGTCCACCCTCACGCGTTGGCAGACCCGACGCGACCAGGTATTCGAACTCGAGGCCGAGGTCGGCGGCGAGTCCTTCACCTATCGGCTGGAAGTCGAACACGAGGAGGGGGGCAGACGCGCCCGCATAGTCGAGGAAAGGCTCGTCGGCGGCGGGACGAAGTTGTTCGGATGCGAGCTCGGAGAAGTACAGCTTTTTCGTGATGACGGCTCCGAGGGACCCGCTTACAGCGCCGACTGGAGCGAGTCGGCGCTGGCGCGCGTCGTTCCGCAGGCAAGCAACACCCGCCTCACGGCTTTCATGGACGCCGTTCGGGAAACAGTGGTCTGCGCCGTCCGCCCGGATCGGCTTCGGGCCGAATCGCTCGATGAGGACAGCATCCTCGATCGTCACGGCGAGAACTTCGTGGACTGGTACCGCCACGCCCTCCAGGAGAACCCGATGACGGCCTATCCCCATGTCGAAGCTCTACGGCCCGTGATCGACGGTTTCAACAACGCCCGCCTGCAGCGGTCCGGCCTGGACAGCCGGGCCCTCATACTCGACTTCATCGCCCGCGGCGACGGTACAGGACCCGGCGGCGGACGCTACGACCTGCGCTTCGACGAGCTCTCCGACGGACAGCGGGTATTGGTTGTGCTCTACGCTCTGCTGCATCTCAGAGGAGACACCGGCGGCGTCATGTTCCTCGACGAACCCGACAACTATGTGGCCCTGCCCGAGATACAGCCCTGGTTGGCGGCGCTGGTCGACCTCTGCGAAGAAACCCCCTCCCAAGCGGTCATCTGCTCGCATCACCCGGAGCTGATCGACTATCTGGGGCCCGACTGCGGATTGGTTCTGAGCCGGGAGTCACCGGCAGCGACCACGGCGCGGCCTATAGCCTCTTCAGACATCGACAGCGGCATCGAGTTGTCCGAAGCGGCGGCGCGGGGATGGATTTGAGTGAGCCGCAGCGTCCGTATCGTTCTGCTCTGCGAGGACCGCCAACACGAAGTCTTCGTCCGTCGCTTTACTTGACCGGCCTATCTCGAAGGGGAGCAAGTCGAGGAGTCCAGACGCGACTATCCGCGCTTGGACAAGCCGAGCGACTGTTCTCCCCATGTCAGAAACCTCGCGGAAATGTGCCGCAACCAAACGTTGCGCGCTCCATATCCGCGATCACTGGAAGACGCCTGCACCCGATATCGGCGTCTTTTTGAATGAACTTTCACAACCCGGAATACCGGCGGCGCAACAATGTCGGTTGAGTGGGTGCTCCCGCCTACCCGCCCATTCCGGCCATCCACCGGAGGGGCCTGTTCGGACAACTCGGTCAGGCGGAGATGACAGTCGACCATGGACACCTGCCTGGTCTCTTTCCTGTACGAACCGCGGCGGCTATGCAGAGCCGATGACCCCCTCATCAGCCATGCGCCGCAACTCAGCCTCGCCACCCTATCAGCCCGCCCAGGTATGCCCGCCCTGTCCGCCGCGGGCCCTCCTGGGGTCGTCAGGGGCGCACGCGGGCGCCGGGCGGTGCGGGCGTCCTCAGCGGTAGCCGCCGCCCCGGCGGATGCTGTCCAGCGCCACGGCGAGGATCAGGATGACGCCCCGGGCGACGTCCTGCCAGTAGATCTGGAGGCCGATAAGGATGAACCCGTTGATGATGACGCCGACGATGAACAGCCCCAGCAGGGTGCCGAACAGGCTGCCCCGCCCGCCGGTCAGCGCCACCCCGCCCAGCAGGACGGAGGTGAATATGTCCAGCTCGGCCCCGAGCAGGGCCGCCGGCTGCGCCGTGCCCCCCTGTGACATGAGGATGATGCCGGCGATTCCCGACAGGAGCGCCGTGGCTACATAGGTGCCGAAGCGGATGCGGTCGACCTTCATCCCGACGTTGCGGCAGGCCTCGGAGTTGCCGCCGATCGCGTACATGTAGTTGCCGAGGACCGAGTAGCGCATGAAGAGGATGCCGGCGGCCATGATGCCCAGCATGACCAGCATGGCGACGGGCACTCTGAACAGGGTCCCCCGACCGAGATACGCCCACGTGTTCACGCCGATGACAACGCTGTCGCCGCCGCTCACCACATAGGCCATCCCCCGGAAGAGCAGCAGGGTGGCGAGGGTGGCGATGATGGGGTTTATGCGGAGCCCGACGATCACCGAACCGTTGACGGCGCCCAGAGCCATGGCGGCGGCCATGCC
The DNA here is from genome assembly GCA_965202675.1 of Candidatus Spongiisociaceae bacterium. GTDB lineage: Bacteria > Actinomycetota > Acidimicrobiia > Spongiisociales > Spongiisociaceae > CATQHD01. The sequence continues at coordinate 1,225,423 of OZ241842.1, forward strand.
GATCAGCCCCGCCAGGATTCCGTTCATACCCCCGTCTATGAGCATGGCGGCCACCATGCCCGCCGCGGCCGCCACCGCCGCGATCGACAGGTCGAGCCCGCCGCTGATCAGAACGATCGTCAACCCGATCGCGATTATGCCCCTGATGGATATCGACCGGCCGATGTTCAGAAAGTTGCTGAACGACCAGAAGAACTCCGACATGGCGCCGAAGAAGATCATCAGCGCCACCAACGTCAGGATCAGACCCGGGATGGTCCAGTCCCGGTTCTTGAACAGGTTTTTGACCCAGGCGCCCGGATCGTTCAACACCGCAAGCCGGGCGCTCATGTCTGCGCCTCCTCTGCGGGCAACCGGGAAGGCAGGGCGCCGGTTATCCAGCCGATGATCTGGTTGAGGTCGGTGTCGGCGGCCCTGGCGTCCGCCCACAGGCGGCCCTGGCGCAGCACCACGATCCGGTCGGCCACCTTGAGCACGTCGCTCAGGTCGTGGGTGATCAGGATGATCGACTTGCCCTGGTCCCTCATGCTCCCCACCAGCTGATGCACCTGCTCGGTCTGTTCGACGCCGAGGGCGGCGGTGGGTTCGTCGAGCAGCAGGATGTCGCCGCCCTGGGCGAGGGCCCGCGAGATGGCCACCGCCTGCCGTTGCCCGCCGGACAGGACCTCCGCGTCCACTTTGACGGACGGCAGGTTGATGTTGAGGTTCGTCAGAAGGTTCTCGGCGTCCTTCTCCATCTTGCGGCGGCTGAGAATCCCCCACCGGCGCGGCTCCCGGCCCAGGTAGATGTTGTGGGCCACCGCCCGCGTCTCCACCAGCGCCAGGTCCTGGTAGACGGTGGCGATGCCCAGGGCTTGGGCGTCGCTCGGGCCGCCGATGTCAACCGGGCGGCTGTCGCGGGTGAACTCGCCCTCGTCGGCATGGTAGACGCCGGAGAGGATCTTGATGAGGGTGGACTTGCCGGCCCCGTTGTCGCCCAAGAGGCCCATCACCTCGCCGGGCGCCACATCGAGGTCGACGTCGATCAGCGCCTGGACGTGGCCGAACGACTTCGACACCCTCCGCATGGTGAGCAACGGCTGCGTCAAACCTGCAAAACCCTTCCGACCGGATTTCAGGATATTACCCCGGACGATCCCCGGGGGTCCGGAACCGCTCGGCGGCCCCGGACCCTCGAAAAAGGCGCGTACCGGACCGGCCGATCAGCCGGGGTAGAGCTCCAGGACGTTGGCGCGGGTTACCGGCTCCACGGCGGGGCTGACATGGTCGGGCACCTCCCGCCCTTCCAACCGGTCGACCATCATCGGAACCAGATACTGGCCGTAGCGCTCGGGGAAGAAGGAGATGGTCGCCTTGAAGATCGACTCCTCGTCGGTGCGGTCCCGGAGATCGACCAGCGCCTCCGTCGAAGCGCCCAGGCTGGCCGCCGCCGCCCGGCCCAGGAACCCGCCCGCTTCCAACGCCAGGGCGCAGCTCACGCCGGGCTGGTCGCTGTGGCCGAAGCAGAGCACGTTCTGGGCGTCCGGATTGGCCGTTACCCAAGAGGTGACGTTGGCCAATACGTCCTCGAACGTCTCGTGCGGGATGTCGGTGTGGATGTTCTCATCCGGAACCGCGAAAATATCCTTCACCCCCTGGATGGAACCGTCCCGGCGGTCTTCCATCACCTGCACACCCGGCGTCCAGAGAACGATCAGCTCGGTTTCGGCCGGGTCCCAGCCCTGATCCGCCGCGAATTGGCCCAGGAAGCGGCCCGCCTCGCGGGAAGCCGCGAAGTTGTCGGGTCCGAAGGAGTGGCAGCCCGGGTGCGGGCCGTCGTAGGCGACGCATTGCAGCCCGCCGTCCAGGAAGGTACCGGTGATCAGCTCCTCCGTACCGGCGATCCAGTTGGCGAAGATCACCGCGTCGGAACCCTGGGCCACGATCAGCTCGGCGCACTGGAGCGTCTTCTCCTGGTCGTAAGCGTTGTCGCAGTAGAAGATGTCGACGCCCATCGCGGCGGCCACCTCGTTGATGCTGTCGGTTACCGAGTCGGTGAACGGAATCCCGGCCAGGCCGTCGCCGTAGCCGATGGTCCACCGCTGCTGGGCGGGGCGGGCAACAGCCTCATAGCCCTCGAGGGAAACGGCGGTGGAATAATCCATCTCCTCTTCGGGCATCTCCTCTTCCATGGCCTCTTCTTCCATGGCCTCGGTCGTAGTAGTCGCGGCGGCCTGGGTGGTGGGCGGCTGGGTGGTGGAAGCCTGGGTGACGGCAGGCGCCTGGGTGGCAGCCGGCTCGTCGTCGCTGCCGCAGGCGGCGAATACCAGGGACGCCAACGCGATCAGGCAGCTACCGCGCAGCCAACGGTTTCTTGTCTTCATTCGAAATCCTCCTTCAAGGAACCTTGCCAAAAGCGCGTCAGGACTTGCCCGAGGAACCAAAGTTTCACCGCGCCGTGGCCGAAATATTACCCGATAGGCGCCGGCCCTGGCAATACCTGCTCCGGGAAGGGTCCGGATTTGCCCGTATATACTCGCCCCATGACCGAGATACGCCCCTCGTCCGAGGCCGCCGGGCGGCTCCCCCCCGGCATCGGCCCCCATCGGACCGACCTGGCGGCAGAGTTCAGGGAGAAACCCTTCGGAAATCACTCCCCCGACCTGCAGGCGCTGCTGGACCACATGCGGGGAGGGCCGATCCACGGCAAGTACTTCCTCTGGCTGATGGACGATCACTCCAAATGGAAGCTCGCCCGGTTCTCGGAAACGCCCCCCCTGACGCCGGAGGCCGTCCCCGACGGGCCGGTGTTCGACGACATCGAGGATGCGGAACGCTATATATTCGTAAAACGGTGGGCCGATCTGTTCGGCGCCGAACCGGAGGCTTCCTGAAATGTGGAACCTGCGCGACTCCGAAACGGCCGTCATGGCCTACGCCGACCGCCAGAGCGTGCGCCCCGGCGGGCGCATCGATTTCAAGGTCTCCTGCGTGGGCGCCGAAACCTATCGGGCCGATATCGTCAGGCTGCATAGCCCGGCGGTGGGGCCGGGGCCGCATACGCCCGCCTTCCGCGAGGCGGAGCTCGGCACCCCGGTATGCGGAGAGCATCGGGCCGCAACCCAGCCGATCTACCCCGGCTCCTATGTGCTGATACCCGGCCGGGGGCGGACCGAGCTGCCCGACGGGTTCACCGTCACCCTCAACGCCTGCCCCACCCTCCTGGAAGCAGGCCGCCAGGTCCTCTTCAGCGCCTTGGACGACCGGACGCAGGCCGGATTCGCCCTGTTCATCGACCCGGACGGGCGGATCGGGGCGGTGATAGGAGGGGGAACCGGCAACCCCGCCGACAATCAGACCTTCCGCAGCCGGACGTCAACGGCGGAGAACCGCTGGACTTCGGTGACCCTGAGCTGCGACGCCGCCGGGGCAATGCGCATCCGAGCCGCCCCGATATCCTCCCACCTGCTCGAAGCCGTCGACCATGAGCAAGACACCCTGGAGACCGGGCGGCCCCCGGAACTCGGACCAGGCCCCATCTCGATCGGCGCCCGGATCGTCACAGACGAGGCGGGCCGCGCCCACCCGACTTCCTGTTTCAACGGACGCATCGAACGCCCCCGCCTGTTCGACCGGGTGCTCGACGAGGCCGAATCGGCCGACCTCGCCGCCCGCGGTCCGGCCGCCCCGGCGGAGGGGGCCCTGGCCGACTGGGACTTCTCGGCCGGCATCGACAGCGAGGAGGCGGTGGACGCCTCCGGCAACGGCTGGAACGGCCGCACCAGGAACCTGCCCACCCGCGGGGTGGGGGGTTCCAACTGGTCGGGCAGCGCCGCGGACTGGCGGCAGCGCCCCGACGAATACGGTGCCGTCCACTTCCATGACGATGACCTGTCCGACGCCGGATGGGACACCAGCTTCACCCTGACGGTTCCGGACGACTGGCCCAGCGGCTGCTACGCCGGGCGGTTCCGGGCCGGCGGCGCCGAGTTCTACGCCCCGTTCGTGGTGCTGCCCCCCGCCGGCGGCCCGACCGCGGAGGCGGTGTTCCTGCTCCCCACCGCCACCTACTGCGCCTACGCCAACCTGCGAATCCGCCTCACCAGCCCATGGAACGAGCTGATCCACGGACGGCTGACCGTCCTGGACGACACCGACCTGCTGATGCTCCGCTTCCCCGAGATCGGGCGGTCCACCTACGACAGCCACACCGACGGCAGCACGGTGGTCTACTCGTCGATGCATCGGCCCGTCACCAACTTCCGCCCCAAGGGCCGAATCTACAAGTTCTGCCAGGACCTCCTGATCACGGCCTGGCTGGAAACCGAAGGCGTTGCCTTCGACGTCATCACAGACGACGACCTGGAGCGGCTGGGAGCGGAAGCCATCGCCCCCTACCGCACGGTGATCACCGCCTCCCATCCCGAGTACACCAGCACTGGCATGTTCGACGCCGTGGAGGACTACCTGCGGGGCGGCGGACGGCTCATGTACATAGGCGGGAACGGATTCTGGCACCGGTTCGCCTACCACCCCCGCCGGCCCGGGGTGGGCGAGGTGCGCCGCACCGACCTGCCGCGGCTCTGGGCCTCGGACGTCAGCCAGGGCCATCACAGCTTCACCGGCGAGGCGGGCGGGACCTGGATCGGCCTGGGCCGCGCCCCGCAGCTGATCACCGGGGTGGGCTTCGTAACCCAGGGCTTCGACGAGTGCTCCTACTACCGGCGGACCGAGGCGAGCCGGGACCCCCGGGTCCGGTTCATTTTCGAAGGGATCGACGACGAGATCATCGGCGACTACGGCCTGCTGCAGAACGGAGCGGCCGGATACGAGATCGACCGGACGGACGCCGGCCTCGGCACCCCGGCTCATGCGCTGGTGGTGGCTTCTTCGGAAAACCATTCCAACCTGTACGACCTGATGGTGGGGGCGCTGGAGGACACCCTGCCGGTGATCGACCCCGAGGCGCCCGACCGGATCCGGGCCGACATGGTGTTCTTCGAGACACCGGGCGGGGGGGCGGTGTTCTCGGTCGGGTCGATCGCCTGGTCGGGCAGCCTGAGCTACAACGGATACGACAACAACGCCGCCGGGGTCAGCCGCAACGTGCTGCGCCGGTTCCTCGACCCCGCCCCCTTCGAGATGCCCGGCGGCGGGTCATGACCGGAGAGGCGCCGGCGGCGGGCGGCGGCGGGCGCGGGCCGTGGGCGATGACCGTGCGGGGGCCGATTCCGTCCTCGGAGCTGGGCCCCACCCACGTACACGAGCATCTGTACGTCGACTGCCGGCCGATCCTCTCGATCCACGGCTATCCGGTCGTCTCCGACGCGCCCCTGACCATCGAAACCGCCGCCGAGGCCAGATGGAACCCGGGCGGATTCCCCGACAACTACCACCAGACCGACGTGGAGCAGGTGCTGGAGGAGCTGGCCCCCTTCCATGCCGCCGGGGGGCGGACCATCGTCGAGGTAACCCCCAGCCATATGTCGCGCGACCCGCTGATCCTGCGGGGCATCTCGGAGCGGAGCGGGGTCAACGTGATCATGGGCGGGGGCTATTACCTGGCGTCGAGCCATCCGCCGGGCACCGCGGAGCGGTCGACCGACGACATCGCCCGGGAGCTGATCGACGAGTGGCGCGACGGGGTGGACGGCACGGGGATAAGACCGGGCGTGTACGGGGAGATCGGCACCTACAACCCGGTGCATCCGGAAGAGCTGAGAATGGTCCGGGCGACGGCGCGGGCGCATCTGGAGACCGGCGTTCCCATCAGCATCCACCTCCACCCTTGGGGTTTCGAGGGGGTGAAGGTGCTCGACGTCCTCGAAGCGGAGGGGGTCGACCCGGCCAGGGTGATCCTGGGGCACATGAACACGGCCGTCTTCGACGAGCCCTACCAGCTGGAGCTGCTGGAGCGGGGGGCCAACCTGGCCTACGACCTGATGGGCTTCGACCATTCCCTGATCGGCCTGGGCAAATACCCGCCCAGCGACCACGACATCGTGGGGGTGCTGGCGGGGCTGGCCGAACGGGGCTACCTCGAACAGATCCTGGTGTCCCAGGACATGGGAGGCGTCAAGACCCGCCTGCTGGCCTACGGCGGCTGGGGGTACGCCCACACCCTCGACCACGTGATCCCGCTGTTCCGGGATCGGGGGTGGGGCGACGCCGAGGCGGAACAGCTGATGGCCGGCAACCCGGCCCGCATCCTTGCCATCCCCGGCGACCCGCCCGGCGGCCGGTGATGGACGGGCCGGATTGGAACCTGGGGGCCGGTCTGGAGGGGCGGGGGGTGATCGTTACCGGCGCCGCCCGCGGGGTGGGGAGGGCGACGACCCAGGCGATGGCGGCGGCGGGGGCCCGGGTAGCGGCGGTGGACCGGGACGAGGCAGGCCTGGCGGAGACGATGGCCGGGCTCGACGACCCGGGCCGCCACTGGGCCGCGCCGTTCGACCTGGCCGACACCGCCGCCCTGCCGGACCTCGTGGCGGAGGCGGCGGCCCGGCTCGGCGGGCTCTGGGCCCTGGCCAACCCGGCCGCGGTGCTGCGCCGGCGGCCGCTCGACGAGGTAACCGAGGACGACTGGGACCATCAGCTCGACGTGAACCTGAAGGCCGGATTCTTCCTCAACCGGGCGGCGGGCAAGGCCATGATCGCGGGAGGCGGAGGCGGGCGGATCATCAACTTCACCTCGACGGCCTGGCTGGTCGGCCCGCTCCTGGGAAGCGACGCCTATGTAGCGTCCAAGGCGGGGGTGGTGTCGATGACCTACGGTTTCGCCAAGGCCTTCGGCCCGCACGGCGTACTGGTCAACACCATCGCCCCCGGCCAGATCGACACTCCTATGCAGCACATCGACAACACCCCGGAGGTGGTGCAGAAGGGGATCGACATGTGCCCGCTGGGCCGGATGGGCCGGCCCGAGGAGCTGGCGGCGGTGACCGTCTTCCTGGCCTCCCGCCACGCCTCCTTTATCAACGGCGCCACGATCAACGTGAGCGGCGGGTCGATTACGTATTGAGGGGGGGTTGACCGCCGTGGGGGGCGCCGCCGCCGGGCCGGAACCCGCTGTCCGGGTGCTCGCCCCCGATGCGGTCTGGGACGGCGGGCGGCGCCTGGAGGGACATGCCGTCCTGGTCGAGGGGCAACGGATCGCAGCCGTGGGGCCGGCGGATGAGATGCCGAAAGGCGCGGCCGTCGAGAGGTTGGAGGGCTGCACGCTGCTGCCCGGCCTGATCGACTGCCACGTGCATCTGGCCGACTGGATGCTGCCGGGGTTTCTGGCGGCGGGGGTTACCACCGTACGGGACACCGGCAACCGGCTCGACTGGATACTGGAGCGCCGGGCCCGCACCGCCGCCGACCCCGACTCGGGGCCGAGGATCCTGTGCTGCGGGCCGGTGCTGGACGGGGAGAAGGTCAACTGGCCGAGCATCGCCCGGGGCTGCCGCGGCGAGAACGAGGCGGCCGCAGCGGTGGAGGAGCTGGCGGCGGCGGGCGTCGACGCCGTCAAGCTGTACGTGAACCTGACCGGAGGCCAGATCGCCGCCGCGGTCCGGCGGGCCGGAGAGCTGGGCCTGCCGGTGCTCGCCCACCTGGGGTCGATAGACGCAGAGGCCGCGGCCGCGGCCGGGGTCGGCGAGATCGAACACCTTTCCGGCTGCATCCACCACGTGGAAGGCGGGGGCCGCCCGGAGGCGGGGAGCGCCTCGCGGTGGGCGGCGGCGTTTCTGGAGGCCGGGGTGGTCCTGTGCCCGACCCTGGTGGTGTGGGACCGGCTGAGCCGGGTCAACGATGCGGTCTTCTACAACGACCGGCGGGCCCGCTGGGTCCACCCCGCCGTCCGGGCCGCCTGGCGGCGGTTCCCGCACCGGACCTCCGACCCGGCGGAGCGGCTGGCGCGCCAGGCCGCCGCGGTGTCCATGAAGCAGACGCTGGAGCGCCTGCACGAGGAGGGCTGCCGGATCATCGCCGGGTCGGACGCGCCCTGGCCGGGCCTGGTCCCCGGCTTTTCCCTCCACGACGAGCTGGCCCTGATGGTCGACGCCGGGATGCCGCCCGGGGCGGCGCTGGCGGCGGCCACCTCCGAGGCGGCGGACGCGCTGGGCCTGGGCGCCGCCGCCGGCCGGATCCGCCCCGGGCTGCCCGCCGACCTGCTGGCCGTGGAAGGCGACCCGGCCTCCGACATAACCGCCCTGTCGGAGGTGCGCGGCGTGGTCAGGATGGGCGCCTTCCTCGACGAGGACGCCCTGGCAGAAGCCGCCCGGGCCGCCTTCGACCGGGCGCCGTCCTCCCCCGTCTCCCGGCTGATGATCGATTTCGCCCCTCCCTGACATCCTCACCCGCCTGAAACCGCCCTGTTATCCCCTCGGTCCGGCAGGCCGCCTACCCGTCTAATACCCCATAAATCACCTAGATGGTGGCATCATTCCGCAGATGAGAAGAAGGATGTGCTCCTTTTGCGGCGCCAGGCAGGAAGACACCCAGGCCCTGATCATGGGCGACCGCAACACCACCATCTGCGACGCCTGCCTCCGGCTGGCGACCCGCCTGGTCAAGGAGCGGCCCCTTCCGCCCGGTGACATGGTGCTCGACAACATCAGCCAGCTGGCCACCAACAACCCCCGCTTCCCCGGCGTCCTGGGCTTGGTCTCCGATGCGGTGGTGGCGATCCGGCGCGGGAAAATCGCCTGGGCCGGTCCGTCCGAGCGTCTGCCGCAGGGGCTTGCCGGCCTCCCCAGCCTCGACTGCGGGGGACGCGCCGTCATCCCCGGACTCATCGACGCCCACACCCATCTCCTGTTCGGCGGCGACCGCAGCCATGAGTTCGTCCTGCGAACCTGGGGAATGCCGGCGGCGAAGGCGGCCATCCACGGCGGGGGCGACATCCACACCGCCCAGACCACCCAAGCCATGGGCGTCGACGACTTCGCCGGCCTGATCGGCGCCCGCCTCGACCGGATGCTGGATCAGGGAACCACCACGGCCGAGGCGGCGGCCGGATACACCGCCGAATACCAGGACGAGATGGATCTGCTGGAAGCGGCGGGCATGATCAACCAACGGCACATGATGGATCTGGTGGCGACCTTCGACGTGACCGGACTCCCGGAGGCGCCGCCCGACCGGGCATCGGGGCTGGAGATACTGACCGGACAGGTGCTCCCCCAGGCGGCGGAGCTGCGCTACGCCGTACGGGTGGCGTTCGGAAAGGGGGCGTTCTCCGCCGAGGAAGCCCGCCTGCTGCTGGCGTCCGCCCGGGCAGCAGGCGCCCGGATACGCCTCCACTGCGGAGACCTCATGAACAACCACACCAGCCGGCTGGCCCTGGACACCGGCGCGGCGGTGATCGACCACTGCGGCCTCGTCGACCGCAACCGGATCAAGGAGATGGGGGCGCGGGGCGCGGCGGTGGTCATCACCCCCGTCACCGCCCTCGCCAACCACGACTACCGGCCCCCCCTGCGTGACCTGGTCGACCTGGGGATTCCGGTGGCAATAGGAACCGACTGCCGCCCGGTCCCCGTGCTGGCCGAATCGATGCCGCTGGCGGTCTCGCTGGCGGTGCTGGAGATGGGCCTCACCCCCGACCAGGCGGTATGGTCGGCCACGCGGGGCGGCGCCGCGGCCCTCGGGCTGACCGACCGGGGCTGGATCGACCAGGGGGCGGTGGCGGACCTGGTGGTGCTCGACGCCCCCAGCCCCGCCTACCTGAGTTACCGGCCGGGCGCCGACCTCATATGGAAGGTGATCAAAAACGGCGCGGTGGTGGTCAGCCGCTGAGAGGGACGGCGGCAAGACCGGGGGGTTGTTCGCCTGCCATTCCAACCTTCCGACAATGCGATAACCTGCCCCGGATGCCCCTCCCCCCGGCCCTCCGGCACGAGCACCCCATCGCCATGGCCCACCGGGGGTCGATGCTGCTCTGGCCGGAGAACACCATGACGGCCTTCCAGGGAGCGGTCGACCTCGGTTACCGCTACCTGGAAACCGACCTGCAGATCAGCCGGGACGGAGTGCTGGTGGCGTTCCACGACAACACCCTCAACCGGACAACCGACGGCCGGGGGCCGGTCTCCGACTACCTCTGGGAAGAGCTTCGGGGGATGGACGCCGGCTACCGCTTCCAACCCGCCGGATCGGAGGCGCCGGACGGAGGCTTCCCCTATCGGAGCCGAGGAGTCCGCATACCCGCCCTCGAGGAGCTGATGACCGCCTATCCCGAGGCGGTGGTGTCGCTGGACCTGAAAGGGGAAGGTCTGGAGGAACCGCTGGTCGAGCTGATAAACCGGCTCGACCTGTGGGACCGGGTGATAGTAGGATCCTTCAAGGGAGACCGGCTGAAGCGGTTCCGCTCCCTGGCCGCCCGGCCGGTGGCGACCTCGGCCGGTCCCGGAGAGGCGCTCCGTTTCGTGACCGCTTCCCGGATGCGGCGCCTGCCGCGCCTGGCCGCCGACGCCCTCCAGGTGCCGATCAAACAATGGATCACCGTGGTGAGCGCCCGGACGGTGGCGACCGCCCATGCCGCCGGACTGCCGCTGATCGTATGGACCATCAACGACCCCGAAGAGATGCGCTGCCTGCTCGACCTGGGCGTGGACGGCCTCATAACCGACCGGCCCGACCTGCTCCGGGCCTTACTCGAGGAACGCGGACGGCCGCCGCCGGCGGGCAGTGCTGTGGATGGGTGAATGGGTGCGGGCCGGCTGATTCTCCGCCCCGCCGCCCTGGCGCTGGCGCTCATGACGGCGGCGGCCTGCGGGGGCGGGAACGACGACGGCCGCCTTCCCGACGACGCGCTGGTGCTGGTTGTCTCGTCGGACCTGGCCGTGGGGCGGGAGCGGGTGCTGGTCTCCGCCCTCGACGGGGACAACCGGTCGCTGGTCTCCGACCAACCGATCAGGGTGGTTTTCTTCGACCCCGACGGCGCCGCCGGGGAAGAGAGGCCGGCCCGCTTTATCTGGGCCGTCCCCGAGGTCCGCGGCCTGTGGGCGGCCGAGGCCGACTTCGACCGCCCCGGCGCCTGGTCGGCGGCGGTGCGTACACCCGACGGGCGCCTGATCCGGGGCGCTCCGTTCAGCGTGGCCGCCGCGCCGCGCACCGCCGCGGTGGGCGGGCGGGCGCCCCCCTCCCGGTCCAAGACGCTGGCCGACGGCCCCCTGGAATCGATAACCAGCGACCCGGACCCGGACCCGCGGCTGTACGAGATGACGGTGGCCGAGGCGGTCGGATCGGGGCGCCCCTCGGTGATCGTCTTCTCCACCCCCGCCTTCTGCGTCAGCCGCACCTGCGGGCCGACGCTGGAAGCGGCCAAATCGCTGATCGACCGACGCCCGGACATCAACTGGGTGCACGTAGAGGTATACGACAACCTCGACGCCGCCGACGCCGAAAGCCTGACCCCGGCGGCGCCCGTATCCGAGTGGGGCCTCCCCAACGAACCCTGGGTCTTCCTGGTGAACGAGGACGGAGTGGTAACCCACAGGTTCGAGGGTGCCGTCGACGCCGCCGAGCTGGAGGAAGCGCTGGCCCGGATTGCCGGGGGACCGCCCGCTATCCCTGCTTCATCGGGAAACACCGCCGCGGCTGCTGTCTTGCATATGGGTCTCTGATAGAATCGAACAGCACCGTCGGTCATGGGCAACGGGCGGCAGCGGGGCGGCGAGAAGACGGTAACGAGCATGATGAAGATAGCGGGTGCGTCGTCGAGCGGTCACGTCCGCATCCCCAACGCCGACTGCTGGGGGTACGCAAGGGATACGGCCTGGTTGCTTGACGGAGCGACGCAACCCCCCGGTGTCCAATGCTGCGGTTTCGGCCCCGAGCAGCTCGTCAAATCGGTGGACAGCAGGTTGCGGGAAACAGCGAAATATACACACAGGGACCTGTGCGATCTGCTCGTCGATGCCCTGAGTTGCGTCAAGGAGGAGCATGCCGGCCGCCATAAGGATGTTGTTTTGCCGCCGGGCCCGGCGGCCACGATCGCCGTCGTCCGTATCAGGTCCGGACGGTTCGAGTGGGCGGTGCTCGGAGACGCAGGAATCATTCTCGGCCGGCCGCCGCGACTCGTTTCGGACTCGCGCCTGGCAATGGTAGCTGTCGACGAGAGGGAAGCCGTCAACCGTCACCCAACCTCTCTCGACTCTCGGCTCGACCTGTACAGGGCCGAATCGGCAGCCCGCAACCGCGCAGGCGGATACTGGGTTTTGGCGGATGATCCAGAAGCTCCCGCCCATGCCCTGCGCGGAACCGACCCGGCCCCCGGACGAGTGATCCTCGCCTCGGATGGAGTGCACAGGCACATCGGTCCAGGATGCCTGTGGCGCACTGCCGGGGAGTTCGCCGCCGCGGTCGGCTCTCACCCGCCGGAGGAGATCACCGCCCGGATCCGCAGGCATGAGCGGGGTGCAGGGATGGGTTCCGATGACGCCACCCTCGTGACGATAGATACCGCCGGCCATTCAGCAACGGTCGGCTAATCGCTCTTGCCGTTCACAGAAATACTCGACTGGCTCGCGTATGCCGTGAGCTTATCCGCCATTCCGGGTTGGATCATCACCCTATGGCGTCGACACCTGCACCGCAAGACGGTTAAACAATTCTTCGGGGAGAGTTCGTTGTCGATTTATCTTCCGTTGCGTCACCTAGAGGACCGTATAGTCGTTGATGAAGCCGACTTCACAGCAGCGGCAGATCTGAGAAGATTCCTCGAAAAATCGCGTATCCAAGCCGAGTTCAATTTGTAGATATCAACGGAAGGGTTACTTGGCAGATCCGAGATACGGTTACGGGTGAGGTGTACAGCTCTCCAATGGATTCCGGTGAACAGGACGGTGACATCGACTACTTGGCTCGCAGCGTCAGACAGTCATCGAATGTGAATACCTGCGGAACCCGTTGAGAATCACATACTCAAATATCATCGCATTGGCGATAAGCGAGAGGCCGCGGCCCTCACCTCGGCCGGGGACGGTCCACACCGCGACCAGATTCGACGAGCGGGAGAACCCCACCGGTGAGGAGGACAAACCCGGACAGGATGGAGAGAAACGGTGAGGCGCGAGAGCATCCCGCTCCGAGGCGGTCGGCCGGGTCGGGAAGCCCGCGGCCCGTATTCGCTGGGGAAGTGTGATATGCCGCATGGGGCCAAATGGTCAGGAACATGGGCCAGGCGGCTCGCCGGCGCCAACGCCGTCTTCGACGCACCACCCACCACCGCAACCGCCGCAAACCCCTGAGGTCCCCAGTGGAGGGTCAGGGCGGCGGCCTCCCCTCGGATCAGGGTGCAAGAGGCGGGGCCGGGAGCAACTACGCTATACCATCGTCATGCGAGAGCCTGTGAACGCCGTCCGCCGGGCCGGTCACGAAAGGGAGAGATGAACCGTCGCGAACGTCCTGCTCGGCGGCCCTCCGGACGCGCGCCTGCCGCCCTTCTCGCCTTGGCGCTGCTGGGAAGCTGCGGCCGGGTAGAACAGCCGCTCAACTCGTTCGACTCCCAGGGGCCCATCGCCGAGCAGATCAACGACCTGTTCTGGCCGGTGTTCTGGATCGCGGTGGTCATCTTCGTGCTGGTGCAGGGCGCACTGCTGCTGGCGGTCTTCCTGTTCCGAGACGGCCGGCGCAAGGACCGCCCCGAGCCCAGGCAGCTGAAGGGCAACGCCCGGCTGGAGCTGCTCTGGACGGTGATCCCGACCCTGATCCTGACCGGCATTGCCGTGCCCACCGTGTCGACGCTGTTCGACCTGGCCGACTGCCCGCGCGGGGCCATGGACGTGGAGGTGATCGGACATCAATGGTGGTTCGAGTACCGCTACCCCGACTCCGGGGTAACAACCGCCAACATCATGGTGATACCCGAGGACACCGAGGTGTGCGCCAGGATGACCTCCGAGGACGTGCTGCACAACTTCTGGGTTCCCAAGCTGGCCGGCAAGCGCTATCTGGTGCCCGGCCAGGAGACGGTCCAGCGGCTCTACGCCGAGAACCCGGGCGAGTACTGGGGCCACTGCGCCGAGTTCTGCGGCCTGAGCCACGCCCGGATGCGGGCGCGGGTAGTGGCCATGACCCAGGGGGGCTTCGACAGCTGGATCGACAGCCAGCTCCGCCCGGCCGTTATGCCCGCCCCCGGTTCGGAGGCGGAGCGGGGCATGGAGGTGTTCCTGGGAAGCGCCTGCATCGGCTGCCATATCATCGACGGGGTGAACAACCCCGACCCGGACACCCTGACCGTGCCTTCGCCCGACCTGACCCACTTCGCCGGGCGGCATGTGTTCGCGGGCGCTACCCTGCCCGCCGGACTGGACCCCTCACCCGCCGACTGGGAAGCCGGCCTGAGGAAGTGGCTGGCCGACCCGCCCACCTGGAAGCCCGGCTCGTTCATGCCCGACCTCGGCCTGACCGCCGACGAGATAGACGCCCTGGCCGCCTATCTTTCCACGCTGGAATGACGGACCGAAGGAGGAACCGATGGCAGTCGACCTGATCACCGAGACGGTCGAAAAAACCGAGACCACCGTCTTCCGCCGCCCCGCGCTCACCACCGGCTTCTGGTCGTGGATAACCACCGCCGACCACAAGAAAATCGGCATGCTGTACGGCTACACCGCCTTCTTCTTCTTCATCGCGGGCGGGGTGGAGGCGCTGCTGATCCGCATCCAGCTGGCCGGACCGGACGGGGCGTTCCTGAGCGCCGCCGAATACAACGGCCTCTTCACCACCCACGCCGTGACCATGATCTTCCTTTTCGTCATGCCCATCTCGGCGGCCTTCTTCAACTATCTGCTGCCCCTCATGATCGGCGCCCGCGACGTGGCCTTCCCCCGCATGAACGCGGTCAGTTACTGGATCTTCCTGTTCGGCGGCATCTTCATCTACTCGTCGCTGATCTTCGGCACCAACCCGGCACCGGTGGGGGGCAACCTCCCCGGCGGGATGGCCGACGCCGAGATGCTGGGCTCCGTCCCCGCCGGCGGCTGGTTCCTCTACGCCCCCAACAGCGGAGCAGAACACTCTCCCGGCACCGCCATCGACTTCGCGGCCCTGGGGCTGCAGATGCTGGGCGTGGCCTCGCTCATCTCGGCGGTCAACTTCATCGTCACCATCCTCAACATGCGGGCCAAGGGAATGCGCCTGCTGCGCATGCCGGTGTTCGTGTGGATGACGCTGGTGGTGGCGCTGCTGCTGTTGTTCTCCCTGCCGATAATCGCCATCGCCCTGTTCATGCTCACCTTCGACCGGCAGTTCGGGACGCTGTTCTTCGTGGCGGAGGCCGGGGGCGACCCCATCCTGTGGCAGCACCTGTTCTGGCTGTTCGGACACCCCGAGGTGTACGTATTGATTCTGCCCGCCATGGGCATCGTGTCCGAGACGCTGCCGGTGTTCTCCAAGAAACCCCTGTTCGGATACCCGGCGGTGGTCTTCGCGGGGGCGGCCATCGCCTTCCTGGGGTTCGGGGTGTGGGCGCACCATATGTTCTCGTCCGGCATCCCCACGGTGGCCCAGGCCGCCTTCGGGCTGTCCACCATGACCATCGCCATCCCCACCGGCATCAAGATATTCAACTGGCTGGGGACGGTGTGGGGCGGCAGGGTGCGCCTGGCCACGCCCATGCTCTTCTCGCTCGGGTTCGTGGCCCTGTTCGTGATCGGCGGCCTGTCGGGGGTCACCCACGCCGTCGTCCCGTCCGACTGGCAGCAGACCGACACCTACTACATCGTGGCCCACTTCCACTATGTGCTGTTCGGAGGGGCCATCTTCGGGCTGTTCGCCGGCATCTACTACTGGTTCCCCAAGCTCACCGGGCGCATGTACAACGAAGCCCTGGGCAAGTGGCACTTCTGGCTGATGTTCGTCGGCATGAACCTGACCTTCGGCCCTATGCACTGGCTGGGCCTCCAGGGCATGGTGCGGCGCACCTGGGTGTACCCCGAGGAGGCCGGCCTCGGCCCCTGGAACATGGCCTCCACGGTAGGCGCCTTCATCATCGCGGTGTCGGTCATGGTGTTCATGGTCAACTGGATGCACTCCAAGCGGAGGGGCCGCCCGGCGCCCGACGACCCCTGGGACGCCCGCACCCTGGAATGGACCATGCCGTCCCCCACCCCCGAATACAACTTTGCGGAGGAGCCCGTGGTTACGTCGCTGGACGACTTCTGGTATCAGAAATACCATGAGGACGAGGACGGCCGGGCGGTGCGCAAGGAGGACGCCGACAAGATAGTGGCCGACCTCATATACACCAACGGCCACCCCGACCGCGAGATCCATCTGCCCGCCCCCTCCTATTTCCCCTTCTTCGTGGGCCTCGGCATCATGATCATCGCCTACGGGATCATGTACCACACCCGCCCGTGGGGCATCCCCCTCCTGGCGGCGGGGGTGGTTGTGACCGCGGCGGCCTTCGTGGCCTGGGGGTCGGAGCCGCTCGAAGAGATCCACGATGATGACCACGAAGGCCATGGAGACGACGGGGGCCATGACGGCGGCGGGGGGGATGAGATGTCCGCCGCGGCGGGCGCATCCCTCGCGGAAGGGGGCGCCTGATGGCCGGCCTCGCCGACGTACACGAAGGCGGCCCCGCCCACCATCAGGTGACCGGGATCGACAACCGCAAGCTGGGAATGTGGGTGTTCCTCAGCTCCGAGTTCCTGTTTTTCGGCGCCCTCATCAACAACTATCTGCTGTTCAAGGGCCGGGACTTCGGGCCGGACGCCCTGTATCCGGTCGAGCTGTACGACATACCCTTCACGTCGATCAGCTCGTTCGTGCTGCTGATGAGCTCGCTGACCATGGTGCTGGCCCATTCGGCCCTGTCCCGCAACGACCAGGCCCAGACCAGGACCTGGCTGTTCGCCACCGCCCTGCTGGGGACCGTGTTCGTGTCGGGTCAGTTCTTCGAGTTCGCCGAGTTCATCCTGCACGGCCTGAAACTGAACGTGAACCCGGCGGCCAGCGCCTTCTACATGCTGACCGGATTCCACGGCGTCCACGTGGTGATCGGGGTGCTGATGCTCATGGTGCTGGCCCTCAAATCGATGCGCACCGGCAGCCTTTCCGAAGCCGAAGGCATGAACGTCGAGCTGGTCGGTCTGTACTGGCACTTCGTGGATATCATCTGGATCGTGATCTTCGTGCTCGTCTACCTGATCCAGTAAGAAGGCTAAAAGCATGGCCGGCGCCCATCACCACCCCCAACCCCGGCAGTACGTGATCATCGCGCTGGTGCTGGGGGCGCTCACCGCGGCCGAGGTGGCGCTGTTCTACCTGGAACAGGGCGTGGACGCCATCGGCCAGAGCCTGACCGTCCCCGCCCTGCTCATCCTCAGCGCCCTGAAGTTCTACCTGGTGGTGGCAATGTACATGCACCTGCGCTTCGAGAAGCGGCTGCTGTCGCGTTTCTTCACCGTGGGGGCGGTGCTGGCCGGGGCCCTGTACCTGGTGACGCTGGCGTCCCTCGGAGCGGTCGTCCTGTTCTGAGCGCCCCGGAATGACCAAGAGATGATCCCGGCCTGGCATCCCCACCCCGACGTGTGGGCCTTCGTGTTCCTGCTCGGATTCGGATACTGGTATGCGGTGCGGCGCATCGGGCCGTACCTCGACGTGGAGGGGCCGCTGGTTACGCGGCGGCAGGCCGCCGTCTACACCGCCGGGGTGCTGTCGCTGTGGGCGGTGTCGGACTGGCCCTTCCATGACATAGCCGAGCAGCACCTGTTCCTGTTCCACATGATCGAGCACATGGTAATCGCGCTGGTGTCCGCCCCCCTCCTCATCGCCGGAACCCCGCCGTGGCTGCTGCGGCGCATCTTCACCCATCCCCGCCTGCTCCCCGCCCTGCGCCCGCTTACCAGGCCTCTGACGGCCTTCTTCCTGTTCAACGGCATCCTGGTGGGCATCCATTGGCCCCAGATGGTGGACCTGATGCTGTCGTCCGGCGTGTACCACTTCCTCATCCACGCCCTGCTGCTGGCCGCCGCCCTGGTGATGTGGATACCGGTGCTCAGCCCGGTCCCCGAGCTGAAGCGGCTGCCCCCTCCGCTCCGCATGCTCTACCTGTTCGTCCATTCCCTGCTGCCCACCGTCCCGGCTTCCTTCCTCACCTTCGGACGGGAACCGTTGTACAAGGTATACGCCGCCGCTCCCCGCCTATGGGGAATCGACGTGATGACCGACCAGACCCTGGCCGGCCTGGTGATGAAACTGGGCGGCGGCGCCATCCTCTGGGGCGTCATCGTGGTGCTCTGGTTCCGTTGGTACGCCTACGAACAACGCTGGGAGGCGCTGGAGCGGGAACTGCGCAAGTCCCTGTGAAGAAAGCGGCTGCGGTCCTGGCGGGGCTGGCGCTGACGCTGGCAGCCGCCTGCGGTGAATCGGAGGCAGACCGCGGCGGAAGCGGAGTAGGCCGGGAAACGGTGCGCGGGGTGGTGCTGGAGGTGGAGGGCGGCCTGACCTCGGTGGATTCCTTCGTGCTCCGCACCGACGAAGGCGAGGTACTGGAGGTGATTCCCGCCCCGGACGGGGATTTCCGGTTTCCGCTCCCCCATCTGCACGACCACCTGCGCAACTCGGAACCGATCCTGGTGGAGCTGGACCGCTCGACCGACCCGCCGCGGGCGGCGGCGATCCAGGACGACGAGAGCCCGGCCTGGCACACCGGCGGGGAGGATGATGCGCCTCCGGCCGCGGCTGCTCCCGATCAGGCGGCGGAAGGTCCGCCGGAGCCTGCCCGCCAGGACTCCACCGGAACCGGAGATGCGGAGGATGCGGGCGGGGAGGGAGGGAATCAACCGCCGGACCCCGCCCCGGCAACCGCCGCCGACCCGAACGGGACGCCCGCCCGCCCGCCCGAATCAGAAGAACCGGAGGAAGCGCCCGAAGCCGCCGGGCCGGTGATCGAGCTGGAGGTAATAGACGGCAGGCTCGAGGGCGGGGCCCGCCGGGAGGCGGTGAACCTGGGGGACACGGTTACCCTGCGGGTGAGCGGCAACAGCCGGGACGAAGTGCATATACACGGCTACGACCTGTTCGTCCGCTTGGAGGACGGCGCCGGAGAGTTGGTCTTCGATGCGTCCATCCCGGGGGTGTTCGAGGTGGAGCTGGAAGGTTCCCACACCCTGCTGATCCGGCTGGAGGTGTCCTGATCGGGATCGGGCGGCGGTGCGCAGCGGCGGGGCCGGCGGCCGGGGCGGTGCTCCTCGCCGCCGCCGGGCCGGCGGCGGCCCACGGCGTGGGCGGCCGCGTCGACCTGCCGATCCCGGTCTGGCAGTTCGCCTGGGCGGCGGCGCTGGCCGTGGCCGCCTCCTTCGGGGTGCTGAGCATGTTCTGGACCTCGCCCCGGCTGGCGGCGGCCGCCCGCGGCAGGCCCCTTCCAGCCCGGCTGACCAAAGCCGGCCGGCCGCTCCTGCTCCTGACCAGAACGGCCGGCCTGTCCATGCTCGGAATCCTGCTCTACGCCGGGCTGGAGGGCAGCCGCGACACCGCCTCCAACATCGCCCCGTATGCGGTCTTCATCATCTTCTGGGTGGGGGTCTCGCTGGTCTCGGCCCTGGCGGGCGACATCTGGAAGGCCTTCAACCCCTTCCACACGCTGGCCGATCTGGGAGCCTGGCTGCGCGCCCGGCTCACCGGCGCACCCATGTCCGCACCCGACCGGGGGGCGGGCAACCAGTGGTGGGCGGCGGCGGCGGTTTTCACCTTCGTCTGGATGGAGCTGGCCTTCCACGCCGGGGCCGCCCCCCGGTCGGTCGGCGTCTATCTGGCGGTCTACACCGCCGCCATGCTGGCCGGAGCGGCGGTGCGGGGCCGGGGCTGGGTGCGCGACGCCGACGGATTCGGGGCGCTGTTCACCATCCTTTCCGCCATGGCCCCCTTCTATCGGAGCGCCTCCGGGAGGTGGCGGGTGCGGCCTCCCCTCGCCGGGCTGGCCCGCCTGGAGCTTCGGCCGGGTGCGGTGCGCCTGATCCTGATCGTCCTGGGAGCGGCCGCCTTCGACGGTTTCACCCGCAGCTCCTTCTGGCTGGACATCGCGTCCAACCGCTCCGGATGGATGCTGACCGCCCTCAACACGGGAGGGCTGCTGTTCGGGATCGGGGTCATGATGGCGGTATACCGGACGGCGGCGGCCGCCATGGCCCGCATCACGGGCGACCCGGAGGACGAGCTGGGCGACGCCTTCGGCCCCTCGCTGGTTCCGATCACTGCGGCCTACACGGCGGCCCACTACTTCAGCTTCCTGGTGCTCGACGGCCAGGCGGTCATCAGACTGGCCTCCGACCCGTTCGGGATGGGCTGGAACCTGTTCGGCGCGGCCGGCTACCGGATCGACTACACCCTCGTGTCCACTGCGGCCATCGCCTGGATCCAGACCGCGGCCATCGCGGCGGGGCACATGCTCGGGGTGACAGCCGCCCACGACCGGGCGGTAGAGCGTTACAGACCGGAGCTGGCGGTGCGTTCGCAGTACCCGATGCTGGCCGCCATGATCGCCTACACGATCGCCGGGCTGCTGCTCCTGCTGGGCGGGTAGGCCCTCAGGCCGGGGTCATCCCCGCCCGGCGCCGTGGTCGTAGGCCAAGGCGTGGTCCTCCGCCGGGGCTTCGGACTCCCCCCCGCCGTCGGCCGTCGACGCCGCGATCAGAGCCAGCATCAGCAGCACCACCCCCACCCCCGCCGCCGCGGTCAGGAACTCGCCCCTGGTTACCCGCAGGTTGGGCCGGGACGACATCAGGGCGGCGAAGGCCAGGATGCCGGCGGCCACCAACATGGCCAGCCAGGGGGCAAACCCCGAGTACCGGAGCAGCAACAACCCGAACGACACCACGATCACCCCGATCACCGCAAAGGAAGCCACCGGCAGGAGCACCGCATCGGAGAGCCGCCGCCTGACGGTGTCGGCGTCCTCGGCTTCGTCCCCGGACAGGGCAGCCGGCTGGGCCATGGCCTGGCCGAGGCCGCCGACGATCGCGCCGAACACAGCAGAGACGGCCAACAGCCCCGCCACCGTAACCGCGCCGACGGGTATCAACTTGGTGTCCGTCAGGGTGGGTTCGGCCGCCGCAAAGAGGACCCCGCCCAGCCCGGCGCCCAGCACCAGCCCGATGAACCCCCCCGACAGCGCCGATCCGAGCGCCGAGGCGTCGGTCTCGTAGGCCGGCGAACGGAACCTGCCGGCGCCGCGCGCCGCCATGGTGATGACGGCGCCGAAGACCGCCCAGACGGCGGCGAATGCCGCCGCCGAAGTCCAGGTTACCTCGACCGCAGGCCCCCCTTCCGCCGTGGCCTGGGAGAGGCGGCCCAGCAAAAGCGGTGCGGCGGCGGCCAACGAAAGCAACCCCAACGCGGCCCCCAGACGGCCTCCGACCCGGGCGCCCAGGCGGATCCGGTCTGCCAACGGCGCCGGATCCACCGGCTCGATTTCCTCCTCCTCTGCGGCCTGCACAACAACAGCGGCCGCAACCTGTTCGGTCTCGACAGCAACCGGAGCGGGCGCCGAGGCCGCAACCGGCGGCGCCGGAGGGGGTGAAGAAGGAGCGGACGACGCGGGAGGCTTCTCGCTTGCGGGAGCGGCGGCAACCGCGATTTCCCCGCCGCCCGACCATGCCGCCAGCACCTCTTCGACCGGCACGCCCTGCGCCTGGGCGCGCGCCTCGGCCGAGCGCTCCACCAGGTGCTCGGGAGCGCCGCCGAGCAGCTCGCCGATGGTCGAAAACCGCGGATCGGACATCTACTGCGGAATGCTAGCCGGGGCTCGGCGCAGGCAATGCCCGGCAGATTTCGCCGTTGCTTCTGTCCTGATCCGGGGCGGGGCGAAACGCCGCCCGCCCCGGATCGGAAGTTCGTTCAGAGGCCTAGTTGCAGGGCGGAAGGCCCTCGGTCGGACCGATCCACTTGGTGTACAGCTCGTCGAGCGTGCCCCTGGATATGTAGTACGACAGCCAGCCGTTCAGGTAATCGAGCCAGACCACCTCGCCTCGGGGAACGGCCCAGGCGCCGTATTCCTGCGAGAAGGGGGCGTCCGGGTTGAGGATGCTGGTGCCGGCGTTCTCCCTGACGAACGGGATGGCCAGATACTCCTCGACCACGATGGCGTCGGCCCGGCCGGCGGCCACCTCCAGGAAGGCGGGCGCCTGATCGAGTTCCACCAGCTCGGCGTCGGGGAAGCGGGTGGAGGTGAGGTTGGCGGCCGTGGAGCCGATCAGGGCGGTCATGGTCACACCGCTGCTGTTCAGCTGATCCAGCGAGGTGATCCCCGCCCCGTCGTTGACTACCACTACTTGGCGGTAGGGAACGTAGGGGCAGGTGAACCAGAGTTGCTCGAGCCGCTCCGGACGGCCGACCAGGCCCACCGAGACCAGATCGAACTGTTCGGCGATGAGGCCAGGCATCAGAGCCGGGAACTCCAGGTCCTGTATGTCGAGCTCCACGCCCAGATCGTCGGCGAGCATCTGCATCAGCTCTACGTCGTAGCCGGCCGGATTGCCGCTGTCGTCGCGGAACATCTGCGGCTCATAGAGTAGCGACATGCCGACGACCAGCCTTCCCCGGTCCTTGATGGCGTCGAGCCGGTTGCCCGCCACCACCGAGGCCGACTCGGACATCGGGGCGTTCTCGAGCGCCGCAACCCGTTGCTCCAGAGCGGATACATCGCCCTGGATCGCGGACATATCGCCGCTGCCCGACGCGGCATCCGAGCTGCTGTCATCCGAGCCGCAGGCCGCCGCTATCAATCCGAGAACCAACAGCAGACAGGCCCGCCTGAGGCTCTTTGTCTTTGTCTTCATCACCGTGAGACCCTCCTTTTCTGATCGGGGCCGGACGGGACCATAACAGGGCCGCCCCGCCTGAGGCTCTTTGTCTTTGTCTTCATCACCGTGAGACCCTCCTTTTCTGATCGGGGCCGGACGGGACCATAACAGGGCCGCCTTACCGCATTGCCGGAGGGTCGGTCGACTCAGGCCGGGGCCGGTCGGAGAAGCCGTCCGGGGCGGAACCTACCGCGAGGTCCTGCTGGATTCTCCGGAGACGGGCGGCTTTGCGGCGCGCGAAGGGCGAGCGCGCCTTGGAGGCGAGCAGATCGATGAGCGCAAAACGGCGTTCGATGTACTTGACGATCAGATACACCCCGATGGTCAGGGCCAGGTACACCAGGACCGTGGCCAGATAGACCTCGAAGTAGCGGAAGGTGCGGTTGGCGAGGACGTAGCTGACCCGCAGCAGCTCTTCCACCCCGATCAGATAGACGAGCGAAGAATCTTTGATCATGCCTATGAACATGTTTCCCGTGGGGGGGATGACTATCCGGATCGCCTGTGGAAGCACGACCCTGATGAAGGCTTGGGCGCGGCCCATGCCCACCGACAGGGCGGCTTGGCGCTGCCCTTCGGGGACCGCCTGGATTCCACTGCGAAAGATCTCGCCCAGCCAGGCCGAATACTGGATTGTCAGAGTAACGATGCCCGCCTGGATGGCGGTGATCCGAAGATCGAACTGGATGGCCACGCCGTAGTACACGAAGAGGACGAACACCAGGAGGGGAATGGCTCGGAACAGGTTTATGTAGGCCGCAACCAGAGGGGCGATGATCCGAGAGGGCGACATGCGCAACAGGGCGACCACCAAGCCGAGCGCGGCGGCCAGCACGAAGGAGGCCAACGAGATCAGGATGGTCAACCGCGCCCCGTCCATGAAGATGTCCCGGTTGTCCCAGATGAACTCCGGACGGAACACGGCCTGGGCGAGGGTCACAGGATCGCCTCCAAGAACGCCCGCGTGCGCGCCTCGCGGGGGTGATCGTATATCTCGCGCCCGCCCTGTTCGACTATCACCCCCTCGTCCATGAAGATGTTGACGTCCCCCGCTTCGCGCCCGAACCCCATTTCGTGGGTAACCACGACCATGGTCATCCCCGATTCGGCCAGGGTGCGCATCACGCCGAGCACCTCACCGACCAGCTCGGGGTCGAGCGCCGAGGTGGGCTCGTCGAACAGCATGATCTTGGGCGCCATTACCAATGACCGGGCGATGGCCACCCGTTGCTGCTGCCCGCCCGACAGCTGCGACGGAAAGGCCCCGATTTTGTCCAGCAGACCCACCTGATCCAGATAGGCGGCGGCTCTGTGCTCCGCCTCGCCCCGCTTCATGCGCTTTACGCGGCGCAGCGCCAGGGCCACGTTTTCCAGCGCCGTGATGTGGGGGAATAGGTTGAACTGCTGGAATACCATCCCGATCTGCTGGCGGAGCTCACGGGGTTTGCCGCGGGGATGGTCCTCCCCTTCCACGCCCGGTCCGTACTCTTTGCCGTCGAACCAGACCGACCCCGAGTCGGGCCGCTCCAGCAGGTTGGCGGTGCGGAGCAACGTCGATTTGCCCGATCCGGAGGGCCCGAAGATAACCGCATGCTGGCCCTGCCCCACGGAAAGGTCCACGCCCCGCAGGACATGGTTCGGACCGAACGACTTGTGGATGCCGCGGAGCCTCAAGACCAGCTCGGCGGGCGCAGTCATTACCCGGCCCGCCGGCCGGCCGCAGGCAGGTTTCCGGGTGGGCGGGCCATTGCGCCGTCCGTTTCATGGGAGAGACAGGGACGAAGCGCCATGCTACATGAGGGGGTTCAGGGCCGCCGCCCGATCGGGTGCACGGCGGTCCGATGGAAACCCTCCGACCCCGCCGCCTTCAGCTTCATCTCAACGATCCGCCAGCCGTCTCCGGTTCGCCTGAAGCGGCAATGGTACTGCCCCCACACCCGGGCGTCGGGGGCGCCGGAGCGGTACGAAACCCAGGCGAACAAGTAGGCCGTTCCGGCGGCCCCGTCCTCGCCGTCGGCGCGGAGCATCACGTTGGTTATATGGTGGGACGCGGCGGCAAAAATGGTGTCGAGGCCCTGCTTGACGGCGGGGAGAACGGCCCGGCGGCCGCGGATGGCCGGCATTTCCGGCCCATAGTCGATCACCGCGTCGTCAGTAAACAGCTCGGCCGCCGCCTCGGGCTCATTGCGGTCGAAGTGCTCCGCATAGGCGTAGAAGAGATCGGTGAGAGCCTCTCGGTCGGCGCGGTCGAGCAACGGCGCCAATGCCCGCCTCTTCAGCCGCCTGCGCCCAAGACGGCCAACAGCCGAGCGGACGCCGCCCGGGGGCCCTTCTGGATGGACTGCCGCCGGGCCGATCCCTCAAAAGAGAACAACCCGCCCCGTCCCTTCGAACAACCCCTCCGGGCGGTCAAGAAGCATCCCGCTTTCTGCCGGACCGGCGGCGGGTCTTGGCCCTGCGCTCCGCCCAGATGATCAGCAGGAGCCCGACGAAGGCGATCCCGAACCCCATAATGTGATCGTAGGCGTGATGGGCGAGCATCCCTATAACCCCGCCGGCGGTCCGGCAGGCCGGCCTGTTAACATATACCGCGGCTCCAGATAGAAGTACCAAGTGCACTCTAGTCTGCCCGGACGCACAACCCACCGACGCGCGGCCTTCGCATACGCGGCTGCATTCCTTCTGGCCGCGTCCGCCGTGTTGCTCGCCGTCCGGGGCGGCCAAGGGCAGGAAGTCCAGCCCACCACCGGCATCATTCTGTCCGCCGCGCCCGCCAACCTCTCCGAAGGGGCGTCCAGCGTCGCTTTCACCATTACCGCCCGCTGGGCCAGCGGAACGGGCGACATCACCAACCGGACGATCAACTACACCATCACCCTGCCCTCCGGAGTCACTGCAAACCCCAACACTCTGACCGGCACGGTGACCATCGCGAGCGGCCAGGTTAACGGTTCGTCCACCCACACCAGCCTTGCCCTTTCCAACCTGGACAACAACGCGGTGGACAACCCCGCCCGCAACATCACAATTAGCGGGTCGGTGGCAGCGGCCCCCTCTATACCCGTCCATTCCGCTACCGTGCCGATCGTCGACAACGACGGAACCACCGTCCCGCCTACCACCACCGGGACAACCGCCCCGCCGCCCACCACCGGGACAACCGCCCCGCCGCCCGCCGCGACCGCGACCACCGCACCCGCCGCTCCGCCCACAGCTCCCCCGCCGCCCGCCCTGGCGGAGGTGCTGCCCGACTGGTCGGCCTGCATCGGCCCGGCCCGGCGCGCCACGAAGTTCGCCGATGTGGCGGGATGGGATTCGAACCCCGCCATCAGATGCGCCGCCTATTACGGCATCACCAAAGGCCGGACCCCCACCCGGTTCGCGCCCGCCGAACGGGTGCCCCGTTGGCAGATGGCCCTGTTCTTGTACCGGGCGTCGGGGCCGGCCGGGGTGGAGCTGCCGGAAGCAACCGATCAGGGTTTCACCGACATCGACAGCCTGACGGAGGAGGTACAGAACGCGGCCAACACCCTGTCTGCAATCGGGATCATGCCCGGAGCGGCGGAAGGGATGTTCGACCCGCAGGGCTTGATCTCACGCCGGTCGATGGCGGTGATCCTCCACGGCTTCCTTCAGAGGGCCACCCTCCAGAAGGGCGTAACGATATCCGGGGGGACTACCGGCTTCACCGACCTGGACAGCCTGTCCCCGCAGGAGCGGCGGGCGGTGGCAAGGCTGTTCGCCCTGGGTGTGGTCAGGGGAACCACCGCCGGCGCCTTCGCTCCGGACAATCCGGTCACCAGGGGGCAAATGGTGCAGTTCATTACCCGGGCCCTGGCCTATACCATCGTCCGCCCGGCCGGGATAACCATGCAAGCCGACCGCGCCACCGCCGCCGGCCGCTCGGTGGATGTGGTGGTGTCGGTGCGGGACGAATCCTTCCTTCCGACGGCGGGCGCCCGGATCGACATGCTCACCTCCTTCACCGCCGGGGATCTCTTCGCAGACGACGGCGCCTGCCTGCCCGGCGTGTTCTTCCGGTTGGCCGGCGGTCAGGCATGCCTGATCGACCCGGACGACCCGCTTACGGACCAGAACGGCGACCTGCGGCTGCGGGTGCATGAGGTGAGGGCCGGCCAGCGGGTGTGGGCGTGGACAGGAGCGGTCGGCGGCGAACTGACCGGCCTGGTGCGCCTGGGCCGGATCACCTTCACACTGTAGACCCGGGGGCCGGGGTGTTCCCCGCCGGCGAGGCCCGGCCGGTTCGGAAAGGGTTGTTAAATAATGCCGCGTACTACCTACAATAAGCCGCACTCGGGAATCATATCCAGGGACATGACCAGAACGACCCAACCATGAATCGAAAGCTTCGAGTCTGCGCCGCATCGATCGCGGCCGCCCTGGCCCTGGTTGCCTGCGGCGGCGGCAGCCCCGACAGCACCACCTACCGCGACATCGAGAACCGCTCGCTGTTCGAGCTGCCCAACGAGTGGAACCTGTACCCCGCCGACGAGCTCATCCAGATCACCCCCGTCCCTTTCCTGCCCGATATAGGGGGGTACCGGCCCATCTCCTTCGTAGCCTTCGACGGCGCCGCCGGACGCAGCCTCGACAACCTGACCGTTGATGTAACAACCTCCCCCTATCCGATCGGCGCCCATATCATCCGCCAGATCAGCCCCGAGGAGAAGGACCTCCTTTCCCGCCGGATCATGGCCCTCTCCGCCTACGACGTGACCGAGGGCGGCCAAGGGGTGACCGTCGACACCTGGGATTTCACTTTCGGCCGGGACTTCACGGGCATCGGCGCCACCGTCGGCCTCACCAACGAAGACGGACGACGGCAGGGATTGGTGTATGTTCTGGCGGTAACCAACCCCGAGGTAACCGAGCTGTATTCGATGGCGGCCGGCTGCTCGCTGGACTGCTTCACCCGGCAAAGCGAGCAGATCGTGGAGGCGGTCGACTCGTGGGCGGTGAACACCAGGCGATGATGGAACCGGTGAAGCAGCAGTGAGCAGGCGATGAAGACCCGCAAGAGGACCCTCAAGACCGATGTCCGGCGGCGGTCCCCCACCTGGGACCGCATGAAGTTCATCGTGCTGATCCTGTTCCTGCTCGGCATCCTGGTCAGCGCCAAGGTCGGCGCCCCCTTCACCACCCTGGAACAAGCCCTGTACGACTCTTGGAACGAGACCTTCGGGCGGGTGCTGATGATCGCCCTTCCTCTGGAGATACTCCGCCAGATCCACTACTACATCTCGGAGAAGGCGGGCGCCTACAACCGGTTCTGGGCCAAGGGGGTGTTCGGGGGGATGGAACGCCAGGCCCACCGGCGCTTCAAGCCGTGGACCCGCTTCCGGCTGGGCCGGTACGTCCGGATCATCGTCTTCCTGCTGATCCTGGGGGCGGTGGTCGACTACTTCGTGGCCGACACCAACGGGCCGATCGAAACGCTGATCCAGCTCCCCAACATCCTGGCCCGCAACCTCCAGCAGTTCATCTTCTTCCTCTTCTATCCGATCCTCCTGATCTCCCAGTTCGTGGCGCTCTTCTGGTTCCTGTCCCGAGGAGGGGTGGACACGGTGATGCCCGAGGAGATCGAGACCCGCTACTCGGATGTCTGGGGCCAGGACCACGTGCTCGACCTGGTGCGGGAGAACGTCGGGTTCTTGGAAAAGCCGGACGAGATCGAGGCCAAGGGCGGCTACATCCCGGGCGGGATCCTGCTCTGGGGACCGCCCGGCACCGGCAAGACCCTGATTGCCGAGGCGACCGCGGGCGAGGTGGGCCTGCCCTTCGTGTTCGTGGAACCGGGCGCCTTCATCAACATGTTCTTCGGGGTGGGCATCCTCAAGGTCAAGGGCCTGTTCCGCAAATTGCGCAAGATGGCCCTGCGCCACGGCGGGGTGGTGGTGTTCTTCGACGAGGCCGACGCCCTCGGCAGCCGGGGCGCCCTCCCCCAGGGAGGGGGGCCGCCCCAGCCCGCCGACCCGCTCACCTTCGGGATGCTTTGCAACGGCGCGTTCTACCTGAGCCCGCAGTCGCTCGCCGTCATCCAAGAGGCTGGCGCGCCCGCCGACCGGGCGGCCGCCTCCTACCCCCCCCCCCGGACCGAAGAGGGCTCCGGAAGCCTGATCAATCGGATAATCATGGGAGGCGGGATGGGCGGCGGCGGGATGGGCACCCTGCAGGCGCTCCTGACCGAGATCTCCGGCCTCAAGAAACCCCGGGGCATCACCAACAAGGCCCGCAAGGCGCTGGGCATGAAGCCCAAGCCTCCCCCCAAGTACCGCATCTTCATCATGATGGCCACCAACCTTCCCAGCGTGCTGGACCCGGCGTTGCTGCGGCCCGGCCGCATCGACCGCATCTACAAGGTCGGCTACCCCACCAAGGACGGGCGGGTGCGCACCTATCAGGGTTACCTGGCCAAGGTCAGCCACAGCATCAACGACGAGCAGGTGGACGAGCTGGCCGCCAAGACGCCCTACTACTCGGGCGCCAAGATCAAGGACCTGGTCAACGAGGCCCTCATCCTGGCGAAGCGGGACGACCGCGATGTGGTCGAATGGGAGGACATCTGGAAGGCCAAGACGCTCAAGGAGATGGGGCCGGCCGAGGGCTTCGAGTATGTGGAGCGGGAGGAGTTCGCGGTCGCCATCCACGAAGCCAGCCACGCGGTGGCCGGCCACCTCCTGAAGCCCCATCACGCCATCGACATGGCCACCATCGAGCGGCGGGGAGAAACCGGCGGGTTTGTCTCCTCCATCCCCCTAGAGGATCGGTTCGTGCAGTGGAAAACCGAGCTGGAGGCGGATATCAAGACCGGGCTGGCCAGCCTGGCCGGGGAACGGATGTTCTTCGGAGACGACAACTCGATGGGCGTGGGGGGAGACCTCCGGAACGCCACCCACATGATGAGCAGCATGATCGGGGTCTGGGGCATGGGCGACAACATCGCCTCCATGTCCGGGATGCCCCGCCATGCGCTCGACCAGCCGCCCGACCCGACCGACAAGATCGCCCAAACCATGTCGGCGCAGATAGAGCGGGGACTCCAAGCCCTCTACCGCGAGGTCTACGACCTGCTCGAGGAGCACAAGGCCGCGGTGTTCAACGTGGCGGTGCGCCTGCAGGAGAAGAAGACCATCTCGGGCCGGGAAGTAGCCGAGATCATCGGCATCGAAGCCGGCGCGGTTGCCAGAGAAAAGCCGGTCGGCTTCGCGGCGGTCAGCGCGGAGGACCACCGGAGCGCCCTGGGGCTGCCCCCGCCCGAAGAGGAGGCGGAAACCCAACCCGTTGCCGAGGCCGATGAAGAACAACCCGGCTCGGATGGACATCTCGACGGACAGCCTCCGCTCACCGCAGCCGTCCAAGACGGACAGCCCGACCAGAACGAACACCTCGAGGCCGCCCAAGACGGACAACCCTCACCCGACGGACATTCCGACGGCGGAGGGGCGTCCGAGGCAACGTCCGAAGACAGCCGGACCCCTCCGGACGACGGGGCAGAATCGGCCGCTCCGATACAGGACAACGGACAGCCCGCCCCCGAACCCAAGACCACCTCACCCCGCCGCTCCCGCTGGAAGCTCTTGCGCCGCCGGCCGTGATGTTCGCAGGAGGTCGTCCCCGGTGACACTCGTAGGGTATTGCGGGCAGTGCCTCCGAGCGCTCACCTAGGCCGGCTCATCGAATGAATACCGCCTGCTCTCCGCTCCGGGGAAAAATCGATTTCACCTTCTCATTACGACTACTGCGTAAACCGCATACTCGATTCGGCCGGGCCGCGGAAAGCCCGCAGCCGGGACCTGGTTGCCGCCTCGAGCGCCTGTTGCCGCCGGGCCGGTGCTGATAGAATTACGGCCATGAGCGAGTTCAGACAGGACCATTACTACGAGGAAGGCTCGGACGCCGGAGGCATTCCCCCCGACCAGATAGAGGAGTTCCTGGCCGGCCCGGACAGCACCTGGCTGTTGAAGCTGGCCTTCGTCAAGCCCGACGGATGGCCGATGGTGGTGCCCCTCTGGTACCAGTGGGACGGGAACGCCTTCTACGTGGTGGGCCGCAAGCGCTCCCAGTGGGTGCATGACCTGGCGGTCAACCCGCAGTGCGCCGTCTGCATCGAAGAGACGGCTCACCCCCGCATCCGCAAGGTGCTGGCGCAATGCACCGCCGAGATCGCGGAGGGTCCGGCCAAGGGCGAAGGCTCGCAGTGGGCGCCTATCGCCGAGGAGATGGCCGCCCGTTACACCGGCCCCGCCGGCCCCGAACAGCTGAAAGCCTCCTGGGACTGGGACCGCTACCTGGTAAAGCTCGCCCCCCGAGGCAAGCTGATCACCTGGCAGGGGGCCGACTGGGCGCTGCGTTATTTCGACCCCGGACAACGGCCCGACCTGGAAGCCAAGGCCCGCCGGTGAGAAACCCCGCCGCGCGGGCCGCCGACCGGCGCCGCTCCGAAATACGGGTGCTGTTCGATGCGGCCGCCGCCGACCCCCAAGCCATCCGGCTGGAAGTGGGCGAACCCAGCTTCACCACCCCCGCCCACATCACCGAAGCCGCCTTGGCCGCCGCCCGCGACGGGTGGACCGGCTACGGCCCCAACGGCGGGCTGGCCGGCCTGCGGGAACTGCTGTCCGAGAAGATCCGGCGGGTGGACGGATTCGAAGCCCCGCCCGACCAGATCGTGGTGACCCCGGGCGGGATGAACGCCCTGTACGCCGTCTACCTGGCGCTGATAGAACCGGGCGACGAGGTGTTGATACCCACCCCCGGCTTCCCCAACATGGACCAGACGGTGCGGCTGCTGGACGGCACACCGGTTTTCTACCCCCTGAGAGCCGAGGACGGATTTCTGCCCGACCCCGAGCGGCTCGAGTCGCTGGTTTCCCCCCGCACCGCCCTGCTGTTCATCAACACCCCCTCCAACCCCACCGGGGCGGTGTTCCCGGCCCGGCTGATGGAAGAGCTGGTGGAGCTATGCAACCGGCGCGACCTGTGGCTGCTGTCCGACGAGGTGTACGACCAGCTGTTGTTGAAGCCCGGGGCGGAGCACACCGCCGCCGCCCGCTTCGACGCCGAGGGGCGGGTGATAACCGTCTACAGCTTCTCGAAGGTGTACGCCATGACCGGCTGGCGGGTGGGCTATGCGGCGGCCCCTCCCCCCGTCGCCGGCCTGCTGCGGAAACTGCAGGAGCCGCTGGTCTCCTGCCCCTCCACCATCTCCCAGAAGGCGGCCGAGGCGGCCCTCACCGGCCCCCGACGGCCGATCGAGGAGATGGCCGAGGCCTACCGCCGCCGCCGGGTGCTGGCGCTGGAGGCGTGCGGGCGGGCCGGTCTGCGGGCGGTGGATCCGGCCGGCGCCATGTACATGCTGGTGGAGGCGGACCCCGGCGGACGGACCATGCTGGACTTCTGCCTTGACCTGCTGAAGACCCGCCGCACCAGCGCGGCCCCGGGATCGGTGTTCGGACCGGGCGGAGAGGGGTACGTGAGGATATCTCTGGCCGCCGAAGAACGAAGCCTGGCCGAGGGCCTGTCCCGCCTGGGGGCGGCGGTCCGCTCCCCCGCCATGGCTCGAGCCTGAAGAGCCGAATGACCGGACCGATCCCTCCTTCCGAGCTGGCCGCCCGCTACCGGCGGCTGTACGTGTCGGCGGTTTGCGACGCCCTGTACTCGATGGGTCTGCCCGAACAGGTGCTCCCCTCCTACCTGCGCCCCCTGTTCCCCGAACAGCGCATGGCCGGGCTGGCCTTCACCCTGCGGGGCGAACCCATCGATCCGCCCGTCCCCTGGGAACCGGGCATCGAGCGCATCGCCTCCTACCTGGAGATGTTCGAGCAGATCCACCCGGACAGCATCCTGGTGTCGGTCAATCCGAACAGCCATGTAGGCCATCTGGGGGAGCTGACCGGCAACTCCGCCCAGCACCGGGGGTGCACCGGGGTGGTGCTGGACGGCAACCTGCGGGACATCGAGGGTCTGCGGAACATAGGTCTGCAGGTGTTCTACCGTGATCTGTCGCCCCTGAACGCCATCGGCCGCTGGGAGATGACCGGCCTGCAGGTTCCGGTGACCGTCGGCGGGGTTGTCATCCATCCCGGCGACCTGATCATCGGCGAGTTCGACGGCGTGCTGGTGGTCCCGGCCGCCTCCGCCGAGCAGGTGCTCCTCCGCGCCGAAGAGATCGCGGAGGCGGAGGACCGGGTGCGGGCGGACATGCGGGCCGGGCTATCGCCGATGGACGGCCTGGCCAAACACGGACACATCTGAGGCGACGGTGGGCGGCGAGACGGTTATGGCGGTGCCCCACATGGGGGTGGTGGAGGAAGTGGTGATCCTGGAATGGCTGGCGGCGGACGGGGAGGAGGTGGCCGCCGGGCAGGAAGTGGTGGTCGTGGAAACCGAAAAAGCGGAGGTGACGCTGGAGGCCCCCGCCTCGGGGGTGCTGCGCATCAGGGCGGCGGCCTCCGACCATGAGGTCCCGGTGGGAACCGAGCTGGCCGTGATCAAGGCATGACCGGAGCCTTCTCGCTGGCCGGCCGGACGGCGCTGGTGACCGGAGCGGCCCGGGGGCTGGGCAGGGCCATCGCCCTTGCCCTGGCCGAAGCCGGGGCGCAGGTGGCGTGCGCCGACCTCGACGAGGAAGGATGCCGGGAGGCGGCCCGGCAGGTGGAGGGCGCCGCCCTCCCCTTGGACGTAACCGATTCCAGGCAGGCGGAAGAAACTGTGCAGAGAACGACGGAGCGCTGCGGCGGAATCGACATCCTGGTCAACAGCGCCGGAATCGCCGGACGCGGGCCGGCGGTTTCCCACGACGAGGCGGCCTTCGACCGGCTGCTGGAGGTGAACCTGAAAGGCACCTTCCTGATGTGCCGGGCGGCGGGGAAGCGGATGGCGGCGGCCGGGTCGG
Organism: Candidatus Spongiisociaceae bacterium; assembly: GCA_965202675.1. GTDB lineage: Bacteria > Actinomycetota > Acidimicrobiia > Spongiisociales > Spongiisociaceae > CATQHD01. The sequence continues at coordinate 1,259,116 of OZ241842.1, forward strand.
GTTCCATCGTCAACATCGCCTCCATCGTGGGCCTGGTCGGCTTTCCGGGCAGCGCGGGTTACCAGTCCTCGAAGGGAGGGGTGGTGCAGCTGACCCGCACCCTGGCGGTGGAATGGGCGCCCTGCGGAGTGCGGGTGAACGCGGTGGCGCCCGGACAGGTGGGCACCGAGATGGTGCTGAACATCTGGAAAGCCGAACCGCAGGTGAAGGAACAGTTCATTTCCCGCACCCCGATGGGGCGGCTGTGCAGCCCCGATGACATCGCCTGGCCGGCGGTGTTCCTGGCCGGGGACGGCGCCGCCATGATCACCGGCCAGATCCTGGCGGTGGACGGCGGATACACCGCCCAATGAGCAGCCCGCCGGACCTGCCGATGGACATGGACCGCGCCGCCGCCCTCGGCGTCCACCGCACCATGGTGCGCATCCGGGTGTTCGAGAGCCGGGTGGCGGAGCTGTTCGGGGAGGGCAAACTGCCCGGCTTCGTCCACACCTACCTCGGACAGGAAGCGGTGGCGGCGGGTGTGTGCGCCCGCCTGCGCCCCGACGACTACATCACCTCCACCCACCGCGGCCACGGACACGCCCTGGCCAAGGGGATGGCCATGGACGAGCTGATGGCCGAGCTGTACGGCAAGCTGACCGGCGCCTGCCGGGGGCGGGGCGGGTCGATGCACGTGGCCGATTTCTCGCTGGGAATGCTGGGGGCGAACGGAATCGTGGGGGGCGGGCTGGGAATCGCCGCCGGGGCGGGGTTGTCGGCCCTCCTGCGGGGCTCCGGCCAGGCGGCGGCGGCCTTCTTCGGGGACGGAGGCATCAACAAGGGCGCATTCCACGAGGCGCTCAACTTCGCCGCCGCGCACCGGCTGGGGGTGGTGTACGTGTGCGAGAACAACCAGTACGCCCAGTTCACCCACCGCAGCCGCACCACCGCAGTGGACGACCTGTCGGCGCGGGCGGCCGCCTACGGCATCCCCGGCCGGACGGTGGACGGCAACGACGCGGCGGCGGTGTACGAAGCGGCGGGCGAAGCGGTGGAGCGGGCGCGCACCGGCGGCGGCCCTTCGCTGCTGTGTATGGACACCTACCGCTTGGACGGCCATTACGTGGGCGACGCCGAGGTATACCGGAAGCGGGAGGAGGTGGAGGAACAGCGCCTCCGCGACCCGATCGAGCAGCTCGAGAGCCGGCTGGCCGGGCGCGGCTGGCTGGACGGCCGGGAGCGGCGCCGGGTGTGGACGGCGGCCCGGGAGGAAACGGCGGCGGCCGAGCGCTTCGCCGAGGACAGCCCGTGGCCGGACGGGGCCGACGCCCTGGATGCGGTGTTCACGGAGCGCCGGGCGCGGCCATGAAGCGGATGAGCTTCGGCCAGGCCACAGTGGACGCCATGCGCTGGGCCATGCGGGAGGACGAGCGGGTGATCGTGATGGGCGAGGACATCAGCTGGGGCGGCAACTTCGGGCAGTTCCGCGGGCTGGCAGAAGAGTTCGGCCCGTCCAGGGTGATCGACATGCCCATCTCGGAGGCGTTGATCATGGCGGCGGCGGTGGGGGCGGCGGTAACGGGGATGCGCCCGGTGGCGTCCATGAGCTTCGTGGAGTTCACGCTGGGGGCGATGGACGAGATCGTCAACCAAGCCGCCAAGTTCCGCTACATGTTCGGCGGCCAGGTATCCGTTCCGCTGGTGCTGCGGGCCTCCGACGGGGTGCTGCGGTCGTCGGCCGCCCAGCATTCCTCCAGCCTGGAGGGTCTGTTCACCCACATGCCGGGGCTGAAAGTGGTCGCGCCCTCCAATCCGGCCGACGCCAAGGGCCTCCTGCGGGCGGCCGTCGCCGACCCCGATCCGGTGGTGTACCTGGAGAACAAGAAGATCACCGCCCGGCGGGGGCCGGCCCCCGAGGAGGATTTCTCGACGCCGCTGGGCGAGGCGGCGGTGCGGAGGGAAGGGTCGGACGTGACCATCGTCTCCTACTCGGTGATGGCCCTTCACGCCGCCCGCGCCTGCGGTCAGCTGGCCGAAGAGGGAATCGAGTCCGAGCTGATCGACCTGCGCACCCTGGTGCCCCTGGACATGGAAACGGTGCTGACCTCGGTTCGCAAGACCCGCCGGGTGGTGATCGCCCACGAAGCCTGGAAGTTCGGCGGCTTCGGCGCCGAGCTGGCCGCCTCCATCACAGACCGAGCCTGGGCCGACCTCGAAGCCCCCCCGGCCCGGGTGGGCGCCGCGTCCGCTCCCATCCCCTTCAGCCCCCCTCTGGAAACCGCCGTAGTCCCCGGCCCCGACCAGATAACCGCCGCCGCCCGCCGCCTGCTGGACTCCTGACCCCGCGGACCAGGAAACTATCCGGTGGAGGTTCCCCCGATGGGTTGGTGGCGGCAGCCTCGGGAGATGGGGCGGGCCGGTTCGGGGAGCTCGATGTCAACGAGGGATACTTCGCTCTCGCGGATCAGGACTACGTGACGGCCGTCGCCCACCGGGCTGACCGTTACCAGGTCCGCGGCTTCTTCGGCGTCCACCGGGCGGATGGGGGTGTGCGAGCCGGTTTCGAGCTCCCAGGCGATAATCTGGGGGGTGGCGAGATCGGCAAGATAGAGGACCGACTGGTCGTCGTACCAGCCGGTCACACCGGAAGTACGGTAGAAGCGGTTGATGCCGGGCGGCCCCACCACCCCTTCCCCCTGCGCGTCGATCAGGTAGTAACTCCAAACGTCCGAGCGGGCGTCGCTGTCGGGGTCATGCTCCACCAGGGTTATCAATGCCTGACCGCCCGAGGGGCTGCGGTAGCCCTCCACCGCCGCCAAGGGGTTGTCGTTCTGGGACAACCCCAACGCCCTGACCCAGGCCACCGACTGCTCAGCCGGATCCACCGCAATCAGGGCGAAGAGAGCGGCGCCGCCGATTCCGGTCGAGACCTCGCCGCTCATCAGCACCAGATCCTCCACCGAGGTGAGGGCGGCCTCGAAACCGGACAGCATCACCTCGACCTGACCGACCGCCCCTTCCAGCACCACCGGCCCCGGATCGATGGGGATGGGGCCGGCCTCTCCCCCCACCTTCACCAGCGACAGCGGGTCGGTCGCCGCCGCCGCGTAGAGGTCAGACCCGAGGACCGCCATCCGGTCGGCCGGAACCCCTGAATACGAAGACCAGGAGGCGGCCAGCGGCTCGTGCAGATATATCCGCCCGTCGAGGATCACCGGACGGCTGAAAGGGTCGGCGCCGCCCGGTTCCTCCGCAAGCCCGGATGGGGGCGCCGTCGCCAGCTTGGTCTCGGGGATTATGCCCAACACCGCCCGGTCGGGCTCGCCGGGCGCCGGGAGGAGCGTCACGGTCATGGAAAACGACTCTCCCAACCGGTCGCCCCCGATGGTGACCGCGTCCCCCGCCGAACGGTCGGCCATCTCGCGCAGCAGCATCTCTCTGGAGCTGACCGCCGCTCCGTCGATCGAAGTCAGGACGTCGCCTGCCCGAAGCGCCCCGTAGGCGGCGGTGCCTTCCAGCACCTCCAGCACCCTCACCCCGTCTCCCACCGCCAGCAGGCAGCCGCCCTGGACGGGAAAGAGCTCGTCGGGGTCGATCGTGTTCACCCAGTCGGGAACAATTTCGGACGGAATCTCGAAAGCGGGCCGCTCAGGAGGCGGCTGCGAGCAGGCCCCGGCAACCAAGGCAACCAGGAGGGCCGGCAAGATCGGAATCGTGAAGCGCTTCATCCAGCCCCGATGCTACCGTCCGCCGCCCCCTACGCCTCCCCCGCCCCGGCGCAGGCCTCCACACCTCGCCCCCGGTTGCTCCATCCGACCGACCCGACGCGCCGCCGCATGCGGATTTGACAACGGCCTACGGACTTTGGTATGTTGGCGGGGTAGATCTACATGATCCCTCCGTTGAGGGTCTGCCGGGAGGTTCAGGCCTCCTTGGCTTGAACATAAACCCTCCGTTGAGGGGCTCCCGGAAAGTCTTGGACTTTCCGGGTTCTAGGATAAGCCCTCCATGAGAGGGCTACCGGGGACCGTTATGGTCCCCGGTCCTTATTCTGGGAGGACAAGCTGGCCAGATATGCCATCTTTGTAGATGCAGGGTACGTACTGACCGAAGGCGGCAAACTCTGCCTCGGCTCGGATATTCGCAAGTATATTGAACTTGATGTGGCGGGCTTTCAGGATTATCTAAACTCAATTGCTAAAAAGAGAACGAACTTGTCTGAGCTTCGCTTGTATTGGTACGACGCTACACGAAATTACAGCCCTACAGCGGAGCAAAATGAAATAGCTGAGCTGCCAAACATAAAACTCCGTCTCGGCCGAATGAAAGGGGGCAGACAAAAAGGGGTGGATGCGCTTATATATCATGATCTTACTACTCTGGCACGAGAACGAGCTATTTGTGAAGCCTTCCTCTTCTCGGGAGACGAAGACCTGAGAAAAGGGGTAGAAACAGTTCAAACAATGGGAGTACGAGTTACCTTGATCGGTATAAAGCCAAGTGATCAATACTCCAATCAATCACGCGAGCTGCGTCAGGAAGCCGACGAGATCATTGTCCTACAATCTTCAGACCTATCCAAGTTCTTTAGCAGAAAGAAGGAACCTAAAAACCATATACAATCTTCATCAATTGCTGAGAAGGTAGGGTCTGATTTAGCTAAAAGTGTATACACAGATTCTAGTGATAAGCAACTACACGATATCATAAAAGATCGTCCCAGAATACCAGGAGAGATTGATTCAAATCTGCTTTACGCTCTAAGACGAGAATTGAGCAAGGACAATGTCCATAGCCAATTCAGGATAGCAGCGCGTTCTAGTTTTTGGGATACCTTGACGACACTCTCTGCGTCTACACCCTAGATGGACACCTAGAAAACCTGCTGCGGCATGTCACCTGTTCCATTCCGCCTTTCGGCCACCCGCGGATAACCCGCCGCTTTCTACCTCAATCCTGTCGTCATCAGGCCGTCGACGGCGAAGACGTATTCTTCTACCGGGCGGCCGCCCGCCAGGTGCTCATGGACTATGAGGTCCAGCACCTCGCCCGAGGCGGAGTGGTACCAAACCCCGTCGGGGTACACCACCGCGATGGGGCCCTGTTCGCACACCCGCAGGCAGTCCACCTTCGACCGGAGCACCGAGCCCTTCCCCGGCCCCCGCAGTTCGGGCGGACGGGAGAAGTCGCCCCGCCAGGGGGGCGGCGCGGAGGTCAACTCCAGCGATTTGGTCAACGATCTGAGCCGCCGCCACGCCGCCTTGCTTTCCTCGTAGGTCGAGCAACGTGGGTTGGACTGCTGGGCGCACAGGAAGATATGCCGCTGCACGCCGCCGATCGATAGAGCCGAGGCGATCTTCTTCAGCCGTTCCAGCAGCTCCGCCCGATCCGGACCCCCCGCCCGCTCCCCCTCCGTCATATCACCTCGATCCTGGCCCCGCGCCCGCCCGCCGTGAACTCCCCGATCACCGCCGCGGCGGGGGCCGCCGCCGCCAGCCGCTCCACCAGCCCGTCCAGCATCTCCGGAGGCGCCGCCATCAACAGGCCGCCGCTGGTCTGGGCGTCGGCCAGGATCTTGAGGTCGGTCTCCCCGACCCGGCTCTCGACGATCGGCGACACCGACTCCAGGTTGCGCAGGCTCCCGCCCGGATACACCCCCGCCCCCACCAGCTCGGCCACCCCGTCCAGCACCGGCACCGCCGACATCCGGATACGCGCCGACGCCCCCGACGCCCGCAGCATCGACCGCAGATGCCCCAACAGCCCGAAGCCGGTTATATCCACCGCGGCGCGCACCCCGGCCTCGATCATGACCTCGGAGGCGGCCCGATTGAGAAAGGCCATGACCTCCACCGCCCGGCCGGCCAGCGCCGGGGGGGCAACCCCCTGCTTGACGGCGGCGGCGGCCACCCCGGTTCCGAGGGGTTTGGTGAGAACGACCGCATCGCCCGGACGGGCGGCCGAGTTGGCGGTCATCCGCTCCGGGTCGACCAGACCGGTTACCGCGAACCCGTAGACGGGGGCCTCGTTGTCGATGGAATGGCCGCCTACGACCACCGCGCCGGCCTCGGCCATGACATCCGTTCCTCCGGCCAGCACCCGGCCCAGCAAGTCGAGCGGAAGCTTCGAGCGCGGCCAGCCCACCAGCTGGAGGGCGGTGAGCGGCCGCCCCCCCATCGCATATACATCCGACAGGGCGTTGGCGGCGGCGATCCGGCCCCAGTCGTAAGGGTCGTCCACGATGGGGGAGAAAAAGTCCACCGTCTGCACCAGGGCGCGTCCCTCTCCGATGCGGAAGACGCCTGCGTCGTCGTGGTCGGCCATCCCCACCAGCAGGTCCTCGTGGACGGCGGCGGCGTGGCCGGTGAAGGGGCGCAAGACCTGCGCCAGCTCGTCAGCGCCGAGCTTGGAGGCTCAGCCGCCGCCGGGCGCGAACGATGTGAGCCGAATCTCCGCCACAGATCACCTCCTTTGCCCTTCCATACCCGACCGCGGGCACACCGGCGCCGCAGCTCCGAGTTTGGCACAGCCGCCCCGCCTCCCGGCGCAAGCCCATCCCGTCCTGCGGTTGCGCCGTCCAAGCCCGGCGCACAGGTAACCTGAGGGCATGAGCACTTCCCCCACCTGGCTGACCGAAGCCGCCTACCGGAAACTCCAGGAGGAGTACGACTCGCTTACCACCGAGGGCCGCCGCCGCATGTCGGAGCGGCTGGCCGAGGCGCGCTCCCACGGGGACATCCGGGAGAACGCCGACTACGACGCCGCCAAGACCGAGCAGGGCTTGATGGAGGCCCGCATCCGCAAGCTGCGCCACCTCCTCGACACCGCGGTGGTGGGAGAAGCCGAGGACGACGGCACGGTGCGGGTCGGCTCGATCGTGACCCTGCGGGACGAGGACGGGGACGAAGACGAATACTTCGTGGCCGTCCCGGAGAACAAGGTGCGGGGATTCCTGCTCGCCTCCCCCAAGGGTCCGCTGGGGGCCGCCCTGATCGGCGCCTCGGCCGGTGACGAGGTTTCCTACGAAGCCCCGGGAGGAACCTTCACGGTGAACGTGGTGGCCGTCCGTCCCTACGAAGGCTGACCGTCCGAGCAGGCCGGCAACAGGACAACCGGAGGGACAGCCCTAGGGATTAAAAATGGCCTCTAAATCCTCTATATGCTATAAACTGCCTACTTATGAGTACCAGGAGCTACCAGACGGAACGGACGTACCTACGGACTCACCCCTGGATCAACTTCAAATTTGATCTGGGCGTACTCAAGCCCACAGACTGGATGCGGCTCGGAGAGGCGTCCGCCAAGGTGAAATGGATCAGCGAAGCGGTGTTGCCTCCCGGTCTTGAAGAACGACTTCTTCATATCTACCTGGCCAAGGGGATGCAGGCCACCACCGCCATCGAGGGCAACACCCTCGAAGAGGAGGAGGTGCAAAAGCTCCTGGAGGGAAACCTGCGGTTGCCGCCCAGCCTGCGGTACCTCGGACAGGAGGTGCAGAACGTCCTTGATGCTTACAACGGCATCGTCAAAGCGATCGAGGAAGACGGCGCCCGCGAGCTGTCCACCGAATTGATATGCCAATACAACGCCCAGGTTCTACAGGGCCTAGACCTCGAGGAGGGAGCGGTTCCCGGCAGGATCCGCACCGGGAATGTAGTGGTGGGCCGCTACCGCGGGGCGCCGCCGGAGGACTGCCGGTACCTCCTCGACCGGCTCTGCGAATGGCTCAACGGCCTTGATTTCAAGGCCTCGGGCGACGACGAGTACGGCTTTCTCAAGCTTGCCGCCAAGGCCGCGGCCGCCCACCTCTACCTGGCTTTCATCCATCCGTTCGACGACGGCAACGGAAGGACCGCCCGGTTGGTCGAGCTGCGGATCATGGTCGAGGCGGGCCTGCCGTTGGCGGCCTGCCACCTGCTGTCGAACCACTACAACCGGACCCGCACGAACTACTATCGCGTGCTCGACCGGGCCAGCCGAGTCGAGCCGTACGGAGTCGGGCCGTTCTTCTCCTACGCCTTGGCGGGCTTGGTCGACGGCTTGGACGAGCAGATCGGCTGGATAGCCGAAAGCCAATACAGGACCGCCTGGGAGAACTACATAACCGAGCAGTTCGCCGGGCAGGACACCCCCGCCGGGAGGCGCCGGGCGATGCTGGTGCGCGATCTGCCCCCCGATCCGCCGACCCCCCGGGCCGGGATCACCCACGTCTCGCCGCGGGTGGCCGAGGCCTACGCCGGCAAGGGCCCCAAGACGGTTACCCGCGACCTGAACCGGCTGCTGGAGATGGGCCTGATCCGCCGGGAAGGACGGCAGGGGTACGCTTCGAACCCGTCTTTATTGGATGCGTTCAAACCCCGCACTGCGTCATCACCGCAACAGCCGATAACCTGACGCCGAAACCCGCCCCAGACGAAAGGAACCGCCGTGAAGATACGGCTGCTGCGGCCGCGCGAGTTCGCCCAGCGTCTGCGCAGCGCGGCGCGGGTGCAGCCGGAGGCGGTGGAGGAATACCTCGACTCGCATATCTCCGAATGGGAGGCGTTGGCGGAGGCCGACCCCCACGACGCCGCCGACATCCTCGAGGAGCTGGGCGCCGACGCCGCCTCCGACCTGCTGGCCGAGCTGGATCCGCTCCCGGCGGCCGGCATCCTCGACGAGATGCGCCCCGGTATGGGCGCCGAGCTGCTGGAGGACCTGCCGCCCGGACGCGCCTCCGACCTGATCGCCGCCATGGACGCCGACATGGCGGCCGACCTGATGGGCGAGCTGAACGAGGAAGACCGGCAAACCCTGCTCGACAGCCTCGACCCCGACATCGCCCGCGAGCTCCTGGCCCTGCTGCAGCACGCCCCCGACTCGGCCGGCGGGCTGATGACCACCGAGGTGGCTGTTCTCCAGAACGGGATGACCGCGGGCGAAGCCATCGAGCGGCTCCGGCAGCTACACAACCAGATCGAAGACCTCTCCTACGTGTACGTGGTGGACTACCGCCGCCACCTGATGGGGGTGGTGTCGTTTCGCGACCTGGTGTTCGCCCGGCCGGGGACGGGGTTGGACGAGACCATGACCGCCAACCCGGTGTTCGTGCGGCCAGACACCGATCGGGAGCGGGTGGCCGAGCTGGTCCAGCGCTACGGACTCTTCGGCCTGCCGGTGGTCGACCACTCGGGGGTGCTGATCGGCATGGTTACCCACGAAGCGGTGGTGGAGTCGGTGCAGGTCGAAGCCACCGAGGACTTCGCGGCGGCTATGGGGGCCGGCCCCGAAGAGACGGTGTTCACCCCGGTGCGGCGGGCGATCGCCATGCGCCTGCCGTGGATGGTGGTCAACCTGATCATGGCGGTGATAGTGGCGCTGGTGATCGAACGGCAGAGCAGCGTCATCGACGAGATCGGCCCGATCCTGGCGGCCTTGATGCCGGTGGTGGCGCTGATCGGCGGCAACGCCGGCGCCCAGAGCCTGGCGGTGGTCATCAGGTCTATGGCGCTCGGCGGCGTGGCGCCCAGCCGGGTGTGGAGGGTGGTTTCCCACCAGGTGGCTATCGGCGTCATCAACTCCATCCCGATCGGACTGCTGGCCGCCCTGGTGGGGCTGGCCTTCGGCGGCAGCCTGCATTTCGGGCTGACCATGGGCGTAGCAACGGTCGTCAACCTGGCGGTCGGCACCCTGGCCGGCGCCGGCATCCCCCTGCTTCTCCGGCAGATGGGCCTCGATCCGGCCCTGGCCTCCAATATCTTCCTCACCCTGGTGACCGACGTGATCGGCTTCGGCGGCTTCCTGGTGGTGGCAGCCCTGCTGCTCGGCTGAAACAACCGGCCTGCGCCGGCCGCCGGATCGGAAATCAGGAACCGACGGTGAGGCCGGGGAAGTCGGCGTAGGGACCGTAGAAGGTAACCTCCACACCGTTTTCGATGCGGAGAAAGAGGCGGGAGTCGAGGGCGTTCTGCTGCTCCTCGGTGCGTTCCTCCAGGATGGCGAGGTCGGCGGCGCCGCGGTCGTCCACCACGATGGCTCCGCTGGGCGAGTAACGCTCCACGATGTCGTAGACGAGGTTTTCGAGGCGCACGCTGGAGTAGGACCCCGGCTCCACCACGACCACCAGGGTCTCGCGCCCGTCCTTGATCAACCGGTGAATCACCTCATAGTCGGGCAATCCGCCGTCGGCGGCGGCGGTCGAGGAGGTTTGATCTGGCTCGACGGACTCGTCGGGGGCCGCGGTAGTCGAAGAGGAAGCCGCCGCGCCGGTCGTCGGCGGAACCTCCCCGGAATCGGCGGCCGCCTCGGTAGAGGGAAACGAGGGGAGGGTCGCCGGGGCTTCCTGGACGCCCCTGTTGCAGGCCGCGCCCAGCAACACCGCCGCCGTCAACAAGCCGATCAGCCGCACAGACCTCATTTCATCCTTCCCCTCATCCCTTCCCCGGCCGATTGCCTTCAGGGTAACGCATCCAGTTCGCTGTCATACAGGGCGTCAAACGAAACAGAACTCCGGTCGGCTGCTGCTAATAAGAGGGGCGCGCGGATAGGGGGTAGGGAACCGAAAGTGTTCCTGCAAGCAACTGTTGGATGGTCTGCCCGATGAGCATGGGCGGCAGGACGCTGCACCCGCCGACGGAACAGCGAAGGCATCCCTGTCCGCGCCTCCTCTTGCCCTCGGTCGTCTTCTACAGAGAAAATCAACACCGCGCGCAAGCCGAACCCTTCCTGCGAACCCACTGGTCAAGCCCCTGTTCCGCCACCGGACCCCGGCAAGAACGCGAAAAACCCCCGCCCCCGCGCCCCGCTTCGCGGGCCCGGCCCCCACCGCCACCATGCGTGTTTTACTGGAGGGTGGTAGGCCCCGGTAGGGATGGCTCAACGCCACCTGCCCCGGATTTGCTCCAGCATGCTGGAGCAAATTTTTCGGTGGCTTTCTCGGTGACTGCCTCCCTGCCGGGTCCCCAGTGGATGTCGCTTAATAGGAGCTTGATTGCCCACACGTGTACGGGTTTTCCCTACGCATGGTTGCGCACCACCCGGGGTTCTACCACCGTAACCAGAACAGAAAGGATACCCCATGTCCACCACCACCGGGAACCCGGCACCGGCGGCCGTAGCCGGGATTGATTCCCACAAAGACACCCTGGCGGCCTGCGTGATCGACCAGACGGGACGGCCCGTCGAGCACCAGACCTTCCCCAACACCCCCCAAGGGCACCGCAAAGCCATCGCCTGGCTCCAACGCCGCAACATCGCCCGGGTCGGGATCGAGGGATCCGGAAGCTACGGACGGCCCCTGGCGCTGCGGCTCGCCGCCCAGGGCGTCAACACGGTCGAGGTTCCCCCGCAGATGACCGCCCAAGCCCGCCGCCGGCAGCGCACCCGCCAAAAAACCGACCGCCTCGACGCGCTGGCCATCGCCCGCGTCGCCGCCCGCGAGGACGACCTCCCGGCGCCTCGCTGCGACGAAGCAACCGACGACCTGCGGTCTTTGGTGTTCTACCGCCGGGAGTTGGTCGAAGCCCGCACCGCTCAGATCAACCGCCTCCACGCGGATCTGATCCAGCTCCGGCCCGGATACCACAAACAACTGGGCGCCGAAGGCCTGGCCACGCCCAAGGCTCTCAACCGGGTCAGCCGGCAGATCGCCAAATGCCCGACCACCCGAGCCCAGGTCGCTAAATCCCGGATCAAGAACATACGGCAACTGCTGCGCCAGGTCCAGGACCTCGACGCCCAGATAGCCTGCCTCATGGACGCGATCGACACTCCCCTGACCGGCATCCACGGCATCGGGACCCTCACCGCCGCAGAAATCATCGCCGAAGCGGGCGAACCCGGCCGATACCCCACCAAGGCCAAATTCGCCATGGCCAACGGAACCGCACCCATCGAGGCGTCCTCAGGGCGGGTGGTGCGGCACCGGCTCAACCGAGGCGGCAACCGCCGCATCAACCGGGCGCTCTACTACGCGGCGCTGTCCCAGATCGCCCGGCCCGGCACCGAGGGACGATGCTTCTACGAACGGCTCCTCAAACAAGGCAAAACCAAACGAGAAGCCCTCCGCATCCTAAAAACGGCGCATCTCCGACCGGGTCTGGACCCACCTCCAAACCACCAACATTTGACATAGGAGCTCACCGAGAATCCGGACGCGGCCGGTCAGTACCCGGAGGCTCGCGTTCGAAAAGATGATCCCTGTCACGGTCTGCGGCGCCAGCCGACCGGAGGTGATTGCGGCACCTTCATTATCCCGCATCGGTGCGACAAGGTCAATACCCTTATGGGCGGATCTGACGGATTTTTTTGAGGCTTCGCGAAAACGTGGGGAAATGGGGGTTGGGTGGGGTCTGGGTCCTTGGTTTGGGGTCGGGGCCCGACTGTAATCGGTGACTGTAAGAACAAGCCGATTACGAGGAGGGCCCCGATGGGCTGGGATGATATAACGATACCGTTGGGGTTGCGGGCGGTGCGGGTGATAGCAGTGTTGGAGAACACCCCCACCCGGCTGAAGGCCGGGGTCCGGTCGGGGTGGTCGGTGTCCCGGTGCCCTTCGTGCGGGCACAAGTGCCGCAGGGTGCATGACACCCGCCCCCGACAGGTGCGGGATATGGTCATGGCGGGGCGGCGGGTGACGCTGGTGTGGCAGCGCCGGCGGTTTGTGTGCGATGACTGCGGCGCCCGGCATCTGGAGTCCCATCCCGAGTTCGAGGGGAACCTGACCCGCCGCCTGGCCCGCCAGATCGTCGTCGATACCCGGGTGATGACCATCTCGGCGGTAGCCAAACGCGAAGGGCTGGGATGGCACAAGGTCATGGGGTTGGTGGCCGCCTGGTCGAACCGGGTAGCTCAACACCGCCGCCGCAGGCGCTGCCGGGTGCTGCTGGTGGACGAGACTTCCATCCAGCGGGGCCACAAGTATGTGACGGTGATCAAAAACGGGGACACCGGCAAGGTGCTGGACATGGTCGAGCACCGCTCCGCAGCCGCTCTAGCAGGGTTTCTGCGTTCCCAGCCCCGATCCTGGCGGTGTCGGGTCAAAGTCGTGGTAACCGACGGCTCCCGCCCGTATAGGAAAGCAATCAACGTCTGGCTGCCCCACGCCCGCCATGTCCTGGACCGGTTCCATGTTGTCCGCTGGTTCGCCGCCGGCCTCAACGCCGTGCGCCGCGACGTCCAACGCCGGAAAGACAAAGCAAGCCCGGTGTTCGACCACGACGTGTTCCGAGCCCGGTTCGTACTCCTGCGGCGCCCCGACCGGCTCACCCCCGACGAGACCGAACGCCTCGAACAACTCCTGGAGCGGCGTCCCCGCCTGCGGACGGCCTGGGACGCCCTGGCCGAGCTCCACGGCCTCTACCTCGCCGAGGACTACCAAGCCGCCCTCGCCGCCCTGCGCCGCTTCGCCGCCCTCTACGCCGCCGGGGAGCTCCCCGAGTTCGGCAAAGTAATGGACACCGTCAGCGCCTGGGAAAACGAAATCCTCGACTGGCACCTTACCGGACGACCCTCCAACGGCCGCCTCGAAGGAACCAACAACCTCCTCCAGGTACTACGTCGAACCGCCCACGGATTCACCAACCCCTACAACTACGCAGCCCGAGGACTCCTACTAACCTGACAACCACACCGACAACACCACCCCACCCCAAATCCCACACTTTCGCGAAGGGCCATTTTTTTGTCATTCCATGATCAAGGTCTCCTCTGCTACTGTTGTTCGAATGTTTACAGCCTCAGCCGCTTCGGTGGTTGAGTGTCGGGCCCGCCCCTGTCAGGGGGCGGGCCCTTGTTCTTCTGTTCTCTTCGGTCTGCCGCCGCGGTTATCATCGGAGGCGAGCCAGGAAAGGGGCGCGGTGGCCAAACGACTGACAGAGGAGCAGACGGCCCAGTACCGGGAGGAGGGGTACGTCTTTCCGATCCGGGTAATGGAAGAAGCCGAAGCCGCCCGGTACCGCCGGAAGCTGGAAGAGTTCGAAGCCGAGCAGGGCGGCCCTCTCTCCGGCGCCCTGCGCAACAAGTCCCACCTGCTGTTCCGATGGGTGGACGAGCTGATGCGCAACGAGGCGGTGCTCGACGCCGTGGAAGACCTGATCGGCGGGAACATCCTCTGCTGGAACACCCTGTTCTGGATCAAGGAGCCGCACTCGGAGGCCTTCGTGTCCTGGCACCAGGATCTGAACTACTGGGGCCTCGACACGGACGACCTGATCACCGTTTGGCTGGCGCTGTCGCCCGCCACGCTGGAGAGCGGCTGCATGAGCGTGCTGCCGGGAAGCCACAAGGGCGAGCTGATGCCCCACCAGGACGAGTACCGCGACAACAACATGCTCACCAGGGGGCAGGAGATCGCAGTGGAGGTCGACGAGTCGCAGGCGGCGGCCATGCCCTTGGCGCCGGGCGAGGTGTCAATCCACAACGGCCGGCTGGCGCACTCCTCCTCGCCCAACCGGTCCGGCGACCGCCGGATCGGATTATCGCTGCACTACATGCCGACCGCTACCCGCCAGATCATCGGCGACTGGGACAGCGCCGCCCTGGTGCGCGGGAAGGACGTCCACGGCCATTTCACCCACACGCCCCGGCCGGCCAGAGACTTCGACCCCGCCGCCGTCGCCTTCCACGAGAAAGCGGCCGACGCGGTGCGGGGCATCCTGTTCCACGGAGCGGAGAAGTTGCGCCAGACCCTCTGATCCGGGCGCCCGGCGTCAGTCGCGGAGGAGCTTCTCCACTTCGGTCCGGTAACACCGGGCCAGGAAAGCGGTCACCGGGCCGGGTTCGAAGGCCGTATCCCCCACCGCCAGCACCGGCTTGACCTCCCTCACGGAGGACAGCACCGCCGCCTCGGAAGCCCCGGCCAGGCGCTCCAGCGGGAACCGGCCCTCCCGCACCTCGATGTCATGCTCGCGGGCGTGGAAGAGGGCGATTCCGCGGGTTACCGAGGCCAGGATCCCCAGGTCGAGGGAGGGGGTTTCGATCACCCCGTCCACCGCCCACAGCACCGACAGGGTGGGCCCCTCCAGCACCGCGCCCTCCCGCGATATCAGCAGGGCGTCGTCGAACCCCGCCGCCTCGGCCGCCCGGGCGGCGGCCATGTTGGGGGCGTAGGAGAGGCTCTTGACGCCGGCCAGCTCCCAGTCGGCGCCCCCCGGATGCCACGGGGCGGACACCGGCAGCAGCCGGTACTCAGCCGGGAACTCCGGCAGCGGCATGGCCATCACGTAGAGGCCCGGCCCCTCCTCCTCGGTGCCGGGCGAGGCGTAGATGCGCACGATCCCGTCCCCCTGTTCGGCGGCCGCCCGGCGGGCCCACTCACCTATGTAGGGAACGGGCGGGAGCGGGATGCCCATCGCCTCCGCCGAACGGGTCAGGCGCGCCAGGTGCTCGGCCAGCCCGAACGGCCGGCCCTGGTATGAACAGAAGGCCTCGAAGCATCCGTCGCCCCGCCCCACGATCGGATCGAAGATGGAGATGGAGGCGGACACCGGCCTCCCGTTGCGGTAGACGATGGGCCGCCCCTCAACCACGGCGCCACCGGTTGGTAATGGGCAGGCGCCTGTCCCGCCCGAAGGCCTTGCCGGTTATCTTCACCCCGGGAGGAGCCTGGCGGCGCTTGTATTCGTTGCGGTCGACCATGGCGGCTACCTTAATCACCATTTCCCTGTCCAGCCCGGAATCGGCGATTTCGTCCACGGAACGGTCTTCTTCTATATAGGCGGTCAGGATGCGGTCGAGCAGGCCGTAGGGGGGCAGGCTGTCGGTGTCGAGCTGGCCGGGGCGCAGCTCGGCGGAGGGCGGCTTGCGGATGATCTCGCCGGGTATCACCGGACTCCGGCTGTTGCGCCACTCGGCCAGCTCGTAGACCTTGGTCTTCAGCACGTCCTTGAGCACCGCGTATCCGCCGGCCATGTCCCCGTACAGGGTGGCGTACCCCACCGCCGCCTCGGACTTGTTGCCGGTGGCGATCACCATCTCCCCGAACTTGTTGGAGACGGCCATCAAAAGCGTTCCCCGGATGCGGGGCTGCAGGTTCTCTTCGGCCACCCCGAATCCCGTTCCCTCGAACAGGCCCCGCAGGGCGCCGCGGAACTCGGCGAACAGACCGGAGACCGGTATCAGATCGAAGCGGATCCCCAGGCGGCGGGCGAGCTCCTCGGAGTCCCGGACGGAGCCTTCGGAGCTGAACCCGGAGGGCATGGTTATCCCCCGCACCGCTTCGGGGCCGAGGGCGTCGGCGGCGATCACGGCGGTCAGGGCCGAGTCGATGCCGCCCGACAACCCCACCACCACCTTCGAGAAGCCGTTCTTCGACACGTAGTCGCGCAGGCCCAGGACGAGGGCGCGGTAGGTGGCTTCCAGGCCTTCCGGCGGGGGGTGCGGGACCGGGGCGAGCCGCTCGGAGGGCCGGGCAAGGGGCCGGGCGCGCACCGTTGCCGGGGAAGCGGCGGACCCCTCCGGGAGGCCGGAGGCGGCGGCCGCCGGACCGTTCCGCCCGCCCGGTTCTATGTCGATCACGAAGATCTCCTCCTCGAAGGAGGCCGCCCGGTACAGAAGGTTTCCGCGTCCGTCCAGCACCGTCGAGCCGCCGTCGAACACCAGCTCGTCCTGGCCGCCCACCAGGTTGAGGTACACGACCGGCGCCCCGGAATCCGCCGCCGCCCGGCGGATGTGGCGGGAGCGCACGGCCTGCTTGCCGGCCTGGTAGGGGGAACCGTTGATGTTGAGGAGGATCTGCGCCCCGGCGGCCGCCTGGCGGTAAGGGGGGCCGTCGGGCGACCAGATGTCCTCGCAGATGGACACCCCGGCTGCCGCTCCGCCGATGATCCACACTGCTCCGGGGTCGGCGCCGGGGGCGAAGTAGCGCTCCTCGTCGAACACCCCGTAGTTGGGCAGCAGCACCTTGCGGTACACCCCCCGCACCCGGCCCCCTTGGAGCAGAGCCGCCGCGTTGGCCGCCCGCCGGGACCCGGCGCCGGCGGCGTTCCGGCCTCCGTCCGGCGCCCGGTCGACGAAACCGACCACGGACACCGCATCTCCCGACGCGGAGGCCAGCCGCCGGAGGACTTCGAGGTTGGCGTCCAGGAACCCCCGCCGCATGACCAGATCCTCGGGCGGATAGCCGGGAACCGCCAGCTCGGGGAAGAGCAGCACGTCTACATCCCGGGCCTCCGCCCACCCCATCGCCTCCAGGATGCGCCCCTCGTTGTAGTCGAGATCCCCGACCCGCAGGTTGATCTGGGCCCCCGCCACCCGGATGGTCTCCATCGCCGGCAGTCTAGATGTGCGGCCCCGAGGATTCCGGCGGGGAGCCGTCGGGTTCCGGACGGCGCAGGGCGCCGCTCCCGCCGGAAGGCCGCATCGGCGCCCGCCCGCTCCCCTGTCCGAAAGAAGCCCGCGAAAAATTCTCGGAACAACCCCCTAGACGAAAGCCCGGAAATGGTGTACAAAGAAGGGGCCGAAACACAAACACCGCCGCGAGGCTCCGGACAGGGCGGCGGTCATCATGGGATCGAACCCGGTCGGGCATCAGGGCCGGGACAGGGGCCCCGCGGCCCGACGAAGCGATCCGATGCCGGTGGCGGAGGCGGGGGAGGGCACCCGGCGAAGCCGGGGGCGCGCGGTGATATTTTTCGCGGTCTGCGGCGGGTTGGGGAATGAAAGGGCCGGTCAGGGGAACCTCATGCGGGGACCGGGGGCGCTTTTGGCGTTCTCGGCTCTACTCCCAGGGGGTTATTCGAGGGTGAAGCCTTCGGATGTCAGGGCTTCGCGCAGGGGTTCGGCCTCGCCGGGGTGGACGGCCAGGGTCAGGACGCCGCCGCCGCCGTGGAGGCCGTGCCGGAGCTGGAGGTCCCTTACGTCCACCGCGCTTCGTTCCAGGGCGCGGCCCACCGCCGCTATCTCGCCCGGACGGTCCTGGAGCACCACGCCCACCCGCAACACCGGGGGGGCCAGCTCCCGGCGGCGGGCGCGGGCCGAGTCCATGCGGTCGGCCAGCGAACCCCGGTCGGAGCGCATCTCGGCCCTCACGCCTTCGAGGCCGCCGATCATCCGGTCGATGGCCTCCCCCACGTTGCGCCGGTTGGCGGCCAGCAGCCCCGGCCACCAGCCGGGTTCGGAGGCGGCCACCCTGGTCAGGTCGCGGAACGAACCCGCCGCCAGCCGCAGGGCCTCCGGGTCGTCCGAGGCCAGGTTGACCAGCAGGACGGCGATCACCTGGGGCAGATGCGAGATGAGCGCCGCCGCCCGGTCGTGTTCGGCCGCGGCCATAACATGGGGAACAGCGCCCACGGAGCGGACGATCTCCTCGAGCCGGGCGGCGTCCTCGGGAGCGGCGCGGTCGGGGCAGACGATCCAGGCGGCCCCCCGGAACAGGGCCGGAGTCGCCGCGGACGGGCCGGCGTGCTCCCGCCCCGCCATCGGGTGCCCGGCCACCAGACGCAGACCGGGCCGGCGGTCGGCCTCCACCACGGGAACCTTCACCCCCGCCACGTCGGTTACCAGGGCGCCGGTGCGCAACCCGGGCAGGGTCTCCAAAACCGCCTCCAGCGGCCCGGCCAGCACCACCAGGTCGGCTCCTTCCACCGCTTCCTCCCCGGCCGCGCACACACGGTCCAGGGCGCCCCGTTCGGCCGCCGCCGCCAGGGCCCCCCGGTCGGGGTCCCACCCCGCCGCCGTCCAGCCCGCCTGGCGCAGGGCCATGGCGAAGGAAGCGCCGATCAGCCCGGTGCCGAGGACGGCCGCTGTCCGCTGGGCCCCCGCTCCCGGCATCGCCGTCTTCTAGACGACGAACCCGAGGACGGCCGCCATCCCCCGCATCTGCTCCATGAGCCGGGCGAACTCTTCGGGGAGGATGGCCTGGCTGCCGTCTACCAGGGCGGTGTCGGGGGCCGGGTGGACATCGACTATGAACCCGTCCGCCCCGGCCGCCATGGCCGCCCGCGCCAGCGGAACCACCAGGTGGCGGCGGCCCGACGAATGGGAGGGGTCGATGATCACCGGCAGGTGGGACATGGTCTTGACGACCGGGGCCGCCGAGATGTCGAGGGTGTTGCGGGTGCTGGTCTCGAAGGTGCGTATCCCCCTCTCCACCAGCACCACCTGGTGGTTGCCCTCCTTGTAGATGTACTCGGCGGCGTTGAGCCACTCATCGACGGTGGCGGTGAAACCCCGCTTCAGCATGACCGGCTTGTGGACCTTGCCGACCTCGGAGAGCAGGGCGAAGTTGGACATGTTGCGGGTGCCGATCCGCAGCATGTCGGCGTAGCCGGCGATCATCTCGACATCGCGGGGGTCGAGCACCTCGGCCACGAACGGCAGGCCGAACTCCTCCCGGGCCTCGGCCAGGAACTGCAGACCCTCCTCGGCCAGCCCCTGGAAGGAGAAGGGGCTGGTGCGGGGCTTGAAAGCGTCCCCCCTCAGGATGGTGGCCCCGGCCTTCTTGACCGCCTCGGCGGTGCGGAACAGCTGGTCGCGGCTCTCGACCGCGCAGGGGCCGGCGATGGGCGCGAACACCCCGCCGCCGATGGAGGATCCCCCCACCTCGATGACGGTGTCCTCGTTCTGGAACTCGCGGGACACGAACTGGTAGTTCTTCAACACCGGCACGGCGCGTTCCACCCCGGACATGGCCTCCCAGGGCAGCTGCTGGATCAACCCCCGGTCGCCCACCGCCCCGATCACGGTCCGCAGCTGACCGTTCGAGACGTGGGCTTCGGAGCCGATGTCGGCCAGCCGCTGCACCACGCCGCCGATCTGTTCTTCCGTAGCGCCCGACTTCATGACGATGATCATCATGGATTTCCCTTCACAAACCCCGGTGGCCGTACAGAGGATAGACCCGCCCGGCGGAACCGTACCAAAAGTCCGGGCGGCCCGGCGCGGCGCGGCCTCAGCGTTCCACCGCGGGGCGGGCGGCGCGGGCGGCCGCCACCCACCCGGCCACGTCGTCCGGGGCGGGCAGGCGGCGCACCACCGGACGCCGCCCGTTGATCTGGCTGATCAGCGCCAGCAGCGTTTCGGGGTCCCGGCCGGCCAGATCCCCGGCCGTGAACACCCCCGCCTGGTTGAGCAGGACGCTGTAGCGGGAACCCACCCCTTTGACCTTCATCAGGTCGCTCCGCAGGGCCAGCTCCAGGATGCGCGGTTCGGCGACGGACGCCTCGGCGGCCAGATCCCTCCGCCCCCGGGCGGTGGCCGCCCGGCGGAGCAATGCGTCGGTGGTCCGCACCCCGGACCGGCGGAACCGGCGCGCCTCGGAGAGATCGACGCCGTCCAGGTCATCAATAGCGGCCATCCTCGAACGCCCTCCTTCGAACCGCCCCCGCCCGCCGATCCGAACCCTCCCGCCGGCCGGCCGGACCAGATTAGCCAGACGCATGGTTCTTGCGCCTCCGCGCAGGGCCCGGCGGCCGGCAAAGTATTTTTAGCGTTCTGGAATGAGGGTATTGAATTTATCATAGGTTTACGGTACTATGTGTGTGTTGAATCACAAACACCGCCGCCGGTGTTCCGGAGAGCGCGGCGGTCATCATGGGATCTTTGTCAGTTCGGGCCCGGCGCCCGAACAGGAGTGGCTTGCCCGAGCGGCGGATCCGATGTCGGTGGAGGAGGCGGGGGAGGGTCCCGGCGCAGCCGGGGGCGGCGGGCTGGATTTTCGCGTTCTCAACGGCGGGGGGCTCGGATGGAGGCGGGTGCAGGTCTTCCCGGGTGTCTATGTCGCGGGGAGCGTCTTCTCCGACGGACGCCTCTCCCATTCGGGGCGGGGAAGGAAGAAGTTCCGGGCGCCTTGGTCGCCTTCCAGGCCAGCCAGCGGGCCACGGCAAAGAATATTTTTAGCATTTTGGGATGAGGGTATTGGGTTTGTCATAGGTTTGCGGTACTATGTGTGTGCTGATACACAAACACCGCCGCCGGGGTTCCGGAGAGCGCGGCGGTCATCATGGGAATCTTGTCAGTTCGGGCCCGGCGCCCGAACAGGAGCGGCTTGCCCGAGCGGCGGATCCGATGTTGGCGGTGGAGGCGGGGGGAGGGCCCGGCGCAGCCGGGGGCGGGGCGCCGGATTTTCGCGTTCTCGGGACCGGCGGCGGTTCAGATCCTATGTAGGCGGCGCAGGCGGCGCAGGTCTTCTCGGGTGTCTATGTCGCGGGGGGCGTCTTCTCCGACGGTTACCTCTTCCACCCATTCGGGGTGGGCTAGGAAGAGGTTCCGGGCGCCCTGGTCGCCTTCCAGGCCGGCTATCAGCCGGGGCCACAACCAGCGGTCCAGCAGCACCGGATGGCCGCGTACGAACCGGTAGCGGGGAAGGATCACCGGACGCCCCGACCGGCGGCGGGCTTCGAAGAGCCGCTCCACCGCCGACGCCGGCACCATCGGCTGGTCCGCCAGCACCACGAGGGCGGCGCCGGCCTCCCGATCCCCCAGGAGGGCGTCCAAGCCCGCCCGCAGCGACGAGGCGATCCCCTCCCGCCAGTCGAGGTTCTCGATCACGGTTACCCCCGACAGGTCCACCCGCTCCATGATCCGCTCGGCCTCGGCGCCCAGCACCGCGTAGACCTCATCCACCCGGGGCCACTCCGCCGCCCGGCCCGCCACGTATTCGAGCAGGGGCCTGCCCCCCCAGTCCGCCAGCTGTTTGGGTTCGCCGAAGCGCCGCGATTCCCCGGCGGCCAGGATCAGGGCGGCGGTCTTCACTGCGAAAGAGCCGGGGGCGGACCGCCCGGTCCGGGCCCGCCCGGGAGGGTCATAGGTCTCCCTCGTCCTCCGTGCGCTGGAGGTGGATGCGCCCCGCCCGCCCCGTCAGGGACTCCCCCGTTCCCGACCCGTAACGGATCTGAATCATCTCGGCCAGGATGGAAACCGCCACCTCGCCGGGCTGTTCTGCGCCGATGTCCAGCCCCACCGGCCCGTGGATGCGGGCGATATGATCCCCGCTCCAGCCGGCCGAGGCCAGGCGCTCCACCCGCCTCCTGTGGGTGCGGCGGCTGCCCATCACCCCGATGTACCTGGCGGGGCCGGCCAGCACCAGCGGCAGCACCGGATCCTCGAAGCGGGCGTCGTGGCTGAGCATCACCACGTAGGTGCGGGCGTCCATCACCAGACGGTCGGCCACCTGATCCGGCCATCCCACGATCACGCTCTCGGCCTCCGGGAACCGCTCCTCGGTGGTGAAGGCCGGACGGGCGTCGTTGACGACCACCCGGAACCCCAGCCAGTGGGCCATCCGGCACAGCTCCTGGGCGATATGGACCGCCCCGAAGATCATCAGCAGGGGCTGGGGCGCCACCGTCTCTATGTAGACGCGGCGGTCCCCGTAATCGAGGGTGCGGTTCTGCTCGCGGTCCATGAGGAAGGCGGCGTCGGCGGCCACGGCGTCCGCGATGTCTTCGGGAATGGCCCCGGCGGCCAATCCGTCGGCGCGGTCCAGCACCGCCTTGGCGCCGGCGCCGGGGCCTTCCACCACGGTTATCACCGCCCCCAGCCGCTCGGCCTCGACGAGGCTGCGGACCGCCTCCAGCGGACTCACCATCGCTCTATGAAGACCTGGATCGTCCCGCCGCAGGCCAGCCCCACCTCGAAGGCGTCCTCGTCGGCGATCCCGTAGGTGACCAGCCGCGGCTCGCCCGATTCGATCACCGCCCGGGCGTGGAGGAACACATCGTTCTCCACGCAGCCGCCGCTCACCGACCCCTCCATGTCGCCGGCCGAGGACACCATGAACTTGGCGCCCTCCGGCCGGGGCGCGGAGCCCTGCACCTTCACCACCGTGGCCGCCGCCACCTGCTTTCCTTCCGCCGTCCAGCGGTCGTACAGAGCCAATGCTTCTTTCATGAGGCCAGCCTTCCTCGTCTCGAGATGGGTTTCGGGTCGGCGGGTATCGACTCCAGGAGGCGGATCACCCCGGCCAGATCCACCAGCCGGGCGGCGGGCAGGAAGTCGTCCACATAGGGCAGCGCCGCCTTCAGCCCTCTGGTCTCCGGCGCGTACCCCGCCCTCCCGGCCAGGGGGTTCAGCCAGATGGTCCGGTGCACCGAACGGGAGAACCGGGCCATTTCCCGGCTCAGCAGACCGGGGTCGCCGCGGTCCCATCCGTCGCTGATGATCATCCCGATGGGGCCGCCCCGCGCCGTCCGCCGGCTCCATTCCCGGTTGTAGGCAGCCAGCGCCTCGCCTATCCGGGTGCCCCCCGACCAGTCGTGCACCCGCCCGGCCACCAGCCGCAGGGCCATGGCCGGATCGCGCCGGCGCAGCTCGTGGGTGATGCGGGTCAGGCGGGTGGAGAACACGAAGGTCTCGACCCGGCCCATCCGGGAGGGGGCCGAGTGGGCGAAGTAGAGCAGCATCTCGACGTATTTCTCCATCGAGCCGCTCACGTCGGCGAGGATGACCATCGGCCGGCGGCGGGGTTTGCGGGAGCGGAACTCCATCTCGATCAGATCGCCGCGGGGCCCCACCGCGTTGCGCAGGGTGCGGCGCATGTCGGGGCGGCGGCCCCCGGAGTCCGGCAGCCACCGGCGGCTCAGGGCCTCGGCGGGCTTCCAGAGCATGGCGGCGATCATCCTCCGCACCTCGGCGGCCTCGCCGGGGGTCAGCTCCCCGAAGTCGCGGGCGCCGAGCCGCTCATGGTAGGAGGCGCCCAACTGTTCGCGGCTCTCGCCCGCGTCCGCCTCGTCCGGCGGCCCGCCCTCGGGCGCCGGCGCCGGCAGAAAGGACCGGACGGTCTGCTCTCCCTCGGCGCCGGCTGCGGGCGGGCGGCGGACCCCCCTCCCGAAGAACAGATCGAAGGCCTCGTCGAACACCGGTATCTGATCGGGGCGGACCACGGCCAGCGACCTGAACCCGCTGCGGATGTCCCGCCCGTCTTCCAGACCCAGCAGACGGGCGGCGGCGAGCAGATCCATCCCCACCGGCGGGGTCACGTCGAGGCCCCTGGCCCGCAGGTAGCGGGCGAAATGGATCACGTTCTGGGCGAAGACCCCGGCCATCTGCTCAACCCGCCGCGATCAGGCGCCCGATCCCCCCCGACCGGACCCTCTCGATGTCGTCTTCGTATTTGAGCACCACCCCCAGGGTGTCGGAGGCGGCCTCGGGGGACAGCACCTCGGTTCCCAGCACCCGGAGGGCCGCCGCCCAGTCGAGCGTCTCGGCCACCCCGGGCGGCTTGAAGAGGTCGAGGCTGCGCAGGCGCTTCATCACCCTGGCCAGCTCCCCGGCCAGCTCCCCGCCGATCCCCGGCGCCTTGCTCATGACGATCTCGACCTCCCGGTCGAAATCGGGGTAGTCGATCCAGTGGTACACGCAGCGGCGCTTGAGGGCGTCGTGTATCTCCCGCGTACGGTTGGAGGTGATCACCACCACCGGCGGCGTCTCGGCGGCGACCGTCCCCACCTCGGGAATGGTCAACTGGAAGTCAGACAGCAGCTCCAGCAGGTAGGCCTCGAACTCCTCGTCGGCCCGGTCGAGCTCGTCGATCAGGAGCACGGGGCGGGAACCGTTGGCCGCCAGCTCCACCGCCTCCAGCAACGGGCGGGCGATCAGGTACTCGCGGCTCATTATGTCGGAGATGTCGGCCGCGGCACCGCCGCCCCTCGCCTCGATCAGGCGGATGGCCAGCATCTGGCGGGCGTAGTCCCACTCGTAGATGGCGTGGCCGGCGTCGAGGCCCTCGTAGCATTGGAGGCGGATCAGCGGCTGATCGAGGACGGCGGCCAGCACCTTGGCCACCTCGGTCTTGCCGACCCCGGCCTCCCCTTCCAGGAACAGCGGACGCCCCATCTGGATAGCAAGGTGGATTATGACCGCCAGCGGCCGGTCGGCGATGTAACGCTGCTCGGCGAGCGCGTCGGCTACCTCTTCCACAGTTCCGGGAACCATGTCCGACAGAATACACCTGCCGGCATCCAATCCGCCGGACGGCGCCGCCGGGCCGCAGCGGGCAATCCAGCCGAACGGCCGCGGGTCGGCCGGCTATTCGCCGTACCGCCTGCCGGTAATCGCGGGTTCCGCGGCCAGCTCCCGTCGGGCGACGGCAACTTCCTCCGCATCCATGCCCAGCACCTCCGCCGCCGCCTCGTCCAGGACGCGCCGCGGGCCGTCCACCGAGGTCAGACGCTCCTGCACCGCGTCCCGCTGGTCGTCGAACACCCCGGCCAGCCGGGCGGCCTGGCTCTCGGTGAGGTCGGGGACCGGGATGCTCCTCTGGCCTTCGAGCGACATCTGCGGATACACCAGCTTCTTGGGTGTGGCGCTTATCAGCGTGGCCAGCACCCCCGGAGTGGAATTCAGCCAAACGCACATCGCCTTTTCCCACTCTCGCGGGTTTTCGATGTGCTCCCTCGGTCGAGCAGGCAGCCATCCCGACCCGAGAAGCGGCTCATCGCAGCAAACGGCGGTCAGCAACATGCTGGGGGTAGACAACCGGTTCGACAGCAGCAGCCGCCCCCTCTGACTCCAGTACCGGTCGGCTTTCCGTTCTTCATCCGGCTTGACGACGATGTAGGCGTCGGATTGACCGCGCAGGCTCTGCGTCAGCTCGGTGTCGTTGTTCCACAGCGCCCGGCGGGCATGGCGGTCGCCGTGTGCGCTCTGTTTGTATGCATCCCGTATCCGCTGACCCGCCGGGCCGACGAGGGCGGGTTGCCCGAGGGGAACAACATTGATTTCCCGGTCGATGAACCAACGGTCTATGCGGTCGATCAGGAACTCCGACCAGAACCGGGCGGGCAACCAGTCGCCCGCCATTACCCGCTCCCGCGACCGGTAGAACACCGTGGCATTGGGAGGCGCCTCCCCGGCATCCAACGCATTGACTGCGGTCAACGCCCCTGACACTTCGCCCGGGTTGACGCTGAAACGAACAAACCGGGTCGGCCACCCCCGGTTGGCCTCATCAAGGCGGCGCAGCACGAACAGCGATTCGCTTATGTTGGTGTTCTCGGAAAACCACATCCGTTCGGGGTCGTGGCTGACGACCACCGTCTCCAGATGGAACCGCTGAAGCATGTGCTTCCACACCCGCCTACCGGAGGGGGCGCCCAAAAAGGAGGAAGGCAGGATGGCCGCCACCGTCCCCTTGTCTTCTTCGGTTAGCCGGTCGGCCAGCAACATGAACATCCCCGAACCCCCCGACCGGTGAGCGCCGGTGTCGCCGAACAGTTCGTACTCGCGGTTCTTCACCGCCTCCTTTTCCTGCTTGCTCATATGGTGGTACCGCAGAGAGTCGCGAGTGAAAGGCGGGTTCATTATCACCAGGCTGTGCCGCTCGGCCGCCAAGGTCTCCTCGCCGGTCTCCACCTGTTCCGACGCAGGGGAAGGCATGAGCGACATCTGACCGCTCTCGTCGAACAGCTCCAAGGAACCAGCCCGCACATGGTTGCCCACTACCCCCAGATAAGGGCGGTGGATGTTCATCTTGTCGAACGCGACCGTCGGCACCAGCAATCCCAGGGTTACAGAAGCCATGTGGGTAGCCGCCAACTCGATGTCGTAGCCGCGTATCACGTTCTCGATCAGATGTTTGCTTATCAGCCTGCCCCGATCGCCGGTTACCTGCTTTATCCGCTCGGCGGCCGCCATCAGCAGGGTGCCGGTCCCGCAAGCGGGGTCGACGACCGTGTAATGGTACGAGTCAGACACCTCTGCGGACTCTCCGCGGGTAATCGAAAGACCGGCCAGAAGGGTGGCGGCGGGAGTGCTGGTGTAAAAGGCTCCGGTGTGTTTTGCGGCAGGCAGGATACGATGAAACACCCGGCCCAGCAGGTCGTGCCGCAGGCCGGCGATGGTGCGCGACACTTCCACAGCAGCTCTGCAGGCCACTTTGGCGAAGGAGGTCAGAATCGGGGTCTGGGCCGGGGCGCGCAACACCGCTATCCCGGTCTCGAACACCGGCTTGTAGTCTAGGGCCAGGATCAGATCCCATGCTTCCATCAACCGGCCGACCGGATCGTGATCGTCAAGACAATCCGCTAGCTTGGCAGGCGGCCAGCCGCCGGTGAACAAGGTTCCCTTGGGTAGGCGGGCATCGTATCTGGGCGCCCTCAAGCCTTGGCGGTGCCGGTCGAGCCTGGCGTGGAACATGGCCGCCGAAGCCACCAGCAACGCCCCCCGCACCCCGGCGGCTTTCAAATCGGTCATCGGGCCGCCAGACACCGCAGCGATCTCGTACAGCTGATCCTCGGTCAGGCGGCTGGCCGCGAACTCCAGCTCCTCACGGAACCTCAGAGCGATGGCGTCCACATCGCCCGCATCCTCGACGGCGTGCCTGATGACCGAGACCAAATGGGCAACCGAGCATTCGGCCCAGTCCCCTCCCAACGGAGCCACCCAGAGCCGGGTGCTTGCGTCCAGATCCCCGTCGCGGGACAGGGATTCCGGGTAACACACCGCCAGAGCAACCTCCGCGGCACCATCTTCCACCCGCCCGGCGGCATCGTCCTTCGCCGCCTTACCCCGCAGACGCGGGTGGCCGATCTTGGCCTCCAACGCCACCTTGTGACCGTCCACCGCGACCATGATGTCAACGCGTCGGCCGCCGCCCAGCTTCGACTCCGGCACTGCATCCAGTCCTGCGCCTTTCAACAGGTCGGCCAGGCGGGTGTTCAGCACTTCTTCGAGTGCGGCCTCGGCGGGCATCCGTTTCCTTTCCCTGAGCATCCCCGGCGGGGGTTCCCCGATTCGCCGCCCCCATCGTATCGCGGGGCTGTGACATTCCGCCGCCAACGGCAGGTTCCCCCTGCAAAACCTGCAAATCTAACGATGGGAGGAACGCGCCGCCCGGGCTCAGGCGGACTCGGCCGGGGGCCAGTCCGGGTCGAGCTTGAGCAGGAAGCCAGCGCACCGGGCCTCCTCCTCGCGCTCGCCGATCCGCCCCGCCAGCCGCCGGAGCCCGTCCAGGCACCGCAGGAACCCCCGATTCGGCTCATCCGCCCACGTGACCAGCTCCGCCCCCCGCCAGCCGTTCTTCCTCAGAGCGTCCAGCCCCCGGTGATACCCGATGCGGTAACACGCATAGGCCGCAACCACCGCCTGCACGGAGTCCGCCTCCGCCTCATGCCGGGCCCCCAGCGCCGCCCACGCATCCATCGAATCCGGATGCTCCGCCACCACCTCGGCCAACCCCTCCAAGCCCGAAGCCCCCTTGATGCGCCCCATCAGCAGAGCATCAGGCGCGGGCAACACCACCCTCGGCCTCCCCCGGCTAAGCTGTATCTGCTCACTCGCCATATCAGCCACCGTCCGCCCAGAGCCATTCCAACTCCGTGAAGGCAAGTTGCTCTTGGTAATTTTCGATGTTGTCTTCAACGTTGAGAATCAGACAACGTTCGTTACCGCCGTTCTTGGGGCCGCGCAGACCTCGCCCAATCATCTGGAAGTACAGGTTGGGACTGTAGACGGGCCGCGCTACCATAATTGCTCGCGTCTTCGGCGCGTCAAAACCTTCGGCAAGAACACCGTAGTTCACCAAGACCTCAATTCGTCCAGCTCGAAAATCTTCGACAATCTTTCTGCGAATCGTAGGATGAGTAGTCCCATCCACTGATCGCGCCTTGATACCATCCAAAGTCAACAATGCCGCCATAGTCTTGGCATGGTCCACTGAGGTAGCGAAAGCAAGAGTTGGCCAACCACGACCGTGAATATGGGTTTTATATGCTTCGATTATTCGCTCGGTCCGAGCTGGATCAGCGCCTATTTCGTTTTGTAATCTCGTAGGCAACCATGGGATCCTCTCTTCCAGCATTTTAGCTAGTTCCTCATCGGTAAGGCGGAAAACCCCACCTTCGATAGATTCATGATCTGCCTGGGCCAGCACACCGGTATTCTGAAGTTCTCTAGTAATATCTTCGGGGTCGTCTTTCTCAAATATTCCAGCATCCAGTCTATTTTGTCCATATCGATTGACGAGGCGTTCAGTTTCGTCTTCACTATGGCCTCTATATGGAGTTGCTGTAAGTCCAATCAAAAAAGATTGATCCTTTTTTCGAGTTCGTCCTAACCCTAGTCTTTCCATAACCTGTGTGTAAGTAGGTGCAATTGATCGATGTGCCTCATCAAATACCACGAGTCTAAAATTATCTGAAGGGAAAACATCATTATTTGATTGACGTGAGATCCTATTGTGCAGTGTCTGGACAGTAGCAACAACAACATGCTGAATGTTGTCTTGTACTATGGGGTTCCTATGGCCGCCCCATAACCTGGAAATCCTAAGGGGTGCGGCTTCGGAACCTAGATTAGACCATACTTGACGCCAAGCTTCCACAGCCTGCTCGCAAAGCTCGTCGCGGTCTGCTATCCACAAAACGTTGCCTTTATAATCTCCTTCCTTGATTGCCTCAATAATAGCTTGAACAGCTACACGAGTTTTCCCCGATCCGGTTGGCAGGCTCATCAGACCACGTTTTCCTCCCCTGGTCTGTCCACCTCTCAACATACCCTTAAGATTGTTGGCAATTTCATACTGGTAATCATGCAGTTCAGGAAGGCTGTAGGGTCCTGTCACCTCAACGAATTGAGGTCTACGAGGCTTACGTTGCCCAGCCCACTCCGCGCCAAAACCAAGAGACCGTACAAAGGCCACCGCCCTATGACCTCCTGCCCACTGCCTCGGCGGATCCAAATGAGCAAGCGAGTCTTGATATTCACGAAGAGCTCCGACATCGTAGGTAGCGATAGCTGCCTCAGCTACCTCGAGACCATCTGTTCCAGAATGCTTTCTGTCCAATATTCTTTGTAGCGCCAGAGGAAGACCGTATAGCAAATCGTCTTTGCCTACCGCCGCCAGCAATCGTTGTGCGTCGGTTGTTTCATAGCGGATTTTGGCACGGGCTGAGGCTACATCTTCAGGAGTCTGTCTACTAATTATCTGCTCCAATTCGGAATCGCTGAGTGATACACCTATTTCCTGCAGGATAGCTCGAAGCTCTTCATCTTCATCATCTTTACTCAATAGATAGATATTATCACCCTCTATATAGCAACTCAGCTGGTAACCACTACTATCATCAAAACCCACTTGATCACACCGAATCAAATCTGCTCTTAGATATTCTGATGTAACGTGTTCTCTAAGGCCCGGCCATTCATCAATCAAAGATTGTGGTTCTCTTTCACCTATTAGCTCCAAATTAGGTTCTATCTCTATACCAAATTCTCTACATATAAGAACCGAATTGGGGTGCTCAAGCAACCAACGCCTTGCATAAGGATTTAGAGGATCATCTCCTAAGCCGTCCGATAACGGTACAATACCGTGGTAGGGCAAACGGATACAGCCGTATAGCCACAACATATCTATTGCAGGTGAGCTATACTGTTGTCTAGGATATGTAGATATAGTCTTATGGTAGAGAGTCCATGGCTTAAAGGTATATTCTAGATTTAACAGTGCTTCTGTATAACAAGCCTTGCCTTCTTCGGAAAGATATTTTATCATAGTTAACGGACCGGAAGTTAAATTATCTTCCAATATCATATGACTATATCGGGGTGTTGAAGAGGTAGTTAATTCTGATCGATATTCCCTGTAACAGCTTGCTTGATATTTCCAGTAACTACGCGGTTCCATGTCTTTGTAATCATATTCGCCCCGAGGACCATCGAATACACCCAAATCTTTTAACAATGACATATCTTCCTCGTGGTAATAAATATCGATTGTAATATTTTTATCTCTGCTAGCATCGGACGGCACGATCGGCCCTGGTAATAACAGCATGCTAATAGGCTTCCAATCACCCGCAAGGTTACGAAGACAAAATAAGTCATACCAATTTTCATACCAACCTTTATACCAATCTTTTTGGTCTTGAATTATTTCTAACCAAAGAGTACGATTACTACCGCGTGAGAGCTTCCAAAGCTTTTCCCATTCCTCATTCTCGAAATGGCTTTCAAGTTGCTTACGAAATGCCATTTCTGAGGTCATAGTATCGATCCCAAATACTTCTCTCAATACCTTGTTTGTTTCCGGATCATCTTCAAGTTGATGGTGTATAAGATCGTTTTCAACAGGAGAAACCTGCCGAGAGCCTCTAAAATAAAGTGTCTCGGGATCAAGAGTATTCCATTCACAACTAGCTGTGAGTGCAATCTCACCTAGATATTCTGATTCTCGTTTGACTTCAGGTAACAATGCTGCAACTTGTATAGCAACCATAGAAGCACGGATAGATTCTTTCTCTGTTCTACTATCTACTACCAGAGCTTCTAGCCACTCATTTAAACTGGAAGTATCTACAGATTCAGATGCGGCATCAAAGATCCGATCTATAGTAGCTAGTCTCCGACGAGTCACAGCAGAGTGATGTAGCCATTCCAATGGACGATTGGGATATAATGCCCATCTCTCCAGCACGTCCTTTGCCAGATCTCGAGGAGGATAGTTAATGTCTCGTATACCTAATAGCCTACCGTGCTGGTCAGGAACCACCTCTCTATCTATCAGATTATGGTTTAGCCGACTACAGAGTAGAGTGGTCAGTTCGCCATCACCTTCCAATCGCCGCGGCAATGCATCCAAATGGTTAGCTGGGTCCTCTTCTGTAGACAATTGCGATAACGAGTCAGCTATAAGATCTACTGCCATGACGATCATTTCTTCATTATAAGCACCTTGGAGTAAGTTCTGTCTGTCTTCGTTGGTCTTCCAAGGCGCATTGAGAATTCCTGCTACAAGGCTCGCTGTCATCGTGGGATAATATGCCCAAAAACGGCCTGGGTCGCGGATTCGATCAAGCGGTACAGCCCAGGTTATCTTTACACAACCTGTATC
Source organism: Candidatus Spongiisociaceae bacterium (assembly GCA_965202675.1). Taxonomy (GTDB): domain Bacteria; phylum Actinomycetota; class Acidimicrobiia; order Spongiisociales; family Spongiisociaceae; genus CATQHD01. The sequence continues at coordinate 1,290,845 of OZ241842.1, forward strand.
GTCTACAGATCTCCTATCCTCATGAGCTTCATCAGACAATTGATGCGTATGTTCAAATAATTTCCATCTTGTAGTATCGTCTCCTTCACTCAGGAGATAATGATCGCCCTCTCTGCAAATACTCAACACCAAGTCGCTTTTTTCAGTATCAAACATCAAGTCGCTTTTTTCAGTATCAAACATCAATTGTTTAACATGTTCTACGAATAATAGAAACTCAGGAGGGAAAGATGTTATCTGTTCGAATAGCTTATCGTAGGCACCTGATTTTAACGGCAACCGAACAATATTGGTTGCCCAAACCGCCATTCGCTGAAGGATGGGGTCATTCTGAAAGGCTTCGCTTGGGTCAATAGCCTGAGGGAGGCGTAACACTGGAAATTTCTTGGATTCCGGAACAATTGAACGTATTCGTTTATCCGCGTCTACCGCGTCGAAGTAAAATGACCCTGCTCGGCTGAAGAACTCCGGCCTATCGGTAATACTGAGAACGGCTTTGAACCCCAAGCCGAACCTGCCAATCTGATTACTCCCTCGTTTTGGTGACATACGGGCAAACATCAAAGCCGTTATGCCATCTTCATCAATAGGAATACCTTCATCGGCACAATATAGATAGTCTTGGGTCAAGCGAACTCGTATGCGCCCACCCCCCTCTTTGATTGCCAGGGCATCGGCGCTGTTCTGTATCAGCTCCAACAATTGACGATCAGCGTAGCCGCCATACGCCGAGGCATCTTCCGTATTAACGTGTTCTTCAACCAGGCGAGGTTGCGCCCGGTATGACTCAAGCGTTTTTTTCACTTCCTCGCGGATATACACACCGAGCGGTCCCTCCGAGCTCGCCCAGTTGCTTAAAGAATCGGACATGTAGGAGTTGTTCATCAGCACAGAGTAGCAAAAATACCGGCCACCCGCCTGCGGCTGGATACCTGGCGCGGATGGCGGCGGCGCGTGTCAGGGGAGGTCGGGGAAGCCGAGCAGGTCGCGGCGGACGATGATCTCGCCGCGGGGGGAGCGTTGGGCTTCCTGGACGGCGGCGACGGCGGCCTTCTCTGTCAGGTCGAGCTGTTTGCGCAGGCGCTTCACCTGGGCGCGCAGGGCCCGGTTCTCGGCTTCGAGATGCATGATCCTCTTTACGCCTTCGATGTTGACCCCCTGCTCGGTCAGATCCTGGATGAGGGAGAGGCGCTCGAGGTCGGCGGCGGAATAGCGGCGGGTACCCCCCGGCGTGCGGAACGGCTCGATCAGGCCCCGGCGTTCGTAGACGCGCAGGGTCTGGGGATGCATGCCGGACAGGGAGGCCGCCACCGAGATGACGTAGACCGCCTCCATCTCGTTCGGGATCCGTTTCTTGGCCATCACGCCCCTCCGTTCTGCTCGAACTCGCCTCTCGGGTTCTCCGTCTCGTGCTTGTCCCTGAACTCCTCCAGCATCTTCTTGGCTTCCTTCGACAGCTTGGGCGGCACGGCCACCGAAACGGTTACCAGCAGGTCGCCCGGCCGGCCCCGGTCGCGGCGCACCCCCTCCTTTCGCACCCGGAAGGTCTTGCCCGACGGCGTGCCGGGCGGGATCTTCAGCCGCACCGGCCCGTTGAGGGTCGGGACGGTGACCCTGGCCCCCAGCGCCGCCTCGGTGAACGACACGGGCAGCGTGAGGAGGAGGTCGTCGCCCCTTCTCCCGAAGCGGGGGTGGGCGGCCACCCGCAGCTCGACCAGCAGATCGCCGGGCGGCCCGCCGCGCGACCCGGGCGCGCCCTTGCCGCGGAGCCGGATCACGCCCCCGTCCTTTACACCGGGGGGTATCCGCACCCTGATCGTCCTGACCCGGCGCTCCTGGCCCGCGCCCCGGCAGTTGGTGCATGGATTTTCCACCATCCGGCCCGAACCCCCGCACCGGCGGCACGGGTTCGTGAAGGAGAAGACACCCTGGTTGGAGGCGACCGTCCCCGTCCCGCCGCAGCCGGGGCACACGTCGATCTGGGTGCCCGGTTCGGCCCCTCCCCCGCCGCACCGGCCGCAGACCGCCGGGCTGTCAACGACGACTTGGGTGGTTGCGCCCCTGACCGCCTGCTCGAAGGTCAGGTCGAGCATCGCCTTCGCATCGGCGCCGCGCCGGGGGCCGCTCCGGCCGCCCCCGAACCCGAACAGGCCGCCCAGGTTGGCGCCCATGCCCCCGAGGAGATCCTCGACGCGCACCCGGCCGCCGCCGAAGTTTCCGGCCCCGCCCCCGTGAGGCCCGGACCCGCCCGCGAATCCGGCGGCGCCCAGCCTGCGGACCTGGTCGTATTCCTTGCGCCGGTCGGGGTCGGAGAGAACCGAATAGGCCTCCGACACCTCCTTGAAGCGCTCCGAGGCCTTGTCGTCGCCGGGGTTGGCGTCCGGGTGCAGCTTCTGGGCGAGGCGGCGGTACGACTTTTTGACGGCGGCCTGGTCGGCGTCTTCGTCCACCCCCAAGAGCCGGTAGTAGTCCTTGGTGAGCCAGCTCCGGTTCATCCTCGACCGCCCCCGCCCCGGGTCAGGGCGATCCCGGCTCGGCGCCGCCCGGCCCGGAGGAAGCGGGCTCGTAACCGACCGCCACCAGGGCAGCCCGGACGACCCGGCCCTTCAGCGTGTAGCCGCGGCGCAGCTCCGCCGTCACCACCATCCTCCCTTCCCCCTCGCCGACCTGGGCGGCCTCGTGGAGGGCGGGGTCGAAATCCGCGCCCAGGGCCTCGATCGGCGCCAGCCCCTCCCCGGCGAGAACGGACAGAAGCAGATCGCGGGTGCCCGACAAGCCCCGGCGCATCCCCGCCTCGGCGGCCGTCTCGTCGGGGGCCTCCGCCCCGGCGCCGACGGCGGCGTCGAGGCTGTCGAGCACCGGGAGGAGCCCGACCGCCAGTCGCTCCGACGCCCGGGCGGTCAGCTCCGCCCGGCCGCGGTGGGCGCGCTTGCGGTAGTTGTCGAACTCGGCCGCCGTCCGCTTCCATTTGTCCTCGGCTTCTCCGGCGGCGGCCCGGGCCGCGGCCAGCTCGCCCAGGAGCAGCTCCACCGCCTGGGCGGGGTCCTCCGGCAGCTCGATGAGGGGGGACGGCTCGGCGGCCTCCTCGACGACGGCGGCGACGGCCTCGGCCCCGTCGTCCGGCGGCGGCGGAAGCGGGGGTTGCCCGTTCCCGCCGGGGGCGGCCTCGATCCGGTCGGGAGGGAAGGTCATCGGTCGTCGTCCCCCTCTTCGATGATCTCGGCCTCGACGATGTCGTCGGCCTCGTCCGCGGGCCCGGCCGCGGCGGCCCCCGGCCCGGCCTGCTCCGCCTGGGCCGCGTATATCTTCTGGGCCACGGCCTGCGACGCCTGGATTACGGCGTCGATCTTCGACCGGAGGTCCTCGGCCGAGGCCGACTCGTCGGCGGCGGCGGTCCGCAGGTCGGCCAGGGCCCGGTCGACCGCCTCCCGTTCGCCCTCGTCGAGTTTGTCTGCGTGCTCCTCGATCAGCTTCTCGGTCTGGTTGACCATCTGGTCGGCCTGGTTGCGGGCGTCGGCCAGCTCCCGCTTTTTGGCGTCCTCCTCGGCGTAGCGTTCGGCGTCCGTCACCATCCGGTCGATCTCGTCGGAGGAGAGGGCGGTGCCGCCTGTGATGGTCATGGCCTGCTCGCGTCCGGTGCCGAGGTCCTTGGCGTTGACCGACACGATCCCGTTGGCGTCGATGTCGAAGCTCACCTCGATCTGGGGCATGCCCATCGGCGCGGGGGGTATCCCGGTCAGGTTGAACCTGCCGAGGCTCTTGTTGTCGCCGGACATGGCCCTCTCGCCCTGGAGGACGTGGATCTCCACCTCCGGCTGGTTGTGCGCGGCGGTGGTGAATATCTCGGTCCGCTTGGTCGGGATGGTGGTGTTGCGCTCGATCATCTTGGTCATCACCTCGCCCTTGGTCTCGATGCCGAGGGTGAGCGGGGTCACGTCGAGCAGCAGGATGTCCTTCACGTCCCCGGTCAGCACCCCCGCCTGCAGGGCGGCGCCCGCCGCCACCACCTCGTCGGGGTTGACGCCGCGGTGGGGCGACTTGCCGGTGAGCCGCTCGACCAGCTCCTGGATGGCCGGCATGCGGGTGGAACCGCCCACCAGCACCACATGGTCGATCCCCGACGCGCCGACGCCGGCGTCCTCCAGGGCGCGCTCGAACGGGCCCTCGGTCCTCTCGACCAGGCGCTCGGTCATCTTCTGGAACTCGGAGCGGGTCAGCTTCTTCTGCAGGTGCAGGGGCCCGGCGGAGGTGGCGGTGACGAAGGGCAGGTTGATGTCGGTCTCCGGCACGGTGGACAGCTCGATCTTGGCCTTCTCGGCGGCCTCCTTGAGGCGCTGGACGGCCATCTTGTCGGCGCTCAGGTCCACGCCGTTCTCGTTCTTGAACTCCTTGGCCAGCCAGTCGATGACGGCCTCGTCCCAGTCGTCGCCGCCCAGCTGGGTGTCGCCGCTGGTGGACTTCACCTCGAACACCCCTTCGCCTATTTCCAGGATCGAAACATCGAAGGTGCCTCCCCCCAGGTCGAAGACGAGGATGGTCTGCTCGGCGCCCTCCTTGTCCAGGCCGTAGGCGAGGGCGGCGGCGGTGGGCTCGTTGACGATCCGCAGCACCTCCAAGCCGGCGATCTGGCCCGCCTCCTTGGTGGCCTGCCGCTGGGCGTCGTTGAAGTAGGCGGGCACGGTGATCACCGCCGAGGAGACCGCCGCCCCCAGGTAGGCCTCGGCGTCGCGCTTGAGCTTCATCAGGATGCGGGCCGACACCTCCTGGGCGGTGTAGGTCTTGCCTTCCACATCGGCGGCCCAATCGGTTCCCATGTGCCGCTTGACCGACCGGATGGTCTGGTCGGGGTTGGTGATGGCCTGGCGCTTGGCGACCTCGCCCATCAGCACCTCCCCGTCCTTGAAGGCAACCACCGACGGGGTGGTGCGGGCGCCCTCGGCGTTGGCGACCACGGTCGGCTCGCCGCCCTCCAGCACCGCGATGACGCTGTTGGTGGTGCCCAGATCGATTCCTACGGCCTTGGCCATTCCTGTCTCCTTCGTTCACGCCGGCATCGCGCCGGACGATTTTGCGCCGCTGGCCTGCCAGCAACGCTTCTCAGTCTATTCGATTAGTATAACCTGAGTCCAACCGTATCATATTCCATCATATTCCGAAGGGGTTGCGGGCGATGTTTCTCCTCGACCGGGCCTCCCCTTCGCAGGAGCGGACCGCCGCCCGCAATCAAACCATGCTGCGGCGTATGAACCGGTCCAGCATCGGAACGGTAAAGGCGATCTCCCCGTGTCGCGGTGAGTAGCAGAGCCCTTTTTTGATGAGCGAGCCGCGGATCGGAGCGGCCTGGCCCGTGGTCTTGCCCATCGCCGCGGCGGCCGCGCCCGAGCCGCAGGGCCCGGATCCGAGCGAGGCCATCGCCGTCAGGTAGGCGCGCTCCGCGTCGGTGGTTTGATCCATCCGGACCCGGAAGAACCCGGCGGCGAGTTCTTCTACGGCGGCCGGGACGGCCGCATCGACATCGGCGGGGGTGATCTCGGGGCCGGGGGCGGCGTCCCAGGACTGCTTGCCGAACTCCTGGAGGAAATAGGGGTACCCCTCGGTTGCAACAACGACCTTTTCGAGGGCCTCGGGATGCCATCGGGCATCCTCGGCTTCGGCGGGTTCGACCAGCGCGGCCTCGGCTTCGGCGGCAACCAGGCTGTTGACCACCCTGAAAACGAACAACCGCTCGGCGTAGGACCTGGCTTCGCCAGCCAGGGCGGGGAGGGACGGAAGCCCGGCGCCGGCCACCATGAAGGGGAGCTGTTTCTGGCTTATCCGGTGAAGCCCGACGATCAGCGCGACCAGGTGATCCTTGCGCAGCTGCTGGATCTCGTCGATGGTGAAGAGAACCCCTGTATTGCGGGTCCTGGCGAGCTCGCCGACCTCAATGAACAGATCGGCGAGATCTTCGTTGAGCACACCCGAGTCCGCCCGGCCGGGCACCGGGTCGAGGCCCGCCGTCGGATCGCCGCCCTGGATCTGCCACGCCACCCGGAACGACTTGAGCACCCCCAGGGCGCGCCGGGCCCGATCGGTCAGCCGCCGGCCGGCCGAGAGGCGGAGGAGGGCCCTGCGCACCATCATCTCCATGTCGCTCTGGAACCGGCAGCGCTCGTCCACTTCAATCTGCTGATGGACCCAGCCGCGGTCTTCGGCTATCCGGGCGAACTCCCCCAGGAGCACGGTCTTGCCGACCCCGCGGAGACCGGTCAGCATCCAGCTCCTGTCCGAACGGCCCAGAGTGAACCGCTGGACGGCGACATCGAAGTCCCCGACTTCCTCGTCGCGGCCAACCAATGCGGGCGGCGGGCGGCCGGCCCCGGGGTTGTAGGGGTTGCGCACCGGATCCATAGACCGGGATTATAAGGATTTCCAGCGGTTATAGCATATTTTCTTATAATCAGAATAATTGCTTATAACTACGGAATGACAAAAAAATCCCGCCGGATCCCCCACAAGGGTATTGACTATGTCGCACCGATGCCGGATAATGAAGAGGCTGCAAGCACCTCCGGTCCGCAGGCGCCGCAGACCGAGACAGGGATCATCTTCCGAACGCGACCCTCAGGGTACTGACCGACCGCGTCCGGATATGCAGGTGGTGGTGGCGGGGGCTGGGCCCGCGAAGCGGGGGGCGGGGTCGGAGTTTTTCGCGTTCTTGCCGGGGATCGTTCTTGCCGGGGATCTGGGTGGGAAATGGGTTTGACCAGGTGTTTTTGTAGGTAAGGGTTCGGGCTTACGCGGTGTTGGTGAGCTTTCTCCGTAAGACGACCGTGCGCAAGCGCAGATTTATCAACCGAGGGGTCAGATGTCCCGGTGTCGTCTGCTGGAGATGACGCCGGTGTCGAAGCCGCCCAGGTTGAGGCGGCCGGAGAAGCGGGCGTGCTCGATCTTGAGGCAGCGGTTCTGCACCACGTCGAGCCCGGCGGCCATGGCCGCGGCGGCCGCCTCGTCGTGGCGCAGCCCCAGCTGCAGCCACACCGTCTTGGCGCCCGCGGCGACAGCCTCCTCGACCACGCCCGGAATCGCCTCACGGCGGCGGAACACACAGGCGATGTCGACCGGCTCGGGCAGGTCGGCCAGGGAGGGGTAGCACTTCAGGCCGAGCACCTCGTCGTACATCGGGTTGACCGGATAGACCCGCAGGTGGGTGCGCACCAGGTAGGCGGCCACGAAGTTGGAGGATCGCAGCACGTTCCCGGACACCCCCACCAGGGCGGCCGACTCCGCCTCGCGGATGATCCGCAGGCGGGTGCGGGCGTCGGCCTCGACCGTTCGGGCCGTCATCTGCCCTTGCCCAGCGCCTGGTCGATGTCCCAGATTATGTCCTCGATGTTCTCGAGGCCCACCGAGATGCGGATGGTGTCGCCGCCGACCCCGGCCGCGGCCCGCTGCTCCTCCGGGACCTGCTGGTGGGTGGTGCTGGCCGGGTGGATCACCAGGGTCTTGGCGTCGCCCACGTTGGCCAGGTGGCTGGCGAGCTCCACTCCCTCTATGAACGAAACCCCGGCGTCGAATCCGCCCGCCACGCCGAAGGTGAACACCGACCCCGGGCCGGCCGGGGTGTACTTGCGGGCCAGGTCGTGGTGGGGGTGGGAGGCCAGCCCCGGATAGGACACCCACGAGACGCGGGGGTCGGCTTCGAGGAACTCGGCCACCGCCTGGGCGTTGGCGACGTGGCGGTCCATGCGCAGCGAGAGGGTCTCCAGGCCGAGCAGCAACAGGAAGGAGCTGAACGGCGAGAGGGCGGCGCCCACGTCGCGGAGCAGCTCGGTGCGGGCCTTCATCAGGTAGGCGTACTCGCGGAAGTTCTCCCAGAACCTGAGGTCGTGGTAGGCGGGCGAGGGCTCGGTGATGGTAGGGAAGCGCCCGTTGTCCCATGGGAACCGGCCGTTCTCGACGATGACCCCGGCGATCACCGTTCCGTGGCCGCCGATGAACTTGGTGGCCGAATGGACCACCACGTCGGCGCCGTGCTCGATGGGGCGGCACAGGTACGGGGAGGCGAAGGTGTTGTCGACCATCAGGGGCAGGCCGCGGGAGTGGGCGGCGTCGGCCTGGGCCTCGAGGTCGAGCACGTCCCCGGCGGGGTTGCCGATGGTCTCGCCGTAGACCAGCCGGGTGCGGTCGGTGACGGCCGCGTCGATGGCGTCGAGGTCGTTGGTGTCGACGAAGGTGGTCTCGATCCCCATACGGCGCAGGGTTACGTCGAACTGGGTGAAGGTGCCGCCGTACAGCGCCCGGTTGGAGATGATGTGGTCGCCAGCCTCGCAGACGGTGAGGATCGCCAGCAGCTGGGCGGACATCCCCGAGGCGCAGGCCAGGCCGCCCAGGCCCCCCTCCAGCGCCGCCATGCGCTCCTCGAAGGCGGCGTTGGTCGGGTTGCCGATGCGGGTGTAGATGTTGCCGAAGCTCTGCAGGGAGAAGAGGTCGGCCGCGTATTGGGTGTCGTCGAAGACATACGAGGTGGTCTGGTAGATCGGCATGGCGCGCGAACCCGTCTCCGGGTCCGGCCGCTGGCCGGCGTGGATGGAACGGGTGTCGAAGCCGAATTCGTGCTCACTCATGGGGGTTCTCACTCATTTCGGGGGCGTCTCCTGGGGTCTTTGCTCGGGATGCTGCGGTCCGGCCGGTCGGATCCGGTCTCTTCGGACCTGTCGAGGGGCGGGCTCCACAGGGATTCTAGATGGAAACGGAGATGCGGCTCGAACAGCCTGGGCTCCAGCAGAAAGGAGTCGTGGCCCTTCTCGGAGTGCACCGTTATCCACTCGAAGCTGATGCCGGCCCGCTTGAGCTCCTCCACCATCTCCTCCTGCTCGCAGCGGTAGTAGCAGACATCGGAGTCGATGGAGAACACCAGGTACTCGTGGCAGTCGTAGCCGCGGCACAGCAGCTCCGGCAGCTCGACGCCGCACTGCTCGGCCTTGGCGTACAGGTCGAAATCCTGCCACGCCCACATGGTGCGCAGATAGGCGTTGGCGTCGAAGCGCTTGACGAACTCCTTGCCCTGGTGCCACATGTAGCTCTCGAGCGGGAGGCGCACCACCTCGGGGGCGCCGGGGATCACCTCCTCCCGGGCGCGCTCCCTCATCTGGTCGAGGGAAACGAAGGTCTTGTGGCCGATCATCCTGGCCAGGGCGAGGCCGTCGTCGGGCGGGGGCCCCTCGTAGTAGTCGCCGCCGTTGAAGTCGGGGTCGTTGTAGATGGCGTTGATCTGCTCGAAGTCGTGGATTATGTGGAGGGCGGTGGCCCGCAGACCGGCCGCGATGGGCACCACGAAGCGGACCCGGTCTGGGTAGGCGGTGGCGGCCTCCAGGCACATCATGCCCCCCACGCTCCCGCCCACCACCGCATGGAGCCGCTTCACCCCCAGGTGGTCGAGCAGCCGGAAGTGGGCGCGCACCGTGTCGGCCGCCGACACCCTGGGGAAAGACGACCCGTAGGGCTTGCCGGTTCGGGGATCGATGCTGGCCGGGCCGGTGGATCCGTAGCAGTGGCCCAGCCAGTTGGCGCAGATCACCGCGAACTTGTCGGTGTTGAGGGAGCGGCCCGGGCCGATGAAGTCATCCCACCAGCCCGTGTGCATCTCCTCGGTCCATCGGTCCCCGACCGCCGGCAAGGACGGGTTGTAGCCGGCGGCGTGATGGCTGCCGGTGAGGGCGTGGAACAGCAGGATGGCGTTGTCCCTGGCCTCGTTGAGCTCGCCGTAGACCTCGTAGGCCAGGGTGATCTCGGGCAGGGAGCCGCCGCTGTCGAACTCGAAGGGCGCGGCTTCGCTCCCGAATATGAAGAATTGGGTCTCAACCGACCCGACGCCTGTGTTCATATGCCTTTCCGACCATGCCGATTCCCCCTCCGGTGTCAATCACCGCCCACCATCACCCCGCAGTGACGCTTCGACATCGGGACGCCGGTCGGAACAACATGCCCCCAAGCATAAACCGCCCCCCCGCCCTATCGAAATCCCGTCCGGGGGCGGGGTGGGCTTCCGAGGCCGGAGCCCTCGACGGACGGGCAGGGCAGACCGGGCGGTTCTCACGGTTCTACAGACTTGTATACAAACAGTTCCGTCACCAACAGCTTGACAATTAAACATTAGTATGATTTAAGAACGATATGTAACATCTCTAAGAGCAGATTAGGAAGATGACTCGATGGAGCGAAGGAGACCCCTGGATCATTGCCAACACCGGCGCAAGGTGATTGAGGCCTGGGGTATCGGAACGGCCGCCGCAGGTGTGGGGCGGATTCTTTGCTGCGCGGTTGCCCCGCCTGGGCCGCCGCCTCGGGCAACGCGGAGAACACACCGACCAAGACAACCGCCGCGGCGCCGCGGCGAGGACATTAAACTGGCAACCTACAACCGGGAATAGGGCCAAAATGAGTCGGAAAATCATGGTTACGGCAACTGCGGCACTAACTATATGTGCGACAGCGCTTGTGATCTGGATCCGCCTTGCAACGCCGGTCTCGGTAGTCCCGTCCTTACCTTCTGTATCTTCAACGACAGTTCCGCCCCAGAACGCGTCGGGCGGTTCCGTCAACCCGATCCCCCCTTTGACCATCCATCGGCTACCGGTATTCCACAAGATAGAAACCCCGGATGATATACCACCCTCTATACCTATGACATGGGCAGGAGAACCGATTGATGCGAAGGTCCTACTGTTCCGTATCTCTAGTCGGCTAAGAAGACGGGATTGGGCTGTAGCCGACCTTGCCGAGAATACCCTATGGATTTATCAATATGGTGAACATAATGTGCCAGGAGGTGCCTTGGATAGTGCTTTACTCACGGCGAACGGAGATGCAATTATCGTGTCAGGCGGAAACTCGATACCAGAGATTTACTTCTTTCCAGATGCTGATTTTAGCGCGCAATCCACGCGTCTCCGGCCTGCGAGGATTGCTGATATTCCTCCTACTACTGCCTATCCTTTGAGCGTAATACCCGACCGAATAGATTCATTGGTTTGGACGCTTCAATCCGAATATCAAGAAACAAATAACCAACAAAAAATTATCGGTACATGGATTGATCTTATCAATACAGGTAGCGGTGAAAGTATAATGAACTTACGTCTTGAAGGAAGTTACGGTCTAGGAGGAATCATCAATGATGGACTCGTTCTGATCGGCAACGGAAAAATCCTCGTTTTGGGACGTGACGGCAGTAAGCAACATTATAAAGTGGATTTTGCCGAGAAATCCACGAGTTGGCAGGAAGGTTTTTCACTGATTGAAGCTTATGAAAATCACATAGCATTGCTGGGCTATGATAATCAAGAAATAGCTGTTTTTGATGTTAAAAAAGGGGTAGCACAGCCGATCGCAAAACCTGGCCCCGGTGTCTGGATCCCAAACGGGATTCCTGTAATCCCGTTAGATTCGTATCCGATAACCCAAGGTGATCAATTTGTTATCGGTTTTCGTTCGATCACTGGCAAATGGTCTCTACATGCTATCAATCTCGTTGACCAATCAACTCAAAAGCTCGGCGAATACCCGGTTCCTGAGCCCTACCCCTACAAGTACAAGCCCGAATTTCGGGCAGTGAGCATTGCAGACAGAAACTTGGTGCTGGCGTTCACCGACTGGCCGACGAACCATAAAGACTACTCGCTGATGAACATCGTTGATGATACCGGCGACCTGGTACCGGTGTTCCGCTTCCCAGACGGCTACTTCGTGCTGGCCGCCGCCTGAAAGGAAATCATAAATGAAACCAGACATAACCATCCGTATCGCCCCGCTTGCTCTGCTCGGCGTTCCGATGATCGCTGGACTGATCGTGTGGGCTTTCACCCATCATGAATCATGGATCTGGCTCATCCTCGGCGTAACTGCCGCCTTTTGCGTATCGGGATCGCCTTGAACATTCAATTCGGCCTGGATGGTCGACAGTCCCGGTCGGGGCCCAATCAACATCCTTGCCTTTGTCCTCGCATGCATAGCGGGAGGCACCATAACCGGGCTCGGGCTAGCCGTTTTCGGAGGGCTCATTCCTGCGTTGCCTCAGTCTGGATACGTCGTTGTGGGGGTCGCCGTCTTTTCAAGTGTCGCCCTACTACGCGATCTTGGGATAATTCGATTCCAGGTACCCGAGAACAGACGCCAAGTACGCCAAACCGTCCTCCAGCAACGCCCGTTGGTAGGAGATATGATGTTCGGCTTCGAACTCGGGACCGGTGCCCGTACATTCGTACCTGCCACAGCCCCCTACTTGACAGCCCTAGCTGTGATCATCCTCGGCCACGGGATCATCCCAGGACTAGGGCGTGTTAACACTATTTCGTTTTGATATGGTATCATGTGGGGATGGAGATTACAGAAGCTCAGTACGAGCGTATCAAGTCGTATTTGCCGACGCAGCGCGGTAATGTCCGCGTGTCGAATCTGGATGTGCTCAACGCTTTTTTGTATGTGTTGGAGCACGGATGTAAGTGGCAGGGGTTGCCTGACCGGTTTGGTAATTGGCATACCATCTACACGCGGATGAACCGCTGGTCGAAGAATGGCGTGCTGGACAGGGTGTTTAGGGGTTTGCAGGATGAGGGGATCATCCGGATGAATCTGGAGGTTGTTTCTTTGGACAGCACGATCGTCAAGGTTCATCCCGATGGGATGGGCGCTCTGAAAAAAAGGGGCCCCAGGCGGTCGGCCGGTCCCGGGGGGGTTGGACGACCAAGATTCATATGGTTGCCGCGGATGCTCGAACGGCGGTGATGTTTTCTCTTTCGGCGGGTCAGGACCATGACGCTGCGCATGGGCGGAGGCTGTTGGAGCGGATCGGCGTGCAACAGGATCCGTTGTTCTGGTGATGGACCGGGCGTATGAGGGGGACGAGACGCGGCAGTTGGCTTTGGATCTGGGGTATACGCCGGTGGTTCCTCCTACAGTCCGGCGGCGGAACCCTTGGGTCTATGACCAGGAGGTTTACAAGCGGCGCAACGAGGTCGAGCGGTTGTTCCGCCAGCTGAAGGAGTATCGTCGTGTCTTCTCCCGTTACGATAAACTCGACGTGGTTTACCTGGGGTTCATCACCTTTGCGCTGATAACAGAAACCCTACGTAGTGTTAACAGGCCCTAGCCGCCGGAGCGGGATTCGGCCTCGGACGCGGCCTAGTCGTGGTAGACAGGGTGTTGCGAAGGGATCGTAGCCGCTGGGACACAGTATTACAGCGAAGAAAACATCTGTTGCCTCTCGTGGGGCTGGTGCCTGCAATTACTCTGATAGTGTTGCTGGCATCGGGTACCTAACCAACCGTACTGACAAATCCATCCACAGATGTCGATCGAAAATCGGCCGGTCTCCGCCGACGACCCGCGCGGGGCCGCAAACTCAGGCGTTCCTCGAACAGCGGCGCGGCGATTGCGGTCATAGATCCGCCCTCCTTTCCACAGGTTGCGAAACGGTACAGGGGGCCTGTGGCCTTTCGAGGGTCAGAGCTCCCGGCGGCCTGTAAGGGCCCGGCCCAGGGTGATCTCGTCGGCGTAGTCCATGTCGCCGCCCACGGGGAGGCCGCTGGCCGGGCGGGTGACGGCCAAGCCGAGCGGCTTGAAGCGGCGCGCCAGGTACATGGCGGTGGTGTCACCCTCCATGGTGGGGTTGGTGGCGATGATCAACTCGGTAAGGGATTCATCGACCGCCCGGCGGCGCAGCTCCTCGATGCGCAGCTCGGCCGGGCCTACCCCGTCGATGGGAGAGAGGACGCCCCCCAACACGTGGTAGCGGCCCCGGAACTCCCGGGTGCGCTCGATGACCGCGATGTCCTGAGCGCGCTCCACCACGCAAACCACGGCCGGATCCCGGCGCGGATCAAGACAGATGGAGCACTCCGCCCCGGAGGTGACGTTGTAGCACCGGGAGCATTGGGAAGTCTGTTCGCGCATGTCCACGATGGCCTGCGCCAGACTGCACGCCTCCTCCTTCTCGATATTGAGAAGATGGAAGGCCAACCGCTGAGCCGACTTGCGCCCCACCCCGGGAAGCCGGGTCAGCTCATCGATCAAGCGCTGGACAGACTGCTCGAACATCGGATCATTCAGCGTAGACGCAGGGCGCGACATTCCCGGTTATTCCCCGCCCCGTACGGCGGATCATCCCGACCCGCTGCAGGTTCAGCGCCCTCCGGTCATTCCGGCCAGGCCGGCGTCGAAGCGGCGGGCTGCGGTCTGCCATGAGTAGTTTTCGACGGCGAGGGCGCGGGCCGCCTCCCCCATCTCCCGGCGGCGGGGGGCGATCAGCCGCACCGCTTCGACTATCTCGCCCACCGAGGCGGCTACGTAGCCCGTCACTCCCGGCGTAACGGTTTCGGGGGCGCCTCCCGAGGTTCCGGCCACCACCGGAATGCCGGTGGCCGATGCCTCCAGGTACACGATACCCAGGCCTTCCACCTCCAGCCCCAGACGGCGGGAACGGCAGGGCATCACGAAAATGTCGCAGGAGCGGTACATATCCGGCAGCCGCTCCCAGGGCACATCCGACTCCACCCGGACCGGCACCGGCGACCGGGCGGCCCGCCGCCGGATGCGGGCTTCGAGACGGCCCTGTCCGGCCAGCAGCACCGACGCCGGCATTCCTTCGGACCGGAGCCGCTCGGCCGCCGCCAGCACCCGCAGGTGGCCCTTGCGGGGAACGAAGCGGGAGATGCATCCCAGCACCAGCCCGCCGTCCTCCCCGCCCCTCCGCCGGCCGCCCCCGCCCTCCGCATCCACCGGACGGAACGCATCCAGATCCACCCCGGCGCCCAGCACCGTGACCTCCGCCGCCCCCATCGCCGCCGCCCGGCGGGCGGTGAATTCGGACACCGCAAACACCAGGGCGGCCCTGCGGAAGGTCCATCCGAGCGTCTGGCGCAGGAACGGAACCGCGCCGGGCAGGGTCACCTCGGCTCCGTGGGCGATCACCGCGTAGGGAAGCCCGAAGGCCCGGGCGATCCTCGGCCCCAGCTGGGCGAGGGGATGGGGCGCCCCGAACACCACCGCCTCCGGCTCGAACTCCCTGATGCGGCCGGCCAGCCACCGGTATGTCCGGGGAGTGGGCAGCATGAAGGAGTCAGCGCTGCGCACCACGCCGGGCTCGGACGGCGCCCCAGGGTGGGCGGGCGCCAGCACCCGGAAAGACGCACCGGAATGGGCGGCCAGATTCGACAGGTACTGCTGTATGCCCCCCGGCTTGGGGGGGTAGTCGTTGGTGACCAGCAACACCCTCACAAAGCCGCTGCTCCGGCCCCGGGGAACATTCTAAAGATGCTTGCGGGCCAGCGCCTCGTAACGCGGGTCACGGCGGTCCGCCGGCTTCAAACGGCCCCGCCACCGGGAGGCAAACGAGGGCCTGCCTTCCCCCGCCGTCTCCCTGAGCAGCTGCTCTATGAGCGACGACAGCGACATGCCGAGGGACCCGGCGTACTGCTCGGCCATCGGAATCACCTCGGCGTCCACGGTTACCGTGAGTTTCTGCATCAAGCTCCGACTCCCTGTCGATGCCTATACGTATATACCCGGCAATATACGGCATCAGGGCGGCGGCGCAAGCGGGCGGTCAGCCTTCGAGGTGGCCGGCCACGTTGTAGGTGGAGAGGATGGGATCCTGGCCGGGCGGCAGCATCACCTGGGTAACCGAGGTGTTTTCGAGGGGGCTGAGCATCGTCCGGGCCTGCCGGTATTCGAGGCCCAACACCGTCGCCGCGTAGGCCCTGATGGCGCCGCCGTGCGAGGCGGCGGCCACCCGGCGGCCCCGATGGGTGCGCCCCAGACCCTCGATGAAGGCGGACACCCGCTCCCGCACCTCCGCCCAGGTCTCGCCGGTGCCTCCCCGGCGGAAGTCGCGTCGGTTGTCGTCGTATCCGTCGAGGCTGCCGGACGCCCTCAGGTCCTCCCACCGCTCCCCCTCCCAGCCGCCCAGGTTGATCTCCTTCAGGCCGTCGACCGGGACGGGCCGCCTTCCGAAGGCGATCTCGGCGGTGGCCGCCGCCCTTCCCAGCGGAGACGAGAACACTTCGTCGATCTTCCCGATCCAGCCGCCCAACAGGCGCGCCTGGCGCCGCCCCTCGGGATGGAGCCCCCAGTCGCTGTGCCCCTGCGCCCGGCCCTCCAGGTTGGGGAGGGTCGCCCCGTGCCGGATCAGCTCCACCAGAACCGAGGAATCCCGGCTATGCAGATATCGGACAATACGGGAGACCGGACCCAGATGGGCGGCGTCGTTGTACCGCCGGATCATCGGCCCCGCCTCCCCGAACGACAGCTCGCAGAAGGCCGTGTTGTCCAGTATTCCCAGCCTCCGATGTCCGGCCGGGGCGCCCAGCAGACGCATGAACAGGGCGTCGATCAGCCCGGCGTGGGTTACGACCAGCGCGGACTGCCCGTCGTCGAGCCGGGAGGCCAGATCCCCCAGGGCCTCCCACGCCCGGTCGGCCACCTCCCTGGGGGACTCGCCGGTCCTCCCTATCTTCACCTCCGGATCGCGGTGGATGCGTTTCAGTTCCTCGGCGTAGCGTTCCAACACCACCTCGCTGGACAGACCTTCCCACTCGCCGATGTCGCCCTCCCTCCAGAGGGGGTTCCGGCGCGGCTCGCAGCCGGCCGCCCGGGCGGTGTCGACGCTGCGCTCCAGATCAGAGGATTCGACCGCCGCCCACTCCCGCCCGGCCAGCCTCGCACCCGCCCGCTCCGCCTGGCGGCGCCCTTCGGCGGTGAGGGGTGAACAACCTGCGCCCTGCCAGACATGGCGGGCGTTGGCCTCGGACAGGCCGTGGCGCATCAGGACCACATGCTTCGCCAAAGATCTTCCTTCCGCCGCCTGCCGCTGCCGCCCGCTCCTGCGGTTGCCGGGCCCGTCTTCCATGCCGGGGCGCGCCGCCGCCGAGCAGCCCCTTCCCCGCAGAACAACCCCGCTCAGATGAAAGCGGCGGCGAAGATGAGAGAAACGATGGTCATCACCTTGATAACGATGTTCATCGCCGGCCCGGAAGTGTCCTTGAAGGGATCCCCAACCGTATCGCCGATCACCGCCGCCTTGTGCTGCTCGGAGCCCTTCCCGCCGAAGGCGCCCGCCTCGATGTACTTTTTGGCGTTGTCCCACGCCCCGCCGGCGTTGGCCATGAAGATGGCCAGCAGGAATCCGGTCACCAGCGCCCCCGCCAGGAACCCGCCCAGGGCTTCCACGTCCACGAACCCGACCGCCAGGGGCAGCGCTACGGCCAGGGCCCCCGGAATCACCATCTCCCGCAGGGCCGAGCCGGTGGCGATCTCGACCGTCCTGGCGTATTCGGGCCGGGCCTCCGGATCGCCCGCCAACAGCCCGGGGATGTCCCGGAACTGCCGCCGCACCTCTTCGATCATGCGGAAGGCGGCCCTGCCCACCGCCTTTATGGTCAGCGCCGCGAACAGGAACGGGAACATAGCCCCCAGAAACAGGCCGACGGTCGCGCCTACGTTGGTGATGTCGATGGCGTCGAGGCCGACCGCCTGGGTGAAGGCGGCGAACAGAGCCAGGGCCGTGACCGCCGCCGAGGCGATGGCGAAACCCTTGCCCAGGGCGGCGGTGGTGTTGCCCAGGGAGTCCAGCTCGTCGGTGGCTTCCCGCACCTCGGGGGGCAGGTGGGCCATCTCGGCGATTCCGCCCGCGTTGTCGGCAATGGGGCCGTAGGCGTCGACCGCCACGGTAATGCCGAGGGTGGACAGCACCCCGATGGCGGCGATGGCCACCCCGTAGATGCCGCCCCCCTCCCCGATCGCCCAGTCCCCGGCCGCGTAGGCGCCGGCGATCCCCGCCGCCACCACGATCACCGAGAAGGCGGCCGAGCGCATCCCTTCCGCCACCCCGGCGAGCACCACGGTGGCCGGGCCGGTCTCTGATTGGCGGGCGATCTCCTTGACGGTCTTGTAATGGTCGGAGGTGAACACCTCGGACAGCTTGCCCACCGCCAGGCCCACCAGCAGGCCGACCAGCACCGCCAGGGCCAGGCCGTAGGGGTTTTCCACCCCGCTGCCGCCGAAGATCACGTTGGTGAGGATCAGCGTGCCGATGACGGTGAGCGCCGCCGCCGCGTTGTTGCCCCGGTGCAGGGCGGCGGCCAGGTTGTCGCCGGTAACCCGCACGAAGAAGGAGCCGATGATGGCGGCCAGCATCCCCACCGCCGCCACCGCCAGCGGGAATATGACCGCCTCCACTGCGAAATCCCTCCCGGCGAAGACGATGGCCGCGTAGGCGAGCGGCGCCACTATCGACCCCACGTAGGACTCGAACAGATCGGCGCCCATGCCCGCCACGTCCCCCACGTTGTCCCCCACGTTGTCGGCGATCACCGCCGGGTTGCGGGGGTCGTCCTCGGGAATCCCCGCCTCCACCTTGCCCACCAGGTCGGCCCCGACGTCCGCCGCCTTGGTGTAGATGCCGCCCCCCACCCGGGCGAACAGGGCGATCGACGAGCCCCCCAGCCCGATGGCGGCGATGATGTTGAAGCTGTCCGAGTCGGCGCCGAGCAGCTCCACGAACACCAGGTAACCGACCGCCACCCCCAGCAGACCCAGGCCGGCCACGCTGAAACCCATCACCGCCCCGCCCCGGAAGGCCACCGGCAGCGCCTGCTTCACCCCGCCCTGCCGGGCCGCCTCGGCGGTGCGGCTGTTGGCGGCGGTGGCGATCCGCATTCCCGCGAAGCCGGCCCCGGCCGACAGCAGCGCCCCGAACACGTAGGCGACGAAACCCCAGGGGGCGCCCCATGGAAGGACGACCGCGATGAGCACCGCCATCATCACCACGAACACCGCCACCCAGGTGTATTCGCGCCTCATGAAGGCGTCGGCCCCCTCGCGGATGGCGGCCGACAGCTCCTTCATGCGGGCGTTCCCCTGGTCGGCGGCCAGCACCACCCGGGCGTAGTAGACCGCCAAGACGATGGCGGCCGCCCCGGCGGCCAGGGCGGCGATGGACACGGCGTAGGACATGTTCGGAACCTCTTCTCGAAACGGCGGGACGGGCTGGTTGAGTATATGACCGCCGGCGGACGGTTTCTACTCCTGCGGCCCGGAACCGGCGGACGCCTTGAGCTGGGCGCGGCGGGCGTGGAGGATGGGTTCGGTGTAGCCGGAGGGCTGCGCCGCCCCCTCGAACACCAGGTCGCAGGCGGCCCGGAAGGCCGGACCGTCGAAGCCGGGGGCCATGGGCGTGTAGGCGGGGTCGCCGGCGTTCTGGGCGTCCACCACCTCGGCCATCCGCTTCATGGTCTCGAGCACCCGGCTGCGGTCCACCACCCCGTGGCGGAGCCAGTTGGCGATGTGCTGGGAGGAAATCCGGCAGGTGGCCCGATCCTCCATGAGGCCCACGTCGTTGATGTCGGGCACCTTGGAACAGCCGACGCCCTGGTCGACCCACCGCACCACGTACCCCAGGATCCCCTGGGCGTTGTTGTCGAGCTCGGCTGCGATCTCGTCCGGACCCCAGTCCGGCGCCTCCGCCGTCGGGATGGCCAGCAGCTCCTCCAGCGGCCGGGGAGGGCGGCCCGACAGCTCGGCCTGGCGCCGGGAGACATCGACCCGGTGATAGTGGGTGGCATGCAGGGCGGCCGCGGTCGGGGAGGGAACCCAGGCGCAGCTCGCGCCCGCCAGGGGATGGCCGATCTTCTCCTCGAGCATGGCGCCCATCAGGTCGGGGGCGGCCCACATGCCCTTGCCGATCTGGGCCCGGCCCGGCAGTCCGCAGGCCAGGCCGACGTCCACGTTCCGGTCCTCGTAGGCGGATATCCAGGTCTGGGATTTCATCTCGGTCTTGGGAATCATCGGGCCGGCCTCCATGGAGGTGTGTATCTCGTCTCCGGTCCGGTCCAGGAAACCGGTGTTGATGAAAACGAGCCGCGACCGGACGGCCCGTATGCACTCCTCCAGGTTGAGGGTGGTTCTCCGTTCCTCGTCCATCAGGCCGATCTTGATCGTGTCCGGCGCCAAACCGAGCACCTGCTCAACCCGGGTGAACACCTCCCCGGCGAAGGCCGTTTCGTCCGGTCCGTGGATCTTGGGTTTGACCACGTAGAACGATCCGGTCCGGGAATTGGGGCAGGCGGCGCCGCCGCGCAGGTCATGACAGGCGATCAGGGCGGTTACCAGGGCGTCGAGGAGCCCCTCGAAGGCCTCGTTGCCGTCCCGGTCGAGAACCGCGGGGGTGGTCATCAGGTGCCCCACGTTGCGGATCAACATCAGCGAGCGTCCGGGCAGGGTGAGGGGCCGTCCGTCGACCCCGGTGAAGCGGCGGTCCTCCGCCAGGCGGCGGGTGAAGGTTGCCCCGCCCTTGGTCACCTCGGCGGTCAGGCCGCCCTTGGTTAGGCCCAGCCAGTTGCGGTAGGCGGCGGCCTTGTCGGCGGCGTCTACCGCGGCGATGGAATCCTCCAGGTCCATAATCGTGGTTACCGCCGCCTCCAGGACGATGTCCGACACCCCGGCCGGATCGGAGGCGCCGACCGGATGACCCCGGTCGATCACGATCTCGATGTGCAGGCCGTGGTTGCGCAGCAGGATCGACGCCGGGGCCGCCCGGTCTCCCGTGTACCCGACCAGCTGCGAGGGATTGCGCAGCCGGGCCGTTCCGCCGCCCGTCCGCCGCACCTCCAGGCCCTGCCCGCCGAGCAAGTAACCGGCCGCGTCCCGGTGGGACCCGGCGTCGAGCGGCGCGGCGTCGTCCAGGAAGCCCCGGCACCAGTCGATGACCCGGCCGCCCCGCTCCGGGTCGTAGGGCCCGGCCGAGGGCCGGTCACCGAGCGCGTCCGTGCCGTACAAGGCGTCGTACAGCGACCCCCACCGAGAATTGGCGGCGTTGATGGCGAACCGGGCGTTCATCACCGGCACCACCAGCTGGGGGCCGGAAACCGAGGCGATCTCGGCGTCGACGTTGGCGGTTTCGATCGTGAAGGCTTCGCCCTTCGGCTCGAGATAACCGATTTCCTCCAGGAAGCCCCGGTAGGCCGCCGCGTCGAACGGCGATCCCCGGTTGCGGCGGTGCCATTCGTCGATCTGCGTCTGCAGCCCGGCCCGCCGCTCGAGCAGGGCGCGGTTCCTGGGGCCGAAATCGTGGATCAGGCCGGCCATGCCCTTCCAGAACCGCTCCGGGTCGACCCCGCTGCCCGGCAGCGCCTCGTCGGCTATGAACCCGTACAGCTCCGGGTCGACCTTCAAACCATGGAAATCGACATTGCTCTCTGCGGCCATGCGGCCTCCTTG
The DNA here is from genome assembly GCA_965202675.1 of Candidatus Spongiisociaceae bacterium. Classification (GTDB taxonomy): domain Bacteria; phylum Actinomycetota; class Acidimicrobiia; order Spongiisociales; family Spongiisociaceae; genus CATQHD01. Next base: position 1,312,097 of record OZ241842.1, read on the forward strand.
CTTTTATCGCCCTTTATGCGCCGCGGCGCTGCACCAAGCCCCTGTCCACCTCCGCGAACGACCGCACCCCGGCCAGCGCCATCGTACGCCGCAGGCCGTCCTCGAAGAAGTCGAGCACCCAGTCCACCCCCTTCTCGCCCCCGGCGGCCATGCCGTACAGGTAGGGCCGGCCGATCATGACCGCCTGGGCGCCCAGGGCCAGCGCCTTCAGGATGTCGGCGCCCCGGCGGGCCCCTCCGTCGCAGATGATCTCCGCCGAACCGCCCACCTCCTGGGCGATGGGCTCGATCAGCTCGATCGGGGTGGGGGCGCCCTCGAGCTGGCGGCCGCCGTGGTTGGACACCGCTATCGCCTCGACGCCGTGCTCGACGGCCCGCCGGGCGTCCGCCGCCGACTGGATGCCCTTGATGATGAGCGGACCCTCCCACAGGGAGCGGAACCATTCGATGTCGGACCAGGAGAGGCTGGGATCGAACTGGCCGCTGACCAGGGATGCCAGCTCCACGGCGCCGGCGCCGTCCTGGCCCTGCCACCCCGCCACGTTGGCGAAGGTGATGGGCTCGGCGGTGAGGAACCGCCGGGTCCAGGAGGGTTTGAGCATCCCTTCCAACAGCATATCCGGACCCAGCTCGGGCGGCAGGACCATCCCGTTGCGTACATCGCGCTCCCGACGGCCCGGCGACGCCAGATCTACGGTGATGCACAGCGCCTCGTAGCCGGCGGCGGCCGCCCGTTCGATCATGTTGCGCACCAGATCCCGGTCCTTCCACACGTACACCTGGAACCAGTTGCGGCCTCCGGCGCCGGCCTCCGCCACTTCCTCGATCGAACGGGTGCCCAGCGTGGACAGGGCGTAGGGGATCCCCCGGCGCGCCGCCGCCCGGGCCGCCGACAGCTCCCCGGGGGGGTCGATTATGCGGGTGAAGCCGGTGGGGGCCAGCACCAAGGGGAACGGCAGGGGCTTGCCGAGCAGCGAGGCGGCGGTGTCGATTTTCGACACATCCCGGAGCACGGAGGGCACGAACTCCCAGTTGCGGTAGTCGGCCTGGTTCCGCGCCAGGGTGATCTCGTCCTCCGCCGCGCCGTCGATGTAGTCGAATACACCCCGCGGAAGGCGGCGGCGGGCGATCAGGCGCAGATCCTCCAGATTGGCCGCCCCCTGCATACGGCGCAGGTCAGGATCCCGCTCGAACGAACGGAACCGGGCCACGGACCGGAGGGTCTGCCACATCCCCATAGCCCCAGAATAGTTGGATGTGAGAGCGGGTCAGGCGGCGCCGGAGGGGCGGCGCCGGCCGGGGCGGGGCGGCCAGGCAAAGCGGGGGTGGGCGCCGGGGGGCGGCCAGTTCCGATCCCGGCGGTAGGCCCAGTACTCGAAGGGGTTGTCGTAATAGGCGAAGGTCTCGACCACCGGCCAGAGGCGGCGGCGATCCGCAATCAGCCCGACCGCCAGGCCCGCCGCCCCCGCCGCAACCATCCAGGCAAGGTAACCCAACGCATAGACAGGACCGAGCAGGCGGTTCTGGAAGAGGTGGACGCCTTCGTGGACGTCAACCAGCCGGCGGCGGCGCACCGCCCTCGGCGATTCACCGGAGAGGCCGCCCGGCCCGCCCGCGGCGGAGACCACGTTGCCCAGCGCCAGCACAAACCCGGCCCGGAAGGTGAAACCGCCCTCGTAGACATGGCGGTTGGCCCGGCGGCTCATGCCGGCCGTGTAGGCCGGGGCCTTGTACAGGGCGTTGACCGCATGCAGCAGCAACCCCGCGGCAACCCCCGCCAGACCCCAGGTCGAGTCCAGCGCGAAGCACAGCCACCCCCGCGCCCGCCGCCAGGCGTAGACGCCGGCCGCGCCCGAGATCAAGCCGTTGAGTCCGGCCGCCGCCGCCCCGGCCGCGGCCGGACCCGGAGGCGCCGCCGCCGGCCCCGACAGCGCCAACCAGGCCAGCCCGGCGCCCGCCGCGCCCGCCGCCAAGCCTTCGGCGGCCCTCGCCGCGATCCGCCGGGGGCCGGCTTTCACAGCAGAAACCCCTTGTGGAAGAGAGCAGACGCGTCCATGACGCCCGCCACCCCGATATGAACCGCCGCCCCCCACCAGATCGAACGGCTCCGCAGGGACAGCGACCCGAGCACCACTCCCCCGACGATGGCGGCCAGGGCCTCGGCCATGGGTTTGCCGTAGTGGAGCATGTTGTAGGGGACCACCATGACGAACACCGCCATGTACCCGAGCCGTCCGGCCAGCCCATGGACCATGAACCCCCGGAAGAAGAACTCGAGGGCAACGAACTGCAGACCGTAGACCGCCCACCACAGCGTCATGTTCGGCCAGAGCCCCTCCCCGGGCGCCAGATCGTAGAACGGATATTTGGCCTGGAAGGCGGAGGTGTAGGAGGCCGCCGCCACAAAGGGTATCGAGACGGCCAGCAGCACCCCGTAGACGGGGGCGTGGCGGCCGATCCCCCTGATCCGGAGCCCGTATTCCCCCACCCGCTCCCGGAGCACCAGCTTGATGGCCGCGACCGGCAGGACGGTGTAGGCGAACACCTGCCCCGCCCCCCAGAACAACAGGCCGTTGCGCTGGGCGTGGCCGGACCACAGGAAGGCCTGCCTCGCCTGATCGGCCCACCCGTCCAACCCCAGCCCGTCGAGCAGTGTGATCAACCAGAAAGGCTGGCCGGAGGCCCCGTAGTTGAGGATGGTGAGGCTCAGGGCGGAGGTGATCAGCACCACCGCCGCCTTGCGGTTGGCCTCGGTCCGCGGAGCGGCCGCCCGGTAGGCGGACGACTCCCGATCGGCGGAGTCGGCAACCCGGCGCAGCCGCAGCCCGGCGGCGGGGATCGAACGCATCCGCATCAGGTTAAAGCGCGGAGCGGGAGGCTCGGAATGCTAAAAAAATCCGGGGGTTCGCGAAAAATTCAGGCCGCTTCGTGAGCCCTGCCGCGCCGTAGTAACCTAGGCTGGTACAACAAGTGCTCCAGAGCTTGAGACACTTTATCGACAAGTAGTTATGGGAGGTGTTGGAAGATGAAAGCAGCCGCCTATGTCGGGTTCATTGACGCCGGATTCCTGAGAGCCGAGGGCGCCCGCGCTCTCGGCGAGCGGCCCAGCAACTTCCGCCTCGACGCCGAGGCGGTCGTGAACTGGTACAAACGCCTGACCCGCTCCAGTGACGGACGGTTTATCAGGGCCTACTGGTACGACGCCAGGTTCGACTACGACCACGACCACTCCGAAGGGCAGCGCCGGTTCTTCACCGCCATCGCCCAGATACCGGGTATCCAGCTGCGCCTAGGGCATATCGTCGAGAACCGGCCCTGGTTCGAGCAGGGCATCCGGGACGCAATCAGGTACACCGCCGAAGGCCTCGGCATGGACCCCCTCACGGTGATGAGCGAGTTCGACCGCCACTGGGTCTTCCGCCCGGAGCGCAAGCAGAAGGGCGTCGACACCCTGGTGGCGCTGGATCTGGTGCGGCTGGCGAGCCGGGGCGTTTACGACACGGCGGTGCTGATCTCGGGAGACCGCGACCTCGCCGAGGCGCTGCGCACCGCACAGGACCTCGGCACCCAGGTCATGATCGCCACCCCCGACCGGTACAGCGTGGCCCGCGAGCTGAACGAGCTCGCCGACGAAGTAATAGAACTGGACGAAGACGACCTGCACAGAATGCTTCCCCGCCGCATAACCAGCTACTCCTGACGGCAGCCGCGGCCCGGCCGCGCACAGGACGAGGCCGCGCCCGCCGAGGGCCGGCGAACAAAGGGGAAGGACATCGCTTGGCCGAAACCGATTTCCGCCGCCTGGTCGAGAAATGGCGGCGCGACCCTTACTTCGGAGGCGAACCGGTGCATGTCCGGGTGCTTCCCGCCCGTCCGGCCCGCTTCGAGGACCTCGACCCGCCCCTCGGCGGGCGCCTAGCCGGGCTCCTGGCCGCCAAGGGGGTAACCAGGCTCTACAGCCACCAGGCCAGGGCCGTCCGCCGCATCCGGGAGGGCCGCCACGTGGTGCTGGTGTCGGGCACCGCCTCCGGCAAGACCCTCTGCTACCAGATCCCCATCGCCGAGCGCACCCTCGAAGACCCGTCCCGCACCGCCCTGCTCATGTACCCCACCAAGGCCCTGGCGCAGGACCAGCTCCGCTCCCTCCGCCGGCTGGAAGCCCCCGGGCTGGAAGCCTTCACCTACGACGGCGACCTCCCGCCCGAGCAGCGCCCCCGGGTGCGGAAGAAGGCCAACGTCATCCTGACCAACCCTGACATGCTCCACTACGCGATGCTTCCCCACCACGGGCTGTGGGGATCTTTCCTGTCCCGGCTCGACTACGTCGTGATCGACGAGATCCACTACCTGCGGGGCATGTTCGGCAGCCACACCGCCCAGATCATCCGCCGCCTCCGCCGCCTGGCCGCCCACTACGGCGCCCGCCCCACCTTCGTGCTCACCTCGGCCACCATCGGCAACCCCGCCCAGCTGGCCGGCCGCCTCACCGGGCTGGAGGTGTCCCTGGTCGAGGGGGACGGTTCGCCCACCGGGGAACGGGTGGTGGCCCTCTGGAATCCTGCGCTCGAAGACGCCGAACGCGGCAGCCGCCGGTCGCCCCTGTTCGAGGCCACCGACCTGTACGTCGACCTGGTGCGCCGCGGCGTCCATACCATCGTGTTCGGGCGGAGCCGCAAGACCGCCGAGCTCATCCACATCTATTCGACCCGCCGCCTGGGCGGGCTGGCCGACCGGATCGCCCCCTACCGGGCGGGGTACCGGGCCGACGACCGCCGCCGCACCGAACGCCGCCTCTTCTCGGGCGAGCTGACCGGGATCACCGCCACCAACGCCCTGGAGCTGGGAATCGACGTGGGGGGCCTCGACGCCGCCTTGTTGTGCACCTTCCCCGGCACCGTGTCGTCCTACCGCCAGCAGGCCGGACGGGCGGGGCGGTCGAGGGAAATGTCGCTGGTGGTGCTGGTGGCCGGCGAGGACGCCCTAGACCAGTACTTCATGCATCACCCCGGCGAGCTGTTCGACCGCCCTCCGGAGGCGGCCGTGGTCAACCCCTCCAACCCCTCGGTGCTCGACGGACACCTGGCCTGCGCCGCCCACGAGCTGCCCCTGACCCACGCCGACCGGGGCTACTTCGGGGAGGATCTGGAGGAAGCCGCCCCCCGGCTGGTGGGGGAGGGCGGCCTGCGGCAGCGGGGCGAGCGGCTCCACTGGACCGGACGCCGGTCACCCGCCCACCTGATCAGCCTGCGGTCGTCCGACCGCCGCTCCTTCGTCATCTACGACGCCAAATCGGGCAGGAGGCTGGGCGAGCTGGAATGGGAGCGGGCCTTCTCCGACGCCCACGAGGGGGCCGTATACCTGCACATGGGCCGCACCTATCTGATCGAGCGGATCGATCTGGCCGAGCGGGAGATACGGGCTCGAAGCACCAGGGCGGACTTCCACACCGAACCGAACATCGACAAGGACCTGGCGGTGCTCGAGGTCGAGCAGAAAGGGCGGGTGGGCGCCCTGGGCCACTACCTGGGGCGGGTGAGGGTGGCCTCCCAGGTGACCGGATTCCGCCGCCGGTACCGCCGGGGGCGGCAGGGCGACCGGAGAACCCGCCGCCTCGACCTGCCGCCGGTGGAGATCGAAACCGAGGCCTTCTGGCTGACCGCCCCCGAGTCGCTGTTGGAGCGGGCGGGCCTCGACAACCGCCGCATCCCCGGCGCCCTCCACGCCGCCGAGCACACCATGATCGCCATGATGCCGCTGTTCGCCCTCTGCGACCGCTCCGACATCGGGGGCCTCTCCACCCGGTACCACCCCGACGCGGACGGAGCGGTGTTCTTCATCCACGACGGCTACCAGGGAGGCGCCGGCATCACCCCCGCCGCCTACACAGTCGGCGAGGAGCTGGCGGCGGCCACCCTGGAAACCCTGCGCCGTTGCCCGTGTTCGGCCGGATGCCCCTCCTGCGTCCAGTCCCCCAAGTGCGGGAACTTCAATGAGAACCTGTCCAAGGATGGGGCGCGGCGGCTGCTGGAGGCGGCGGTGGAGGAGGGCGGTCTATAGGGTCGGTTTTGCCCTGGCCGGCGGCGGCCGAACGGAGGCCGGTCACAGCCAGCACCACGAAGAACAGGACGATGGGCACCACCGCCATGGTGGCGGAACCGGAGGTGTCGGCGTGATAGCTGATAATCAGCCCCGCCGCCACGCTGAGCACGCCGATCAGGGCGCCGACCGCCATCACCGCCGGAACCCGCCGCACCAGCAACGCGGCGGTGGCGGGCGGCCCTACCAGCAGACCCAGCACCAGCAGGGCGCCCACCGTGCGGAAAGAGCCGATGATCGCCAGGGTGATCAGCGTCAGCAGGGCGGCGTTGGTGAACCCGGGACGCAGCCCCAGCAGGCGGGCTTTCTGGTCGTTGAAGGACAGGGTGAGAAAGGCCCGGTACAAAAGGACAGAAGCGATCCCCACCACCCCGGCCACCCCCGCCATCACCAGGATATCCGATCCGGTCACGCCCAGGGTGTCCCCGAACAGGATGGTGGTCAGGCTGGTCCCGTAGGAGGGGGTGCGGGAGATCAAGATCACGCCCAGCCCCAGCATCCCCACGAACAACAGCCCGATGCCGGTGTCCTCCGAGAAGACGGTCTGGCGGTGGACCAGGTTTATCCCGCCGATCATCACCACCGCCGCCAGGCCCGCGCCCAAGAACACATTGAATTCGAGGAGGATGGCCAGGGCGATGCCGGGTATGACGCCGTGGATCAGGGCGTCGCCCAGGAAGCTCATGCCCCGGATCACCACCCAGGTGCCCACCACCGAGCCGCACACCGCGACCAGACCGCCGCCCAGCATGGCCCGCTGCTGAAAGGCCAGCTCAAAGGGCTCGGTCAACCATTCCATAGGCCGGCCGCGCAACATTCGCCATCGATTAATGCGATAATAGACATCATGAGAACCACAGTCACGATAGATGACGGGTTGTTGGAAAGGGCCGGGCGGCTGACCGGCATCGAGTCGCGGTCCGCTCTCCTGGCCGAAGGCCTGCGCGCCCTGGTGGAGCGGGAAAGCGCCCGGAGGCTGGCAGGGCTCGGCGGAAGCGAACCCGGGTTGTCGCCCGCGCCCCGCCGGAAAGGCGAATCCGCCTGATCCCGGCCGACGCCTCGGTCTGAATCACCATCTACGCCTCGGCGAGCCGCTCCTCCCGGACCTGTAGAACAACTTCCGGATATTGATCCATCCCGCCCCGGGTCATGGGGTGAGGGCTTCGGCGATTCGCTCGGCGTTGAGGCGCAGCATCCCTATCAGGGTGCCGGCGTCCGTCCCCGGCTCGCCCAGGGACCCCGAATACAGCTCGACCACCTCCACGCTCGCACCCACCTCGGCCGCCACCGCTTCCGCCAGAGCGCCGGGTTCGATGGTCTCGGCGAAGATGGCCGTCACCCCCTCGTCGACAATGGCATCCACCAAGGCGGCCATGTCGGCCGAGCTCGGCTCCGCCAGGGTCGATCCGCCGGGAATCACGGTGCCCACCACTTCGAAACCGTAACGGGCGGCGAAGTAGCCGAACGCGTCGTGGTTGGTGATCAACTTGCGGTTTTCCTCGGGTATCGAGGAGAGCAGGTCTCGTATTTCGGCGTCCAGTTCCTCCAGGGAGGCTGCGTAGGCCTCGGCGCGTTCCGCCCATGAGGGCGACGGGGCGATCTTGTTCAGCTCATCGGCTATGTGGAGGGCGGCCTTCGCTACCCGGAGGGGGTCCATCCAGAAATGGGGATCCTCGCTGCCGTGATCGTGTTCGTGTTCGCCGCCTTCGTCTTCCCCTTCTCCGTGCTCGTCATGATCGTGCTCACCCCCCTCATCGTCATGACCCTCCCCCTCATCATGATCATGCTCACCCATGTCCTCATCATGACCCTCCCCCTCATCATGATCATGCTCACCCTCGTCCTCATCATGACCCTCCCCCTCATCATGATCATGCTCACCCTCGTCCTCATCATGACCCTCCCCCTCATCATGATCATGCTCACCCTCGTCCTCATCATGACCCTCCCCCTCATCATGATCATGCTCACCCTCGTCCTCATCATGACCCTCCCCCTCATCATGATCATGCTCACCCTCATGCTCGTCATGACCGTCCCCCTCATCATGATCGTGCCCATCCCCCTCGTCCTCATCATGATCATCATGCCCCGCGCCGGCGCCGTAAGGCAACGGGTCCAACAGCTCGCCTACCTCGAACAGCCGAACTCCGTCGGCCTCGACGGCCCTCAACACGTCTATCAAACTCTCTTCCAGCAGCAGACCGTTGGCCACCACCAGATCGGCGTCATGGAGAAGAGCAACCTGGGCGGACGACGCCAGAAAGTCATGGGGATCGGCGCCCACCGGCAACAGCACCGTTATCTCGGCGTCGTCGCCCGCGACATTCGCCGCGATGTCTCCCAGGATGGTGGTTGTCGCCGCGATCGACAGCGGTTCCATCTCGGAAGCCGGCGCCTCCGTGTCCGCCGTCTCGGAAGCCGATGCCTCCGTGTCCGCCGTCTCGGAAGCCGATGCCTCCGTATCCGTCGTCTCCGCAACCGCCGCCTCGGAAGCCGCCGTCTCCGCAGTCACCGCCTCGGCGGGGGCGTCGTCGCCCGAGCCGCCTTGTGATCCACACCCCGCCAGCACCAATACCAGCGCCGACGCCAGACAGATAACTCGCATCCTGCCCCCCTGTCGCCCGAAAGCCATATCGTCTCCTTTTGGAAATGAGAATCAGTATCATTTTACTATAGGAGCTCCGGCGGGTCTGCGCAATCCGGGCGGCGGCAACGGCAGGATTCAACAGAGCGGCGCAGGCCGGCGCCTCCAGAAAAGAGTCGGGCCGGGGAGGGCCGAAGGTTCTGCGGCCGACCCTCCCCGGCCTGGATAAGGGCTTATCGAGCCAGGGAGATGTCCATCGGAACGGCGCTTTTCAGGGTGTGGCCCACCGGGGAGCTGTTGACCACCTTCTGGTGGAGCTGGTCGAGCTGCTCCTGGGTAGCGTCTGCGTCGAGGTGCACCTCGACCGCCAGACCTCCGTATCCGGCGTGGCCCTCCTTCAGGCCCAGGAAGGCCTGCAGGTCCACGTCTCCGCTCAGCTCGATCCGCAGGCCGTTGATGGCGATGCCCGCCGCCGAGGCGTTGGCGGCATAGCCCACCGCCAGGCAGTTGCCCAGGGCGCCGAGCACCTGCTCCACCGGGTTGGGGGCGGTGTCGGTGCCGCCCAGGCCGGCCGGCTCGTCGGAGGGGACAGGGTCGAAGTCGCGGATGACGGCCTCCGACCGGAAGGCGCCCTTCCAGTTCACGGTGGCCTTCCACTCGGTCTGCCCCTTCTCCGGGTCGTCGGCCACGGCCGCGATCAGCGACCCCACCGACTCCAGGTCCACGTCGTTCAGAGGGGCGGCAACTTCAGTAGTCATGGTCTTCCTTTCGTTTGCGAGAATTGCCCGCGCGCAACCGGCGGGCGGTGATACGAGGTTGGCAACGCCGGCAGAGCTCTCCCGGGCGGGGGCGTTACCTGACCGAAGCCGAGAAAGCCACCCGAGAGCAGATACAACACATTCGCGCGCCCCGGGCGGCGGGGGCGCCCGCGAACTCGCGCATAGAGCATCGGATGGCCATGCCTGCCATGATAACCGCTCGGAACAGCAACGAGAAAGCGCATGGCGTTGGAGTTTCGGGATCTGAGGCGGGAGGATTTCCCGCTGGTGGTGAGATGGCTGGAGGCGCCGCATGTGGCCGCCACCGAGTGGGGAGCGATGGAGTCTTCGTTGGCGGAGGTGGAATCCGAGTACGGGGCGGGCGCGGACGGGCGCCGCCCGGCGGCGGCGTTCCTGGTCTATGAGCAAGAGCGTCCGATCGGGCTCATCCAATGCTGCCGCCTCGGCGGCGAGTGGCAACACATGCGGGACCGGTCGATGATCGACCCGCCCTCGGCCTCGGTGGGCATCGACTACCTGGTCGGAGAGGCCGACCGGGTGGGCAGAGGCGTGGGAACCGAGATGATCCGGCAGTTCACCGCGAGGCTATGGGAAAGCCGCCCGGACGCCCCCTCGGTAATCGTGACGGTGCTGGCCGACAACCCCGCTTCTTGGCGCGCCCTGGAAAAAGCCGGTTTCACCCGTATCTGGTCGGGCGAGGCCCCCTCCGACTACGGAACCGATGAACCCACCTACATCTACGAGCTCCCCCGCCCCCTCCCGGCGCCCTGAAAGCCCGAACGATCCGGCGCCGGCCTGCGGACCGCCCCGGGAGAACCGGTATCCCCCGCCGTTCGAAGTAGATATTGCCGGCCTTGAATCACGGAAATGACAAAAAAATCCCGCCGGATCCCGCACAAGGGTATTGACCTTGTCGCACCGATGCTGTATCAATGGAAGAGCCGCAAGCACCTCCGGTCCGCAGGGCCCGCAGACCGAGACAGGGATCATCTTCCGAACGCGACCCTGCCGGGTACTGACCGACCGCGTCCGGATTCTCGGTGGTGGCGGTGGGGGCCGGGCCCGCGAAGCGGGGCGGGGGGGCGGGATTTTTCGCGTTCTTGCCGGGGTCCGGGGGTGAACAGGGGCTTGACCAGGGGTGGAACAGGGGCTTACCGGTGGGTTCGGAGGATGCCGCCATCGTCCACAATACCAGCAAGGCCAGGCCCGAAAGGGCGGATCAGGGCTTTTGACCGGTGGGATTCGGGGATGCACGGGCAGGGATGCCTTCGCCGTTCCGTGGGCGGGCGCAGCGCTCCGCCGCCCCATGCTCATCGGGCAGACCATCCAACAGTTGCTTGCGCCGGGACACCTCCGGCTTCCTAATCCGCGCACGATCTTAAACTACGGGCAGTCGGAAGATTGGACGATGGATGACTGCCCGCACTGCGAATGAATGCTGCGCCCGGGGCGGCGGGGAGCCCGCAAGTCCGCGGTCGATGCCGGCCGAGCCCGGCGCCCTGCGCGAAGCCGTCCGGAAGGAATACGCCCGAAGCGCCTTGACCGCGGAGGGGACCGAATCCGGGGCCGCCCGCCGTTTCTACTCGGACGAGGAGCTGGAGGCGCTGCCGCAGGCGGCGGCGCGGGCTTCCCTGGGGTGCGGCAATCCGATGGCGGCGGCCGACCTGCGGGAGGGAGAAACGGTGCTCGACCTGGGTTCCGGCGGAGGGATCGACGTACTGCTGTCGGCCCGGCGGGTGGGGCCGTCCGGTTATGTGTACGGGCTGGACATGACCGAAGAGATGCTGGAACTGGCCCGGACGAACGCCGCCGAGGCCGGAGCGGAGAACGTGGAGTTCCTGTTCGGGTACATGGAGGACATCCCGCTGCCCGACCAGAGCGTGGACGCGGTGATCTCCAACTGCGTGATCAACCTGTCGGCGGACAAGCAGGCGGTGCTGCGGGAGATCGCCAGGGTGCTCCGCCCCGGCGGCCGGGTGGGCGTCTACGACGTAGTGGCCGAGAACGGCATGAGCGAGGCTGAGCGTCTGGAGCAGGGCTCCTGGGTGGGCTGCATCGCCGGCGCCCTGACCTTCGAGGAGTACCGCCGGGGCTTGGAGGAAGCGGGCCTGACCGGCGTAGAGATCACCCCCCGCCACCAAGAGACCGACCGCATGCATTCCTGCACCGTCCGCGCCCGCCGCCCCTCGACCCATCCCGTGCACGGCGTCGAACCGCCGTCAACATCTACCGCCGCCGGTATCTCCCGACCGAACCTTGCGCCTCTCCCCCGCGGTCCCGGGGCGCCGGAAGAGAGGGGCGCAGGATATCTGGGCTCTGAGCAGTGCTGTTAGCTGCGGGCCGAGCCGGGGTTAAGGGGCTTGCGGGGGCCGGGGTTCCCGCAGCAGGGCTACGGGGCGGAACTCGGCGGCGGCGGTTGCTTCCAGGGCGAATTCCCCGAGGCCGAGGACGGAGACGGGCGCCCTTGCGGTAACCGTCACCGTCCTCGGGTCGTATCCGGGGTCATGGGGGCAGGAGCAGGCAACCAGCTCGGCGCCGTTGGCCCGGACCAGGCGGGCCGCTTCCCGGGTTGCCGTTCCGGTTGCGCCGAAGGGCCGGAAGGTGACCGGAGCGGCGGCGAGCGCGCCCGCCTCCGCCGCGGTCACCGCCCGGCTCCTGGCCAGGAGAACCTGTCCGATGCCCGTCAGCCCCACGATCAGCACGCCGATCATCACCATCACGCCGGCCGTGAATACGGACACCGAACCGCGCTCCGACCTCACCATTGTCTGCCTCCTGCCTCGACCCGCATGACGGCGGTGTGCTGCAGCGGAACCCGCATTCCGCCCAGCGAGGTCAAGAGTTGGTGGTGGAGGACCACGGTCACCCGGACGGACCCTCCCGCTACGGGCGGGCGCTGCACCGTGACCCTGGCCTTCCTTCCCAGGTCCTCGCCCAGAACCTGCCGGGCAGCTCCGACAGCCTTGGACGAATCAGGAACGACGGCGGCGACCCGAGCGCCCTGCCGGGCCGCCGCAGCCACCTGGAGGTTCGTCCTCGCCAGGACCGCCACCTCCGCCGCGCCTGCGATGAGCAGGAAGACGAGGGGGATGACGAGGACGAACTCCATGGTGGCCGAGCCTCTTTCCCTGCTCAGCCGATCAGCCCGCGGATGTGCTTTACCACGGCCCCGAAGAAGCCGCCGAGCAGCGGGGTCTTGTTGACCCAGGCCAACAGCGCCGACGCCAACCCTGCCGCGCACATCCCGACCAGGGTGTACTCGACGGTGGCCTGTCCATCCTCGCCGGCGAAACGCCGGATGCCCTTGCGGACCATTCTGGTGATTGTGCTCATAGTTTCTTTCCTTTCTTCCGCCGGAGCGGATATCCCGGCGTCCGGCCGGGGCGGGGGGAAGCGACATCGACATCACAGCCTCACGATCGGGCCGAGCAGCCGCATGACCGAGGGCAGCACGATCGGGCCGACCATCAGCATGAGCAGGCCGGGGAGCATGAGAAGGGCGAGCGGGACCACCATCCTCACCGGCAGCTTGCGGGCGCGCTCCACGGCGCGGGCGCGGGCCGCGTCCCGGTATTCGGTGGCCTGAGCGCTGAGGGCCAGCCCCAGGGGGGCGCCGGAGAGGTGGGCCGCCCCGATCTGGCGGAACAGCCTGCCGCCCGCCCCGGTTGCGTCGAGCAGGGCGGCGGTGAGGCCGGAATGGACCGAGCGGCGCAGCACCTGGTCTACTTCTTCGCCCAGCCGGGAGCGCAGGTTCTCCCGAGAAAGGGCCAGCGCCGCCACCGGGGACAGGCCGCCCGAGACGGCGATCAGCATCGAATGGGTAAGCAGCTCCAACTCGCCCCGGGCCCGCTCGACGGCGCGCCGTTCGGCCCGGAGGGAGTTGCGGCGGTGCAGGGTGAACCATGCCATCCCCGCGCCCGCGCCGGCGATCGGGTTGGCCAGCCCCAGCCCGGCCAGGCCCGCCGCCATGACCCGCCGCCCGGTCGGCTGGGAGCGCAGGATCATGAACACGGTGACCGCCGCGGCGACGATGGTGAAGTAGGTCATGCCAGCTTCCTTCCCAGGGCCAGGGTGGCGGCGGCGCCCGACACCAGCAGCACCGAACCGACCGCCACCAGGATGGGTCCGACCCGCCCCAGAGCCAGGAGCTCGGTAAGCATCCCGGTGGAAAAAGCGAAGAACAGGCCCCCTATCGGAAGGATGGTCAGCACGGCCACCGAGGCGCGGGCGGCGGCGCCCGCAGCCCGGTTCTCCCGCGCCAGCTCGATCCGGTCGGCCTGGATGCCGGCCAGGGTGGCGAAGGCCGAAGCCACCCCTCCCCCGCTCTCGGCGCCGATGCGCAGGGCGGCGGCCGCCAGGGTTCCGGCTTCGGGCAGGGCGGCGGAGGCGGCTTGGGCCACCTCTTCCATGGGGCGGCCGGAGCGGGCGAGCCGGGCCGTGTAATCCAGATCGAGGCCGGGCGCCCGGCTGCCGGCTTCCACCAGCGCCTGGCGGAGGCTCCGTCCGGCCCGCAGCTCGGCGCTCACCGCCTGCAGGTAGGCGACCTCCTGGTACGGGTCGAAGCGGCGGGCGCGGCGGGCCAGGAACACCCCGGCGGAAAGCCCGGCCAGGGTCATCCACCAGGGAAGGAAGACCACCGCGCCCAGGGCGGCGGGCTCCCAGAAGCGGCGGGGCTTCATGGCAATGCCCGCGGCAACCAGCAGCAGGATCAGCACGGCGCCTCCTGGCATCCATCCTGGCCGACCTCGGCGATGGTATGCAGCCGGCGCCGCCCGCCCCGCCGGGAAAGATGCACCACGAGATCCACCGCCGAGCGGAGCTGGCGGCGGACCGCCGTCTCCCCTACGTTCTCACCCGCCGACAAGGCCAGCGTCTCGAGCCGCCACAGGGCGTCTTCCGGACCGTTGGCGTGGACGGTGGAGAGGCTGCCGTCGTGTCCGGTGTTCATGGCCGAGATCATGTCGAGCGCCTCCGGCCCCCTCACCTCGCCCACGACGATGCGGTCGGGGCGCAGGCGGAGGGCGGTGCGCACCAGGTCGGCCAGGGTCACCTGCCCCTGCCCCTCGGCGTTGGGCGGGCGGGCTTCGAGCCGCACCACGTGCCCGGGAAAGCTCAGCTCGGCGGCGTCCTCGATGGTCACCATCCGTTCCTCCGGCGGGCAGGAGGCCGCCAGGGCGTTCAACAGGGTGGTCTTGCCGGCCCCCGCCGCGCCGCTCACCACGATGTTGCGGCGGTCGGCAACAGCCTGCTCGAGAAACTGCAGCTGACCGGAGGTCATGGAACCCCAGTCCACGAAGTCGGACAGGCCGGAAGCCGCCGCCACGAAGCGGCGGATGGCCACGATCGGGCCGTCCACCGAGACCGGCGGGACCACGGCGTGGAGGCGGCTGCCGTCGGGGAGGCGGGCGCTCAGCAACGGGCTGGACCGGTCGAGGCGCAGGCCGAGGGGGGCGATGGTGCGCTCCACCGCGGCCAGCACCGCCGCGTCGTCGGCGAACACGACGTCGGTGCGCTCCAGGACGCCCCGGCGCTCCACCCACACCTCATCCGGTCCGTTCACGAACACATCCGACACCGCCGGGTCCCTGAACAGCGGCTCGATCGGCCCCATCCCCACCAGGTTGTCCATCACCACATCCACGATCTGGGGGGAGGCCAGCGGAGACTCGAAGGAGAGGATGCGCCGCACTTCGGCCTCCGCCCGATCACGGCTCAGCTCGATGTCGGATTCGAGCACCCGTCGGAGAACGCGGTCTACTACTGCCACGGCCATCTCCAGACTTCGGTCCAGGAGCGGAGCCACCGTCCGGCGGGCATCTGCCCGGCCAGCACCGCCGTTACCGCCTGCCGGCCGGGGCCGTCTACCACCGGACCGGGGCCGGACTTCACCCTTCCGATGCCGGTGCGCACCCACACCCGGGGGCCGGACCGGGTGTCGACCCCCGGCACCAGGGGCGCCACCTCCGCGAAGGGCAGGCCGGGGAGGGGCGTCCGGGTTCTTACTATCACGCAGGGCCACGACTCGACCAGGGCGTCCACCACCGGGCGGGCCTCCTCTATGTCCGCCCCTCCATGGGGCAGGACGGCCATCCCCCGGCGGGACGGGACCAGCTCGGCCAGGGTGGGGCCGTCCTCCACCAGGCGGGCCAGGGTGCGGCGGCCGGGGAGCGGGAACCCCTCCGGGTCAAGGTCGATCACCAGCACGGTGCGGCGGGATGCGGCCAGCGCGAACGGCGCCACCAGCCCCAACACATCGTCGTGCCGGGTGTGGACTGCTAGCGCCGCCACTGGGACCCGCCCGGCGCATCGGCGCAGCTCAATCGTTGGTTAACGATGAGAACAATAGTTGACATACCATCATAATACACCAGAAAGGCCTTGCCGGGAACCCCCTTGTTTCCGAAAAACCGGGGAACGCGAAAAAAGACGCTACAGGCGGCAGGCCGCGCCCCCCGCCTCAGACGGCCGGACCGCCCCTCGCCCGCAATGGAGCGGCCTGCACCCTCAGGGTGTCAGAATCACGAAGTAGATCTTCCAGGGGGCAGCCCTGGTCAGGAGTCGGCGAGCAGCTCCTCTATGTGCGGCATGAAGACATCGCGGAATCGGTACATGGCATCCGCCAAGACCTGGTAGCCAGCTTCGTGCTCCTCGGGTGGAGAGCGGTACCCACAAGCTCGGTCCGGTTCCCAGTAAATTCGGTTGACTCGGTACGTCGGGTTCTTGACCCACTCCAAGTGCACATCCAGTTGTGAGCGGATCGCATCTTGCCGCTCAATAAGCGCGTCGTACAACCTGTCGTTCTCCTCGCGATCTGAGCCCCCGATCCGCAGCTCCACCCGTGAAGACTTCATCTTTACCCCGAAACAGAGGGAGAACGGCCCCCTGCCTAGGACACCTAACCAACTGCTGTCTGTCTTCTCGCCGACGTTAAATGACAAGTCCTCCCTCTCACTCGTAACCTTCTGAAGCCCGGACCAAAACGCGTGCCGAGCTTCCCGACGGGCCAGGCCAGCCTCCGAGAGCCGCCTCGGCCCGGCGGCTGTTTCCGATTTCCACTCGTTCGGCCCGGCCACGAGCCGGAACCGGAACCCGGGAGCCGAGTCTCCTACCCGGCCTGCTTCAATGGCTGCCAAGAACAGGCGGATACCTTCGGTACCGTACTTCTCCGAGTAACGGTTCCACTCGTCTGCCAGCGCGGTGAACTCCTCCCTGTACGACTCGGCCACCAATATCACCGCCCGGCACTCGAGGCCGACCGCATAGGCGAGAGCCCTGGTCAGGTGATCGTGGTCGGCCTCGCCGTACTGGTTCTCGATGGCCCACTTCCCGTCGTCGGGGTCACGCGCCAAGATATCGATCTTGCGTCGACAACCAGGTACTTCGACCTCAGTCCCGTCCAGCTCGAGCTCGTCGATCCCCAGATGCTCGGCCAGGGAGGGCAGGTTGTCGGCCAGCCAGGGCGTGAAGTCCTTCGCCTCGCCCGGCCACACCTCGCGGATGTTGATCAACTTGAACTCTTGGGGCTCGGACATGGCCGCCGACCCTACCCGCCGGCGCCCGCCTCGGCAACTGCCTGGGCCGCCCTGTCCGCGACCCTCTCCGCATAGTTATCCTGGGGGGTGCAGCTACATTGGAGGCCGCCCGATGGGAATACACGCCGAACTGTTGAAGCGCCACCGCCGGGTGCTCCCCCCTTCTGTCAACCTCTACTACGAGGAGCCGATCGCGCTGGTGGAGGGGTCGGGCTGCCGGGTGACCGACGCCGAGGGCAACGAGTATCTGGACTTCTTCGGCGGGATCCTGGTGACGATGATCGGCCACGCCGACCCCAGGGTGACGGAGGCGGTCAAGAACCAGGCCGACCGGTTGCTGCACTCCTCCACGATGTACCTGATCAAGCCGCAGATCGAGCTGGCGGAGCGGGTCGCCGAGCTGTCGGGCATCCCCGACGCCAGGGTGTTCTTCGTCAACTCCGGCACCGAGGCCAACGACGCCGCCCTGATGATGGCCACGGGCCTGCGCCGCTCCAACCAGGTGCTGGCCCTGCGCAACAGCTACCACGGCCGCTCGCACAGCGCCACCGCCGTGACCGGCAACGCCTCCTGGTCGGGTACCTCCTTCTCGCCGTTCAACGTGACCTACATACACGGGGGCTACCGGCTGCGCTCCCCCTTCGGCCGCCTCCCGGAGGACGAGTTCATTGGGGCGTGCGTGGACGACCTGCGGGACATGCTGAACATCGCCGCCGCCGGCGACGTGGCCGCCATGATCGTCGAACCCATCCAGGGGGTGGGCGGGTTCGTCACCCTGCCCGACGGTTTCCTGGGGGCCATGAAAGAGGTATTGGACGAGCACGGCATCCTGCTCATATCCGACGAGGTGCAGACCGGGTGGGGCCGGACCGGCGAGAATTTCTGGGGGTATCAGGCCCACGGAATCACCCCCGACCTGATCACCTTCGCCAAGGGTCTGGGCAACGGCATGACCATCGGCGGAGTGGTGGGCCGAGGCGAGATCATCAACAGCTATCCGGCCAACATGATCTCGACGTTCGGCGGCAACCCGTTGGCCTCCTCCGCCGCCCTGGCCGTCCTGGACGCGCTGGAGGAGGACGACCTCCAGACCAACGCCTACAAGGTGGGCAACCGGCTCAAGAACAGCCTCGAGCACCTTTCCGATGAGATTCCCCGGATCGCGGAGGTGCGGGGCAAGGGCCTGATGATCGGGGTGGAGCTGGCCGACCCCGACACCCTGGCGCCCGACCCGGCCCTGGCGGGCGCCGTCCTGGAAGAGGCGCGGTCCGAGGGCCTGCTGATCGGCAAGGGCGGCCTCTACGGCAACGTACTGCGCATCGCCCCTCCCCTGTCCCTCACCGAGGAGGAAAGCGACGAGGGCTGCTACAAACTGGAAACCGCCGTCCGCCGCGCCGCCGGGCATACCTGATCCCGTCCGCCGCCGCCCCGTATCCCTCGGAACGCTCCTATAACATCGGGGGCATGGCTCCCAACGCCGGCCGGCCGGTATAGGCGGACAGATAATGAGGTATATGAGCATGAGCGCCTCCGCCCGCCGGGTGTTGGCCTTTCTGAGCATCCTGGCGTTGTTCGCGTTGCTGTGGGAGGGTTACAAGTGGATGGGGACGGCCGCCGGCGGGGTGTGGCCGGGCACCTCGGTGTCCCTGCCGGTGCGCACCAATGAGCGCTCCATGCCGCATGTGTGGGACATCCTGTTCGCACTTTTCCGGCCGGCCCGCCGGGGGGGCGATCTGCTGCTGTGGGTGCTGCTGCGGGCGGCCCTGTTCACCTGGCGCTCGGCTCTGCTGGGGTTCGCCTTCGGGAGCCTGGTGGGGTTCGGGCTGGGGGTGCTGTTCGTCCGTTCGTCCCTGGCCGAGAGGGGGCTGATGCCGTATGTGGTGGCTTCCCAGACCGTCCCCATCCTGGCCATCGCCCCCATCCTGGTGGTGTGGGCGGGGCGGCTGAGCATGCCGCGCTGGCTGGTGGTGGCGGTGATCTCGGCCTACCTGGCCTTCTTCCCGGTGGCGATCAACACCCTGCGGGGCCTGCGCTCCCCCCGGGCCGAAGCCTCCGAGCTGATGACCTCCTACGCCGCCTCCCCCCGGCAGGTGCTGTGGAAGCTGCAGGCCCCCGCCGCCCTGCCCTACCTGTTCCCCGCCCTGAAGGTCGCCGCCACCGCCGCGGTAATCGGCGCCATCGTGGGGGAGCTGCCCGCCAGCATGCCGGACGGCCTGGGCCGCGCCATCCTCAACTTCGCCTCCGCCTTCTCCGCCGCCCCCGCCAAGCTGTTCGCCTCCATCCTGGTGGCCTCCCTGCTGGGGATGGCCTTCGTGGGGGCGGTGGCGGGGGCGGAACGGGCGGTGGTGCCCCCGTCGCTGCGGCTGGACGACCCCGAAACCACCCGGACCGCCCGGCAGGAAGCGCCCGGATGACCGCCCCCGCGGTGCTGATGAGCGGGGTGGACATGGTGTTCAACCCCGGCGGCGGCCAAGAGGTGCGCGCCCTGGAAGGCATCGACCTCGAGGTCGGCCGGGGCGGTTTCATTTCCCTGATCGGCCCCTCCGGATGCGGCAAGTCGACCCTGCTGCGGCTGGTCGGCGGCCTGATCTCCCCCACCGCCGGCCTGGTCGAGGTCAACGGCAAGGACACGACCGCGGCCCGCCTGGACCGTGAATACGGGATGGTGTTCCAGACGGCCACCCTGCTGGAGTGGCGGAGGGTGAGGGCCAACGTGGAGCTCCCCCTGGAGATAATGGAAAAGGACAAGCGCGGGCGCCGTAAGCGGGCGGAGGCCATGCTGGACCTGGTGGGGCTGGCCGAATTCGCCGACCATTATCCGTGGCAGCTGTCGGGCGGGATGCAACAGCGGGTATCCATCGCCCGGGCGCTGGCCTTCGAACCTTCCATCCTGCTGATGGACGAACCGTTCGGCGCCCTCGACGAGATGACCCGGGAGCGGATGCAGGCCGAGCTGCTGCACATCTGGTCGGAAACCCGCACCACGGTGGTGTTCGTTACCCATTCCATCCCGGAGGCGGTGTTCCTCTCGACCCGGGTGGTGATCATGTCGCCCCGGCCGGGGCGCATCACCCGGACGGTCGACATCGACCTCCCCCGGCCCCGCACCCGGGAAACCCGCCAGGACCAACGCTTCTTCGAGCTGCTTACCTCGGTAAGGGACGGCCTGCGGGCGGTGGAGAAATCATGAAGGGCCTGCTGCGGCGGTGGGGCCCGGCCGCGGTCCTGTTCGCGGGCGGGTTGGCGGTGTGGGAGGCGGTGGTGCGCATATTCGGCATCAAGGGCTTCATCCTGCCCGCCCCCACCGCCATCGCCGCCGCCTTCGCCGCCGAGTCCTCCGACCTGTTCGGCGCCGGATGGGGCACCTTCTCCACCGCCCTGGCCGGGTTGGCGGCCGGAGCGGCGGGGGCGGTGCTGGTTTCGCTGGCGGCGGCCCGTTGGCGTTTCGTCCGGGAGGGGGCGGTGCCGTTCGCGGTGGCCGCCAACTCCACCCCCATCATCGTGCTGGCCCCCATCGCCAACTCCTGGTTCGGGATACTCAGCCCGGCCGGGTCGATCTTCGTGGTGGCGATCCTGGTGTTCTTCCCGGTGATGATCAACATGGTGCGGGGGTTGCTGTCGGCGGACGCCTCGCAGCTGGAGCTGCTGGACTCCTACGCCGCCCGCCGGGGAACGGTGCTCCGCAAGCTGCAGCTCCCCACCGCCGGGCCGTACCTGTTCTCGGCCATGAAGGTGGCGGCCGCCCTGAGCCTGATCGGGGCCATCGTCAAGGAGTTCTTCGGCGGCCCCCAAGCCCGGCTCGGCCAGTACATCACCACCAAGGCCGGCCTGCTCCAGTTCGAGGAGGCCTGGGCGGCCATCGTGCTGGCCTCGGCCTTCGGGATCGCCCTGTATCTGTTGGTGGCGTGGGCGGAACGACGGGCCATCCCCTGGCATATTTCGGTGCGCCGGGCCTGAAATCCGAGATTTATCGAACCTCCCGCCGCGAGGCGGACGCGGACAGGGTATTTTTGGGTTGCCGGTCGGTCCGGAAACGACCGGGGAGGAGGCAAAAGTGCGGACGAGACTGTCTTTCAAGCTGGCTGCGGCCCTCGGGTCGTTGGCGCTGGCGGCTGCGGCCTGCGGGGGCGAGGAGGAGCTGACCCCCATCAACCTGCAGCTGCAGTGGGTGGCGCAGGCCCAGTTCGCCGGCTACTACGCGGCGGTAGACCAGGGGTTCTACGAGGATGAGGGCCTGAACGTGACCATCCTGGAAGGGGCGGTGGAGATCGTTCCCCAGCAGGTGGTGGCCACCGGCGGCGCCGAATTCGGCCTGGCCTGGGTGCCCAAGGCTTTGGTCTCCAACGAGGAAGGCGCCGGACTGGTCAACGTGGGCCAGGTGTTCCAGCGTTCGGGCACCCTGATGGTGTCCTGGGCCGACTCCGGCATCACCCACCCCTCCGATTGGGCGGGCCGGCCGGTCGGCAACTGGGGCTTCGGCAACGAGTACGAGCTGACCGCCGCCATCGAGAAGTTCGGCGTGCTCGACGTGGATCTTATCGCCCAGAGCTTCGACATGGAAGCGCTGCTCAACCGGGATATCGACGCCGCCGAGGCGATGATCTACAACGAGTACGCGCAGGTGCTGGAGGCCACCAACCCCGACACCGGACAGCTCTACCAGCCGAGCGACCTGAACGTGATCGACTTCAACGACCCCGAGATCGCCACCGCCATGCTCCAGGACGCCATCTGGGTTACCGAGCAGTACGCGGAGGACAACGCCGACACCGTCGAGGCGTTCCTGCGGGCTTCCTTCCGGGGATGGATCTACTGCCGCGACAACCCGGATTCGTGCGTGGACATCGTGCTGGCGGCCGGACCCACCCTGGGCCGCAGCCACCAGGCCTGGCAGATGAACGAGATCAACGGCCTGATCTGGCCGTCCCCGGGCGGGATCGGGGTCATGGACACAGGCCTCTGGGCCCAGACCATCGACGTCGCCACCGGCCAAGGGGTGATCAGCGCCGATCCGGGGTCCGGGGCCTACCGCACCGACTTCGCCCGGGCGGCGGTGGACGCGCTCAACGGCGACGGCCTGGACACGGTGGGGGCCGGCTGGCAGCGGACCACCGTAACCCTCAACCCGGGCGGTGAATAACGGCTAACGGCGCAGACGAGCCGACAGGCGCCCCCGCCTCCGCCCGGCCGGGACCGGAGGCGGGGGCCGAACCGAACGGCGGCCGGCCGGCGCGGCGCTGCGTCCGCGGCCGAATAGGCGGCGATCAGGAAAGGGGCCGATGAAATGGCGAACATCATCCGCGCGGCGATAGTCCAGACCTCCTGGACGGGCGGCGCCGAATCAATGGTGGACAAGAGCATCGCCTACGCCCGGCAGGCCGCCGAGCAGGGGGCGCAGGTGATGTGCTTCCAGGAGCTGTTCAACGGCCCCTACTTCTGCCAGGTCCAGGACGACGGCCACAAGGACACCGCCGAGGCGGTCCCCGACGGCCCCACCATCCAACGGATGGCGGCGGCGGCCGGGGAAACCGGGATGGTGATGGTGGTTCCGCTGTTCGAGAAAGAAGACGACGGGTTCCTGTACAACACGGCGGCGGTCATCGACGCCGACGGAACCTATCTGGGCAAGTACCGCAAGACCCACATCCCGAATCTGCCGGGCTTCTGGGAGAAGTTCTACTTCCGCCCCGGCAACCTGGGGTATCCGGTGTTCGACACCGCGGTGGGGCGGATCGGCGTGTACATCTGCTACGACCGCCACTTCCCCGAAGGGTGGCGGGCGCTGGGGCTGGCCGGCGCCAAGATCGTCTTCAATCCATCGGCCACCAGCCGCGGCCTGTCCATGCATCTGTGGAACCTGGAGCAGCCGGCCTCGGCGGTGGCCAACGAGTACTTCATCGGGGCCATCAACCGGGTGGGCAGGGAACCCTACGGCGGGAACGACTTCTACGGTTCCTCCTATTTCGTGGACCCGCGCGGACAGCTGGTGGGGGACCCCGCCTCCGACGCCCGCGAGGAGCTGGTGGTGCGCGACCTGGACATGGACATGATCGACGAGGTGCGCAAGCTCTGGGCCTTCTACCGGGACCGCCGCCCCGACGCCTACGATTCCCTCACGGCGCCCTGACCGCCCCGGGTTCCGGCCCGGGAGGAACAGCCCGACGAACCCCGCTAAACCGAGGAGAGAAAGGAGAAGGCAGGCATGGCCTCCACGCTCATAACCAACGGCTTGGTGGTGACCGCCGCCGAAAGCATGCAAGCCGACGTGCTGATCGAGGGGCGCCGGGTGACGGCCATCCTCGACCCGGCCCGCACCGCCGCGCTGGGCGTGGCCGCCGACCGGGTGATCGACGCAGGCGGCCGCATCGTGGCACCCGGCGGGGTCGACGTGCACACCCACATGGAGCTGCCGTTCGGGGGGACCTTCGCCGCCGACACCTTCGAGACCGGCTCCCGGGCCGCCGCCTGGGGGGGCACCACCACCATCATCGACTTCGCCGTCCAGACCAAGGGCGAGTCGGCCATGGACGGCTTCGAGAAGTGGATGGCCAAGGCCGAGGGCGAGTGCGCCGTCGACTACGGCTTCCACATGATCACCGGCGACATCAACGAGCAGACCCTGAAGGAGATGGACATGCTGGTGGACGAGGGGGTCACCTCGTTCAAGATGTTCATGGCCTATCCGGGCGTGTTCTACTCCACCGACGGCGAGATCGTGCTGGCCATGCAGAAGGCGGCGGAGAACGGGTCGGTGATCGCCATGCACGCCGAGAACGGAATCGCCATCGACGTGTTCGTCCAGCAGGCGCTGCGGAGGGGTGAGACAGACCCCATCTACCACGGGTTGGTCCGCCGCTCGGCCCTGGAAGGCGAAGCCACCCACCGCGCCATCCGGCTGGCGGAGGTGACCGGCGCCATGGTCTACATCGTCCACCTATCGGCCCTGGAAGCCCTGGAGCAGGTGACCTGGGCGCGGGACGAGGGCCGCATGGTGTTCGCCGAGACCTGCCCCCAGTACCTGTTCTTGGACCTGGACGACCTGGGCAACGGCTTCGAGGGCGCCAAATACGTTTGCTCCCCCCCGCTGCGGGACCGGATGGAAGGCCACCAGGAGCGGCTGTGGCGCGGGCTGCAGACCAACGACCTGCAGGTGGTGTCCACCGATCACTGCCCGTTCTGCATGGACGACCACCACACCTTCGGCACGCAGAAGCAGCTGGGGCGGGGCGATTTCACCCTCATCCCCAACGGCCTGCCGGGAGTGGAGAACCGGATGGAACTGATTTTCGACGGCGGGGTGTCGGCGGGGCGCATCGATCTGAACCGGTTCGTGGAGATAACCGCCGCCGCCCCGGCCAAGATGTTCGGCCTGTACCCCCAGAAGGGCACCATCGCGGTGGGAAGCGACGCCGATATCGTCGTCATCGACCCGAACCGCACCCATACCATCTCGGCGGAAACCCACCACATGGACGTGGACTATTCAGCCTACGAAGGCCAAGAGGCAACCGGCAAGGTCGAAACGGTGCTGTCAAAGGGCAAGGTCATCATCGAAGACGGCCGCTACCACGGACGCAAGGGCGATGGAGAGTACCTGCGGCGGGGCCGCTCCCTCATGATGCGCTGAGCGGACCCGGAGGGGGCGGACGCGGCCTACCATTCGGGGGGAGGCGATGAGAACTATTAACCATTGGATCGACGGCGGGCCCTGGGAGGGCGAGCCGGAGCGGGCCGGGCCGGTGTTCGACCCGGCGGCCGGACGGCAGACCGCCCGGGTGGCCTTCGCGGGGGCCGCCGAGGTGGATGCGGCGGTGGCCGCCGCACGGAGGGCCTTCGAGAGCTGGCGGTCTACCCCGCTCACCCGCCGGCAGAACATCATGTTCGCCTACCGGGAGCTGATCGTCCGGCGCCGCCTCGACCTGGCCCGGGCGCTCACCGCCGAGCACGGCAAGACGCTCGACGACTCGCTCGGGGAGGTTCAGCGGGGCCTCGAGGTGGTGGAGTTCGCCTGCAACATCGCCCACCTGCTCAAGGGGGATTTCTCCGAGCAGGTCAGCGCCTCGGTCGACACCTATACGGTGCGACAGCCGCTCGGGGTGGCCGCCGGGATCACCCCGTTCAACTTCCCGGCCATGGTGCCGATGTGGATGTTCCCGATCGCCATCGCCTGCGGCAACACCTTCGTGTTGAAGCCGTCGGAGAAGGACCCGTCGGCGCCGCAGATCAACGCCGAGCTCCTCGCCGAGGCGGGCCTGCCGGACGGGGTGTTCAACATCGTCCACGGGGACAAGGAAGCGGTGGACCTCCTGCTGGAGCACCCCGATGTCGCCGCCGTGTCCTTCGTGGGCTCCACCCCCATCGCACGTTATATATACGAGCAGGGGACCCGGAACGGCAAGCGGGTGCAGGCACTGGGCGGGGCGAAGAACCACATGGTCGTGCTGCCCGACGCCGACATGGAGCTGGCCGCCGACGCCGCGGTGTCGGCCGGATACGGATCGGCCGGCGAGCGGTGCATGGCCATCTCCGTGGTGGTGGCGGTGGGCGGGGCCGCCGACCGGCTGCTGCCCCTGGTGCGCGACCGGATGGCCGGCCTGACGGTCGGCCCCGGCGGGGCGGAGGGCGTCCAGATGGGGCCGCTGGTTACCGCCGCCCACCGCGACCGGGTGGCCGGATACATCGACGCGGGCGAGGCCGAAGGGGCGGAGCTGGTCGAGGACGGCAGGGGTCTGCGCGTCGAGGGGTGCGAGGACGGCTTCTTCCTGGGCCCCACCCTGTTCGACCATGTCACGCCCGGCATGTCCATCTACCGCGACGAGATATTCGGGCCGGTGCTGTCGGTGGTGCGCGCCGACTCCTATGAGGAGGCCATCGAGCTGGTCAACGAGAACCCCTACGGCAACGGCACGGCGGTGTTCACCAACGACGGCGGGGCGGCGCGCAAGTTCCAGGCGGAGATCCAGGTGGGGATGGTGGGGATCAACGTCCCGATCCCGGTGCCCCTGGCCTTCTACTCGTTCGGGGGTTGGAAGAGCTCCATCTTCGGCGGCCACGCCATCTACGGCCCCGACGGCGTCCACTTCTACACCCGCCCCAAGGTGATGATCAGCCGCTGGTCCGACCCGATCCACCGGGGCGTGGACCTGGGCTTCCCGCAGCACGGCTGACCGAAGGAATCGAAGGAGGGAAGACGATGGATTTCGGGGTGGTTCTCCAGACCGATCCGCCCGCCTCGCGGGTGGTGGAGCTGACCCGGCTGGCGGAGGCCAACGGCTTCACCCACGCCTGGACCTTCGATTCGCACGTACTCTGGCAGGAGCCTTTTGTGATCTACTCCCGGATGCTGGCCGAGACCGAACGGATGACGGTGGGGCCGATGGTGACCAACCCGGGAACCCGCGACTGGACGGTGCTGGCCTCCCTGTTCGCCACCCTCAACGACATGTACGGGGAGCGGACCATCTGCGGAATCGGGCGGGGTGATTCGGCCCTGCGGGTGATCGGCAGAAAGCCCAGGACGCTGGCGGCCATGGTGGAGTGCACGGAAGTGGTAAAAGGCTTGATGGCGGGGGAAGAGGTTGATTACATGGGCAACCCGATCCGCATCCCGTGGATCGAGCAGGGCTGGAATCTGCCCGTGTGGGCGGCGGGTTACGGGCCCCGCGCCCTGGACACCATCGGCCGCCATGCCGACGGGTTCATCCTCCAGCTGGCCGATCCGCAGATACTGGAATGGACGGCGGCGGCGGTCCGGGCGGCCGCCGAGGACGAGGGTCGCGACTCGGACGAGGTGAAGATCTGCGCGGCGGCGCCGGCCTATGTGGGAGACGACATCAGGCACCAGCGCGACCAGCTCCGATGGTTCGGCGGGATGGTCGGCAACCACGTCCACGACCTGGTGAAGCGGTACGGGTCGGACAACCCCGAGATGGTTCCCCCGGCGCTGGCCGAGTACATCGCCGCCCGCGAAGGGTACGACTACGCCCACCACGGCAAGGCGGGCAACCCCTCCACCGACTTCGTGCCCGACGAGATCGTCGACCGCTTCTGCGTGCTGGGAACAGCGGAGGACCACATCGCTAAGCTGGAGCACCTGCGCGACCTGGGAGTCGACCACTTCGGCGTCTACCTGATGCACGACGACCAGGAAGCCACCCTGACCGCCTATGGCGACGAAATAATCCCAGCCTTCAACCGGTAAGACAGAAAGAAGCATCAAGATGGCGACGAAGATTTCCACGATCCTGGACGAGATAGACAACGGGTCTATCTCCCTGCCTGTATTTCAGCGAGGCTATGTCTGGAACCGTACACAAGTACGCGAGTTGTTCAAATCTCTATACAATGGATATCCGGTAGGGTCGCTATTGGTCTGGAAAACCTCTTCGCCTGATGTCGTAACCCGCGGCGACCTACCGGCACCCGTCTCTCCACAGCAGATACTGCTTGATGGTCAACAGCGCATAACCTCTCTATACGGAGTGATAAGGGGCCGTGAACCTGCCTTTTTCGATGGCAACGCACGGGCGTTCCAAGATTTACGCTTCCATCTTGAGGAGCAGGAATTCGAGTTCTACCAGCCGGTAAAGATGCGTAACGACCCTCTCTGGATAGATGTGACCCATTTATATCGGAAGGGTACCCAAGGCGTTGAACCTATCCTTGAATCTCTTGCTGACAAGGGAATCAATACTAGTGGATATATGGGCCGTCTTCTCAAACTACTGAACATACTCGAACGCTCCTTGTTTACTGATGACGTCACGGGCGAAGACAAAACAGTGGACATAGTCGTAGATATATTCAATCGTGTCAACAGTGGGGGAACGAAGTTGACTCATGGTGATCTCGCTTTGGCAAAGATCAGCGCTGAATGGAGCAATGCTCGCGAAACTATGAAATCTAAAATCTCAAAATGGCAAGCGTCTGGATATTATTTTACTTTAGATTGGCTTCTCCGAGTTATGAACTCCATTATCACAGGCAGAGCTAGATTCCTTCACCTACATAATGTCACATCCGATAGAATACAGAACGGGTTGACAAGAGCTGAAAAGTACATTGACAATGCTCTGAATCTCATTGGAAATCGTATGGGTCTAGACCACGACCAGGTTTTGTTTGCCAAACTGGCCATTCCATTACTCGTCGCCTTCTACAACAAATATGATGGTGAACTGAACAACGAACATAGAGACAAGTTATTGTTTTGGTATGCACAGGCAGGTATGTGGGGTCGTTATGCTGGATCCCCGGAGACTGTCCTTGACCGAGATTTGACTATTATACATGAAAGTAAAACACCTGCATCTGCAATGGCGAGCCTAATCAAAGAACTGCTTAGATGGCGAGGCGGTTTAGAGGTGGAGGCTCAGCATTTCGAGGGTTCTACCCGAGGAAACCGATTCTACTCGGTTCTCTACATGATGACACGCATGGGCCAGGCCAGAGACCTATATAACGGCCTTCCTCTCAAGAAACACCAACTAGGTAAGTCTGCCCAGCTTGAACTTCATCATATTTTTCCGAAGAAAGTCCTGTATGATTTTGGGTACAATAGACACGAGGCCAATGCTTTGGCCAATTTTTGCTTTCTGACACAAGAGAGCAATCGAATAATCTGGTACAGTGATCCATCTGAATATCTGGCAGAGGTCGCCAACAAGAACCCTGAAGCCCTGGAATCTCAATGGATTCCGGTAGATCCAGAGTTATGGAAAGTTGAAAACTACAGCGAATTTCTCCGAGCTCGTAGAAGACTGCTAGCCGAGGCCGCCAATGAGCTCCTGAACGGCTTGAGGACCGGTCCTCACGATGATTTGGACGTACCGCCTGGTTTGGATACAACAACAGAGACACTTACGAAGGTTCCGATACGGCCGGTAAGCATCACCAACGATGACGAAGAAGCTCTCATCCACGAAATAAACGAGTGGGCACAGAGCAAAGGTCTCTCGGCTGGAATAATTGGCTATGAATTGGCCGACCCGATAACCGGAGAACAACTCGCGACGTTTGATTTAGCGTGGCCAGAGGGAGTCCAAGCAGAATTGAGCGAACCGGTAGCCGTGTTGATAGATGAAGACCAAGATGTATTTATTGCAGCAGGCAGTCACGGATATAGGTTCTTCGTCAACAAAGAGGAATTTCAAACGTATATAAACAATGAAATACTGCTCAACCAACCTGCAGGAGACTCGTTGGATATCTTGGAGAGTGAAACTATTGAATTCAAGTCTTCCTTACGGATGAATTTACGTACCGGCGAAAAGGACGGACGCATAGAGACGGCTGTCCTCAAGACAATAGCTGGTTTCCTCAATAGAGAAGGTGGAACTTTATATATTGGAATATCCGACGAAGGTACGCCTATCGGTATTCAAGCAGACAAGTTCAAGTCAGAAGACAAGATGAGTCTCCATCTAGTCAACCTTATAAAAACCCGAATGGGACCTGTTGCTATAGTCAACACGAGTATATATTATGAAAACCATCAGGACAACCGTATAATGAAAGTGGTTTGTAAACCCTCACCTGCCCCGGTCTTTGTCAAGGACAAGAATGGACAGGTCGAACGATTTTATGTAAGAATGGGGCCCTCTACAGATGAACTAGTGGCCAGTCATATACTGGGATATATCAAACATAGATTCAATCAGTAACCCGGATGATGACCGACCAATAGTCACTCTTCGGCGTCCTCGTCAGCCGGGCCCGAGCTCTGGTTGAAGTAGCTTTGATCGGCCGGGCCGGACGCCGGGGCTGAACGGCCTTCCTGCCGGGCTTGTGACTCGGCAAGGCGGTACTCCTCTTCGGTTACCTTGCGGGGTTCCCAAACGGTGTTGTCGCCGGTGGTGTGGGAATAGTGGGTCATGGGAGAGTGCGGGAGGGCGCCGTGCCAGTGGACGCGGTCCGGCGGGGTGTAGATCACATCTCCGGGTGCTATCTCCACGGCGTCGCCCCCTTCATCCTGTACCAGGCCGGCCCCCTCGGTTACATACAGCACCTGGCCTCCGGGATGGTAGTGCCAGTCGGTGCGGGCACCAGGCGCGAAGCCGACCGCCAGGACGTTGAGCGATCCGTCGTGTCGGATCGGCCCGAACAGCACCTCCCCGGTGAAGTACTCGGAGGGCGCCTTCTCCCATCGGATGTCTCCCGCCTTCCAGTGTTCCATGTTTCTCCCTATCCGTTTCCGGCATTCTCGGCGGCAACTCTAGACGGCCTGCAGGTCGGGTGCCGCCAGCTCGAACCGCTCATCGGCCGCCACCCGCCCGGTCGGCCACACCGGGCTGCCATCCAACGGGCTGCCATCCAACGGGCTGCCTCGGAGGAATCAAACACACATCAGAGGCGTTCGGTATCCCGATTTGACAATGGGGGGGGGGGTGTAGCCTTTGTCCATCTGATCTGATATACTGGGGCTCGCGCCGTAACGGTGCGGCAAACGAAGGATGGAGGTCGGATGATGCTACGGTTGAGGTTGTTGGCGTTGGCGGCGGGGGGGGGGTGTTTGGTGCTGTCGGTGTTGCCGGTCGCGCCTGTTGGGGGGCAGTCAACCACGATTGCGCTTTCGTTTGATGATGGGATTTCGCCGACCGCGTCGGCGGTGACGGCGTTGGCGGAGGATGGGGGGGCGCATACGGTGCGGGTGGTGGCTACTGCTTCGGCGGCGGTGTCGGCTAATGTTTCGGTGATGGTTACGGTGGGGGCTTCGGGTGGGACGAATCCGGCTACTTCGGGGACTTGTACTACGACTCAGGGGGGGACTACGTGTACGGGTGATTACGGGGCTTCGAGCAATTCGACGACGGTGACTATTGCATCTGGTCAGACTGCCGGCCAATCTGCTGCTTTGACTATTACGACCTACAGCGACACGGTTACAGAGGAGCATGAGAATATCCGGTTTACCGGTACTGCTGCTGGTTATACGGTTACTGCGGCTGATTTGGCGATTACCGATGAGGATCGGTATATTCAGTTGGCTCCTACCGGCGGTTCGCAATTCACAGAACCTTCAAATTCTCATACCTACCAGGTTGGCGCAGAAGGGACGTTGGGTGGGCGGCCTGGTGGTGTATTTACCGCTTCTACCAGTTCAACATATGCTAGCAATATTTATATGCGAGTAAGGATGAGAGGGTCGGGCACTTCACCAGCCAGTGATTTAGGGGGTTCAACAGACTTTCACTTACACGATTTCTTCTATGATGGTAACAGGAGTCCTTCAAATCTTCATGTAAATATTAATATTACGGCGGGTCAACTTACCCATGAAGCCGGTAAACAGCGATTCGTGCTAGACGGACAAAGCTCTGATATAAATAATGTTTATTATGGTCAGACTGCGGAGTTGACTGAAACGGTTGAGTTATATGGGAGCTTTACGGGTTTCACCGTGTTGCCCGGAACTATTACAATTTTGGAAGATAGCGATTCGGATGTGATATTGTCGCTAAATAACAGCACAATAGCCGAGGACGCAGGGACAGCTTCGGCAGTGGAGGTCTCGGCGGGGTTCCCGTCCGCGGTTTACAGATCGACAATCGGCACGGCCGCGAATGTGGTGTTGTCGGTGGAAGCCCCGACGCCGGCGGGGGCGGGCAAGGCGGCCGCCGCCGATTTTTCTTATACTTCCACGTCTGACACGGTGACTATTCCCGCCAATACTATCAGCAGCTCCGCGGCGGCGGCGTTGTCGTCGTTGACGATTACCGATGACGACGTGGTGGAGGGTCCGGAGACCTTGTTGGTGGGCGGTTCGTCCAACTTGTTGGGTGACGCTACGGCTGCCAATTTGACCATCGGGGACGATGATGCTGATATTGATTTGGAGTGGTCTTTGTCGTCGGTGGTGGAGCAGGCGGGGGCGCAGGCGGTTACGGTTACGGCTCGTTTCAAGGGTTCTACGTCGGTTTTGACGGCGGCTACTGATGTGGCGGTGACAGTAGCGGGGGCGGGCGGGGCTACGTTGGCGACTACGTGCACAAGCCTCACTAATGATGCTTGCACGAGTTTGACCGGCAACGCGGCGACGATTTCGATTCCGGCGGGTGATACGTCGGCGAGCCGGTCGTTTATGGTGACGGCCCGGGATGACAGCACGGTTGATTCGGGGGAGAGGTTGACGGTGTCGGGTACGGCGTCGGTGGGCGGGTCGGCGGTGACGGTTACGTCGGCGGATCTGCCGATCATCGACGCGAGCAAGCGGGTGGTGTTGTCGTTTCATGAGGCGGTGAGCGGGGACCCTGTGTTGGCGGGGGTGTTGGAGGACGGGGGCGCGCAGACGGTGCGGGTGAAGGCCACCGCCGCGGCGGCGGTGTCGTCGGACACGACGGTGACGGTGAACATCGGGGCGGGGGGAACCGCGACTCTGGGGCCGTCGGGGGATTACACCCGGGGCGGCACCGGAACGGAAACGCTTACCATCGCGAACGGGATGACGGTCAGCAACACGGCTGATGTTGTGCTCACTCCGGCGGTGGACGCGGTGGCGGAGGGCGCGGAGACGATCCGGTTTACGGGTTCGGCCACAGGGTTTGGGGTTGTTCCGGCTGATTTGGAGATCATCGAGAAGGTCGAGCTGGTGTTGAGTCAGTCGTCGGTGGGCGAGGGGTCGGCCAACGCGGCGGCGGCGTCGGTTACTGCCCGTTTCGCGGGGGCGACGAGCTCGACGATTTCGGGCGCGACGGATGTGACGTTGTCGTTCGGGGCGGGTGAGGGGGCGGAGGCAGCGGATTTCACTGCTCCGGGCACGGCCATAACGGTGAGCATCCCGGCGGGTTCTGTTGCGAGTTCATCGGCGGCAGCGTTGACGGGTCTGCTCATCACCGATGATGCGATCGCGGAGGACCCGGAGAAGATCGATGTGGGGGGAACAGCGTCGGGTCTGACGGTTGAGGGGGCGGAGTTGACGATTACCGATGATGATCTGGGGGTTACGTTGACGGCGGACACCGACGACGGTGAGTCGGGGTTGCAGAAGGGCTTGGCGGAGGGTGAGACCCCGGCGGTGAAGGTACGGGCCAGGTTCACTTCTGCTACTTCCAGTACTCTGTCGTCTGCGCTGGAGGTGGGGGTCACCGCGGGTGAGGCTTCCCCGGCGTCGGCGGAGGGCGGGGGTGTTGATTTCACGGCTCCTGGCACGGCGGTGGCGGTGTCGATTCCCGCGGGGCAGCTCCACAGCGCAGCAGCGACTCCGACTTCTGGGTGGACGACGCTGACGGGCCTGTCGGTTACCGACGACACGGTTACCGAGCCGGCGGAGACGTTTGAGGTTACCGGCTCGGTTACCGGAATGAGCGGTGTGACGGTTACTTCGGATACGTTGACGATCGCCGCCAGTGACACCGGCCTGGAGATCAGCACGGTGCCGGGGACGGTGGCAGAAAGAGCGACTGCTCATGATGTTGAGGTTACCGCCCGGTTGGCGGGAGCGTCTTCGGTGTTGGCGTCGGATACGGATGTGACAGTTACGGTGGCGGCGGGGGACACCAACGGCGCGGTGGTGGCGTCGTCGTGTCCGGCTACGGGCAACGAGGATGTGTGCACCGATAAGACGAACAATACGTTTACGGTGTCGATTCCTTCCGGGGAGGTCACCGGGTCGGCGGTGTTCAAGCTGACCGCCCGGGACGACGGAACCACCGAGAACACTCCCGAGAAGGTGAAGATCAGCGGCTCGGCCACCGTAGCCGGTGAAGAGAAGACGGATTCGGTTGATATCAGTGTGGTGGACAACGGCGTCACGCTGGCGTTCACCGACGGCAACAGCCCGGTGTCTGCGTTGGCCGAGGACAGCGGAACGACCACGGTCACGGTTACCGCCGGCCTGCCTTCTGGGATCAGCGTCCCCGCGGGCGGGCCGGCAGTGGTGTTGGGTATCAATCTGGCGGGCACCGCGACCGCGGACGCAGACGGCACCTGGGCGGCGGGGGAGGACTATCGGGCTGTGTTCCCGCCCGGGGCGCCCGACGGCTACGACGCCGGTATCACCATCGCGGCCGGGGGGAGTTCCGGTACGGTGGATATTGTGATCACGGTTAATGATGACAACGCCGACGAGGCGGCCGAGACGATTGTCTTCGACGGCGGGAGTGTGTCGGTCAACAGTGTTGATTATGACACGGTGGACGCTTCGCTGGCTTTGAACGACAACGACGCCGCTCCCACCGTGATCGACCTCACCATCCTCGACGACGCGGACGGCGAAGCGCTCACCCAGGTAACAGAGGGCGGGTCGGATACCGTGGTGCGGGTCCGGGCGGCGTTCCAGGGAACGGCTACCCGCTCCGCGGCTACTGCGGTGCCGGTAGTCGTGGGCACTACGGGGGAGGCTACCGAGGGTACCGACTACGAAACAGTCGCGGATTTCAACGTATCCATTCCTGCTTACGCGAGCAACGGAACGGGAACCTTCACCCTCAAGGTCGGGGGAACATATGACGACAGTGCTTTCGAGGGCCCCGAAACCCTGACCGTGGCGGGCGGAACGCTGGCTGGGTTCACTATCAACGAGGACACCCTCACCATCGTCGACGACGACGGGACTGTCACGTTGTCTGTTTCCCCCGACGAGGCAAACGAGGGCGCCGCCGGCACCGTGGTTACCGTCACGGCTGCCTACCCGACCGGCGGCAGCCTCACCGATCCCCAGACGGTTGCTCTGTCTTTGGGGGGAACCGCCTCGGCAGCTGATTACACCACCGCCGCGGCGCCTGGTTCTGTGACCATCGCGGGCGGTGATAACAGCGGCACCCAAACCCTCACCCTTGACACTGTTGTTGATGACAACATCGCCGAGGGAGACGAAACCCTCCAAATCAACGGCACCCTGGCCGGGTTCACCGTCGTGCCGGCCGAGTTCACGATCAAAGACAACGACACCGCACCCACCAGCATTGCTCTTTCGGTTAGTCCCAACCGTCTGAGCGAGGGCGCAACCAACCGGCGGGTTACCGTTACCGCCCGCTTCAACGGTTCGACGACGCTGCCGGATGCCACCCCGATAACTGTTGCTGTTCCGGGTTCGGGCAGCACCGCGGGTTCCGGGGATTATCGGATCAGCAGCCGGCTTACCAGCCTGACCATCCCCGCCGGGTCGTCTACCGGTACCGGAACCTTCACTATCAGTATCAACACCGACACCGCCGGCGAACCAGCCGAGCGGATCAACATCGCCGGAACCGCCTCCGGTTTCACTGTTTCCCCCGCCGTTTTGACCATTCCCGCCAACACCGCCCCAGCCCCCCCACCCCCGCCCCCCGCACCCACCGGAGGCGGCGGAGGCGGCGGAGGGGGAGGAGGGGGAGGCGGCGGAGGGGGTGGAGGCGGCGGAGGGGGTGGAGGCGGAGGCGGTGGTACGCCCCCGCCCGCCCAGCAGCCCGCCCAGCCACCGCCTCCGGCGTGCGTGGGCCGGTTCTGCGACGAGGACGGCAGCGTCCACCAAGCCAACATCGAACGCATCGCCCAATGGCAGATCACCCTCGGGTGCAGCGCTACGGATCCCACCCTGTTCTGCCCCGGAGCCGACATCACCCGCAGGCAGATGGCCGCGTTCTTGTACCGGGCCGTGTCACAGCGCTGGACCATCCAGGCCCCCGCAACCGCGGAACTGTCCGACGTGGGCGCCGACGCCTGGTACCGCACCTACGCCGACTGGGTCATATCCGTCAACGCGTTCGAAGCCCCCGGAGGAGTGTTCAACCCCGGCGGGGTCGTAACCCGAGCCGATATGGCCATCATGATGATCGCCGCGTTCCCCCACCTCGAAGCCGTCACCGAACCCGAAGGCCTCTTCCAAGACGCCCAGAACGCCGACCCCGCCGTCATCCAAGCCATCGAAGGCATGTACCAAACAGGAGTAACCCGAGGCTGCACCACCACCCCCCTCAACTACTGCCCCGACCAACCCGTAACCCGAGCCCAGATGGCATCCTTCTTCGTCCGAGCCATCAACCAAGCCCCCACCACACCCCCCCAAACCGCAGGCAACTAAGAACGTGCGCGGATAGGGAGCCGGAGGTGTCCCGGCGCAAGCAACCGTCGGGTCGTCTGCCCGGTGAGCAGGCGGCAGGGTCCTGCGCCCGCCGACGGAACACAGCCCGAACCAACGCCGCGCCCGAAGGAAACCCGATGAGCATGGGCGGCAGGGCGCTGCCCCCGCCGGCGAAACGGCCAAGGCATCCGCTGTCCGTGCCTCCTCCTACCCCGGTCGTCTCAGAGAAACATCAGCACCGCGCAACCCGAACCCTTCTCGTGCGAACCCCTCCTGCGAACCCCCTGGTCAGCCCCTATCCGACCCTGGACCCCCCACAAGAACGCGAAAAACCCCGCCCCCACGCCCCGCTTCGCGGGCCCGGCCCCCACCGCCGCCACCATGGGTCCGGACGCGTTCGGTCAGTACCCGGCAGGGTCGCGTTCGGAAGATGATCCCTGTCTCGGTCTGCGCCGGCGGCGGACCGGAGGTGCTTTGGCTCCTTCATTATCCGGCATAGGTGCGACAAGGTCAATACCCTTGTGGGGGATCCGGCGGGATTTTTTTGTCATTCCATGATTTAAACAACCCTGACCACCGTATGAGCCTCTACATCAGAAATGGGTAGCTCCACTACAGAGCTCCCCGTCCTGCTGAAAGATAACCCCCGGCTGTTTCATCCCCGTGACCACCGAGCGGGCAAATGGAGCTGTTGCGGAGGCCGTCCGGGGCTTCGCTCACCCGGTCCGAGCAGGAGGCCGGTCACCCCGCCGGCATAGGAAGGTTTCGGAAAGCGGGTTACGCCTCGACCGCTACTGCTTGCGGAACGGGCACCCCGGCTCGGGCGATGTCGGCGGGTGCTCCATGGATATTGACAGGTTTCGGGGGCGACGAGGCTTCGTGAAGACGTGGGGGATGGAATCGAATGGGCCGGCTGCCCTAGAACTGCCTTCAACCATTTATCCCCGGGTTCGTATAGCAAGGCTCGACACATAACTCTGGAGACCGCAGGACACGGGGCAAGCCGGGAACCGGCTGCAGGCCGGGGGCGGTTGTACCCGACTACCAGCCGGGAGGGGGCGCCGCCTGGTCGATTAGGCGCCACAGCCGTTCTACGTGCTTCTCCCGGGTGTTGATCTGTCCGATGGCGATGCGCAGGAACAGTCGGTCGTTCAGCCTGGAAGTCGAGCAGAACGAATGGCCGGACCGGTTGACCGCCTCCGCCAACGCCCCGGTCGCCCCGTCCCCGTCCACATGCCGGAAGCACACCAGCGAGAACGGGGCGGGGGCCACCAGCTCGAACCGCTCGTCGGCCTCCACCCGTCCGGCCAACACCCCGGCCAGCCGCACGTCCTCCCGGATCTTCTCCCGCAGGGCGGCCGCCCCGTAGTAGCGCAGGGCGAACCACAGCTTCAACGACCGGAAGCGGCGGCCCAGCGCAATGTGCCAGTCCCGGTAGTTCACCGCCCCGGAGCCGGGGGCCGAACCCTGCAGATAGGGCGGCAGGATGGTCATCGCCTCGATCAGCGGCGCCCGGTCGGCCACGTAGAACAGCGAGCCGTCGAAGTTCACCGGCAGCCACTTGTACGGGTTGACCGAGTAGCTGTCCGCCAACTCCAGACCGTCCTGATAGCGGCGGAACTCCCCGCAGATCATGGCGCTGCCCGCAAAGGCGGCGTCCACGTGGTGCCACATCCCCTCCCGCCGGGCTGTCTCCCCCGCCGCCCGCACCGGGTCCACGGCGGTGGTGGCGGTGGTGCCCACCGTGGTGGACACGAACGCCGGCGCCAACCCCGCCCGGCGGTCGGCTTCCACCGCCTCCTCCAGGGCATCGATTCGCAGGGCGAACAGGCGGTCGGTCTCCAGCAGCCGGATGTGCCGGTAACCGGCGATCCGCGCCCCCTTCTCCAGCGACAGGTTGGCCTGGTCGGACAGGTAGACCGCGCAATCATCGACGGACGCCCCCTTCCGCCGGGCCAGCTCGCGGGCCACCACCAGGGCGATGTGGGCGGCGTCGGAGGCGGTCTGCTGGATCACCCCGCCCCCCGGCCCGGCCATCTTCCAGGCGGCGGGCAGGCCCAGCAGATCGGCCATCCAGTCCACCATCGCGTTCTCCAGCTCGGTGCCGGCCGGGCTGGTGGCCCACACCATTCCCTGCTGACCCAGGCCGGACGCGGCCAGCTCCCCCAGGGTGCCCGGCCCGGAGACGCTGCATGGGAACCAGGCGAACCATCCCGGCGACGACCAGCCCGCCAGGCCGGGGACCACCACCCGGTCCAGGTCGGCGGCGACGGCTTCGAAATCCTCCGGCTCTTCGGGGGCGGCGGCGGGCAGCATCGCCCGGATATCGCCGGGTTCCACCTGCGGGACGATCGGCAGTTCGTCCACCTTGGCCATGTAGTCGGCCAGCCAGTCCACCATCGCATGGCCGTGGCGGCGAAACTCCTCCGGGGTCATTTCCCTTGTCATACCGGCGGCCAGGTTAACGGCCCGCCGCGCCGGCAGCCGATGCCGAAAGGCCGCCGAGGGCTTCCCTGACGAAGATTCGGACAGGCGGCGCAACCGCCGGGGGTCATGGTTTCATCGGCGGCCTCGGCGAGTACCATCCCATCCCGGAGAAGATGAACGAAGCACCGAGGACCCTCTTCCAGAAGGTATGGGACGCCCATACGGCCCACGAGGCGCCGGGCGAACCCGCCCTGCTTTATATAGATCTGCATCTGGTGCATGAGGTGACCAGCCCCCAGGCGTTCGACGGGCTGCGCATGGCCGGCCGGGGGGTGCGGCGGCCCGACCTGACGCTGGCGACCATCGACCACGGCGTCCCCACCGCCAACCGCAGCCTCGGCATCAAGGACCCCCTGTCGAAGAAGCAGATCGACGCCCTGATCCGCAACTGCGGCGAGTTCGGCATCACCCTCTACGGCCTCGACGACCCCCGCCAGGGCATCGTCCACATCATCGGCCCCGAACAGGGGCTCACCCAACCGGGCATGACCATCGTGTGCGGCGACTCCCACACCGCCACCCACGGCGCCTTCGGGGCCCTGGCCTTCGGAATCGGCACCTCGGAGGTGGAACATGTGCTGGCCACCCAGACCCTCCCCCAGCGCAAACCCAGGGCGATGGCGGTTACGGTGGACGGGGAGCTGCCGAGGGGGGTGACGGCCAAGGACATCATCCTGGCGGTCATCGCCAAGATCGGGGTGGCCGGGGGGGTGGGCCATGTGATCGAGTACCGGGGCTCGACCATCCGATCCCTTTCCATGGCCGGCCGCATGACCATCTGCAACATGACCATCGAGGGGGGCGCCCGGGCCGGGATGGTGGCGCCGGACGACACCACCTACTCCTACCTGGAGGGCCGCCCCCACGCCCCGCAGAACTGGGAACAGGCGCTCGACCACTGGCGGACCCTTCCCTCCGACGAGGGCGCCGTCTTCGACGCCGAGGTAGGCCTCGACGCCGCCTCTCTGTCGCCGCATGTGTCGTGGGGAACCAACCCGGCCCAGACCGCCCCGGTGGGTTCGCGGGTCCCCCATCCCGACGACTACGACAACCCTCTGGACCGAGAAGGATGCCGGCGGGCGCTCGACTACATGGGCCTCCGGGCCGGAACCCCGATCACCGACATCCGGCTCGACCGAGTGTTCCTCGGGTCTTGCACCAACGCCCGGATCGAGGATCTGCGGGCGGCGGCGGCGGTCGTCGAGGGGCGCAGGGCGGCCGGAGGGGTGCAGGCGATGGTGGTGCCCGGTTCGGGGCTGGTGAAACTCCAGGCCGAGGAGGAGGGCCTCGACCGGATCTTCAAGGAGGCCGGATTCGAATGGCGCGACGCCGGCTGCTCGATGTGCCTGGGGATGAACGACGACATCCTGGCCCCCGGCGAACGCTGCGCCTCCACCTCCAACCGCAACTTCGAGGGCCGGCAGGGCCGGGGCGGGCGCACCCACCTGGTCAGCCCGGAGATGGCGGCCGCGGCGGCGGTGGCCGGGCATTTTGTGGATGTCAGGGACTGGGGCGGGCCGTGAAGCGGGTAGGGACCATCGTCGGAACCATGGCCCCGTTGCCGCGCAGCAACGTGGACACCGACCAGATCATGCCCAAGCAGTTCCTGAAGCGGGTGGAGCGCAGCGGCTACGGACAGTTCCTCTTCTATGACTGGGCCAGGACCGCCGATGGGGAGCTCGATCCGTCCTTCGTCCTCAACCGCCCGGAGTATCGGAGCGCCAAGGTGCTGGTCAGCGGGCCCAACTTCGGTTCCGGCTCCTCCCGAGAGCACGCCCCCTGGGGCATCCAGGATCGAGGGTTCGAAGCAGTCGTCGCCCCCTCGTTCGCCGACATCTTCTACAACAACTGCACCAAGATCGGCCTGCTTCCGGTCGCCCTGCCGGAGGAGGAGACGGCGCGGCTGATCGGGCTGGCCGAGGCCGACCCGGGCGCCTCCGTGACGATCGACCTGGCGGCGCAGACCGTGGAGGCCGCGGGACGGAGGGCGGGCTTCGAGATCGACCCGTTCACCAAGCATCGGCTCATGGAGGGCTTGGACGACATCGGCCTGACCCTCCGCCGCGAACAAGCCATCGAAGAATTCGAGGCAGGCCGCCCCGCCCATCTGCCCAGCCTCGCCTGACGCCTGGCGGCACAAACCTCTGATCCGCCCGGAAGGGCTCTGTTCCCATGGGCGGGGATATGAATGGTATATACGGCTAGAATTGTTGAACATGCTGGCCGTCATCTCCTACCCGCCGATCCCCATCTTCGAGCTGGGTCCGCTGCGCCTGTCGCTCCACGGCGTCTTCGCGGCGGTCGGGTTCCTGGTCGGCGCCTACTACGGGACCCGCAAGTACGCCGCCCGCGGCTTCGACGGCGCCAAGTACCAGTCCGTCCTGACCTGGGCGCTGATCGGGGCGTTGCTGGGCGCCCGCTGGCTGACCCTCCCCGCCTACTGGGTCGAGAACGGATTCGATATCGGAGAGATGGTCAACGTCGGCGGCAACTGGTCGATCCTGGGCGGGTTCGCCGGAGGAATCGGGGCGGGGATCTGGCAGATGCGGCGGCTGGATCTCAGGGTCTGGCCGGCGCTGGACGCCGCCTCCTTCGGGCTGGCGCTGGGGACGGTGGTGGGGCGGATCGGCGACCTGGCCATCGTCGAGCACCTGGGCGGGCCTACCGGCTTCTTCCTCGGCTACGGGATCAGGCCCGGATACGACGTGGCGCCGCAGCACAACCGCTTGGAGTGCACGGTGGCGGCGGCGGGCGACTACTGCGGGGTGTACCACCACGCCGCCCTCTACGACATGCTGGGGGCGGCCGTGCTGCTCGGGTTTCTCTACTGGCTCTACCAGCGCTCCCGTTTCAACCTGCGTTACGGACAGATGTTCGCGGTCTGGACGGCCTGGTACGGTTTCCAGCGCTTCCTCATCGACTTCACCCGCCTGGCCTTGGACATAAACGGCGACAGCACCCTCGGCCCCCTCACCTGGAGCCAATGGAGCGGCTTGGCCGCCGGAGTTGCTGGCGTCGCGCTCTTCGTGTGGCTGGGCAAACGCAACCCCGTGATAACCCCCGAGAACGACCAGACCTACGGCGCCGCCAGCCCGGTGTAGAAACAAGCGGGCGCGAGCCTATCCGCCAAGGGGAAACACGCCCTCGCCGTCTCTTCTACAGGTCGAAGTAAGACATCGGCCCCGGAACGATCCCCGTCAGCCGCTGGTAGGTCTGGATCACCTGCCGCTCGGTCATCCCTGCCAATAGGTCCGCCACCAAACGCGGGGGCTTGTCGCCGCTATCAAGTCGATCGCGCGTCCACTGGGGCAACAGAGCTTGCTTTCGCTTCCCATCAACTACCTCCAAATATATTTCGAAGAGCTTGCTCAACATCTCTCTTTGGCCCTCTCGAATACTGGCAATACGAGGATTATCTATGACGTAATAACGGGTAATCTCCTTGAGCAAATCAATCTGTCGTCGAGCCTTCCGATCTATTGCAACGCTCTTATTGGCAGATGGTTCGCGTATTCTGATCGCTCTTCCCGTGATAAACTGTGTAATAAGACCAGAT
This sequence comes from Candidatus Spongiisociaceae bacterium, assembly GCA_965202675.1. Lineage (GTDB taxonomy): Bacteria > Actinomycetota > Acidimicrobiia > Spongiisociales > Spongiisociaceae > CATQHD01. Next base: position 1,354,130 of record OZ241842.1, read on the forward strand.
GTAGCTTCATTTATAATTGAGCGGTGTTGATGTCCTCCATCATATGGTGTATCCAGATATAGATAAGGGCCTAAGGCAACCCGTAACACTCTAGATAAAATATCACTATCCTGCCTCAAAAAAGTTCCACGCTGGATACTAGCTTCAATAAATTTATCTCGTTCAGTTGCGCGGGACAGGAGATGGATAGGAATCAATCCAGCGCGATAAAAATCTTCCAGATCATGGACAGCATAGGTGACATCATCAGCCCAGTCCATCAACTCAGCTTCCAAAGATAGTTGTTTTCTTTTTTGGCCATATCTCACCCACTTAAACCGATCTTTATCTACATTATAAGCACCCCACTTTTTGCGGCCCTTCTTAGGCTTACCTCGGGTCCACGGATACTTTAAAATGGCATTGAGGGTTGCGCGCGTCAAGTTGAGCCCTGAATCTCCAGCCGGACCTTGTAATGAATCTAGGTCTGGATAGTTATCGGTATGAGCTGCCAGCCGGGTGACGATCCGGAACGACTGGGCATTGCCTTCGAAACCGTCCCTTTGCCTTCTTTTAACAACAGATTGAAATATTACTTCCTCTCCGTCATGGCCGAACGGAGGATGCCCCAAGTCGTGAGCAAGGCCCGCCGTTTCAACAACATCAGGATCCAAGCCGCCCCAAGCTTCACATTCCGATGGGTATTCTTTCAACAGGCGTTCCGCTAGTCGACGTCCCACCTGTGCTACCTTCAGTGAATGTGTCAGGCGGTTGTGGAAGATATCCCCCTCGCTTGCTGACACTACCTGGGTAACCCCGCTGAGACGACGGAACTCCGGGGAGTATAGAACCCGGTCCCGATCGCGCTGGAACGGACCGCGAGGATCGTTGCTACTGGCGGTATCCCGGAATCGAGCTTCTCTGCTATTCACTGAGGGATAAGACGGATTCCGTCTAGAGCAAGCCGCAGTTGACCGTTGCTTACCAAGCGCGATACAGCAATACATACGTCGAAGCCTGTTAGTTCAGATCCTTCCATGGCGTCTATCACCTCCAGAACACCACCGAAAGGCGGCTCTCCCGCATCATGGCGCTCCTCAATTACCTTGAGCACCATCCTCATCCGACTACGGCCCGGCGCGATCTGCGTATCCACCACCGCCATCCTCCTTTCAGATCGTCTAACTTATCAACCGGGTGCGAAACAACGGTTGCCGGTGGAGTCCCATCCTCACAAGTGACCATGCGGATACCGTCAAGAGCGTACCTTATTCGGCCCGCGCGGACCAGGCGCGGTATCGCGAGGCATATATCAAAACCCGTGAGGTCAGGCCCCTCTAAGGCGTCGATCACCTCCAGAACATCACCGAACGGCGGCTCTCCCCGCTCCTTGATGGCCTTGAGCACCATGGCCATCCGACTACGGCCTGGCGCGATCTTGGTGTCCACCATCGCTTCACTCCTCTCGCCGGTTGCCTGCACCCTATCAACCGGGTATGACACAACGGCGGATCAGAGCCGCATTTTCTCGGCAGGGATCGCCGCCCCCGGATGGCCGGCGGGCCTCTCACCCCGTGCAAGCAGGGGGTTCGCGGATCTGACCCTTCGGATCCGGCCGCGGTTGCGGGAACGCCGACGGCGGTCAGGGCTGCCAGAGGGCCTCTATGGGGCGGATGTGGATCCGGTCGCCGGCGGGCAGGGCGCGGGAACCCGTGTAGAACACGACCCCCTGCGTGAACCGCTCCCCCAACAGGCCGCGCAGCCTCGCCAGGTTCGCCCAATCCCTGGGATGCACGGTGGCCAAGGCCTTGACCTCGACCGCGACCGCCCGCCCGTCCGGCAGCTCGATGACGAGATCCGCCTCCAGACCGTTGCGGTCCCGGTAATGGAACAACCCGACCGACCCCAGGGACGGATCCAGCCAGGCCGCCTGCTTGACGATCTCGTTGACCGCGAAGGTCTCCACCAATTGACCGCGGGCGGGGTGGGTCGGCGCGGCCAGCGCGTCCGGCGCGGTGTTCATCAGGGAGGCGGCCAGGCCGGTGTCGACCAGATGTATCTTCGGTCGCCGCTTGGCGCGGGAAGTGAGGTTGCGCGACCACGGCTGCAGCTTGTGGACCAGGTGGGTCATCTGCAGATGGCCCAGATAGTCGGCCGTGGTCAGAACGCTGCCCAGGCCTATTTCGCCGTGAATGTTGGATATGACCAGCTCGGAGGCGGTGCGGGCGGCCAGCGACTGCAGCAGCCGGGGCAACGCGTCGGCGCGGCGCGCCCCGGTCAAAGCCGCGATGTCGCGCAGGGTAACGGTGTCCACGTAGGAACCGAACCAGGCGCTGCGGGCCCACGGCGGGAGGTGCTGCACCTCCGGGTAACCGCCGAGGCAGATACGCTCCAGATAGTCCCCCGGCGCCAGATCGGAATCCTTTCCGGGCGCCGGTGCGTCGGCGTCTCCCATCAGCCTCTCCAGGAAAACATCGCGGCGGCCTTCGATCTCGCCCTGCGAGAAGGGGTGCAAACGGAAGAGCACCGCCCGGCCCGCCAGTGATTCACTGATCGTGGGGACGGTCAAGAAATCCGCCGAGCCGGTCAGGAGGAACTGACCCGGCGCCCGGTTGCGGTCGACCGACTGCTTGACCGCCTGCACCAGGGGCTCCCCGGCCCGCTGGATCTCATCGATCACCACGGGGGCCGACAGGCCGCTCAGCAGCCCTAACGGATCTTCGAGGGCGGCCGCCAACACCTGCCGGTCGTCCAGCGAGATGTACGACCCTTCTCCGGCCACCTGAAGGGCGGCGGTGGTCTTGCCCGCCTGCCTGGGGCCATGCAGCACCACTACTCGGAACAGCCGCAGAGCCTCCCTAAGGGTGGCAACCATATTGCGTTTTACCAGGGGTTTTTCTTGCACCGACACCGCCCTGTCATCCTCATTCCACAACTCTGATGACAGCAATATAGTAATGCTACTATATCTTTCGCTTACAGTCTAATATCAGTTGCGCTCTACTCCAGCCGTAACGTCAAAGGAGCTGCCCCCGGGTTGCCGTCCGGGGGCGGCCGGGTTATCATGGGGTCATGACGCGTTCGTCGTTCTACGCCTATTACGCCTTTACCGGGCCCGATGCCCGGGCCAGGCGCGGCGTGTAACGACTTTCACCAGCGAAAACCCAAGGCCCGGAGCGTCCGCTCCGGGTTTTTCTTTAGCCCGGAAGCGGCGCCGGACCTCCGTAGACAAGGAGCATGGAGCAGATGGAACGCAAAGCTGTACGCAACGGCTCGGACGCCGACACGCTCGTCGAGGTCGGAGCGACCAGGTTCGGGCGCGATCCGTTCCCGACCATCGCCGGCCCGCGGGCGGTCGAGTCGGAGGAACAGATAATGGAGGTGGCGGAGGCGGTGGCCGAGGCGGGCGCGGCCCTGCTGCGCGGCGGGGTGTTCGAGTCGAGCAACTCTCCCTACGCCTTCCCCGGCCTGGGCGAGCCGGGTCTGGAACTCCTGCAGCAGGCCGGGCGGGAGGTCGGCCTGCCCACGTTGACCAAGGCGCTCGAACCCAAACACGTAGAACCGGTGGCCGAGCACGTCGACATGATCCATGTGGACCCGGGTTCGATGCAGAACTTCGAGCTGCTGCGGGTGATCGGGCGGACCGGTAAACCGGTGCTGCTGGAGCGGGGGGGGTCGGCCACCATAGACGAATGGCTGTGGGCCGCCGAGTACATCCTCGCCGAGGGCAACAACCAGATCGTCCTGTGCGAAGGCGGCATCCGCACCTTCGCCGCCCCGGCCGCCCTCGACCTGGGCGCTATCCCGGTCGTCAAGGAGAAGAGCCCTCTCCCGGTGATCGCGGCCCCTTCGGGGGCGGCGGGCTCCGCGGGCCGGATCCAGCCTCTGGCGCTGGCCGCCCAGGGGGTGGGGGCCGACGGCATCATGATAGAGGTGCATCCCGACCCCGGAACGGCGCGCACCAACGTGTCGCATCAGCTCACCATCCCCGACTTCGCCCGGCTGATGGACGCGCTCGGGGTCAACCGGATCCGCATGAAGATCGACCTGATCAACCGCGATCTGGTGCGCCTGCTGGCCAACCGCCGCCGGATGGTCATGGAGGTGGGCCGGATCAAAGCGGAAAGGGGAATGCCGGTCCATATTCCCGAAAGGGAGGAGGAGCTGCTGAACGTGGTGCGCGACGAGGCCGCCCTGGCCGGCCTGAACCCCGAACAGGTGGAGCAGATATTCGTCCTGATCCTCGAGCATTCACGCGAAGCCCAGCGCCGCAAGAAGAGCGCCGGCGCCTGGGAACAGGAGTAACCCTTTCCGATCCGGGCCGGCCCGCTCCGCCGGCCGCCCCGGCCCCGGGGCAACTAGCCTGGGCGGGCGAGACAAACCGAAGCCGATTGCGAGGTGAGGAGATGACCGAGGCGCCCAGCTGGATGGTGGCGGACCTGGCCGAGGAGATCGAACGGGCGCTGGCCGAAGGGGGCGCCGGGGACGGCCGCGTCGTGGAAGGGCGGGCCGCCGCGGTCAAGGCATCGCCGGAGCGGGGCAACTCCTCCAAGATCGTGATGGGCACCTCGGCCCTGCCGCCGAACTTCTCGACCGTCCCCCATTCCCACGAGGCGGAGGAGGTGTCGGTGATCCTCGCCGGGGGCGGCCGGGTGGACATCGGCGGGGACTCGCACCCCTTGGAGAAGGGAATGGTCCTTTTCGCCCCCTCCGATATCCCCCATCAGACCCATTCGGGGCCGGAGGGCCTCACCGTGCTCTGGTTCTACGCTCCGCCGGGGTCGGAGGCGCGCTGGCTCGCCCCCGACGCCCCGCAGGAAGGCCCGCGGTCATAGGCGGCGGCGCCGGGACGGGGACGGCGGTCGTCACCGGATCGGCGGGCGGCATCGGCGGCGCCGTCGTCGAGGCGCTGTTGGCCGTGGAACCGCCGCCCGCCGTCGCGGCGGTGGATCTGCGCCCCGGCCACGCTGCGCCGCTCATAGAGAAACACGGCGCCGACCGGGTGCTGGAGGCGGTCTGCGACGTGGCCGACCCCGGCTCGGTGCGCCGCGCCGCAGAGCGGATCGAAGAGTGGGGGCCGCCCGTGCGCTTCCTCGTGAACTGCGCCGGCGTCCAGCTGGCGGGGCCCAGCGTCGACTTCGCCCCGGAGGACTGGCGCAGGGTGCTGGACATCAACCTGTCGGGCACCTTCTACTGGTGCCAGGCGGCGGGCAGGCTCATGACGGCCCACGGGGAAGGCGGGGCGGTTGTCAACTTCTCCTCGGTGGCCGAGTTCTTCGGATGGCCGCTGCGCGCCCCCTATGCGGCCACCAAGGCGGCGGTCGGCTCGCTCACCCGCACCCTGGCCGTCGAATGGGCCCACCTGGGGATCAGGGTCAACGCGGTGGCGCCCGGCTACATCGACACCGCCCTGGCGCGCAGCGCCATCGAAGGCGGGCGCCTGTCCAAGCCGGAAGCCGACGCCCTCCACGCCCAGCAGCGCTTCGCCGACCCTTCCGAGGTGGCCGCGGCGGTCTGCTTCCTGCTCTCCCCCGAGGCCGGCTTCATCACCGGCGAAACCCTCAAGGTGGACGGCGGCCTGACCGCCAAGAAGCTCGACTGGCCGCCGAGGTGACCGGCGCCCCCTCCGGTATCCTCTCCGGCAGCCGACCGGGGAGAGACGGATGAGAGCAGGGACAGGCCGCGGCAACATCACCCCGCCGATCGGGATAGAGCACGCCGGGTGGGGGGCGCAGACCCACGACCGGGCCGAGGGGATCCACCTCGACCTCTGGGTTACCGCGCTGGTGGTGGAGGCGGAGACCGACGCCTTCGCCATCCTCGACTACGACCTCATGGTGGTGACGGTGGAGGACTCCGACCGCATCCGGGCCGACGCGGCCGCCGTGCTGGGCATCGACCCGGCGAACGTCCGGGTTTCCTACACCCACACCCACGCCGGACCGGTGTGGTCGGGCTTCCTGGGCAACCGGTCGGGGCGGGAAGGCCAGGAGCTGACGCCCGGTTACCGGGAGACGGTCTGGTCGCAGACCCTGGGCGCCGTCCATCAGGCCAAGGCCGCGCTCCGCCCGGCCCGGGCGGCGGCGGGCTGGGGGGAGAGCTCCATCGCCGTCAACCGGAGGCTGCGGACCCCCGACGGGAGGATGGTGGTGGGCCAGAACCCGGAGGGCTTCGCCGATCCGAAGATGATGGTGGTCCGCTTCGACGACCTCGACGAGAACCCCCTGGCCGCCCTGCTCTGCTACGCCGCCCACCCCATCGTCCTCGCCTACCAGAACCGGATGATCAGCCCCGACTTCCCCGGAGTGGCCAAGCGGGCGGTGGAGTATCTGACCGGCGCCGACTGCCTGTACCTGCAGGGCTGCGCCGGGAACATCATGACCGTCGAGGCGCTCACCGGCGACCTGGCCGCCGCCGAGCGGATGGGGACCCGGCTGGGGGCGGCGGCGGTCGAGGTGTTCCTCGGCCTCCGCACCCGGCCCGTCCGCCGCCGCTTCGACCGCATCGTCGAGTCGGGCGCGCCGCTCGGCATATGGGCGGACGATCCGCTGCCCGGCCGGCCGCCGCAGGTGAAGGTGATGGAGCGGCCCATAGAGATGCCGCTGCGGGAGACCGCCCCCCCGGAGCAGGCCGAGGCGGAGGCCGAACAGCTGTCGCAGCGGTTCCTGGAGCTCCGGGCTTCGGGAGCGCCCGAGTCCGAGGCGCTCGACGCCCGCTACCGGGCGCGGCGGGCGCTGATCGGCGCCGCCTGGGCCAAGCTGTGCCGGGGCCGGGCCGCCCTTCCCACCGCCCTGCACGGCATAAGGATCAACAACCTGGCGCTGGTGGGGTTTCCGGGCGAACCGTTCGCCGAGACCGGCGTCCGGGTCAGGGAGGCCTCCCCCTTCGAGTTCACCCACATGGCCGGCTACACCAACGGCGTGACCGGCTACGTGCCCACCGCCGAGGAGTTCGCCAAGGGGGGGTACGAGCCGGAGTGGGCCACGGCCTACACCGCCGAGGCGGCGGGGGTGCTGGAACGGGAAGCCCTGGCCCTCCTCTCCGACCTGGCCGGGGCGCCCTGAGGCTATGACCGCCGACGCCGGCCCGGCGCCGCCCGCCCCCCTGCTGGAGGTGCGCGGCCTCTCGGTCTCCTTCCGGACCCATTCGGGGGTCCTCTCCGCCGTCGAGGACGTGGGGTTCACCCTGTATCCGGGCGACATCCTGGGGGTGGTGGGCGAGTCCGGCTCCGGCAAGACCGTTACGGTCTCATCCCTGGTGGGTCTGCTGCCCGGCAACGCCGAGATCACCGGCGGGGAGGTCGTCTACGGGGGGCGCAACCTGCTGGAACTGCCGGAGGCGGAGCTGGAGGGCATCAGGGGCCGGGAGATTGCCATGGTATTCCAGGACCCCATGACCTCGCTCAACCCGGTGATGCGGGTGGGCCGCCAGATCACCGAGGCGCTGCGCATCCACGGAACCCCCCGCGCCGAGGCCCGGCGGCGGGCGGTCGAGCTCCTCGACCTGGTGGGCATCCCCGAGCCGCGCCGCCGCTTCGGGCAGTTCCCCCACGAGCTGTCGGGCGGGATGCGCCAGCGGGCGGTGATCGCCATCGCCGTCGCCAACCGCCCCTCGGTCCTGATCGCCGACGAGCCCACCACCGCCCTGGACGTAACCATCCAGGCCCAGGTGCTGGAGGTGCTGGCCGCCGGGTGCGGCGCGGCGGGGGCCTCGATGATCCTGGTGACCCACGACCTGGGGGTGATCGCCGAGGTGGCCGACCGGGTGGCCGTCATGTACGCCGGACGGATCGTAGAAACCGGAACGGTGGAGGCGATCTTCCACCGCCCCCGCCACCCCTACACGATCGGCCTGTTCACCAGCCTTCCCCGGCTGGACGGGGATCTCGATCACCTGGCGCCGATTCCGGGCGCCCCGCCCACGCTGGCGGCCCGCCCCTCCGGATGCGCCTTCCACCCCCGTTGCTTTCTCTCCGAGGGGAGGAAACCGTGCCGGAGCGAAATCGCGGCCCTGGCGCCCCTCGGATCGGGGCAGCGCGCCGCCTGCCACTTCGCCGCGGAAACCGCCTGAGGGGGTTCCCCGGGCCGGGGCGCGCCGCCCGCCCGGGTTTTTCCGCCGAAGGGCCTCGAACGGGTTGCCGCAGGTCGGAAGGGTTTTGTTTGCCACCATGCAAGAGGGCGGGCTATTCTCAGCTTTTGGGGCGCGGCGGTCTATGAAATGAAACCGCGTCCACCAGACAACCCAGGAGCGCAAAGATGAAAAGATTTTCCGGCAGGGCCCTGCTCGGTGTTCTCGTAGTTATAACCATGCTGGCGGCCGCGTGCGGCAGCAGCGAAGACACGACCGCCGCCGACCAGGCGGCCGCCGAAGCGGCTGCGGCCCGGGCGGATGCAGCCAATGCCCAGGACGCTTTGGCCGCGGCCCAAGCCGAGCTGGAAGCCGCCCAACAAGCGGCGGCCGATGCCATGGCGGCGGAGGCCGAGGAGGCCGCGGCGGCACTGGCCGAAGCCGAGGCGGCCGCCGAGGAAGCCCAGCAAGCCGCCCAGGCAGCCCAAGCGCAGTTAGACGAGCTGACCGGCGGGGGCACCATCGTCTTCGGCGGCAACCAGGAGCCGTCCCAGCTGGACGCCTTCGCTTCCACGACCGTCAACGACCAGGCGGTGGCGGCCCAGATATACGAGACCCTGGTCATCCTGGGCCAGGGCATGCAGCTCCACCCCGGTCTGGCGACCAGCTGGAGCCTCAGCCCCGACGCCATGCGCCTGCGGCTCACCCTGCGGGAAGGCGTCACCTTCCACAACGGCGACCCGTTCGACGCCTCGGTCCTGAAGGCGCACTTCGACCGCATGAAGGGCGACGTCTCCGGCTCCGCGAGCGCCTTGATCGCCGGCTACTACCAGGACACCGAGGTGATCGACGACTACACGGTCGAGCTGGTCTTCTCGAAGCCCGCCCCCGACGCGCTCATCGACCTGGCCGCCCCGGGCGCCGGCATCACCAACGCCGCGGCCGTGGCCGAGCTGGGCGACGACGCCGGCCAGAACCCCATCGGGACCGGACCGTTCGTGTTCGAGGAATGGGTGGAGGGAAGCCACATCTCCATGGTCCGCAACCCGGACTGGACCTGGGGGGCGTACTCCTTCTACGGAACCACCGGCCCGGCCCGCGCCGAGCGGCTGATCTTCCGGTTCATCCCCGACGAGCAGACCCGCACCGCCGCCCTCTCCACCGGGGAGATCCACTTCCTCGACCTGGTGCCGTTCCAGAACATTTCTCCCCTCGAGGAGCTGGACGGCGTGACGGTGGAAGGGTTCTCGCTGCCCGGCCTGCCGCAGGTCAACTACATCAGCCCGGCCATCTCCCCCACCTCGGACATCCGGGTGCGCCAGGCCATCCTGCACGCCGTCAACCAGGAGGAGATCGTCAAGCTGGTGTTCTTCGGGCGGGCGCCCCGCGCCTACGGGCCCCTCTCCAGCGACTTCGCCGAGTACGACCCGATCGTGGAGACCTACTACCCCTACGATCCGGAGCGCTCGGCCCAGCTGCTCGACGAGGCGGGCTGGACGCTCGGCGACGACGGCATCCGCCGCAAGGACGGCGAGGCCCTGTCGGCCCGGATCATCGAGAACCGCAGCTGGAACCCGTGGGTGACCCTCCTGCAGGACCAGATCGGCAAGATCGGATTCGACGCCGAGGTGATAACGCTGGAGGGCGGCGGCTACTTCCAGGAGACGGGCGAGACCGTCTTCGAGCTCGCCTCGATGGGAGACGTGTTCGCCTCCCCCGCCTCCCTGCGCCGAGACTTCCATTCCGAGTCGATCGGGCCGGGCAACATCAACGTCGGCCACATCGACGACCCGCGCCTGGACGAGCTGCTCGACGCCGCCGCCGAGGAGACGAACCTCGGGCAGCGGGCCGAGATCCTGTCCGACGTGCAGCGCTACATCATGGATCAGGCCTACATAGTGCCGATCATCGAGCTGAAGTTCTTCACGGCCTTCTCCAACGCGCTGAGCGGATTCTCGGTGGACGGAACAGGGTTCTACAAGTACTTCGCCGGAGCGTCCCTGAGCCAGTAGCCGACCGGTCAAAAGACCGAACGGACCCGGGGCGCCGCCGACCGGCGCCCCGGGTCGGCGGCCGCAACCGGGGTGCAGTGAGGAAGGGCCTGCGGTGCTGAGATACGTCGTCAGCCGGATGACCCTCACCGTCCCCGTGCTGGTGGGGGCGGCGGTCCTGATATTCCTGCTCATGCAGCTGGTGCCCGGCGACGCGGTCTCGGCGGTCATGGCCGGAGGAGCCAAGCTCAGCCCCGAGCAGCAGCTGGAGATGCGGGAGGCGCTGGGCCTGAACCGGCCCCTTGCGGTGCAGCTGGGCGAATACCTGCTGGGTCTCGTCCAGGGCGACCTGGGCCGCTCCACCCGCTCGGACCGCTCGGTGCTGTCCCTGGTGGGCGCGCAGATCCCCTCCACCCTGATCCTGGTGGCGGCGGGCATGGCCGTCGCCGTCGCCGTCGGCGTGCCCCTGGGCGTGCTGGCCGCCCGCAACCGCAACACCCTGATCGACACCGCCGCCATGGGCACGGCGGTGCTGGGGCTGTCCATCCCGCAGTTCTGGCTGGGGCTGATGCTGATCCTCCTCTTCGCGGTGAACCTGGGATGGTTCCCCGTCCTCAGCTCGGGAGGCTTCCGCGGGCTGGTGCTCCCCTCCCTGGCCCTGGGCCTGGCCGAGGCGGCGGTGCTGGCCCGGCTGGTGCGCAGCAGCCTGATCGAGTCCCTCGAACAGGACTACATCACCACCGCCCGCGCCAAGGGGGCCTCGGCCGCCCGGGTCACCTGGCGCCACGGGCTGCGCAACGCCCTGGTGCCGGTGGTGACCATGATCGGGCTGCAGGTGGGGAACCTGCTGGGGGCGGCGGTGGTCATCGAGATGCTCTTCGCCCGCCCGGGCCTGGGGCAGCTGGTGGTGAACAGCATCCTGCGGCGCGACCTCCCCGTGCTGCAGGGTTCCATCCTTATCCTGGCGGCGGTCTTCGTGGTGATAAACGTGATCGTCGACATCCTCTACAAGTTCCTCGACCCCCGCGTCGAGCTGGGAAGGGCCTGAGCCGCCGTGCTGGACGCCGGCGCCGCCCCGATCCGCGCCGAGAAGGCCTCCGTCGGCGTCTGGAGAAGGCTGATCGGCCACCGTTCGGTGGTCGTGGGGGGCGCGCTGTTCCTGTTGGTGCTGATTTCCGCCCTCTTCGCCGGATGGATCGCCCCCTACAGCCCGGTCGAGACCGGTGCGGCCGACGCCCTCCAGCCGCCCGGCTGGGCGCATCTCATGGGTACCGACCAGTTCGGCCGGGACGTGCTCAGCCGGGTGATCCACGGGGCCCGGCCCTCCCTGATCATGGGGGTGGCGCCGATGCTGATCTCCTCGGTGATCGGAACCGCGCTGGGGATGGTGATCGGCTACTACGGGCGCTGGACCGACCTGTTGATGACCCGCTTCGTCGACATCGCCCTGGCCTTCCCCCCCATCCTGCTGGCCCTGACGGTGGTGGCGGTGCTGGGGCCGGGCCTGTGGAGCATCACCCTGGCCCTCGGCCTGTCGGGGATACCTTTCTATATACGGATGGCCCGCGGCCAGGTCATCCAGGCCAAGGAGGCCCCCTTCGTGCTCACCGCCGTCGCCGTCGGCGCCAACGACCTGCGGGTGATGTTCCGCCACATCATCCAACGGGTGATCCCGCCCATCCTGGTGATGATGACCATCCACGTGGCCGGGGCCATCCTGGCCGGGGCGGCCCTCAGCTTCCTGGGGTTGGGCATCCCCCCGCCCAGCCCCGAATGGGGAACGATGATCCAGGCCGGACGACAGTTCATCGCCCTTTCGTGGTGGATGGCCTTCTTCCCGGGCGCGGCCCTGGCGGTTACCGTATTCGCCACCAACCTGCTGGGCGACGGCCTGCGGGACGTGCTGGACCCGAGGTCGAAAGGAGAACCGATCAGATGACCGAGCGCAGGGTTGCGGCGGTGACCGGGGGGGCCTCCGGCATAGGCCGGGGGTGCGCCTTCCGGCTGGCCCGGGAGGGGTACGGGGCGGCGGTGATCGACATCGACGCCGCAGGCGGGGAGCGGACGGCGGCCCGGATACGGGAAGACGGCGGCGAGGCCTTCTTCCTGGAGGCCGACATCGGGGAACCCGACGCCTTCGAGCGGATCGTCCGGGCGGCGGACGAACGGTGGGGGGCGCTGCATGCGCTGGTCAACAACGCCGGGCTCGACTACCACGAGCCGCTCTCGGAGATGACCGCCGCCGCCTGGGACCGGTGCGTGGCGGTCGATCTGCGCAGCGCCGCCTTCTCCGCCCAGGCCGCGGCGGACCTAATGGAACGCTCGGGGGGCGGGAGCATCGTCAACATCGCCTCGGTGATGGCCTGGTACACCCACCCCGGCTACTCCGCCTACACCGCCTCCAAGGCCGGGCTGATCGGCCTCACCAGGACCCTCGCCCTGGAACTCGGCCCCAGAGGGATCCGGGTCAACGCCGTCGCCCCCGGCTTCATCGACACCGCCGCCTGGGAACGGGTGCTGGCCGACCTGGAGAACGCCGACGAGTTCGCCGCCGCCGTATCTGGGCTCCACCCCCTCGGCAGGCGGGGAAAGCCCGCCGACATCGCCGCGGCGGTGGCCTTCCTGGCCGGAGAGGACTCCTCGTTCATCACCGGCCACACCCTGGTGGTAGACGGCGGCCTTACCTCCCAGCTGCGCACCCCCGCCTAACACCGAATGCGCGGATAGGGGACGCCTACGCCGTTCCTCCGTCCTGAATCTCGACGGCCGGGCCGGTCGAGCCGCCGGATCAGTAGAAAAGGGGTTGGCCGGGAACTTCGACGGTCAGGGCCGAGATGTGCCATCCGCCCAGGTTGGCCAGGTAGAGCCGCCTGCGGTCGGGCCCGCCGAAGGCGCAGTTGGTTACCCGGTTCATGGTGAGGCCCCGCTCGTCGCGGGCGACCGTCTCGATCCGCCCGTCGGGGCGCATCACCTGGAGGGCGCTGGCCCCGAAGGAGGTCACGTACAGGTTCTGCTCCTCGTCGAACGCTAGGCCGTCGGGCATGGGGAGCAGGGCGCCGGGGGGGCACACCTGTTCGGGCGGCCCGGGCAGGCCGTCCAGGGGAACCCGCACCACGTCGTCGGTTGCGGTCTGCACCACGTACAGGTATTCGGCGGCCCGGTCGAGGGCCAGCCCGTTGGCGTAGTGGAAGGGCCCGGGGTGGAACACCTCGGCGGCGCCCTCCGGGTCGATGCGGTAGATCTCCCCCGTCGGGCCGGGGTAATCGCCGGAGCCGGATACGTAGAGGCGCCCGTCGGGGCCGAACGCCGGGTAGTTGGGCGCCCGGAACGGACGGCCCTCAACCGACGAGCAGAACACCTCCCAACCGCCGGAGGGCGCCACCCTGACCACTGTGTTGTCCTGGACGCACACGTAGCAGTTCCCCGCCCGGTCGAAGGCCAGGCCGGCCGCCATCGCCTCCAGCCGGCAAAGCACCTCGGGCGCGCGGGTATCGGGGTCGATCACGTAGATCTGGCCCGCCTCGCCGCCCGCCCAGATCCGGCCGTCGGGGGCGGCGGCGGCGCATTCGGGGTGGTCGAGCCCCGTGCTGTAGACCTCCACCTCGTACTCCACTGCCGCCGCTCTCCTGTCAGCCTTCGGACAACGATACCGCCAACCGGCCCCGCCGGGACCCGCCGCCCGGCAGCAACGGCGCCATGCCCCGCTCAACCGCGGCGGCCAGGCCGTCGGCGGGCCACACGTTGACCGGCTCCACCGCCATCGAGCTCAGCCGGCCGAACCAGGGGAACCGGGCGGCCCGGCGGTTGATCCATACCCAGGCGTAGGGGAAGGCCTCGGCGGACCATTCGAGGGTGAGCCGGTCGCCCGTGTCGGGCCGCAGGATATGGGCCCGCGGGGCGGCCGGCCCGGTCAGGTACACCACCCGCTCGGCGGGCGGGCCGGGCATCTCCCCCAGATCGACCGGGGCGCCGCTCCGGTCCTCCGCCCGGGGCCAGACGCCTCCGCAGCCGGGCCGCAGGTCGGCCTCGGGGGTGTCGAGGGCGGCGTCGGCCTCGAAGCGGGTCCCTTCTTCCATCTCCAGGCGGGTTCCGGGCGGGGCGTCAAAGGCCGGGTGGTGCCCCCAGGCATAGCGGAAGGCCAGTTCCGACGGGTTGTTGATCTCCTCTTCGAGCTCGAGCCGGGGTGATCCCGGGTCGAGGAGCATCCGCCGGGTGAGGGTAAGCGGGGTGTGGGTGCGGCAGCGCAGGGTCGCCTCCCCGGCTCCGGAGCGCTCCACGACCTCCCATGGGGCCATGGAAACCTCGCCGTGCACCGGGTGGGGTATCCCGCCGACGGTGCACCCCGCCCCGGCGTTGGGGAACATCTCCTGCCACCCTCCCCGGTGCTCGGACAGCCACTCCAGGTCGGACGAGTGGTAGACGCCGCCGGCGGAGGCCCGCAGCGGCCAGTCCGAGTCGATCCGGGCCAGGCGGTTGGGGCCTCCGGGGCGGGCCAGCCGGACGATCTCGGCCCCCCTCCCCTCGTCAATGTCGACTTCCAGATGGGCCGAACGCAGCCGGATCACGGGGCGGCGCCCGGCACGGCGATCTGCTCGGGGAAGTGGCAGGCGCTCAGACCGCTCCCCGGCAGGCGGCTCTCCAACAAGGGGGCCTCGCTCCCGCAGCGCTCCTGCGCCTTCCAGCAGCGGGTGCGGAACCGGCAGGCCGAAGGAGGATCCAGCGGGCTCGGAACCTCGCCCGTCAGCAGAATGCGGCTGCGCTCCGCGCGGGTCAGGGGTTCGGGCACGGGCACCGCCGACACCAGCGCCTGGGTGTAGGGGTGGGAAGGGCGGGAGAACACCTCCTCGCGGCGGCCCTGCTCGACTATCCGGCCCAGGTACATCACCGCCACCTGTTCGCACACGTGCCGCACCACCGACAGGTCGTGGGCTATGAACAGATAGGCCAGCCCCAGGTCGTTCTTGAGCTTGATGAGCAGGTTGATGATCTGGGCCTGGATGGATACGTCCAGCGCCGAGACCGGCTCGTCGAGCACCAGCAGCTTGGGGCGCAGGGCCAGCGCCCGGGCGATGCTGATCCGCTGCCGCTGGCCCCCGGAGAACTCGTGCGGGTACTTCCCGGCGTCGCCGGGGTCGAGCCCCACCAGCTCCAGCAGCTCGGCTACCTCCCCCGCGGCGGGGCGGCGGCGCTCGTGGACCAGCCGGGGCTCGGCCGCGATGGCGCCCGCCTTCATGCCCGGGTTGAGCGAGGCGAACGGATCCTGGAAGACGATCTGCATGTTGCGCCGGATGGGGCGCATCTCCCGGCGGCCCAACCCGGTGATGTCCCGCCCCATGAAGACGATGCGCCCGCCGGTGGGCGTCAACAGCCGCATGATCAGCTTGGCGACGGTGGATTTGCCGCACCCCGACTCCCCCACCAGCCCCAGCGCCTCCCCCTCCGATATCGAGAAGCTGACCCCGTCCACCGCCCGCAGCCACCGCCGCCCGCCCATTACCCCCTCCGTCCTGACGGGGTAATGCATAACCACATCCTCGACCCTCACCAAGGCCTCGGCGCCGTTCGCAGAACTCATCCCCCGCAGGCTAGCTATGATATTCAAGAGAGGTCCCGGCGAGTTGCCAGGGAGGGTAATGAAATGCCCACACCTTCTGGTGCGTTGAAGCGAATAACACCATATTCGGTGTTATGGTTGGCTCTGATGTTGACCGTCCAGTCTTGCGGGATGCAAGAAGACTCGTCGCAACCTTCAGGCCGGGTCGGAATAGCTTACCTAACACCTCTCCATTGCGATGAGGCTATAACCAGATGGTCGCCTCCAGGACCGGATCTGAACACATTGGACCCCGATTTTCCCGATTTTGAAGTCGTAGGTGGGGTAGCTGCCCTCCAAACCAGTACCAGCTCCCAGTACGCTCTTCCGGCTGGTTTTAGTGACCGCTATCGGTACACACCCGGTTCCGAGTTTCGGTATGACCCCCTTTCCGAAGATCCTACCCTGCAAACGGTTACCAGGGGACACTTGCTCGTCCGACGTGAATCAAGTTTTGACCTGCGTGTATCCGAAGATTTTCATGACCGAGTAGCCTTTGAATGGGGTTCTTCAGGTGTGCCCACTCACCGCCTTGAAGTTAGCCCATGTGAATCCGAAACCGAGTGGCTGTTTTTCTTTGGTCGCGTGTTCGTGTCCGAGCCCGAGTGCATCAGCCTGGAGGTTGTATTGCCGGACTCCACGGTTGAACCCTTCCAGATGGGAATCGGCAAACCCTGTCCAGGCCAACAGCCGCCGATGGAAACCTAGAGCATACCCTTCACCTGAACCAAACAAATCAAGGGAATATTCATGACGCCGATATGGAGAAAGAAGCGAAGCCGGTAGTTGTTCGGGTTGCGGCATCCGCGGGGGCAAGCGATTGCTCGATGCGGCAACCCTTAGCCCCGTATAACCCTCGACTATCAGACCGTAGCGTTCTGGGCTACGACGATTATGAAGACGACGAAGGCGGCCAGCAGGATGATGCCCTGGGGCCTTCCCAGGCGGCGGCGGGTGAGCGCCAGCACCCCGACGAGGAGGCCGATCACCATCATCATTACGTGTTCCCATATTCGGCGCTCGCCTATAGCCCCGGCGCCCAACACTCCGGCCGTTCCCACCACCAGGAAAGAGTTGAACAGGTTGGAGCCCAGCAGGTTGCCGATCACCAGCTCGTTGGCCTTGCGGCGGGCCGCCGCTCCGGCGGTTACCAGCTCCGGCAGGCTGGTGCCCAGGGCGAAGATGGTGGCGCCCACGAACCCTCCGGCCAGGCCGTAGACATCGGCCACCCGGCCCCCGCCTTCCACCATCAACCAGGCGCCGAACACGATGCCGACCAACGACAGGAGCACCCTGAACATCTCCCGCCCCGACCGGCGGCCTGCCCCGCCGTGGTCAACCTCGAAGTCGACGTCGGTCACGCTTGCCCCGGCCAGGCCAGCGGCCATGTCCCGCCGCGACCACACCACCAGCAACGCCGCCGCCGCCGCCATGGCCCCCACCAGCCCCAGCCCCTCCACCCGCGTGAGCTCATCGTCCCAGGCCGCCGCGACCGCCGCCGCCATGGCGATGAGGGTGATGATCCCCTCCCGGCGGAGGATGCGTATCTGGCCCACCACCGGCGAAATCACCGCGCTCACCCCCAGCACCAGAGAAAGGTTGGCGGCGTTGGACCCCACTACGTTCCCGATCGACGAGGCCAGCTCCCCCCGGGCGGCGGCCAAGGTGCTGACCACCAGCTCGGGGGCGGAAGTGCCGAAACCGATCACCAGCGCCCCCACCAGCACCGGCGACACGCCCCAGATGCGGGCCAGCCGGGCCGCCGCCACCACGAACGGATCGGCCGACACCCACAACAACGCTATCCCCGCCGCGACGAGGACTATCCCCAACCAGAGCATCGGATCAGGTTAACGCGACGGAGCCGTCACACGCTATCGCGCCCGCAGGCCTGCCCGTATCCCGCCCCTGCGGAAGCCTCGACCCTCTCGGTGCCTTCGACAACAAGACGAGAAAAGCCAAGATCAGACAGCTCGTATCCAGATATTCAGCTGAAGCGGTAATGCCGCCGCTCAGCGATCGTGCGCCTCTCGTCCTGAAGGTCTCGCACCCACCTCGGAAGATCGACTTTGCGTTCTCGGAGAGAAATCTGCAATCTGTTGAGAGCGTCAAGGGCCGAATCGTTGCCCTTCGCGTCTCCTGATGCCGTCGCCATAAGATTATTTTATGGCCGTAATCTGATTATATCAACCGCAACGACGCGTTCTTCTCGTCCCGCCAGGCGATCCAGTCCTCAAGGCCGGGCATGTCGAAGTCAGGGCCCTCCACTCTCGACAGCGTTATCTGGGTGGCGCCTGCCTCCAGCAACCGGTCGGCCTTGTCCAAGTCGCCCAGGTCGACGCCGATCGCCCGCTCGATCTCCGACGGGTCCCGCCCGGCCGCCCGGCACCAGTCGTCCAGAATGCGGTTCTTGCGGGGCAGGGCGTCAACGTTGAAACTGTGCCAGATGTCGGCGTAGCGGCCGGCGATCCGCAGGGTGTGCTGCTCGCCCTGGCCTCCGATGAGGACGGGGATGCCGCGCACGGGGGGCGGGTTGAGCTGCTTCAGCCGCCGCTCGATCTTGTAGAGGCCAGTGTCGAGATCCCGCAGGCGGCCCCCGAAGGTCCCGAACGGATACTCGTATTCCCGATAGTCCTTCTCGGCCCATCCGCCCCCCAGCCCGAGGATCAGACGCCCCCCGCTGATGTGGTCCACGGTCCGCGCCATGTCGGCCAGGAGATGGGGGTTGCGGTAGGAGAAGCAGGTCACCAGCGGTCCGATCTCCACCCGCTCGGTCACCTCCGCCCAAGAGGCCAGCATCGTCCAGCATTCGAAGTGCTTCCCGTCCTGATCGCCCCACAGCGGATAGAAGTGATCCCAGTTGTAGATGATGTCCGCTCCTTTTTCCTCGGCGCGGACCGCAGCGGCGCGTATACCCCGGTAGTCGCCGTGCTGGGGAGCGATCTGGACGGCAATTCGGACCGGGCGGTTCATATGAGCTCTCTTTCGGGCTTCGGGGCGTATCGGCGGTTCAAGATACTCGGAATAGGGCCGCCCGCCCAGATTAGAGCGTGCGCGGACAAGGGAGCCGGAAGGTGTCCCGGCGCAAGCAACCGTTGGACGGTCTGCCCGATGAGCACGGGGCGGCAGGGCGTTGCGCGCACTGACAAACAGTGAAGGGCATCCCCATCCGTGCGTCCTCCGAACCCCCTGGTCAAACCCCTATCCCCACCCAGAACCCGGCAAGAACGCGAAAAACCCCGCCCCCACGCCCCGCTCCGCGGGCCCGGCCCCCACCGCCTCCACCGGAGTTCCGGACGCGCCTGGTCAGTACCCGGAGGGTCGCGTTCGGAAGATGATCCCTGTCACGGTCTGCGGCGCCTGCCGACCAGAGGTGCTTGCGGCTCTATCATTATCCGGCATCGGTGCGACAAGGTCAATACCCTTGTAGGCGGATCTGACGGATTTTTTTGTCACTTCCGTGATTTTGTGCCGGTGCTTGTCCGAACGTTTCAGCCGGGCGGAGGGGGGACCCCGGCCGGGCGTTCGCCGAAATCGGGGGATTCGGTGCGGGTTCGCTTCAGCTCCCAGAAAACGGGGATCCTGGTTGCGTCCACCACCATGTCCCAGAGCCGGAGGGCGGCCCCGCCGGTGGGCACCCGGGTGATGACAGGCCCGAAGATGCCGGCCCGCCCGCCGCGGCCGTCGTCCATGGCGATGATCGGGGTACCCACGTCCTCGCCCACCAGGTCGAGGGCGGCGCCCATGCGCCTGCGTATCTCCGTGTCCCAGGACTCGTCGCCGAAGGCCCGGGCATGGGCCGGGTCGAGGCCGGCGCCGCTCAGAACCTCTTCGATGTCGAAGTCGTGCAGCCGCTCGTCGTGGTGGATGCGGGCGCCGAAGCCCCGGTAGGAGCGGAACACCCCGTCGTTGCCCGCCTCGGTCCGCACCGATTCCATCACCCGCAACAGCCCGTGGGTGCGGGCGGCGCGCCGGTAGTAGCCCGATTCCGGATCGGGGTCGTTCTTGAAAAGAAGGCTGATCGGCTCCCACTCGACCTGTATATCCCTGACCGGCGCCACTTCCTCGACGACCCACCTGGCCGTCACCCAGCACCACGGTCAGACGGGATCTACCCAGAAAGAAATCTCCATGAACGCTCCTTCCTCCGCCCCCACGCTAGCCGCCGCCCGGCGCCCATGCCGCTTCGAGAAGCCGTCATCCCCTTCTCAGACGGTCAGGGCCGCCGCCGCTCCGGCGGTTTCGCGCTCCCGCATCATCACCATGGCCCGCAGCCGCTCCAGCTTCTGTTCGAGGGCCTTGGCGGCGTGGGGCATGGGGTTGTCGGCGTAGTAGGCCTGCACTTCGGCCGCCAGCTCCGGTTCGGACAGCGCGGGAAGCCCCTCGACAATCCTCGAATGGGTCATCGGAGGGACCGAAGAAGCCAGGCGGGGCCATTCTTCCGCCAGCCGCGCCCAGGCCTGCGGCCCCGACACCCGGTTGGACAGCATCCTGGCGATCACCCAGGCGGTGTCCTGGCTGCGGATGACGCCGCCCTCGATCAGTCCGAAGGTGCGCTCCACCGCCTCCGGGTCGTCGAAGGAGGCCAGCGCCCGCAGATACTTCATGGCTTCCTGGGGATTCGGGGCGTCCTTGTGGCGGGCCAGGAAGGCCTCGTAGTCGCCGGCGGCGCCGTGGGAAGCGCACACGAACAGGGCGGCCGTCCCCACCTCCGGATCGACCGAGGCCGGATCGGCGGCCATCTGCTCGTAGACGCGGCGCGCCTGATCTATGGCTTCGGGAAGGTTGGCCAGGCTGCCCAGCGCCCCGATCAGCCGCCCCCGCAGGCGGCGCACCAGGTCCGGCTCGCCCTCCGCCGGAACCCAGCCGAGGCGGTCGGCCGCCGGGGAGACCAGAGCGGCCGTCCATTCCTCGAACCACGGGCGGACCTCGTCCGGCACCAGATGATGCCCGATGCCGGCCGCCCCGCCCAGGACGGCGCCCCACACCGCCTGCTCCGTCTCGCCGCGGAAAGCCGCCGCCAGCCCGATGAAGGAAGCCGCTCCGGACTGCCCCGACTCCACGAAGGCCCAGGCGTCGTCCACCAGCGTGAACCGCTCCAGCGGGTCCAGCTCGTCCAGCCGCTCCACCAGCGCCGAGAGGAGCGGCCCCTCGTACAGGCACCGGTAGAAACCGTGGCCGCCGGCGTTGGCCGTCACCCAATCGATCGGGCCGGGCGCCCGGACTTCCATGCTCCGACCGTCCAGCAGCACCTCGGCTTCCCAGGGCCGGCCGGCCGCCGACCCCCGCAGCCTGACCGGAACCGACCAGGAAGTGCGGTCGGCGGGGTCGGGGATGATCATGAAACGCCGCTGCTCCAGGGAGACGCCCCCCTCCCCGGCCCGCACCTGCAACTGCGGGAAACCGCCCTGGAGGATCCATGTGTCCATGATCTCTCCCACCGGGAGGCCGGACGCCTCGTCGAGGCTCTGCCACAGGTCGCCGGTCTCGGTGTTGGCGTAGGCGTGGGCGCGCAGATAGGAACCCACCCCCCGGCGGAACGGCTCCTCTCCTATGTACTGCTCCATCATGCGCAGCACCGCCGACCCCTTCCCGTAGGTGAGGGCGTCGAACATCCCCTCGGCTTCCTCCGGCGACCGCACCTCGTACTCCACCGGGCGGGTGCCGGCCAGCTCGTCCACCTTCAGGGCCCAGGGTCGCTCCACGGCGGCGAACTCCAGCCAGCGCTTCCACTCGGGCCGACGGGCGTCGGTGGCCTTCATCTCCATGAAGGTGGCGAAGGCCTCGTTGAGCCAGATGCCGTTCCACCATTTCATGGTCACCAGATCACCGAACCACATGTGGGCCAGCTCATGGCCGATGACGTCCAGCACCCGCATCTTCTCCCCCGAGGTGGCGGTGGCTTCGTCCACCAGCAGCAGGGACTCGCGGTAGGTGATGCAGCCCAGGTTCTCCATGGCGCCGAAGGCAAAGTCGGGGACGGCCACCATGTCCACCTTGCCGCCGGGGTACGGGATGCCGTAGTAGGAGGCCAGGTATTCGAGGCAGAAGCGGCCGGCGTCTAGGGCGTAACCGGTCAGATGCGCCTTGCCCCGGGGGGCCGCGATGCGGAGCGGCGTTCCGTCGACGTCCACCGGTTCGGAGGCCTCGAAGGGGCCGACCACGAAGGCCACCAGATAGGTGGACATGACGATGGTGTCGGCGAAGACAACGGCGGTCTTTCCTTCTCCGGCGGGCCTCCGCTCGACCTCGGCGCCGTTGGACACCGCCGTCAGGTTATCGGGCACCACCAGGGTTACCCCGAAGCGGGCCTTGAAGTCGGGTTCGTCCCAGCAGGGGAATGCCCGGCGGGCGTCGGTGGCCTCGAACTGGGTGGTGGCGATAACCTGCTCCCTGCCGTCCACATCGGTGAAGGTGGAGCGGTAGAAACCCCGCAGCTGGTCGTTGAGTATCCCGCTGTAACGGCAGTGCATCTCCCATACGCCCTCCGCCAGCGGCTCTGACAACGTGAAGACGGCGCGCTGTTCTTCCTCGCGGTGTTCCACCGCGGCGTCTATCCGCCCGCCGCCGGAACGGGTGAACCAGGCCTCGTGAATCTCCAGCTCGGCGGCGTTCAGCACCACCCGGTCGACGGGTTCCGACACTTCCAGGGTCACCGTCTCCTCCCCCGTGAAGGAAGCCTCCTCCAGGTCTGGTTCGAGGCGGAGCCGGTAATGGCGGGGAACCGGGTTGCGCGGCAGGCGGTAGGGGTCTTCGGTCATGGCGGGGGCATCACTTCCATTGTTCGCTGAATAGGCCGGGCGCAAGCGCCCCTACAGGATACGATCCACCTCATGAAACCGGACGCCTTATGAAACCGGACGACTTATGAAACCGGCCGGCGCCGCCGCCGTGTTATGCGCGGTCTGCCGCTCCGGAGCCGGGGCCGGAGGACGCCGGTGAGGGGGCTTGGGCCGCTGGTGCTCGACCCGATACTGGTGCCCAAGCCGTGGGGCGGACGCAGGTTGACGATGCTGGGCAAGCGGCCCCCGGAGGGCGGGGAGGCCGGAACCCTCTACGGCGAGTCCTGGGAGGTGGCCGACCTAGGCGGCGGCGCTTCCGGTTCCGAGGAGGTCCGCACGCCGGTTGCGTCGGGCGCGCACCGGGGCAAGACCCTCCGCCGCCTCATCGCCGACCTCGGGTCCGCGTTGCTGGGCTCGGCCTGCTCGACCCCCGAGGGAGACTTCCCGCTGCTGGTCAAGGTGCTCGACACCGCCGAGCATCTCTCGATCCAGGTCCACCCCGGCGAGGACTGCGCCGCTGTCCGCCCGGATTGGGCGGCCAAGACCGAGTCGTGGTATGTGCTAGAAGCCGAGCCGGGGGCGGTCATCTTCAAGGGGCTCCATCCGGGTGCGGACATGGAAGACGTTGCCGAAGCGGCGGGGACTCCGGCCCTGGCCGGCCTGATGGAGCGGACACCGGCGCGGCGGGGGGACTTCCACCATATCCCGGCGGGAACGATTCATGCCCTCGGCGCGGGCGTGACCGCGGCCGAGGTACAGACACCGTCCGACACCACCTTCCGCCTCTACGACTGGACCGAGGAGTACGACCGCCCCCTCCGCCCTCTGCATATCCCCAGGCCCTGGAAGCATTGGCGGCAGAACCTCCTCCCAGCCCTTCCCCGCCCGCGCTGGACGGAGGAAAGCGCCTGCTGATCGACACCCCCCACTACCGCATCTGGGAACACCGGACCGACGGCGGACAGGAGCTCGACATCGGCGAGGCCCCGGAGCTGCGCATCCTGATGCCCGCAGCCGGCCAAGCCGTGATCGAGTCGGGGTCCTCCCCGCCGCAGGAACTCGGGGTGGGCGCAACCGTGTTGATCCCGGCGGCCGCCGCCCCCTCCACCGCGGTTACGGCATCAGGCCCCGCAGCCCTGCTCGAAGTCAGGCTGGTATAAGCGCGGCCATGGATCTCCTCAGCGGGGGCCACTTCCCCGATCTGATCAGGGTCATCAAAAGAGCCGGCTCGGTTGACGAGCGCCCTGTTACCGATGCGCTCATCGAGATAATGAGCGAACTCGACGCCGCGCAACACATGGGGAAAGCCGTGGTCAGCAGCCGGGGGGACCTCAAGGCAATCGACGAAATCCATGCCCTGGTCTACTCGATCAGCGATGCGCTCGCCGGACGATTCGACCTGCCCGCAGTGCACGTGACCCTCGCGGACCACCACCGCGGTCGACGGAGGAGAAAAACCGAGAAGAGGGCTCGTTCCACGCCCGGGCCGGCGGACAGGCTCTTCACATGGAGGCCGGTATACAGACTATGGACGGCGCCGCTTGTCGAACCGGCCAGCCGTGGGCCTTCTGGATGAAGCATTACGCCCATCTCGCATGGTCCAGTCAGCTCCGGTACGAGAGCCCTGCCCGAGCCAGGCGGGTCGTCGTCGACTCGCTGGCGGCCGCAGACGAGCTCGTCGCCCGCAACTCGTTCGAAGAGGCCGCCCAACGCTTGGAGGCTACCGGGTTCGAACGGGTCGACTTTTCCTGGCGGTGCGTGCTCGAAGCAGAATGCAGCGTCCTGCTGGGAGAACGGAAAACCGTTGACTACCCCTGCTCTCTCGGAACCGAACGCTCCGTCTGGCTCACATCACCCGCACCGACGGCGATAATCGAGCCGGATGACACCGCGTTCGGCAGCCCGCCGACACCGGATGGTTGGTTCGAGTATGGCTGACTCGACCCGCCGTGTTACCGCGATGGCATGCGGTCAGGCCTGGTAGCTGCCGGAGGTGATCCCGCCGTCGGCGCCGGCCCAGTCGGTGTGGTAGAACTCGCCGCGGGGGCGGTCTACCCGTTCGTAGGTGTGGGCGCCAAAGTAGTCGCGCTGGGCGGAGACCAGGTTGGTGGGGAGCCGCTCGGAGCGGTAGGCGTCGTAGAAGGCCAGGGCCGACGAGTAGGCGGGCACCGGCAGCCCGATTTCGACCGCGGCGGCCACCACCCGGCGCCATCCCGCCTCCGCCCGGCCCAGCGCCTCGATGAAGAACTCGTCCAGCAGCAGGCTGGGCAGATCGGGCCGGCGGGCGAAGGCGGCGGCGATGTCGTCCAGGAAAGCGGCCCTGATGATGCAGCCCTCCCGCCACAGCCGGGCGATCGCCCCGTAGTCCAGCTCCCAACCGTATTCGGCCGCCGCCCCCTTGAACAGCATGAATCCCTGCGCGTAGGAAACGATCTTGGACGCATAGAGCGCGTCGTGGACGTCGTCGACGAAGCCGGCCCTGTCCCCGTTCAGCCGCCCGACCCTCATACCGAGCACCCCGGCCGCCTCGAGGCGGTGGTGGAGCATTCCCGAAACCACCCTGGAATGGACCGCCTCGGCCACCAGCGTCATCGGGCGGCCCAGGTCGAGGGAGGAGAGCACCGTCCACTTGCCGGTGCCCTTCTGCCCCGCCACATCGAGAATCTTCTCCAGGGTCGGCTCGCCCGCCTCGTCGGTATGGGCAAGGATGTCGGCGGTTATCTCGACGAGGTAGGAATCGAGCGGCCCCTCGTTCCAGCCGCGAAAAACGGCGGCCATCTCGGGATAGGTCATGCCCAGCCCCGCCCGCATCATGTGGTAGGCCTCCGCGATTACCTGCATGTCGCCGTACTCGATGCCGTTGTGGACCATCTTGGCGTAGTGGCCGGCGCCGTCCGGGCCCACCCATTCGCAGCAGGGGGTTCCATCCTTGGCCTTGGCGGCGATGGCCTGCAGTATTCCCCTCACCTGCGGCCACGCGGCCTCGTCCCCGCCGGGCATGATGGAGGGGCCGCGCCGGGCCCCTTCTTCCCCGCCCGATATCCCGGCGCCCACGAACAGCAGGCCGCGCTTGCGAACCTCTCTAGCGCGGCGGGCGGTGTCCTCGAAGTGGGAGTTGCCCCCGTCGATGATGATGTCCCCCTCGTCCAGCAGGGGCGCCAGCTGCCGGAGGGTGGCGTCCACCGCTTCTCCGGCCTTGACCATCAGCATGATGCGCCTGGGGGTGCTCAGCGACGCCGCCAGCCCCTCGAGGTCGGAGGCGCCTATCACCTTGGTGCCCCTGGCCCGACCGGTCATGAACTCGGTGGTGCGGGCGGTGGTGCGGTTGTATACGGCGACCGTGAACCCGCGGTCGTCCATGTTGAGCACCAGATTCTGGCCCATCACCGCCAGACCGATCAAGCCGATGTCCGCCCCGGCCACCTTAGATCCGCCTGCTCGATGGACCGACGCCGTTGCTAATGGACCGCCTCCCCGCCGCCCGGCGCCAACACGTAACGCAGCAGGAGAAACGCCAACCCCGTCCCGACGATCTGACCGGCCAGGAACACCGGAACCGATGCGGGGGCGATCCCGTTGTAGGTGTCCGAGAACATGCGGGCGATGGTCACCGCCGGGTTGGCGAAAGCGCCCGAAGAGGTAAAGAAGTGGCCGGCGCCGATGAACAATCCCACCGCCGGAGCCGTGTAGGTCAGCCCGAAACCGCCCCGGCGGACGGTGAGGAATATCACTGTCATCAGGCCCAGCGCGGCGATGAGCTCGCCGAGGAACGGCACGCCGGCGCCCCGAGAGGTCTCCGAGATGGAAACGGCGGTGAGGCCGAACATGACGTTTGCCAGCACCGCCCCCAGGAACCCGCCTGCGATCTGCACTGCCGCATAGGCCGCCCCCTCGCGGGCGGGCCGACCCCCCAGCAGCACGTCCATCAGGGTCACGCAGGGGTTCACGTGACCGCCGGAGACGGGGCCGAGCGACCAGATCAGCACCATCAGGACGAAGCCGGTGACCAGCGCCGCGATGAGCAGCCGCACTCCCGGGTCGTCGCTGAGCTGCGAGGCCGTCGCTCCGCCCCCCAGGATGGCCATCAAAAGAAAGGCCGTGCCGACGAATTCGGCGGCCAGGCGCTGCGCGAGAGAATAGGCGGGGGCGTCCATCGCCCGCAGTATAGGTGCAGGAAAGAGAATCCCGATGACACTGCAGGGCCTGCACCGATAAGCCTGTAGGCTCCGCCGGAAAGGACTTCCCTGTTCCGAAAGGAGTGCCGCCCATGGGAAACCGACCGATCCACTTCGAGCTCTATTCGTCCGACCCGGCCGCCTCGGTGGCCTTCTTCGAGCAGACCCTGGGCTGGAAATTCGACCGGTGGGGCGATGTCGACTACTGGCTTGCCGACACCGGAGAGGAACCGCCGGGCATAAACGGCGCGGTCGGGCTCGCCCCGAGCGGCGTCGAGCCCTACACGATGAACACCGTCGAAGTCGCCGACCTCGAAGCGGCTGTCGAAGCGTGCGAGAAGGCGGGGGGCGTCCACAGCGGCGAAATCATCGACATCCCGGGAGTCGGGCGACATACCCGGATCAGGGAACCGGGCGGCAACCTCTTCGGTCTGCTCGAACCCGCCTGAACCCGCCGCCGGCCGGGCGCGGGCAGTCCTCTACGCCTTGCCGCCGGCGTCGCTCCGAACCTGGATCTCGGTGGCTTTTATCGAGATCCAGACCCTGCGGCCGGGGGCGAGGCCGAGGGCGGAGCGGGCGGCCGGGGTCACCTCGGCGGTAACCGGCAGGGGGAGGCCGGTCTGCACCCTTACCCGGTCGGCGTGGCGCTCGACGCGCCGGACGTCGGTCTGCCAGACGTTGCGGGGGCTGCCGGCCGGGCGTTCGAGGTGGATGGAGACGGCGCGGGGATGGATAACGGCGATCACCCGGCCTTCCAGGGCATCGGCGGTCTGCAGCCGGTGGCCTCCGGCGGTCAGCACCCGGCCCGCCGAGGTTCCCGGCACCAGGTTCACCCCGGCCAGGTCGGCGGCGTAGCGGCTGGCGGGCCTGAGCCGGATATCGTCGGGGGCGCCGGTCTGTACCACCGAGCCCTCCTCGATGATCACCACCTGGTCGGCCAGCAGGAAGGCCTCTGCGGGATCGTGGGTGATCAGCAGCCGGGGGCCGGCGAATTCGGCCAGATGGTCGGCCAGCAGCCGCCGCAGCCCCGCCCGCGCCCCCACATCGAGGGCCGAGAAGGGTTCGTCCAGCAGCAGCATGACCGGGTCTGTGATCAGGGCGCGGGCCAGCGCCACCCGCTGAGCCTGCCCCCCGGAGAGCTGCCGGGGGCGGCGGTCTTCCAATCCGGCCAGACCCAGGGCCTCCAGCCATCCGGCGGCCCGGCGGCGGGCTTCGGAACGGGCAACGCCGGCGGCCCGCAGCCCGAAGGCGGCGTTCTCCAGCGCCCCCATGTGCGGGAACAGCATCCCGTCCTGGAACACGACCCCGATCCGCCGCTCGGAAGGCGGCAGGAAAACCCGTCCGGCGGGGTCGTCCAGGATGCGGCCGCCCAGCCGTATGCATCCCCGCCGGAGGGGCAGCAGACCGGCGAGAACCTCCACCAGGGTGGTCTTTCCCGCCCCGTTGGGCCCGAGCACCGCCGCGGTGCACCCCGGCGGTACGTCCAATGACACATCCAGGGCAAATCCGGACCGCTCCGCCGACACCCTGGCTTCGAGCCCGCCGCTCACCGCCGCCTCCACCAGTGGTCACGCAGGGCGATCAACACCGCCAGCGAGACGGCCGCCATCACCAGGCTGAGGGCTACGGCGGCGTCCCGGTCGCTCTCCAGGGCCACGAACACCGCCAGGGGCAGGGTGCGGGTGCGGCCCCCCAGGTTTCCGGCGAAGGTGAGGGTGGCGCCGAACTCTCCCAGCGCCCTGGCCCAGGTAAGGGCGGCGCCCGCCACTATCGAAGGGGCGATCATGGGAAGGGTCACCCGGCGCAGCACCGTCCAGCGCCCGGCACCCAGGGTCTCGGCGGCCTGCTCGCAGCGAAGGCCGAGGCTGCGCAGCGCCCCTTCCACGGTAACCACCATCAGCGGCATGGACACGAAGGCGACGGCCAGGATCACGCCCCAGATGGAGAAGGGCAGGGTGATGCCGGCGGCCCGGTGGAGGAACCCCCCCGCCAGGCCGCGGCGTCCGAAGGCGAACAGGAGCGCCGCGCCGCCCACCACCGGCGGCAGAACCAGAGGCAGCAGCACCAGAGCGCGGACCGCCGACCGGCCCGGAAACTCGGAGCGGGCCAATACCCAGGCCAGGGGAACACCCAGCGCCAGGGACAGGGCGCAGGCGGAAAGCGACGCCACCAGGGATATCCGAAGGGCGTCCGCCACCATCTCTGCGGCCAGCAAGGAGGGCAGGCGGCGCCAGGGGGTGCGGGCGGCCAGCCCGATCATCGGCAGTGCGAACAGCG
The DNA here is from genome assembly GCA_965202675.1 of Candidatus Spongiisociaceae bacterium. Lineage (GTDB taxonomy): Bacteria > Actinomycetota > Acidimicrobiia > Spongiisociales > Spongiisociaceae > CATQHD01. The sequence goes on from OZ241842.1 coordinate 1,382,994, forward strand.
CCAACCCCGCCGCGGCGGGGATCAGCAGGAAGACCGGCGGCGCCCGCCGGCCGCGGCGGGGCGGGGCTTTCGATCTCATACCCCGGCCCTCACGGCAGCGAGAACCCGCCCCGCTCCAGGATCCGGCCTCCCTCGGCCGACAGGACGAAGGCCGTGAAAGCCTCGGCGGCGCGGGGGGCGGGCGACCCGGCCACCACCGCGATCGGGTACTCGACGGTTACGTTGTGTTCGTCGGGAATCGGTATTCCCTCCACCCCGTCGGCGGCGGCGAGGTCGGTTATGTAGACCACCGCGGCGTCCAGCTCGGCCTCTTCCACCTTGGTGAGCAAGGCCCGCACGTTGGGTTCCTCGGTGTCCACCGCCGCCGCCGCCCCGGCCTTGGCCAGCGCCTGGCGGGCGAAGTCGCCGCATGGAACACCTTCGGCGCACAGGCCGACCAACAGGGACTCCCCGGCCAGATCCGCCAGACCGCCTACCCCCGCCGGGTTGCCCTCCGGCACGGCCACCGCCATGCGGGAACGGGCGAACACCCGGAAGGGGCCGGCCAGGGAACCGGCTTCGTCCAACTGCCGCATGACGTCCAGATCGGCGGATGCGAACACCCCGGCCGGAGCGCCGGAAAGTATCTGCTCCCGCAGAAGGGAACTGGCCCCCAGGTTCAGCGCCACGTCCACTCCGGGGTTGGCCGCCTCGAACTCCTTCTCGATCTCCGCGAACACCTCCGTGAGGGAAGAAGCCGCCGACACCGGCAACCGGACGCGCGCTGGGGAACCGTCCTCCGGCCCTCCGCAGGCCGCCGCCAACGCCGCCGCCAGACAAAGCGCCCGGAACCCCCGCATCGGGGATCGGCCGGACTCCGGCGTTTTGCTGCTGCGGAACACTGCCTGACGATACCCCGACCGCCCTGCGGGACCGCCGAGAGGCAGGGGGTAACGTTGCGGCGATGGCCCGCACCGCACCCCGCCACGACCATGACGCCGGAGGCGATCCCGAGGTTCTGGCGGCCAAAGCCGGCCTGCGCGCGCTGGTTTGGGGGCGTATGGCGGAAGGAGGGGCCGCCCGATTCCCCGGCGCGCAGGGTCGCATTCCCAACTTCGCAGGCGCCGAGGCAGCCGCCGAACGGCTGCGCGGCCTGCCGGAATGGGCGGCGGCCCGCACCCTCAAGGCGAATCCGGATTCACCGCAGTGGCCGGTGCGCCAACGGGCGCTGGAGGACGGAAAGCTGGTGTTCATGGCCGTGCCCCGCCTTGCGAAGCCGGAGCCCTTCTTCTATCTCGACCCCGACGACCTGGCCGACAAGCCCCGGGCGGCCTCGTCGATCAAAGGGGCCTCACGGTCGGCCCGCACCGTCCGGATGGAGGACATGGAGCCGGTCGACCTGGTAGTTACCGGCTGCACGGCGGCGGATGCGGACGGCGCCCGGCTGGGAAAAGGCGGCGGTTTCAGCGACCTGGAGTACGCCCTGGCCTGGGAGGCCGGCCTGATCGGACCCCGCACGACGGTTGCTTCCACCGTTCACGAAATCCAGATACTCGAACCGGGTCGGATCCCGCTTGCCGACCACGACCTGCGCCTGGATCTGATCGTGACCCCCGAAAGGGTGATCCGCTGCCGGGGAAAGCGCCCCGAACCCCGCCTGCGCTGGGAGGAGCTGACCGAGGAGAAGATCGACTCCATCCCCCTGCTCGCCGCCCTCCGCCCTTCCCAGGTGTAGACGCTGCCGTCTCGGCGGAGAACTCGACGAGCTTCGGCTTCGCGGGCAGAATCCCTTCCGATGCGAGGCGGTGGAGGGCCTCCCGCAACGCCGGGGATGAAGGCGCCGATCGAACTCGGTAGTTATTCGGTCAAGAACCCCCCATAGGTAATCCAAAGATCTCGCAGATTGGGATCCGCCAGCGTGTCGGCCTCGCCCTCAGCGACGAACTGCTCGCGGGTCATCCCTGCTTCCTCGATGGACGGATCAAGCCTCGCCCACAGCTCTTCGTCCGTGAGATAGATCACCTCAACCACTCTGCTCGGCCTCCTTCCTCGGCTTTGCTCTTCATCGTTCCGACCATACGGTCTCGGAGCTCGGAGAACAGGAAGGCTCGGCTAGGCGGCGTCGCTCTCCCTGGCGCGCTGTACGTCCTCCAACACCCGGTCGGCGTGGGCTGCGATCTGGCAGCCGGCCACCACGTACGTGAGCCGTATGATCCCCACCGGGTCTACAACGAAAGTCGCCCGCCGGGGGTAATCGGCGAACCTCTCGTGCTCCCCCCGCACCACCCCGAAGGCCGCCGCCGCCTTTCTATCGGCGTCGGACAGCAGGCGGAAGTCGAACCCCATGGCCTCGCGCCAGGCGCGGTTTTCCTCCGGGGTGTCGTACGAGACGCCGAGGAGCATCACCCTCTGCTTCTGGAACTCCGGGGTTCGGGCGCGGAACCCCTCGCCTTCAAGCGTGCATCCCTCGGTGGCGGCCTTGGCATACCACCAGAGCACCACCCAGAGGCCCCTCCATTCGGAAAGACGGACCGGGGTGCCGGCGTGGTCCGGCAGGACGAACTCCGGGGCGGGCGCTTCGGGAAACAACATCGGTCGGCGTCGATAATACACGGATTCGAGCCGGCGGCCGGGATAACCCCGCTCCATCCGGAGGCTGCTCCGGGCCGGCGGCCCGCTATATATAGGGTCGGCCCGAAGAGGAGGGAGCCACGGCCTACCAGGCGCAGCCGAGACGAAGCGCCGCCGCCTCGGGTTCCGGGGCGGGCCGGGGCGAAGGGCGCGGCGCCCCGGTCTTCTGCATCCGATCCGCCCCGCCGGACGGGAGGGCCCATTGACCCCCCCTCCGCCCCGGCCCACCATCCGAGAGGTCGCCCGCCGCGCCGGGGTGGCGCTCTCTTCGGTGTCCCGGGTGCTGAACGACCACCCGGATGTAAGCCGGCAGATGCAAAAACGGGTGCTGGCGGCCATCGAGGAGCTGGGATACGAACCCAACCTGCTGGCGGCGGGCCTGCGGAAGGGCAACAGCCGGACGGTGGGGTTCGTCGTCTCGGACCTGCACAATCCGCTGTTCTCGTCGATAGTCACCGCCGCCCAGAGGGTGCTGGCCCGGCGCAGCTACGCGGCGGTGATAACCGCTTCCGACGGCGAAGCCCGCCGGGATGCGGAGATGGCCGGGGTGCTGCGCCGCCGCCGGGTCGACGCCCTGGTCGCCTCCCTCGCCGACGAGACCGACCGGCGGGTCATCCGGGAGCTGGACCGCTTCGAGGGGCCGGTCGTGCTGCTGGACCGGAAGGTCGACGAGCTGGCCAACGCCTCCGTCGTGGAGACCGACCACGGAAGCGGGATGAACCGAGCCGTCCGCCATCTCCTGGCTGTCGGACACCGGCGCATCGCCCTGTTGACCGGACCCCTCCAGGTGCATCCCTCGGTCCGGCGGGTCGAGGCCTTCCGCCGGGCGTATGCAGAACACGGTCTGGCCGCCCCCGAGGACCTGATCCGGCCGGACGGCTTCGCACCCGAGATCGGCGAGGAACTGACGTCCGAGCTGCTCCGTTCCCCCTCGCCGCCCACCGCCCTCATCGCCGGAGGCAACCAGCTGCTGAACGGCGTGCTGCGCAGCCTCCGGCGCCTCGGCCTCGGAGCGGGAAAGGACATCGCCCTGGTGTCCTGCGACGATGTCCCCCTGTCCGAGCTCCACGACCCGCCCATCACGGTGATCGACCGGGACGTTTCCCGCGTCGGTGAAGTGGCCGCCCGCCTGGCCCTGGAGAGAATCGAAGACCCGGCCCGTCCGCCCCGGCGGGTTCTGCTCCCCACCTCCCTGGTGCTGCGCGACTCGACCCCGGAGCTCTAGACGGGCAACTATTGCGCCTCCGCGCAGGGATCGGCAGCATCAAGAATATTTTTAGCATTCTGGAACGAGGGTATTGACTTTGTCATAGGTTTGCGGTACTATGTGCAGGCTGACACACAAACACCGCCGCCGGAGTTCCGGAGCGCGCGGCGGTCATTATCGGACCTTGTCAGGCCGGGCCCCGGCGCCCGAACAGCGGCGGCTGTCCAAGCGACGGATCCGATGCCGGTGGTGGAGGCGGGGGCGGGCCCGGCGTAGCCGGGGGCGTGGGGAGCTGGATTTTCGCGTTCTCGAAGGGCGGAGCTTTTTCTCGAAGGGTGGGGCAGGCGAAGAAAGGCCGCGCGGTCGGATAAGGCGGTCCCAAGATGCGTGCGGCCGGGGCTTCATCGCAAGCTTGAAGACGGGGGTGCCCGGTCGCGGCTTGAGAGGCGGCTCCGAGACGCGTGCGGCGGGGGAATCGAACGGGGCGAACACGTTGATCCCGCCGCGGCCGGATCAGGCGGTTCCAAAGAGGGGTGCGGTGTTGCGGCGGCGGGTACTCCGCCTTCGTGTTGTCGAATATTCTGCCGCGCGGCGCGGTGAGCGGTAAACCGAAGAAAATCAAACGCGCCCCGGCCGGGCGGTTCCGAGGCGGCGCGGGGGTGTTCAGGCGGTTTCGATGCGGCAGACGGGGGCGCCGACTTCCACGTCGTCGTCGGGCGCCACCAGCATCTCTACCACGGTTCCGTCTACCGGGGAGGGCAGGTCGGCTTCTACCTTGTCGGTCTCCACCCGCATCAGGGCGTCGCCCTTGGACACGGCGTCGCCGACCGCGACGGTCCATTCGAGCACCACGACCTCGTCGACGGTCTCTCCCAGCTTCGGCATCTTGACGGTGGTGTTGATCTCGGTCTCCTTGGTATGGCTTTCGGCTTTCAGGGGGCGTAGATATGCCGGAACATGTCGTCCACGGTCGCCTCCTCGGCGGCCTCCGCGATTTCCTCGGCTTCGGCGACCCGGCGGTCGACCCGGGCAACGATCTCGTCGGCTTGGCCGGCGGTGAGCTCCCCCTCCTCGATCAGGCGGGCGCGGTAGGTGTCGATCGGATCCCGCTTCTGCCATTCCTCCAGCTCGCCTTCGGGGCGGTAGGCGGCGGGGTCGGCCCGCGAGTGGCCGGCGTAGCGGTAGGTCTTCATCTCCAGCAGGGTGGGTCCCCCGCCCCCCCTCGCCCGCTCCAGCGCCGCCCCCACCGCTTCTGCCACGACGTCCACGTCCTGGCCGTCTACCACGTGACCGGGCATGCTGTAGGACGCGGCGCGAACCGCGATGTCATCGACCGGCGTGGTCTGCCCGATCGGGGTGTACTCGCCGTACCGGTTGTTCTCGCATATGAACACCACCGGCAGCTTCCAGATCGCCGCCAGGTTCAGCCCCTCGTGGAAGGCGCCGATGTTGGCCGCCCCGTCCCCGAAGAGGGCGACGGCCGCGTCGTCGGTTCCCTTCACCTGGCTGGTCAGGGCCGCCCCCGCCGCCACCGGTATGCCGGCGCCGACGATGGCGAAGGTGGGGAGCAGGCCGACAGACATGTCGCACAGGTGCATGGAGCCGCCCACTCCCCCCACCGCGCCCATCCGCCGGCCCATGATCTCTCCCAGCACCACCGAGGGTTCCATCCCCAGCGCCAGAGCGTGGCCGTGCCCCCGGTAGGTGCATGTGACCGAGTCGGTGGGCCGGGAGGCGGCCGCCGCCCCCACGGACACCGCCTCGTGCCCCTGGGAGGTGTGGGTGGTTCCGTGGACGCGGCCCTCGAAGAACAGGCCCTGGACGCGGTTCTCGAAGGCGCGTATCTCGTACATGGCCTCGTAGCGCCCCGGCCGGCTCTCCAATCTCCGGCGGCGTTCCAGCTGCTTCATCTGCCTGCCTCCCACCAGTGGGGGGGGCGCCGTCCGGTCTCCAGGAGCGCCCCGATCTGGGCGGCTATGTATCCGGGGTTGGGAAGGTACCGCTGCTCCAGCTCCTTGCCGTACGGCACGTGGATGTCGGGGCAGGCCACGCGAACGGGCGGGGCTTCGAGCTCTCCGAACAGCTCGCCGGTTACGAAGGATGCGATCTCCCCTCCCCAGCCCCCGGTCAGGGGGTTCTCCTCGACGACGACCAGCCGCCTAGTCTTGGCAACCGATTCCAGCAGGGCCTCCTTGTCGTAGGGGACGAGGGTCTGCAGGTCGATGACCTCGGCCGACCAGGGCGCGTCCTCGGCGGCGGCGAGGGCGTTGGCGACCATGGCGCCGAGGGCGACGACGGTGACGTCGGTCCCCTCCCGGCGGACCGCGGCCTGCCCCAGCGGGATGACCGCGTCCTCGCCGGTTTCCAGCGGGCCCCGCTGCGCGTAGAGGGCGCGGGGCTCCAGCATCACCACCGGGTTGTTGTCGCGTATGGCGGACCGCAGCAGCCCGTAGGCGCCGGCCGGCCCCGAGGCCACGGCCAGCTTGAGGCCGGGGTTGCCGTACATCCAGTTTTCGAGGGTCTGGGAGTGCTGGCACCCGAAGCCGAGGCCCGCCCCGATCGAACCCCGCACCGTGAGGGGCACCGCCACCGCCCCGCGGGACAGGTAATGCAACTTGGCCGCCTCGGTCACCAGCTGGTCGAGGGCCACGCCGATGAACTCGATGAACATGATCTCGATCACCGGACGAAGGCCGGTGGCGGCCGCCCCGACCGCCGCGCCCAGGAAACCCATCTCCGATATCGGGGTGTCCCGCACCCGCAGCGGGCCGAAACTTTCCAGCAGACCGGTCGAGGTCTTGAAAGGGCCCTCGGCCGCTGCGATGTCCTCGCCGAACATGACCACATCGGGGTCGGCGCGCATCTCGTCCGCCAAGGCGGCGGCGACGGCTTGATTCATTCGCATCCTGGGCATCGGCAACTCCGGAGGCTTCGTGCAGGCGCCACTATACAAAGCCCATCCCCTGTTTGGCTAAATCCGCGGCCGGGCGGCCCGCCTCCGCGGGAAATCAGGCGGCCGGCGTCAGCGGCGGCGGGCGCGGCGGCAGAGGTCGACGAAGGCCCCCACCGGATAGCGGGCGACGGCATCCCCGATCACGTCGAGCGGAAGGTCGTCGAGGCGGCGGAAGCGCACGCAGCTCTTGCCCATGTCCATGCGCTTGCCCGTTGCGCGGTAGGCCTCCTCGAAGCCCCGCCGGGCGCCGGGGTCGGCGTACACCCCGGACAGGTACACCGCCATGTGCCTCTTCTGGGATGCGAGGGCCGCATACATGAGCGGCCGGCCGTTGTAGGTGTCGGGCTGGACGGCAAGGGGCACCTCGTAGGAGATCATGCCCCAGCGCATCTCCTCGGCGTACCCGTCCGGCAGCCGCTCGAGGATCACGGCCCGCACCGCGGAGACCGCCTCCCTCCGCTCCTCGGGCAGGCCCTCCAGGTATTCCTCGACCGTTGCCGCATCCGACCGCATCGGAACAGCATAGGACGCCCCCCCGGTGCACCCTTTCCCGCCGCGGCTTCTGCCGGGGAAGAGGGCTTTCCCTATCGGGGATGCGCCTGTTAACCTGGGGCCGGCAACGTTTCCAGGAGATCGTTCGCATGGAAGAGAACTTCAGACGGTTGACAGGCGAGTGGATGACGCCCCGCCGGCGGTTCCTCTCGGCGCTGTACGGCGGGCGGGTGGACAAGGTGCCGGCCATGACCCTCAGCTCCGTGATCACCCTCGAGGCCATGGATATCGCCGACGCCTACTTCCCGGAGGCGCATCTCGACGCCGAGCAGATGGCGCGCCTGGCCGCCACCGCCCATGAGGACCTGGGTCTGGACACGGTGATGCCGGTGTTCCATTCCCAGCTCGAGGCGGACGCCCTCGACGCCGCCACCTGGTGGGGCACGGTCGACAACTGGCCCGCCACCAGCGCCCACGTCCTGACCGATCCGGAGGACTTCAGGATCCCGCCCGACTATCTGAAACGGCCGTCGTTCGAGGCGGTGCTGGGCGCCATCCGGCTGCTGCGGAAACGCTACCCGGACGTAGGCATCGTCGGCAAGGTGTACGGCCCCTGGTCGGTGGGGTTCCACCTCGTCGGCATCGAGAACTTCCTGATGGGCACCATCACCGAGCCCGACACCATCAAGCGTTACCTGGAGGTGCTGCTGCCCGCCTCGATGATGTCGGCCCACGCCCAGTTCGAAGCGGGCGCCGACGCGGTGATGTGGGCCGACCACGCCAACCGGGAGCTGGTCAGCCCGCAGACCTACCGTGATTTCCTTCTCGAGATGCATCAGCAGGTGACCGAGGAGATGGGGGGGCCGAGCATCCTCCACTGCTGCGGCGAGACCACCGACCGGATCGACTACTTCGCCGAGGCCGGCTGGGACTGCTTCCATTTCGAGTCGCAGGTCGACCCGCACACGGCCAAGGAGATCACCGGCGGCCGGATGTCGCTGATGGGCAACATCAACAACCCCACCACCCTGTTCAGCGGCTCCTACGACGACTGCTACGAGGCCTGCATGCTGGTGCTCGAGGCGGGCATCAACGGCGTGGCGCCCGAGGGCTCGGTGCCGCTCGGCACCAAGATGGAGGTGCTCCAGGCGCTGTCGGACTCGGTCCGCGACTATTCCAACGCCCACCGCCCGGACGGACGGCTGGTGGTCCACTCCCCCCCGGCGGCCCGGAACGGCGAAGCCTGATCCCGATGAGGCTTTGCGGAGGACGGCCGAGCCGGTTTACGCTCAGCGGCTGGAAAGGTTTCCAGCCCGGCCCCGGCAACCCGAACCCTTGACAGAGGACACTTCCCGATGGCGCAACTATCCGACATAGCAAACGAGATCATCCGCGCCGAGATCGAGGAGTTCCTCGACCGGCCCGAGGAGATCGAGCGCAACATCGAGCTGTTCAGCCGCGCCTCGCCGGCCATGCAGGACATCGCGGCGGCGCTCATCGAGGGCGACAACATCACGGTCGACCAGCTCACCGCCCGAGCCCTGGCCGAGGGGGTGGAGGCCCTCGAGATCATGGACGACGGCCTCATCGCCGGCATGGGGATCGTGGGGATCAAGTTCCGCGAGGGGTTCGTGTTCGTGCCCGAGGTGCTGGTGAGCGCCCGGGCGATGAAGGCGGGAATGGCCCACATCGAGCCGATCCTGGCCGCGTCGGGAGTCGACCCGATCGGCACCGTGATCATGGGCACCGTGCAGGGCGACCTCCACGACATCGGCAAGAACCTATGCATCATGATGCTGAGGGGGGGAGGCTTCACGGTGATCGACCTCGGGGTCAACACCTCCCCCGACGAGTTCCTGGATGCGGTCAGGGAGAACAAAGCCAACCTGATCGGCATGTCGGCCCTCTTGACCACCACCATGCCCAATATGGCCAAGACCGTCGAGCGCTTCAAGGACGCCGGGCTGCGGGAGGAGGTGCGTTTCATGGTGGGGGGCGCTCCGGTCACCCCCGAGTTCGGCGAGGAAGTCGGGGCCGACGGCTACGGCAAGGACGCTCTCGCCTGCGTGGAGCTGGCCAAGAAGCTGGCCGTCGAGGTCCGCTCCTGAGAAGAGCCGGCTGATGACCGACGCCCAATCCGGCTCCGCGTCCGGCGCCGACCGGCGGGCCTTCCAGGAGCGGCTCGACCGGATCGCCGCGATCTTCACGGATATCGTCGCCCACGCCGAGGTTTCGTCCCGCACCCGCTGCCCGTACCGGAACCGCCGTGATCTGTGCACCGCCCTGTTCCGGTGCCGCAACCAGCTCCCCTCCGCCGACGGCGGCGGCCGGCTCGCCTGCGGCCACGACGGGACCTTCGACTACCGCAGCGCCTGGGAATCCCGCCCCCGGGCGGCGGCGCGGGCCAAGGAGAAGATCGCCGCCGTCAAGGACGAGGCGGAAGCGCGCCGGCGCAACGGCTCGAGGGGTCCGGGCAAACAGGGGCCGGAAAAAGCGGCCGGGCCGTGAGCACGATATCGCACAACGGCCAGACCCGGCCCCTCGAGGCGGGAAGGACCGTCTTCGACTACGCCGACGACCTGGCGGTGGAGGTGCCCACCTCCTGCCGGCGCACCGGCCAGTGCCACGAGTGCGTGGTGGAGATAACCAGCGGCATGGACTCCCTGGGGGCGCGCACCGAAGCCGAAGGTTTCCTGCGCGGCGGCTTCCGGCTGGCCTGCCAGGCCCGGATCGTGCGCGATGACCTGCCCGTCGCCTTCGCCCCCCTGCGCCGGCGGCCGAGGATCCTCGAGCCGGACCGGAGCGCCGACCCGGGAGGCCCGGAGGGTGCGCTCGATCCGATGGCCACCCGGGCCGGGAACGAAGTCAGGTACGGCGGCGCCGCGGTGGACCGCTACCGGGGCGGCGTGTACGGCTTGGCGGTCGACCTGGGCACCACGACGGTGGTGCTGGAGCTGGTGGACCTGGAAACGGGGCGCAGCGAGGCGGTGGCCGGCTTCGAGAACCCGCAGGGGTTCGGCGGCAGCGACGTGATGAACCGCATCTCCTACGAGGCCCGCCCCGGAGTGGAGGGCGAGCTCCAGAAGGCGGCGGTCACCGCCGTCAACCAGGCAATACGGGAGATGACCGCCCGCATCGGGCAGCGCCCCTCCCGCATCTACGAGATAGTGGTGGCGGCCAACTCCACCATGCGGGACATCCTGTTCGGGTTGAGCGTCCAGAGCATCGGCCAGAAGCCCTACAAGTCCCTGGTCGAGCACGAGTATCTGGCGGGCCTCCGGCCGCACACCGCCCTGCTGGCCGACAGCCGCAGCCTCGGCATCAGGGCCAACCGCCGAGCCATGGTGTACGGCCTTCCGCTCATCTCCGGCCACGTGGGGGCCGACGCCGCCGCCTGCCTGGAGGCCCTGCGGCTCGGCCGGTCGGGGCGCACCGAGATGCTGATCGACATGGGCACCAACACCGAGGTGGTGCTCCACCATCGGGGCCGGATGTACGCCGCTTCCTGCCCGGCCGGGCCGGCCTTCGAAGGGGGGCTGGTCACCTACGGGATGAGGGCCTACGACGGGGCCGTCGAGTCCATCAGGGCGGCGGCGGACGGTTCGGCTTTCGAGTACACCACCATCGGCGGGGCGCCCGCCGCCGGGATATGCGGCTCCGGTCTGACGGATCTGCTGGCCGTGCTGCGCCGCCGCAACATCATGACCGAGCGGGGCGTGTTCACCGCCGACCGGCGGCTGTCAGCCATCGACGTGGTTCCCGAGCGGGGCATCACCTTCTCCAAGCAGGACGCCAGCAACCTGGCCCAGGCCAAGGCGGCCAACTACTGCGGCCAGCTGATCGTGATGCGGACCGCCGGGGTCGAACCGGCGGACATCGAGCGGCTGTACCTGGCGGGCGGGTTCGCCACCTACCTGGACGTGCGCAACGCCGTCGACATCGGCCTGATCGCCCCCGCGCCGGAGGAGCGGGTGGTCAAGGCGGGCAACGCCGCCATCGACGGCGCCCGGGCGCTGCTGCTGGACCGGTCGAGGCGGCGGAGGGCGGAAGAAGAAGCCAAGCGGATCACCCACATCGAGCTGGAGACCACCCCCGACTTTTTCGATATCTTCGTGGAGGGCTGCCAGCTCAAGCCGATGCCGGCCGCCCTGCCGCCCGCGCCGGAACCCGCCGCCCCCGCCCCGGAGCTGGTGGGCTCATGAACCGGCCCCGCTTCACCGTGGTCGGTGAGAACATCCACACCAGCCGGATCGTTCTCAAGAAAGGCAGGCGCTTTACCAGCGAGAACGGCGTCGAAGGGGTGCCCTTCACGGCGGAGGACGGGGCGCCCTTGCTGCTGCGGGTGTCCGAAACCATGCGCCGCAGCAAGGCCTACGACGAGGGCAGGGTCAAGCACATCGCGTTGGCGGTCGAGGCGGCAATGGGCGGGGGCGGGGGCGGGGAGGCCGGGCTCGAGTACCTGCGGCGGGCGGTGCTGAACCAGGAGCGGGCGGGCGCCCACTACCTGGATGTGAACGTGGACGAGATCTCGCTCAAGACCGCGGAGCAGCGGGCGGCGATGGAATGGCTGGTCGGGTTCGTCCGGTCGGCCTCCGACCTGCCGATATCGGTCGACTCCTCGGACATAACCGTGATCGAGAGCGGCCTGGAGGCCTGCGGCGGCGGGCCGGAGCGGCCCATGCTCAATTCGGCCTCGCTGGAGCGGGTCGAGGCGCTCGACCTGGCAGTGGAACACCGGGCGAGGGTGATCGTAACCGCCGCCGGGGCAGAAGGAATGCCCTCCGACGCCGAAGAACGGATTGGCAACGCCTCCCGCATGGTGGAATCCGCCCTGGAGAAAGGACTGGAGGCGGAGGACATATTCGTCGATCCGCTGGTGTTCCCCATCTCGGTGGACGGCGCCTTCGGCCGCCACACCCTGGACGCCATCGAAGAGATCCGCCGCCGCTTCGGGCCGGAGATCCACATCACCGGGGGTATGAGCAACGTCTCGTTCGGCCTCCCCGCCCGCAGCGTCATGAACACCGCCTTCATAAACCTGGCGGTGGACGCGGGGGCCGACAGCGGCATCATCGACCCGGTAATGAACCCGATAGACACCGTGCTCGCCGCCGACCGGCAAGCCGAGCCCTACCGGATAGCCGAGGCCGCCCTGCTCGGCCAAGACGAGTTCTGCGCCGACTACCTAAAAGCATGGCGCTCCGGGCTGCTCCAACCCCTGTAGCCCCCGATACAGCAGAATACCGAGGTACCCAAGAGCAGAATCATGACCGCGTCCAGCCATGAGACAGACAGCCACAAATTAAACATCAAGTGAACTCAGATAATTATTTCCTGGTTCTGATCTGACAGAACCGTGAGTAAGAAATGGCGATGGATTTCTTCTTTGTCCCACGTTCGGTGCTCCTGTACGCGCTGTTGGTCCTGTTCTACGTCTAGACCAAGTTATATACAGGTAGTCAGTTGATCTGGTCATCGCGACATAGAGTAGCCGCCTTTCTTCTTCTTTATCTCGTTTAGCAAGAGGAATAACACCATCTTCTGCTCCTACTATAATAGCAGCGCGAACTGTCAAACCTTTTGAACTCATCATTGTCATCAGTCTAACCGCTCCAGCATCACGTCCAGAGCGGATATCTTTACCAGCAGGCTGTATTTGACCAAGAAAGCGTCCAAATCCTTCTTTACGATCAATTACACTGTCAAGATCAATAAGAAGGGTTTTAAAGTCATCCTTACATCCCCCTAATACCTCAGCTTGCTCAGCTAGCCAGTTACCCCACCCGCCCTTGCCTAATTCAATATTTGATTCATTGATCTCATTAATCAAATCCAGGATAGGGGTCATTGTGTTAATCAAAAGCTCTCGTTTCTTGGTTGCAGGAATAGTGGAGAATTCTTCTAGATATTCGGTAAATACCTGGGTACCAAAGGTGCTATTAGTAGCATTAGCTCGCTCATAGAAATGATCTCTTACTCTTGGACCAATGCCATTAGTCAACTCGAATAGAGTCCACCATGCTAGAGAATCTTCTTGGTTAACGACGAGACGAGCTATTGCTAGCATTCTACGATTTGAGGACTCGGCAAGCATAGAACTAACTATGTCAGGATTCACTACTTTAATATTGGCATCTCCGAAAACTTCTATAATCGGTTTAGACCAGGTATGATTATGATTTGTACGGAATAAAATGACAATTTCTTCGGCTTTATTCGTTTTGACTCTATTATCCAGGATACTATTCTAGCCACACCTTTTATTTCTTGGTTCCAGTTGTCAAACCTGAGGTATCTTATAGTACCTAGTGAGCAATGAGATGCTGGTGTCAATGCAGGTCGTTCTGGGCGATTCGGCAAACCTTCTATCACATGATTAGCCCATCTAGTAATCAAAGAACCACATCGTTGACTGACTGACAATGTATAGTCAATCGCTCCTGGATAATCACCCAAAAAGCGCTGAATACCAATAGGATGAGCAAGTCTGAATGAATAAATTGATTGATCATCATCACCAACTGCCAGAATACATTGATTCCAGCGAGTGATCTCTTTCAAGACCGACAGATCGCACTGATTCAGATCTTGGTACTCATCCACAATTATTAATTTCCAGTCTTCTAGTTTCATATCAGGATGATCTTGTAGAGCATGTAAAAGTCGATACGGGAGCTCTGCAAGTAGTGAATACCCAAAAAGGGTACGATGTTGCTCCCAAATTCCCGTGAAACGATTACGAATATTATCAGGTAGATCGGGATCGATAGTTGGCTCCATAGACTGCCAATTAGAGGCCATCTCATCACGAGCTCTATCAATTACTCTAACATTACAAGCTACCAATTCTTTTAGATGCTCACGAATCAAATATTTCCACTCCCAATCGTCGGCTATACGGATAGGCTCAGGCAGACGAGAAACTCCTTCATTTTTCAGCAATACAGAGATGGCAAAGGAGTGAACAGTACTAGGACTCTCTAGTCCTTCGGGAAGCTCTGTTATTTTATCCTTTAGCTCGTTGGTTGCCGATCGAGTAAAAGTAAGTAGCTTGCAACGACCTTTTCCTTCTTTCAACATCTCAAGCATCATACGGATAATCGTCGCACTTTTCCCAGTTCCCGGACCGGCTAGAATTCGGCCATGACTATCGATATCATGATTAATGATTTTTTGTTGTTCGTGTGTTGGTTTCCAACTCATATATTCCTCACGTTATCCATCTGCAACCAAACGGTATATCTCATCGACTTCGGTGGAATCGACTCTCAGATAGTCTCTGAGGTCGTGCAGGTTCAGCAAGCCCTGTTCGGAACCCTGCAGCAGCTTGTCGACCGCTCCGCCGTATTCGTTGAAACGACGCCGGACGCGCCCGGGCGGAGCGCCGCGGGCAAACCCCTTGTCGCGATCCCAGCCTCCGGCCTTCTCGTCGACCAGTGCATACAGGGACCCCGGCGCCGCGCCGAGCTCGGTCAGCCTGATGGCCGCGGCCCGGATGCTCACCCCGAACCGGGAAGCCGCCTTCCTCGCCAGATCGAACCCTTCCAGTTCCTTCCCGTCCGTTTCTACAAACTCCAACACGGCCTTGCGAGGCAACAACGACGAAGCGGCCAGCTGCTCGCACCAGCGCTCCTCGTCGGCATCGACAGCATCGGACGGCAACCGGCGAGCGAGTTGGAGGTCGCTGCATGCGGCGCCGTTGCGCAACGTCAGGTGGCCGAGTTCGTGGAAGGCAGTGAAAATGCGCGCCGCGGGGTTGTAGGCCGTGTTGACCGCAACAACCGGCGCCGCTTCGTCCCAGACCGAGAAGCCCCTGACACCGTCTCTGCCCAGCTCGAGAGCGAATACGAACACGCCGCGCCGCTCGAGCCGTTCCCGCCACCAGCGCCACGCCTCCGCACTTGAATCCCAAGAAACGGACAGACCGGGGCTCACGCCCAGCCATCGCCGCAACTGTTCGCCCGCCTGCTCTGCAGGCCCGCCGTCAAACCGAGGGAGGGCGACCTGCAACCCCCGCCGACCGCACAGAAAGGACAGCAGTTTCTGCAGTCGAACGGCCCGCCGCATCCAAAGGCGCTCCTGCGCGGACAGCTTGCGATCGGCCTGGCCCGCCGCCCGGCGCATGGCGGGCAACGGGGAAGCTTCCGGAACCCTGGGGGCGAAGAACAACGCACTCGGCCGCTTCAATGTCTTGACCAGCCTTGTGAACTCCCCCCGAGAGGGCTTGCCCGCACCCTCCATCCAACCCTCGAGCGCAACGGCTTCCACCTTCAACTGCGCGGCGACCTCGCCCGTCGAGAGGCCGCTCTCCTCGACAGCCCAGCGAACCACCTCGCCGTTCACGGGTACAACCGACTTCGCCATCCGCCCTCCTCGGGTGACACGATAACGGACGGGCCTCCCGACCGGCTTCAGCATCCGTCGAAAGGGCCCCGTCCGTTTATCGGCCTGTTCAGGTTTCAGGGTTGGGCCCAGCGCATCCTCACTGCCGTTCGCGGCGGCGACGGTCCTCCTCGGCTTCCTTGACGCCCTCGAAGTAGTCGGCGGTCGAGCGCGACCGCCTCCTCTGACTGGACGATCTCCGGTAGGCGGACGTAGCGCGGGAGAACGACCTGAAGGAGCTCGCCGTACCTCGCGCGTCCGACTCGTAGTTCTGGATGTTGCCCCGTTCGAAGCCGAGCCGCCCGGCTTCGCGGTAACTGTCCTGGTTGGCGCCCATGAACACGAACGACCAGCCCGCCTGCTTGCGCCGCTCGACCGCCGCGAACAGATCGGATCGCGACCAGCGGCGGCTGGCGTTCTCGAGCCCGTCGGTGAACACGACCACGGCCTGATCCTCAACGGAACCGCCCGACTCCTCCAAGCGCCGGTCGACCGATTCGATCAGGGCGCCCAGCGCATCAAGGAGCGGCGTCGTACCGCGCGGCCGGTACCGGTCGAGGGTCAGATCGTCCACCTCGTCCAAGGGCCTGGCATCGTGGATCACCTCGAAGGGATCCTGGCTGTCGAACTGCACCAGGGTCAACCGGCAACCCCCCGGCTGTCGGCGCTGCTCGGCTGCGAATCGGTTGAACCCGCCGACCACATCCGCCTCCAGACCCTGCATCGACCCCGACCGGTCGATCAGGAACGAAACGTGCACCGGTGCATCTTCCGCCGTTGCCGTTTCCCCGGCGGACGCGGCGGCCGTGACGGGCTCGGCGGGCGGACGGCTGAGCCGGTCGGCTGTGTCCGTCATCTCGCCGAGGCGGTCGATCCGGGTCAACTCGGCGGGCCAAGCCTTCTCCCCGTACCGGGCGCCGAGAAAGGCCCCGGCCATGGCGGCGATGGTGTCGGCGTCGCCGCCCGCATTGACCGCAGCCAGCACCCCGTCTTCGGGAGAGCGGGCGTTGACCGCGCACCAGAAAGCGGCGGGTACGGCCTCGGTGGCGAGCGGACCGTTCTGCGCCGGCACCTCCTCGGCCCGCTGCGCCGAGGAATCGGCCGCCTTCGGACCCAACAACCCGGGAAGCTGCTTCAGGCGGGCGTCCACCCTCACGCCCCTGACGGCGCGCTGGGCGAAACCGGAGCAAATTTCGGCCGCTTCCTCCAGCCAGGCGGAGTCGAGCGGTCCGCTCCCGCCTGCGGCCAGCGCCACCCCCGCGGCTGCGGCGGCCGCGGCGGACACGGCGGCCGGATGGCGGTGGGTGACCACCGCCGACAACGCCGCCTCGTAGGCCGCTCGGCGGGGATCGCCCGTCCATCGCAGACCGAAGGCGATGCAACGGACCGCGGCCGCGGTGCCAGCCGAACCCGGCGCCGCGGACCACCACGGAGTTCCCTCGCGTAGCGCCCGCCGGGCGGCGCCGGTGGCCCGGCTCGCAAAGCGGTGATGCACGCCCGCCAACCGACGCGCGAAGCGCGCCGGATGATCGACCGAGCCGGCCAGCACACTGTCGGCGGTGATCAACGCGAGCAGGCTGTCCTCGCCCATCGCCGCCGGGCCGATGTGACCCGTGATGCGTCCGAAGCGGGCGGCGATCTCCTCTCGGCCGAGCCACTCGACCGGCCGGCCGAGGGTCTCTCCGATCGCCGCCCCGATCAGGGCCCCTCGGGCCCGGTCCCGGGCGGCGGGCGCCGGTCGGGGACCGCCTATGGACGGCGAGCCGATAATCTCCGACACGGCCCGCGCCGCTTCGGCGCCGAACCGCGTTTCGAGGTCTTTCGTTGACAAGCAACCCTCCCTTCAAGGTATTAATCAAATTGACTATAACACCTTCCGATGTTATTGTAAATTCGATAGAATCCAGGGCGCTATCCTGGGAGGACGCATGACCGAGAACGCTTACGAGCCGAGGGACTACCCCCCCTTCGCGGTGACCGTCGATGTCGTGCTGATGACCGTCGTGGACGGCGAGCTGCGCCTGTTGTTGATCCAGCGGGGAATAGAACCTTTCAAGGACAGCTGGGCGTTGCCCGGCGGTTTCGTCCTCCCGGAGGAAGACCTCGACCATGCGGCGTCGAGGGAGCTGCTCGAGGAAACCGGCATCCATCATGACCAAGCCCATATGGAGCAGCTAGGCGCCTACGGCCAGCCCGGCCGCGACCCCCGGATGCGGGTGGTTACGGTGGCGTACTGGGCTGTCGCCCCCCAGCTCAGAGAGGCACCGAAGCCGTCTGCCTCTTTGTACCAGAACCCCATGCAATTCGCCCCATACAATTTCGTTACGGAAGTTATCACCCCCAAAGCATCCTTGGAGCGGGATCCCCTGGAACCTCGCGCGGGCACCGACGCCGCTCATGCCGAGATGGTGAGGATGGCCGAGATCCAGAGCGGGCGGCTGACTCTGGCCTTTGATCACCGCCGGATCGCGAACGACGCGGTGAACACGCTCCGCGCCCGCTTGGAGACCACCACCCTCGCCCACCGCTTCTGCCCGCCCGAGTTCACCATCCGCCAGCTGCAGGCGGTGTACGAGGCGGTGTGGGACACCAAGCTGGATGCGGGCAACTTCTATCGCGACATGACGCACCGCAAGGGGTTCCTCATACCTGTCGAAGGCCGAACTCCTTCCGGCGAGCGAGGCGGACGCCCGGCCCGACTGTGGAAAGCAGGGGAGTCGTCCAACCTCGACCGGCCCTACTACCGGTCGCCGGGCCGAATCAGGCGGGAAAGGCGGGGCGGAGGCGGCGGAAAGCGGCGCTGAGCCGGCCCCGGCAAGGCAGTGGATGCGGCCGCGTCGCGGGATCTAACGTCCAGAAGAAGCGCTCTGCTACTGCTGGGCCTGCGCCTCCCAAACGGGGCCGAGCTCGAGTATCGAGGCGCGCAGGGCGGCCACCCCCCTTTCCAGGTCGTTCGCTTCGATGGTCAAGGCCGGGGTAAGGGTGACCGCGTCGCCCACCAGGGCGCTTCCGTGGTTCATGGCGCGGGCCAGAAACCCCCGCCGCCGCATGGCGTCCGGCAGGGAGCGGGACACGCCGGACGAAGGCGGGAAAGGCGTGCGGGTATCCCGATTCGACACCAACTCGATTCCCCGGCAGAGGCCCCGGCCCCGCACCTCGCCCGCCCAGGGCAGACCGTCGATCTGCTCGGAGAGCAGGCCGGACAGCAGCAGGCCCTTCTTCTCCGCCTGCTCGACCATCCCTTCGGCTTTGATCGCATCCAGCACCGCCAAGCCCGCCGCGCACGACTGGGCGCTCCCGCTGTAGGTGTGGACTTCGGCCATGCGGCGGTGCTCGGCGGCGACGGCGTCGGCCTTCGAACCCCGGATCAGGACGGCGCCCAGCGGTGCGTAGCCGCCCCCCAGACCTTTGGCCAGGGTGGTGAGGTCGGCCGTCACCCCCTCCCGGTCGAGCGCCAGGAAAGGTCCGGTGCGCCACATGCCGGTGATCACCTCGTCGGATATGAACAGCACCCCATGCCGGTCGCAGACCTCCCGGACCAGCCGCCAGTAGCCGCCGGGCGGGACCGCCATCCCGGTCGATAAGGCGATCGGCTCGGCGATGAAGGCCGAAACGGTGTGGGGGCCTTCGCCTTCGATGGCGGCGTCCAGGGCATCGGCGGCCCGGACGGCGGCCTCCTCCTCGGACAACCCGCGGTAGGGGCCCCGGTAGGTGACGGGGGCGGTTACCTTCCTGGCCCCCCTGAAGAGGTACGGTTCGTAGCTGCGGTTGATGTCCCAGCGCCCGGTCATCGACAGCGCCCCGGCGGTGGCGCCGTGGTAGCCGGGGGCGAGGCTGACCACCTTCCAGCGTTCGGGCTCGCCCCGGGCCAGGTGGTACTGGCGGGCGATTCGCAGGGCGATCTCGTTGGCCTCGCTGCCGCCCGAGGCGAACATGACCCTGTCCACCCCCTCCGGCGCCAGGGCGGCCAGCCGGCGGGCCAGCTGTTCCTGGGGAAGGGTGGTGCCGGCCGCCGTATGCATATAGGAGATGCGCCGCACCTGCTCCGCCAGGGCCCGGGCGATGTCGGGGCGGCCCTGTCCGATGATCGCCGCCCCCGACACGCCGCTGGTGAGGTCGACGAGCTCGCAGCCGGCATCGTCCCACAGCCGGCAGCCCTGCGCCCGCACGAACAACGGGTATTCGTCGCCGGGGCTCCGATAGAAGACCGCCGACTCCGCGCCCTCCACGGTCAGGGGGACCGGTCGGCGGCTTCGGCCTGCAGCTGCTCGGCCAGGGCGGGGTCGGACGCGGCGTCTATGGCTGTCCACGCCATGGCCACCGCCCCGGAGATGACCGCCTGGTCGGCGGCGGGCCGGGCGGCGGCGGCGGTGAACCCGGGCTGGTGGTTCCCGGCGGGCAGCGAATCGATGCCGATAAAGGGGTGGATGGCGGGCAGGCGCAGGGATACATTGCCCATGTCGGTGGAGACCGGGGGAACCGATCCGTCGTAGAAGGTGCGCCCCAGCCGCTCGGCGTTGCGCCGGTACAGCCGGCCCAGCTCCGCATGATGCTCCAGATGGCTGTAGGGCGGATACGGGGAGGCGAGGGTCAGCTCCGCCCCCGCGGCCTTGGCGCCCGCCTCGAAGCAGGCCGCCACCCGCTCCCGCAGGGGCGCCAGGTCGTCAATGCGGGGCGTGCGGATCATGTAGGAGGCCTCTGCCAGCGCCGGGATGATGTTGGCCGCCTCGCCGGCCTTGGTCACATAACCATGCACCCGGTGGGCGGAGTCCAGGTGCTGGCGAAGCAGTCCGATGGCCACCTGCGCCACCACCAAGGCGTCGGCGGCGTTGATCCCCTGCTCGGGGAAGGCGGAGGCGTGGGCTTCCTTGCCCAGGTAGGAGACCTCCAGCCACTCGATGGCCAGCACCGGCGGGGCGGCCGCATCGAAGGGCGCCGGGTGGACCATCATGGCCAGATGCGCCGAGTCGAAGGCGCCGGCCTCCAGCAGCAGCACCTTGCCGCCGCCGGCTTCTTCCGCCGGAGTGCCCAGCACCACCACCTCTAGGCCGATGTCGTCGGCCACCGCGGCCAGCCCCAGTCCGGCCCCCGCCGCCGCGGCGGCGATCACGTTGTGGCCGCAGGCATGTCCGATTCCGGGCAGGGCGTCGTACTCGGCGCAGATCACAACCCGGAGCGGCCCGCCCCCGGCCGACGCCCGCAACGCGGTGGGCAGCCCTCCATAGCCGAGCTCCACCTCGAAACCGGCCTGTTCCAACGCATCGGCCACCGAAGCCGCCGACCGCACCTCCTCGAAGGCCGTCTCCGCATATCCATGGATGGCATGGCTCAGGGCGATGAGATCATCCCCGGCCTGCTCAACCACCCGCTGCGCCTCGGCCTTGGCCTCAGAAACCAAAACTACCTCCCGAACAGATCACCCGCCCGATCCGCCGATAAGGGTAATGCGCCCTGAGCCGGTCCCTGTCAGAACGTGGATCAGTGACGGAACGGCGGCGATCAGCACCCTTCGAAAGCCAGCCCCGCCGTTCCCCTCAATCACCGTATCACCGGTCAGCAACCGATCAAGTATGGCCGAACCTCGTGTCATTCCAGCTCGCCTACCAATTCTCCTTCGTACCTGTTTCCAGCACGAACCGTGCTTTCTCGCTACTCAGCATATCGAATACACTCGTATATTCTATCTCCAAAGCGGTGCACACATCGGGTATTTTGATCTTTTTACTATGTGGAGCCGATACTTCATGCGAGACGACCGTGTATTTCCTAGCTAAGGCATAAGCAACAAGATCATAATCAGCACCCTTCAGAAAGCTGGCTTTGGCGAAATGGGAGTCATTAGATTGCTCAACCCATCGCGTAACCTTTTCAAGGGCATTCCTTACAGTATGGTCGACTTCCAAGAAAAGGGTTGGACGCTCCTTTGCCCAAGCAACTAGCTCGTCTTGTTTGTCTCTGTATTCTAAGAGTTCCTTCTTGACGGCTTGTATGCTATAAACAACTCCTGCTCTATGAGCTTGATCAATCCAATCCCAAAATCCCGGACAAAAATCAAAACGATAGTGAAGGTTTTTAGCTTGTATAAAAACATTGGAGTCGAGGATGTACTTCATTATAGTACTCCGATATGAGTAGCAAGATTATCGAACGTTTTGTGCTTTTTAATCTGAAGCATTTGGAAGGCATCTCGATAGAGAGTCTCTCCTGCGATAGTACTATTTATAATGGCATGCATAAAGGTTTTGCTTGCCCGTGCCGTTGTGGTGTGGTAAAAGTTACCACCGCCCTTGTCGCCGCTTTTGTCCGTCATCTTAAGCGCGCAGGTCTGTTCGGATTGATACTCTTCTCTAAAGGTGTCCCAGTCCAAGTATCCTGCATCGTGCAACCGATGCAGTATCACAAGGGTGCTCACCCTGAATCGGCGGGCCAGCTTCTGGAGTTCGTATGTGAGGCCTGCGTGCGGATCGTAGGTTTCCTGCAAGGAGACCATAGGTACCAGAAGCTCGGCCGCGACTTCGTTGCACCATCTTTCTACCCGGTCTCCGATCCGCACGCCCAAATCCGCTCGGTCAAGGCCGGTCCTTCTTGTTGTTATATGCACGAGCTCATGGGCAAGGGTGAATATCTGTGCCCTCTTGGTGTCCGCGCCGTTCACGAAGACAACGGGAGCGAAGTCGTCGACCAGCGAGAAGCCCCGGAACTCTTCGGGATCAAGCTTGCGATGGTTGTTATTGCCGACCACGCCGCTGACCATCACCAAGACACCCGCTTGTTCGGACCCTTCGACGAGCTGACGGAACTTTTCGCTCTCGCTCGCGGCTTGCTTCTCCGTAACCCGACCGAGCGCTTCCTCAATCCTGGCAGCTGCCTCTTCGGAAGAAGTATCCACATCGGAGGAACCCACCAAACCGACTTCGTCCAAGCCGTTGCTCAGGGCGTATCCTCTGTACCAGTCCTGACGCTGCTGGCACATGTAGATGGTATCGAGCAGGTCAGCGCTGGGACGATCGGCCCCACCGCCGGCTACTGTCCTGAAGTCCGGTATCGGCAACTTCTCGTCGGGCGGTTCCGGCAAAAAGAAGTAGCCGATCGGGGTATAGGTGGCCTTGGCATAGTTCTTGAGTTGGTTCAGCGTTGGCCTGGCCTCGCCCGATTCCCACTCCGAGAGCTTGGGGAACCTGCCCGTCAGATCCTTGAGGCCGCGGCCGGAGCGCTCACGCGCCCACGCGTACAGCTCCGCTTTGATTTCGACGCGGTAACCCATGACGGATCCTCCTCGGCCGAGACGTATACCTTCTGCGCTATCGGCTCTGCGCTGTCACGCCTACCAAAACGATAGCCGATGTCGACCGCGGCCGCCTTCTCGCACAGGTCGGGCCCACCAACCGCCAGAAGCACTTTGGACGGGCGCGGGGCCTGTCCCGTCCGTGAAGGTTCGGTATCGGTGCTCCACTGCTACGGGCCGGCAACCACCGCGGTTTTTACTGGTATCAGTTATACAGCAGAGGCATGACAAGATCAGTCCTTTCGTCGAAATTGTTTTGATCGCAAGGTTCGAAGGTGAAGAACACGTTCTCCAGCAGTTCATCGGAGTACGGAAAGAACAACGCCTGCGGCGAGGCGGCCGCCAGATCTCCTCCAGCACGGGGGCGTGACGTTCCTGCCGGTGGTCTGGTGTTGCTGAGCAACTGGGTTGCCGTTCGGCCGCCGCCGCGAAGGGGCGGGGGTCAGGTTCGGGAGCCGGAGAAGATTATCTCCCGGCCGCGGCGGGGTTGGAGGGGGCGGTTGGTGGGGCCGCCCGCGGTCAGCTCCTGCCAGCGGTCGACCTGCTTCTGGGAGGCCGAGCCGGTTTCCAGCATCAGGAACCATTCCACCGGCTCCGCGCACGGAGGGGTGGTGGTGGAACCCCGATACATGTAGAAGCCGAGGTCGGCGGGAACCCACCGCCCGGCGTCGAGGCCGGAGGGAGCCTCGGCCGTTCTCCCGGCGGCGGGAGCGGCGTCCAGAAGCGCCTGCAGCCGGGGGTCGGGGCCGCCGAGCCGGAATAAAAACCCCACCACCGCCAGGCCGCCGGACGCCTGCCGGTGCACCAGATGCAGCTCGGCGGCGAGCTGTTCGCCGTCCAGCGTGTGTTCCGAAGGGGTATGGAAGTGCCCTGAATCCAATTCGTAGGCCCGGCCGGAGAACCCGAACCGGTCACCCTCCGGATAGTGGACGTTGACGGCGCGCCCGTCGTTGGTCAGTCCGGTCGGCTCCGACCGGTAGGAGAACCGCAGCGGCGGCGGATCGCCGAGTGTGTAATCGGTGATGTCGATGGGAGACTGCATCCTCCCCGCCCCGCACCTTGCATACCCGGGCGACAGGTCCGCCCAGCTCGCAGGGCCGGCGGCGCCGGAATAACCCCATTCGACCCCGCCCTCCTCCGCGGCGCGGGCGGAGGAGCCGCCCCCGGCGGCCGAATCGCTGCTGTTGATCACCCTCTTGGACATAGCCTCACCGACGATGCACCCCACCCGGATGGTAATAGAGGCGGCGCCCGCTCACCCGCGCGGCGCGGCCGCGGCGCGCCGTCCGTCCGGCCGCCGGTCCCGGCGGTATCAACCGGATGGTCCAAATCACCAGAGTAGGACGCTGCGGGCCTCGCCGTAGTAGAAGGGACCTTCCCGGAACTCGAACGGTTCTCCTCCGTAGCCGTCGAAGCGGCGGGCTTCCCGGGCGCCGATGTCGTAGAAGGGTTGTTCGCCCGTCATCAGCTGGGCCACCGCCTCGGCCGCCGCAACCCGCTGGAGGCCGCCGCCGCCGAAGGCGGTCGCCGTGTACAGGCCTTCGGGTCCGAAACGGCCCAGCAACGGCCAGGCGTCCGGGGTGGAGGTCAACACCCCCGCCCAGCCGCCCGCCGCCCGGGCCGATTCCAGGATGGGAATCCGCCGCCGGAGCAACCGCAGCCACCCGGCTGCTGCTTCGGGGTCGAGGCGGCGGGAGAACCGCTCCGCGTCCGCGCCGATGTCGGTGGGCGGCAGGCCCAGCAGCAACGCCCCCGGCGCCCGCGGCATCACGTAATGTCCGGCTTCCAGCTCCGATATGAAGGGCAGCCCGCGGCAAACGCCCGCCAGGATCACCGCCTGCAGCACGAAGCTCTTGGCGGGCAGATGGATCCCGCTGCGGGCCAGCAGCGGACCCGACCACGCCCCGGCCGCAACCAGCACCCTCGGCGCGGCTGCCAACCCGCCCGCCGCTTCCACCCCCATCACCCCGCCGTCGGCCATCCTCACCCGCTCCGCCGGGCATCCCTCCCAGATCTCCGCCCCCGCCCGGCGGGCCATCTCCGCCAGCGCCGCCGCCAGGTTCAGGGAGCGTACGAATCCGTCCCCGGCGGTGTAGTACCCGCCCGCTAAGTCATCGCAGGCCAGCACCGGCCAGCGGCCGGCGATCTCGTCCGGCGCCAGGTACTCCCCCGCCGCCCCCGACTCCGCTGCCTGCCCGGCCCGCGCCCGCAGCGCCTCGGCGCCCTCCGGACCGGCGGCCAGCTGCAGGCCTCCCACCTCATGGAACCGGACCACCCCGCCGGCGGCGCGATCCAGCTCCTCTACTAGCGCCTTGGTCCGGCGGAGAACCGCCAGGTTGTGCGGCGAGACCGATTCCTGGGGCACGTGGCCGGCCGCCAGCGCGCTGGACTCCGACGCCACCGTCCTCCGCTCCAGCACCACCACGTCCATCCCCGCCTGGGCCAACCGCCAGGCGGCCAACAGACCGGGAAGGCCGGCGCCGATGACGACGGCGTCGCGGGCCATGCCGCGGAACCCGTTCAGTCCGCCGGACCGGCGGCCGGGCGGCGGGGCGGCGCCAGTTCCAGCTCGCCGGTGCGGAGGCAGGCGCTCCGGCGCCCTTCTCCCACTTCGCTCAGCGGGGGGACCGTTTCGGAGCAACGGGCGGCGGCATAGGGGCAGCGGGGATGGAACCGGCACCCGGACGGGATGCCCGCGATGTCCCCGATGTCGCCCTTCACCCCCGGCTCCGGCGCCGCGTCGCGGGGGTCGGCCACCGGGATGGCGGCCACCAGGGCGTGGGTGTAGGGGTTGGCGGGGCGGCCGATCACCTGGTCG
Organism: Candidatus Spongiisociaceae bacterium; assembly: GCA_965202675.1. Lineage (GTDB taxonomy): Bacteria > Actinomycetota > Acidimicrobiia > Spongiisociales > Spongiisociaceae > CATQHD01. The sequence goes on from OZ241842.1 coordinate 1,408,741, forward strand.
GCGGAGCCCTCCTCGATCACCTTGCCCAGGTACATGACCGCGATCCGGTCGGCGACCTCCCACGCCACCGACAGGTCGTGGGTAACGAACAGCAGCGTCATCCGACGGCTCTCCTTGAGCCTCACGAACAGGGAGAGGATGTCGGACCGCACCGACACATCCAGCATCGACACCGGCTCGTCGGCGATCAACAGCTCCGGGCGCAACACGACGGCGGCGGCGATCGACACCCGCTGGCGCTGGCCGCCCGACAGCTGGTGCGGGTAGAGCCCGGCAAACTCGCCCGGCGGCTCCAAGCCGCACTCCTCCAGCGCTTCGTACACCTTGGATTCGAGCTCGGCCCGGGAGGAAGCCAGCTTGTGGACCCGCAGGGGTTGGGACACGATCGAAAAGATCGAATGGCGGCGGTCGAACGACTCGAAGGGGTCCTGGAACACGTACTGCACCCGGCGGCGCATCGAGCGCAGCTCGGACCTGGACAGCTGCGCAATGTCCGCATCACCCAGCCGGACCGACCCCGAAGTTATCGGCGCCAGGTGGCCGATCGCCCTCACCAGGGTGGTCTTTCCCGACCCGGACTCACCCACCAGGCACAAGGTCTCCCCGGCGAATATGTCGAGGTCCACCCCGTCCACCGCCCGCACCCATTCCCCGGCCCGGCGGCTGCGCCGGAAATGCACATTGAGGCCCCGGACCGACGCGACGGGGGCCGCCCGCCCTTCCCGCCGCTCACGCCCGGCCATCGGCGGCCCCCTCTCCGTACAGGTGGCAGGCGGCCGTCTGGGTGGCGCTGAAGCGGGACATCGGCGGGGATTCGGCCCGGCATATGTCCATGGCGTCGGGGCATCGGGGGTGGAAGCGGCAGCCCGGCGGCGGGCGGGCCGGCGACGGCGGCGCCCCCGGAATGCCGTGCGATTTGCCGCGGCCCCGGCTGAAGTCGGGAACCGACCGCAGCAGAGCCCTCGTGTAGGGGTGTTTCGGACGGCTGTAGATTTCCTCCACGGTCCCCTCCTCCACCGCCCGGGCGGCGTACAGCACCACCACCCGGTCGCACAGCCGGGCCACCACCCCCAGGTCGTGCGTGATGAAAAGGACGGTGAGGTCGAGGGCCTCCCGGAGGTTCTCCAGCAGCCGGAGTATCCGGGCCTGGACGATCACGTCGAGGGCGGTGACCGGCTCGTCGGCGATCAGAACCGCCGGACGCCCGCTCAGGGCCATGGCGATGCCGGCCCGCTGGCGCATCCCCCCCGAGTATTCGTATGGATACGCCCGGCGGCGGTCGGCGGGGATGCCCACCAGCGAGAGCAGCTCGCCCGCCCGGTCGACGGCGCCGGCCTTGGTCATGTCCGGCTCGTGGGTGAGGATCGGCTCCGCCACCTGGTCGATCACCCGGCGCACCGGGTTCAGGGAGTTCATGGCGCCCTGGAACACCATGCCCATCCGCCGCCCCCGCACCGTGCGCCATTCGGATTCTTCCAGCCCGGTCATCTCGGCCCCGTCGAAGCGGATGGAACCCCCGGCCACCGCCCCGTTGCGGGGCAGCAGCCCCATCAGGCTGAGGGCCAGGGTGGATTTGCCCGAACCGCTCTCCCCCACCAGGCCCACGACCGCCCCGGTCTCGATGTCGAAGCTCACGCCGTCGAGGGCTCGGATCACCCGCCCCGCCCGGCGGTATTCGACGGTGAGGCCGCTGATGCTCAGGAGGGCCGCCATGAGCGCCTATTCGGCCCGGCGGCGCGGATCCAGAACGTCGGTCAGGGCGTTTCCGACCAACGTGAAGGCCAGCACCAGCAGGGTGATCATGAGACCGGGCGGAATCAGCACCCACCAGTAACCCAGCGAGGTGGCCCCCGAGCTGAAGGCGTTCTGGAGCATCTTCCCCCACGAGATCAGAGACGGATCGCCCAAACCGAGGAAAGCCAGCACCGCTTCGGTGAGCACCGCCGCGGCGGTCAGCAGGACGGCGTTGGCCAGCACGATCCCGGCCACGTTGGGCAGCACATGGCTCCACATGATGTGGAGGGGCCGCATCCCGATCGCCTTGGCGCGCAGGATGAACGTTCGTTCCCGCTGGCTGAGCACCTCGGCGCGGATCAGGCGGGCCGGCACCGCCCAGCTGGTCAGCCCGATCACCAAGATGATGGTGGGCAGCCCCCGCGACAGCACCGCGGCCAGCACGATGATGAGGGGGAGGGCGGGGATGGTTATGAACATGTCGGTTACCCCCATGGCGAGCTGGTCGAAGCGGCCTCCTGTGTATCCGCTGGCGACGCCGACCGCCGCGCCGATCAGCACCGCGATGGCGGTGGCCGCCGCGCCGACCGCCAGGGAGATGCCCGCCCCCACCGCCAGCTGCTCCCACACGGAGCGGCCCAGGTTGTCGGTTCCCAGCAGCTCGTCGAACGACGGCGCCCGGAAACGGTCGTCCACGGTGTAGCCGGCCGGCGGCGGGTTCTCGTAGGCCAGGAACCCGGCCGCCCCGTACATCAGGAACAGGGCCAGCAGGATCAGGCCGATCTTCCCCCGCCCGGTCCGCCACAGCTCCGGCATGACCCCGCCCGCCCCGCGGCCCGGCTTCTCCGCCGCCGCCCGCCTGCCCGCCCGGGCCGGGTCGGGGGGGCCGGCGGCGCTCATGAGGATCTGATCCGCGGATCGAGGCGGGAATAGAACAGATCGGCCGTCAGGGTGGCCAGCACCACGATCAACGCGATCACAAAGAAAGAAGCCTCCAGCAGCGGCAGGTCGCGGGTCTGGACCGCGTCGTACATGAGCAGCCCCAGCCCGGGCCAGGAGAACACCACCTCGGTCTGGATGGTGCCCGCCATCAACAGGCCGAGGGTGAGGGCCATCAGCGTGAAGGTGGGGAGGAAGGCGTTCCGCACCCCGTAGCGCCACAGGATGGTCCGGGGCCGCAGACCCCGGGCCCGGGCCGCCAGCATGTAGTCCTCGTCGGCCACCTCCGCCAGCGAGTTGCGCATGATGAGGGCAATCGACCCCACGCTCACGATGGCGATGGTGGATGCGGGCAGGATCAGGTGCGACAGCACATCCTGCACTTCGGCGAAGGGAGTGCGGTAGATGGCCGCCACCGCCCTTATCCCCGCCACCGGCAGCCATCCGAGCGTGATGCTGAACAGGAGCACCAGCATCAGCCCCACCCAGAAGGTGGGCAGGCTCCACAGCGTGAGGGCGGTCAGCGTGAGGGAGGCGTCGGTGCGGGTGCCCCGCCGCCAGCCCGCCGCGATGCCGAACGCCAGCCCGAACACGAAGATCAGCACCAGGGCCGCCCCGGTCAGGATCAGGGTGTTGTACAGGGCGGGGCGCAGCAGGTCGGTGACCGGCAGACGGGCCTTGAAGGAGATTCCCGTGTCGAAACGGTAGATCTTGGTCAGGTAGATCAGATACTGTTCCCAGGCCGGTTCGTTGAGGCCGAAGGACTCCCGGAGCTGCTCGTAGGCCTCGGGGCTCAGCCGGCTCTCGCGGGCGATCATCCGGGCCGGGTCGCCGGGCAACAGCCGGAACAGCCAGAAGTTGAAGGTGGCCACCACGTACAGGGTGATGACCGCCTGGGCGATCCGCCGCACCGGATAGCTGCGCAGCCAACTCCACCGCCCGGGCGGCCCCCCGGCGGTTCCCGCCGGATCCGCGCCGGCCGGGGCCGGCGGTTCGGCCGGCGCCGTCATACCCGCAACCGCCTATACAGGACGCCTCCCGAACCAGGATCCCGGGCCGCTGCGGGGCGGGCGGTCAAACCTCGTTGAGGACCAGGTACTGCTCGGTAACCCAGTTGACGGTGGCGCCGTTGTTGATGAAGATCCAACCCGAGAGGTTGTCGGTCCGGTGGGCCTGCAGCCGGTTGGGATAGGCCATCACGCAGTAGGCGAAGGCGTCGTAGAAGATCTGCTGGGCTTGATGCACCATCCTCATGCGCTCCGCCGGGTCTCCCTGGGTCTGCTGGGCCTTGAACAGATCCTCGTATTCGGCGTCGCAGTAGTAGGTGTCGGAGAGATTCCCGAACTGGTCGCAGGACTGCACCGACAGCATGAAGGTCGGATCCGGCGGGGTCTGCCACACCCAGGTGTACATGTCCCAATCGGCGTCCACAAACACCCGGTTGATGAGCGTGGGGTCGTCCTCGGCGAACACGCCCTGTATCTCCATGCCGACGTCCTCCAGCATCGGCTTGATCAGCTCCGCGTACTGGGGCAGCCGGTCGATCACCGTGGAGGCGAACAGCCGGAAGCTGAGCTTCTGGCCGTCGGGCGCCTCGCGGATGCCGTCGCCGTCGCGGTCGATGTAGCCGGCCTCGTCCAGGATCTGGCGGGCGCGGTCCGGGTTGCCGTTGGCCTGCCCGCCCTCCGGGATCTCGAGGAAGGCCGGGCCCATCCCGGGCGGGAGCACCACGGTTCCCTTCTGGCCCCGGCCGCCGAGAACGATGTCCACCAGCCGCTGCCGGTCGATGGCCCACGACATGGCCTCCCTGATCCGCTGGTCCAACAGGAGCGGGTTGCCGCCCGAGTTCGGGTGGGGCTGGCCGGGGTTGTCCGGGTCCTCGTAGACGTTGATGCCGAAATGGTCGAGCAGAAGGCCCGGATACTCGACCGCCTCGATGTCGGGTTCCCCGACGAGGCCGTCCCAGATATCCGCCGCCAGCTCGCCGGTAACGTCGATTTCGTTGTTGCGCAGCGAGTTGGCCACCGTCTCCTCGTTGGTCAGCTGCACCTTGACGATCGCCGAGATGGTGCCCGCCTTCGGACCGCCGTTGGAAGCCCAGCCCCACCAGCCGCCGTTGCGGTCCAGCTCCAGCCGGTCGTCGGGGGAGTAACTGTTCAGCCTGAAGGGCCCCGACCCGATCATCTCTTCGTTGCCGAACTGGTCGATCTGGTCGGAGGTCATGCCCTCCCATATGTGGCGGGGCAGGATAGGCGCCCCCACGCTGGGGTCGAGGGCGGGCGGACCGGAGAAATGGAGCACCACCGTCAGGTCGTCGGGCGCCTCGACCCGCTCGAGCGGCTCGAAGAAGCCGCCGAACAGGCCCTTTCCGGTGTCTCGGTACAGCTCGTAGGAGTACTTGACGTCCGCCGAGGTGAGGGATTCCCCGTCATGGAACTCCACCCCCTCGCGCAGGGTGTATGTAACCGCGGCGCCGCCGTTGGACAGCACCCGGCCGGCGGCCAGGGACAGCACCGGCGCCATCTGGGCGTCGAACTCCATCAGCCGGTCGTACACCAGCCAGTGCATGTCGGGCACCGAGACCGTTACCACCGGGTTGGGGGTGTCGAAGATGTTCAGATGCCCGTACCGCAGCACCCCGGAAGCCGTCTCCCCGCCGCAGGCCGCCGTTACGATCGGCGCGGCCAGCATGGCCGCCATCCCCGCTTTCCCCGTGTAGGCCATAAACTGCCGCCTGTTGATGGGGGTGTTAAGAATCCCTTCCTTGCTGGACATCACGGCCTCCTTCACCCGGCCGCGCCGCTGTCGGACCGGGGCCTGAAGCCAGGCTATCACACCGGACCGCGCCCTGCAGGGCCTGCGCCGTCCGGGCCCGCCGGCAGATCAGAAGGGGTTCAGCCGCCGCCGATGGCGGGCAGGAAATAGACCTCGGCGTCGGGCGGGACCCGCTCGTACAGGGCGTCATGCATGATCTCGCCGTCGATCGACACCGCCGCCCCGGCGGCCAGGTGCTCGCCGAGGCCGGGGAAGCGCCGGTCCAGCTCGGCGATCAGCGACCGGACGGCGCCGGCCTCGACCTCCACCTCCTCGACCCCTCCCGTGAAGCGCCGCAGCGCCGAGCCGAGATGGACCCGGGCCATCAGCTAGAGGAGCAAAACCGAGGGATGAGGCGGTATACCCCTCGTTCGGGCCGCAGGCTTTCCATCTAATCCCCGCCGTTCTCGATCGCCTCCAGCACCCTCATGGGCGACATCGGCAGGTCGGTCAACCGCCGCCCTGTAGCGTCGTAGACGGCGTTGGCCACGGCCGCCATCGGCGGGACGATGCCCACCTCGCCCACCCCCCGCACGCCGTAGGGATGGCCCGGATTGGGAACCTCCACGATCACCGTGTCGATCATCGGCAGGTCGGAAGCCACCGGCATCCGATAATCGAGGAAACCCGGGTTCTCCATGACCCCTTCGCCGTCGAAGATGTATTCCTCGTTGAGCGCCCAGCCGATGCCCTGCACCACGCCGCCCTGCATCTGGCCTTCCACATAGCTCGGATGGACGGCGCGGCCGGCGTCTTGGGCGGTGGTGTAGCGGAGGATGGTCACCGCCCCGGTGTCGGGGTCCACCTCCACGTCGCACACCTGGGTCGAGAAGGCCACCCCGGCGCCCCGGGCGTTGAGCGAGGCGGAGGCGGTGATGGGGCCGCCCGTCTGGGCGGCGGCGCCGGCCAGCTCCTCGGTGGTGAGAGGAACGCGGCCGCCTTCGGCGTGCTGGGCGCGTCCGTCCACCCATTCCACCTGTTCCACATCCACGTCCCAGATCCTGGCCGCCCTGGCCCTGAGGTCGGCCACCACCTTGCGGCAGGCTTCGATCACCGCCATGCCGGTGGCGTGGGTAACCCGGCTGCCGCCGGTCATGTCGGTGTATCCGACCGACTCGGTGTCGGCCACGATCGGGGTGATCCTATAGACGTCGATGCCCAGCTCCTCGGCCGCCATCAGGGCCATCGACGCCCGGCTGCCGCCGATGTCGGGGCTGCCGGTCATGACCGTTGCGCCGCCGTCCTCGTTTATATGCACGGTGGCGCTCGAGTTGGAGCCGAAATTGAACCAGAACCCGCTGGCTGCCCCCCGGCCCTGGTTGGGCCCCAGCGGGGTCGAATAGTGGGGGTGATCCGCTATCGCCTCGACCGTCTCCCGGTATCCGATCCGGCGGTAGCGGGGACCGTAGACCGCCTGCGTCCCTTCCCGGGCGGCGTTGCGCAACCGGAACTCCAGGGGGTCCATCCCCAGCTCCCGGGCGAGCTCGTCGAGGAGGGTCTCCGAGGCGAAAGCCCCTATCGGAGCGCCCGGCGCCCGGTAGGCGGCCGTCTTCGGCATGTTGTTCACCACATCGAAGCCCTCCAGGTAGAAGTTGGGGACCTCGTAGGGGGCGAGCATGCACATGACGCCCATCTGCACCGGAGAACCCTTGAAGGCGCCGGCCTGATAGGCCAGCCACGCCTCGGCGGCCACCAGCTTCCCGTCCCGGCGCGCCCCCAGTTTCACCCGCATCTTGGAACCGGAAGTCGGGCCGGTTCCCCTGAACACCTCGTCGCGGGTCATGACCATCTTGACCGGGCGTCCGGCCTTCTTCGACAGCATCGCCGCCACCGGCTCGATGTATACGGTGGTCTTGCCCCCGAACCCGCCGCCGATCTCGGCCGGGATCACCTTGATCTGCGACGGCTCCCATCCGAGCAGCTTGGCCGTGAGGGTCCTCACCGCGAAATGCCCCTGGGATGAGCACCAGATAACCGAACGTCCGTCCTCGCCGGTGTCGGCCACCACGGCATGCGGCTCGATGTAACCCTGATGGACGGGCCGGGTGGTGAACTCCCGCTCCACCACCGCGTCGGCCTCCGCGAAGCCCTTCTCTATGTCGCCCCGTTCGTGCAGGCAGCGGGAGGCGATGTTGGAGGGGGACCCGGGCACCGGTTCGACCCCCGCGGTGAACATGTCCTCGTGGAGCACCGGAGCTCCGGGCGCCATCGCTTCCTCTACGTCCACCACGTGGGGCAGCACCTCGTAGTCGACCTCGATGGCCGCCAGGGCCGCCAGGGCCGTCCGGCGCGAGGCGGCCGCCGCCGCTGCCAGGGCGTGGCCTTCGTAGAGCACTTTGTCGCGGGCCATGATGTTGCGGCACAGGTCGCGGTAATCCACCTCTCCCTCCCCGCTCGCGCCGGCCTCCGTTTCCAGCATCGGGAAGTCGGCCCCCGTCACCACCGCCTTCACGCCTTCTATCGCCTCGGCCGCGGAGACGTCGATCGACCGGATGCGGGCGTGGGGGTGGGGCGAGCGGAGCACCGCCCCGACCAGCATCCCCGGCAATGACAGGTCGGCCCCGAAGCGGGCGCGGCCCGTTACCTTGTCGAGGCCGTCGTGGCGGACCGGTCGGGTTCCCACCCACTTGTAACCGGGGTCGGGGTCGACGGTGATGGTTGAACCTGCTGCAGTTGTCACACCTTCTCCTTTGCCTCCGAAGCTGCTTTCATCTCATCGGCCGCGGCCAGGATCGACCGCACGATCTTGTCGTAGCCGGTGCATCGGCACAGGTTGCCGGCAACGGCGTAGCGCACCTCCTCCTCGGTGGGGTCGGGGTTCTGGTCCAGCAGGGCCTTGGCCGCCACCAGGAACCCGGGGGTGCAGACCCCGCACTGCAGGGCGGCGCCCTCCAGGAAGGCCTCCTGCAGGGGATGGAGCCCGCCGGGGCCTCCCATGCCCTCCACGGTGAGGATGTCGGCGCCGTCCGCCTCGGGCGCCAACACCAGGCACGAGCAGGTAAGCCGCCCGTCGAGGATCACCGAACAAGCGCCGCAGTCGCCGGTGGCGCAGCCTTCCTTGACCCCGGTCAGACCCACCACGTCGCGGAGGGCGTCGAGCAGCGACTGGCCCCCCCGGCACAGGAACTCGACCCGATCGCCGTTGATGGTGCAGGTTACATGGGTGCTGCTCATGCGGATTTCCTTGTCACGCGGGGGGTATTCATTGCGGGCCGCCCCGCCGGCCGGCGGCTCGGGCGGCGGCCAGCTTCAGGGCCCTTACGGCCAGCACGCCGGCCACCCGGCGGCGGTACGCCTTGGTGCCCCGCTTGTCGTCGATGGGGTCGCAGGCGGCCCCGCACGCCGCCGTAACCCGCTCCAGCGCTGCTTCCTTGATAGGCCCTCCGACCAGGGCTTCCTCCGCTTCCGGAACCCTGACCACGGTGGGCGCCACCGCGCCGAGGGCTACGGCTGCGGAGGTGCACCGCCCGTCCTCGTCGAGCGACAGACGGGCGGCCGCCCCCGCCACGGCGATGTCCATCTCGGTGCGGGGGATGAACCGCAGGTAGGCGTCGGAGGTGCGGGGGGGCGGCAGGTCGAATTCGAGCTCGACCACGAACTCTCCTTCGGTCAAGGAGGTCTGTCCGGGGCCGACGGCCACCGAGGCCGCCGGAACGGTCCGCTCCCCGCCGGGGCCGGCGATCACAGCCCGGCCTTCGTTGACCGCCATGGCGGGAACGCTGTCGGCTGCCGGGGAGGCGTTGCAGAGGTTGCCTCCCAGACTGGCCCGGCTCTGGATCTGGTCCGACCCGATCAAGGCGGCGGCTTCCACCAGCCCCGGCAGGCCGGCGGCCAGCCGCTCCTCCTCGGTCAGGCGGACCGACGGCGCGGCCGCTCCGATCACCCAGGTGTTCCCATCCAGACGCAGGCCGACCAGCCGCTCGATGCGCTTGAGGTCCACCGCGTACTTCGGCTCGGGGCGGCCCATCCGCAGCTGGGGGATGAAATCCGTGGCGCCCGCGTACACCTGGGCCCCGCCCCCGGCCAGGACCGAGACGGCTTCATCGATGGAGGTGGGGGCTAGGTACTTCAAGGGCCGGCCGTTCTCATACGTCTATATACACCACCGTCGGTGGAGCACAGGAGGAAAGTTAGCATCTGCCAACCTCTTCGCCGCAGGATACCACCCGCCGCTTCCGGCTCCTCTGCCGCATCTCCCCTGGGGCGGGGCGGCGCGTCGTCGTCAGGATCCGCCCGCAATCAGCGCGGCGGCGTGCTCGGCCAGGGCGACGGTGGGAAGGTGGGTGTTGGCTCTGGGAACCTGCGGCATGATCGAGGCGTCCACTACCCGCAGCCCTTCGACCCCCAGCATCCGGCACCGGGGATCCACCACCGACTCCGGCCGGTCGGCCGGACCCATCCGGCAGCCGCCGGCGGCGTGCTGGGCGTCGACGCAGGAGCGCATCAGCCAGGCGTCGATCTCGGCGTCCGTCATGCCCCGGTCGATTTCGATCCGTTCCGGGCCCAGCCAGACCGCCGAGGCGATCTCCTGTATGGGTCCCGAAACGGCCAGCTCCAGCAGGCGCCGCACCCCGTCCCGCAGACGCGCCAGGTCGCCGGGGTCGGACAGCATCCGGAAATCGACCCGCGGCTGGACGGACGGGTCGGGAGAGGCAAGGGCAACCTCGCCCCGCGAGCCGCTCTCGAACACGCACAGCTCCAGCAGTCCGGTCTCGAACCCCCCGCCGCCGTAGCCGCTCAGGTTCATGGACAGCAGCAGCATGTCGTTGGGTGTATCACCCGCCGCTCCCGAGCCGTAACGCAGGCAACAGTTGGTGTGGCGGGCGTCGGGCGACCGGGCGCGGGCGCGCTCCCGCAGACCGAGCATCAGCCAGACGGCCGGGTGCTCCTGCAGGCCCTTGCCCACCGGCAGGTCGGCCTTCGTCTCGATGCCGAGGGAGGACAGCAGACCGGCCGGTCCGATGCCGGAGCGCTGCAGGACGGCGGGGCTGTGGATGGCGCCGGCGCACAGGATCACCTCCCCGCCTCCGCCAGCCCGGATGTCCACGGCCTCCCCGCCCCGCCGGACCCTCACCCCCGCCGCCCGCCCGCCGGACAGCAGCACCCGGTCCACCAGGGCCCCTCCCCAGATGTCGAGGTTGGGGCGGGAGCGGGCCGGATCGAGGTAGGCGTCGTTGGTGGTAACCCGGCGTCCGCCCCGGCTGTTGACGGCGTAGGGCGACACCCCGGTGGATCCCGGGGCGTTGTGGTCGTCGTGCCAGGGATGACCGGCCGCCAAGGCGGCGTCCCGCAACGCCCGGTCGACCGCACCCCACTCATCCTGAGGCGTCCGGTAAACCGGGATCGGACCGGAATCGCCGTGGTAGGCGGCGCCCCCGAAGTCGAGGTCGTTCTCCAGGCGGATGACGGCGGGCTGCAGCTCGGCGCTCGACCATCCCGGCAGCCCCCAGCGGTCGTAGTCCTCCGGCATGGCCTGCATGGCTATCTGGCCGTTGATGGCCGAGCTGCCGCCCACCCCCCGGCCTCTCCAGTAGAGGGAGGGTTCCTGCGCCGGGGTGCGCCTGGCCAGCAGATCAGGCCAGTGGTAGTCGGGGTCGGAGATGATCCGGGACGGGTTCGGGCTGCGGATGTGCCAGGGCGTGTCGGAAGACCGGTAGTCCAACCCCGCCTCGAGCAATATCACCCGCCGAGCCGAATCCTCGCTCAACCGAGCCGCCACCACCGCGCCTGCCGACCCGGCCCCCACCACAATCACATCGTATCCGTCCATGCCCGAACTCTATATGCCCGATATCCCTTGTCAGGAAGAGGCCCCGAGCGGCCCGGCCCGCCGAATTACACTCCTGTAGCTGTTGTTTTGTAACATAAAATCGGCTCGACCTCAACAATTTCAACCCGCGGCCGGGGCTGAGGGTTGCTCGGCCGAGCGGAAACCCGCCCTGCCCGGCCAGAACCACGCTTGTTTGTGTGATTACCCTGGGTTTTGTGATAACATTACTTTTAAATATGATCGGACAAATATCGGGCCCGCCAGAAACAGGGCGACCCTCACACCAGGACATCTACCGCCGTCTCGCCGTCCAGATCGTGGAGCTGCAGGAACGCTTGGGCGGACTCCCCAGCCCCGAGGAGGCGGCGGATATCTGGAACGATATCCGGATCCACGAGGCCCACCACTCCACTGCCATCGAAGGCAACACCCTGGCCTTGGCGGAGGTGGAGCAGCTGCTCGAAGAAGGTCGGGCGGTGGGCAACCGGGAGTTGCGGGAGTACCTCGAGGTCAAGGGATACGCCGACGCGGCGCGCTGGGTGTACGAACAATCGACCGGCGCTTCGGGCCGGCCTAGCAGCGCGCCTCTCCTCACCTTGGCCGACGTGCGCATGATCCACCACAAGGCGATGTCGCCGGTGTGGGAGGCGGCGCCCCGCCCCTCCGCCGCGGAGGATGAAAAGCCGGGCAATTTCCGCAGGCGCGAGATCCGGCCCTTCCCCGGCGGGATGACCCCCGTGTCCTGGCCCCTTATCGGCGCGGAGATGACAGCCTGGGCCGACGGCGCCGACGATGTAGACCCCGGCAGCCCGGCCTTCCCCGAACAGCTCGCCGTCCTGCATTGCCGCTTCGAACAGATCCACCCGTTCCTGGACGGCAACGGCCGGGCCGGGCGGCTGGCGCTCAACCTGATGCTCGTCCGGCTCGGCTATCCGCCCGCCGTGATCTACAAGCGGGACCGGGAGCGGTATCTGCGGGCTCTCCGGCGGGCTGACGCCGGAGAACCGGGCATGCTGGGCGAGCTGCTGGCCAGGGCGATCCTCGACAACCTGCACCGATACGTGATCCCGGCCGTCGCGGGCCCGGCCCGGCTGGTTCCGCTCTCCGCCCTGACCGCCCCCGACCTCAAAGCCCCCGCCCTGCGGGCCGCCGCCGTCCGCGGCCGGCTGAAAGCGACGCGGGGTCCCGACGGGCAGTGGCGCAGCTCCCGGCAGTGGGTAGACGAGTACCGCGCCGGCCGCTGGCGCCGGTCCTGAACCTCCATCCCGCCAGAACGCTTGAGATCGCGACGCCTGCGCCGATGCGGCGGACCACAAAAAGTACAGAAACACCCCACCACACCCCCCAACTAAACTTTTCAGACCACAAAAAGTACAGAAACACCCCACCACACCCCCCAACTAAACTTTTCAGACCACAAAAAGTACAGAAACACCCCACCACACCCCCCAACTAAACTTTTCAGACCACAAAAAGTACAGAAACACCCCACCACACCCCCCAACTAAACTTTTCAGACCACAAAAAGTACAGAAACACCCCACCACACCCCCCAACTAAACTTTTCAGACCACAAAAAGTACAGAAACACCCCACCACACCCCCCAACTAAACTTTTCAGACCACAAAAAGTACAGAAACACCCCACCACACCCCCCAACTAAACTTTTCAGACCACAAAAAGTACAGAAACACCCCACCACACCCCCCAACTAAACTTTTCAGAGGACAAAAGGTATAGTTAGCCGTATGCAGGCTCGGGACTTTGAGTTTTTTGATCCGCCCACTCTTGACGCCGAAGCAGAGCGCGTGCTCAACGCCTTGGCCACCGGCGGCTACGACCCCGAGAGTCTCGAGTCAGCCGCCGTTGATCTCAAGGAAGAGGCCGGACGACGGTCGAACGGCGCAATCCACCCCGGCCCGCCCGAGAACAAACGCGCCGCCCGCCAGCTCGCCCAGGAAGCGGCCTGCATGGCCAACACCGCAGGCGGCGGAGTTCTGATCGTGGGGGTCGACGGACGAACCGGCGAAATCATCGGCGCCGACACCGAACCCGGCTGGCTGCGGACCCGTATCTACGAGCTGACCGACCGAAGGCTCACGGTCAACATCCGCGTAGCCGGAATCAGGGGCAAGCGGCTGCTGGTCATCTCCATCCCCCAAGCCGTGGAGCCGGTGCCCTTCAAAGGCAAATACAGGCACCGCCTGGGTAAGGCCTGCGTGGAGGTCACGAGCACGGAGCTCCTTCGAGGAATATTCGCCGGGGCGGCCGCCGACCCCTCATATCAGCGCTCGGCGACCCCGGCCGATGCAGTGTCACCGAGAACCGAGGCGGCTCTCAGGGGTCGGCTAACCCATGACAAAGCCGTCCTCCCCATGCGCGACCTGCTCATACGCCTCGGCCTCGTCTTCGAGGACACCGAGTATCTCAACGAAGCCGGCCGCATCCTGCTCACCGCCGAGAGGAGCCCCACCCTCGACTACACCTACCGCGAAGTACCGGGCGGCCCATCAAGTGTACGCATCTACGAAACCGGCCTCTCCCTTTTGGAGGAAATCGAGCTCGTCGTAGCGGAAGCCAACCGCAACAACCCCATCACCGAAATAACCGACGGTCCAAAGGTGCACCGAGAGCGCGCCGTCCCGGAACGGTCGTTGCGCGAGGCCATCCTCAACGGGGTTTGCCACCGTGATTGGACCGATCTTAACCCGACCGTCGTGGAACACATCGGTTATGAGCTGCGGGTCACCTCGCCCGGCGGACTGATGCGGGGCATCACCGTCGGCAACATCATCACCCATCCCTCCGTCCCCAGGTACCGCACCCTCATGAATGCCGTTCGCCAGGTCGGTCTGGTAGAGCAGGAAGGGATGGGGGTGGACAGAATGTTCGCCGACCTGATCAGGATCGGAAACACCCCGCCTCTCATCGAGCTCACCGACGACCCGTCCGTTCGGGTCATCCTCTCCGGACGGCGCCCCGACGAAGATCGGTACCGCTTTTTCCTCGATCTGCAGCCTCGACGGGTCTTCGACGATGTGGACACCGCCCTGGTCGTATGGCGCGCCTCCCAACCCGGTAAGCCGTTTCTGACCGCGGAATCGTGCGCCCCTCTCCTGCAGAGAAGCCCGGACGATGCTGAAACCGCCCTACACCGCGTCGCCGAATACAAGCTGGGCGGGGTTCGGGAATTGCTCACCCCCATAACCACGCCGGACGGCTCCCCGCCCGCCTGGGTGCTGAGCCGCGCCGCTCGCGCAGCCCTCCGGATCAAACCGTCCAGCGAACCGTCCATCCCCGCCATGGCCTGGCTGCGGGAACGCGGACGGATTTCCTCAACGGAATACTGCGAGATAACCGGCTTTTCTCATGGCACCGCCGTTGCCCACCTCAAGGCCCTGGCCGAAGCCGGCCGCATTAAGCCCAGCCGGCCGAGCGGACGAGGACGCGGTTTCCACTACCTATTGCCCGATGACCTGCGGGGAACATGAGGAGATTGACATTCGGCTCGCGCGGGAGTCATCGATGCGGGCGGGCCCTGCGGGCTTGGTCGAGGATTGAATCAAGGGCGAATACCACGTCTCGGTGGACATCCGAAGAGTCCAGATATTCGACCAACCGGTAGTAGTCCGCCTTTCTGAGTCGGCCGGGCGCCTGCACCTCGTCGAAGAAGGACTCCAACACCCTCGGGATCAGGTGATCGCCGACCTTGGTGTCGACCCAGAATGGGTCGTCCGGATCGCGTAGCGCGATCGGCGGCGCGTGCTCCTCGACCGCCCGATCCATCGCCTCCTGCCATCGGACGGCTTCGGCCTCCTCGAACAAGGGGCCGCCCACCGCCCGGCTGCCCTCCCGCCGGGCGTACCCGCGCAGCGTCTTGGCGGGGAGCAGGTAGTTCTCGAGCTCCCGGCGCGGCCACATGTACTCCGCCAGGGCGTCATAGCCCTCTTTTTCCCCGAGCCCGGCGTCGAGATGATCGAACAGAGCGAATCCGACCAGGTCGGGCTTCGCCTCCCGCAGGCCGTGGAAGTGGCTGCGGGCCTTCTGGGGTTGGCCGCCGGCGTAATGGACGAAGGGCCGCTCCAACACCCCCGCCGCCTCGTGTTCGAGCAATTCGGCGAAGGCCCGCAGCAGCGCCAGGCCGGCCGCTCCCCCCAGGTATAGGACGAACCCGGTGAGCTCCGCCTGGTAATAGTCCTCGAAACGGATGTCGCGCAGGGCTTTGAGCACCCCGGACCTGCGGTCGATCCGGTGGGGAGAACCGACGAACGCCACCACCGTCCCCCGTTGGGCGGCCTCTTCGAGCATGACCTCGGAGCGGGACGCACAGATCACCTGGGTTCCGTCCTCGGCGGCGGCCCGGCTGAGCAGATCGTAGGTCTGGCGCTGCCTCAGAATCTCGAGGTGGGCGTCCGGTTCGTCGAGCAGCACCACGCTGCCGGGGTGAAGGCCGATAAAGGCCAACAGGAGCAAGGTCTGCTGCATACCCCGGCCCGCCGCGGTGAGGTCGAGGCGGGAACCGGCCTGGTTGACGTAGTCGAGCCCCACCTCGCCCCGTTCGGAGATCAGCCGGGGCCGGTCGAGCCGAACGCCGAAGAGGCCGGCCAGCCTGTCCGCCAGCCGCTCCCACCGCTCTTCCCCGTCGGGGAGCTCGACCACCCTCAGGCAGAGATTGCGCAGCACCTCGGCCGTGCGCCCCTCCCCCAGACGCACGTCGATCGCGCCGGGATCGAGCCGCACCTCGTTGGACGCCAGCCCCGACATGGGGCCGAGCAACGCCACCCGGGGGCGGAGGGCCTCGGCGACAACCGGCATGCGCCGGGCGCCCCCGGAGTCGGTCCGCAACGGACGGCAGTAGAAGCTCTCCTCGTTGGCGTAGTCGAACTCGAGACCGCACGACCAGGCCTCGGTTCCGGTCACCCCCTCGACGATCACATCGATGCGGACGTTCTCCGTGCGCCGCCCGTCGTCATCGTGAAAGGTCTCGCGGACGCGCAGATCCCGCCACAGCTGGCGCGCCGGAAGCGCCGGAACCCCCACCAGATCCCTCCGGCTGACGACCACGCCGGGCTGTTTTGCCGGCGGCCGGCCGCCCCGCTTCTCCGTCCAGCGGCGCAACCCGAGATCCCAGAGGGTGAGGGCCTGCAAGGCGGAGGTCTTGCCGGAATCGTTCGGGCCCACGAACACCACCGGATTGCCGAGCCCGATATCGATTTCTTCCAGACCCTTGAACCTGCGGACGATGAGCCGGGTAAGCATGGCCGGGGCGCGTCAGCCGCCGGGCGGAGAACAGCGCTCATCAGCCGCCGAGCAGAGCACCAACCGGCTGACCCCGGCGGTTGTGTAGGAATAGGTTTCCACCCGCACCCGCGCCGCTTTGGTCCGGGGCGGGGTTTCCATCCCGGTGTTGGCCAGGTCTCTCTCGAAGTCGGTCAGGGTGGCCGGCCCGTCCAAGCCGTTCAGATGGTCGTTTCGGTCATAGGCGATCAGCAGCACCTTCCCCGCCGAGCCGCCCTCCCCCTCGATCACCAGCCGGTTGTTGTTGAAGTCCTTGTCCAGCAGCCGTCCGGTGATCGGCAGGTCATCGCGGTCGGGTTCCTCCGTCCAGTAGTGGACCAGCGGCGCCGCCGTCCGACCGCCGCCGGTCGCCGTGATGGTCTCGGCGCCGCTCTCGTCCGAGTCGCGGGTGTAAGTCAGACGAACCTGCCCGCGGCGGTCGGTCCTGCGCTTCACCCGCGCCTCTCCGTCGGACCCGGCGCCGATCCCGTCCTGGTCGTCGGAGGTGAAGGATATCTCCGCCCCGGATATCGGCCGTCCGTACAGATCGGTGAGGGTGGCGGTGATCCTGTTGACGGCCCCCCCGCCTATGCCCGACGCCGCATGATACGCAACCTCCTGGGTCAGCGCCAGGGCGGCGGAAGCCCCTCCCGTCGTATCCCGCCAGACCGCCGACGGCTCGGTGTTCGATTCGGAGACGCCCACCTTCCGCAGGGTGGTCCTGTCATCCAGCTCCAATCCGGACGGCAGCGAGGTGACGTTCAGGATCACCTCTGCGATGTCGCCCAGGTTGCGGCTGCCCGGAACAGGGTCGGTGTAACGGTACGAAAGCACCACCCTCCCCGACGCGTCGGTCCGGTGCGGCCTCAGCTCCCTGTCTGCGGTCTCGGGAACAGAAGACGAGCTGGGCAGGACAGTTTCCACTGCGGCGATGGTCACCTGTTCGTCTCTGGCCGCCACCGGGTTCCCCCTGGAGTCCACCAGCTGGAAGGTGAAGGTTATCCGTCGGTCGAACCTGACGTATTGGGCGTTGGAGGGCATGTCATCGGTAACCCGCAGCTTCACCGCGCTTCCCGGGGCGGTGGTCCGCACCGATCCGAACGGGTGTTCATCCGCGTCGAATTCGTCTCCCACGCCGCCGGACCAGGCCCACACGGTTCTGGTCTCCCCGGGGGCGTAGGTAATGGTCAGATTGCCCGCAGAACCGACCCTCAGGTCGGAAACCTCGATCACACAGGGGTCGGAACCCCCGTCGACCGCTTCCACCTGACCCGGATCGCATGACCCGCCGGAGCGGATGGCGCGCCTGGCGTCGCGGGCGGAGAAAAGGTCGACCGTCGCGTACGGATCCGGCATGTGGCTCTGATCCCGCACCGAAACCGCCAGCTCCACCCCTCCCGCCGCCGACGCCGAACCCTCGGAGGCCTGGATGGTCACCCCCGCCGGACGGGCCTCGGTATGCGCCAGCATCCTGGTGATGAAGACCGCCATCTGCGCCCTGGTAACCGTCCCCTCGGGGGAGAACCTCCCGTCCCGCGTCCCCTCGGTGATTCCCATCTCGAACATACGGATTATCGTCGCGGATTCGCCCCGCGACACCCCGTCCAGATCGGTGAACACTTCTTCGCCGTTGTCGGACACATCCACGTCGGAAACGTCCGCGCCGCCGGGTCCTACCAGCGCCTGCCTCAGGAAACCCTCCAAGATCTGCGCCATCTCGACCCGCGACACCGGCCGGTCGGGCTCGAAGAACCCGGCGCTCGCCCCGAACATCACCCTGAGTTCCACCATCCGTTCGACGGCGTCGCGGGCTTCGGTGAACAGACCGCCGATGTCTTCGAACCCGGCGCCCGTCCTCAGGGGCAGCCGTATCCCGGCCGGTTCGGCCGCCCTCGCCATGAACAGCGCCATCTCCCAGCGCCGCACGGGAGAATCGAGGTCGAACCTCTCGGCGGTGCGGCCCTTCGTGATCCCGTAATGGAACAGGCAGTTCACCGCGTCCTCGGCGAACGACCCGCCCGCGTCCCTGAAACCCGCCGGCGCCAACGCCGGGCCGACGCAGGCCGAATAAGCAGGGAGCCACCCCGGATCCCTGGCAGCCCCCCCGGGCGGCGCCCCTCCGGCCGCCAGCAGCGAACCCGCCAGACCCAAAACCGCAACCGGCCGCCATGACCATCCGCCAGCCCGGACCATCAGGCCTCCCGATTCATTCGACAACCGTCTTCAAAGCCGTCCTCCCGCCCGGCAACGATACCCGCTCCCCGGCCGGGGATGCTTCATCTCCGGCGGCGGCCCGACGGCGCAGACTCGAAAAATTCGGGGATCGCGAAACTCGGCCGCCGCTCTGCCCGGCGGGCCGGCCCGAAAGGTAGTTACAATCCCCTCCGATCATGAGCCATGACATTGTACTTCTCGACCCTGTGGAACTGACCGAGGTATCCCGCCGAGAGCTGGAGGAGGCGGGAACGGTAAGGGTGGCGCAGGTCTCCCGGCAGGAGGACCTGGCCGAAGCCATACAGGACGCCGACGCCGTCCTGTTCCAGCTGTCGCCCTTCCAGCTGTCCAAGGCGGTGCTGATGAAATGCCGAAGGCTGAAGGTCATCGGCCGGATCGGCGTCGGCACGGACCAAGTGGACCTGTCCGCCGCCGCCGAGCGCGAGATTACCGTGGTCAACGGGGCCGGCGCCCAAGCCGCGGCGGTCGCCGACCACGCCATGGCCCTGATGCTGTGCATGATCCGCAACATCGTGCCGGCCCATAACTCGGTCCAGGCGGAGGGCCAGGGCCCGCCCCAGCCCTTCATGGGCCGGGATCTGGGCGGCCTGGCTCTGGGCATCATCGGGTTCGGGGCCTGCGGGCGCGCCCTCGCCGCCCGGGCCCTGGCCTTCGGAATGATGGTCCGGGCATCCGACCCCTACCTGCCCCCGGAGGACATCGAGCGGGCCGGGGTGATCCCCTGCGATCTGGACGGGTTGCTCACCGAAAGCGACCTGATCTCCATCCACGCTCCTCTGACCGACTCCACCCGCCGCATGATCGGCGCCCATGAGCTGGCCGCCATGAAGGCCGGGGCCTACCTGATCAACACCGCCCGGGGGGCAATCGTCGACGAGGCCGCCCTGTCGGCGGCCCTGCGGGACGGCAAGATCGCCGGGGCCGGGCTGGACGTCTTCGAGGACGAACCCCTCCCCTCGAACAGCGCCCTCATCGGCCTCGACCGGGTGGTGCTCACCCCCCATATCGCCGGATGGACCCTCGAAGCGCAGAACCGCACCCAGGAAATGGTGGTGAGCGACGCGGTGCGCGTCCTGCGGGGCGAGACCCCCCACAACCCGGCGGCGCCCCCCCAGGCAGCAGCCGCACCGTCCGCCGCCCTGCGCAGGACCTCGGAGGGGAGGGCCAGATCCGAACCGCCGCCCATGCTCCCGTACCGCGAATGGTCGGGGAGCGGGCTTCCGCATCCGAACGACACCCACCCGTTCGGAATCCTGCCGGGTATGCGGAGCATCATCGAGGCCGAGGGGCCGCTCACCGCCGAACGGGCCTATAAGTTGTATGTACGGGGGACGGGGTACAAGCGGGTCACCAGAGCCGTGCAGGACAAGCTCGACACCGTCATCGACCGCCTGCTGAAGCAGAAGGAGATCGAGATCGACCTGCTGGACAACCAGATAGAAGAAGACGCCCAGCGCGTGGTCCGCATGAAGGGCGCCCGGCCGGTGGCGCTGCGCCATATAGGAACCCGCGAAATGTACGAGGTGCCGCTCAACGAGGTCGCCCATCTGATCAAGCACCGGATGGACCAGCGCCCCACCTCCACCCACGACGACCTGATGCGCTATGTCCTGAACAGCTATGGATGGAAGCGGCTCACCGAGAAGGTCCGCTCCTACCTGACCTCCGCCATCACCATCATGTACGAGATGCCCGACGAACCAGAACCGCCCGCCGCATCCGCCCCCGCCGAACCCGCCCCCGCGGAGGATCCGGCGTGGTGGGAGATATAGGACGCGTAACAACTTTGGTCTACCCGTAAGCCGCGGCGCACGGCAGAATCATCAACAACACCAAGGGCGGAACCTGCCGCCGCAACAACCATACGCATATTTTGGAACCGCCTCACCCAACCGCGGGCCCTGGGTTCACCCGCCCCCGCCATCCGAGAACGCCGCCCCCAATTCAAGACCGCCCACCGCCATCCAAGACGCCCACCGCCATCCAAGAACACCCGCCGTCCGAGACCCCCCCCGCCGTCCAAGACCCCCCCCCGCCGTCCGGGAACCCCCACCGCCATCCAAGAACACCCGCCGTCGAGAACGCGAAAATCCAGCGCACCGCCCCCGGCTACGCCGGGCCCTGCCCCCGCCGCCACCACCAGCAATCGGATCCACCGCCCGGACGCGCCGCCCCTGTTCGGGCGCCGGCGCCCGGCCTGCCGAGGTTCCGATAATGACCGCCGCGCGCTCCAGAACCCCGGCGGCGGTGTTTGTGTATCAGCACACACATAGTATCACAAACCTACGACAAACCCAATACCCTCATCCTGAAATGCGAAAAATATTTTGCGGCCTGCCGGGCTCCTACGCGGAGGGCAGGAACTGCGCATCCAGCCGGACGCGCGCAACAACCGTTCCGCCGCCGCAACGCCGCGAGGCAACATGGCGGCGCCGCAGGCCCGCACCTCCGAAAACAGGCATCAAGCGCCGTCAAGGCCGCGGCTTCGCTTTGCGCTTGCAGACGCCGGGGCGCGGGCGGCCTTATTCGGGCGGCGGGTGGGTCGCCCGGGACTCGAACCCGGAACCTGCGGATTAAGAGTCCGATGCTCTGCCAAATTGAGCTAGCGACCCAGAGTAAGTGTAACCCATCCGGGCGGCTTTCGGGAAACGGGCTCAGGCGGGCGGGGCCGGGGGCCGGAGCGCTCCGAGGGCGTCGGCGAGGGCGCGGACGGCCTCGGCCCGGTGGCTGATGCGGTTCTTCTCTTCGGGGGTCATCTCGGCGAGGGTGCGCCCCGCCGCCTCGAACACCGGATCGTAGCCGAACCCGCCCGAACCCCGGGGGCGGTCGGCGATCCGGCCCTCCAGCACCCCCTCGGCCACTATCTCCCGCCCGTCCGGCAGGACCGCCGCCGCGACGGTGCGGAAACGGGCCGACCGCTCGGCCGCCTCCGCCAGCGCCTCCAGCAGGGCGGCCGTGTTGTCCTCGTAGGCGGCGTCCGGTCCGGCGAAGCGGGCGGTATGGACGCCGGGGGCGCCGCCGAGGGCCCCGACCTCCAAGCCGGTGTCGTCGGCGATGGCCGCCAAGCCGGTGGCCTCGGCCGCCCGGCGGGCCTTGAGCAGGGCGTTGCCCTCCAGGGTGGGGGCGTCTTCGACCACGTCGGGCCATTCGAGGCCCCGCACCATCTCCCCCACCACCCCCGCCGCCGCCAGGATGGACTCCATCTCGGCGATCTTGTCCGGGTTCTTGGAAGCCGCCACCGCCCGGTCGATGAGGGGCCGGGTCATCGGGCGGCCAGCTCCGCCTGGAGCTCGCCCAGCTGCTCGATTCCTTCCTCGGCCAGGTCGAGCAGCTCGTCCAGCTCCGAGCGGCTGAAGGGCAGCCCCTCGGCCGTGCCCTGGACCTCCACCAGCAGCCCTCGCCCGGTCATCACCACGTTCAGGTCGACCGAGGCGGCCGCGTCGTCGAGGTAGTCCAGGTCGAGCAGCGCCTCGCCGCCCACGATGCCCACGGAGACGGCGGTGACCCGGTCCAGAATCGGGTTGGACTCGAGCTTCTTCTCCCCCACCGCCCACTCGAAGGCGTCGTGGAGCGCCGCCCAGGCGGCGTTGACCGCGGCGGTGCGGGTGCCGCCGTCGGCCTGGATCACGTCGCAGTCCACGTTCACCATCATCTCCCCCATCTGCTTCAGGTGGACCACCGAGCGGAGCGACCGCCCGATCAGCCGGGAGATCTCCTTGGAGCGCCCGCCCGTGTACTGGCTGCGGCGAATCCGCCGTTCCGACGAACCCGGCAGCATGTTGTACTCGGCGGTAACCCAGCCCGACCCCGACTTCTGCATCCACCTGGGCACCGAATTGCTTATGGAGGCGGTGGCCAGCACCACGGTGCGGCCCATCTCGATCAGGACCGACCCGGGGGTCATCTCGGTGTACCCCTGAACAAAGCGGACCGGCCTCAGATCGCGGGCGCGCCGGTCGCGTCTACGGCTCATAAACCATCCCTTCCTGTGGTCCATCCCCTCCTGCGGCGGCCCGCCTCATACCGCGGTCCGGACGCCGGGCGCCGCCAGGGAGACCTCGCCCCCGAACTCGGATTCGGCGTCCATCACCGCCTGTTCCGGATCGACGTAGGGGGCTATGTGGGTGAGCATGAGGCGCCGGACGCCGGCCCGGGCCGCCATGGCGCCCGCCTCGACCCCCGTCATGTGATAGGCGTAGGGATCCGCATCCTCCTCTCCGCCCGCGGCCCGGGTCGCCTCGGCCAGCAGCAGATCCGAACCGGACGCATGGGCTTCCAGAGCCTCGCTGGGGCCGGTGTCGGCGGTGTAGGTGAGGACCTTTCCCCCGGCCTCGATGCGGGGCGAGAAGGTGGGCGGCGGGTGGTTGGTGCGGGCCGCCGAGATCCGCAGCGGCCCGACAGAGGCCGCACCGCCGTCGGAGAGGGGCACGATATCGAACACCGCCCGCCAGGAGGGGGAGCCGTCCACGAACCGTTCCAGCGCTTCGGCCAGATCCGCCGGGCACAGCAGCGGGATCGGCCTGACCTTCCCGGCGCGGCCGTCCGGGCTGTAGGCGAGGGCATGGTAGAGGGCGAAGATATCCGCGCAGTGATCGGGGTGGCGGTGGGACAGGAAGACCCCCGAAAGCTCGCCGGGGTCGATCTCCCCGCACAGGGCCGTGAAGGTGCCCGGCCCGGCGTCCATCCACAGCGCGGCTCCTCCGGCCGACACCAGGTAACCGGAGGCGGGGCGCCCCGCGGTCGGGTAGGCGCCGTTGGATCCCAGGACGGTCAGCAGCATGGGGCCAAGGGTAGCGAGAGGCGCCCGCCCGCCCGCCGCCGGTCACCGGACCCGGCGGGCGGCGCGCCGATCCGCTCCGCGCAGCCTGCGCCTCCCCGCAGGAGCGGGCAGATCCGCCCGCGGCCCGCTGCGCAGCTGCACGCTCTTTCTTCGCTGCGTCTTTTCTACATATACGGCGGCCCTGTCCGCCTGCTGCCGGCCGGGGCCGTCACCGCCCTCTGCGGGCCAGCACCAGGCCGCCTTCCATCACCACCTCCCCCTGGGACACCAGCCGCCCGAGCTCGGCGATGGCCGCGGCCGGATCGGATCCCAGTCCGGCCAGGAACTCGGCCACCGGCGCGCCCGCATCGGGAACGGCAACCGCCGAACCCCCCTCGTCCGGCGGCGCCGAGGAAGGGGGAGGAGCCGGCGGCCCGAAAGCCGTCTCCAGGCATTCCACCAGGTCGTCGGCCTCGTGGACCGGAAAGGCGCCGTCGCGGATCAGCAGATTGGTGCCCACCGAGCTGGCCCTGCCCACGTCTCCCGGCGTGGCAAACACATCCCTGCCCTGCTCCAGGGCGATGCGGGCGGTAACCAGGGCGCCGCCGCGTTGGCCGGCCTCGACCACCACCACCGCATGGGAGACACCCGAGATGATCCGGTTGCGGGGAGGGAAGCGCCATCCCAGGGGGCGGGTCCCCGGGGGCGACTCGCTCCACACCGTTCCGCCCTCCTCGAGCAGCTTCTCCCCGAGCTTCTCGTGGCGGCGCGGGTACCAGACGTCCACCCCGGAACCGAGCACCGCCGCCCCCGGGACAGGGCCCTGCAGCGAACCCTGATGGGCGGCGCCGTCGATGCCGCGGGCCAGCCCGCTGACCACCTTCCAGCCCGCCCGGGAAAGCTCCCGCCCGTAGCACTCCGCCAGCCGCCTGCCGTAGCCGGTGCAGGACCTGGTGCCCACCACGGCCACCGCCGGGCCCCTGAAATCGGCTCCGCGCTGGAACAGGTACGGCGGGGCGTCCGGCAGACCGCGCAGCTGATCGGGATACCGCCCGTCGCTCCGGAGGAGGAACTCGATCCCCGCCTTGCGGAGCATCTCCCGCCGGTCCTCCGCCGGAACGGTCACCTCCCGGCGGGCAGCGGCCGGAACGGACACCCGCCCCTGCTCGACCGCCCTCAGCACCGCCGCCGGGGGCTTCAGCTCCAGCAGGCCGCGCAGACGGTCGGGGTGCATTCCCAGATGGGCGAGCCTGATCCAGACATCGGCGGACCCATGGCCTGCCTCCGCGCCGGCGCGGCCCTCCCCGGCTTCAACCCTCACGGCGGCCCGCCTTGTCACCGCCGGGCGACTCCCCGCGCAGCACCAGGGCCTGCAGGGCGTGCGCTTCCTCCACCTTTTCGGATCCGGCCAGATCGGCGATGGTCCTGGCCAGCCGCCTCACCTTGTCGAACCCCCGCCCGGTGAGCGTCCCGTAACGGAGGGCGCCCTCGATCGACTTCACGGCCGCATCGGAGATGTCCAGCCGGTCGAGATCGCGGCGGCGCAGGTCGCGGTTGAGGCGGCCCCGGCGGCGCTGGGCTTCCCGGGCGGCGGACACCCGGCCGGCCACCCGGCGGCTGGGTTCCTCGGGCGGCCCCACCAGAGCGTCGGGGTCCACCCGGTCGACCCGCACCCGGATGTCGAACCGGTCCAGGAGCGGCCCCGACAGCCGGCGGCCGTAACGCGCCTTGGCCTGGTCGGTGCAGCTGCAGCCCTGCCGGTGATCCCCTTCGAACCCGCACGGGCAGGGGTTGGTGGCCGCTATCAGCTGGACCGAGGCCGGGAAGGTAACCGAGACGCCCTTGCGGGCGATGGTTACCCTGCCCTCCTCGAGCGGCTGCCGCAGCGCGTCCAGCAGGTGCGGAGGGAACTCGCCCAGCTCGTCCAGGAACAGCACCCCCCGGTGCGCCATGCTCATCTCGCCCGGCACCGGTATGCCCGAACCGCCGCCGATGACGGCCGCCGTGGTGGCCGTGTGATGCGGGGCCCGCATCGGGGGCCGGGTCAGGCGCCTCCGGGGCCGCCCCGCCGTGGACCACACCTGCGCCACCTCCAGGGCCTCTTTCTCGCCCAGCTCGGGCAGCAGCCCCGGCATGCACTTCGCCAGCATGGTCTTGCCCGAACCGGGCGGGCCGGTCATGAGCATGTGATGGCCTCCGGCGGCCGCCGCCTCCAGAGCCAATTTGGCCAGGGGCTGGCCCCTCACCTCGGCCATGTCCGATGAATCGGGTTCGGCGGACCGGAGCGGCGGGGGCGGCGCCGGGAAGTCGGCCTCGCCCAGGGCGGCCGACACGGCCGTGGCCAGCGACCCCACCACCTGCAGCTCGACGGCGGACACGATGCCCGCCTCCAGGGCGGCGCCCGGCGGCAGCAGGCACGGCACCCCCAGCTCGGAGGCGACCACGGCCGCCCCCAGACCGCCGCGGGCGGACCGCACGCTGCCGTCCAGCGCCAGCTCTCCGAGGGCGACCACCTCGCAGGCCCCCGCCGGGATCTCCCCGGCCGCCGCCAGCAGCGCCAGCGCGATGGGCAGGTCATAGGCGCTGCCCGATTTGGGCAGGTCGGCCGGGGCCAGGTTGACGGTCACCGACCGCGGCGGGAAACGGTACCCCGACACGGCCATGGCCGAAAGCACCCGGTCCTTGGCCTCCCTGACCGCGGTGTCCGGCAGGCCGACCACGTTCAGCCGGCCCTTCTCTCCTCCGCCGACATGTGCCTCCACGCTGACGGTGCGCGCCTCCACACCGACCAGCGCTACTGAGTTGGTTACTGCAAACATACCTACCAATATAGATCGCGGCTATGACAATATACACCAACTTTAAGTATCTATCAATACCTTTGTCATAAGCAGTCTGGCATCCCGCCGGGCCGCACTGCGGACATCCCCGCCCCGGCCCGCCGCCGCGCCCGTCCGGTCGGGCGTCTGCGATAGCATCGGGGCATGGGGTTCAACCCGTTCCGCAGGCACCGCCGCCGCGCCGCCGACATATTCCTGGTGGCGGGGGCGCTCGTCCTGACGGCGGCCCTGGTGGCGTGGGCGTTTCTGGGCGGTTGACCGTCCGTCATGTCCAACCGGAGGCGGCCTCCAAGCCCTACCTGTGTCCGGGGTGCGGGGGGGTCATACCCCAGGGCCGGTTCCATCTGTTGGTCGTGCCCGAGGACGAACCGGACCTGCGCCGGCACTGGCACCACGGATGCTGGTACAAAGAAGGGCGGCGCACCGGACAGCCGTCCGGACCGGCGTCTCGCGGCGGCGGGGCGGAATGCGGCTGACCTCGACTCCGATGTCGAGGTCGCGGGACGTCCGGACCGGCGCCGCACAGCGATGGGGCGGAGTGTTCCCTGTAGGGGTTCGGCGGCTGCCCGCCTGCCGGAACGTCGGCGGGCGTTTCGCCTATCCCCCCCCTTACAGACAAGTACGAAAAACTCGCAACCCCGACCGAACCCTTCTCCTATGAACCCCTGGTCAAACCCATTTTCCCGCCCCATAACCCCGGCAAGAACGCGAAAAACACCGCCCCCGCCCCCCGCCTCGCGGGCCCGGCCCCCGCCGCCACCACCTGTTTCCCGGACGCGCCCGGTCAGTGCCCGGCAGGGCCGCGTTCGGAGGATGATCCCTGTCTCGGTCTGCGGCGCCAGCCGACCGGAGGTGCTTGCGGCTCTTCCATTGATACAGCATCGTTGCGGCATCGTCAATACCCTTGCGGGCGGATCCGGCGGGTTTTTTTGTCATTCCGGGGGATTTCGCCGGGCGGGAGGGGCGCAAGACCGGCAACAGCGGCGCGGCGGCTCTCCGAAGGGCGCGGGCGGGCGCCCGGATCCGGGGATTCCGCCGGCCTGTCTCGGCTCAGGCAACCCGGCGGTGCCATTCGATCTCCACTCCTTGCTCGGCGGCCAGAACGGTGACGAGATCGACCCGGTGTATCCCCAGGGAACGGGCCGAGCGGACCACCCGGGCGGCTTTCTCGTCGGAGAAGTTCCAGCGCGGGTGACCGCCGGCCGAGGCGGTTCCCGACTTGACCTCCACCGCGAACACGCCGGCCTCGTCCCGGGCCACCAGGTCGATCTCCCCCTTCCCCGCCTGCAGGCGGCGGCGGAGGATGCTCACCCCGCGGCGCTCCAGGAAAGCGGCGGCCGCCCACTCCCCGAAGAGGCCCAGGCGGCGGCGGTGGACGGCGGCGGCGTTCCGGGGCATTGCTGCTCTCCTCTCTCGATCCTGCGAAAGGGCCAGCCCCCCTCGCCCCGCAGGATACGGGATGCCTGTGACAGAACCCCGCGCGCCGGGGACCGACCCCTACAGCCCCGCCCAGCGGGAGGGCGGCCAGATCCGCACGAAGGCCCGCCCGACCACCTCCTCGGTGGGTACCAGGCCGAAGCGGCGGCTGTCCTGGCTGTTGTTGCGGTTGTCCCCCATCACCCAAACATGCCCGTCCGGTATATAGAAGGGGGCCATGTCCTCCATGGCGGCGCCGGGTTCCAGGTAGGGCTCGTCGAGGGGCAGGCCGTTCAGGATCAACCGGTTGCCGCGTATCTCCAAACGGTCGCCGCCCACTGCGACCACCCGCTTGATCAGGTCCTCGATGTTGGCGGTCCGCATCCCGAAAGCCTCCCGGATGTTGCGCGCCGCCGCCTCCAGCAGCGACTCCGAGCGTTCATAGGACAGGTAGGGGGAGTCGAACACGATCACGTCGCCCCGCTGCGGCCCCCCGAAGCTGTAGGCGATCTTGCTGACCAGCACCCGGTCGTCGATCACCAGGGTGGGAACCATCGACGGGGACGGAATGAAGAAGGCCTGGACGAGAAAGGTCTTCAGCAGGACGGCCAGCACGATCGACAGCAGCAGCACCCCGGGCAGCTCCCGCAGGAACCGGGGCCAGAGGCCGGACTGCTCCGGCGGTTCGGGGACCGCTTCCGCCGCGGCGGGCCGCTCCGCCGCGTCGGCGGACGCCGCCGCGGCGCCGGAATATTCGGGAAGGGCAGCAGGGCCGCCGCAGGTCACGAAATAACCATCAGGCCGCGGCCGCCATCCGGCTAACGCCTCTCCTTGATGCGGGCCGCCTTCCCCACCCGGCCCCGCATGTAGTACAGCTTGGCTCTGCGCACCTTGCCCCGGCGGGTCACCTCGATCTTCTGGAGGATCGGGGCGTGCACCGGGAAGACCCGCTCCACCCCGACCCCGAAGCTGATCTTGCGCACCGTGAAGGTTTCCGAAAGCCCTCCCCCGTCCCGGGCGATCACCACCCCTTCGAATACCTGGATGCGCTCGCGCCCCCCCTCGACGACCCGGACATGCACCCTGACGTTGTCCCCGGCCCGAAAGTCGGGAATGTCCTCGCGCAGATGGGCGCTCTCGAAATACTGGAGGTGGTTCATCGCGGTCTCCTCACGATCGCGCTTCTGGTGATGCGCCGCCGGACGGCGCGCAACAACGGGCCCGGGCGGGGCTGACCCTGCCTGCTCGGACCCGGTCGGTCGGGTGATTCTACCGCGCCGGCGGCCCTTTTCCTAAATACGGCTCCCAAGGGGCTCAGCGGACAGGGGCCGGTTTGGGGTTCCATCGGTTTCTCCAGTTGATGGGTTTGATGATGATGATGATGATCAGAGCGATGGCGAGGCGGAGCCGGGCTCGGCGGTGCTGGGGCGGCGGTCGGTGTTGCGTCGGAGTTGCCCGCAGTTCGAGAGCCACGAGTTGGTGCGTTCGACGGTCCAGCGCATCCCGAGCGGAGCGGGCAGTTTCCTGGGGCGGGCTGTACCGGGCGGGCGTTTCCGGGCGCATACCACGTCGTTGATCCCGCAGCTGCGGCAGAGGCCGCGGGTTTCGGGGCTGCCGCAGCCCCGGTCGAGGCGGAGGGTCTCGACGTCGGGGATCAGCCCCCGGTCGTGGACGGCTCGGAGGGCGGGTGCCGACAGCGCGGCGCCGCGGCGGCCTCGGCTTCGGGCTGGTCGAACACACCGGCTGCGATCCACTCGTCGCGTCGGTCCGCAGGGCGGTGTCGGAATACGGCGTAGTCCAGCAGACGCTCCGCGGCTTGCCGGGAGCACCGGACGCCGGCCGGATGAGTATCCCCCAGAAGCAGACCCGGTCGGGAACCCGCGGGCGGTGGCAGCCGAGGGGGTGGTTGTCCTCTGGTTGGGGGATCAGGTGTTTGACCGCCTCCCAGACCGCGTTTATGACTTCGGGTTCGAGCGCGCGCATAATGCGCCTCCACCGGTTAGGGGATGTATTCCGCTCGGGGATCCAACCCGAGAAAACACCCCAACCGGTGGATTTCCCTCACCTATCCGCTAATGCTCCGAATACGGGCGCCGGGGGTGCGTTCGGAGATTGGAGGGTGCGCGGATAGGGAGCCGGAAAGTGTCCCGGCGCAAACAACTGTTGGACGGTCTGCCCGATGACCAAGGGCGCTGCGCCCGCCGATGGAACAGCGCAGGCATCCCTATCCGTGCATCCTCCGAACCCGCCGGTCAAACCCTGCCCCGCCCCCGAACCCCGGCAAGAACGCGAAAAACACCGGCCCCCTCGCCCCGCTCCGCGGGCCCGGCCCCCACCGCCGCCACCATGGATCCGGACGCGTTCGGTCAGTACCCCGGCGGGGCCGCGTTCGGAATATGATCCCTGTCTCGGTCTGCGCCGGCGGCGGACCGGAGGTGCTTTGGCTCCTCCATTAATACAGCATCGGTGCGACATGGTCAATACCCTTGTGGGGGATCCGGGGGGATTTTTTTGTCATTCCGTGATTTGAATCGGCGGCGGGGGTGCGTTCGGAGAATTGAGGGTGCGCGGATAGGGAGCCGGAAAGTGTCCGGCGCAAACAACTGTTGGACGGTCTGCCCGATGACCAAGGGCGCTGCGCCCGCCGGCGGAACAGCGCAGGCATCCCTATCCGTGCATCCTCCGAACCCGCCGGTCAAGCCCTGCCCCCCGCCCCCGAACCCCGGCAAGAACGCGAAAAACACCGGCCCCCTCGCCCCGCTCCGCGGGCCCGGCCCCCACCGCCGCCACCATGGATCTGGACGCGTTCGGTCAGTACCCCGGCGGGGCCGCGTTCGGAAGATGATCCCTGTCTCGGTCTGCGCCGGCGGCCGACCGGAGGTGCTTTGGCTCTTCCATTAATACAGCATCGGTGCGACAAGGTCAATACCCTTGCCGGGGATCCGGCGGGATTTTTTTGTCATTCCGTGATTTTTGACGGGTTCGCAGGCGGGCGGCCCCGGGGCCGGACATCCTGTCGGGCGCGTTAACCTTGCTCCGGCGCTTCGCCGCGCCGCCCGTGTCATCAGAACCGAACCGGATTGTCAGAGCGAATCATGTCCGATCTCCCTACCGCCTCCTTTGCGCTGGGCGGGCTGGCCGCCCGCGTCGAGTCCCGGCTGCGCGCCTGGGACGAAGCCGGCTTCGCCGCCCGCCTGTGGCGCAGCGACCACACGCTGTGGTCCGAGGAGGACATCCCCGAGCTGGCCGACCGGCTGGGTTGGCTGCGGCTGCCCGCCCGCACCGGCCGTCTGGCCGAGATAGAGGGCTTCGCCGCCGAGATCCGCCCGGAGGCCGACCGGGTGGTGCTGCTGGGCATGGGAGGCTCCAGCCTGGCGCCGGAGGTCTACCAGTCCGTATTCGGCAGCGCCGGCGGACACCCGGAGCTGGAGGTGCTGGACAGCACCCACCCGGCGGCGGTGCGGGCGGCCGTGGAGCGGACAGACCCCCGGCGCACCTTCTTCCTGGTGGCCTCCAAATCCGGCGGCACCATCGAAACCCTTTCGTTGTTCCGTTGCTTCTGGCAGCATCTGGCCGCAGCGCTGGACAATCCGGGGGAGCGGTTCGCAGCCCTCACCGACCCCGGTTCCGGGTTGGAGGCCCTGGCCGGAGAGCGTGGCTTCCGCCGCATCTTCTCCACCCCGCCCGACGTGGGCGGGCGCTACTCGGCCCTGACCGCCTTCGGCCTGGTTCCGGCGGCCCTGATCGGAATGGACATCCGCCGCCTGCTGGATTCGGCCGCCGCCATGGCCGATGCCTGCGGCCCCGAAGCCGCCCCCTCCCGCAATCCGGGGCTTCGGCTCGGCGCGGCGCTGGGCGAAGCCGTCCTGGCGGGCCGCGACAAGGCCACCTACGTCTGTTCTCCCGCCCTGTCCGGCTTCGGCGACTGGGCGGAGCAGCTGATCGCCGAGAGCACCGGCAAGAACGGAACCGGGATCATCCCGGTGGTCGGGGAGCCGCTGGGCGGATACGAGGTCTACGGCAACGACCGGATTTTCATCCATCTGGCGCTGGCGGGAGACGACCCGGCCGGACAGCCCGCCGCTCTGGAGGCGCTGCAGGCCGCCGGGCATCCGGTGATCCGGGTGATGCTCGACGACCTCTACGGCCTGGGCGCCGAGCTGTTCCGCAGCGAGACGGCGGTGGCGGCGGCCGGAGCGGTGCTCGGCGTCAACCCGTTCGACCAGCCCGACGTGCAGCTCGCCAAGGAACTGGCCCGCCGCGCCATGTCGGAGGAAGGCTCGGACAACGCCGCGGACGAGACCGCCGCCTCCGACTCCGGGGAGCTGGAACGCCGAATGGGGGAATGGGCCGGTTCGATCCGGCCCGGCGATTACGTGAGCATCCACGCCTACCTGCCGGCGGGCGGCCCCGCCGATCCGATGCTGGCGGAGCTCCGCCTGGCCCTCCGGGACCGTTTCCGGGCGGCGGTCACCCTCGGTTACGGACCGAGGTTCCTCCACTCCACCGGCCAGCTCCACAAAGGAGGCGCCGGCAACGGGGTGTTTCTCCAGATCGTGGACGACCCCCGCTCGGGCCCCGACCCGGCGGTTCCGGAGGCCCGCATCACCTTCGGGGAGCTGATCGAAGGCCAGGCCGCCGGGGATTTCCTGGCTCTGGCCGCCAAGGGCCGCCGGGTGCTGCGGGTGCGGCTGGACGACGGCCCCGAGGCGGGGGCGGCGGCGGTCCTGACAGCCCTGGATGCGGCCGGCCGCCGCCCGCCGGGAAGGCGCAGCTGATGGAGCAGCTTCCCGAGGCCGGGGGCGGCCATGCGGTGGAACGGCATCTGCTGGTGGTGTTCGGCGCCACCGGCGACCTCTACCGGCGGAAGCTGGCGCCCGCCCTCTACAACCTGGTGCGCCAGTACGGGCTGGCCGACCGGTTCGTGGTGCTGGGAACGGCGCGCTCTCCGCTGACCGACGAAGAGTTCAGGCAGCGTTCCGCCGTCGCCCTCCAGGCCGCCGTGGCGGGGCAGCCGCAGCTGGGCGACCCGGCCGCCGACCCCGCCGAGTGGTGCGCCCGAACGGTCCATTTCCAGCGGGTGGGCGAGGATCCGGCTTCCTACGGCGCCCTCCGGGACCGGATCGACCGGATCGAGGCCGAATACGGCTTGACGGGCAACCGCATCTTCTACCTGTCCCTTCCCCCCGCCGCCCTGGCGGGCGCGGTGATGGGCCTGCGGGCGTCCGGGCTGATCCAGAGCGGCGGATGGACCCGCCTGGTGGTGGAGAAACCCTTCGGCTCCGACTTCGGATCGGCGGCGGCGCTCAACTCGTTCCTCCACGAGAGCTTCGACGAGGAGCAGGTCTACCGGATGGACCATTACCTGGGGAAGCCGACCGTCCAGAACCTGCTGGTGTTCCGCTTCGCCAACCCCCTTTTCGAGTCGCTCTGGAGCCGCGACCACATCAACAACGTCCAGATCACAATGGCCGAGGACGAAGGCATCGGCGACCGGGCCGGCTACTACGACCGGGCGGGGGCGCTGCGGGACGTGGTGCAGAACCACCTGATCCAGGTGCTGAGCCTGATCGCCATGGAACCCCCCGCCTCTTTCGAAGCCGAGGCCATCCGGGACGAGAAGGTGAAGGTGCTCCAGTCCATCCGGCCGATCGCCCCCGGCGATGCGGTGTTCGGCCAGTACACGTCCGGCTGGATCGACGGGCGTCCGGCGCCGGGCTATCTCGAGGAACCGGGGGTGGCGGAGGGTTCCCGCATCGAGACCTACGCCGCCCTGCGGGTGTTCATCGACAGCTGGCGGTGGCAGGGGGTGCCCTTCCACCTGCGCACCGGCAAGCGGCTTCCCACCCGGCTCACCCAGGTGGCGGTTACCTTCCGCGAGCCCCCCGTGCTGCTCTTCAAGTCCTATGACCGGGATCTCCCCGGCCGCCAGGGCAACATCCTCTACTTCCGCCTCCAGCCCCACGAGGGGTTCGACCTGCTTTTCGACGTCCAGGTGCCGGCCGGTCCGCCCCGGCTGGCCACCAGGTCGCTGACCTTCGCCTACGAGGATTCCCTGGGCGAGCTGCCCGACGCCTACGAGACCCTGCTCTACGACGTGATGACAGGCGACCGCACCCTGTTCGTCCGCTCCGACGAGGTGGAGCAGGCCTGGAAGATATTCATGCCCATTCTCGAAGCCGACGCCTCCCCCGCCCCCTATCAGGCGGGTTCATGGGGTCCGGCGGAGGCGGACTCGCTGTTCGGGCCGCAGGACGGGGGCTGGACGGTCCGCCTCCCCGAACAACGAGGCCCGCACTGCGCCTGACGGCGGCCGTCGGCCCGCCCCTGGCCCGGCGGGATTCAGGAGCCGGAGGCGGTTTGGGGGGTGGGGGTGGGGGCTGGTCGATGGCCCGGACGAAGAACGACGCCATCTGTGCTCGGGGTACGGGCTGGTCGGGGCAGTAGTCGAGAACGCGAAAAACGCCGCCCCCGCGCCCCGCTCCGCGGGCCCGGCCCCCACCGCCACCACCTGAGATCCGGACGCGTTCGGTCAGTACCCCGGCGGGTCGCGTTCGAAAAGATGATCCCTGTCACGGTCTGCGCCGGCGGCCGACCGGAGGTGCTTGCGACTCTTCCATTAATACAGCATCGGTGCGACATAGTCAATACCCTTGCGGGAGATCCGAGGGGATTTTTTTGTCATTCCGTGATTTTAGCCTGAATCCACCGTTTTGTTGGTGGGTGTGTGGATAGTGATGCGGTGCTGTGCGTTTCGTACAGGGCGGGCACTTTGCGGCGCCGCTGTCGGGCTGGGCTTCTCCCCTGCGTTTGTGTATCGGGGCGCCTTCAGGAGCCGGAGGCGGTTTGGGGGGTTGCCGGGGGGGCTTGGTCGATGGCTCGGACGAAGAAGGATGCCATTTGTGCTCGGGTTACGGGTTGGTTGGGGCAGTAGTTGAGGGGGGTGGTGGTGCAGCCTCGGGTTACTCCTGTTTGGTACATGCCTTCGATGGCTTGGATGACAGCGGGGTCGGCGTTCTGGGCGTCTTGGAAGAGGCCTTCGGGTTGGTCGACGGCTTGGAGGTGGGGGAACGCGGCGATCATCATGATGGCCATGTCGGCTCGGGTTACGACTCCGCCGGGGTTGAACGCTCCTCCGGGGGCGGTGAATGCGTTGACGGATATGACCCAGTCGGCGTAGGTGCGGTACCAGGCGTCCGCGCCCACGTCTGACAGTTCCGCCCGGGCGGGGGGCTGTATGGTCCAGCGTTGGGAGACGGCTCGGTATAGGAACGCGGCCATCTGCCGACGGGTGATGTCGGCTCCGGGGCAGTAGAGGGTGGGGTCGGTTGCGCTGCATCCGAGGGTGATCTGCCATTGGGCGATGCGTTCGATGTTGGTTTGGTGGACGCTGCCGTCTTCGTCGCAGAACCGGCCGACACAGGCGGGCGCGGGCGGTGTCGCGGGCGGGGCTGGTTGGGCGGGCGGGGGCGCACCCCCACCACCGCCTCCTCCTCCGCCGCCGCCTCCTCCGCCGCCGCCTCCACCGCCGCCGCCTCCACCGCCGCCGCCGCCGCCTCCACCACCACCGCCGGTGGGAGCGGGTGGGGGTGGCGGGGGTGCTGCGGGGGCGATGTTG
The DNA here is from genome assembly GCA_965202675.1 of Candidatus Spongiisociaceae bacterium. Taxonomy (GTDB): domain Bacteria; phylum Actinomycetota; class Acidimicrobiia; order Spongiisociales; family Spongiisociaceae; genus CATQHD01. Next base: position 1,444,144 of record OZ241842.1, read on the forward strand.
ACGATGGTCAGGAAGGTGGGCGCGATGGTGAACCCGTCGGCGGTTCCGGTGATGTTGATGCGTTCTGCGGACTCGGCGGCGGTGTCGGTGTTGATACTGATAGTAAACGTTCCGGTTCCCGCGGATGAGCCGGCGGGGATGGTTATTGTGTTGAGGCGGCTGCTGATCCGGTAATCAGAACCGGCGGTGGCGGTGCCGCCCGAAACGGACACACTGACCGGGGTGGCTGCGGGGAGGGTGGTGGTTCCGGTCAGGCGGGCGGTAACCGTAACACGGCGGTTGGCGGTTCCTTCGCTGAGGCGGTTGGGGGTGGCCGAAAGCGTGATCCCGGTGGGCGGGTCGTCGTTGTCCTTGATGGTAAGCGACCCGGGGGTGATCGTGATTGCGGAGGTGGTGGTGCCGCCGATTTGGAGGGTTTCGTCTCCCTCGGCGATGTTGTCCTCCTCCACCCTGGTGAGGGTGACGGTTTTGTTGGCGCTGTTCTGCCCGGCGGGGATGGTCAGCGTTCCGGGATCCGCGGCGCTGTAATCAGCGTCGGTTGCGGTCCCGCCGCCGAAGCCCAGCGCTACGGTATGCGCCTCCGTCAGCGTCTCGCCGGTGGGGTAGGCGGCTGTGACGGTCAGGACAGTAGGGCTGGTGTCGCCTTCGGTTACCTCACCCGGGGCCGAGACGCTGAGGGTGATGCCGCCGTCGTCATCGACGATGACCAGCGCATTTTCGGTGATGGTGAACCCCGCCAGCGCCCCCCCGGCAACAGTAACGATCTCGGGGCCCTCGAACACGGTGTCGTCATATGTTCCATCGACCTTGAGGGTAAAAGTCCCCGTTCCGCTGGTACCATAGGCGGGGATGGTCGCGTTGAACCCGGCCACGGTTTCATAGTCGGTACCCTCGGTCGCTTCCCCCGCCCTGCCGACCACTATCGGCACGATGGTCGCAGCCGAGCGGGTAGTAGCAGCCCCGGTGAACGCAGCCCGCACCCGCACAGTGGTGTCGGCGCCGCCCTCGACTGGCCGGGTGAGTTCCTCCCCGCTGTTGTCATCGAACAAGCTGAGCGCAACAGCGCTGGGCGGGGTGTCGTCGTCGCCCAGCTGCAGGCCAGCCGATACCGTCTGGAAGGTGCTGGTGCCGATGGTCACGTCGCTGCCCTGGAACAGGATGTTCTTGATCGGTTCGTCCACTGTGTCGTTGTTTACCGTGATAGGAATCTCGATGCTGCCGGTGGTGCCGCCCCCCGCGACGGCAATCCCGGCGGTGTACCCGGCAGGCGTCCCCGCGGGTTTGGCAGGCAGGCTAACCCGGTAGTCCTCCCGGACGGTGAATGCGCCGTCGGTGTCGGCGGCCGCGTCGCCGGCCAGCCTGATCCCGACCACCTCGCCCCCGGCGTCGGCGTTCTCCGGCAGCGTCGCGGTAACCCGGACAGTGGTCGCCGGCTTGTCCTCCCCCCACACGGCAACCGGACCCCACGGAACGGAAGGCAGACTCCCGGTCGGTCTCTCGGTCAACGTCAGCACCACACCGCTGTCAGCCACACTGATAGTCGTCGAACCTCTTACTGTTTCCCCCGCTACGGTAGCCGAACCGGTAACCTTCAACGTCTCCGTCCCCTCGGCTGCGCCGTCGTCCCGGACGCGTAACTGGAAATCCCCCCTATGGTCAACATCCCCCGCCGGAATGCTGATAGTAAACGTGTTGTTCGTCTGATCGGTGCAAACATCCTCGGTGATCGAAGGACACATCGCGCCCACCAGCCCCGAAGCCGGAATCGTTGCCCCGTTGCTGTCTCCCTCCGCTACCACCACCGTCACCGCAGCCGCAGACGACAACACCGACGACGACGCCCCATCAAACCCGGCGGTAACCCTGACCCTATACACCGCCGCACGCTCGAAAACCGTATCCGGCGACGCGGTGATCCTCAGATCAATATCGGAAGGCTCGATAGACAACTCATACCCGGCAACCGTCACTCCCTCCACCCCCGACGCGGCGCCGGTAATCATAAACTGCTCCGAAGGCTCCGCCACCGAGTCGTCGGTCACCGACAAACCAGCCAACGCCGTCCACCCGCTGGTCGGCGACAACGCCGCGCTCTGAACCTGCCCGGCGGGAATAGACACCGTAACCGGCGAAGAAGGCGCGGTGAAATCAACGCCCCCGCCCGACGCCGACACCGGAGACCCCTCAACCGCGGTAACCTCAATATCCACCGCAGACCCCAAATCACTGCTCGTAGCAGTCGCAAACGCCGCCCGCACCCGCACCGCCGGGGTCTCACCCTCCGCCAAATCCGCCTCCACACCATTAGTACTGACATCAGTATCCGCCGTCAGGGTTATCCCCAGATCATCATCGATAATCGACAACTCCGTCCCTTCAAACGCGAAACTGCTCACCCCGCTGCTAAGGTCAATCTTCTCTGTCCCCTCCGCGATGCTGTCCGCGGTGATCGTCAAACCCGTCAACGCCGTCGCCGAACTCGAAACCGAACCAGCCGGAATAGTCACCGGCAACCCCTCCGGAGCATTGAAATCCGCCGCTTCCACGTCATCGCCCTCAAAGAAATCCACCAACACATTCGTCGGCCCGGTCAGAACCGAGCTGGAAGCCCCCGCGAACGAAGCCGTAACCGTAACCCCCCCACCGTTGGTTGCCCCCTCCGCCACCGACTCCGCACTCAACACCAACGTAATCGTCTCGGTAATCGCCAAATCAGCCCAAACCGGCAAATACCCCTCCGGAGAGGCGGTGAAACGAACCGTCTCCGGCCCCTCCACCACCGCATCCGCCGCAGGAGTCAACATAACATCGGCCGTACCGTTGGTCTCCCCGCTGTTGATCGTGATCGACGCTGTTCCGGCGCTGCGGGTGTAATCCCCCGACGAACCCTCCACCGCGGTCCCCCCCGCCTCGCCGACGTTCACCGTAACCGTTGTCTCCGCCGTCGCCGCGGCGCCGAGGGTGGCTTTTATCCGCACCGTCTGCGCGCCGCCGTCCTCGGGAATCCCCGCCCCGCCGCCCACGCCGATCCCCGGCAGAGCCGGATCACCCGAAGCGGGCCGATGGAACGACAACACCAAAGACCGGCCCGGGTCAAACACCCCCAACCGGGCCGAAGCAGCCGACCGGGCCAGCACACCCGCGCCGGTCGTACCGCTGAAAGTCACATACTCCACGCCCTCGGTGTCATCCCCGTCCGCCCGGGCCGTCAACTCAATGCTCCCCGAACCGCTCACAGCCCCCGCGGGGATGCTCACCGTGAACTGATTGTTCGTCTGGTCGGTGCACACATCATTCGCAGAGCACGCCCCCACCGTGGCGCCGTCGGTGTCCGCCGCGGCAACCGTAACCGTCACCGCGGTAGCCGACCCCAGCACCGAAGACTCCGCGTCAAAGCGGGCGGTAACCGTCACCGAATGCGCGGCGGCTTGTTCCAACACCCCCACAGGCGACACCGACAACACCACATCGGTGTCATCATCCACGATTGTTAGCGTATCCGACGACAACACCGAAGAACTCCCCGGCCACACAGCGGTAACCAGAAACGTTTCTGAGCCCTCCGCTACCGTGTCGTCCGTCAACGACAAGCCGGTGAGGTTCACCCAGTCGCTCTGCAGGCTGGTTGTTCCGGTGGGGATGGACACCGACACCGGCGCGCCCGGCGCCGTGAAATCGGCTCCCGTTCCCGAGCCTTGCGCGGACTGCGGGGAAGCCTCCGCCGCGGTGACCCGCACCTCATACGCAGACCCCAGATCATTCGAAGAAGCGTTCTGGAACTCGACCCGCACCCGCACCGAAGGCGTCTCGTCCTCCGACAGGGTCTTCTGGTTCCCGTTGGTTCCGCTGTCCGTGTCCGCCCTCAGGACTATCCCCAGATCGTCGTCGGTAATCGTCAACTCAGCTTTCCTGACCCAGAACCCCGCCGCCGACCCGCTGATGTCGATCTTCTCGTCCCCCTCCGCGATCAAATCAGACTCGATCGTCAAACCAGACAACGCCGACGCCGTGCTCGCAGTCGCCCCCGCCGGGATGCTCAACGTTACCGCCGAGCTCGGAGCACCGAAATCCGCCGCCTCGGCCGCCTCGCCCGCCCCGAACGACAACGCAACCGCCGTCGCCGACGTCAACGACGAGGTAGACGCCCCCGACGAGCCGGCCGCTCCCGCGAACCGAGCCGAAACAGTCACCGCGCCCGCGTTCGGGGTCGACTCGAGCACCGACGACTGGCTCAACACCAACTCGACAACCTCGATAATCCCCAAAACCGCCGGATTCACCGTGAACCCCGAAGCCGTGCCCGTGAACCGGATCGCCTCGCCTGTCTCCACTGTTGCGTCCGGCAGGGGAGTAATCGTCACATCCGCCGCACCCGACGTATCCCCCGAGCGGATCGTCACCTCCACCGTCTCCGCGCCCCGCTCGTAATCCCCCGTACACGACCGGCTCTGACCGCTGCCTGTGCACACCGCCAACACCGCGGTCCCGCCGTCCCCCACATTCACCGTAACCGCCGTGTCCGACGACACCGCCGCCCCCGCCGTGGCTTTCACCCGCACCGTCTGCTCCGCACCGTTCTCCACCACCCCCGCCAACACAGGATCCCCCGACACAGGCTCATGAAACGACAAATCCACCTGTGTGCCCGCATCCGCCAGCAACAACTCCGCCGACGACACCGCCACCGACTCCCCGCCCACCATCGCCTGCCCCGACACCGTAAGCTTCTCACCCGACTCCGACGTGCTGTCATCGGGAACCGTCACCGTAAACGTACGGCTCGCCGACACCCCGCCCGCCGGAATCGACACCGTCGCCGCATTCCCCGACAAACTGGTGCAAGCATCATCACCCGTACCCGTCGGACACGACGCCGCCAACACAGCCCCGCCCCCGCCCGCCACCGACACCGACACCGGAGTCGCCGCCGCCAGAACCGACGAAGTGCCCCTGAACCGGGCCGTAACCGTAACCGACTGCGCCCCCGACTGTTCCTCCAGCAACGACTCCGACAACACCAAATCAATATCAGCATCATCATCGAAAATCTTCACCGAACCCGAAACCCCGTACTCCGTGCCCAGACTCGACGTACCCCCCAACGCCAAAGTCTCCGGGCCCTCCACCACCGCGTCATCAACCACCGACAAACCCGCCAACGAACCATTGACGCTCTTTATCCCCCGAGCAGGAATAGAAAACGTGAGCGGCGACGACGGAGCATAATTCACATCAGCGTCGCCCGCCTCCCCCGCCGCCGGCGACGACTTCTCATCCACCGTCAAAGTAACCGTCGTCACCGACGCATGAGTAGACGCCGAAACCCCATCCGGAAAACCCGCCCACACCACCGCATCCGCACCCGAAGCCCCCTCCGCCAACACAGCCTGAACCCCATCCTCCGAACTGTCCCCATCCACCCGGAACACCACCTCCGAATCCACCAAATCCCTGACAATCACATTGCCCCTCACCTCCGTGAACCCCGATGGGATCCCCGGATTCCCCACCGGAGGATCCAGATTAGTTCTATATGCACTAGCCAACCCCACTACTGCGCCTATCCTATCCGCATCCGCTGTATCATTAGCATTAAGGCCATAACTATACGAGGCAGAAGTACCCGTAAGAGAACCAGCTGTAATACTCACCCATCTCTTATTTGTGAGAATGTATCGCCCACTCTCATTTATGGTACCATACACAGTATAGGCAAGTGTAGAGTGGTTCCATAACTGCAACACTATGTTTTCACTGTAAGTAGAAGACGTAGAAGGAGTGAACACACTACCCGACAGCTCCCCCAGCGTAGAAGAAGCCGTTATAAAGTAATTATTAATGCGGCTAGCCCCCTCATATAACACCGCGTTCGGACTGATTCTGATAGCCCGATCCCTATCGGTAATCGTCAAATCAGCCGAAGACACCGAATACCCAGTAGGGGCAGTACCCGTGACCCGGATCGTCTCATGATTCTCTGTAATACGATCCGCCCGCAGATAAAGCTGAACATCATTCGTAACACTCGTATTATTCCGACGAATAATCAAACGCCAAGGTTCCCTGGCACAAAAATCAGCATTATTATTGTTGATAACCTCACAAACCCAATTCTCACTGGCACCCGGCAAACCCAGATTCGTGTTCCTCGCCCGCCCCTCAACAGCAGTACCAGAAAACGAAGCACCCAAAGTCACCTGCAAATCAGCCGACGGCGCCGAAGCCACCGACGCCTTCAACTTCACGGTCCTCCAACCGCCGCCCTCCGGCAACGCAGTAAGCGCATTGCCCGAAGAATCAACCCAACTCAGCGTAATCGCCGTCTGCGCCCCCACCACAACCCCCCCCCCCGGCGCCAACACCGCCGCCGTCAACAACACAACCAACCCCACCCTGCCCAACACCCGCCCCGGCGCAACCCGGCTCCCCAAAAACCTACTCACCTGCAACCTCCCGCAGAATCGCCGGCCGCCCCGGAAGCACAGCCCGCAGGCCGCCGACCAGAGCATGCAGATTTACGACACATTTCTTTTATTCTACCCCCCCCCCCGATTAATCAAACATCGTTCGACAACCAGGGCGCAGGCGGAGCAGACACCGACGCCATCCTAACAGCAGCCGATCCCGCAGTCGGGGATCACAACCGCCGCCGCCCCCGCACCGAAGCCGCCCGCCGGCCCGGGCCCCGCCGACGACCGAGCCGGAGAATCCTCCAACCCCCCGCCGCCCGAACCCCGCCGCAACCGTATCCTCATATCGCCCCCGAGCATCGGGGCCTACTCTACACGGAAACCCGACCAGGACACCTCCCGCCTCACCCCCAGCCCCGAAGGCCGATGAGCCGGTTAACCGGAACACTAATCACGGAATGACAAAAAAATCCCGCCGGATCCCCCACAAGGGTATTGACCTTGTCGCACATATACCGGATAATGAAGAAGCCAAAGCACCTCCGGTCCGCCGCCGGCGCAGACCGAGACAGGGATCATCCTCCGAACGCGACCCTGCCGGGTACTGACCGGACGCGTCCGGACCCATGGTGGCGGCGGTGGGGGCCGGGCCCGCGAAGCGGGGCGCGGGGGCGGGGTTTTCGCGTTCTTGCGGGGGGTCCAGGGTCGGATAGGGGCTGACCAGGGGTTTCGCAGGAGGGGTTCGCAGGAGAAGGGTTCGGGTTTGCGCGGTGCTGATGTTCTCTCTATGACGACCGGGGGTAAGAGGAAGCACGGACAGCGGATGCCTTGGCCGTTTCGTCGGCGGGTGCAGCGCCCTGCCGCCCATGCTCATCGGGTTTCCTTCGGGCGCGGCGTTGGTTCGGGCTGTGTTCCGTCGGCGGGCGCAGGACCCTTGCCGCCTGCTCACCGGGCAGACGACCCGACGGTTGCTTGCGCCGGGACACCTCCGGCTCCCTATCCGCGCACGTTCTAACTAAAGTTTGCCCGGCTGAGCTTCCTGGAGAAGGGTACCCATGGCCCGCCTGCTGCTTGTCTTTGCGGCCCTCGTTTTGATCGCACCGGCCGTTGCCTGCGGCGGGGGCGCCGAGGAACCGGCTCAGGCCGAAGACCGGGCGGAGGAGCGGGCGGAGGAGGTCGCCTCCCTGGAGGAGGCGCCGCCCGATGAGGAAGAAACCGAGCGGCCCAGCTACGAGGAAGGGCTGCTGCTGTTCACCGCCTGCCTGCGGAATCAGGGCATCGAAGCGCCCGACATCCCCGTCGACGCCGACGGCCGGCCCGTCCTGTCCGCCGGCCTGGTGGAGCAGATCGACACCGACTCCCCGGAGTTCGCATCCGCCTTCGCCGCCTGCGTCCCGCTGCTGACCCTCTCGTCCCCGGTCGATCTGGGCGCCGACCCCGGGCTCCAGGCCGCGGTGCAGGACTCCCTCCGCCGCTTTTCCGCCTGCATGCGGGACAACGGGGTGGAGGATTTCCCGGATCCGGCCCCCGGCTGGGACGGCAACGGCTCCCCCTACCCGGTGGCCGAGGCCTTCGACGCCTCCGACCCCGACGTGGATGCGGCCCTCGACGACTGCTCCGGCCTGATCTCCTTCCCGAGCGTGGGCTGAGCCGGTGCAGAAGTTCGGCTGGGCCGCCCTCTTGCTCACGTTGGCAGCGTTGCTGGCGGTCGGGGGCTTCCTCGCGGTCGACCGGCTGGCGGACGGCCCCGGCGAGGCGGCGGTGAGCAAACCCGAGTTGGGAACCGCCGCCGTGGTCCGCACCGACCTGCGGCGGGTAGAGGCCTTCCCCGCCGTGCTCCGCTACACGGCGCCGAGAACGATCATGACCGGGATGGGGGGCACGGTCACCAGGATGCCCCGGGAAGGCGCCGAGCTGGGGCGGGGCGACGCCCTCTTCGAGATCGACGGGCAGCCGGTATTCCTCTTCTACGGGGAGCTGCCCATGTGGCGTCCGCTGGCGCCGGGGCCGGACGGTCCGCCGGCGGCCGGCCCGGACGTGGAGCAGCTGGAGGCCAACCTGGCGGCGCTCGGATACCCCCCCTCCGGCGCCTCCCCGCCGGACCGGATTTTCGATGAGGGCACCGCCCGTCAGATAAGGGCGTGGAGGGCCGGCGCCGGGCTGGACGCCGGCGGCTCCGTGGAACAGGGCCGCATCGTCTACACAGACGACCGCATCCGGGTGGTCCGCCGCCTGGTGGAACCGGGCGCCGTGGTGGAACCGGGCGATCCGGTGGCCGAGATCTCGGGCATTGCCCAGGAGGTCTACCTGGAGCTGCCGGTCGACCGCCGGGGGCTGATCGAAGAAGGCCGGGCGGTGGCCGTGGAGCTGCCGGACGGCGCCGGGGCGGGGGGCTCGGTCCACAGCATCGGAGCGGCGCGGTCCGACCCCGAAGACAGGAGGAGGGGCGGTTTCGCGGAGGTGTCGATCCGCCTCGACGACCCCCGCCTGGGGGAGGGGTTCGGCGGGCACCCCGTGGAGGTGGAAATCCTGGCCGACGAGGCGGCGGGGGTGCTGGCGGTGCCGATAAAGGCCCTGCTGGCCCTGGCCGAAGGCGGCTATGCGGTGGAGGTGCGGCGGGGCGGGGAGACCGTCCTCACGGCGGTGGAGACCGGTATGTACGCCGACGGCCTGGTGGAGGTGGAGGGCGGCCTGGCGGCCGGCGACCTGGTCGTGGTGCCCGGATAGGCTCATGCAGTCCGAGGAACCGCCGCCCGGCGCCGGGGCCGGGGCCGGGGATGCTCCTTCCCTGGAACTGTCCGGGGTAACGAAGGTGTATCCGGGGCCGCCGGCGGTTACCGCCCTGGCGGGGGTGAGCCTGGTTGTCCGCTCCGGTGAGCTGGCGGCGGTGACGGGGCCTTCCGGGTCGGGCAAGTCCACCCTCCTCAACCTGATGGGCGGCCTCGACCGGCCCACCTCCGGCTCGGTGAAGGTAGCCGGGCGGGAGCTGGCCGGGCTGGGGGATCAGGCCCTGTCCGGGATGCGGGCGCGGATGATCGGATTCGTCTTCCAGGAGTTCTACCTGCTGCCGAGAACCTCGGCCCTCGACAACGTGTCCGAGGGTCTCCGCTACCGGGGCGCCCCGCGCCGGGTGCGGCGGGAACGGGCCGAGGAGGCGCTGCGGCGGGTGGGGCTGGGGGACCGCCTCCACCACCTGCCCGACCAGCTGTCCGGCGGGGAGCGGCAGCGGGTAGCCGTCGCCCGGGCGGTGGCCGGGCGTCCGGCGGTGGTGTTCGCCGACGAGCCGACCGGCAACCTGGACAGCGCCGCCGGGCGGGAGATCACCGACCTGCTGGCGGAGCTGAACGCCGAGGGCGCCACCATCGTGACCATCACCCATGACCCCGAAGTGGCCTCCCGCTTCCCGCGCCGGATAAGGCTGCGCGACGGGCGGGTGGAAGGAGAGGACCGGGATGGAGGGTGAGGGCGCGGGCGGCCGGATGCGCTTCGGCGGCGTCCTGGGAACGAGCGCCGCCGGCCTGCGCCGCCATCCCGGACGGACCGCGCTGACCGCGCTGGGAATCGCCTTCGGCATAGCCGCCATCGTGGCGGTGCTGGGCATCACCGCCTCCGGGAGAGCGGCCCTGATCGCCCGGCTCGACCAGCTGGGCACCAACCTGATCCGGGTAACCCCCGGGTCGAGCGTCTTCGGCAACGCCGACGGCCTGCCCGCCGAAGCGGCGGCCATGCTGGGGCGGGTGGGTCCGGTGGAACGGGTCGCGTCCACGGCGCTCCTGGACGTGACCGTGCTGCGCAACGATCTGCTCTCCCCCTTGGAGACGGGGGGGCTGTCGGTGCTGGCCGCCCCCGCCGGCCTGCCCGAGGTGCTGAACGTCAGGATGGCCGCCGGGCGGTTCCTGGACGAGGCGGCCGAGGCCTTTCCCACCGCGGTGCTGGGGCGGGTGGCCGCCGAGCGGCTGGGGATCGCGGACGTGGACCGGACGCGGAGGGTGTACATAGGCGGGGAGTGGTTCGAGGTGATCGGCGTGCTCGGCGAGATGACCCTGCATCCCGACATCGAGCGGTCGGTGGTGATCGGCGAGCCAGCCGCCCGCGACCTGTTCATCGAGGATCTGAAGCCCACCGCCCTCTACGCCCGCGTCCACCCCGACCGGGTGGGGGAGGTGCTGGCGGTCATCCCGGCCACGGTCAATCCGGCCAATCCGGGCCGGGTGGCGGTTACCCGTCCTGTGGAGGCGCTGGCGGCGCGCCGTCAGACCGAGGCGGCGCTGACCGGCCTGCTGGTGAGCCTGGGGGGCGTGGCGCTGCTGGTCGGGGGGGTGGCGATCGCCAACGTGATGGTGATGTCGGTGATGGAACGGCGCGCGGAGATCGGCCTGCGGCGGGCTCTGGGGGCCACCCGCCGCCACATCCGCCGCCAGTTCCTGGGCGAGGCGGTGCTGCTGGCCGGGATGGGAGGGGTGCTGGGGGCGGCGGTCGGCGCCTCCGTCACGGCGGCCTTCGCCGTTGCCCGCGGCCTGGCCATAACGGTGCCCCTGTCCGGTCTGGGCGCCAGCGTCCTGGCCGCCCTGGCGGTGGGCGCCCTGGCCGGCGTCTACCCGGCGGTGCGCGCCGCCCGCATACCCCCCGCCGAAGCCGTCCGCTCCCCCTGACCGCAACCCGCCGCCCCCGCTACAATGGCCCGTACCGGGGCGTTTAGCTCAGACTGGAAGAGCGCTTCCCTTACAAGGAAGAGGTCGGCGGTTCGAGTCCGTCAACGCCCACCCCCCGCTTGGGTGTGCAACTCGGGTAGGTTGTCCCCGGTGAGGGCTTGTAGGGTTTCGATGGGTGTGGCCCATCCGAGTGCTCCGTGGGGCCGGTGGTGATTGTAGTAGTGGATGTCACGGCGTTGTTGTTCCGAGGTCCAGGGCTGTATGTAGGCCCATTCCTCTGTGCAGGGTGCGGTGGAAGCGTTCGATCTTGCCGTTGGTCTGGGGCCGGTAAGGGCGGGTGTGTTTGGGTTTGATTCCGAGACGGGCGCAGGTCCGGGGCCCATAGCCCCGACCTGTAGCAGGGGCCGTTGTCGGTGAGGACCCGCTCCGTTTGGATGCCGGCCCGGTTGAACTCCCAGACGGTGCGTTCCAGGAACCCCGCGGCGGTGGCGGCGGTTTCGTCTCCGTGGATTTCGGCGTGCCATGCTCGGGTGCGGTCGTCGAGGCGGAGTGGATGTATCGGTATCCGACCCGCTGGCAGGGCCCCGCTTTGCCCCGGCCGTGGGCGTGCCATCCGCCCCCGTCGGGGATGCCGGCCAGTTTTTTGATGTCGATATGAACCAGCTCACCGGGCCGTTCACGCTGGTAACGCACCACCTGCTGCTGCTGTGGGGCGGCCCGGTCGCCCTGGTCGAGGCGTCCCAGCCCGGCGTCGGTGATTATCCGATGAACCGTCGAGGCCGCCAGCCCGGTCTGACAGCCGATCCGGGCTGGCCCCCACCGATACCCCACCCACAGGCGCCGCACCTCAGCGGCGGTCTGTTCCGGCGTCCGGGCAGGCGACCGCCGCGGCCGCGACGACCGGTCCAGCAGCCCGTCCGGGCCTTCCGCCAGGTACCGGTCCCGCCATTTACGCACCGTTTTGGGATCGACCTGGCAGACGCTCGGCCGCGGCCGCTACCGGCCAGCCCTGGTCCGTGACCAGCTTTACCATCGCCGCCCGGCCCCTCCGGCGTCAGGGACGCGTTCGGGTGCTGTGCGGTAGCCTTGCTCATGTGAGCCCTCCTTTCAGACAGGTTTAAGTAACCCCGTATTCTGACTCGGAGGGCTCACCCAACCAACGACCCATCGAGCCACCCCCCAGCTGGGGGTGGAAACACACCAGCTCCTCCCCCGAAACAGGGACAACCTCCCCGAATATCACACCACGCGCACAGACAAGAAGCCGAAGATGTCCCGGCGCAAGCAACCGCCGGACAGCCCCCACGATGAACAAAGACGGCGCGGCTTTGCCCCCGCCGCCGAAAACAGCAAAAGGCACCTCCCTATCCGCCCTATCCGCCCATTTCTCCGCACCCGGTCGTCTTACAGAAAAAAGACACCACCACGCGTAAACCCGAACCCTTTCTCCTGCGAACCCACCGGTCAAGCCCCTTACCCACCTCTCCCCACCAATCAACCCCACCCCACCTCTCCCTCTGGTCAAGCCCCTATCCCCACCCCCGGACCCCGGCAAGAACGCGAAAAACACCGCCCCCGCGCCCCGCTTCGCGGGCCCGGCCCCCACCGCCACCATGCGTGTTTTACTGGAGGGTGGTAGGCCCCGGCAGGGATGGCTCAACGCCACCTGCCCCGGATTTGCTCCAGCATGCTGGAGCAAATCCGGTGGCTTTCAAGGTGACTGCCTCCCTGCCGGGTCCCCAGTGGATGTCGCTTAATAGGAGCTTGATTGCCCACACGTGTACGGGTTTTCCCTACGCATGGTTGCGCACCACCCGGGGTTCTACCACCGTAACCAGAACAGAAAGGATACCCCATGTCCACCACCACCGGGAACCCGGCACCGGCGGCCGTAGCCGGGATTGATTCCCACAAAGACACCCTGGCGGCCTGCGTGATCGACCAGACGGGACGGCCCGTCGAGCACCAGACCTTCGACAACACCCCCCAAGGGCACCGCAAAGCCATCGCCTGGCTCCAACGCCGCGATGTGGGCCGGGTCGGGATCGAGGGATCGGGCAGCTACGGACGGCCCCTGGCGCTGCGGCTCGCCGCCCAGGGCGTCGACACGGTCGAGGTTCCCCCGCAGATGACCGCCCAAGCCCGAAGGCAGCAGCGCACCCGCCAAAAAACCGACCGCCTCGACGCGCTGGCCATCGCCCGCGTCGCCGCCCGCGAGGACGACCTCCCGGCGCCTCGCTGCGACGAAGCAACCGACGACCTGCGGTCTCTGGTGTTCTACCGCCGGGAACTGGTCGAAGCCCGCACCGCTCAGATCAACCGCCTCCACGCCGATCTGATCCAGCTCCGGCCCGGATACCACAAACAACTGGGCGCCGAAGGCCTGGCCACGCCCAAGGCTCTCAACCGGGTCAGCCGGCAGATCGCCAAATGCCCGACCACCCGAGCCCAGGCCCGCTAAATCCCGGATCAAACAAATACGACAGCTGCTCCGCCAAGTGAGCGACCTCGACGCCCAGATCGCCTGCCTCATGGACGCGATCGACACTCCCCTGACCGGCATCCACGGCATCGGGACCCTCACCGCCGCAGAAATCATCGCCGAAGCGGGCGAACCCGGCCGATACCCCACCAAGGCCAAATTCGCCATGGCCAACCGAACCGCACCCATTGAGGCGTCCTCAGGACGGGTCGTGCGGCACCGGCTCAACCGAGGCGGCAACCGCCGCATCAACCGGGCGCTCTACTACGCGGCCCTGTCCCAGATCGCCCGGCCCGGCACCGAAGGACGATGCTTCTACGAACGGCTCCTCAAACAAGGCAAAACCAAACGAGAAGCCCTCCGCATCCTAAAAACGGCGCATCTCCGACCGGGTCTGGACCCACCTCCAAACCACCAACACTTGACATAGGAGCTCACCGAAGATCCGGACGCGCCCGGTCAGTACCCGGCAGGGTCGCGTTCGAATAGATGATCCCTGTCTCGGTCTGCGGCGCCTGCCGACCGGAGGTGCTTGCGGCTCTTCCATTGATACAGCATCGGTGCGGCATAATCAATACCCTTGTAGGCGGATCCGACGGATTTTTTTGTCATTCTGTGATTTATCACCGAGAACCCGCGCCGGTATTCTTGCTTCTGACCAACCCGGAGGCCGTGATTTTGGCTGAGCGCATCTACACCAGAGGCGAAGGAGGCTCGATCGAGCCGCTCGAGGAAGAGCCTTTCTCGACCGAGGCAGAAATCCAGGACCTGATCGCCGATCATCCCGAGCTGCTCGACGGCGGGCAGATAAGTCCGGGCAATCCCCGGCGTTGGGTTCTCGTTGCCGCCGAGAAAGGAATAGCCGAAACCTCCGGCACGGGTGCCCGGTGGTCGGTCGACCACTTGTTCGTCGACCAGGACGCCGTACCGACGCTGGTGGAGGTGAAGAGAGGTTCGAGTCCCGAAGCGAGGCGCACCGTCGTCGGTCAGATGCTGGAGTATGCGGCGCACGCCGCGCGGACTTGGAGCGCGGAGGAGCTGCGCGATGCGTTCGAGGAGACGGCAGGCAAACGCGGCCTCGATCCCGATGAAGCGCTGGGGGAGCTTCTCCAAGCGGACGAAGAACCCGACGCCGAAAGGTTCTGGGAGGCCGCAGCCGCGAACCTCGCCGCAAGCCGGCTGCGTCTGCTGTTCGCATCGGACGCAATACCGGATTCCCTCGAGCGGGTTGTGGAGTTTCTGAATGCGCAGATGCCCGGTATCGAGGTGCTGGCGGTCGAGATAAAGCAGTTCCGGGGCGAGTCGGCCCGGACGCTCGTTCCCCGCGTCCTCGGCAGGACCGCGGCCCCGTCGAGACGCAGCAGAGCCGGTCGGAGCCCGAACCTTACGCGTGAGTCGTTTTTGGACGGTTTCGCCGACGGCAAATTGCGGGAGGCCGCGGAAAGGCTTCTCGACGCGGCCCGGCAGTCCGGCAAGATCGAATGGAGACCGAAGAGCGCCGTCGTCCGCGTGGAATGCCCGCGTTGGCCGCAACCCATTACAGTAGCCTGGCTTTTCCTGCCCGGAGCAGGCTGGATGCAATGCAAAGGCTTCACCTTCGGGGTATACGATGTCTTCGGGGAAGAGCCGGGCCCGGAGAAAGAATTGCGCGCCGTCCTTCAAGATTGGGTGGACAGCTTCCGCGGCGATTCCTTCTTTACCGAAGATGTTTCGAACAAGTGGCTCACCGCGTGGAGCATCGAACATGACGCCGCAAAACAGAATATCGGCCTTCTGGAGAGTCGGCTTGCCGAGGTGCTCCAAAAGTTGAGGGCGCTCTGAGCGTTCCGGGGATACAGGAAGGTTGCCGTTCTGCGGATCAAGGAACGCGGCGGAGCCGAGCTGCGGCCGGACGGCTAGATTCCGGTGTGTCGTAACGAGGAGGGATAGAACGATGACGGCCAAGGCGCTGGTCGGGGCAAGGGTTGTAGACGGCACGGGGCGCGATCCGATAGACGATGCGGTGGTGCTGATCGACGGGGAGCGGATCGACGCTGTTTTCCGCCGGGGGGACATGGAGATCCCCGCCGGGGCGGAGAAGGTGGACCTGGCAGGCGCAACCGTGATCCCCGGCCTGGTGGACTGCCACGTGCATGTCGGGGTGCTGGCCGACAACTCCTTCCTGCAGGTGGACGACCCGGGCGCCCTGGCCGACCAGTTCATGACCGCGCTGCTGCGTCATGGGGTTACCACCGTCCGGGACACCGGCAATTTCGACCCCGATGAGGTGTTCCGCACCTTCAAGCGGGGCCGGGGCAGCTGGCCGCGCTTCTTCGGGGCCGGAACCATCCTGGACGGTCCGGCGGATCCTCCGGCGCCGTGGCGGTGGCTGGCGGTAATCGACGACGAGGAAGCCGCCCGGCGGGAAGCGGCCCGGCTGGTCGAGGCCGGCATGGACTTCCTGAAGGTGTACGTGTGGGCCCGGCTTCCGGTGCTGCGGGCGGTGGTCTCCGAGGCCCACCGGCGGGGGGTGCGGGTGGCGGCCCACGTCGGGCACATGGTTACGGTGGAGGAGGCGGTCAAGACGGGGGTGGACGCGCTCGAGCACGTCCGGGTGGGCCGGGAGCTGGTGCCGGACGACCGGCTGGCCGAGCTCGAGGCGCTGCCGGGCCGCATCCTGGATCCGCTGGTGGGCTTCCAGGCGTGGCGGTTCATCGACCCGGAGTCGCACCTGGCCGACCGGCTCATCGCCCTGATGGCCGAGCGGGGCGCCTTCATCACACCCACCCTGGCCCTCTCGCAGAGCATCCTGGCCGGCAACACCCCCGCCGGTACCTGCCCCGACGGCCTGGACGAGATGCCGGAGCCGGTGGTCGACCAGTGGCGCCAGTACGCCTACCCGTTCGACTACAGCGACGCCGACTGGGAACAGGCGCCGGTGGAGCTGCGCAACCAGATGGCGTTCATCGGGCGGGCGCAGCGGGGCGGGGTCAAGGTAACGGCGGGCACCGACCTCACCAACCCGTTCGTGGTGCCGGGCCGCAGCATGCACGAGGAGCTGAGGCTGCTGGTGGAAGGCTGCGGGTTCACTCCGGCAGAAGCCATCGCCGCCGCCACCGGACGGGCGGCCGAGCTGCTGGGGCAACAGGACGATCTGGGCTCGGTCGAGAAGCGCAAGCTGGCCGACCTGGTGGTGTTGGACGGCGACCCTCTGGAGGACATCGGCAACACCCGGCGGATCAGGGCGGTGTACAAGGGCGGCCGGTTGATATCCGAGTCGTAGAGTCCGGCCCGGAGCCGCAGCCCGTCCGGAAGCGGCTTGCGGCGTCTGCCGTGCGGCCTCCGAACCCGCACGGGGCGGCATATCCCAGAGGCCGGCGGTTAGATGTACTTCCCATGGAGCGGTTGACGGTTTCGGCGGCGGGTTCATCCGCGGATGAACCGCTTTCGGCGCCGAGAGGGGGGTGCTTGGTCGGTGAGGGCCTGCCCGGTTGAGCCGCGGGCGAAAGCATCCCCGATTCGAGGGAGGCCCTTCATGTGAGCCCCCCTTTTCAGGACGCGGTATTTCTTGCCCGTATTCCGACTCGGAGGGATCACCCAACCAACGGCCCATCGAGCCGCCCCCAGCCGGGGGGTGGAAAACACACCAGCTCCTCCCCCAAACAGGGGCAACCCCCCCGAATATCACAAGGGAAGCCGGTCGGCGCCGTTCGGACGCCGGCTGCCGGCGGACAGAGCCCAGGAGGGGGGCTGGTCCCAGCCCAAGCGGTGGCAACAGCCGGAAACGGCAAAAGGCATCCCCTATCCGCGCCGTCCGCCGAACCCCTTGGTCAAGCCCTACCCCGCGCCAAGCCCCACCCACCCCAAGACCCCCGCAAGAACGCGAAAAACCCCGCCCACGCGCCCCGCTTCGCGGGCCCGGCCCCCACCGCCACCATGCGTGTTTAACTGGAGGGTGGTAGGCCCCGGTAGGGATGGCTCAACGCCACCTGCCCCGGATTTGCTCCAGCATGCTGGAGCAAATTTTTCGGTGGCTTTCCAGGTGATTGCCTCCCTGCCGGGTTCCCTTGTGGATGTCGCTTAATAGGAGCATGAATGCCCACACGTGTACGGGTGTTTCCCTACGCATGGTTGCGCACCACCGGGGTCCTACCACCGTAACCAGCAACACGAAAGGATACCCCATGTCCACCACCACCGAGAACCCGGCGGCCGTAGCCGGGATTGATTCCCACAAAGACACCCTGGCGGCCTGCGTGATCGACCAGACGGGACGGCCCGTCGAGCACCAGACCTTCCCCAACACCCCCCAAGGGCACCGCAAAGCCATCGCCTGGCTCCAACGCCGCAACATCGCCCGGGTCGGGATCGAGGGATCCGGAAGCTACGGACGGCCCCTGGCGCTGCGGCTCGCCGCCGAGGGCGTCGACACGGTCGAGGTCCCGCCCCAGATGACCGCCCAAGCCCGCCGCCGGCAGCGCACCCGCCAAAAAACCGACCGCCTCGACGCGCTGGCCATCGCCCGCGTCGCCGCCCGCGAGGACGACCTCCCGGCGCCTCGCTGCGATGAAACAACCGACGACCTGCGGTCTTTGGTGTTCTACCGCCGGGAGTTGGTCGAAGCCCGCACCGCTCAGATCAACCGCCTCCACGCCGATCTGATCCAGCTCCGGCCTGGATACCACAAACAACTGGGCGCCGAAGGCCTGGCCACGCCCAAGGCTCTCAACCGGGTCAGCCGGCAGATCGCCAAATGCCCGACCACCCGAGCCCAGGTAGCTAAATCCCGGATCAAGAACATACGGCAGCTGCTGCGCCAAGTGAGCGACCTCGACGCCCAGATCGCCTGCCTCATGGACGCGATCGACACTCCCCTGACCGATATCCACGGCATCGGGACCCTCACCGCCGCGGAGATCATCGCCGAGGCGGGCGAACCCGGCCGATACCCCACCAAGGCCAAATTCGCCATGGCCAACGGAACCGCCCCCATCGAGGCGTCCTCAGGACGGGTCGTGCGGCATCGGCTCAACCGAGGCGGCAACCGCCGCATCAACCGGGCGCTCTACTACGCGGCCCTGTCCCAGATCGCCCGGCCCGGCACCGAAGGACGATGCTTCTACGAACGGCTCCTCAAACAAGGCAAAACCAAACGAGAAGCCCTCCGCATCCTAAAAACGGCGCATCTCCGACCGGGTCTGGACCCACCTCCAAACCACCAACATTTGACATAGGAGCTCACCTGTTTTCCGGACGCGTCCGGTCAGTACCCGGAGGGTCGCGTTCGGAGGATGATCCCTGTCTCGGTCTGCGCCGGCTGCGGACCGGAGGTGCTTGCGGCTCTTCCATTAGTACAGCATCGGTGCGACATAGTCAATACCCTTGTCGGGGATCCGGCGGGATTTTTTTGTCATTCCGTGATTTTACTGTACGAACCAGATCGGGGCGCCCGTCACGGCTTCGTCGATTTCGATCGCGCCCCTGTCGTCTCGGAACCGAACCCCGTTGCTGCGCAGCGCCGCGGCGGAGCGGGCCGGGTCGGCCGAGCGCAAAACCAACCGGAAGGGCCCCGGCCCCATGCGTTCCAGCTCGGCGTGGTCGCGGGTACCGGAGGCCGGCTGGAAGATATCCAACTCGAATCTGCCCAGCCGGCACCTCCAGCGCCGGACCTCCGAGCGCGGGTCGTTGGCGGTCCAGCGCCCGCCGCCCAGACCGAGGCCCTGCTCGTAGATGCGCACCGCTTCCTCCGCATCCGCCGCCATCAGGCGGATGCCCGCCACCCCCGCCGTCCGGTTCTCGTGCCGCAGGAACCCGTCGGGGCCGCCCGCCCCGGCCGGCAGGCCGCCCCCCTCGCTGATCCATTCGATGAGGTAGGGCCACGGCTTGCGCCACGGGGAGCCGCCCGGCACCGCCAGCCGCCACTCCACCAACCCGCCGTCGGGCCGTTCCCTGCTCATACGGAAGGGGCCGACGGTGTCGACGCCCAGCGCCCCGAGCCGGGCGGCCTCCTCCTCCAAGCCCGACCCGGCCAATACGTAACCGAACAGACCCGAACCCAGGACGGCCAGGAAATCCACGAGTTCGGCCCCGAACCGACCGGCGCCCCGCGCCTGTTCGGGGTCCTCCACGGCGAGCAGCTCCAGGTAATCGGGGCCGAAGGGGACGATGGCGTTGCGGGTGCCGAGCGAAGGATGCCTGCCGCCCTCCTCCACCCGGAAGCCGAGCCGCCGGAAGGACTCCATCCCCTCCTCAAGGTCGGTCACCGCGATCACCGCATGGTCAAACCGTTCGATCATCCATCCCTCCTCTGCTTACCCGGCGGAGGCCGGACCGCCTGCCGCCCACTACCCTAATTATGCGGCTTGACGGGCCGCCTTTCGGATCGGGGCGGGCCGCCCGGGCGAACCCGGCCCGTCCTTGTCCATCCGCCGCGGGGCGTGAATGATCAGGGCTGACGCCCCGGCTGCTGTAAGGTGCAGGTTGAGGAAACAGGAAGGCCGGCATGCCGGTATCCGCAGTTGCGCCGCCCAAACCGTTGCTGCCGCCTCCCCGGAATGACATGCGGTTCGAAGCGCCCCTCTATACGAAGGCGGAGGCTGCGAAGCTCGTGCGCGTATCGGCGCGCACCTTCAACGAGTGGGGCAGGCGCGGGTTGGTTACGGTCTTGGAGGAAGACGAAGGTTTCTCGGTTCCGTTCGCCGGGATGGCGGAGGCGGCGATGGTGGCCGCCCTGCGGCGGTTGCCGCCCGAACGGAGGATCAGCCTGCAGGCGCTGCGGCGGATGGTGGGCGCGCTGAGGCGGGAGCACCCCGATATCTCGCCCCACTGGCTGATCAGCGAACGCTTCTACCTGGCGGGTTCCGACCTGCTGGTGGAAGTGTCGAAGGAACCGAGCAAGATCTTGGATCTGATCAAGCCGCCGAGCATGCAGGGAATACTCACAGAAGCGGTGAGGAACGACCTGGAACCCCTGCGGCTCGGCTTCTGCGGCGGCGGTTATGCGGATGCGGTGCATCCTCCCGCCTACAAACCGGATACCGGGGTGGTCATCGACATCCACCGGGGGTCGGCCCGCCCCGTATTCCGAAGGCAGGGCGTCCTGGTAGAAATCGTCATCGGCGGTTACGCCGCCGGGCATGAAATAGAAGACCTCTCCCGTGAGTACGGAATACCCCCGCCGCATATTGAGGATGTGCTGCGCGTTGCCCTCCGCAAGGCTTCCTGAACCGCCGGACCGCCTCGTTGTATGGACCGATGCCAACCTGGGAGCGTACGAAGTGCCCCGGCTTCTTCGCTCTGCCGGGCTGCATATCAAAACACACGAGGAAATCTACCCGCAACACGGGAGAAACCCGCCTTCCGATGTGGGATGGATAGAAATGACTGGCCGGGAAAAGTGGGCGGCTTTCACCGGAGACAAGAGTATCGCCGCCTACCGCAACTTCGAACAACGTGAGGCGATGCAACAGTATAACGCGAGGGTGTTCTACATCACCATCGCCGAGGCCGCCGCGGACCAGAAGGCGGGCCGGTTTCTGAACAATCCGGAAAGGATCGCCCAAGCCTGCTCGGAACCTCCTCCGGGGCGCCGGCGGGTAGAACCCGGCCGAGTTGTGCGGGTGCTGCAGGCGGGGTCTCGGCAAGCCTGCTCGTCATGATCGGCCGGTCAGCAAGGGGAGCACTTCTTCGGTCACCCGCCGGAATTGGGCGGGCTCGTCGCGGGCGGCGAGGCGCAGGGTTACGGCGGTGGCGCCCGCCTCCTCGAAACGGCGCAGCTCGGCGGCGCACTGCTCGGGACCGCCCACCGCCGCCCAGCGCTCCAGGAACTCGCGGCTGTATTCCGTTTCGTAGTATTCGGCCAGGTAGGAGGACACTTCTTCCATGCCCTGCTCCCGGTCCTCGGCGACGTGGATGTTGTGGTAGAGGCAAGCCTCGAAGCCGTCTTCGAGAGGACGGCCCTCCTCGGCGGCATAGCAGCGGATGCGGGCCAGGTCGTCGGCGAAGCTCTCCGGCGTGCGGGCGGTGGTCATCCAGCCGTCGCCCAGCCGGGCGGCCCGCCGCAGGGCCCGCTCCGACAGCTTCGGGAAGGCCGGGTTGGAATGGGCGGTTATCCAGATGGGCGGGGGCCGCACCGGGCGGGGCAGCACGGTCACGTTCTCGAAGCGGTTGTATTCGCCCTCGTAGGAGGCGTTCTCCGTCTCGGACACCAGGCGGAGCACCTCGACGGCTTCTTCCATCCGCCGGCTCCGGGTGGCGGGATCGACTCCGAAAGCGGCGAACTCCTCCTCGAACCGTCCGCCGCCCGGCCCCCGCTGCCCCTGGCAGGCTACGAAGATCCCCCGGCCCCCGCTGAGATGATCGAAGCTGAGCCATTGGTAGGCCAGCAGCAGCGCATCGCGCAGGGGGGTGCTGGCCATGCATCCCACCCCCAGCCGCACCCGCTCGGTGCGGGACGCCAGCGCCCCGAGCACCACCAGGGCGTCCAACCTGGGCTTGGCGAATATGGAATCGCCCACCCAGACCGAATCCCACACCTCGGCGGCGTCGGCCATGGCGGCCAGGTCCAGCATCTCCTCCGCCGTGGACATACCCAGCAGCACGCTGCGGTTGGACAGCGCGAGGCCGTACCCGGCCCTTCCCGTGTTGGTGTTCGGTCCGTCCATGGCTCCGGCCCTCCTGCCGCTGCTCCGCCGTCCGCCCCCGGCCGCGGGCCGGCTCACCGGCGAAATCTGAATCCTAATTTCCCCCGGGCCCGCCGAGATGTGTCACACCCCCTTTGTAACATGTTGGACAGCAAAACATCGCAGCCGCTTCCGGACTGTTGCGATCATAGTTTGGACTGCTTTGCCCAGGGGCGCACCGCCGATCAGGCGGAAGGGGCTCCAAGGGCCGGGCGGTCGATTGCGGGGCCCCGCAGTCCGACGCCGAAGAGGATCGAAACGATCCCGGGCAAGCGGCCGGGGCGTCGAACCCAATAGCTGCGCCGAGGCGGATCGGGCGCGGAGGCTCCAACACGCCCCCCTTCCCGAAAACGATGGCCGGCGGCGGCGGGGGCGGGGCCCGGCGAAGCCGGGGAGGGCGGCGGAGAACGCGAAAATCGGAGCGGGGCGGCGAGCTCCGCTTTGACGATCCGCCCTGTATCGGGGGCGTGGACCGAGAACGCGAAAACGGAACCGGGAGGGGGCGGGTGTGAACGGGGCCGGGGGCGGCGGGGGCTGCTGTGTGCTTCGTCGGTTCGAGCCGCTCCGGGCGGCCCGGCGCGTGGAAAGCGGGGGTCAGGAGTTGGTGAAGGCCGCTATGTGTTCGGCCAGCCGGCCGGCGGTAACGGTGCGGGTGCGCTGCAGGTCCGCCGCCGCCCGTCCGTGCCAGTAGGCGGCGGAGCGGGCGGCCGCCGGAGCGTCCAGGCCGGCGGCCCAGAAGGCTCCGATCATCCCCGCCAGTACGTCCCCGGTTCCGATGGTGGCCAGCTCCGGACCGCCCGACGCCACCGCCCACCGCTCCGCGGGCGGCCCCATCACGAAGGTGGGGGCGCCCTTCAGCAGCACGGTTATCCCCAGGCCGTGCGCCAGGCGGCGCGCTTCCCGATACGACGGGGCCCGTCCGGTCAGGCGGGTGAACTCGGCGGCGTGGGGGGTTATGACCGTCCCGCCGGCCGGCCTGCGCAGGCTCTCCGGCCGGCCGGCCAGGGCGTTCAACCCGTCGGCGTCCACCAGCAGCGGTCCATCCCGTCCGGCCAGCACCTCCCGCACGAAGGCGCCCGCCCCCGGCCCGGCGCCCATCCCCATCCCCAGCACCACCGCGTCGAAGCGCCCCGCCAGTTCCAGCACCTCGGCGGCGTCCTCCGGTCCGAACACATCGGGCTGCCCGGACGGGGAAGATCCGGACCGGCCCCTCCCCACGGCTCTGGTCATGATCTCCGGCGCCCGCACCCTTTCCTCCACCGAGGGCGGGCAGGCGATCATCACCGCCCCCGCCCCGGCCCGCAGCGCCGCCCGCGCCGCCAGGGTCACGGCCCCGTCGATTCCGGCCGAACCCCCCGCTACCAGCACCGACCCCGCCGACCACTTGTGGGAGATGCGCCGCCGGACGGGAATCGGGGCGTCCTCCTCCCCGCACAGCCAGAACTCCGGCGCCGTTTCGGGCAGGCCGATGTCGGCCACCGTCACCCGCCCGCACAGGTCCGGCCCCTCTCCGATGAGGTGCCCCACCCGCAGGCCCCCGAAGGCAACGGCGGCGTCGGCGGCCAACACGCCCGGAACGGCCAGGCCGGAGGCGGCGTCCAAGCCGGACGGAACGTCCACCGCCAGCACCTTCGCCGCCCCTGCGGGCCCGGCCGCCGCCGCCCAGGCAGACAGGCCGGGCATCCTCCCCCCGGCCCGGAACCCGCCCCCGAACAGGGCATCGATCACCAGATCGCACCCGCCCTCCGGCTTCTCGCTCCAGGCCCGCACCGAGGCGCCCGCCCGCAAGGCCGCCTCCCTGGCCCATACCGCCGCCGCGGTCCTGGGTTCGGCCAGCGCATACACGTCCACCATCGCCCCCCGTCCGGCCAGATACCGGGCCGTCGCATAGCCGTCGCCGCCGTTGTTGCCCGGACCGGCCAGCACCGCCGCCCGCCGGCCGTAGCCCGCCGCGCCCAGACGCACCGCCTCCAACGCCACCGCCATCCCGGCCCGGTCCAGCAAGGTGATCTCGCTGTCGGCGGCCATGGCGTCCTGGCGGCGCGACTGCTCGGGAGTGAGCACCGGCCGCATCGATCACCCCTCCCCCGTCGGCTTCCATTCCAGCCCGCCAAGCCTAGCCGGACGGCCGCACCGCCCGCCGGACGCGGTACCTGTCACACCCCCCCCCCGATACGATTATGAGGACAAACACCGCAGCGGATCCGGATGCTGCGGTCATAAGAGAGGACGACCCGCCCAGAGGCAGCCTTCCGGCGCCGCCGGCCGGGACAGCAGAAGTCTCCAAGGGCGGGCGGCCGACCTGGCTGTGCTGAGACGGATCGGGCGCAGAGGGCCCAACACGCCCGGAATGTCCGAAAACGGTGGTAGGCGGCGGCGGGGGCGGGGCCCGGCGAAGCCGGGGCGGGCGGCGAAGAACGCGAAAAACGAGGCTCT
Organism: Candidatus Spongiisociaceae bacterium; assembly: GCA_965202675.1. Lineage (GTDB taxonomy): Bacteria > Actinomycetota > Acidimicrobiia > Spongiisociales > Spongiisociaceae > CATQHD01. The sequence goes on from OZ241842.1 coordinate 1,468,784, forward strand.
CCGGCTCATCCGGGTGCATCGACCCAACCCGGGCGGACCGCTCAGGCCCCTGCCCTGGTACGAACCCGCAGGCCGGGGGCCCATCCAGGTTGGAATCGCGGCGCTCTGCGGGCGGCGGCCTGCTTGCCGGTCGAGGAGCGGTGCAGGCAGAGGGCGCTGAGATGGCGGGCCGCCTGCCGGGCGCCTACCCGTACAGTTGCCGCCGGGTGCGTGTCTTCATGGGCGGCGAAGAACGCGAAAAACGGGGCTCTCCGGCTCATCCGGGTGCATCGGCCCAACCCGGGCGGGCCGCTCAGGCCCCTGCCCTGGTACGAATCCGCAGGCCGGGGCCGTGGGCCGACCCCGGTGCCTGCGGGCGCCGCCGGCCTGTTCCGAGGGAGTGCAGGCAGCTCGGAGGTTCCTGCCCGGGCCGCGTCGGGCCGCCGCCGCCCGGCAGGGCGCAAACGAAGGAGTCCACAATGGGTTCGCGGCGGGCGGGAGGGCCGCCGAGCCGTCAGGCGCTGTCGTAGATGGTTACGTTGGACAGCTCGAAGCCGTTGCTGGCCGAGGAATCGGGGAGATATTCCCTGAAGGACAGCCGTCCGTAGGCGCCCGACTGGAGGGCCTCCTCGAACTCGGCCAGGGTGCGGACTTCGCCTTCCACGGTGAACCCGTCGTTGGAGTCGTAACGGACCAGCGCCGGGGAATCCGGATGCAGGATTATCACGTTGTCGCTCACGTCGACAGCCAGGATCTCCGCTCCCAGGTACCCGATGGAGCGGTGCGCGGTCGACCAGTGATGGCGCACCTGAGCCGCCTCCACCTCCTCCTCATTCGGCGCCCGGACGGTTATGGTCTCCGTCCCCAGGCCGGATCCGTCCCGCAGATATCTCAATCTGACCATCCCCTGGGAGTCGGTGATACTGCGCCTGGCGGCCGTCCCCACCCCCCGGCGGTCATCGGATGTGAACTCCAGCCGGGCGCCCTCCACGGGCTCGCCGTACTGGTCCGTCAAGGCGGCTGTCACCAGATGGGCCACCCCCGGCCCGGCCGTCGCCACCAGGTGGTAGGCCTTTTCCTGGCTCAACCGAAGCAACAGGGGTTCGGCCTCCTCCTCCACCCAGCTGAGCGCCTCCCCTCCGTCGGCCAGAACCTGCACCGCGGTGCGGTCCACCACCTCGAGGCCCGGCGACGTCACCCCCAACACCAGCTCGGCGTAATCGTCGACGGACAGGGCAGAAGGATCGGGGTCGGGCTGACGGAAGGTCAGACTGACCCGCCCGAACGAATCGGTGGAGTAGGTCTTGACGGACGCCCGGCCCCTGACGCCCCCCACGTCGATACGCGTGGACACCCGGACCCCCACCCCGCCGGTTGCCGTCGGGGTGCCCGACCGGTCGGTCAGCTGCATGATAAATGTGACCTGCTCTCCCAGCCGCAGCCGGGCCGCCCCCCTGCGCATATCGTCCTGCACCACCAGCCGGGCCGCAGGCTGGGCAACGGAGATCTCGATCGACCCGGCCTCGGTCAGCCCGTCCCGGAAGACCTCGAATAAAGCGCCCGTCCAAGCCCATAGCACCTTGCTTTCGGAGATCTCGACGGCGGCGAACACGTTGCCCAGGTCGTCGGTGCGCCGGTCGCCGCGGTCGATCTGGCACACCTGTCCGTATAACAACCTCTGCACATCCTCGGAGCAGTACTCCCGCTCGTCGAAGGCCGACCCCCGCATGCGGGGAGAGATGGAGAAGATGTCGAGGTACGCCCCCCTCACCGGCCTGCGCTGCTCGTCCCGCACAGAAAAATGCAGGTTGATGGTGTCCCCGGCGGGCACCGACGCCCGGTCGACCTGGATGGTCACCCCCGCCGGGCGGGCGTTGCTGTGGTCGAGAACGCGGGAGATGAACACCGCCATCTGCCCCCGGCTCACCCGGTCCGAGGGCGAGAATCGGGTCTTCGAGGTGCCGGAGGTGATGCCCATCTCGTACATGACCAACACCGCCCGCCTGGCAGCGCCGGACAGGTGTCCGATGTCCTCGAACAGGGTGTCGTCCGGCGTCACCCGCCCGACCTCGGCCCCGCCCTCCCCGATCGGAATCCTCCCCATGAAACGATGCAGGAACAGGGCCATCTGCTGGCGGGTGACCGGCCCGTAGGGCGAGAACCGGCCCTCGGCGGTTCCCCTGGTCACCCCCATCGCCGCCAGCTGATTGACGGCCCTGCGGGTGGAGGAACCCAGAGCCCCTATGTCATCGAAACCCTGGTCGGCGGGCTCCGGCAGGTCGGCCCCGGCCGCCTCCGCCGCCCGCACCAGGAACAGCGCCATCTGCCAGCGGGTTATGGAGTTGCCGGGCGAGAAGAGGGCCGACGAGCCGCCCCTGGCGACCCCGTAGTAGGCCAGGCAGTTGACCGCGTCCTCGGCGAAGCTGCCCTCGATGTCCTTGAACACCGACGGTTCCGACGCCTCCCCCACGCACGCCGAATAGCCGGCTTCGTTGTCCGCCCGACCGTCCGCCGCCGACGCCGGAAGCACCCCGGCCGGGGCCATGCCGGCCCCTAGCAGCAGGGCGGCCAGCGCCACCCGGGCCGCCGCCGACGCCTTCCGCCGCCTCATGCCGCCGCCAGCCTCAAGCCCTCAGGTCGAACCGGTTGACCGAGGACGCATCCAGGGAGCTGATATCCACATCGACGGTGTCGAGCCCCCTCTCGATGGCGTCCTCGAACTCCTGGAGCGTGGCGGGAACGCCGTTGATCCTGAACCGGTCGTTGCGGTCGTAGGCGTACGCGGCCAGGTCGTAGGTAACGAACTGGTTCCGTTCGTAGTCGGCGTCGAGGATGGAGAGCCCGCGTTCGGGGCCGGTCGCGTACCCCTTGACCCAGTAGTGGATCACCGGGTCGGCTTCGATGCCCTCGTCTTCCACCTCGGCGTTTATCTCCTCCACCCCGGTGTACTGGGAGTCCCGCTGGTAGCGGGCGGTGGCGATCCCCCGGGAGTTGGTCTGGCGCCGGAACCGGTCCTCCCCGAGGCCCTCCTCGTCCTGGGAGGAGAACAGTATCTCCCGGCGGCGCACCGGATCGCCGTACTGGTCGGTGAGCAGCGCCTGCACGGAGTTCACGGCTCCTCGATCCCGGTCGGACGCAACATGGAACAGCGGCTTCTGGATGATCCGCAGGGTGCGGGGCTCCGGCGCCTCCTGGGACCAGGTTGCCCGGAAGCCGCCGCCGTCCCTCTCGCCCAGGGTGGTCTCGTCCCGCACCTCCAAGTCGGACGTCGACACCTCGAAGTCGAGGATGATCACGTCGTCGGTGTCCGACCGGACGGGGTCCGTCTCCCGGTAGGTGAAGGTCTCGCGGCCCGACGAGTCGGTCCGGTAGGTTCTCGATTGGGAGTTTCTGACCACGCCGTTGACCTCGGTGGTCGCGTCTATCTGGAGGGTGCGCACCACGGGCACCGGATCGCCGTCCCTGTCCACCACCTGGAGGGTGAAGGTGATCGAGTCGCCGAAGGCGAGGAGCTCGGCGCCCTCCTCCATGTCGTCGGTTACCTCCAGCGCCGCCGGCGGTTTGGAGGTGCGGACGATGAAGGTGCGGGCTTCTGCCCCGCCCCGCTCGTACTCGTCGTCGAGGCCGCCCGTCCAAGCCCACAACGTGACGTCGTTGTCCACCCGGATGGAGTCCACGGCGTTGCCGAACGGGTCGGTCAGGGAGTCGAGGCTGTCGATCGCGCAGGAACTGCCGCCCAGCAGCACGGGGCGGTTCTTGATCAGCGACGAGCAGGAGCCGTCCCGGTCGAAGGCGCCCTCGGCGTCCAGGTCCACGGCGAACAGGTCTACGTAGGCGTCCCTGATCGGCCGGTGGAAGCGGTCGCGCAGCGAGATCAGGACGTCGGCCTGTTCACCCTGGACCACCACTTCATCCGCCGTCTGGACGGTCACCCCCGAGGGGCGGGCGTTGGTGTGGGCCAGCGCCCTGGTGATGTAGGAGGCCATCTGCCCTCTGGTCACCAGGTGGTGGGGGGAGAAGGTCGTGCTCGAGGTGCCCTCGGTTACCCCCATCTCGTACAGCTGATATACGGCGTTTTCCACCCTGCGGGGAAGGCCGGACACGTCCACGAACAGGCTTTCGTCCGAGACAACCGTGACGATGGGGGTTCCGCCTTCCCCGACCTCGGCCAGCTCCAGGAATCTGGCCAGGAACAGGGCCATATCCCGGCGGCTTACCCGCCCTTGGGGATCGAACCGATTCCCCGGTGCGCCGGTCATTATCTCGAGCTGCGCCATACGGTTGACGGCGTCCCGCGCTTCCCCGGACATCCCCCCGATGTCCGTGAACCCCTGGTCTTCGAGGGCGTCGGACAGCCGTATCCCGGCGATGCGGGCCGCTCTGGTCAGGAACAGGGCCATCTGCCGGCGGGTGACCGTATCGCCGGGGGCGAAGGAGAAGGGCGTCTTGCCCTGGGTTATCCGGTAGTGGACCAGGCAGTTGACGGCCTGCTCGGCGCCGATGCCCTCGGTGTCCCCGAAGTCGTGCGGCTCGAGGGCGGGGCCTACACAGGCGGAGAACTCGGGCAGGTGGTCGGCCTCGCCGGAAGCGGCCGAAGCCGGGGCCGCGGCCAGGATCGAGGCCGCCAGCACCAACGCAGCGGCAACCCTTGTCAGGGGCCTGCTCGGCAGCCGGAGACGCGCCTGTTCGGTTTCCAAGAACTCCATCCGGATCACATTGCTCGCACTATTGCGGACCTGCCCCCTTCCTGTGGATAATAGCACCCGCGTTATTTCAACCCGGCGCACCGTGGAAGCCGGCGCCCGGCGGAGCGGCCGTCGGGCTGACCGCGGCGAAAATCCGGCCGCTTTCACGGGCTGTCTCCACAGGGTAGACAACACCTTCTGTTGGAGATTCCTTCCGCGTTCTCAATGGGTTGAATTGAATAGACCGGACGAACCAATCCGGACCGCTGGGCTTCACGGAATGACAAAAAAATCCCGCCGGATCCCCCACAAGGGTATTGACTATGTCGCACCGATGCCGGATAATGAAGGAGCCAAAGCACCTCCGGTCCGCCGCCGGCGCAGACCGAGACAGGGATCATCTTCCGAACGCGGCCCTGCCGGGTACTGACCGAACGCGTCCGGAATCCAGGTGGCGGAGGTGGGGGCCGGGCCCGCGAAGCGGGGCGCGGGGGCGGGGGCGGGGTTTTTCGCGTTCTTGCGAGGGGTCCAGGGTCGGATAGGGGCTGACCAGGGGTTCGGGTTGCGCGGTGCTGATGTTTTCTCCAAGACGACCGGGGGTAAGAGGAAGCACGGACAGCGGATGCCTCGGCCGTTTCGTCGGCGGGTGCAGCGCCCTGCCGCCTGCTCACCGGGCAGACGACCCGACGGTTGCTTGCGCCGGGACACCTCCGGCTCCCTATCCGCGCACGTTCTCAAGGGCGCCGGCGGCCATATAGTTTCTTCAGGCCGGCAACCGGGGTTGGCGTCCGGGCATCGGCAAACGAGGCCCGTTTTGTCTGCGGTTCCCGGGGCGGGGAGACGCCGGCGCTACCGTTCTTCTCGTGGCAGGGCCTCTATCCGACATCACCGTCATCGACCTCACCCGGCTGCTGGCCGGCCCTTACGCCACCATGGTGCTGGCCGATCTGGGGGCGAGGGTCGTCAAGGTCGAGCATCCCGAGCGGGGGGACGACGCCCGGCAGGTGGGGCCGTTCGCGGGGGGGCGGAGCGTGTATTTCGAGTCTCTCAACCGGGGGAAGGAATCGAGGGCGCTGCGGTTGGACGATCCGGCGGACCGGCGGGAGTTCGAGCGGCTGGTGGACGGCGCGGACGTGCTGGTGGAGAACTTCCGGCCGGGCGTGATGGAACGGCTGGGGTACGGGTGGGAGTCTTTGCATGCCCGCTGGCCGCGGCTGGTCTATGCGGCGGTGTCGGGGTTCGGGCGGACGGGGCCCTATGCGGAGAGGCCCGCCTATGACCTGGTGGTGCAGGCGATGGGCGGGTTGATGAGCCTGACGGGGCCGGCGGGCGGCGCCCCGGTGCGGGTGGGCGCCTCGATAGGGGACATCGCCGCGGGGCTGTTCGCGGCGGTGGGCGTCCTGTCCGCCCTGCACGACCGGGGGCGCACCGGGGAGGGGCAGCTGGTGGACATCGCCATGCTCGACTGCCAGGTGGCCATCCTGGAGAACGCCGTCGCCCGCTACGGGGCCACCGGGGAGGCGCCGGGGCCGCTGGGCGCCCGTCATCCTTCCATCACCCCCTTCGATGTGTTCGAGGCGGCGGACGGCCCCCTGGTGATCGCGGCGGGCAACGACGCCCTGTTCGCCAGGCTGTGCGGGGCGCTGGGGCGGGAGGGCTTGGCGTCGGACGAGCGCTTTGCCGACAACCGGCGCCGCACCGAGAACGCCGATGCGCTGGCGGCCGAGATCGAGGGGGCGTTGGCGGGCGGGCCGGCTGCGGAGTGGCTGGAGCGGCTGGGGGCGGCGGGGGTGCCGTGCGGCCCCATCAACGACGTGGCGGCGGTGGTGGACGATCCGGGGGTGCGGGCCCGCAACATGATCGTGTCGGTGGAGCTGCCGGACGGGACGACCGTGGAAATGGCGGGCAACCCCGTGAAGCTGTCCGCCCACGGCGACCCGGCGGTGCGGGCGGCGGCCCCCGGCCTGGGGGCGGACCCGTCCGAACACCCCCGCCGGGATCCTCCGCCGGCCGATCGAAGGGGCTGAAAGGCGGACCCGGCGCCCCGCCGCCGCGCCTCAGAATATTTTTAGCATTCTGGAACGAGGGTATTGACTTTGTCGTAGGTTTGCGGTACTATGTGCGGGCTGAAACACAAACACCGCCGCCGGAGTTCCGGAGCGTGCGGCGGTCATTATCGGACCTTGTCAGGCCGGGCCCCGGCGCCCGAACAGCGGCGGTTGCCCAAGCGACGGATCCGATACTGGTGGAGGAGGCGGGGGAGGGTCCCGGCGAAGCCGGGCGCGGGCGCGCAGGATTTTCGCGATCTCGACGGCGCTCCACCCGCCGGAGGGGGCCTTCCTGGGTCAGGGAGGTGGGTGCGGTCTCGACAGCGGGGGCGGAGAAGCAGGCCGTCTGACCGGCCGAATGGCAGTTCCCCCGGACGGGCAGTTCCCAAGACGGCGGTTCCAACAGGGGCGGAGGGTGCGCACCCGGCGGCCGCCCGCCCGCCTCAAGAACTCGGCCGGCGCCTCGATTCCGGACTTGCGCGCCGCGCCGCGGTGCGGGATGATCAAAGACATGAGGCCCGAATCTCTGCCGCCGCCGGAACAACCCCTGGACGCCTCGGAACCGCCGCCTCGTCCAGGGCGCCGGGGAGACCGATGACCAGCCGCCTCGTCCGGGCAACGTCCGCTTCGCCTATCTGCGAGGTGCGGTCGTGGGCGGCGGAGGGGCCGCCCGCGGTCGACCTTCCCTTGCTCGACGCGGCCCAGGCCGCCCCCGGCTATCCGCCCGCCCCCGGACTGCGGCGGCGGATGGCCGAGCTGGACCACCGGACGGTGTCCCGCTACGGGCCGGTCCTGGGCGAACCGGCGCTGAGGGAAGCCTTGGCCGGCGAGATGTCCGCCTCCTACGGGGCTGAAGTGCGCCCGGAGCAGACGGCGATCACCGCCGGGGCCAACCAGGCGTTCTGCCTGGCGGTTGCGGCGCTGTGCGAACCGGGCGACGAGGTGATCCTGCCGGCGCCCTACTACTTCAACCATGACATGTGGCTGAGCATCAGCGGCGTGCGGGCGGTCTATCTGCCCTGTTCCGACGACATGCTCCCCTGCCCGGAGGCCGCCGCCGCCCTGCTGACCGACCGAACCAGGGCAATGGTGCTGGTAACGCCCAACAACCCCACCGGACGGGTGTATCCGCCGGACCTCGTATCGGCCTTCGCGGACCTGGCCGCCGCAAGAGGCGTCTATCTGATCCTGGACGAGGCCTACCGGCATTTCCGGGGCGGCGCCGGCCCCGCCCACCGCCTGTTCGGGGATCCGGACTGGGACCGGCGCGTCATACATATAGGCAGTTTCTCCAAGGCTTACGCCATCCCCGGTTACCGGACGGGGAGCCTGGTTTCCTCGCCCGGCCTGCTGACCGAGATCGAGAAGGTGGCGGACTGCCTGACCATCTGCCCCAACCGCTTGGGGCAGGAAGCGGCCCTGTACGGACTCCGCCGCCTGGGGGGATGGGTAGAGGACCGGCGCCGGGAGATCCACGGCCGCATCGAAGAGTTCACCAGGGCGGCGGACGAGCGCCCCTACCGGGTTGCCTCGGCGGGCGGGCACTTCGTCTACCTGCGCCATCCTTTCGAGGGCGCGCCGGCCAGGGAGGTAGCCAGGCGGCTGTATCAAGAGCTGGCGGTGCTGGCGCTGTCGGGCGATATGTTCGGCCCGGGCCAGGACCGCTGCCTGCGGCTGGCCTTCGCCAACCTGTCCGACCGCGAGGTACCCGAGCTGGCCCGCCGCCTCGCCGAGAGCGTCCGCCTGTTCTCCTAAAGGCGCGGACGGTTCGCCAAAACAAAACCCCGCGGCCGGCGGCAAAGGTATTGCCTATATCCTGAATATGATGTATAATGTTGGTTGCCTGATCCAAACATCGCCGCCTGTTCTAGAGAGAGCGGCGATCATCTTCTTCGGTGATTTCACCGGCCGAGGCCGGGGCCGGGGGCCCCGCGCCCAGGCCGGAATCCGAAAACGAGCGGCGGCGGCGGGGGATGGGCCCGGCGGGCGGCGCCCGATGAGGTGGTTTTTCGCGTTTCTGGGCGCCCTCGGAGGCGCAATCCCTGGATAACGGGGCAACCGGGATGTCGGTCGGGGCCCGTTTTTCTCATTCTTCATTCTCCTGACGCGGCGGCTCATAACGGGCGGGGCGGGCAACCGGCTGCACCTCCTGGTCCGCCGGCGGCGCAAACGGCCTCTATTTCTACCAAAGCGCCCGTTTATGCGAGATGTTCGCCCAGGGCGGCGGCGACTACCAGGGCGGCGGTGTCCGTGTGGGTTACGGCTACCTCGACCCGGGTGACGTCGAGCTCGGCGGCGCGGGCGGCGGCCGTTCCGGTCAGGACCACGGTGGGCTTGCCGCCTCCGGTTATCTCTATGTCTGTCCACCGCAGCCGCCGCCACCCGGTTCCGAGGGATTTCATCACCGCCTCCTTGCCGGCGAAGCGGGCGGCGTAGCGGCGGGCGGGGCGGGCGAAGCGCTCGGCGTACTCCCGTTCATGGGGGGTGAAACAGCGCCGGGCGAAACGGGGGTAGCGGGCCAGCAGCCGCTCGACCCGGGAGATGTCGGCCAGGTCGACCCCCAGCCCGACGATGCGCATCTGTCAGCCGCCTGCCCCGGCGTCTACTCGACGGTGACGCTCTTGGCCAGGTTGCGCGGCTGGTCGATGTCCCGGCCCAGCAGGCAGGCGGTGTGGTAGGCGAGCAACTGAAGGGGGACGGCGGCCAGGATCGGGGACAGCACGTCGGCGGTGCGGGGCACCCGCAGGACGCGGTCCGCCGCCAGGCCGATCTCTTCGTCGTCCTCGTAGGCCACCGCGATCACCAGGGCGCGCCGGGCCTTCACCTCTTGGAGGCCCAGGAGCATCTTGGCGTACACATCCTGCTGGGTGGCCGCCGCCACTACAGGGGTGCCTTCGTCGACCAGCGCCAGCGTTCCGTGCTTGAGCTCCCCGGCGGGCATGGCCTCGGCGTGGATGTAGGAGATCTCCTTGAGCTTGAGGGCGCCCTCCATGGCGGTGGCGTAGTCGAGGCCGCGGCCTATGTAGTAGACGCTGGACGCCTCGGCCAGCTCGGCGGCCAGGCGGCGCAGGGGTTCCTGGTCGGCGAGGACGGCGGCGGTCTTGTCGGGGAGGGCGCAGAGCTCGTCCAACAGCGCCCGCTCCCGTTCCGGGCTGACGACACCCCGCGACCGGCCCAGCCGGAGGGCCAGCAGGCATTCCCCCACCAGCATGGCGAGATAGGCCTTGGTGGATGCGACGGAGATCTCCGGCCCCGCCCAGGTGTAGAGGACCTCGTCGGCTTCCCTGGCCAGACTGGAACCCACCACATTGGTGAGGGCCAGCAGGCGGGAACCGCGGCGGCGGGCGAGGCGGGCGGCGGCCAGGGTGTCGGCGGTCTCGCCCGACTGGCTGACGGCCAGGGTCAGGGAGCGGTCGTCGATGAGCGGGTCGGCGTAGCGAAGCTCGTGGGCGTAGGCCGCCTCGGCCGGTGCGGCGGCCAGGCGCTCGAACATGATCCGCCCCACCAGGCCGGCGTGGTAGGCGGTGCCGCAGGCGGTGATCCATATCTTCTGCACGTCGGCCGGATCGCCCGCCGGCCAGGACAGGCCGCCCAGAGCCTCTCCGCCCTGGATGCGGGCGCCGAGGATGCGGGCGATTACTTCGGGTTGCTCGTGTATCTCCTTGAGCATGAAGTGGTCGTAGCCGGCCTTCCGCACCGATTCGGCGTCCCATTCGGCGGTGAAGGGAGGACGCTCGACCGGAAGGCCGTCAAGGGTCTCGATCCGGGCGCCGTCCCTGGTTACCTCGGCGAGCTCGCCGTCCTCGACGATCAGGAACCGGCGGGTGTAGTCCAGCACTGCCGGCATGTCGGAGGCCAGGAAGGTCTCCCCCTCCCCCAGCCCCACCACCAGGGGGCTGATCATGCGGGCGGCCACGATCCGGCCCGGTTCGCGGGAGGTCATCGCCACCAGGGCGTAGGCGCCCGCGGCTTGATGCACCGTCCGGCGGACGGCTTCCTTCAGATCGCCGTCGTATTCCAGGGCCAGCAGATGGGCCAGCACCTCGGTGTCGGTCTCGGAGCGGAACTCGACGCCCCTGCTTCGGAGCTCGTCGCGCAGGGGCCGGTAGTTTTCGACGATCCCGTTATGCACCACCACGAATTGGCCGGTGGCGTCGCTGTGGGGGTGGGCGTTGCGGTCGGAAGGGGCTCCGTGGGTGGCCCAGCGGGTGTGGCCTATGCCCGCCCGGCCGGGGAGGGGCGCCTGCTCGAGGCGGGCCAGCAGGCGGTCCAGCTTGCCCTCGGCCTTCGCGACGGCCACCGACCCGTTGTGGGCCACGGCCAATCCGGCCGAGTCATAACCCCGGTACTCCAGCCTCCGAAGCCCGTGCACCAGGACATCCTGGGCCGACCGGGGCCCCACATAGCCGACGATCCCGCACATTGCGCGCCTCCGCCCACCTCTGCTCCGACCCATCCCAAACCCTACTAGCCGGCGGTGATATTCCGGGGATGCTGCCCCTGTCCGGAGGAGGGTGCGGCGCCCCCCGCCTCCGCCCCGCTGTCAAGACCGCGAAAAAATCCCGCGCCCCCGCCCGGCTCCGCCGGGTGCCCTCCCCCGCCTCCACCGCCAGCCATCGGATCCTTTGCCGGACGCGCCGGCCCTGTTCGGGCGCCGGGGCCCGGCCTGGCAAAGTTCCCATGATGACCGCCGCACGCTCCGGAACCCCGGCGGCGGTGTTTGTGCATCAGCACACACATAATACCGCAAATCTATGACAAATTCAATACCTTCATCATAGAATGCGAAAACAATTCCGGCGGAATCAGCCCAGCTGGGCGGCTACCGCGGCGGCCAGGCGGTCGGCGGCGGCGCGGGCGGCGGCGGTGGTGGGGGCTTCCACCATCACGCGGACTACGGGTTCGGTGCCCGAAGCCCGGACCAGGATCCGTCCGTCTTCGCCCAGCTCCGACTCGGCCGCCCGGACCGCCTCCCATACCGGGGCGGCGGCGGCCAGTTCCTTGGAACGGACCGGCACGTTCTCCAGGACCTGGGGGAACTCGACCAGCGCTTCCTTGCGCAGGTCGCGGAGCGGGCGGCCGGCCTCGGCCACCACCTCCAAGAGCCGGACGGCGGTGCGGAGTCCGTCTCCGGTGCGGGCGCGGTCGAGCTGGATCACGTGGCCGGACTGTTCCCCGCCCAGGAAGGCGCCCCGCTCGAGCATGGCCTCCAGCACGTAGCGGTCGCCCACCCGGGTCTCGATGAGCTCGATCCCTTCCCGGCGCATGGCTCGGCGAAACCCCAGGTTGGACATGACGGTGGCCGCCACCTTGTCGAGCTCCCCCCGGCGGCGCAGATGACGGGCGATCACGGCCAGGATCACGTCGCCGTTGGCTGTCCGGCCGTCCTCGTCCACCGCAATGAGGCGGTCGGCGTCGCCGTCGAAGCACAGGCCGATCCGGCCCCCGGCCGCCGCCGCCAGGTTCTCGGGGGCGCCGGCGCCGCACCCTTCGTTGATGTTCATGCCGTCCGGCGCCCCGAAGTGCTGCTCCACGTCGGCACCCAGCTCCTCGAACAGACGGGGGGCGGCGTCCGAAGCCGCTCCGTTGGCGCAGTCGAGAGCCAGGCGAAGCCCCTTGAACACGCCCGCCGGGGCCTGGCGGACAACCCCGGCCAGGTAACGGTCCACCGCGTCGGGCAGGAGGCGGCGCAGACCGATGCCCGCCCCGGTCGGCGCCTTCCAGGGCGCCCCCTGCTCCAGCCGGCCCTCAATCTCGGCCTCGGCGGCGTCGTCCAGCTTGGCGCCCCGGCTGTCGAAGAACTTGAAGCCGTTGTCGGGCGCCGGGTTGTGGGAGGCCGACACCATCACGCCGAGCCGGGCGCCCAGCTCGGGGATCAGGGCGGATACACCCCCCACCGGAATCACCCCCGCATCGATGGTGCCGACCCCGACGGAATGGAAACCGGCCTGCAGCCCGGCGGCGAGCATCTCCCCCGAGCGGCGGGTGTCGCGGCCCACCAGGACCGGCCCTCCCCCGCCGATCGGCTCTCCGCCCGCCCGGCCCAGGTCGAACGCCAGAGGAAAGCCGAGGTCGAGGTTGGCCACCCCTCGGACGCCGTCGGTGCCGAACAGTCGGCGGGGGGGCCGGGGGGGACCGGGCACCTAGGCGGACGTTTTCGGGGCGCCGGGGCGGGCCGCCCCCCTGCTCCGGGCCGGGGAACCGCCGACGACCCGGGTCGGCCGCCGGATCAACCCCGTAAACACCCCGGAACGCCTTCTCAACGCTTGGTGTACTGGGGCGCCCGCCTCGCCTTGCGGAGACCGTACTTCTTGCGCTCCACCACCCGGGCGTCCCTGGTGAGCAGCCCGGCCTTCTTCAGGGGTGTGCGCAGATCGGGGTCCAGCTCGGCCAGGCCGCGGGCGATGCCGAGGCGCAGGGCGTCGGCTTGTCCGTTGGTCCCCCCGCCCACCAGCCGGGCCGCTATGTCGTAGCGCCCTTCCATGTTGGCCACCCGCAGGGGTTCCAGCACCCGCATACGCCGGGCCATGGTCGGGAAGTAGTTCTCCAGGAGGCGGCCGTTGAGGGTCATCACCCCGCTGCCGTTGTAGAAACGGACCTGCGCCACTGCCTCCTTGCGGCGGCCGGTGGCCTGGACGAGAGGCTTGGGCCTGCCCATCAGGAGCTCACCCTGCGGAGGCCGAAGTCGAGGGCTTCGGGGCTCTGGGCCCCGTGCGGATGGTCGGGTCCTGCGTAGACCTTCAGCTTGCGGATCATCCGCCGGCCCAGCCGGTTCTTGGGCAGCATTCCCCGCACCGCCCGCTCGATCACCGCCTCGGGGCGCCGTCCGAGCAGGCTCTCGAAGGACTCCTCCTTGAGGCCGCCCGGATATCCGGAATGGCGGTAGTAGATCTTGTCCCGGCTCTTGTTGGAGGAAACCGCCACCTTCCCGGCGTTTACCACCACCACGAAATCCCCCCCGTCGACATGGGGTGCGTAGGTCGGCTTGCCCTTGCCGGAAAGTATCTGGGCGAGGCGCGAGGCGAGGCGGCCCAGCGGCATACCGGCGGCGTCGACCACGTACCAGAGGCGTTGTATGTCGGCCGGTTTGGGTGAATAGGTCTTCAGTCGGTTCACCATTCCATCCTAACGGGGCTCGGTTCCGAATACCATATCGTAGTCCACCCGCCGCAGCACCAAACCGCAGGGGGGAGCGGCGCCATGGGCGGCGCTGCGGTCCTTCGCTTCGAGAACCCGTTGGGCGTCGGACGGCGGGCGGCTGCCTTTGCCCACCTCGACCGAGAAGGCAACGATCGATCTGACCATCTGATGGCAGAAGGCCGCTCCTCTGATATCCAGGCAGACCAGGCCGTCCGCCAGGGGGCGCCACCGGGCCGACTCGACGGTGCGGATGGTGGAGCCTCCGCCCCGGGGCGCGCGGCAGAAGGAGGCGAAATCGTGTACGCCCACCAGATAACCGACCGCCTCGTCCATCGCCTCTGCGTCCAGCGGCCGCGCCACATGCCAGACAGTGGAGCGGCGCAGGGGGTCGGGGTAGGGGCGGTTGAGTATCCGGTATCGGTAGGTGCGCCCGACCGCGTCGAACCGGGCCGAGAACCCGTCGGGCGCCTGTTCACAGCGGTAAACGGCTATCTCGGGCCCCAGCAACGCGGTCAACGACCGGGGCAGGCGTTCGCCGTCCACCGGCGCCTCGGCGTCGAACGAGACCACCTGTTGGAGGGCGTGGACCCCGGCGTCGGTGCGGCCCGCGGCCACGGTAGGAACCGGTCGGCGGAGGACCCGGGCCAGGGCTGCTTCCAGCTCGCCCTGCACGGTGCGGACATCCCGTTGCCCGGCGTAACCGTGGAACCCGGATCCATCGTATGACAGGTCGAGACGGTAGGTGGGCACGGCCCCGCCGCCTCCGCTCAGAGGGGGATTCGGAACAGGGCCGTCCCGATGCCCCAGCCGCACAAGCCGACGGCGGCCAAGAACCTGCTGTGCATGGGCTTCATGCCGAACAGGGCGTCCGCCGCCGCCTGAAGGGCCAGGAAGAACCAGAGCAGGGCCAGAACGAGCAGGGAATTGGACAGCCAACCCTCCTCCACCCAGGGTCTTGCGGCCAGCGGGAGAACGGCGACATGGGCGAATCCGACCATCCGAAAGGCCGCGGCCGTCTCGCCCCAGCCGTGGAACAGGCGGACCCCCGCCGTCCGAAGCGCCCAGGCCGTCAGGCCGGCGCGGACAATGCTCCACAAGGCCGTCGACGCCGCCAGGACGACGGACCGGGCGGCGAGCGCGGGGAGCACCGCCGTCAAGACGATCACCGCCGCCGCGTTGCCGGCGGCGTATCGGTCATGGAGCAGGGACGCATAAAAGGATCTGTTCAGCCGTCCTGCCCGAACGATCTGGCCAAGCATGACACCTCGAAGCGAGACCTGGCCGGGAGGTTACCAGCGCCGGGGTATGAAAGGGTGATTGCGGGCCGGGCGGAGGGAGAAGCCGGACGGTCAGACCAGCTCGATGAGGGCCATCTCGGCGTTGTCGCCGCGGCGGGGGCCCAGCTTGACGATGCGGGTGTAACCGCCGGGGCGGAGGGTGTAGCGGGGCGCCACCTCGTCGAACAGCTTGGTCACCACCTCGAGGTCGGTGAGGTCGCGCAGCACCAGGCGGCGGGAGTGCAGATCGCCGCGGCGGGCCTTGGTGATGATCTTCTCGACATAGGGCCGGAGCACCTTGGCCCTGGTGAGGGTGGTGGTGATCCGCTCGTCCCAGATCAGGGACTGGGCGAGGTTGGCCAGCATGGCCTTCTGCTGGGAGGGGCCGCCCCCCAGCCGCTTGCCTTTCCTGGGGCGGGGCATCAGCCTCTTTCCTGATCCCGGGCGGAGGAGATGCTGAGGCCCAGCTCATCGAGCTTGGCGATCACCTCCTCGAGGCTCTTCTGCCCGAAGTTGGTGATGTCGAGCAGGTCTTCGCTGGTTTTGTGCACCAGGTCCCCCACCGTGTCGATGCCGGCGCGCCGCAAACAGTTGCGGGGGCGCTCCGAGAGGTCGAGGGTCTCGATGGGCAGGTCGAGGTCCTGGGACAGGCCGTCGTCCACCACCACGTCGCCCAGCTCGAGCCCCACGCCCTCTCCGACGCCGGCGAACAACCCCAGCAGCTCGCTGAGGGTCTTGCCCGCCGAGGACAGGGCCTCGTTCGGATCGATGGAACCGTCGGTCTCCACATCCAGCACCAGGCGGTCGAAGTCGGTCATGTGGCCCACCTGGGTGTTCTCCACCCGGTAGGCCACCTTGCGCACGGGCGAGAAGATCGAGTCGATGGGGATGGTGCCGATCGGGAGGTTCTTCTTGTTGTCGTCGGCGTTCCGGTAGCCCACCCCCTGCTCGATGGTCAGGGTCATCTGCAGCTCGGCCCCGGCGGAAAGGGTGCATATGTGGAGGTCCTTGTTGACTATCTCCACCCCGCTGGGCGCCTCCAGCTGCCCGGCGGTAAGGGCCCCCCGTCCGGAGCCGGAAAGGGAGAGCACCCGCGGCATGGAATCGTCCATGCGCACCACCAGGCGCTTGATGTTGAGGATGATGTCCACCACGTCCTCCTGCACGTCGGGGACGGTGGTGAACTCGTGGTCGATGCCTTCGATCCTGATGGACGAGACGGCGGTGCCCGGTATGCGCGAGAGCAGCGTTCGGCGCAGGGTGTTGCCGAGCGTGTAGCCGAAACCCGGCTCCAGGGGTTCGATGACGAAACAGGAACGCGTCCCGTCGACCGGTTTGACCTCTATCTGTGGACGTTGAACGATCAACGCTTGCAAAGCGCCGCCCTCCTCTGCTCTATCTCGAATACAGTTCGACCGCCAGCTGCTCCCGCACAGCCGTGTCGATCTGCGCCCGGCTGGGGAGGTCGAGCACCACCGCCCGGCGCTCATCGAGAGACACCTCCAGCCATTCGGGTATCCGGCGGTCGCCGGACGTATCGGCCGCATGCCGGATGACGATCGCGTCCCTGGATTTGGGTTTGACAGCCACCGCATCGCCCGTCCGAACCTGATAGGAGGGAATGTCCACCTTGCGGCCGTTGACCTGGAAATGCCCGTGGTTGACCAGCTGGCGGGCCTGCGGGCGGGTGCGCGCCAGGCCGGCCCGGTAGACCACGTTGTCGAGGCGGCATTCCAGGATCTGCAGCAGGTTGTCGCCGGTTATCCCCCGGCGGCGGGCGGCCTCCTGGTAGTAACGGCGGAACTGCCGCTCCAGCACCCCGTATATCTGGCGGATCTTCTGCTTCTCGCGCAGCTGATGCAGATAGTCGGAATCGCTGCTGCGCCGGGACCGGCGGCGGCCGTGCTCCCCCGGCGGGTAGGGGCGGCGGTCATAGTACTTCGACTTGTTGTCGTCGAGCAGCTGCCCCAGACGCCGGCTCTTCCGGGTGCGGGGACCCAGATAACGCGCCATCCCTCAACCCCTCCGGCGCTTCTTGGGCCGGCAGCCGTTGTGCGGCAGGGGGGTGACATCCCTGATGCCGGCCACCTCAAGACCCATGTTCTGGAGGGTGCGGACGGCGGTCTCGCGCCCCGCTCCGTTGCCGCTCACGATCACCTCGAGCTTGCGGATGCCGTGCTCGCCCGCCCGCCGGGACGCCTCCTCGGCAGCCACCTGGGCGGCGTAGGGGGTGGACTTGCGGGAGCCCTTGAACCCCACCGAACCGCCGGAGGTCCAGACGATGGTGTTGCCCCTCACGTCGGTGATGTTGATGATGGTGTTGTTGAAACTCGCCCTGATGTGCGCCTGGCCGAAAGCGATGTTCTTGCGTTCACGGCGGCGGACGCGCTGCGGGCGCTGCTGTCTGGCCAAACCTGCCTCACTTCTTCACTTTTTTGTGACCGGCCACCGCCATCCGCCGGCCCTTGCGGGTGCGGGCGTTGGTGTGGGTGCGCTGCCCCCGGACCGGAAGGCCGCGGCGGTGGCGCAGGCCCTGGTAACAGCCGATCTCCATCTTGCGCTTGATGTTCTGCGCCACCACCCGGCGCAGATCGCCCTCCACCCGGAGATTGCTCTGGATGTAGGAGCGGATCCGGCTCACCTCTTCGTCGGTGAGGTCGCGCACCCTGGTGTCGGGGTTCACCCTCGCTTCGCCGCACAGCAACCGAGAGGAAGAGGCCCCGATGCCGTATATGTAGGTGAGGCCTATCTCGACCCGCTTCTCCCTGGGGAGGTCGACGCCGGCTATACGAGCCATGCTCAACCCTGCCGCTGCCGGTGGCGGGGGTTGGAACACACCACCCAGACCCTCCGCCGGCGGCGGATCAGGCGGCAGTTGTCGCACATCTTCTTGGTGGAGGCCCGTACCTTCACCCTGGCACCTCGTCTTTCGGGCACGCGAAATACACCGACGGCCGTCGGTGGGAAAGCCATACTAACCCTCCGGGCGGGCAGAGAGCAAGTCGCTCACCGTCATCACCACCGGACCGTCTCCTGTGAGGGCCACCGTGTGCTCGAAGTGGGCCGACCGGCGCCGGTCGGCGGTGATGACCGTCCAGCCGTCGTCCAGGGTTTCGGTCTTGTGTGTGCCCAGGTTGAACATGGGTTCGATGCAGACAGCCATCCCCCTCTTGAGCCGCTGCCCCTTGCCGGGCGGCCCGTAGTTGGGGATCTGCGGGCCCTCATGCATGGCCCGCCCGATGCCGTGGCCCACGTAGTCGCGCACCACTCCGTAGCCGTAGGGGGCGGCAGTCTGCTCCACGGCGTGGCCGATGTCGCCCACTCTCCCCCCCTCCCGCACCTTGTCGATGCCCGCCCAGAGGGCGCGGCGGGTTACCTCCAACAACCGGGCCGACTCTTCGTCTACGGCGCCGATGCCGACGGTCAGGGCGGCGTCCCCGTGGTAGCCCTCGTAGACGGCGCCGGCGTCGATGGAGAGGATGTCCCCCCGGCCCAGCCGGTATTCGCCCGGTATGCCGTGGACGACCACCTCGTTGGGAGAGGCGCAGATGTGGGCGGGGAAGGACCTGTACCCGAGGAAGGACGGGCGGCAGCCCCGCGACCGTATGACCCGCTCCGCGATGGAGTCCAACCGGCGGAGGGTTACCCCCACGTCGGCCGCCTCCACCAACGCCTCGTGGACGGCCGCCACGCACGCCCCCGCCACCGCCATCTTGGCGAACTCGCGCTCGTTCTTGATGGTGATCACAACCGGAAGGCGGTCACAGCGCGGCGAGGATGCGCTCGGTGATGGCCGTGACCTCGCCCTCCCCCGACACCCGCACCGCGATGCCGCGCGCCTGGTAGAAGTCGATGAGCGGGGCGGTGTCCCGGCGGTAGGCGGCCAGGCGGTTGCGCACCGCCGCCTCGGTGTCGTCGTCCCGCCCGCGCCCCAGCATCCGCGCCGCCAGCACCTGCTCGGAGGCCTCCAGCACCACCGCCGCGTCCAGGGCGTCCGACCCTATCTTCTCGTCCAGGGCCCGGGCCTGGGGAAGGGTGCGGGGGAAGCCGTCGAGAATGTATCCGGCCGCCGCGTCGGGTTCGGAGAGGCGGGCGAAGAGCATCTCGGCGGTGAGGGAGTCGGGCGCCAGGCCGCCCCGGGCGATGATCCGGCGCACCCGCTCCCCCAGCGGGGTGCCGTCGGCCATATGGCGGCGGAACATGTCACCGGTAGAGATGTGGATGATGCCCAGGGCGGCGGCCGCGTTCTGCGCCTGGGTGCCCTTGCCCGCCCCCGGAGGTCCCAGGAAGAGCAGCTTCACACCAGGAAGCCCTCGTAGTTGCGCATGGTGAGCTGGCTCTCGATCTGCTTCATGGTCTCCAGGGCCACCCCCACCACGATCAGGATCGAGACCCCGGAGAACCCCACCGGGATGGCCCAGACGGCCGAGGCGATGGCGGGCAGGATGGAGATCATACCCAGGAAGACGGCGCCGGGGAGGGTGATGCGGTTGAGGATCCTTCCCAGGTAGCGGGCGGTCTGCTGGCCGGGGCGCTGGCCGGGGATGAATCCGCCCTGGCGCTGGATCATCTCCGACTGCCGAACCGGGTCGAACTGGATGGCGGTGTAGAAGTAGGTGAAGAACACGATCAGGAAGAACAGCACCCCGATGTAGAGCCAGCTGGTGGCGCCGCTCGAATACCCCGACGGCGCCAGGTGCACGTTGATGAACTCCCGCACCGTGTTGAAGAACCCCTCGGTGCTGGGGATGGACGTGGAGATCAACACCGGGAAGAACAGGATGGAGGTGGCGAAGATCACCGGGATCACCCCCGCCATGTTGATCTTGAGGGGGATGTAGGTGCTCTGGCCGCCCATCACCCGCCGCCCGCGGATGCGCTTGGCGAACTGGATGGGGATGCGCCGCTGGCCCTGCTCTACGTAGATGATCCCCACGATCATGGCCACGAACAGCAGGATGAGGAAGACGAAGATGGCCGCCCTCCCCGCCGGCACCGTGTACTGCCAGATCAACGTGAACTGGCTGGGGAGGGCGGCGACGATGCTGATGAAGATCAACAGGGACATACCGTTGCCCACCCCCCGCTGGGTGATCAGCTCGCCCAGCCACATCACGAAGGCGGTGCCGGCGGTCATGGTCACCACCATCAGCACCACCCGGGTGGGCGTATAGTCTTCGATCAGCACCACCCCGCCGGTGAAGCTGCTGCCCCGGCTGAACAGGTAGGTGATGCCGGTGGACTGGAGGAGGGCCAGCACCACCGTTACGATGCGGGTCCATTTGATGATGACCGCCCGCCCGGACTCTCCCTCGTCCTGGAGCTTCTGGAGGCGGGGGATGACCACCGCCAAGAGCTGCATGATGATGCTGGCGGTGATGTAGGGGAGTATTCCCAGGCTGAACACCGACAGGTTCTCCAAGGCGTTGCCCGAGAACAGGTTCAGCAGGCCGAAGGCGCCGCCCTGCTGCTGGCCGGCCATGGCGTCGAGGCGGTCGAGCTCGATGCCCGGCACCGGGACGGCCGCCCCCAGCCGGTAGATGGCGAAGATGAGCAGGGTGTAGAGGATCTTGCCCCGCAGGTCGGGGATCTTGAACATGTAGCGGTATACGTTCAGCATCCCGCTGCTCCTCCCGGACGGGTGCTCACCGCGGGGCTGCCCGGCACGATCCGCCCGCGGCCTCGATCTTTTCCCGAGCCGTGCGGCTGAAGGCGTGGGCCTCGACCGTCAGGGCGCGGTCGATCTCCCCGCGGCCCAGCACCTTGACCTTGCCCCGCTTGTGCACCAGGCCCCTCCGGCGGAGCCGGTCGAGCGTGACTTCGTCGCCCGCCGCGAACACGCCGAGGCTGTCCACGTTCACCACCGTGAAATCCTCCCGGTCATGGGGCTTGAACCCGCGCAGCTTGGGGATGCGGGCCTGGAGGGGCGTCTGGCCGCCCTCGAAACCGGGGCGCACCGACCGGCGGGCCTTCAGGCCCTTGGTGCCCCGGCCGGCCGTCTTGCCGCGCCGCCCGGCTTCGCCGCGCCCGACGCGGATCTTCTTGCGCTTCGACCCCTCGGCGGGCCGCAGGTGATGGAGCTTGAGCTTGGCGGTCATACTTCCTCCACCTCGACCATGTGGCGCACCCGATGCACCATACCCCGGATGTCGGGGGTGTCGGAGTGCTCCACCGAGGCGTGCAGCCTGCGCAGCCCGAGGCTGCGGACGGTGGCGCGGGTCTTGGGCTTCTGGCCGATCGGGCTGCGGCGCAGGGTTATCCGTATCCTGGAATCCGGCATCTCCTACCCCCTGGTCATTTCGGTGGAGCGGTAGGCGGCCAGCAGTCCGGGCGGGGTGATCTGCTCGGGGGTCTTGCCCCTGGCCCTGGCCACCTCCTCGGGGCGGCGCTGGCTCTTCAGGCCGTTGACGGTGGCCTTGGCCACGTTGAGGTGGGTGGGGGCGCCCAGGGACTTGGCCAGCGCGTCGCGCACCCCGGCCGCCTCGAGTATCTGGCGGACGGCGCCGCCCGCGATCACCCCGGTGCCGGGGGAGGCGGGCTTGAGCATCACCCGGGAGGCGCCCTGGCGTCCGATCACCTGGTGGATGAGGGTGGCGCCCGCCATCGGCACCGTGAACATCGACTTGCGGGCCGCTTCGAGCGCCTTCTGGATGGCGGTGGGAACCTCGGTGGCCTTGCCGTAGCCGACCCCCACCCGGCCCTGTCCGTCTCCGAGCGCCACGAGGGCCGTGAAGGAGAAGCGGCGGCCTCCCTTGCTCACCTTGGAAACACGGTTGATCTCGATCACCCGCTCGTCGTACTGGGGTCCGGAGTCCATCCCGCCGTTGCGTCTTCTAGAAGTCAAGGCCGCCCTCCCTCGCCGCCTCCGCCAAGGCCTTCACCCGGCCATGGTAGGGATGCCCTCCGCGGTCGAACACCACCGCGGAGACCCCCGCCTCGGACGCCCGGTGAGCCACCAGCCGGCCCACCTCCGCCGCGGTTGCGGCGGTCAGGGTCATGGAGCGGAGGCTTTGTTCCTGCGATGAGGCGGCGGCCAGGGTGCGGCCGGCCTCGTCGTCTATGACCTGGGCGTATATGTAACGGTTGCTGCGGAACACGGCCAGCCGGGGGCGGGCCGGGCCGCCGCGAGTCCGCTTCCGCACCCGCCGGTGGCGGCGGATGCGCCCCATGGCCCTGGCGCCGCTCATCTTGCCGCCACCCCGGCCTTGCCGGCCTTGCGCCGCACGCGCTCGTTCTCGTATCGGATGCCCTTGCCCTTGTAGGGCTCGGGCGGGCGGATCCGGCGTATCTCGGCGGCCACCTGGCCGACCAGCTCCTTGTCGATGCCCTTCACCACGATGGTGGAAGCGTCCGGCACCTCGAACTCGATCCCGTCCGGCGCAGGGAAGGCAACGTTGTGGCTGAAGCCCAGCTGGAGCTCCAACCCGGCGCCCCGCGGCAACGCCCGGTACCCCACCCCCACGATCTGAAGGGTCTTGCTGTAACCCTGGGACACCCCGGTGACCATGTTCTGGACCAGCGCCCTCGTCAGCCCGTGGTGGGCCTTGCTGCGGCTCTCGTCGTTGCGGCGGCTGACCACGCACCGGCCGTCCGCCACCTCCACCTTCACCCGGTCGCTGAAGGTGCGGTGCAGGGAACCCTTCGGGCCCTCTACCGTCACCTTTCCGCCGGAAACGGCCACCATCACACCGGGCGGCAGGGAAACCGGGATCTTTCCTATGCGGCTCATCTCACCAGACCTCGCACACCAGCTCGCCGCCCAGCCGCCGCCGGCGGGCTTCGCGGTCGGCCAGCAGCCCCTGGGAGGTGGAGACGACGATGGTTCCCAGCCCGCCCTGGGAGCGGGGCAGCTCGTCGGCGCCCTTGTATATCCGGCGGCCGGGCCGGGACACCCGCCTCAGACCCTGGATGATCGGGCGGCGGCTGCCCTTGCCGGTGAACTTCAGGCGGACGGTCAGCTCGTTGCCGCGGACAGCCGGGGCCACGTCGTACCCCTCTACATAGCCTTCCGAGGCCAGGAGCTTGACTATCTGCTCCTTGAGCTTGGACGAGGGCATCGAAACCGTGGAGCGGTGCGCCATGTTGGCGTTGCGGATCCGGGTCAGCATGTCGGCGATCGGGTCGGTCATCATGGCCTGCTCACCGCCTCACCACGAGGATTTCATCACGCCCGGGAGCTCGCCGCGGTGGGCCAGCTCCCGCACCGCTATGCGGGACATGCCGAACTTGCGAAGGTAACCCCTCGGACGGCCGGTTACCCCGCACCGGTTGCGGTAGCGGGTGGGGCTGGCGTCGCGGGGCATCTTGGCGATGGCCGCATAGGCCTCCCGCTTGGCCTCCAGGGTGGCCGACGGATCCTTGATCACGGTCAGCAGCTCCGCCCGCCGCTCCCGGTAGCGCTCGACCTTCTCCGCCCGGCGCTCGTTCTTGGCGATCATCGATTTCTTGGCCATGTCTTCCAGTCGTCCTCGTCTCGGTCGTCTCGGTCAGTTGAGGGGCGCAGCCTGGCGGAACGGAAAGCCGAACGCTTCCAGCAGGGCGCGGGCGGCGCCGTCGGCGGCGGTGGTGGTGCAGATGGTGATATCCATGCCGCGCACCGCCGTTACCTTGTCGTAGTCGATCTCGGGGAAGATGAGCTGCTCGCTCACCCCGAAGCTGTAGTTCCCGCGCCCGTCGAAGGAACCGGGGTCGAGGCCCCGGAAGTCCCGGATACGGGGAATGGCGATGGTAATCAACCTGTCCAGGAACTCCCAGGCCCGGTCGCCCCGGAGGGTGGCCGAGCAGCCCACCGGGTTGCCCGCCCGCAGCTTGAAGCCGGCGATCGAGCGGCGCGCCCGGTTGAGGCGGGGCTTCTGACCCGTGATGGTGGTCAGGTCGTCCATGGCGGAGTTGACCTGTTTGGAGTCGCCCGCCGCTTCCCCCACCCCCATGTTGACCACGATCTTCTCCAGGGTGGGAACCTGCATGGGGTTTGCCAGGCCGAGCTCCTCCAGGAGCCGCTGCCGCACCGACTCCCGATACTGCGCCTTGAGGCGGGGGTCGTACGGAGCGGCGGCCGCGTCGGCGCTCATACCTCACCCCCGCACTTGACGCAGCGCCGGTACTTGCGGCCCGATTCGTTCAGGGCGGCCCCCACCCGCACCGGCCCGCACTCACCGCATATCAGCATCACGTTGGAGATGTGGATGGGCATGTCCTTGTCGATGATGCCCGCCTGGAGGACGCGCCCCCGGCTCTTCTGGTGGCGTTTGGCGGTGTTGATGTTCTCGACTATCACCTTGTTCCGGCGCGGGAGCACCCGGGCCACCCGCGACTCGCGGCCCCGGTCCTTGCCGGAGACCACCATGACCCGGTCGCCTTCCCTGATCATCAGAGCACCTCCGGCGCCAGCGAGACGATGCGCATGAACCGCCGCTCCCGCAGCTCGCGGGCAACCGGCCCGAAGATGCGGGTGCCGCGGGGCAGCATGTCCCTCTCGTTGAGCACCACGCAGGCGTTGTCATCGAAACGGATGTAGGTGCCGTCCCGGCGGCGCTGCTCCTTGGCGGTCCTCACCACCACCGCCTTGACCACTTCCCCTTTCTTGACGGCCGCCCCCGGATTGGCCTGCTTTACGGTGGCCACGATCACGTCGCCGATGCGGGCGTAGCGGCGGCGCGATCCGCCCAGCACCCGAATGCACAGCACCTCCCGGGCGCCGCTGTTGTCGGCCACGTTGAGCCGGGACTCCTGCTGGATCATCGGGCGCGCTCCAGTATCTCCACCAGCCGCCACCGCTTGGTCTTGGATATCGGGCGGGTTTCCATGATCCGCACCCGGTCGCCGACGCGGGCTTCGTCGCCCTCGTCGTGCACGTATACGTTGCGGGCGGTGCGCACGATCTTGTCATAGCGGGAATGGCGGAAGGCGCGCTCGATCCGCACCGTTGCGGTGCGGCGGGCGGCGTCGGAGACCACCACCCCCACCCGGCTCTTGCGGCGGTTTCTATCAGTCATCCTCTGCCTCCCCCTTGTATGCGTCCGAGGCGGCCTGCTCGTGCATGACGGTCTTGATCCGGGCGATGCGGCGGCGCAGGATGCTCAGAGAGGCGGTGTTCTCGGATTGGCTGACCGCCAGCTGAAACCGTAGGTTGAACAGCTCCTCTTTGGCCTCGTCGAGCTGCTCGGCCAGCTCGGAGGGGGTGAGCTCGCGCAGCTCCGCGGGTTTCATGACACCTCCCTGACGACAAATTTGGTCCTGATGGGCAGCTTGTGCCCGGCCCTGCGCATAGCCTCGCGGGCCATCTCCTCGGTCACCCCGGACAGCTCCATCATGACCCGGCCCGGCTTGACCACCGCCACCCAGAACTCGGGATTGCCCTTGCCCGAACCCATCCGGGTCTCGGCGGGCTTGGCGGTCATGGGTTTGTCGGGGAAGATGTTGATCCACACCTTGCCGCCCCGGCGCACCGTCCGGGTGATGGCAACCCGGGCCGACTCGATCTGGCGGGCGGTAATGTGGCCCGGCTCGAGGGCCTGGATGCCGTAATCGCCGAACGTAACGGCGCCGCCGCCCTTGGTGGAGCCCCTCATGCGGCCCCGATGCACCTTGCGGTACTTGGTGCGCTTCGGCATCAACACGGCGCCTACTCCTGTTCCTTGTCCGGCGGGGCTGCGTCCTGCGGGGCAGCCTCTCTGCCCCCGGACTCGTCCACATCGGCGCGGGCGGCGTCGTAGTCGGACTTGGCCTCCGCGGCCGTGACCTTGCGGCCGCCGCCCGCCTCGATGATCCGCTTCCCTCCCCCGGCCTCGATGACCCGGGAGGGGCGGCGCCCCCCTCCGGCCCGCTGCTCGGCGCGGCTCTTGGCGGGGGTCATGCGCCCGCCGGTGGCCAGGGCGGCCTCGGCGGCGATCTTCTCGCGGGTGGTCTTGAGGGAAGCCACCACATCCCCCTTGTAGACCCATACCTTCACCCCGATGGTTCCCACCGAGGTGGCGGCGGAGGCTTGGCCGTAGTCGACGTCGGCCCGGAGCGTGTGCAGGGGCACCCGGCCTTCCCGATACCACTCCCGCCGGCACATGTCGGCGCCGCCCAGCCGCCCCGAGCACTCCACCCGCACCCCTTCGGCGCCGGCCTTCATGGCGGTCTGCACGGTGCGCCTCATGGCGCGCCGGAAGGCCACCCGGTTTTCGAGCTGGTCGGCCACCCCGCGGGCCAGCACCTGGGCGTCGGTCTCCGGATCCTTGACCTCGATGACGTTGAGCTTGACGCGGCGGCCGGTCATGTCCTCGATGCCCCGGCGGATGCGCTCGGCCTCGACCCCCTTGCGGCCTATCACCGCGCCGGGCCGGGCGGTATGGACATCGACCTGCAGCTGGTCCCTGGTGCGCTCCATGTCCACCCGCGACACCGCCCCCCTGATCAGCTCGCGGCGCAGGTAGTCGCGGATCCGGTAGTCCTCGTTGGCCAGCACTGTGTAGTCCTTCTCGGAATACCAGCGAGACTTCCATTCCGTAACGATTCCGAGGCGGAATCCGTAGGGGTGCGTCTTCTGGCCCATTCAGTCCTCCCGGCCGTCGGAAACCACGATTGTGATGTGGCAGGTGCGCTTGCGGATCCTGGTTGCCCGGCCGCGGGCGCGGGGCCGGAAGCGCTTTATGGTCATGCCCTCGTTGGCGTAGGCCTCCACCACCGTTACCTCGCCGATCAGCTCCTCGATGTCCTGGCCCAGATCGAAGCCGGAGTTCATGTTGGCCACCGCCGAGCGGAGGCAGGAGAGGATCGGCCCGGCCGCCCGCCGGTTGGAGAAGCGAAGGACCGTCTCCGCCTCGGCGGCCGAACGGCCGCGCACCAGGTCGAGCACCGCCCGCACCTTGTAGGGCGATTGGCGGACGTGGCGGGCGTGGGCGACGGCTCTCATCGGCGCGAGGCCCTCTTCTCCTTGGAACCGGCGTGACCCCGGAAGGTGCGGGTGGGGGCGAACTCGCCCAGCTTGTGGCCCACCATCTGCTCCGTTATATAGACCGGCACGTGCTTGCGCCCGTCGTGCACCGCTATCACCTGGCCGACCATGGCGGGAACGATGGTGCTCCGGCGGCTCCAGGTGCGGATTACCCGACGGTCGCCGGCGCGGCTCTGGGCCTCCACCTTCTGCATGAGGTGCTCGTCCACGAACGGGCCCTTCTTGAGGCTGCGCCCCATGATTACCTCCGACCCTTCTTGCTGCGCCGCCGCACGATGTCGCGGTTGCTGGCCTTGTTGCGTTTGCGGGTGGTTCCCTCCGGCTTGCCCCAGGGCGAGACCGGGTGGCGCCCGCCCGACGAGCGGCCCTCCCCGCCCCCGAGCGGATGGTCCACCGGGTTCATGGCCACCCCGCGGGTCTGGGGGCGCACGCCCTTCCAGCGGTTGCGCCCGGCCTTGCCGAGCTTGACGAGCTCCGCCTCGGGGTTGCCGACCTGCCCGATGGTGGCGCGGCAGTCGAGCGGGACGTAGCGCACCTCCCCCGAGGGAAGCCGCAGCAGGGCCCGGGTTCCCTCCTTTGACATGAGCTGCACCCCGGTTCCCGCCGCCCGCGCCATTTTCGCTCCGCCGCCGGGCCGCAGCTCGATGGCGTGCACCACCGCGCCGGGCGGAATGTTGCGGAGGGGCAGGGCGTTGCCGGGCCGTATCTCGGCCGCCGGGCCGGACTCGATCATGTCGCCCACCGACACGCCGACGGGGTGGAGGATGTAGCGCTTCTCGCCGTCCCGGTAATGGAGCAGGGCGAGCCGGGCGTTGCGGTTGGGGTCGTACTCCACGGCCGCCACCCGGGCGGGGACGCCGTCTTTGTTGCGGCGGAAGTCGACGACCCGGTAACGGCGCTTGTGCCCGCCCCCCCGGTGGCGCGAGGTGATCCGCCCCCGGTTGTTGCGCCCCGAGGTGCGCTTCTGCTTGGCCAGCAAGGTCTTCTCCGGCTTGGCCTTGGTGATCGACTCGAAGTCGGAGACGGTCTGGAACCTTCTCCCCGGCGAGGTGGGCTTGCGCTTCTGGACGGCCATCTCAGACTCCGAAGATCTCGATGGTGCGGCCCCGCGGGAGGGTCACCATGGCCCGCTTGGTGTGGGCGCGGCGGCCGACCACGAACCGGGTGCGCTTGCGCTTGCCCCTGCGGTTGAGGGTGTTGACCTTGATCACCGGCACGTCGAAGAGCCGCTCCACGGCGTCCCTGATCTCTTGCTTGTGCGCCCGGCGGTCCACCACGAAGGTGTAGGTGTTGGACCGGTCGATGAGGTCGTAGGACTTCTCGGAAACCACCGGACGCAGGATGATGTCGCGCGGGTCCTTCACGGCGAGCCCTCCCCGGCGTCCTCGGCCCCTTCATCCTCGGATCCTTCGTCCTGGGCTCCTTCATCCTGAGCCGCGGCGGCCGCCCCGTGCTCAGTGTCTTCGGTGTTTTCTGCGTCTTCTGCCGGTCCGGCGGCGGGGATCGACTCGACCGGCCCTCCGGTGGTCAGCTCCAGAGCGCGGCGGGAGAAGACCACCGTGTCGGACCACAACACGTCGTAGGTGTTCAGGCGCCCGGCCCTGCACAGCACCACCCTGGCCAGGTTGCGGAAGGAAAGGGCCGCCGCCGCCTCGTCCTGGTCCAGCACCACCAGCGCCTTGCCGTCCGCTCCGATCCCGTTCAGCAGGCTGTCGGCCCGCTTGGTCTTGGGGCCGTCCCAGTCGAAACCCTCGATCACCTTCACCGCCCCCTCGGAGGCGCGGGCCGACAGGGCGCTGCGCAGGGCGAGGGCGCGCATCTTCTTGGGGGTGCGCTGGGCGTAGCTGTGGGGCTTGGGCCCGTGCGCCACCCCGCCGCCCACCCAGATAGGGGAACGGATCGAACCGTGGCGGGCGCGCCCCAGACCCTTCTGGCGCCACGGCTTGCGGCCGCCGCCCCTCACCTCGGCGCGGGTCTTGGTGCTGGCGGCGCCGGCGCGGCGGGCGGCCAGATGGGCCACCACCACCTGATGCATGACCGGACGGTTGGGTTCGACGCCGAACATCTGAGGGGTTAGCGCAACCGACCCTTCGAGGGCGCCGGTCGAGTCGTAGAGGGCGGCCGCCGGATCAGCCATGGCCGGCCTTCACCGCCCGGCGCACGAACACCAAGCCCCCCTTCGGGCCGGGAACCGCCCCCTTCACCACCAAGAGGTTGCGCCCGGCGTCCACCCCCACCACCGCCAGGTTGAGCACCGTAGAGCGCTCGCCGCCCATCCGCCCCGGCAGCTTGGTGCCCTTGAAGACCCGCGAGGGGGTGGCGCAGGCCCCGATGGCCCCCGGGGAACGGTGCACCTTGTGGGCGCCGTGGCTGGCTTCCTTGCCCCGGAAGTTGTGGCGCTTCATGACCCCCTGGAAACCCTTGCCCTTGGAGACGCCGGTCACGTCCACCCAGACGCCCGGCTCGAACAGCTCGTCCACCGCCAGCTCCTGGCCCACCTCGTAGCCCTCCGAGCCGTCCATCCGCACCTCGACCAGGTGGCGGGCCGGCGCCGCCCCCGCCTTGGCGAAGTGCCCGGCCTGCGGCTTGTTGACCTTGCGGGCCGGAATCTCGCCGTAGGCGAGCTGGACGGCGGTGTAGCCGTCGTTGTCCTCGGTGCGGATCTGGACAACGCGGCAGGGGCCGGCCTCGATGACGGTAACCGGGATGGCGCGGGCCTGGTCGTCGAAGATGCGGGTCATGCCCAGCTTGGTTCCCAAGAGGCTCATGTCTCAATCTCCACTTCCACGCCCGCCGGCAGGTCCAGCCGCATCAGGGACTCGATGGTGTTGTGGGTGGGCTTGAGAATGTCGATCAGACGCTTGTGGGTGCGTATCTCGAAGTGCTCGCGGGAGTCCTTGTATACGTGGGGGGAGCGGATAACGCAGTACCGGTGGATCCGGGTGGGAAGCGGAACAGGGCCGTGCACAACCGCCCGGGTGCGGATGACCGTCTCGGCGATCTTGCGCGCCGATTCGTCCACCACGTGGTGGTCGTAAGCCTTCAGCTTGATGCGGATTTTCTGTTCTTTTTCCATCTTGCGCTCACTCGGTGATTTTGGTGACCGTACCCGCCCCCACAGTACGACCCCCCTCCCGAATAGCAAACCGCAACCCCTCATCCATCGCAATCGCCGAACCCAACTCCACCGACATCACCGTATTATCCCCCGGCATCACCATCTCCACCCCCTCAGACAACCCCACCCGACCAGTAACATCAGTCGTCCTGAAATAAAACTGAGGCTGATAACCACCAAAAAACGGATTATGCCGCCCACCCTCCTCCTTCGTCAACACATACACCCGCGCCTCGAAACAAGTATGCGGCGTAATCGACCCCGGCGCCGCCAACACCTGCCCCCGCTCCACCTCACCCCGACCCACCCCCCGCAACAACACCCCCACATTATCCCCCGCCCGCCCCTCATCCAACAACTTCCGAAACATCTCCACCCCCGTCGCCACCGTCCCCCGAGTCTCCCCCAACCCCACCACCTCCACCCGATCACCCACCCGAACCACCCCCGACTCCACCCTCCCAGTAACCACCGTCCCCCGACCCGTAATCGAAAACACATCCTCAATCGGCATCAAAAACGCCCGATCCACCGGCCGCTCCGGCACCGGCACATACGAATCCACCGCCCCCATCAACTCCAACACACCCCCCGCCGCCCCCTCATCACCCTCCAACGCCCCCAACGCCGACACCCGCACCACCGGCACCTCATCCCCCGGAAACCCATACACCCCCAACAACTCCCGCACCTCCAACTCCACCAACTCCAACAACTCCTCATCATCCACCAAATCCACCTTATTCAACGCCACCACCACACACGGCACCCCCACCTGACGAGCCAACAACACATGCTCACGCGTCTGCGGCATCGGACCATCCGCCGCCGACACCACCAAAACCGCCCCATCCACCTGCGCCGCCCCCGTAATCATATTCTTAATATAATCAGCATGACCAGGCATATCCACATGCGCATAATGCCTCAACTCCGTCTCATACTCCACATGAGCAATCGAAATCGTAATCCCACGCTCACGCTCCTCAGGCGCCTTATCAATCTCATCAAACACCGTAAAAACATTAACCCCACCCACCCGCTCAGACAACACCCTCGTAATCGCCGCCGTCAACGTCGTCTTACCATGATCAATATGCCCCATCGTCCCCACATTCACATGCGGCTTCACCCGCTCAAACCTAGCCTTAGCCATAACAGTCGGACCTCCTATTGTTCACCGCGTATCGCGGTTACGATACCGCGAGCTATCTGCTCGGGCACTTCGTCGTACGAGTGAAATTTCATGGTGGACGAGGCGCGGCCCTGGGTGCCGGACCGCAGGTCGGTGACGTATCCGAACATCTCCGATAGGGGCACCCGGGCGGATATCACCCGATGGTTGCCCTGCTGCCCCATTTCGCCGATCTGCCCCCGGCGGGACGATAGATCTCCGATCACCTCGCCCATGTACTGTTCCGGGGTAACCACCTCCACTGCCATCACCGGCTCCAGCAGCTTGACGCCCGCCCGGCGGGCCGCTTCCTGCAGGACCATGGAACCGGCGATGCGGAAGGCCATCTCGGAGGAGTCCACGTCGTGGGCGGCGCCGTCCACCAGCCGGGCGCGCACGTCCACCAGCGGATAACCGGCCAGGACGCCCCCGTCGAGTCCGGCCTCGATGCCGGCGTCCACCGCCGGGATGAACTCGCGGGGCACCGATCCCCCCTTCACCTCGTCCACGAACTCGTAACCCCCGCCGGGGCCGGTCGGCTCCAGGCTGATCACCACCACCGCGAATTGGCCCCGCCCGCCGGTCTGCTTTACGTAGCGGTATTCGACCTTCTCTACGGGGCCCATGATGGTTTCCCGGTAGGCCACCTGGGGCCGGCCCACGTTGGCGTTGACGCCGAACTCCCTGACCAGGCGGTCCACCAATATGTCGAGGTGGAGCTCGCCCATGCCGGAGATGATGGTCTGGCCGGTCTCCGGATCGGTGCGCACCAGGAAGGTGGGGTCCTCCTCGGCCAGGCGGCCCAGCGAATCGGACAGCTTGTCCTGGTCGGCCTTCGACCGGGGCTCGATGGCCACCGAGATGACCGGGGCGGGAAAGCTCATCGCCTCCAGCAGGATGGGGGCGGCGGGATCGCTGAGAGTGTCCCCGGTGGAGACGTGCTTGAGCCCCACCGCCGCCGCGATGTCGCCGGTGAATACATCCCGGCGGTCTTCGCGGTGGTTGGCGTGCATGCGCAGCAGACGGCCCAGGCGCTCCTTGCGGCCCTTGGTGGTGTTCAGCACCGTTCCGCCCTTGGCGGCCCGGCCGGAGTAGACCCGGAAGTAGGTGAGCTTGCCGACGTGGGGGTCGCTGACGATCTTGAAGGCGAGGGCGGAGAAGGGCTCGTCATCGTCCGGCGGACGTTCCACGGCGTCCTGGACGGCGCCGGGCAGATAACCCTGGACGGCGGCAACGTCCACGGGGCTCGGGAGGTAGTCGACCACCGCGTCGAGGAGCAGCTGCACCCCCTTGTTCCGGAAGGCGGCGCCGCAGAACACCGGCGTGAACATGTGATGCAGGGCGCCAATGCGCACCGCGCTCATGATCTCACCGGGGGAAATGTCGAGATCCTCCAGGTATTTGACCAGCAGCTTCTCGTCTATGTCCGCCGCCTGCTCCAAAAGCCGGCCCCGGTATTCCGCGGCCGCCTCTGCGTACTCGGGGGGAATGGGTCCCGTGTTCCAGGTGCGCCCGTCGTCCCCCTTCCAGGTGTGGGCCGTCATCTCGACCAGATCGATCACCCCCTGGAATCCGGCCTCTTCCCCGATCGGCAGCTGCATCACCAGGGGACAGGCCCCCAACCGCTCCTCTATGTCGGCCACCGCCGCAAAGAAATCGGCCCCGACCCGGTCCATCTTGTTGACGAAGCAGATGCGGGGCACCTCGTAGCGGTCGGCCTGCCGCCATACCGTCTCGGTCTGCGGTTCGACTCCGGCCACCGCGTCGAACACGGCCACCGCCCCGTCCAGCACCCGGAGGGAGCGCTCGACCTCCACGGTGAAATCCACGTGGCCGGGCGTGTCGATGATGTTGATCCAGTGGTCGTGCCACTCGCAGGTGGTGGCGGCGGAGGTGATGGTGATGCCGCGCTCCTGCTCTTGGGCCATCCAGTCCATGACCGCCGCCCCCTCGTGCACCTCGCCCAGCTTGTAGGTGCGGCCGGTGTAATAGAGGATGCGCTCGGTGAGGGTGGTCTTGCCCGCGTCGATGTGCGCCATGATCCCGATGTTGCGGGTGCGGCTCAACGGGTACTGGCGCAGATGGGTCAGGGCATTGGAGGAGCTCATGATCTACATCTACCAGCGGTAATGGGCGAAGGCCTTGTTGGACTCCGCCATCTTGTGGAGGTCTTCCTTGCGTTTGACGGCGGCCCCGGTGTTGTTGGAGGCGTCCATGATCTCGCTGGCGAGGCGCTCGGCCATGGTCTTCTCCCGGCGGCGGCGGGCGTACCCGACCAACCATCGGACGGCCAGAGTGGAGGCCCGCCGGGGCCGCACGTCCACCGGCACCTGATAGGAGGAGCCGCCCACCCGGCGGGAGCGCACCTCGACCTGGGGGCGGAGGTTGTCGACCGCCCGCTTGAGCACCGTCAGCGAGTCCTGGCTGCTTCGCCGGGCCACGATCTCCAGCGCCCGGTAGACGATCTTGCGGGCCTTCTCCTTCTTGCCCTTGAGCAGCACCTGATTGATGATCTGGCCGACCAGGACATGGCGGAACACCGGATCGGGCTCGACGGGCCGTTTCTCGGCCGGGGCTCTCCTCATCTCAGCGCCCCTTCTTGGCCCCGTAGCGGGAGCGGGCCTGGCGGCGCCCGTCCACCCCGGCGGCGTCGAGGGCGCCGCGGATGACTTTGTAGCGCACCCCCGGCAGGTCCTTCACCCGCCCGCCGCGCACCAGGACGATGGAGTGTTCTTGGAGGTTGTGCCCTTCACCGGGGATGTAGGCGGTTACCTCTGCGCCCGAGGTGAGCCGGACGCGGCAGACCTTGCGAAGGGCCGAGTTGGGCTTCTTGGGCGTAACGGTGTAGACGCGGGTGCACACGCCGCGCCGCTGGGGAGACCCGGCCAGGCCTGGGGTCTTCTCCTTGCGCGCCTTGGGCTTGCGCCCCTGGCGGACCAGCTGTTGGATGGTGGGCAACTTCTCTCCTTCGGGCCGCCGCGCCGCGCAACCGCCTTATCAGGAGGGTGCGGGAATCCGACGGGATCTTCCTGGACTTGTGCTAGCCCCGCGCCTCAAGAGGGCGCCGGGGCGGGGACGCACCGGCTGCCCCGTCTAGGGCACAGGAAAGTAGACGTGCATGCGCACGAGGGCAAGTATACGGCATCCGTGCGGGATCGTCAATACAGGTCGGCGCGGCCGGGAGGACTCGAACCCCCAACCTTCTGATCCGTAGTCAGACGCTCTCTCCATTTGAGCTACGGCCGCAGGCCCCGCAGGGAACCGGACCGATGATAGCCGACTCGGGCGGCAACCCGAAAGCCGCCGGGCCGGTCAACCGGCGCCAAGGCGCAGGGGCGGCGGCCTCCCCCTACGCCGGCGGGTCCGCACACCCCCCGGCCCGGCCCGTCCGGGCCTGCCGCCCCGGCAGAGCGGCAGGCCGCCCCCCCCCCCCTCGACTTATTGGCGGCCTGTTGACATACCTCTCCTGTTGCCAAAATATCTTCATTTTATAAAAGATAATATTAGCTTGTATATTTTAAACGGCGCAGTACCTGATTTAGTGCTCTACGATGGCTATTACTAATCTCATTCAACGGGCCTATATATTCAATTTCGTCTGCTATATGTTCTCCTGAAATGTATAAGACATCATCTTCTTCTGGGTCAATATCAATCTCCAAGTGCACTTCCTTAGTTCGCCAATCCAACAAGATGGACCCAGATGATGTAGGAATCAAATTCGGTCCTGGTATACCATGTTGCAATAGTTTGGTTACCAATTCCTTTGCCCGTTCAATCACGATCCGGTCAAACGGAGGCGAATCGTATGAATCCCAATTCCATTCAAATCGAGAAAATTGATCAATTTGATCAAGAAAAAAGTCCAATTTTTCTTTTGGAAACTGATAAGCTAGTTGTGCGTTTTGCTCCTGTAATGAAAGGCTGATTGGCAACAGCCACGACAGGTCGCTAGCGTTGGTTGCTTCTAGTCGAGTAGCAAATTCGGGACCCAAAATTCCTCCTTTTTCGTCGTTATAGTCATCGCGTTCTCCTCCACTCACAGCATAGCAGGATTGCTCGGTAGCCGCAGGAACCCTCTGTTTGGAAACAGATCATATCACACTTCTATCAGGGCGTGTTGGATAATTGGTATGCGGTTCAAAGCCAACCGCCAGAATCACCCGACGACAGGGCGTCGAACTCGAGAAGGGCTTCGGGCGCGGCGGTCATGCCTGCGGCGTCCGGTCGTCCGAGGGAAATCACATCCCTTGCTGGCTGAGTAGTAACAGTAGTTGAAGGTGTGGTTTCCATAAAGATCACATTACAGCTATTCAACCGTACACCCTGGAAGTAGCAGGAAGCTTCAAGCCTTGTAGTATCTACATTCTCCTCTATCCATAGGAAGCCTCTATGCACAAAGGTTGGATACCCTGTAATACGCACCATTACATTGCCACAGTTCTGGCCTTGTACTATTGGAAGCCAACCGTCATAGACTTCACCGTTCCGTTCCTCTTCTCCAATCAGCATTGGAGTATAAATAAACACACAGTTCCTGGGTCTAGGAACAGGCGAAGTGGAAGCCACAGTACTAGTAGTAGTAGACTCTATTACTACAGGTATTGTAGGAGCTACATACTCATCGCTTTGCCTGTACAGTATGCGTGCCAGGTCAAGCCGTGTTATAGGCTCATTCCAGTAGGCGGCATCACCTACTCCGTCTACTGGCTTGAAGATGCTGTTGCTGGTAGCCCAGTCTTTTGCTGGTTGCCTGTCGTCTTGTTGCTGAGCATTGACCCATACTCCAGCGCTGAAGGCTAGAGCACAGGCTAATGCTATTGTAAGTGTTCGTTTCATCGTTGTTCCTCTGCTATCGTATAGATGACTCCATCTACAGTAGTTGTAGGCAGGAAGCAATAAGGCCGCAATAGTCTTCAGCCCCAAACCTGGCTACAAAAGGAGTTACCCCACTCGGATATAGTACCTATCTAAGCATCACAGGTTAGTTCATACCCGAATACGCATTGAAATGCTTCCTCTAAAGTTATACTGTTCTGAAATCATACATCCTCTTCTGGAGTCAGCTTGAACCTAGGCTCACCTGAGCCCTCGCCTTGCGCATCGCGCCCGGCGGCGGAGAGGGAGGGATTTGAACCCTCGAGGAGGTTTTCGGCCCCCTACTCGCTTAGCAGGCGAGCGCCTTCGACCGCTCGGCCACCTCTCCCGTCGGCCCTTCACCCTAGCCGAAGGGCGGAGGGAGTGGGATTCGAACCCACGGGACCCGTTGCCGGGCCCACCGGTTTTCAAGACCAGCGCCTTTGTCCGCTCGGCCATCCCTCCGAGAGCCGGCCTCCATGATAGTAAGACTACGAACCGAACATCCCCCCCCGGGGCGGGGTTAGGGAGCTGCCGCCCGCGTCCGGGAAGAAACTGCGTTCCCATAGGCGGCGGAAGGCGGGGGCGGCGGAGGGGGTGGGATTCGAACCCACGAGAGGCGGGAAAGCCCCTACGGCATTTCGAGTGCCGCGCACTAGGCCAGACTATGCGACCCCTCCGGCGGGCGGGATTGTACCCGGCGGCGCCTCGTATCCGCGAAGAAGCCGGACAGCAGGGAGGCGCATTCGGCCTCCCGCACCCCGGCCACCAGGTCGATGCGGTGGTTCAGCCGGCGGTCCTGGGGAATGTTGTACAGGCTCCACGCCGCCCCCGCCTTGGGATCGGCGGCGCCGTAGACGATCCGCTCCAGCCGCGCCAGCACCGCCGCCCCCGCGCACATGGCGCACGGTTCCAGGGTCACCACCAGGGTGAAGCCTTCCAGCCGCCGGTC
Organism: Candidatus Spongiisociaceae bacterium; assembly: GCA_965202675.1. GTDB lineage: Bacteria > Actinomycetota > Acidimicrobiia > Spongiisociales > Spongiisociaceae > CATQHD01. Next base: position 1,505,955 of record OZ241842.1, read on the forward strand.
GCCCCGCCGCCGGGCGGCCGCAGACAGCACCAGCATCTCGGCATGGGCCGTAGGGTCGTTCCGCTGCTCCCGGCGGTTGCGGTCGGACGCGGCCGCCCGGCCCCCGGGGTCGATCAGCACCGCCCCCACGGGTACATCGCCGTGGCCGGGGGCCAGCGCCGCCTCGGCCAGAGCCGCCTCCATCCAGGCATCCCAGGTCATGGTGGTCAACAGACTACAAGAGGCGCGGGCGGAGCAGCCGTGCGCCCGCCGTTGAATGGACACCCGCGGCGCCAACCGGCCGCTTGCTCGGACCCGGCGCCCCTACGGCACCCGGCGCCTACCGCTTAGGGCTGCTTCCTTCCGGACCTGACCCGATTCACGAAGGCCCCGCCGCGTAGGACCCGGCCGTCAACACTGCGCTCCGGCCGCATACCAACGGGATGCCGGCACCCTTCGGCGGGCATTCCGCCCCGCATGTAGAGGGTTTCGGGCAACAGGACACCCCTAGCGCCCCGCGTAGCACGGCCTTGCCGGAGTATACAAGCCGTATTAGAACCAGGCCCATATAGAATCGGCCCCCTACGGAGGGATCGCATAGTCTGGCCTAGTGCGCACGCCTGGAGAGCGTGTTGGCGCCTACCGCGCCACGTGGGTTCGAATCCCACTCCCTCCGCCGCCGGTGACCGCCCCCGGCTCCTTGCCCGCCCGCCGGGTTCCGCTCAGGACCTGGTCAGTATCACCCCGTATACGAAGCCGAGCGGCCCCATCCTCCACAGCGCCGCCGCCCGCAGGGGGGCGACGCCCTGCAGGGAGGCGGCGGAGTAGAGCTGTTCGGGCGGCGGCAGCTTGTCGAGGGACCTATGCAGGTAGCGGTACTCGGCCGATGCTCCGATCGTAAAACCGGCCGCCGGAACGACCGCCGCCGAGCCGAGGCGGTGGAGGGTTGCCGCCGCCTTCCCTCTGGGGCGGGCCAGGTCGACGACGCCGGCCGCCCCGCCCGGCCGCAGCACCCGGGCGACCTCGGCCAGGGTCTCGCCCACCGAGTCGAGGTTGCGGAACACGTAGGCCGAGAAGACCGCCTCGAAGGTCCGGTCGGCGAACGGCAGGGCCTCCCCCCTTCCGACCGCCCGCATCGGCATGGGGTTGAGCGCCAGCATCCGGGGCGACGGGTCGAGGGCCGCCGCCGGGCGGGCGCCGAACAGCGGGTGGGCGGCGCCGGTCCCGGAGCCGAGGTCCAACAGCCGCCCCGGGGGGAGCCGCTCCGCCACCGACCGGCGCCACGCCTGGTCCCTCCCGAAGGAGAGCACCCGGTTGAGGCGGTCGTAGCGGTGGGCGATCTTGGCGAAAACGGCGTCGGGTTCGAGGTCGGAAGGGCCGGGGGCGGGAGGGTCGGGGCCGGGGTTCATCCGACCCGATCGAACCCCGCATAGGGCCGCAGGGCCTCGGGAACCACGAAGGAACCGTCCTCCTGCTGGTGGTTCTCCAGCAGGGCGATGAGCAGGCGGCCTATCGCCGCCGCCGTCCCGTTGAGGGTGTGCACCAGCCGGTTGCCGTCCTCGGACCGGTACCGGATGCGCAGACGGCGGCTCTGGAAATCGGTGGTATTGGAACAGGAGGTGATCTCCCGGTAGCGCCCCTGCGAGGGAATCCACGCCTCGAGGTCGTACTTCTTGGCGGCCGAAGCCCCCAGGTCCCCGGCCGCAACGTTCACCACCCGGTAGGGGATCTCGAGCCGCCGAACGATCTCCTCTTCGTAGGACAGCAGCACCTCGTGCTCCTCCCAGGACCGCTCCGGGGCGCAGAAGGAGAACATTTCCACCTTGTCGAACTGATGCACCCGGAATATCCCGGCGGTGTCCTTGCCGGCCGCCCCCGCCTCCCGGCGGAAGCAGCTGGAGAATCCGGCGTAACGGATGGGCAGGTCGGCCTCTTCGAGGATTTCATCGCCGTGGAAGGCGGCCAGAGCTACCTCGGAGGTGCCGATCAGGTACAGGCCGTCCTCGGGCAGCTCGTACACCTGCTGGTCGTCGTCCGGGAAAAAACCGGTTCCGAACAGGGCGTGCTCGCGCACCAGCACCGGAGGGAGAACCGGAACGAAGCCCTTGCCGGCCAGGAAATCGAGCACCATGCGCACCAACCCGAGCTCGAGGATCACCGCCGGGCCCGTCAGGTAACCGAACCGGGCTCCGGACACCTTGGCCGCCCGCTCCATGTCGATCATCCCCAGGGCGGCGCCCAGCTCGCGATGGTCCTTGGGGGGGTATCCGCGCTCGGCGGCATCCCCCCAGCGCCTGATCTCGAGGCTGTCCTCTTCGGTGCGCCCCTCGGCCGCCGACGGGTGGGCCAGGTTGGGCACCCGCACCCACATCTCCTCGAACTGCTCGTCGAGGCCGTCGGCCCGGGCCAGCCTCTCCCGATAGCCGGCCGCCAGCTCCGACGCCCTGTCGATAGCATCTCGGCGGGAATCGCTCCGGAGCCGGGAGATCTCCCGGCCCAGCCGCCGCTGCTCGGCCCGCATCTCCTCGGCCTCGGCCCGCACCCGGCGGCGCTCCCCGTCGACCGCCGCCATCTCCTCCACGTCGAGGGCCAGGCCGCGCCGGGAGAGGGCGGCCTTCAACCGGGCGGGGTCGTCCCTGAGGATGGAGATGTCGATCATGGCCGTCCATGCTACCGGGTCAGCGGGGGTTGATCCTTATCTCGGACTCCCATACGTTGTCCTCGATGTCCAGGTCGTCCTCTACCACGGTCAGGTTGAAGGCGAGGAGATACTCGGCGCCGGGGTCCACCGCCTCAACGCCGAAGGTAACCGTGCCGATCTCGCCCGGGGCGAGGTCGAGGAGGCCGCTGTCCTGGGTGGAAAGGGCCTGGCCGGAGACATCGCGCAGGCTTACCGAAACCGTCAGGCCCTTCTGGGCTATGTTGCCCCGGTTTCCGATCACCGCGCTGAAGCGCAGCTGGTCGGCGGCGGGGAGAATGATCTCCCCCTCCTCCCCCACCCCGCCGGTGGGCAGCGGTTCGAACACCACCTGCAGGATGGCGACATCCCGCCGGATGCCCATCTCGGTGCTGCTGCGAATCGCCAGGGCCAACCCTTCCCCGTTCATCAGCGCCCTCTGGTGGCTGATGAAGGAGATGGCCGGAAAGTCGCTGATGGTGACGTCGAGGTCATCGATCATCATCTCGGCCCGTTCCAGGAAGCCGGCATAGATAAGATCGCCCACCCGCAGCTGCACGATGGCACCGCCCAGCCTTTCGACCGGAGCGGTGCTGGTCGGCTGGTCGGCCACCTCGATTATGGCGATCTGGAACTCGGCCAGTCCGGTCTGCCAGGAATCGAAGGCCAAGTCGAGCATCTCACGGACGGCAGCCGCCGAATCCGGGGATTCCATCCCGTCCAGCCCGGCCGCATGGAGGGCCATCTGGGAGGCCAGCCGATCCATCAGCACCACGAAGTCGTCCCGCCTGACGGTGCGCAGCTCGGTGCTGATCAATCGGCTGAATCCCCTCGCCGCCTGATCGGCCTCCAGAGCCAGCGTCCGCGAGCCGTCGAAGAAAGCAGTGAGGCGGCGGGTCTCGGTCCTCTGCCCGTTGACCAGCAGGGCGGTGGCGGCGACCGCCGTCAGTACGACGGCCAGCAACCACCACCACACCGCCCGCCGCCGCCCCCGCGGCCGGTAACTGCTGTAACCGATAGACAAAAGCGGCGGCCTCCTTGCTGGATCAGGCCGACGGCATGGACGCCGGAGGCGCGGCGCGAGGCCGGAAACAGTGGGCGTCGGGCATCCTCCAAGCCTAAATCATGGAAATGACAAAAAAATCGGGCCGGATCCCCCGCAAGGGTATTGACCTTGTCGCACATATACCGGATAATGAAGAAGCCAAAGCACCTCCGGTCGGCAGGCGCCGCAGACCGAGACAGGGATCATCTTCCGAACGCGACCCTGCCGGGTACTGACCGAACGCGTCCGGACCCATGGTGGCGGCGGTGGGGGCCGGGCCCGCGAAGCGGGGCGCTGGGGGCGGCGTTTTTCGCGTTCTTGCCGGGTCTTGGGGTGGAATAGGGGCTTGACCAGGGGTTCGCAAGAAACGGGTTCGGCGGGTTCGCAAGAAACGGGTTCGGAGAGGTTCGCAGGAAAACGGGTTCGGGTGGACGCGGTGTTGGTGGTTTCTCTGTGGGACGACCGAGGGTAGAGGATGCGCGGACAGGGGATGCCATCGCAGTTCCGTCGGCGGGCGCAGCGCCCTGCCGCTCCGTGCTCATCGGGCAGACCGTCCAACAGTTGCTTGCGCCGGACACCTTCCGGCAACCTATCCGCGCATCCTCCAACTATCCGGCGGCTGCTGCGAACCCGGGAGCTTGTTCGTGTACGCGGCGTCGACGCCAACTGGATGCCGCCCCTATGGGCCTACGGAACTCCCCGGACGGATCCCCCGGAACATCCAATACGGAGAGTCGATGCCCCCAACCGCAGAATCCCGCGCAAGCCGCCCGAACCCTGTCCGGGGAGGGGGTCAGGCGGGCGGGAACGGGAGCTGGAGCCAGGCGGGAATATGGGAGGTTTCTATCGACTCGACCCACTTCACCCACCAGAATCCGCGCCGTCCGGGGGCCGCGATCCGGGCGGGGAAGCCGTGGCCGGAGCTGAGAGGGGCGCCGCCCAACTCGAAGACCAGCCAGAGCCGGTCGGCGTCCCTGGCCGGGAAGCGGCGGGTGTACCCGGTAACCGAACGCACCGCGATGGAGGCGGCGTCCGGCTCGCCGAGCAGGCGGTCCAACCTCACCCCGCTCCATTCCTGGGTGGAGTACCAGCCGGAGGTGCAGTCGAGGGTGGCCGTGATCGTTTCCCTCGGCAGCGCAGCCAGCTCCTCCGGCCCGAAGCGGCGGCCCTGCACCATCACCTCCATTCGGTCGAGGAGGGGCGGCGAGTCCAGGAACCACTGGGTGACCGGCATGGCCGACGGGTTCATGCTCCCCCGCTCATGCGAACCCGTGAAGCGGCGTTCGCCGCCCGGCCACCCCAGTCCGCCCGCCGCCGACTCCCACCCCGCCAGGACCAAGCCGGCCCCGGCGGCAAAGGCGGCGGACCGGATCAGATTGCGCCTGGTCAGATCGGCAGCCCGCGGGCGGACGGGGTGGCGCCGGTAGTGGAGCACCGCCAGAACGGCCGACAGCACCGCGGCGCCGATGTGGATCTGCATCATGCCGAGCGGACCGACCCTTGACACCGTTCCGGTCATCTGCGCCAAGCCCGACCCGATGGTTGCTGCAACGGCCGCCGTCAAGGCCATCGACAGCACCGCCCCGCCCCGGCCGGCGCGGCGCAGACCGGACGCGGCGATCCGGGACTTCCAGGGTATGAGCAGGAGAAAACACACGCCGACAGCCCCGTGGGCGACCGCGGCAACCCTTGCCCAAGCCGTCCCCATACCCTGCACTGCCAGACCGGAGGCCAGGGCGAGGGCGAGCAACCCGATCAGGGCCAGGTTTGTATAGCGCTTCACAGCTCCATGCCCTTCGGACCTCTATATGCAGGAGGGACGGGCGGGCGGTTGGGCGCCGGGTTCCGGTGAGCCGTCATGGCCGAGGGGCTTTCTCCAACGCCGCGGCGAGGTCGTCCGGCGCCTCGGCCTTCGTCGGTCGGGATTCCATACGGCCAGCCTATGCGGGCCGGGCCGTTACCGGCCGCAGGGGAGCCGCAATGGGCCGGGCAGGCAAGATCGAAGACCACGGCCGACAGGAGGTGCGCATGTCTCTGGCGCTGGTACAATGCGCCGTCCCGGGCGAGTGGCGGAATTTGGTAGACGCGCTGGGTTCAGGACCCAGTGAGCATTTAGCTCGTGGAGGTTCGAGTCCTCTCTCGCCCACCGTCCGCCCGCGCTACTCGGTGCGCAGCAGCCATACGTACGCCGAGCCCGCCGCCGGAACGACGGCGAAGAGCAGGGGCAGGTACCAGTCCCCCGGAATGGCGCCGGCGGCGATCAGCGCGGCCAACGTAATGTCAGCGGCGATGTTGATCAGCAACAACGTCATGGTCAGTTTCTTCAGCCGCTTCGAAACCGGCCCCGACCCGGTAACCGCAACCAAGAGCAAGACGGCGGCGGCCGGATGCACGATCACGGTCGGGATGCGCTCCCACAAACCGCCGTCGGCGAACAGGCCGACCAAGGCGGTCACCGCCGCAAACAACAGATGGACGACGGCCAGCACCGTCATCAGGGGGCGGATGAGCTTCATATCCCTCTCCTTCTCCTTCGACAAATATCCTATCCCTCCGGGCGGGCAAATGCGCCCGCAGACTCCGAATCCAGGAAGGGGCGCCGATGTTCGACACAGTGGTACGGGGCGGCCGGCTGGTGGACGGGGAGGGCGCCGCGGCCCGCCGGGCGGACCTCGGCATCACGGGGGACCGCATCGCGGCGGTGGGTGATCTCGCCGGCGCGGAATCCCGTCTGGAGCTGGACGCCGCCGGGCTGGTAACCGCGCCCGGGTTCATAGACATCCACAGCCACTCGGATTTCACCCTGCTGATCGATCCCCGGGCGCACAGCCAGATCCTCCAGGGCGTTACCACGGAGCTGATCGGCAACTGCGGCCACGGCTGCGCGCCGATCGGCGGACAGGCCGAGGCCTTCATCGGAAACATCTACGGCTACCAGGACCTGCTCCCCATCGACTGGAAGTCCACGGCGGAGTACCTGGCCCGGCTCGAGGAGGCCGCTCCGGCGGTCAACGTAGCCGCCCTCGTTCCGAACGGGAACCTGAGGCTGGCTGCGGTGGACGACGTGAGCCGGCCCGCAACCGGCGGGGAAACCGCCCGGATGGTCCGGTTGCTCGAGGAGGGCCTCGACGCAGGGGCCTTCGGATTTTCCACCGGCCTCGAATACCCGGCCGAGCGCGGGGCCTCGGAGCAGGAAATCATCGAGCTGTGCCGGACGGCCGCCCGGCGCGGCGGGCTCTACGCCACCCATGAGCGCAACCGGGATCTGCTGGCGGTGGAGGCGGTCGAGGAAGGGGTGCGGGCGGCGGAGGAGACCGGGGTGCGGCTGCAGATGTCGCACATCATTCCCCGGCGGGGCGGCCCGCCCGACGCCCTCGAACGGAGCATCGAGGCGGTCGAGCAGGCCTACAACAGGGGGCTGGACGCAGCGTTCGACGCCCACACCCGGCTCCACGGCATCACCAACCTCAGTGCGGTGCTGCCCTCCTGGGCGGTGGAAGAAGGGCCGGGGCGGTTGAGGCGGTATCTGAGCGACGCGGCCGCCAGGGAGGGCCTGAAGCAGCACCGCAGCATCATCTCCTCCTTCGGCCTGGGGGGATGGGACAGGGTGGCTCTGTTCCGCAGCGGCGGATCCCCCGGCAAGACGGGCCGCAGCATCGCCGAGCTGACGCCGCCGGACGGGGATCCCTACGACACCATGTACGACCTGCTGCTGACCGAGGGGGACGACCCGCACGGGGCGCTGCTGATCTGCCGCTCCTACGACGAGGACATGTTGGCCGCCGCCTTCAGCCATCCGCTCTGCACCACCGAGTCGGACGCCACCTCCCTTTGCCTGGACGGTCCTCTGGCCGGCGCCGCCTTCCTCGGCGCCTACACCTGGGCGGGGTCGTTCTTCCGCACCATGGTCAGGGAACGACAGGAACTCAGCCTGGAAGAGGCGGTCCACAAGCTCACCGCCCAGCCGGCCGACCGAATCGGCCTCGATGACCGGGGCCGTCTGCGGCCGGGGATGAAGGCGGACGTCACGGTGTTCGACCCCGACGAGTTCTCCGACCGGGGCACTCTGGAAGACCCCAACCGGCCGGCGTCCGGAGTCCGCCACGTCCTGGTGAACGGCGCGGCGGCGGTCATCGGAGGAGCCGCCGCCGGACGCCGCAGCGGCCGAGTCCTGCGCCGCTGACCGGCGCCGGTTGCCGCCGCCGGCGGGCTAATCTGGCCCTCGTCGTTGCATCGTTGTTCTATGGACCGGACCGGTCCGGGGGGTGCGGGTATGAAAGGCAAAACCGCCGTCTGGACGGCGCTGTTGGCCGTGTCGCTGGCGGCGGGGGCGTGCGCCGGTGAAGCAGAAACCGACCGGCCCGGCGGGGAGATCGTGCTGGCGGTGGAGCAGTGGCCGGAGTGCCTCAACCCGGTCACCTCCTGCGCCAACGCCTCCTGGCTGAACTGGGCGGTGCTGGTGCATCTGCAGCCGTCCCTGATGGAGTTCGACGCCGACAACACCCTGCGGGCTTCCCCGGTGCTGCTGGAAGCCCCCACCATGGACAACGGCGGGGCGGCGGTCAACGAGGACGGCACCTTTACGGTTGTCTACCGGCTGAACCCGGAAGCCCGCTGGAGCGACGGGACGGCCATCACCAGCGCCGACGTGCGGTTCACCTGGAGGGCCCACCTCGACACCGAAGGGTCGCTGCGCACGGTCGGCTACGACCTCATCACCGAGGTGGACGACTCCCGCCCCCAGACGGCGGTGGTGACCTTCGCCAAGCTCTACGCGCCGTGGCGTTATATGTTCCAGGGCCTGCTGCCCGCCCACGCCTTCGACGGCGACACCGACATCTCCGGCTACTGGAACGACGCGATCCCCGTCTCGGGGGGGCCTTGGCTGCAGGAGTCGTGGAGCGAGGACCGCCAGGTGCTGACGCCCAACGAGGACTACTGGGTTCCCGAGCGCATCCCCTTGGTGGACCGGGTGGTGATGGTTCCCCGCGAGGACACCGGCTCGGAGGTGGCGGCCCTGCAGGCCGGCGAGGTGATGGCCGCCCTGCCGCAGCCCTTCCCCGGCGCCGGGGAACGCCTGGGCGGTGACCTGGCTTTCGCCGCCGGGCCGGGCACCTTCGTCGAGGGGCTGTGGTTCAACCAGGCCGCCCCCGACCGGCGCTTCGAGATCACCGCCGGTGTGCGCCGGGCGGTGGCCTACGCCCTCGACCGGGAGCGGATCGCCGAGGCGGCCCTCGGCTCGATCGTCGACGACCCCGCCGTGCTGCAGTGCGCGGGGTGGAATCCGGTCTTCGGAGAATGGTGCGGCAACGACTTCGCACGCTACGTGCAGGATATGGCCGCCGTGGACGAGCTGCTGACCGCCGAGGGCTGGTCCCGCCCCGACCCCGACGGCCTGTGGGTGAATGCGGACGGCGAGGAGCTGATCCTGCAGTGGAATACGGTGGCGGGCAACCAACGGCGCGAAGAAGTACAGGCGCTGGTGGCGGAGATGACCAGACCGTTCGGCATCGGCTGGGAGATCGTCAACTACGACCCGAGCGAGCTGTTCCAGGTGCGCCTGCCCGCGATGGACTTCGGCCCGGCGGCGCTGTACGCGTCTCCGACCGAGCCGGACCCGTCGGTGGCGAGGCTCTACGACATCGACGGTATACCGAGCGAAGCCAACGGGTACAGCGGCGAGAACTACATGGCCTACGCCAGCCGGCGGGCCAGCGAGCTGGCCTTTGCCATCGACGAGGAGATCGACGAAGCGGAGCGGCGGGAGCTGGCAGCCGAGCTCGGCGCCCTGCTGGCCGACGACGTTCCCTGGATTCCCCTGTACGTGCTGCCCAACCTGCTGGTATGGAACGCCGCCCTGCTGGAGGGGCCGGGAGAGTGGGTGTCCAGCGTATACGGCGGCTTCTACGACATGTACGACTGGACCGTCACCGCCGGATAGAAACAGCGGCGGCGGCTCAAGGCAGATCTACGAGCCTGCCCGCCTCTATGTCCGATTCGGCCTCCTCGAGCGCCGCCATCGCGGCGGGATCGGAGAGGATGTTCAGCGTCTCTACGCATCCTCGATGCTCCTCGTATGGAATGAGCGCGGCGGCGGGCTTCCCCTGCTCGGTGCGGTCGGGTTCAGCGCCTGCCGCGGCGGCCTCGTTTATCATCTCGCTTGCATCCTCTCCGGTGTGATCGCTGGTATGTCTTCAGAATAACATCTGCCTATTCCATCGGCAAGAATTTTGGGTGTTCTGCATGCGCTGTTCGGCAATATTGATATAGTCCTCTGAGATATCAATCCCGACGTATCGGCGGTTGGCGAGCATGGCCATTTTGCACGTTGTCCCTGATCCGCACATAGGATCCAGCACCACATCGCCTTCATTGCTCCACGATAATATATGATCCAGCGCCAGTTTTTCAGGAAAAACTGCCGGATGGTAAAAGGCGATTTTATCTCTGGTAGTTCCTCCGCTGCCTACCGCGTATGCCCAGATATTGGTGCGTGTTTTTTCGGTCTTAAGGGTTGCCCTGCGTTTGCGATTGACGGCGTCCGAGCCTTTGTTGGAGATCAACATCTCTTGACCGTTACGGACGGTGGGAGTTTTCAACGGGTTGAACGTTTTGGGTGGACCTCCTTTCGAGAGCACCAGCATGAACTCCCAACAGTTGGTATAGGCGTTGGAACGCATAAACGGCGTATTGCGCTTTTGATAGATCATTACATCATGTACGGTAAACCCGATGTCCTGGAACATGGTGGCCTGTCGGAAGCTGGTCATCGACCGGCCGCCCTTGAATCGATCACCCACTACCCAAACTACCACTCCGCCGTCCTTGGTTACCCGCAACAGTTCTCGGGCTATCGCCTCGGCATCAAACCGATAACCCCTGTAATCCCGCAACTGATCATAGGGGGGAGAAGTAACGGTCAGGTCGATTGATCCTGCGGGGAAGCCGCGCATGACCTCCACACAATCACCCACCTCGAAAAAGTCTGCTGCCAGGGATTTCACAGCCACCTCCTTCGGTTGCGGAACCTCCGATGATGCATCGAAGTCAACTTGTTCCCAGCCGTTCGTCAGGATTCCGCCCGGATTGCTTCAGATGGTTTCGCTTGGTTGCGCCACCATACGATGGGGGTGTGACAGATGCTCCGGAACCCATCTCGTCTTTATACGGCCTCCGCCTGACGCATGCCGCCGGGGTCGGGGCCGCCGGTTCAGGAAGGGGGCGAACCCTGGCCGGTGCGCTCTGCCGGTACACTGCTGCGGAAGGAGTTGCTGATCGAGACAGAACCGCGGGCGGCGGGCTTCGAAGAGGGGGCGGCGTGACCCGCCGAGAGGCGGCGATCGTGGGGGTCGGCGAGTCGGATCTGGGGGTAACGGGGCGCTCCATCTACCAGCTCCAGACCCAGGCCGCCTTGGCGGCGACGGCGGACGCCGGGTTGAAGATGTCCGATGTGGACGGCCTGGCCACCGCCGGGGTGGAGCGGTTCAGCGCCGCCGCCATGGCCGAGTACTGGGGGATGCAGCCCTCCTGGGTGTGCTCCACCATGGAAGGGGGGTCGTCCTTCGAGCTGATGGTCGGGGCGGCGGTGGACGCCATCCGTTCGGGGCGCTGCCGGACGGCGCTGATCTCGTACGGTTCCAACCAGCGGTCGGCCGCAGCCCGCCGGCTGGGCGGGGTGGTCCAGCCCCACACCCCCGCCGACCAGTACGAGGCGCCCTACGGGGTGCTGAGCCCCCTCTCCCTCTATGCCCTGGCGGCCCAGCGCCACTTCCACGAGTACGGAACCACCGGGGAGCAGCTGGCCGAGATCGCGGCGTCGGCGCGGGAATGGGCGCTGCTCAACCCCAAGGCATACCGGTACGGAGCAGGGCCGATCACGGTAGACGATGTGCTCTCCTCGCCGATGATCTCCACCCCCCTCCACCTGCTGGACTGCTGTCTGGTGGTGGACGGCGGCGGGGCGGTGGTGCTGACCTCCCTCGACCGGGCGAGGGATCTTCCCAAGCGGCCGGTGCGGGTGCTGGGATGCGGCCAGAGCGTTACCCACATCACCATGTCGCAGATGCCCGACCTCACCCGTACGGGGGCGGTCGAATCCGGAGCGGCCGCCTTCGCAGAGGCAGGCATCGGACCCGAGGACGTAGACGTGGCCGAGATCTACGACAGCTTCACCATCACCGTGCTGCTGACCCTCGAGGCGCTGGGGTTCTGCGGACGGGGCGAGGGCGGCCCCTTCGTGGAGGACGGGAAGACCCGCCCCGGGGGATCCTTCCCGATGAACACCAACGGGGGCGGCCTGTCCTACTGCCATCCCGGCATGTACGGGGTGCTGCTGCTGGTGGAGGCGGTGCGCCAGCTGCGGGGCGAGGCGGGAAAGCGCCAGACGGACGCCCCGGAGACAGCCCTGGCCCACGGCACCGGCGGGGTGTTGTCGAGCCACGGCACCGTGATCCTGGGGGTGGACTGAGATGGCCGAAACCGCCGGGGGGCCGAAGGCGCCGGAGGAGGCCCCCGAGGCGCGGGAATGGTGGGAGGCCGCCCGCAGCCGCCGCCTCCTCGTCCAGGAGTGCCGCGCCTGCGGAGGCCGCCAGCACTACCCGCGGGCGATGTGCGTCCGATGCGGCGCCGTCGACCTGGGCTGGGCGGAAGCCGCCGGCGGCGGGACCATATACTCGTTCACCCACAGCCACCGGTCGCCGGACCCCGACCGCTTCCGGCCGCCCTACACGATCGCCCTGGTAACCCTCGACGAGGGGCCGCGGCTGCTGACCGCCGTTGCCGGAGACGGCATCCGGTGCGGCGCCCGGGTCAGGCTGGAATGGCGCTCCTCGGACGGCGGGCGGCCCCTGCCGGTCTTCAGAACCGAGGCCGCCGAGCCGGAGGAGAACTGATGGACTCCGGCCTGTAAAAGGCCGGCCTCTTCAAGCGTTCCGGGCGGCGGGAGGCGGGGGGCCGGGGTCTTCCAAGCCTTCGGACAGCGCCCACCGGCGTACCAGGGCGTAGGCTTCCGAGGGGCCGTAGGGGCCGTCCTCGATGCGCTTTTCGAGGAGGAGCTTCATCACCACACCCACGGCGGGGCCGGGGTCTATGCCCAGGTAGGCCATCACCCGGTGGCCGTCTATGGGGGCGCGGAGGGAGTCGAGCTCCTCTTTGGCGCGCAGCTGCTCGATGCGTTCCTCCAGCTCGTCGATGTGGTGCTGGATGCGGCGGGCGCGCCGGTCGCTCCGGGTGGTCACATCGCATCTGGCCAGCTGGTTGAGCTTGGGAAGCAAATGCCCGGCGTCCCGCACGTAGCGGCGCACCGCGGAGTCGGTCCAGCCCATCTTGAAGGTGTGGGTGCGCATGTGGAGGAAGACCAGCTCCGCCGCGTCGTCCACCGTCTCCTTGGGGTAGCGAAGCTTCCGCAGGCGGCGGCGGGTCATACGGGCGCCCACCGCCTCGTGGTTGTAGAACGTTACCTTGGGGCCGTCGAAGCGCCGGGTGCCGGGCTTGCCCACGTCGTGGAACAGGGCGGCGAGGCGCAGCACCAGGTCCGGCTCGGTCTTGGCCATCACCGCCAGGGAGTGGGCCAGCACGTCCTTGTGCCGGTGATCGGGGTCCTTGGTCATGGCCAGCGCAGGTATCTCGGGGATGAACTCCGCGGCTAGGCCGGTCTCGATCATCCGCATCAGGGCCCGGTCGGCGCCCTCCCCGACCACCAGCTTGGAGAGCTCGTCGCGGATGCGCTCGGGGCTGACGATCCGCAGGCGCTCCTTCATCCGGGAGACGGCCTCCACCTCGGCGGGCCGGGGGGTGAACCCCAGCGTGGACATGAACCGGAACAGGCGCAGCATGCGCAGGGGGTCGTCCGAGAAGGATACTTCGGGGCCGATCGGGGTGCGCAGGACCCCGGCGGCAATGTCGGCCAGGCCGCCCACCGCATCCACCAGCGCTGGGGCGCCGCCGCCCAGCTTCAGCGCCACCGCGTTCACCGTAAAGTCGCGCCGCTCCAGGTCGGCTTCTATGGAATCGCCGAAGGTCACCTGAGGAAGCCGGCTGTCCGAGATGTATACATCGGCCCGCAGGGTGGTGATCTCGCACCGCACGCCGTCCAGCACCGCCCCGATGGTGCCGAACGCCGCTCCGATGTCGTACAGGTAATCCGCCCGGCCTTCCAACAACGCCTTCATGCGGTCGGGGCGGGCGTCGGTGGCGAAATCCAGATCCTCCACGGGGCGGTCCAACAGCGCGTCGCGCACCGACCCCCCCACCAGATAGAGCCGGTGCCCGGCCTCGGCAAAGAGGCCGGCCAGACGGCGGGGGATCCCCTCGTCCAGCCACCTGAGGCGGTCGGGGATCATCCGGGCAGCTCCCAGACCTTTCCGGCCTCGCCGGCCGCCGTATCCAGAACCTGAAAGGCCGTCTCGGGCGACCGGCAGCGGTGCTCCTCGTCGGGAACGGCGATCCCGGCCGCCCCCGCCAGGGTGGCCGACACCGAGGAGCGGATGCCGTCGAGGTCGTAGCCGCCCTCCAGGAAGAAAATGGTGCGGCCGGGGGGTGCAACCCCGGCCAGGGAGGAGGCCATGAAGGCGTAGTCGGACGCCAGCAGGCGCAATCCGGCCAGCGGATCGGAGGCGTGGGCGTCGTAGCCCGCACTGACCAGCAGCCAGTCCGGACCGAAGCCCGCCGTCACCGGCGCCACCAAGCCGGGGAAGGCCTCCCGGTACAGGTCTCCGGCCGAGCCGGCCGGGAGGGGCAGGTCCAAGGTGGTGGGGCGGGCGGTCATGTCCACCAGGCCGCCGGTCCCCGGATAGTACGGATACTGGTGGAGCGAGATGTAGAGGATGTCGTCGCGCGACCAGAACATCTCCTCGGTGGCGTTGCCGTGGTGGACATCCCAATCGATGATGGCCACCCGCTCGCCCCGCTCGGCCAGCATGGCGGCGGTAACCGCGATGCTGTTGAACAGGCAGAAACCCATGGCGGTTTCCCGGCGGGCGTGGTGGCCGGGCGGACGGACCGCCAGAAAAGCCGCATCCACCAGGCCTTCCTCCAGCCTGCGCACCGCCAGGGGTCCTGCCCCGGCCGCCCGCCTGGCCGCCTCCCAGGATGCTTTCACCGCGCTGGTGTCGGCGTCCAGCGGCCCGCCGCCCCCCGCGCAGAACCGCTCGATGCGGTCGACGTAGCGGGGGGAGTGCACCAGCTCGAGCAGGGCGCGGTCCGCCTCGGGCGGCTCTTCCTCTATCACCTCGACCGGCGCTTCCCGCACCCCGGCGAGGGCGGCGTCCAACCGGGCGGGGCGCTCGGGGTGCCCGTAACCGGCGTCATGCAGCTTGAAAACGGGGTGGGCGGCCAGCAGAACTCTCACGGCAACCCCAAGAGTAGACAGGAAGCAGGTGAAGAGGGCGCGCGGATAGGGAGCCGGAAGGCGTCCCGGCGCAAGCAACTGTCGGATGGTCTGCCCCGATGAGCACGGGCAACAGGGCGCTGCGCCCGCCGACGGAACGGCGAAGGCATCCCCCCAATCGTGCATCTCTTGCCCTCGGTCGTCTTACAGAGAAAGCACCACACCGCGTAAGCACGAACCCTTTCCCTGTGAACCCCCTGATCAAGCCCCTATCCCACCCAAGACCCCGGCAAGAACGCGAAAACCGCCGCCCACGCCCCCCGCTGCGCGGGCCCGGCCCCCGCCACCACCACCTCGGTTCCGGACGCGGTCGGTCAGTACCCCGGCGGGTCGCGTTCGGAAGATGATCCCTGTCTCGGTCTGCGCCGGCTGCGGACCGGAGGTGCTTTCGGCTCTTCCATTGATACAGCATCGGTGCGGCATAGTCAATACCCTTGTGAGGGGATCTGACGGATTTTTTTGTCATTCCATGATTTTTAAGAAACAGCCCCGCCCGCATTGCTCGAAAACCACCCCTCCGGAGACAGGCCTCTGCAGCGGCGGCCCGCCGCTACAGAGCGCCGCCGGTTTCCTTGTCGAAGAAGTGGAGCTTGGCTGTGTCGACCGTCAGCTCGGCGGAGCGGCCCGCCTTCGGAGCGCGGTCGGGGTTGACGCGGGCGGTGAACCGGGTCTCGCTGCCCAACAAACCGGCGTCGGAGCCCTCGTCGGCCAGCAGGGCCTCTATGTCGGCGGTGACCACCGGGGGCGCCGGAACCGTGAAGTGGACGTAGGCCTCGGAGCCGAGCTGCTCGACCAGGTCGATGTCCACGGTCATCGAGCTGCCGCCTGCCCCGGCCGCCGACCGCATCTCGAAAGCCTCCGGCCGCACCCCGAGCACGACCTCCCGCCCCCCGCGGCCGGCCGCCCCCTTCGGCAAGGACTCCGCCGCCGCCGCCAAGGTGTGTCCCCCGAAGCTGATCGAAGCCGAGCCGCCGTCCGCGTCCACCGCGGCGTACACGAAGTTCATGGAGGGTGAGCCGATGAATCCGGCCACGAACAGGTTCACCGGGTTGTCGTACAGCTCGCGGGGGGCGGCGATCTGCTGGAGGTTGGATTCGGAGTCGTCGGCCACCGCCTTGAGCACCGCCACCCGATCCCCCATCGTCATCGCCTCCACCTGATCGTGGGTTACGTAGAGGGTGGTGGTGCCGAGCCGGGTATGGAGCAGGCCCAGCTCGGAGCGCATCTGCACCCGCAGCTTGGCGTCGAGGTTGGAGAGGGGCTCGTCCATCAGGAAGACGGCCGGCTCCCGGACAATGGCGCGGCCCATGGCCACCCGCTGCCGCTGCCCGCCCGACAGGGCTTTCGGCTTGCGGTCGAGGAAGTCTGTGATCTCGAGGACGCGGGCCGCCTCCTCCACCCGGGCGGCGATCTCCTTCTTGGGGGTCTTGCGCAGCTTGAGGCCGAACGCCATGTTGTCGCGCACCGTCATATGGGGGTAGAGGGCGTAGTTCTGGAATACCATGGCGATGTCGCGGTCCTTGGGGGCCACGTCGTTTACCACCCTGCCGCCGATGCGTATCGACCCCTCGGTTATCTCCTCGAGACCCGCCGCCATCCGCAGCAGGGTCGATTTGCCGCATCCGGACGGACCCACCAGCACCACGAACTCGCCGTCCGTTATGTCCAGAGACACATCGGCGATCGCCCGCGTCTCGCCGTCGTACACCTTGCCTACCGAGTCGAAGGCGATCCCCGCCACCTTGCCGCCCCTCTCTCACCCTCGCCGGCGCCTGTCCTGACTTCGATCTACCGGACTCTCACCCGGAAAAGGCATTCTAACGCCGGGGATCGGGTCCTGTCCGGCGCGGCCGCCCGCCCCGGGCAACCGTCCTGCGCCCGGTTCCCCGCTGCCTATCCGCGGGCGCGGGTCCGCCGCAGGATCGGGTCGGCGGCCGCCAGCACCCGGTCGGCGGCCGCCAGCACCCGGCCCGCCGGCCCCGGCGACTCCGAGTCCACGAGGTTGCCCATGACCCGCAGAGTTATATCGGCCGCGGCCTGGGTGCCCACCGCCAGGCGCAGTCCGGCGGCGAGGACGGCCGGATGGCCGATGAGGAACGAGAAGCGCCGCCCGGTGCGCAGAAAGGCGTCGAACCGCTCCCCCACGGCCCGGTCGTAGCGTTCGGGGGCGGAGGCCGGGTCGCGGACGAACAGGTCGGCGGCGATCATCCCCGACTCGAGGCCGTAGTCGATGCCCTCGCCGTTCATGGGGTTGATCAGGCCGGCCGCATCCCCCACCGCCACCCATCCGGGGCCGCTGCGCCGGACCGTGCTCATAGGGAGCCGCCAGGCCCGGGGCCGTTCCAGGTAGGGGCCGGCCTCCCACGGCCCCTTCACCCGGCCGTAGTAGAGGTCGAGCAGGGAGTTGAGGTTGAGCCGCTTGAAACGCTTCATGGTGGACAGGGCGCCCACTCCGATGTTGACCGTGCCGTCCCCGGCGGGGAACAGCCATCCGTAGCCCGGAACCGAGCGGCCGTCGGGGTCCCGCATGGTGAGGCAGGCCTCCAGGTACCGCTCGGCGTGGCGGGGCGAGGCGATGTAGCTGCGGATCGCCACCCCGTACGGCTCTTCCTTCACCCGGGTCGCGCCGAGTATCCGTGCGGCCCTCCCCGGCGCTCCGCAGGCCGCCACCACCAGCCCGGCCCTCCATCTCTGCCCGCCCGCCTCCACGCCCGCCGCCCTTCCGTCCTCGAAGAACGGGACGGCCTCGGTGTTCCAGACGAGCTCCGCCCCCGCCGCGCCGGCGGCGTCGATCAGGGCCGCGTCGAGGCGGCGGCGCGGCCAGACCGCTCCGTAGGAGGGGAAGCGGCCGGTGTCCGGCCACGGAAGCACCCGCTCGGTGCGCCCGGCGATCATCCTCAGCCCCTCGATCAGATGGGCGCCGTCCAAGCCGATCCCCAGCTCGGCCAGGGCGCCCACCGCCCTGGGGGTGAGGCCGTCGCCGCACGCCTTGTCCCGTCCGTAGGGCGCCCGGTCGAAAACCGCCGTATCCGCGCCCCGGCGGGCGGCGCGGATGGCGGCGGCCGCGCCCGAGGGGCCGGCGCCGATTACGGCCATGTCAACGGTCTTCATGGACGGCGTGGATGGTAATGGCGGACGGAAGGCGCTCCGGGCGGCTAATTTGGGGCTGTATGAGCCGCAACCCGCACCTGCCCCCCGCCCTGTACGAGTACCTGACGGCGCACAACCCTGCCCCCGACGCCCTGGTCGAGGAGCTGGTGGAAGAAACCGCCGCCATGGGCGACGTCAGCACCATGCAAATAGGGGTGGAGCAGGCCGCCTTCCTGGCCTTCATGGTGCGGCTGCTGAACGCCCGGTTCGTGGTGGAGGTGGGAACCTTCACGGGAATGTCCAGCCTGGCCATGGCGCGCGCCCTGCCCGAGGGAGGCCTGATGCTCTGCTGTGACGTGAGCGAGGAGTACACCTCGGTCGCCCGCCGCTATTGGAAGCGCGCCGGGGTGGAGAACCGCATCGATCTGTGCATCGCTCCGGGGATACAAACCCTGCGGTCCCTGCCCAATGCCCGGTCCGTGGACATGGCGTTCGTGGACGCCGACAAGGAGAGCTACCCCCTCTACTACGAGGAGCTGGTGCGCCGTATCAAGCCTTCCGGAGTGATCATCGCCGACAACCTGTTCATGAACGGCCGGGTGTTGGATCCCGAACCGCCCGACGCCGCCCGGGCGATGACCGCCTTCGCCCGCCTCCTGCAGGACGACCCCCGCACCGAAACCGTGATCATCCCCATCGGAGACGGCTTCAGCCTCACCCGCCTCGCATAGACGGACAGTTCCAAGCGACAGGGCGGGGGCACAACCGGCGGCGCCCACCGCACCACCCGCCAGAACACCGGGGTCCTGCTCCGCCGCTTCACCGCCTCCGACCACCCCCGCCGCAAGGGCCCCGTTTTTCGTGAAGCCTCGAATCGGACGAGGCCAGACGGGTCAGGCCGACTGCCGGATCACTCGAGGACGAGGGTGTGGGCGGGTTCCCAGGAGGCCGACACCTGTTCGCCGACCTCGAAATCGGATTCGTCTTCGTGGGACATGCGCTGGCTGACCAGGCGGCCGAGCCCCGGAACTTCCAGGTGAAAGAGGCTCACCGCGCCCAGGTAGATGACTTCTTCCACCGTTCCCGGCACCCGGGACCTGCCGGGTCGGTCGGGGGCGTCCGCCGGTTCCAGGGCGATCCGCTCGGGGCGGACCGCCGTGCGCAGAACCGCGCCGGCTCCGACCGACTCGTCCACCAGGGCCAACACCCGTCCGCCCCCGCCGACCGACATGACGGCGTTGCCGCCCTCCCGTTGTTCGACCGTCAGGTCCATGGCGTTCAGCGACCCGATGAAGCCGGCCACGAACGACGACGACGGGGCCTCGTAGACCTCGCGGGGGCTTCCGATCTGCTCGACCCGGCCCAGATTCATGACGGCGATGCGGTCCGACATGGTGAGGGCCTCCTCTTGGTCGTGGGTTACGTACACGAAGGTGGTGCCCAGCTCGTGCTGGATGGCCTTCAGCTCCAGCTGCATCTCGCGGCGCAGCTTCACATCGAGCGCGCCGAGCGGCTCGTCGAGCAAGAGAGCCGAAGGGCGGTTGACCAGCGCCCTGGCCAGCGCCACCCGCTGCTGCTGGCCTCCCGACAGCTGCCACGGCTTGCGTTTCTGGAACCCCGGCAGGCGAACGATCTCGAGTATCTCCGCCGTCCGCTGTTTGCGTTCCGCCCGCTTCACCCCGGCCACCCGCAGCCCGAACATGACGTTGTCCTCCACGTTCATATGCGGGAACAGGGCGTAGTGCTGGAACACCATGTTGACGTTGCGGCGGCTGGGCATATGCCCGCTCACGTCCCGGTCGCGGAGCAACACCCGTCCGGCGTCGGGTATCTCGAAACCGGCGATCATCCGCAGGCTGGTGGTCTTGCCGCACCCGCTCGGCCCCAGCAGCGAGAAGAACTCCCCCTCCCGGATGACGATATCCACGTCGTCAACCGCCACCACCTCGCCGAAGCGCTTGGTGATGCCTTCCAGATGGATGCCCGCCTCGGGAGCGGCGGCGGTGCGGACGGTCATGATTGCTCTCCTTGGTGAAGGGCAGTGAAGGTCAACGAGGACTCCCTGCCGGGTTCATGGCAGACACCATGCATGGCCGCCGCTCCGTCCCAGCCCGAGGTCTCGGCGGGCGGCGCCCCGGTCTGCGGGTTGACATCCCAGGCGGGGAAGGCGCCGCTGGTGACGTGGAGGCGCAGGATGTCGCCCGGACGGACCAGGGCGGCGGTGGATTGCATCTGTATCTCCACCATCACCGCCCCGTCCCCGTCCCGGCCTTCGGCCAGGTCCTGGGCGGTGAGCCGGCGAATGCCGTCGCTGATGTTCAAGGAACGGCCCTCGTGCACCAGGCAGAGCCGGGTGACGTAGTCGGCGGAGGCGGCTTCGGTGGCCGTCCATAGGCGGGCGGCAACCGCGCCGGCGATGATGAACTCCTCGGCGAACGGCTCGGTGGAGTAGACGAGTATCTCCGGCAAACGCTCCAGGAAGTGCTGGCTGCGGGGGCCGGCGGGCATGGCGTTCTCGTCGCAGCAGGTATGGCCGCCCGCCGCCGCCGGCGGAATACGGGGGACGAAGTGGTACAGGTCGGCCGGCTCCGGCGCCTCCGGGGGCGAGGGATCGAGGCGGCCGTCGCCCCCGACCGTGTTGGCCGAGCCGCCCGACCGCAGGTAGAGGGCGGTCTCCTCCCCCGCCGGCGGCCATCCGGAACTCTCCCGCCACCGGTTCTCGAACAGGACGTAGTACCTGGTGCGGTTCTGCCGGGCCGCCGGGGCCTCCCCGTCGAGATGGCGGCGGAAGAAGTCAACCTGCACCCGGTCGAGCGCCACCGTACCGCGCGCCTGCGGACCGGTCTTGAGGTCTCCTATGCATTCGCCTCCGGGCAGGTGGCCCCAGGGCCCGACGATCAGCCACTGCTCCGGACCGTCGGGGCGGGCGGCCAACGCCCGGTGGGCGGCCAGCGCCCCCTCCAGGAAGGTGTCGAACCAGGCGCCGATGTGGAGCACCGCGCACCCCACCGAGTCCATCCGGTGGAGGGCGCTCCGCTCACGCCAGAAATCGTCGTTCTCGGGATGGGCGAGCCATTCCCGGTAGAACCCGGCGTGCTGCAGGGGCTCGAGGTCCGCCGGCGCCGCAGAACCCAGCCAGGCCCCCGCCAGGGAAGCCGCCGCCCGTATTCCCCTGGCCTCGGCCGTCAGCTCCTGATCGCCCCTCCGCATTCCGATCTCCATCAGCAGCGCCGCCGTCCAGTGGGGGACGAAGAGGCGCAATGCCCCGCCCTCGTAGGTCCAGTGGCTGTGCAGGTCGGCGGCGGCCACGGTCGGGGAAATCGCCCCCAGGCCGGGGGGCGCTTCGGCGGCCGCCAGGTACTGCACCATGCCCGGATAGCTCGCCCCGTACATCCCGACCCGCCCGTTGGCGCCGTCGAGGCCGGCCGCCCATTCCACGGCGTCGTAACCGTCGGGCCCTTCGTTCAGGTAAGGAACGAACGCCCCGTCCGAGCAGAACCGCCCCCGCACGTCCTGGACCGCCACCATGAACCCCTGCCGCGCGTACCAGCCCGGATGCAGGTAGTGGCCGTCGTGCACGAAGTCCTTGCCGTAGGGGGTGCGGTGCAGAAGCACCGGCCAGGGGCCCTCTCCCATGGGGCGGTATATGTCGCTGCGCAGGGTTGCCCCGTCCCTGGTTTCCATCTCCGCGTTGTGCTCCAGGTCCACCCCCGCCCAGGGATGGGACCGCCTCGAGTAGGGCTGCCGCAGCCATGCCTTATCCGACATCACGCCTCCGTCCCTCGACCGTTCCGCATCCCGCCGGGTTCATTCCGCATCGGCGTCGGCCACCCCGAGCAGGCCGGCTGTCTGAGCCAGCACCCGATAACGCCGCTCGAAGATGCGCCGGACGGCCTCGGCGGCCGCCACCACCCCCAGGGAGATGGTCACCACTACCACCGAGACGGCGATTATCTGCGGCAGGTCGACCGGATACTGCAGCGAGGCGAACACATACAGCGGGAAGGTGTTGGTGGGGCCGCTCACGAACACCGCCACCGCGAACTCGTTGAACGAGATGATGAACGAGATCACGTAGGCGGCCACCAGGGCGGGCGCCACGAGGGGCAGGATGACCGAGCGGAAGGTGCGCCAGCCGCCCGCCCCCAGGTCTTCGGCGGCTTCCTCGAGGTGGGCGTCGATGCGCTGCAGTCGGGGCACGAGGATCAGGACGATGAGCGGCATCAGCACCACCACGTGGCCGATGGCCACCGTGATCACCGAGAAGGGAAAGTCGATGATGTTGTCCTTGATGAATCGGAAGGTGATGAGCAGGGCGATGCCGAACACCAGATGGGGCACCACCAGCGGGCTGAGCACCAAGGCTATGACCGGGGCCTTCGCCTTGAACTTGCGCCGCGCCAGGGGGATGGCCATCAGGAGGCCCACCACGATCGAGGCGGTGCTGGACCACAGGGCGATCCATCCGCTGGTGCGCATGGAAGCCAGCAGGCCGCGGTTGGTGAAGGCCTCCCGATACCAGTCGAAGGTGAAGCCGCTGAACGGGAAGCCGACCACCGTGCCCTCGTTGAAGGAGAAGACATAGAGCAGGGTGATGGGGGCGTAGAGGAAGATGATCTCGCCGATGAAGATGAAGATGAGCACCCATCTAGCCCACTTGGAGGTGGCGATGTCGATCATGATTCGGCCAGCTTTCCGAAGCGCACCAGGCGGAAGAACACCAGCGCCAGCACGAACACCGCCATCACCAGCCACAAGGAGAGCACCGAACCGGTTCGCCAGTCCAGCCCCGGACCGAACAGATCGCTGATGGCGCTGCCGAACATGTAACCCCTGGTGCCGCCCACCAGCAGGGGCACCACGAACTCGCCGATGGTGGGTATGAACACGAAGAAGAAGGACGCCACCACCCCCGGCAGGCTGAGCGGGAAGGTCACCTTCCAGAACGCCTTCCACCGGCTGGCGCCGAGGTCGGCGGCCGCCTCCAGGAGCCGCCGGTCCATGCTGATCATGGCGGCAAATATGGGAAGCATGACGAACGGTATCCACACGTAGCCCAGCACGATCCCCACCGGTATCTGCCCGTAGGCCAGCGATTCGATGGGGTTGCCCTCCGCCCGCAGACCCGTCCAGACCAGGAAGGAATTGATCACCCCCTGCCTGCCCAACAGCACCTTCCACGCCAGCACCCGCATGAAGAAGTTGGTCATGAACGGGGCGACCATCAGCAACAGGAGCGGGTACTTGTACCTGTCGGCGATCATCGCCAGGAAGTAGGCGATGGGGTAGGCGGCCGCCACCGCCGCCGCCGCCACCACCAGCGCCGTCCGCAGCGACTTCCAGAAGAGCTGCATGTAGACGTTCTCGCCCGTGAAGAAGAGCTGCCAGCTGAGGAAGCTGATGCCTTCCTCCCGGGTGAAGGTGGCCAGCACCCCGATGCTGTAGGCGGCGACCAACGCCACCGGCACTACGAAGAACAGCAGCAGCCAACCCAGCGGAACGGCCAGCAGAGCCCTGGTCGCCCGGTGGCGGCGGCGCTCCAGAGCCGAGGCGAGGCGGCTCCGGCGCCCGGCTTCGCCCGCGGCCGTCACGGCGGCGGCCGCGGCGGGCGGGCGGGTTCAGTCACCGCCGGACCTCCCCCCGCGGGGCGGTCCGGCGGCGGCTCGAGACAGATGGACTGCGGACTGCGGATCAGACCCCGGCGGAGGCCTTGACCTCGACCCAAGCATCGTTCAGCTTGTCGATGTCGGCCATCGAGTCGAGCAGGGTCACCCCGTCGAGGGCGTCGGCGTCGCCCAAGCCGAACACGTCCACCAACAACGGGTTGTCCACCGCCGTGGCCTTCAGGTTGGAGTTCCCGAAGTTGAACTTGTTCGAGATGGTCAGGGCGGCCTCGACGCTCACCGCCGCGTTCACCCACTCGTGGGCGTGGTAGTACTGATCGGCGCCCGCCAGCAGGAAGTACCCGCACGAGAAGCCGATGAAACCTTCTTCGGGGGTGATGAAGGAGACGTCCACGCCTTGTTTGGTCAGCTCGATCCACTGGGTGGGCGCCACGTAGGACGCCACGATGTTGCCGGCGGCCATATCGGCCTGGTTGGAAGCCAGGTCGCTGTACAGGGCGGCCGGCACCACCTTGATCTTGGCCTTCAGGAACTCGACCAGCCGGTCCAGCTCCTCATCGGTGGGATCCAACGGGTTGGCTACGTTGTTCTCGGGCAGCTTGCCGGCCACCACGAACCATTCCGCCGAGTCCGTCCAGGTGACCTTCCCCGCCAGTTCCTCGTCGAAGAGGATGGAATATGACTGCTCCTCGGGCGTGTACAGGTCGGACCGGTAGATCGGGACGGCCAGGCCGTAGAGCAGCGGGATGGCGTACTGGTTGCCGTCCCGCTGGGTGGCCGCCACCAGGTTGGGGTTCAGGTCCTGGAAGTTGGGGATCAGATCCGTGTCCCAGGGCTGCACCAGACCCTCGTCCACCGCCGTCTTGAACACCGCGAAGCACGGGTTCCAGATGTCCGGTTCGACGGCGCCCAGCTGCAGCTCGCCCAGGGAAGCAAAGCTGCCGGCCGTGGCCGCGAACTGCGGCTCGGGGAACCTGCCCAGATAGCCCGGCCACTGGGTGGGGATTTCCCGCCCGGGCGGGGCGTAGATGAGGAGGTCGGCGCCGTTCTCCGCCGCCAGTCCGGCCTCGCGGGGGCTGAGGGTGGTGGTAGGCATGGCCGCCTGAGTGGGCGCCGCCGCGGTGGGCGCCGTGGTGGCCTGCGTGGCGGGCGTGTCGTCGCCGCAAGCGGCCAGAACCGCCGGCATAGCCCCGGCGACGATCGCCCCTCGACCGGCCAGCTTGACGAAGTCCCTCCTGCTGATCGGCTCTTTTCTGTCTGCCATAATGGTCCCTCCTCCTCTTATGGATCAGAATTAAATCTATCGCCTCGCACCGCCGGGCGCAACAGTTTTTTCGGGGCGGCGGAATACCTCGCGCCGCCCCCCGGAACCTGCTGATCGAAGGAGCGCGGTTTACCGGCGCACGGCGGAAGAGGAGCATCGCGCACCGTCCGGGCCGTCTCAGCCGAGGAAGCCCTTCAGCAGATCTATCTGTTCCCGTACCGAAGCGAAGTTGGCGCCCCCCTTGGACCGGCGGCGGCGGACCGACTCGACCGGATCGGTCAAAGCCAGATCTTCGGGCCGGAAGAGGGGGTGGGCCGCCTCGAGGTCGGAGGCGGCGGCCTCCGCCAAAGTCCTGCCCTCGGCGGCCAAGGCCGACAGCAGCCTTCCCGCCGCATGGTGGGCCGCCCGGAAGGGAACCCCGCGCTCCACGAGGGCTTCGGCCAGGTCCAAGGCGGTGACCGACGGGTCGGGCGGCGGCGGATGGAACTCGGCGGCCGCTATCAGGGCGGTCATGGCCTCCAGCGCCCCGGCCAGAGCGTCGTCAACGGCGAACACCGCCGCCTTGTCCTCCTGGAAGTCCCGGTTGTAGGCCAGGGGCAGGCCCTTCTGGAGGGCCATCAACCCGGTCAGATGCCCGACGGCGATGGCCGCCCTGCCGCGGGTCAGCTCGGCGATGTCGGGGTTCTTCTTGTGGGGCATGGCCGACGAGCCGGTGGTGAGGGAATCGCTGAACGTCACCCAGCCGAACTCGGACCCGGCCCACAGCACGCATTCTTCGGCCAGCCGCGACAGGTTCACCAGCGCCTGGGTGCAGACGAAGGCGTACTCGGCCACCTGGTCGCGGGCGGCCACCGCGTCCATCGAGTTGCCGAACCGCCCCTTTGCGCCCAGCAGCTCGGCGGAAAGGTCCGGGTCGATCGGCAGGCTGCTTCCCCCCAGGGCACCCGCCCCCAGCGGAGAGACGGCCAGGCGCTCGGTCGCCTGCCCGAACCGCTCGATGTCCCGCACCGCCATGAAGGCGTAGGCCAGCAGGTGATGGGCGAGCGGGACCGCCTGGGCCTGCTGCAGGTGGGTGTATCCGGCGACCACCGTTTCGCCGGCCTGTTCGGCGGCCGCCGTCACCGCCGCGACGAACCCCCGCAGCTGGCCGATCCGCTCCGAACCCGCCGTCCGCAGATAGAGGCGCAGGCCGAGGGCGGCCTGGTCGTTGCGGGAACGCCCGGTGTGCAGCTTCCCGGCCGCCCCGCCCGCCAGCTCGCCGAGGCGGCGCTCCACCGCCGAATGGACGTCCTCGTCCCCCTCGGCGAACCGGAAGGTCCCCTGCTCGGCCTCTTCGAGGATGGCCCTCAGCCCTTCCCGCAGGGCCTCCGCCTCGGCGCGGTCCAGCAAGCCGGCCTCCCCCAGCATTTCGACATGGACGAGCGACCCGGCGACGTCCTCGGCCAGCAGCCGGCGGTCGCTGCGGTCAACGGTGAAACGCCACAGCACCTCGGACGGACCCTCCGAGAACCGGCCGCCCCACATCTTCGTCATACCGCGTCTCCCATCCGGATGACCGCCCCGGAGGTCATCCGGCCGCCTCCGATCCGCCCGGGGCGCCCGCCCCGCGCTGCGCCCGCATGCGGAGCCGCAGGGAGTTGAGCCGGATGAAGCCGGAGGCGTCGGCCTGGTTGTAGGAGCCGCCCGCCTCGAAGGACACCGTCGCCTGATCGTACAGGCTGCGGGTGCGGGAGCGCCGGCCCACCACCGCGGCGGTCCCCTTGTAGAGCTGCATCCGGGCCTCGCCCGTAACGTCTCTCTGGATGTCGTCCATGAAGTTCTGCAGCGCTTTCCGCTCGGGGGAGAACCAGTATCCGTTGTAGACCATCTCGGCGTAGCGGGGCATCAGCTGGTCGCGCAGATGGGCCGCCTCCCGGTCGAGGGTGATCGACTCCACCGCCCGGTGGGCGTGATGCAGCAGGGTGCCGCCCGGCGTCTCGTACACCCCCCGGTTCTTCATCCCCACGTAGCGGTTCTCCACCATGTCCACCCGCCCCACCCCGTGGGCGCCGGCGATCCGGTTGCAGCGGGCCAGCAGCTCGGCGGGGGTCATCGCCTCCCCGTCCACCGCGACCGGCGATCCCCGTTCGAAGGAGACGGTTACCTCCTGCGGCCGGTCCGGCGCTTCCTCCGGGTCGACGGTCATCTGGAAAATGCCCTTGGGCGGAGCGGTCCAGGGGTCCTCCAGCACTCCCCCCTCGTAGGAGATATGCAGGATGTTGGCGTCGGTGGAGTAGGGCTTCTCGGGCGTTACCGGGATGGGGATGTCGTGCTTGTCGGCGTAGGCCACCAGGTCGGCCCGGCCCGCCATGGTCCACTCCCGCCACGGGGCCACCACCCGGATGTCCGGCTTGAGGGCGTAGGCGGACAGCTCGAAGCGCACCTGGTCGTTGCCCTTGCCGGTGGCACCGTGGGATACGGCCTCCGCCCCGAAGGCCTCCGCCGCCCGCACCAAGCCCTTGGCGATCACCGGGCGGGCCAGCGAGGTGCCCAGCAGGTAGTAGCTCTCGTAGACAGCGTTCGCCCGGATGGCCGGCCAAACGTAGTCCGCGGTGAACTCTTCCCGCAGGTCCTCGGCCACCGCCTCCACCGCCCCGGTGGCGTAGGCCTTGGCCACCGCCTCCTCGACCTCCTCGCCCTGGCCGACATCGGCCGTGTAGCAGACCACCTCGTAGCCCCGCTCCTCGATCAGCCACTTGAGGATCACCGAGGTGTCGAGTCCTCCCGAGTACGCCAGAACAACCCGGCTCATCCGCTGTCTCCTCTCTGTATCTGTTCGATCAGCGCCGCCGCCGCCCGGCCGCCCGTATCTTCGTCGGCCGTGACCAGCATCGTGTCGTCCCCGGCCACGGTGCCCAGCACCCCCGGCAGGTCGGCGCCGTCGATCGCGGCGGCCACCACGTGGGCGGCGCCCGGAGGGGTCTTGATCACCACCAGGTTGCCGCTCGACCGGACCGAATGCGCATAGACGGACAGCACCGCCGCCAAGGCCTCCCGGGTGAAGGGCGGCGAAGGCGGCCCCAACATATACCGCATCATCCCGTGTTCGTCCGGCGCCTTGACGGCCCCCATCGCCCGCAGATCCCTGGAGACGGTAGCCTGGGTAACCGGAAAACCCCGCTCGACCAGCAGCCGGGTGAGCTGCGACTGGCTGGAGGCGTCCTTCACCTCGGCGAGTATCTTCCTCAGCTCTCTCCGGCGGAAAGCGGTGCCGACCCTGTCCATGATGACATTATTATGCACAATCCTGCATGAATATACAAAAGCGGGGTGATGCTGGCGTTTTGAAGGCGTTGTTCGGGGCGATGCTCACCTCGGGCCGCGGTGCTCCCAGTCATGGACACTCCCCATCCTGAACGAGAGATTGCCCCGCCCCATCCCTTGGAACTACTAATCTGGCTCTTCGGATTTCAGGGGGGAGTCACCGAGGGGAGTAGGTCCCAGTTGGGTTTCCCTGCGTAGAGCAGCGCTCGGATCCGGTAGTTGGTGAAGTTGCGGAACCCGAACCCGATCCGTTTGATCCGTTTGATGAGATTGTTGACTGCTTCGGTGGGTCCGTTCGACACCCGGGAGCGGTGCCAGGCCACGATCTGGGAGTACCAGCGGGCGATGGCGCGGCCGAGTTGGTTGACCTCCGGGGGGCAGGACTGGTCCTGGAGGTCGGCGGCGAGCTGTCGGGTGTATTCGTCGGCGAGGCCGGGGTCTTGGATCTGGTAGACGTCGCGGAGGGTTTCTTTGGCGTGCCAGGCCAGCCGGACTTCTCCGTAGGGGTCCCCGGCTTTGAGGAGGCCTTGGAGGCGTTCCCCGCCGGGCTGGTCGAGTCTTTCCTGGGCTAGGGTCAACAGCTTGCGGATCCGGTAGAGGGGGTCGTCTTTGCGGCCGCGGTGGCCTACGGTCTCGTTCTGGACTCTGCGGCGGACCTCGTCGAGGCGGTTGTTGGCCAGCCGGACCACATGGAACGGATCCGCGACCTGGGCCGCATGGGGGATGGCCGCGTTGTAGGCCGCCCGGTACGGCCCTGACAGGTCCAGCACCGCCCAGCGGATCTGTTCCCGCCATTCTTTGGGCCGCGCCTGGAGCCATCGGGCAGGCCCTGCGGCTTCTCTGCCTGGGACTATATCCAACAGCTGGCCTGCTTCGACATCAACAATAGAAGTGCACCACTGCTTCCGCGGACGCCTTCGGGGAGCGGTGCGGCAGAACATGGTCTCATCGACGCCGACGGCCTCCACCGCCCCGATCCGGTCCTCGTCGGCCTCCAACAACGCCTGGCCCCAGCGGATGACTTCTTTGTTGACCGTATGCCAATCACAGCCCAGCTCCCTGGCAACCGCGGACACCGTCCGCCCCTCCCGGCCCACCATCTCCGCCGCCCACCGCCCAGCCCGGCAGGTCAACAACCCCCGCTCCGGAGCAATCCGAGGATCCTGCTCGGTAAACGAACCCACCCCGCAGGCGCTGTCAGGGCACTCCCGCCGGTGTTTCCGCCAACCCAGCCGCACCGGCCGCCCGGCCATGGGCAGACCCAGCCGGCTCTACCAGCCTCTCGCCCTTCGACCGCACCCGCCCCCCGCACCCGGGGCACGACGGACGGGACCGCCCGACGGTGCGGACCTCCACCAGCAGAGCCCCGTCC
Source organism: Candidatus Spongiisociaceae bacterium (assembly GCA_965202675.1). Classification (GTDB taxonomy): domain Bacteria; phylum Actinomycetota; class Acidimicrobiia; order Spongiisociales; family Spongiisociaceae; genus CATQHD01. Next base: position 1,535,695 of record OZ241842.1, read on the forward strand.
AGGGGTTCGCTCGCCTCCAGTATCTCCACTCCCCCCAATCCGGCCATCACCTCACATATGCGCTTATACTTGCACTCCACCAGGGGTCCTCCTTCACTCGGGAAGTGTTTACAGCGTCCGATTATGGAGGACCCCACCCCCGATCCCGCGGATTCCCCTACCCCCTCTCAGCCCGCCCCTCCCCCCTCATTTCCGAAGAGCCCGAATACGACCCTCCTTCATTGCGGCGCATAAAACCGGCGGCAGCCGGTCGGTTGGTCTGGGAACGAGGGTCGAATACGACCCTCCTTCATTGCGGCCACGAACCGGGTGGAGCCGCGCCGGACACCGTTGAGAACGAGGGTCGAATACGACCCTCCTTCATTGCGGCCGGTCTCCCTTCAGGTAGTCGGCAGGTATGACCTCTGAACGAGGGTCGAATACGACCCTCCTTCATTGCGGCGAGATGGGAGCCGGTGAGAAAGACTGGATACTCTGGCGAACGAGGGTCGAATACGACCCTCCTTCATTGAAGCAGAGTTCCGATACCGCTTCGGTCCGAGAAGGGTAGTCGCTGTCGGGTTTATCGGTCGAAGTGGAGGCGGTCTTTTTGGAGGAAGTCTTCGTGGACTCGGGAGGGGGTGGGACCGCGCTGGCCCTGGTATTTGGAGCCGGAGGGGTCGGAGCCGTAAGGGTGGTCGGCGGCGCTGGACAGCAGGTAGAAGCTGATCTGGCCGATCAGCATCTGGGGGTAGATGGCGATCGGCAGGTTGGCTACGTTGGCCAGCTCCAGGGTCAGGTAACCGTCGAAGCCGGGATCCACGAACCCGGCGGTCGAGTGGATCAGCAGCCCGATACGCCCCAGGCTCGACTTGCCCTCCAGACGGGCGACTATGTCATCGGGCAGGGTGATCCGCTCGAAGGTGGCGCCCAGCACGAACTCGCCGGGGTGGAGTACGAACATGGCGTCGGGCTCCACCTGCATCTCTTTGGTGAGGTCGGGTTGGTAAACCTTGGGGTCTATGATCGGGTACAGGTGGTTCTCGAAGACCCGGAACCGGCGGTCCACCCGCAGGTCCACCGAGGAAGGCTGCACATGGGCGGGCTCGTAGGGGTCGATCCCGATCCGCCCCGACCTGACGGCCTGTTTGATGTCGCGGTCCGAGAGTATCACCGGGGCCCCTCCCCATGCTTCGGGCGGGATGACAACAACCGAGGATGCGGAGCGGGTGAGGGGAATCGAACCCCCGTTCTCAGCTTGGGAAGCTGATGTTCTACCACTGAACTACACCCGCGCAACCGGCGCCTGTCCGCCGCACCATGGCAGGCGCCCGCCTCGGGGCGAGGCTACCAGGCCGGGCGCCCGGCGGCGAAATCCGCCCCCTCCGCACCGGAGAACGGACGAGGCTGTCGGTCAGCTGTGCGGTTGGCCTGTCGTCGATCCGGACTCCGGCGGCGTTCATCACGGGTAGCGTACACCCGGCCGGACATGGAGGACTGTGGAAACCGACCGCCGGAGAGCCGTTTCCGAGCTCGACCGGGCGCTGAAGAACCTGGGCGGGCGGGAAAGGGCCGAGGTCGAGAAGGGCTACCTGCGCAGCTCCCTCGTCCATTACGGGGTGCGGGTGCCGGACATCCGCAAGGAGGTCAAGTCCTGGCGCGCCCGATTCGGGGTCACACCGCATGAGGACACGCTGGACGCCGCCGAGCGGATGTGGGAGGCGGGGGTCCACGAGCTGAGGATGGCGGCGGCCTTCCTGCTGCAGGCCAACGCACCGGACCTGGAACCGTCCGCTTTGGAGCCGGTGGAACGCCTGCTCAGAGAGTCGGGCACCTGGGCGCTGGTCGACAACCTGGCCGTCCACACGGCGGGGCCGCTGCTGGAGCGCCGCCCCGACGCCGACCGGGTGGTGGAGCGCTGGGGGGCGGACGAGGACTTCTGGATGCGGCGGGCGGCGCTGCTGGTCCACCTCGGGCCGCTCCGCTCCGGCGGCGGCGGCTGGGGCCGTTTCACCGGCCTGGCCGACCGGATGCTGGAAGAGAAAGAGTTCTTCGTCCGCAAGGCGATCGGCTGGTGCCTGCGGGACGCCGCCCGCCTGCGCCCGGATATGGTCTACGAATGGCTGCTGCCCAGGGCGGGGCGGGCCTCGGGGGTAACGGTGCGGGAAGCGGTGAAGCGGATGACGCCCGGACAGGCGGCGGCGGTGATGAAAGCCTACGACTCCTCATAGCCCCCCTCGCAGTCCGCCGCGCCGGCCGCCGGCAACGAAATCCTCCCCGGACAAGCTCCCGTCCGGCGCCGTCTGCCCCCGTCCGCCCCGGCCCGCAGCCCCCGGCGGGCGGTCATATCACGAAGCCGGCCGCTCCCCACACCGTGATGGCGGCGCCCACCGCCAGGAGAAACCTGGCCCGCCCGGGGCGGTAGACGCCCCGGAAGCCCTTGGGCCCCTCCCCGCGGGCGTGCTTCCACATGGCGAAGCCGTTGCCGAAGACCATCGCCAGCCCCACCGCCAGCATGATCTGCGCCAGCATGGTGTCCAGCCCCAGGATGTCCGCCATCGCGGCCTACGGTAGCCGCCGCCGAACCCCCGGCGGTTATGACGATGCGGATTGCATCCCGTACACTGCGGGCCATGGCTTCTCAAGGTTCACGGCTGGCGATCTTGGCGGCGCTGGCAGCAAACTCGATCATCGCCGTCGCCAAGTTCACCGCCGCCGTCTTCACCGGGTCGGCGGCCATGCTGGCCGAGGGCCTCCACTCGGTGGCCGACTCCGGAAACCAGGGAATGCTGCTGTGGGGCATATCCGCCGCCCGGCGGCGGGGCGGGGACCTCCACCCGTTCGGGCGGGGCAAGGAAATCTACTTCTGGAGCCTCATGGTGGCGTTCACGCTGTTCGCGGGCGGGTCGGTGTTCTCCATCCAGCACGGGATCAACGCCCTCCGCCACCAGCACGCGGTGGAGAACTTCGCCGTGTCGGCGGCGGTCCTGGGCGGGGCGATCGTCTTCGAGTCCTTCTCCTACCTGGTGGCGATCCGGGAGTTCAACCGCGTCCGCCGGGGCAGGCCGGTGTGGCGCGCCCTGCGCGAAACCAAGGACGCCGCCCTGCTGGTGATCCTGCTCGAGGACACCGCCGCCCTGGGCGGCCTGGTGGTGGCCCTGGGCGGGGTAATCGCCGCCCGCATCACCGGCGACCCCTTCTGGGACGCCCTGGCTTCCATCCTGATCGGGGTGCTGCTGGCCGTTGTGGCCTTCCTGATGGCCTACGAAACCAAGGGCCTGCTCATAGGAGAATCCGCCAGCCTCCGCGACCAGGACGCCATCCGCGCCGAGGTGCTCGGCAACCCCAACGTGGCGGAGGTGACCCAGCTGCTCACCATGCACATGGGGCCCGAGGAGATCCTCGTCAACCTGGAGGTGGAGCTGGCGGGCGGCTTGTCGGGGGATGAGATCCACCGAACGGTCACCCTGATAGAGGAATCCATCCGCTCCGCCCTGCCGGGCACCAAGAACATCTTCATCGAGACGAAAGCCGGTGTGTGAACCGCACCCGCGCCTCGGCCCCGGCTTCTTCGGCCAACCTGGGGCCGGGGTTCGACAGCCTGGCGCTGGCCCTCGACCTGCGCTGCGAGGTGCGGGCCGAGCGGGCGGACTCCTGGTCGATCCGGCATTCGGGCCCCGAGCCCTACAGGGGCTGCCCCGAAGACGACGCCGTGCTGGCCGCGGCCCGGGAGTACAGCGCCCGGCCGCTGCGGATAGAGGTGGTCAACCGCATCCCGCTCCGCCGGGGCCTCGGATCGAGCGCCGCCGCCTACGCCGCCGGGATCATGGCCGCCCTGCGCGCCGACGGCCGCCCGCCCGGCCCGGACGACCTTTTCCGTTATGTGAGGGACCTGGAGGGCCATCCCGACAACGCCGCCGCCGCGGTGTACGGGGGGCTGGCGGCGGTGGCGGAAGGGTCGGTGCTGCACCCCCCGCTGTCGCCCGATCTGGTTCCCGTGATCGCCGTTCCGGGGTTCGGGATGGAGACCAGGGAATCCCGGAAGGTGATACCGGCTTCGGTCACGGTCGAGACCGCGGTGCGCACCATCGGCCGGGTGGCCGCCCTGTTGGAAGGCCTGCGCAGCGGGTCGGCCCGCGCCCTCGGGCTGGCCGGGGGAGACGAGATCCACGAAACCCCCCGCACCGTCCACAACCCCCGCGTGGGCAGGCTGATCGGGGCCGCCCTGGAAGCCGGCGCCCTCCACGCCTGCCTGTCCGGAGCGGGGCCGTCGGTGCTGTGCCTGGTCCGCCGGAGCGAAGTGCGGAGGGCCTGCGCCGCCCTGGAGGCCGCAGTCGAACCCGAAGGAAGGGTGATGACGCCCGCGCCCGACCTTTCGGGCGCCCGCTATGACGGTTGACCCCGAATCGCCGTCGATCCCGGCCCGCGCAGGGGCGCAGCCCACCCGAGCCGGACGGAAAGGCCCGGCCGCCGGAGCTAGCTCTGCTTCTTGTGGCGGTTGGCCTTGACCCGCTTGCGGTACTTGTGCTTGCTCATTTTCTTGCGGCGCTTTTTGATCAGCGAGCCCATTCACATCCTCGGTCGGTGCAAATATGATTGTTGCGCGTGCGGCGGCGCTCCGCAAACCGAAAGCAATCCGGCCGGGGGACCGCCCGGCGGTTCGGACGCGGCGTCATTGCGGGTTGCTGAGAAAGCGCTCGATGTCCTCCACGAGCCGCCGTCCGTCCCCTTCCTGCACCGCCCGGCTCTCGCTTTCCTCCTCGAGCCGCTCGATGTATTCGGCCATACCCTCCGAATCGTCGATCAGATTGTTGACCGTGGCCTCGTAGCCGGCCGCATCCTCGTCGAGCGCCGCCACGTCGAAACGCCACCCGATCAGGTCGCCCAGGGCGTAGAGGAGGGCCCTGGTTGCGGTGGGGCTCGGACTGCCGGCCAGGTAGTGGGGCACCCCCGCCCAGAGGCCGGACGACTCCATCCCCTCGTCCTCCATTGCGGCGGCGATGACCCCGGCTATCCCGGTCGGCCCCTCGTAGGTGGAGGGGCTGATGCCCATCCGCATGGTGAAGTCCGGGTCTCCGGAGCTGCCGAAGATCGGAATGGGCTGGGTGTGGGGGATCTGGCTCATGAAAGCCCCGAGGGCGGCCGCCTCCCGGACCCCGAGGCGGCGGAGCACCCCTATCACCTCGGCGCAGTAACGCCGCCAGAGGAGATGGGGTTCCTCTCCCAGCACCAGAACCAGGTCGCGGTCGTGTTCGGGGAGGAGCAGGGCGAAGAACCCGGTGACCGGCCAGTGGACATGCCTCGCCGCCCCGTCGATGGACACCACGGGGCGCGACAGCTGATAGTTGATGTACTGCTCCATGTCGAGCTGGGCCAGCGGTATCTCCTCGTGATGCTCCAAGAGAAAGTAGAGCGCCCTCGAAGCCGCGTCGGCCGCGTCGTTCCAACCCTCGAAGGCCAGAACCGCCATCGGGTTGCGCAACGCCGGTTCCCGGATCCACTCGATGCTGCTCACCGGCCGAAGGGTAGCCGGTCCCTGCCTGCGTGCAGGAGGCGCGGCGGAGGGTTCAGGCGGCCGGCCCGCCGCACCGCCGGGGTTCCCAGCCCCTGATCCGCAGGCTGTTGACCACCACCGACACGCTGGACAGCGCCATGGCCGCCGACGCCGCCATCGGGTCGAGCAGGCCGGCCGCCGCCAGCGGGATGGCGGCCGTGTTGTAGGCGAAGGCCCACCACAGGTTCTGGCGGATGCCCCGCAGGGTGCGCCCGGCCAGATCCACCGCCGTAACCGCCAGAGCGGGGTTGCCCGACATGAGGGCGACGTCGGCGGCTTCCACGGCCAGGTCGCTGCCGGTGCCCACCCCGATTCCCACCGACGCGGAGGCGAGGGCGGGGGCGTCGTTCACCCCGTCGCCCACGAAGGCTGCGGGTTGGCCCTCCTCCTCCCAGGCGGCGATGATGGCGGCCTTGTCGCGGGGGAGCAGCCGGGCGTGCACCTCGGTGATCCCCACCTGCTCGGCCACCGACCGGGCGGCGGTCTCGTGGTCGCCGGTCAGCATGGCCGGGCGCAGCGAGCGGCGGCGGAGGGCCGCCACCGCCGCGGCCGCGGAGGGGCGGGGTTGGTCGGCCACCGCAACTATCCCCTGCACCTTCCCTTCCCACGCCCCGGCGAAGACGGTGTCCCCCCGGCGGCGGGCTTCTTCCATGGCGTCTTCCCAGCGGGGCCCCACCGCGATGCCGTGGAGGGCCATGAGCTCGGAGGTTCCTACGGTTACCGGCGTCCCCTCCACCACGCCCCGGGCGCCCAGCCCCGGGAACAGGGTTACGCCGCCTGCCGGCGCGGGCGCAACCCCCCGGTCGAGGGCCCCCCGCTCCACCGCCTCCCCGAGCGGGTGGCCGGTCCCCCCTTCGACGCCCGCCACCCAGGCCAGGAACCGGGGGTCGCCGCTCTCGACATGGGCGAGGGTCATCCGTCCGGTGGTCAGGGTGCCGGTCTTGTCGAAAGCCACCCGGCTCAGCTTCTCCATCCGCTCGAAGGCCTCCGCGGAGCGGAACACCACCCCCAGCTCGGCGCCCCGCCCGGCCCCCACCGCGATGGCGGTCGGAGTGGCCAGGCCCAACGCGCAGGGGCAGGCGATGATCAGCACCGCCACCGCATTGCGGAGGGCGGCGGCCGGATCGCCGGCTGCGATCAGCCATCCCAACAGAACCGCCGCCGCGGCGGCGGCCACCGCCGGAACGAAGATGCTCGACACCCGGTCGGCCAGGCGCTGGATGGGGGCTTTGGAGGCGCGGGCGGCCTCGACGATCCGCGCCGCCTCGGCCAGTACGGTGTCTTCGCCCACCCCCGTCGCCTCCACCACCAGCCGTCCGGTCTGGTTGACGGTGCCCGCCGTTACCCGGTCGCCCGGCCTGCGATGCACCGGGGCGGCCTCGCCGGTCAGCATCGACTCGTCTACGGCGCCTTCGCCCTCTACCACGATCCCGTCCACCGGCACCCGCCCGCCGGGGGCCACCTCGACGCGGTCCCCCGCCGCCGCCTCCTCGATGGGCAGGGTGGTCCACGCCCCGCCGCGCAGGACCCTCGCTTCCCGCCCGCCCAGCTCGAGCAGCCGGGACACCGCCTGGGACGCCCTGCCCTTGGCGCGCGCCTCCAGGTAGCGGCCCAACAGCACGAACATCACGATGGCGGCGCCCGTCTCGAAGAACAGGGGCCGGCCCGCCCCCAGGGCCCAGAGGGAGTAGAGCCAGGCCGCCAGGGAACCCAGGCTGATGAGGGTGTCCATGCTCATGCCGCCCCGCCGCAGGCGTTTCCACGCCGTCAGGTGAAAACCGCGGCCCGCCCACACGACCGCCCCGGTCGACAACACCGCCTGGGTCCACATGCTCCACCCCTCGCCGGGGGCGGCCATCCCCAGGACGACGGTGGGCAGAGCCAGGGCGGCGGCGGAGAGGAACCTGCGCAGGCCGGCCCGCCGTTCCTCGGCGTCCTCGGCCGCCGCGTCCCGCCCCCGGCGGACCGGGCGCCTCGGCGCCATGCTGTAGCCGATCTCCCCCACCGCCGCCGCCAGCCCCTCCACCGACGCCGCCGGGGTCAACCTGATCCGAGCCTGATTCGCCACCGGATCGACCGCCGCCGAAATCACCCCCTCCTGCCCGGCCAACACCTCCTCCACCCGCCCGGCGCAGGACGCACACGTCATCCCCTCCACCTCGAAGACGACTTCCCTGCCTCCGGCCGCCGACGGCGGGGCGGCGACGGTTTCCATGGTCGGGTCTCCTTGTCAGAGGGGGCTGCGGCCGGGCCGGATGATCGGGAGCTCCCGAGTCTACCAGAGAGCGGACGCGGCGCCGTCCCGCCAAAATATTGATATAATGAAATAATTGATATAATCAATCTACCGCCCCCCGGAATTAACCCGGGCCGGCAAGTGTTGCAACAGACAAGAACGGCAAGGCCATCTACGAGAAAGAAAGGGGGTGCGTCATGGTCGACACGCTCGGTGGTTCCCATCTGCGCGGCAGGATTCGCCCATCCCGCACCTACGCCGCAGGCCGTGTCTGCGAGCGGAACGGCTGCTACACGAAGATCTCCATCTACAACCGGAGGGAGTACTGCAACATTCACGCCCCTGTGAAGTTCCCCAGAGTTCGGGGGCGGATACTCCCGGAGACCTAGGGTCAGGCCGTCCGGGGACCGGGAAACCGGTCACCCGGGCGGCCCGGCTCGGCAAGGCGGCAGCCCAAGGAAACGGACCGAGGCTGCAGCCCGGTGTTCCGTAAAGCATTGCTCTCGACAGGCCCGGTGTCTGCGTCCGGCGCTTCTCGGCCCTGCCGGCGGATCGCGAAAAAATCCTGGAAATTCCTGGAACAACCCCCTAGACGGACGCCCGAAAATGCTGTATAAAGAAGGGACCGAAACACAAACACCGCCGTGAGCGTCCGGAGAGGCGGCGGTCATCGATCAGGATCTCTCTGCTCGGTCCGCTGAAGGAGCCGGCCAGGCCGCGCTGGCCCGAGCGGGATTCGCCGGCGGCGGTGGAGGCGGGGGAGGGCACCCGGCGAAGCCGGGCGGGGGGCGCAGGATTTCGCGTTCTTCGGGGTGCGGTTATGCGGGGGAAGGCTGTGAACAGGGGTTTTACGATGAATAACCATAGGGAGGGGTTACTTTTTCACGCTCCGGGCGGGTCCGCTGGTTGGCGCGGAAGGGATTCGGGGGAAAATGGCCTCGAGTCGCTGCCGGGCGGCGGCGGTCAGGCGATGCCCAGCTTCCGGAGGAAGGCGTCCTGGCGGGGCGCCCGGCCCAGGAAGTCCCGCAGCATCTCGTCGGCGTCCTTGGTTCCGTTCGGTTCGAGCACCTTGCGGCGGTAGTCCATGCCCACCTCGGGCGAGAGGACGCCCTCCTCCTGGAAGCGGCTGAACATGTCCTGGCCGAACACCTCCGCCCACAGGTATCCGTAATAACCGGCGTCGTAGCCGCCCAGCAGGTGGCCGAACGAGGCCAGCATGAAGGTGCCCTCGTGATGGGGCAGCAGGCCGATTTCCGACCGGCGCCGCAGCACACCCGCCAGATCGACCGGATCGCGGGTGGTGTGGAGGTCCATGTCGATCTGTCCGAGCATCATCTGGCGCAGGTTGAAGAGGGCCGCATTCAGGTCCCGCGCCTCGGCCAAGCGGGAGACCAGCTCCCCGGGGATGGGCTCCCCGGTGGCGTGGTGGCGGGCGAAGGTCTGGAGCACTTCGGGAATCCAGCACCAGTTCTCCATGATCTGGGAGGGCGCCTCCACGAAGTCCCACTCGGTGTTGGCGCTGCTGAAGCGGGCGAAGTCGGCCTGCGAGAGGCACATGTGGAGGATGTGGCCGAACTCGTGGAACAGGGTCACCACCTCGTCGTGCAAGAGCAGGGCCGGATGTTCCCCGGTCGGGCGGGTCAGGTTGGCAACGATGGCGCAGACCGGGCGGCGGCGGACTCCTTCGTCGTCCCGCCGGCCGGGCGCCAGGGGAAACGCCGCCGCGTGCCCGAACTTGCCCTCCCTCGGATGCAGATCCATGTAGAAGTGGGCCGCCAGCCCGCCGGACGCCGCGTCGGTCATCCGGTAGGCCGACGCCTCCCCGCACCAGGCGGGGGCGTCGATCCGTTCGTAGGCGAGGCCGAAAACCGCCGAGGTGAGGTCGAACAGCCCGGCCAGCACCCGGTCGAGCGGGAAATAGGCCGACACCTCGATCGGGTCGATCCCGTAGTCCTGCTTCATCTGCTCGGTGTGGCAGTAGGCGCGGTCCCACGGCCGGACGGGCGGTTCATGGCCGCGGGAGGCGAGCAGCCGCTCCATCCCGGCTATCTCCCGCCTCCCCGCTTCGGTGAGCGGCGCCCGCAGCGACGAGTAGAACTCCGCCACCGCTTCCGGGCGTTTGGCCATCTTGGTCTCCATGCTGTGGTGCGCCCAGGACGGCGCCCCGAACAGCCCCGCTATTTCGGCCCTTATCCGCAGCGCCTCCTCCATCAGCGGGGTGTTCTGGGCCCGCGCCCGGTTGCCGAACTTGAAAGCCAGCGCCTCCCGGAGGTCGCGGCGGGGGGAGTTCTCCATGAACGGGAAGACATCCGGGTAGGCCATGGTGATGAGGCGGGTTCCCTCGGAGGCGCCGGGCGAAAGGCGGCCCCGGTAATCGTCGGGCAGGCCTTCGAGGTCGGCGTCGGACACCTCGAGGCTGTCCTCGTACTCGGCCAGGTTGGCGGAGAACGCCACCTGCAGCTCCACCAGACGGGCCCGCAGCTCCTGGAGCCGGCCCCGCTTCTCCTGTTCCAGCTCGTGGCCGGCCATGCGGAAGTCGCGCAGGGCGTGTTCGAGGACCCGGGCCCGCTCGCCTTCCAGGCCCCGGGCTTCCTCGGTGTCCGCATAGTCCCGGACCGCCTCGTACAGATCCCGGCGGGAGATTATCTCCAGGCTCCATTTCTGGAGCCGCTCCTCGGCTCGGCGGGCGGCGCTGCGGACCGCCTCTTCGGTCGAGACCTGCCCCAGGAAGGGGCCCCGCCCGTAGGCGGTCATGCCCAGGCGGCCGGCCTCCTCCAGAGGGCGCATGGTGTTGTCGAAGGTGCGGGCGCCCTCCGCCGCCGGCAGACCGTCGATCAGCTCCCCGCCCCGGGATACGGCGCTCTCCACCGCCTCGGAGACCGACTCGGCGGTAACGGTCGAATAGTCGTACAACATCGGCTCCAATCTAGATGCAACGGAACGGAGGGCAAACCGGCGGCGGCCGGGGGGCGGCGGAGACGGGAACTCAGCGCTCCGCATAAAAGACAGGTACCGAAGCGGCGCTCCCTATGCGAGCAGGGCCGCCACCACACCAATAGCGGCCAGATGCCCTGCCGCAATCGCGCCGAACAGCCAGTAGGCCGCAACGGCCAAGCGCCGCTCAATCGCAGCATTCTGCCGTTCAAGGGCCGACAGGAAATCCGAAACCGCCTGTGCCGTGTCCAACCGGAGCTCGGCCTTCACGGTATCATCCTTGTCGTCAACCAACGGCTCTGTTACTGCTGTCGACACAAGACTCCCTCCGCAAAACTCCCGACACCGAGGAGCGGCGAACCACCGCCGCTGTCCGTCTCCTTGGTTCGGAATCGATCCGGATCGTACAATCAATCTACCAGGGCCCGCGATTCGTTTTCATCGCTGCGTCGAAGGTATTTGCTGTGTCGGCGGCAGCGTTATGGTGGGCTGACGGCGCAGGGCGGGCTTTGGCGCCTCGTTCAGCGCATGGCGTCGTGGTTGTCCCATCCGGGGTCGGGCTCGGCGGTTGCTTCGTAGACGGAAGGGCGCCACCGCTCGGCCAGAGCGTCGAGGTCGTCCTCGCGCGAGGGGTCGATGTAGGCGTAGAGGACGGTGAAGTCGTCGAACATCCGGCGGGCGAACACCACCGCCCCGGCGCCGAAGGCATCGGTCATGTCCTCCTCCACCTTTCGGGCCAGGTTGCCGCCCCCGCCTCCGGTGTCGATGCTGAGGGTCACGAACAGCTCCAGGTCCAGGTGGTGGAGCCGCTTGAGGGCCCGGTTGACTTCCAGACGCGATGCGCCCAGCTCGTAGTCGTCCTCGTCCGACGATTCCCACCGCACGCCTTCGGCGCCGGCGGCCAGGCGCTCCACCGCCTCGGCCAGCTCCGGGAAGGGAACCCCCCAGGGAAGCGGGCCCGCCGCCGCGTCCACCCCCCCTATCCATAGCTCGGCGGCGTCCTCCCCCAGCAGATCGTCCAGGAAGCGGAACACCGCCTGGAGCCGGAGGGCCTCGTCCATGAGGCCGAAGTCGGGATGGCCCACGGCCACATCCAGCTCCTCGGCGCCGGGGTCCTGCTCGATCACCGCGGTGGCGGCGGCGGGGTGGATCTCGATGTCGCCCGCCATGACCGCGGAGGGCTCCACCGCCACCCGCGCCGGGTGGTACTCCCAGATGGGGTCGGGCGGAGGGGCGGCCCTCACCCAGCGCTCGGTGAGCGGGCGCAGCCCCGGATCGGCCGCCGCGCTCAGGCAGAGGGCGTAGAGGGCGGCCTGGCCGGGCGCCAGCTCCCATTCGAGGCTCGGATCTATGGACTCGATCAGGTCGGTGAGGTCGGCGGTTCCCTCCCCGTACTCGCCCGAGGCGATCTCCCGCTCCAGGCCGCTCCGCAGCCGCGGCCACTCCTCCCAGAAAGCGGCGATGCCCCGGTCGGTCATCGACCTGGCTCGCCGCGGCGGCGGATGCTGGTCAACCAGCGGCCCGAACATGCAGGGGGGCTATCGAGCGGATCAGGCGGAAGAAAGAATCCGCGATGCCCGGCGCCGCCAGGATGAAGTCGGACGAGTCCACGGCGGCGGGGCGGCTCACCAGGTCGGCGGACAGCCCCCCCGCCTCGTGGACCAGCAGCAGCCCGGCGGCCACATCCCAGGGGAGGATGCCGAACTCCCAGAAGGCGTCGAAGCGGCCGCAGGCCACCCAGGCGAAGTCGAGGGCCGCCGAACCCATCCGGCGCACGTCCCGCACCCGGGTGATCACCTTTCCCACCGCGGCGGTGTAGGAAGGCCCCCGTACATCCCGGTCGTACGGGAACCCGGTGCCGATGATGCATTCGGACAGCCTGGTGCGGGCAGAGACCCGGATCGGGCGGCCGTCCAGGTAGGCGCCCTTCCCCCGGGCGGCGCTGAACACCTCTCCCCGCAGCACGTCGATCACCGCCCCCGCCACCGGAGCATGGCCGTCCCAGAGGCCCACCGACACCGACACCTGGGGAATGCCGTGGACGAAGTTGACCGTTCCGTCCATCGGATCGACAATCCAGCGCCGCCCCACCGGCTCGGTCATGCCGCCCCGTTCCTCGGACAGCACCGCGTCCTCGGGGCGCTGCGAGGCGATGACCTCCAGGATGGCGTCGTCCGCCGCCATGTCCACCGCGGTTACCGGGTTGACAGACCCTTTCATCTCGGCGGCGACCGGCCGCCCGAACGCCCGGCGGATCACCCCGGCGCCCGCCCCGGCGGCGGCCACCGCCACCTCCCGGTCGGTGCGCGGCGGGCCGGTGTCGACGGATTCTGACGATTTCATGGGAGATGCCCCGGGTCGCTTGTCGGGCCGGCAGGCCGGCGGCCTTGCCGGTCAGGGACGCGGCGGCCTGCCGGGGTCATCCTATGACGCGACCTGTGGATAATCGGGTAATGACGCGTCCGTACGGCGGATTTCACGCCGTACAATCCCGCCGGTGGCTCTCATGACGGTTCTTCGGCTGGTCGGTGCGGCGGCGGCGGGCGCACTGCTGGCCCTCGGATTTCCGCCGTTCGAATGGACCTCCCTGTCGTGGCTGGGGCTGTTCGGGCTGGTATGGCTGACGGCCGGCGCCCCAAACCGGCGGACCGCCCTGTGGTCGGGCTATCTGTTCGGGCTGGCCTACTTCGGGCTGCTCCTGTGGTGGCTGACCAGGGTGGAGCTGATCGCCTTCTACCCGCTGGTCATGGTGCAGGCCGCCGCGGCGTTGATCACGGCGGGGGCCGTATACCGCTACCGGGAAGCCCCTCCCTGGGCCTTCGTGCTGGCAGCGGCGGGGTCGGCGGGGCTGGCCGAGTTCCTGCGGGTGCGCTGGCCGATCGGGGGGTTTCCCTGGGGATCGATCGGCGCCACGGTGGGGCCCACTCCGCTGCGCCCCTCCCTGCAGTGGGTGGGCGCCACCGGATGGGGGGTGCTCCTGGCGGGGCTGGCGGCGCTGGCGGTGCTGGTTGTCCGGCGGCGCATGTCCTGGAAGGCGATGGCCGGGGCGGCGGCCGCGGTGTGCGCCCTGGGGCTGGCCGGCAACCTCTGGGCGGCTGTTCCCCGGGGGGAGGAGCGGGAGGCGGTCATCGTCCAGGGCAACTCGCCGTGCCCCGGCGTCCGCTGCCCGGGGGAGCGGCAGCTGATCTACGAGAACCATCTGTCCCTGACCCGCGGCCTGGAACCGGGGATGGACCTGGTGGTATGGCCGGAGAGCTCCACCGGGGGGCGGGCCGACCCCCTGCGCGATCCGGAGGTGATCGGGGCAATCGGCGCCGAGGCCGTCCGGCTGGGGGCGGTGATCCTGGTGGGGGGCGACCTCGACGCCGGACCGGGCCGCTTCGAGAACGTGAACGCGGTGTTCGGACCGGACGGCGAGATCGTCGGCAGGTACCTGAAGCAGCATCCGGTGCCGTTCGGCGAGTACGTACCCGCCCGGGCGGTACTCGGGTGGCTGCCGGCCCTGGCGCGGGTTCCCAGGGACATGGTGCGGGGCGAGGGCCAGGTGCTGTTCGACCTCGACGGAGCGCCGTTCGGCTCCGTGATCAGCTACGAGGGGGCCTACGCCCGCTACGAGCGGGGGCTGGTGCGGGCGGGGGCGTCCTTCGTGGTGCTGGCCACCAACGAGGCGTCCTTCGGGGAAACGCCGGCCAGCGACCAGCTCATCGCCATCAGCCGGGTGAGGGCCGCCGAGCTGGGGGTTGACATCGTGCACGCCGCCGTTACGGGGCGGTCGGCCTTCGTCTACGCCGACGGGCGGGTGGAGGGTTTGACGGGCCTGTTCGAGGAGGCGGTGTCGAGCGGTGCGGTGCGGACGCGGACGGCCGGCCCCACCCTCTACGTGCGGTGGGGCGACTGGCTCCAGTTGGCGGCCGCGGCGGCCTTCCTGGTCATGTGGGCCCGGAACCTGATCTCCGGCCGCCGCGAGAGAGCGCGGACGGCAGCGCAGCCGCAGTAACTCCGGCGGGGCTCCGGGGCTGCTGATCGTTTCATCCGGAGGCTATTTCGGCAAACGCGAAAAGTTCTTCGAAGAACCCCCTAGACGACCGCCCCGAAATGTTGTATAAAGATGGGGCTTCAAGCACAAACACCGCCCGCCGGTTTCCGGAAGGGTGCGGCGGTCAAAGGCGGTTCCCCGCTCAATCCGGCCCCATCGGCCGGGCGGCCCCACGCGGCCGGCGCAGGACCGTTTCAAGGCGGCGGTGGCGGGGGAGGGCACCCGGCGAAGCCGGGCGGGGGAGGCGCGATTTTCGCGTTCTTTGAGGAGAAGCGGGCCTCGAAAGGGATTTAACCAGGGGGTTCGGGGCATGGGAAGGCCGGGGCTGGTGTGTATTCGGGAGGTTGTCCCTGTTCGGGCTGGGTGTGTATTCGGGGAGGTTGTTCCTGTTCGGGAGAAGGCCGGGACTGGGTGTGTATTCGGGGAGGTTGTCCCTGTTGGAGGGAAAGCCGGGCTGCGATCCCTCAGGCAACAGCGGAGGGCGAAGGGGTGGCCTGGCGGCGCGTCGTGAACCCGATGAACACAGGCGGCCGGCAGCGGCTTACAGGCGGTGGCGCTTCAGCCAGGAGAGGGTGAAGTGGTTCCATTCTTCGGCCATCTCGTGGAAGGCTATGTGGCTGGAGGCGGGGCCGGTGAACACGTGCATGGCCGCGCCGGGGATGCGGCGCTGGACTTCCAGGCCGTAGCGGGTGGGGACCTGCCAATCCACCTCGCCGGAGGTGATCAGGGTGGGCGCTTCGATCCCGCCCAACCGGTCCAGGGCGTCGTGGGTCTTGTCGGCGTGGAAATGGCCGAGCATTCCCTGCTTGGGCGGCGGGTGGGGGTGCTCCAGGATGAACCCCCGCTCGAAGGCCTCCACGTCCGCCGGGCGCTCGTTGATGAAATGGGGGCTGGCCACCCACAGCAGGGCTGTCCTGATGTACTGGGCGAAATCATCATGCAGAACCGGCAGCTCGTTGGTCTCGATCATCCTGATGAACCACTCGTCCGACCGCCCCCAGGTGCAATGCAGCTGCAGGGTGGCCGCCTTGGAGGGGTGGTTGACGGCCAGCTCCTGGGCAGTGGCGCTCCCCAGCGACAGCCCCGACACGTGCGCCCGCTCCACTCCGAGGTGATCCAGCAGGGCGGCGGCGTCGTCGCCCAGCACCCGCATCGAGTAGGTGGACGGGTCGGGCGGGCAGGTGGATCGGCCTGTGCCCCGGGCGTCGTAGGTGATCACCGTGTAGTCGCCCCGGTAGGCCTCCACCTGGGAAGCCCACACGCTGTGGTCGGCGGCGGTGCCCATGATCAGCAGCAGCGGCGGCCCCGACCCCTCCACCCGATAGAACACCTCGATGCCGGTGGACAGTTCGGCGAACGGCATCAGCCGCCCCCCGGCAACCCGGAAACGTGGACCGGCGGCGTGCGCCCCAGCCCGCCGGACGCCTCCTCGTAGGCCGCCCCCGCCCGCAGGACGGTCCCCTCGCCGAAGGGCCGGCCCACCAGCTGCAGGCCGATCGGCAGGCCTTCCCGGTCCAACCCGCAGGGAACGCTCAACGCCGGCTGGCCGGACAGGTTGAACGGGGCGGTGGTGCGCACATACGCCATGTTGACCGACTCCATCTCCCCGCCCAACTCGATCTCCTGCTGATCCGGGCGGACGGCGGCCGCGGGCAGCGTGGGGGAAACCAGCAGATCGAGGCGGCGCCCTTCCATCTCCCGGCGGATGGCGCCCCGGATCGCCTCCCTGGCCTGGCAGCCCTTCAGGTAGTGGGAAGCGGGTATCAGGGTTCCGGCCATGAACACCTGGCGGATGGCGGGGTCGATCAGCTCGGGGCGGTCGCGGAGCAGCCGGCGGTGGTGGGCGGCCGCCTCCGAACCGACGAGGGCGAACTCGGCGTCCAGCGTGTACTCCAGCTCCGGGATGTCCAGTTCCACCGGCGCCGCCCCCAACCCGGCCAAAACCCCCACCGCCGCCTCGAAGGCAGCCTCCACGTCGGGCGCCATCGGCGAGAAGGGCGGGCCGGCCAACACCCCGATCCGCATCCCCCGCACCCCGCCCCCCAGCTCCGAGGTGTAATCCCCTCCCCCGGCCAGCACCTCCAGACTCAAGGCGCAGTCCTCCACCGAGGCGGCCAGCGGCCCCAGGTGATCCAGCGACCAGGCCAACGGTTCCACCCCGCCGGTCGGCGCCAAGCCGTAGGTGGGTTTCAGGCCGGCCACCCCGCATAGAGCGGCGGGGATGCGGATGGAGCCGCCGGTGTCGCTGCCGATGGCCATCGGAACCAGCCCCGCCGCCACCGCCGCCCCCGAACCGCCGCTGGAACCCCCCGGAATCCGGGCGGTGTCCCAGGGGTTGGCCGCCGGCAGGCTGTACACGCCGCAGGCCAGCTCGTGGGTGGTGGTCTTGCCGACGATCACCGCCCCCGCCTTCCGCAGCCGGGACACGACCCGGGCGTCGGCCGGGCGGGGCCGGTCCGGGTAGGCGGCCGATCCGCAGCGGGTGGGCAGTCCGGCCATATCCACGATGTCCTTGACCGCCGCCGGAACCCCGGTGAGCAGACCGGCCTCTCCTCCCCCGGCCAGCCGGGCGTCTGCCGCCTCCGCCGCCGCCGACGCCCCTTGCCGGTCGACCAGGGCGAAGGCGTTCAGCCGCCCTTCGAGGCGGTCGACGGCGTCCAGCGTTGCCGCGGCCAGCTCGGCCGATGTGATCGAGCCGGAGCGCAGCCGCCCCGCCGCCTCCCGGATGGTGCGGGCTACCGCCATCGCGGATCGAAGCCGGCGGGGCCGGCCGGAGGGGGCTCTTCCGGTAATCCGTCGAGCAGCTCGTCGAGCCGGGAGTCGGCCGCCCGCCAGCTCTCCAGCGTGCGGGCCGCCTCCGCCGGGTCGAACGCCGAACCGGACAGTCCGCTGCGGTCCAGCATGCCGGCGGCTTCCTCCGCGGTGACGGAGACGGGCCGCTCAGCCACTGCCCGGCACCGCGATCACGTCTACCTCCATCATCAAACCGGGCAGGCCCAGCGCCGCCGCCTGGACCGCCGTGACCGCCGGAGGAGGCCGCCCGGCGAACACCACCTCCCGGACGGGAATCTCCTGGGCGATCTCCCTGATGTCCTGCATGTAATAGGTGACCTTGACCACATCGGCGATGGAGCTGCCCGCCGCCTCCAGCACGTCGGTGATGTTCCTCCACACCTGGCGCGCCTGCTCCTCCACGGTGCCGCCCACCACCCGGCCCTCCCGGTCCAGAGAGACCTGCCCCGCCAGATAAACGGCGCCGCCCGCCTTGACGGCGTATGAATACGGCTCCGGCGGCGGGCAGAGGGCATCGGTCTCCACAGCTTCGATCATCCTGTCCTCCCGGAAAGGCGGCCCTCCCGATCATACCGATGCCGCGGCCCCCGGGGCGGCGCCGGAAACACCGCTTCCATCGCCCCTCCGCAGGGGCCGGCGGTCAGAGCAGGGGTTCGGGCCGGTAGGCGGCGGCTTCCGGATACCCCCCGACCGCCTGCGCGACCTCGGCGGCGACCGATTCGACCTGGGCGGCGGAGCGGCCGGCCAGGGAGGCGGCGCGGACGATCTCGGCCGTCTCTTCCCGGGTGAAGGGAAAGGCCGGGTCCCGGCCGAGGGCGGCCCAGAGGTCGAAACTCCTGCCGCGGCGGCGGGCGGCGGCCGCCTCCCGGCTGCGGGCCTGGATCACTTTGTGGGCCTGCTCGCGGCCCATGCCGGCCCGGACGGCGGCGGTCAGCAGGCAGGAGGCGGAGAGGAACTGGAGATGATCGTCCAGCTCGGCCTGGATCGGGGCGGGGAAGGCCCGGAAACCGTCCAGGACGTGGAGCAGGGACTCCAGCAGGCCGTCGCAGGCGAAGAAGGCGTCGGGAATCATCACCCGCCGCACCACCGAGTCGCTCACATCGCCCTCGTTCCATTGTCGTCCGGACAGAGCGGCGGCCATGGCCAGGTAACCGCTCAGCACCACCGCCAAGCCGTTGATCCGCTCGCAGGTGCGCATGTTCGTCTTGTGGGGCATGGCAGACGACCCGACCTGCCCCGGTCCGAACCCTTCGGTGACCAGATCGTGGCCGGCCATCAGGCGGAGGGTGACCGCCAGGCTGGACGGCCCGGCGGCCAGCCGGACCAGGGCGCCCACCACCTCCAGGTCGAGGGAGCGGGGATAGACCTGCCCGACCGAGGCCATGATCCTCTCGAATCCCAGTACCTCGGCCGTCCGCCGCTCCAGGCGGTCGACCTTCGCCTCGTCTCCTTCGAACAGGTCCAGCAGGTCCTGCTGGACGCCGACCGGACCCTTTAGTCCGCGCAGGGGGTATCCGGCCGCCAGGTCCTCCAGCCGCCGGAAGGCGGCCAGGGTCTCCTCGGCGGCGTCGGCGAAGCGTTTCCCCAGGGTGGTGGGCTGGGCCGGGACGTTGTGGGTGCGCCCCGCCATCACCGTGCCGCGGTGCTCCCCCGCCAAGGCCGCCATCCGCGCCAAGGCCGCCGCCGCCTTGCCGAGGATGATCCCCAGGGACCGCCGGATCAGCATCTGCTCTACGTTCTCGGTTACATCGCGGGAGGTGAGGCCCTTGTGGATGTGCTCATGCCCCGCCAGCGCGCAGAACTCCTCGATGCGGGCCTTCACATCGTGGCGGTTGGCCTGCTCGCGGGCGCGGATGGAAGCCAGGTCCACCTCATGGACTGCGGACCGGTAGTCCTCCACCGCCCCGGCAGGCGCCGGAACCCCCATCTCGATCTGCCCTTCGAGCACCGCAACCCACAGCTCCCGCTCGGCTATTACCCGCCCGGCCGGTGACCACAGGGCGCGCATGGGCCCCCCGGCATAGCGGGAGGCCAAAACGTTGGGAACCTCCGCCCGGCCGGAGGCCTCGGTCGAAATCGAAGGCATGACCGGGCGGATGCTACGCGAAGCGGGCGGTCAGACCGAGGCGCGGGGCGGATCCCATTCCAGCCCGGCCATGCGCGCCAAGGCGAGGATCAGGGACTGGGTGCCCTTCCGCCCCAGGCCCTGGGCTTGGAGCGACACGTACAGCTCGCGGGCCAGCGCCAGGCCCGGGGCCGGGAGCCGCATGGCAGCCGCCTCCTGCAGGGCGATCCCCATGTCCTTCACGAAGTGGTCGACGAAGAACCCCGGCTCAAAGTCGCCTCGGAGCATCCGGGGGCCGTAGTTGGACAGAGACCAGGAACCCGCCGCCCCGCCGCTTACCGACTCCATAACCGCGTCCAGGTCCAGCCCCGCCCGCCGTCCGTACAGCAGCGCCTCGGACAGCCCGACCACGCAGGCGGCGATCAATATCTGGTTTACCGCCTTGGTGTGCTGGCCGGCGCCCGGCCCTCCCTGGCGGACAATGGTTGCGCCCATCGTCTCGAAGATGGGGCGGGCGCGCTCCACCGCCTGCTCCTCCCCGCCGATCATTATCGACAGGACGCCGTTGCGGGCGCCCACGTCGCCGCCGCTCACCGGAGCGTCGAGGGCCGCCGCCCCCATCCGGGCCGCCTGCTCGGCTATCTCCACGGCCAGGGCCGGCTCGGAGGTGGTCATGTCCACCACCATTTCCCCCGCGGAGGTGCCGGCCAGCAACCCCTCCCCGCCCAAGAACACTTCGCGCACGTCCTCGGGATACCCGACGATGGCGAAGGAGATGTCGGAGGCGGCGGCAACCTCGGCGGGGGTGTCCGCCCAGCGGGCGCCCCGGTCCAGCAACCCTTGGGCCTTGGCCTTGGTGCGGGTGTTCACGGTTACCGGATATCCGGCGTCCAGAACATGGCCGCACATGGCGGCGCCCATCACCCCGGTTCCCACCCATCCCACGGCGGGTTTGGCGGCCATTCCTTCCTCCTTTTCGAATTCCGGCCCCGCTCGGCCGGCTCACCGGCCCGGCGTCACCTGGCGATTACCAGCTTGCCGAACTGTTCCCCCGCCTTCATGCGGGCCATGGCGGCCGGGACGTCCTCGAATCCGTACACCCGGTCCACCAGCACCGGCATCTCCCCGTCCGCCGCCCAGGATGTGACCTGGGCGAAGTCCTCGCGGTCGAACATGGTGGAGCCGATGATCTCGTGGTGACGGAAGAACAGCCTCGGCACTACCACCTCCACCTTGGCGCCGGTGGTCGAGCCGCAGGTAACCAGCCGTCCGCCGGGGGCGAGGGAGCGCATCGACTGTTCCCAGGTGGCCGGACCCACGTTCTCGAACACCACGTCGGCCTGCCGCCCCGCCGCCGTCCGCAGCTCCTTCGAGAACTCCCCGGCGGAGTCGAAGCCGCCCGCCGCCCCCAGCTCGACGGCGCGGGCGATCTTGCCGGGGTCGCGGGACGTAACGTAGACCTCGGCGCCCAGGATCAACCCGATGAGCAGACCGGCGGAGCTGACCCCTCCCCCCACGCCCGCCACCAGCATCAGATCCCCCTCCGAGAGCCTCGCCCGGCGCAGCATCCGGCGGGCGGTGCCGGCGGCCAGCCCGTAGGCGGCGGCCCGATCCCAGTCGAGGGAGGCCGGCTTGGGCGCCGCGTTGGAAGCCGGGACCACGACGTACTCCCCCATCGTTCCCCAGACGTGCTCGCCCAGCACCTCCAGCCTGCCCTGGTACGGAATGCGGCCGGCGGGGGGGGCTAAACCGAGGCTGGGGTCGATGATCACCTCGTCGCCCTCGGCCAAGCCGTCCACCCCCTCACCCAAGGCGTCGACCACCCCGGCGCCGTCTCCTCCGGGAACGTGGGGAAAACGCTTGGGGGCGGGCAGACCCATGGACATCCACAGGTCCAGGCGGTTGAGCGCCGACCTGACCAACTTCACCCGCACCTCGCCCGGACCGGGGGCCGGTGTGTCCACCTCGGCCAGGGTGTAGGAGGAAATGCCCTTGGTGTCGTTCAGAATCCATGCCCGCATGTCGCATAAGGATACCAAACGGAGCAGAGGTGCGGATCACGCGGCCCTCCCGACACCTGTGTGGACGGCGAGGCAAAGGGCAATGGGTTCCATCAACGTCCGCCGCCCGAATCTTTTCTCCCGCGTCCGGTATACTACGGGTAATGAGCAACAAAAGTGTAATTAAGCCTTTCTCGGCAGGCTTGATCGAACAACTAGCAAAGATGATGGGAAATCATCTCAACGGCACCCAGATCGGAACCGTACTGGAGGGTGCCACCATCAAAGATGTCGAGGGGGCAGGACAGACAAAGTGGAAGCGAATATATCAGTCCTTGGTTTGCCACCAGAATAAGGACAAATCTGGTAACTGTGTGATTAGATTCGTCACGGAAGCTTTGGATCCAGTTCGTTATCTAGACAAACCTGCCGAGATGTCGGAACTAAAAGGCAAGCTTAACGAGGTGTTGATCTATGCAGGGCTCGAGGTTACGGATGAAGGCAAAGTAGCACGGAAAAAAGGCGGCGCAGCAAAAACCCTTGATGAAGCAACAAAACGCGCTGGCGCTATCTACAATGAACTCCAACGCCGCAACGTCCATTCAGAGGTGCTTAAGTATTGCAATACCGAGTTATTTCAAAAGAACAATTTCCACGCATTGCTAGAAGCATCAAAGAGCATTCCGGACCGTCTAAGGACTATGACAGGTCGCAAGGAGGACGGAGCAATCTTAGTACAAGAAACCTTATTGTCGCGAGACAATAAACTTGTTTCTATAAACGCAGATGAAGATGAAACTGACCGGAGCGAGCAAAAAGGATTTGGTAACCTCATCATCGGCCTCTTAGGTATGTACCGCAATACAACGGCCCATCCAGCCAAGATACATCGTGAGGTTACGGATGAAGAATTGCTTGAAGCTTTTGCTGCCTTTTCAATGGTACATCGTCGTCTTGACGACGCGAAGAAGGGTTGATAATGAGAAAAGAAGAACAACAACAATCACAAGAGCCAGGCGACGCGAAGAGACTCGGTTGGCGGCTCAGCTTGAACTGGGAAGGCAAGCCCAGGTCGAAAGAAGAGAAGCAGGCGAGTTCCCTTATCTGGGCAGGACGGTTTCTTATCCTGCTCTCGCTGGCGGTAATGCTCGGGGTAGAGGTGTCCGTATTATTCGGATGGTTGGCGGCAGCCATACTGTTGATCTACACGCTCTATGTCGTGATCTTCTGGCGGACTGTCCGGGCCGGGAGGGCGTCGGCGGCCTACCTCGCGGTAATCGCCCTGGCGTTGGCCGTGCTCTTTATATGGTCCACCGTAAGCCGCATGCTGGGGGGATGAAACCGGCTCATCGCGTGAACTTCTGCGGCTAGGTGAGCTAGGCCCAGCCGAAGTGGTCTATGGGGCCTTCTCCCCGGCCCAGCTCCCATTCGGCGGCGCCCGCTATCGCCCTCGAGACCCAGGCTTTGGCTTCGCCCACCGCGGTCAGCAATCCGGCGCCGGCGGCGAGGCGGGCCGCTATGGACGCCGACAGGGCGTCTCCGGTTCCGTGCAGGTTGGCGGACCGCACCCACCGGCCCGCAAAGGAGCGGGTGACCTCCCCGTACGAGAGCACATCGACCGGACGCGCCCCGCCGATGCGGCCGCCGGTCACCAGGATGGGGGTTCCCGCGGCGAGGGCCAGGTCGCGGGCGGCGGCTTCCTGCTCGGCCCGGGTTCGGACGGGCCGGCCGGCCAGCAGGGCGGCCTCCCGGTGATTGGGGGTGGCCAGCGCCGCCGCCGGGATCAGGTATTCCCGGTAGGCTTCCACCGCCGCCTCGACCGCCGCCTCGTCCGCCAGCAACTCTCCGTTCCGGTCTACCAGCACCGGGTCCACCACCAGGTTGGGGATCCTGGGAGCGCAGCGGGCTACCAACCTCACCGTTTCGGCCCGGCCCAGCAGCCCGGTCTTGGCGGCGGCGGGGGGCAGGTCGGCCAGCAGGACCTCGATCTGGGCGGCGATCATATCGGCCGGGACGGGATGCACCGCCTCTACCCCCAGGGTGTTCTGGGCGGTTACCGCCGTGACCGCGGTGACGGCGTAGACGCCGTGGGCGGACAGGGTCTTGAGGTCTGCCTGCACCCCGGCCCCGGCCCCCGAGTCGCTGCCGCCGATCGTCATCACGACGGCGGGGTCGGCGGTCATGCCGCCGGGGTCTCCGCTTTCCAGGAAACGGCGGCGCCGTGGGCCAGCCGGCGCCCGCAGCCGGAGCGCTGCACCACCCCCGCCCGGTCGGCCTCGACGGTGGTGTTGGAGCATCCTCCATCGCGGTGGGATTGGTAGGTCACCCGGCCTTCTTCTACTCGGAGAACCGCCCTCTCCAGGGTAACCGCCTCCGGCTCGGCCCACCTCACGGCGACGGACGGATCGTCGCACCTGCCGAACAGCTCTGTCCATACCACCGGCGACCGCAGGTGACCGCCGGGGCAGAACAACTCCCTGATTACCAGATCCTCCCCGGTGTCCAGGCCTTCGATCCGGGCCGGCCAGCGGGCCGGACCCCCGGCGGCGCCCGTCTCCTCACCGGGGCGGCCGGGGCCGATGGTCAGGCGGTAACGCTTTCCCGGCGTCCAGGCGAAGTCCCTGGTGTTCGGGTCATCCGGGGCGGAAGGGAGGGGAGAAGGGGCGCCCGCCAGGATCGAGCCGCCCCGGTCGTATCCGCCCCAGTTCACCGCCCGGCTGCCGGGATGGCGGGGATTCCACTGCAGCCCGGCGTGGGCGCCGCCCTCGCAGCCGGCCGGCGACCAGAACGAGGCCTGAAGGGCGAAGAAGGCCAGGCGTTCCGCCGCCGGAGGGGAGAGCACCTCGAGCACCGCCGACACCGAGGCCAGCGCTGTGTCGGGAACGTCCCACCAGATATGGAACGAGGAGGCGCCGTTGGGCGAGGGCGGCAGGCCGCGGTCCCTGACCGGCCCCTTCCGCCGGCGTCCGGACAACCCCAGCCTCCGCACGGCCTCCCGCGCTCTGCTCATCCGCCGCCGTCCTCCCCTCCGGGAAAGGCGAGCACCGCCTCCGGGTCCACGCCCACCCGCACCGCCGCCCCCACCGGCGGGCCGGTTCCCGGCGCGGTGACCACCAGCGGGCGGCCCCGGCAGCTCACCTCCAGTCTGGTCTGCCCGGCTGCGAACGAGGCCGCCTCCACCGTCCCGGCCAGCGCGCCTGCCGGATCCAGGAACGCGCCGTCGGGCCGGATGGCCGTCCGGTAACGCCCGTCCGGCAGCCCGCACTCGAAAGACCCCCACGACGAGGAAGCCGCGCCCGCCCGCACCTCCAGGTCGGCGAAGTTCTCGTAGCCGAGGAATCGGGCCACGAACTCGGTGGCCGGCCGCATCCACAGCCGCTCGGGGGTGTCCACCTGGCGGATCCGCCCCCGGTGCAGGACGGCCACCCGGTCGGCGATGGCGAAGGCCTCGTCCTGGTCGTGGGTCACGTAGACGGCCGAAACGCCCAGCCGCCGCAGCAGCCGGGAAAGCTCCGGCACCAGCCGGGAACGCAGCGCCCGGTCGAGGGCGCCAACCGGCTCGTCCAGCATCAGCAGGGAGGGTTCGGGCGCCAGCGCCCTGGCTAGGGCCACCCGCTGCTGCTCGCCCCCCGAGAGGGTGTCGACGCCCCGGTCGGCCATGCCTTCCATGTCCACCCAGGAGAGCACCTCCGCCACCCGCCGGCGGACGGCGGCGCGGCTTTTCCCCTGCATGCGCAGCCCGAATGCGGTGTTCTCGGCCACGGTCAGATGGGGGAAAAGGGCGTAGTCCTGGAACATCAGCCCCAGCCGGCGCTCGTGCGCCTCCAAGCCGGTGATGTCCCGCCCCCCCAGCCGCACCGCCCCGGCCCGGGGTTTCTCCAGCCCGGCAATCACCCGCAGCAGGCTGGTCTTGCCCGACCCGGACGGACCCAGCAGCGCCGCCACCTCTCCGGCGCCGACCGACAGATCCACCCGGTCGAGGGCGCGGTGCGGCCCGAAGTCGAGGGTTACTCCGGTTGCCTCGAGCATCAGAACTCTCCCAGGCCGTCCATCCGGCAACGGTCTATGGACATGATTATGACCGTAGTCAGGACCAGGAGGACGGTGCTGAGCGCCATGGCCTGGCCGAAGGCGGCGGCGCCCGGCTGACCCAGCAGGCGGAAGACGGCGGTGGGGATGGTGGGCCGGGCGGGCCTCACCAGAAAGGCGGTGGCGCCGAACTCGCCCAGGGAGACCGCCGCCGCGAAACCGGCCCCCACCAACGCGGCGCGTCTGACCATGGGCAGCTCCACCTCCCGGAACACCCTCCGGGGGGAGGCGCCCAGCACCGCCGCCGCCTCCTTCAGGCGGGGCGACACCGAGCGCAGCACCGGCGCCGCGGTGCGGATCACGAACGGCGCGGCCACCACCGAGTGGGCAAGGGGGATCAGCCAGGCCGAGGTGCGGATGTCGACCGGCCAACCGAAGGCCACCAGGAAACCGAACCCGATGGTCACCGCCGAGGTTCCCAGCGGGAGCATCAGGAAGGTGTCCAGCCGGGCGCCGATGCGTCCGGGGCGGCGCACGATCACCACCGCCGAGGCCAGCCCGACCGCCACGGCCGGGACGACCGCTGCGGCCGCGAACCAAAGCGAGTTGACCACCGCCCCGCCCGGGTCGACGAAGGGGAGGCCGCCCCTGACCAGGGCGGCGTAATGGTCCAGGCCCGGCCCCGAGCCGGTGCTCAGGGACCTCCACACCAGGGCGGCGACGGGCGCCCCGAGGTAGAGGGCCATGGAGGCCAGCACCGCCCCCACCGCCAGGCGCTTGCGGAGGGTGTCGGGGCGGCGGGCGGCGCGGCCGCCGGGGCGGAGCGGCAGCCGGCGGGCGTGCCGCTGCTGGAGGCGGGCGTAGGCCCACAGGGCGGCCCCCACCCCGGCCAGCTGCACCACCGCCAGGGCGGCGGAGGCGGCCAGATCCAGGTTGACGGTGGCCTCCCGCCACACGGCCACCTCGATGGTGGAGTAGCCGAACCCCCCGAGGATCAGCACCACCCCGAAGGAGGTAAAGGTGAACAGGAAGACTATCGAGGAGGCCGCCGCGATCGGAGGGAGCAGGAGGGGCAGGGTAACGGCCAGGAAGGCCCGCAGACGGCCCGCCCCCAGCACCCGGGCCGCCTCCTCCAACCTGGGGTCGATGAGCTCCCAGAAGCTTCCCACCATGCGCACCACCACCCCGTAATTGAAGAAAACGTGGGCGATGAGGATCGCCCAGACCGTGTAGCGGAGGTCCACCCCGAAGGGTCCGCCGGGGCCGAGCAGGGCAAGGTAGGCGGCGCCGACCACCACCGTCGGCAGCACGAACGGCGCCGCCGCCGCCGCCCACACCAGGTTCCTGCCGAAGAACCGGTAACGAGCCAGGATGTAGGCGCCGGGCAGGGCGAACACCAGGGCGGCCAGGGTGGATGCGGCCGCCTGCCAGACTGTGAACCAGGCCGCCCGCCGCAGCGACCCCCTGGTGAGTATCTCGAGGAAGGGGGAAAGGTCGAGGCGCCCGTCCAGCGACAGGCTGTGCATCACCACCCGCACCAGCGGATAGGCAAAGAACAGCCCGAAGAAAACAACCGGGACGGCCGCCAGCCGCCGGCCCGCCCCGGCGGCGGGCCGCGGTTTTCTTCGCGGCCCGCCCGGATCCTTCGCGCTCCGAACTCTCAGGAGGTTACGGCCTCGGTCCATTCTTCGATCCAGCGGGAACGGTTGGCGTCGATCTCCTCGGGCGCCGGCCCCGCCGGGTTGTCCGGTATCTCCGTGTACCGGACGAACTCGTCGGGCAGGGCTGCCTTCTCGTTGGCCGGGAACACGAACATATTGAGCGGGATGTCCTCCTGGAAGACCAGGCCCAGCATGAAGTCGATCAGCTGCCGGGAGGCCTTGGGCGCCGGGGTGCCGGCCAGGATCCCCGCGAACTCGATCTGGCGGAAACACCCGTCGAGGACCACCGCGGTGGGCGCCTCGTCGACCGGCGGGTCGGCGAAGATCACCTCCGCAGGGGGGGACGAGGCGTAGGACACCACTATGGGCCGGTCGCCGCCGCCCGACCCCCCCGAGAAGGATCCGTAGTAGGCGTCCTCCCATCCGGCGGCCACCAGCACGTCATTGGCGGCCAGGCCGGCCCAGTAGTCGCGCCATGTGTAATCACCCTCCTCGCCGAAGGCCGCCACGGTCGCCAGCAGGAAGGCCAGGCCGGGCGAGGAGGTGCCGGGGTGCTGCACTATCAGCAGCCCGGCGTATTCGGGCCTGGTCAGATCCCGGAGGCCGGAGGGCGGCGCCAGCCCCCGCTCCGCCAGCCCGGCGATGTCGTAATTGAGGCACACGTCCCCGAAGTCGATGGGGGTGACCCTGGTGTCGAGCTTCAGGGCGTCGGGAACGTCGGCCAGGTAGGGCGACACGTACTCCTCGAAGAGGCCTTCGTCGAGGGCGCGGCCCAGGAAGGTGTTGTCCACCCCGAACATGACATCCCCGATCGGGTTGTCCTTGGTGAGCACCGCCTGGTTGACCATGGCGCCGGCGTCGCCCGCCTCGAGATGCTCGATGGTGTGTCCGGTCTGCTCCTCGAACTGCGCCAGGGTGTCCCCGCTCAGGTTGAAGGAGTCGTGGGTCACCAGACGGACGGTCTGGGGGCCTTCCTCCGGCGGGGCTTCGTCTGCGCAGGCGGCCGCGGCCAGCGCCAGCGCCGCGGCGGTGGTTCCCAGCCTCGCGATCCTCGATCGTCGCATACGCTCCTCCTTTGTGAGGGTTTTGGGAGGGGCGCATCGTTCCTTCCTTCGCCGGAATTACCCGGATCAGGTTCAACGGTCGGAGGCCTCGGCCTCCCTCTCAGCCCTCCCCGGGGCTCCCGTGTACGGACCCCACTATAACCGAGCGGGGCGTCATCGAGATGCGGCGGAGACGGCCGGGGGTTGGAAGAACCGGACCGGTCAACGGGCGGCGGCCAGCACCTCGAGCACCCGGTCGATGTCGGCGGGGGTGTGATCGGCGTTCACCTGGAGGCGGATCTCCTCATCGCCTCTCGGCACCACGGGATAGGCAAGGGCGGTGGCCAGGACGCCCTCCTCGTAGAGCACCGCCGCCAGGCGGCGGGTCTCGGCGGCGTCGCGCAGCATGAGGGGGACGATCGGGTGCCCTCCCGGGACCACCTCGTAACCCAGCGCCGTCAACCCGGATTCGAGCCGGTCGGTAAGGCGGCGAAGCCCGGCCAGCAGCTCCTCCCCCTCGGCGCTCCGCAGGATGCGGAGGGCGGCCAGGGCGGCGGCGGCCTCACCCGGGGTGATCGGGTTGGAGTAGATGTAGAGGGGGGCGGTCTCGCGGAGGTAACGGATCACCGAACGGCTCGATGCGGCATAACCGCCGTTCACCCCCAGGGCCTTGCCCAGGGTGCCGATCAGCAGATCGGCGGGCGGAGCCCCTGTGTATTCCTCTGTTCCCCGTCCGGAGGCGCCGAAGGCCCCTACGCCGTGGGAGTCGTCCACTGCCACCACTGCGTTCTCGGGGAAGGCGGGGTCGCGGCGGCGGGCGATGCGCATTATTTCGTCGAGGGGGGCGTGGTCGCCGCGCATCGAGAACACCCCGTCGGTCACGATGACGGCGCGGCGCGCCCGGCCCTGCGCCTCCTCGAGCCGGCGGTCCAGCTCGGCCGCATCCAGATGCGGGTAGACGGCCTTGCTGCGGGGCCCCGCCAGGCGGAGGGCGTTGATGATGGAGTTGTGGTTGAGCTCGTCGGAGATCACCGCCGTGTCCTGGTCGACCAGAGAGGTCAGTGCGCCCAGGACCGCGTTGTAGGCCGACGAGAAGATCATTGCATCTTCGCGCCCGTGGAAATCGGCCAGGGCG
Organism: Candidatus Spongiisociaceae bacterium; assembly: GCA_965202675.1. Classification (GTDB taxonomy): domain Bacteria; phylum Actinomycetota; class Acidimicrobiia; order Spongiisociales; family Spongiisociaceae; genus CATQHD01. The sequence continues at coordinate 1,565,160 of OZ241842.1, forward strand.
CGTTCCAGCTCGACGTGGGGGGTGTGGGCGCCGATGATGAAGCGGACCGCCCCCGGCCCGGCGCCCGCGGCCTGCGAGGCCTCCTCCCCGGCCCGGATCACCTCCGGGTGCAGCCCCAACCCGAGATAGGAATTTGAGTTCATCCGTATGAAGAGGCGGTCCTCCTCGCCCTCCAGCCGGAAGCGGGGACCCTTCCCCCCTTCGGGGCGGATCACCCCGCACACCACCGGCTCGCTCCCTTTGGCTGTTCCCTGCTCTTCGAGCCGGGCAACGCGCCCGTCCAGTACGTCGGTCAAACGGTCCAATGGCATTCAGGCTCCCCGGAGCGGCTGCTTCTGTCGGAGCGTCCAGGTTATCGGGCCGCCTGCGGGGCGGGCGGCGTCTATCCTGGGCAGGGCGGGGATTGCTCGACCCCCAGACCTCCATTGGAACGGGGGATTCGGCCGAGAAGGCTTTGACGCCGGGGCCCCGCCGCAACGCCGGCCTATGGAGATCGGAGGCATCAGGTCATGGACGCCGCTGAGGTAGTGATCGTCGGCGCCGGGAACGCCGCCGTATGCGCCGCGTTGTCGGCCAGGGAGCACGGGGCGGAAAGCGTCCTGGTGGTGGAGAGGGCTCCCGAGGCGGAGCGGGGCGGCAACACCCGGTTCACCGCGGGCGCCTTCCGCATCTGTTACGACGGCGCCGGTGACCTGCGGCGGCTGATGCCCGACCTGACCCGGGCCGAATGGGACAACACCGACTTCGGGGCCTACCCGCAGGACAAGTTCTTCGAGGACATGGCCAGGGTCACGGCCTACCGCGCCGACCCCGACCTGGTTCACACCCTGGTCTCCCGGAGCCTGGATTCGGTGGTCTGGATGAGCAAGCAGGGAGTCGGGTTCCTCCCCGCCTACGGGCGGCAGGCCTTCAAGATCGACGGGAAGTTCAAGTTCTGGGGGGGTCTTACCGTCGAGGCCAACGGAGGCGGGGAAGGCCTGGTGGACTCCCTGCACCGCAGCGCCCTCCAGCGGGGCGTCGAGGTGGTCTACGGCACCCGGGCGGTGGGCCTCGCCATGGAAAACGGCGCGGCGGCGGGGCTGCATGTCACCCGCCGGGGCCGCCCTTCCACCATCGCGGCGAAGACGGTGATCCTGGCCAGCGGCGGCTTCCAGGCCAACACGGAGTGGCGGACCCGCTATCTGGGGCCGGGCTGGGACCTGGCCCGGGTGAGGGGCACCCGCCACAACACCGGCGACGGCATCAGGATGGCCCTGGAGGCGGGCGCCCTCTCGAAGGGCAACTGGTCGGGATGTCATGCGGTCGGGTGGGACTACAACGCCCCCGAATTCGGCGACCTGCGGGTGGGCGAGGGGTTCCAGAAGCACAGCTACCCCTTCGGGATCATGGTCAACAGCCGGGGCGGGCGGTTCGTGGACGAAGGGGCCGACTTCCGCAACTACACCTACGCCAAGTACGGCCATGAGATACTCCGCCAGCCCCATCAGTTGGCCTGGCAGGTTTTCGACGCCAAGGTAACGCACCTGCTGCGGGACGAGTACCGGATCGCCGAGGCGACCAAGGCCAAGGCCGACACCCTGGAGGCGCTGTCCCGGCGGCTGGAGGATGTGGATCCGGAGGGGTTCCTGGAGACGGTGCGCCGCTACAACGCGGCGGTCAGGACCGACATCCCCTTCGATCCCACGGTGCTGGACGGGCGGTGCACCGAGGGGCTGGAAGTCCCCAAGTCCAACTGGGCCAACGTGTTGGACACCCCTCCGTTCGAGGCCTACGCCACCACCTGCGGGATCACCTTCACGTTCGGAGGGCTGGCCGTCGACGACTCGGCCAGGGTGCTCAGCGCCGAGGGGTGGGCCATCCCCGGCCTCTTCGCGGCGGGCGAGCTGGTGGGCGGCCTGTTCTACTTCAACTATCCGGGCGGGACGGGGTTGACTTCGGGGACCGTCTTCGGACGGATCGCCGGGCGGTCGGCCGCCGAATACCTGAAGGCCTAGCCGATGTACGCCGGCGCTTCTCGGCCTGTGGTCCGGGTCGGCGCCGGGAGGCGCACCAGGCAGGACGACCTGCTGGCCGCCGAGGAACCCGTCGAGTTCCGGTTGGCGGGCGTCCCGATTGCGGTGCTGATGCGCACCCCCGGCCACGACGAGGAGCTGGCAAGGGGTTTCGCCCTCACAGAAGGCATCATCCTGCGCCCCGGCGAGCTGGCCGGGGTCAAGGCGTTGCCGGGCCGCCGGGGCGAAGGCCGCTACGAGCTGAGGTTGGCCGAGGGGCTGGACGTCGATCCGGAGCGGTTCCGCCGCAACCTGTACGCCTCCTCCTCCTGCGGGGTGTGCGGCAAGGCCTCGATCGATGCGGTGAGGGTGGCCGCCCCTCCCCTCCCCGCCGGCCCTTCCGTCCCCGCCGCCCGGCTGATCGGCCTGATGGAATCCATGCGCTCCGCCCAGGCCGGCTTCGAGAAAACCGGGGGGCTGCATGCCGCCGCCGCCTTCACCCCCGACGGGGAGATGATCGGCCTGCGGGAGGACGTGGGCCGCCACAACGCCATGGACAAGCTGGTCGGTTTGCTGGCCGCCCGGAGCTGGCCGCTCGGCGAGCTGGTAACAACCGTCTCGGGGCGGATCTCCTTCGAGCTGGTCCAGAAGGCGGCCGCGGCGGGGATGAGCGTCCTGGCCGGGGTGTCGGCCGCATCGTCCCTGGCCGTAGACCTGGCCGACGAGCTGGGCCTGACGGTGGCCGGGTTCGTCAGACCGGGCGGCTTCAACCTCTACACCCACCCCCGCCGCATCACCTGACCACGCCGCCGAGGGACCGGACGGGCCCGGACCCGCCGCTTCGCCCCGCCGCCCCCGTGAAACGTCCAGGGCGCGTCAACACTTCTCTGGTTGACCGTTCACCGCGTCGCATGGCAGAATGATCAACAACACGATGGCGGAATACCTGCCGCCGCAACAACCATGCGCATCTTCGGAACCGCTCCCCCGGCCCGCGCGGCCCCTTTCTTCACCCGCCCCCGTCATCCGAGAACGCGAAAATCCGGCGCACCGCCCCCGGCTGCGCCGGGCCCTGCCCCCGCCTCCACCGCCAGCCATCGGATCCTTTGTTCGAACAAGCCGCCCCGCACCGGGCGCCGGCGCCCGGCCTGACAAGGTTCCCATGATGACCGCCGCGCACTCCGGAACCCCGGCGGCGGTGTTTGTGTGTCAGCACCCACATAGTACCGCAAACCTATGACAAACCCAATACCCTCATCCCAGAACGTGAAAAATATCCTTGCCGGCGGCGGTCCCCTGCGTTGAGTGTATGAGCTGCCCGGCTAGCGGTGCTCGGTGTCGCCCGCCAGCAGCTGCAGGATGTGCGGGAGCAGGGGAGCCAGAGCGTCCATGCCCTCCTCCACCGCCTTGGGGCTGCCGGGCAGGTTGACCGCCAGGCACGAGCCGATCACCCCCGCCGCCCCCCGCGACAACGCCGCCATTGGGGTGTGCCGCAGCCCCTCCGCCCGTATCAGCTCGGCCAGGCCGGGGGCGGGGCGGTCGATCAGGGCGGCGGTGGCTTCGGGCGTCACGTCCCGGGGGCCGAAGCCGGTGCCCCCGGTGGTGATTATCAGCGCACTGCGGTCCGCCAGGCCGGCCAGCAGATCCTGTATCAGGTGACGCTCATCCGGCGTAACCCTCCGCTCGACCTCGAAACCCAGATCGGCCAGGCGCCGGGCGAGCACATCCCCGGACCGGTCCTCCCTGGTCCCATGGGCGACCCCGTCGCTCACTGTAACGGCGGCCGCGGCTAGTCCTTCCACGACCGCAATGATAGGAGCGGCCTCTGCGGCGGCGCGCCGGAATATGCGGTTTCCTGAGCGATCCGCATCCCGATGAGGACTCGGCGCGGCGGGAGGGGCGGCTAACCTCCGGCGGCGTGTCCTGGATCCTGCTGACCAACGACGACGGGGTGGACAGCCCGGCTCTGGCGCCGTTCAGGGCCGCCCTGGAGAGGCTCGGAGAGGTGCGGACCGTGGTGCCGGACGGCGAGCGGAGCTGGATCGGCAAGGCCCTCACCCGGTTCGACCCCATCGAGGCAACCGAGGTGGAAAGGGGCGGCGCCGCCGTGGTTGCGGTGTCCGGATTCCCGGCCGATGCGGTACAGGTGGCCGCCTCCTACTTCGACACCTCGCCGGAGCTGGTCGTATCGGGGATCAACCTGGGCTACAACCACGGGGCCGGATACATCGCCTCGTCGGGCACGGTCGGCGCGGCCTTCGAGGGGTGGGAGCTGGGCATCCCGGCGGCGGCCTTCTCAGCGGGGTGCCGCGGGCGGTGGCACGAGTGGCACCGATACATGCATTCGGACGAAGCCGCCCCGGCGTGGCGCCGCCTGGCCGGTCTGTGCACCGAGATCCTCGAAGACATCCGCTCGGTCGGGGTGCCGGGCGATGCGGTGAGCGTGAACCTCCCCTGGGAAGCGGACTCCTCCACCCCCCGCCGGGTGGTTCCCGCCGCCCGGGTCACCTACGGCCGGATACACCGCCGCCGGCCGGACGGAACCTTCGCCCACCAGTACCAGGAACTGTTCGACCCCGACCTGCTGGAGGGAACCGACATAGGCGCCAACCTGGACGGCGCAGTGTCCATCACCCCGCTGACGGCGGCAGCTTCTCCCCCCGTAGACGACAAGGTGCGGGCCGCCCTCGAACGCCCCTGAAATCCGATGTGCCTGGTAAATCACGGAATGACAAAAAAATCCCGTCAAATCCCCGACAAGGGTATTGACCTTGTCTCACCGATGCCGGATAATGAAGAAGCCGCAATCACCTCCGGTCGGCAGGTACCGCAGACCGAGACAGGGATCATCTTCCGAACGCGACCCTGCCGGGTACTGACCGAACGCGTCCGGAAACTCGGTGGAGGCGGCGGGGGCCGGGCCCGCGAAGCGGGGAGCGGGGGGCGGTGTTTTTCGCGTTCTTGCCGTGGTCCGGGTTGGATGATAGGGGTTTGACCAGGGGTTCGGAGGATGCCCGGTCAGGAATGCCTTCACTGTTTTCACGTTTTTAACCGGTTTTGGGGGCCCTCAATATATGAGCCGGTGCAGCAGGCGGCGGCGCCAGGGGGCGGGGCGTTCGGCGGCGTGGACCACCAGCACCGTTCCCTCCACCATGTCGCTGATCCGCTGGCTCAGCTCGGGGCCGATCCCGGCCCGGGAAGCTCCGATGATGACCAGGTCGACGCCCCGCTGCCGCCTCGACAGGACTTCGAGCAGGTCGTCGGAGGAATCGATGTCGCTGTAGGTGTCGATCCGGCTCATCTCCACGAGCTGGTCGTGGTAGTCCTGTATCGCTTTGCGCTGGGGTTCGGTGGCGTCCTCCTCCAGCACATGGAGCAGCCGGACTTCGGACTGCTCGATCACCCCGATGCGGTATGCGGCGTCTATCTTCGCCACGTCGTTGGGGCTGCCGGCGCCGAGGACGGTGATGGTGGAGACGTCGGCCATGGCGGAGTTGCCCAGCAGTATCACGTCGGATCGGACGTGGTCCTGGACCCAGGCCAGGTCGAATCCCTCCCGGTGCCGCCCGCCCGCGTAACGGAACTCCCCCAGGATCAGGTCCACCGCATGCCGGTCGGCGTAATCGGCCAGAGCGTGGCGGGTGTCGTTGCCGCGGGGCCGCACGACGGCGATGTCCAGCCCCATCTCCTCGGCGATTTTCTTGGCGCCCACCCGGAAGGGGTCGTCGGGGCGGGGAAGGGTTTCACGGCGCCACCAGAAGCTCCCCCGGCGGAAGCGGTCCAGGCGGGCCAGGGTTATCCGCCCGTCCTCGGCCGTCAGCGCCTTGGCTATGCGGAGCAGGTCGCGGAGCCGGTTGTTGCTGGTGCCGGAGTCCACCGGTATTACCACATGATCCCGGCCCGGCGAGGAGAGGGCGTTGCGGGTGGTGGACACCAGCGGGCCGATGGACCGAAGCCGCAGGGTGTCGAGCATGGCGCTCTCGTGGCTGGCCCTCGACCGTCCGAACAACCGGTACCAGGCCACCCCCGCCACCACGATGCCCAGCGAACCGACCATCGATATCCAGCCCAGCTGGGTGAGGAGCACCAGGGAACCGCCGATTCCGAACACCTGGACCAACGGATACAGGGGGGCGCGGAAGGGCGGCCGGTACCAGGGGGGGTCGGACTCCCGGAAGGCGATCACCGAGAGGTGGATGAGGCAGAAAACCAGCACCTGGAAGGCCGAGGCCAGTTTGGCCAGCTCCAGCAGGGGAACGAACAGGATCAGCGCGATCATCACCGCCCCGGTGAGGGCGATGCTGACCAGGGGGGTGCCCGTCCGCTGGTAGATGTGGGCGAAGTACCTGGGCGCCAACCGGTTGCGGGCCATGGCGAAGGGGTAGCGGGAGGACGAGAGCAGCCCGGCGTTGGCCATCGACACGAGGGCCAGTACGGCGATGGCCGAGATGAGCCCGCCGCCGAAACGCCCCATGACCGCCTCGGCGGCGGAAGCCACCGGCGCCGGATCGCCCGACAAGGCGGACAGGGGCAGGTTGCCCACGACCACCAACACGATGGCCGGGTAGAGCACCAGCATCAGGCTGACCGAAGCCAGCATCCCTCGGGGTAGCACCCGGGCCGGATCCTTGACCTCTTCGGACACCGAGGCCACCTTGGTCACCCCCGCATAGGACACGAACACCAGCCCGGTGGCCGACAGCAGCCCCCCGACGCCTTCCGAGAAGAAGGGGGTGAGGGCGGCGCCCTCCACGTTGCCCGACCCGACGGCCACGAAGACGCCCAGCACCGCCAGCACGCCGAAGACCACCACGGTCTGGAAGCCGCCCGACTGCTTGACACCCACCATGTTGACGGCGCACAGCGCCAGGGCCAGCACCGCCGCCACCGTCAGCATCGGCAGGTCCACGAAGTACCGCAGGTAGCCGCCCAGCCCCACCAGGGCGAAGGCCGACTTGAAAACCAGGGCGAACCACACCCCGAACCCGGCCACCGTGCCCACCAGGGGCCCCATCGCCCGGTCGATGAAGAAGTAGGCGCCGCCCGCCCTCGGCATAGCGGTGGCCAGCTCCGACTGGCTGACTGCCGCCGGCACCACCACCATCCCGGCGATGAGGTAGGCCAGCACCGCGGCCGGCCCGGCCACCTCGGCGGCCAATCCGGGCAGCACGAAGATGCCGCTTCCGATCATGGCGCCCAGGCTGACCGTGAACACGGCCGACAGGCCCAGGCTGCGCTGCAGTTCTACCATCGAAGACCTCGGGGGAGCAGGTTCAGGGCATCCTACGCGGATGCAGGCTTTCCGCCGTTTCGGGGGGCGGTCCCGGTCAGCGCCGACAGAGCGGCTCGACAGGAGAAGCAATTATCCTCATCAATGGCCGCCGTTGGCAAGGGCGGGGTCGTATATGGGTTTGTTCATAGGACGGGTTTTCAGAGTTCCGGCGTACAGTAGACGGACGCGCTCCCGGGCGATGTCTACGTATTCGGGGACGATATCGCATCCATAGGCGGCGCGGCCGTGCATGAGCGCCGCTATCACCGCCGATCCTACGCCCATATAGGGATCGAGCACCGCGTCGTCCTCGTCGGTCATGGAGAGCACCAGCCTCTCCGCGAGCTCAACCGGGAATTGGCAGGGGTGGATGGTTTTCTCCGGATGGTTGCTCTTGACATTGGGGAACATCCACACGTCGCTGGGGTTCTTGCCTTTGGGGTTCCCGGACAGCTTGCCGGCGTTCGGACCTTTGAAGTGGCGCTTGCCCGGATATTTGGAAGGAACCCGGATCGGGTCCAGATGCCAGGTGTAGTCTTCGCCCTTGGTCCACCAGTTGATGGTTTCGTACCGCCCCGAAAGCCGCTTGGAGCAATGCAGACCGTGGCCGAAGTGCCAGACGATGCGGTTGCGGAGCTTCAGACCCAAGCCGCGGAAAATGGGGTAGAGAACGGTGTCCAAGGGGATGATCTCGCCGTTCTGAACGTAGTTTCCCACCTGCCAGCAGATCGAACCCTGCGGGTGGAGGAGCCGCACGCACTCCTCGATCACCGCCTCCTGCGCCTCCAGGTAGGAGTCCAGCGGCGCCCTGGATTCGTAGTCCTTGCCGAGGTTGTAGGGCGGCGAGGTGACTATCAGCTTCACGCCCCCCTCGGGCAGGCCCCGCATGAAGGACAGGTTGTCCTCGCAGGCCATGACCGGCGGCGGGCCCAGGCCCGGCGCGGCCCGGCGGCGGCCTTCCCGGTCTTCGAACAGCGGAAGGACCCGCCCCGCTTCCTTGTCCTGCACATCCGGCAGCGGCAGACCGTCCACGGTCGACTCCACCATCAGGCTTCCTTTCTTCTCAGCCGTCAAGATACCCGGCCCGTGCGACAGATTCCGGCCTCTGCGGCGGTGCGGGGCGAAGCCGCGGCGGCCCTATGACCATACGGGGTCAGACCGCCAGGTCGCGGCGGCGGAAGAACCGGGTCGCGGCCCAGAGGGCGGCGAGGGCGCCGAACAGGAGCAGCAGGTAGGAGGGTTGGAAGCCTTTGGCCAGGGGCGGTGCGTCTCCGAAGTACCAGTAGAAGGGGGACAGCGCCCGCACCGGGGCCAGGGGGTCGGCCAGGGCGCCCAAGCCGTTCAGCAGGAAGGATACCAGCGCTGCCGCGGCTGTGACCCGCATGGCGGGAAAGGACGATCCCGCCCGCGCCCAGATCACCATGGCCAGCCCGCCGAAGAACCAGCCCAGGAGCAGCAGGCCGGCGCCGGCGGCCGCGATCCTGCCTGCGCCCAGGCCGGTGTTCCAGGCGGCGTCGCCCGCCAGGGCCGCCAGGGTGGGTATGAGCACCACCAGCAGAGCGGCCAGCGCGACCGCCGCCGCCTTGGAGGCGATCACCTTCCGGCGGTCGGCGGGGGCGGCCAGCAGCAGGTCGAGGGCGCCGGTTTGTTCTTCCCGCACCAGGGCCGTCGAGACCCCCCGGGCGGCGAAGAGGATCACCGCCAGCGGGCCGATCGTCTGGTAGGTGCGGGAGGAGAGGAACCCGGCGGCGGTGACCAGGGATTGGGGGTCGGTGATCCCGAACATGGCCAGCGCCTCCCTGGGCAGGGCGGTGACGAGGCCTTCCAGCGCCGCCGCGTCCCGGGCGAGGGGCGGCCAGGCGGCAAACATGACCAGCGTCAGCAGGGCCAGGCCCGACCCCCAGATCCAGACGGAGCGGCGGCGGTCCCACAGGGTCTTGCCGAACACGCCGGACAGCAGCCGGGCGGCCCGGGGGCGGCGGCGCGCCCGTCGGAGGATCGGGGGCGGCCGGAGCAGCCGCAGGAGGGCGCGCCGGTAGAACCTCCCTTCGACGGCTGCCCCGGTCAACACCGTGCCGGCGGCGATGTCGCGTCGGCGGAAGATCCATACGGCGGCGCCGGCCGCCGCGCCCGCCGAAGCCAGGAGCCACAGATGCCCGGCGCCCCACCCTCCGAGCAGGGGGTTGGGATCCAGATACCAGGAGAAGGGGCTCACTGCGGCCGGGGCCTCCAGCCATGGAAAGAGGCCGGCGAAACTGCTGATGAACCAGGCCGTCACCGCCAGCAGACCCGCCCCGGAGGCGGCCGCCGCCGGACGGCCCGCGACCGCCCATACCAGCAGGGCAACCGCCCCGTACAGCAACCCCAGCAGCCACAGCGAAGCGCCCGCCGCGATCACCCCCGTCACCCGCAGGCCCATCCCGGAGGCGGCGCCGGCGGCCAGGAGGGCAACGGTCATGACCCCGACCATCGCCAGCGACGCCAGCGCCGGGCCTCCGGCCTTCTCCCAGAACACCCGGGTGCGGGAAACCGGAGCGGAGAGCAGCATGTCCATCAGGCCGTCCCGCTCCTCGGCCGCCGCCTCGGAAACCACCGCGCCGATGACGAAGATAAGCAGCAGGAGCGGCGCGAACAGGTAATACAGGTAGGCGTACATGAACCCGGCGCCGGTCAGGTAGGTGGCCGGGTCGATCCCGAAGGCGGCCATGAGCTCGGGGGGGAAGTTGTCCAGGAAGCCGGCGAAGGCCTCTGAGTCCCGTAGGAGGGGGAACAGCACCCCCAGCCAGGCGATCATGGCCGCCAGGCCGAGGCTGTTCCACGCCAGGGACCGCCGGCGGTCGAGGAGGCTCTTGGCCAGGATGGGGGCGGCGCCCACGGTCAGGCCCCGGCCGCCGGGGCGGCCCCCGCCCCGCCGCCCTCCTCGTAATAGGCGAAGAAGACCTCGTCGAGGTCGGCCTGTTCGGAGGAGACCGTCCGCACCTCCCAGGCGGCCGCCGCCTTGACGGCCGCATCGTGCGGCCCGGCCACGCTCAGCCGCAGCAGGCGGCCCCCTTTGCGCACCTCGACCGAGCCGACGCCTTCGACGTCTGCGAAGACGGCCGGATCGACCGGGGACGCGAACTCGATCGACAGGGTGGACCGCACCCTGGACCGGAAACCTTCGAGGCCGTCCACGGCGACGAGCCGCCCGCCGCGGACGATCCCCACCCGGTCGGCCACCCGCTCCACCTCGGGCAGGTTGTGGGACGACAGGAAAACCGTCCGCCCTTCCCGGCGCGCCTCGGCCACCAGGCGGCCGAACTCGTGCTGGCCGAGCGGATCGAGGCCGGAGGTGGGCTCGTCGAGGATCAGCAGCTCCGGCTCATGCATGAAGGCGTTGACCAGGCCCACCTTCTGGCGGTTGCCCTTCGAGTATTCCCTGACCGGCCGGTCGAGGTCGAGGCCGAAACGCTCGGCCAGGCGGGCGGTGGCCGCAGCCGCGTCGACGCCGCGCAGCCGGCTGAAATACAGCAGGAACTCCCGCCCGGTCATCGAGGGGTACACCGCCAGCTCCCCCGGCAGGTAACCGACCCGGCGGCGGATGGCCGGCGAGTCTTCCCCGATGTCCAGACCGAACACCGCGCCGCTCCCCCGCGTGGGGCGGATGAGGTCGAGCAACAGGCGGATGGTGGTGGTCTTGCCCGCCCCGTTGGGGCCGATGAACCCGAACACCTCGCCCGCCTCGACCGACAGGTCCAGGTCGACGACGCCGGCCGTCTCCCCGTAGTACTTGGTGAGGCCGTGGGTTTCGATCACCCGCACCGCTGCGCCCTTCCGCCGCCGAACCCGGGCTAACCCGGCGGGTTGGCCTCGATGAACTCCAGCACCCGCCGCCAGGCGTCGGCGGAATCCTCGGCGAACTCCTCGTAACGGCGGTCGAAGAAAGAATGCGGGGCGCCCGGGTACACCACCACTTCGTGGGGGGTTCCCGCCGCCGCCAGCGCCGCCCGGAACTCCTCCACCGCGGCGGGGGGGATGCTCGGATCGTCCCCTCCCATCAGCGCCAGGATCGGGCAGGCCATTCCCGCCGCCCGGTCGACGGCCCCGGCCGTCTCCTCGGGGCGGCGCGGCTGGCCGTAGAAGCCCACCGCCCCGGCCAGGCCCAGCCCGTTGGCGGCCTGGTGCCACGAGGAGGAGCCGCCGAAACAGAAACCGACCGTGAACACCGCCCGGCCGGGGCGGGCGGCCTGCAGACGGGACACGGCGGCGGTCACGTCGTCGCGAACGCCCTCGAAGGTGGTGTCGCGGACGTGGGGCCAGTAGTCCCAGTCGTTGGGGCGCTCCCCGATCCCGGCGGTGCGCCCGAAGTAGTCGACGGCCACCGCATCGTATCCGGCCTGGGCGAAGCGCAGGGCCAGGTCCTTGTAGAAACGGTAGAGGCCCCGCACGTCGGGGAGCACCACCACCGCCGCCTCCGACGGCGGGTTGCCGGCCGCCTCGAAGGCGGCGAACCGGTTGCCGTCCCGGGCCTCCAGGATCAGGTCCCGTCCGGCAGCCTCCCGTCCGCCCGGCGGAACGGGCGGTTCGGAATCATGATCAAAGCACATGCCTGCCTCCCCTGTCTGCGCGGCGCCGCTTCGGCGCTCCACTATAAACCGCGTCGCCCCCGCCCTCCGGCCCCCGGGCGGCCTGGAAGCGGCCGGGGTCTACTAACCTCCCGTCCATGTCACGTTTGCGCAACTCCATGGCTCTGGCCCGGTCGTCCTGGGAAGTGATCAAGGCGGACAAGGAGCTCCTCCTGCTGCCGCTCATCTCCGGGGCGGCCTCTCTGATCATCGCGGCCTCTTTCGTGATCCCGCTCTTCGCCGCGGGCAACCCGGCCGGCGGGATAACCGGCGGGCAGATCCTGGCGCTGATCCCGATGTACTTCATCCTGGCCTACATCACGATCTTCTTCAACGCCGCCCTGATCAGCGCGGCCCACGAGCGCCTGGAAGGCGGCGACCCGACCATCGGGAGCGCCATACGGGGGGCGGGGCGGCGGGCCGGGAAGATCCTGCCCTGGGCTTTCGTATCGGCGGTCGTGTCGATGATCCTGAGGGCCATAGAGGAACGGGCCGGGTTCCTCGGCCAGATCGTTACCGCCCTGGCGGGGGTGGCCTGGGCGGTGGTCACCTTCCTCGTGCTCCCGATCATCGTGATCGAGGGCCTGGGAACGGGCAAGGCCATCAAGAAATCCGGTTCCCTGCTCCGCGGCACCTGGGGCGAGAACATCGCCGCCCAGGTGGGGTTCGGCCTGTTGGGCTTCCTGCTCATCCTGCCGACGGCCGCCCTCGTATTTGCGGGTTTGGCGGCTGGCGGCGCCGCCGCGGGCGCGCTGATCGGTGTGGGAGTGCTCTGGGGGATCGCGGTGGCGGTGGTCATCGCGGCCATGAGCGCCGTGTACCAGACGGCCCTGTACCGCTTCGCGGTGGACGGACAGGCCGCTTCCGACTATTTCGACGCCGGAGTCATGCAGTCCGCCTTCGGACCCAGGCGCGGACTGCGCCGCGGCCGGTAGGGGAATACCGGCTCCTTCAGGATTGCTTCAGGGAGACGCAGCCCGGCGGCGGGCGGCTCTCGCCTTGGCCTTGGCCGCTTCCTCGGCGCGGTTCTTGGGCGCGGCGTTGGTGACCAGGGAATCCACCAGCCGGCGGGTTCCGGCTGCGATCTCCTCCACCGCCCGGTCGAACACCGCCCGGTTGGCCCTCGACGGGCGGGCGCTTCCCGAAATCTTGCGGACGTACTGCAGGGCGGCGGCGCGGATCTCCTCGTCGTCGGCGGGCGGTTCGAAATTGTGAAGGGTGCGGATGCTGCGGCACATAGGGCAAGGGTACCGGAGCTGCCGGGCGGCGCCGGACAAGACCGGGCCGGGCACCCATCTTCCGGAAGGCCGGCCCGACGCGGGCGCAGAGCAGCCGCCGCCCGATCCGGCTCTACCCACCCAATACCCGCCGCCATACACCCAGACCCCGCCCGAAGGAAAACCAATGCGTCCGAAAGGCCAAAACAACCGCCACCGCCGCCCCTTCCACTCGGTAAAACCCCTGTTCAACAGCCTCTTTGCCCCACCCGGCACCCTCAAGACCGCGAAAACCTGCCCACCCCGCCGGCTCCGCCGGGTGCCCTCCCCCGCCACCGCCGCCTTGGTCGGAACCCGCGTCGGGCCGCGTGGGCCCTGCCCCGGCCTGATCGGGCCGGGGGGGATCGGGGTGTCCGTCTATGACCGCCGCGCTCTCCGGAGCCCGGCGGCGGTGTTTGTGCTCTGGCTCATTCTTTATACGATATTTTCGGCCGAGCGTCAAGGGGTTTGTTCTCGGATTTTTTCGCGGTTCGCATATTGGCCGCGGTTCGTAAAAGGGCGGTCAGGATTCGGCGGCCTCATAGGGGATGATCTCGACCCCATCGGGGCGGGCCACCGCCAGGAGGCTTCGGTGTCCGCTGTTTTCGACCGCCTGGATTACTGCTTCCAGGCCGTCCGGGGACAGGGCCGCCTCCGCATCCGGCCGCTCCCAGACCTGCACCGCGGCGCCGGTGCGCTCCCGCAACATCCGGGCCGCCGGCCCGCCCGACCGGCACAGCAGCACCACCGACTCCGCCTTCCGGGTTGCCTCGGCCGGGTCCGGATCCGCCTCGGGCGCCTCGGACAGGTCGGCCCGGCGGACCGCCCGGTGGTAGGCGGCCGTCAGGCCCACCACCGCCGTCAACGACAGCGGCCAGCGCACCGTGTACAGCGTCCAGATGTCCAGGACCTGCTCCAGCGCCGAGAACAGCACCTCGTAGACGAGCATCAGCAGGCTGATCAGGGCCGCCAGACCGCCCACCCCGAACAGGCACACCAGGTAGATGCGCCGGTTGGGGGATCGGAGTTCCGGGCCGGGGTCGGCGGCGCGCCGGCGCTGGATCGACGACCAGAACCTCCACCAGAGCGGACCGCCCACCGCCAGCACCGTTGCCGCCGCGATCAGGCCCGACCGGTCGTAGGAGACGTAGAGCAGGCGGGAAGAGGCGAACGACTGGATGGAAGCCGCCGCCGCCGCCGTCAAGCCCCCCACCGCGGCCAGCAGCCCCACCCCCGACACCGTATATTCGTACACCCGGTCCACCTCGGTGCGGATCGCGCCGGCCGCCGACCGGAGCACGCCCCGGTGATAGCGCCACAGTCCTCCTCCGACCGCCGCCAGCGCCAGGGCGAGGGGAAGCCCGCCGAAGTGGAGGCCGGCCGGCAGGACGGGGCCGCCCGCCAGCCAGTCGAATATCCGGTAGCCGAGGCTCCATACTCCGGCCAACCCGGTGACGAGGCCCCCCACCACCCCCGCCAGCAGCACGTAGCCGCGCCAGAGCGGGGTGTGTTCCCCCGAGCGGCCCAACCGCAGCCAGTAGCGCGACCAGGCCGCCCCGGACACCGCCAGCCCCACCGCCGATTCGCGGAGGACATCCTCGGTCCCGGCCGACATCACAACGCCCCACACCCCGCGGACGGCATCCCCGGTCCCGTCCAACACCAGAACGCCCCACACCCCGTCGTACACGATCTGCAGTACGGAGTCGAGGAAGGCGACCCCGAAACCGGCGGACGCGGCCAAGCCCGCCAAAGACCCCAGGATGAACCCCGTTTCGAGCCGGGCAGAGCGGCCCCGCCGAGCCGCCGCCATGTGATGGAACAGCCACACCATCCCCCACACCAGGGCGACCCCGAAGGGAGCGGGGTCGAACCGGCCCTCCGACAGCCGCTGCCCCCACACGATCACCCCCCCGCCCCCTACCAGGAGCCCGGTCAGCTCCGCCGCCGTCAGGTAGACCTCCCATCCGGGTGCGCCCCCGCCCTCGGCGCGGAGGGTCCGCCGCACCCATCCGGCCGCCAGCGCCAAGCCGGGCGTTCCCACGATCACAAACGAGAGCATGAAGGCCCTGTAGTCGGTTCCGGCGCCGGCAAAGGAAAAAAGCCCGCTGAGTCCGGTGGCCGCCACCACTGCCAGCAGGTACAGCGTCCCGTACCGGAAGAAGCGGCGCAGGGCGCCCCCGCGGTCCTGCTTCGACCTCGAGGTCAGAAACAGGATCACCGCAATGACCGCCCCCAGCAGCAATGCCCAGGTCAGAATGATTGCGACCAGCGTCATGGGTTCAGACCTCCTCTGCGTCCGGATCCGGCGGCGGGAGAAAGTCCTCGGAACACCTGCGCCGCGGCCAGTCCTGGCGGGTTATGCGCCAACTTCCTCCGTCCTCTCCTTCCTCTTGGTAGGCCAGGACGAACAGCCGGTAATGCGCGGAGTCCGGCTCCAACATCCGCTCCTCGGTTACCCGGACATCGACATAGGCGGTCTGCCCCTCGATGTTGGTGCCCAGCCATTCGATCCGGTAGGACCCGTCCCGCAGGTAATAGGAGGATTCCAGGACGCATTCGGTCCATTCGGTCCGCAGCCGGTCGGAAAGATAGGTTCGAGCCTGCCCTCGGCGCCCGTCGATCACGGCCGACAGGTAGCTCTGCACCACGCCTTCGGGGGTTTCGGGGTCCAGCGCAACATCCCTGGTGTAGGCAACTGCGGCGGCCGCCGCCAGGAGCACGCCGACCACGGCCCCGGCCCACAGCAGTATCCGGTTGCCGGAGGATCCGGCGGCGGCCTGCGGCGGGGCGGCGCCTCCCCCCTCCGCCGGAGCATCAGGCGCCATGACCGGATCCGGAGGAAAACGGGCGGGGGCGGGGCGGAAGGAAGAACGGAATCGAAAACGCCGGCAGGCGCACGGTATGATATCGACCCATGGATCCAACCTACCAGCGCATCCTCGGCCTGCGGGCCATCCGCCGGTTCCAGGACCGCCCTCTCGAGCCGGACGACCTCGACCGGGTGCTCGAAGCGGCCCGCTGGACGGGCAGCGCCAAGAACCGGCAGAACTGGGCTGTCGTGGTTGTCCGGGACCCCGGCCAGAAAGAAAAGCTGGCCGGGTGCTGCGGCGCCGGCACCCCCCTGCGAAGGGCCCCCGCCGGGCTGGCGCTGGTGCAGGAGCCGGAGACCTACGAGTTCGATATCGGGCGCATGGCGCAGAACATCATGCTGGCGGCCGATGCGCTGGGGATGGCCGCCTGTCCGGTAACCATGCACCGCGAGGGCGACGCCGCCGAGGTGCTGGGCCTGCCGGACGGATGGCGCTGCCGATACGTTGTCGCGCTCGGATACCCGGACCCGGCGGCCCGGCCCGCCCGGTTCGGGGGCCGCAAGCCCGTCGAGGAGATCGTCCACCGGGAGCGCTACGGAGCCTGAGCGGACCGCGGTTTCGCAGGCTTTGAGCGGGCGCGGATAGAGAGCCGGAAGGCACCCGGCGCAGGCAACGGTTGGACGGCGTTGCCCGACGAGCATGGGCGGCGGGGTGCTGCGCCCGCCGACAGACCGGCGAAGGCATCCCCATCCGGGCGTCCTCCGAACCCGCCGGTCAAGCCCCTATACCCCTGGGCCGACAGGACGCTTCCCGCGAACAGGCTCTCCGGCATCCCCGAACCCCCTGGTCGAGCCCCTATCCCACCCCGGACCACAGCAAGAACGCGAAAAACGCCGCCACCTCGCCCCCGCTTCGCGGGCCCGGCCCCCGCCGCCTCCACCTCGGTTCCGGACGCGCTCGGTCAGTACCCCGGCGGGTCGCGTTCGGAAGATGATCCCTGTCTCGGTCTGCGCCGGCTGCGGACCGGAGGTGCTTGCAGCTTCTTCATTATCCGGCATCGGTGTGACACAGTCAATACCCTTGTCGGGGATTCGGCGGGATTTTTTTGTCATTCCGTGATTCAAGGGGGTGAAACCGAGAAACTGCCGCCCCCGGCGGTAGGATTCCCCGGCTATGAGCGATCTCCTCTCCGCGGCGCAGGCCCTCCTGCCTCAAACGGTGGAGCTGCGCCGCCGCCTCCACCGCCGCCCCGAGCGGGGCCTCCACCTGCCCGAGACCCGCGCCATGGTGCTCGAGGCGCTGGAAGGGTTGCCGCTCGATATCCACCTGCACGAGAACACCAGCGGCGTGGCGGCGGTGCTGCGGGGCGGCCGGCCCGGGCCGGGGGTCATCCTGCGGGGCGACATGGACGCGTTGCCCGTACAGGAGGATACGGGGCTCGCCTTCGCCAGCGAGCACCCCGGATTGATGCATGCCTGCGGGCACGATATGCATACGGCGATGCTGGCGGGCGCGGCCCGGCTGCTGTCTGGGATGCGGGAGGATCTCGACCGCGACGTGATCTTTATGTTCCAGCCCGGCGAGGAAGGATTCTTCGGCGCCCTGCGCATGATCGAGGAGGGGGTGCTGGATGCGGCCCGGGAGCGCCCCTGCGGGGCCTTCGCCGTCCACGTAACGACCTGGTACGAAACCGGGACCCTCCACCACCGGCAGGGACCGCAGATGGCGGCGGCCGACGAGCTGTGCATCACGGTGCGCGGCAAGGGCGGCCACGCCTCCACCCCGCACCTGTCGCTGGACCCCATCCCGGTGGCCGCCGAGATCGTGCTGGCGACGGAGACGGCCGTCACCCGCCGGGTGAACGTATTCGACCCGGGTGTCATAACCTTCTCGACCATCGACGGGGGAACCACCCACAACGTCATACCCGAAACGGTCCGGCTGGCCGGGACGATCCGATCGTTTTCCGACGAGACCCGCGAGGAGCTGCATGCGCTCGTCCGCCGGGTCGCCGAGAACACGGCCGCCGCCCACGCCATGGAAGCCGAGGTAGAGGTGATAGCCGGGTATCCGGTTACGGTGAACGACGCCGCCTTCACCGCCTTCGTGGACTCGGTAGCCCGGGAGACGCTGGGCGGGGAGCGGGTCAGGCCGATGCAGTGGCCGTCGCTGGGGGGCGAGGACTGGAGCTACGTGCTCCAGGAGGTCCCGGGGACGATGTCCTACCTGGGGGCCTGCCTGCCCGGCCAGGTTCCGGGCGAGGCGCCGGGCAACCATTCCAACCGGGTCGTGTTCGACGAGGAGGCGATGGCGGCGGGGGTGGCCATGCACGCCGCGGTGGCGCTGGCGCACGGGCGCCCTGTCAGCCTGGCGGAGCCGGACGGCGGCTTCGGCGGTCTCTACGGCTTGGACGATCCTTACGGCCCATCTGTCCTATTGTGAATCAACAGAGTGTACGCAAGGCCTATAAAATCACGGAATGACAAAAAAATCCCACCGAATCCTCCACAAGGGTATTGACTATGCCACACCGATGCTGTATTAATGAAGTTGCCGCAAGCACCTCCGGTCGGCAGGCGCCGCAGACCGAGACAGGGATCATCTTCCGAACGCGACCTGCCGGGTACTGACCGGACGCGTCCGGATTTCCGGTGGAGGCGGCGGGGGCCGGGCCCGCGAAGCGGGGGCGCGGGGGCGGAGTTTTTCGCGTTCTTGCCGGGGTCCGGGGGCGGGAAAGGGGCTCGACCAGGGAGTTCGGAGGATGCACCGTCTCCGATGGCAGGTCCTCCACACGACCGGAGCGGAGATAGGGGCCTTGACCAAGGGGTTCGGAGGATGCGCCCGTCCGGTGGGGGTTCGTCTCATGCCAAGACCTTCCGGTGGGATAGGCGGCTCGACCAAGGGGTTCGGAGGATGCACGGATATGATCGACTTCGCCGTTACGTCGGCGAGAGCAGCGCCCTGCCGCCCATGGCTCATCGGGCATACCGTCCAACAGTTGCTTGCGCCGGGGCGCCTTCCGGGCTCTCCTATCCGCGCACTGTCCTATTGTGAATCAACAGAGCGTATGTGAGTAATATTCGGATCTCATGATCTGTAATTGAGTTGCCAACCCTGAGATGATGTGTATAATCGGATATTATGATCTATTCGATGCCGCCGCTTCGGCAGGTTGATGAGCGCGTCCTGGATGAAATATCGGCGTTGCGGGAACGCTTGCGGCTGTATCTGCACACGCCGCGCCGCTGGAACGGACTGCTGCGGCGGAACGTGACAGCGCGGGCGATCCGGGGCTCCACCGCCATCGAAGGCTACTCCTCCACTGTAGAGAGCGTAACCTCGTTGGTGGAGGGCGGCGAAGGCGCGGCCGAAGACCAAGAAACGCTGGCGGCGCTCAAGGGCTACCGGGATGCAATGACCTTCGTCCTGCAAGTGGCGGCGGACTGGCCTCCGATCGACGCCTCGACGCTGCGGGCCCTGCATTACATGATGGCCCGCCACGATCTAGACGCCGGGCCCGGCAACTGGCGGCCGGGCATGGTGCGGCTGCGCGACAGCCAAGGGGAGATCGTTTACACGCCCCCCGACCGCTATGGGCTGGAGGACCTGATCGACGAGATGACCGGCCGGCTGGCCGAAGAAGCCGCCCCTCCCCTGGTCAAGGCGGCGATGGCGCATCTGAACCTGACCCTGATCCATCCGTTCCGGGACGGCAACGGGCGGACGGCCCGCTGCCTGCAGACCTTTGTGCTGGGCGCCGAAGGGGTCGCGGAACCGGTTTTCTCGAGCATCGAGGAATACCTGGGGCGGCACACCTCCTCCTACTGCCGGGTGCTGGCCGGGGTGGGCGGAGGGGAGTGGTCGCCCGAACGCGACGCCCGGCCCTGGATCAAATACTGCCTGACCGCCCACTACCGGCAGGCCCGGCGCCACCTGCGGCGCATCGAGGAAACCGAGCAGCTGTGGGAAGAATGCGAGATCCTGGCGGGCAGGGCGGGCCTCCCCGAACGGACGGTGGGGGCGTTGTGCGACGCGGCCCGGGGCAGGATCCTGCGCCGCGCGGCCTACCAGAGGATCACCGAGCTGACGACCGGCGAACGGCCCGGCGAGGCGGTGGCCACCCGCGACCTGGCGGCGCTCGTCAAAGCGGGCCTGCTCGACCGGACAGGCGAGGCCCGCAGCCGCCGCTACCCGCCCTCCCCCGCGCTGCGAACGGTGCGGCGCGATCTCGCCGCCCGCCGCCGGGCGGCGCCCTATCCCGACCCCTACGAGCGGTTCGGCCAGGCGGCCCTGCCCCGGCTGGGCCCGAAACCCCCGGGTTTCCCTTCCGCCGGATAAGCCGTACCCTTACCCGCCATGAACGCCGACGCCGTCCTCGACGAAGCCCGCCAGTCCGAACGCAAGCTGTTCAGCCGCGGAACCGAGCTGATATTCCGCCAGCTCCGCAGGGCGCCCTGGGAGTTCGGGTACGGGCTGGCGGCCACCGTCCTGTTCGCAGTAGCCACCATCGCCTCCACCTACCTGATCGGCTGGGCCACCGACTCGGTGCTGATCCCGGCCGCCCGGCGCGGGGAGATCACCACCGCCGCGCTGGCCGCAGCGGCGCTGGCCCTGGTCGGGATCGGGATGATCAAGGGGCTGGGCATCACCATCCGCCGCTACGGCGCCTACCGGGCGATGTATCGGCTGGAGCAGCGGGACCGCCTCGAGGTAACCGACCGCTACCTGGAGCTGCCCATCGAATGGCACCGCCGCCACCCCACCGGCCAGCTGCTCTCCAACGTCAACGCCGACGTGGAGGCCGCCGCTTTCATCGCCGCCCCCCTCCCGATGGCCTTCGGGGTGCTGGTCATGCTGCTCATCACCTGCGTCCTGCTGCTCTTCACCGACCCCTTCCTGGCGCTGGTCGGGTTCCTGGTGCTGCCCGCCATCCTGGCCAACAACCTCTACTACCAGCGGAAGATGCGGGTGGCCGCCGCCGACGCCCAGCGGGTCCGGGCCGAAGTGTCCGAAGCAGCCCACGAGTCCTTCGACGCGGCGCTGGTGGTCAAGACCCTGGGGCGGGAGGAACAAGAAGCCGAACGCTTCGGCGCCCTCTCGGACCGGATGCGCCGGAGCATGGTCAGGATCGGAAAGCTGCGGGCGTTGTTCGACCCGGTGATGGAAGCCATGCCCAACATCGGGGTGCTGGCGGTGGTGGGGGTCGGCGCCTGGCGGGTCGATCTGGGTCTGATGACCGCCGGAACCCTGGTCACCTTCGCCTACCTATTCCGCCTCATAACCATGCCGATGCGGATCTTCGCCTGGCTGCTGGTCCAGATCCCCATGGCCTCGGTGGGCCTGGACCGCATACGGGCGGTGCTGTCCGAGCGCCGGACGGTTGCCTACGGGAGCAGGGACCTGCCCGGACAGGGCGGCGCCGACGCCGAAGCCTCCGCAGTCACCTACCTGCACCCGGAAACGGAGCTGGCCGACCTCGACGGCGCCCAACCCGATCCTTCGCCCCTCTCCGGGGAACAAGCCCCGCCGAACGGCGCCCGCCGGGGGGTCGAGTCGATCACCTTCCGGGTGCCGCCCGCCCGCAAGGTGGCCCTGGTCGGGCCCACCGGATCGGGCAAATCGACCGTCGCCCAGCTGCTGGTGCGCCTGTTCGACCCCGACACGGGGGACATCCGGCTCGACCGCACCCCTCTTCCCGAGCTGTCCCGGCCGGTCCTGGGGGACTCCGCCGCCCTGGTCTTCCAGGAGCCTTTCCTGTTCAACGACACGGTGCTGGAGAACATCACCCTCGGGCGCGGCGCCGGCCGAGAGGAGGTGGAGGCGGCCGCCCGGCTGGCCCAGGCCCACGAGTTCATCTCCGAGCTGGCCGACGGCTACGACACCCTGATCGGCGAGCGGGGCGCCAACCTCTCCGGAGGCCAGCGCCAGAGAATCGCCCTGGCGCGGGCCCTCGTCCGCCGCCCCCGCCTGTTGGTGCTGGACGACGCCACCTCGGCGGTGGACCCGGCGGTCGAGCGGAAGATCCTCGACGGGCTGGCGGGCCTCGACGCCACCGTGATCATGGTCGCCTACCGCCGCGCCTCGATCATCGCCGCCGATGAGGTCATCTTCTTGCAGGAGGGGCGCATCGCCGGCCGGGGATCGCACGACCGTCTGTACCGGACCCTCCCCGCCTATGCGGCGCTGGTCGACGCGTACGAGATCTACGAGACCATCCCCGCCAACGCGGAGCTGGTCGATTCCTACGAGGCGGGCGATCCGAAGGCGGGGCCGGAACCGAGATGAAGGCCTGGCAGACGGTGCGCAGGGGCATAGACCTCTCGCCGGAGCTGCGCCGCGGCTTCGTTTTTACCCTCCTGCTGGCGGCGGCCGCCGCCGCCGGGCGGGTGATAATCCCGGTGGCGATCCAGCAGGTGCTGGACCGGGGCCTGGCCGAGAGCGGCGCCGATATGAGCTTCGTGGTGCTGATGACCGGCTACGCCCTGGCCGCCGCCCTGATCACCGCCGCCGCCACCGGACTGATGCAGCTGCGGCTCGCCCGCACCTCCGAGGCGGCCCTCTCCGGCATCCGCGTCAAGGCCTTCCGCCACATCCACAACCTGTCGATGCTCCATCAAGCCGCCGAGCAGCGGGGGGTGCTGGTGGCGAGGGTTACCACCGACGTCGACCAGATAAGCCGTTTCCTGCAATGGGCGGGCCTGATGTTCGTAGTGAACACCGGGCAGGCGCTGATGGCGGTGGCGGTGATGGCCTTCTACTCCCTGCCCCTGTTCCTGGTGGTAATGGCCTCGGTTCCGTTGATCGCCTTCACCATCCGCTGGTTCCAGCTGCGGCTGGCCGCCGCCTATCTGGTGGTCAGGGAGAAGGTGGGGGGCATGCTCGGCGCCTTGGCCGAGGTGGTGGTGGGGGCGCCGGTGATCCGGGCCTACGGGATCGAGGACCGCATGCGGGCCAACCTGGCCCGCGTCATCGAGGAGCACCGCAGCTCGGCCTCCCGCGCCGGGGGGATAACGTCCGGACTGTCGGGGATCAGCGAGGTGATCTCTTCGTCGGTGATCGCGGCGGTGGTCGTGGTGGGGGCGGTGCTGATCACGGGCGGCGGCGCTTCCCTGGGCACGGTGGTGGCCTTCCTGTTCCTGGTGCAGCTGTTCATCAACCCCGTCCAGCTGCTGGGCGAAGCCATCAACGAGGCCCAGAATGCGGCGGCCGGATGGCGGAGGGTGCTCGACGTGCTCGACATCCCGCCCGACGTCGCCGATCCGGGGCCCGGGGGGGTGGACCTGCCCCCCGGTTCGGTCGGGGTGCGGTTCGAGAACGTGTCGTTCCGCTACCCGGCGCCGGGCGAGAAGCCCCGGGAGGCGTCCGGAACAACGGCGCTCCAAGGGGTGGACGTCGAGGTCTCCCCCCGCACCCATATAGCGGTGGTCGGCGAAACCGGCTCCGGCAAGACCACCTTCGCCAAGCTGGCCGCCCGGCTCATGGACCCCAGCTCGGGACGGGTGTTCCTGGGAGGGGTGGAAGCGCCCCGCATCCGGTTCGGGTCGCTGCGGAACCGGGTGGTCATGGTCCCCCAGGACGGAACCCTTTTCCGGGGGTCGATCCTCGACAACGTGCGGATGGGCCGCCCGGGCGCCTCCCGGGAGGATGTCGAGGCGGCCTTCGCCCGGCTGGAGCTGAAGGGGTGGCTGGCCGAGCTGAGCCTGGGCCTCGACACCCAGGTGGGCGAGCGGGGCTCGGCCCTCTCGGTGGGGGAACGCCAGCTGGTAACCCTGACCCGGGCGGCCATCGCCGACCCCGATCTGCTGATCCTGGACGAGGCCACCTCGGCGGTGGACCCCTTCACGGAGGTGCGCATCTCGAGGGCGCTGGAGGAGCTGACCCGGGGGCGGACCGTGATCACCGTCGCCCACCGGCTGTCCACGGCGGAGCAGTCCGACCGGGTGCTGGTATTCGACCGGGGCCGGGTGGTGCAGGACGGCGTCCATCAGGATCTGATCGCCGAGGGGGGCGTGTACGGGAGGCTCTACGAAGCCTGGAAGCGGGGCACTGCGGAGACGGTCCCCGCTTCAACCTGAATCCACCGATGGGGTGTGGGGTTTTGGGGCGGAAATGTTGGGAAGTGCCTCTCTGACCTGGGATAATAGCCGTACGCAATGGCGGCTTCGGCCCTGGACGAGGAGGCACTTCCTGTGAGTAGAGTATCGCACAAAATCGACCGCTTGGAGCCGGTTTTCAACGACGAGTCGCTGGTAGCGGATGCGGGGCTGCTGACAGCAGCAACGTTGATGGACCGGCTGGGCCTGGAGGATGTGGTGGATGAGGTGGTCCGCCTCGGCGGCCGTGCGGGCGGCGCAAGGCCGGGCCGTAAGGTGTTGACCCTGGTCGCGTCGATGCTGCTGGGGGTTCGCATATCGACCACACCGACCGCCTGCGGGCGGGTCCACCGGCCGGGTGCTGCCGTTTAGGCCGATGGCGGCTTCAACGGTGGGGGCTTTTCTGCGGTCTTTGACCTGGGGTCATGTCCGTCAACCGGGGCAAAGCCCTGACCGAGGCCACACGGCGGGCATGGACGGCGGGCGCCGGACCCGAGGGGCCGGTGACGATTGATGTGGATTCCACGATCTGTGAAGTGTCGGGCAAAACCAAAGCCGGCGCCGCCCACGGTTACACCAACCAGTTGGGTTACCACCCGCTGTTGGCGGTCAGGGCCGACACCGGAGAAATCGTCGCGGCCCGCCTCCGGGGCGGGGCGTCACAGCAGGGCAACGCTCACTATTGTTGCCGAGGCCGTCCACCGCGCCCGCCGCGCCGGCGCGGCGGGGGAGATCACGGTGCGGACCGACGCCGGGTTCTGGTCGCATGGCCTGATCGAACAGCTGGGCGGCCTGGGGGTGCGCTGGTCGATAACCATTCCCCTCCGCTCCAATGTCAAAAAGCAATCGAAGACATCCCCGAAACCGCCTGGGAGTCTATCGACTACACCGAAACCGGCGCAGCCCAGGCCGCGGAGACGCTCATCAGCGGGCCGGCCGAACCCCTGCGGCTGGTGGTCCGCCGAACCCGGATAACCGGACACCAAGCCACGATATGGACCGACCGGGGTACCACGCCTTCGCCACCAACACCGATCTGCCCGCCGTCGAAGCCGACCGGGAGCACCGCAGTCACGCATCCGTCGAGCTCGCTGTCCGCGATCTCAAAGAAGGCGGACTCGCTCACCTGCCCTCCGGGGGTTTCAACGCCAACGCCGGCTGGCTCGCCTGCGCGGTGCTCGCCTACAACCTGATCCGATGGACCAAACACCCCAGGCGGCGTCCAACCCGCCGGGCGGCTCACCGTCGGACGCACCATCAGAGTCCGCCTCTACCGCATCCCCGGCCGCGTTGTCAACCACGGAGGCCGCTTCCTGCTCCGCCTCCCAGCCCGATGGCCCTGGGCCCGCACCTACCAGACCATCCTCGACAACCTCCGCGGCCTGCCCCAACTCTGCTGACCCCCGCCCGCCCTCGCCGGTGAACACCCCACCTGAAACACACACGCCCAAACCACCCCCACCAACCCAAACCAGCCGCACAAACCCCCCGTTCACCCCACCTTTCAGCCGAAATCCCCCAAACAAACCAGCAACCAACCCACCCCGACACCCCAAACACCCCACCACCCCCACAAACCAGCACACCCGCCAACAAAACGGTGGATTCAGGTTCAAGCCCCCGATAACAGCAGCGTCTCAGGGGCGCTTGCTCAGGTCCAGCGGCGCCGGATGGCGCGGGTCGGCAATCGGGCGGCCGGGCGCGGGCGGCTCCAGAAGGGTCACGCTCTCGTAGAAATCGTCCAAGGCGATGAACTTCCCGTATCGCTCCGCCCAGCGCCTCATCCGGCTGTTGCAGCTGCGCCGCCATGAGACGACCTCGACGCTCCAGCCCCTCTTTTGCAGGCGTTCCAGATCGGCGCGGAACCCCGCCCCGTCCAGAAACCCGGCGCCGTCGCCGGTGAGCATCACCGCGACGCCCGGGTCGCCGCTGTGGTCGAGTCCGTCGCGCAGCATCGCCGTCCGCAGGGCATGGTCCGCATTCTGCCCTCCCCCGTGCACCGCCCCCCGTTCCGGCAATTTCACCTCGACGCCCTCATTCTCCAACCGGTTCCAGACGTGCCGCAACTCGGGCGGGACCGAACCGGCCGCCACAGCACTGTGGACGGGCCGCCCGGCCCGGGCCAGCTCCAGCATGTTCCTGAAGTCGATCCGCACCCGGTAACGGGCGTCCGGACCTTCCTTGTCGACCGCCGCATCCCGTGCGCCGATGAAAATATTGGAGTTGTCCCAGTAGACGAACACCTTTTCCATCCGGCCTCCGCGTCCCTTCAATCCCAAACGGTAGCCGAATATCACATCTTATTTTCGGGGGGGGTTATACGGCCAGCACCCGGGCGGGATTGGATCGGGTCATGGCGTGGATGGCTTCCCCGCCGACCCCCTCGGCGCGCAGCATGGGCAGGAAGTTGTCGATCAGGTGCTGGTAGCCGTGGCCCCCGTTGGTCTTCAGGCGGGGCCGGGCCGGCATGTCCTGGGCCAGGAGGAGGCGGTCCTGGTAGCCCCGCCGCACCAACTCGGCCAGGAACTCGGCCCGCCGCTTGTCGGTGTTGATCCACTCGAGGCC
Organism: Candidatus Spongiisociaceae bacterium; assembly: GCA_965202675.1. GTDB lineage: Bacteria > Actinomycetota > Acidimicrobiia > Spongiisociales > Spongiisociaceae > CATQHD01. The sequence goes on from OZ241842.1 coordinate 1,591,754, forward strand.
GATCAGGTCGAACTCGAGGTAGGCGCCGGTCGCCGCCGCCTGCTCCAGCGCGTCCATCTCCAGGACGCCGTCGAGGTGGCCCAGGATCACCCGGTCCGCCGCCGCCCCCTCCTCCTGGAAGATCTCGAGGAACGCCGGCGCCATGTACATGGTCGTGTGGGTGGTGATCGGCAGCCCGGTGGCAACCTGGGCGCGGGCCGCGGCGCGCAGCACCCGCTCCTCCACCCCCTGCACCCAGGCCTTGTCCAGCCCGATCTCGCCGATTACGCCCGGTCTGACGCCGGTTCCGCCCACCCCGTTCTCGATCTCGTCGATCATGTAGTCGGCCAGCCGCTGCGCGGTCCATTTGTTCACGAACTCGGGGTAGTAGGGCTCCCGGTAGAAGCCGGTGCCCATGACCACATGCACCCCGGCCGCCTCCGACACCCGGCGGAGCTTCTCGGGATCCCTGCCGATGTGCTCCAGGGTCGGGTCGACCAGGGTTCCTCCCCCGGCCTCCTTGTAGAGGCGCACCTCCTCGGTCATCTGCACCTCGTCGGTAATCGGGAGGGCCAGCCAGCGGTGGCGGGGCCAAGAGAGGTCGGTGAAGATGTGCTCGTGCATCTGGGTGTGGCCCAGGTCTTCGGGGGCGACGGGGCCCCTCACGGTCATCACCGTCTTCGAAGCGATCCCATTGCCTCCTTCGGCTGCGGCGCGGCCCCGCCCGGGCGGGCTCAGGCCGCCGGGGTGCGGGCGGCTTCCATCGCCGCCCGCGCGAAGGCGGCGCCGCGCTCGAAGATCTGCTCGGCGTGCTCCGGCCGGGCGTGGTCCTCGAAGGCCGCGTACTCGACCGCCCCGTCCTGCGCCATCTCCGTCAGCAGCCCCCGGTAGTTGATCCCGCCGTCGCCCACCGCAACGGGAAGAAAGGCACCCGCCCGGGAGTCGGAGAGCGTCTCGCAGCGGTCGGCCGGGCCGTACAGCTTCTCCGAGAAGCGGGCCATACCCTTGAGGTGGGCGTAGGCGATGTAGTCCCGCAGGATCCGGTACCCGTACGGCCACGGCTCCACGCCCGCCGCATATACGTTCCCGGCGTCGAAGTTGACCCTGACATGGGGGGCGTCGAGGGCGTCGAGGAAGCGGGCCGTCGTCTCCGGCTCCCTGACCACGTCCGTGGCCTCCGGATCCTCGTTGCGGAGGTCGAAATGGTTCTCGAGCAGCATGGTCACGCCCTTGTCGGCGGCCAGCTCGTGGCAGGGCGCCATCCGCCGCCTGTACCGCTCGACGATCTCGTCGAAGCCCCAGGCCGGGTTGTGGCCGGGGTAGGTGATGACGTACCCGGCGCCGACGTCGGCGGCGAGGCCGATGACACCGCAGATCGCCTTCTGGGCGGCGGGGACGTCATCGGTGATCATCACCCGCCACTTGGCGGTGGCGTTGACGCACACGATGCGCACCCCGTACCCGTCGAGCACCTCGGCGGCGGCGCCGAAACCCTCGTTCTGGGGGTAGTAGACGAGCTCGAGGGCCCCGATCCCCAGCCGCCGGCACCGCTCGCCGAGCTGATCGTAGGAGGGGTGCCAGCGGTTCCAGGACGAGTCCGCACAGATCGCCAATTCCATGGTTGCACCCTTCTCGAGTCCGCCCCGGCCGCATATGCGCGCTGCGCGCCGGGCGCCGAGTCTACGCCGGCGGCCTCCCATGCATCTGCCCGGCGCCGGGCGCAGGCCTCTCACCAGAACGGAGCGGCGGGCCTCAAAATCATGGAATGACAAAAAAACCCGGTCAGATCCCCAACAAAGGTATTGACCTTGTCGCACCGATGCCGGATAATGAAGAAGCCAAAGCACCTCCGGTCCGCCGGGCCCGCAGACCGAGACAGGGATCATCCTCCGAACGCGATCCTCCGGGGTACTGACCGACCGCGTCCGGATCTCAGGCGGTGGAGGCGGGGGCCGGGCCCGCGCAGCGGGGCGCGGGGGCGGTGTTTTCGCGTTCTTGCGGGGGGTCTTGGGGTGGGAGATAGGGGCTTGACCAGGGGATTAAGACGGGGGCGGGAGCCGGGGGCCCGCGCGAAACGGGGGGATGGGAGCGGCATTTTCCGCGCTCTCGCCGGGACCCGGGGATGGGAACAGGAGCCCGACCGAGGGATTCGGTCGACAGCGGGCGCCGGGCCGCGAAACGGGGCGCGGGGGCGGCGTTTCTGTGTTCTCACCGGGATTCCGAGGATGGGACAGGGAGCTCGACCAAGGGGGTTCAGGCGGCGGTGGGGCCGGGCCTGCGAAGCGGGGCGCGGGGGCGGGGGTTTTCGGCTCTTCGGATTTCAGGGGGAGTCACCGAGGGGAGCAGGTCCCAGTTGGGTTGCCTGCGTAGAGGAGCGCCCGGATCCGGTAGTTGGTGAAGTTGCGGAACCCGAACCCGATTCGTTTGATGCGTTCGGGTGAGATTGTTGACCGCTTCGGTGGGTCCGTTCGACACCCGGGAGCGGACGCCGGGCCGCGATCTGGTCGTACCAGCGGGCGATGGCGCGCCCGGGTTGGTTGACCTCCGGGGGGCAGGACTGCTCCTGGAGGCCGGCGGCGAGCCGGCGGATGTATTCATCGGCGAGGCCGGGGTCTTGGATCTGGTAGACGCCGCGGAGGGTTTCTTTGGCGTGCCAGGCCAGCCGGACCTCTCCGTAGGGGTCCCCGGCCTTGAGGAGACCCTGGAGGCGTTCCCCGCCGGGCTGGTCGAGTCTTTCCTGGGCCAGGGTCAACAGCCTGCGGATCCGGTAGAGGGGATCGTCTTTGCGGCCCCGGCGGCCGAGGGTCTGGTTCTGGACCCTGCGGCGGACCTCGTCGAGGCGGTTGTCGGCCAACCGGACCACATGGAACGGATCCGCGGCCTGGGCTGCATGCGGGATGGCCGCGTTGTAGGCCGCCCGGTACGGGCCCCGTCCAGGGGTTCGCTCGCCTCCAGTATCTCCACTCCCCCCAATCCGGCCATCACCTCGCATATGCGCCTATGCTTGACACTCCACCGGGGTCCTCCTCTCTCGGGAAGTGTTTACAGCGTCCGGTTATGGAGGACCCCACCCCCCGATCCCGCGGATTCCCCTACCCCTCTCAGCCCGCCACTCCCCCCTCATTTTCCGAAGAGCCGGTTTTTCGCGTTCCTGCCGGGTCCGGGTCGGGGGATGGGGGCTTGAACAGGGGGTTCGCAGGAAAAAGGTTCGGGTTTGCGCGGTGTTGCGTCTCTCTGCCAGACGACCGGGGGTAACCAGTGGGGCCGCAGGAAGGATTCGGGCTGCTCGGTGGTTGGTGCACCCTGACCCCGGGCCGGGTTCGGCGGGAGGGTGCTGTGGGTCGCGGGAAGGGTTCGGCTGCGGGGGGTGGTGCACTCTCTGTAAGACGGCCGAGGGCAAGAGGATGACACGGATAGGGGTGCTTTTGCTCTTCCGTCGGCGGGGGCGGCGGCCTGCCGCCCGTGCTCGTCAGGCAGAACCGCCGACAGTTGCCTGCGCCGGGGCGCCTTCCGGCGCTCTATCCGCGCACGGTCTTATCTGCCCCGGGCGCTCCCGGCGGCGCGCCGCTATATTCACCGGAGCGGCGCGGTCCGGATGAACGGGCCGGGCCGGTTACGAGGGCGTACCCCCGGGAGGAGGACTCGATGACCAGACATAGGTTCAAGGCGCTTACAGGGCTGATGCTGGTATTCGCCCTGGCCGTCGCGGCGTGCGGCAGCGGGGAAGACACTTCGGCGAGTGAGGAAGCCGCCCAGGCGCGGGCGGCGGCGGCCGCGGCAGAGGCGGAGGCGTCGGCGGCAGAGGCGGAAGCGTCGGCGGCCGCAGAGGCGCTGGCCCAAGCCCAAGCCGAGCTGGAGCAGGCCCAGGCCCAGGCGGCCGAAGCCATGGAGGGCGACGACGCCGCCCAGGAGGCGCTGGCCCAGGCCCAGGCCGAGCTGGCGGAGGCGGAGGCGGCCGCAGAAGCCCAGGCGGCCGCCGCGGCCGAAGCGGCCGAAGCCCTTGCCGCGGCCGAGGCCGCCGCGGCGGCGGCTGCGGGGCCGGATCTCGTCGAGGTGGTGGTCTCGGAGGACAGCGACATCTACAACTTCGACCCGAAGAACTCGGCGGGCGGCAAGTTCGACGCCCCGGTTTTCACCACGGTATACGAGACCCTGGCCTGGACCACCCCGTCCGGCGAGGTGCTGCCCCGGCTGGCGACCGACTGGACCATCTCGGAGGACAAGCGGACCTACACGTTCAACCTGCGCCGGGGGGTTACCTTCCACAACGGGGAGCCCTTCACGGCCCAGGACGTGGTCTACAGCGTCAACCGGGCGGTCAGCCAGGGCATCCCGATGGTGCAGCAGCGGGCCCAGAACCTGGAGAGCGTGACCGCCGCGGACGACTACACGGTGGTCTACCAGCTGATCAACCCCGACACGGCCTTCCTGTTCAACATCGCGGACACCACCGGGCTGGGCTTCTCGTCCATCCTCACCCAATCGGCGCCCGCGCACGGAACCACGCCGGTGGGCACCGGTCCTTTCACCTTCGTGTCGTACGTGCCCGGCTCCGAGCTGGTGCTCGACGTCAACCGCGACTACTGGGACCCCTCGGTGCTGCCCGACTACGACCGGCTGCGGGTAAGGATCATCAAGGAGGACGCCACGATGGCGGCGGCGCTGCGCTCCGGCGAGGTGTCCCTGATCCACCCCACCGCCACCGCCACCGCCAGGACGCTGCGGGGCGACGACGACTTCACCATCGTCGACATCCCGTCGCGCACCTTCTGGATCCACGCCAGCCGGGTGGGGGCGACCCGCGACGAGGCGGTGGTCAAGGCGCTCTGGCTGTCGATGGACCGCCAGGCCCTCGCCGACGTGGCCTTCCTCGGCGAGGCCCGGCCGTGGTCGACCGCCCACCCGCTGGTCGAATACGCCCTGGGGCCCGACGAGCTGCCCAACTACCAGCGGGACGTGGAGGAGGCGAAGCGGGTGCTGGCCGAGGCCGGTTACGAGGACGGGGTGGAGCTCGAGTTCATCTACCCGACGCGGGCCCCCTACGAGGACGTGTTCTTCGAGGTGCTCCAGGCCTCTTGGGCGGAAGCCGGGATCGACGTAACGCTCAATCCGGTCGAGCAGGCGGTGTGGATCCCGCGGCTTATCAACGCCGACTACGACCTGTCCTCCACCGACCAGGGCTGGTACTCCAACCCCTACCGGTATGTGCTGCCCCGGACCGGCTGGCAGGCGCCGCCCGAGGAGATACTCCCCGAGCTGATCCCGGCCCTGGACGAGCTGGCCGCCGCAACCCAGGACGAGCGCCCGGAGATCTTCCGGCGGATCCAGATGATCGAGGCCGAGAACGTGTACCCGTACGCCGGGACGGTGTACGCCAACACGTCGCACATCTACCGGTCCGACCAGCTCTCCGACGCCGACCTGAGCACCTACATCACCGGGGACAAGAGGGCCCTGTACCTCTCCCTGGCGCCGGCGGGATAGCGAAGCGCGGGCCTGTGCCCGGGGCGGGCGCCCACCGCCCCGGGCCGGCGCCCTCGTTCCCGCCCGGAGGCCATGACTGCGCCTGACGCGGCCCGCGCGGAAACGGTCCTGGCGGTCCGGGACCTGGTCACCGTGTACCCGACCCGGCTGGGCGGCGTCACCGCCGTGGACGGCGTGGGGTTCGAGCTGGCGGCCGGGGAGGTGCTGGGCGTAGTCGGCGACTCGGGCAGCGGCAAGACCACCCTGGCCCGCTCCCTCCTGGGCCTGGTGGCCGCCCCCGGGCGCATCGTCGGCGGGGAGATCCGGCTGCACGGCCGCAACCTGCTGGAGATGACCCGCGAGGAGATGCGCCGGGTGCGGGGCGCCGAGATCGCGATGATCTTCCAGAACCCGATCCGTTCCTTCCACCCCGGGTTCACGATCGGCCGCCAGCTGATCGAAGCGGCCACCCGCCACGAGCGCATCCCCCGCCGGGCGGCGGCGGCGAAGGCGGTCGAGGCGCTCACCTGGGTCGGGATGCCGGAGCCCGCAGTGAGGATGAAAGACCACCCCCATCAGTTCTCGGGGGGCATGCTCCAGCGGGTGATGATCGCGATGAGCCTGCTCAACGAGCCCGCGGTGCTGGTCGCCGACGAACCCACCACCGCCCTCGACGTCACGATCCAGGCGCAGATCCTCGACCTGATCCGGCGGCTGGCCGTCGACCGGGGCCTGGGCGTCATCCTGGTTACGCACAACCTGGGCATGGTGGCCAGCCTCTGCGACCGGGTGATGGTCATGTACGCCGGCCAGGTCGTGGAGGAGGCCTCCGTCGACGCCCTCTTCGCCCGGCCCGCCCACCCCTACACCGCGGGGCTGCTCCACTCGCAGCCCGACCGGGCCGCAGGCGACCGGCTGGAGGCCATGCCGGGCGGCTCGCCGAGGATGACCGATCTGCCGGCCGGCTGCCGGTTCCGGCCGCGCTGCGCCTACGCCGAGGCGGCGTGCTCCGAGCCGCCGGACCTGTGGGAGGCGCCCGGCGGCCGGTTCGTGCGGTGCTGGGTGAGCCGCCGCAGCGGGAAGCTGCCCGGCCCGGGCGGGAAGGAAGCGCCGTGAGCCTGGTCCGGCTCGACGGGGTTTCGGTGCATTTCCGGCTGCGCGGGCGCGGCCGGAGCGGGGTGGTGCGGGCCGTCGACGGGGTCGACCTCACCATCGGCGAGGGGGAGGTGCTGGGCGTGGTCGGGGAATCGGGCTGCGGCAAGACCACCCTGGGGCGGGTGATCGTCGGCCTGCAGAACCCGACCTCGGGCAGCGTGATCGTGCAGGGCGAGAAACGGCCCCTCCGCCAGAGGCCGGGCGCCAACGCCCGCCGCGACGGGTTCCAGATGGTCTACCAGGACGCGGCGGGGTCGCTGAACCCGTGGAAGCGGATCGGCTGGAGCATCGCGGAGCCCCTGCGCAACGAAGGGGCCGGCAAGGCCGAACGCCGCGGCCGGGTCCTGGACCTGCTCGACCAGGTGGGCCTCCCCGATTCGCTGATCGACAGCTACCCGGGCGAGCTGTCGGGCGGGCAGCAGCAGCGGGCGGCCATCGCCCGCGCCCTGGCCGGCCGCCCCCGGCTGATCGTGCTCGATGAGGCGGTCAGCTCGCTCGACATGTCCACCCAGGCCCAGATACTCAACCTGCTCAAGGACCTGGCCGAGCGGCACCCGGTCAACTACGTGTTCATCTCCCACGACATCGCCGCGGTCGATTTCATGAGCGACCGGGTGGCGGTCATGTACCTGGGCAGGATCGTGGAGCTCGAGAACGCCTACGACCGGCGCCGCCCGCTGGTCCACCCCTACTCCATCACCCTGCGGTCGGCCGTCCCGGTGCCCGACCCGGCCGCGGAGCGGCGCCGCAGCCGCATCGTCCTGGCCGGGCCGGTGGCGAGCGCGGTCGATCTGCCCTCCGGCTGCCGCTTCCACACCCGCTGCCCCATCGCCCAACCCGAATGCGCCGAGGACGAACCGGACCTGGCCCCGCACTCGCCCACCAGCCTGGCGGCCTGCCATTACGCCGGGGAGTTCGACCGGCGCCGGGCCGAGGCCCCGGCGTGATCCTCTTCACGCTCCGCCGGCTGGCCGAGGCGGCGGCCGTCCTGTTCATTCTGTCCTTCCTGATCTACGCGATCGGTTCGATCGTGCCGGGCGACATCGCCCAGCAGATGGCCGGCATCGAGGGCGCCACCCCCGAACGGATGGCCGAGATGCGCAGCCGCCTGGGCCTGGACCGCCCGCTGCTGGTCAGGTACGGCGAATGGCTGGCCGCCGCGGTGCGGGGGGACTTCGGCCACTCGCTGTTCACCGGACGCAACATCGCCGCCGACATCCGGGCCCAGTTCCCCGTCTCCCTGGAGGTGGCCTTCGTGAGCGTCCTGCTGGCGGTGGTCATCGGCATCCCCCTGGGCGTGTACGCGGCGGTCCGCACCGGCAGCGTCGTCGACCGGATCCTGCGGGGCGCCTCCCTCGTCTTCTTCTCGGTGCCGACCTTCGTGTCGGGGGTACTGTTCGTGTGGATCGGCTCGATCGTCCTCCGCTCGTTCTACACGTCCTTCTACGTCCCCCTGACGGAGGACCCGCTCGCCAACCTGCGCTCGATCCTCCTGCCCTGCCTGGCGATCGCCCTGCCCACCTCGGCGGCCATCATCCAGATGACCCGGACCACCATGATCGCCAGCATGCAGGAACCGTTCATCGACACCGCCCGCGTGAAGGGCGCCAGGGAGGGCCGGGTGCGCTACATACACGCCCTGCGGGCCTCGCTGGGGCCCGTGGTAACCCTCATCGGCCTGATCTTCGGGTCGCTGGTCGGCGGCCTGATCATCGTCGAGCAGATCTTCAACCTGCCCGGTCTGGGGCGGGGCGTGCTGCTGGGGATCGGAGAGCGCGACTTCCCCTACGTGATCGCCGCCACCCTCGTGATAGCCGGCGTCTACATCGTGGTGAACTTCCTGGTCGATCTGTTATACCCGGTGCTCGACCCGAGGCAGCGGGAGCAGGCATGACCGGCGTTCGCGGGGCCGTTGCCCGGATCCGGCGCAGCCGGTTCTGGCGTCAGATCAAGGCGGCGGCGGGGCACCCCTCCGGGCGGCTCGGCCTGATCCTGATCGCGCCCGTCCTGATCCTGGCCGTGATAGGCCCCCTGGCCGTCCCCTGGGACCCGATCCGGATCAACCCGGCCGACTCGCTGCAAGGGCCGTCCGCCATGCACTGGTTCGGCACCGACCAGCTCGGCCGGGACCTGGCGGCGCGGGTGGTCAGCGCCATACCGGTGGTGCTCTGGGTGCCGCTGGGCGCGGTCCTCCTGGCGGCCGGTGCCGGAAGCGCGATCGGCGTCCTGGCCGGCTACCGCCGGGGGCGGCTGGAGCGGGTGCTGATGGCGGGTACGGACGTGCTCCTGGCCATGCCCGGCCTGCTGACCGCCATCCTCATCGTCGGGGTGTTCGGGGGCGGCGCCCGCAACATGATCCTGGCCATCGGCGTCATCTACCTCCCCCGCTTCACCCGCATCGCCCGCGGCTCGACGCTGGAGGTGCGGGGCCTCCCCTACGTTGACGCGGCCCGCCTGTCGGGGACCAGACCGCTCCCCCTGGTAATCCGCCACATCCTGCCCGGCATCAGCTCCCCCCTGTTCGTGATGGCGGTGCTGAGCCTCTCGACCGGCCTGCTGGTCCAGACCTCCCTCAGCTTCCTGGGCTTCGGCTTCGAACCCCCCGCCGCCGACCTGGGAAGGATGCTCGCCAACGCGGTCCCCTTCCTCCCCATCGCCCCCTGGATGGCGGTCTCCCCCGCCCTGGTGATCACCCTGCTGATCCTGGCCTTCAACAACCTCGGCGACGCGGTCCGGGACGTAATGGACCCCGAAGTAGCCCGGGCCGCCGGCGCGGTGTAAATATGGAATGACAAAAAAATCCGCCGAATCCGCCTACAAGGGTCTTGACTGTGTCGCACCGATGGGGGATAATGGAAGAGCCAAAGCACCTCCGGTCGGCCGGTACCGCAGACCGAGACAGGGATCATCTTCCGAACGCGGCCCTCCGGGTACTGACCGATCGCGTCCGGAATCCAGGTGGCGGAGGTGGGGGCCGGGCCCGCGAAGCGGGGCGAGGGGGCGGTGTTTTTCGCGTTCTGCCGGGGTCCGGGGGGCGGGACAGGGACTTGACCAGGGGGTTCGGAGGAAGGTCCGGCGGCGCGGCGTCGACGTCGAGGCTGCCTCTCTGGCCCGCTGACTTCGTTCGGCTACGGGGAATAGCCGAAGGGTTACCCAGGCGACCATACGAGGTTGCCTCTCTGGCCCGCTGACTTCGTTCGACGGGTCGAGGTAGGTTTCATGCCGGAGGAATACCGTATTCGATTCCGTAAGCGGGTCGCACTCACATACTGCTATTATTTCTTCTATGCCGATTCAATATGTGCGGCCTGACTACTGGGTCTACCGAAAAATGACTGTCGGCGACCTGCCCGCCGAGATGGAAGTGGATTGCCGCAGGGGACCGTTCCGTGTTCCTTTGGCGCAGTTCATCATGGACTGGAATCATTCGGATAAACCCGCCGTTCTCATAGAGAGGGCCCCTGTATATACGGGCGGCAATGACCTGATTTTGCCTGCTATAGCAACAGTGGTGCATGCCCTGTGCGCGCGAGACGGCGTCGAGTTGCCTGATTGGGTGCTAGAGCATAGAGCAACAGATGATGTGATGTTGTTCGGTGGAAATGTTGACTCAAACCTGGGGAAGCTGATACGCATGTCTTCTCCACCTGCCTGCCGGTATCATCGAGTGTGGTTTGATTCGCAGCTTTTGAACAGAGGCATCTCCTGCCAATGGCCGGCCTGAATAATTCTGAAATCATCGAGCTTCTAGAAGAGGCTGATACCGAGCTGGGCGATCTCGATGAACCAGTTTCTTTGCTGTGCGTCGGGGGGGCAGCTATAGCTCTTAAGTGGGGAGACCGCTATACCAAGGATGTTGATATCGTTTCTGATAATGTAACATCCGATCTAAGAGTAGCAGTTGCAAGAGTTGGACAGAGAAGAGGTCTGCCGCCGGACTGGCTCAATGATGGGGCTAAAGGGTTTGCTCCTAATCTTGATTCTAACCCCTCACCTCTCTTCGTTGGAAATAATCTTATTTTGTATGGAGCTGATGCCCAATATATATTGGCTATGAAGCTGGTCGGAGCACGAGAAGATGATCTGAACGATCTGATATTGCTCATGCGACAGTCAGGTTTGAATAAGGAGGAAGAATTGTTTAATCTTGTTGAGAGAAGTTATCCTTCTAGGGTTATTACATTGAAAACACAATATATCATAGAAGAATCAGTAAAGAGATATAACCGAAAATATCCTGATCGATAAAATTACGAAGTGGCGCGGATAGATGTTACAGAAGAAAGTATAGCGGCTCTTCGGATTTCAGGAGAAGTGGAGGGTAGGTTCCGGTTGGGTCCGGTATGGGCGGGGTGCTTCTGTAGCGTTGCTGTCAGGTTGGGTTTCTCGGCTCGGCGCCGCCGCTCCTTGGTCCGGTGGTCCGGGTCAGGAGCCGGAGGCGGTTTGGGGGGTTGCTGGGGGGGCTTGGTCGATGGCTCTGACGAAGAAGGATGCCATCTGTGCTCGGGTTACGGGTTGGTTGGGGCAGTAGTTGAGTGGGGTGGTGGTGCAGCCTCGGGTTACGCCTGTTTGGTACATGCCTTCAATGGCTTGGACGACGGCGGGGTCTGCGTTCTGGGCGTCTTGGAATAGGCCTTCGGGTTCGGTTACGGCTTCGAGGTGGGGGAAGGCGGCGATCATCATGATGGCCATGTCCGCTCGGGTTACGACCCCGCCGGGGTTGAACACACCCCCGGGGGCCGCGAACGCGTTGACGGAGATGACCCAGTCGGCGTAGGTGCGGTACCAGGCGTCTGCGCCCACGTCGGACAGCTCCGCGGTTGCGGGGGCTTGGATGGTCCAGCGCTGCGAGACGGCTCGGTATAAGAACGCGGCCATCTGCCGGCGGGTGATGTCGGCTCCGGGGCAGTAGAGGGTGGGGTCGGTTGCGTTGCACCCGAGGGTGATCTGCCATTGGGCGATGCGCTCGATGTTGGTCTGGTGGACGCTGCCGTCATCATCGCAGAACCGGCCCACACAGGCGGGCGCGGGCGGTGTTGCAGGCTGAGCAACGGGCGGGGGCGCACCACCACCGCCGCCGCCGCCACCACCGCCACCACCACCGCCCCCTCCTCCACCTCCGCCACCGCCTCCGCCGCCTCCTGCGGGTGGGGGTGCGGGGGCCGGAGCTGGTGGGGGTGCTGCGGGGGCGGTGTTGACGATGGTCAGGGTGGCGGGCGTGATGGTGAACCCGTCGGCGGTGCCGGTGATGTTGATTCTTTCTGCGGGTTCTGCGGCGGTGTCGGTGTTGATGCTGATGGTGAACGTTCCGGTTCCGGCGGATGAACCGGCGGGGATGGTCAGGATGGTGAGCCGGCTGCCGATCCGGTAATCAGAACCGGAGGCGGTGCCGCCCGAAACGGACATGCTGATCGGGGTGGCTGTGGGCAGGGTGGTGGTTCCGGCCAGGCGGGCGGTAACCGTTACCCGCCGGTTGGTGGTTCCCTCGTTGAGGCGGTTGGGATTGGCTGATAGGGTGATCCCGGTGGGCGGGTCGTCGTTGTCTTTGACGGCAAGAGACCCGGGGGTGACGATGAGGCCGGGGGCGGTGCCGGTGATTTGGAGGGTTTCGTCTCCTTCGGCGATGTTGTCCTCCTCCACCCTGGTGAGGGTGATGGTTTTGTTGGCGCTGTTCTGCCCGGCGGGGATGGTCAGCGTTCCGGGCGCGGCGGCGCTGTAATCAACGCCGTCGGTTGCGGTCCCGCCGCGGAAGCCCAAGGTTACGGTATGCGCCGCCGTCAGGGTGGCTGCGCCGGGGTAGGCGGCTGTGACGGTCAGGTCGGTGTTGGTGTCGCCTTCGGTTACTTCACCCGGGGCGGTAAGACCGAGGCCGATGGTGAGGTCGTCGTCGACGAGGGTCAGGGCGTCGTCGGTGATGGTGAACCCCGCCAGCGCGCCGCCCGCAACAGTAACGATCTCGGGGCCCTCGAGATCACTGTCATCACGTGCTCCATCCACCCCGAGGGTGAAAGTCCCTTCTCCGGTGTTCTCATAGGCAGGGATGGTCACGTTGAACGCGGCCACGGTGTCGTAGTCGGCGCCCTCGGTCGCTTCCCCGGTCTTGCCGACCACTATCGGCACCGCGGTGGCAGCCGAGCGGAGGTTGGTTCCCCCGAAGCGGGCCCGCACCCGCACGGTGGTGTCGGCCCCGCCCTCTGTTATCTGGGTGATCTCCTCGCCGCTGTCGTCGTCGAACAGGGTAAGCCCAACAGTGGAGGGCGGGGCGTCGTCGTCGCCCAGCCTCAGACGGGCGTCCACCGTCTCATAGGTAGTGGCGCCGATGCGCACATCACTGCCCTTGAACAGGATGTTCTTGATCGGTTCGTCCACATCATCATCGTTGATCGTGATATCGAAATCCGCGGTGCCGGTGGTGTCACCCCCCGCGACGGTGATCCCGGTGGTGAACCCGGCAGGCGTCCCAGCAGGTTTGGCAGGCAAAGTAACCCGATAATCCTCCCGGACGGTGAAAACACCGTCGTCGTCGGCGACCGCGTCGCCGGCCAGCCTCAAACCCACCACCGCGCCCCCGGCGGGGGCGTTCTCCGGCAACGCAGCGGTAACCCGGACAGTGGTCGGCGTCTTGTCCTCCCCCCACATGGAAACCGCGCCCCATGAGACAGAAGGCAGACTCCCGGTCGGCCTCTCGGTCAACGTCAGCACCACACCGCTGTCAACCACATTGATCGTCGCCGAAGCTGTTTTCGAATCCCCCGACACGGTAGCCGAACCGGTGACCTTCAACGTCTCGGTCCCCTCGGTATTATCGTTGTCGTCGCGGGCGGTCATCAAAAACGACCCCTCATCGCTGACATCCCCCGCCGGAATACTGATAGTAAACGTGTTGTTCGTCTGATCGGTGCAAACATCCTCGGTAATCGAAGGACACGCCGCGCCCGACACCCCCGAAGACGAAATCGTCGCCTCGCCCGTACCGCCCGTCGCTACCACCACCGACACAGCCGTAGCCGACGACAGCTCCGACGCTGTCGCGCCGTCAAACCCCGCCGTAACCCTAACCGTATGCGCCGACGCGTCCTCGGGAACCGTCCCCGGCGACACCGAAATCTCCAAATCATCGTCGCTGTCCTCGATATTAAACCTACTCCCGGCAACCGTCACCCCATCAACCCCCGCAACCGTTCCGGTAATCTCAAACGTCTCCACCGGCTCCGCCACCGAATCATCGGTAACCAACAACCCCGCCAAAGCCGCCCACTCACTCGCGGTCTGCCCAACACCGATAGACAACTCAACCGGCGAGGACGGAGCAGTGAAATCGGTGCCCCCGCCCTCCGCGGACCGCGGCGACGACTCCCCGACCGTAACCATCACCACCAACGCAGAACCCAAATCATTAGTGGCAGCGGTGGTAAACCCCGCCCGCACCCGCGCCGCCGGCGTCTCGTCTTCAGCCAGATCCGCCTCCACACCGTTCGTGCTGCTCACAGCATCCGCCGTCAACGTTATCCCCAGATCATCATCGGCAATCGCCAGCTCCGCGCCCTCCACCGCGTGACCCTCCACCGTGCCCTCAACGTTGATCTTCTCCATGCCCTCCGCAATGCTGTCGGAAGCGATCGACAGACCGGTCAACGCCGTCGCCGAACTCGAAGTCGCCCCGGCCGGGATAGCAACCACAATCGGCGTGCCCGGAGCAGTGAAATCAGCCGCCTCCGCCCGGTCGCCCTCCGAGAAACCCAACCCGATATCCGTCGGCGAAGTCAGACCCGAGCTGGTGGCTCCCGCGAACGAAGCCGTGACCGTAACCCCCCCGCCGTTGGTTGCCCCCTCGGCCGCCGAGGCCCCGCTCAACGACAGCGTAATGGTTTCGGTGATCGTCAAATCAGCCTCAGCAGGCAAATAATCGGTAGCGGCGCCGGTGAAACGAACCGTCTCCGGCCCCTCCACCACCGCATCCGCCGCAGGAGTCAACGTAACATCGGCTGTTGCGTCGGCATCGCCGCTGGGAATGGTGATCGTTGCCGACGCTTGGTTGCGGATGTAATCCCCCGACGAACCCTCCGCCGCGGTCCCGCCCGCCGCGCCCACGTTCACCGTAACCATCGTCTCCGCCGCAGCCGCCGCCCCCAGGGTGGCTTTCACCCGCACCGTCTGCGCGCCGCCGTCCTCGGTAATCCCCGCCCCGGCGCCCACGCCGATACCCGGCAGAGCCGGATCATTGGCAACGGGCTGATGGAACGACAACACCAAAGACCGGCCCGGGTCATAAACCCCCAACCGGGCCGGGGCCGCTGACCTGACCAACGCCCCCGCGCCGGTCGTACCCGAAAACTCCACATACTCCACGCCCTCGGTGTTGTCCCCGTCCGCCCGGGCCGTCAACGCGATAACCCCCGAACCGCTCACAGCCCCCGCCGGGATGCTCACCGTGAACTGATTGTTCGTCTGATCGGTGCACACATCATTCGCAGCGCACGCCCCCACCGTCGCGCCGTCCGTGTCGTCCGCCGCCGCCGAAACGCTCACATCCGTCGCCGACCCCAGCACCGAAGACACCGCATCAAACCCGGCGGTCACTGTCACCGAATGCGCGGCGGCTTGTTCCAACACCCCCTCCGGCGACACCGACAACACCACCGCAGTGTCATCATCGACAATCGTCAACGTATCCGACGCCAACACCGAAGAACTCCCCGGCAACACAGCAGAGACCAGAAACGTTTCCGAACCCTCCGCCACCGTGTCATCCACCACCCCCAACCCCGCCAGGCTCACCCAGCTGCTCGACAGGCTGGTCGACCCGGTAGGGATAGACACCGACACCGCCGAACCCGGCGCCGTGAAATCAACTCCCCCGCCCGCCGCGGACTGCGGGGAAGCCTCCCCCGCCGTAACCCGCACCACAAACGCAGACCCCAGATCATTCGAAGAAGCGTTCTCGAACTCGGCCCGCACCCGCACCCCCACCGAAGCCGCATCCTCCGACAAAGTCTTCTGATCCCCCGACGTTCCACTGTCCGTGTCCGCCCTCAGGACTATCCCCAGATCGTCATCAACAACCGTCAACTCCGCCCCCGCCACCACAAACCCCGCCGCCGCCCCGCTGATGTCGATCTTCTCATCCCCCTCCGCGATCGTATCGGCCGTGATCGACAAATCCGTCAACGCCGTCGCTGAGCTGCTGGTAGAACCGGCCGGGATGCTCACCGTCACTGCCGAGCCCGGAGCACCGAAATCCGCCGCCTCCGCGCCCTCGCCCGCCCCGAACGACAAAGTAACCACCGTCGCCGACGTCAGCGTTGAGCTGGCCGCGCCCGTAAACGCCGCGGTAACCGTCGCCGCGGCCGCGTTCGCGGCCGACTCGACCACCGACGACCCGCCCACCGTCAACTCGATCTTCTCGATGATCCTCAAATCCGCCGGAATAACCCCGAACCCAGAAGCAGAACCCGTAAACCGGATCACCTCACCCCCTTCCGCCGCCGTGTCCGACACAGGAGTAACAGTCACATCCGCCGTACCCGACGTCTGCCCAGACCTGATCGTCACACCCACCGTTTCTACGCTCCGCTCGTAATCCCCTGTACACGACCTAGACTGACCGCTGCCCGTGCACACCGCCAACGACGCGGTACCTCCATCCCCCACATTCACCGTAATCGTCGTGTCCGACGACACCGCCGCCGCTGCCGTAGCCTTCACCCGCACCGACTGCGCCCCCCCGTCCTCCACCACCCCCGCCAACACATCCCCCGACACCGGCTCATGGAACGACAAATCCACCCGGGTTCCCGCATCCACAATCGGCAGCTCCGCCGACGCAACTGTCACCGCCGACCCGCCCACCGACGCCGCCCCCGACACCGTAAGATTCTCCCCCGACTCGGCCGCGCCGTCATCAGGAACCGTAACCATAAACGTTTCACTCGCCGACGTGCTGCCCGCCGGAATCGAAATCGACACAGCGTTGTTGGTCAAACTCGTGCAAGCATCATCCCCCGTACCGGTCGGACACGACGACCCCAAAGAAGCCCCGCCGCCCCCGGCCACCGACACCGCCACCGCCGTAGCAGACGTCAGAATCGACGTAGCACCCTTGAAACTCGCGGTAACCGTAACCGACTGGGCCCCCGACTGTTCCTCCACCGACGCCAAAGACCAACTCAGATCAATATCAGCGTCATCATCGGCAATCGTCAACACAGACGCCCTAGCGTCCCCCAACGCCGACGACCCGACCAACTCAAAAGTCTCCGGCCCCTCCACCACCGAATCATCGGTAATCGTCAAACCAGCCAACGTAGCCGTACCCGACGGAGTAACACTCCTCGCCGGGAACGTAATCGTGTTCGCCGACGTCGGAGCATACGAAAAATCGGACGCCGTGGCCTTCCCCGCCCCCGCCGGGGTCTGCACCGCCGTGTTCAACGTAACCGTCGTCGCCGAAGAAATCACCGACGACTCAGCGTTCCAAAACGCAGCCGACACCGACACCCCCGAACCGGAATCCCCCTCCTCCAACACAGCCTGATTCCCATCCTCATCGCTGTCGGTATCCACCGTAAAACCCACCCGATTCGCATCCGTGACAGTAAGCGGGGTGCTGAACGCCGTCCAACCATCCGGAACGCCCTGATTTAGCCTAACATAAAATATCTCATCCGGCTCCACCACCGTATCCCTCATAACCCTCAGACCTATATAAGTGGGACCATGATCCACACCAGTGTAAGTAGACTGAGAAACAGTACTGGCGGGTATGGTCATCTGTTGAGCCTCATCAGTATGATGTTGGTGATAGACATCAGTGTTGGAGAAAGACTCAGACACCATAGCGGTCCCGCTATCGAAATACAATCGCATATTCGACAAAGGTTGGTTGTATGTCGAAGAAGTAGACTGGGTGAACACACCACCCGTCACCCCGCCCAACACAGCCGTCGGTTGAGGTTGATATACGTGACCATTGCTTTGACTCAGAGTTTCATCCTCTTCCCTCTCCGGCAAAATATCATAAGACATATTCACCTTAATCGCCCGATCCTGATCATTAATCGTCAAAGTAGCCCCATTCACCGTATACCCGGAAGCAGTACCAGAGAAGGTGATAGTCTCATTATTCTCCGTGATCGTATCCGACCGAGTAAAAACAGGCCAATTAAAAGCGGTAGTACCGCTTGTATTGTTCGCTAAAATGGTAACATTCAAAGAGGAGGTCGAGCTCATACACGCATCACCACTGCGGCACTCAGCTCTAAAACCAAAACCCGACGGAATCAATGTCAGATTACTCACAGTAGCGGTGCCTCCCCGAGTAACCGTCACCGTCACATTAGAACTAGGCGCCGAAGCCACCGTTGCCTTCAAATGAAGATACTTACCCCCGACAGCTTCGTCCTCCCCCAACGCGGTAACCGCGGTGCTGGTATTCGCCGCATCGACCACACTGAGCGTAATCGCCGCTGCCTGCGCCCCCACCACCCCCCCCCCCGGCGCAAACACCCCCGAAACCAACAACACAACCAACCCCACCCGCCCCAACACAACCCGGCGCCCCGGAAACCTGCTCACAGCAACCTCACAAGCGCCAGCCGCCCCCGGAAACACAGCCCGCCAGGACCCCCGGCCAGAGCACGCAGATTACAACACACCCCCGATGCTACCCCCCCCCCCGATTAATCAAACCACCCCTCAACAACCAGAGGGCATCAGGCAGAGCAGACATGACTCCATCCTAACACACATCCGGGCTGATCCTGGAACCACCGACGGGCGGCGCAGCCGTATCCGAGGCCGCCGCCGCGCCGATCATGCAATTCGTATTCCCATACCGACGGCGCCCGCCGGCCCGGAGCGGCCCGGTGTACAATCGCCGCCGTCTACAGGAGCGGAGACGACGGGCGGACCCACCAGCATCACCGGCGCAGCCGCCCTCGTCCGCGCCATGGAGCAGGAGGGGGTCGACACCGTGTTCGGGCTGGTCGGCCACGGCAACCTGGCCTTCGTCGACGCCCTCCAGGACAGCGGGTCGATCTCCTACGTGACGGTGTTCCACGAGCAGGTCGGGGCCCACGCCGCCGACGCCTACTTCCGGGCGGGCGGGCGGATCGCAGTGATGACGACCACGGTGGGGCCGGGCTTCACGAACATCATGACCGGGCTGGGGGACGCCCTGCTCGACTCCTCGGCCATGGTCGTGGTAGCAGGCGGCATGCCCAGCGCCTACGCGGGCAAGGAGCCCCTGCAGGAGCTCTCCTACTCGATCGACAACGCCCAGCTCGACATCGCCCGGCCCCTCGCCAAGCGGGTCATCTCCGCCGCCTCCCCCGCCGAGCTGGCCGGCCTGTTCCACCGGGCGGTCCGCTACGCCCTGAGCGGATGCCCCGGCCCCGTGGTGCTGCAGGTTCCGCTCGACTACTTCTCGGCGTGGGTGGCGCCGCCGCCCCCCCGCCCGCCCGTCCGTTCGGGGCGGATCGGCCCCGACCGCTCCGAGGTGGAGAAGGCCGCCGATCTGATCGCCCGGTCGGAACGCCCCCTGCTGTTCGCCGGCGGCGGGGCGGTGATCTCCGGCGCCTCGGAAGCCCTGACGCATCTCGCCGACCGGTTCGGGCTTCCCGTCGCCACCACCATGAGCGGACAGGGCGCGATCTCCGAGGAACACCCCCTCGCCGTCGGCTTCACCGGGGTGGTCGGGACCAGGCCCGCCAACCGCGCCGCCCGGAGGGCCGACCTGCTGGCGGCGGCGGGCACCCGCCTGCCCGAGATGGACTGCAACAGCTGGCGGCCCGACCGGTTCACGGCCATCCCGCCCGCCCGGCTGGTCCACATGGACATCGACCCGAACCAGATCGGCAAGATCTACCCCGCCGACGCCGCCCTGGTCGGAGACGCCCGCCGTTGCCTCGAAGAGCTGGCGGCGGCGCTGGAGGACCGCGTCGACGGGGGCGGGGCCTGGCAGGGGTGGCGGGAGGAGCTGGCCGCCGAGAAACGGTCCTGGGCCGACGAGCTCCGCGAGGTACGCACCGCGCCCAGCTTCCCCTACGAGCCGGCCTACCTGGCGGCCCTCCTGCGGGAGCTGCTGCCGCCGGAGGCGATCCTGGTCACCGGGGTGGGAATCCGCCACGCCGTAGGGCAGCATTTCCCCTTCCTGGAGGCGGGGACCCAGATCGTGGCCAGCGGGTTCGGGACGATGGGCCAGGAGGTCGCCGCCCCGATCGGGGTGCGGCTCGCCCGCCCCGACGCCCCGGTGGTCGCCCTGGTCGGCGACGGGGCGGTCATGGCCTGCCTGGCGGCGCTGCCCACCGCCGTAACGGCCGGCGTCCACGCCGTCTGGCTGATCGCCAACAACGAGGGCTACGCCTCGATCGCCCTCTACCAGGCGAAGCACTACGGGCGCGACGCCGGCACCTGCTTCAAGGACCGCGAAGGGGTGCCCTACGGCCTCGACTACACCGCCTACGCCCGCTCCTTCGGCGCCAGGGCCGAACGGATCACCGACCCCGGCGACTTTCCCCGGCTCCTTTCCCGGGCCCTCGAAGAACCCGCCGTCTGGGTGCTGGAGCTGCCGGTAACCCCGACCCCCCGGATTATCGGTTCGGGCCATTGGGACGTAAACGACATCCTGGCGGCCGGTACCGGGGAAGGGCCCGCAGGCGCCTGACGCCGGGGCGCGGCCGCCGAGCGAAGGAAGGCAACGCAGGTGAGCGCACAAGGCCGGATACGCACCGTCCTGGGCGACACAGCCCCCGAGCCCTGGGGGATCACCAACGCCCACGCCCATCTGGCCGGCGCCGCCAATGGAGCCGCCAAGGCTCATCGAATTTCAGGGGGAAGTGGAGGGTAGGTCCCGGTTGGGTCCGGTATGGGCGGTGCTTCTGTTGCGTTGCTGTCGGGTTGGGTTTCTCTGCTCGGCGCCGCCGCTCCTGGTCCGGGGGTTCGGGTCAGGAGCCGCTCCCGGCGGTTTGGGGGGTTGCCGGCGGGGCTTGGTCGATGGCTCGGACGAAGAAGGACGCCATCTGGGCCCGGGTTACGGGCTGGTCGGGGCAGTAGTTGAGGGGGCTGGTGGAACACCCTCGGGTTACCCTCGTCTGGTACATGCCCTCGATGGCGCGGATTACGGACGGGTCGGCGCCCTGGGCGTCTCGGAAGAGGCCTTCGGGTTCGTCGACGGCTTCGAGGTGGGGGAACGCGGCGATCATCATGATGGCCATATCCGCCCGGGTTACCACCCCGCCGGGGTTGAACACACCCCGGGGCGCCGCGAACGCGTTGACCGAGATCACCCAATCGGCGTAGGTACGGTACCAGACGTCGGCGCCCACATCGGACAGCTCCGCCCGGGCAGGGGCCTGGATGGTCCACCGCTGCGACACCGCCCGGTACAGGAACGCGGCCATCTGCCTTCGGGTGATATCAGCCGAAGGGCAGAACAGGGTGGGATCCGTGGCGCTGCACCCGAGGGTGATCTGCCATTGAGCGATGCGCTCTATGTTGGCTTCGTGGACGCTTCCGTCGTCGTCGCAGAACCGGCCCACACACGCCGGAGGCTGAGGCTGGGCGGACGGCTGGGCGGGCGGGGGCGCACCACCCCCACCACCGCCGCCTCCGCCTGCACCTCCGCCTCCGGAGGGCGGCGGGGCAGGGGGCGCCGGAGCGGAGTTGGCGGGAATCGTCAACACGGCGGGCGCGACGGTGAACCCTGCGGCACCGCCGGTGATGTTGATCCGCTCGGCGGGTTCGCCTGCGGTATCGGTGTTGATACTGATGGTGAACGTTCCGGTTCCGGTAGACGAGCCGGCGGGGATGGTCAGGCTGGTGAGCCGGTTGGTGATCCGATAGTCAGAACCGGAGCGGGCGGTGCTGCCCGAACCCGGAATGCTTACGGTTACCGGGGTGGCATCCGGGAGGGTCTTGGAACCGTTCAGGCGGGCAGTAACGGTAACCCGACGGTTGGAGGTCCCTTCACCGAGGCTGGACGGGGTGACCGAAAGAGTAATCCCGGTAGGCGGGTCGTCGTTGTCCTTGATCGTAAACACCGCCGGCGAAACGGCAAACCCGGCCAGGGTACCGGATATCCGGAGGGTTTCGTCTCCCTCGGCGATGTCGTCATCCACAATGCTGGAAAAGGTGAGCGTCTGGGTGCCGCTGTTCGTGTTGGCGGGGATAGTCACGGAACCGGGCGCGGCGGCGGTGGTGTAATCATCTGTCGCGGCGGCGGTTCCCCCAAAAGACAGGGCAACGGTCTGCGAAGCGGCAAGGGTTTCAGAACCCGGGTAGGCAGCCCGGATAGTCACCGCCCCGCCGGTGGAGGGCCCTTCGGTTGCCTCATCCGGGGAAACAGAAAGCGCGACGGTCAGGTCATCGTCGATGATGGTCAGGTCGTCGCCGCCGATGGTGACCCCGGCCAGGGTTCCCCCCGCAACAGTAACCCTCTCCGGCCCCTCAAAGGCGCTGTCGTCGTAGGTTCCACCGGTCTTCAAGGTGAAGGTCCCGGTTCCGCTGCTCTCATAAGCGGGAATGGTTACATTGAAATCAGGAACCGTCTCGTAGTCGGTTCCCTCCGCAGCCTCCCCGGCGAGTTTGCCCACCACTACCGGCACCGAAGTAGCCGCAGAACGGGTAATGGATCCATCAAAAGCGGCTCGGACCCGCACCACGGTATCCGACCCGCCTTCATCAACCCGGGTAAGCTCTTCGCCGTCCGCGTCGTCAAACAGGCTGATACCAATAGTGTTGGGAGGAGCGTCGCCGTCGTTCAGCGTCAGAGAAGCGGCCACCGTGTGATAGTCGACGCTGTTGATAGACACGTTGCCGCCTATGAAAACTATCGTCTTCGCCGGTTCGTCAACACTGTCGTCATTAACCCTGATCATGATATCAGCCGTCCCGGTGGTGGAACCCCCGACGTCGATTCCCGCCGCGTACCCGTCGGGCGTCCCCGCCGGTTTGGCAGGCAGGGTCACCCGGTAGTCCTCCCGCTCGGTGAAAACACCGTCAGCGTCCGCGGTCGCGGTGCCCGCCAGGTTCAAACCTATCACCGCCCCGGCCGGAGCAGCCACCGGCAGGGTCGCGGTAACCGTAACCGTGGTCGTTCCGCTGTCCTCGGCCAGCGCAGACACCGGCGTGCTGCCGTCGGCCAACGCCAACGTGACAGCGCTGTCCACTACATTGACATCAAACGTATCCGACTCCGACACCCCCGCAACAGTCGCCGAACCGCTGATCTTCACCTTCTCAGGAGTCTCGGTCGCGCTGTCGTCCCGGGCGGTCAGCTGAAACGACCCCGACCCGCTGACCGCCCCGGCAGGAATCGACACGGTAAACGAATTGCCCGGCTTATCGGTGCAAACATCCTCGGTGGCCGTAGGACACACTGACGACGCCACCGTCGCGCCGTCGGTGTCCCCCGCCGCCGCCGTAACCGTCACATCAGTATCCGACACCAGCTCCGACGACGACCCCTCGAGCTCGGCGGTAACCGTAACCGTATGAGCGGACGAGCTCTCCTCCGCCGTCCCCGGCGACGCCGTAACCTCCAAACCGGTGTCAGAAGCGCCGATAGTCAACGTATCCGAAGCAACCGTCACACCCGACATCCCCGTTACCGAACCGGTGACCTCGAACGTCTCCGCCAGCTCGGTAACCGAATCATCCACAACCGACAAACCCGCCAGGTTCACCCAGCTACTCTGCAAAGCCGAACCGGTGGGAATAGACACCGCAACCGGCGAGGAAGGGGCGGTGAAATCAACTCCGCCGCCCCGGGCGGACTGCGGCGACGACTCCCCAGCCGTAACATCAATATCCAGCACGGAGCCCAGATCACTGAACGTAGCCGTAGTAAACGCAGCCCGCACCCGCACCGCCGCCGTCTCCCCCTCCGCCAGGCTCTTCTGCTCCCCGTTCATGCCGCTGTCGGTGTCCGCCGTCAACGCAACCCCCAGATCATCATCGACAATCGTCAGCTCCGGCCCGTCCACCCAGAACCCCGCCGCCGCCCCGCTGATATCAATCTTCTCATCCCCCTCCGCGATCGTATCGCCGGTTATCGTCAAACCCGACAACGCCGTTGCCGAACCCGAAGTCATACCCGCCGGGATGCTCAACGTTATTGCCGCACCCGGAGCACCGAAATCCGCCGCCTCCGCCCCTTCACCCGCCCCGAACGACAACGCAACCTCAGTCGCCGCCGTCAGATCAGAAGCAGTCGCGCCCGTAAAAGAAGCCGTAACCGACACCGCCCCGGCGTTGGCGCTGCCCTCCGCGACCGACGAACCGCTCAACGTCAACCCGATCTCCTCGAGAATACTCAAATCCGCGGGGATGACCGTAAACCCCGAAGCCGGACCCGTGAACCGGATCACCTCGCCCTCCACTGTTATGTCCGACACAGGAGTAATCGTCACATCCGCCGTACCCGACGTCTGCCCCGACCTGATCGTCACATCCAGGGTCGCCGACCCCCGCTCATAATCCCCCGTACACAACCGGCCCTGACCCGACCCTGTGCACACCGCCAACGTCGCGGTATCCCCCGCAGCCCCCACATTCACCGTGAACGTCGTGTCCGACCCCACCGCCGCCGTCGCCGTAGCCTTCACCCGCACCGACTGCGCCGTCCCGTCCTCCAACACCCCCGCCAACACATCCCCCGACGTCGGCTCATGGAACGACAAATCCACCCGGGTTCCCGCATCCGCGATCGGCAGCTCCGCCGACGCCACCGTAACCGCCGACCCGCCCACCATCGCCGATCCCGACACCACCAACTTCTCCCCCGACTCGGACGCGCCGTCATCAGGAACCGTAACCGTAAACATTTCACTCGCTGATGTGCTGCCCGCCGGAATCGAAATCGACACCGCGTTGTTGGTCAAACTGGTGCAAGCATCCTCCCCCGACGAGGTTGGACACGACGACGCCAAAGAAGCCCCGCCCGCGCCAGCTACCGTCACCGCCACCGGAGTAGCCGACGTCAGAGCCGACGAAGAACCCTTGAAACGGGCGGTAACCGTAACCGACTGCGCCCCCGACTGTTCCTCCACCGACGACAAAGACCACCCCAAATCAATATCAGCATCATTATCGGCAATCGTCAACGTAGCCGCCTTCGCTGTGCCTAGCTGCGCCGACGACCCGACCACCTCAAAAGTTTCCGGGCCCTCCACCACCGTGTCGTCGGTGATCGTCAATCCCGCTAACGACCCCGCCCCTGACGCCGTGATACTCCTCGCCGGAAACGTAATCGTGTTCGCAGACGCCGGAGCATACGAAAAATCGGATGCCGTTGCCTTCCCCGCCCCCGCCGGGGTCTGCACCGCCGGCGTCAACGTCACCGCCGTCGCAGTAGGGACAACCGATGTCAACGCATTATAAAAGGCCGCCGACACCGATACCCCTGAGCCGGAATCCCCCTCCGTCAACACAGCCTGATTCCCATCCTCGTCGCTGTTGGTGTCCACTGTCAAACCCACCCGATTCGAATCTTTAATAGTTATCGGAGTTCTGACCGATGTCCAACCCAACGGAGTGTTCGCCTTGATATAAAATACCTGATCCGTTTCTACTACCGTATCCTTCAACACAGAAATTTGGAATTCCGCAGTACCATAAGGAGAAAGACCGCTGCGCGAATCACCGGAAATGCTACCCGCGTTTATCACTACCTTCAAAGGATCATCGTAACTCCTATGCTCATGGTTATAATCTCTCGTGGTGCTACGAGGAGCCCCGTGCTCAGCCGTTCCGTTTTCGATCTGCAACCCCATATCCAAATTCCCGCTGTAGGTCGATGAAGTAGAAGCAGTGAACACACCACCCGACACACCACCCAAAACACCTCTCGCCGAGAAATGGAACGAGTTCCCATTAATACTAGAAAACAATGTCTCGCCCTCCCGAGGCTCCCGCACAACCAAAGACCCCGCTGTCAACGACCCCGTACCATGCCACCTTGGGAGAGAAGCCCTCCAAGATCCCGACGGAACATTCAACCTAACTGCCCTATCTTGATCCGTAATCGTCAAAGTAGCCCCATTCACCGTATACCCGGAAGCAGTACCCGAAAAGGTGATCGTCTCATGATCCTCCGTAATAGTATCCGACCGAGTATAAAGAGGCCAACTAAAAAGGGAAGTACCGCTTGTATTGTTCGCAAAAATGGTAACATTCAAAGAGGAGGTCGAGCTCATACACGCATCACCACTGCGGCACTCAGTTCTAGAAGCAAAACCAATACCGCCCCCAAGCAATGTCAGATTACTAACAGTAGCGGTGCCTCCCCGAGTAACCGTCACCGTCACACTAGAACTAGGCGCCGAAGCCACCGTTGCCTTCAAACGAAAATCCCTGCCCCCGACAGCGCTGTCCTCCCCCAACGCGGTCACCGCGGAGCTGGTATCCGCCGCATCGACCACACTCAGCGTAACCACCGGCAACGTCGTCGCCGTCGTCGTCTGCGCAACCAACCCCCCCCCCCAACCAAACCCCGGCGCCAACACCCCCGACACCAACAACACAACCAACCCCACCCGCCCCAACACAACCCGGCTCCCCGGAAACCTACTCACCGCAACCTCCCGCAGATCGCCAGCCGCCCCCGGAAACACAGCCCGCCAGACCCCCGACCAGAGCACGCAGATTACAACACACCCCCGATGCTACCCCCCCCCGATTAATCAAACCACCCCCCAACAACCAGAGCGCATCAGGCAGAGCAGACACGACGCTATCCTAACACACATCCGGGCTAATCCCGGAACCACCGACGGAAGGCGCCGCCGTATCCGAGGCCGCCGCCGCGCCGATCACGCAACTCGTATTTCCATACCGACGGTGCCCGCCGGCCCGGAGCGGCCCGGTGTACAATCGCCGCCGTCTACAGGAGCGGAGACGACGGACGGACCCATCAGCATCACCGGGGCGGCCGCCCTCGTCCGCGCCATGGACATCTACCCGAACCAGATCCGCGAGGTGCGGACCGCGCCCAGCTTCCCCTACGAGCCGGCCTACCCGGCGGCCCTCCTGCGGGAGCTGCCGCCGCCGGAGACGATCCTGGTCACCCCGACGCCCCGGATTATCGGTTCGGGCCATTGGGACGTAAACGACATCCTGGCGGCCGGAACCGGGGAAGGGCCCGCAGGCGCCTGACGCCGGGGCGCGGCCGCCGAGCGAAGGAAGGCAACGCAGGTGAGCGCACAAGGCCGGATACGCACCGTCCTGGGTGATATAGCCCCCGAACCCTGGGGGATCACCAACGCCCACGCCCATCTGACCGGCGCCGCCGACGCCTCGAAGCCCCCCTTTACGGGAACCGACCCGGCCGAGCTGGTCATGACCATCGACGACAGCCTCCCCGAGCTGGAGGACTTCGCCCGGGCGGGGGGCTTCTGCCTGGTCGACCTCACCCCGATGGGCATGGGCCGGGACCCGCAGGCCCTGGTGCGGGCCTCCGAGCAGACCGGCGTGCATATCGTGATGGGCGCCGGGATCTACCACGAGGCCCATCACCCTGAGTCCATAGCCGGACTGGACGAAGACGGGATCGCCGAACTCCTCATCCGGGAGATAACCGAAGGGGTGGACGGAACCGGGGTGCGGGCGGGCGTCATCGGCGAGCAGGGAACCTACAAGGGGCCGATCACCGAACGCGAGCAGACCGTGTTCCGCGCCTCGGCCGCAGCCGCCGCCGAAACCGGGGTCTCGGTCAGCACCCACACCCACCTGGGCCGCAACGCCCTCGACCAGATCGACATCCTCACCGGCCGGGGCCTGGACCCCGACCGCATCGTCATCGGCCACCTCGACGACGCCGAACCCGACCTCGGCCTGATCCGCGAGATAATCGCCCGCGGCGCCTGGGCGCAGTTCGACGACATCGGATACGAGTACTACACCGAGCGGCTGCAGGTACAGATGACCACCGATGCCGTCCGGGCCCGGAAGCTGCTCCGGCTGGCGGAGGAAGGGCTGGCAGACCGGGTCATCCTCGCCAGCGACTTCGGCATGCAGCGCCACCTCCGGGCCAGGGGCGGGCCGGGGCTGGCGGTGCTGGCCGAGGGGTTCCGCCGGACCGCCCTGGCGGAGGGGGTGCCGGAGGAGGTGCTCGACCGGTGCATGACCGCCAACCCGGCGGCCGCGCTGACCATGCGGTGAACGGCCGGGGCGTGATCCGGACCGTGCTGGGGGACGCCCCCGCCGCGCCCTGGGGGCCGACCAATTCCCACGCCCACCTGACGCTCGGCCTGGAGGACCGGACCGGCGGGGGCGCGGACCTGTACCGCGACCACGCCCTGGCCCTCGACGACACCCTGCCCGAGCTCGGGTCCTTCGCCCGGGCGGGGGGCTTCTGCCTGGTCGACCTCACCCCGATGGGCATGAGCCGGGACCCGCAGGCCCTGGTGCGGGCCTCCGAGGAGACCGGCGTCCGCATCGTGATGGGCGCCGGGATCTACCACGAGCCCTACCACCCGGAGGCCATAGCCGGGCTGGACGAAGACGGGATCGCCGAACTCCTCATCCGGGAGATAACCGAAGGGGTGAACGGAACCGGGGTGCGGGCGGGCGTCATCGGCGAGCAGGGAACCTACAAGGGGCCGATCACCGAACGCGAGCAGACCGTGTTCCGCGCCTCCGCGGCAGCCGCCGCCGAAACCGGGGTCTCGGTCAGCACCCACACCTATCTGGGCCGCAACGCCCTCGACCAGATCGACATCCTCACCGGCCGGGGCCTGGACCCCGACCGCATCGTCATCGGCCACCTCGACGACGCCGAACCCGACCTCGGCCTGATCCGCGAGATCACCGACCGGGGCGCCTACGCCCAGCTGGACGGGATCGGATACGAGTACTATTCGGAGGCGCTGGGGGTGCAGATGACCACCGACCGTATCCGGGCGCGGGCGATCCGCCGGCTGGCCGAGGAGGGCCGCGCCGGCCGGCTCATCGTTGCGAGCGACTTCTGCCGCAAGCGGCACCTGACGGTGAACGGCGGGCCCGGCCTCGCCCATCTCGTGACCGGCTTCCGCCGGCTGGCCGAGGAGGAGGGCGTCGACGCCGAGGTGTTGGACCGCTGCATGACCGCCAACCCGGCCGCCGTCCTGGAGATGGCGTGACGGCGCCGCCGAACGGAGGCGACGCGGCGGTCGCGGCCCTGCGGTCAGGCGGGGTGGAAACCGTGTTCGGCATCCCGGCCAGCTACACCGTCGAGATCTACGACGCCCTGGCCCGGACGGGCGGCATCCGGTCGGTCACGGCGCGCAACGAGCAGGCCGCCGCTTTCATGGCCGACGGGTACGCCCGGCGTTCGGGCGGGCCGGGGGTGGTGATCGTTACCGGCGGCCCCGGCCTCGGGAACACCGTAACCGGCCTCCAGACCGCCTACGCCGACTCCTCCCCGGTGGTGGTCGTCGCCAGCGACCACGACCCGGAACAACGGGCGGCGCACCCGGCGGGGCTGCCCCACGAGGCCTTCGACCAGGAGGCCCTGGCCGCGGCGGCCGGCGCCCTCGTCCGGCGGGCGGACGACCCCGGATCGATCAGGGCGGCGGTGGCGGAGACGCTGGCGGACTGCCTGAACGAACGCCGGCCGGGCGTGGTGCTGATCGGACGCAGCGCCCTCGAGGCCCCGGAGGCCCCCGCCCCGGCGGAGGACCGCCCCCGGCGGGCCGCTCCCCCGGCGGCGGGGCCCGCAGACGCGGACCGGCCGGGCGCCGCCCGCGTTCCGCACCCCTGGATCGACCCGATCGCGGCGGCGCTTCCCGACCGCCCGGCCACCGTCTGCGTGGATGTCACGATGGCCCTGCGGTGGATCCCCGGCTGCATCCCTCCGGGGCCGGAGCGCAGGCTGATGGCGCCCTGGAGCTTCCAGACCCTCGGCTGGGCCTACGCGGCGGCTATCGGCGCGCAGGCCGCCGCCCCCGGCGACGCGGTGCTGGCGGTGATGGGCGACGGCGGGGCCCTGTTCACGCTGGGGGAGATGGCCGCGGCGGTCGAGCACCGGCTGCCCGTCTGCCTGCTGGTCTTCAACAACCGTTCCTACGGGATCATCGCCGAGCTGCAGGACGAGGCCTGCGGAGGGAGGCGCTTCGGCGTCGACCTGGAGCAGCCCGACTTCACGGCCGCCGCCGAAGCCTTCGGCATGCCCGCCTGCCGGGTGGACGCCCCGGACCGGCTGGAGGCCGCCCTGCGGCGCAGCATCGGCGCCGGCGGGCCCAGCTTCGTCGAGGCCCGCGTCAGCCTCGCCGACCTGGGCGCCGGCTCGGAGAACCCCGCGATCGCAGGACGCGGCGGCGGGCATGGCTAGGGCATCCGTATACCCGCCCGCTCCCGAGCTGCCGGAGCTCATCACGGAGGTTCCCGGCCCGGCGTCGCGGAACCTGTTCCGAAGGGATCAGAGCCTGCTGGCGGCGGGCGGCTCCGCCGGGGCGCTGTGGTCGGAGCTGGCCGTGGTCGAGGGAAGCGGGGCGATGATCCGCGACGCAGACGGGAACTGGCTGCTCGACGCCTGTTCGGGCACCGTGGTCATGAACCTGGGGCACGGCCACCCCGCCGTGGCGGAAGCGCTCGGCGAACAGGCCCGGCGGCTGACCCACTTCTACGATTTCGCCACCCGGATCCGGGTCGACTTCCTCGAAGCCCTCAAGGCGGTCATGCCGCCCGGCATCGACGCCTTCCATCTGGCCAACTCAGGGAGCGAGGCGGTGGAGTCAGCCCTCCGGACCGTCCGGTCGGCCACCGGCCGCCACGAGGTGATCGCCTTCCACAACGCCTACCACGGAAGGACGCTGGGCGCCCTGTCCCTGACCGCGGGCGCGGGGCGGGAAGGGCTCGGACCGCTGCTGCCGGGCGTGTGGCACGCCCCGGCCCCCGACCCCGCCCAGACCCCGGAGGCCGGCGAAGAGGAACGCGTCGCGGCGTGCGGGCGGCATCTCGAACGCCTGGCGTCGCAGGTCCTGACCGGGCCGCCCGCCGCGGTCTTCATCGAACCCATGCAGGGGGCGGGCGGCATGATCCCCGTCCCGGCCGGTTTCCTGGAGCTGCTGCGCTCCTTCTGCGACCGGACGGGCGCCCTGCTGGTGTTCGACGAGATACTCACCGGCGGCGGCAGGACCGGGCGCTTCTGGGCCTTCGAGCATTCGGGGGTGGCGCCCGACCTGCTATTGGCCGGCAAGGGCATAGGCGGCGGCTTCCCCATCGGCGCGGCGGCCGGCCCCCGCCGGGTAATGGACGCCGGCCCGGGGGCGCAGCCCACCCACAACAGCAGCACCTTCGGCGGCAACCCCCTGGCCTGCGCGGCGGGGTTGGCCGCCCTCACCGCCCTCCTCGACGAGGGGCTGGCGGCCGACGCCGCCCGGGTGGGCGGTCATCTGATCAGATCCCTGCGGCGGCGCCTGGCCCCACGCGGCAATGTCGCGGACGTGCGCGGGCTGGGCCTGGCGGTCGGCGTGGAGCTGACCGCCGACCGGGAGGCCCGCACCCCCGCATCGAACGACTTCATCCGCGCCGCCCTGCGGGGCCTGCTGCGCCGGGGCGTGGTCATCTCCAGCACCGGCCCGGTCATGCGGATCACCCCTCCCCTCTGCCTGACGGCCCTCCAGGCCGACTTCATCGCGCAGGCCGTGAACGAGACCCTGTTGGAACTCGAGCCCGCCGCCGGTTGACAGTGCGGGCGGCCGCAGCCGGGCGGATGCGGCGGGCCCTGCCCGCCCTTGCGGTGGCGCTGGCCTGCCTGGGCGCAGGGTGCCGGGGCGGGGCGGCGCCGGAGTTGCAGCCCTCCGCCGCGGTTTCTTCGCCCTCGTCAACCGCTTCAACCGCAACCGCAGCCGCAACCTTCACAACCTCCGGGGCCCGCGCCGAGGCGGAAGCTCCGGACGAGGAGGCGCAGGAGTGCCATCGGTTCACCGCCGGGCTCGACCGGTTCGTGTTCAACCGCCTGCAGCCGATCCTGACCGAAGCGGCGGAGCTGCTCGGCGCCCCGCCCGATTCTTCCGACCCCGCGGCGGCGGCCGCCGGGCTGCACGAAGCGGCCCGCCGGCTCGAGGGGCTGGTGGACGAGCTCGACCGGATGGGCGTCCCTCCCCGGAGGGCGGCCGGCCTGTTGCTCTCGATCCGCCGGGGGGTGCTGCTCTACGCCGCCGGTTTCGAGAAAGGAGGCCGGGGATGGGAATCGGGCGACGCCGGCCTGATCCGAGAAGCGAAGAACGATGTCCTGGAAGCGGCGGCGGAGATGAACTCCTTCTTCGGCCTGCAGCTGTGCGGCTGAGAGGCCCGCCCGCCCCCCGGCGCGGGTAGAGTCGGTCCGACGGCATCGGCCCGCAGGAGCAGGGAGACCAGGGAGGCAAGGAGGCGGCATGGCGCTGCAGGTAATGACCGTGCGGGGGCCGGTCCCCCCCGGCGAGCTGGGCCACACCCAGACCCACGACCACGTCTTCTCCGACATTTCCTGGGCCCGCCACCGCTGGGTGGCGATGCCGACCACCGACGAGGTCCAGATGACCGAGGAGATCCGGCTCTACAAGGAGGCCGGCGGGGGGGCAATCGTCGACTGCGCCCTCGAGCACATCGGGCGCAAACCCGAGGCTCTCCGCCGGATCTCCGAGGCCACCGGCGTGCACATCGTGATGGGGGTCGGCTTCTACCGGGAGCCCTACTACCCCGAGTTCGTGAACAAGTGGACCACGCAGCGGCTGGCCGAGTACATGATCGACGAGATCGAGAACGGCTGGGCGGACACCGGCGTCCGCCCCGGGGTGATCGGCGAGATCGGAATCGACAAGCGCTGGGTGCAGGGCGTGGAGGAACGGGTGATCCGGGCCGCCGCCCGGGCCCACCACGCTACCGGCCTGGCGGTTACCACCCACACCCCTCCGCACACGGCCCTGCTCTTCCACGAGATCCTCCAAGAGGAGGGGGTCCCGCCCGACCGCATCATCTTCGGCCACCTGGATAACACGCTGGAGATGGACGAGCTCGAGCGCGTGGCCGCGACCGGCGCCTACATCCAGTTCGACCTGATCGGCATCGAATGGATCAACTCCGACCAGCGGCGGGCGGAGTTCCTGGCCGAGCTGATCCGCCGGGGGCACGGGGATCGGCTGCTGGTGGCCCAGGACATGCCCGCCCGCCCCCGGCTGAAGACCAACGGAGGCCACGGCTACCAGCACCTCATCGACAACTTCCTGCCCATGCTGCGCGCCGAGGGCGTCAACGAGGAAGACATCGACCGCATCACCCGCATCAACCCCGCCCGGGCGCTCGCGGTAGAGGCGTAACAGCCGCAGCGGGGCGCCCGCCGGGTGCTTCACCCCCAGGTCGGGCAGGCGGCGCAAGTCGAAGGAGGCCGCGGCGCAACTCCGCGTCGTGCAGTGCTCAGCTCAGACCCGACCGAATACCAGGCGGTCGGGGCATTCCACCGGACCCCCCGAATATCACATCCAGATGGGCGGTTCAGGGGATAAGGGTTTGTTTCCGCCGCCCATACCGCGGAAACACGAGATAAAGAGCGTGCGCGGACAGGGTGCCGGAAGGCGCCCCGGCGCAAGCAACTGCTGGACAGTCTGCCCGATGAGCACGGTCGGCAACGCGCTGCGCCCGCCGACGGAACAGCGATGGCATCCCTATCCGCGCCTCCTCTTACCCCCGGTCGTCCTACAAAGAAAATCACCAACACCGCGCAAACCGAACCCTTTCTCCTGCGAACCCCTGATCAAACCCCTATCCCCACTCCGAATCCAACAGGAACGCGAAAAACACCGCCCACAACCCCGCTTCACGGCCCAGCCCCCACCGCCCGAAACCCATGAATAAAACCCCTATCCCCCACCTCCGAACCCGACAAGAACGCGAAAAACACCGCCCCCGCGCCCCGCTTCGCGGGCCCGGCCCCCACCGCCACCACCTTGGATCCGGACGCGCCTGGTCAGTACCCGGAGGGTCGCGTTCGGAGGATGATCCCTGTCTCGGTCTGCGCCGGCTGCGGACCGGAGGTGCTTGCGGCTTCTTCATTATCCCACATCGGTGCGACATAGTCAATACCCTTGTGGGGAGATCTGACGGATTTTTTTGTCATTCCGTGAAATTAAAATCGGGGAGGCAGAACCTATGCCCACAAAAGCCCCCCGTTCACGGTTCCTCCGTCGGGAAAAGCTCATCTTGTTGCTGGGTCTCGGTTTCCTGAGTCTCCACCAAAGGGAACGTCTGTTCGATGTGATCTTCGTAGACCTTCCAGAAACCAAACTGATTGTCTTCGCAGGCTTGGGCGATGGCATCCAGATTGTCCAGAAACCGATCCGCCTTGAGTATTGCTGGGTCCATGGCGTTAGTACCGCAAAAGATTTTCGCCTTGTGTTTTACTATCGCGGATCTTTCGTCGGGGTTATAAGCGACTAGGGTGTCTCCGGTGAAGGCCACCAGCCCTTCTTTGCCGACCTTTTCTATCCATACCTCGTCCTTGGGAGCTTCGCCAGGGTAGGTTTCCTCATGTGTTATGACCTTCAACCCGGCATCCATGAGCCGTTTGTTGGTTTTAGGAGAAGACAGGTTGGCATCGGTCCATATGACAAGGTTGGCCAGCGCCTCAGGTACCGAAGGCCACATGCAAAAGTTCCTAGATATAAGTTTTCAGGCAGCCTTGTAGACACGCAACGCGTCTTCGATGTCAGATTCGGGGATCTTGTAATCAACCGACAGGTCTTTGATTGTCTCTCCGGCCAAGAAGGCTCCCACGATGACATCTACCAGAATGCCCCGACGCAAGAAGACCGGGCGGCCAGATCCCCGCCCGGGGTCAATGAACACCCCTGTATCCGGCTTATACGCGGGGGGATGCATTCTCTTCGCGTAACCCCGGTCGCAGAAATCAAACCGGAGGGACGATGATGATTCCAGTTTGTCTTTGATGGATTCTATATCGTCCTTCACCGCCTCTACAAATACTGTCTGCATGATCGGCGGCTTAATCAGATCCGATAGCTTGCTCGGATCCTTAGACATTTCTACCAGCAGGTCGGACCCCGCCATGTAGAACCGTTCACTGATCAGCCAGTGGGAGTCAATACCGGGGTATTTCTTCTTCATGGCCCGCACCATCTTCTTCAACGACTGCAAGCTGGGAGGTGACGGCAAACTCCGAAGAGAGGATATCATCGCCGCTTCAGCCACCCCGGCGAACGGAACCGAGAAACCCTCTCTGGTCTTATCTACGACCGTAACCATTCCATCTCTACACCAATTGCGGAAGGTTGCCGGGGTTACGTTGACCAGTCGGGCCGCTTCCTTCTTTTTGTAGAGCGGCAGGCTGAAACGCAGGTCGGACTCCGCAGGCAGCTCCAGAGGCTGTGGAACGTCGATTGCGCGGGCAGACATGTTTCCCTCCGGTATCAACCGATCTGTACCTTACAGCAGGCAGGTGTTAACAGCGCCGATCTTCCGCCGCCGGCTTGAGTGCATGCCCTTCCCGGTCATTGGCAGCCTTGGAGCCGCCCGTCTAGCGGGCCCCCATCCTGATGCCGCCGTCCAGGCGGATGGTCTCGCCGTTCATGTAGGGGTGGGCAACGAGGAACAGCACCAGGTCGGCGAACTCCTCGGGGCGGCCCAGCCGCTTGGGGTGAAGCACCTGCTTTCCCAGCGACTCCTTGGCCGCCTCGGGCAGAACAGCCAGGAGCGGCGTGTCGATAGGCCCCGGAGCGATGGCGTTGACCCGCACGCCGATGGCCGACAGGTCGCGGGCGACGGGCAGGGTCATCCCCGCCACGCCCGCCTTCGAAGCGGAGTAGGCGGCCTGGCCGATCTGTCCGTCGAAGGCGGCCACCGAAGCGGTGTTGACGACGGCGCCCCGGTCGTTGCCGGGGCCGGGCTCGTTGCCGGCCATCGCCGCCGCCGCGATGCGGATGGTGTTGTAGGTGCCGATCAGGTTGATCTCGATCACCCGGCGGAAG
Source organism: Candidatus Spongiisociaceae bacterium (assembly GCA_965202675.1). Taxonomy (GTDB): domain Bacteria; phylum Actinomycetota; class Acidimicrobiia; order Spongiisociales; family Spongiisociaceae; genus CATQHD01. Next base: position 1,627,288 of record OZ241842.1, read on the forward strand.
GAGTCCAGATCGTGGGGTGTTCCGTCCCGGTCCAGGGTGCGCAGAACATACCCGATCCCGGCGCAGTTCACCACGGCCCGCAGCTCGCCCATCCGCACCGCCGCCTCCACCCCGGCCCTCATATCTTCCCCGCTGGTTACATCGCAGTGCGCGAAGACGCCGCCCAGCTCCTCGGCCAGGGCCTCCCCCTGCGCGTTGGCGATGTCGAGGACGGCGACCTTCATCCCGGCCCCGGCCAGCGCCCGCGCCGACGCCGCCCCCAGCCCCGACGCCCCCCCTGTAACGACCGCCGATGCTCCTGTCAGATCCATATTCCACTTCCTCCTTCTCTGCCTGCCTGACGCTACCCGCCCGCAAACGGGAAACGGAAAACCGAAAGCCCGCCCCGATTTTCGCGGACCGGAGAAAGAACGGGGTTCGGGCTTCACGCCCCGCCCGGAGGTGTAATCATTGGGCGCCGACGGAGCAGCAGAACACGCAGCAGCAGGAACACATGGGAGATCGAGTGCCGAAGCAAACCAACAAGCCGGGCCGAACAGGCCGCCAGACCGTCGTGTACACGGACGGGGCCTGTTCCGGCAACCCCGGTCCGGGCGGATGGGCCTGGATCATCCCGGACGGGCCCTACCGGAGCGGCGCGGAGATCCACACCACCAACCAGCGCATGGAGCTGGCGGCCGCCCTCGACGCGGCCCGAACCCTGGACGGGCGGCTGCTCGTATTCAGCGACTCGAAATACGTGGTGAACTGCTTCCGGGACGGCTGGTGGGAGGGGTGGCTGAAGAAGGGCTGGGTCAACACGAAGCGGAAACCGGTGGCGAACCGGGACCTGTGGGAACCGCTGGTGGAGATCTACCGGACGGGGCGGATCGCCTTTCGCTGGGTCAAGGGGCACAGAGGCGACAAATGGAACGAAGCCGCCGACCGGCTGGCCGTGGACGCCGCCCTGGCCCAGCGGGGCAAGGAGGGGGAGGGCCCGCTGTCCGAGGACTGGCTGAGAGAGGCCCGCCCGGACGTCACCCGGCGATAGCCATCTCCCGGCGGAACTTCTTCCAGTCCGACACCTTCGTCGACCACAAGATGTCGGTGATGATCGAGACGGCGCCGCTGACCAGGAGCAGGATCGTGGTCCAGGAAGGGACTCCGGCTGCCAGGCCCGCCGGGATCAGGGCGAAGGGCACGATCTTGGTCCAGACGGCCCCCGAGGCATGCATCCACGCCCGCCGCCTGGCGGAGACGGCCAGATAGGAGGCGTAGTCGGTCTTCACCCCCGGCTGCGCCTGCTTGGCGCTCCCGACGAACCAGTGGGTGAAGCGGATCCCGGCCATCCTCCCCACCAACAGGTGCGCCAGCCCGTGGGTGGACAGCTGCAGCACCCCCATCCCCGCCAGGAGCGCCGCCCCGTTCCACGGATCGGATGCGTAGTAGGCCAGGCCGGCCAGCGCCAGCCCCGCCAGCGTCCCGGCCAGAGCCGCCGCGGTGCCCATCCAGAGAGGAACGGTCAGCAGCGCCCACCGCTCGAAGGCCTCCCGGTCGACGGCGGCGATCCGCCCGGCGAACTCCTGCACCAGCGCCGGGTCCCGCTTCACCGCCCCCACCGCCTTCCAGAACCCCGACCCGGCCAGCCCGGCCTCCGGGTCCGAGGCCAACCGCCCCTCGACCGCCGCCAAAACCTGCTCGACCTCGGCCCGTTCCATCCTGCACCTTCCCTGCGAGCTTGCCCCGAGATGGTAATCCCGGAAACGGCGGGTCCCCGCCGGAGGCGGCCGGTCAGAGGGCGTCGGTGTTTACCACCGGCTGGGTGGCCTTGTCGCCGCAGAGCACTACGAGCAGGTTGCTGACCATGGCGGCCTTGCGCTCCTCGTCCAGCTCGACGATTTCGCGGTCGGACAGCTGGTCGAGGGCCATCTGCACCATGCTGACGGCGCCCTCGACGATGCGGCTGCGGGCGGCGATGATGGCTCCGGCCTGCTGGCGTTGGAGCATCGCCGAGGCGATCTCGGGCGCGTAGGCCAGGTGGGTGATGCGGGCCTCGAGCACCTCCACCCCGGCCTCGTCGAGCCGATTCTGTATCTCGATCTTGAGCCGGGCGGCGATTTCCTCGGTGTCGCCCCGCAGGGAGATCTCCCCCTCCTGATCCGTGTCGTAGGGGTACTGGGTGGCCAGGTTGCGGACCGCCGTCTCGCTCTGGACGCGCACGAAGTTGACGTAGTCGTCCACCTCGAAGGCGGCCACGGCGGTGTCGACCACCTTCCAGACGACCACGGCGGCCATCTCGATGGGGTTGCCGTCGGTGTCGTTGACCTTGGAGCGCTCCGTCTCGAAGTTGCGCACCCGCACCGAGATGCGCCGCTTCGTATACAGCGGGTTGGCGTAGCGGAGCCCCGGATCGTGGACGGTGCCGATGTAGCGCCCGAACAGCTGCAGCACCCGCGCCTCGTTGGGCGGGATGGCGAACAAGCCGGCGAGCAGGAAGAGGATGAACGGGAAGAGCACCGAGGAGACGATGACCATCCACGCGGTCTCGCTGCCTATACCCAGAACGAACAGGAAGATGTCCAATGCCAGCACAAACAGAAGGACGAGCAGGCTCAACCAGCCCGATGCGGCGTTGTGGGTTTTCTCCTGGATCATCGGCACGGCTTCTCCTCTCATGGTTCCCAGAAGGGTGGGCCCGGAGGGAATCGAACCCTCGACCTTCGGATTAAAAGTCCGCTGCTCTGCCGACTGAGCTACAGGCCCGCCTGCCAGGGTAGCCGCCCTCCGCCGGATAGCCGGACCGCACCGGGCGGATAGGGATCGCGGGCGGCGGACGCTCCGGCGGGCTATAGGCTCGCGGGGTGATCAGCTACGGGTATTCGGGGATGCCGCCCGCGGGCGTGGCCGACGGGGAGTTCCTCGACGGCTTGCTGGAGAAGGGCCATCAGGCGTTCGAGCTGGCCTTCACCAAGGGGTTCCCCTGGAAGGAGCGGCGGTGCGCCTCCTTCGCCCGGGAGGCCGCCGGCCGGGGGATCGGGCTGTCCGTCCACGCCCCCTACTTCGCGGTGCTCACCGTGGCGGACGAGGATCGGGCCAAGCGGTGCCGGGCGGCCCTGGAGCACGCCGTCAAGCTGGGCGCGGAGCTCGACGCCCGGATCGTGGTCGCCCACCTGGGCGCCCACAGGGGTGAACCGCCGGAGGCGCTGCTCGACCGCATGCGGAGGCATCTCGACTGGATCGGCGGCAAGGTGGACGGCTTGGGGGTGGGCGTCGGGCTGGAGACGGCGGGCAAGGCCTCCCAAATGGGCAGCCTGGGCGACATCGCCCTGCTGTCCGACGAGTTCCCCTTCGTCCGCCCGGTGGTCGACTGGGCCCACGTCCACGCCGTGAGCGGGGGCGGCCTGCGGTCGGTCGAGGCCTTCACGGCGGTCATCGGCTTCCTGCGCGACCGCTTCCCCGGCTGGAAGATCGACCCGGTGCACACCCAGTTCAGCGATGTCCTGTACGGGGAGAGAGGCGAGATCAGGCACCTGCCCTACGGCGAGGGCACCCTGCGGATCGCTCCCCTGGTCAGGGCGGCCGGGGAGGCCGGCGTCCGGATGACGGTCATCTCCGAGTCCCGCGACGCCCGGTCGCACGACGCCATCCATACGGAGCTGCTCGCCGCGCTCGGCGGCCCGGCCCCGGCCGAGCCGGAAGGGCGGCCGGCGGGCAGCGGGCTGGTCGAGCTCCCGGTCATTCCCAGGGCGGCGGAAGGGGCCGACGGCTGCGCCCTCGTCGGGTACGAACGGCCACTGCGCCTGTCGAACCTGGACAAGCCCTTCTTCCCGGACGGCTACACGAAGGGCGACCTGATCTCCTACTACGCCTCGGCGGCGGAGGTGCTGCTCCCCCATCTGGAGGATCGGGCGATCGTCATGTCCCGGTACCCGGACGGGGCGGAGGGCGCCTCCTTCTACGAGAAACACGCCCCGGGCCACCAGCCGGAATGGATGCCGCTCGCCCCGCTCGACTCGGCCCGCAGGGGAAGGATCGAGTACGTGACCGCCCGCAACGCCGAGTCGCTGATGTGGCTGGCCAACATGGGCTGCATCGAGATCCATCCGTGGCTGTCCAGGGTGGGGCGGCCCGACCGGCCCGACTTCGCGGTGTTCGACCTCGACCCCGCCGAAGGGGCGTCCTGGGAGCGGACGGCGGCGGCGGCCCGGCTGGTCGGGGCGGCCCTGGAGCGGCTGGGGCTGGCGGGGTACCCCAAGACCTCCGGGTCGCGGGGGATTCACATCTACGTGCCGCTCGATCCGGTGTACGGCTACGACCGGGTGCACCGCTTCGTCTCGGCGGTGGGCCGGCTGCTGGCCGCCGCCGACCCGGACGGCGTGACCATGAGCCGCCACATCCCGAGCCGCAAGGGGAAGGTGTTCATCGACTCCCGCCAGAACCGGGCGGGCGCCACCATCGCCTCCGTGTACTCGGTGCGGCCCCGGCCGGGGGCGCCGGTATCCACGCCGATCCGGTGGGAAGAGCTCGACCGCATCCGCCCCGATGATTTCACCATCGGCGCCCTCTGGGACCGCATATCCCGCTACGGGGACCTGTTCGCCCCCGTCCTGTCGGGCGGCCAACGCCTGGAAGAAGCGGAGAAAGCCCTGGAACTCCACACCGACTGAGCCGAAAATCACGGAAGTGACAAAAAAATCCCGCCGGATCCCCCACAAGGGTATTGACTATGTCTCACATATACCGGATAATGAAGATGCCAAAGCACCTCCGGTCGGCAGGCGCCGCAGACCGAGACAGGGATCATCCTCCGAACGCGACCCTGCCGGGTACTGACCGAACGCGTCCGGATCCATGGTGGCGGCGGTGGGGGCCGGGCCCGCGAAGCGGGGCGTGGGGGCGGGGTTTTTCTCGTTCTTGCCGGATACGGAGAGTTGCTTGTTGGGTTTAACCGCCGGGGCGCGGGGGCGGTGGTTTTCTCGTTCTTGTGGGTGGTCTTGGGGTGGGATAGGGGCTTGACCAGGGGGTTCGCAGGAAAAGGTTCGGGGTTGCGCGGTGTTGGTGTTTCTCTTGTGGGTGGTCTTGGGGTGGGATAGGGGCTTGACCAGGTGGGTTCGGAGGCAAAAGGGTTCGGGGTTGCGCGGTGTCGATATTTTCTCTGTAAAACAACCGGAGGGTAAAAGAATGCACAAACAGCGGATACCTTGGCCATTTCGTCAACGGATGCAGCACCCTGCCGCCCACGCCCACCGGGTTGCCTTCCGGACGCGGCACTGGCTCGAGCTGCGTCCCGTCAACAGGCACAGAACCCTGCCGCCCTGCTCACCGAGCAAACCACCCAACAATTGCTAACACCGGGACACCTCCGGCTCCCTACCCGCAGGAGCTGACCAGAGGTCCGCAAGAAAAGGTTCGGGTTGCGCGGTGTCGATATTTTCTCTGTAAAACAACCGGAGGGTAAAAGAATGCACAAACAACGGATACCTTGGCCGTTTCATCAACGGGCACAGAACCCTGCCGCCCTGCTCATCGGACAGACCATCCGACGATTGCTAACGCCGGGACACCTCCGGCTCCCTATCCGCAGGAGCTGACCAGGGGTTCGTAGGAAAGGGTTCGGGTTGCGCGGTGTTGGTGTTTTATGTGTAAAACAACCCGGGGGGTAAAAGGATGCACAAACAACGGATGCCTTGGCCGTTCCGTCAACGGGGACAGCACCCTGCCGCCCACGCCCACCGAGTTGCCTTCCGGGCGCGGCGCTGGCTCGAGCTGCGTTCCGTCAACAGGCACAGAACCCTGCCGCCTGCTCACCGGACAGACCATCCAACGATTGCTTACACCGGGACACCTCCAGCTCCCTATCCGCAGGAGCTGACCAGGGTCCGCAAGAAAAGGATTCGGATTTGCGCGGTGTCAATGTTTTCTCTGTAAACAACCCGGGGGGTAAAAGGATGCACGAACGGCGGATGCCTTGGCCGTTTCGTCAACGGGGACAGCACCCTGCCGCCCACGCCCACCGGGTTGCCTTCCGGGCGCGGCATTGGTTCGGGCTGCGTTTCGTCAACCGGCGCAGGACCCTGCCGCCTGCTCACCGGGCAAACCACCCGACGATTGCTTACACCGGGACACCTCTGGCTCCCTATCCGCAGGGGCTGACCAGGGGTCCGCAAGAAAAGGTTCGGGTTGCGCGGTGTCAATGTTTTCTCTGTAAACAACCCGGGGGGTAAAAGGATGCACGAACGGCGGATGCCTTGGCCGTTTCGTCGGCGGGGGCAGCGCCCTGGCGCTCGTGCTCATCGGGCGGAACCATCCGGCAGTGCTTGCGCCGGGATGCCTTCCAGATCCTTATCCGCGCAGTCCGCCCGACACGGCCCGCGCCGCCAGGCGGGGAGGGAAGCTGCGGTGGGCGGCTAGGCCGATCAGCCCCCAGACGGGAAGTTCAGGACGCCGTGACGTCAGCGACGCCGCCAACAGGGCGGGTGGACCACCGGCGTTCTGAGATGGAACCACCCTGAGCCGGCGGCCAGCCCCCGATTTGTATAGCCTATTCTACAGGGAGGATGGCGAACACCGGCCTCAATCTACTCCAAGGCTCCGAACCTACTTTTGATCCGGGGGCGCTGGTGAGCGCCAGGGGGCGGAACTGGGTGGTGCTGCCCCCCGACCTCGACGCGGCGGGTGTCGTGAGGCTGCGGCCGGTCGACGGCCCGGACTCCGAGGTGGTGGGCGTCTACCGGCCGCTGGAACCGAACGCCATCAAAGAATCCCAGTACGAACCGCCCAACCCGGCGCGGGCGGGCGACTTCGCCGGAGCCCTGCTGCTCCGCGACGCGGTCCGCCTCGGCCTGCGGAGCGGGGCGGGGCCGTTCCGGTCGATGGGCAGGCTGTCGGTAACGCCGAGGCCCTACCAGTTCGTGCCCCTGATCATGGCCCTGCGCCAGGATCCGGTGCGCCTGCTGATAGCCGACGACGTGGGCGTCGGCAAGACCATCGAAGCGGCCATGATCGCCCGCGAGCTGCTCGACCGGGGGACCGTGCGCCGCATCGGCGTCCTGTGCGCCCCCCACCTCTGCGAGCAGTGGGAGGAGGAGCTGCGGACGAAGTTCGACATCCGCGCCGCCGTGGTCCAATCATCCCGGATCGGGCGGCTGGAAAGGGGCCTGCCCCTCCAGAACATCTCCCTCTACCGGCACTACCGCCACCTGGTGGTCAGCATCGACTTCGTCAAGCTGGAACGCAACCGCGACCCGTTCCTGCGGGACGCCCCCGACCTCATCATCGTGGACGAGGCCCACACCGCGGCGCGGCCCCGCGGCGCCCGTTCGCAGGGCAGACAACAGCAGCGCTACGCCCTGGTCCGCGACCTCGCCGACCAACCCGGGCGGCACATCATCCTGGTTACCGCCACCCCCCACAGCGGCATTGAGGAGAGCTTCCGGTCGCTGTTGGGCCTCCTCGACCGCTCCCTCGACGTAGACGTAGACGGAGACGGCGCCGGCGAATCGAAGTTGCGCCGTTCCCGGCTGGTTCCCCACCTCGTCCAGCGCAAGCGCTCCGACCTGCGGCGCTGGCTGGAAGTGGACACCCCCTTCCCCGAGCGGGAGTCCGCCGAACGCACCTACCAGATGTCTTCGGACTACCAGCGCCTATACAACGACATCCTGGCCTACTGCCGGGAATACGTGAACACCCCGGAGGAGGCCGGCCAGCGCCGCCGGGTCCGCTACTGGGCGGCGTTGTCGATCCTGCGGTGCGCCCTCTCCAGCCCCGGCGCGGCGAGGGCGGTGCTCGAGAACCGCAAACAGTCGGCCGCCCCGACGGCGGCGCAGAACGGGGACGGGCCCGGCGACGAGGAGCTCGGCCGCCAGATTCTCGACTCCGCCGACGAGGAACACCCCGCCGACTACGTGTCCACCGCGGCGCTCGACGACCCCGCCGCCGGCCTCGACGAAGCCGATGTGCGCAAGCTGAACGCCTTCCTGCGGCGGGCGAAGAAGCTGGACGGCCCGGAGCGGGACGCGAAGATCGGAGCGGCCGCCGGGGCGGTGTCCGACCTGCTGGCCGAGGGATACCACCCCATCGTCTACTGCCGCTACATCCAGACCGCCTACTACGCAGCCCAGCACCTCCAGCAGGCGCTTCAAGGAGCGCATCCCGGCTTGGCGGTCAGAGCGGTTACCGGCAACGAGGGCGACAGCGAGCAGCGCCGCGAGATCGTGACGAACCTGGCGCAGGAGCCGGTGCGGGTGCTGGTCGCCACGGACTGCCTGAGCGAAGGGGTCAACCTCCAGGATCACTACGACGCGGTCGTCCATTACGACCTTCCCTGGAACCCCAACCGGCTGGAGCAGCGGGAAGGCCGGGTCGACCGCTTCGGCCAGTCCAGAAAGGTGATCAAAACAGTGCTGCTCTACGGGTCGGACAACGAGATGGACCTCGCGGTGCTGAAGGTGCTCCTCGAGAAGGCGCAGACCATCCGGCGGCGCCTCGGCATCTCGGTGCCGGTGCCGGTCGAGTCCGAACAGGTCATCAACACTTTGATCAAAAGCGTGCTGCTGCGGGGGGACGACCGGGCCCAACAGTTCCGGCTGGCCCTGGAGCACGAATCGGTGAGCCGCCTGCACGACGCCTGGGAGCGGATGGCGGAAAGAGAAATCAAGACGCGGAACTATTTCGCCCAGCGCGGGATCGAACCCGACGACGTGGCCCGCGAGCTGGAGGAGACGGAACCCGTCCTGGGAAACGCCGAGGACCTGAAACGGTTCGTCGCCAACGCCGTCCAGCGCTTCAACGGCGAGCTCAGCGCAACCAGAGAAGCGGGCGTGTACCGGCTCAACCCCGGCGACCTGCAGGAGCGCATCGCCGCCCGCGACCCCGCAATCCGCTTCCCCATGCGGGTGTCCTTCGAGGACGCGCCCATCCGGGGCGCGATCCCGCTGCGGCGGAACCACCCGGCGGCGGCCGCACTGGCCGAGGCGGTGCTCGCCAAGGCCCTGGAGGGCGACGACACCCGGTTCGCCAGGGCGGGCGCGATCTTCACCGGGTCGGTTGACATCCGCACGGTCGTCCTGGTGCTCCGGCTCCGCTACCTCATCGAGGATCGAAGCGCCCGGCAGTTCGCCGAGGAGGTAACGGTCGGCGCGTACCGCCGCGACGCCGACCACCCCGGCCGGCTGGTCCGGGTCGAGGAAGACGGCCTGCGGCTGCTGGCGGAGGCCGAACCGACGGTCAACATGGCGCCCGGCGAGCGGGAAGAACACGTCAGGTGGGCGCTGGACATACTCACACCCAACGGAAGCGGCTGGGCCGACGGCATAATCGGAGAGCGCAAAGCCGCCCTGGAGGGCGCCCACCGACGGCTCCGCCGCGCCGTCGACGGGGGCGGGGCGGCGTCCGTAAAGCCGCATCCGCCCGACATCATCGGCTGCTACGTACTGGTCCCGGCGGGGGGCTGAGCCGTGGCCTACGCGACCATCGACATCGAGGGCGGGCTCTTCTCGTCCGACCTGATCGAACGGATCGGCGAGGGGGACGCCAGCATCGAAGGCCAGCGCGCCGTCGACTTCGAACTGCCCCGCAACCGGAGCCTGTCCGAGGAGATCCAGCGGGCCTTCTCCGATTCACGGGTCTACTGGGACGCCTTCGGCAGGCGGCTCGAACGCTCACGGGAGAGCCGCACCACCCTCACCCGGCAGGACTGGGCCGCCAAGTTCTTCGAGCTGCTCGGGTTCCCCGCCCTCCAATACCAGCGGGCGGCCGTCGAGGCGGGCGGGGCCCAGTTCACCATTTCGCACCGCATCAACGGCGGAGAGAACGCCACTCCCATCCATATCGTGGCGTTCGACCAGGGGCTCGACGAACGAACGGGGGCGGGAAACCGGCGCAGCCCCCACACCCAGGTCCAGGACTTCCTCAACCGGTCCGAGGCCCTGTGGGGGGTGGCGACCAACGGCGCCCGCCTGCGCCTGCTGCGCGACAGCGCCCGGCTCTCCAAGCCCACCTACCTGGAGTTCGATATAAAGGCCATGAACGAGGGCAACGCCTACAGCGAGTTCGTCGTCCTCTACCGCCTCATGCACTCGACCAGGTTCCCCCTCGGCGAGACCGCGCCGCACGAATGCTTCCTGGAGAACTACTACAACCTGGGAATCGAAGAAGGCGGCCGGGTCAGGGAGAAGCTCCGCGTCGGGGTGAAGAAGGCGCTCCAGGTGCTGGGCAACGCCCTCGCCTCGCACCCCGGCAACGAGGCCCTGCGCGCCGCACTGCGCGACGGAACCCTCGACGAGACGGGCTACTACCGGCAGCTGCTCAACTTCGTCTACCGGATGCTGTTCCTGATGGTGGCGGAAGAACGCAAGCTCCTCTTCATGGAACCGAGCGCCGGGCAGACCGTCTACAACCGTTACTACAGCGTCGCCCGGCTGCGCGACCGGGCCGAGCAGTACTTTGCGGGCGACCATCACGGAGACCTCTGGGCGGGACTCGCCCAGACCTTCCGCCTCTGCCGGGACGACGCCTCCGCCGGCCTCCTCAACCTGGCCCCGTTGAACGGCGAGCTGTTCGGCGAGGCGGCCTGCCGACACATCGAGGCCGCCCACTGCTCCAACGAGCATCTGCTCAAGGCTGTGCGGTCGCTGTCGACGTTCGATGACGGCGGCGTCCGGCGGAGGGTGAACTACGCCGCGCTGGACGTGGAGGAGTTCGGCTCCGTGTACGAGAGCCTGCTGGACTATCGGCCGGTTCTGGACATGGGCGAGCCGTCCGGCAGGCCGCCGAGCTTCGACCTGGCCGCCGGCACCCAGCGCAAGGAAACCGGCTCCTACTACACCCCGCCGGAGCTGGTGCGCGAGCTGGTCAACAGCGCCCTGGTCCCGGTCATGGAAGAGCGGCTGGCCGCCGCTACAAACAGGCAAGAGAAGGTTGAAGCGCTATTGGGCCTGCGTGTATGCGACCCCGCCTCCGGCTCCGGCCACTTCTTGCTGGCTGCCGCCCGCCGCATCGCCCACGAACTGGCCAAGGTACGGGCGGGCGACCAAGAACCCCCCCCCCCGCTCAACTACCGCCGCGCCCTGCGCACGGTGGTGCGGCACTGCATCTACGCGGTAGACAAGAACCCGCTGGCCGTAGATCTTTGCAAGGTAGCCCTGTGGATCGAGTGCCACACGATGGGCCTGCCGCTCGGCTTCCTCGACCACCATGTCAAGTGCGGGGACAGCTTGGTGGGGGTGATGGACCTGGATGTCCTCGACGAGGGCATCCCCGACAACGCCTACAAAGCCGTTACCGGCGATGACAAGAAGGCCGCCGCGTGGTACCGCAAGCGCAACAAGCGGGAGCGCACCACCGGCCAACGAAGCCTGGCCCTCGAATCGTCTTCGATGGATACAGCAGTTCTCGCGGGGGACTACGAGACCTTCGGAGAGTTGGAGGAGCACACCGCCGACGAGGTCAAGACCCTGGAGGAACTATACGGGGATATGCGGGGCCCGGGCACCTCTTGGTGGCAGCTCAAAACGGCTTGTGATCTCTGGACCTACGCCTTTTTCGCTCCGCTCCAAACCGCCGGACCGGGTGAACCGGATCTTGTACCCACCACCGACACCGTCCGCAGAGTGCTCGATAGCGACAACCTGGGTACACAACTCGAAGAGGATACCCTACAAGCATCAAGAACCTACCCTTACTTCCACTGGCCTCTGGAGTTCCCCGACGTGTTCGAGAACGGCGGCTTTGACGTAGTACTCGGCAACCCGCCATGGGATCAAGTACAACCAGAAGAGAAAAAATTCTTTGGTGTTCATGCACCTGAAATCGCCCTATTAACAGGTAGCGAGCGTAAGAAGGCTATTAAGCAATTGCCTAATACCGATCCAGAATTAAATAATTTATGGCTATCACACAAACGCGATGTGAAAGGATTAAGTAAGTTTGCGCATGCTAGTGGCCGCTTTCCCTTAACAGGTACAGGAAAAACCAACATGTACTCCGCCTTCGCAGAAATGGCTAGAGATATCATTACACCTATCGGATCCCTTGGTTTGATAATTCCAATTGGCATTGCTACCGATTATACAAACAAAAATTTCTTCTCTGACCTCGTGGAAACAAAATCACTGGTCAGCCTGTATGACTTTGAGAATCGGAAGAAGGTTTTCCCAGGCATAGCTAGTGGAATAAAGTTTTGCCTGCTTACAATAAGTGGTACCAATAGGCCTACTAGGCAAGCTGAGTTCGCGTTTTACCTGCACAGTACCGAACACCTTCAAGATTCGGAACGGCGATTTGGTCTCTCCGCTGAAGATTTTACTCTTTTCAATCCCAATACTCGGACGTGTCCTACCTTCCGAACACGCAAGGATATGGAAATCGCCCGCAAAATGTACCTACGCGCTGGAATATTCTGGAAAGAGTCTCAGAATGACCAACCAGAAATCAATCCTTGGGGGGTCAATCTCTCCCAGATGTTTAATATGACTTCTGACCACAATTTGTTCCGTACTCATGAACATTTGACAGCAGAAGGATGCGAACTAGAAGGAAATATATTTATCCGTAGTGAGGAACGTTACCTGCCTTTGTATGAAGCCAAACTCTTCCATCAATATGACCACCGATTTGCTACCTTTTCCGACGCAACACCTGTAGAATTAAGCAAAGGTAAAACAAGTTATATTACTTCGGAAGAAAAGGCATACCCTCACGCTTTACCAATCCCCCGCTACTGGGTTCATGAACAGGAAATATTGGATAGGACTGGAACTCAAACGGCCCATAATAGCAGGCTGGAGGCTGGAGGCTGGAGGCTGGAGGCTGGAGGCTGGCCGGAGGCCGAAGGCCAGCAGGTCGGAAAGTCCCCACAATATTACATCGCCCTCCGGACAATTGCCAGAGCCACCGATCAGAGAACCCTCAGCAGCGCATTGCTTCCACTCTCCGGGCTCGGCAAAGGGGCGGCAATCTGGCTCGGGGATGGAGAATCGCCTTGAGACTGATAACCAATTCAACCAACGAAAGGACCGTAATCACAACCCTCATCCCAGCAGTGGGCTTGGGTCACAAAGGTGCGGTACTCACACTCCGCGCTGGCTTATATCCATCCGAAAAACCACCAATTCCACAAACGAGCGCACATGTATCACAACAATTACCGGCTGGTGCGGCATGAGCGACCGAGCTCCAATCCTGCAGGTTACAGGAGCTGTGAAGGCGGCGCTGATGATCTCGGTAATGAACAGCATCGTCTTGGATTTTGTAGCTCGTACAAAAGTAGGCGGAACGGACCTTAGCTTCTTCATAATCAAACAACTACCCATACTGCCACCAGAAAAATATGCTGAAAAGGTGTTTCCTATACTCACTTACACTTACACGGACCTGATAATACCTCGTGTATTGGAGCTGACCTATACAGCTTACGACATGGAGCCGTTTGCCAGAGACCTGGGTTACGAAGGGGAACCTTTCATCTGGGACGACGAACAACGGCATCGTCTCAAGAGTGAATTGGATGCTATCTACGCTTATATGTACAAACTGGAGCGCGAAGAACTCGAATGGATACTCGACGCTCCGCCGCCGAGCGCGTCGTTCCCTACCCTCAAGCGCAACGAATGCAAAGAGTTCGGCGAGTACCGCACCCGGCGCTATGTTCTTGCGGCTTATGACCAGATGGCGCGCGGTGAGCTGCCCGACCTGAGCGATGAGTGAGTAGCCCATGCCGTTGGATGTCTTCGAGCTTCGTGAGCAGGTGGTTGAGGAGTACCAGCAATATGTCCGCAGCTTCGTGCGGGTGTTGGACAATCGCATCAGCGATTACATTGACGGGCAGCTGGAGGAGGGGGCTCTCTGGCCGGATGCGGTCCTCCAGCTCAACCCGGCCTTCGAGATGGACCGCACCCTGGGGGAGCTGGCCGGCGAGGGGGTGTTGGAGCCCGGCACGGCCCGGTTCTTCGGCGGGGATCTGCGGCTCTTCCGGCATCAGCGCCAAGCCATCGACATCGCCCTGCGCGGCGAGCCGTATGTTGTAACGACCGGCACCGGGTCGGGCAAGAGCCTTACCTACCTGGTGCCGATCTTCGACGCCGTCCTCCGCAACGAACCGGAGCGGCGCACGGTGCGGGCGCTGCTCATCTATCCGATGAACGCCCTCATCAACAGCCAGCTCGATGCGCTCGAGAAGTTTCAGCGCGACAACTTTCCCGGCTCGCCGGTGCGCTTCGACCGCTTCACCGGCCAGGAGCGCCGGGAGGACCGCGAGCGCATCCTCGCCGAGCCGCCGCACATCCTGCTGACCAACTACGTGATGGCCGAGTACATGCTGCTGCGCCCCCATGAACGGCCGCTCCTGGAGACCGCGACCCGGGACCTGCGCACCCTGGTGATGGACGAGCTGCACTTCTATCGCGGGCGGCAGGGGGCGGACACGGCGATGCTCACCCGCCGGCTGCAGGAGGCGGCCGGGCGGGATCTCCAGGCGGTGGCGACCAGCGCCACCATGGTCACCGGCGGGTCCAGGGCGGAACGCAACCAGGCCGTGGCCGAGCTGGTGTCGAAGTTCTTCGGGCTGAACATCCCCGCCGCCAATGTGGTGGACGAGACGCTGGAGCGGGCGACCGCGGCCAGGGCCCCCGCAGGAGCGGCCGAGGTGCGGGCGGCGGTGGAGGCGCCCGCCCCTGCGCCGGAGGCCGGGGAGGTGCGGGGGCATCCGTTGGCGGCCTGGGCGGAGACGGCTTTCGGCCTCGACGAGGCGGAGGGGCGGCTGATCCGGCGCCCGCCCCAGACCTTCGAGGAGGCGGCCCGGCAGCTGGCGGAGGAGAGCGGCTCGGCGGTCGAACGGTGCCGTAATTCGCTCCGGGGGGTGCTCGAAGCGGGCAATGCAGCCAGGGGGATGGGCGGGCGGCCCCTGTTCGCCTTCCGCCTTCATCAGTGGCTCTCGTCGGGGAGCAGCGTGTACGCCACCCTGGAGGGCCGGGACGCCCGCGAGTTCAGGATGTCGGGCCAGTACCGGGCGGACAGGGAACGGGTGCTGTTCCCGCTGGCCTTCTGCCGGGAATGCGGCCAGGAGTACTACCTGGCGTCGCTGGCCGAGGAGGATGGGGCGCAGCGGTTGATCCCCCGCTCTCCCCTGGCGGGCGTCTCGGAAGAAGACCTCGACGACATCAAGGGCTATTTCGCGGTCGAGCACGACGACCTCTGGACGGGCGAGGACAGGGACCTGCCGGAGTTCTGGTTCAACGAGCGGCGCTCCGGGCGGGTGGTCAAGCCGAACTACGGGAAGTTCCGGCCGCAGGGGTATCGCGCCGCGCCCGGCGGCGGCCTCGATCCGGTGGACGGTTCGGGCGCGGAGGGCTGGTTCCTGCCGCACAAGTTCCTGATCTGCCTGCGGTGCCGGGCGGTGTACGACACCAGGGTGGGCGACTACCGCAAGCTTTCCTCCCTCAGCCAGACGGGGAGGTCGACCGCTACCACCATCTCCATGAATGCGGCGGTGGCGGGTATGGCGAACCAGGGCCTCGACCGCGCCGAGGCGAAGTCGCTCAGCTTCACCGACAACCGGCAGGACGCCTCGCTCCAATCCGGGCATCTGAACGACTTCGTGCAGGTCGCCCAGCTGCGCGCCGGGTTGGTGGAGGCCCTGCGCGGCAGCCCGTCGCTGACCTTCGACCGGCTGGGGCTCGCGGTGTTCGAGGCGCTGGGGCTCGAACCGGGTGATTTTCTGCGGGAGCCGGTGGCGGAGGGGCCCGGATACGAGCAGGGGCGGCGGGCGATGGTGGACCTGCTCGAATACCGCGCCCTGGAGGATCTGAGCCGCGATTGGCGGGTTACCCAGCCCAACCTGGAGCAGACCGGGCTGCTGCGGATCGAGTATGAGGGGCTGGACGACCTCGCCGCCGACGACGCGGTTTGGAGCGGCCTGCCGGTCATAGCGGAGGTTTCGGCCGGAACCCGCCGGAGGGTGTTGCGGGCTTTTCTCGATCATCTGCGGATGGGGCTGGCGGTGGACGCGGAGGCGTTGACCAGAGACGCCGCCCGCCGGCTGATCCGCAGCACCGGTCAGTGGCTGCGGGATCCCTGGCGGCTGGAAGAAGTGGACCGGCCGAGGACGCAGAGCCTGGCGCTGCTGCCGGGGGTGCAGGCGAACCCGTATACGAGGCGCAGGGCCATGAGCCTGGGGCGGCGCTCCGCCGCGGCCCGCTATCTGCGCTCTTCTACTACCTGGCGGACCGGGCGGGAGCTGACCGCCGAGGAGGCCGAAGCCCTGGTGGAGGGCGTAGTCGGCAGGCTGCGGGGGCATCTCCTGGCGGCGGCGTCCGAGGAGGGCAACCGGGGCCGGGGCGGGGGCGGGGGCGGGGGTGTGCGGGTGCTGGCGGGGGCGATGCGCTGGACGGCGGGCGACGGCATCCCGGCTCCGCCCGATCCGGTGAGGAGCCGGTCGCTCCATCTGCGTAGGGAGCTGCCCGGCATGGATGCGGCCAACCCCTATTTCACCAACCTCTACCGGAGCCAGGGGCGGCATCTGCGGGGGATGGCCGCGGCGGAGCACACCGGGCAGATCGCCGCCGAGGTACGAAGCGAACGGGAGGAGCGGTTCAGGAAGGGCGACCTGCCGGCGCTGTTCTGCTCGCCCACCATGGAGCTGGGGGTGGACATAAGCGACCTGCATACGGTCCATCTGCGGAATGCGCCGCCCACGCCGGCCAACTACGCCCAGCGGAGCGGGCGGGCGGGGCGGGGAGGCCGGCCGGCGCTGATCGTTGCGTTCGCCGCGCAGGGCAACGCCCACGATCAATATTTCTTCGGGCGGCGGGGCGAGATGATCGCCGGAGCGGTCGCCCCGGCCCGCATCGACCTGGAGAACGAGGAGCTGGTGCGTGCGCATCTGCATTCCACCTGGCTGGCTGAGAGCGGATTGTCGCTGGGCAGCAGCATGACCGAGATACTCGACCTCGGCGACCCCGAACTGCCGATAGCGGCGGACAAATGGGCCTCTGTTGCGGGGGCGGCGGGCAGGCATGTCTTCGAGAAGGCCCTGCGGCGGGGGCGGCGGATTGTGAAGCGGACGCAGGACATCCACCGGGCGGCGTGGTACTCGCGGGAATGGCTCGAAGAAACGCTGCGGGCGGCGCCGGACCGATTCGACCGGGCGTTCGACCAGTGGCGCGGCTTGTACATCTCGACGTGCAGGCTGCGGGACGAGGCGCGGCGCCTGGTGGACGACCCCAACGCCGGGCCGAGAGAACGCGAGGAAGCGGAGCGCCGGGAAACGGAAGCCCGCCGCGAGATACGGCTTCTGTTCAACCAGACCAACCGCCTTTCGCAGTCGGACTTCTACCCCTACCGCTACCTGGCCGGGGAGGGGTTCCTGCCCGGATACAACTTCCCGCGGCTGCCGGTGCGGGTCTCGGTGCCGGTGCGCGGCAGCCGCCAGCTCATCGACCGGCCCCGCTTCCTGGGGCTGACGGAGTTCGGGCCGGGCAACCAGATCTATCACGAGGGGCGCAAGCATCGGGTGCAGTACGCGGTGCTTCCGTCCGAAGGCATCGACGAGCAGCTGGAGCAGGCGCGCCTGTGCCTGGTGTGCGGGTATGCGCATACCGGGGCGGCCCTGGGGGTGGAGCTCTGCGAGTACTGCGGCGTGCGGCTGGACGCCGAGAACGCCCGGTTCCCCCAGAAGCTGCTGCGCCAGCCCATGATGAGGGCGAGGCCCTTCGAGCGGATCTCCTCCGAGGAGGAGGAACGGGTGCGGAGCGGCTACGACACCGCTGCGCATTTCCGCTTCGGCGGGCGGCGGCGGCGGGCCGAGGTGCGGGCGGCGGAGGGCGATTGCCTGCTGGAGGCGGTGTACGCGCCCGCCGCGGCCCTGTGGCGGATCAACCAGGGCTGGCGGCGGAGCGACCAGCCCGGATTCGCCCTCGACCCCCGAACCGGGCGCTGGCAGAGCCGCCAGGCGGACGACGGGCGGGAGGCCGGCCTGCAGCCGGATGCGCCCCGTCCGATCACGGGGATCATGCCCTATGTGCAGGACACTCGGAACCTGCTCATGATCCGGCCGCTGGCCGAGGAGCCGACGGACGATTTTCTCCACACGCTCCTCTACGCCCTCAAGCGGGCCGTGCAGGTCGAATACCAGGTGGAGGAACAGGAAATCGGCGCGGAGCTGATCGGCCGGGGCGACCACCGCCGGCTGCTGTTCTGGGAGGCGGCCGAGGGCGGGATCGGGGTGTGGGACCGCCTGATCGACCACTCCGGCGCCTTCGCCGGGTTGGCGGCGTCCGCACGGCGGCTCTGTCACTTCGACTCCGAAGACGGCGGGGGACCAGGCGGCGCAGACGGGGCAGGAGCGGCCCCGAAGTGCGCCGCCGCCTGCTACGAATGCCTGCTCTCCTACTCGAACCAGCCCCACCACCGCTACATCGACCGGATGCTGCTGCCCGACTTCCTGGCCCGGCTCGCGACGGCAACCACCGTTCCTGAAAGCGAGCGTGACAACGCCCGCCACTACCAGCATCTACTGGGCCTGGTCGACCCCGCCTCGACCCTGGAGCGGGACTTCTTGGACTTCCTCCGCGAGAACGGCCTCCGCCTCCCCGACCAAGCCCAGAACCGCCCGGCTGCGGATGTACCCGTACAACCCGACTTCTACTACGATCGCGAGGGGCGGCCGGGCGTCTGCGTGTTCGTAGACGGCCCCCACCACGACGAACCCCGCCAACGCGAGACCGACGAGCGCCTCCGGGCTATGTTGCAGGACTACGGCTACCGGGTGGCGGTCATAAGGTACGACCGACCGCTGCCAGAACAGGTAGAGAAATACCCCGACGTGTTCGGAGAGCCGGCCCCGTCCTGAGAACGGGAGTACGAACAATGGATAGCATCACGCTTGAAAACTTCCGTTGCTTCCGCGAGCGCCAGACCGCCCGCCTGGCCCCGCTCACCCTGCTCGTAGGCGAGAACAGCACCGGCAAGACTTCTTTCATGGCCATGATACGAGCACTCTGGGATGTTGCCTATAGACAGCAGATACCCGACTTCAAAGAGGCTCCATACGACCTGGGCAGCTACAACGAAATCGCTCACCACAGCAACGCCAACGGTAAACCTGCAGACTTTTTCAATACGGGCTTCGAGACAAACCAGGCTTCCAGAGTCAATAATAAACCTAGTTCATGCTACTTCGAGGCCACATTCGGAAGGGTGGGTACAATACCCTTCCCTAAAAGGAGATTTATCTCACAAGGAGAGATTTCGCTCGACGAAGTCCACCAAGATGACAAGACGAGCGTTACGCTAAAGACCACCAGAGGAGAATGGCTACTACAAATAAACACGGGCAGTAAACAAATTAGTCAAGATAGGATTGATAATGAGAGGCTCTCGTCTCTTTATCTAAATCTCCACTATATGGATCTTAACTCACCTAAAAGCAAGCAAGAAGATATAGCAATGAGTATCCAGTTGCTCTCTAACTCGCCGGATTTCTCCGAGCAAGACTTGATTGAAATCAAAAATATGTTGCACGCATTTGCCAATGTCCATCCGTTTGAACATCCACGCCCTTATGCTTGGGCTCCAGCTCGTTCCAAGCCAAAACGTACCTACGATCCTTCCCGGCTAACACGGGACCCTGAAGGCGACTATATACCTATGTATCTCGCCGAATTATACTTGAGAGATAGAGAAGCATGGGAGGAACTGCAGGGCAAACTACAGAGCTTCGGCCGTGATGCCGGTCTATTCGACCAAATATCAATCAAGAAATTCGGCAACAGCCTCGGAAGCCCTTTCCAAATCCACATAAGAAGGTACAGCAAAAAACGGAAGGGCCCGCAGCGCAACCTGGTAGATGTAGGTTATGGAGTCAGCCAGGTGTTGCCGTTGGCGACCGAGTTGCTCAGAACAGACGGCCCCGACATGTTCCTGTTGCAACAACCAGAAGTCCACCTGCATCCCAGCGCTGAAGCTGCCCTCGGGAGTCTATTCTGTCAAGTTGCGGGAAACAAAAAACAGCTGGTAATCGAAACACACAGTGACTACATCATAGATCGTGTACGTATGGATATCCGTGATGAATCCTCTTCTTTGAAGCCCGAAGACGTATCGATTTTGTTCTTTGAACCCAGAGACCTTGATGTCCGCATTCACTCGTTAACGTTTGACGAGGAAGGCAACGTTCTAGGTACACCACCAGGCTATCGTCAGTTTTTCATGGAAGAAGTCCGAAGATCTATCGGTCTCTAGTGATGTGCGCTATTATTGATACGAATATTGCTCATGAGGTATTCGGGCGAAACCGTCCTGAGGCCGGTGTCAAGTTTTTGGATCGGATAAACTCCGGAAAAATGATGCTACTAGTAGGTGGTCAGCTTCGTAATGAACTATTCAAGATAGGACACACAAAGCAGTGGATACAGCAAGCTCTAATCTCCGGAGAGGCAAAGCTAATCACCAAAGGAGTAAACGAACTTACTGAGCAATTAAATAACGAAGATATGTGTAAATCAAACGATCCACATGTAATCGCTCTAGCCAAAATAGGTGGAGCGCGCTTGCTTTACTCCAATGATACTGATCTACGTGATGATTTCAAGAATAGATATCTGATAGACAAACCCAGGGGCAAGGTCTATTCCACACGTAAGAACAGGCGGTTCAGTAATAGTCATAAGGATTTACTCGCCAGAACCGACCTATGCCGCTAGAGAGCCGCTCCTACCCGGACATCCGATCCGCATCAAGCGGCAGTTGATTGCCTGCGCTTTCCAACTGCGCCAACCTGGCCTCGGCTTGTTCGGCATACCGGGGGTCTATTTCATATCCCACGTACCGGCGTCCGGATCGCACTGCGGCCTCGGCGGTGGTGCCCGACCCCATGAATGGATCCAGGACTAGATCGTCTACGAAGGAGTAGAGTTGGATGAGCCTTAGGGGGAGCTCGACCGGGAAGGGGGCGGGGTGGTTGGCCTGCCGGGCGCTGGCGGCCGGGAACTTCCAGACGCTCTTGGTGAACTCCAGGAAGTCATCCCGCTCAATGCTGTCGGTTCCCTTGCTGTCGTCCTTGGTCCGGCGCTTGTAGCTTCCCTTGGAGAACACCAGGATGTACTCGTGGACGTCGCGCAGCACGGGGTTGCTGGCCGATCTCCAGCTTCCCCAGGCGCAGGAAGAGCCGGCGCTGGCGCCCTTGTCCCATATGATCTCACCCCTCATATGGAAACCGCACCCCAGGGCGATCTCGATGATGTGGGCGTGCAAGGGTATATACGGAGTCCGCCCGACATTGGCGATGTTGATACAGGCGCGCCCTCCGACCACCAGGGTCCTGTAAGTCTCAGCCGCCACGCCGGTCAACAAGCCCCTGTATTCGGACAATGACAGATCATCGTCGTATTCCTTGCCGACGTTGTAGGGAGGCGAGGTGATCATCAGGTGGACGGATTCGTCGGGCAGATGCTCCATGTTCCTGCTGTCGGCGCGGTGGATCACGTTCACCTGCGCAGGCGTTTTCTCCTGGTAGGGGCCGCCCGACGCGCCGTCCGCAGCCGTCAACTCCTCGTACAGCCGGGTGTTGTAGAACTTCGAGGCGTCATGACCCGACCGGCTGACGGTGCCGAACGAGGAGGTCTCCGATCTCTTAGGTTTATTTAATGAGTATTCCATAATTCGATCCAACGCCGATATGTGTCCAATTTTGTCCAAGCCGGGATGGGGTCTCTATCCCATTGAATAGCAAGATGGCGAGTACATGCGTGTTCTAATAACATCTCCATAGCATCTTTTGATAGCTCTACACCGCGAGGGTTAGTACCTCGTTTAGGGAACTTCATATAATTATCACTCGACAGCGATTCGAATACCTCTTTCTGCACGTGCAGAGGTATCAAATAAAGACGGCCTATTGATCCCCAGTTTATATTAATAAATAATAACTCACTGCTAGGACTGTAGGATGAACGAAACTCATTGATTTTAGACCAATCAACTGTCCAAACCAGTTTAACCCCTGTTAACCCTTGTCCAGTTTTTGTTTTAATGGACACAGGAAAACCCTTTACTATTATATCCATCTTGGGCGAGGTGGTAGGAGGAAATGTAACTTCGTCTGGTCCGTATACGTACATAAACAAGGCTACCAGTACTCGTTCGCGAGCCGTGCCTACTTCCATACCCAGCCGATCGCCTCGACGGTTCTCTAACTCAACAATGTTGAACAGGGTCGGTAGCACCCTGATAATCCGTTCCTTATACGGCGTTGAGAACAATTCGCGGCCGAAATCCATCTGTGTCACCTTCTCAACCTCTCCCAGTTGGCTTCGTCACTGTACCAGAGGGATATGACAAGTCCTGACCACCTACCCAGGAGAGTGATGGCTCCTCGCGGGAATATTGTGAGTGATTACTCTTAGAGTGATGACTGCCGACGAGACGCGCATCTATCGGGTGGAGGAGCTGGCCGCCGAGGCGGGGGTGGGGGTGGACACCGTCCGTTACTACCAGGGGATGGGCCTGCTGCCGCCGACCGGGCGGGAGGGCCGCGCCGCGGTGTACGGGGCGGCGCATCTGACCCGGCTGAGGACCATCCGGGCCCTGGCCGAGGACGGGTTCACCCTGGCCCAGATCAAGCGGCTGCTGGATGAGTCGGGCCATCCTTTGCTGGCCTCGTTGGCCGGGTCTGCGGTCGGCCTCACCAGGGCGGAGCTGGCGGAACGGTCCGGGCTGGCACCGGCGCTGGTGGACATCGCCGCGTCGGCCGGGCTGATCGAACCGCTGGACGGGGAGGGCGGGGAGGGCGGGGAGCGGTTCCCGCCCGATGTGGCGCCCATGCTGGCCGCCGGGGTGTCCCTCCTGGAGGCGGGGTTCCCTCTGGACGAGCTGGCGGCTCTGGCCGCCCGCCACGCCACCGGCGTCGAGAGCGTGGTGGATGAAGCCATCGACCTGTTCAGCGAGCACGTACGGGGAGAGCATTCCGACCGCCCCGAGCAGCTCGCCGAGCTGTTCCGCCATGTGACCAGGTTGGTGGCCCAGCACTTCCACCACACGGTCATCAATCGGGTGAAGGAAAGGCTGGAGGGTTCCGACGACCCGGCCCTGATGGAGGCTTTCCGGAAAGCCGGGCGGCAGCGGCTCGTCATCTCCACCGAATGGACGTGACGGACCGGCGCCGGCTGGCGGATCGGATAAGCAAGGCCGCCGCCCGGGCCGCCGTATCGGGGCGGCCGTCGATGGTTACCCTGGCGGTTCCGGCGGAGGAGGTAGATCCGCTCGCCCTGGCGCTGGGCGCCGGGCCGCCCTTCGCCTATTGGGAGGCGCCCGACCGGGGTTTTTCCATCGCGGCCCTCGGCGAGGCGCACGCCATCATGCCGGAAGCCGGGCCGAACCGGTTCATGGACGCTTCGGCGGCGCTGCGAGGCCTGGCTGCCCGGACCCATCAGGCCGCCTTCGACGGCGCCGAACGGGCGGCTCTGCTGCTGGGGGGCTTCTCGTTCCACCCCTATGGAGGGTGGCCGGGATTCCCGTCCGGGCGGTTGACGCTTCCCGAGCTGGCGCTCATCCGCCGGGGCCCCGGCGACAGAACATGGGTCGCCGCCGCCGCGATCCATGGGGAGGACAACCCCGGCGAGCAGGCCGGGCGCATGATCGAGCGGATCGAACACGCTTCCGCCCTGCGGCCCGGACGGATCGAGCCCCGGACGGATGAACCGCCGCCGGGGGAGGCCGCCGGACCCGGAGACCCCCGCTTCCTGGAAAAGGCGGAAGATGCGGTCGGGTGCATCCGAAACGGCGGGCTCGACAAGGTGGTGCTGGCCCGCCGGGTGGAGGCGGCCGGCCGCCCGGAGTTGGGCCCGTTCCTGGCTGCGCTGCGGCGGGTCCACGGCGCGTGCGCGGTCTTCGCCTTCAGCGGGGCGGAGGGCCGGGTCTTCTGCGGCGCCACCCCCGAGCTCCTGGCCCGGGTAGACGGTGTGAACGTGTCTACCCTCGCGCTGGCCGGAACGGCCCCCCGGAGCCGCGACCCCGTCGAGGACCGGCGCCTCGCCGAGCGCCTCATGAACGATCCCAAGGAGCTGGCGGAACACCGCTGCGTGCACGACGAAATACGACGCCGGTTGGCCGACGGCGGCTTCGCCCTCGACCCCGCCGCCCCGGTCGGGGTGCTGCGCCTGGCCGGCCTCCAACACCTGGCCGCGCCGGTCGGAGCGGTCGCCCCCGTCGGGACGAACATCCTGGACGCGGCGGGCGCCCTGCATCCCACCCCCGCGGTGGCGGGCCTCCCGAGGGGCGCCGCCCTGGATTGGATCGACCGCAACGAGGGCTTCGACCGGGGTTGGTACGCCGGACCGGTCGGCTACTGCGACCTGGCCGGCAACGGTGAGCTGTACGCCGCCCTCCGTTGCTGTCTGATCGAAGAGGACCGATCCCTGGCGTTCGCCGGGGCCGGGATTGTGGCGGCGTCCTCGCCGGAGCGGGAGCTGGAGGAGATCGGCCTGAAACTCGGCGCGGTGCTGCCCTACCTGCCGGGGGCCGGCGCAGGATGAACGGCCGCCGCCGGCGCGCCTACGCCGCCGCCGACGCTCTGGCGGCCGCCCTCCGGGCCGGGCGGGCGGCGGGGGCGGTGATCTCGCCCGGTTCCCGCTCCACCCCCCTGGCGTTGGCCGCCGCCGCCTGGGGACCGCCCTGGCGGGTGGTGCTCGACGAGCGCTCGGCCGGGTTCGCCGCCCTCGGCATGGCCAAGGCATCCGGGAGGCCGGCGGCGCTGATCTGCACCTCCGGCACGGCCGCCGCCAACTACCTGCCCGCGGTGGCGGAGGCCGACCGGGCGCGGACGCCCCTCGCAGTGCTCACCGCCGACCGCCCGCCCGGATTCCTCGAACGGGACGCCCCGCAGACCATCGACCAGATCGGCCTGTACGGAAGCCGGGTGCGGGCCGCCGCCAACCTGCCGGTAGCGCACGAATGCGACCCCCGGCGGGCGGCCGAGGAGATGCACCGGCTGCTCCGGGCCGCCGCGCCGCCCAACGCCGGGCCGGTCCACATGAACATCCCCTTCGCCAAGCCGTTGGAGCCTCCCCCCCGCCGGCCGCCCCCGCTCGAGGCGCCCGCCCCGGAGCCGCCCCCGCCGGCCGCTGTCGACCCCCGCTCGGCGGAGCGGCTGCGGCGCTTCATGGAACGGGCGGAGCGGGGGGCGGTGCTGGCCGGACCGCGCCCTGTGGACCCGGCCGAACGGGAGGCCGTATACCGGCTGGGGGAGGCGGGGTGGCCGATCCTGGCCGATCCGCTGTCGGGCCTGCGGGCCTTTGACCGCGCCAACCTGATCACCGCGGGGGACCTGCTGCTGCGCAACGCCGGGTTCGCCGCCGAACACACGCCCGACTCGCTTATCCGCATCGGCGGCGCCCCCACCGGGTCGGCAACCCAGGACTGGATGGAGGGGCCGGCGGCTCCCTGCGCCTTCCTGGACCCCGACTTCCGGTGGACCGCTCCGGGGCCGGAGCTGGTGCTCCGCGACCCGATCGCCCCCCTGCTGGAGGCGGTTGCCCCGCCCCCGCTCGACCCCGGATGGGGGGAGTCGTGGCAGGCCGCCGAGGAGCGGATGCGCCGCCGCCGCCGGATCGAACGGTCGGAACACCCCGGCGCGGAACCGGCGGTGACGGCGGCGGTGCTCGAATCCGAGCCGGTCGTGTGGGTGGGTTCGAGCCTGCCGGTGCGCCACGCCGATGCGATGATGGAGGCCGGATGCCCCGCAGTCGTGCTCGGCAACCGGGGCGCCTGCGGCATCGACGGCGCGGTCGCTTCGGCGGCGGGGGCGGCCCTGGCCCTGGGGCGGCGGGTTACCGCCCTGATAGGCGACCTCACCTTCCTGCACGATGCGGGGTCGCTGGCCGCCGCCCGGAGGCTGGGGGCGGATATGACCATCGCGGTGCTCGACAACGGCGGCGGGGCGATCTTCGAAGCCCTCCCCTACCTGCGCTCCCTCCGCGAGGAAGGCGGCGCGGAGGCCTGCGCCGAGGGCAGGGAGCTCTTTGTCGCCCCGCACGGCCAGGACCTGGCCGCGGTGGCCGCCGGGTTCGGGGTATGGGCCGAGCGCGTGGATCCCCCCCGGATAACGGAGGCGCTGGCCGGGGCCCGCTCCCGCCCCGGCGTCAGCGTCCTGGTCGCCGAGACCGACTCCGCCGCTGCCTTCGCCGCCTATGACCGCCTGGTTCGGGAATAACGGGCGCCCGCCGGCAATACCCCGGCGCCGGAGCATCCGGTGATACCCTCGTCCGGAGGAAAGCCCAGACAGACCTGTAAGGAGGAAACCGACCCATGTTCGGCATACTGGCCCAATCGGACGGGGTGTCCGACCTGTTCGACGGAGTAACCGACGGCCTCACGAACGCGTGGCAGAGCGTCATAGAGTTCATACCCAAGCTGATCGGCGCCCTGGTCATCCTCCTCGTCGGGTGGTTCATAGCCCGGCTCGTGCGCAACGGCTTCGAGCGTTTCTTCCGGCGGGTGGGGCTGGACCGGCTCCTCGAGCGCGCCGGCCTCAACACCGCGATGGAGGGCGCCGGGTACACGGCTTCGGGGTTGACCGCCCGCGTCATCCACTGGATGGCCCTGCTGGTCGTGTTCCTGCTCGCCGCGCAGACCCTCCGGATCGGGCAGCTCAGCGAGCTGCTGGGCAACCTGATCGCCTACCTGCCGCTGGTCGTCGCCGCCATCATCATCCTGATCGTCGCCGCGGCCATCGGATCGTTCATCGCCGAGTTGGCCGGGCCGTTTGCGGAGGAGCACGGGGTCGCCTGGCTTCCCCGGATAGCCCGCTGGGCGGTGATCGGGTTCGGCGTGTTCGCCTCGTTGAACACCCTGAACCTGGCCGCCGAAATCGTGAACATCCTGTTCCTTGCGTTGGTGGGGACGGTCGCGGTGACCGTGGCCATCTCCTTCGGCGTCGGAGGCATCAAGGCGGCCGAGAGCTGGTGGACGCGGATGCTTCCCGACCGCAAGGCCGACTAGGGCCGCGGTCGATCAAGCCCTCAAAACCGGCAGGCCGCCGCCTTCCTTTGGGCCGGGCGGCGGGCCTTCCGCCCTTTGTTGCCATATAATTCGGTAACCGGAGGGGTTTCGTGCCAACTGCACCCGAAGAAAGCGTGGTCGGGGTAAAGCCTCTGGACGGCTATCGGCTTTGGATACGCCTGGGGGACGGTTCCGAAGCCGTAGTCGATCTGACCGAATGGATTCACGAAGGCAACGCCCTGTTCGCCCGGCTGAAGGATCCCCGGGAGTTCCGGCGTGTGCATGTCACTTCCGGCATGGTGGCCTGGGGAAGCGAACAGAACGGCGACGATATCGAGTTGCCGCCCGAACGCGTGTATGAGTGGGTTACCGGCAACAAATGGGAGCGGGCGCCGGTCGACTTTATCAAAGCGGTGGAGGTAGAGGCCAGAGAGGGGCTGACCCTATGGGTGCGGTTCTCAGACGGAACAAGCGGCATAGTCGAATGCCGCCACTTGCTAGAACACTATCCGTATTACCCGTTGGAGAACCGTGATATTTTCGAGAAGGTTCATGTAAACGGGTCGGGAACGATTGTCTGGGATATGAGTTTACAGTTGGCGATGTCGGATGATTACGCCTACAAGAAGATAACCGGTCGATCTCTGGACGAAGCCCGAACCGCGCCGCCCGAAGAATCAGAAAGGCTGGTAGCCGCCTCTGTCTCCTAGCATTGTTGAAGCTGTGCATTAGGACGAGGACGGCTATCTAGCAGTAATCTGATCCTTTTCTTGGTCTACAGCACATCGTAGCTTGCAATATGTTACAGGCTTTGCTCCAATTTCCTTTAGGGTGCTCAAATATATATTTTGTCGAGGGTTTCTTCCTTTTTTAACCAACTCACCATCCAATTCATCTAACCTTTGAGTGCTTACTACATAGAATTTCCATTGGGAAATATCCAGTGGACATATTTTATTTCGGT
This sequence comes from Candidatus Spongiisociaceae bacterium, assembly GCA_965202675.1. Classification (GTDB taxonomy): domain Bacteria; phylum Actinomycetota; class Acidimicrobiia; order Spongiisociales; family Spongiisociaceae; genus CATQHD01. The sequence goes on from OZ241842.1 coordinate 1,655,219, forward strand.
CCTGCTCCTTGAGCAGGCAGAAAACATAGACATGACACCGGCGCTTGGACTCCTCAGACCATGGCCTTTTACAACTCCTTTTGTCTTTAAAATGTTCTACTTCTTCAACTCTTTTGGGTTCTATACTGAATTTTATTGGAGATTTTGGACAGCAATCATCGTGCCAAGATTGTACATAGGCGGCACACTTAACCTCGATCTTGGTTTCTCCGTCTAAATCTAAAAAGTCGTAGGGATCCCATTCCTTACGAATGCTTTTTTGAATATTTAAACCCAAAGCTTGCGCGACCAAAAACTCCGCTAGTATACCACGTATCGTATTGTTCGATATATCAGAATTTGCCCATGCCCAAAAGTCTTTCACACTAGCATACTCCTTCCCATCTAAATGAAATCTCTCATTGCCCTTTAACCTTTTGGCGGTGTTTGCCTCACTTGTCTCGATTTCTTTCATTTTGCCACTCCTTCCAAGCAATCAGGCAGTCAGCCTTTGAAGTCGGTGAGCACGGGCCCGTAACGTTACCAGAGCTACTACGCTACGACGCCATGAGCCGATACGACCGAGAAACCGCCCTGGTGGTGGTGGATGTCCAGAACGACTTTGCCGACCCCGGCGGGAGCCTGTACGTGCCGGGGGGGGACACCCGGGTGGTGCCGGCCGTCAACCGCGAGGTCAAGGCGGCGGCAGCGGCGGGCGCCCGCGTCTTCTACACCCAGGACTGGCATCCCGAGCGCACCCCCCACTTTGCCGTGGACGGGGGGATCTGGCCGGTGCACTGCGTGGCGGGAACACGGGGGGCGGAGTTCCACCCCGACCTAGTGGTGGAGGGCCCCAGCGTGCATAAGGGGGCCAACGGCGAGGACGGTTATTCGGGCTTCACGATGCGGGATCCGGTCTCCGGCGAGACGATCCCCACCCCTCTGGCCTCCATGATCCGAGAAGCCGGATGCAGCCGGGTGGTAGTGGTGGGGCTGGCCCTCGATTACTGCGTCAAGGACACCGCCCTGGACGCGGCGGCGGACGGCTTCGAGACCTCCGTCCTGCTCGACGCCACCCTATCCGTCGATCTGCAGCCGGGCGACGGCGACAAGGCGGTGGCCGAGCTCGAGCAGGCCGGCGTCGCGGTCGTCTGATCCATCCCGAAGCAGAAAGGTCATACCATGACAGACGGCGCCGACTGGCTCGACGAGATCAGCGCCGGGGAATACGAGTGGACGAGGCCCGGCCGGACATCGCTCGAAACCATGCTGCGCCCCGGCTTTCCCTGCCGCATAATGCTGGGCGCGGTGAAGGATCACCCGGTCCTTTATGCGGCCATCGGAGTCAACGGCACCGTCGACTACTGGCAGTGGGCCACGCTGGACGCGCAGACTTCGGAACCCTTGCCGAAGGCGGAGGCCATCGAACAGCTCTGGTCGCTCATCGAGATGGCGCTGCTCACCTCCAAGAGCCGGGTCAAACCCAAACTGCTGGACGCATGACCCCGGTCAGCCGGATACCCACCGAGCCTCCCGACGTCGCGGCCCGCCGGGCGGTCGCAGGCCTTCGGCGCCCCTACAACGACTTGAAAGCTCTGGAAACGGTAGTCCACGAGCTGTGCCTCAACGTGCGGCAGTGGGCGGAGGCCCCCGGCGAGGTGTTCGTCGAAAGAGACGAGAGCCAGGTATCGGTCACCGTAAAAGACGAAGGGTTGGGGATTCCTGCAACCATGAGAAAGGCCTTCCCCGACTTGGACGACGAAGGCGCCGTAACCAGGGCCTTGGAAGCGGGCGGCACCGCATCCGGGGACCGCAGGCGCGGGTTCGGTCTGCATAGCGCGGCTGGCTTGTCATCCAGAGGATTCGTCGTCTACCTCGAAAGCCGGGGCGTGGCGGTCTGGATCAAGAAAGAAAAGGCTACCTTCTGCCACAAGAGCGGCGGCTCTGTGCAGGGAACACGGATACAGATTACCTACCCGCCGGGTGTTCCGTCCGCCTGAAGCCAGCAGAACAAAGGGGGGTGCCCGACGACACCGGCCCCGCCCGGCGGTAAAGGGATCTCGGGCCGGCGGCGCTATTTTCTGAGGCTGTGATCCCCTTCCGTCTGGTTCGAGCCGGCCGCCTGTTGCTGCTCGCGGCTGTGATAGCCGGGGCGGGCCTGGCGGGGCCGCCGGCGCCGGGTTGGGACCCCTCCGACTCGAACGGCGATGACCAGGGCGGTGTCCGGGCGGCGCCTCCCCCGGCCGCCGGGGAACCCCGCTCGTTCACCATTGCCGCCACCGGCGACCTGCTCATCCATGGGCCGATCGCCGCCCGGGCCCGCACCGAAGAAGGCTGGGACTTCACCCCGATGTTCAGAAGGGTGGCCCCCATCCTGCGCTCCGCCGACCTGGCCGTGTGCCACGTAGAGTCGCCGATGTCCCGCGACAACACCCGCCTCTCCTACTACCCCCGCTTCCGGGTTCCCAACCAGCTGGCCGAGGCGATACGCCGGGCGGGCTACGACACCTGCTCGCTTGCCTCCAACCACTCCCTCGACCGCGGCGTCGACAGCGTGAGGGGTACCATAGAGGCTCTGGACCGGGCCGGGGTGGCCCACACGGGCATGGCGCGCTCGCCGGCGGAGGCAAAACGGCTCAACCTGCTCCGGATAAAAGACGCCTACGCAGCCCACTTGTCCTACACATACGGTTTGAACACCGGCCCCCCGCCCGACGGGATGACCTACCTCGTCAACATCTTGGACGAGGCCGCCGTCCTCGACGAAGCCCGCCGGGCCAGGGCGGCCGGGGCGCACTTCGTAATCGTCTCGCTCCATTGGGGCCGCGAATACAGCCGCCGCCCCAGCGCCTACCAGATCGACCTGGGCGCCCGGCTGCTGTCCTCCCCCGACATCGACCTGATCCTCGGCCACCACTCCCACGTGGTCCAGCCGATAGTCGAGATCGACGGGAAGTTCCTCGCCTACGGGCTGGGAAACTTCCTGTCCAACCAATCCCCCAGGACATGCCGGAGCTGTCCGCCCGGCGCCCAGGACGGAGTGATCCTGCATTTCACGGTTACCGAAGACCCGGCCCGCGGACGATGGTATGTAAGCGCCGTATCGCACACCCCCACCCGGGTAGACCCGGCGTCCTTCGAGATCGTGAACGTCCTCGAGCCGGCCGCCCCCGAAGAACGGAGGGCGCGGACGGCGTCGGCGAAGCGAACCGCGGATGCCCTGAGCGCCCTGGGAACACCGGCACCGACCCATATATGGCCCTGGTTATACGCATGGATAGGCGTATACATCACGGAATGACAAAAAAACCCGGTCGGATCCCCCACAAGGGTATTGACTATGTCGCACCGATGCTGTATTCATGGAAGAGCCGCAAGCACCTCCGGTCGGCAGGCGCCGCAGACCGAGACAGGGATCATCCTCCGAACGCGATCCTCCAGGGACTGACCGGACGCGTCCGGAAATCAGGTGGTGGCGGTGGGGGCTGGGCCCGCGAAGCGGGGCGCGGGGGCGGCGTTTTTCGCGTTCTCGGCGGATCCGGGAGCGGGAAAGGGCTTGACCAATGGGTCCAAGGAGTGAGACGGGAAAGAACTTTGACAGTGGGGTTCCGGGGGAGGAGACGGGATAGGGCTTTGACAGTGGGTCCGGAGGAAGCAGGGTGGGCTGGGCCTGCGAAGCGGGGCGCGGGGGCGGCGTTTTTCGCGTTTCTTGCCGGGGATCCGGGGACATGGAAAGGGGTTTGACCAGTGGGTACGGGGAGGAAAGGGGAAGGGCTTTGACAGTGAGTTCGGCGTAGGCAACCGCCCAGCCCGAACTCCTGAGGAAACCCAAATGCGGTGTCACGTCTTGACAGGTCCGGAGGAAGCAGGGTGGGCCGGGGCCCGAAGGGGGGGCAAGGGGGCGGCGTTTTTCGCGTTCTCGGCGGGGTACGGGGGCGGGAAAGGGACTCGACCAGTGGGTCCGGGGGATGCACCCATCCGGCCCGAACCCCTCGGAGCTACCCGAACACATCATCCTCGGCCTGACAATGGATTCAGCAGGCACACCCTTCCAGCACGAACCTTCTGGGCAACCGAACACATCGTCCTCGGCCTGACAGGGATCCGGAGCACCCGGCTCGCCTGTCTGCCGAACAAGGGTGTTGACCTTAGACCAATTTTGTGATACTATTAACAAATGAAAACAAACATGACGGAGATGGCGTGTATACTGGTGAAGCCGAAGGAGCAAGCTCATGGATCCCGACCTACTGAACAACCTCTACCTCATGGGCGGGTTGCTCGCCGCCATATTCGTGATCATGTGGCGGCTCAACTCGGCCAGCCAGAAGGCCATCCAGTATTCGGTCGATTCTCTGCAAGTGAGCCTCACAAAGGTCGAAGGAGGGGTGAGCAACCTGCAGACGGAGATGGCCGGCGTCAAAGACCGCCTCACAAAGGTCGAAGGAGGGGTGAGCAACCTGCAGGCGGAGATGATCGGCGTCAAAGACCGCCTCGGGAAGGTCGAGCAGAGTGTCGTGGTGGTAGATGACCGAGTGCGGAACCTGCAGACGGAGATGGCCGTCGTCAAAGACCGCATCGGGAAGGTCGAGCAGAGTGTCGTGGTGGTAGATGACCGAGTGCGGAACCTGCAGACGGAGATGGCCGTCGTCAAGGACCGGCTGCACATCCTGACCGACACCGAACCCGCCTCGCTGGCGGCCGTCCGAGCCGGGTCGTCCGTCCAGCAAGTAGCCGCGGCCGAGGCGTAACCCTCTCCCGACACACCCCCTTGCCAGCGGGCCCAGCCCGCTTGACCAAGTGAACAAAAGCTTGGACGACCTCCGCAACGGCACCAGTGCCCGCTCGGGTGGTCAGCCGGTGAAAGGATACGCCGGGTTTTCAGGGCCTGGCTTGTGATCTTATGGGCCGCCGATGGCTCTGATGAAGAACGACGCCATTTGTGCCCGGGGTCGGGGCAGTAGTTAAGCGGGGCCTTCCCGGTGGGATAGGGCTTGACATTGGTCGGAAGGAGGCACGGACAGGGTATGCCTTTCGCCGTTCCGCTGGCGGGCGCCGCGCCCCTGCCGCCCTGGTGCCGCCCCGCCTGTTCTGCCGAACAAAGGTCTTGACCTTAGACCAATTTTGTTATACTATTAACAAATGAAAACAAACATGACTGAGGTGTCGCGTATACTGGTGAAGCCGAAGGAGCAAGCTCATGGATCCCGACCTACTGAACAACCTCTACCTCATGGGCGGGTTGCTCGCCGCCATATTCGTGATCATGTGGCGGCTCAACTCAGCCAGCCAGAAGGCCATCCTGTATTCGGTCGAGAAAGTCGAGTACCGCCTCGAAAAGGTCGAAGACCGCCTCGAAAAGGTCGAAGACCGCCTCGGGAAAGTCGAAGACCGCCTCACAAAGGTCGAAGGAGGGGTGAGCAACCTGCAGACGGAGATGGCCGTCGTCAAAGACCGCCTCGGGAAAGTCGAGGAGGGTCTCGTGGTGGTGGATGATCGGGTGCGGAACCTGCAGATGGATATGGCCGTGGTCAAGGACCGGCTGCACATCCTGACCGACGCCGGACCCGCCTCGCCGGCGGTGCCCGTCCGAGCCGGGGCGTCCGTCCCGCAAGCAGCCGCGGCGGAGGCGTAACCCGCTTCCGAAACCATCCATTGCCGGCGGGCGGCGGCCGTTCCGACCAGTGAACGAAGCCCCAGACGCCCCCGCAACGGCCGCCGTTGCCCGCTCGGTGGGGTCACGTCGGCAATGGCCGGTAAACGGGGATAGCGCCGGGTTTGTGAGGGCTGGGGTCAGGAGCTGTTGGCGGTTTGGGGGGTTGCTGGGGGGGCTTGGTTGATGGCTCGGACGAAGAACGACGCCATCTGGGCTCGGGTTACGGGCTGGTCGGGGCAGTAATTGAGGGGGCTGGTGGAACAGCCTCGGGTTACTCCGGTCTGGTACATGCCTTCGATGGCCCGGATGACGGCGGGGTCGGCGTTCTGGGCGTCTTGGAAGAGGCCTTCGGGTTCGGTGACGGCTTCGAGGTGGGGGAACGCGGCGATCATCATGATGGCCATATCGGCTCGGGTTACGACCCCGCCGGGGTTGAACGCTCCTTGGGGGGCTGTGAACGCGTTGATGGATATGACCCAGTCGGCGTAGGTGCGGTACCAGGCGTCGGTTCCTACGTCGGTGAGCTCGGCTCTTGCGGGGGCTTGGATGGTCCAGCGTTGGGAGACGGCCCGGTAGAGGAACGCGGCCATCTGCCGGCGGGTGATGTCGGCTCCGGGGCAGAACAGGGTGGGGTCGGTTGCGCTGCAGCCGAGGGTGATCTGCCATTGGGCGATGCGTTCGATGTTGGCCTGGTGGACGCTGCCGTCCTCGTCGCAGAACCGGCCCACGCACGCCGGGGCGGGCGGTGTTGCCGGCGGGGCTGGTTGGGCGGGCGGGGGCGCACCGCCGCCACCTCCTCCGCCGCCGCCGCCCCCACCACCGCCTCCTCCCCCTCCCCCTCCGCCGCCGCCTCCGGTGGGTGCGGGCGCGGGGGCGGGTGGGGGTGCGGGGGCCGTGTTGGCGGGAATGGTCAACACGGCGGGGGAAACAGTGAAACCCGAAGCGGTTCCGGCGATGTTGATCCGCTCGGCTGGTTCACCGGCGGTGTCGGTGTTGATACTGATGGTAAAGGTTCCGGTTCCGGTGGAGGATGCGGCGGGGATGGTCAGGCTGGTGAGCCGGCTGGTGATCCGGTAATCCCCGGAACCCGCGGTGCTGCCCGAGGCCGGAACAGATACGGTGATGGGGGTGGCATCCGGCAGGGTCGTGGTCCCGTTGAAGCGGGCGGTGACGGTAACCCGGCGGTTGGTTGCGCCCTCGCTCAGGCGGTTGGGACTAACCGAAAGGGCAATGCTGGTGGGCGCGGTGTCGTTGTCCTTGATCGTGAACTCGGCCGGCACGACGGTGAACCCGGCCAGGGTGCCGTTGATTTGGAGGGTTTCGTCTCCCTCGGCGATGTTGTCATCAACAACCGATGTCAGGGTAAACGTCTGGGTGCCGCTGTTATCACCGCCCGCGATGGTCACAGAACCGGGCGCCGCGGTGGTGTAATCAGCTGCCGAGGCGGTTCCCCCCAAAGACAGGGCAACCGTCTGGGGATCGGTGAGGCTGCCGCCGGTCGGGTAGGCAGCCGTGACGGTAACCACGGTGCCGGCGGCGCCCTCGTTCGCCTCATCCGGGGAAACAGACAACGTAACAGTCCCGTCATCATCGACGATTGTCAGGGTGTCCTCGTTGATAGTGAACCCAGCCAGGGTTCCGCCCGCCACGGTCAGGGTTTCGGGCCCCTCGAAATCGCTGTCGTTGTATGTTCCATCAACTGTCAGGGTGAAGGTTCCGGTTCCGCTGCTCGCGTAAGCAGGAATAGATACGCTGAAATCATTGACTGTTTCGTAGTCGGTACCCTCGGTGGCTTCCCCGGCTTGGCCGACGACTACCGGCACCGAGGTAGCCGCGGAGCGGGTAGCCGTTCCCTGGAACGCGGCCCGGACCCGCACGGTGGTGTCCGACCCGCCCTCTGTTACCTGGGTAAGCGCTTCGCCGTCCGCGTCGTCGAGGATGGTGAGGTCGATCACGGTGGGAGCGGCGTCGTTGTCGTTCAACGCCAGCGAAGCGTCCACCGTGTCATAAGCGGTACCGCTGACGGACACACTCCCGCCGTCGAAGACAATCGTCTCGGCCGCTTCGTCGGCGTTGTCATCATTGACCGTGATCCGAATATCCACCGTACCGGAACTCCCCTCGGCAGGAATAGAAATACCGGCGTCGTAGCCGTCGGGCGCGCCGGGCGGGAACACAGCCCGATAGTCCTCCCCCGCCGCCCAGGTGTTGTCCTCGTCCGCGGTCGCGGTGCCCGCCAGATTGATACCCAACACCACTGCCGGCCCGCCCGCGGGGACGCTGATCCCAGAAGGCAGGCTGGCGGTAACCGTGACCGTGGTCGTTCCGCTGTCCTCGGACAACGCAGACACCGGCGTGTTGCCGTCGGCGAACGCCAGGGTGACGCCGTTGTCCACCACAGTGATATCAACCGAATCCGTCTTCTCTTCACCGGCTACGGTGGCCGAGCCGCTGATCTTCACCTTCTCGGCGGACTCCATATCATTGTCGTCCCGGGCGGTCAGCTTGAACACCGCCGACCCGGTGACCTCCCCGGAAGGAATCGACACCGTAAACGTATTATTCGTCTTATCGGTGCAAACATCATCAGTAGCCGCAGGACACACCGACGACGCCACCGTCGCGCCGTTGGTGTCCCCCGCCGCCACCGTAACTGTCACATCCGTATCCGACGCCAACACCGAAGACGAAGCCCCCGCCAACCGGGCGGTAACCTCAACGTCATAAGCAGTAGCTCTCTCTGCCACCGTCCCCGGCGACGCGCTGATCTCCAGATCGGTGTCACTGGCGGCGATCGTCAACGTATCCTCGGTAACCGTCACACCGCTCATCCCGGTAACCGAGCCGGTAACCACAAACGTCTCCGCCGGCTCGGTAACCGTGTCGTCGGCAACCGACAGGCCCGTCAATGTCGTCCACCCAGAAGTCGGAGTAGCTGCTGCGCTGTGGAGCTGCCCCGCGGGAATCGACACCGCCACCGCCGTGCCAGGAGCCGTGAAATCAACACCGCCGCCCTCCGCCGACGCCGGAGAAGCCTCCTCCGCGGTGACACCCACCTCCAACGCAGACGACAGAGTACTGGAAGTAGCAGTCGTGAACGCAGCCCGTACCTTCACCGCCGGGGTCTCACCCTCCGCCAAGCCCTTCTGCAACCCCGACTCGCCGTCGTCGGTGTCCGCCGTCAACGTAACCCCCAAATCATCATCGTCAATCGTCAACTCCGCCCCCTCAACCGTGAAACCCGAAGCTGTTCCCCCCACATCTATCTTCTCCGGGTCCTCCGCGATCGCATCCCCGGTGATCAGCAAACCCGTCAACGCCGCCGCCGAACTCGTGGTGGCGGAAGCCGGGATGCTCACCGTTATGGCCGTGCCCGGCGCAGTGAAATCCGCCGCCTCTGCCCCCTCGCCCGCTCCGAACGACAACGTCACATCCGTCGCGCCCGTCAGCGTCGAGCTGGTCGCTCCCGCGAAACGGGCGGTGACCGACGCCGCTCCCGCGTTGGCCGACCCCTCGGCCACCGACGATTGACTCAACACCAGCTCGACCTTCTCGATGATGTCCAAATCAGCCGGAACGACCGCAAACCCCGAAGCCTCACCCGTAAACCGGATCGTCTCCGCGCCCTCCACCACCGCATCCACCGCCGGAGTGAGCACAACATCAGCCGTGTTGCTGACCGTCATCCCGTTCGCGATGGTAAGCGTTTCCGTTCCGGCGCCGCCCCGGGTGTAATCCCCCGACGGCCCCAGAGTCGCGGTTCCCCCCGCAGCCCCCACGTTCACCGTCACCGTCGTGTCCGACGACACCGCCGCCGCGGCGGTGGCCTTCACCCGCACCGTCTGCGCGCCCCCGTCCTCCACCACCCCCGCCAACACAGGATCCCCGCTCACCGCCTCATGAAACGACAACACCACCCGCCTGCCCGCATCAAAGATCGGCAAATCCGCCGACGTCACCGTCACCGACTCACCGCCCACCGACGCCGTACCCGACACCGTCAGCTTCTCCCCCGACTCGGCCGTGCTGTCATCCCGGGCCGTCACCGTAAACGACCGGCTCGCCGACGTCTGACCCATCGGAATCGAAATCGTTGCCTCGTTGCTGGTCAAACTCGTGCAAGCATCATCAGTGAGGCTCGTGCACGTAGTCGCCAACGTAGCCCCGCCCGCCCCCGCTACTGTCACCGCCACGTCCGTAGCCTCCGTCAGAATCGACGTCGCGCCCTTGAAACTCGCGGTAACCGTAACCGCCTGCGTCCCCGCCTGCTCAAACACCCACGACCGGGACCACTCCAAATCAATATCAGCATCATCATCGGCGATCGTCAACGAACCCGAAACGGCGTGATCGGATGCTAAACTCAATGTCCCGCCCAACGTCAGCGTCTCCGGGCCTTCCACCACCGTGTCGTCAATCACCGTCAGGCCCGTCAACGTACCATTGCTGCTCTTCAACCCCTTTTGAATATCAGTCGGCGTCGCGGGGAGCGGGGATACGGGAGCGGGAATAGTAAGGGTGAGCGGTGTCGACGGAGCATAATCTACATCAGCGTCCCCCGCCTCACCCGCCGCCGGCGACGCCTTCTCATCCACCGACAAAGTAACCGTCGTCGCCGAAGAAAGCGACGACGAAGTCGCGTTCCAAAAAGCCGCCGACACCGACACCCCCGAAACGGAATCCCCCTCCGTCAAAACATCCTGATTCCCGTCCTCATCGCTGTCGGTATCCACCGTCAAATCCACCCTACTATTCGCATCCTTGACAGTAAACGGAGTCCTAACCCGGGTCCAACCCGACGGGGCGTTCGCACTCACATAAAAAACCTCATCCCCCTCCACCTTCCGATCATTAACAACTGCCGGAGTAACATTAATACCGGGAGTAAACCTGGCAACAGAAGTCCCGGAAATAGAACCGGCGTTTATCGTCACATCAAAAGGCTCATCAGAATCATCAATATGATTTACTGTGACATCATAGGCCCCACTTGTATTCCAACTATGCAACGAAGCCGTCCCGTCAGCAAACAATAATTTCATACCCGACAAAGCCGTGCCGTACGTCGAAGAAGTAGAAGCAGTGAACACACCATTAGCCACCCCACCCAAAACAGCCGCCGGGGGGGTTATCTGATATATTCGACCCCAGTTTCTATTCCCGGTTTCGCCCTTCCCTACCTCCCGCAGTACTAAAGACTGCGACGGTATATTCACCTTAACCGCCCGATCCTGATCCGTAATCGTCAAATCAACCGAAGACACCGTATACCCGGAAGCCGTACCGGTAAACTCAATCGTCTCATGATCCTCCGTAATAGTATCCGACCGCACATAAACCGTAAACTCAACAGAGAAACCCTCCGTACCAGACGCAGGAATAGTAATACTAAAAGAACTAGCGCTGGAACAAGCATCACCGCTCTGACACGCCCCGCCGGTCAAAGACGCTACAGTAGCCGTACCGCCCGAAGCCAAAGAACCCGACACCGACAAACCAGAACCCGGCGCCGACGCCACCGACGCCTTCAACTGCAAAGCCTTCGAACCGCTGTCCTCATCCAACGCAGTCACCGCAGTAGAAGTATCCGAAGAATCAACCAAACTCAGCGTAACCACCGGCAACGTCGTCGCCGTCGTCGTCTGCGCAACCAACCCCCCCCCCCGCAAAACCCCCGGCGCCAACACCCCCGCCGCCAACAACACAGCCAACCCGACCCTGCCCAACACCCACCCCACCGCAGAACGGCTCCTCAGAAACCTACTCACCGCAACCTCCCTCCGTAAGTTGCCGACCGCCGCCGGAGAGCACAGCCCGCCAAGCGCCGGCCAGGGCACACAGATTACAACAAACATTCCTGATACTACCCCCCCCCCCCGATTAATCAAACCCTTTTGCCCAACAACCGGGCGCATCGGGCGGAGCAGACACCGGCCATCCTAACACTCAACCGGCCTAATCTGTACTCACCGACGGGCGGAAGGGGCCGGGCGCCTGAGAAAGGCAACAGGCGGAGAGGGGGCGGCGTCCAGAGCCCTGACTATGAAAGACGCCATCGCGGCCCGGCTGACCGCCGCATCCGGGCAATACCGCAACGGATCCGAAGCACAACCCAGGGTCACCCCCGTCCGGCGCAGCGCCTCAACCGCCCGCACCGCCGCATCAGGCATCCCCCGCCACATCCGACAACACCACCCCCTCCGGCAGAACCGGCGCCGCCGATGGAGAACGCCCCACCACCGCCCGATACAAGAACGCCGCCATCTGCGCCCGGCCGACCGGATCACCAGGGCAGAACCGATCAGCCGCACAACCCATGGCAATCCCCTCCGCCGCGATCCGCTCGATGCTCGCCTCATGGACGCTGCCATCGTCGTCGCTGAACCGGCCCTTGTACGGGGGCGTGACCGGATCGGGCGGATCGGACGGGGCCGGCTGCGACGGGGCGGGGCGCGCCGGACGGACCGGACGGGGCGGACGGGGCGGTGTCGGTGTCCGTAATGGTTATGACGCCGCCGCCGGCCGAAAGGGTCACGCTGGAGTCCGACAAGTCCGACAACACGACCCGGAAGGTTTCGGTCGGCTCCGGTGTGCTGTCGACGGAGATGGCGTGTTATACCGGCGAAGCCGAAGGAGCAAGCTCATGGATCCCGACCTGCTGAACAACCTCTACCTCATGGGCCGGTTGCTCGCCGCCGTATTCGTGATCGTGTGGCGGCTCAACTCGGCCAGCCAGAAGGCCATCCTGTCTTCGGTCGGAAAAATTGAGTACCGCCTCGAGAAGGGTTGAGTACCGCCTCACAAAGGTCGAAGGAGGGGTGAGCAACCTGCAGACGGAGATGGCCGTCGTCAAAGACCGCCTCGGGAAAGTCGAGGAGGGTCTCGTGGTGGTGGATGACCGGGTGCGGGTCCTGCAGATGGATATGGCCTTCGTCAAGGACCGGCTGCGCATCCCGACCGACGCCGGGCCCGCCGCGCCGGCGGCCGTCCGAGCCGGGTTGTCCGTCCCGCAAGCAGCCGCGGCGGAGGCGTAACCCGCTTCCGCAACCATCCCCTTTGCCGGCGGGCGGCACCCGTTCCGACCAGTGAACGAAGCCCCAGACGGCCTCCGCAACGGCGCCGTTGCCCGCTCGGTGGTCACCGTCGGCAATGGCCGGTAAACGGGGATAGCGCCGGGTTGTCAGGGGTTGGGGTCAGGGGCTGTTGGCGGTTTGGGGGGTTGCTGGGGGGGCTTGGTTGATGGCTCGGACGAAGAAGGATGCCATCTGGGCTCGGGTTACGGGTTGGTTGGGGCAGTAGTTGAGGGGGGTGGTGGAACACCCTCGGGTTACTCCTGTCTGATACATGCCTTCGATGGCTTGGATGACGGCGGGGTCTGCGTTTTGGGCGTCTTGGAAGAGGCCTTCGGGTTCGGTGACGGCTTCGAGGTGGGGGAACGCGGCGATCATCATGATGGCCATGTCCGCTCTGGTTACCACGCCGCCGGGGTTGAACACTCCTTGGGGGGCCGCGAACGCGTTGACCGAGATCACCCAGTCGGCGTAGGTGCGGTACCAGGCGTCGGCGCCTACGTCGGTGAGCTCGGCCCGGGCGGGGGCTTGGATGGTCCAACGTTGGGAGACGGCCCGGTAGAGGAACGCGGCCATCTGCCGGCGGGTGATGTCGGCTCCGGGGCAGAACAGGGTGGGGTCGGTGGCGCTGCAGCCGAGGGTGATCTGCCATTGGGCGATGCGTTCGATGTTGGCTTGGTGGACGCTGCCGTCCTCGTCGCAGAACCGGCCCACACACGCCGGGGCGGGCGGTGTTGCCGGCGGGGCTGGTTGGGCGGGCGGGGGCGCACCACCCCCTCCGCCGCCTCCTCCCCCTCCACCGCCGCCGCCTCCCCCTCCACCACCTCCACCACCTCCGCCGCCGCCGGATGGGGGTGGGGGTGGGGGTGCGGGGGCGGTGTTGGCGGGAATGGTCAACACGGCGGGAGAGACAGTGAAACCCGAAGCGGTTCCGGCGATGTTGATCCGCTCGGCCGGTTCACCGGCGGAGTCGGTGTTGATACTGATAGTAAAGGTTCCGGTGCCGGTAGACGAACCGGCGGGGATGGTAATCGAGGTCAGGCGGCTGCTGATCCGATAATCCCCGGAACCGGCGGTGCTGCCCGAACCCGGAACAGACACAGTGATGGGGGTGGCATCCGGCAGCGTCGCGGAACCGTTCAGCCGGGCGGTGACCGTAACCCGGCGGTTGGATGCGCCCTCGCTCAGGCGGTTGGGACTAACCGAAAGAGCAATCCCGGTGGGTGCGGTGTCGTTGTCCTTGATCGTGAACTCGGCCGGCGAAACGGTGAACCCGTCAAGAGAACCACTGATTTGGATGGTTTCGTCTCCCTCGGCGATGCTGTCATCGACAACAGTGTCAAGGGTGAGGGTTTGGGTGCCGCTGTTATCACCGCCCGCGATGGTCACAGAACCAGGCGCCGCGGCGGTGGTGTAATCAGCTGCCGAGGCGGTTCCCCCCAAAGACAGAGCAACCGTCTGAGGATCGGTGAGGCTGCCGCCGGTCGGGTAGGCAGCCGTGACAGTCACCACGGTGTTGGCGGCGCCCTCGTTTGCCTCATCCGGGGAAACAGACAACGTAACAGTCCCGTCGTCGTCAACGATGGTCAAGGTGTCCTCGTTGATAGTGAACCCAGCGAGGGTTCCGCCCGCCACGGTCAGGGTTTCGGGCCCCTCGAAAGCGCTGTCGTTGTATGGTGCGCCGGCGGTTTTGAGGGTGAAGGTTCCGGTTCCGCTGCTCGCGTAAGCAGGAATAGAAACACTGAAATCATCGACTGTTTCGTAGTCGGTACCCTCGGTGGCCTCCCCGGCTTGGCCGACGACTACCGGCACCGAGGTAGCCGCGGAGCGGGTAGCCGTTCCCTGGAACGCCGCCCGCACCCGCACCACGGTGTCCGACCCGCCCTCGACTATCTGGGTAAGCGCTTCACCGTCCGCGTCGTCAAACAGCTCAAGGTCGATCACGGTAGGAGAAGCGTCGTTGTCGTTCAACGCCAGCGAAGCGTCCACCGTGTCATAGGCGGTACCGCTAACGGACACACTCCCGCCGTCGAAGACAATCGTCTCGGCCGCCTCGTCGGCGTTGTCATCATTAACCGTGATCCGAATATCCACCGTACCGGAACTCCCCTCGGCAGGAATAGAAATACCGGCGTCGTAGCCGTCAGGCGCGCCGGGCGGGAACACAGCCCGATAGTCCTCCCCCGCCGCCCAGGTGTTGTCCTCGTCCGCGGTCGCGGTGCCCGCCAGATTGACACCCAACACCACTGCCGGCCCGCCCGCGGGGACGCTGATCCCAGAAGGCAGGCTGGCGGTAACCGTGACCGTGGTCGTTCCGCTGTCCTCGGCCAACGCAGACACCGGCGTGTTG
This sequence comes from Candidatus Spongiisociaceae bacterium, assembly GCA_965202675.1. Lineage (GTDB taxonomy): Bacteria > Actinomycetota > Acidimicrobiia > Spongiisociales > Spongiisociaceae > CATQHD01. The sequence goes on from OZ241842.1 coordinate 1,670,274, forward strand.
CCGTCGGCGAACGCCAGGGTGACGCCGCTGTCCACCACAGTAACATCAACCGAATCCGTCTTCTCTTCACCGGCTACGGTGGCCGAGCCGCTGATCTTCACCTTCTCAGGGGTGTTCTCGGTGGTTCCGTCGTCCCGGGCGGTCAGCTTGAACACCCCCGACCCGGTGACCTCCCCGGAAGGAATCGACACCGTAAACGTATTATTCGTCTTATCGGTGCAAACATCATCAGTAGCCGCAGGACACACCGACGACGCCACCGTCGCGCCGTTGGTGTCCCCCGCCGCCACCGTAACTGTCACATCCGTATCCGACGCCAACACCGAAGAAGCCCCCGCCAACCGGGCGGTAACCTCAACGTCATAAGCAGTCGCGCGTTCTGCCACCGTCCCCGGCGACGCGCTGATCTCCAGATCGGTGTCACTGGCGGCGATCGTCAACGTATCCTCGGTAACCGTCACACCGCTCATTCCGGTAACCGAGCCGGTAACCACAAACGTCTCCGCCGGCTCGGTAACCGTGTCGTCGGCAACCGACAGGCCCGTCAATGTCGTCCACCCAGAAGTCGGAGTAGCTGCTGCGCTGTGGAGCTGCCCCGCGGGAATCGACACCGCCACCGCCGTGCCAGGAGCCGTGAAATCAACACCGCCGCCCTCCGCCGACGCCGGGGAAGCCTCCCCCGCGGTAACACCTATTTCCAGCGCGGACCCCAGTTCGTTGCTGGTAGCGGTCGTGAACGCAGCCCGCACCTTCACCGCCGGGGTCTCACCCTCCGCCAAGCCCTTCTGCAACCCCGACTCGCCGTCGTCGGTGTCCGCCGTCAACGTAACCCCCAAATCATCATCGTCAATCGTCAACTCCGCCCCCTCAACCGTGAAACCCGACGCCGTACCCCCGATGTCGATCTTCTCCACTCCTTCCGCGATCGCGTCGCCGGTGATCAACAAACCCGTCAACGCCGCCGCCGAACTTGTGGTGGCGGAAACCGGGATGCTCAACGTTATGGCCGTGCCCGGAGCGGTGAAATCCGCCGCCTCCGCGTCCTCACCCGCCCCGAACGACAACACCACATCCGTCGACCCCGTCAACGTCGAACTCGTCGCCCCCGCGAAACGGGCGGTAACCGACGCCGCCCCCGCGTTGCCCGACCCCTCGCCCACCGACCCCTGACTCAACACCAACTCGACCTTCTCGATGATATCCAAATCAGCCGGAACAACCACAAACCCCGAAGCCGAAGTAACAGAACCCGCGAACCGGACCGTCTCCGCGCCCTCCACCGCAGCGTCCGGCAACCCAGTAATCGTCACAGTCCGTGTCGCCGAACGCTGCCCCGACAAGATCGTCAAATCCAACGTCGCCGCCCCCCGCTCATAATCCCCCGTACACGACCGAGACTGACCGCTCCCCGAACACACCCCCAACGTTGCGGTCCCGCCCGCTGCGCCCACATTCACCCGCACCGTCGTGTTCGACGTCACCGCCGCCCCGGCGTAGGCCCTCACCGTCACCGTCTCCGTCCCCCTGCCCTCCACCACCTCCGACAGCGCAGACCCGCCGGAGTCAAGCAACGACAAATCCACCCGTTTGCTCGCGTCGATGATCAGCAGATCCGCCGACGTAACCGTCACATCCGACCCGCCCACCGACGCGGTACCCGACACCGTAAGCTTCTCCCCCGAATCAACCGTACCGTCGTCCCGGACCGTCACCATAAACGAACCCGTCGCCGATGTATCACCCGCCGGAATCGAAATCGTCGCCGCGTTGCCCGTCAAACTCGTGCAAGCATCATCAGCAAGGCTCATACACGTAGCCGCCAACGTAGCCCCGCCCGCCCCCGCCACCGTAACCGCCACATCCGTAGCCGACGTCAAAACCGACGTAGAACCCTTGAAACGAGCCGTAACCGTAACCGCCTGCGCCCCCGCCTGCTCAAACACCGACGACCGAGACCACCCCAAATCGATATCAGCATCATCATCGGTAATCGTCAACGAACCCGAAACGCCGTACTCGGATCCCAGACTCGACGTACCGCTCAACGCCAGCGTCTCCGGGCCCTCCACCACCGTATCGTCAATCACCGACAGACCCGCCAACGTCCCCGAGGAGCTGCTCCTCAACCCCCTATCAACATCAGTCGGCGTCGCCGGCAACGGGTCTGTAGGAGCGGGAATAGTGAACGAGAGCGACGACGACGGAGCATAATCCACATCAGCGTCCCCCGCCTCCCCCGCCGCCGGAGCCGCCTTCTCGTCCACAGTCAAAGTAACCGTCGTCGCCGACGCATGCGTAGACGACGAAACCCCATCCGGAAACCCCGCCCACACCGTTGCGCCCGCACCCGAAGCCCCCTCCGCCAACACAGCCTGATTCCCATCCTCGTCGCTGTCGGCGTCCACCCGGAACACCACCGCCGAATCCACCGTATCCCTGAGAATCACATCACCTCTCTCCACCGTAAACCCCGAGACAGAGCCATCCACCCCTACCCGTGAGCCCACCCTATCCGCATCCGCGATATTGTTCGCTTGAATACCGAAATAAATATTCTGCGTAGCAGTGAGAGAACCAGCCGGAATGTTGAAATATCTCTTCAGGGCAATTAGGAAAGATAGGGTACTACGTGTGTTATGGGCCTCATACACAGTACCACTAATAAGTTCGTGTTGCCACAACTGCGGATTCAAGTTGGTACTGTATGTAGAAGATGTAGAAGGCGTGAACACACCACCCGACGAACCCCCCAGAGCAGCAGTAGCATCAACGTAAAATGAATTCGTCCATCCAGCCCCCTCGTACATCACATCCGGCACAGTCACTCTGAAAGTCCGGTCCTGGTCGGTAATCGTCAAAGTAGCTGCAGTCACCGTATACCCGGAAGCCGTACCGGTGTACTGAATAGTCTCATGATCCTCCGTAATAGTATCCGACCGCAGATAAACCGTAAACTCAGCAGAAGTACCCTCCGTACCAGCCGCAGGAATAGTGATACTAAAAGAGGAAGCGCTAGAACAAGCATCACCGCTCTGGCACGCCCCGCCGGTCAAAGACGCCGTCGTAGCCGAACCGCCCGAACCCAAAGAACCCGACACCGACACATCAGAGGCCGGCGCGGACGCCACCGACGCCTTCAACCGCAAAGCCTTCGAACCACTGTCCTCCCCCAACGCAGTCACCGCAGTAGAAGTATCCGAAGAATCAACCAAACTCAGCGTAACCGCCGGCAACGTCGTCGCCGTCGTCGTCTGCGCAACCAACCCCCCCCCCCGCAAAACCCCCGGCGCCAACACCGCCGCCGCCAACAACAAGGCCAACCCGACCCTGCCCAACAACCGCCCCACCGCAACCCGGCTCTCAAGAATCCTGCTCACCGCAACCTCCCGCAAGTCGCCGACAAGGGCAAAGCATATTGCATCACAGCCCCGATGTTACCCCCCCCCCCGATTAATCAAACCCTGCTCGACAACCGGGTTCATCTGGCGGAGCAGACACCAACAATCCTAACACGCATCCGGACTAATCCTGTACCCACCGACGGAGGGAAGGGGCCGGGCGGCTGAGAAAGGCAACAGGCGGAGAGGGGGCGGCGTCTAGGGCCCTGACTATGAAAGACGCCATCGCCGCCCGGCTGACCGCCGCATCCGGGCAATACCGCAACGGATCCGAAGCACAACCCAGGGTCACCCCCGCCCGGCGCAGCGCCTCGACCGCCCGCACCGCCGCATCCGGCAACCCCGCCACATCCGAGAACAAACCCTCCACCTCATCGGCCACACCCAGATAACCAAACGCCGCCGTCAACATCAACGCCATATCAACCCTATCCACCACCCCATCACCATCGAACACCCCGCCAGGCGCAGACATCACACCCGCCGACACCGCCCACACCGCAAACGTGCGATACCAGGCATCCCCCGCCACATCCGACAACACCACCCCCTCCGGCAGAACCGGCGCCGCCGATGGAGAACGCCCCACCACCGCCCGATACAAGAACGCCGCCATCTGCGCCCGGCCGACCGGATCATCCGGGCAGAACCGATCAGCCGCACAACCCATAGCAATCCCCTCCGCCGCGATCCGCTCGATGCTCGCCTCATGAACGCTGCCCTCGTCGTCGCTGAACCGGCCCATGTACGACGGGGCGGCGTCCAGGGCCCTGACTATGAAAGACGCCATCGCCGCCCGGCTGACCGCCGCATCCGGGCAATACCGCAACGGATCCGAAGCACAGCCCAGGGTCACCCCCGCCCGGCGCAGCGCCTCGACCGCCCGCACCGCCGCATCCGGCAACCCCGCCACATCCGAGAACAAACCCTCCACCTCATCGGCCACACCCAGATAACCAAACGCCGCCGTCAACATCAACGCCATATCAACCCTATCCACCACCCCATCACCATCGAACACCCCGCCAGGCGCAGACATCACACCCGCCGACACCGCCCACACCGCAAACGTGCGATACCAGGCATCCGCCGCCACATCCGACAACGCCACCCCCTCCGGCAGAACCGGCACCGCCGACGCCCCGCCGGCCGCAGAACGCCCCACCACCGCCCGATACAAGAACGCCGCCATCTGCGCCCGGCCGACCGGATCACCAGGGCAGAACCGATCAGCCGCACAACCCATAGCAATCCCCTCCGCCGCGATCCGCTCGATGCTCGGCTCATGAACGCTGCCGTCGTCGTCGCTGAACCGGCCCTTGTACGGGGGCGTGATCGGATCGGGCGGGGCCGGCTGCGACGGGGGCGGGGCACCGCCGCCGGACGGACCGGACGGGGTGGACGGACCGGACGGAGCGGGCGGGGCGGTGTCGGTGTCCGTGATGGTGATTACGCCGCCGCCGGACGAAAGGGTCACGCTGGAGTCCGACAAGTCCGACAGCACGACCCGGAAGGTTTCGGTCGGCTCCGGTGTGCTGTCGTCGAGGATCGTTATGCGGACGGTCCTGGCCTCGCCGTCGGTTCCGGTGAAGTTCAACGTCCGGTTCAACGTCTGGTAATCCCGGCCGGCCACCGCGCTGCCGTTGCGGGTGGAGGCCCGGACCGTGAACGGGGCCGCCGCCGCACCGGTCAGCCGCACGGTCACGGCCGCCGCGCCGGAGGACTCGGCCACGGTTGCGTTGCTGACCGACAGGGCGGCGGCGGAGGGGGTCTGGGGGACGGCGTCGTCGTCCAGGATGGCCAACTCCGCCGCTTGCACGGTGTACCCGGAGGCGGCGCCGGTTACCGCTATAACCTCGTCGGGTTCGATTGCTGTATCGTCCAGGACCACCAGGGTGAAGGTTACTTCGTTCGATTCCGCGGCCTTGGCGGGGATGGTTGCCTCTAAGGGGTCCGCAACCGTCAGGCTGCTGTAGTCGTCGCCGGAGGAGGCGGTGTCGTCGGAGGCGCCGACGGTGAGGGTTACCGCGGTGGACGAAGTCGGTACTGTCGACCCCCGGTATCTGGCTTTCACCGTGATGGTCTGGGCGTCGGCGCCTATGTTCTCGAGCAGGGAGGACGGGGAGAGCACCAGCTCTATCTCGGTCGGGGCGGCGTCGTCGTCGGTTATCGACACGTCGGAGGCGCCGCTGACGGTGCGGCCGGCGGAGACGCCGGCGATGGTCCAGGTCCCGGCGCCCTCCCCCGCTACGTTGTCGTTGCGGACGTTGACTGCGATCTGGGCCGAGCCGCTGCGCGCGGCGGCGGGGATGGTGACGGTCCCGGTCGCGGTTACCGCGGTTCCGCCGGCGCCGGTGTAATGGGTGGTAACGGTTACGGTGACGGGGATGGCGGCGGCGAGGCGGTCCTGGGCGGCGGGGATGGCCGCCCCGATGGTCAGCCGGGCCGTCCCCGCCGCTTCGGAGACGGTGGTCTGAACTCCCATGGTATCGGGGTCGGTGTCCACGGTCAGGTCGATGCTGGTGGGAGCGGTGTCCCGGTCGGTGATGGTGATCGAGTCCGATCCGACCGTGATCCCGGACCCGGCGGGCGGGGTTCCCGACACGGCAACGGCTTCGGTGTTGGGTTCTCCGGCGAGGCCGTCGTCGCGGGTGATGAGGGTGAAGTCCACGGTGCCCGAGGACGATCCGGCGGGAATGGTTACCTCGAACGGGTCGGGCAGGGTCAGGGTGAAGTCGCCCGCCGCTCCGAGCACGGCGCCGGCGCCGCCCGCGGCGGACAGGGTGATCTTGGTGGGGCCGGGCAGCGTATTTCCGCTGTTGGTCCCCGACCAGGCGGCCTGCACCCGCACGGTGGTGGTCGTGTTCTCGTTTACCGAGGTTATATCCGCCGGGGCGGCGGCGGTGGTGACCAGCCGCAGGGTTGCCTCGGTCGGCGCGGAGTCGTCGTCCTCGATGGTCAGGCTCGCCGGGTTGATGGTGTACCCCGCCAGGGCGCCCGCTACCCGCAGGGACTCGTCGCCCTCGGCAATGTTGTCGTCGTAGGTTCCGTCCGTGTCGAGGGTGAACGACCCGGTGTGGCTGTTCTGCCCGGCCGGGATGGTGATGTTGAACGAGGTCACCGCCGCGTAGTCGGTTCCCGAAACAGCCGAGTCGCCGTCCGGGGCCGGGGTGCCGGGATCGTCGGCTACACCCACGCTGATGCTCACCGTGCGGGCCGCGGCCAGCACCGCTCCCCCCGCATAAGCGGCTTTGACCGTTACCGCGGTCGAGGTTCCCTCGGTTGCCTCCGAGAGGGCCGCATCGGACGAATCCAGCAGGGTCAGGACGATGCTGGTGGGGGCGGTCTCGTCGTCGTTGATGGTCAGGGAGTCCTCTCCCACTGTGAACGCCGTCAGAGTGTCGGACGGATCCCCCACCACGGTCAACGATTCCGGCCCTTCCACCAGGGCATCGTTGTGCGAGGAATCGATCACCAGATCGAACCGGGCGGTCCCGGCCAGCGAGTACGCCGGGATGGTCACCGACGGGGGCGAGACGACCGCCTGGTAATCCGTGCCCGAAGCAGCCGTATCGCCGGACTTGCCCACCCCCAACGGCACCACCACATCCGAAGGCAGCGACTTGGAACCCCCGAACTTGGCCTCCACCTGAACCGTGGTCGTGCCGCCGCCCTCGCCGACGCTCGACAGGTCCGCGCCTGCGGTCGTCTGCAGGGTTATCCCGATCGATGTCGGCGCGGCGTCGTTGTCGGTGATGCCCAGGGTTGCGTCGACGACGGGCAGGGTTCCCCCGCCGGCGACCGTTACGCTGCCGCCGGACAGGGCGATGGTCTCCGCGGTCGAGCCTTCCGCCGCATCGTCGTCGTTCACCTCCACCGTGATGACCGCCGAGCCCGAAGACCCCCCTCCGGAGATGCTGATGCCCAGCGGATAACCGTCCGAAGGGGCAGGATCCGCCGGATAGGACACCCGGAAATCCTCCCCCGCCGCCCAACTCCCGTTCGAGTCCAGAACAGCGGTCCCGCCCGCAACGCGCACCCCCGCCACCGCACCCCCGGCCGGCGCCGTCGTCCCCGACGGCAGCGAAGCCGTAACCGTCACCTGCGTCGACCCGCTGTTCTCCATCAGGGCGGTCAACGCGTTCCCGCCGCTGTCCGCGAACGACAGCTCCACCCCCGCATCGACGATTTTCACCTCGGCCGCCGCCGTCCTCGACGAGCCGTCCACCATCGCCGACGCCGACACCTTCACCTTCTCCGTCCCCTCGGCGACGTTGTCCGCCAGAGCGGTCAGATCGAAGGTTCCGGTATTGCTCACCGACCCCGCCGCAATAGAAATCGAGAACGAGTTGCCCGGCTGATCCGTGCAGAAATCCTCACCCGTCCCCGGCGGACAGGAAGAAGCCGCCGCCGCCCCGTCGGTCTCGCCCGCCGCCGCGCTCACCGTCACCGCCGTAACCGACCCCAGATCCGACGCCGCGGCCGCCGCGCCGGAGTCGTCGACGAAGCGGGCGGCAACGGTCATGGTGTGAGCCCCGGCCCGTTCCACCACCGTCCCCGGCGACGCCGTAACCGCGATATGGGTGTCGTTGTCGTTCACCGTCAACGAAGCCGCCGTCGCCGCCCCCAGCGATGACGACCCGCCCACCGACAGCGCCTCCGCCCCTTCCACCCGCCGATCATCGGTAACCGTCAAACCCGTCAACGACCCCGAAGCCGAGCTCCCCGTGGCGTTCGCCGGGATGGTCACCGTGTTCGCCGTCCCCGGCGAGTAGGAATAATCAGCGCTCGTCGCCGTCCCGTCCGCCACCGACAAGGTAACCACCGTGTCGGAGGAGATATCCGAGGCGGTGGTAGTCGACGGGAAGCCCGCCGACACCGACACGCCCGAACCGCCCCCGCCGCCCTCGGCCACCGTCGACGACCCTACGGACAACACCACCCTCGAATCGTCGTCGGCAATCGACAGCGCCGCCGAGGCGACAGGACCGAGCCCCGCCGGCGCCGACCCGTCCACCGTTACCGTCTCCGACGGCTCCGCCCTCGTGTCGTCGACAACCGTCAAACCCGTCAACGCCGCCGCCGGACTGCTGGTCGACCCCGCCGGGATGCTCACCGTGATCTCGCTGCCCGAACCCGGCGCCGTGAAATCGGTCCCCCCGCCCGCCGCCGTGCCCGCCGCAAACGACAGCGTCACCTCTGTAGCCGAAGTCAACACCGAGCTCGACGCGTCGAAGGAGGCGGTTACCGTTGCGTCCCCGGCGTTGCCGTCCGCCTCCTCGGCGGTTCCGGCCACGCTCAAGGTGATTTCCGCGTCGTCGTCGACGATTCTCAGCGCGGCGGGGGCAACCTCCCCGCCCGCCGCGCCGCCGGACAGGGTTCCGCTGACCGCGAAGGTTTCTTCGCCCTCGGCGATGTCGTCGTCGATGAGTGCCAGCCCGGTCAGGTCTACCGCTGAGCCGGAAAGCGAGCGAGCCGGGATGGTGATCTCCGCGTCCGCCGCCGCCGCCCGGAAATCGACCCCGCCGCCCTGGGCCGAAACGGTCGAGGCTTCCGCTGCGTTTACCGAGACCGTCGTGGGCGAAGCGAGTTCCGAGGCGGTGGCCGTGGTGAACCGGGCGGAGACCTTGACCGCCGGGGTCTCGTCCTCGGCCAGGGCGGTCTGCGCACCGCCGATAACACTGTCGGTGTCCACGATGAGCGTAACCCCCAGATCGTTGTCCTCGACGGACAGGGAGGCGTTTCCGACCGTGAATCCGGCGGCGGCGCCGCCCACGGTTATGGTCTCGGTCCCTTCGGCCCGGTCGTCGTCGGCAATGGTCAGGTTGGTCAGAGCAACCGCGGACGAGGCGGTCGACAGAGCGGGGATGGTTACCGTGATCTCGTTGCCCGAAGTAGGGGCGGTGTAGTCGATGTTGCCCGCAGCGGTGGCGGTGCCGTCGCTGAAAGAAAGGGTTACCTCGACGGCGTTGGATATCACCGAGCTCGTTGCCGCGAACGAAGCGGTGACCATCGCGTCCCCGGCGTTGCCGTCGTCCTCGTCCGCCGCGGTCGAACCGAACCCGAGGCTGATCACCGAGTCGTCGTCGACGATGTTGAGGCTGCTGTCCGCCGCCGGCAGGGTTACGCCGGAGCCGAGGGCTACCTCGGCGCCCTGCGCCAGGATGGTCTCCGCGCCCTCGGCCACGTCGTCGTTGTTGAGCGCCACGGTGATTACGGCCGTGCCCGAAGACTGACCCGCCGAGATGGGTATCCCCAGCGAATAGCCGGTGAGGGTGCCGGACGGGCGGACCGGGTAGGTTACCCGGAAGTCCTCCCCCGCCGCCCAGTCGCTGTTGCCGTCTATGGTCGCGGTCCCGCCGATCACATTGACCGACACCACCGCACCCCCGGCCGGCGCCGTTATCCCCGTCAGGAGCGAAGCCTTGACCGTCACCTGCTCGGAACCGCCCTCTTCCGCCAAACCGGTCAACGCGGCGCCTTCGCTGTCCTCGAAGGAAAGCTCCACGCCTGCGTCCAGGATGCTCAGGGTGGTGGAAGCAGTGCGGGCTGATCCGTCCACGGTGGCCGACGCGGAAACGGTTACCGTCTCACCGTCCGCCCCCTCGTCTTCGCCGTCGGCCCGGGCGGTCAGAGCGAAGGTTCCGGTGCGGCGGGCCGACCCCGCCGGGATGCTGATCGTGAAGGAGTTGCCGGTCTTGTCGGTAACGAAATCGTTGCCGGATCCGATGGTGGCGGTGCCGCCCGAGATGGTAATGGTTACGGAGGTGGCCGAGGACCGGGTCGAGGCGTCGGCCCCGGCGAAACCGGCGGTTACCGTAATGGTCTGGGGGGCGCCGGTTTGCTCCACCACCTTCGCCGGGGACACCGAAACTTCGATGCCCGCATCCTGATCCACGATAGAGACCACAGCAGGATCAACCTGGAAACCGCTCAGCGCCCCCGTTGCCCCCACCGTCTCCGTATCCTCGGTTGCGGTGTCATCCGCTCCTTGCAGATCGAAGGAAGCGGTCCCGGATTTCTGCCCCGCCGTTATGTTCACATCGAACGCAGCGGGGGAGGCGGTGTAATCGGCGGCGGCCGCCGTGTAAGCCGAGGAATCGGCGGAATCGGCGATCGAGACCGCCACGGTATGCCCGCCCGCCGGGGCGGCCTTGCCTACGGTCGCGGTGACGGTGATGGAGTCGGTTTCGCCTTCGTTCACCGAACTGTCGTCCACGGTCAAATCGACGTCGTCGTCCAGGATCGTAAGCGTCGCCGAGCCGATGATGAACTGGGCGGACGACACCGACACGGCGAGGGTTTCGTCGGGTTCGACCGTCCGGTCGTCGGTCAGCTTCAGGCGCAGGATTGCAGAGGCGGTGGATTGACCGGAAGGTATGGTCAGATCCACGCTCGACAGCTCGGCGCCGGCGGCGTCCACCAACACGAAATCGTCGCCGGGGCCGGTCCCCATGTCGGCCTTGTCGTCATCGGTGGTTTCCGTCAGGGAAAGGGTTGCGGATATCCCGCCTGGGGGGGCCGCGCCTCCCAGCAAGGAGAGGGCGGCGGTTACCTCGACGGTCCCGCCCGCCTCGCCCACACTGGTCTGGTTGCCCTCGATTGCGCCGTCGGCGTCAACGGTCAGGCCGGCCGACAGGTCGTCGTCGACGATGGTCAGGACAGCCGGGTTGACCGTCCAGGTGACGGCTGTTACCCCGGACACCTCCCCTTCGATGCTGATGGTTTCGTTGCCTTCATAGGCATTGTCGTTTTCGACGGCCAGGGCGCCGAAGGCGACGGCGGCGCTTTCGGTGCTGCCGGCGGGGATGGTGAGGGTTACCCGGTTGGGGTCGGGTGCGGTGTAGTCCACGCCCTTGCCTTCGGCGGTCCCGTCGGATACCGACGCGTTAACCACTACGGCTGTGCCCAGGGTTACGGTTCCGGGGAAAGAGGCCTTGACCTTGACGGTCGCGTTCCCGGCGGTCTCGTCCAACGAGGTCAACGGCTGGTCGTTGGAGTCCAGAAGGATCAGGTCGATCTCGGTGGGGGACCGGTCGTTGTCGGCGATTCTGATGACGGCGGGCATGACGGCCAGTTCGGGGTTGGCCCCCTCCCGGGGCGCCGCGGTGGAGTACACGGTCAGCATTTCCAGGCCGGGCTCCACCAAGCTGTCGTCGTGGATCTGCAGGCGGAAGGAGGCGGAACCGGTGGTGCGCCCGGCGGGGATGATCAGGTTCATGCCGCCGGCAACCGGGTCGCCTTCGTCGTCGACGATCTGGAAGTCCTTGCCCGAGCCGGCGCCTTTCTGGGCGGTGTCGCCGGGGATGGTGATGACGGCGGGTTGTCCGTCGGGGCCGGTGATGGTTTGCCCGCCGGGGGTGGTCAAGGGGATGGTGCGGGCTTGGCGGCCGCCCAGGGCGAGGGGGATGACGGTGGGCGCAGACCGGGCGGCGCCGGGTCCGAAGGTTGCGGTTACGGTGAACTCGGTTATGGGGTCGCCCTCTCGGACGATTCCGGTGTATACGGGGGCCGCCCGGCCGGTCTGGCCGGATGCGCCCGCGGCGGGGGCGGGCGCCGCGGTCAGCATCGCCACAGAAGGCGCAATGTCGTTGTCGGTGAGGGTGAGGACGGCGCGGCCGACGGCGAACTTCTTGGTGGGGTCGGAGGGTGCGGGCAGCGAATAGGCGCCGGTTGCTTCCCCGCTCAGGGTGATGGCCTCGTCGGGTTCGCTGAGCCGGTCGTCCAACAAGGTCAGGTCGAACGACGCCCGCCCGGACAGCTCGCCGGCGGGAATGGTCACCGTCGCGCCCGACGCAAAGTTGTAATCGCCGGGGCCGGCCTGCCCCGACACTCCGACATCGACCGGCGCCACCCGGATTACGGTGTCCACGGGCCGCACCGGGGATCCGGCCGGGAAGGCCGCTTCGACGGTTACCGGGGTGAGGCCGGTCCCCTCCCGCAGGGCCTCGGTGGGCGAGACCGCGCTGAGCGTGATATTGCGGGAAACTATGTCGTTGTCGACAACCACTATCCGCGACAGCATGCCCGCCGCGGTAACCGTGATCGGATCCCCCGTTATCGGCGACGCGGCCGACCCCGAAAGCTGGATCGCGTCGAAGGCGGCGGTGATCCCCTCGGCTATGTTGTCGTCGATCACCACCAGATCGAAGGAGGCCGCGCCCGAAGCCGCCCCCGCCGGAACGGTCAACCGCAGATCGTCCTCGGCGATGGGCCGATAATCGGCCGGCCCCGCCTCCAACGACTCCAACGACAGCTCGATCACGGTGTCCACCCCCATCCGGGCAAGGCCCCCGGTGCGGGCGGTTACGGTTACCCGGGTGGTGTGATCCTGGCCTTTCTTGTTCCGGTCGGGCTGCTCGGCGGCCAGGATCGGGCTGACCGACAGGTCGAAGACGGGAAGGACGGTGTCGTTGTCGGTGATGTGAATCACCGCCGGGGAGACCTTCCGCCCCGCCGCCGTTCCGACTATCTGCAGGTTCTCGACCCCCTCCACCTGGTAGTCGTCCGCAATCGACACCCTGATCGTTCCCTCGGCGCTGCGGGTGTCGGCCGGGATGGTCAGCGTCAAGGGCGTATTCCGGGTGTCGGACACCGCACTCTGCACCGAATAGTCCGCCGGGCTCGCCGGTCTGGAGGTCGAAACGGCGGTGTCGACCCGGGTCCCGCCCTGCGGGGTTCCGCGGGCCGTTTCCCGCAGCTTGCCGTCGGATCCGCCCAGGGTGATCACCGTCGCCGACGAGGGCAGATCGCCGTCTGCGACCGAGGCCGGGAACTCCGCCTTCACCTTCAGGGTCAACGGCCCGGACGGCTCGGCCAGCTCCATCGCCGTGCTGAACTCGGTGGACCCGATCTTGAGGACGATGGCGTCGGGTTCGGAGTCGACGATGGTAACCGTGTCGGACCCGACCGTGAATCCGGGCGCGCTGCCCTTGATGACGAAGGTTTCCTCGCCCTCGACCGACGCGTCGTCGGTCAGGCTGAAACTCGCCGAGGCAGGCCGGGCTTCGTCCACCCCGGAGGTGGACGGATCGTCTGCGACGGCGGGGCCCAGCCGGGCGGCAACTGCGGTCTCCCCCGCCGGAATGACAACCTGCCCCGCCGTGAGCGGCCCCGATCCGTCCGGGTCGAGGAACACCAGCGAGTAGTCATCACCGCCGGCGGAGCCGTCCGCCGCGCTCAGGGTGAACACCGTGTCGACCAGACGGGCGGCCGAACCCGTCGGGAACCCCAACGACACGTCCAACCCCAGATTCGCGCCGGCGTTCTCGCTCACCCGGTCGGAGCCCGAACCCCCGGCGTCGACAACGGTGAGGATTACGGTATCGGGCGGGGCGTCGTCGTCGATGATCCGCAGCCGGGCCGACGGCGCCGGTTTCGGCAGCGGCAACAAACCCTCCGGACGCGGCTGCGCCATGAACAGGACGTCCTCGCCCTCCCCCTCATCCAGGATATCGTCGATAATCGTCAGGGCGAACACCGCAGATGCGCTTGCCGATCCGGCGGGAATCGTCACCGTCTTGCGGTAGGCCGGCGGCTGATCGCTGCGGGCGATGACCAGCTGCGTCGTACCCACCGAGCAGGATCCCGAAGACGGACAGTTGCGGGCAACACCCGAAATGGTGAGCGTCTCCGCGCCTTCGAACTCGGCGTCGTCGGTAATCCGCAGCCGCAGCACAACGCTTTTTCCTATCGCGCCTGGTGGGATTTGCACATCGAACGACCCGCCGCTCACCGCACTGTCCGCCCCCGTCGTGGACACCAGCTCATAGTCGCCCGCCGAGGCGGAATCGCCCGCCGCGCCCACCGACACCCTGACCGTAACCCCTCCACTGGGCGCTCCCCGCGCCAGCCGCACCCCCAGGGTCACATCCACCTCCGAGCCCTCGGCCAGGGGTGGAGCGCTTGCCGTCAGGCTGACCCAGCCCCCGGGGGTGGTAACCGCCTCATCGTCGACGACAGACCTCGGATCCGCAGCCGGCCTGAAATCGTGCCACCGGTTGGCCGAGCCCGTGTCCGCCAGCCGGGCCTCCTCGATGTCAGAGGCGTCATTGGCGACCACCACATCGAACACCGTATCCGACGGCACCGCCCCCTCCGACCCGTCCGGGCGGACCAGCCGGGCGGTTACCGCAACCGACAGCTGTCCGGCCCCTTCGCCCGCGCTCTGCTTGTCCAACTCCAGGCGCACTGCAGGCGGCGGATCGTCATCGATGATCTCCAACACCGCGGGCGCGGCCGTCCAGCCCTCCAGGTTCGACCCCACCCGCAGCCACTCGACCGAAGACCGTCCGTAGACCGCGGACTCGGACAAGTTGTCCCCCTTCACCGGAAGGTCGAACACCGCCGACCCGGAGAGCTGCCCGGCCGGGATGACAACCACCGCCCCCTGCCGGCCCTCGGGTGCCTCGGGCGAAACCTGAATCGGCGCCCCGTAATCCAACCCTGCCTCGGCCCAACCCGTCTTTGCGGCCCCTTCCGAATCGGTATCCGCCGACAACACCACCGGAACCGCCAGATCGCGCCCCAGTACAACGTGCGGCTGAGGCATCTCGCCGAACACCTTCTCGAACTCCACGCAGGGCCGTATCCCAAACCTGGCATCCGGCGGTCCGTACCTCAGGCAAACCGCAAGCGGCGCCGCGGCCGGCGGCGGCGCCCCCAGCGAAGCCGTAACCGTTATCCGCGCCTTGTGATCGGCGCCGCCCTCCACCACCTTGCGCGGCGACACCGTGAAGTCCAGGGAGACGGGCATCCGGTCGGACAGGTCCCAGATCGCCACCTCGGCGCCGGACACCTCCAGACCTTCCGCCGCACCCGTAACCGACAGCGACTCGGTGCGGGAAACTTCGACTTTCCAGGTTCCGTCCGGCTGCTCGACCGCCGTCCAGTCGGTTTCATCCGCTACGTCGTCGTCGACCGCCAGCAACCGGAAGGCGGCGGAGGCGGAGGCTTCGCCGGCCGGGATGGTGATGGTCAGATAGCCGTCCGCCCCCAAACCCGAAAGGGTGTAATCCGCCCCCCGGGCGGCGGTGTCGTCCGGGGCGCCTATCGACACCCGGACCACCGAGTCCCGGTCCCGCACGACCGTCCCGCCGTCCGCCCCGGCGGTCAGCGCGGCGGTAACCGCAACCGGAACCGCCGCGCCGGACCCGGCCCCTCGGCGGCCCTCCAGCACCCGGTCCCGGTCGACCGACAGCGTCACCGCCGCCGGATCGTCGTCGAATATCTCCAAGACCGCCGAGTTGACGCTGAAACCCTCCGCCAGGCCCACGGCCTCGAAGGTTTCCAACCCTTCGGACACCGCGTCGTCCACCAACGCCAGCTCGCCGACCTTGACGGACGCGCCGGAGCGCCCCGCCGGGATGGTGAAGGTGAACTCCCGTTGCTCCAGAAGCTCGTAGTCCACCCCCGCCGCGGCCGAACCGCCCCCTATGAACGCCGTTACTTCGAGGTCGGCGTCCCGGGCGAACCCGGCGGTCAGCCCGGCGGTCAACACCAACGGAACCGCGCCCGCCCCCTCACCGACGGTCGCCGGGCTGAACCGCAGATCCACCTCGCCCACCGCCGGCGGCTCGTTGTCGGATATCAACAAAGTCAAAGTGTTCATCTCATATCCGTACGCCTCACCGGTGACATTCATCGTCTCGGTCCCCTCCACTATCCGATCCTCCAGCACCGTCAACCGCAACCCCGCCGTACCGGTATGGGATCCGGCCGGGATGGTTATAGAAGCGGGCTCGAAGGTGAAATCATCACCGAGAACGGCGGCGGGGCTGCCCGACGACAAATCGATAGCGCGAGCCTCGTCCGGGGAAAAACACCAGGAATGTCCATAGAAGGCCCCCCTGGTACACAGATTGACCGTGCGGGCCTCGTCCAAGGTAAGACAGCTCCCCTGGCCCGGAGGACAGGACATCCGGGCAGTGACTCTCAACTCAACAGTCCCGTCTCCCTCGTCCACCTCCAGCCGATCCAGGGAAAGGTCGATGCGATTCGGAAGGCGCTGACCCACCGGCGAGGCGTCGTTCAGCTGAATGGTACCTCCTATCACGGTCTGTCCGCCGGAGGCGGACCCCGAGATCACCAGCGACTCGGAGCCTTCCGCGAACGCATCGGAAGCGACGGCCAGACTCAACGTTACATAGTCAGACGGCCTGGAATTGTCGAGGCCGGCCGGAACCACAAACTCGTTGTCGCCGCCGGAGAAGGAAGCGGTGTAGTCGGCGCCCGAAGCAGTGCCTCCCTCCACCGAAACGGTTACTGTGGACGGCGAGGTCAAGTACCCCTGCGGCGACTGGGGCGCCGCCCACACCCGGTACGACCGCAGGCCTGCGCCTTCCGTCGGCTGCCCGAGGTACGGATCGAACCGCAGCCACAGTGCTTCCGCCGCTTGGCTGTCGTCGACGATCGCCAGCTCCCGGGTATCGGTCATGTCGCCCAAAGCGGCGGACACCACCACCTTCTCGGTCTCCTCCACCAAACGGTCGCCGGAGACGCGCAAGTCGAAATATCCCAGGCCGCGGGTCTGCCCGGCCGGGATGACAACGTTGAAGTCGGACACGGGCTGGTAATCGGCGGTGGCAAAGGTAACGGGTGGATCCCCCAGCGACACGGTGCTATCCAAGGCCTTGCCCGCCTGCGATGGACAGTTGATCCGCCCCGCATTCGCGTCCGCCCGACACACCGTGACGTCGGCGCCCGTAACCGATACACTCACCGCGGTGTCCCGGGTCGGCACCGCCCCTACCAAATCCACCGTTACCCAGATCCTGTAATTGACGCCCTCCTTCACTTCCGTACGGCGCAAGCTAAGCTCGAGGTCAGTGAAAGAATCGTTATCCGCGATAGTCAAACTGCCGTTGGTGATGACCAGCGGGGTATAGCCCGGGTCCGAGCCGACCAGCGGGTCGGACCCTTTGATGGTCAAGGTCTCCGTCCCCTCATGCAATCCGTCGTCTATGAGCGGCAACTTGAAAACGGTCGAGGCGCTCCGCCCGCCCGCCGGGATGGTAAGGACGATGTTTTGCACCGGCGTGAAGTCGGTTCCCTTAACGGCGGTGTCTCCCTGCTCGCCGCCTACTGCAACCACTACCCGGGTGTCGGTGGTCAAGGCATCGGCCGGCTCGGTCTGGCCCCCTGCCCCGATCACATCATCGAAAGCAGCCGTAACAACCAACGATACGGTACCGTCTGCTTCGCTCACCGATTCGGGCCGGGCGCTCAAGGTTACAGAGGGCCGCGTCTCATGAGCGGGGATCAACACCGGTACATCGAATATCGTCAATCCGGCAACCGTTCCGTCCAGCTTGATGGTCTCGGCCGGCTCGCTCAGCCCGTCGTCCGGAACTTCAAGACTGACGGAGGCAACTCCGCTGGTCCGCCCGGCAGGGATTACTACCTTAATCGGCGGCGGCGCGACGAAGTCCACACCTGATACCGCCTGAACCAAACCTTGACGTGTTGCCGCCTCCAGCAGTGCGGCTCTCACGGTAGCGGCATCGAACTCGACCGGACCACTGTAACTAATGGTGCCAGAAGCTTCCAGCAGTGGGGCTGTCACGGTGGTGGCATCGGGGAATGCCTTGTTGGAGGGCGTGAATACCGGCTCCTTGGTTACCTGGACCGTCGCACCGTAAGCGGTGTACGAGCATCTGGCGACGCCAAACTCGTCATGGGGGCATGGAATGGTCACATCCGTGTTCTGGGAATTGGTGTAGGTATGGGTGGTGGGAGCGGCTGTCCAATCACCTAAACGGGCTGTAACCGTCAACATTTGCGGCGAGCCCGATTCCGAAAACTGATCGGAGCTCAAACTCAATCGGACACCGGTTGGTGCTACTTCCCCGGCTTCATCGTTAATATTAATCGTCAGGGTACTCTCGGTCAAGGCGTAACCGGGCGGAGCGTCACCGGTCAGGCTGATGGTCTCGCTCCCCTCGACCAGGATGTCGTCTACCACCCGCACTCGGAACCGCGTCGTGACGGAACGCTGCCCAGCCGGGATAGTCATGGAAGCAGCAGGCAAAGTAACTACTGTATAATCCGAACCGAGGACGGCGGTTCCGTCCACAAGCCGCACCCTGCTGACTACAAGATCCTGTTCCTGGGCAGGAGCGCCGTCCGGCAGAGACGCTGTTACAGTAATATCCGTGTCGGTCGCGCCCTCGGTGAGGGAGGTCTGAGAGAGGCTGAGGATTATCCGCTTCCCATCAACTATGAAAATCTTGATCGGCTCGATGGCATCCCGGAACTTGAATCCGTTGAGAGTCGGTGTGCCAACAGCCCTTACCCAAAGCCCTTCGATACGCCCCTTGTCATCCAGGGTTATTCTACGCCCACTGCGATCCAAGCGTACTGCTATACGTCTGCTGAGTATATCTAATATACTTCCTTCCACAACAAAGTCTTCGGTGATTGCTAGGTAGATGCTTGCCGAGGCGCTGATTTGCCCGGACGGAATCGTGATGGTGAAGGAGGAAGAAACCAGCCGTCCGTCGGCATCGACTACCCGATAGTCGGTTCCAGCAATGGCTTTGCCGGATCGGATCTCCACCGGCACATCAACATCTACATCCAGGCCGGCCGGATTTCCGCCGTCATTCACGAATGAAGCGGTGATCTTGATCATAGCAGTGCCCGCGTTTTCGCTAATGTAATATCTGTCCGCAGTCAGCTCGATGCCGGTGGGGCGGCGGGCCCATTCATCGTCTCCGATCGCGACCCGGGCCGTCTTCAAAACCCAACCGGCCGTTCCGCCGGCGCCTCGGGTAACTTCCACATAACGCGGGGCGGTATTCACCACCTGATCATCGAATACCGGGGTGGTCTGTCCGGACGGCCTGGCATCGAAGGTGTGAGAAGCAGTGCCGCTGCTGTCGCCGGTGCTGATGGTCCCGGTCCACTGCTCGGTTCTGCCGCCCGATACCTGGATGCGGGCCGAGACAGGTATGCTGACAGCTTCGCTTACTGCGCGATCGTTGTCCGAGCGGAGGGGACCGAGGGTGATGCGTGGACGGCCGCCGTTCTGATTTTCTTTTTCGACGCTGAGATCTATGGAGGCTATTTTATTATAGGGTTCAATGGTTATTGCGGCGGCGTCGACCGCAAAGCCGCTCAGGGAACCAGACACGATCACCGTTTCCGCCGGCTCCAGGTTGTCGCTGTCGACGGCGGCGGTCAGGTTGAAGGCCGCCGACACAGTGCTAGAAGAGCTGCCGGAGGCAATGGTTACCGAACCGGGCGCGGCGGCGGTGAAATCGCTTGACCCGGCCGTCCCGGCCGACACCGTGAGCGGGATGGTCAACTGCCGTTGGGTGGTAACCCCTGACGGCAAGGATGCTGCCACCGTTACCGGATGGGCGGCCACTCGCTCTGCGACCGTACTCTGAGCGCCGACAGTACCGCCGTCTGTGTCTACGGTCAGGGCAACTACCGCATCGTCGTCAGGGATAGTGTAGGTGATAGAATCGGCCGAAACCGAGGAGGTTCCTACCCTATTCGTTTTGATGGTAAAGGTCTCGTCACCCTCCGCCAAGCTGTCCGCTTTCACATTGAGTGTAAAGGTCTCAGTAATGCTGCGCTGACCGGCGGGGAGAACGACCTTGCCGACGTTATCGCCCAAGTTGCTGACGGTGTAATCAGTGCTAGAAGTCGCGGTGTCCTCGGCTTCTCCTCCGGCAACCAGATGTACTTCCTTATCCTCCGTAAAGGCGGATCGGTCGTCGGGGATGGAGATGCGCAGGGTGATCTGGTGGCTGACATCCTCGTCCGCTTCGCCCTTATCGGTGGTTTCAAGAATCATGATCACCTCGGCAGCGGCGGTCTGGTCACTGGGGGAAATGGTCACCGTAGCCGGAGTTGTAATATAGTAGATATAACGTGGGGTCCCTTCAGCCAAATCAATGGATATCGTCTCCGCTCCTTCGTTGACAGCATCATCTGTCACCGTGAGGTTCGACCGGGCGGCACCGCGGCGCTCTCCTTGGGGAATGGTGACGAGAACGTTGGAAGGAGTAAAATCGTCAGAGGAGGCAGTACCGGGCTTGGTGTGTACAAACAACTCTAACCCACCCGCCGGAGCGGTGCTCCCGGCAGCAAGCTCCGCTGTCACAGTCAAGCTACGTGTATCTCCCTCAGATACGGTGGAAGGCGATACAGTCAGAGTAGGGGAGAGCCTACGGGCACAAGTCTCCACATTCCCTGAGGTATAACCCGACCGATCAGCCACACTAGATCTTAAATTAGAAGGAAATGGACCGGTTAAGGCGTTGCCGCAAAAGCGAAAGTCATTCAAAGACGGGAAGAACCGCCCGGAAGGCATGGGCCCATGAAGTCGGTTGTTGGAAATGTCTAAAAATTTAAGTACTCCAAAACGATTAAATCTAGTCACATTCCCCAACTGATCTGACAGATTACCTGTCAGCAGGTTACCGGACAGGTCCAGTGAGCTTAAACGTCGAAGCGTAAACCAGTTGACTTCGTCCAGTCGGTTGCCGCTCAGATCTAGTCTACTAAGGTAGCGCAAACCTTCCCCTACCAGGAGGGGAAATGTCCCGCTTATCCGGCGGGCTTCGACAGTGGTTGAAAGGTCCAAGCGGGTCACCCTCAGGATCAGGGAAACCGGATCCGGGGTAGCTATCCTCACCCCCGCCCAGTTTCCGATGTAGGTAGACCCGTTCCAACTGTGCAACGGGTGGTCGGCGGGCAGGGCGGCGTTGGCCAGTTCGGAAGTCCAGTGGTTACGGAGTGTCACCAGAGCCTTGCAGTCGACGATCAGGTAGGGGTGGATGTCCGAAACCACTGGACCATTATCACAGATTGACGGATCCAGCGGCAACAACTTGTCATTATTGACAATGGTTACTGCAACCGGATTGACAGTAAAGGAGGTCGAAGTCCCGGTTACAGTAAAGCTCTTGTCCGCTTCTGGTGTGCTGTTCTGGACGGTTGTCAAGCTGAAAGATACACTGCCGGTGCGGGTACCGGCGGGGATGGTGACTGATTGGCCGGTCACGTTGGTGAAATCAGTTCCGGCTTCCGCGGTCCCGTTGGCGAGGCTGAGCGACACGGTGGTAGCCGCCGATCGAACAGCAGCCGCGTCGGGAAGAGAGGCAGTAACGGTAACCTTGGTAGTAGACCCCTCCGGAACCCGAGATGGGTTCACGGCCAGGTTTACCGTAGTTGAACTGGCGCGGTCGTCGTCTGTGATGGTAACCGCGGTTCCAGCTACCGCCCACAAGGCACTGCTCCCCAATATTTGCACCGTCTCGTCCGGCTCGGCAATAGAGTTGTTGTTGAGGGTAAGAGTGAAAGAACCCGAGGCGCTTATCTCGCCGGCGGGTATAGTTATAATTAGATCGTCTGGCACGGTGTAATCGCCCGGTGCGGCAGCAGTTCCGTCGGTCGTCCACACCGTTACCTTCGTTTCATCAGTGGGCAACGGCGGCTGGGAAGGGCCTCCAAACCCGACCAGTGAAGCCGTAACCGTAACGGTCGGGGGTGAAGGAGAGTTTTCGGCTATACTGTTGCCTGTAGTTATGCTCAGCTCCACTCCCCGTCGGCAATCCGAAACCGGACGGAATCGAGGATAGAAGGGCGGATTGACAAAACCGCCATTATATGGTGCATCTTCTAACAATACCTTGTGGTTCAAAAGACCCTGGGGCAGATTCCCGACCAATGAGTTGCCGCAGAACCCGAATCGAACTAAACTTTCCTGATTAGCAAGGTTTCCAATTACGATCGGAATGGTTCCAGTCAGTTTGTTGTCGTCCAGGGATAACCATCGCAAACGAGAAAGGCGTCCCAGCGAGACAGGAATTGCTCCACTCAAGCGGTTACCGGACAAATCTAATTGATCAAGTCGAGAAATATAACCCAAACCAGGCATAATCGCTCCGGTAAGATCGTTATTTGCCAGACTCAAATGATACAAATTGGTCAAATAACTAATCTCTAACGGAATCGGACCCGACAACTGATTGTTACTCAAATCCAAATACTCCAGAATAGTCAAAGAACCAATACCCGACGGAATCGAACCCGACAACTCATTCCAACTCAAATCCAAATTTCGAAGACCAGTCAAAGAACCCACAACTGACGGAATCGAACCCGACAACCTATTACCACCCAAATTCAAGATGTAAAGACCAGTCAAAGAACCAATACTCGACGGAATCGAACCCGACAACCTATTACCACCCAAATCCAACCGAGTCAAAGAAGTCAAAGAACCAATACTCGACGGAATCGAACCCGACAACCTATTAATACCCAAACCCAAAGATTCAAGACTCGTCATAGAACCCATTTCTGATGGAATCGAACCCGACAACCTATTACCACCCAAATCCAACCGAGTCAAAGAAGTCAAAGAACCAATACTCGACGGAATCGAACCCGACAACTCATTCGACTGCAAATCCAAATGTTCCAGATTAGTCAAAGAACCA
The DNA here is from genome assembly GCA_965202675.1 of Candidatus Spongiisociaceae bacterium. Classification (GTDB taxonomy): domain Bacteria; phylum Actinomycetota; class Acidimicrobiia; order Spongiisociales; family Spongiisociaceae; genus CATQHD01. The sequence continues at coordinate 1,693,129 of OZ241842.1, forward strand.
ATACTCGACGGAATCGAACCCGACAACTCATTCGACCGCAACTCCAAATGTTCCAGATTAGTCAAAGAACCAATACTCGACGGAATCGAACCCGACAACTCATTCAAACACAACTCCAAATGTTCCAGATTAGTCAAAGAACCAATACTCGACGGAATCGAACCCCGCAAATCATTAACACACAACTCCAAATGTTCCAGATTAGTCAAAGAACCAATACTCGACGGAATCGAACCCGACAACTCATTAACACTCAAATCCAAATGTTCCAGATTAGTCAAAGAACCAATACTTGACGGAATCGGACCCGACAATCTATTACCACTCAAATCAAGCGAGGTCAGGCCGGTCAGGTCGGACAGGGCAGAGGGAAGGCTGCCGATAATTCTATCTTTCACGTCCAAACCGGTCGGTATTACTTCCAAACCGGTCACGCGGCCGGTGCCAATAGTCACGCCTGTCCAGCTGGTAATCAATCCGCTCCAGTTGCGCATGGGGTGGTCGGCAGGCAAGCCGGAGTTCGCGGAGTTACCCATCCATCTGTTTCGGATTCCGACCAGAACTCGGCAATCCGCCACCAAAGTTGTGTTGTTGGACGGATCATTGACGAAGGTCCCGTCGCTGCAGTTGTTCGGATCAAGACGGGCCAGCCTCTGATCATTACCGGATATTATTATTGGTAGTATAGCCTTCTGAAGCGGGAACCGCTGGTTGAAAATTACAACAGAGATATATTCTTCGTCTTCGTTGAACGAGTCTTGTTTTATGGTCAGATCAAAGGTGGTAGTTGCTGTGGAACTGCCCGCCGCAAGGACGATCGGCTGGGGTGTAGTGGCGGTATAGTCCGGGGTCGGGCCTGTACTTTTAGCATCGTTGACTGGAGGAGATTTTACCTCAACACTAAACCTTTCTTCGGCAGTGCTGACATACCCGGGAGAAGTAACGGCGGTTACCGTAATCGTTTTCGTGTGGTCGGAAGCTTCTTCTTCTACTCTACTCGGAGTCACATAAAATCTCAGAGATGGTGAGACAGAATCTAGGATCTCCACTTGTACCGGATTGACCCTGAACCCGGGGGACCTGCCGGAGAGAGTTAAGGTCTCGGCCTCTTCTGTCAGCTCATCTGGTATTACGCTCAACGAATAATACAACACGGCACCGGTTTCTCCGGCAGGGATGGTCATTGCCATTGTGCTCGGAATATAGTCAACATTCGGGGTTGCCGTATCGCCCGGCGCGGCGCCGAACCGAACCTCCACATCTGTATCTGTAGGCAGAGTTACCGCGTGGCTTGGGAAGAAGGAAGCCCGGACCTGTACTCTTGTTCCACCGGCGCGACTCGGCTCTAGTACTGAATTCGTAATTGAAGGGCGGGCGAGAATACTCAAGACGATCTCGGTGGGCACAGGATCGTTTGCCTCAATAGTGAAGGATGTAGGTATGACTACATATCCGGTTGCGGCGCCGTTGAAGGTGATGGTTTCGGCATCCTCCGTGTCGCGGTCGTCGCGCACCGACAGAGCGACCTGTTTGGACGCCGAGCGGGTATCGGCGGGGATGGTGATGGTCAGATTCTGGGCTGCGGTGTAGTCGCCCGAATCCGATTCATCCACCTCGGTGGTGGACGGGTCGTCCGCCGGGCTGCGGGCCGCCGTGTCGCCGGCCGCCCCTACAGTTACGGTAACTGTGGTGGGGGTAGAGGGCGGGGTTACACCGGCCTCGTAAGCGGCGGTTACTCCGATGCTTGGTGCTCCCCCTTCCCTTGCGCTGTCGGGGGAGACGGTCAGCGCGATCCCCTGATCGTTGTCGGTGATGGTGATGGCGGTGTTGCCGATCGGCAGGACGGTCCCCTCGGTGATCCTCCCCACCAGGCTGACCGTCTCCCTGCCCTCCTCGGTCACGGTATCGTCCAACACCGATAAGGTGAAGTAGGCGCGGCCGCTCCTTCGACCGGGCGGGATCGTTATCTCGATGGTTTCGGCGGCGTTGAAATCCGACCCCCGGGCGGCGGTGCTGCGCAGAGTGGCCTGGCCTCCGATCGCAACGCTCATCACCGTCCGGTCGGTTGACAGGCCGGCGCCTTCCGGAAAGGCGGCCGTAACCTTTACCCGGCGGTCGCCAGCGCCCTCAGCCAGGGAAGTCTGCACTCCATCTGTGTCCGGATCCACATCGGCGGTCAACACCAACCGTTGCGGGGTGTTGTCGGCGTCGGTCAGGGTGATGGTGCGGGCAGGAACATCCACCGTCAATCCGGCGGGCGCGGCGGCGGTGACGGTCAGGGTCTCGGCCGGTTCGTCCAACCCGTCGTCGGTGCCGGTCAGGCTGAAAGCCGCCGAGGCCTCCGTCTGCCTGGCGGGAATGGTAACCGTGATATCGGCCATCACCTGATAATCCGCCCCGGCCGCCGCCGTGTCTTCGTCCGCCCCCACCGAGAAGGTAACCGGCGTGTCGACGAGGCGGAACCCGCCGCCCGACAGCGAAGCGGAAATCTCCACCCCGATATCGCCGGCGCTTTCCTCGGCCGAGGTCGGGGTCAAGGTCCACTCCACCCGGGTAGCCGCGCCGTCGTCGTCCTCGATCCCGATCTCGGCCGGCACCGCCGGGAGCGAACCGGCCGAGCCGACCACCGAGACGGTTTCCACCGGCTCGACTTCGTCGTCGTCATAGAGGGTGAACCACACCGCGGCCGAGGCGCTCCGCTCCCCCACCGGTATGACCAGCCCGATCACGGTTCGGGTGTCGGTGATTCCCACCTCGGCGGCGCCGACCGAGCAGTCGCCCTCCCTTTCGCCGTCGCTGCAGTCGTCGGTCTGCCCGGCGATGGTAAAGGTCTCTAGCCCCTCGTGCTCCCCGTCCGAGAAGGGGGTGATCCGCAGGGTAACGGCGGCGGAGTTGGTGTTGGCCGGAATCGTGACTTCCAGGCCCGAACCCCCTGCCGCCGCCGCGGCGTAATCATCTTCGGAAGCCGTGTCGTCCGATGCGCCTATCTGCAACCTCACCACGGTGTCGCCGTCGCTGGTTGCTCCGGACGCGAAGGAGGCGGTTACCGTCACGTCGGCGGGCGATCCCTCCGGCAAGGGCGCGCCGGCGTCTGTTGTCAACCTCACCCGACCGCTGGGCGGCGGCGGCTGGAAACCTACCCAGTGTTTGGGCCAGAAGGAGAAGTCGGCGAGGGCTCCGAACTCGGCCCTCCCGGGTGCGGTTCCGCCTTCCAGGGTGAAGAACACCTTCGTTTCCTCATCGGAGAGGCCGTAGGGCCGGGAAGCGGTTACCGTTACGGTGGTCCTGCCGGCGTCCTCGGCCACCAGCGGCGGGGAGGCGCTCAACACCACTCCCCGCGCGCATGCCTGCACCCGCCGATAGTCGACGGCCGCCCCGGACGGGAACCCGACCAGCTCCACCCCCGAACGGAGCAGGGCGGGCAGAGGTCCGGTGATTCCGTTGCCGCAGAATCCGAAGCGGGTCAGGCTTCCGCCCCGGCCGGCCGCCAGGTTGCCCAACGCCTGCGGGATGGACCCGATCAACCGGTTGTCGGAAACCAGCAGGGTACGGAGGCGGGCGAGGGTTCCCAGCGCGGCGGGGATGGAACCGGTAAGCCGGTTGCCGGAAAGGTCGAGATGGGTCAGATCGGACAACGCCTCCAACCCGGCGGGGAAGGCGGAGGTCATCCCGGTCCCGCCGAGATCCAGATATGCGACCTTGTCGACGGCGGACGGCCAGTCGGCAAGCCCCGTAACGGCGCCCGCCGGGTAGAGGTCGGGATTGCCGCCCGCGTCGAGGCGGGTCAGGTTGGTCAGCCCGGCCAAGGCAGGCAGGCCGCCGGTCAGCCGGTTGTCACCCAGGATAAGTTTTTCCAGTTCGGACAGGCCGCCCAACGCGGCGGGAACGGCCCCCATGAGCCGGTTGCCGCCCACATCCAGGGTGCGCAGCTCGGCAAGCGACCCCAACGCGGCGGGGATGGACCCGGTCAACAGGTTGCCGCCCAGGTCCAACACCTCGAGGGCGGCCAGGTCGTCCAGGCCGGTGAGCGGGCCGCCCTGCGAATCGGTCAAACCGGCGGGGATGGACCCGGTGAGCCGGTTGCCGCCGAGATCCAGCAAGGTCAATCCGGTCGAGCCGCCCAGCGCGGCGGGGACGCCGCCCCGCAACAGGTTGTCCGACAGGTCCAGCTCGACGAGGCCGCGGGCGCCGAGGCGGGCCGGGACGAGGCCGGTGAGCCGGTTGCCGCCCAGGTCCAGAATCGTCAGGCCGGACAGGGCGGCAACCCAGGCCGGGAAGGAACCCGACAACCGGTTGCGGCCCATCCGCAGCTGCTGCAGGCCGGTCATCCTCGACCAGAGGTGCGGGACCACCCCCGACAACCCGTTGTCGGACAGGTTCAGATAGGCAAGCCCGGTGAGGCGGGACCACCGGGCGGGCAGCGAACCGGCCAGCCTGTTGCCCGACAGATCCAAATGAGAAAGCCCCGTCAAAGCCGACCACCCCATCGGCAACCCACCCGTAAACCCATTCCCCGACAAATCCAAATGAGAAAGCCCCGTCAAAGCCGACCACCCCGCCGGCAACCCACCCGTAAACCCATTCCCCGACAAATCCAAATGAGAAAGCCCCGTCAAAGCCGACCACCCCGCCGGGGCCGCGCCGGTGAACCCGTTGCCCGACAGATCCAAATGGGTGAGCCCGGTCATGCTGCTCAAGGCGGCGGGCGGCGGGCCGGTGAACCCGTTGCCCGACAGATCCAGATGGGTGAGCCCGGTCATGCTGCTCAAGGCGGCGGGCGGCGGGCCGGACAGACCGGCGCCGCCGAGGTCGAGCACCTGTATTCCGGTCGGGATCCCGGTCGGCCAGGCCGACAGCGAGTTGCCGCCCGCCCGCAGCTCGGTCAACCCGGTCAGAGCGGTCACGTCCAACGCCCCCAGAGACAGATCGTTGCCCGACAGGTCCAACACCTCGAGGCCGGCCGACATCGCCGAGGCCGGGACGGTTCCGGTCAGGCGGTTGCCGCCCAGGTCCAGGCGGGTCAGCTCGGTCAGGCCGCCGATCCGGGCGGGGACGGTTCCGACGATCCGGTTCGGGGCGGGGTCGGCGCTGGGAAGCACCGGATGACCCCGCGTCGCCCGATGGTCGAAGTCCGACCTGTTCCCCCGATTGTCCGCGCAGGTCGGCGGCGAGTGATCGGCGTTTGTACATCTCACGTTCAGCGCATGGACCGGAACCAGCCCCGCCAGCCCCTGGTTATGGAGGTCGAGGCCCGTTACCCGCAGCACCCCGCCCACCTCTTCGAGCGTCACCCCGGGCCAGACCCTGATGTCCCGGCTCTGGAACATACTGTCCGCCTGCCTGGAGGCGAACACCGCCGAAAGCCACGGAGCGAACCTCGGTTGCCCCCAGGCCCGCAGCACGTGCGTCTCGTCCACATCCGCCGTGTCCGGGTCGTCCGCCGGGAGGCCCCGGTTGGCGGCGTTGTTCGTGAAGTGGTTGCGGATATCCACCAGGGCCCGGCAGTCGGATATCAGCCCGGTGTTGGTCTGATCCGCGAACGCACCGTTGGAACAGTCGGCCGGATCCAGGGCGGCGATGCCGCTGTCGTCGTCGCCGATCGTGATCGTGAACTCGGCCGGGGCGGCGGTGAACCCGGACGGAACCGACACCGCCCGCAGGATGACCGTCTGGTCCGCCTCGGCGTCGTCGTCCTGGGGCACGGTGATGAGCACATCCGCCGAAGCCGTGGTCTGGCCGGCGGAGATGGTCAAGCTCACATTTCCCGTCAGGGCCGTGTAATCGCCGGCGGCGGCGGAGGCGGTGCCGTCCACCAGATTCAACCCGATGGTCGTCGCCGAGAGTTCGGTCCCCTGCCCGGCGGGGAAGGATGCGGTAACCGCAACCGTCTGACCGGACCCGCCCTCGGACACCCGGGTTCGGTCGACGGCGAGGAGGATCGCCTTGGAGGCGCCGTCGTCGGTGATGGTCACCACCGCGCGGGACACCGCCGCCGGCCCCGTCGGAAGCGAAGCCGCGCCCGAAGGGCTCAAAACCAGCAGCGTCTCATCCGGGTCGCTCACGCCGTCGGCCGCCGCGGTCAGCTTGAAAACCCCTTCGCCGGAGGTCATCCCCGCCGGGATGGTTACCGCGAAGTCCTCGACGGCGCCGAAGTCGCCCGGCCCGGCCGTCCCGGCCGCAACCGACACCGGCACCGACACGGCGGAGGCGGGCAGAGCGGGTTGCCCGGCCCCGCCGAAACCGGTCAGCGCGGCCGTTACGGTTACGTCGGTCTCGCCCGCGCCCTCGGTCACGGCGGTCGGGTTGACGCTCAGGACGATGCGGCTGTCTCCGTCCAGGATGGTCAGGTCGGCGCCGAACACCAGCCTTCCGGCGGACGTTCCGGACAGGCTCAGGGTCTCCGGCCCCTCGAACCCGGCGTCGTCCGCCGCGGTGATCGAGGCGCTTGCCGACCCCGACCGGCGGCCGGCGGGGATGGCCGCGGTGAAGTCGTCGACGGCGGTGAAGTCGGCCGCCTGGGCCGTTCCCGCCGCAACCGACACCGTTACCGCGGCGGCGCCGGCGGGCAGGTCGGGCTGCCCCTCCCCTCCGTAACCGACCCACTCGGCGGTAACGGTCACCTCCCTGCTCGATCCTTCCGGGACGCCCGCCGGGGAGACCCGCAGATCGATCCCGCGGCGGCAGACGCTCACGTCCCCGGACGTGTAACCGGGCGCAACAACCCCCGGCCCCAACCCGGACGGCAGGGTCCCTGTCAGCCCGTTGCCGCAGAAACCGAACTCGGCCAGAGACGAGAGCGACCCCAGCCCGGACGGGATGGTTCCTGTCAGCAGGTTGCCGCTCACATCCAGAGCGGTCAGCGCGGTCAGGCCGCCCAGGCCGGACGGGATGGTTCCGGTCAGCAGGTTGTTGCTCACATCCAGGGCGGTCAGCGCGGTCAGGCCGGTAAGCCCCGTCACCGCCGACAGCCGGCCGCCGAGCCGGTTGCCGCCCAGATCCAGGCTGGTCAGAGCCGACAGACCCGTCAACGACGGAACCGACCCCGACAAACGATTCCCGCCCAGATCCAAACTCGTCAAAGCAGACAGACCCGCCAACCCGGAAGGAATAGAACCACTCAACCGATTCCCGCCCAGATCCAAACTCGTCAAAGCACTCAAACCCGTCAACCCGGAAGGAATAGAACCACTCAACCGGTTGCCGCCCAGGTCCAGGCTGGTCAGAGCCGACAGACCCGTCAACGACGGAACCGACCCCGACAAACGATTCCCGCCCAGATCCAGACTCGTCAAAGCAGACAGGCCCGTCAACCCGGAAGGAATGGAACCGCTCAACCGGTTGCCGCCCAGGTCCAGCGCCGTCAGCTCGGCCAGGTCGGCCAGCTCGGCGGGGAGGGTTCCCGCGATTCCGCCGGACAGGGTCAGCCCGGTTACCCGTTCCGCCGAGGTGCGGGAGCTCACCGCAACCGTCACCCCCGGCCAGGCGCTCACCAGCCCGGCGCCCCAGGACCGCAGGGGGTGCCCGGCGGCCAGGCCCGCGTTGTCCGGATTGGCAAGCCAGTGATTGCGCACCGCCACCAGCTCCTCGCAATCGGAGACCAGGGCGGAGGTCGAATCTGCCACCCAGGTGCCGTCCGAACACCGCCCGGCGGCGAGGGCCGAGGCCGCCGAGTCGTTCCCGGCGATGGTCACCGCGGTCGGGGCAACGGTGCGGTAGGCCGCCGTCCCGGTGATGCTCACCGACTCCGCCCCTTCGGAGAGGGCGTCGTCGTTCACCACCAGGTCGAAGGAGGCGGTTCCGCTTCGGCCGCCGGCGGGGATGGTGATCCGGAACGGATCGGGGCGGGAGGCGGTGAAGTCCTTGCCGGCGCCTTCCTCGGCTCGGCCGGCGCCGGCGCCGCCCGCCGCCCTCAGATCCACGATGAGCCCGCCCGCCGGGGCGGTTTCACCCGCGGGCAGGGCGGCGGTGATGGTGACGGCGACCCGCCCGGCGCCCTCTTCCACCGTCTGCGGGTCGGCGGTCAGGGCGACGGCGGAGTCGTCGTCGTAGATGGTGAGCGGAGCGGCGACCACGTTGAAGGTGGGGGCCGAACCGGAGAAAACCACCGATTCGGTCCCTTCCCGGCTGCGGTCGTCGACCGGTGTGAGGGTCAGTTCTATCGAGGCGCGGCGCATCCCCGCCGGGATGGTCAGGGTGAAGGGGCCGGCCCCGCCGTCGGCGTCTGCCAGGGTGTAATCCCGCCCGGCCGCCGCCGTGCTCCCGGCCGTGGACAGGGCCACCGCCACGTCGGTGCGCAGCCGGCTCACGCTCTCCCGCAGAGCGGCGGTGACCGTGACCCCGGTCGGGCCGCCGTCCTCCGAAACCGCCAAACGGTTCAGGGAAAGCACGATGTCCTCGGCGTCGTCGTCCACGATCGTCACCGCCGGCTGGCCGGGCCTGCTCACCGAAACGACGCCGGTGCGGGTGTAGGTGTAGGCCGGGGAGGACACGACGAAGTAGTCCGCCGCCGCCACCGTCAGCTTCTCGTTGCCCTCGGCCACCCGGTCGTCCGTCACCGTCAGGTCGAAGGCCGCCGACCCGCGGGCGGCGCCGGCGGGGATGGTGATGGTGAAAGCGTCCGGCGAAGCCGCGAAGTCGGCGCTGCCGGCGGTGTCCGCGGTTACCGACACCGGAATCTGCATCGGCGTCTCCCGGGCTTCCGAGACGGCTGCCGTTACCTTTATCTCGGTCGTCCTGCGGTTTTCGCTCACCCGGTGGGGGTCGACCGACAGTTCGATCCGATTGTCGTCGTCGGTGATGACGACCGTCTGCGCGGCGGCGGTCAGGCCGGGCGCCGAGACCGCCGCGACGATGGTCTCGTCCCCTTCCGGCAGGTCGTCGTCTACGAGGGTGAGGCGCAGGGAACCGTTCACGGTGCGGGTGTTGGCGGGGAGGGTCACCTCCGTGATGGCCGCCGGGGTGAAATCGGCCGGCGCGGAAGCCGTCCCGCCCGACAGCGACACCTCCAATGCGGTTTCCTCGGCCGGGGGGGTTACCCCGGCGGGCAGCCCCGCCGTGTAGTTCAGGACGACCGCCCCCGCGCCCTCGGCCAGCGTCGTCTGGGACAGGGTGAGGGCCAGGACGTTGTCGTTGTCGACGATGATTACATCGGCTGCGTTGACCGCGAACCCCGTCAGGCCGCTGTCGGTCTGCGGCGGGACGGCCCCCACGGCCGGGCCGGGGGGCGCGGCGATCTCCCGCCCGATGATCCGCACCCTTTCGTCCCCTTCGATGAGGGCGTCGTCGACCACCGCCAGGTCGAACGACCCCGAACCCTTGGTCCCGTTGGCGGGGATGGTGATGTTGAACTTGTTCACCGCTGCGTAATCGCCCGGAGGAACCGCGTAGCCCGCATAGCCGGCCAACTCGACCTCCACGGTGGTCGGCGCCGTCCGGGCCGCCCCGTCCGCATACTCGGCCGTAACGGTTACGGAGGTGGTCCCGTCGGCCTCTCCCACCCGCAGCACATCCGCCCGCAGGTTGATGGCGGGTGCGTCCGGATCGGGAACGGCGTCGTCGTCCTCGATGGTGATGTAGGAGGCGGCGATGGTGAACCCGGCCGCCGCGCCCGACACCTTGATGGTCTCGTCGTCGGCGTCGGGGTCGGCGGCGGTGGTGAGGGTGAACTCCTTGGCGGCCGGGGCGGAGGCGGAGGTGAACGGCGCATCGGCGGAGGCGGCGATGGTTACATCGGCGGAGACCGGGGTGAAATCGCCCGCCTCCGCCGAGCCCCCGTCGTCGGTTCCGTCCGCCGACAGGGACACCGTGACGACGGTGTCGCTCGTTATGGGGTCCGCCCCCGCCGGGAGGGACACCGAGGCGGTCATCGCCGCGGCGGTGTTTTCCGGCACCCGGGCGGGGGAAACCGTTAGTACCAGCGAAGCGGGCAGGGGGTCGGGGGTGGGCGCCGCGTCGTTGTCGATGATCGACACCGCAGCCGGAGCGGAACGGTAGTTGGCAACCGCCGTGAAGGTGTCGGCCTCTACGGTGCCGGTGCCGGTCGGGTCGTTCGGATCGCCCTGATCCTGATCCCGCAGCGAAACCGAAAGCACTCCCAGGCTGATCTGCTCGCCCGCCTCGGCCTCGGAGTCGTCGAAAACGGTCAGGGTGAAGGACGCCGAGCCGCTCCGGGAACCCGCCTCTATCTCGATGTCGAAATCGGCGACCGTTTTGTAATCGGCCCCCGCCGCCTCGGCGTCCGCCCCCGCCGCCGCCGACCCCGACAACGCCCCGACCCGCACCTTCAGATCCCGGACGGGTGCGTCGGCCCCCGCGGGCAGGGCGGCGGTTACCAGGACGGTTGCGGGGGCATCGCCCTCGGCGGCTTCGGCCGGGGAGGCGGTGAGCGTGATCAGGTTGTCGTCGTCGATGACGGCCAGGTAGGCCGGGTAGACATCCAACCCGGGCGTTGTTCCCCGCACGGTTATCCGCCTGGGGCCTTCGGGCGCGGAATTGTCGACGGGGGTGAACGTGAACTCGGCCGAACCGGAGCGGAGGTTGGCCGGGATGGTTACCGTGAACGGCTCGACGGCGGTAAAGACGCCGCTTTCGCCCTCCAGGCCGACCGTTATGTCTGCGGCGGTGGTGCGGGTGTAACCCTGCGGCCAGGAGGCGGTGACCGTGATGGTCTGCGCCCCGCCTTCCTCCGCCGCCTCTGCTTTGTCCAGGGAGAGGCTGACCGAGGTGTCGTTGTCGGCAATGGTCAGAACGGCGTCGGAAACCGTGAGCCCGGGGTCGGAGTTGGCCCCGGCCACGGTCAGGGTCTTGTCGGGGGCGGAGGCGGTGTTGGCGGCGGGGGTGATGCTGAAGACACCGGAGGCGCGATAGTGATAGGCGGGGATGGTGATGGTGATGCCCGAGGGCGCGGTGTAATCGGTTCCGGACACCGCCGTATCGTCGGACAGCCCCACCGACACCGACACCGGGGTGGCGGAGGCGCGGCGCTCCCCCGGCGGAAAAGCCGCCGTAACGGTCACCTGAACGGCGCCTGCGTCCTCGTCCACCGAAGCCTTGTCCAGGCTCAGGTCGATGCGGGAGGGATCGCCGGACACGTCGTCCTCGTCGTCGTCGATCGTCACCGTTGCCCCGGCGACGGACCCGTCGCCCAGCCCGGCGGCCGAACCCGAAATCGAGACGGTGCGGTCGGCCGCCTCGTTGGTGAAATCGTCGATCGGGGCCAGGCTGAAAGAGGCCCGGCCGGAGGTATCGCCCTGGGGGATGGTGATGCTCAGAGCCGAGTCGTCCACCGTTTCGAAATGGGTCCCCTCGGTTGCGCCCGATCCCGCCCCCACATCCAGGTTCACCGTCACCGGGCTCTGCTCGGCGTGATGCAGGGAGGCGGTTACCGTAATCGTTTCGGCGGCGCCGTCCTCTTCGACCTCATCCGGCGACGCGGCGAGGGTTACATTGTTGTCGTCGTCGAGGACCGTTACCAGCAGGGAAGTTATCGGACCCGAGTATGAGGAATCAGAATGGGCGGCGGAGATCCGGAACACCTCCGGCCCTTCCACCGCCGTGTCAGCGTTGAGGGTCACCTGAAGCGATCCGGTCTTCTTGGCGCCGGCGGCCTCGGTCCCGTCCAGGGCAATAGACCCTTGACTGACGGTGTAATCATTGCCGACGCCGCCGGTCACCGCCGGCAGGGAGGAAAGCGCGCCGCCGCCCGGATATACGCGAAGGCTCAGGCTGCCGACCGGGACCCCGCCCGGCAGTTCGGCCTCGATTTCTATGGTATGGACGGCGTTGGCGTCCGAAGGCTCCTCCAGGGAGGCCTGCGAGCTGTCCACGAGCCGGAGGGTTATCCCGCCCGACTGCGCCTCCGCCGGCAGGCGGGGAACCACAGGGGAAAGCGAAGCCGCCAGAACGAACGCCAGCGCAACATTCGTCAGCCGGGACAGGAGGTTTCTAGGTCTCACAATGCGTCACCTGGTGTGCTTCCCACCGAGCCGGCCGGCAGGTTTGGCATCGAGTTGAGTTGAGTGGTTTCGGCGGAAAAGGCGGGGTGTGGGAAGGGTTGGGCGGCTGGTCCGGGGAAAAGGCGGCGCCGGAGGCGGCCTGCGCGGTTGACGACGCGCCCGGGGATGCGGTAGACAGGTAGAGGGAGGTTCGGATGGTTGTCCCCGAGCGGGCGCGGATAGGCAGCCGGGAGGCGCCCCGGCGCAAGCAACTGTTGGAACGCTCCGCCCGATGAGCACGGGCGGCAGAGCGCTGCGACCGCCGACGGAACGGCAAAGGCATCCCTATCCGTGCATCCTCCGAACCCCCTGTTCAAGCCTTTACCCCCCCCCCCGGGGAACCCCCGGCAAGAACGCGAAAAACGCCGCCCCCACGCCCCGCTTCGCGGGCCCGGCCCCCACCGCCACCACCTGGATTCCGGACGCGCCCGGTCAGTACCCGGCAGGGTCGCGTTTCGGAAGATGATCCCTGTCTCGGCCTGCGCCGGCGGCGGACCGGAGGTGCTTGCGGCTTCTTCATTATCCGGCATCGGTGCGACATAGTCAATACCTTTGTGGGGGATCCGACGGGATTTTTTTGTCATTCCGTGGTTTGTGTCGGGTGTTCGGCCTTCGAGTGAGATGTGGGGGCGTTGGTGATTATATATGAGGCTTCGCCGCCGCCGCGATGTACAACACCGCCGGGCGCCCGGCGGCCGGTGGGGTCAACCCCTGTGAGCAGCCATTGAACAAAAGGAGCGCCCGCAGTTCCCGCGGGCGCTCCTCCGGGGGGAGGGAGGTGTGCAGGTCTCAGTCGAGGTCCGGCCCGCTTCCGGCGGCTTCCGCCGCCTCGCGCCGGGACATCAGCTCGACGATGTCATCGGCCTGGGCCTGGGTAATCACCCCATCGGACACCAACGCCGCCAACACATCCGCCGGACCGTCAAACCGATCCTCAAGCCCATCACCCTGCGACTCGAACCAAGCCTTGACAGCCGGGACCTGATCCTCCGAGATCAAACCCTCGGAAGCCAACGCCTTGAGCAACATGTCAAGGTGCTCGCCGCGGTCCTGACTCTCGTACCGGGACATCAGCTCGACGATGTCGTCGGCCTGGGCCTGGGTAATCACCCCATCGGACACCAACGCCGCCAACACATCCGCCGGACCGTCAAACCGATCCTCAAGCCCATCACCCTGCGACTCGAACCAAGCCTCGATAGCCGCGACCTGATCCTCCGAGATCAAACCCTCGGAAGCCAGCTTCGCCGCCAACCGGCCGAGGCCGGCCTTCTCGTCTGCTTCGAACTCGGCAATCAGCTCGGCGATGTCGTCGGCCTGGGCCTGGGTAATCACCCCATCGGACACCAACGCCGCCAACACATCCGCCGGACCGTCAAACCGATCCTCGAGCCCGGAACCCTGCGACTCGAACCAAGCCTTGACATCCGGGATCTGATCCTCCGAGATCAAACCCTCGGAAGCCAACGCCTTGAGCAACATGTCAAGGTGCTCGCCGCGGTCCTGACTCTCGTACCGGGACATCAGCTCGGCGATGTCGTCGGCCTGGGCCTGGGTAATCACCCCATCGGACACCAACGCCGCCAACACATCCGCCGGACCGTCAAACCGATCCTCGAGCCCGGAACCCTGCGACTCGAACCAAGCCTCAATAGCCGCGGCCTGATCCTCCGAGATCAAACCCTCGGAAGCCAGCTTCGCCGCCAACCGGCTCAGCCCCTCCGCTTCCCGGTCCCGATCCCGATCAAGGCCTTGCCGGCCGTGTCCGTCCCCGTCGCTGTCGTCCACCGGCTCGGCCGGCCGTTCGGCGACGGTCGCGGCCGTCGCTGATGCCCGGGTGTCGGCGGTGGTCTCGCCGTCGCTGGCGGCGGCGATGACAGCGAACAAGGAAACAGCGGCCAGAAGGCCAACCATGATGGTCAGTGCCTTTTTCACTGTTTTTCCTTTCTCGTCCGCAACGACCGGATTTCGATCGCGCTGTCAGCATCCCCCGCCGAAGTCAGAACAACTTGAGAGGGAGCTAAGGAACAGATGAGAAGAAAGGCATCGTCCAAAATGGCCGGATCCACGGAATGACAAAAAATCGGTCAGATCCCCCGCAGGGTATTGACCATGTCACACCGATGCCGGATAATGAAGAAGCCAAAGCACCTCCGGTCCGCCGCCGGCGCAGACCGAGACAGGGATCATCCTTCCGAACGCGATCCTCCGGGGTACTGACCGAACGCGTCCGGAACCCAGGCGGCGGAGGCGGGGGCCGGGCCCGCGAAGCGGAGCGAAGGGGCAGCGGGGCGGCGTTTTTCGCGTTCTTGGCGGGATTTGGGGGCAAGAAAGGGGCTTGACCAGGGGATTCACAGGAAGGTGGTTTGCCGTCGGTACGGAGTCAAGCCGGGTGGTGGGGTGGGCAAGGGCTTGACCAGGGGTTCGCCGGAAGGGTTTCGGGGTGGTCGAAGGAGGGTTCGGCTCAACTCGGAACGGCGCCCGGCAGAGGGCCGACGGCGGCGGGGTAACCGGAGGCCGACCAGTCGGACCATGAACCCGGGTAGAGGACCGCATCGGGATAACCCGCCAGATGCAGCGCCAGGATGTTGTGGCAGGCGGTAACCCCGCTCCCGCACGAGCTGACCACCGGCGCCGCCGGGTCGAGGCCCAGCCCGGCGAAGCGGGCCGCCAGCTCCTCGGGGGTCTTGAAGGTTCCGTCATCCCGGAGGTTCCCGCCGGTCGGGGCCGAGATCGAACCGGGGATGTGTCCGGCGACGGGGTCCACCGCCTCATCCTCTCCGCGGTAGCGCTCGGCGGGGCGGGCGTCGATCACCTGCACCGCCCCCAGCCGGGACCGGAGCGAGTCCCGGTCGATGGTCGGATAGGCGCCCGGCCGGGCCTCGAACACGGCCGGCGCGGCGGGCGGCTCGGGTCCCGACTCGACGGGGAAGCCCGACCCGGCCCAACGGCCGAAGCCGCCGTCCAGCACACTGACCCGCTCGTGGCCCGCATCGCGCAGCATCCACCAGAGCCGGGCCGCGATCGACCCGGGGCCCTGGTCGTAGGCCACCACATGATGACGGTTGCCGATACCCCGGCGGCCCAGCGCCTCGGCGAAGTTCTCCGGGTCGGGCAGGGGATGACGTCCGGGGCCCTCGGACGCGGCCAGGTCATCGTCGAGGTCCATATATACGGCCCCCGGAATGCGGCCCTCCCCGTATCGGCGGCGGCCTTTTCCCGGCTCGCCCAGGTACCACCTGGTGTCCACCGCCCGGACGCCGGGGTCGTCCAGCCGCTCCGACAGCCAGGTGCAGGAAACCAGCGGGCTGTTCACGCCGATCCCGCCGCCGCAGGCCCGCCGCCCGCCTCCTCTTTATCGTCTTGATCGTCCGCGCCGTCTTGATCGTCCGCGCCGCCCTCATCATCTGTGAGAATGTCTGCCGCCTCGTCTCCCGCGGTCTGATCCGGGCGGGCGCGGGCGGCGGCGCTGCGCACCGTGGCCCCCACCGCGTCCACCAGGGACCCGAAGGCGTCCTTGGCGCCCTTCCGCACTTCGGGGTCCCGGACGGTGGTCGACAGGGCCTGGCCCAACCCCTGGGCGGCAAACACGAAGTCCCCCCAGGCCTGGCGGAGCTCCTCCCAGGAGGGGCCTTCCTTGCTCTTGTCGTCGGTGAGGCCGGAACCCAGCAGGCCGCCCAGCTCGGCGAACCCGGTGGCGACCTGCTCCCAGGAACCCTCGGCTCTCCGGCCTTCTCTAACATCATCCACGTGAACCTCCACCTGCTCGACGCTACCTACGAGCTCTTCCGAGCCTACTTCGGTTTTCCCGATAGGAAGGCGCCTGACGGGTCGGAGGTGGGCGCCGTGTACGGCATCATCGACACCACCCTCCGCCTGCTCCGCCAGGACGGGGTAACGCATCTGGCCGCCGCCACCGACCAGGTGATCGAGTCGTTCCGCAACGGCCTGTTCGCCGGTTACAAGACCGGGGAGGGGGTGCCGCCGGACCTGATGAGCCAGTTCGCGCCGGCCGAGGAGGCGCTGGAGGCGCTGGGGGTGACGGTGTGGGCGATGCGTGAGTTCGAGGCGGACGACGCCCTGGCCACCGCCGCCCTGCGCTGGGCCGACGAGGTGGACAAGGTGGTAATCCTCAGCCCGGACAAGGACCTGGCCCAGTGCGTGATCGGGAACCGGGTGGTTACCTACAACCGGCGGGAGCGCAAGCAGGTAGACGAGGCCGGGGTGATGGAGAAGTTCGGGGTTCCGCCCGCTTCCATACCCGACTACCTGGCCCTGGTGGGGGACTCCGCCGACGGCATCCCCGGCATTCCCGGATGGGGCGCCAAGTCCACCGCAACGGTGCTGGGCAGATTCCTCCGCATCGAGCGCATCCCCCGCTCGCCCGATGAGTGGGGGGCGGCGGTGCGGGGGGCGGCCCGTCTGTCCGCCAACCTCGAGGCCGCCCGGCCGGAAGCGCTCCTGTACCGGAGGCTCACCACCCTGCGCCGCGACGCCCCCCTGGCCGAATCCCTCGACGACCTCGAATGGCGGGGCGCCCGGCGCGGCCCCTTCACCGCCCTGTGCGGACGGCTGGGGTTCGGACGGCTGGAGAACCGCCCCCACCGCTGGCAGGAATAACGCGGAATGACAAAAAAATCCGGCCGGATCCCCCACAAGGGTATTGACCTTGTCGCACATATACCGGATAATGAAGGAGCCAAAGCACCTCCGGTCCGCCGCCGGCGCAGACCGAGACAGGGATCATCTTCCGAACGCGACCCTGCCGGGTACTGACCGAACGCGTCCGGATCCATGGTGGCGGCGGTGGGGGCCGGGCCCGCGAAGCGGGGCGAGGGGGTGGTGTTTTTCGCGTTCTTGCCGGGGGTAGGGGGCGGGATAGGGGCTTGACCAAGGGGTTCGCAGGAAGCCCAGCCCCTGTAACGTCTCCACGTCAGCCCAAAGCAAGGCGGGATAGGGGCTTGACCAGGGGTTCGGAGGAAGGGTTCGGGCTTTCACGGTGGTTGGTGTTGTCTCTGCAAGGACGACCGGGTGTAGGAGGATGAACGGATAGAGATGCCTTCGCCGTTTCGTAGCAGGCGCAGCGCCCCCCCGCCCATGCTCATCGGGCAACACCATCCAACACTTTTGCCTGCGCAGGGGTGTCTTCCGGCGCCTATCCGCGCCCGTTCCGAGCCGGCTCGGAGCGCGGGCAAAGCCCCGGTCGGCTTCCGGCTTGACATTCCGGGGCGGTTGTGGTCTAATTGAGGCAACGCGCTCATCCAGAGCGGTGGAGGGACAGGCCCTTTGAAACCGCGGCAACCGCCCTGAGCGGTGCCAATGCCTGATCGATGAGTCAGCCGATGCGGGAACTCCGCTTGCGGCGCTCAACGGGCGCGACAAGAAGCGAGAGGAGCTATCACCGATGGACACCCAGCACCTGCCGTTCCCCGCCCTGCGCGTGTACATGGAGTGTCTTGGCTCCCGGGCGGACCGCCCGGGCGGCCCCTCCGGCTGTCCTCGGCCCGTATAAGCCGTCCGGGAGCAAAACTTCAGCCCGATCCGCCCGCGGCGGCGCGCCGTTCGACAGCGGATCCCCCCGAATTACCAGGGCTCTGTTCCGGGCCCGCGCCTAACAAATGCCGGAAGCCCGGTCGAGAGCCGCCCGCCGACCAACAGACCAATCAACCAGAATCAAAGGAGCAGCAACCATGAGCACCGGAAAGATCAACGGTGTGAACACCACCGCCCTGCTGGGCGCCCGCGCCGCCCTCGGCGAGACGCCCGAAGCCGGCCGGTTCGTGTGGAAGGCCACCAACGAGTGGCTGCACGGCACCCACAGCAAGTCGTCCGTCAGCAGCTACTTCGGGCTGGGCGACGACCATGACCACACCAGCGAGTTCGAGTTCGAAGCCGACCATCCTCTGGTGTTTGCCGCCGAGGACAACGCCGCCACCCCGGTGGAGATCGTCCTGGTCGGCCTGGCCAGCTGCCTGACGGCCGGCGTGGCCGCGGTGGCCGAGAACCGGGAGATCAAACTGCGGTCGGTGAAGGCCACCCTGGAAGCCGACATGGACATAGCCGGCATCCTCGGCGCCGACCCCGAAGTCCGCAACGGGTTCAGCGACGTCCGGGTCAAGTACGACATCGACGCCGACGACGCGACCCGGGAAGACCTGGAAGCGCTGGTGGCCCAGTCGCAGAAGGTCTCGGCGGTCTTCGACATCATGACCAACCCCACCAACGTTACGGTCGAGGTCGCCTGAAACAGGCGGAGCGGTCGTGCGAACTACCACCGTCGTAATCGGGGCCGGGCACAACGGCCTGGCGGTCAGCCGCTTCCTCTCGGCGCGCTCCATCGACCACGTCGTCCTGGAGCGCGGCGAGGTGGCCAACTCGTGGCGTACGGAGCGCTGGGACTCCCTGCGCCTGCTCACGCCCAACTGGAAGACCAGCCTGCCCGGCTTCGACTACGACGGGGACGACCCGGACGGTTACATGACCATGCCCGAGGTGGCGGACTTCATCGAACGGTACGCCGCGAAGACGAAGCCGCCCCTCGAAACCCTCACCACCGTCCTTTCGGTGCGCAGGAACGGAGCGGGCTACGAGGTGGAGACCGACCGCGGGACCTGGCGGTGCCGGTCGGTGGTGATGGCCAGCGGCGGATTCAACCTCCCGAAGAAGCCGCCCGTCGCCGACGCCCTTCCCGCCTCGGTCGCCTCGGTGCACCCCCTCGACTACCGCCGCCCCTCGGACCTCCGGGCGGGGGGCGTGCTGGTGGTGGGGGCCTCGGCCACCGGCATCCAGGTCGCCGAGGAAATCCACCGTTCGGGCCGCCCGGTGACGATTTCGGTCGGAGAGCATGTGCGGCTGCCCCGGCTGTACAGGAGCAAGGACATCCATTGGTGGCTGGATGAAGTCGGACTGAGCGACGAACGCTTCGACGAGGTGGACGACATCGTGCGGGTCCGACAGGTTCCCTCTCCGCAGCTGGTCGGGACGCCGGAGCACAAGACGCTCGACCTCAACTCCCTAACCGGCATCGGGGTGAGAATGGTGGGCCGGCTGGCCGATATCAGGGACGGGAAGGCGTTGCTGTCCGGCGGGCTCCGCAACAAGTGCAAGCGCGCCGACCTGAAGATGAACCGCCTCCTGGCCGAGATCGACGAATGGATCGACGAGAGGTGTCTCGAGGACGAGTTCGGTCCGCCGCGCCGTTGGGAGCCCACCCGGGTCGAGGCGTCGCCGCCGATCAGCCTAGACCTCGAGGGGGGGGCAATACGGACGGTCTTCTGGGCCACGGGTTACCGGCCCGACTACTCATGGCTCGACGTTCCGGTCCTGGATCACCGGGGCCAGCTGCATCACGAGGGCGGGGTGGTGACCCGCTCGCCCGGTATGTACCGGATCGGACTGAACTTCCTCCGCCGGCGCAAGTCGAGCTTCATCCATGGGGCTGAGGACGACGCCCGCGACCTGGTGGATCACCTGGCCGCCTATCTGGAGGAGCGCGTAGTACCCGTGATGAGCAACGGAAAGGTACACTGAGCGAGTACCCGCCACAGCTCCATACTGCACCCAACCTACAACAAGAACCCCCACACCCCGCCATATTACACCCAACCTACAACAAGAACCCCCACACCCCGCCATATTACACCCAACCTACAACAAGAACCCCCACACCCCGCCATATTACACCCAACCTACAACAAGAACCCCCACACCCCGCCATATTACACCCAACCTACAACAAGAACCCCCACACCCCGCCATATTACACCCAACCTACAACAAGAACCCCCACACCCCGCCATATTACACCCAACCTACAACAAGAACCCCCACACCCCGCCATATTACACCCAACCTACAACAAGAACCCCCACACCCCGCCATATTACACCCAACCTACAACAAGAACCCCCACACCCCGCCATATTACACCCAACCTACAACAAGAACCCCCACACCCCGCCATATTACACCCAACCTACAACAAGAACCCCCACACCCCGCTATAGTGCTCGCACCGTTCAATAGGAACATCCCCGCTTTTGAGGAAGGCCCCGCGGCGATGACACAGAAGCAGAATCGGGCAGGCAGGTACGTCAGCCAACCCGACGGCTACCGGGCTTTCGTTCCCGAACCCCTGCCGCCGAAACCCCCGATCGAGCTTCGGGGCGAGCTTCAGGGTGTTCTTTCGGAGGCCGACCGCGCCCTCGGGCGGCTCGACGGCTCCGTCGACACTCTGCCCTATCCCGACCTCTTCATCGCCATGTATGTCCGCAAGGAGGCCGTACTCTCCAGCCAGATCGAAGGAACCCAGAGCTCGCTGCAGGACGTGCTCGCCGCCGAAGCCGAAATTGTCCGGCCCGGCCGGCCGCCGGATGTCGATGAGGTGTTCAACTACGTACGCGCCATGCACCGCGGCCTCCATCGCTTGGAAGAGCTGCCCCTGTCCATCCGGCTCCTCCGAGAAATCCATGCCGAGCTGCTGAGCGGCGTTCGCGGGCATGACAGGATGCCGGGAGAGTTGCGCACAACGCAGAACTGGATCGGGCCCAAAGGTGCACCATTGTCCGATGCCGTCTTCGTTCCTCCTCCCCCCCATGAGGTTTCGGATGCGCTGAGCCGGTTGGAGCGCTTCATACATGACGGGCCGCCTCTGCCGCTGTTGATCAAAGTAGGGCTTGTCCACTCCCAGTTCGAGACGATTCACCCCTTCTTGGACGGCAACGGCCGGCTGGGACGCCTGCTCATAACCTTCATGCTCTGCGAACAGGGCGCTCTGCGGAAGCCCGTGCTCTATCTGTCATATTTTTTCAAACAACATCG
Organism: Candidatus Spongiisociaceae bacterium; assembly: GCA_965202675.1. GTDB lineage: Bacteria > Actinomycetota > Acidimicrobiia > Spongiisociales > Spongiisociaceae > CATQHD01. The sequence continues at coordinate 1,713,942 of OZ241842.1, forward strand.
CCAGGAGTACTACGACCGCCTGCAAGCCGTCCGGGACCGCGGTTCCTGGGAAGAATGGCTGACCTTTTTTCTGAGGGGTGTCAGAGAGGTCAGCCTGCAGGCTGCGGACACCGCCCGCGAGATTCTCGTATTGAGGGAAAACCACCGGCAGATCATCACAGAACACCTGGGCCGTTCCGCCGGCAACGGCATGCGCGTGCTTGAGAGCCTATACCGCAACCCGTACGTTTCGGTGGGCGCGGTCCAAGAAACAATCAAAACGACATATCCAGCTGCCAACAACCTGGTCACTCGGCTGGTGGAGCACGGCATCCTCCACGAGGTCACCGGCCAAAAACGTAACCGCCTCTTTCTATACCGAGACTACGTCGATCTCTTCGAAAAGGTCGAGTAGGAACCGAACGGACGAACGACCCTACGAAAAAGGAAGAAGCAAAATGAGACAGACGCCGCCGTTGCCGGGCAGTTTATCCGCAGAGGGTGAAACAGGGGGTGCGGAGACGGGCGGGTAGCCGTTGTTGGGTGAAGCTGTCCGCACCGCGCGAATCGCAGCCGGATTGACCCAGGAGCAGCTGTCCGAACAAGCCGGGATCACCCAAGCCGCTCTCTCGCGTTACGAAAACGGTATGCGGCAACCGGACGAGCAGGCGCTGGAACAGATGGCGGGGGTGTTGGGGGTGACCGGCCAGCTGCTGCGCCGGGCAGGTTCGATCGAAGGGTCGGCGGCGGTGGACGCCCATATGCGGAGAAGGGCAACCGCCCCGGCCAAGGCCTGGCGGAGGGTCGAGGCGCAACTCAACATATTGCGCGTCCATCTGAATCAGCTGTTGGAGGCGATCGATTTCGACCCCCCCAATACGGCGCCGTCGCTCGACCCGATGGATTATCCGCCTGCTGACGCGGCGGCGCTCACCCGCGCCAAGTGGCGGATGACGATAGGTCCGGTGCGGAGCATTACCGGGTGGATGGAAGCGGCCGGGTGCCTGGTTATGGAGTGGGACTTCGGCACGCCCCGCATCGACGGAATGTCGCAGTGGGTAGACGATCATCCCGTGTTGGCTGTCAACTCCCGAATGCCCACCGACCGCAAACGCCTCACCCTTGCCCACGAGCTGGGCCATATCGTCATGCATTCGGAACCGGTGCACCTCGACAAGGCGATGGAGCAGGAGGCGACGGATTTCGCCGCCGAGTTCCTGATGCCCGCCGCGGCGATCGGGCCGGAACTGCACAACCTGACCCTGGGGCGGCTCGGCGACCTGAAGCGCAAATGGATGGTTTCCATGGCCGCCCTGATAGAACGGGCGCACAAACTGGAGACGATCACCCCAGCCAAGCGGACATCCCTCTACAAGATGCTCAGCGCCAAGGGCTGGCGCAGGCGCGAGCCCCTCGGAGAACAGCTGCCGCCGGAACAACCCCGAATCCCCGCCCTGATCGTCGAACAGCTGCACCGGCTCGGCTACACAACCGGCCGGATAGCCGGATTGGGCGGCTTTGCCGACGCCGAACGGGCGGCGGAGGTGCTGCCGCTCGCCCGAGGACTGCGGGTGGTGCGGTAAACAAGCGTCCGATTACGGCAAACGGCTCTACTCAACCGGCTTGGGCGGCGGTCCGGCCGTTACGGCGGGCCGAGGATGTCCCGGATGACGGCCGATGCCGCTCCGGCGCCGCACATGCCGTGTACGCCGGGGCCGGGCGGCGCGGCGGCCGAACACAGGTACACCCCGGGGATCCCGGTCCGGTAGGGGTTCAGCAGCGGACCGGGGCGGCCCAGCATCCGGCGGATGGTGTGGGGGCCGGAGGAGATGTCGCCTTCCCGGTAGTTGGGGTTGTAGGCCTCGAAATCCCGCGGGGCGGTGACGCGGGAAGCCAGCACCAGGTCCCGGAAACCGGGGGCGAAACGCTCGATCTGCGACTCCACCCGTTCCTTCATCGGCCCGCCGAATCCGGGGGGGACGTGGGTGTAGACCCAGGCGGTGTGCTTGCCGGGCGGGGCCCGGGTCGGGTCGAAGAGGCTCTGCTGGCCGACCAGCGCGAAGGGCCGGCCGGGAACGGCGCCCGCTTCGACCGCCCGCAGGGCCGCCGCCGTCTCCCGGTAGTCGCCGCCGACATGGACCACCCCGGCGCGGGTGCATTCCGGGGCGGTCCAGGGGATGGGGCCGTCCAGTGCGTAGTCGATCTTGTAGGCGGCCGCGCCCCGGCGGCGCCGGGCGATCCGGCGCCGGGCCGATGCAGGGAGCCGATCCCCGTACACCTCTGCCAGGGCGGCGGGATGGGTGTCGAACAGCACCACTCGGGCGGGCGGCAGATCGCCGGGCCGCCGCACCGGAAAGCCCAGCCGGACTTCCCCGCCCAGCGACTCCAGACGGGAGGCCAGCGCCCCGGTGATGGCCGAAGACCCGCCCTCCGCCAACGGCCAGCCCCCCACATGGGCCAGGGCGCCCAGGACCAGACCGACCCCCGCCGTTGCCGGTGACCGGAGGGGGCGCATCGCATGGGCGGCCAACCCGGCGAACAGGGCCCGGGCGGGCCCGGAGCGGAATCGTTTTGCGAAGGCCGAAGCGGGCAACAGGCCGGCGGCGAGGGCGGGCGGCGGGAAGGGCCTTTCCAACAGGGGTTTCATCAAGGCCGGAGCCAGGGCGCCCCAATCCTCGGCGATCCTCCTGACGGAACGGCGCCAGGCCTCCCCGTCCCGGCCGAGGCGGGCGCAGGTCGCATCGAGTGACTGCCGCAGCGCCGCCGCCCGCCCGCCGCCCAGCGGATGCGCCACCGGTATCTCGGGAGAAATCCAACGGACCCCCAGCTGCTCCAGGGGGAGCCGGCCGAAGAACGGGGAGGCCGCCCCCAGCGGGTGGAAGGCCGAGCATACGTCGTGGCGGAAACCGGGCAGGGTGAGCTCTCGGGTTCGGGCGCCGCCGCCGACGGCGGCGCTTCCTTCCAGCACCAGCACCCGGAGTCCGCGTTCGGCCAGCGCGACCGCCGCCGCCAGCCCGTTGGGCCCCGACCCTACGACCGCCGCGTCGTAGGTGTAGGAAGCCACCGTTCAGCCTGCGGCGCCTACCCCGGCGAAGGCGTACTGCGGTCGGGGATCCGCACCGTTCGCAACACCAGATAACCCATGGCGCCGGCCAGGATCGACCCGGCGAAGATGCCTATCTTGGCCAGATCTATCGGGGACGCGACCGCACCGGCGGCGTGGACATAGGCCAGCTCGGCAATGAACAGAGCCACGGTGAAGCCCACGCCCGACAGCAGACCGATGCCGATCATGTGGCGCCAACCCACTCCGCTGGGCAGGCGGGCCATGCCGAACCTGACCATCACCCAGCCGAATCCGGCCACCCCCACTGTTTTGCCGGCCACCAAGCCGATCATCACACCCAGCGTCACGCTCGAGGCCGCAGCTTCCACGGGGTCTATCCCGGCCAGCTTGACGCCGGAGTTGGCCAGAGCGAAAATCGGCAGGATCAGGAAGGAACTCCAGTTGTAGAGCAGGTGCTCGAGGCGGGTCAGCGGAGCGATCGACTCCCTGGCTATATCGGACATCAACCGAGCCTGGTGATCGACCTTTTCCTGGAAACTGGGGTCGGGGGGTGCGACCCGATCCAGCTGCCGAAGCCGCTCGAGGGTCTGCCTCCACTTGTCGGGGTCCACCCCCTCGGGCGGGGTGGAGAGCAGCTCGATCTCCCGCAGGTGCTCGATGGTGCGCTGGGCGGCGCGGTCGAACTCCGCCGCTCCATAGAGGGGGCGGGAGGGAACGATGAAGGCGAGGATTACCCCGGCGATGGTGGCGTGCACCCCCGACTCGTGAAACCCGTACCAGGCGATTGCCGCCAAGGGCAGATAAAAGACATTGGAGCGGATGTTGACCCGCGTTGCGACCGCCGCCGCCGCCAGCGCCCCTATCCCCAGCACCAGATAGCCGATGTGCAGCTCGGCCGTGTAGAAGACGGCGATGACCAGCAGGGCCCCGATGTCGTCCACGATGGCCACCGCCAGCAGGAAGAGCCGCGCCCCGACCGGCGCCCGGCGGCCCAGCAGGGTGAGGATGCCGAGCGAGAAGGCTATATCGGTGGCCATCGGGATCCCCCAACCCCGCAGGAGGGCCGGGTCGCCGCTGTTGAATCCGGCGAAGATGAGCCCCGGCAGGGCCATGCCCCCCAGGGCGGCCACCACCGGCAGGAGCGCCTTTCGGGGGTCGCGCAGCTCGCCCATGACCAGCGCCCGCTTGATCTCGAGGCCCATGACGAAGAAAAAGACGGTCATCAGCCCGTCGTTGACCACCTTCTTCAGGCTCTCCTCGAAGTGGACCGGGCCGATGGAGATGTCCAGGTAGGTGCCCTGCCAGAAGTCCAGGTAGGAGTTGCCGAATATCGGGATGTTCTCCCAGAGCATGGCGATGACCGCCGCCGCCACCAGCACCACCCCCGAAGCGGCCGATATCTGTGTGAGGCGCAGGGCGGGGCGGACGAACTTGGTAGGGATGAACCGGTCGGACGCGATCCAGGTCTTGCGCTCGTAGCTCATGGGGGGAAGTTTAGCGAAACCGCGCGGGCGGCCCCGACGGCGCAGGTTGAGGTAAATCGGCCGGGGCGCCCGCTCCGTCTCGCGGCCGGCCTTTTCCGATTGTCTGTTGTTGCCTGCGCCCGGCTATCGTTGCCTTCATGGCCAGACTCGTCCAAACGCGGGCATTGCGTTTGCTGCTGATGGGACTGGGCTGGTTGTTCGTAGGAATCGGGTTCGCAGGCATCGCCCTCCCGCTCGTCCCCACCACCGGGCCCATCCTGCTGGCGGCCTTCCTGTTCTCAGTGTCCTCGGTGCGGTTCGACCGCTGGCTGTCCGAACACCGCATCTTCGGCCCCATCGTGACGGACTGGCGGGCCGGGCGGGGATTCACGGTGCGGCTCAAGGCGTGGGCGGTGGCGGCCATCGCCCTGACCTTCTCGGTGACCATAGCCTTTGGTGTAGACCTGACGTGGGCCCGCATCATGCTGGCGGCGCTGGCGGCGGGGCTGGTCGCCTACATCCTCCGGCTGCCCACCAAGCAGGCCGGTGTCCGCTGATACTTCGTCAAATCACGGAATGACAAAAAAATCGAGTCAGATCCCCCGCAAGGGTATTGACGATGTCGCACCGATGCTGTATTAATGAAGGTGCCGCAAGCACCTCCGGTCGGCTGGCGCCGCAGACCGTGACAGGGATCATCTTCCGAACGCGACCTGCCGGGTACTGACCGAACGCGTCCGGAAACTCGGTGGAGGCGGTGGGGGCCGGGCCCGCGAAGCGGGGCGAGGGGGCGGGGTTTTTCGCGTTCTTGCCGGGGTCCGGGGTGGGACAGGGGGCTTGACCAGGGGGTCCGCAGGGTTTGAGCTTACGCGGTGTTTGGTGTTTGCCTGTAAAGGCGTCAGGGTGTAATAGGATTCACGGATAGGGATGCCTTTGCCGTTCCGTCGGCGGGCGCGGCGCCCCCCCGGCCGAATGGGGTCAACCGGCTACTACTCTGCCCCTTGAGGGCCTCCCTTGAATCGCGGATGCTTTTCACCCCACGACTCAATCAGGCAGGCCCTCACCAACCAGGCATCCCCCTCCCGGAGCCGAAAGCGGGTTCATCCGCGGATGAACCCGCCGCCAAAACTGTCAACCGCGTCCATGGGAGTACATCCAACTACAGGTGGGAGATGGCCTCGATCACGTTGAGGCGGGCGGCCCGGCGGGCGGGGAATACCGCGAAGAGCACCCCCAGCACGCCGGTGGCGATCAACCAGAACACCAGGCTGCCGAGCACCCCCGCCACCGAAGCCGAGGCGGGCAGCCAGGGGATGACGAAGACCGAAAGGCCGATGTCCGACAGCGCCCTGATGAGCACCCAGCCGAAGAATATCCCCAGCCCGACCCCCATCAGCGCGCCGAACACCGAGACGATGGACGCCTCGGCCCGCACCATCCGGCGGGTGGTCCGGCGGGTCAGGCCGACCGCCCTCAGCAGCCCGATCTCGCGGGTGCGCTCGAATACGGAGAGGGCCATGGTGTTGGTAACCCCCAGCATCCCGATCAACACCGTCAGGGCCAGGAGGGCCAGGATGAAGTTGAGCAACCCGTTCAGCTGGGACTCGGCCTGGCTCTGCTGATCGGCCAGGGTCAGGACCTCCACGTTCGGCAGGTCGGCCACCAACGGCTCGACGGCGGCTTTCAGTTCATCGGCGGACACCCCCGCCGCCGCCTTCACGTCAATCTGGGAATCCATCTCGACGCCGAACCGGGAAACCCAATCGGCCGAGGGTATGGCGACCAGTCCGGCCCAGGCGCCGCCCTCGGCCGTTCCCGCCAGGGTGAAGGGCTGCTCCCCCGCCTGCTCGAACTCCAGCATCACGACGCCGCCCAACTCGAAGCCGTGGTTGTCGGCGATGGCCTGATCCATCATCACCTCGCCCGGCCCGGGGCGGAGAGACCCCAGGGAGGAGTCGGGCGGCAGGAAATCGACCAGGTTGGGCTGGGCCCCGGTTATGAGGACGTCGGTGGTGACCTCGGTCGAGGCGCCGGAAGCGTCGACGGTTTCGGAGGTGATCCGCCCCCAACCGCTCTGCCTGCGGGTGAAATCGGCCGCCTCGTCCACCCGCCCCAGGCGCTCGGCCACATCCGGCGTGAAACCGGACCCCCCGGCCCCGGCGAACTGGCCGGCCGGTTGGATGACCACCTCGGCGTCGACGCCGTTGGACAGTATGTCGTCGATGGTCCCCCGGATGGAACCGGTGAGCGTGGACGCCAAGGCGACCAGCGTGATGCTGATCATCACCGCCGCGGCGGTGGCGGCCGTGCGGCGGGGGCTGCGCATGGCGTTGCGCCGGGCGAGGCGGCCCGAGACGCCCGTGAGGCGCTCGAACAGCAGGCCCAGCAGGCTGGTGATCGGCCTGGCCGCCATAGGGCTGAGCACGAAAACCCCCATGAAGATAACCGCTACGCCGATCCCGACCCAGACCAGCGGGCTCGGTCCGGCGCCGGTGTCCCCGAACAGCCCGAACAGGAGAGCCGCCAGCCCGAGCGCGAGCACCGTGGATCCCGCCAGCACGCGGCGCAGATAGCCGGGCCGGGGCGGAGAGGCCGCGTCCTCCCTGAGGGCGGCCATCACCGCGATCCTCGAGGCGCGGTAGGCGGGGACCAGAGCGGAGACGAGCGTCACCCCCAGGCCCGCCGCCATGCCGACCACCAAGGTGCGCGTACGGATGTCCAACGAGGCCGTCGGCAGCTCGAGCCCGATCGCCGGAAGGACCTGCTGGAGCCCCAGGGCGAGCAGTACGCCGAAGCCGACCCCGAGGAGGGCGCCTATCAGGCCGATGACCGCGGCCTCGAGCAGCATGATCCCCTGCACCTGGCGGCGGCCCGCCCCCAGGGCCCGCAAAAGCGCCAGCTCCCTGGTCCGCTGGCCCACCACGATGCGGAAGGTGTTGTAGATCAGGAGCGAGCCTACGAACAGGGCCACCCACCCGAACACCGACAGGAAAACGGTGAAGGAGGAGAGCTGGCCCTGGAGCTCGGCGGCGTCCTGCTCGGCCTGGTCCTGGCCCGAAACCACCGTGACGTTGTCGGGCATCAGGGCGTCGATGCGGGCGATCACCTCGTCCACCGAGGCGCCCGGCGCTACCTGGACCGAGCCCCCCGACAGCAGGCCGGGACGCTGCAGGACCTGCTGGGCGGCGGGGAGATCGAACAGTATCCATTTGGAGCCGCCCAGATCGCCGCCGCCGCCGAAGGCCGCAATGCCGGCCAGGGTCAGTTCCATGCGGCCGGCCTGATCGGAAATCACCGTGAACGTCGACCCGACCTCGAAGCCGCCCGCCTCGGCGGAGGCGCGGTCCAGCGCCGCCTGCCCGGCGCCTGCGGGATAGGCGCCCTCGTCGATCGTGAACCCGCCGGCCTCGCCGGGGGTCAGGCTGGCGATGAAGGTGGGCGGCCCCGCCCCGGTTCCCAGCACCTCGCCCTCGGAGTCCAGGAGGGTCGCGCCCGCGCCCTGGATAAAGGGAAAGGCCTGCTCGACCCCCTCGACCCCCTCGACCAACGCGAAGTCGTCCTCGTCGATGTAGACCCCCTCGCCGAAGTCGATGTCCGACTCGGCGCTGATCGCGATGTCGATCCCGGCGTAGGCGTTGGCGAATATCCCGTCGAAAGCCTTGCTGATGGTGTCGGTGTAGACGTACACCCCGCTGATCAGCCCCACGCCGAGGATGATCGCCAGGGCGGTGAGGGCCAAGCGTATCTTGTACGCCCAGACGCCTTTGAGAGAGACCCGCAGCACTTTTACCGCTCCAATCCCTTGATGCGGTCCAGAACCCTTTCGGGGGTCGGGTCCGTCATTGCGTCCACCACCCGGCCGTCGGCCAGGAACAGGATGCGGTCCGAGTAGCTGGCCGCTACCGCGTCATGGGTGACCATGACGATGGTCTGGCCGTGCTCCCGCACCGCCGCCGCCAGGAAGCCGAGCAGCTCGGCGCCCGCCTTCGAGTCCAGGTTGCCGGTCGGCTCGTCGGCGAAGATGAGGTGCGGGCGGGAACACATCGCCCGGGCCGCCGCCACCCGCTGCTGCTGGCCGCCCGACAGCTCCTTGGGGCGGTGGCCGAGGCGGTCGTCTATCCCGAGGGTTTCCACCATCGTGGTGAACCACTCGGGGTCGGTCCTGCGCCCGGCCAGGTCGAGGGGAAGGGTGATGTTCTCCTTGGCGGTCAGGGTCGGGACCAGGTTGAAGGTCTGGAAGATGAACCCGACCCGTTCGCGGCGCAGCCGGGTCAGCTGCCGGTCGTTGAGGGTCGAGAGATCCTGGTCGCCGATGAAAACGGCGCCCTCGGTCACCTCGTCGAGGCCGGCCATGCAGTGCATCAGGGTCGACTTGCCGGACCCGGAGGGACCCATCACGGCGGTGAACTCCCCCCGGTTGAACGACGCCGACACCCGGTCGAGGGCCGTGACGCGGGTGTCGCCCCACCCGTACACCTTGGTGATGTTCTCCGCGCGGGCAACTGCGTCGGTCATTGATCGGTCCTTTCCGAAGAGGCAGGCGACGGCGTCCACAGGCCGTTCCGCTGCGGCGCCCGATTGTACGGGCGGCGCCGAACTATGCGGAACCGCCCCGCGGGGCCGCGGGCGCAGGCCGAGCCTCCGGCGCAGGCCCTTCGCCCCCGGCGGCAGGGTGTTCGTCTTCGGCATGGCTGCGCTCCTTTCGATCGGCCGCCCGGCCTTGTCGCGCCCATCTTCCGGCCCCGGCCTGTGATTTAGCTGAGAGCCGGATGAGAACCGTCTGAGAACCCCCCTTCCGGCGGCGGTATCCTGCGCCCGGTATGCGTCTGGTTATCGCACGGTGCTCGGTGGACTATCAGGGGCGGCTCACCGCGCATCTTCCGTCCGCCGTCCGGCTCGTGATGGTCAAGGCGGACGGGTGCGTGGCGGTCCACGCCGACGGCGGCGCCTACAAGCCATTGAACTGGATGAACTCCCCGAACACGCTGATCGAGGAGGAGAACCGCTGGCTGATCACCAACCCGAAGGGCGAGGAGCTCGCCGTCCACATAGAGGAGATGATCTCCGACGAGGAGTTCGAGCTCGGGGCCGACCCCGGCCTGGAGAAGGACGGCGTCGAGTCCCACCTGCAGGAGCTGCTGGCCGGCAAGCCTCAGGTCCTCGAGGAAGGCCTGGAGCTGGTGCGCCGAGAATATTCCACTGATATAGGGCCGGTGGATCTGCTGTGCCGGTCGCCCGACGGGAGCACCGTGGCGGTGGAGATCAAACGGATGGGTGAGATCGACGGGGTGGAGCAGCTCACCCGCTACCTGGAACGGCTCAGCCACGATTCCCGCCTGCACCCGCTGCGGGGAATCCTGGCGGCCACCGCCGTAACCCAGCAGGCCAGGGTGCTGGCCGGGGCGCGGGGCATCCGATGCGTCGAAGTCGACTACGACGAGCTGCGGGGCGCCCCCTCCAACCATCTGCGCCTCTTCTGAGGGCGGACGAGGCGTGTTCCAGGTCGTCCTCCACCGGCCCGAGATACCCCCCAACACCGGCAGCGTCATCCGGCTTTGCGCCAACACGGGGGCGGCGCTTCATCTGATCCACCCGCTCGGTTTCTCGATGGACGACGCCAGGCTGCGGAGGGCGGGCCTCGACTACCGGGAGTACGCCGAGGTGTCCGAGCACGCCGGCTTCGAGTCGTACCTGGAATCGGCCCGGCCCGACCGCCTGTTCGCCCTGGCGGGCGCCGGGTCCGTCGGGTACGCGGAGGTCGATTACCGGGAGGGGGACGCCTTACTGTTCGGGCCCGAGAGCGCGGGCCTCGACGACCGCCTGCTCTCCCACGAGGCGGTGGCCGGGGTGCTGCGGATCCCCATGCTGCCCGAACGCAGAAGCCTCAACCTGTCCAACTCGGCGGCCATCGTCCTGTACGAGGCCTGGCGGCAACTCGGTTTCCGCGGCGGCGTCTGACCTCAGCGCCCGGCGGCGCCGGCCATGGCCTGGAGGGCGGCCGCCTCGGCCAGGGTGCTGCGGCGGAGCTCTCCCAGGTGGAGGCTCTCGTTGGGGCCGTGGATGCGGCTGGCGGGGTCGGCGGCGCCGGTCAGGAGCAGGTCGGCGGCGGGGAAAGCGTCGGAGAAGGCTTTCACGAAGGGGATCGACCCGCCTACCCCCTTGTCGATGGGGTCGCGTCCATAGGCCTGCCGGAAACCGGCGCGGAAGGCGTCGTAGGCCGGGCCGGCGGTGTCGAGGGACACGGAATCAGCGGCGGCCCCGGGAGTTACCTCGACCCGGCTTCCCCACGGGACAGCCTCCTCGAGATGGGCGGCCAGGGCTGCCATGGCCCGGTCGGGGTCGTCCCCGGGCGCCAGCCGCAGCGACACCTTGGCGCGGGCCGACGGCGCCAGCTGGTTGATGGCCTCCGAAACCGGAGGGGAGTCTATGGCCAGGATCGAGACGGCGGGGCCGAGCCAGAGCCGTTCGGTGATCGACCCCTCGCCGATCATCTCCACCCCCTCCAGGACGCCGGCCTGCCGGCGCGCCGCGCCCTCTTCGATCTCGACCGGCGGCCGCCCGCCCCGCACCAGACCGGGTACGGCTGTCCGGCCCTGCTCGTCATGGAGAGAGGCCAGAGCCCGCACCAGCGCCGAGAGGGCGTCGGGGAACACACCGCCCCACATGCCCGAATGGACCCCGGCCTCCAGGGTGTGCACCTCGATCACGCAGTCGACCAGACCCCGCAGTGAGGTGGTGAAAGCAGGCACCCCCACATCCCAGTTGCCGGCGTCGGCCACCACAATGGCGTCGGCGGCCAGCAGGCCGCGGTAGGCGGCGAGGAAGCCGTCGAGATGGAGGGAGCCGACCTCCTCCTCCCCTTCGAGGAAGACCTTCACCCCCGCCGGCGGGCGGCCGCCATGGGCCCGCACCGCCCCGGTGTGGATGACCACGCCGGACTTGTCGTCGGCCGTTCCCCTCCCGTAGAGCCGCCCGTCGATCTCGACCGGCTCGAAGGGCGGGGTCTCCCACAGCTCCCGGGGTCCGGCCGGCTGGACGTCGTGATGGGCGTACAGCAGGACGGTGGGCGCCCCGGCGGCGCCGGAGGGCGGCGGTATCTCCCCGTACACGGCCGGATGGGCGCCGTCGAGCTCCAGCAGCCGCACACCCCGAAAGCCGGCCCGCTCCAGCTGGGCGGCGGCAACCTCGGCGCAGCAGCGCACCCGCCCAGGATCGAAACCGGAGGCGCTTACCGAGTCGACCCTCACCAGCTCTTCGAGGTCCGCCCGGATGACCGGCTCCAGCTCGGCCGCCGCCTCGGCCAGGGCGGTCGACTCCGGGTCCGGGATCTCTCCCGGCTCAGACATCGGAGGCGCGCCAGAGGCGGATCGCCTCCACAGTGAAGAGCACCGGCAGCAGGGTGTTGAGAAGATGCCAGATGGTCCAGTTCTGGGCGGCCTGGGCGGCCGGGGCGGGGGACAGGGCGTGGAACCAGTTGGGCAGGAGGGCGATCAACATGAGGACGGCGCCGTAGAACACCACGTTCGCCCCCATCCACCGGCGGAAGTCAACAACGGGGGCGGCGGCGAGACGCCGCTTCTCCCGGAATCCGGTTACCGCCGCCAACGCCAGGCCGACCGCCTGCAAAGCGTCGAGCGTCAGCCAGGCGTTGATCGCCCGCTCGTTGAAACCGCCCCCCGGCTCGTGCCCGTAGAACGGAAACCCCATGAACTGCACCGTTACTGCCAGCGCCACCACAGCCAGGTACACGGCGATTACCCGCCTCACAGCCTTCGAATCCATCGAGGATCACCTCCCTCCAAGCTGGCGAAAATCGTAACAGCAGCCGGGCGGGCAAACAGTCTGACCGAACAAAGGCCGCCTCGAGTTCGCGTACCCTGTCGGCAATGACCGGGATGACCCCCCGCTCCCGCCCCGCCTCCCTCGTACCGGCCCTGGCCGCCTTCGGAGCGCTGACCCTGAGCTTCGACACCATCCCGCTGCTGGCGCCGCCCACCGTCAGGGGGTACGGCGCGGCGCTCGCGTCGGGCGCCTGGCTTTACGCAGTGACCGATTTCGGGTTCGGGCTGGCCGCCTTCTGGTTCGGGATACGGAGTATCCGCCGCCGGCGGCTGCTGATGCAGGGTCTGGCCGGGATGGCCGCCGCCAACCTGGCCGCCGCCGCGGCGCCCGGCTTCCTCACCCATCTGGCGGCTCGGACCGCGGTCGGTTTCGCCATGGGGGCGGTGGTGGCCGGGGCGATGGGGCTGGTGGTCGCGGGCGGCGATGCGCCTCGGCGGGTGGGCGTTCTCACCGCGGTCATGCCGGCCGCATCGGTGCTCATGCCGGGGGCGGGCTGGATAACCGACGCCTACGGCTGGCGGACGACCATGGCGGCCATAGCAACAGCGGCCCTGGCCGGCTTGGCCGTCGCGTACGGGATGCGGGGGCCGGACCATGTGGAACCGGCGACGGAGAACCGCCCCCGCCGCCTGTTCAACCGGAGCGCCTCCATCGGGATCGCCTCGGGCATGCTCTGGGCGGTCGGTTCCATGGCTCCGTGGGTCTTCGTGGGCGCCTACGCCGAGGTGGTCCTGGAGGGGGGCGCCGTACTGAGCGGCGCGGCGCTGGCGGTGAGCGGCGCGGCGGGGTTCGGAGCGTCCATCCTGGCGGGGCGGCTGTCCTATGCGGGGCGTCCGCTCGGCCTGCAGGCCGGCCTGGCGGCGGGCGCGGCGGCGGTCCTGTGGATGGTGAATACCGGCGGCGTAACCAGCTTCCTGCTGTCGATAGCCGTCTGGTCGTACGCCCACTGGTTCGCTTTCGTGGTCTACCAAGGGCTTCTGGCCGAGTCGGTCGAGGCAGAGGGCCGGCGGCAGATACTCACCTTCACAGCCCTGCCCCTCCAAGTCGGCTACGGGCTGGGAGCGGCGCTGGGCTCTTTCGTCTTCCAATACCGGAGTTTCGCCGGTCTGGGATGGGTGTCGGCGGCGCTGGTGGCAGTCGCGATGGGCGCCGCCCAATGGGCATGGGGAAAACGAACCCGCCTATCGGCGCCAACCGAACCGGACGTCTGACCGGAGGCCGCGGGAGCCGGGCAGCCAAGCGCCCGGTACGGGGGGCAGGAGGCGAGTGGCTTCGTCGCCTTCGTAGACAGCCCCTCCGGCGATGTAATAATCTTGGAGGTAGTTGGCATCGGTTACAAGCATAGGCAGGGTGGGATCTTCACCGATACGGCCTCCGGTGCGGGCGATCCTGTTTTGATGCGCATGCTTGATCTGCCTAACGAACTCGTCGAGAGGCATGTCAAGTAGGTTACGGTGCGCGTCGGTACGAGCTTGGCTATAGTCGTATGAGACCACTCTGATATCGTCGTTCTCACTTTGTTGAACAGCCCATAAACCGAATCCTCCACCAAGCCCCCATGCTTCAAGATATACAGTAAAGGAAGGTCGGAGCATCATGATGAGTTCTCTTCCTTCGTACGCGGACACAACCTGAGACTCCACATCTCCATATATTTTGGCTAGCCTCTCTTCATTATAGAGGGCTATTTCTTCTTCATCAAGAAACCATTCTACTTCTTGGTGGAATATTACGATTAGTGGCTCTTCGGAAATGAGGGGGGAGGGGCTGGCTGAGAGGGGGAGGGGAATCCACGGGATCTGGGGTGGGGTCCTCCATAATCGGACGCTGTAAACACTTCCCGAGTGAAGGAGGACCCCTGGTGGAGTGCAAGTATAAGCGCATATGTGAGGTGATGGCCGGATTGGGGGGAGTGGAGATACTGGAGGCGAGCGAACCCCTGGACGGGGCTCTGCTGGTGGAGGTCCGCACCGTCGGGACGGCCCGTCCGTCGTGCCCCGGGTGCGGGGGGCGGGTGCGGTCGAAGGGCGAGAGGCTGGTAGAGCCGGCTGGGTCTGCCCATGGCCGGGCGGCCGGTGCGGCTGGGGTGGCGGAAACGCCGGCAGGTGTGCCCTGACAGCGCCTGCGGTGTGGGTTCGTTTACCGAGCAGGATCCTCGGATTGCTCCGGAGCGGGGGTTGTTGACCTGCCGGGCTGGGCGGTGGGCGGCGGAGATGGTGGGCCGGGAGGGGCGGACGGTGTCCGCGGTTGCCAGGGAGCTGGGCTGTGATTGGCATACGGTCAACAAAGAAGTCATCCGCTGGGGCCAGGCGTTGTTGGAGGCCGACGAGGACCGGATCGGGGCGGTGGAAGCCATCGGCGTCGATGAGACCATGTTCTGCCGCACCGCTCCCCGAAGGCGTCCGCGGAAGCAGTGGTGCACTTCTATTGTTGATGTCGAAGCAGGCCAGCTGTTGGATATAGTCCCAGGCAGAGACGCTTTGGGGCCTGCCCGATGGCTCAACGAACGACCGCAGACATGGCGGGAACAGATCCGCTGGGCAGTGCTGGACCTGTCAGGCCCGTACCGGGCCGCCTACAACGCGGCCATCCCCCATGCGACCCAGGTCGCGGATCCGTTCCATGTGGTCCGGCTGGCCAACAACCGCCTCGACGAGGTCCGCCGCAGAGTCCAGAACCAGACCGTAGGCCACCGCGGCCGCAAAGACGACCCCCTCTACCGGATCCGCAAGCTGTTGACCCTAGCCCAGGAACGCCTCAACCCCGCCGGCGGGGAACGCCTCCAAGGCCTCCTGGCGGCCGGGGACCCCTACGGAGAAGTCCGGCTGGCCTGGCACGCCAAAGAAACCCTCCGCGACGTCTACCAGATCCAAGACCCCGGCCTCGCCGACGAATACACCCGACAGCTCGCCGCCGACCTCCAGGACCAGTCCTGCCCCCCGGAGGTCAACCAACTCGGCCGCGCCATCGCCCGCTGGTACGACCAGATCGTGGCCCGGCGTCCGCTCCCGGGTGTCGAACGGACCCACCGAAGCAGTCAACAATCTCATCAAACGCATCAAACGAATCGGGTTCGGGTTCCGCAACTTCACCAACTACCGGATCCGAGCGCTGCTCTACGCAGGCAAACCCAACTGGGACCTACTCCCCTCGGTGACTCCCCCCTGAAATCCGAAGAGCCCGATTAGTTCGGAAGGGCCTGTGCCTATGATGTATTCCTTGACTGTAATATCTGTAAAACAATAATAATGGTAGAGTCCATAGAAATGGGTAGCACCAGTTTGAAAGTCGTATGGCTTCACAGGGTACAATCCACATCTAGTAGTATCATTTTGAGCCGTTCCTCTTATTACGATGTGCGGGGCAAGAATCGGAGCATAGCTATCTGGGTAGTTTAGCATTACACCAAGAAGTAGCTCTGTGAAGTCCCACCGGTAATCACTATGAGGCCAATAATGAGGAGCGGCATTTGCCGAGAGAGCTTTTACAGAAGGAGGTATCCCTGTAGGACAAGGATCTATTCGTGTCTCCTCGTCAGGGAGGCACGGAGGTATATTCTCCTCGAGATAGGATACAGTAACCCTTTTCGTTTCTAATGAATCTTTGCTAATCTCTGATATGTCATCTGCTTCCTTACAAGACTGCAAGGCCGTTATGAACAACACTAATAGAAGGGCAACTATTGTTGAGTGCCCTTTCTCTAACATTTCATACCTCCTTCTATACCAGTCTCATGCTAGTAGGAGTCCTCGTGCAGCGCAGTTGTAGGGATGGTAAAGCCGTGGGCGGTTCGTTGCAGGACAGGCCTCCGCCCGGCTCGCAGGAGCCCCTGAACCGTGTCGGGTCACCCTTACCTTCAGGGGGCGGCGAGCACCCGGGCGGGGTTGACGCGCAACATCTGGTCGATCTCGCTGTCGGACACTCCCCGGCGGCGGAGCCGGGGAACGATACGGCGGAGGAAATGGCTGTATCCGTGGCCGCCGTATTTGTTCAGCTCGTGCTTGAAGCAGATGTCCTGGGAGGGGAGAATGTGATCGATCAACCCGGCCTCCAGCAAAAGCACCACCGTCTCCACCCTTGTAGCGTCGCTGGGATGCCGGCGGCGGCGGGATTGATAGTAGAGCTCCCGCCCGAAGGTGTCGAGGCCGAAGTTGGCCCCCATCCCGGCCGCCCGCCGGAACTTGTCCGGGTCGGTGCGGAACCGGTCGTCGAGGTGGCTCTGGATCACCCGGGTCAGGTCGGCCCCGGCGGCGGCCAGCACTTCCAGCACCTCGAACGGGGACTCGGCGCCGGCGGCCGAGTGGGCGATTACGGCGCATCCGGTTGCCTGCTGGGCCAGCGCCGCCGCCCGGAGCACCCTGCGCTCCGAGGGGCGCATCGGGCAGGCCGTTACCCCGATCTCGCCTATCACCCCGGCTTTGACGGCGGCGCCGTCTATACCCTCGGTGATGTCGCGGATCATCTCGGCGGCCAGCTCCTCCACCGGCCTGCCCTCGGTACCCGGCGGGTGGGCGGCCTCGATGTAGTAACCGCATCCCGCCACCACGTTCACGCCCGTCCGGTCGGACAGCCATTCCAGGGCGCGGGGGTCGCGGCCCAGTCCGGGAGGCGTCGCATCCACGACGGTCGCCCCGCCCCCATCCCGGAACAGCAGCAATTCATCGGCCGTCACCGGCGGATCGTCGATCACCAGGTTGTCGCGCGCGGCGAACGGGTTGGCGCGAATGCGGCCCGATCTCTCGGCGGCCACGGGAAGGAAAGCCGCCCCGGGATCGTCGGACGGCCGCCAGTTGCAGCGGAGGTCGACCATCAAATGCTCGTGGGTAAGGGTTATGCCGAGCCGGGAGGCGGGTATGGGCCCCTTTACGGTCTGAACGGTTGGTTCCGGCTTCGCCGCGGCTTCGGCGTTCCCGCTCATCCGCCCGCCCCCGCCGCCGGGAACGATCCGAGGGCGGCGAGACCCTCCACGGCCCCGCCTGCCGCCGCCTCGGCGCGGGCGTTCGAGATGTACATGTATAGGTTGCCCAGGCCGAACATACGCACCCCGGCCTCCATGTCGACCGGCTGCCAATGTACACATCCTCCGGCGGCCCGCCGGGCGAAGGCCGCGGGAAGCGGACGGGTAGCATGGCCGCCGGCGACCATATGAGGAGGACAAGGATGGCCGTAGCGCTGGTCACCGGCGCCGGATCCGGAATCGGAAAGGCAACCGCCCGCCGCTTCGGGGCGCGGGGCGACCGGGTGGTGTGTGTGGACCTGGACGGCGACCGGGCCGGCCGGACAGCCGCCGGCATCGAGGACGCCCTGCCCGTTGCGGCGGACGTATCCGACGAGGCCCAATGCGACGCCATGGTGGCCGCCGCCCTGGACCGCTTCGGCCGCCTCGATGCGGCGGTCGCCAGCGCCGGGATCGAGGAAGCGGGCGGCACGCTCGACTTCAACGCAGACATTTTCCGCCGGATCGTGGACGTCAACCTCACCGGCAGCTTTCTCACCGCCCAGCGGGCCGCCCGGGCCATGAAGGACCAGAACAGCGGCGGGGCGATTGTCCTGCTCGGGTCGATCAACTCCCGGGCCGCCCTGCCGGGGGCGGCCGCCTACATCGCCTCCAAGGGCGGGGTGCTCATGCTGGGCCGCGCCCTGGCGCTGGACCTGGCCCCGCATGGAATCAGGGTCAACGTGATCGGGCCGGGGGTGGTGAACACCCCCATGTCAGCCGCCAGCCTGGCCGATCCCGTCCAGCGGGAGATCTACATGAAACGCATTCCGCTCGGACGCCCCGCCGAACCCGGCGAGATCGCCGAGGCGGCCGCCTTCCTCACCTCCGACGCCTCCAGCTATATGACCGGCGCCTTCATCCCGGTGGACGGCGGCTGGCTGGCCTGGTAGACGCATCAACCGGTAGACGCATCAAGCCGGGCGGCGGTCATCCGATCGACACGTCGACTACATACCGCTTGCCG
Organism: Candidatus Spongiisociaceae bacterium; assembly: GCA_965202675.1. Taxonomy (GTDB): domain Bacteria; phylum Actinomycetota; class Acidimicrobiia; order Spongiisociales; family Spongiisociaceae; genus CATQHD01. Next base: position 1,732,256 of record OZ241842.1, read on the forward strand.
CCGGTGCCCCCCTCGGCAACGGCGGCCAAGGCGGCGGGAACCTCTTCCAGGGGGATGGCCGGCCCGAGCAGCGGGGACAGGTCTATGTTGCCGGTGCGGTACAAGGCGTTGCCGATCATGAAATCCCGGCGGGTGAAGCCGAAGGTGGTGACCAGGGACAGCTCCCGCCGCAGGAACTCGCCCAGGTAATGGTCGAAGGAGATAGCGGCGGCGCCGTCGCAGATGCCCATCAGCAGCACGGTTCCGCCGGGCCGCGCCGCCCGGATGGCCGCGTCCACGCTCGCCGTCTGACCGGCCGCCTCGAACACCACGTCGGCGCCGTGCGGCGACCCCAGCGCCTCCCTCAGCCGGGAAGCCGCCTCGTCCGCCGTCAGGCCCGACACGTTTACCGCCCCATCGATCCAGGGTCCGGCCGCTTCCAGATGGCCGTCCGCCACGTCGGCGGCCACCACCGCCGATGCGCCCACCGCCCTCGCAACCTGGCACAGCATCATGCCGATGCTGCCCACCCCGGTTACGATCACCCGGTCGCCGCCCCCCGCCCCCGACCGCAGGGCGGCGTGGACCGAGGCCGGGAGGACCGACCCCATCATCACCGCCTGCTCGGCAGGGGTGCCGGCCGGGACGGCGAACATGTTCGACTCGGGAACGATCACGTAGTCGGCGAAACCGCCGTCCAGGTCGATGCCCAGGTGCCGCATCCAGGGGCAGATGCTCTCCTCGCCGCGGATGCACCACTCGCACACCCCGCAGCCCACCACCGCATCCAGCACCACCAGCGACCCCTCCGGCGGGGCGGCCGCCGAACCGACCGACGCCACCTCTCCCACCACCTCGTGGCCGAGGATGCGGGGAAAGCCGTCCGTGTCGAGCATCCCGGCGGCCATCTGGGCGTGGAACAGGCCGGCGGAGGATGCGATCACCCGCACCAGCGCCCATCCGGGGGGCGGTTCGGGAACGGGAACTTCGCCCAGCTCGTGCCTTCCCCCCTCGTGCAGCAACAGCGCCCGCATGGCCCCTCCCTAGCTGTGCGCCCGGCGGCCGGCGGCAACCCGGACGCCGGCGCACACGCGCGGCAACAGTTCGCTCACCGGTTCGCGGCCCTCGACTCGGTCCTCAGTCGAGCACGTCGGCGGTGTCCAGCTCCCAGGCCAGCTCGGTGAACTGGTCGCCGGCAGGCACCCAGCGCTTGCGGGAATACCGGATGTTGGGGTTGTAGGCGTGGGCGATGTGCTCATCGAGGTCGCAGTAGTTGGACGAGTACTCCACGTCGGGGGCGTTGTCCCGCAGGTAGTCCCCGATCGGGCAGTTGAGCCGCAGGACGTACTTGACCATGTTGCCCTCGCCGTCGAAGTAGCGCTCCGTGTCCAGCTTGGGCGACCACTGGAAGTAACCCCAGAACTCCTTGAAGAAGTTGTTCAGGTTGAGCCGGTCTCCCTTCTCCCGGCTCTTGGACGCCATGGCGGCGCCCATCTGTCGGCCCTGCCTCTCCCGGGCCCGGGCCACCGCCGCCCGGCCGGCCTCCTCGCCCAGCTCCTCCTCGAAGGCGTCGGCCAGCACCGAAAAAATCTTGGTCTTGGCGTGGAACTCCGCCTCGTTGGCGTCCCAACCGATCTGGATGGGGTCGTCCGCCGACACCTCGCGGTAGCGCTTCATGTAGCGGTCCTGGCCCTCGGGATCCAGCTTGGTCTTGGTCCTGGAATACCGGTCGCCGGGCGCGTCGCCTATCGAGTCGGCCAGCTCCTTCAATTCCGGGTGGGCAATCTCCACCCGGGCGTACTCGCTCATCCCTATCACCTCCGTGTTCGTATGGAATCCCGTGCCGGCCCGTTCGCCAAGGCGCGGCAGTTGTAGGTTACAAGGTTCGGCGCCGGCCTCGAACGGTCGGTTGGCTGCGCCCCGGTCCCGAACGCGAACCGCCCGGCCGGCGGGCGTTCACTCCCACTTGTTTCCGGTCTGGAACAGCTCGAGCACCAGCCCGCCCACCTCCCTGGTGTCGAAGTAGGCGAACTTGCCGCCGTCGTCCAGCAACCCCGACGAGATCACCCGGTAACCGAGGGCGGTGAGGTCGGCGACGTCGCGGTCCAGGTCGTCGGTGTGGGCGCATAGATGCACCACGCCTTCCCCGTGCTTCTCGAGGAACTCGGCCTGGATGCCGCGGCCCTCCACCGGCTGGAGCAGCTCGAACTCGATCGGACCCATCTGGGTGATCAGGCCTTTCACCTTCACATCCGGGGCGTCCTGACCGTAGATCTTCCGCTCCAGGGTGTGGGCGGAAGGGCCTTCCACGAACGGGCCGACGCCGAGCCTCTCGTAGAACTCGACCGCCCGGTCGATGTCGCGCACCACCACTCCCACCTGGTAGGTCCTCGACCACAGATCCTCGCGGAGCGCGGGCTTGTCTGTCACTGTTCTCCTCCTTGCGGCCTGGCGCGGCCCTCGTTCCGTCGGCTGCGGACGCCGGACAACCCGGGCGGAACCCCGCCGGGGCGCCGGCGCCCTCTCTGGTAGGGTATCCGCTTGCCGAGCAAGGACAAGACAACATGACCATCGACCTCGACGACCGGGCCGCCATCGCGGAGCTCATCTACTCCTACGCCTGGCATTTCGACCGCAACGAACCCGAAGAGCTGGCCGCTTTGTTCACCGAGGACGCGACCATCGACTACGGGCCCGGCATGGCGGTGATCACCGGGCGGGAGGCAATCGTTCCGGCCATCCGGCCCGGCCTCCAGGAGCTGTTCTCGGCCACCTCCCACCACATTTCCAACCTGCGGGTCCGGGCGGAGGGGGACAACGAAGCAGCCGGCGACGCCTACGTGTACGCCTGGCACGCCTACCACTCCGGCGCCCCCGACGGGCACCTGTGGGGCCAGTATTCATACCGGTTCCGCCGCACGGAGGAAGGCTGGCGGATCGCCCGGCTGCGCCTGCAGGTGATGGGGTTGGCGGACTTTCACCGAGAGGCAATGCACAAGGTGGATCGACGCCCCTGATGGGCGGCGCCGGGGCGGGGGCGGACGCCCGATGAACGGACCGCCCGCATGAGCACCGTGATGCTGACGGGCATGGGGGGCGTCGGAACCTGGGCGCTGGAGTTCCTGGCCCGCAGCCCGGGGGTAGACCGGATAGTCACCGTCAAGCGCAGCCCGTGGACAGGGGTCTCGGCGGCCAACCTGGCCATGCTCGGCTCGACCTTCCAGGGCCATACCAAGCAGTTCGAGCACCATCAGCTGGACCTGGCCGACGGGGACGCCGCCGCCCGCCTGCTGGCCGAGGTGCGTCCGGACGTGATCCTGCATTCGGCCGCGGTGCAGTCGCCCCGGATGTTCATGAACGCGCCCATCGACGAGGGCCTGCGGGCGGAAGTGCGGGCCGCCACCTTCAGCCTGTGGTTGCCCTGGCACCTGTGGCCGGCCTCCCTGCTGGTGCGGGCGGCGGTGCGGGCCGGCGTAGAGCCCCGGATCGTGAACGCCGCCTTCCCGGATGTGGTCAACGAGGCCCTCTGGAAGCATTTCGGCTTCGGCCCGGCCGCCGGGATCGGCAACGTAGAGCTGTGCGCCGCCGCGGTCCTCCGCTACGCCATGGCCGCCTCGGGCCGGCCCGCCGAGGCCGTCCGGGTGTGGCTGGTCGGCTCCCACGCCCTGATGACCTTCGGGGCGGCCGCCGTTCCCCACTGCTTCCGGCTCGAGGTGGGGGGTGTGGACGTTACTTCCGACCACGACCTGGACTGCATACTCTCGTCGTGGCCCGAGCCGATCGTGTGGAGCAGGGTCGATTCCTTTTCGGTGTTCGCGGCGTCGGCGGTCAAGAACACGGTCGCGTTGCTCGGAGAGGCGCCCCTCCGCACCCATGTCACCGGGCCGATGGGGATGCCTGGCGGATACCCCGCCGTCGTTTCCAGGGAGGGCGTCGAGCTCGACCTGCCGCCGCGCCTGACCGTCCGGGGCGCCGTAATCATGAACGAGGCGGCGGCGCGCTTCGACGGGATCGAACGCATAGAAGCCGACGGGGCGGTGGTATACACTCCCGAAATCCGGGCGGCCATGGAGAACATCGGTTACCGGTGCGAAGCGGTGACGTTCGAAGATCTGCCCCGCCGATGTCTGGAGCTCCGGCGCCTGTACGAGGACCTCGTCGCCAGAGGGAGGAAAGATGCCTGACTTCGTCCGCCGCCCCCTGGAAGGGCTGTTCCCCCTTATCCCCCTCAGCCTCCGCGTCGACCAGGAGATCGACCTCGAAGGAGTGCGGCGCAGCATCGGGCTGGCGGCGGCGGGGGGCGCGCCCGGCTGCATCGTCTTCGGGTCGATGGGCCAGATGTCCAGCGTCTCGGAGCGTGAGTTCGACGCGGTGTGCGAGACGGCGGTGGAGGCCGGCCGCGGGGCCGGGATCGCGGTGGTGGTGGGCAGCACCTCCTCCTACCAGCGGGAAGCGGTGCGCCGCGCCCGCCGCGCCGAGCAGGCGGGCGCCGACGGGTCGATGCTGGCCGCCCCCTACGCCCTGCCCCTCACCCCGGAATGGGCGCTGCAGTTTTTTATCGAGGTGGCCGAGTCGCTCGACGGCGAGATGGCCCTGATGCTCTACAACTACTCCCCCCTCAACGGCCTCGAGGTCACCGCCCGGATGTGGGACCGCCTCCTGGACATCCCCAACATCAAGGCCGTCAAGGAATCCAACTTCGCCTTGGCGCATTTCGACGAGGTGCTGCTGTCGATCGCCGACCGGGTAAACGTGTTCAGCGGCAACGACCCGGCCTTCTTCCACGCCTCGATGCTGGGGGCGGCCGGGGCCACCGGCATCTTCAGCTGGGCGGGGCTGCGGGCCGGAACCCGGTTCGTGGAGGAATGCCGCAAGGGCAACCACGACGACCCCTGGGTGCGGGAGGCCTTCGCCGCCCTGCAGGGTATGTCGGCGGCTATCCGCCGGTCTCACATGCCCCGCATGCTCAACTACGAGCACGGATACCTGAACGCCGTCGCCGCCTTGGGCGGGGCGCAGGCGGGGGCGCCGCGCAAGCCCTACGGCGCCCTGCCGGAAGAAGCCCAGGCCGAATTGGAAGCCGCCGCCCGTCCTCTGCAGGCCCTGGAAGCGGAGCTGTGACCGAAACCGGCGCCCGTCCAGGCGAGATCCTGGTGGTGTCCAAGGAGGAGGTAGAGGCTCTGTTGACCCCGTCCGCCTGCCTGGAGCGGTGCCTGGACACCTTCCGCTGGGTGGGCGAGGGCCTGGTGGAGCAGGAAAACCCGGCCAACCTATACGTCACCGACCGCGCCGGTCCCGAACCCCCCTACGGCCACGGCGTAATCCAGTCTTTTCCGGCCATGGTGCGCCCTATCGGGCGGGCGGCGGTGAAGTGGCTGAGCAGCTTCCGCAACAACCCCCTCCGGGGCCTTCCGGCCATCTCGGCCCTCGACCTGGTTACCGATATAGAGACCGGGATGCCGCTGGCGCTGGTGGACGGCACGTCGGTCACCAACATGCGCACCGGCGGCCACTCGGCGGTGGGCGCCAAGTACCTGGCCCGCTCCGATTCGTCGCGGGTTGCGGTCATCGGATGCGGCAACGAAGGCCGGACGCACCTGCTGGCCCTCGACGAGCTGTTCGAGCTGAGCGAAGTGTTTGCGTTCGATATCTATTCCGAAACGCTGGCCCGGTTCGCCTCGGAGATGGAGGCGAAGGTCGGGGTTCCGGTGGCGGCGGCCTCCGGTGTGGAGGAGGCGGCGGCCGAGGCCGACATCATCTGCGTGGTCACCACCGCCCGGCAGCCGGTGCTGCTGGAGTCCTGGGTGCCGGAGGGCGCCCATGTGTGCGCCGTCAACGGGTTCTTCGACGTCGAGGCGGAATGCGCCGTCGGGTTCGACAAGTGGGCGGTGGGATGGTACGAACGAGACCTGGCCTGGATCGAAGGGGACGAAGTGGGCCGGCTGGGCGGCTTGGCGCCGGGCGCCCTGTCGAGGGCGGACATACACGCCGACCTGGCGTCCGAGATCATCCCGGGCCGCAAGTCGGGCCGCGAACACGACCGAGAGCGCACCATGATGACCCACATGGGCATGCCCGCCCTAGACGCGGCGGTGGCCTCCCTGGCCTATGACCTGGCGCTGGAAGCCGGCGCCGGACGCTGGATCAAGGTCTTCTGATGCCCGCCGGAGTGGACCTGGAAGCCCTGGAGGAGGCGATCGCCTTCCTGCGCCCCGCCTTGCAGGCCGACGGCGGCGACCTGATACTCCACGAAGTGACGGACGAAGGCGTAGTAGCCGTAGAGATGCTGGGCGCCTGCGGAACCTGCCCCCTTTCCATAGTGACCCTCACCGCCGGAATCGAAGCCCTCCTCCTGACCCGGGTCCCCGGCGTTACCGGGGTAGTGGCCCGCCCTGCCGCCGTCCCGTCAGCCTGACCTTGCCCGCAGGCGGCCTTCCGGGCCGACCGGCAGCCCGCCATCGGAGTTTCAGGAGGTTGCTGGTAACATTCCGATGACGCGAAACAGGAGAAGGCCGTGGCCCGAAAGTTTCTCACCAGCAATTGGCAGATCACTCTGACGGCCGTGCTGGGCTTGGTTGCGGTCATCGCCGTCGCCCTCCTGGTCACCCGGCCCTTCGGCGGGGGAGAACCGGCGCCGGGCCGGGACGAGCCGGGCGCCTACACCAAGTGGTACGTACGCCAAGCCCTGGACCGGTATGAGCGGGAAGGCCGCTTGGCCGCACTCGACTACTACAACGGCGGCGGGGGCGTGGACGGCGAGTGGTACATCTTCATCACCGACGCCACAACGGACCGACTCGTCGCCCACGCGACCATCCCCTCCCGGGTGGGCGGGGATATCGACTCCAGGGTGGATGTGACCGGTTACCCCTACGGCAAGGCGCTGCTCGCCGCACCCGAGGACGGCGCATGGGTCGACTACGTCTTCCTGAACCCCGCGGCGGGTGAGGGCAAGAGAAAGCACGTCTGGGCCGTCAGGCGCGACGATCTCATCTTCGCATCGGGCTGGTACGAGTCGTCCTACCAGGCGGAACCGCCGACCAAGGCCGAGCCGGGCGCCTACACCAAGGCTTTCGTAGCCGACGCCATATGGCGTTACCAGGGCGAAGGGCGCCAAGCCGTGATCGACTACTACAACTCCCCCCGGAGCATCGACGGCGAGTGGTATGTCTTCATCTCCGACGACCAAGGCGTTCTCCTCTCGCACGCCGCCATCCCCGAGAACGTCGGAGAGAGCCTGTACGGTCCGCTCGGTACGGACTCCACCGGCTACGACTTCGGGTCGGAGATGGCGGCCGCCCCCGAGTCGGGCAAGTGGGTCGACTACGTCTATCTGAACCCCGCCACCGGCGAGGAGGGCACCAAGCATTCCTGGGTGGTGCGGCACGACGATCTGATCTTCGGCGCAGGCTGGTACGAAGAAGGCGGCAGCTAACCCGGCTCACCCCGCAGACCATTCGCCTGGGCAGGCAAACCGGGGATCACCCACCCCGGTACGTCGAGGTGCACGCACAACCGATAGCGTTACACTGGGGCCAAGGAAATCGTAGGAGGTGTGCCGCACATGCTGTCCTTGGACGTTCGCCGATTGTCTGTCCAGCGCTCCTTCTGGAGCGGCGGTGCTCGGATCTTTGATCTGTTCGGCCTGCTCTACGACCATGAATGGACGGCGCCTGACCCCGAGGCCGCCTTCAACAAGTCCGACCAACAGGCTCTGGCCGACGATTGGAAGGCAGTGTTCGACGACCTGGCGACGGTGTGGAAGGTGATGAAGCCTGAGTTGCCATCCGAGCGTGCAAGTACCCTCTGAACTGAATCCCCGTCGCCGGACCAAGCCGATGCTCCGGTACCCGCCGATGGTGGTCAAGCGAGGACCGGATCCAGCCCAGGCTCGAAGACAGGCACAAAGCGGCCCCTCCGAACACCTGTTCGCTATAGTCTGCGGATCTGGTAGTATGTCATATCCTTGAGACAACCCCGCCGGGGCAAGGGAGGGAAGGAGATGACCATGGCAACCGGCGCGAACCTGCAAGAGCTACTGAAATCCGCCGAGGAAGCCGTTGAGGTCATCAAGGATGACGAGCGGAAGCGCATCGCCTTTGAGCGGGTGCTGGATCACCTGCTCAAGACAGACGGCAACCAAGCAGTGGAAGCCCGCCCCTCTGCCCCACCGGTCAACGAAGCTTCCCCACCGGTCGACGGCGCCTTCGCCAGTGAGCAACAGCGCATCGATACGGTTGCCGAATATTTCGGCATAGATCCCGAGCATGTGACAGACATCTTTGATGTGTCCGGCGAGGATCCCGTTCTAACTATCCACAGCAGCAAATTGCCTGAGGCCCAAGCACCTGCCACACGCCATATCGCTCTACTTATAACAGGGGTACGAACCGCACTAGGGCGTGATACAGATACCGGGCATCTAAGGCAAGTTGCCGACAACTACAGCAAGCTCAGTAGCTCCAACTTTATGACCACACTGGCCAAGATGTCGGAATTGTCATTGCTGGGAAAGCGCGGCTCGCAGAAACGCCTCGTTCGTATGAAGGTGCGAGGAGCCGAAGAAGCCAGAGAGCTAGCAAAGCAACTTGTTGACGAATGACAAAAGGCGAGGGTTCAAGTGTAACCACCCTTCATATTGAGGAACTGCACGGCGAACTGCATCCATCGATCGGGTTGTATCAGGACGGACATTACGACGAAGCAGTAAGAAAGGCTTCACAACGCTTCATAAATCGTATTCGAAAGAGAGCTGGCCGTCTTGATCTTGACGGAACAGCTGTCATCGAGAACTCATTTTCCAGCAAAAACCCCTTGCTCGAGTTGAACAACCGTAAGACACCAAAAGAGCGCAATGAACACAACGGCTTTCGGCATTTAGGAGTTGGACTCGCTTTAGGATTGCGCAATATCTTGACACACGAAGACTACTACGGGCTCACAGCCACTACGGCCTTGGAGTGGATGGCCTTTATCAGCGCCATGCACCGCCGGCTTGACGAAGCCCGGCAGGTGGCGGCGGAACAGCACGGCAACAACGGCGCGGACGGCTGATCCTTTTCCCTCAGCGTGATTTGACCCCATGCCGGACGAAGGGCCCGCGCTCCTGAAGGTTAGAATGGCGGCCTGCTCCGAGTGCGGGTCGGAATGCCCAGGATCCTCGACAACATCGATGCCCATCTCGACGAGGCGCTGCGCCGGTCGCTGGCCAACTCCTATCAGCTCGATGCCTGCGTAGGGTATTTCAATCTGCGGGGCTGGGGCCTGCTGGCCGAGGCGGTGGACGGTATGCCCGCCCCCGACGGCGGCGGCCCCAAGGTGCGGCTCCTGCTGGGGGTGGACGAGCAACCCCGCCGGGAGCTGCAAAAGCTCCTCGACATAGTGCCCCGCTCCCAGCCCATGGACAACAAGGCCGCGGCCTCGCAGCGCAAACAGGCCCTGGCGGACCTCCGCCGCCAGCTGACCCTGGGCCTTCCCACCGCTTCCGACCAGGCCGCCCTCCGGCATCTGGCCGACCGGCTCCGGCAGGGGCAGGCGCGGGCGAAGCTCTTTCTGCGGCACCGGCTCCACGCCAAGCTGTATCTATGCCACCGCCGGGACGACGACAACCCCATGACCGGGTACGTCGGCTCCTCCAACCTCACGATGTCCGGCCTGGCCAACCTGGGGGAGCTGAACGTGGATGTCCTCGACCACGACGCCTCCCGCAAGCTCCACCGCTGGTTCGACCGGCTGTGGGGCGACCGGTTCGCCCTCGACATCACCCCCGACCTCATCGGGCTGCTGGACGAATCCTGGGCGGCCGAACGGTTGCTCGACCCGTACCTCATCTATCTGAAGCTCGCCTACCACCTGTCCCGGAAGGCGAGGGAGGGCTTGGTGGAGTACGGCCTGCCCGCTTCCATGGCGGGGGACCTGCTCGACTACCAGGCGGCGGCGGTCAGGATCGCCGCCCGCATCCTGGACCGCCGGGGCGGGGTCATGGTCGGGGATGTGGTGGGGCTGGGCAAGACGATGATCGCAACCGCCCTCGCCCTCCTGCTCCAGGAAGAGCGGGGTACCGAAACCCTGATCGTGTGCCCCAGGAACCTGGTTCGGATGTGGAAGGGGTATGTCCACCACTACCGCCTCCACGCCGAGGTGCTGTCCCTATCGATGGTCACCCGCGACCTGCCCGAGATGCGGCGCTATCGGGTGGTCATAGTCGACGAGAGCCACAACCTCCGCACCCGCACCCGCAAGGACTACATCAAGCTCAAGGACTACATCGCCCGCAACGACAGCAAGGTGATCCTCCTCACCGCCACGCCCTACAACAAACGCTTTGCCGATGTCGCCAACCAGCTGGGCCTGTTCGTCGACCCGGACGCCGATCTGGGCATCCGGCCGGAGCGGGCCATCATCCAAACCGGCGAGGCCGATTTCCTCCAAACGTGCGACGGCCGCCCGCAGACCCTGGGGGCCTTCGGCCGCAGCGAGGAGCCTGAGGACTGGCGGCGGTTGATGTCGCTCTTCCTCATCCGGCGCACCCGCCGTTTCATCGAGAAGAACTACGGGGAGAGCCTGACGCTGGCCGACGGAACGCCGGTCGCCTTCCCCCGCCGGCGCCCCCATCCGATCCGCCACCTCGTCGCCGCCGGTTCGACCGCCGCGGCCATGACCTCCGACCCGGCCCTCGACGCGATCGGCTCGCTGACCCTGCCCCGCTACACCCTGTCCCGGTATCTGGACGAGGAAGCCTCGCCGACCGAGCAGGAAGCCGAGGTGCTGGGCAGGTGGAAACGCGCCGCGGGCAACCTGACCGGAATCACCATGTCGATGCTCTACAAGCGCCTCTCTTCTTCGGGCGCCGCCTTCATCACCAGCCTGGAACGGCACCTGCTCCGCAACATGGTCTACCTGCATGCCATCAAAACCGATCGGCCCCTGCCTATCGGGCATTACACCGATCCCGAGTGGGACGACGAAGAAAGCACCGATTCCTGGCCGGCAGACGAATCCACCGCGCCCGCCCCGCGTTCGCAGCCGGAGTGGGAACGCGCCGCCCGCCGCACCTACCGGGCGCTCGAATCCAAGCGGAGCAGGATGATCGAATGGGTGCGGCCCGCCCTGTTCACCGACGAGCTGCGGGAGGCGCTCGAACGCGACAGCGCAGTTCTTGATGCCCTGCTCCGGCGCCTCGGGGTATGGCGGCAGGAGGAGGACTCCAAACTGGACGCCCTGGAGGAGCTGTTGAACCGCCGCCATCCCGCCGACAAGGTGCTCGTGTTCACCGAGTACCGGGACACAGCCGAATACGTCGCCGGAGCGCTGCAGGAGCGGGGCTTGGATTCGGTGGAAGCCGTGTCGGGATCGTCCGACGACCCGACCGCCGCCGCCCGCCGGTTCTCCCCCGCTTCGAACAAGGCCATCGGCGGCCTGCCCGCCGGCGGCGGGGAAACAAGGGTGCTGGTGTCGACCGATGTCCTGTCGGAAGGGCAGAACCTGCAGGACAGCCACATCGTGGTGAACTTCGATCTCCCCTGGGCGATCGTCAAGATCATCCAGAGGGCGGGCCGGGTGGACCGGATCGGCCAGAGGAGCCCCGAGGTGCTGGTCTACTCGTTCCTGCCGGCCGAGGGCGTGGAGGAGGTCATAGGGCTGCGGAGGCGGATCGCCCGCCGCCTGGCGGAGAACGCCTATGTGTTCGGCTCCGACGAGTCCTTCTTCGGCGAGGAAGGCGAGCGGCGTTTCCTGGAAGGCCTGTACGACGAGAACGCCCGGCTGGACGACCTGGACGAACCGGACGAGGAAGTGGATTGGGTCTCCCACGCCTACGAGATATGGCGGCACGCGGTCGAGCAACACCCCCTTCTGGCTGACGAGGCCATGGGCCTGCCCGACGGGGTGTACGCTACCGCCATGCTGAAAAACGGCGGCGAACCGGGCGTTTTGGCGTGCGTCCAGAAGGAGCACACCCTGCCCGCATTGGCCTTCACCAACCTCGAGGGCGAGTCGCGGCTGCTCGACCCCTACCAGGCCCTCCGGCTGGCCGGATGTGAGCCGCGTATGTCACCTACCCCCCCCCCCTGGGAAATCACCACGATCTGGTCGCCTCGGCGGTCACCGGCCCGCTGCTCACCCCCGCCGCGCATCACGAGGGGGCCCTCACCGGTGTACGCGGGCGTTGCTGGAACCGGCTCAACACCTACCGGGACAAGTACCCCGACGGGTTGTTCCTCGACGGGATCGACCGGGCGCTCGACGAGCTGTACCGCAAGCCCCTCCTGGAAGACGCCGCCCACCGGTTGGCCAAGGCCCTCCGCGAACGGACTCCTGAAGATCTAGCCCACCTGATCGTCTCCCTCCACGAGGAGGGCCGCCTCTGTCTGGCCGACGCCGACCTCGCCGAGGCCGAGATACACCTTCTCTGCTCCTTGGGTTTCGCCCCATGAGGGTGGACCGGGAACAGATCAGGAGGTTTCTGCTCAGGAGAGACTTCGCAGATTTGTTCAACTATCTGGGCTGGAACCACCCCGCAACATTACAGCCGTTCCCCTGCGAGGGCTGGGCGGTTGCGCCGGTGGCGGTCCAGCGCGGGGTGGGGGTCTGGCAGATCGACGGGTGGCCGCCGGCGGCCGTACGCCGGCGCATTGACCGGGAAGTGTCCAAGCGGACGCGGGAACGGTTGCTGATCTTCGACGACGGATTGATCCAGCACTGGCTGTGGCCGGAGATGCGGCTCTCCGGTTCCGGCTACCGCCTGGTGGAGCACCAATACCATCGCGGCGCCCTCAACGATGACCTGATACAGCGCCTGGCCGGGGCGGCCTTCTCCATAGAGGAAGAAGACAGCCTGACGGTGATGGACGTCCTGGCAAGGGTGCGGAGGCAGTTCAACGCAGAACGGGTTACCAAGCGGTTCTACAAGGACTTCCGCAGACACCGCGACGAGCTGGTCGGCCAAATCAGAGGCATCGGGTCGGAACCCGAAAGCGGCTGGTACGGGTCGGTGCTGCTCAATCGGCTGATGTTCATCTACTTCCTGCAGAAGAAGGGTTTCCTGGCGAACGACCCGGATTATCTGCGCACCCGGCTGGGAATGGTGCGCGGCTATCTGGGCAAGAATGCCTTCTACGGATTCTTCCGCGACTTCCTGTTGCCGCTGTTCCGTGAAGGCCTCGGTTCGCACCGCCGCGAGTACGACGACTCCCGGATAGCCGAGATAGTCGGAGAGGTGCCGTATGTGAACGGCGGAATCTTCTTGATTCACCCTCTGGAGGATCAATACGATATCGACATACCCGATACAGCCTTCGAGCAGATATTCGACTTCTTCGACCGGTACCGCTGGCATCTGGACGAGCGGCCCACCGACGACCCCAACGAGATCAACCCGGACGTGCTGGGTTACGTATTCGAGCAGTACGTCAACCAGAAGGAACAGGGCGCCTACTACACCAAAGAGGACATAACCGGGTACATGACCGGGGTTACCGTCATCCCCGCCCTGCTCGACCGCTTCGACCTGGACGACGACCCGATGGACCTCTTGAGCCTCGACCCCGACCGCTACATCTACGAGTCGGTCGGCTACGGCATGGACGAACCGCTTCCTCCCGAGATACAGGAAGGGGTCGATGACCCCAGCAGACGGGGAGACAATTGGTTCGAGAAGGCGCCGGCCGATATCGGGCTTCCCGGAGAGACCTGGTGGGAGACCATCGACCGGCATCACCGATACCGCGAGCTACGGGAGCGGATCGAGCGGGGCGGGATCAAGGACGTGAACTCGGCCATCACCGCCAACCTGGACCTGCGCACGCTGATCATCGACTTCTTGGACATGCTCACTCCGATAGAAGCGGTGGAGAGCGCCTACCGAACGCTGACCGAGATAACGGTCCTAGACCCGACCTGCGGATCGGGGGCCTTCCTGTTCGCCGCGCTCGACGTCCTGGCGGAATGCTACGAGGTGCTCCTCGACCGGGCCGAGGAGCTTTCAGACGGAGCAGCACCGCCGCCGATGTTGGAGAAAGCCGCCGAACACCCCAACCGCGCCTACTTCATCCTCAAGTCGGCAATGCTCAACAATCTGTACGGCGTGGACATAGTACCCGAGGCGTGCGAAATAGCCCGGCTGAGGATGTTCCTCAAGCTGGCCGCCCAGCTGACCGAATACCGGCAGATCGAACCCTTGCCCGACCTGGACTTCAATATCAAAACCGGTAACCTCCTAGTAGGAATCGCCCACCAGAAAGACGCCGAAGAAAGAATCGGCCTGGACCTGCTCGGCTTCGGAAAGCTGGAAGCAATCGAAGCCGCCATTGCCGAAGTCGCCGCCCTGATGAAAGAATTCTCCCTGGCTCAACAACGAACCGACGACCCCAGCCGTATCCTCGAACTAAAGTCCGATGTAGAAAAAAAACTAACTCAACTTCGCCGACAGCTTGATAGAAATCTGTACGATCCTCAAGCCGAAATGGTAGATTTTGATCGATGGTGTGATACGCATCAACCTTTCCATTGGTTTATAGAATTTCCTGGAATCTTCAAGGCCGGTAATGGATTTGATGTGATTATTGGCAACCCTCCTTATATCAAGACAAAAACGGTAGATGAATATATTTGGCACCCTTTTGAAACCAATAACTGCCCGGATATTTATGCAATTTGTATAGAGCGTTCTCTCCAATTAATCTCGGCTCATCCTAGATTTGCAATGGTGCTTCCTATTTCTATGCAATGCGGCACAAAGTTTGCTATCATTAGAAAAATTTTTATGAGCCGACTGTCTAATATATTAATTTCTACTTACAGAAAAAGGCCGGACTCTTTATTCCCAAATACACAGCTACATGGTCATGTAATCTTGATTGGTGGTAGAAGAGCCGACGATGACCTTACTGTTTTAGCTACAAGATTTAACACTTGGATAAAAAGATATCGTCCGTTTTTATTTGAAAATATACAATACACAAAATTATCACAAAGCATTATTGATAAGGCGGGCTGGGTAAAGCTTGGAACCAACGAAGAGGTAAAAATAATTGACAAGCTTTTACAGCTGAACAATACAGTCAAAAATCTAATGAATAATAAAGGACATTATAATGTATTTTACAAAGCTACTGCTTGGAATTATCTAAGTATCTTTATAACACCTCCTCTTGCTTACGATGAATATGGGAATCGTATCGAACAGTCAGGTATTAAAGAGCTAAAGTTTGATGACCACATTCGACGAGATGCTACTTGTGCAGTTCTTCTCGGTAAACTCGCTTCCATGTGGTGGTCTGCAACCGGCGACGGTTTTCATCTCCAAGCAGGCCATCTAAAATCTATGCCACTCCCTGCTCATTTAGGGTTCTTGTTAGAAGCAGCTGAACTAACTCCACAATTCCAAGAAGGGTTAAATGGAACGGTAGGTTATGCTAGGAACGCAGGTGCCTTTTATGGTAACTATGATGCTCGCAAAATCCGGTATATAACTGACATTATAGATAAGCTCATATTGGAAGAAATCGGTTTAGAAGACCATTGGAACAGTCTACAGCTATTCTACGCTCAATTCACTAAGCAAAGTACAAACAGATCCGTTCTACAAGCAGAACCTGATTATCAATAAGTCATTTTGCAGTCTATAAGCTTGCCCGTTGTTTTCTTGCTTTAATCCATTCCGGAGCTTAATCCGCCAATGCTAATCCTCTCAATCCGGTCCTTGCCAACGGAGTAGATGAACGGACCTGGGGCCTCACAGGCCTTGACAATGCGGGCGAGGTTGTCAAGAAAGCGCCGCGCCAACCCCTCGGCCCGTAGATTCTTGCCCCTCAGACAGAAGCAACGAACTCGATATCGACATATCGCTTCCTTCTCGGCGTATTTGCGACGAATGCGGGTATCTTTGGTGAACACCGCCCATCCCTGTTCGCCAGCGAGTTGCAACCACTCCTCGTCCGTGATGGTTTGGTCGGCGGGTATTCCGTAGTGCTCGGCCAGGGTCACCAGGCGCAGACCAGCGGCGCGGAGTAGGGCGGGAACCTGTTTGCGGCCCAGGCTACGATCTGTAAAGAGGTCAGGCAGCCCGTCTGGATGCGACACGCACCACATCCTCCAACTGTTCGGGCGGCACCCCGAACTCGGCCGAGGCATCGGTCAGAGACTCGCCCGCCCAGAACCGATCCAGAACGTCATCAACCCGTGCGCCGCCCGACCGGAAGATCGGAGAGCCGAAGGACATCGCGGGGTCCACCACCACATCGGCATTCGGATAGGCGGGTACCCGGATCAGGGTCGGGTAGCCATCCTCGCCGTAAACGATCAGCTTCAAATAGTCCATAACCGCCTCGCCAAAGACCCGTTGGCCGCTGCGAACCACAGCCAGGCCGGCGGGCGGCGCCCGGTTGAGATGAGCCTCGGCGTAATCGAACAACAACTCGGCTCCGTCGGTGTACAACTGTTTCGAAGCCAACGCGTGTTCTACCCCGAGGTCGTCCTTGAGGGCCTGCAACGCCGGGCTGATCCGTTGCATGGGCACCCCGCTGCGGCGCACGGCCGCCAGCACCAGCGCCTCGGCAAGCCCCACAAACGGGATCGAGGGTTGGCCGCGCCCCGCCGGCGGCTGGTAGGTAACGCCGACCGGTGCCTTGGTCCATCTGGCCAGGGTCTGCACCGGCACATCGACAATGCGGGCCGCTTCTGTAACCGCGTAGAGCGGCACTTCGAACCTAAGTCGATCCCGGACCTGTACCAACCTCCCTCCGGCTGTTCCCCAGGCTACCACCTGGGGCTTCATGTGGATGGCATCCGCACGTAACCCTTCTCCCCCAGGAAACTACATGATCAATTCACTTCTATATAGATGGGTTCGTCATAGAACACCGGGCGGTTGGTTATTACCAGTTCGGGAATCCGGGCGTGGTGGGTGTTCTTCATAGCTACGGTAACCGCATGAAAACCGTGCTGTCCGATAAGCTCGACTATTTCCGGTGAAGCGTCGTAGGTCATCAAGAACTCTGCTTCCGAACCGGCGAGTATCTTGAAAAGACGATCGTGATCAATCTCTGAATACTTGTAGAGGCGCGAACCGGCCCGCTTGCCCCCCGCCGTGTAGGGCGGGTCGGCAAAAACGGCCGTACCGTCAGCGGACACGGTAGCCTCCAGCAACCCCATACCGTCTGTCTCGCAGAAGATGATCCTTTGGGCGTATTCCTCGATCGCCTCCAACCGGGCGATCAGGGTCTCGGGGTACCAGCGCGAAGATATCCCCTTGCCGTTCTCCCCCGCCCGGGCCAACGACGCGCCCGGAGCGAGGATCCCGCCGCGCCGGGTGCGGTTCAACACGAAGGTCCGGAACCCTGCGCTCACCACGTCGCATCCATCGCGGTCGGCTTCGAGGGCGGCCACCGCGGCCCGGGACGGCTCGAAGGCGGCGATGCGTTCGCGCAGCTCGGGTCCGCGGCGCAGCGCCGCATGCCAGAAGGCCGCTACACCCCGATCGATCTCGGCCATCAGGCACCGCTCCGCTAGGCCCTCCGCGGCCGCGGTCAGCGACACGACGCCGCCGCCGCAGAACGGCTCGACCAACAGCCGGGGCGGGTGCGGCAGAGAATCCAGCCAGGCCCGGATATGCGGTATGAGCCAGGTCTTGCCGCCCGGGTACCGCAGAGGGCTGCGTTGCGGCACCGATGCGACATTGGCGGCCGGAATCGGCGAAACCGGAAAAGACAACTCACCGACGTGCATATACATACTCTTTAAGAACAAACTCAACCCATCGAGTACAACGGGAAGCTACAGCGCCTGGATAGTTGGGTGCATGATAAGATATTCTACATCGGTCGAATAATACACCGCCCAATATTGAAGCTTCTCGCCATTGATCGTTGTCAGGTATGTGAGGAATAAATAGCATACGAATCGGTGAGACAGCCGGAGCATCCAGCATCCACAATCTACACCAAGCTAAAGGCTCGGGCAAAGAGTTAACTTTGCCTCTCCAGTCCTTGGCCGTAGTACATTGACCAAATGCTATGAGCTGACCAGGTTTCTGATCAACAAATCCGTGCCAAACAACTAGGTCTAAACCAGCATCCTTCTTATGCTTCGATATTGAAGAGTGTCTAGACCCTTCACCCTCATGGAGCAATTGTGACAGTTTATCAACTGTTGCATAAAAATCCTTTTCCTTAGTTCTCCGTGGAAAGGCAAAAAGGTATGATCCATCATGCGGATTACAACCTAGATAATACTTAGCTGCTTCAATATTAATGTCCTCAAAGTCTCGTTCTGGACGTATTCGAACCGTTTTACCTGCGCCGGAACCAAAATAACTCAGTAATAATAAGAAGATATAGGTAGAATTATCTATGTTCATAGATGGCTTGAGTTCTATATACTGATCTTCCACAATAAATGGATAGCCTGGTCCAGCGGCTATGCTTCTATCCTCAATTTCAGAGAAGGTACTATTCACAATCAGTTCGGTTACTTCACCGCCAAAATCAGTAAGCTTATGTATATCTTCTTCTACCGGTAGTGCATCCATTGACCCATCACGGCGTAGCTCTGCTACAAGGTCTTGCGTACTAGCATTGCGGTCATCACCATGTAATGCCTTAAGCTCTATCCAATCAGCCAGTTTGCTGGGACTGGTTGTAGAAACAGGTGATTTGAGGGGGGTGTTCACGATACCGTAGCACGGCGACTGCGACGAGATACACGCTCTTCTCGCCGGTGTTGTTCCATATCTATTACAAGCCGCTCCGCCAAGTCAAGAATTTCGATCGCCGTTGCGAGAGTTCCAGGATCACCCGGGTCGCCGGTCGGCTGTCTGCCGCGGGCTGTTTGGAGAAGACGGCGAGCCTCAAGAAGGTGTCCTTTAAAGAGGGTTTCATCTCCTATGCTGATATCAACGGCAACATCAAGAGAAAGGCCTCGCCTGAGCGCTACACGACCATCACTGCTGCCGATCGCCGATTCCAATCGTCGAAGATCGGGGTTTTGAGATCGTATTAATGGCATTGTATCAGTAGATTTCTGGCCATATAACCAGAGACATAGTTCGCCTAGGTGTGTCAGGTTTTCTTTGGATACTGGATAAGGGCGGTAGCTTGTTTCGTTATCAATCCCAAGGAAATCACGAATATTCTGATAATCTAGCCCAGTATAAAGATGCGAAAAAGAAAAATGGTTTCTCCATCTGTCTTCCAAGTTGAACACACCTGATTCCACCGCTTGACGAAGGACCATTAGTCCACGATAGTGACGGCGGACGGTCCAATGCCTATCTCCGATCCTACGGGCAATCTCGTCCAATGAAACACCGAGATCATCATGCACCCATGCTATGTACTGTGCCTTAGCATATGCCTGCCAAGGCTGTGGGCCGTTGACATGCTTGAATCCTACATACTGCCACACATCTTCACGCTGACGGATTATAACCGGAAGTTTTTCAAGTTTCTTTTTATGCTCTCTTGTAATCTCTGGTAGGTCGGTTGCCTTGACTTTTTCACGAAGTTCGTCGTCCACCAGCAGACGAACCGCAGCCAAGCGCCGGTTCCCCTCTACAACTATGAGTCGTCCATTCTCTTCAGCAACAAACAACGGCTCATGGCGAAAATAACCGTTGTTGGCGATAGACAGTGCTACCTCGTCAACGGCATAGCTACGCCAGAGAATGCGGACAAGCTCTTCGTCCGGCAACTCATCTTCAAGGAACAGCCTTGGGTTACTGCTGTCAAAGTGGAGCTCCTCGGCTGGTACATCCACTACATCATCCAGCGATACTGTTGTCTGATCTTTGACGAGTTCAACCATCTACGAATCCCCTCGCGCCAAGCGGACACCTCCAGCTTACCCCAGGGATGGTCGCTGTGCAGGCAGACCTGACTTTCGATATCGCGGACTCGGCGGCAACCGTACCCAACGCTCCGTCCAGCGCGGGTCAGGGGGACTCGGGGAGGCGGGCCACCGCGTCGATCTGGACCTTGGCGCCCTTCCACAGGAAAGCGGCGCCGAAGCTGGTGCGGGCCGGGCGGGGGGCGGGGAAGCGCTCGCCGTAGATGCGGTTCATCGCGTCGAGGTCGCCTTCCTCCACGAACTGGACGCAGGTATGCACCACGTCGGCCAGCGAGGCGCCCACCTCGGCCAGGATCGCCTCCAGATTGGTTATCGCCTGGTGGAACTCCGGCTCGAAGCCGCCCTCCACGAAGCCGCCGGTGTCGGGCGCCCGGCCGATCTGGCCGGTAACCCAGACCCGGGCGCCGTCGATCCGCAGGTGCGGGTAGGGACCCCGCGGCTCCGGGGCGTCCTTGCTCACCAGGGCATTTTCGGACACATCGCCTCCTCTTGCCTCCGTAATCCGATTTCCGTGTCTGGGCCCGCCGGGGCGCTTCGCCTCGCAGCCGTCAACCGGCCCGCCGGAGCATCCGCAGGCTTTCTTCCACTTTTTCCGGCGATGACCAGTCTACCGAGACGACCACATCCGTGAGGCCCGCCGACGCCAGCTCCACCAGGCGCTCGGCCAGGGGTTCGGTCGGCCCCGGCGCCTGCATCGCCAGCCGGAGGGGAGGGGGGCGGCCCGCCGCCGCGGCTTCCCGCTCGATGAAGCGGCGCCCGGCGGCAATCTCTTCGGGATCCACCGCATCGGTGTACTGGAAGGCCATCCACCCCTCGGCCAGACGCCCGGTGCGGCGCAGGGCGGGCGGCGTCATCCCCCCCACCAGGATGGGCAACCCGCCCACCGGGGTCGGATAACACAGCACCCCGGGCGGCACGCTCCAGTGCTCGTAGTCGCGGGCGGCGGGGCGGCCGGTCCAGCAGTCCCGGAAGATGGCAATCCAGTCATCCAGCCGCTTCCCGCGCCCTTCGAACGGGGCGCCCAGGGCGGCGAACTCCTCGGCCAGCCAACCCACCCCCACCCCCAGCACCAGACGCCCGCCGCTGAGCGCGTCGAGGGTGGCGGCCTGCTTGGCGGTCACGATCGGGTTGCGCTGGGGGGCGATCAGCACGCAGGTGCCCAGCTCGACCCGCTCGGTGACCGCCGACGCCGCCGCCAGGGTGACGAGGCAATCGAACATGGGGGCGTCCTCCGGCCAGGTGATCTTCCCGTCGGAGGCGAAGGGGTACGGGGCAGCGGCGCCCTCCACCATGACCACGTGGTCGCTCACCCACACCGAGTCGAACCCCATCTGCTCGGCGGCCCGCGCCGCCTCCGGGGCCGACATGCGTCTGCCCGGCATGGCGGGTCCGCGGGAGGGCAGGCTGACGCCGATCCGCACCGAGTTCACGTCAACCACCCCCCGTCCACCGCCAGCACATGGCCGGTCACATAGGACGCATCCTCGGAGGTCAGATAGTCAACCGCGCCCGCCACGTCCTCGGGCCGGCCCAGACGCCCCAGAGGAATCAGGGTGCCGGGCTGCGCGTCCAGCGCCCCGGTGCCGCCCAGCAGCCGGCGGGTCAGATCGGTGTCCATCGTCCCCGGCGCCACCGCGTTGACCCGTATCCCGTAGGGAGCCAATTCGCGGGCGGCCGCCAGGGTCAGCATCCTCACCGCCCCCTTCGAGGTGTCGTAGGGCGTCATAGGGGTGGTGGAAGCGGCGAAGGCCGAGGTGGAGGCGGTGTTGACGATGCAACCCCGGCGGCGGGGGATCATGGCTTTGGCCGCCGCCTGGATGCCGAAGAACACCCCCCGCAGGTTGACCGCCAACAGGTTGTCGAACTCCTCGGGGGCAACCTCCACCAGCGGGCGCATCCAGGCCACCCCGGCGTTGTTGATCATGACGCCGAGCGGGATCTCGCGGTCGATCTGTTCCACCGCCTCGGCCAGGGCCCCGGCGTCCCGCACGTCCAGCTCCACCCACCGGAGCTTCCCTCCGTCCTCCTCGGGCGGCTCCAGGTCCCCCACGAACACCGTATCCCCGCGAGCCGCCAGCCGCTCGGCGACGGCCCGCCCGATGCCGCGGGCGCCCCCGGTTACCAGCGCGGCGGTTGGTTCGACGGCCATTGCGGGTCAGCCTAACTGCGTCGCGTGGAGGATTCATGTCCAAGGGGAGGCGCTCAACGCCGCGGCGGCCTTCACACGTTCGGCCATAACCTACGGGGGCGGCGCTTCGGAGAGTCCGGGCAGGGCAAGGGTGTCCCGGCCGTCCTGTCCGAACGGCAGCAGGCGGCGGGCGCGTCGAAAAACGCCGTCTGTCAATCGGGGTTACGGACGGCTCTCGGGGGGAGGAGGCCGTGTTGAGCGCCGGCCCGTCTAAACAAGGGGGTTGACTTCAGACCAGTTTTGAGATATATTAACTATCGTAAACAACCACGATGGAGATGTCGTGTATACTCTCGAAGCCGAAGGAGCAACTCATGGATCCCGACTTTCTGAATAACCTCTACCTCATGGGCGGGTTGCTCGCCGCCATGTTCGTGATCGTATGGCGGCTCACCTCGGCCAGCCAAAAGGCCGTCGCTCAGTCGATCAATTTTCTGCAACTGCAGATCAAGGACCTGGCGGACAGGATGGAGAGCGGTTTCGCGAGGGTTGAAGAGCGCCTCGGAAAAGTCGAGACCCGCCTCGGAAAAATCGAGACCCGCCTCGGAAAAGTCGAGACCCGCCTCGGAAAAGTCGAGACCCGCCTCGGTATAGTCGAGACCCGGCTCGGTATAGTCGAGACCCGCCTCGGAAAGGTGGAGGATCGGGTGCAGAACCTGCAGATGGACATGGCCGTAGTCAAATACCGGCTGGACATCCCGACCAGCGACAGTCCCGCCTCGCCGGTGCCCGCCCGAGCCGGGTCGCCCGCCCCGAAAGCCGCCGCGGCCGAGGCGTAACCCGCTCCCGAACCAACCCTGCCAGGGGAGGCGCCCGCCGCTCGACCAGGTGAAACGAAGCCTTGGACACCTCCGCAACGGCGCCGTCGCCCGCGCGGCGGTCACCTTCGGGCAATGGGCTGGGGACCGGGCATCGCGAGGTGTCAGGGGCCCAACAGGGCCAGCGGAACGACTGCTATTCCGTCCGGGCGGCGGTACGCAATCGGGCCGGTGTTCAGGACGGCGCCGCCTATCCAGCGGGAGCCCAGTAGGTTTCTCAACCAGAGCAGGCCGGCCGCATCACGATCGTCGATGCGGCGGGCCAGCTTGACTTCCAACGCCAACACACGGCCGTCCCGCCGCTCGATTATGAAATCGACTTCCCGGTGTCCGCCCCGGGTTCGCAGATGCCTCACCCGGCCCTCGGCCGCTTGGGCAAACACCCGAAGGGTCAGCGCGGCCAGCGACTCCAGCATGGCCCCGAAGAGGAAACCGTCCCTCATCAGGGCGGAAGAGTCGAGGCCGAGCAGGGAAAGGGCCAGGGCGGGGTCGGCCAGGTAACGCTTCGGGGCCTGGTTGACCGTGGTGAACCGGCTCGACGACGGCGACCACCCCTCCAGTTCGTCTACGATCCACAGGCGGCGCAGGGCATTGTGATAGTTCAGCGTCGTTTGCTTGCTCGGCGCCAACCCGTCCCCGCGCGCCGCCGCGTTGCGGATCTTCTCCAACGAGGTCGCGGCAGCCGTCGATGCGGCATACGCCTCCAGCCAACGGTGCAGGGCATCGGGTCGGCGCACCCTGTGGCCGGCCTCCTCGATGTCCCGTTGAACGATGCTGTCGATGTATCCATCCAGCAGAGCGCGCCGGAACCTCTCCGGGCGGGTGCGGACACCCGGAAAGCCCGAGGCAGCGATCTCCCGGGCGTAGTCGATCAAGCCGAACTCGCTGCGTCCCTCCACCGCCGCATCCTCGTTCAGCAGCCCGGCGAGCGACACCTTCGGAGTGGTTGCCTCCCTTTCGGGCAGGGTCATAGGGCGCATGCGTATGGCGACTATCCGCCCGGCGCCGGTGTGGGCCGTCGCACCTTCCGGCCGGGCTGATCCTGTAAGCACGAACCGCCCGGCGGAAGGATTCGCATCCACAGCCCGGCGGACTGCATCGAACACACCTCCGACCAAGTGCCATTCGTCTACCAACAGCGGTGAGCCCCGGTCGGCCAGCAGAGCCGCCGGATCGGCCCGAGCCACCACTCGAACAGCGGAATCGTCCAACAACAGTTCGTCCGTGCAGACCCGCCGGGCGGTTACCGTCTTGCCGACCGCCTTCGGCCCCTCGACGAGGATGGCCGGCAGCCCGCCGAGCAACTCGGTCAACTCTTCATCCACCACCCGCGGCAGGTATCTCATACAGCTATCATACCATATGTATGACATATATCATACCATATATCTAAATTTTATTAGACCATTTGCAGCGATTCCGTCCTTGAAGCCCGTCGGGTGTAGGCAAACACCGGCCTCGAGTAACCTGTGGCTGCGGGGCTACTCGGACGGCGCCCGGGCTTGGGGGGTGTAGGCAAGCACCGGCCTCGAGTAACTCCAGGGCGGCGAACCGGCTTCACTCCCGGCAAGAACGCGAAAAACGCCGCCCCCGCCCCCCGCTCCGCGGGCCCGGCCCCCGCCGCCTCCACCGGAAATCCGGACGCGTCCGGTCAGTACCCCGGCGGGTCGCGTTCGGAAGATGATCCCTGTCGCGGTCTGCGGTACCTGCGGACCGGAGGTGATTGCGGCAGTGTCCATTATCCCTCATGGGTAAGACATCGGCAATACCCTTGTTGGCGGAATCGCAGGATTTTTTTCGCGGGGTTTCGGGCGGCCGCCCCTCGGTTATCGGACCACGAGGGTGGTGGGGTGTTCGTTGAGCTTCACGCCGCCGTCCTCGGTGCAGAGGATGATGTCCTCGACCCGCACCCCCACCCGGCCCGGCCAGAAGATGGACGGCTCGATGGTGAAGGTCATGCCCGCCTCCAGCGGGGTGTGGTCCTCGGGGGAGATGAAGGGCTCCTCATGGACGTCCAGCCCGATGCAGTGGCCGGTGCGGTGGCGGAACCAGTCGCCGTAGCCGGCCTCCTCGATCACCGCCCGGGTGGCCCGGTGCACCTCCGAGGCGGGGACGCCCGGGCGGACCGCGTCGATCCCGGCCTGCTGGGCGGCCATCACCGTGTCGTAGGCCCGCCGGTACTCCTCGTCGGGGTCGCCCACCCGCACCGTCCGCCCGAAGTCGGAGCAGTAGCCCTGGACGACGGCCCCGAAGTCGAACGACACCCCCGTTCCGCCCCGGACCTCCTGCTGGGAGAGGCGCACGTTGGCGTCCCGGTCGTCCCCAGGCCCCATCTGCCACACGGCGGTGTCGAACGACCAGGTGCGGGAGCCGAGCCGCAGCAGGTGATAGTTGACCTCCTCGGCCAGGTCCAGCTCGGTTACCCCGGC
Organism: Candidatus Spongiisociaceae bacterium; assembly: GCA_965202675.1. Taxonomy (GTDB): domain Bacteria; phylum Actinomycetota; class Acidimicrobiia; order Spongiisociales; family Spongiisociaceae; genus CATQHD01. The sequence continues at coordinate 1,757,512 of OZ241842.1, forward strand.
GCCCACCCGCCCGTCCGTCTCCTTCATGGTGCGGTCGGCTATCCGACAGGCCTCCCGCATCAGGGTCAGCTCCTCCGGGCTCTTGATCCGCCGCAGCCGGTTCAACAGCTTGGTGGCGTCGGCCAGCTGCGGGGAACCCAGCTCGTCGAGCAGCTTCATGGTGGCCGAAGCCCAGGTGCGGGCGCCCACCGCCAGGCTCTCGACCGGCGGCAGGGAAGCCGCGGTGCGGGCGAAGAGGGCGTCGCCGTCGTCCAGCTCGTCCACCTTGACCACCTCGCCCGGGACCCCCTCCGGCACGTCGAACTCCACGTAGTTGCGGGGCAACAGGAATACCGGGTCGCGGCCCGGCGCCAGGAAGGCCCCCGCCACCCAGCCGTGGGCGTAGTTCACCTCGCCGAAGGTGGGCACCCGCCGCGGCATCCCGGTCAGGTACTCCAGGTCGGCGCCGATCGGAAGCCATACCGCGTCCACCCCGGCCTCGGTGAGGATGCCCCCGAACGCCCGCCGCCGGGCCCCGAAGTCGAACTCTACGACCGGCATTGCGCCTCCTGTCCGCTCATCCGGGAGAACACCGTCCGCCCGTGGGCGACCACCAGCACCGGCGCCGCCAACACCTCGAGCGATTCCATGGGATTTCCCTCCACCAGGATCAGATCGGCGGCCGCGCCGGCCTCCGGAGTGGATGAGCCGCCCAGACCGTTCAGCTCCCGTCCGCCTACCGAGGCGGCGTGCAGCACCCACCGCCGGTCCATCCCGGCCCGCTCCAGCATCTCCAGCTCCCGATGGAGGCGCGGCCCGATCGGGTTCAGGTCGGCCCCCACCGCCGCCTTGACCCCGGCCTCCACGCAGGCACGCAGGGCGTCGGCGTGGACGGGCATCAGCTCCCGGGAACGGGCGGCGGCGTGCTCCGGCCATCCCTCCGCTTCTATGTATTCCTGGTCGTGGGTAACCCCGAGGGTGGGCACCAGCCAGGTTCCGTTGCGGGCCATCACCGCGGCCGCCCTCTCGTCCAGCTCGTAGCCGTGCTCTATCGATCGGCCGCCCAGCTCGGAGAAGGCGACGGCGGGTTCGGTCCCCCCGCAGTGGGCCGCCACCGGAATGCGGCGCTGGCCGGCCGCTTCCATCAGGACGGCCAGCTCCGCCTTGGTGAACTGCCCGTCGGAGGCGGCCTCGTGGGGGCTGTAGAGGCCGCCGGTGAGCATGATCTTGATCCAATGGGCGCCCCGTTCCACCTGGCGGCGCACCGCCCTGGCCATGGCGGACGGTCCGTCCACGACCAGCTCGGCCTTCATCTGGGTGTAGACGCGCGGGAAGGCGGTTCCGTGCCCTCCGGTGGTGCGGATGCCCCGGCCCGCCCCCATCACCCGCGGGCCGAGGAAGGCTCCGGCCCGGTAAGCCCGGCTCCAGGCCAGGTCCAGGTCGTCGGCCTCGTCCACGCAGCGCACCCCGGTAACCCCCATCTCCACCGCCCGGCGGAAGTTCTGCCCGGCCCGGATGGTGCGGTCCGGCGCCGCCTCGAAATAACCCGTCGCGTCCGGGTCGTACATCAGCCCGCCCGCATGGGCGTGGCAGTCCCACAGCCCGAACATGGCGGTCAGGCCCGATCCGTCCACGGTCTCGGCCTCGCGGCCGTCATCGGCCCGGAACGCCCCGTCCTCGATCAGCAGACTCGCCGCCCGGAGCTCCCCGGTAGCGGTGTCCAACCAGGAGGCGCCCTCGATGCGGAGGGGCGGGGTGGGGGGATGCGGGAGGGCGGTCATCCGGAACTCCTCACCCGGAGGTGTACCCGTTGATCAGGTCGCGGCGCGCCTGCTCCGGATCCCGCTCCGCCGGGTCGCCGTAGCCTCCGCCCCCGCCGGTGGCCACGTGCAGGCGGGAACCGGCCGGGGCCGGATGCTGGTTGGTCTTCAACAGGCTCTTGGTCTCGCCGCCGGAGGTGAGGGTAACCCTGGTCACCGCCCCCGGTTCGCCGCCGAACAGCCCCCATCCGGGCGTCCTGGTCCGCTCGAACCAGGTGGAGACGGTGATGCCGTCGGTCAATACCTCGTATTCGCGCTCTACGCCCAGGCCGCCCCGCCATTTGCCCCGGCCCCCCGAATCCTGCCACACCGCATACTTGTGCACCCGGATCGGATACCGGGACTCCATGACCTCGACGGGAATGTTCTTGAGGTCCCCGCCGCCGTAGTTGATGAGGCCGTTGGTGCCGTCGCCGCCCTGGTAGGCGCCCCAGCCGACCGCGGTGGCCTCCCCCACCACGAACGGTTCGCCGCTGCGGGGGTCCGCTCCGCTGAACAGCACGTTCATGGGGTCGGCGGCCTGGCCGGCCACCACCCGTCCGGGCAGGGCGGGCGCCAGCGCCCGGATCACCAGGTCGATCATCATCCCCAGGTGGGGGTAGTAGTACTGGCAGGCGGCCGGTTCCCGGGCGTCGAACACCGAAGCCTCGGGGGCTTTGACCGTAACGTTGCGGAAGGTGCCGGCCGTAACCGGCACGTCGGAGTTGATCAGCATCTTGAAGGCCAGGCGTCCGGCCGCCGCGGTCTGGGCGAATCCGCAGTTCATGCATCCGGGCGTCTGCGGATCCGACCCGTCCAGGTCGATCAGCAGCTCATCGCCGTCCACCGTTACGGCAACCTGCACGAACACCGGATCGCCGCCCGGACCCCAGCTGTCCATCTCGCCGCTGGTTCGGTACACCCCGTCGGGGATGGCGGCCACCGCTTCCCGGTCCAGCCGTTCGCACTGGTCGAACACCTCCTCCGCCGCCGCGTTCACGGTGTCGAGGCCGAAGCGGTCGATCAGCTCCGCCAGCCCCCGCTCCCCGGTGCGGCAGGCGGCGATCTGGGCGTGCATATCCCCCCACACCGAACGGGGCAGCCGGCTGTTGTAGGTCAGGAAATCAAGGATGCCCTGCTGGGGAACCCCTTCCCGGTAGAGGTGGAGAGGGGCGATCCGGTAGCCCTCCTGGTAGATGGCGGTGGAGTCCATGGCCTGGCCGGGATCCTTGGCGCCGATGTCCAGCCAGTGGGCCTTGGTGGCCCCGAAGCCCACCAGCTCGCCCCGGTGGAAGATGGGGGAGATCACGTTGACGTCGTTGAGGTGGCTTCCCACCAGGTAGCTGTCATTGACCGCATACACGTCCCCCGGCCGGTAGATGTCGGGCCCCCCGAAGTGCTCGGTGGTGGCGTTGATGGCCGCCTCCAGACTGCCGAGGAAGATAGGCAGTCCGGGCGCTTGGCCCAGCAGTTCGCCGTTCGCCCCGAACAAACCCACCGAGCAGTCCTTCATCTCGTAGATGATGGGCGTATAGGCCGAGCGCGCCAGGTTGTTGTTCATCTGCGAGGCGATCGAAATGAAGGCGTTGCGGATCACCTCCACCGTTACCGGATCCACGCGCATCTTCTCTCCTTTCACTCGGTTTCCTCGACGGTGCGGCTCGACGGGGGCAGGCCGATCGAAACCGGCTGCTCCACCGCCTTCCAACACCGCACCAGCCGCCCGTCTCCGGCGGGGCGCAGCTGCTGCGGCTCTTCGCAGCGCTCCTCCGCGAAGGGGCAACGCGGCGTGAGGCGGCATCCGGGCTTGTTCATCTGCTCTTCGCTGATCTCCCCGGTCAGCCGCACCGGGCCGCCGGCCAGCTCCGGCTCGTCGAGCAGGGCGGCGTCCAGCAGGCCGCGAGTATACGGATGCCGGGCCGCCTCGTATATCTGGTCGCGGCCGCCCACCTCCACGAACTGCCCCAGATACATGACCGCCACCCGATGCGCCATCACGTAGACCACCCGCAGGTCGTGGGCCACCAGCAGGTAGGAAAGGCCCTCCCGCTCCTGGAGCTCGATCAAGAGGTTGACGATCTGGCCGCGGATCGAAACGTCGAGCGACGAGGTGGGTTCGTCCAGGAACAGCAGCCGGGGCTTGACGAGCAGGGAGCGGGCGATGCTCAGGCGCTGGAGCTGTCCTCCGCTCACCGCCGCGGGCCGCCGGTCGGCGATCTCGGGGGGCAGGCCCACGTCGCGGACGGCCTCGTCGACGGCCAGGTCCATCTCGGCGCGGCTCCGCCCTCCTCCGAACTCGGCGAACTCGCGGAGGCTGGAGCGGATGGAGGCGCGCGGGTCGAAGGCGGCCAACGGGTCCTGGAACACCATCTGGATGTGGCGGCGCAGGCCCCGGAACCGTTTCTCCGCCAGCTCCAGGATCTCCTCGCCGAGCAGGTGCGCCTCCCCCCCGGTGGCCTCGGTCAACTTGAGCAGCACCCTTCCCACCGTCGACTTGCCCGACCCCGACTCGCCCACGATGGCGAAGGTCTCGCCGGGATGCACCTCGAAGTCGATCCCGTCGACCGCCCGCGTAACGCGTTGCTGGAGCTTGGCGTCGCGGGTCACGTAGTCCTTGACCAGCCCGCCCACCTCGAGGATGGGCCCGTTCACGCCTTCACGCATGCGACCTCGCGATCTCCGAGCGGGCGCAGCTCCGGCGCCCCCTCCCGGCATTCGGGCCCGGCCAGCGGGCAGCGGGCGGCGAACGGGCACTCGGCCAGCGGGCCCGACAGGGTGGGCACCACCCCCGGTATGGCGTACATGCGGCCCTGCTCGACCGTCACGAAGGCCTTGAGCAGGGCGGCGGTGTAGGGGTTGGCGGGCTCGCCGGTTACCCCTGCGGTCGGCCCGCTCTCCATCACCCGGCCCGAGTACATGACCGCTATCTGCTCGCAGGTCTGGCGGGCGATGGCGATGTCGTGGGTGATGAGCAGGAGCGAGGCGCCCCTTGCGGCCACCTGCTCCACGACCAGCTCCAACACCTGCTGCTGCAGGGTGGCGTCGAGCCCGGTGGTGGGCTCGTCGGCGATGAGGAGGTCGGGGCGGCAGGAGAGCGCCATGGCGAGCACGGCCCGCTGCGCCATCCCCCCCGAATACTGGTGGACGTAGTCGCGCGCCCGCCGGCGGGCGTCGGGAATGCCCATCTGGTCGAGCAGGTCGACGGCCTGCGTCCAGCTCTCCCTCCGGCTCGAACCGGCGTGGACCCTGATCACCTCGGCTATCTGCCCGCCCACGGTCAGGACGGGGTTCAGGGAGGCCCTGGGGTTCTGGAACATGATCGCCATCCGCCCGCCCCGCAGCCCCCGCATCCGCTTCTCGTCCGCCTCGGTCAGCTCCTCCCCGTCCAGCCGGATCGACCCCCCCAGTATCTCGGCACCCTTCGGCAGCAACCCGAGCACCGACGCGGCGGTCAGGCTCTTGCCGGAGCCCGACTCGCCCACCAGCGACATGCGGGTGGCCCGGGGGACGCGCAGGCTCACCCCTTGGAGGGGGATGGAGAGCTGCCCGCCGCCGCCCCTGAACCCGACGGTCAGATCCTCGACCGCAAGCAGGGCCGAGGATCCGGCTTCCCGGCCTCCGTTGCCGCCGGCGTTCATTCCCCGTGCCTGAACTCGTCGGAGATCTGGTTCAGGGTGAGCACCGCGGCGAGGATCGCCAGGCCCGGGAAGAGCGACACCCACCACTGCCCGTAGATGAAGTAGTCCGCCCCGCCGCGCACCATGGCGCCCCATTCGGGGGTGGGCAGCCTGACCCCCAGCCCTATGAAGCTCAGCGCCGCCAGGATCTGGATGGCCCAGGCGACGTTCACCGAGAACTGGGCGAACACCACCTCCGACACGTTCGGCAGCACGTGGCGGCGGAGGATGTTCATCTGTCCCTTTCCGGCGCAGCGGGCCGCCAGCACGAAGTCGGATTCGACCAGGGGCTGCACGGCGCTGCGGGTGAGGCGCAGGTAGACCGGCACGTTGACCAGGGCGATGATCATGACCAGGATCGGGATGCTCGGACCCAGCGCCGCCACGATCCCCATGGCCAGCAACAGGGTCGGGAAGGCCTGCAGCGACTCCGAGATCCGCAGGAGCAGAGCGTCGAAGGCGCCGCCCCGATAGGCGGCCAGGGCGCCCAGCGGCATCCCCACCAGGACCGCGGCGGCGGCCGCTCCGAACCCCACCGCCAGGTCGAGGCGCGCCGCGTGGACGATCCGGGCGAAGATGTCCATGCCGAACTGGTCGGTACCGAACCAGAACTGGGCCGAGGGGGCGGCCAGCACTTCGCCTCCCAGCTCCAGGGGGTCCCTGACGAACCAGGGTCCGACCAGGGCGATCAGCAGGATCAACAACAGGGCGGCGAAGGCCGGGCGGCGAAGGAGCCTCCCGAGCCGCCGGGCGCGCCGCCGCGCCGCCGGGGCCGCCGGGACCGGCGCGGACGCCGTCATGTGCGGGTCCTGGGGTCGATCACGAAGTGCAAGATGTCCATCACCAGATAGACCAGCAGGTAGGAAAGGGCGCTGAGCAGGACCACCACCAGCACCGGGGCGAAGTCGGAGGCGTTGATCGCATCGACCGCGTACTTGCCGATGCCGGGCCAGGCGAACACGAACTCCACCAGCACCGTGCCGCCCAGCAGATATCCGTACATGATCGCCACCATGGTCGACACCGGCAGCAGGACGTTGGGCAGCGCATGGCGCAGCACGATCGACCATTCCGGCACGCCCAGGGCCCGGGCCGAGCGGATGTGGTGGGAAGCCATCGTCTCGCGCATGAAGCCGCGGGTGATCCTGAGCAGGGGCGCCCCCACCGTCAGCGCCAGTGTCGCCGCCGGGAGGATCAGCTGCTTGGCCGCCGCCTTGAAAGCCTCCCAATCCCCGGCGATGAGGGAGTCGATGGTGTACAGGCCGGTGATGCGCTCCGGGACCTCGCCCAGCGTGCGGCCGATCGCGGCGGGCGCCCAGCCCAGGATCCCGAAGAACACCAGCAACAGGATGTAGCCCAGCCAGAACTCCGGCACCGATACGCCGAGGCCCGAGAAGAAGTTGGCCAGCCGGTCCGAGATGGAACGCCGGCGCAGGGCCGACACGATCCCGAACGGGACCGACCAGCACAGGGCCAGCACCAGGGCCGAGCTGGCCAGCTCGATGGTGGCCGGCCAACGCGCCCCCAGGTCCACGGCCACCGAGTTGCTGGTGCGCAGGCTGTCACCCAAGTCGCCGGACAGCAGCTGCTGCATGTACCGGATGTACTGCTCGTAGATCGGCAGGTCCAAGCCGAGCTGTTCGGTGATGGCGGCCACCGTCGACTCGTCGGCCATGGCCCCGACCAGCAGGTAGGCGGGGTTGCCGGGCAGCACCCTGGTTACCACGAACGTGACCAGGGACACCCCGAACAGCGCCACCAGCATGTACGCCAGCCGGCGCATTATGTAGACGGCGAGGTGCATGCCCTTTCTCCGATTGCTCGACGGCGCGGATTCCGGCGGCGCCAGGGTTCTGATCAGTCTACCGACCGCCGGGCCGACCCTTCGCACCTCATCGTAATGCCCGGTCGACGCGCCCGCCGATCGGCAGAAGCCGCAAAGGGGCTCGTATCCGGTGGTTCGGGGAATGCGGGTCGCGGACCCGATTTATTTGACCCTCGGGATGAAGTTGTTGACGGCTTCGGTGGGCCTGCTCAGGGATGGCGAAGGGGTGTGTGTATAGGGTGCGGCCTTCTAGGTGCCGCCCCCGGCGGTTGGGGGGGTTGTGGTGGGGGCTTGGTTGATGGCTCGGACGAAGAACGACGCCATCTGGGCCCGGGTTACAGGCTGGTCGGGGCAGTAATTGAGGGGGCTGGTAGAACACCCTCGGGTAACTCCTGTTTGGTACATGCCCTCGATGGCTTGGATGACGGCGGGGTCGGCGTTCTGGGCGTCCTGGAAGAGGCCTTCGGGCTCCGCCACGGCTTCGAGGTGGGGGAACGCGGCGATCATCATGATCGCCATATCCGCCCGGGTTACCACCCCGCCGGGGTTGAACACACCCCCGGGGGCCGCGAACGCGTTGACCGAAATCACCCAGTCGGCGTAGGTGCGGTACCAGGCGTCCGCGCCCACATCGGACAGCTCCGCCCTTGCGGGGGCCTGGATGGTCCACCGCTGGGACACCGCCCGGTACAGAAACGCGGCCATCTGCCTGCGGGTGATATCAGCCGAGGGGCAGAACAGAGTGGGATCCGTGGCGCTGCACCCGAGGGTGATCTGCCATTGAGCGATGCGCTCGATGTTGGCCTGGTGGACGCTGCCGTCGTCGTCGCAGAACCGGCCCGCACACGCCGGAGGCGGAGGCTGGGCAGGCTGCTGGACGGGCGGGGGCGCACCCCCGCCGCCTCCTCCCCCTCCACCACCGCCTCCCCCTCCTCCACCACCGCCTCCGCCGCCGCCTCCCCCTCCACCGCCGCCGCCGGATGGTGGCGGGGGTGGGGGTGCGGGGGCGGTGTTGGCGGGAATGGTCAACACGGCGGGAGAGACAGTGAACCCTGCGGCGACTCCGGCGATGTTGATCCGCTCCGCCGGTTCGCCGGCGGAGTCGGTGTTGATACTGATAGTAAAAGTTCCGGTTCCGGTAGACGAACCGGCGGGGATGGTAATGGCGGTCAGGCGGCTGCTGATCCGATAATCCCCGGAGCCGGCGGTGCTGCCCGAACCCGGAATAGACACAGTGACGGGGGTGGCATCCGGCAACGTCGTGGAACCGCTGAGGCGGGCGGTGACCGTAACCCGGCGGTTGGTTGCGCCCTCGCTCAGACGGTTGGGACTAACGGAAAGAGCAATGCCGGTGGGTGCGGTGTCATCGTCCTTGATCGTGAACACCGCCGGCGTGACGGTGAACCCGTCAAGAGAACCATTGATTTGGAGGGTTTCGTCTCCCTCGGCGATGTTGTCATCAACAACAGACGAGAAGGTCAGGGTCTGGGTGACGCTGTTCTGTCCGCTTGGAATGGTCAAGGACGCAGGAAACGCGGCGGAGGTGGTGTAATCAGCCTCAGAGGCGGTTCCCCCCCGGGTCAGGGCAACGGTCTGGGCGCTGGTGTGGGTTGCAGAGCTCGGGTAGGCGGCCTGGATGGTCACGTCGGCGCCGGCGGCGCCCTCGTTTGCCTCATCCGGGGAAACAGAAAGCGTGACGGTGAGGTCGTCGTCGATGACGGTGAGGTCGTCATCGTTGATAGTGAACCCAGCCAGCGCGCCGCCCGCAACAGTCAGGGTTTCGGGGCCCTCGAAATCGTCATCGCCGTATGTTCCCCCGACCTTGAGGATGAAGGTTCCCGTTCCGCTGCTCGCATAAGCAGGAATGGTTACACTGAAATCAGGAACCGTTTCATAGTCGGTACCCTCGGTAGCCTCCCCCGCCGCAGTTCTGCCGACGACTACCGGCACCGCAGTAGCCGCAGAACGGGTGGTCGCTCCCTGAAACGCGGCCCGCACCCGCACCGTGGTGTCCGACCCGCCCTCGACCACTTGGGCGAGCTCTTCGCCGTTCGCGTCGTTCAACAAACTGAGATCGATAACAGTGGGAGCGGCGTCGTTGTCGTTCAACGCCAGCGAAGCATCCACCGTATGATAATCAACGCTGTTGATGGACACGTTGCCGCCGTCGAAGACAATCGTCTCGGCCGCCTCGTCAGCGTTGTCGTCGTTAACCGTGATCACAATATTCACGGTGCCGGAGCTCCCGCCGGCGGGGATGGTGATACCGGCGTCATAACCGTCGGGCGCGCCGGGCGGAAAAACAGCCCGATAGTCCTCCCCCGCCGCCCAGGTATTGTCAGCGTCCGCGGTCGCGGTGCCGGCCAGGTTGATGCCCAACACCGCTGACCCGCCGGCGGGGACGGTAACCCCGGTAGGCAGGTTAGCGGTAACCGTAACCGTGGTCGTTCCGCTGTCCTCGGCCAACGCAGAGACCGGTGTGCTTCCATCAGCAAACGCCAGCGTGATACCGCTGATGTCCACCACACTGATAGTCGTCGAATCCGTCTCGTCTACACCCGCAACGGTGGCCGAACCGCTGATCTTCACCTTCTCGGCGGACTCCATATCATTGTCGTCCCGGGCGGTCAACTGAAACGACCCCGACCCTCTGGTCTGCCCGGAAGGAATCGACACCGTAAACGAATTACCCGTCTTATCGGTGCACACATCCTCGGTCGTAGGCGGACACGACGCCGCCACCGTCGCCATCGGGGTGGTGTCCCCCGCCGCCACCGTAACCGTCACATCCGTATCCGACGCCAACACCGACCGAGAAGCCCCCGCTAACCGGGCGATAACCGTAACCGTATGAGCAGCAGCCCTTTCCGCCACCGTCCCCGGCGTCGCCGTAATATCCAGGTCGGTGTCACTCGCGCCGATCGTCAACGTATCCCCCGCAACCGCCGCGTCGCTGAACCCGGTTACCGAGCCGGTAACCACAAACGTCTCCCCCGGTTCCGTAACCATGTCATCGGCAACCGACAGGCCCGTCAGCGTCGTCCACCCAGAAGTCGGAGTCTCCGCCGCGCTGTGGAGCTGCCCCGCGGGAATCGACACCGCCACCGCCGTACCCGGAGCCGTGAAATCAACCCCGCCGCCCTCCGCCGACGACGGGGAATCCTCGGCCGCGGTAACCCCCACCTCCAGCGCGGACCCCAGATCATTGGACGCAGCAGTCGTGAACGCGGCCCGCACCTTCACCGCCGGGGTCTCACCCTCCGCCAAGCCCTTCTGCAACCCCGACTCGCCGTCGTCGGTGTCCGCCGTCAACGTAACCCCCAAATCATCATCGGTGATCGTCAGCTCCGCCCCGTCCACCCCGAAGCCCGAAGCCGTCCCCCCGATGTCGATCTTCTCCGGCCCCTCCGCGATCATGTCGCCGGTAATCAACAAACCCGACAGAACAGCCGCAGATGAGCTGGTGGCGGAAGCCGGGATGCTCAACGTTATTGCCGTGCCCGGAGCAGTGAAATCCGCCGCCTCCGCGTCCTCGCCCGCTCCGAACGACAACGTCACATCCGTCGCCTCCGTCAACGTCGAACTCGTCGCCCCCGCGAAACGGGCGGTAACCGACGCCGCCCCTGCGTTGGACGACCCCTCGGCCACCGACCCCTGACTCAACACCAACTCGATCCGGTCGGTGATCTCCAAATCAGCCGGGACAACCACAAACCCCGCAGCCCCACCCGTGAACCGGACCGTCTCCGTTCCCTCCACCACCGCGTCCGGCAACGCCGTGATTGTCACAGTCTGCGTAGCCGACCTTTGCCCCGACGCGATCAGCAAATCCAACGTCGCCGCCCCCCGATCAAAATCACCGCTCGAACACGACCGCCCCGAACCCGACCCCGAACACACCCCCAACACCGCGGTCCCCCCGGCTGCCCCCACATCCACCCGCACCGTCGTATTCGACGTCACGTTCGCCGAGGCGTAGGCCCTCACCGTCACCGTCTCCGCCCCCCTGCCCTCCACCACCCCCGACAGCACAGACCCGACGGGGTCAAGCAACGACAAATCCACCCGCGTACCCTCGTCGATGATCGGCAGATCCGCCGAGGTCACCGTAACCGACTCTCCCCCCACCGACGCCGTACCCGACACCGTAAGCTTCTCCCCCGACTCGCTCGTACTGTCGGCGAGAACCGTCACCGTAAACGACTGGCTCGCCGATGTCTGGCCCATCGGAATCGAAATCGTCGCCGCGTTGCTGGTCAAACTCGTGCAGGCATCATCAGTGAGGGGGGTCTGGCACGAAGACGCCAACGCAGCCCCGCCCGCCCCCGCCACCGTCACCGCCACATCCGTAGCCGACGTCAAAGCCGAAGTCGCGCCCTTGAAACTCGCCGTAACCGTAACCGCCTGGGCCCCCGCCTGCTCCTCCACAAACGACAAAGACCACTCCAAATCGATATCATCATCATCATCGGCGATAGTCACCGTCGCCGCGGCGACCGATCCCACCGGAGAGGTACCGGTAACTTGGAAGGTTTCCGGCCCCTCCACCACCGTATCGTCAACCACCGACAAACCCATCAACGTCGCGGAAGCAGAAGAGGTGATGCCGGTAGTCGGGATGGTGAACGTATTCGGCGACGGCGGAGCATACGAAAAATCAGCCGATGTCGCTTTCCCCGCCCCCGGGGACTCCACAGCCGTTGACAGGGTTACCTGAGTATCCGATCCCAGCTCGTTGGTCGTTCCCGACGGGAAACCCCCCGCCACCGCCACCCCCGAGCCGGAACTTCCCTCCGCCAGCTCGCTCTGGTTCCCGCTGGTTTCCCCGTCGGTGTCCAGTGCCAGGCTAATTCGGGTGTCTACCACGTCTACTATGTTGATAATCCCCGGGATAACAGTGAAACCGGCGGGTGCCGGATCTACTATCACCTCAATTGTTTCCACCGGCTCCGCCGCCTTTCGATACTTCAATAACTGAAGAGCATGAGAATTCGACGTACCAGATAAGGAACCAGCCGAGATGGACACAAACCTTCGGTCAGGCTGGTAATTTTGATTACCACTCCAAGTCCAATCACGCGGACCAACCGGCGACCCTGTAACGCTCTCCGTCGCCGTACCGCCCTTCATCTTCACCCGCATATTAGACAATGCAGTACCATAAGTAGAACTAGTCGAGAGAGTGAACGTCCCATTGGTTACCCCTCCCAAATCAGCCTTGGCGCCTACTTGATGGAGAACGATAACACCGCTGGGCTCGTTGAAGCTAGAGCCCCCCGTAGGAGACATCCGAAGGAACCGATCCTGATCCGTAATCTGCAAATTGACCGAAGACACCGTATACCCGGAAGCCGTACCCGTAAACTCAATCGTCTCATGCTCCTCCGTAATAGTATCCGACCGCAGATGAACCGTAAACTCAGCAGAAGTACCCTCCGTACCAGCCGCAGGAATAGTGATACTAAAAGAGGAAGCGCTAGAACAAGCATCACCGCTCTGGCACGCCCCGCCGGTCAAAGCCGCCGTCGTAGCCGAACCGCCCGACCCCAAAGAACCCGTAACCGACACATCAGAGGTCGGCGCGGACGCCACCGACGCCTTCAACCGCAAAGCCTTCGAACCGCTGTCCTCCTCCACCGCCGTCACCGCAATAGAAGTATCCGAAGAATCAACCAAACTCAGCGTAACCACCGGCAACGTCGTCGCCGTCGTCGTCTGCGCAACCAACCCCCCCCCCCGCAAAACCCCCGGCGCCAACACCCCCGCCGCCAACAACACAACCAACCCGACCCTGCCCAACACCCCGCCCACCGCAACCCGGCTCCTCAGAAACCTGCTCATCGCGACCTCCCTCCGTAAGTTGCCGACCGCCGCCGGAGAGCACAGCCCGCCAAGCGCCGGCCAGGGCATACAGATTACAACAAACATCCCTGATGCTACCCCCCCCCCCGATTTAATCAAACCATTTGCTCAACAACCGGGGGGCATCGGGCGGAGCAGACACCGGCGCGATCCTAACACGCATTCGGCCTTTATCCGGCTCGTCAGATTTTCCGGGGGGCGCACCGGACCGCAACCCTTGCGCACTGGACGGCTGCGCAATGAGCGGCCCGGGTCCGCCTCACGAGAAACCGGCGCCCCGCGGAAGCCCGGCCAACCGGATGGGGCAACGAAGGCCGGAGGCATCGGCCAGGCGGGCGGCGGCGGTGAACAGAGTACCGGACAGGGCTTCCGCCAAGGCCGCGTAGACAGCGTCATAGGCGGTGAGGTCGAAACGAAGTTCAAGAATCCGCGGCAACAGAGGCCTGGCCGGGAACCGCAGGAACGGCAAAGCCGCGAGGTAATCCACCGCGGCGGACAGACGCCGCTCCGAGAGCGTATGGTCAATCCAACGCTTCCGCAAGACGGCCGCCGTCTCGACATCCGCCAGGTCCGGGACGGCGACCGGCTCGACGCCGTCCAGAAGGCTGCGGGCAAGGCGGCCGTCCGGACCGTCGTCGCCCACCAGATTCGCCAGGACCGATGCATCGACGACGATCACTTGCGCCCGCGCGCCTGCTCCAGATCGCTGACGGCCTGCGCCAGCCCGACCCGCCCGCCCTCATTGCTCTCGATACGGGCGACCAGCTCATCGAAGCCGACGGCGCCGGCCAGCCGGGTGAGCTCGGCGACCAGAAACTGCTGGAGGGAGCGCCCTCCCGCCTGCGCCCGTTCCACGAGCCGACGGTGGACCTCGTCGGGCAGGTCTCTTACCAATACGTTAGGCATGACTTGCGTCATGATAGCACAAGGGCAGAACGCAAAAGCGGCGCAAACGCCTCTGAGGGGCGGGGTTTTGGGGTGGAAATGTTGGGAAGTGCTCTTTGAACCCGTTTCGTGAACACCATTAGCCAATTGCAATCTTCCGAGCAAGGAACATCACACTGCCACATCTTCTAGAACATCTTGGATGTAATCATGAAGCCATGGCACCGGCTCATCGTGATCACGGAGAATATTTAGTGTGGCTGGATCCTCCCACAATTCAGCTGCTTGAACTATAGAATCCCTTATCTCTAAGTTATGCACCTCTAATCCATCACGCACCAACTTAGCGCGCCACGAGGCTGTCCCTGGATTTGTCTGGCGACCTAAGCAACGTACGGTTGATGAAGCATAGCTAGGGTGTGAGGTATCCAAACATATACCTTTCAACCATTCAAGAACATAAATATTATTGTATCTCAACAATTCTAAAATAATCGACTCCGCAACATGGGTAATCCCATCTTCTATCGGATCAGTATCAAAGGCACAATACAGCTTATCTAAATATTGTTCTCTCTTTTGTTCACTGATATTCAGGCCTTCGAGCTTCATTGATCCGTCCTCCCCATTTCATAGGTAAGTAACCTCTGTCGCTGCCTCAGGAGGGGCCGCCGCGCCCTGGAGACAACGGGGTTGAGGAGGGCGCCCCGGCAACCCGGGGCGCCCTCCTGCCGAATCCTGCTCAGCCGGCCGGCATCAGGTCTGCGAAGCGCGGAATGGCGTTCGGGTAGAGGACGAATCCCTCTACGTCCTCGCGCATCGCGAACTTGAAGTCGGGCTGGGCCAGGAACACCCACGGCGCATCGTCGGAGATGAGCCGCTGGGCTTCCTGGAAGATCTCCCGGCGTTCGTCCGCTCCGGCCTCCCAGCCGCGGGTGATGATCTCGTCGACCCGGTCGTTCGAGTAGTCGGCGTAGTTGCCGAACACGCCGGACTCGAGGGTCAGCGACAGCTGGTAGTTGGGGTCGTCGATCCAGGCCAGCAGCTCGTCCACGAACATCTGGAGCTCCTTGGCCACCTTCTGCTCGGCGAAGTTCGCCGACGGGAGGGTCTGTATCTCGACGGTCATGCCTACCTCGCGCAGGGCCGCCTGGACCCGCACCGCGATCAGCTGATGCTCGGCCTTGGCCGAGTCGATCGTCAGGGTCACCGTGCTGCCGTCGTAGCCGCTCGATTCCAGCAGCGTCCTGGCCTGATCAACGTCCTGCGTGTACCCGACCGCATCGCCGAGCGAGACAGCCGAACCGTTGGGGATAGCCCCGTACAGGCGCCGGGCGTCGCCCTTGTAGACGTTCTCGAGGATGTCTTCGTAGTCGATCGCGTACGAAACCGCCCGGCGGACCGTCACATCGTCGAACGGAGCGATCGAGTTGTTCATGCCCACGTAGGCCATGTTCTTCGAAGGCGCCTTAACCACCTTTACACCCGGCGAACCGGCCAGCGCGTTGAACTCCTCGGTGCCGAGGCCCACCGCCAGGTCGATGTCACCCGACTGGAGCAGCTGGACCCGCTGGGCGGGGGAAGGAAGCACCTTCCATATGATCCGGTCGTAGGCCGGCCGTCCGGCCCAGTAGCTGTCCCTCGCCTCGAAGACGAATTCCTCGCCGGGCGACCGGCTCACCAGCTTGTACTTGCCGCTGGGGTTGTCGGCGTTCGCCTTGAAGTACTCGATCGCCCAGGGGTCGTCCTCGGTGGCGTTCGCCTCCACCAGCTTGGGATCGATGGCCGCCGAACTCGACATGTAGAAGGACTGCATCACCATCGGGCTGCGCTTGTCGGACTTGAGCTCGAGGGTGTACTCATCGATCACGGTCGGGGGCTGGGTCACGAAAGCGATGTTGGTAAGCAGCCAGGCGCCGCCCCCAGGAGTGTTGAGGTTGCGGTCGATCATGAACCGTATCGTCTCGGCGGTGATCGGCGAACCGTCCTCGAAGGTCATGCCCTCGCGGATCTTGATCGTATAGGTGAGGCCGTCGTCGTGCTCCGTCCACGACTCGAAGTACAACGGCGACAGATTGTCGGCGTCGCCGACCAACGCCCCGCCTGCCTCGACGGTCGGATGGATGACCGGCACCTCGTACAGCATGAGCAGAGCCTCGTGGCTGCGGATGAAGTTGGCGCAGCACGGATCCAGGGTCTCCAGGTCGCCCGGCACCCCGATGGTCAAAACCCTCTCCTCGGCCGGCTCCTCTTCCATCATGTCGTCATCTGACATGTCGTCTGACATGTCGTCATCCGCCGGTGCAGGCGCCTGGGTGGTGGGCGCGGGCGCCGTTGTCGTCGTGGGCTCCTCCGAGGCCTGCGTTGTGGGCGCCGGATCGTCGGAGCCGCAGGCCGCAGCCGCCAACGCCAGTACGACCGCCGCCGTCAACAGCAGGCGGCGCATCGTTGATCTACGTTTGCTCATGATGAATTCCTCCTCATTCGCTTTTATGTTCGTCGGGTTGTGAACGCTTCCGCCCGGATGGAGGCTCAGGCGGCTCTCCGCACCGGCTCAGCCTCCGGGTCCGCGCCGGCGGCCAGTCTACCGCCCCGCCCGGGCCAGCATCTCCGCGTAGAGAGCGGGGGTGACAAGGGGGTCGAGCACCGGAACCGGAACACTGTCCCTGATGGGGCCCAGAAGGCCCGACCACAGTGTGCATGCGAAGAACAGCGCGGCGGCGTCGTGGTCCCGCCAGGCCCGCTCGGCCGCCTCGAGGGCCGTCCCGCGGGCGGACGCCTCCATATCGGCGCGCACCGCCGCCCGGAGCCCAGCCGGGTCCTCGGCCAACAGCCGGTCGACCTCCGAGCCGGAGGGATGGCCGCTCGGGGCGGAGAAAACCCCGGCAAAGGCCGACTCTCTTCCATACTTGTAGATGAGGCGGCGCACCCAGTTGGCGTCCTGCGGGAGGTTCTCCCCCTCGCCGCTCTCGATGCGGGGGCAGATAACCGCCATCCGCCCCAGGCCCAGCCCGGCGGCCACCGCCGCCTCCATGGGGGCGGTAACCGGGATGTCCACCAGTTCCTTGGCTTCTTCCAGCCCGGGATCGGCGGCGCAGGCAATGACGGCCGCGTCGAAGCCGTCCTGTTCCGCCTCCTCCACCCTGGTCAGCAGCTGGTTCATAAACAGCGAGGCCGCGGGCAGGAAAGCGGTGGCGGGGACCCCCATACCGGCCAGAGAACGCACCTCTATCTTGGTGTCCGGGGAGACCGCCGGAACCACGGCTTCCTCGATCACGGGGTCGTAGATATCCAAACCCATGGGGTTGATGATCAGGATTCGCATGTCTTGGCAACCTCCTCCACCCCCTTCACCGGGGGCCGGTCTGTCTTCCGATTCGCCCATTGCCGGAATCTCCGGCGGTTCTTTCCCAATCTAACCGCCTCCCGACCGGACCGCCCGCTCGAGCACCAGATGGCCGCTCCGGGAAACCCGGGCGCTCCAGCCGGGAGGAACTAGCGAGGTGCAGTCGTCTTCCAGGACTATGGCAGGCCCTTCCACCTCGGCCCCTCCCGGCAGAGCCGGACGGCGGTAGACGGCGGTGTCCTGCCAGGCCCCTTTGAACCAGGTGCGCTCCATTCCCGCCGGCGGAGGGGCGGGGCCGTCCGCAACAGGCTGCGGGCGGGGGCGCTGGATGCCGCCGTAGGCCGCCGTCCGCAGGTTCACGAACTCCACGGCCTCCCCGGGGTTGCTGTGGCCGTACCGGACATCATGCGCCTCGGCGAACTGCCCGGGTATCCGCTCGATCAGGGCCGCAAGCCCCGAAGCGGTGTCGAGGGGCAGGGTTACGGTGTATTCCTGGCCCACGTAGCGCAGATCGGCCGAAGGCTCCAGAGAAACGGCTTGGTCATCCACCCCGTCCTCTTTCATCATCAACCTGGCCCGCTCCTCCAAGTCGGCCAGGGCGGCGCCCAGGGCCTCGGGGTCGAGGTCGGAAACCCGCACGTAGAAACTCTGGACGGCGTCGTGGCGGGTGTCGGACTGGAGCATCCCGTAGGCCGACAGCACACCCGGATTGGCGGGCACCACCACCCGGTCGAGGTCCAGCTCGTCGGCCAGGGAGGCGGCATGGAGAGGACCGGCCCCGCCGAAAGCGACCAGGGTGAAATCCCGGGGGTCGATCCCCCTCATCACGGTGATCTCCCTGATGGCGTTGGCCATGGTGGCGTCGGCCACCGCCACCATCCCGGCGGCCAGCTCCAAGGCCTCGATGTCCAGCTTCTCGGCCACCGACGCCAGCGCCCGACGGGCAGCGTCCTTATCCAGGGAAATGCCTCCGGCGAGGCGGGCCAGGCCGGGCAGCCGCCCCAGGAACAGGTTGGCGTCGGTGATGGCGGGCTCCTCGCCGCCCGCTCCATAACAGGCCGGACCCGGCGCCGCGCCCGCCGAGCGGGGACCCACCCGCAGCCCGCCTCCTGCGGTGTGCCCGATGCTCCCGCCGCCGGCCCCGATGGTGTGGATGGCCACCGTAGGGGCCAACACCGGATGCCGCTGCAGCTCGGATTCCAGTTCCACGTCCGCCTTGCCGTCGATCACCAGGCTCATGTCGAAGGAGGTGCCGCCCATGTCCACACAGATAAGGCGGCGCCCGGCCGCCTCGTCTCCGCCCTCGTCCCGAAGGTCGTCGGCCACCGAGACGCAGGCGATGGTTCCTCCCACCGGACCGGAGAAAAGGGTCTGGATGGGCTTGCGGCGGGCCGACGAAGCGGTCATCACCCCGCCGTTGGACTGCATCACCCGCAGGGCGCCCCGCATGCCCCGCCCGGCGGTTTCCTTCTCCAGCTCCACCAGGTATCTCTCCACGATTGGGGCTACGTAGGCGGCGATCACCGTGGTGCTGGTGCGCTCGTATTCCCTCCATTCGGGGGCCACTTCGTGGGAGCACACCACCGACAGTGAGCGGGACGCCCTCTTCAGCAGGGCCGCCGCCTGCTGCTCGTGGGACGGGTTGGCGTAGGAGTGGAGGAAGCAGACCGCGACCGCCTCGTAGTCCTCCGCCAGACGGCGGCCCAGCTCGAGCACTGCGGCCTCGTCGAGGGGGGCGACCTCGGCGCCGTCCGCGGCGATCCTTTCGTCGATCTCGTAGATAGAACGCCGGGGGGTGAGGGGGGCGGGCGGGCGGTAACGGACGTTGTACATGTCGGGCCGGTTGGCCCGGCCGAGCTCGTACACGTCGCGGAAGCCGCGGGTGGTGAGCAGGGCGACCCCGGCGCCCCGCCGCTCGAGGAAGGCGTTCAATCCGGCCGTGGTGCCGTTGGTTATGGATTCCAGGCTGCGCCAGTCGATGTCGAGGGCGTCCAGAACGGCCATGACCCCGTCCTGCAGCCGGCGGGGAGTGGTGAGCGCCTTCGCGCTGGCGGTGCGGCCCTCGTCGTCGATGGCCACCGCGTCGGTGAAAGTGCCTCCGATGTCAACCGCTACCCGCAAGAAGACCGCCTTTAGCTGTGACTTGGCCCGATCCGTTCTGCCGGATCATCAGTCGCCGGAATGGAGCAAACCCGACCTGCGGACCGAACCCACCGCCGCCGGGCCGGGAATGCTTGTCTGAAGCCCGCATGATACCCGCAGGATACCCGCAGGCCGGGACCGGGAGAAATCGGAGGGCAACACCGCGACGCCTCCCCGTCTTTCCCTTATCTCCGTCAGGGGGGCGGCTTCATCGACCTCGGAAACCGAGAAGGGGCCTCCACCGGAGCAGAGGCCCTTTCCCTGGCGTGTGGTTAGGTTGCGGTAACGTTTTATTTTATCGGTTGATCCGGTAGATCGGCAGGTAGCGGAGGCAGTGTTCGGGTATCTCAACCGTGTCGGTTCCGCTGCCTCCCTTCGGCGCGGCGGGCTTCTTGCATTCACCGGTTCCGATGGCGGCGGTGGTGGTCCCGGTTCTTTCCTGACGGACAGCGGCCAGGACGGCGCCGCTGGTTCGATCGATGGCGGTTGCCCAGCCGAAGCGTTGGCCGGGTGCGGGACCGACGTACTGTTCGGAGGAGGCGGTGTTCGACCATCCGCCGGAGGGTTTGGTAAACACCCGCACCGAGCCCCGCCAGTCGCCCTCCTGGCGGTAGTGATCCCCCGCGGCGATGGCCGCCCCGTCGGAGCTGATCGCCGTGAAGTGGCCGAAGGTTCCCATGACCCCGGAGGTCGAGAAGGTGGCAGCGGGTTCATCGGAGTCGGCCCAGTTGCCGGAGGGTTTGACAAACACATGCACCTTGCCCTCCAAACCCGGCAGCCCCCGCTTTAACCGTAGGTTGGGGTCGCGCGGCTCGCCGACCACCACCGTGTCGCCGGCCACGGCTACGCCCCTTCCGAAATAGCCGGCCTCAACGGGATCGGGCGGGGTAAGCACAGCGATGTTGACTCCGCTCGTCCAGTTCGAACCCGTCTTCTGGAACACCAGGGCCCAACCCGCCCCGCGCACGCCGCCGTTATCCGCGTCCGCCCTTCCGGCGACGATGACGCCCGCGTCCTCGTCAACAGCCAACGACCTCGTGGTGCGGCTCCACTGACCAGTACCGGCCCGCGTTATCACCGCCGGGGTAAGCGCACCGCCCCAACCGCCCGCCGGCTTTTCATACACGGCGATCCCGTTCCCCGCTCCGACCGCGATGGTGTCCCCGTCGATGGCCGCGATCTTCCCGAACGAGACATCCAGGGGGCCGCTGGCCAACGTCGCGGTGGGCGTGTTGGTATCCACCCACCCGCCGGACGGTTTGACATACACATAGGCCTTCTCTTTATTGGCGGCCACCACGACGGTGTCGCCGTCGATGTCCACCCCTTGCCCGAAATAGAGACCGGAAGCCCTGTCGCCGACGGGCGGGGTCAGAACCGCCGGGGTGTCGTCGGTAAAGCTGTCGTACACCAACACCCGGCCCACCCGCCGGTTGGGTGAACCCGCCTCGTACTGATAACGGGGGGCGCCCACCACGATCACGCCGTCGTCCGCCGCGAACGAAGTCCCGAACCGCTGCAATAGGTTGTCCGCCGACTCGGGATCCCCGTCCGCGGGAATGCCGGCCGAACCGGCCGCAAGGAACAACCGGTCCCACTCCGGCTCGGCCGTGACGCGGCTCACCTGCCTCGAATCGGTCTGATAGCCCGCAACCGACACATGCTCGGCCCCGTCCTTCAAATCCTTCTCGAAATCGGCCAGAACCACTCCGTTGCCCCCGGAGTCGGTGAGCTGATCGTTGGAATCGTAGGAAACCAGAGAGACCGTGTTGTCGCCCACCAGCACCAACCGGTTGTTCTCGGTGTCGGCCAACACCAGGCGGCCCTGCACCGAAGCCCCCTTCGACGGCTCCTCACCCCAATAATGGTAAACCCGATCCGACATTATATCCCCGCTGCGGGCGTCCCACTTGTCCTCATGACGCATCACCGAGCTGCGCGCCTGCGCCAACGGAACCGACAGCTCCGCCTTCACCCGTGCGATTATCGTCTCCACCCCGGCGTCGTCCGAATCCCGACTGTAGGACAAGATAGCCACACCCCGACGGTTCGTCGTGCGCGTCCACCTGGCCGCCCCCATCAAACCCCGATTCGGATCCACATCCTCCAACAAAGCAGTAGCGTCCAAGTCCACGTTGCCAACCGTGCCCCTCGTCAACTCACCGGCCTTGTAGTACAACAATCCGGTGTTCTCCGCCGGGTCGCCCGTAAAGGCCCCGACCCCCGCCGGGTCGTCAGACGCGAATTCCACCTTCTGGCGGGACACCGGGTTGCCGAACTGATCGGTCAACGTGGCGGTGACAGCGTTGGCAGCCCCGTTGCCCGCGGCGCTGGCCTCGTGATACGCCGCCGCCTGCGACAGCGTCAGCGTGGTAGCAACAGGCGTCGAGTCCCGCCACACCGCCGACGCATCATCGGCGCTCGTTCCGGCGGTTCCGGCCTTCTCCAGGTTGGTCTTGTCCTCCAACGTCAACGACGACCCCGACCCCAGGGTGATATACAGGTTCAGGCGGGCCGAGTCGCCCGTGTTGCCGCTCCCCGACCGCGGGTCGGTATGACGGAACGACAACTCGATCTTGCCCGACGCGTCCGTCTTATGCGCCCGCGTTGAAGACGACGTATTCGACGTGCCGTTGTCCCCAGCCGTGGTAACCGTCTCAGCCGCCACCACCGTAACCGACTCATCCTTTTTGGCCACCGGATTGCCGTCCTCGTCCACCACCTGCAACGTGAAGATCACCCGCTCCCCGAACTCCGCCGCAGTAGCGCCCTCCGGCATGTCATCGGTAACCCGCAGCTTGGTCCCCGCCTTCGACACCGCAATCACAACCGACGACCCCACCGCGTCGTCCGCGTCATAACGATCGCCCGCCTCACCCGTCCACGCCCACAAAGTCGTCGACGCATCCAGGCTCTCCGTCGACAACTCCAGATCACCCGACGGATCAGTCGCCCCATCACTCAACGAGATCTCACACACCCCCGAACCCCCCACCGCCGACACATCATCCGCAGAACAACGCCCATCCTCCCCGAACGCATCACCCGGCGCAGACGAAGAAAACACATCCACCAACGCATCCGGCACCCCCATCAAACCCGTATCCCGAACCGACACCACCAAATCCACCGACTCCCCCTCCGTCGCCGACGACTCCGCCGCCTGCAGAGTGATCCCCCGCGGACGGGCCACCGTATGCGCCAACATCCGCGTAATAAACACCGCCATCTGCGCCCGAGTCACCAAACCCCCCGGCGAGAACCGATCATCCGCCGTCCCCCTCGCCACGCCCAGCTCGAACATCCGCCGAATAGCCGAATACTCACCCCGCGTCACATTATCGATATCATTGAACACGGCGTCATCAGGAGCAACATCGGCCAGCTCATCGGTGTCCGCGCCCAAAGCCCCCAACCCCAAACCGGACCCCTTCTCCGCCGACACCAAAAACGCATCCAACATCAAAGCCATCTGCGCCCGCGACACCGGCCGATCCGGCTCGAACACCGACCCCCTCAACCCCGGCATCACCCCCACCGCCGCCATCTCATTGATCGCCGTACGGGCACCCTCGAACAAACCCCCGATATCCGTAAACACAGCAGCCGGGTTCGCCGGCAACGCAATCCCCGCCGGACCCGCCGCCCGCGACAAAAACAACGCCATCTGCCAACGCGACACGGGCGCCCCCGGATCATACATAGTCGCCGTCCGACCCCGCGTCACCCCGAAATGCGCTAAACAATTCACCGCGTCCTCAGCAAACGTCCCCACCACATCCAACAAACCCGCCGAATCCAACGCAACACCCACACACGCCGAATACACCGCCTCGTTATCCGCCTCCCCCGCCTTACCCTCCGCTGGAGTCACCCCCCCCCCCGCACCCAGCAACGAACCCACCAAACCCAACACCCCGATCACAGCCAACCACGACCGCCCCCGCACACCACGCGCAACCATCAGAAACTTCCTCCTTGCCTTCCGCTTTGCCCGATACACGACACGGCCGACCCACAGAAGAGACAGCCAGGATTTGATTATATCAATAATACCCCCCCCCCCCCGCAACAAATCGATCCTCTGCCTTAAAACCCCAGGTCAAGGCCTCTACATTGGCGGCGCCCCCCGGTGGGATAAAACCCAAGACGGGGCCGCCGCCGAATATAGTGGAAGCCCCCGCCTTGGTGGTGTGGTGTTGGTTGCGGAAAACAATCTACCGGTCGATGAGGTAGACCGGTGTATAGCGCAGGCAGTAGTTCACCCTCACGGCACCGGCTATTCTGAGAACAAGGGTGTTGCATGAGTCGCCGGTCTTTTTCTGGTGGAGAACGGCCAGTATCCCGCCCGTAGTGCTGTCCACGGCCATCACCCAGCCGAACCGTCCGTTCCTCACCGGACCCACGTACTGCTCCGAGTCGGAAGCATCGGCCCAGCCGCCTGCCGGCTTCTCGAACACGTACACCGAGCCCAGCCAATCGCCCGGCTGGTCATAATGGCTCCCCACCGCGACCTCGCTCCCGTCGGGGCTGAAGTCCACGTAGCCGCCAAAAAAGCCATGACCCGGGTTCCCCGCCGGCGGGGTCAACACCGCCTCAGGCTCGTTGGTAGCCGCCCAGCCTCCGGCAGGCTTGGTGAACACCGCAACCCGGCCTATCTGATCATGCTCCGCAGCATCAAAACGGTTAGGAACAGCAGGGTCACCCACCACCACTGCGTCGCCTTTCACCGCAACGCCCCGCCCCCAGGTATTGGCCGGGGCTTGCTCATCGGACTCGGGGCGGCTCAGCCTGACCCCGCCCGCATCGTTATCATCAATATCCTCAACCCAGCCACCCGCGGGCTTGGTGAACACCGTCACAACGCCGCTCGCAGCACGGTTCGGCAGAGTGGCGGAAAAGGGAGACGACACCACCACCGTGTCTCCGTCGATGTCGATGCCCTTATAGACGCCCGTGAGGGAAGCGCCGTTAAAGGTGCTCGAGGTGAGGGAACCACCGCCGAGGTCGTGCCTCAGCCCTATCCCGTTGTTGGTCCAGACACCGCCGGAAGGACGCTCGAAAATGGACAACCCCCACCGGGACGCAACCGCGATCGTGTCCCCATCAATAGCCACCTGAAAGCCGAAATGCGAGCTGAGAGCAGGGGCGGAAGACGGCCGCGTCAAGGTCACAGGTGTGTTGATAGTGCCCGTCCACCCGCTGGACGGCCTGACGTATGCATAGACCTTATAGTCAAAGGTACCCACCACGATGGTGTCGCCGCTGATGTCCACCATGCTCCCGAAATACGAGTTCGACAACGCCTGATCCGCGACGGGCGGCTCCAGAATCGCCGGGCTGGCGTCGGTGATGCCGTCGTACACATACACCCGACCGGCGTTGGCGGCGCCGCCCTCTTCCTGGTAGCGGGGGCGCCCACCACGATCACCCCGTTGTCGGCCGCGACCGTATCACCGAACCGTTGCAAAAGATTGGCATCCGTTCCCTCATCCGCCCCGAACGGAACCAACCGACCCCACTCGGGACCGGCTGTGAACCCGCTCACCTTCCTCGAGTCGGTCTGATAATCCTCAACCTTTACGTGCTCGGCGTTGTCCCGCAGCTCCTTCTCGAAATCCGCATGCAACACCGGACCCGCAGTGCCGCTGAACTGGTCGTTCGAGTCGTACTCCACCAACCACGCCGAATTGTCACCCACCAGCACCAACCGATTGTTCTCCGCGTCGGCAACCACCAAACGACCCTGCACCGATTCACCCTTCGAGGGCTCCTCAACCCAATAATGATATACCCGCTCCGCCCGGATGTCGCCGGAGCGAGCGGCCCACTTGTCCTCGTAAACCCTGTAATCCGTCAGATTGTCCTTCGCCCGGGCGGTGATCGTCTCGATCCCCGCCGCGTCCGAGTCCCGGGTATAGGAAAGGGTGGCCGCCCCCAGCCGGTTGGTGGTCCGCGCACATCTAGCCCACCCCTTCAAACCGCGGTTCGGAGTAAACAAGGACGCGTCGTAGTACAACAATCCGGTGTTCTCCGCCGGGTCGCCCATATTCCCCCCGACGCCCGCCGGGTGTCAGACGCAAACTCCACCTTCTGACGGGAAACCGGATTGCCCTTACAGGGGAGAAGGTCCGATTGAGCGTCGAGATATCTGCCGGGGATTATCGGAGTGAAGAAACCGACCGGGCGGCGGGCGGAGCGGCCGCCGTTTCCTGCTCGGCGATGAGCCGGAGGGCGCCCTCCTCGATGCGGTGATACGACTCCTCTTCGCTCGGGAACGCCCCCGCCCGCACATCCTCCACCCAGCCGCCGAGCGCGTCGGCGGCCGCTTCGGCCAGCTCGGCGTACCGCCTGACGAACCTCGGGTAACGCCCGAAGTGGAGGCCGAGCAGATCATGCATGACCAGCACCTGCCCGTCGGTGTGAGGCCCGGCGCCGATCCCGATGGTGGGGGCGCCCACCCGCCGGGTGATCACCTGCGCGAGGGCGGCCGGCATACCCTCGAGCACCAGGGCGAACACCCCGGCTTCGTCGAGCGCCTCGGCGTCGGCGATCAGCCGCCGGGCGTCGGCGGCCGCCCGGCCCTTGACCTTGTAGCCGCCCATGGAATGGACCGACTGGGGAGTCAAACCGATGTGGCCCATAACCGGTATCTCCGCCGAGAGTATCCGGCGGATCATCCCGGTGCGCTCGGCGCCCCCCTCGAGCTTCACCGCCTCGGCGCCTCCCTCCCGCACCAGGCGGGCGGCGTTGCGAAGCGTCTCGTCGGGGTTGACGTGGAAGCTCATCCAGGGCATATCCCCTACGAGCAGGGCGTTCGGGCGGGAGCGGGCCACGGCCGCGGTGTGGTGGATCATGTCGTCGAGGGTCACCTCGTTGGTGGTCTCGTATCCGAGCACCACGTTGGCGACCGAATCCCCCACCAGGATCATGTCCACCCCGGCCCGCTCGGCGAGCATGCCGCCCGGATAGTCATAGGCGGTAACCATCGTGAGCCGCTCACCCCCTTTGCGGGCCCGCACGGCGGGGGCGGTTGCCTTCCGGCGGGTGCGGACGGACTGCAGGGAGGGCGGCGGGTTCGGCATGGCTGCTCCGTTCTCCCCACCTTCGAGGGTTGGGGGATGTCACCCGGCCGTCGGGCCGGGAGAGCTTTCGTTTCGGATGCCGGCTGCGGACTTGCCCGCCTGTTGCCGGGTCGCGCCTATCCGTCCGGTATCGGCCATTCTAATGCGATCTTCGCAGGAAGTTGCCGCGGCTCACCAGCCGCGTTCTCTCCATTCGTCGAGCAGGGGCCGCACCGCGCCGACGGAGCCGGGCCTCGGACCGTGCAGGCCGTACCCCTCCCGGTCCGAGTGGCCCGGATAGAACTCGGCGTCGTCGTTGACCAGGGGATGGCGGAAGAGCCGGACCTCGATGCTCTCGATTATCCGGTCGAAGTCCGCCCGGTCGTTGAAGTACCCGATATCGAAGCTGGTGGCGCCGGGCCCCCCCGGAAATAGGGTGTCCCCGGAGAAGATCACCCCCGGGCTGAGGAAACAGACCGAGCCCTCGGTGTGGCCGGGGGTGTGGAGGGTGAGCAGGCTGGTCTCTCCGAGCGGGATCACCTCCCCGTCGGCCAGGTCGACGGGGGCGGCCGCAACGCCGCCGAACTTCGCCGCCATCTCATGGTCCTTCCGATGGAGCCGGAAAGCAACCCCGAGCTCCTCGACCGCCGCGTCCACCGCCTGCAGATGGTCGGGGTGCCCGTGGGTGGTCAGGATCGCCTGGATCTCCACCCCGTCGGCCAGCTCGAGCACCCGGTCGGGCTCGGCGGCGGCGTCGATGATCACCCCCTTGCCGGTGCGGGCGCACGCCGCGACATAGGCGTTGTTGTTGAAACCGCCCACCAGCGCCGCCTTCATCAGGATGACGCCGTTGTCGAACGTCCAGGTCATTGCCTCACCTTACCCCGCCGCCGGGGCCTCCGACCGCGGGGCCGAGGACCCGAACAGCGGCCCTTTCTCACGCCCTAATCATGGAATGACAAAAAAATCCCCCCGGATCCCCCACAAGGGTATTGACCTTGTCGCACCGATATCGGATAATGAAGAAGCCAAAACACCTCCGGTCCGCCGGGCCCGCAGACCGAGACAGGGATCATCCTCCGAACGCGACCCTGCCGGGTACTGACCGAACGCGTCCGGACATCTGGTGGCGGCGGTGGGGGCCGGGCCCGCGAAGCGGGGCGAGGGGGCGGCGATTTTTTCGCGTTCTTGCCGGGAGCCGTCATCATGGATTTCCGACATCACCTCCAGTATCTCCACTCCCCCCAAATCCGGCTATCACCTCACACATGTGCTTATACTTGCAGCTCCACCAGGGGTCCTCCTTCACTCGGGGATGTGTTTCAGCGTCCGATTAAGGGGGACCCCACCCCCGATCCCGCGGATTCCCCTGCCGCCTCTCAGCCACCCCTCCCCCTCATTTCCGAAGAGCCCGTTTTTCTCGTTCTTGGCGGGGGTCTTGAGGAGGGACAGGGGCTTGAACAGGGGGTTTGCAGGGAAAGAAGGGTTCGGGTTTGCGCGGCGTCGGCGGTTTCTCTGTAAGACGACCGGGGGTAAGAGGAGCACGGACAGGAGACGCCTTCGCCGTTTCCGCCGGCGGGCGCAGCGCCCCGCCGTCTCGTCAAGCAGACCTTCCAACAGCTGCCGGTGCCGGGACACCTCCCGGCGCCCTATCCGCGCACCCTCTTAATCTTATATAACTCGACTCAGATTTTATGGCATAATCGACTATGAATGTGTGTTGTATGAGGTAGGAAACCCCAGCCCATCCGGGAGGAACGAGCAATGGACGCCGCCAGGTTCACTCAGAGATCGCAGCAGGCCCTGATATCGGCCCGGCAGGCCGCCGAGGCGGCCGACCACCAGCTGGTCGAGCCCGCCCACCTCTTGGCCGCCCTGCTCGGACAGCCCGACACCGTGACCCTCCCCCTGCTGTCCCGATTGGACGTGCAGCCCGCCCTCCTCCGCCAACAGGCGGCAGAGCTGGTGAACGCCCTGCCCAAGGTGTACGGCGGGGCGGAGACCGGCTTCTCCCGCGAGGCCGTCCGCGTGCTGGAGGCCGCCCGTTCCGAGACGGCGGCCGCCGGTGACGCCTACACCTCGGTGGAACATCTGCTGCTGGCGCTGGCGGCCTCCAAGACCCCGGCGGGGGACCTCCTGCGCCGATCCGGTGTAACCCGCGAGGCCGCCGCCGGGGCGCTGGAGGAGGTGCGGGGCGCCCGGCGGATCACCACCGACAACCCCGAAGCGACCGACGGCGCGCTGGAGCAGTACGGGCGCGACCTGGCGGCGCTGGCCGCCGACGGAAGCCTCGATCCGGTGATAGGGCGGGACGAGGAGATCCGCCGGGTGATCCAGGTGTTGAGCCGGCGGACCAAGAACAACCCGGTCCTGATCGGCGAACCGGGGGTGGGCAAGACCGCCATCGCCGAAGGCTTGGCCCTGCGCATCCTCGACGGCGACGTGCCCGAGGGCCTGAGGGACAAGCGGATCGCGGCGCTCGACCTCGGCGCGATGGTGGCGGGCGCCAAGTACCGGGGCGAGTTCGAGGAGCGCATGAAGGCCTTCCTGGACGAGATCAAGGCCGCCGACGGACGGATCATCACCTTCATCGACGAGATGCACACCCTGGTGGGGGCGGGCGCGGCCGAGGGTTCCATGGACGCATCCAACATGCTCAAGCCGCTGCTGGCCCGCGGCGAGCTCCGCATGATCGGCGCCACCACCCTGGATGAATACCGCAAGCACGTGGAGTCCGACGCCGCCTTCGAGCGGCGCTTCCAGCCCGTGATGGTGCAGCCGCCGAGCGTCGAAGACGCGGTGGGGATCCTGCGCGGGTTGAAGGAGCGCTACGAGGTGCATCACGGGGTGCGCATCACCGACGGCGCCCTGACAGCCGCGGCGGCGCTGTCCGACCGGTACATCACCTCGCGCCATCTGCCCGACAAGGCCATCGACCTGATGGACGAGGCCGCCTCCCGCCTGCGGATCGAGATCGATTCGATGCCGGAGGAGATCGACGCCCTCACCCGCCGGCGCCGCAGGCTCGAGATCGAGTCCAACGCCCTGCAAAACGAGCCGGACGAGGGGGCCAGGGCCCGGCTCGAGGCGGTCCGCCAAGAGACGGCGGAGCTCTCCGAGGAACTCGACCGGCTCACCGCCCACTGGAGGGGCGAGAAGGACCTGATCGAGGCGATCAGGACGGCCAAACAGCGGATAGAGGACGCCCGGCTGGAATCGGAGCGGGCCGCCCGGGCGGGCGACCTCCAGCGGGCCGCCGAGCTGCAGTACGGCGAGCTGCCCCGCCTGGAATCGGGGCTGGCCGCCCGCGAGGAGGAGCTGGCCGGCCTCCAGTCCGACATGACGATGCTCAGCGAGGAGGTGACCGAGGAGGACATAGCGGAGGTGGTGAGCCGATGGACCGGGATTCCCGTCTCCCGCCTCATGGAAAGCGAGATAGCAAAGCTCGTCCACCTCGAGGAGCACCTGCAGAAGCGGGTGGTCGGCCAGGAGGCCGGGGTGGCGGCGGTGGCGGGGGCCATCCGGCGCAGCCGCTCCGGACTGGCCGACCCCGCCCGGCCCATCGGCTCGTTCCTGTTCCTCGGCCCCACCGGGGTGGGCAAGACCGAGCTGGCCAAGACCCTGGCCGAGTTCATGTTCGACGACGAGCGGGCCATGGTGAGGATCGACATGTCCGAGTACATGGAGAAGCACTCGGTCAGCCGCCTGCTGGGCGCGCCGCCCGGCTACGTGGGATACGAAGAGGGTGGGCAGCTCACCGAAGCCGTCCGGCGGCGGCCCTATGCGGTGATCCTGCTCGACGAGGTGGAGAAAGCCCACGCCGACGTGTTCGGGGCGCTGCTCCAGGTGCTGGAGGACGGCCGCCTCACCGACGGGCAGGGCCGCACGGTCGACTTCACCAACAGCGTGCTGATCATGACCTCCAACCTCGGTTCGGAGCGGATCACCCCCGACCTGCCTCCGGAGGCGGTGCACAGCCGGGTGATGGAAGTGGTGAGGGGCAGTTTCCGCCCGGAGTTCCTCAACCGGATCGACGACATCATCGTGTTCACCCGGCTCACCGAAGACGACCTGCGGCGCATCGTGGAGATCCAATTCGCCCGGCTGGCGGAACGGGCGGCCGGCCGGGGCATCGAGCTGGAGCTGACCGGAGAGGGGGCGGCCTGGCTGGCTTCGGAGGGGTACGACCCCGCCTACGGCGCCCGCCCCCTGAAGCGGCTGATCCAAACGGAGGTGGTCGACCCCCTGGCCTCGGGCCTGCTCGAGGGCCGTTTCAAGGAAGGCGACCCGGTATCGGTAACCGCCCGCAACGGAAAACCGGCTCTGGAAGGCCCCCAAGACCGCCGGAGCGCTGAAAGACGAACCGCCAGATCCGAGAAAACGGCGGCGGCCGCCGCCGTTGGATCGGAAGATCTGGACGGTTGAAAAAACACCTTGCACCCGCTGCGTCCGGTCGTCTTACAGAAGAAGCACCAGCACCCGCTTAGCCCGAGCCCTTCCCGCGAACCCACTGTCAAGCCGCTTGTCAAGCCGCTATCCCCAACCTCACGGACCAAGAGCTGTGGGCGAGACTTGATCCGTCTCCTGCGAACCCGCCGGCCAAGCCCTACCCCACCCCCGGACTCCGGCAAGAACGCGAAAAATCGCCGCCCCCCGCCCCGCTTCGCGGGCCCGGCCCCCACCGCCGCCACCAGATGTCCGGACGCGTCCGGTCAGTACCCGGCAGGGTCGCGTTCGGAGGATGATCCCTGTCTCGGTCTGCGGCGCCTGCCGACCGGAGGTGCTTTGGCTCCTTCATTATCCGGCATCGGTGCGACATAGTCAATACCCTTGCGGGGGATTCGGCGGGATTTTTTTGTCATTCCGCGGATGGGTGCGGCGGGGTTCCCGGCGCTGTCCGGCTCGGGGGCGGCCGGTCCGGGGCAGCAAGGGCGAGAGGCGCCGGGCGCGGATGCACCCTTCCCACACTCCGCCGCAGTAGACCAGATCATCCACCGCGGCCAGCGCCGAGTACCGGATCGGATCCAGGCCGGGGCGGCGCTCCCACCATTCCGCAGCCATCCCGGCCGCGGCCAGCAACAACAGCCGGCGGCGGAGCCGGGGCAGGAGCGCTATCGCCGCCAGGGTCAGCGGCCCCCAGCT
This sequence comes from Candidatus Spongiisociaceae bacterium, assembly GCA_965202675.1. Taxonomy (GTDB): domain Bacteria; phylum Actinomycetota; class Acidimicrobiia; order Spongiisociales; family Spongiisociaceae; genus CATQHD01. The sequence goes on from OZ241842.1 coordinate 1,789,233, forward strand.
CCTGGTCAGCGCCGAGGCCAGCGGGCGGGCAGCTCCCAAGGCGCCGACCGCGAACAAATGGACGGAGAGCTTTCCGCCCCCCGGCGCCGACCGCAGGGTGCGCCGCAGCCCCAGCCAGCTCCAACCGAACAGCAGGGCGGCGGTTCTCGGCCGCCTCAGGATGACCGCCGACCAGGCCGCCAGGGTCCAAGGGGAGGCGCGCACGGAGGCCAGGGAGTCGGGATGACGCTCCGCCAGCGGCCCCGCCGCGGTTCCGTAGGCCCAGCGGCGGCGGACGATCTCCAGAGGCCGGCGGCGGTGGAGATGCCGGGAGACCAGCGAGGCGTCGTAGCGAACCGCCCACCCCGCCTGCCCGAGCCGCCACACGAAGTCCACGTCCTCGCCGAAGGAGAGGCCTATGTCGAAGCCCCCCGCGTCGGCAAAGGCCGCCCGGCGCACCGCCAGGGTGGGCGTAGGTACGTAGCCGACGCGGCTGTCGGGCCGCACCGGACCGGACCGAGGCCCCATGTCGAGCGGGGAACGGACCGCCTCGTAACGATCCAGCCAACCGGCGGCGCAGGGTTCGACGCCCAGCACCCGGGGCGCGGCCGCGCCCAGCCCCGGGTCCGCAAAATGGGCCAGCAACCCCTGCAGGCAGTCCGGTTCGGGAATACAGTCCGCGTCCAGGAAAACGATCACCCCGCCGCCGGCCGCCGCCGCGCCGTCGTTGCGGGCGGCCGCCGGCCCCCCTCGCCGGAGGCGGCGGACCACCGAAGCCCCCGCCCGTTCGGCGGCCTCGGCGCTCCGGTCGGTGGAGGCGTCGTCCACCACTACGACCGGGCCGACGGCCGAGCCGGCCGACACCGCCGCCGGCAGCGAAGCGGCCTGGTTGTAGACCGGGATCACCACCGCAGCGGAGGGGAGGGGCGGCGGGGCCTCCGCGTCGTCCCGCCCGGCGACCGGTTCGAACACCGGATGGAGCATCCCGGCCCGGACCATTCCCAACACCATCTTTCCGGCGGGCTTATCCGACGCCCGCATCCGTCCGCCGTCCAGGATTTCATCCAATATACGGACGGCGCGAGACCTGAGCTTCAGCACCCGAACGGGGGCGCCCCCGACCAGAACCTCCGGAGAGGGCCGCCGCAAGTCCGGATCGGCAACCAGCCGGCAAGAGCGCAGCCACCGGTAGTCGGCGGCGGTCATGGAAGGCGTCCACCCACCGGGTCAGGCGGGGAGGGCGCCGCTGAATACCCGAACGGCGGGGCCTTCGATCCAGGCAGCGCCGTCTACCAGCTCCACCCGCAGGGTTCCGCCGGGAAGCTCCGCTTGGACGACCCGTCCGGCCAGACCCAGGTGACGGGCTACAGCGGCTGCGGCGGCCGCGCCCGTTCCGCAGGCCCGGGTCTCTCCCGCCCCCCGTTCCCAGACCCTCATCCGCAGCCCGGCGCCGGACGCCGAAACGAACTCGACATTGACCCCCTCGGGAAAGGAGGGGTGGCTCTGGAGAGCCGGGCCGACCGACCCGACCGGGGCCTCGTCCAGCCGCTCCGAGGAGTCCAGGAAGGTAACCGCGTGAGGGTTGCCCGCGTCGGCGGCCGTGAAAGACCGGCCCTCGAAGTCGAAGGGGGCGCCCACCCGGCAGGGGCCGACCTCCACCCGCACCATCCCGCCTCCCAGCACCTCGGCCCGGCGGATTCCGATCGGGGTGTCCACGAGGAACTCCCTGCTGTCGGCCCAGCCCCGCTCGTAGGCGTAGGCCGCCGCGCACCGCAGCCCGTTTCCGCACATCTCCGCCGCCGCCCCGTCGGCGTTCCAGTACTCCATCCTGGCCGCCGCCTCCGGATGACCGCCCCCGCCCCGGCCGAGCCGGAGCACCCCGTCGGCGCCGATCCCGGTGCGCCGGCCGCACCACCGCCTGATCTGCTCGGGCGAGGGCGCCGGCCCCTCGAACACCACGAAGTCGTTGCCCAGCCCGTGCATCTTCACGAAGTCCAAGGCTTCATCTCCTCGAGCATCCCCTCCAGCATCCGCCGGGCCGCCCGGCGCCGGGCGTCCGGATCATCGTCCCAATCCAGCCACCTGATCCTAGGATCCCGCCTGAAATAGGTGCGCTGCCGCTTGGCCAGATCCATGGTCGCCCGCACCGCATCCGCCCGGCCCTGCTCCAGGCTGATCTCCCCCCGCACCACCGGGATCAGCTGGCGGTACCCCACCGCCTGCGCGGCGTTGCGGCCCATCCGCCCGTCCAGCCCCGCCGCCTCCTCCAGCAGACCCGCCTCCAGCATCCGGTCGATCCGCCCCTCCACCCGCTCCGCCAGCTTCGCCCCCGGATCGACTCCCATCGCCGCGAACGGGACCTCCGCCCGGTAACTCCTCACTCCGGCGGCCGACTCCCCGGCGGCCCGCCGGGACGGGGTTTCTCCTCCCAGCCGGATGATCTCCACCGCCCTCTGCACCCGCCGGGGGTTGGCCATATCTACATACTCCCCAGCTTCCGGATCGGCCGCCAGCAGCTCCGCCGCCGCCGCCTCGGGCGGCAGCCGGTCGACCGCCGCCCGGACCTCGGGGTCGCCGCCGGGCGGGAACTCGAACGGATCCACCAGCGCCCGGAAATGGAGGCCGGAACCCCCCGCCATGACCAGAGGAACACCCCTCCGGCGGGCGTCGGCCATCACCCGCCGGCCCGCCCGCTGGAAATCCGCCGCCGTGTAATCGACCTCGGGCGGAACCAGATCGATCATGTGATGGGGTATCTCGGCCTGCTCGGCCGCCGAGGGTTTGGCAGAGCCGATGTCCATCCCCCGGTACACCTGCACCGAATCGACCGACAGTATCTCCGCCCCCCAGAGGCGGGCCAGGTGCATGGCCGTTTCGCTCTTGCCCGAGGCGGTGGGCCCCAGGACGGCGGGAATCGGCCCCCGCAACGGCGTTCCTCAGGACGGGCCGCCGACCAGGTAATGGGCGGCCGTCCGGCTGATCACCACCTCCATCAGCGAGCCGGGGGGGTATTCGCCCTCCACATGCACCACCTTGTTGCCCCTGGTGCGGGCGGTCGCCGCCTGCGGATTTTTCTTGGACGGCCCCTCCACCAGCACCTCCATGCGCCTTCCCAGGTGCCGCCGGTTCCGCTCGGCGCCGATCTCGGTCTGCAGCGCCGTCAGCCGCCCGAAGCGCTCCTTGGAGGCCTCTTCGGGGACGAACCGGTCGGTCATGGCCGCCGCCCTGGTGCCGGGCCGGGGCGAGAACAGGAACATGTAGGCCTGGTCGAAGCGGGCCTCCTCCATCACGTCCAGGGTCATCCGAAAATCTTCCTCGGTCTCGCCGGGGAACCCGACGATAACGTCGGTGGAGACGGTCAGGTCCGGAATCACCTCCCTGGCCATGGACAGGCGGCGCAGGAACTTCTCTGCCGTGTAGCCCCGGTGCATGGCGGACAGGATGCGGTCGGAACCCGACTGGAGCGGGAAATGGAGCTGCTCGCACACCGCTTCGGTCTCGGCCATCGCCTCGGCCACCTCCGGGCGGAAATCGTTGGGATGGGGGCTGGTGAACCGGACCCGGCGGATGCCGTCCACCGCGCCCACCCGCCTCAGCAACTCGCCGAAGATGGGGCGCCGCCGGCCGTCGAGGGCCAGGTCGCGCCCGTAGGTGTCGACGTTCTGGCCCAGCAGGGTGACCTCGATCACCCCCTCGGCCGCCAGCTGCTCCACCTCCCGGACGATGTCGCCCGGGCGGCGGCTGACCTCGCGGCCCCGGACCGCCGGGACTATGCAGAAGGTGCAGGTGTTGTTGCATCCGATCTGGACGGTCACCCAGGCGGCGTAGGACGTCTCGCGCCGGGCGGGCAGGTCGGAGGGCATGGACTCCAGCGAGTCGGCCACCTCGGTTACCGGACCCCACTCCTCGGCCTGGTCCATGAGATGCACCACCCGGTCCAGGTTGTGGGTGCCCAGCACTACGTCCACCCAGGGCGCCCGCTCCCGCACCAGCTCCCGGTCCTTCTGGGCGGCGCACCCCCCCACCACCAGCAGGCGGCCGGCCCGCGCCTCCTTGAACTTCTTCAGCTGGCCCAGATTCCCGTACAGACGGTTGTCGGCGTTCTCCCGGATGGTGCAGGTGTTGACGAAAACGACATCCGCCTCGTCGGCGCCGGCGGCCTTCACCATGCCGTCCGCTTCGAACAGCCCCGCCACCCGCTCGCTGTCGTGCTCGTTCATCTGGCAGCCGAAGGTGCGCAGGAAGTAGGTGCGCCCGGTGCGGGTGGGGGCGCGGCGCTCGACGGCGCGGCGGGTCGGAGGGGCCAGCGGCACCGAACGGCTCGCCCCGCCGGCCGCCGCCTCGTCCGTCCGCTCCCCTGTCACCGGCATTCGCCTTCCATTCCCGTCTCTCGTCCGCACCGCGCCGGCCGCCGCTACCGGGCGTAGTCGGTGATGCGCAGCTCGCGTATCACGGTTACTTCGATCTGCCCCGAGTAGCGCAGCTCCGCCTCCAGCCGGCGGGATATCCGCCTGACCAGATCGCCGGCCTCGAGGTCATCCACGGTCTGGGGATCGACCGCCACCCGGACGTCCCGGCCCGCCTGCATGGCAAAGACCCGCTCCACCCCGGCGAACTCCTTGATGATCTCCTCCATCCTGGTGAGGCGCCTGATGTAGGACTCGAGCGCCTCGCGGCGGGCGCCGGGGCGGGCGGCCGACACCGTATCGGCGGCCTGGACGAGGACGGCCAACAGGGTGCGCGGCTCCACGTCGTTGTGATGGGCCTCGATGCCGTGGACGACCGTAGGCTCCTCGCCGAACCGCCGGGCTATCTCCGCCCCGATCAGGGCATGGGGCCCTTCGATCTGATGGGTTACGGCCTTGCCGATGTCATGGAGGAAGGCGGACCGCTTGACCGGCCCCGGATCGACCCCCAGCTCGGAGGCCAGCATGCCCGCTATGTGGCCCGTCTCCACCAGGTGGGACAGCACATTCTGCCCGTAGGAAGTACGGTATTTGAGCCGCCCCAGGAGGGTGGTCAGCTCGGGGTGCATCCTGGAGATGCCCACGTCCAGCATGGCCCATTCGCCGGCGTCGCGCACCGACTGGTCGACCTCGACCTGCGCCTTTTCGTAGTACTCCTCGATGGAAGCGGGATGGATGCGCCCGTCGGCGACCAGCTTCTCGAGGGTGATCCGGGCAATCTCGCGCCGCACCGGGTCGAACGATGAGACCACCACCACTTCCGGGGTCTCGTCGATCACCAGGTCCACGCCGGTTACCGCCTCGAAGGCACGGATGTTGCGGCCCTCCCGCCCGATGATCCGGCCCTTCATCTCCTCGCGGGGCAGCTCGACCGCCGAGACGGTGGTCTCGGTCACCACCGAGGCCGAGAACCGCTCGATGGCGGCGGCCAGAATGCGGCGGGCGCGGCCGTCGGCCTCCTCGCGCGCCCGGATTTCGCTGTCTCTCACCAGCAGCATCGCCTCACGGCGGGCCTCGTCATGCACCTTGCGCACCAGCTCCTCTTTGGCGGCCTTGGCGTCGAGCAGGCTGATCCGCTCCAGGTCGGCCCTGGCGTCCTCGGCGGCCCGCTCCACCTCGGCCTGCCGTTCGGACACCCCCGCCTCGCGCCCGACCAGCAGCTGTTCCCTCTGGGCCAGGTTGGAAGCCCGCTGCTCGAGGGTCTTCTCCCGCTGGATGAGCCGTTCCTCCGCCGCCGACAGCTCCACCCGGCGGTGGTCGAGCTGCGCCTCTTCGCGCTCCCGATAGGCCTCGGCCCTGGCCCTCCCCTCCTCCTCGGCCCGGCTGAGGATGCGCTGCGCCTCCCGGCGGGCGGCGCTCACGTCGTTTTCCTTGGGGGCCAGCACCCGCCGGCTGAAACGGCCCTGCAACACCAGAACGGAGATCAACAGCCCGATGACCGCCAGCCCCACACCCCCCATCACCCATAGGTTCATGCCCATGATCGTGACCTTCATCTCTTGTTCGCAGGAATGTTGCCCTTGATATTCTAGCCGGGGCGCGGGGCGGGGCGGCAAAGGGGCGGGGCGCGGCGAGGGCCGCCCGGGCGGAACCGGGCGGCCCTCTGCGATGCGCCCGGCGGTGTCCTACTCTCCCAGGGGTCTCCACCCCAAGTACCATCGGCGCTGACGGGCTTAACTTCCGTGTTCGGAATGGGAACGGGTGGGCCCCCGTCGCTATCGCCACCGGGCGACTTCTTCAATTGTTCGAGCGCCGCCGCCGCTGCTCCGGACAGGGCGGATGCGGCCCTTCAAGCCCTCCATAGCGAGCATGGATGTCTGAATACTCAAGATTACAAGCCCTCGGACGATTAGTACCGGTCCGCTGAACACATTGCTGTGCTTACACTTCCGGCCTATCTACCTGGTGTTCTACCAGGGTCCTTACCCGGTTGCCCGGTGGGAGATCTCATCTCGGGGTGGGCTTCGCACTTAGATGCCTTCAGCGCTTATCCCGTCCGCACTTAGCCAACCAGCCGTGCTCTTGGCAGAACAACTGGCACACCATAGGTACGTCCATCCCGGTCCTCTCGTACTAGGGACAGCTCCCCTCAAATCTCCTGCGCCTGCGACGGATAGGGACCGAACTGTCTCACGACGTTCTAAACCCAGCTCGCGTGCCGCTTTAATGGGCGAACAGCCCAACCCTTGGGACCTGTTCCAGCCCCAGGATGCGACGAGCCGACATCGAGGTGCCAAACACCCCCGTCGATATGGACTCTTGGGGGGTATAAGCCTGTTATCCCCGGAGTACCTTTTAGCCGTTAAGCCACCGCGCTACCACGTACCACGGTAGGATCACTATGTCCGACTTTCGTCCCTGTTCGACTTGTGGGTCTCACAGTCAAGCTCCCTTGTGCCATTACACTCGTCGTCTGATTGCCGACCAGACTGAGGGAACCATTGAGCGCCTCCGTTACTCTTTAGGAGGCCACCGCCCCAGTGAAACTGCCCGCCAGACACTGTCCCTGATCCGGATAACGGACCCAAGTTAGGTGCCCGCCATGCAAAGGGTGGTATTTCAAGGTTGACTCCACGACACCTGGCGGCGCCGCTTCTTCGTCTCCCACCTATCCTACACAGTGCATACCAGACATCAATGTCAAGCTGCAGTAAAGGTTCCGGGGTCTTTCCGTCCTGTCGCAGGTAGTGAGCATCTTTACTCACAGTGCAATTTCGCCGAGTCTCTGGTTGAGACAGTGCCCAAGTCGTTGCGCCATTCGTGCAGGTCGGAACTTACCCGACAAGGAATTTCGCTACCTTAGGACCGTTATAGTTACGGCCGCCGTTTACCGGGGCTTAGATTCAGAGCTTCGCCGAAGCTAACCCCTCCTCTTAACCTTCCGGCACCGGGCAGGCGTCACAGCGTATACAGCGTCTTACGACTTCGCACGCTGCTGTGTTTTTAGTAAACAGTCGCTCGGGCCTGGTCGCTGCAGCCCCATCAAGCTCCGGATGTACATCCTTCACTTTACCGGGGCGATCCTTCTCCCGAAGTTACGGAACCATTTTGCCTAGTTCCTTAACCAGAGTTATCTCGCTCGCCTTGGTATTCTCTACCTGTCCACCTGTGTCGGTTTGGGGTACGGGCACCATGCAAACTAGCTAGAGAGTTTTCTCGGCGGCATGGGCGTTCAGTGGCTTCGCCTGTGGCGGCTCGGCATCGTGCCTCTGGCTTCATAGGGTCCGGATTTGCCTGGACCCCGCCCTACACACTTACCCCGGGTCTACCAACGCCCGGGTCCACTTACCCTTCCGCGTCATCCCATTGCTGACCTCCTGCGGCTGGGTCGGCAGGCCCCGAAGGGCCTTCCTTAGCAAACCGCACTTGGTCTGGACGCTTGCATGGTGGTACTGGAATATCAACCAGTTATCCATCGACTACGCCTCTCGGCCTCGCCTTAGGTCCCGACTAACCCTGGGCGGACGAGCCTTCCCCAGGAACCCTTGGACATTCGGCGGTGGAGATTCTCACTCCACTCTCGCTACTCATACCGGCATTCTCGCTCGAGCAGCCTCCACAGCTGGCTTCCGCCGCTGCTTCGCTGCCTGCTCGACGCTCCCCTACCGATCCCATCCTCTGGACGCCCTCCGCATCCGCCGAAGCGGCTGTGAAAAGCGCCGAAGTGATGATGAAATCCCGCGGCTTCGGCGGTGTGCTTGAGCCCCGTTACATTTTCCGCGCAGGATCACTCGACCAGTGAGCTGTTACGCACTCTTTCAAGGAATGGCTGCTTCTAAGCCAACCTCCTGGCTGTTTCTGTAATCCTACCTCGTTTCCCACTTAGCACACACTTAGGGGCCTTAGCCGGCGATCTGGGCTGTTTCCCTTTCGACCGTGAAGCTCATCCCACACGGTCTGACTGCCGTGTTCTGGCACTATGAGATTCGGAGTTTGACTGAGGTTGGTAAGCTTGTTGGCCCCCTAGCCCAATCAGTGCTCTACCCCCATAGCGGAACACACGACGCTAGCCCTAAAGCTATTTCGGGGAGAACCAGCTATCGCCGAGTTTGTTTGGCCTTTCACCCCTATCCACAGGTCATCCCCCCAGTTTTCAACCTAGGTGGGTTCGGGCCTCCACGAGGTCTTACCCTCGCTTCACCCTGCCCATGGATAGATCACTCGGCTTCGGGTCTAGACCATGCGACTGTACGCCCTGTTAAGACTCGCTTTCGCTGCGGCTCCGGAACATGCTCCTTAACCTTGCCACATAGCACTAACTCGCCGGCTCATTCTTCAAAAGGCAGGCGGTCAGGAGCCTGTCGGCTCCCTCCCACTGCTTGTAGGTCTACGGTTTCAGGTACTATTTCACTCCCCTCGCCGGGGTTCTTTTCACCTTTCCCTCACGGTACTTGTCCGCTATCGGTCGTTGAGTAGTACTTAGCCTTACGAGGTGGTTCTCGCAGATTCACGCCAGATATCCCCGACGCTACTCGGGATGTCTGTCGGAAGATCAGCGCAATTTCGTGTACGGGGCTATTACCCTCTCTGGCCGGTCTTTCCAGACCCGTTCGACTATCGCCTGATTTTGTAACTTCCTGCCGGCTCCGATGCGCCGGCCGACAGGTCCCACAACACCGATATGGCAACGCCATCGGGCTATCACACCATATCGGTTTAGGCTGATCCCGTTTCGTTCGCCACTACTCAGGGAGTCGCTGTTGCTTTACTTTCCTCGGGCTACTGAGATGTTTCAATTCACCCGGTTGCCTCAACCGGCCCTATGTGTTCAGACCGGAGCAGCTGGGCATTACCCCAGCTAGGTTTCCCCATTCGGACACCCCCGGATCAAAGCTTGCTTGGCAGCTTCCCGGGGCTTTCGCAGCCTGCTGCGTCCTTCATCGGCTCTCAACGCCAAGGCATCCACCGTAGACCCTTGGTAGCTTGAACATAGAGAATTCAAGACTTTCCATGCTCGCTATGCAGTTCTCAAAGAGCCGACACCCTCTCCGGACGGCTGCGCCGACAGGACTGAGGGGCCGCCGCAAAGGTGCGCCGCTCGCCTTCCTTCTACTCGGTAAGTATGGGGAAGGGCGGGCTCCTTCACGACTGAACAGCGTGTCCGACCGCCAAGCCCTCATCCCGAGAAGGAGCTTTGCGCCGCCCCGCAGGGGAAGCGCCTCAACTTCTATAGGATGCGGTTTTGACAGCCGAATAACCGAATGACCAACTAAGAGCGGACACCCGGCCTCCGCCGGGAATCCTCCCCGAGCCGTCGCGGGCTCGGGCTTCGGGGCAACTCCGGAAACGGCCTCTCTCCTTTCGGCGCTTAAAGCACCGGAAGGGGGAAGCGTTGTTCCCAGCGCCCCTCCATGCTCCTTAGAAAGGAGGTGATCCAGCCGCACGTTCCCGTACGGCTACCTTGTTACGACTTCACCCCAATCATAAACCCCGCCTTCGGCAGCTCCCTCCCCGAGGGGTTGGGCCACTGACTTCGGGCGTTGCCTACTTTCGTGGTGTGACGGGCGGTGTGTACAAAGCCCGAGAACGTATTCACCGCAACTTTGCTGATTTGCGATTACTAGCGACTCCGGCTTCATGGAGTCGAGTTGCAGACTCCAATCCGAACTGAGGCCGGTTTTGAGGGATTGGCTCCCCTTCGCAGGATCGCGACCCGTTGTACCGACCATTGTAGCATGCGTGCAGCCCTGGACATAAGGGGCATGATGATTTGACGTCGTCCCCACCTTCCTCCGAGTTGTCCCCGGCAGTCTCCTATGAGTCCCCACCATTACGTGCTGGCAACATAGGACAGGGGTTGCGCTCGTTGCGGGACTTAACCCAACATCTCACGACACGAGCTGACGACAACCATGCACCACCTGTCACGGACGCTTACGCACACCCTGTTTCCAGGGTTTTTCCCGTGATGTCAAGCCCAGGTAAGGTTCTTCGGGTTGCATCGAATTAAGCCGCATGCTCCGCCGCTTGTGCGGGCTCCCGTCAATTCCTTTGAGTTTTAGCCTTGCGGCCGTACTCCCCAGGCGGGGTACTTAACGCGTTAGCTTCGACCACGGCGTCCGTTGATAAGACGCCACGCCTAGTACCCAAAGTTTACGGCGTGGACTACCAGGGTATCTAATCCTGTTTGCTCCCCACGCTTTCGCTCCTCAGCGTCGGTGCCGGCCCAGGGAACCGCCTTCGCTAATGGTGTTCCTCCCGATATCTGCGCATTTCACCGCTACACCGGGAATTCCATTCCCCTCTACCGGACCCTAGCCATGACAGTATCGACCGGCGTCCCAGGGTTGAGCCCTGGGTTTTCACGGCCGACTTGTCAAGCCGCCTACGAGCCCTTTACGCCCAATAAATCCGGACAACGCTCGCCCCCTACGTATTACCGCGGCTGCTGGCACGTAGTTAGCCGGGGCTTCTTCTCGAGGTACCGTCATTTTCTTCCCTCGTGAAAGGGGTTTACAACCCTAAGGCCTTCATCCCCCACGCGGCGTCGCTGCGTCAGGCTTTCGCCCATTGCGCAAGATTCCCTGCTGCTGCCTCCCGTAGGAGTCTGGACCGTATCTCAGTTCCAGTGTGGCTGATCGTCCTCTCAGACCAGCTACCCGTCGTTGCCTTGGTGAGCCGTTACCTCACCAACCAGCTGATGGGCCGCGACCTCATCCCGAAGCGCCTGAACCTTTGCTCACCGCAACATGCGCTGCGGTGAGATCATCCGGTATTAATCCGGGTTTCCCCGGGCTATCCCGGTCTTCGGGGTAGATTAGTCACGTGTTACGCACCCGTTCGCCGCTCCGTCAAACCCGCCCTTACGGGCTAAGGAGTGCGTCGCTCGACTTGCATGCATGAGGCGCGCCGCCAGCGTTCGTCCTGAGCCAGGATCAAACTCTCCAACGTCAGTCCTTCGACCCCGCCGTCTGCCGCGAGGGCGGTCGGGCGGAGTCCGAATCCTGTCACGTGTTCTCGGCGCCCGGCGCCCGAAGGCCCCGGTTGCCGGAAAAGTTTTGATCCAGCCTGCCGATGGGATCCATCGGCAAGCGGGAGTACATTCCTCACGGCCGGGCCGGGCCGGCGGCAACCCCTGGACGGGGCGGACGCGCGAACACGGCGCCGTACGCGGAATGACTTTCATTCGGCTTTTGACACGCTGTTCAGTTGTCAAGGAGCCCGATCCGCACCGAGTGCGTTTCGTGCAGCCGCCCCGCCGATCCGCCCGCAGGCCGAATACTCGACCGGCGCCGCGAAGACAGCAGGACTGCTAGCCGACCTACTTTAGCACCCCTGCAAAATATATGTCAAAGCCGCCCGACCGCCCCCGATGCGTCCGGGGGCTTCTCCGCCGTTCACCGCCCTGGGCGGGAGGCGCACGCGGGCCTCGTCTTCAGGCGGCGGCTCTGGCGAGGGCCTTGCGGAACTCGATCTCCGGGAGGGGGCTTGCCCCGGCTGCATCGGCGGCGGGCCGCCCCTCTTGCATCACTTCCTCGATCAGCCCGGCAATCCGCTCCATCATCTGCCGGGACTCCTCGACATCGGAGGGGGCGAGCAGCCCGCCGTGTCCGGGAACCACCGAGGGCCGGATGGTGGGGAGGGCGGCGACCAGCGTGGCCGGCCAGTCGAAGGGGTGGCTGTCGCCCATCTTGGGAGGCCCGCCCTCCTCCACCAGGTCGCCCATGAACGTGACCCCGCCGCAGTGGATCAGGATGTCGCCGTCGGTGTGGCCCCGCCCGTGGTAGGCCGCCTCCACCCGCCGGCCGCCGGCGTCGACGGCGGCGAGGGCTTCGAAAGTGCGGTCGGGCGGGGCGATCTCCACCCGGTCGATCTCGGGGAAACGCTCCTCGGGCATCCACCGGCGGGCGTCCTCCCGGTGCTGTTCGGGATGGTCCAGCAGCATCCGGCGGCTGGAGCGGTGCCCCCAGACGGCGGCGCCGGGGAAGGCGGCGTTGCCGAAGACGTGATCCCAATGCCAATGGGTGTTGACGATCCACCGCACCGGCTTGGGGGTGAGGGAGCGGAGCTCGCCGGCCAGCTCTGCGGCCGCTTCATGGCTCTCCCGCGAGTCGACGAGCAGCACCCCGTCACCGCCGACCACGATCCCGATGTTCAGCCGCAGAAACGGGAACCGGCGCCGAAAAACGCCCTCGGACAGTTCCTCGAACATCCCCGCAAGCATACGCCGCCGGGTCTTCGGCCTCCGCGCAGGGGCGCGCCCCGGATCGGGCCGGCGGGCAGAAAGCGCCGGGTTTGCACCCAGAGGCCCTCCGTCAGGCAATATATAGACGCCGTGCCCACCAACGTAACCCCCGAATACAAGAAGGCGGAAGCCGGATACAAAGCCGCCCGGGAACCCCGGGAACGGCTGGCGGCCCTGCGCGAGATGCTGCGCACCATCCCCAAGCACAAGGGCACCGAGCACCTGCAGGCGGGCATCAAGACCAAGATCAAGGAGCTGAACGAGGAGCTGTCGGGGCCCAGGAAAGGCGGGGCGCGCGGCGGTCCGGTCTACACCATCCGCCCGGAGGGGGCGGGTCAGATCGCCCTCCTGGGGCCTCCCAACAGCGGCAAATCCGACCTTCACCACGCGCTGACGGGGTCGGGGGCGGCCACCGGACCCTATCCGTTCACCACCCAGCACCCCCAGCCGGGGATGATTCCCGTGGAGGACATCGGCATCCAGCTCATCGACCTGCCCCCGATAGCCAGACAGCACCCTCTGCCCTGGATCGGCAACGCGCTCGGGCCGGCCGACGGCGCCCTGCTGGTGGTCGATCTGTCACAGGCGGGGTGCGCGGCGGCGGCGGAGGATATGACGCTGCTGCTCGCCGAGCGGAAGGTGCACCTGACCGGGGAATGGCCGAGGGGCGCGCCGGCGGACCACGAATCGGAGGATCTGTTCGTCAAACGGCTGCCCGCCGCGCTGCTCGCCGCCCAGTCGGAGCTGCTGGCCTCGCCCGAGGAAGAGGCCGAAGTGCTGCTGGAGCTGGTCGGGCTGGAGCTGCCGATCCTGTCGGCCTCGGTCGCGGGCGGCGAGATCGACCACCTCGGCCCCTGGCTGTTCGAGGCCCTGGGGGTGGTGCGGGTGTACACGGAGTCGGCGGCTAAGAAACGGGACGACCGCCCTTACACGATCCGGCGCGGCCAGGCGGTGCTCGACGTGGCGGCGCTGATCCACAAGGACTTCGCCAGGGATCTCAAATACGCCCGGCTGATGCGGCCGGGCCGCCCCGACCGGCGGGTGGGCCGCGCCTATCCCTTGGAGGACGGAGACCGAATCGAGATCCACACCTGAGCGCCTGCAAGGCGCTCGGCTCAGGGCGGGGGGCCGTTGGAGCTGGTGTAGCCGTAGGGAAGGTTGTCGAAGCGGGTGAAGCGGTCGGCGAAGGTGGCTTTCACCACCCCGGTGGGACCGGCCCGCTGCTTGGCGATCATGATGTCGGCCATGCCCTTCTCCGCCGTATCCGGGTTGTAATACTCGTCCCGGTAGATCATCAACACCACGTCGGCGTCCTGCTCGATGGCCCCGGATTCCCGGAGGTCGCCCAACTGGGGCCGCTTGTCGCTGCGGCTCTCCAGCAGCCGGTTGAGCTGGGAAACCGCGATCACCGGCACGTCCAGCTCCCTGGCCAACGCTTTGAGGTTGAGGCTGATGTCGGCTATCTCCTGCTGGCGGTTCTCCCGGTCGCGGCCGTGCATCAGCTGCAGGTAATCCACCACTACCAGCTCCAGCCCGGACTGGCGTTTGAGCCGCCGGCACTTGGCGCGGATATCGGTTACCGTCCGGGAGCCCTCGTCGGCATGCAGCGGCACCTTGTAGAGGGCCGAAGTGGTGTTGATGAGGTTCTTCCATATCCGGGCCGACTCGCCCCCTCCCCCTATACCGGACTGGAGCTTCATGGAGTCCACCCGCGCTTCGGAACCCAGCCATCGGTAGGCGATCTCCATGGGGGACATCTCCAGGCTGAAGAACGCCACCGCGCCGTACTTGACGGCCACATGGCTCGCTATGTTCATGGCCAGGGCGCTTTTGCCCATCCCCGGACGGCCCGCCACCACCACCAACGCGCCCGGCCGCAGCCCCCCCAGCTTGCGGTCGAGGTCGTCGAGGCCGGTGGTGAGGCCGCTGACCTGCTCCCCTTCTTCTTCGATCTGCTCCAGGCGGTCCAACAGCTTCGACAGCAGAGACCCCAGCATCTCGAAGCCGTCGCCCACCCGGCTCTCCGCCACGGCCAGCATCCGCTGCTCGGCTATGTCCAGCAGGTCGTCGACGTCCATGTCCAGATTCATCGCCAGCTCGGTGATCTTGGCGCCGGCCGCCAGCATCCCCCGGCGCAGGGCGTGGCCCTCCACCACCTCGATGTAGTAGCCCACGTTGGCGGCGCTGGGCACCGCATCCCAGAAACTCACCACGAAACCCGCCCCGCCGGCCCGTTCCAGCTCTCCGCTCCGATGCAGCCGGTCGACCACGGTTACGGTGTCGATCGGCTGGTTCTCGTCGTACAGGCGCCGCAGCGCCCCAAAGATGGTGCGGTGGGCCGGGACGTAGAAGTCCTCCGCCCCCAGCCGGTCGAACACCTCGTCCGCGGCGGAGGAAGACCGCAGCACCGCGCCCAGCACCGACTCCTCCGCCGCTGCGCTGTGGGGCGGAACCATCGACTGCCTCGCGCCCGGAGGACTGTCGGGCGCCCTCTCGGTCAGCGTCATTACCATCCCTCACCCCCTCCCCGCCGGAGGCCCCGGCCGAAATACGTCTTCCATCTTGCTCCAATACCGGCAGTTCACCCGTACACCTGTTTGATACAGGCGGGGTGTGACGATTTCCTTCTCGGCGGCCTCGGGCTGCGGTTTTTCCTTCTTGCCCGGACCGATCTCAGGTCATGAACTTGTCAGGCGGCGGGGGAGTGCCGCCCCGGATCGGGGCGCGGGGAAGCCGCCTGGTGAAGTGGGAAGTATCCGGTGTCTGTGAGCCTTGCGGCACGCCGGACAACCGGCAGTGTACGCGAGCCGTTCGGCGCGAGGGCCGCCGAGCGGGTAAAACTTTTCGCGTTCTTCGGTTATTTTTTCCGCGTCCGGGCGGCCGCGTTCCCGCCGCCCAACCGCTCGGAACCGTCCATCAAGCGGGTATTACGTCGAGCACCAGGGGGAAGGTCACCTCCGGATCCAGGGTGATGGTCACCTCGTGGAACCCGATGGTCTTGATCGGCTCCGGCAAGAACACCATGCTCCGATCGAGCGCGACCTGCGACAGGCTGCGCACCGCATCGATGACCTGGGACACCCCGATCGACCCGAACAGCCTGCCCTCGTCGCCGGTGCGGGCGGCGATGACGATCCGGGTGTCCGAGAGCTGGAGGCGCAGGTTTTCGGCCTTCTCCAGCTCCCGGCGCCTGACCTCTTCCGCCGCCCGGCGGGATTCCTGTATCTGGCGGATCATCCCTGCGGTCGCCTTGGCGGCCAGCCCCTGGGGCAGCAGGTAGTTGCGCCCGTATCCATTCGATACGTCCACAACGTCGCCCTTGGACCCGAGGCCGGCCACGTCGGCGTTGAGCACCAACCTCACCGCTGGCTCCCCGCGTAGGGAAGGAGCGCCATCTCGCGGGCGTTCTTGACGGCAATCGCCACCCGGCGCTGGTACTGGGCGCAAGCCCCGGTCACCCGGCGGGAGCGTATCTTCCCGCGGTCGGAGACGAACCGCCGCAGGACGGCCACGTCCTTGTAGTCCACGTAGGGAACCCGGGTGTTGTCGCACTTCATCTGGCGGCAACCCGGGCAAGCCCGTTTGCGTACCGTCTTGGGCCGGCGGGAGCGCCGCCGCCTCCGCCTCGTGAGGGTGCTTCTAGCCATGATGCTCTACTCCTCTTATCAGAAGGGGGCTTCGTCAGGCCCCGCGTCGGTGCGGGCTACGGGCCCCGGCGGGGGGCTGCTCGGCCGGCCACCGCCGCCTCCGCCCCCGCTCCAGCCGCGGGATTCGGAACGGGTCACCGAAGCGGTGGCCCAGCGCAGGCTCGGCCCGATCTCGTCGACGGATATCTCCACCATCGAGCGGCGCTCGCCCGCATCGGTCTCCCAGGAACGCTGCTGGAGCCGTCCGGTGACCAGGACCCGATTGCCTTTCCGCAGCGACTCGGACACATTCTCGGCCATGTCCCGCCAGCAGGTGGCGGTAAAGAAGTGGGCTTCTTCCTGCCACTCGTTGGTGCTCCGATCCATCCATCGGCGGTTGACCGCCAGCCGCAGCTTGGCCATGGCCACTCCGCTCGGGGTGAACCGCAACTCCGGGTCTTCCACCAGGTTGCCTACCACTGTCACCGTGTTGTCCGCCATTGCTTCTCCCTATCTTTCATCGGTTTCGATTGCTTGATCACACTTTACGGAGGGGGTGTGACAGATTCCGAACGATCCGCCCCCTACTCGCTGGACTTGCGGCGGGCGGAGCGGATGTCCGGCCTGATGATCTTGTGCCGCAGCACGGTGTCGGAAAGGCTCAACGCCCTGTTGAGGCGGTCGACATGCCGCGACTCACCGTCGAAGGTGAACACCGTGTAGTAGCCCTCCTTGGCCTTGTCGATCTCGTAGGCGAGGCGGCGCTTGCCCCAGAAATCCATGTCGGAGACGGAGGCGCCGTCCTCGGTCAGAAATCTCCGCACGGCTTCCGACTCCCCCAAGGCTTCGGGTTCGGCCATCTCGGGGCGCAGTATGGTCATCAGCTCGTAGGTGCGCATGAGCGCGCATCACCTCCTTCGGACATCCCGGCCCGGGGCGGCCCCGGCCGGGAAGGCACCTCTGCGGGTGCAGGATCGGCATTCGGTTCGACAAGGCGGGGCGCACGGGCCGCGCCGGCCGCCCTCGGATTCTAGAAGCATGCCGGGCGAATACGCCAAAGAGACCCGCCGGGGTTACGGGAGGGGTTCGAGGA
Source organism: Candidatus Spongiisociaceae bacterium (assembly GCA_965202675.1). GTDB lineage: Bacteria > Actinomycetota > Acidimicrobiia > Spongiisociales > Spongiisociaceae > CATQHD01. The sequence continues at coordinate 1,806,582 of OZ241842.1, forward strand.
TGACCTCGAAAATGAGGGGCCAGCGCTTGCCCCCCAGGTAGAAGACTCCCCGGCCGGGGTCGTAGGCGATGCCGTTCAGAACGTTGTCGGGGTCGGCCAGGATGTCCGGGGGCAACTCTCCCAAGAGGGCGGAGGCGTCGACCATCCCCACCACCAGGCCGCCGGCCGCATCGATCACCGCGATCCGGTCGGCGAGCCAGATGTTGGCGTAGACCAGATCGCCGTAGACCGGATCGCCTACGCACTCCAGCTCGTTGAGCATCTCTACCGGCTCGCCGGCCGCCGTGCGCACCGGGATCTCCCCGCCTATCACCTCGAAGGTCTCCAGATCCCGGACCGTCAGGCTCGAGGAGCCGTCGCTCATCACGAACCGGTCCTCGAAGGCGCACAGACCCCATCCTTGCCCCTCGTAGGTGTAGCGGCCGAGCGGGGCAAGGGTCTCGGCGTCCCACACAAAGGCGGTCCCCTCCAGCCAGGTCAGCTGGACGACCCGGTCTCCGACCACTTCCAGGCCTTCCCCGAAGTAGCCGTCCTCCAAGGCCTGGGAGAAGATGACCTCTCCGGTGCCGGGGTCGACGATCCGCACCGTCGATCGCCCGTAGAGGCCGGTGCTCTCGTAGAACAGCCCGCCGCGCAGCGCGAGGCCCTGCGTGAAGGCCTGCGGATCGTGGGGAAGGGCCCGCAGGATCGATACCCCTGCCGGGTCGAACAGGGGGGCATCCGGAGCGGCGGTGGAAGGCGGGGCGGCAGTGGAAGACGGAGCGGCAGTGGAAGACGGAGCGGCAGTGGAAGACGGAGCGGCGGCCGCCGAGGTCACGGACGAGGAAGGGGCAGCGGCGGCCGGGGGCACAGACGAGGAAGGAACGTCCGCCTCCCGGACGGCGGTTGACCGGACGATGGTTGAAACGACCGATGCGGAGGCCGCAGTCGGACCGGCGGCAGAAGAAGCGGCGGCCCTGGTTTCAGACGGTGCGGCCGCGGTCGACGAAACAGCGCCCTGCGGCGAAGGTCCCCCGCAGGCCGCCAGCAGAACACAAACCGCCAACGCGGCGCACCCCGACGCCGCGCCCGGACGCAGCACCGGTTTCCAGCCGCCCGGTTCCATTATCGGCGGCGGCCGGCGGGCGGCGTAAAGCCTTCCCGCGCCAAGCCGTCTCCGGCGTTCATGGAGTCCACTCTCGGCGCCGGGCCGCCTCCCCGGACAATGCCCCCGCCCCTCGAGCTTGTTCGGCCAGATGGGCGGCGTGGGCCTCCAAGGCCTCCCACAACCCGGCCAGCCCCGTCCCGTCGAGTGCCGCCGTTTCCACCACCGGCGGCAGCCATGACCGCCTCGGCCCCATCGCCAGGGAGGTTTCGAGGTCGCGGCGGGTGCGGGCGGCCCCCGGAAGGTCGGCCTTGTTGACCGCGAAGACATCGCCGATCTCCAGCAGACCCGCCTTTTGAGCCTGTACGCCGTCCCCCCAGCCGGGGGTTGCCACCACCACCGTGGAATGGGCGTGATGCATGATCTCCACCTCCGACTGCCCCACCCCGACCGTCTCGATGAGGATCACCTCGAACCCCGCCCCGTCGAGAACGTCGACTGCCCCGGGCGCCGCCGCCGAGAGGCCGCCCAGACGCCCCCGCCCCGCCATCGACCGCACATAGACCCCCGGATCGTCCGCGTGTTCCTGCATCCTGATCCGGTCGCCGAGGATCGCCCCGCCGGTGAGCGGGCTCGACGGGTCCACGGCCACCACCGCCGCCGTGCAGCCCTCCGCGCGGATGATCGGAATCAACCCCGACACGAGGGTGCTCTTGCCGACCCCCGGCGCTCCGGTCACGCCGATCCTCCGGGCGCCGCCGGCAAAGGGGGCTAGGCCGGCAAGCAGGGCCTCCGCCTCCGGGGCGCCCTGCTCGACCGCGCTGACCGCCTTGGCGAGGGCGAGGCGGTCACCCCCTCTGATCCGCTCGATCCAGGCGTCGGGGCAGAAAAGGCCGCCCGGTTCCTCGGATGCGCCGGGCCCGCCCATCAGGAACCGCGCCCCGGGAGGCTCAAGCGGCGTTGACGGCGGTAACCCCCGGCACCCGGTCGGTAAGGATCCGCTCGATTCCCGCCGTGAGCGTCATCATCGACATCGGGCAACCGCTGCAGGCCCCGACCAGGTTCAGGTTCACGGTGCCGTCGTCGTCCACGCCGAGCAGGATGAGGTCCCCGCCGTCGTGCTGGAGGGCCGGGCGGATGTACTCCAGGGTGGCGTCGAGCAGGTCGAGGTCCACCCCGTCCGACGCCTCGCGGCGGCCCGGCGGGGAGATAACGACCGGGGTTTCAGCAGTGCTCACGTTTCGGATGCTCCGTTAATCGGGTGAGGGGCCGAGCCCCGCAGGCATACCAGTGTAGGGCGGATCACCCCGATACTTCCTGGACGGCGCGAGCCCCATACCTTCCGGGCCGTTTGCTTCGAGCGTAATTGTAAGGAGCGGAACCAAAACGTAAATCACGGAATGACAAAAAAATCCGCCAGATCCGCCTACAAGGGTATTGACTATGTCGCACCGATGCCGGATAATGAAGAAGCTGCAATCACCTCCGGTCAGCAGGCGCCGCAGACCGAGACAGGGATCATCTTCCGAACGCGACCCTGCCGGGTACTGACCGAACGCGTCCGGAAACTCGGTGGAGGCGGTGGGGGCCGGGCCCGCGAAGCGGGGCGAGGGGCGGCGTTTTTCGCGTTCTTGCCGTATGGTCCGAGGGGTGGAACAGGTCTTGACCAGGGGGTTCAGTGAATGATGCGGCAGCCAGAGGCGAAAGCCGTAACCGCCGGGCGGTGGAACAGGTCTTGACCAGGGGGTTCAGCAGATGAGCACCGCCGCTCGTCCAGGTCCTCCCACCCGTCCCCGGTGAAATAGGCCGCCGTGGAGACCCGGTTGGCGATTCTCCAGCGGGTCTTGACCAGGGGGTTCAGCGGATGGGGTTCGCGGATGCCGGTTGCCGTGCAGCGCCGACTCTTCACGAGCCAGAGGCGGGATAGGGGCTTGACCAACGGGTTCGAAGGATGCGCCCGACAGGCGGGTTCTTCTCGTGCAAGGCCTTCCCGGCAGGAAAGGGCTTGACCAACGGGTTCGGAGGAAGCACGGACAGGGATGCCTTCGCCGTTCCGGCGGAGGGCGCAACACCCCGCCGCCCATACTTATCAGGTAGACCATCCGACGGTTGCCTGCGCCGGGGCGCCTTCCGGCTCCCTATCCGCCCGACTCACTATCTGCGTACGTTCTGTGGATAGGATCGGAACCCGATGATCGAATCTGTTATCGGCTCGGAGGGGCAGACCACCTTGCCCAAAAGCGGTGCGGGAGGCCCCTGTCGGCGGCCCCGGAGACCGGGTGCGCTATGCGATGGCAGGAGGCAAGGTCCGCATCATGGCGGCGCCGGGGTGTGATCTCCCCGCATAAAAACTACGGCGCAGTCATGGGCCGGGGCCGGCGGCGGGCTATTCTCGCCTCCGGAAGGGAGGAGCATCGTGCGAGTCGCCGTCGGGGCCGACCACGCCGGATACCCGCTCAAGGAATGCCTGATCCGCGCCTTGCGGGAGGATCACGAGGTGATCGACCTGGGAACCGGCTCCGCGGACCCGGTCGACTACCCCGACTACGCGGCGGCGGTGGGCGAGTCGGTGCGGGGCGGCGCGGCCGACCGGGGCGTCGTGGTCTGCGGGTCGGGGGCGGGCGCGGTCATAGCCGCCAACAAGCTGGCCGGGATCCGGGCGGTGCTGACCCACGACCGCTACACCGCCCGCCAGGCGGTCGAGCACGACGACGCCAACGTCCTGTGCCTGGGCGGCCGGGTGATCGGAGAAGACCTGGCGCTCGAGCTGGTGCGCACCTTCCTGGGCGCCGCCTTCTCCGGCGAACCCCGCCATGTGCGGAGGTTGGACAAGATCACCCGGCTGGAGGAGTCCGGTTAGGCCCTGCCCGCGTCTATAGGCCGGCCACCCACTCCGAGGTCCGGGCCGCCGCCCACTCGATCACTTCCTCGCGGGTGCGCCCCAGGCGCTTCAGCGTCCGGAATCCATGATCCGCCCCCGGGATGATCTCGATCACCGCCCGTTCCAAGGGGGTCAGCCATCTGTCCACCATCTCGGGGAGGGCCATCGAATCCCGGCCGCCGGTGAAGAACAGCATCGGCGCCGGCACCGAGGCGAGGTGGTCGGCGCGGGGGCGGTCCGGGCGCCCGACCGGATGGAGGGGGTAGGCGTAGAACACCAACCCGGCGCACGGCTCGCCCGCCGCCGCCAGGTATGACGCCATGCGCCCTCCCATCGAGCGCCCCGCCAGCACCAACCTCGGAAACCGTTCCCGCAGCCAGGCCGCCGCCGACCGGTGGCACTCCAGCAGGACCTCCCGGCGGTCCGGGAACCGGCGTCCGGCCTCCATGTATGGATAGTCGAAGGTCAGCACCGGATGGCCCCTTGCCGCCAGACCGTCCCGGATGGCCGTGATCCCCTGATGATCCTGACCCGCCCCCGCCCCATGAGCCAGCAGCACAGCCGCATCCGAAGCGCCCGGCGCCCGGGGCGGCGTCCAACGCCCGGACACCGTCCGGTCGTCACCCCAGAGTATTTCCACCCTCTCAGCCGCCACAACCGACAGGTTACGTCACTGTATCCTGGCAGCGCATGAACGGATCTCGTATACGCGGCCCGGCCGATGCGGCGGCCGATGTGGTGGTGTTCGCCGACGGCGATGCCCTGGCCGAAGCCGCCGCCGAGCGGATAGGCGGGTTTATCCGAGAGCGCGCCGGCGCCCGGGATACGGTCACCGCGGCGATGGCGGGCGGCTCCACCCCGGCCGGGGCCTACCGCCTCCTGCGGGAGATGGACCTACCCTGGGAGCGGGTGTGCGCCTGGGTGGGCGACGAGCGATTCGTCCCGCCCGGCCACCCGGACAACAACGGGGCCATGATCGGACGTTTGCTGCTCGACCACACCGACGCCCGTTTCCTGCGGGTGCCCTGGCGGGAAGGCCGGACGGCGGAGCAGACCGCCGCCGAATACGAGAAAACCCTGCTCGAAGCGCTGGCCCATGACGACGACGGCCCCCTGCCCGACCTGGTGCTGGCGGGCATGGGAGACGACGGCCACACCCTCTCGCTGTTCCCGGGCGCGCCCGCCCTCGACATCACGGACCGCTGGTACGCGGCCGACCGGGTGGACTCCCTCGGCGCCTGGCGGCTCACCGCCACCTACCCCCTCGTCCATAGAGCGAGACAGATCTACGTGCTGGCGTCGGGGGAGGGAAAGGCGGCGGCGCTGGCCCGGGTGCTGGAACCGGGGGGCGGCCCTCCCCTCCCCGCCCGCCGCCTGATGGAAGGAAAGGCGCCGGTGACCTGGCTGGTGGACGAAGCCGCCGCTTCCCGCCTGGCCGCAAAGACCGGATAGACCGGATATGGAAACCGCCCGCTGGACGCCCGGCCATCCGCTCGACCTCTCCTCCTGGCTCGACCGCTGCGTGCGCCGCGGCGCGAACCCGACGAGCGTCGTCTCGGACGGATATCTGTACCGGACCACCCGCTCCGGCGCCCCTTACCGCCTCCGCCAGCTGCCCGACGGCCGCATCGAGGTGGGCGCTCCGCGCGGGTTGGACGAGGCGGCGGCCGAATCGCGGTTCCGCCTGGGCGAGACGCTGCCCGTCGACCCGCTCCGAGAGGTGGCCGAGCGGGTTCCCGCCGTGGGAGACCAGCTCCGCCGCATGCCCGGACACCGCCCTCCTATCAACCCGGCGGCGGCCGAGTCGCTGATCTCGTCGATCTGCTCCCAGCAGGTCAACATGCGCTGGGCAGCCCTTACCCGGGGGCGTCTGATCGAGCGCTACGGGACTCTCTTGGAGCTGGAAGGAGTCCGGATATGGCGGTTCCCGACGGCCGAGCGGCTGGCCGAGGCCGATCCGGGCGAGATCAGGTCCATGCAGTTCAGCACCCGCAAGTCCGAATACGTCGTGGGCGCGGCCAAGGCGCTGGCCGAGGGGGAACTCGACGGCTTGGAGGACGACAGCAACGAGAGGGTGATCAGGCGGATCACCGCCGTCCGGGGGTTGGGCCGCTGGACAGCGGAATGGTTCCTGGCGCGCAGCCTGGCGCGCCCCGACGTCATCGCCGCCGGGGACCTGGGGGTCCGCAAGGTGGTTTCCCGGTACGCAGCGGACGCCGATGAGGTCATGCCGGAACCGGAGGTGCGGGCGGCCACCGAGTCGTGGGGAGACGGCGGCAACTGGGCCGTCCATCTGCTGCTCGAACGGTGGTCGGACGGAATAGACCGGTAGACCCGGCTCCAAGAGGGCTTTGCGGGCGGGCCGCGGGCCGGCCCCGGCGGGCCGGATCAGTGCCGGCGGAAGTCCCGCGGGGCGAGCCGGGGGCCGTAGGCGGGGGCCCGCCCGGCGTACCGCTGCAGCAGTCGAACCACCCGCCCCCGCTGCCCGGCGTACGGTTGGAGAAGCTCCAGCATCCGCTCATCCGTCGCCCGCGCCTCGCCGGCCAGGGCCCACCCCACCGTGTTGGGAAGATGGAAGTCACCCACCGGGACGGCGTCCGGGTCGCCCCTCGTTACACCGAGCGCCGAGGCGCTGGTCCAGGGGCCGACGCCGGGCAGGGAATGAAGCAGCCGGTACAGGTCGTCCAGCCTTCCTGCGGCGGCGGCTTCCAGACGAGGGGCCGCCCGGCACACCCGGATAACGGTCTCGGCCCGCCTGCGCTCCACGCCCAGGGGATGGAAGTCGCAGTACCCGAGTCCGGCCAGACGAGCGGGGTCGGGCGGAAGGCGGAGCCGGGCCGGTCCGGGGGCCGGTTCTCCGTAGCGGGCGGTGAGCTGCCGGCGGCTGCGGGCGGCCTCCACTCCGGTCACTTTCTGGGACAAGATGGTAGGAATGAGGACTTCGACCAGCCCGCCCACCGAGGCCAGCCGCATTCCCCGGCCCAACCGAGCCGCCCGCCGCACCGCCGGGTGCCGGGGCGTCAGAGCCGAAGGGTCGTCGAACTCCCCCACCCACTCCGGGATGCGCTCGAGCGCCTCCGCGGCCCCCTCCCCCCAGGCGTCGACCGCCAGCTCGCGGCCCCGGAGGCGCATCCACGCCGTCACCGGCCCCGACCCGGTGCGGGCAGCCCTCCACAACCCGTCCTCGCGGACCTGGAGGGAGGGCCCCTTCAGACCATCCACCACCAGGGTGGCGCGCAGATCGAGCGGACGGGCGAGGGGAAGCACACGAGACCGGGGCCGCACCAACGCAGCCGCGCAACTCGACATCCCCCTCAAGGTACCACCTCCCAGCGACACCGCATGGTCAACCCAAGCCGGGTACTGTCGGCCCTGTGACAAGACCCGCGCCCTCTTCGCCCGCCAAATCGGCGCAGATGAGCCGGGTGCGCAGCCGCCACACGGCCCCGGAGCTCGCCGTCCGGCGGGAGCTCCACCGCAGAGGCCTGCGGTACCGCACGGATATGCCGGTTCCCGACATCGGGCGGACCAGGCCCGACATCGTTTTCACCAGGGTTCGGGTGGCGGTGTTCGTGGACGGCTGCTTCTGGCACCGGTGCCCCGACCACGGCACATCCCCGAAGGCCAACGCCGACTGGTGGAGCGAGAAGCTCGACGGCAACGTCCGGCGGGACCGCGCCATCGACCGGGCTCTGGCCGAAGCCGGATGGCTGGTGATCCGCATCTGGGAGCACGAGGACCCCGTCGAGGCGGCCGACCGCATCGAGTCGGCGGTGAGGAAAAGACGCGCCGGCGCCCGCCGTCCGGACCTGCCTGTCGGCCCCCGTTCGGGCGCCTGATATCGCGTCAATGTCTGCTCGCCCAACCTCCGCCGATATCCGAAGCCTTCAAAACCAGGGCCTGCGATCCTCCACATATATCCGGTGGAACTCGTCATCGGTCTTGACCAGGTAAATGATCCCTTCGACCGCAGTGACGACGCCTATCACAGTATTGATCACAAACCCAGGACGATAAAACCCTATAACGGATATGGTCAGCAACAGAAGCCCCTGCACGTAATAGCCGAGGTAGAACTTGTGGACACCCAGCCCTCCCATGAGAATGGCCGCCGCCCCCGCCACGACTTTGCTCTTCATGAGCATCTCCCGCCACTGCAATACTTGCCCGAGGCCGATCCACACAGACGGCATCGCATGGTACCCCAGCCGAGCGGATGATCATCAACAGCCGCCTGCAAACGGCTTTACGACCGAGGGAATGGCCGGGCTATCGTCGCATCTTCAGCACCCCCTGACAAGGAGTTGGTAAGGATGACCCATGTTGCCGGGCGGGCTTCCCGCCGGATAGTCGGCGTCGTCCTGGCCGCCCTGCTGGTCTCGGCGGCCTCCCACCTCCCCGCCGCCGCCCAGACCGGTTCGGATCAGGACGGCGGGGCAACCCGATCCGACCGCCGGACCACGTGCGCCGAGGCAACGGAGTCCTACCTGCTCCTGTGCCGGGTGTACGAGCTGATCGGCTCGGCCTTCGTGGATCCTGTCGAGGTGGAAATCCTGGCCGAAGGGGCCGCCCGAGGCGCCGACAGGGCCGAGCCCGCCGCCGGTCCGGGCGGGACCGCCCCGCCCTGCCCTCTGCCGATCCCCGAATTCACGCCGGTCTGCCAGAAGATCGAAGCAGCGGGCGGCGGGAACGCGGCGGTGTGGGCGGCGGCGCAAGGGATGGTCTCCTACCTGGGTGACTCTTATTCGTATCTGATGACCCCGGATCGGTACCGCAGGCTGCTGTCGTTCATCGACAACGAATCCACCGCCGGCCTCGGCTTCGGCCTGGCCCTGATGGACGGGGGCGCTCCGTGCGAGGAGGTCTCGCCCGCCTGCCGCCCGGTCGTATTCGAGGTTTATCCGGGCAGTCCGGCCGCCCGGGCCGGCCTGACAGCGGGGGATGTCCTGGCAGGGCTGAACGGCCCCCTCTCCTCCGATCTCGCCTGCCGGAACCTGCCCGGCCTCGACCGTTTCGACCCCGGGGAGAAGGTAACGGTAGAGGTAATCCGCGAAGGCCGCCGCCTGGAAATCCGCGCCGAAGCCGCCCGGCTGAGCATTCCGGCGGCCCGCGGCCGGGTGGTCGACGGGAACATCGGATACCTGCGGCTCGATTCTTTCAGCCAAGACGCCGGAGCCGAACTCGAGGAACTGCTGGAGCAGCTGCTGGAAGCGGGAGTCAACGCTCTGGCGCTGGACCTCCGGGACAACTCCGGGGGCTATCAACAAACGGCCCTGAATGTCGCCGCCCTGTTCCTTGAGGACGGAACGCCGGGCGGCCGGCAGCTGCAAAAGAACAGAACGGGCGCCTGGTCGGTCAGAGGAGACGGAATCGCCTCCGACTCGGAGCGCCTGCCCATGGCGGTGATGGTCGATAAAAACTCCGCTTCCGCCTCGGAAATACTGACCGCCGCGCTGCGGGACAACGGACGGGCCGAGGTGATCGGCGAACGAACATACGGCAAGAACAGCGGACAACGGCTATGGGAAATGAAGGACGGAGGCGGCAACCTGGTAGCCGTACTGTCGCTGACCGGCTTCCGCCTGCTCGGACCAAGCGGATCAAGCTTCTCCGACGGCATCCCACCCGACACCCCCATGAATCTGCCGCTGTGCCTACACCCCAATGAGGTCGCCCGCCGAGCGGTGACCGCCCTAGCCACCACCGGATGACCGCCTATCCGAAGTTACCGCTTCACCTCAGCCAAAGAATCTCCACCGTATTGGTTCCGAGCCATTAGAAGGAGCGGTTGCTAACAAGGCACCCGTAATCTACCGCCGCTCTTACCTGACCTATCTGCAGTTTGTAATCTGATGCTATCAGCTCATACCACTCTTCCCCACCAGATTTCTTGGCCAAATCGGAAATCATCAAGGCAGGAACTCGCGTCCCTTCTAAGCAGGGCTGGCCTGATTGTATTTTCGGATCTACTCTGACACCCGGATGCGGTTGCCAAGCTTTAACGATTAGGTCACCGCCGAACTCCATCGGCTTGAACCCCTTCTCGTGAAAGGAACGCAGTTCAGCGTCAATAACCTCGACCGGCTTCAAATTATGTTCAATTATATCGGCAAAGGCACCCTGGCCGCCTTTACCGATATTTACCCACCATTTTTCTACCATTCCGAAAACGGATTTCCCTAGAGTGGCTATCGCTTTATGGTGCACAAAGGGATGAGGAGTCAACAACTTGCGCGACAAATATTCCCTACCCGCCCTGATAGCTTTCTGCGGCACGCCCTCCTTGCGCAACTGTGAGATGACCCACAGGCTTATGAGGTCATAGAAGTCCAGCACTATAGGGTTGTCAGGGTTATAAAGAGGAGTTTCTCCCGCTATCCAATGTTTAACAGTATCAATGGGCCGACCTATTAGTCGAGCAACATCGGCCAAGCTGTACACTCCCAAATCGAGAAAATCACCTGTTTTTGTCGACATCAACACCTTCCCTCCATTCGGCATCCTTTAGCCCTCGTGTATAACCAGCCATATACGCACAATAAGCACATTTATGCCGGCCAGCTCCGGCCTGCCTTTCGTGTAGCCTTTGCATGATTGGGTCCAGCCGACTTTGCTTGTCTCGGTTAGGACAAAATTCCTCTCTCATTTTATGATACTTCCTCTCTCCTACGATTGCGTTCTAGATTACACTTCTTTATAGATTTCCACCTGAAACATATCTTTGAAATTCTCCTTGATTAAATACATGAATCAGGTTATCTGTTGTTTCTACTTGATCCCTAAGCCACTCTCCTGCTTCTTTTGTATACCCTCCTCCATCCAAAACAACAATAGTCGGGTATATACCTGCTCTAATATTCTCAACCAAAAACGGGTATTTTTCGTCCACACTACCTGCACTAGCCTGCCATTTGCACTCTATCACTAGACAGTCCGGCCATAGTTGGGGATGATATAAGATAAAATCTACTTGTCTCTGCTTTTTGTATATTGACGATCCTGCTACAAACTGCTGAGCAAAGATAGGTTGTTCTAGCTCCCGCATAGCCAAGAAGGCCTTAGCTGGTTTAATACGCAAGTATCCTTCGGTCTCTAGAATAGCTACCACAAACCGTTCGAGTACACGTCCCGTGCTACTTGCTTTTGGCATCAGTAACTAGTAATAATTAACTCGGGTACAGGCGAGCGCCCGTTACCATTGCTGTTTATATTTCTTGGTGCTGAAACACTATGGAACGTAAATCCATCATATATTTCTCGTATGAATGAGGTATCCGCGTTTGATATCATTACAAACACACCAGATTCTGCCCAGTTAACTGCACAGTCCCTAAGAAGCTCTTGAGCGTCATCGTTAAATCCGTTACTGCTGTAGTTAGTAAATGTACCATGATACGGAGGGTCACAGTACACAAAGTCACCTTCATTTGGTGTTATTTCACAAAAACTTCTCGCCTTCAGATCAGCCTTTTGTAAGTTAGTACTAACCAATAATATATTATCTTTGTCGCAAATCTTTGGGTTTGAATAGCTACCGCGTGGAACATTAAAATCCCCATCTTTGTTGACACGATACAAGCCATTGTAGCAGGTCTTGTTCAAGTAGATAAATCTTGCCGATAATTCAATAGGATCTGAAAGATCTTGTTGGTCTCTGATCTCATAATAATAATCTTCGTCTTCGTGAAAGTAAGTGTGTTCAAGTAACCGATCGATTACTTCGGGGGCACGATCTCGCACCATTTTATAGGTCAAGATGAGTTCAGCATTGATATCAGACAGCATTACTCTTTCCAAAGATGGATAAAGCGCAAAAAAGATAGCACCACCACCCAAGAATGGTTCCCAGTAAGTACCCTTAAACTCGGGGGACAATCGCCTTATTGTCTCAACAAGGGCACGCTTGCCTCCCGCCCATTTTATAAAGGGGCGGACCTTGTTCTCTCTCTCTCTCTCTCTCATTAGGTTCATCTCCTCGATCCCAGTCGTCCTCTTGTAGCCAGGAATCGCGCCTTCGAGAGTGTTAATCCCGTATGGTACATACCCTACCCTTCGGGTGTGACAAAGCGGGGGCAATTCGGCAAAAGACCAGGTCAGAGGCCTTTGGGGTGCCATACAGTTTTGATTTCGGTGAAGGCGGCTATGTGGTAGGGGCTCTGGGCCGTTGCGTCGTCCATCCAGTCGATTTTGGCATCCGGGGGGCCCGCCACCCGCTTTACTCCGTCGGCGGCCGCCTCCTCCAGCCCGGGCAGGGCCTCCGGGTCGGCGCCGCAGGCGTCCAAGGCGTTCACGTCCAGGTGCGAGGCCAGGTAGGGCGCCGTCCCCGACTTGGGGCCGGTGAGGATGTTCACCACCCCGCCCGGCACGTCGGCGGTGGCCATCGCCTCGGCCAGAGCAACGGCGGGCGTGGGCCAGCGTTCCGAGGCCAGCACCACCGCCGTGTTGCCCGACACGATCACCGGCGCCAGCCGGGACACCAAACCCAGCAGGGCCGGCGCCTCCGGGGCGATCACCCCCACCACCCCGGTCGGCTCCGGTGCGGAGATGTTGAAGAACGGCCCGGCCACCGGGTTCAGGTTCCCGATCACCTGCTGGTACTTGTCGGCCCACCCCGCATACCAGACCAGGCGGTCTATCGACCGGTGCACCTCCCGGCGGGCCTTGGCGCTGCCGCCCCCCGCCGTCCTGACCTGGGCGGCGAAGGACTCCGCCCGGTCCTCCACCATCTCGGCGATCCGGTAGATGATCTGACCGCGGTTGTATCCGGTGCGGGCGGCCCAGCCGGGCTGGGCGCGGCGGGCGGCCCTGACCGCCCCGCGCAGGTCCTTGCGGGTGGCGGCCGCCGCCCGGGCGATCACCTCCCCCCGGTGGTCGAGCGCCGGATAGGTGCGGCCCGACTCGGAGCGGGGAAAGTCCCCGTTCACATACAGCTTGTAGGTCTTGCGCACCTCGACCCGCCCGCTCATTGCCCGCCCCCGCCCCGCAGATAGGGAAGCAGGCCGTGGCGGCCGCCCTCTCGTCCGAACCCCGACTCCCGATATCCGCCGAACGGAGAGGCCGGGTCGAACTTGTTGTAGGTGTTGGCCCACACCACCCCCGCCCGCAGACGGTCGGCCATCCACAGTATCCGGGAGCCCTTGGAAGTCCACACCCCGGCCGACAGCCCATAGGGGGTGTTGTTGGCCTTCTCCACCGCCTCGGCGGGGGTGCGGAAGGTCATGACCGACAGCACCGGCCCGAAGATCTCTTCCCTGGCGATCCGATGGCCCTGCGACACGCCCATGAACAAGGTGGGGGCGAACCAGTAGCCCCGCTCGGGAAGGGCGCAGGGCGGTTGGTATATCTCGGCGCCTTCGTCCATCCCCGCCGCCACGAGTTCGCCTATCCTGTCAAGCTGCTCACGGCTGTTGATCGCCCCCACATCGGTGTTCTTGTCGAGCGGATCGCCCACCCGCAACGCGGCCAGCCTCGCCTTCAGCTTGTCCATGAAGGCCTCATATATCGACTCCTGCACCAGCAGCCGGCTTCCGGCGCAGCACACGTGGCCCTGGTTGAAGAATATGCCGTTTACCACCCCCTCCACCGCCTGGTCGATAGGGGCGTCTTCGAAGACGACGTGGGGCGCCTTTCCGCCCAGCTCCAGAGTGAGCCTCTTGCCCGAACCGGCCAGCCGCTTCTGGATCAGCTTGCCCACCTCGGTCGAACCGGTGAAAGCCACCTTGTCCACTCCGGGATGGGTTACCAACTCGGCCCCCGTTTCTCCGCCCCCCGTCACGATGTTCAGGACTCCGGGCGGCAGGCCCGCCTCGACGGTCAGGCGGGCAAAAGCCAGGGCGGTCAAAGGGGTGGTCTCGGCCGGCTTGAGCACCACCGTGTTGCCGGCGGCCAGGGCGGGCGCGACCTTCCAGGCCAGCATCAGCATCGGAAAGTTCCAGGGGATCACCTGGGCCGCCACCCCCAGCGGGCGGGAATCCATACCGGGGAAGGCGTATTCCAGCTTGTCCGCCCACCCGGCGTAATAGAAGAAATGGGCCGACGCCAGGGGCAGGTCCACGTCGCGGGATTCCTTGATCGGCTTGCCCCCGTCCAGGGTTTCCAGCACCGCAAACTCCCTCGACCGCTCGGCCAGCATGCGGGCCAGCCGGTAGAGGTATTTCGCCCGCTCCTTGCCTACCATCTTCCCCCAGGAGCCGTTGTACGCCTTGCGGGCCGACGCAGCCGCCCGGTCTACATCATCGGCGCCTCCTTCGGCCACCCGGCTCAGGGTCTCTTCGGTGGCCGGGTTGACCGTGGGGATATAGCGGTTGGCGGAGGGCGGGCTGGGCTGCCCGTCGATCCAGAGGTCGTAGCTCTCGTCTATGGAAACCAGGTCGGAGGCTTCCAGGGAGACGGAGTAGTCCAGCCCGGCGGGAACTATCTCCCCTCTCCCGGCGGGCGCGGGCGGCGGGCCGTCGGCCATCCGGTCAGTCCTTTGTGAAGTAGTCGGGCGACTGGTAGCGGCCCTCGCGAACCCACCGGATCTGCATGATGAGATCGTTGAGAAGGCCGGACACCCCGAACCGAAGGCGTGAAGGGGTGAGCCAGGCCGGCCCCAGGGTTTCGGAGACCATCACCAGATAGCGGACGGCCTGCTTGGCCGCGCTGATTCCTCCGGCCGGTTTCATGCCGACCGCCCGACCGGAGGCGGTGTAGAAATCACGGATGGCCTCCAGCATCACCAGGACAACCGGGGGGGAGGCGCCGGGCGGTATCTTGCCGGTGGAGGTCTTGATGAAATCGGCGCCGGCCGCCATGGCCAGCATGGAGGCCCTCCGCACATTGTCATAAGGACCCAGCTCGCCGGTCTCGAGGATCACCTTGAGGCGGGCGGGTCGGCAGGCTTCTCGAACGGCGGCGATCTCTTCGTACACCTTCAGATAGTCGCCGGACAGGAAAGCGCCGCGGTCGATAACCATGTCGATCTCGTCGGCGCCTTCGGACACCGCCCAAGCCGCCTCCGCCAGCTTGACCTCCAGGGGAGCCTGGCCGGAAGGGAAGTATGTCGCCACCGACGCAACCAACACCCCGCTCCCCGCCAGGGCATCGACCGCCGCCCTCACCAGGTTGGGGTAGACGCAGAGGGCCGCAACAGGGGGGATGGCCGGATCGGTCGGGTCGGGCCGGGCGGCCTTGGCGGCCAGCTGGATCACCTTGCCCGGCGTGTCCCGGCCCTCCAGGGTGGTCAGGTCGCACAGGCGGACGGCCAGGTCGAGGGCGGCCAGCTTCGATTCCTGCTTGACCGAGCGGGAGGCCAGCGCCGCGGCCCGCTCGACCGCCCCCACCTCATCGACCGCCGGGACGGCGCGCAGGTACGCCCTGACGGCCTTCGGGGTAACCGAAGGGCCGATGACCGGAGGCGCCGGATACAACGGAGCAACGGCGGGGGCTGACATCTGAGGGCCAAGCCTATCGGAGTCCCGAAGATGTCACACCCCCTCCGTACCCTGTCCGGGTATGGAACCTATAACCATTTTCGCCTTCGTCCTGGCGGCGCTCGGGGTGTTGACGGCGCTGGCCGCCGCGTCTCGATCGCGGCGCCCCGACTCCGCGGGCGGCGCCGACCATCAGCAACAGACACAGGCCCATCTCGAGCAGGAGCGGGCCCTGATCCGGCAAGAACGGGATCTGTTCGACCAGAAGTGGGATGGGGTAACGGCCCAGGTCAGCAAGGATCTCACCGGCTTGAGCCGGGTGGTGACCGATCTGAAGCAGGAGTGGGCTGTCCAACACGAAGGCCTCACCCAGCAGCTGTCGAGCGCCGGGCAACAGCAACAGCAGCTCCTCGAGGCCACCGGCAAGCTGAACGATGTCCTCCTCAACCCCCAAGCCCGGGGTCAGTGGGGGGAGCGGATGGCCGACGACATCCTGCGGGCGGCCGGTATGAAGGAAGGCGTCAACTATCTGAAGCAGAAAACCACCAGCGCGGGCACCAGGCCCGACTTCACCTTCCGGCTGCCCGGCGGCCTGGATCTGCACATGGACGTCAAGTTCCCCCTGGAAGGCTACATCCGCTACCTGGAAGCCCCGACCGATTCGGAGAGAGACCGGGCGCTCAAGAGCTTCGGCCAAGCCGTCCGGGGCCACGTGAAGGCCCTCGCCTCGCGGGACGAATACAAGGAATCGACCGACGCGGTCGGGTTCGTGCTGATGTTCATTCCCAACGACGGGGTCTACGCCTTCATCCACGAGCACCACGGGCAGGTGTTCGCCGAGGCGCTCCGGGACCGGGTGGTGGTCTGCTCCCCCACGACGCTTTTCGCCATGCTCGCCCTGGTGCGCCAGGCCATGGAAACCATCGCCCTGGAGCGGTCGTCCCAGGAGATACTCGAGCACCTGTCCAATTTCACCGACCAGTGGGAGAAGTACGTAGAGAAATACGAGCTGGTGCAAAAGCGCCTGCGGCTGCTCGGCGAGGCCTTCGACGACCTGACCGGCGTCCGCAGCCGTCAGCTGCAGCGGCAGCTGGACCGCATCGAAGATCTCAAAACCCGCTCCGGGCAGGCCGCCCTCCCGTACGAACAGGATCCGGGCATGTGACGCACAGGCGCGAGCAAGCGGCGCCCGCGGCGTTGCCCTACCCGGCCGGCTTGGCGGCGGACCGGCCTCCGGAAGCGATGCGGAAACCCAACCAGATCAGGGTCACCGCCGCCAGCAGCGTTACCGCGAACCCCTGCTCGGCGCCCAGAGCCAGGACGGTGCCGCCGGCGGAGGCCGACAGGACGCCCGCCGCTATGACGGCGTTGCCCCACACGACCCGCCGGTTCCGGCGCCAGAACCGTACCGCCGACACCAGCGCCAGCGCGATGATGATGGACGCCCCCATCCCTCCCCCGATCGCCGCCCACAGCCTGGGGCCGAACATCTCCGACCAGAGCTCCCGCCCGCCCGGAACCCCGTCGGCGGGGAGCGGACCCGCGTCGAAGGGCTGCGCCAGGGTCATCGGAATGGAAATGGCGAAGAACGGGAACAGCAGCATCAGCATCGCGTGGCCCGCCCGCCGCCCCACCACCAGGAACATCGAGCCGAGCGCCAGTACAGGGATGTTGACGATCGCTCCGAACAGGAAGAACGTCCGGTAGCTGGCCGAAGTCCAGCCGGCGGCCGTTCCGGCGAACAGCGCCCAGGTGGCGACGGCGAAGAACCCGACCCCGGCCGCGTAGGCGGCGTTGTGGGGGCTGGGCCTAGCCCGGTATCTCCGCAGGAGGTCGAAGAGAAACACCGTGGCAATCAGGCCGGCGGCGAAGGCCGGGGCGGCTCTCATGGCGCCCATCGTAGGCGGGCGGTGCAGAGGCGGGCGGGCGCGGCGCCCCGCCGAACTCCCCGGTCTTGCGGTAGCCTGGGAAACCATGAGCCGACACATCCTCGTCGCCGTCGCCTGGCCGTACGCCTCCGGTTCCCGCCATCTCGGCCACCTGGCCGGGGCCTACCTGCCGGCCGACATCTTCGCCCGCTACCACCGCCTCGCGGGCAACAGGGTGCTGATGGTGTCGGGAAGCGACGTGCATGGAACCCCCATCACGGTGCGGGCCGACCAGGAGGGGGTTCCGCCGCAGGAAATCGTCGACCGCTACCACGCCGAGTTCGTAGCCGGTTGGGACGCCCTGGCCGTCCAGTGGGAGCTCTACACCTCGACCGGAACCGCCAACCACCACGAGGTCACCCAGGACATCTTCCGCCGCCTGCACGAGAACGGGCACATCGACCGGCGGTCGTCCGAGCAGTTCTACGATCCGGAGGCAGACCGGTTCCTGCCCGACCGCTACGTGGAGGGGACCTGCCCGCACTGCGCCTACGGGGAGGCCCGGGGCGACCAGTGCGACGCCTGCGGGCGCACCCTGGACCCCGTGGACCTGATCGACGCCCGATCCAAGCTGTCCGGCGCCGCCCCGGTGAGCCGTCGCACCGACCACTTCTACCTGCGCCTGTCGGACTTCTCCGACCGGCTGGACGAATGGCTGCGCTCTCGGCGGGGCTGGCGGAAACACGTGATGAACTTCTCGCTCGGCTGGATCGAGGAGGGGCTGCAGGACCGGGCCATTACCCGCGACATCGACTGGGGGGTGGACATACCGGTCGAAGGCCTCGGGGAGGGCAAGAAGATCTACGTCTGGTTCGACGCGGTGATCGGGTACCTGTCGGCGTCCAAGGAATGGTCGCAGATACAGGGCCGCCCGGACGCCTGGAAGGACTGGTGGCACAACTCCGGCGCCGAGCACTACTACTTCATCGGCAAGGACAACATCCCCTTCCACACCATCATCTGGCCGGCCATGCTGATGGGCTACGGCGGGCTGGAGCTCCCCGCCAACGTCCCCGCAAACCAGTACGTCACCTTCCGGGGCGGCAAGGCCTCGGCCAGCCGGGGAATCGGCCTGACCATCGGCGAAGCCCTCGACCTCTACGAACCCGACGCCCTCCGGTACGCCCTGGCCGCCAACCTGCCGGAGAACAGCGACACCGAGATATCCGAAGACGAGATCGACCGCCGCATCAACGGCGAGCTGGTCGCCACCTGGGGGAACCTGGTCAACCGGGTGCTTTCGATGACCCATTCCGTCTGCGGCGGCCGGGCCCCGGACGGGGGCGAACCGGACGCGGCGGCCCGGGAGGTGCGCTCCGGCGCCGACCAAGCCCTGGACCAGGTGGCCGGCCGCATCGAACGGGTCGAGCTGCGGGCGGGCCTGCGGACCGCCATGGAGTCGGCCGGACGGCTCAACGCCTACCTGAACGCCGCCGAGCCGTGGAAAACCGCCAAGACCGACCGCGCGGAGGCCGCCGCCGCATTGAAGACCGCGCTCGACGCCATCAACCGCCTAAAGGTGGCCTTGTCGCCCTACCTTCCGACCACCTCGGACCGCCTCCATTCCATGCTGGGCCTCCCCGGCGCAGTCGCCGACCAGGGCTGGTCCGGTCGGGACA
The DNA here is from genome assembly GCA_965202675.1 of Candidatus Spongiisociaceae bacterium. Taxonomy (GTDB): domain Bacteria; phylum Actinomycetota; class Acidimicrobiia; order Spongiisociales; family Spongiisociaceae; genus CATQHD01. The sequence goes on from OZ241842.1 coordinate 1,825,505, forward strand.
TCCCCCCCGGAACCGCCCTGGGCCCCGCCGCCCCCCTGTACAAGAAGGTATAACCGCCTGGCGCGGCTAACTGCCCCTCGGCTCGGGCGGGGGCGGCTGGCCGGTCATGGCGAAGGGGTCTTCGGCGGCGAGGTCCCACCCGTCGAGCGCGGCTTCGGCTTTCGCAGCCGACTTTTGGATGAGGCGGGCGGCTTCCGCGTCGGGAAGGCGGGCGGCGGCGTAGCGGGAAAGGGCGGCGGCCGTTCGGGCCATGCGGTAGGCGCGGGCGACGAGGCTCTCCAGAGACCAGTCGGCGTACTCGTATGCACCCGCTGCGCGCCGCATCGATGCTTCTTCGGGGGAGACCTCCGTGAACATACGAATACGGTCACCCCGTCCCGAGAATCACAAACTAGCCTCAAGCGCTGATCCAGCTCGGCGGCGTCCGCCCCGACCGCGCCCACAACAACCCACAACATCGACAAGTTGCTGGACGCCCTTCCCGCCGCCAGAGTGACCCCCCTGCGGAGCTTTACCTCCGACGACGCCGGTTACACTCGCGATCCCCGCCGGGGTACTTCGGGATCGGCTCAGTTCGACTGGACGCCAGCAGGGGATGACCAATACACCGAGCCGAGCCTGGCACGCTCCGGAGGTCGGGCTATGACGACCAGCTGTCACCGGGGAAAGGGGGGCTTCGCAAAAGGAGGCTTACCTAACAAATGGCCAACACGAAACCCGTCGCGCAACGTATCGCTGTAGGGCTGCTCTCTCTTATTCTTATCATCACCGCTTGTGATGGACAGCCGCGACAGTCAACTAGCCCGTCCGGTGTGACCACTACGGCACCCCCCACCACTACGGCACCCCCCACCACGAAGATCACAACTAGCCCGTCCGGTGCGGCCACTGCCACTACCTACCCTGTCGCAGGTTCGGCTACCTCGACTTCCGTTCCCACGACAACGACCATCTCGGTGGAGTGGACAGCATCCGACCTGAAAAACTTCGGCGGCGTCCCGAACGCGTGCGTTAGCGAGTGGCAGAAAGTCCAAGAAACAGATCCTACAGCCGACGACTTCACCGCGGTAGAGGACGCTTACGACGCCTGCGAAGCCCGGACGGTCGGCGCGCACTGGACGTGGGTAACCTGCGACATCTACTGGGATAACAGCGACCGCAGGGAAACCCGACGGCGTATTCAGGTGATGCTCGACATTACCGCTGACGGCGTTTGGGGGCCGCGAACCCAACGTGCGTGGGAAGAACGTTGCAACCCTCCGGTAACTACCACCAGACCGGCCCCGCCAGCGCCGTCTACAACCACTACGAAGACAGCACGAACCACAACAACGACAGCGCGAAACACAACAACAACTCCCACCAGGGTGGACTGCGATCAGCTCTGGCAAGACATCGACAGAGCTACCGACAGGGCTTTTGAGGCCGGTACCGAGGATGCCTACGACCGAGTCGATGAAATGATTGACGACTATCTGGCGGCCGGGTGTTCTTACTGAGCAAGCCAACCGCCGCGCTGAATACCGCGCTCTGTGCACTCAACCGCCTCAAGGCGGAACGTCTCCACTCCATGCTGGGCCTCCCCGGTACAAGAAGGTGTAACCGCCTGGCGCGGCTAACTGCCCCTCGGCTCGGGCGGGGGCGGCTGGCCGGTCATGGCGAAGGGGTCTTCGGCGGCGAGGTCCCACCCGTCGAGCGCGGCTTCGGCTTTCGCAGCCGACTTTTGGATGAGGCGGGCGGCTTCCGCGTCGGGAAGGCGGTCGGCGGCGTAGCGGGAAAGGGCGGCGGCCGTCCGTGCCATGTGGTAGGCGCGGACGACGAGGCTCTCCAGAGACCAGTCGGCGTACTCGTATGAACCCGCTGCACGCCAAGTCGATGCTTCTTCGGGGGTTACCTCGGTGAACATGCTCCGCAGAGGGCCGCTCTGGGCGGCGGGAAGGGCGTCCAGCAGCTTGTCGATGTTGTGGGTGCGGGCGGGGCGGACGCCTCCGAGATGGATCAGCGCCTTGAGGCTTGTCTCCATCGCCATCTGGGCATCGGCGCACAGGGCGCACATGCGGTCCCGCATCCCCAACATGTAACAGCCGGGATCGCCGTCGGCCAGCGCGTCTCGTTCCGCAGGCCCCATCGACAGGTTGTTGTAGAGGCCGAAGAAGGCGCGGCGGGCGTTGTCGAGGCGGGCGGCGGCCTCCTCCCCGTCGGTGGCGGGCCTGCCGATCTCCTTTCCCCAGCGCACGCCGTTCGGTTCCCGGCGGTGCAGCGTGACGGCGTAGGCGGCGACGGCGCACTCCAGGGAAGTGGACACCTCGGCGGTGCGGCGGGTCCATTCCGGCCAGTCCGTCACGTATACGAACACGCGGCGCCCCGCGGCCGCGGAGGCGAGCCGTCCGAGTTCGGTGGACTTCTCCCAACGGGCCGCGTAGTCGAGGTCGTCGTAGACGGCCACCAGATCGATGTCGCTGTGCGGCTCTGCCTCGCCGCGGGCGACCGACCCGAACAGCAACACCGCCGAGGCCCCTTCGGAAGCGACCGCCTCGGCCGCCTTCTCCGCATCCGCCGTCGACGGCGGGGCGGTTACCGCAGCAACCATGCCCTTGATCCTACCTGCGCCGGGCGGTCGAGGCCGGCGGCCGCCCGGCCGGAGCAGAACGCCATCCCGCACAGGAACAAACTATCCGTATATCACCGCTAACCTTCGGGCGGCCCGCCCAGGGAATGAACGGCTGTATGCAGATCAACCGAAGTCTTCGCAAGATTTTGATAGCCGTCGGCGGGAGCGTGCTGATCGCGCTGGGGCTGGCGGGCCTGGTGCTCCCCATCGTTCCGGGCACCGTGCTCTGCGTCACCGGCCTGGTCCTCTGGTCGAGCGAGTTCCCTGGGCGAAGAAAATGCTGGCTCGGCTCCGGCAGAAGCTCGACCAGAACATCCGCCGCCGCAAGACCCCCGCCGGAACGGGACGTAATGGCTGAAGAAACGATTATCCGATCCGAGGGCCTCCACAAGAACTTCGGAAACGTCCGGGCCCTGGAGGGGGTCGACCTGGCCGTGCCGCCCGGGGTGACCGGCCTGATCGGCGCCAACGGAGCGGGCAAGACCACCCTGATCCGGATACTGCTGGGGCTGACCAAGCCGACCTACGGCCGGGCGGAGGTGTTCGGGGCCCCGGTGTCGAGCGACCCGGCGGGGCTCCGGGCCAGGATCGGCTACATGCCGGAGGGAAGCTGCCTGCCCGCCGACCAGACCGCCGCCGACTTCGTGGCCTACGCCGCGGAGCTGGCGGGCATCCCGAACGTGGAGGCGCGGCGGCGGGCCTCGGAGACCCTGTTCCTGGTGGGCCTGCACGAGGAGCGCTTCCGTTACCTGGGCGACTTCTCCACCGGCATGCAGCAGCGGGTGAAGCTGGCCCAGAGCATCGTCCACGACCCGGAGCTGGTGCTTCTGGACGAACCCGCCTCGGGCCTCGACCCCGCCGGGCGGGAACAGATGCTGGCGCTTATCGCCCGCTTCAAGGAGTTCGGCATGAACGTGCTGTTCTCGTCCCACCTCCTCGACGACATCGAACAGACCTGCGACTGGGTGGTGATGCTCGACGACGGGCGGCTGATCCATTCGGCGCCCCTCGACCCCCCCGGCCGGGCGGACAGGGTGTCGGTGGAGGTCTTCGGCGACCTCGAGCCCCTGGCCGCCGCCCTCTCCGAACGGGGGGGCGACGTCGCGGTCGAGGGCCGGATCGTGACCGTGGCGGGCGGCGCCGGCGATGAATCCGTGTTCACGCTGGTGCGCGACGCGCTGGAAGCCTCGGGCTCGTCGGTGCGGAGGATGGGCGCAGGCCTGAGCCGCCTCGAGGACATCCTGATGGCCGCCGTGAGGGAAAACAATGGCTGAAAACCGGACGAACGGGGCCGAGACGGCGGTCATCGTCGACCGCGGTTACCGCCATTACGAAGGCCGCCGCACGGGGCGGCGGGGGGCGGTGCGGGCGATCGTCAAAGAGGGCTTCAGGCGGGTGTTCGGCCTGCGCCGCAAGGCGAAGCACAAGGTGTTCCCCTGGATCCTGGTCGGGATCGCGCTGGCCGCCGTGGTGATGCTGGTAACCATCACCTGGGTCGGCGAGGCGGCCGGCGCCCCCGACGCGGCGAGCGATCAGATTCCCGGCGGCGCCGGCTTCTTCGACTTCATCTCCCTGGTGGCCCTGCTGTTCGCGGCCTACGCCGGGCCCCAGCTCCTGATCCCCGACCGGACCCGGGGGGTGCTCAACGTGTACTTCTCCAGGCCCCTCACGGTGCGGGACTACCTGCTGGCCAAGGGAGGGGCCTACGCCGCCGTGATCCTCAGCTTCTGGCTGGCGCCGCAGATTCTCCTCCACCTCGGGTACGCCGCCCTGTCCCCGGACGGTTTCCTCTCGTATCTGGGCCGGACCACCGACATCCTGTGGAAGGTGCCGCTCACCGCCCTGGCCTACTTCACCCTGCACGCCGCCGTCGTCTTCCTGGTCTCCGCGTTCGTCAACCGGGTGGGCGGCGCGGCGGCCGCCTTCCTGGGGGGTCTGCTGGGCCTCAACCTGGTCGCCCTGTTCTTCGCGGAAGCCACCGAAGCCCCGGGAGCGCGCTGGGCGACCCTGCTGGCGCTGGAGCAGCACCCCCGCTACATCCGGGATTGGATCTTCGGCATCGAATCGTCGGACCTGATACCGGCCGGGGCGGGCTTCGGACCGGGGGTTTCCCTGGCGGTGGTGATCGGCCTGGCCGCCGCGGCGGCCGCGTTGGTCGGCTGGCGCTACCGGAGGCTGACATGAGCGACGCCATGCACGTACCCGGCGCCTCGGTCACCGCCGACAACCTGTCGCGGTGGTTCGGGCAGAAGGTGGCGGTCTCGGAGCTGAGCTGCTCGTTCGGGCCCGGCGTCACCGGCCTGCTCGGGCCGAACGGGGCGGGCAAGACCACCCTGCTGCGCATCCTGGCCGGCCTGCTGACGCCCTCGACGGGCAAGGCGACCGTCCTCGGACAGACGCCGCGCAGGCACCACGGCGTCCACCGGCGGCTGGGCTTCGTGCCGGAAGACGAAGCGGTGTACGGCCATATGAGCGCCCGGCGTTTCGTGGAGTGGAGCGCCGCCCTCTACAAGGTCGACGACCCGGCGGCCGCCGCCGGGCGGGCCCTGGAAACCGTCCAGCTCACCGAGGACGCCCACCGCCCCCTCTCGACCTTCTCCAAGGGCATGCGGCAACGGACCAAGGTGGCCGCCGCCCTCGTCCACGACCCGGAGGTGCTGCTGCTCGACGAACCCCTCAACGGTACCGACCCGCTCCAGCGGGCCCGCCTGATCGAGCTGATGGTCCGGCTCGGCGGGGAGGGCCGGACGATCATCGTGTCCTCCCACGTGCTGGCCGAGGTCGAGCGCATGGCCGGCCGGGTCGTGGCCATGGTGGACGGGCGGGGGGCGGCGGCGGGGTCGGTGGCCTCCCTGCGCGACGCCATGTCCGACACGCCCCGCCTGATCCGGATCGACGCCGACCGGCCCCGCCCGCTGGCCCGGCGGCTGCTCGCCGGCGACTGGGTGGAGGAGGTGCGGGTGGGGGAAGCCGGCGTCGAGGTCAGAACCCGGGATTCGCGGGCGCTGGGCCTCGACATCGCCGCCGCGGCCCGCGAGGCCGGGGCCGTCGTCACCGCGGTTTCCCCCGAGGACGACTCGCTGGAAAGCGTCTTCCGCTATCTGGTGGAATCCTGATGCGCGCCGCCCTGTTGATCACCGGCGCCGCCGTGGAACGGCTGATGTCCCGGAGGCGGGCGGCGTGGATGCTGCTGCTCAGCGGGTCCCCGGCGCCCGTCTACCTCCTGCTGACCTGGGGCCGTTCCGACCCCGGCGGGGAGTTCTACAACGACCTGACCGTCGCCTTTGGAATGGGCATCCTGTATCCGTTGGTCGCCCTGATCGCTTCGACCGCCGCGCTGGGCGAAGAGCGCAAGGCCCGCACCCTTCCCTTCCTGCTGCTCAAGCCGGTGTCGCGTTGGACGATCGCCCTGGGCGCCTTCGCGGGCGCCTTCCTCACCTCGCTGATGGTCCTGGAGGCCGGGGTGCTGGTTTCATGGGCGGCGGCGGCGGTCAAGAGCGGCGACTGGTCGATCGGCGCGCCCGCGGCCGCCGCGGCGGGCATCCAGAGCCTGGCGTCGGCCGCCATTTTCGTACCGTTGGGCCTGGTGCTGAACCGCGCCGCCCTGGCGGGGCTCGGTTACCTGCTCATCTGGGAGGGAATCCTGGCGGCGGCCATCGAGGGGCTCCAGGCGTCTTCGGTCTACCGCATCGTCGTTTCGGCCTGGGCCGATCTGGCCGCCATGAGCCCGGACACCTTCGGCACCGTGGACGGGGTGCTGGGCCGGGTGGATCCCGGGCTGTGGGGCGCGCTCGCCAAGACGGTTGTCCTGGCCGCGCTGTCGGTGTTGGTCACCGGGTGGCTTCTGCGCCGCCGGGACCTGGTCGGGGAGTAGCCCCGGCGGGTTTCAGGAAGGCGGGTAGAGGCCCACCGCCGCCGACTCCTCCGTCTGCCAGAACACCTCGGATATGGCGTCGATCTGGGCGATCAGGTCCTCGGCAACCGCCGGATCAACCGACTTCTTGGCGTCCCCCGCCGCCTTGATGGCGTTCCAGAACATGGCGTGCAGATCGGGGAACCGCTCCAGGTGGTGCGGCTTGAAGAAGTCGGTCCAGAGCACCGACAGATGGTGCTTGACCAGCTCGGCCTGCGCCTCCTTGACCGCGACGCATCGGGAACGGAACACCTCGTCGCCGCTGCCGTGGTATTTCTTTGCGGCCTGCAGAACGGATTCGGCCTCGATTCGGGCCTGGGCCGGGTCGTACACCCCGCAGAACAGGTCGCAGTGGGCGTAGACCGGCTTCGAGGGCTTGAATATTCCCATGACGCCTCCTTGTCTCATCGCATACTCAGGTATTGGTCATCTGCCGGGGCGATAATACACTGACCGGCGCCAGCCCGATGCCGAAGCGCCGCCGAACCCGCCTGCTCACCCCCGCCGGGGTGACCGCCTCGATCCTCCTCGGAGGGATGGCCGCCGCCTGGCTGCGGGAACGGGTGAGCCGCTTCGAGGCGGTCGACCATTCCATGTCCCCGGCGCTGGCGCCCGGCGACTGCCTGATAACCGTCCGGCCGGGCCGCCGAGGACCCCGGCGCGGCGACATGGCGGTGTTCTGGGCGGGCGGACGGCATCTGATCAAACGGGTGATCGGCCTGCCGGGAGAAAGGATCAGGATAGAGGGAGGAATCGTCGCCGTCGACGGCGCGCCCCTTGCCGAACCCTGGTGGGCGGGGGCCACCCGACCGAACGGCGAGTGGCGGATACCGGCCGGCGCCTGGTTCGTAATGGGCGACAACCGGCCCCGTTCCGGCCTCGACAGCCGGACCATCGGCCCGGTGGACCGCCGGGACCTCCACTCCATCGCCCTGTTCCGCTACCTGCCCCTGCGGCGGGCCGGCCTGCTCCGCCCGAAGCGCCCTCCCCGGCTCACGTTCAACTCCTGGAAAGAGGATCGCGAAAAGTTCTCGAAACGAACCCCTAGACGGAAGCCCCGGAATAGGGGATAATGTAGGAACCGAAACACAAACACCGCCGTGAGCATCCGGAGAGGCGGCGGTCATCTCGAAGGGTTTCACCCCGGCGGCCCATCGGGCCCGGGGGCCGGGCTCACGCGGCCCGGCGCGAGATCCGCAGGCGAGTGGTGGAGGTGGGGGCGGGCCCGGCGGTGGGGCGGGGAGGGCCCGGAATTTCGCGCTCTTCGAGGCAGACGGGAAATGAAACCCCCGGAAGCATGGTTCGGACCCGACTGCGAGACGACGGTTCTTTCGCGGTTGCAAAAAATGGGGCTGGGGGCGGTGTCAATGCACCCGGCAGCATCCGAATCCGTAAGAAGGCGCCGCGACGCCTGCCGCCCCGACCGGACCCATATCTCCAGCCGGGTGAGGGTGTCCTCCAAACACCTTCACCGACCGAACCCCTCCGCAGCCGCAACCGTATCGTTGTATCACCCCGCCCAACCTCTCTCCCCCTGCGTTCACGAAGTCCGAAATACGCGGACAGGGGCCGGGCGGCGCACTGACACAAGACCCTTTGGATGGTTGCCTCTGGTCAGCCCGGGCCGGCGGGGCGCTGCGTTCGCCGACGGAGCAGCGGAAGCGCCCGCTTATCCGTACACTCTCTATACACCGCCCGGGTAGAAATGCTGTGGAAATCAGGTAGTTGTAATTACGCGTTTGTTTTGGGAAACTGGGGCAGATGTCCCGCAAGGCCCTCGCGGCCCTCTTCGTCTGGACTTTGCTGGCCGCGGCCTGCGGAAGCGGAGGCGGGGGCGCTCCGGCCCCGACCGAGACGGTCCGCCCGTCCGCCCCGGCCCCGACCGCCGCCGTCGGCGGCAACGAGCCGGTTTCGAGCGATGCAGCCGCGATTCCGGCGACGACCGGGCCGGATCCCGCATCCGGAACCGGCGGCGGCCAAACCGAGGCCGTTCCCGAACAGCCGACCGATCAGGGAACGGGAACGGACGGGGCAGAAGCCCCCTCCGAGGAGACCCCGCCGACCACCGTCCAGGAGACCGAAACCCCCGGCGACTCGGAGGCGCCGTCGGAAGGCGGAAGCGCCAACTCCGTCTCTGCTTCACCCGGCGCCGCCTACACGGGTCCTGTTTCGCCGGTCAACGGTTTCCCGGTCGACAGCCAGGAGCTGATCGACCGCAAGCTGGTGGCGGTGAAGATCGACAACCACTGGAGCTCCCGCCCCCAGTCGGGCCTCGAGAAAGCCGACGCCGTGTTCGAGATGGTGGTCGAGAGCGGCATCACCCGGTTCATCGCCCTGTTCCACCACAGCGACTCCGATTGGACGGGCCCCATGCGCTCGGCCCGCCCCACGGACTGGACCCTGGTAAAACCCCTGAACGGGGTGCTCCTGGTCAGCGGCGGCCAGCCCTGGATAACCCGGCAGTTCCCCAACAACGGCGTGGCCCTGATAGGCGACCTCGGCCCGCCGCTGACCAACCGGTGGCGGCAGCGGAAGGCCCCCCACAACCTGTACGTGAACACCTACGAGGCGCGCCGGGTGTCCGAAGAGCGGCGCCACGACCCCGAGCCGCCTCCCCAACTCTTCCCCAGGGGGCCCTTCAACGGCCCCGAGCGGGCGGCCGCCGCCAGCATCTTCTTCGATTGGTCCGACACGATGGACGCCGCCTGGTCCTGGGACGGCGCCCGGTACGTCCGGACGGTGGAGGGCCAACCCCACCGATGGCAGAACCGGGACGGGACCGTGATCGGCCAGATAACGGCCGACGTGCTGGTCGTCCTGATGGCCGAGCGCTATCGGGCCTGTCCGTCGGGGAGCGGGTCGTGCGTACCCGCCTGGAGAACGGTGGGCGAGAACCGGGCGATGGTGTTCGCCGAGGGCCGCTACGCCGAAGGCCGCTGGCATCGGAGCGATGCGGGGGACTGGTTCACGGTAACCGACCCGGCGGGCAACCCGATCGTCATCCCGCCGGGGAGGATGTGGATCATGATCTACCCTGAGAACTCCGAAGTGATCTGGTAGGCCCCGTCCGGCAGGCGCCGGACCGGCGGCCCGGGTGCCCGACTGCCGGTATACCACGCGAAAGGGGTAGACTCCGAGGCGGACCGGCTGTTCGAATCGGAACCGCCGTCTCCAGGGCGAGGCGCCGCCGCGAGCGCGGCGAGGAAGTAAGGCAATGGAAAGCGCGAACCACCCGAACGGCCCCGCAGACCGGCCCGCCGGCAGGCCGGGCAACGGAGGGGTGCGCATCGACGCCCAGGACCGGATGGTGATCCGCTTCGCGGGCGACTCGGGCGACGGGATGCAGCTGGCCGGCAACCGCTTCACGGACTCGGCCGCCATCTTCGGCAACGACCTGGCCACCCTCCCCACCTTCCCGGCCGAGATACGGGCGCCGGCGGGCACCCTTCCAGGGGTGTCGTCCTTCCAGATCCAGATAGCCGACTGGGACATCCTCACTCCGGGCGGGCGGCCCGACGTCCTGGTGGCCATGAACCCCGCCGCCCTGATGGTGCACCTCGAGGACCTGTGCGAGGGGGGGATACTGCTCGTCAACGAGGAGGCCTTCGACGAGCGCAACCTCGACAAGGCCGGGTTCGAGTCCAACCCGCTCGAGGACGGAACCCTGGCCGGCTTCGACCTCCACCGGGTGCCGATGGAAACCCTGACCAAGGAGGCGGTGAAGGGGTCGGGCGTCAGCGGACGGGCGGTGCTCCGCTCGAAGAATTTCCTGGCCCTGGGCCTGCTCCTGTGGATGTTCGGACGGGAGACGAAGGTCACCGCGCAGTGGGTGGAAAAAAAGTTCGCCCGGATGGAGGCCGTCAAGCACGCCAACCTGGCGGCCCTCAAGGCCGGTTACAACTACGGGCTGACCACCGAGAGCTTCACCCGCCAGATCGAGGTGCGGCCCGCCAGCCTGCCGCCGGGCACCTACACCAACATCAACGGCAACGCGGCGCTGGCCTGGGGCCTGATCGCCGGCGCCCAGCTGTCCGGCCTGCCCCTCTTCTACGCCTCCTATCCGATCACCCCCGCCTCGGACATCCTCCACGAGCTGGCCCGGCGGCAGAACTTCGGCGTCAAGACCTTCCAGGCCGAGGACGAGATCGCCGCGGCCGGGGCGGCCCTCGGGGCGGCCTTCGCCGGATCGCTGGCGGTAACCGGCACCAGCGGCCCCGGCCTGTCGCTCAAGGGCGAGACCATCAGCCTGGCCATGATCACCGAGCTGCCCATGATCATCGTCGACGTGCAGCGGGGCGGCCCTTCCACGGGCCTGCCCACCAAACCCGAGCAGTCCGACCTCTTCCTGGCGGTGTGGGGCCGCCACGGCGAGTCCCCCCTGCCGGTGCTGGCCGCCTCCTCGCCGTCCGACGCCTTCGACACGGCGGTCGAAGCCTGCCGGATCGCCCTCGAGTACATGACCCCGGTCATCCTGCTCTCCGACGGCTACATCGCCACCGCAGCCGAACCCTGGAGGCTGCCCGACGCGGCCGGACTTCCCCGGATCGAAGCCCCCTTCGCCTACCAGCCCAACGCCGGCGACCGGTTCCTGCCCTACCTGCGCGATATGGACACGATGGCGCGCCCGTGGGCGGTCCCCGGCACGCCCGGCCTCGAACACCGCATAGGGGGGCTGGAGAAAGAGGAGGCCACGGGAAACATCTCCTACGACCCGGAGAACCACCAGCTGATGACCGAAATCAGGGCCTGGAAGGTGGCCAACATCGCCAACGACATCCCCGACATCGAGGTGGACGACCCCGACGGCGCCGATCTGCTGGTGCTGAGCTGGGGGTCCACCTATTCGGCGGTCCGGGCGGGGGTCGGAAACGCCCGCAAGGACGGCGTCAAGGTGGCCCACGCCCGCATCCGCTACCTCAGCCCCCTCCCCCCCAACATACCCACCGTCCTGAGCAGCTACGAGAAGGTGTTGATCCCGGAGATGAACAACGGCCAGCTCTCCCGGCTGTTGAAGGCCGAATTCGTCACGCCGGTCATCTCCCTCAACAAGGTGGCGGGGGTGCCGTTCACCGCCCGGGAGATAAGCGCCGCCATCGCCGAGGAGGCCGGGCGGTGAGCTACACGCGGGTTGATTTCCAGACCGACCAGGAGGTGCGCTGGTGCCCCGGATGCGGGGACTACACGATCCTGGCCGCCGTCCAGAACTTCATGGCCGGGTTGGACATCGAGCGGGAAAAGGTGGTGTTCGTTTCGGGCATCGGATGCGCCGCCCGGTTCCCCTACTACATGAACACCTACGGCATGCACGCCATCCACGGGCGGGCGCCGGCCATCGCCACCGGGGTGGCGGTCGCCAACCCCGAGCTGTCGGTGTGGGTGGTGGGGGGCGACGGCGACCTGCTCTCGATCGGCGGCAACCACCTGATCCACGCCATGCGGCGCAACGTTGACCTGACCATCCTGCTGTTCAACAACCAGATATACGGCCTGACCAAGGGGCAGTACTCGCCCACCTCCGAACCCGGCAAATCCACCAAGTCCTCCCCGGTGGGTTCTCTCGATTTTCCCTTCAACCCGGTGAGTCTGGCGCTGGGGGCGGAGGCCACCTTCGTCGCCCGCACCGTCGACATGGACCGCAACCACACCACCGCCATGCTGGAAGCCGCCCATGGTCACCGGGGGTCGGCGATGATCGAGATCTACCAGAACTGCAATGTGTTCAACGACAAGGCCTTCATCGCCCTGACCGGCAAGCAGGAACGGCGCGAGAACCGCATCAACCTGGTGCATGGAGAGCCGATCGTCTTCGGCGCCGAAAAGGAAAAGGCCGTGATATGGGAGGGAGGCCGGGCGGTGATCGCGGACCGCGCCTCGGTGGATGCGTCGCGGATAATCGTCCACGACGCCCATGCCGAAGACGCCTCGCAGGCCTTCGCCCTGTCCCGCCTGTCCCACGGCCCCTACGGCCCCACCCCCCTGGGCGTCTTCCGAGACGTATACCGCCCCGTCTACGACGAATCCCTCGACGCCCAGGTAACCGAGTCCAAGGCCGCCCGCGGCGTCGGCGACCTGTCCGAGCTCCTCACCAGCCTGGGAACCTGGACCGTCGAGTAACGCTGTAAATCGCGGAATGACAAAAAAATCCGTCAGATCCGCCCACAAGGGTATTGACTATGTCGCACCGATGCCGGATAATGAAGAAGCTGCAATCACCTCCGGTCGGCAGGCGCCGCAGACCGAGACAGGGATCATCTTCCGAACGCGACCCTGCCGGGTACTGACCGAACGCGTCCGGAAATCTGGTGGTGGCGGCGGGGGCCGGGCCCGCGAAGCGGGGCGCGGGGGCGGCGTTTTTCGCGTTTTTGCCGGGATCCCGGGGGGTGGGGATAGGCGGTCCGGGGGTGGAGATAGAGGCTTGACCAGTGAGTTCACAGAAAAAGGGTGTGGCTTCGCGAAACGTGGGGGATGAGGGTGTAAGGGGTTCGGGCTTGTTCGGGGTTGGTGTCTTTCTCTGTAAGACGACCTGGTGTAGGAGAATATCACGGATAGAGAATGCCTTCGCCGTTCCGGTCGGCGAGGGCAACGCCCTGCCGCCGTGTCCTCGGGCAGGCCATCCAACAGTTGCTTGCGCCGGGACACCTTCCGGCACCCTGTCCGGGCACGCTCTGAAGCGGGCTCCGTTCCGAATTGGCAAGCGATTATTTGTCTGGAGTCCGGAGTATTGCTATTCGAACTCGGGTTTCGCGCCCAGATTGGAGGCGTTTTCTGAAATCACGCGACGAGTCCGTTCGTCTAGGCCGTCGGGGAACTCGGCTTCGACCTCCAAGGTGAGCTTTACCTTCTCGCCGAGATGGTTGGTCACCTCGTTCATTATTTTATCCAGCTGGTGTATGCCTCGAACAGGGTCCAGCTCAAAGGCGGTGTAGAACCGGCCCGGTCCGGAATCTGTAGGCTCGTCTTCCGCACCGGCGGGAGATGTACGGCCGCCCGGAGCCGGCCGAGGCCCCGGCTTGTCGGGATCTGCGGGCGGCTCGACATCCACACCCTCGGGAGGCGGCGGTGCGACTTCCGGTTTGAGCAACAGCCCGGATCTCGCCGGTGTCACCAGCTGGTTGGCCCGGACGCCGACCCATGTCTCGCCGTTGTGCCCCTCGGCGTATACGAAGGTCTCATCCGTCCCATGGAAAGTTTCGGCATTCTTGCTGACAGCCTCGGCCAGTACGCCGAACCCGGTAAGGCGGGGCATGTAGAGGTAGTCCGTGTAAGCGGACCATAGGTACCCGACTTCGATATCGCCCCTGTCCGTCCACAGTTTGTACTTTTCCAGGTCCATCCGCACTCGCACTGCGCCGTAATCAGAGACCATCTTCTCCTCCGATTTCAGCCGGTTGGCGACTCGTTCCGGCAGCGAACCCTTCCCCGTGGGCCTGGTTGTATGCCACACCAGATCATTCGTTCCCGCCTCTCGAAATGGAGTCAGGATATGGACGAAGGTCTCTTCGATCCTTGAAGCAACCATCTTCTCCAGCTGAGCGAGCTGCGACGCCACCTGCCGCTTTTGGGCATAAGTGAGCTCCATCCTGTCGTCTTCGTCTATGGACTTCCAGGCCAGGTATTTGCGGCCCCCATCGCGCAGCTCCTTCAGCCTGGGCGCCGAGGCAGCAACGAAGACGACCATGTTCTGGTGGAACCGCGGACCGGCCGAGCGTTGTGAGAGCACATCGTGGGCGAAGTCTGCGGCAGGGCTGTCGCCGCCGCCGAGATGGTGAACCCGGGACGGGTCGATAACAACAAGCCGCACTCCGTCGTCCTCGTCGGGGACATCGCCGGGACCCCCCGGGAACACATGAACCCCCGTGAACGCCCCCCGCCGCCGGTCGTTCGTCAAGCGGCTGCGCACCAGCTCGTCGGCGTCAGCGTCGGTGAAGTTGGAGGCGGCCCGGTCATTGGCGATCCTGGTGACGTTCGGCTTCAGCGAATACCAGTATTGTGCGCCGTCTACGTACAGATGCGCCGCCCGGCCTGACAACCGCTTAAGAGCGTCTTCGAACCGACCGAGGGGTTCGCCCGGTTGAGCACACCCCAGGGTGACCGACCTCACATCCACACCCCGGGAACCGTCCGGGCGAGGCGCGGAGCCCATATAGATGGTGCGGGCCACCCGCCTCACAGCCGACAGCTGCCCGAAACGGGATTCGCCGCGATCGAGGGCGAGGGGCAAGGAGTTGGGGCCGTCGACATCGGACTTGATGATGGGATCCCAGGCCTCCTCCAGGTATTTCTTCAGCTCGCTGACCAGAGCGCCGGAGTCCATGGGCAGGTTTCCGGGCATGATGAGAAGTGACTGGTCGCCGCGTTGCCAGAGCTGAGAAACGGCCAGGGCCATGAGCCGCAGAACTCCCCGCGTACGCTGAAACTTGTCGAGCGCCGACCAGTCGCCGAACAGGCGGTCGAACAGCTCGGGATGAATCGGGTAGGACAGTTCCATGCGGCGCCGATAGTCGACCTCGCTCACCTCAGAACGAAAATCGGCGGTGTGTTTGCGGTACATGTCGCTGAAGGCTCGTATCACCCCGTCGCGCACTCTGGCCTTGTCGGCGGGAATAGGGTCGAACAACCGGCGGCGCACGATCTCGAACGACTCGTCCGGCGATGCGGGCTGCCATTGGGCGGCCTTGCGCTGCACCACGTTCTTCAACCGTTCGAGAGCTTCGCGGCCCCGCTCTCCCCCCACTTCAATGTCGGAGGACGGAATCGACACCAGCACGACCACGTTGTCCGCGGCGGAGGCCGCTTCGGTGAGTGCCTGGGCGAAGGTGAACTGGGTGTCAAAGTCGCCGCCCGCCAAACGCTCCCCCTCCCCGGCGTCTCTCAGCTGGCGGGCATAGGCCACCCACTCGTCGATCAGGACAATCGCCGGGCCGTACTTCCGGAACAGCGCCTTGAGGGTCGCACCCGGGTTGGTGCCCGCTTCATCGTCGCTGCGGACCATCTCATAACCGTCTCTTCCGCCGAGCTGGTAGGCCAGCTGACCCCACAGGGTGTGCAGGCTGATGTCCTCCTCCACCGGCTCGGGCGTGGCGGGCTTGACCATCTGGCCGACGATGACCGCCCGCGCCACCCGGGGAGGCAATGACAATTTCTCTTCGGCGAGTACCTCGCTGATTCCCGGCAGGTCCTGGGCCGGCGCGCCCGAAGCAAGGTGGTACAAGGCTATGAGGCTGTGGGTCTTGCCTCCCCCGAAGTTGGTCTGCAGCTCGATCACGGGGTCGCCGCCGCCGCCCGACAGCCTGCGCACGGCCCCTACGAGCAGGGTGCGCAAGCCGCCGGTCAAGAAGGTGCGGGCAAAAAAGGCCTGCGGGTCCTGATATTCCTCTTCGGCGCTCCCAGCCGCAACCTCCGACAGGTCGGCTGCGAACTCCGCCTGCTCGAAGCGCCCGGAGGCCACATCCTCGTGGGGTGCGATGATCTCCCGCCATGGCGTCAACCCGGCCGTCGGCCTGCCTTCGGTGGGCCGGGTGGCTGTTCGGCGCCGCTCGGCCCGCGATTCGGCCTCGAACATCCTGCGCATCAGGTCGCGGCGCTGGCGGCGGAGCTCCTGACGCTGCTCCAGGTTGCCGAACGCGTCAAGCACCCGTTCCATGGAGTCGAGGGCGCGGATGGTGTCGTCGGTGGTAAATGACTCCTGGTGGGCCCACTTGTTCCGTACATCCGCCAACTCGAACACCAGAGCGCGGACGGCAGGCGGGAACCCGTGGCCGAAGGTCTCGTTCCAGGTGGCCTTCATCCCCTTGAACAGAAAGGCCACATCACCGGTGGAGGGGTTGCGGTCCGGCGTATGGAGCCGGCTGTTGACATCGTCGATCCAGCCGGAGCCGTAGAAGCCCCGCCAGGTGTCCTCGCACTTGGGTCGGAGCCCGTCCCGCAACAGGTCCAGCGCCTTGGAGATGGTTTCACGGTTGGTGACGGCCATGAGTCAGTTGCCCTCCTGCGGGTAATACCCTAGCCCCGAAGGAGTAGACGGCAGACCGACCCCGGATTAACCTGAGGCCGAACGGCAACCCGGCTCTGTGGACGGTCGTCTGCTGAGCCGCCCGTCGCCCACCACCAGACCGCCGGCCTTGACCCATCCGGGCCGGAGCGACGGAGTCGAGCAATCTTCGGGGTAACCACCTTCCCCGCCACTCACCTGAGGGCCAGCATGGGACACAAGAGGACAGACTATGAGATGTCTCCGGCGGTAGAGCCTGCCCTGGAATCTGCCGTAGATCGTCTTGCGGGACCCAGGACGAAGAGTTGGGGATCGGTGGAGGGTACTGTACAGATGATCTCTACTAGAGGAACCCCCAGCTTCAGCATTTACGAGGTTCTTACCGATGAAAAAATCGAATGCTCTTTTGATATTAGACTACTAGAAAGCGTCAAACGGTCACTCGACTCTCGTGTGGTTGTATATGGGGAAATCTACCGCAAGGGAAACAAGATCGAATATGTCAAGGTAGAGAAAATTCGCCGCCGTCCCCCTTCTGATAAGCTCCCCGGTTTTGCAGACATCCGTGGTATATTCGCTGACAGCGACATATAATGAAAAGGGATCTCATAGAAGTTGCTGTTGCGAGTCGTCGTGAAGTGTGGTGGATTGGAGTATAGGCCAGGCATTGATCAGCTCGTTGTAGGCTCCGGCCTCGTCGGCCCAACGGGCTTCGGAGGCCTTTTTGAACAACACATAGGCGAGCTGGCGGGCTCGCTCGCCATAACCGCCCAGCTGGTGCAACAGCTCGGCCGCTTCTTGCTCCGATCGATTCAAGGCCGCGACCAAATACTGGGTGGCTTCCCACACCGTGAGCCGATCATCATCAACCGGCGACCAATCCGAGGCCAGCTCACCGCGCCGATATATCCGGAAAGACCCGGCGCGGGCTCGGCCGATGCCGGATGATTCGATCCCGGCCAGCGATGTGTTCTTGGCCCTGGCCAGATTGTCGGCATCACCCGCCGGGCCGGACTCATAACCGTGCTGGGTGTACCAGGTAACTGCAAACCGGGTGTCTGCGTCGAGTTCGGCTTCGGCTCCGTCGAGAATCTCGCCGAGCTCGTCGTTGATCAAGGCCAACGCATCAGAAACCGACATTGCCGACCCGTCGGCTTCCACCACCTTGGCGTATCGGGAGAACACCTTGATACCGGGCCCGATGGTGGACTGGGCCAAGTCGACCGGGGCGATGTTGCCCGACTGCAACACGCTTACCGCCGATGGCAACTCGCTCCGCAATGCCGCCAGAAATTCGCTGCGGCTGGCCAACTGAGCTGATGCAGGCCGGGGTCGACAGGTCAAGACAACGGAAGAAGAAAGCACGCTTCGCCCTGCCATTCGCGTCCCACCGGACATCTCGGTGCGCATCGGCCAAGTGGCAGTAACCTGCAACCCGGCATCAACAACGGCTTGCAGGAAGGTTGCCCATCCAGTGGAGCGGACCTCGCCGTCTTCGGTCTCGGTGGCCTTGTAAGCATAATATATCGTGGCAGGCACCACCATACTATGCGATTTAGATACTTCCTCCATAAAACCAGCCATCCCTGTTTCAAAGTGTTCGTTCGCCGCCTGTCTAGATCCTGCTCTGTATTGATTAGCAATTATTTCATCCTTCTTAGGCGTCAACAGAGTAGCAAACTCATCAGGCCATATATCGGCAATATTGTGTCGTAACCATACATAAAAGAAATCAGATAGATCCGCAAACGGAACATTGTCATAATAAGGAGGATCTGTGGAGACAATTACCTGAGAACTATCTCGAACTCTAATGCGAGCATCTTGCTGTAATATTATCGGATTAATCCTGCTACTAGGTAGGTGATTAAGACATTTAACAATCCATTTAATCTGGCCTTGCCAGTTGCCGGATGAACTAGAGAATGGGTTCCCTTCAGAATATCTCCAAGTCATCTGGAAAGCATTGAGCCGGAACACATGCTCAAGAGTTTCTCTTACATTATTCCATACAGAAAGATGATTCCATCTCGCTACACATCGGTCAATAACAAAAGCTAAATAGGTAACTACAGCATCAGCATAGGCATTGGCTCCGTAACCACCTTCAAAAAGTGGAGCCTCGTTGTCATAAAACCCGGATGTCTTAGCTTCAGATACCACTTGATCACGAATTACAGCCAACAGATCAGAGAAGGTATTGAGAGCAACTATCTGTCTAGGTAAGAACAACTTCCACCACTCATTAAATCCATAATCAGGGAGGTTAGAATATTGAGAATAGTGTGGTATACTCTCTCTGAGACATTTGTTCGGTTCAGGCATAATTACATTCGGCAGATGCATAGAATCAGGATCACAATAAACGCGTTTTCTTCGACCTTCTGCAACAACAGCAACCAGCTGGCTACCCAAATGACCTGCCCGCCCTTGTTCCTTAATATAATCAGAGGAAATGCCGACACCAGTCGCGATGCAAATACCCTTGCCCCGTCTGATGGTGGGATGGGATGGTGTACCCCCTTCCTGCATCCGGTAGCTGATAGTCTGAGTATCTCTATCAATAATTGGCTCTATCCAGGCTCTAGATTTTCCCTTTTTATTGCGCAATACCCAAGAAGATACCAACGGTACATGACCACTCCATGCGGGATCGGGGGATTCCACAGTGCGAGCCCATACCCAAGCAATAGGAGTCAACTTCTCGCCATCTGAACCAATCACATCGGGATAGAGATGCCCAATCCGTCGTTCTGCCTCGTCTCGCATCCATTGCCCGTATGCTTCTACATCGGCGGCCAACCCTTGAGCGCCTGACCAGGTTGTCAGATCCTTATCAATATCTGGATGCACCGGTCGGCGACCCGCAAAGCGCGGCGGTATCTCCAACATCGCTTTCTGGATCAGCACCGCCACCGGGTTCAAGTCCCCCGACAACGCTTTCAGCCCCAGCCGCTGAGCCTCCAATGGAATGGCCCCCCCCCCCGCAAAAGGATCGAGTATCGGGGGCGGACCCTCGGGGAAGCAACGGTTGATCTCTGCCCGAGCCTCGGCCAACACGTCAGGGTGGTTGCTGTTCTCCCATTTTACGAGCCGTTTCAGAATCTCGAACAGCCGTTGCCGTTCTGCTTCCTGCTCGGCGGTGCTCAGCGTGTCGTCTGCGGACGGATCATCGACCAAGGATGCCCAGATAACCGCTCGCGCCGCCGCCAACGGACGGCGAGCCCACCACAAGTGCAAGGTCGACGGGTGCCCATGACGGATGGACTTCTCGCGAGCCGCCTCCTTGTTGATCGCCGCCAACGGCAACGCCACCTCGATCAGCTTCGGTTTGTAGTCAGTCATCGCGTCTCCCTGATGATCTCAGAGGCCCACCACAGATCCGAAGGATAATTGCTCCTACAACATGCACTGTAAGCCACGCGTCCTCGGTTGAAGCAGAGTTGACAGAATGAGCACTACCTATCGTGCTTCGGTCAGCTGATACCCAGTCTATGAATTTCTTGTCATAAGAACTTATGATACGCCTTTTCATAGCTGAATTAGTGAGAGAACCAAGACTATTTCCGGTACATCCTAAAGACAAAAGCATCTTTTCAAGAGCAGTTGAAGCGTTGGTAATCGCATCATCAGGACTGCCATTATGAAGCTGAATAAGTGCCTTTTCATACGCCTCTTCTACCTTGAAATATTTGTTGTTCTTACCAAGGAATGTAAGCGTTGGGACAACGACGGAGTCGTGCATATGACGAGACTCCAGCGGTATAAGGCTACCGTTAACTAAATCGAAATTTATTCTATGCTCTCGAAGAATTTCACAGATATCTTCACTAATTTTAGGAATACGATTTAGCCTTTTCTTTAGGTGTTCATTCCCTACATGATACATAGCTTCTATAATAACTATTATGGCTTCTAGCAACGAGAAAACTGTGCTGATTTCCGCTTCAAGGATAGCCTGATAGGCATCTTTTATTGGATCATAATAGTTACTATTTGAAAGTTGCGGTAATCCTAAATCTCGAAGCGTAAATTGTCGAGCTTGAACTAGAAAATTCCACTCAGAGGAGTGTGGGCCTGCCTTCTCAAATTGAGACTCAATACCCTGAACAACATAATACAATTTATATCGCGCATTATCATCTAGTGTGCTTGTCCAAAAGGAGCGGCCTTCGGCTTCAGCTTTCAAAATATCCTCAAGGCGTTTGCGTCTTCCGAAGAGCATCAGTAATCATTACCCGTCATTAAATTCATTGAGGAAGCACCATATGCTCAGCAAGGTCGGCGACCTTGAGGGGGAGGTGGGTCTGGGCGAAGTGCAACTCGTATCCATCAAAGGGTCTCAGCAGGTAGTGTACCACCGTTTCGCCGTTCGGTTCCTCGGGTACTTCGACCACTGCCAGGCGGAAGCGGTCGGGGTTCTGCTTTGCTTGGCGGACCTGGACTGCGCTTACCTTGATCTCGGTGGTGGTGGGAAGATGCCCCTTGACCTCGATCTGATAGACGGTGCCCTCGGCGGGGTCACGCGACAATATGTCGAATCCCGGGTTGTTGTGCTCTTGCTCCTCGGGTTCACGGCCCAGCGAACGCTCCGCCTCGAGCACGGCGTCAACCGCCAGCCGGTTGGTTCTTTCGGTGTCGCCGGGCTTCATCGGATCGCCGGATCCCGCCAACGCGTCCAACAGGCCTTGGGGGATGATCAAGGCGGCCGCCACCACATTGGGCAGTTTGTTCGACAGGTCGCCTTCGGCGGCGAGTTGACGGAGGCGGCGCTCCTTTCTCGCGGCGAGATTCTCCGCCCGTCGGCGCGCCCGTTCGTAGTTCAGGCGTTGCTTGCGGCCCCGGTTCTCCTGTTCTCTCAGCTCGATGGCGCGGAGATCCCAGTACTGTATTTCGCCGTTGAGCCGCTCCCTGACCGCCTTGCGCACCCCTTCAACCCGCGCCCTGGTCACCTCGGCGATTTCCTTGTAGTGGGGTTCGGCAAGGTTGGCCATGGCCCATCCGCGGGCCGCCGTGTCAACGCCCTCTTCGGCCCAGGAATGATCGACGTTCGCCCTGACGAGTTCGGCCTCGCTCTCGGTGAGCTCCCGGTAGTTGAGATAGGGGTCGGCGCCCGGATCGGCGACCTTGCCGTCTTCTCCTACCTCGACGAAGTGGAAGCGCCGCGACGCGATCCTCTGCCGGCCGGCACCGTCGGACCTCCCATCGGTGATGGTGTGGTCCAGGTAGACCAGCACCCTCGGCGTTCGGCCCGGATCGGTCTCGTCGACCAGGGTGGCCCCTGAACGGAGAGCGGCCCCGTGTTTTTCGAGCACCGTCTCGATCAGAGCCGACAACAGGGGGTGCCCCGGGGCGATCAGCTCCGCCCGCGGGTTGCCCTCCGGCCCCTCGACGAAGGCCTTGTCGAAGGCGATCCGTTCGTAGCGCGGCTGCACCTGGCCCAGGACCTGGGCTTCCCGCTCCCGCGATCGGACGGCGGCGGGAACCCGCGCCACCTGGAAACGGCCTTTTTCGCGGCGCGCGGCGCGGCCGCCCACATGATCAAGCGCCGCCAGAAAAAAGGCCTCGACGAAGCCGGGCTGGAGCTTGCGGGACTTGGCGTACTCCATCCGATACCGGATCTCGTCCAGACCCGATTGGGCCAGGCTCTCGGGTGCCAGCGCCTGCTCCTGGAGTACCTCAACGAAGCGTTGGCCGATTTCCGCGTCTATGACCTGCTCCATGCGGGCCATGACCACCGGATTGTCACCGTATCGGATGGCGTCGAGGAGGGCCTTCTGCAAGGATTTGTTGATCTGGGCGTCCCCCAGGATGTCGTAGACCTGGCCTCCGTAAGCCCGGCGCTGTTGCTCGATCTTGTGGAAGAGCCGCTCCAGCACCCTGCCTTCGCGGGTCTCGTGCGCCACCAGATTCCACAGGAAGCAGGGCTGTTTCTGGCCGATGCGGTGAATCCGTCCGAAGCGTTGCTCAATCCGGTTCGGGTTCCAGGGGATGTCGTAGTTCACCATCATGTTCGCCCTCTGGAGGTTGACGCCTTCGCCCGCCGCATCGGTCGCCGCGAGCACCTGCACCTCCGGATCGTTGCGGAACCCGTCCTGGACGCGCCGCCTTTCTTCCCGCTTCATCCCGCCGTGGATGTTGACCACCGCTTCGGCCCGTCCGAGGAGCGACCGGATGCGCTCGGTCAAATAGACCAGCGTGTCCTTGTGTTCGGTGAACACAATCAGCTTCGACCGTTCTTCGCTGTCGGCGAACCTGTCCGATTGGAGAAAATCGGACAGCTGTCTCCACTTCTGGTCGACCCGGGATTCGCGAACCTGGCGGGCCAGACCTTCGAGGCCGCGCAGCTCCGCCAGTTCCTTTTTCAGTTCCTCCGCGGTCAGCTCGGCAGCGGCGGCATCGACCGCATCCTCCTCGAGGTTTTCCATTTGCAGATCGTTGTAGTCGTCGTAGTCGAAGTCCTCGAAGTCAACCGGTCCGACTCCGGCGGGATCAGGATGGTCCGCAACCGGCGCGCCCGGCCTGGCGAACGCCTCGGCCTCGGCCAATCTGCGCTCTACCTTCTCCATGCGCCGCCGCAGCGACTCGTGGATGGCGGCCGGGGACGAAGCCAACCTGCGCTGCAGCCCCGCCAGGGCAAAGCCCACGATCAAACCCCGGCGGCGGTCGCCCCCCTCCTCCAGGGCGTACGCCCGGTTCATACCGTTGCGGACGTATTCGGTTACCTGGTCGTAGAGGCGTTGCTCCGGATCGCTCAGACTGTATTTGAGGGTCTCGGCGTACCGTTCCGGGAAGAGCGGGGTGCCGTCGAAGGTGAGAAGGTTTTCCTTCACGTAGCGGCGCATGACATCCTTCGTATCGGGCAGCTCGCCGCCGTCCCGCAGCCGACCGCCGAAACGCTCACCGTCGAGCAGGCTCAGGAACAACAGGAAATCATCGTCCTTGCCGTTGTGCGGGGTGGCCGTGAGGAGCAGCAGGCCGCGCGTCAGCTCCCCGAGCCGCTCTCCCAGCCGGAACCGCTTGGTCTTGTTGACCTCGCCGCCGTAGAGATGAGCCGCCATTTTGTGGGCCTCGTCGACGATCACCAGATCCCACTCCGAGACGGACAGCTTGGCCAGCAGCTCGTCATTGCGCGACAGCTGATCGAGGCGGGCTATCAGCATGTTCCGTTCGCAGAAGGGATTGGCCGTGCGGGAAGACTCCACCATGTCGCGGGAGAAGATGTCGAAATCCAGGCCGAACTTGTCCGAGAGTTCCTCCTGCCATTGCTCCACCAGCGCACCGGGGGCGATGATCAGACATCGGGCGAGGTCGCCGCGCAGAACCAGCTCCCGTATGTAGAGGCCCGACATGATGGTCTTGCCCGCGCCCGGATCGTCGGCAAGCAGAAAGCGGAGCGGCCGCAGAGGGAGCAGGCGCTTGTAGACGGCTTCGATCTGATGGGGAAGCGGGTCGATGCCGGAGGCCTCCACCGCCGTGAACGGGTCGAACAGGTGGGCGAGTTGGATGCGGCGGGCCTCCGAAGCCAGCCGGAACAGCCCCCCGTCGGCGTCGAAGGACCATCTCCTCTCCGCCGCTATCTCGAAACGCTCGGCATCGGCCGCGGTAACCAACTTCTGATCCAACCCGCCCGCCTCCGAGCGGTAGACGAGGTTGATGACCTCGCCGCCGCTGCGCTCGACGGCCACCACCTCGACCGGACCGCCCGGGACGACTCCCGTCACCCGAACGCCCTGTTCTATCTCGCGCAAATCCATCGACGCCTGTTCCTTCGGTCAGCGCCCCGAGCAACCGCCGTCGCTCAAGGGTCAGCAGACATGGTAATGAGATACTCGGACACAGTCCTGCCCGACACCCCACCCGGTGCATTGCTCTCGGCGCCGGAGTCAGTTGCGGGGAAGGGCGTCGGCCACGGCGTTGTCGCCCCGATCGTGCAACACCGACTCCACCTCGGTGGGATCGCATTGGAGGGCGGCCGCCAAGCCGTCGAGGCCAGCGTCCCGGTCAATGCCGGTGAGCCGCGCCACCAACGGCCAGCCCGGTTCATGGTCTTCGAGCCTGGTGGCGGTGACCACAACCGACATGCCATCTCTATCGAGGACCAGGTTGAGGTGGTCATCCAACTCCGCCCGCGCGGCCTCGGCGAGCTTTCTCTGCGAACCCAGAGAGGGGCCAATCAGGGCCATATCGGGAAACGTGACCGCGAGAGATAGACCATTCGGATCGCGGAAAACGAGGCGGTCGTTCGGAGCCACTCCCAGAATCGCCCCCGCCGCTGCGCCAAGCAGGCGGCCGCTCCCCCTGAGCACATCCCGATCCACTCGAAAGAGCAACCCCAGCCGCTCCTCCCCCAGAACAAAGACCCCCGCCCCCGGCTTGGAGTCCGGATACACATAGGCTTCCCCCTCACGGCGAAGACGCACCCTGCCCTCCTCAACCACAAAGGCCGGAACCTCACAGTAAGCAATCGTCGAGCTCCGTTTGATTTCGAAATCCGACGCCAATCGCTCGGCTACATCTCCAACCAGCATCGGACCGGTCTCCTGCAGAAGACGGCGGATGGAGGAGGCGATGCCTGTATATTCGGGAAATCCCCAGGAGGTCAATGCCCATTTGCTTCCGGTAACCCGAACGAATCGATCGTCACTCGACAGAGCGTTCTTGATATAGCGAATATCACGATCCATTCCTATATGCTTGATTATTCGCTCGGCGGACGAGGGACGGCCGATGTCATTGAGCGAGTAGGCCAACTTGTCCGATGCAGGTCCATTCCACCGCACCAGCTGTCCTTTGATCTCGCGGGTGGAATCACTGCGGATCAACCACTCCAGATGAAGGTCATCGTCCAGACCCCACCGTCGGAGGGCATCGCCTGCGGCATCCATGTCAATGCGCCCGAACTCGTCGGCCATATCGAGAATCGACGATGTGGGATCGGCGGCAAATACGGACTCCAGAATCAACCAGCCGTCCGTACAGGAATAGGGGCCTGCCAATCTCAGAAATAAAGCCGAATAATCCCGGCACCCTTCCGGCGGTGCCAGCAATTTCTCCACCGGACCAGCAGGAGCGATGAAACCTATCATCCGGCGAATGGTGTCGAGACGCCATGATATGGGGCGGCCGGCATCGGAAGCGATGAACTCCAGAAGGCCTTCGAAGAGTATTTTCTTCAGTTGCCGGACGCGCTCTCTGGTGATGCCCAACTCGTCGCCCAATTCCTGAAAGGTTGCCTTTTCTCCGCGAGGGAGGGCCAAGCGGCGCTCGAAGATAAGACGTTCGCGATCGGGCAACCGGGATGCCCAGGACTCCAGGTAATCATAAGGATGGGGAGGCAAGTCCGTCAGGTCGCGGAGGGGCAGCTCGGTCAGGTTGACCCATTCGTTCGGCGCGGTCTCCATATCCCCCAACCGAGACAGGGCTTCGCCCAGGGTTACGGCGTCTGTTTCCGACAGCGCCCAAGAGGCCAGGTCGTACAGACACCGCTGTCCCGGGGTCATCCATGTACGCCTTTGCCCGCAGGCGCCAGCATCGGCGGCAAGCGGCTCGCGAAATACTGTCAGCCGCCGCCGGTCGTCTAATTCGGCGCTCTCGAGCACACACAACAGATCGAGGAGGGTGCCCACCCCGGCGCGAGGCCATGCCATAACATCTTCTATCGAAAGCGCCTCGGTCAGCCGTCCGCCGCCGCGGTCTCCTATGAGACGAGCCACGGCGTTATAGGTGCGGGTGCGAAGCGGCAGCTCGGCAACCCACGCCAATGGAACCCCCGCCGGCAGGGCAACCATCCCAGCAGGCGGATCCAGCCGGCCCAGCTCGCGGCCGACGGCCTGTCGAACCTTTTTGGGCAATGTACGCTGCGGCAGCAGGTCCCAGAACCCGCGGTGCAGATCGCCGACCGTCAGGTCCGGGTCTCCCGCCAGGTCTTTGAGCAAGGCGGGAGCGCCCTTCCCGCCGTACGCGGTTCTATAGGCCCGAGGCGCGATCGGGCATCGGGCGCTCCCCCACTGGGCAGCCGAGCCAGGAGGCCCGTAGACGACCCCGCCTGCAACCCTTATCCGTTCGGGCGGCCCACCTGGAAAATTTCGTTCTTTTACCATCGGTTTCAACATACCCCGGGGAAGTGACAGCGCTCCCCTGGGCTGGTGCCCGGGGTGGGATTCGAACCCACACGCCCCTGGGGGCTGCGGAGTTTAAGTCCGCTACGTCTACCAAATTCCGTCACCCGGGCCCTGCCCCATTCTCGCATCAGGCGGCGCCTATGGTCGCACAAACGGCGGTCAGTGCGGTTCGGTCCAGTCCGGGTTGCCGACCGCTCGGCCGTCCTGTTCGATCACGCAGGGTACCCCGCAGTCGAGGGGTTCCACCCAGGGCACCGCCGTCTCGCCCACCGGATTGGGGTTGCCCGCCCGGTAGTCGGCGTAGTGGGCATGCAGGCATTTTACCCCTCGGGAGGCCCCAGCCACCCCGCCTGCGGGCCGGTGTTCGGCCTCCGGGGGCAACAGCTCCTCCCGCTGCGCGGCGTAGCGGGCGTGGGCGGCCTCCAGCGCCGTGGCGAACTCCGGCGCCCGCGCCGCCCGCCGCTCCATCGCCTTCACCCCGCCCGCGCTCTCCAGCCGGCTGACCCTCAGCACCGCCAGCGGGCAGGTCAGCCAGTACAGGGTGGGGAAGGGGGTTCCGTCCTCCAGCACCGGCGGCACCTGCACCACCACCGGCAGGGAGAGGTGGCACCTGTGCCGCGTCTCTATCTCGGCTCTCGAAGGGCGTCCGATCTGTACCGCAACCGTCTGCCGGTCATTCATTGCCCATGTCGCGTCCGGTCAGATAGTCCCACAGCGCCTGGAAGAACCCGCCCGATTCCGGAGCGGAACCCGCCGCCTGCGGCGCCTGGCCGGAAGGGAACTCATCATCCTGCGCAACGACCACGTAGCTGATATCGCCGGGGCGCACGTAACCGAAGTCGGCCCGGGCCATCCGCTCGATCCCGGCCGGCGTCTGCCAGTCCTGTATCTGCTGCTCCAACCGGCGGTTCTCGTCCTGTATCTCTTCGAGCCGCGCCCGGGACTCCTCCAGCTCGCGGCCCTGGCTGATGATCTGGCGGATCGGGAACACCTCCACCGCCACCAGCCCTATGACCAGCAGCAGCGGGATGACCATCCCGCGCCGGCTGTTCTTCTTCTCGGCCATCATCGGCCTCGGTACGGTGCGAAGCCCGGGTAGCGGGCCTGGGTTCCGAGCCGCTCCTCGATTCGCAGGAGCTCGTTGTATTTGGCGGTGCGCTCCGAACGGGCGGGCGCTCCGGTCTTTATCTGTCCGGTGTTGGCGGCCACCGCCAGATGGGCGATGAAGGCGTCCTCGGTCTCGCCCGAGCGGTGGGAAACCACCCGTCCGTACCCGGCGCTGCGGGCTGCATCCATGGCGGCCAGGGCCTCCGAGAGGGTGCCGATCTGGTTGACCTTCACCAGGACGGCATTGGCCGCGCCCTGCTCGATGCCCCGCCGCAGGATCATCTCGTTGGTGACGAACACGTCGTCGCCCACCAGCTGGATCCGCCCGCCCAGGCGGCGGGTGAGTTCCGTCCAGCCCTCCCAGTCGTCCTCGGCCATGCCGTCCTCGATGGACGCGATCGGGTAGTCGGCCGCCAGCTGCTCGTAGTAATCGACCATGCCGCCCGAATCGAGCTCGCGTCCTTCGAGGCGGTAACAGCCGCCCCGATGGAACTCGGTGGCGGCCGCATCGAGGGCCAGGGCTATCTCGCCGCCGAGCCGGTAACCGGCCTCCTCTACGGCGCCGGCCAGCAGATCCAGGGCCGCCCGGCTGTTGTCCAGAGCGGGGGCGAACCCCCCCTCGTCCCCCACGTTGGTGGACAGGCCCCGGTCGGCCAGCGCCTTCTTCAGGCGCTGATACACCTCGACCCCGGCGCGAAGGGCCGAGGAGAAGGACGGAAACCCGGCGGGGACCAGCATGAACTCCTGGATGTCGAGCGGGTTGGCGGCGTGGGCGCCCCCGTTGAGAACGTTGAGCATGGGAACCGGCAAGCGGCGGGCGTCGGGGCCGCCCAGGTAACGGAAGAGGGGCAGGCCGAGCTGGGCGGCCGCCGCCCGGGCGACGGCCAGCGACACGGCCAGCACCGCGTTGGCGCCCAGCCGCCCCTTGTCGGGCGTGGCGTCGAGATCCACCATCATCTGGTCGATCAGCTGCTGGTCCACGGCGTCTTGCCCCATCAGCGCCGGACCGATCACTTCGACGACGTTGGCCGCCGCCTGCGCGACCCCTTTCCCGAGGTAGAAAGGACCGCCGTCCCGCAGCTCCACGGCCTCGAGCGAGCCGGTGGAAGCGCCCGAAGGAACCGAGGCGCGCCCCATCGCCCCCCCGGAGAGGCGCACCTCGGCCTCCACGGTGGGGTTCCCGCGGGAATCGAGAATCTGCCGCGCCTCGATCGCGCTTATGGTTGTGGCCACGCCGCTCCCTGGGAAGTCGGGGCGAAATCTACTACGCCCGGCCCCCGCCTCTTGGCAACCTTCCCGCCCCCTCGAACCCGGCCTTCGTAAGTCGACAAAATATGAGGCCTTGAACAACCCCCCAGATGTGCAGCGCCGGCTCGGCGCGGGCTTCTATCTGTCCGCCCCTGTCCTTCGCGCCGGACGCATAGGCGCCGGGTACGCTCCAGACCAAGGCGCTGTTGCGGATTGCCGCGTCTTGCGGGCGAAAGGCATCTAGCGTTCGGACCGCAGCGGGGTCGAACCACCCGCGTGACGAGGGCTTCAACAGCATGCCGAAGACCGGAGAACCCGCGCTGAACCTGTTCCTTGCACAGGCGTTGGATCGGCGGCATCCCCGCTGGCAGGTCAGCGCCGAACAGACCCGCACCGTCCACGGCGAGCCGGGCCGGCGCCCCGACATACTGATCGCGCATTCCGGCGAGCAGCCGATCGTCATCGAAACCGAAGTCGAACCGGCGCCGACTGTCGAAGCGGACGCCGCCGCCCGGCTCCGGGTGACCCTGGAAACCGGCGGGCAGGCTGTGGAACAGGCGGTGGCGCTCCGCATTCCCGAAGCCCTCCCCTACGTCGGCCAGCAAAACCTTGCCGATGCTGTAGAACAAGCTCGGTACCGGTACGCGACTTTGCGCCTGGACGCCGGCGGAAACCTCGTCCGGCAACCCCGCGGCGGGTGGCTGGAAGGCGGCGTCGACGACCTCGCCGACCTGTGTGAGAACATCTCGCTGTCGGAACAGGCCCTGGCCGCCGGGCTGGCCCGGTTGGAACAAGCCGTCACCCATATGGCCTACCACTTGCGGAACGCAGACCTCCCTGAAGGGGTGCTCCTAAAAATGGCGGAGGAACTGCGGCAGGAAGACGGAGAGCAGACCTCGCGGATGGCCGCCGCCATCATCCTCAACGCCATCGTCTTCCATAACGCAGTCGCGGGGACCCACGGCATACCGTCGATCGAAGGCCTTCGCTCCGCGCATGGACGGCTCCAGCAACGCAATCTGCTGAGCTGCTGGTGGGACATACTTCGGGTCGACTACTGGCCGATCTTTCATGTCGCGGTGCGGCTGCTGGTGCAGGTTCCGCCGGCCAAGGCCCTCTGGCTGCTCAAATTAGCCGCCGACGCGGCTTCGGATCTGGACGGCATCGGCGTCACCACGATGCACGATCTGGCCGGACGGATGTTCCAGCAACTGATCACCGACCGGAAGTTTCTCGCCACCTTCTACACTTTGCCTCCTTCGGCGGCGATGATCGCCGAGCTGGCCGCCGCCCGGCTCGACGTTGATTGGGCCGACGTCGACTCGGTAACCGGGCTGCGGATCGCGGACCTGGCCTGCGGAACCGGGACCCTGCTCTCGGCCGCCTACCAGGCGGTGCGCTCCCGCCACCGCCGGGCCGGAGGGGACGACGAAGCCATCCACCCCAGGATGATGGAGCGCGGCCTGATCGCGGCCGATGTGATGCCGCAGGCCGCCCATCTGACCGCCTCGATGCTCTCCTCCGCCCACCCCGGCGTGCCTTTCGGCAACACGAGGGTTCATGCCCTGCCCTACGGCGCCGATGACCAGCAGGTGCGCATAGGATCTTTGGAGTTGCTGGGCGTCAACGGTCTAGCCTCGCTCTTTCCGACCGGGGAGGAACAGGCCCACGGCGCAGGCGGCCAAGGCTGGATGGAGCTGAAACGGGCGAGCCTCGACCTGGTGATCATGAACCCCCCGTTCACCCGTCCGACCAACCACGAGTCAGCCGAGGTGCCCCACCCCGACTTCGCCGGCCTCGACAACGACGCCGAGGCGCAGCGCCTCATGGCCAAACGGCTCAAACAGCTCCGCAGCGAGCTCAACCGTCCGGTTGGAGACGGCAACGCCGGGCTGGCTTCGTACTTCGCCGATCTAGCCAATCTGAAGCTGAAAGATCCCGGAGGGGTGCTGGCTCTGGTGCTCCCCTTCACCGCGATCGCGGGCCGTTCCTGGAGGAAGCTGCGGGAGATGCTGGCCGCCGACTACACCGATGTGACGGTGGTGTCCATCGCAACCGCCGGCTCAACCGACCGGGCTTTTTCGGCGGACACCGGCATGGCGGACGTCGTGGTCATCGCCACCAAGAACACCGGAAACGGCAACGGCGAAGTCCTCTTCGTGAACCTCTACCGCCGGCCCGAAGGCATACCCGAAGCGGTGCAGACGGCCCGGCTCGCGGTAGAGGCCGCAACGGGGGGAAAACACGGTTACCTGGTGATCGGCGACGACCTGGCCGGGGTGTGGGTGCGGGGCTCTCTGTCGGAGAACGGCGGGGCGGCGGCGCTGTCCGAACCGGGGGCGGCCGCCACCATGACCGCCCTTCCAGGTGGAAAACTGGTTCTGCCCCGCCGGGGCCGCCCGCTTTCCCTTCCGATCACCACCCTCGCCCATGTGGGCAGGGAGGGCCTGGTGCATCGCGATATCGGGGTCAGGCCGGGCGCCAAAGGGGATGTCCGCGGGCCTTTCGAGATACATCCGATCTCCGGAGTCCCGGAATACCCGGTGCTGTGGGCCCATTCGGCGGAGCGCGAGCGCATGCTCATGGTCGAACCGGACAGTCGAGGCCGCGTCCGGCGGGGAATGGCGGCGAAGGCGCTCCGCGTATGGAAGAGGACGGCCGCCCGGCTGCATTTCAACCTCGACTTCCGATTGAACTCCCAGAGCCTGGCGGCCTGCTTCACCCCCGAACCGGTCATCGGCGGCCAGGCTTGGCCCGGCTTCGAACCCGACGACGAGCGCTGGGCGCCGCCCCTTCTGCTGTGGGCCAACACCACCCTGGGATTGATGTGTTTCTGGTGGTCCGCCGCCCGCCAGCAACAGGGCCGGGCCCGCCTTACCATCACCGCCCTTCCCGACCTGCCGATCGTGGACCCCCGTCATCTGGACGACAGCCGGCTGGCGGCGGCAGAGCGCATATTCGACGAGTTCCGGGACCGCAGATTCCTCCCCGCCAACGAGGCCTACCGCGACCGGACCCGCATCGATCTAGACCGCGCCGTCCTCGTAGACCTGCTGCGCCTGCCCGAGAACGTCCTGGACTCTTTGGACGTCCTGCGGCGGCAATGGTGTTCCGAGCCCTCCGTCCACGGCGGGAAGTCCACCCGCCCGGCCTGACCCCGCCGCCGATCATCCGGCAGAAACCTTCTGCGCCTGCCCAGCCTCTGCCTCTGGATGTTGACCCAGGGGGTTACAGGCCCTCTCGTTTGGCTTGTTCCCATAGGGTGTTGAGGCGGTCGAGGCCGGCGGAGGCCAGGTCGTCGAGCTCTTCCATGCGGCGGAAGCGGCGCTCGAAGCGGGCGGTTGCCCGGCGCAGGGCTATTTCCGGATCTGCCTCCATATGACGGGCCAGGTTGGCGGCCGAGAACAAAAGGTCACCCAGCTCGGCGGCGGCGCGGCTCCCCGGGCCGCCCCCCTCCAGGACTTCGGCCAGCTCGTCCAGCTCCTCTGCCGCTTTGGCCGTCACCGAGCGGGCGTCCGGCCAGTCGAAGCCCACCCGGGCCGCCCGCCTCTGCATCTCGACCGCCCGCTCCAGGCCGGGAAGCGATCCGGGAACCCCGTCCAGCAGGGAGGCCCGCGGCTTCTCCGCCGCCTTGATGGCCCGCCAGTTGGCCATCACCTGGTCGGCGTCCTCCGCCTCGACGTCCCCGAACACGTGGGGGTGGCGGTGAACCAGCTTGCGCAACAGCCCCTCCGCTACCTCCTCAATGCCGAAGGCGCCCGTCTCGGACGCCAGGTTGGCGTGGAAGATCACCTGCAGCAGCATGTCCCCCAGCTCCTCCTCCACATCGGCGTAGGCGCCGTAGTCGGGTTCGTCCGTATCCGGCGACCCGGACGGCAGGCGGCTGACCGCCTCCACCAGCTCGAAGGTCTCCTCCACGGCGTAGGGGACCAACGACTCGTGGGTCTGGCGGCGGTCCCAGGGGCACTCCGCCCGCAGGCGGCGCATCGCCCGGACGGCCCCCACCATTCCGGTGTCGGGCGGGTCGAGGAACAGGCTGGTCCGGAGCCCCGCCGCTTCGGCGGGTATCGCCCCGATCGGGTAAACCGCCTCATCCGCCTGCGGGGTTCCCAGATCGGTCAACACCGTGACCGGCGTGTCGGGGGCAAGGGTGCGCGCCAGCCGCGCCGCCGCCTCCGCCAGCACGATCGGCGTATCCAACTGGAACACGACGGTGGGCAGGTGGAGCATCAACGGGTCGGGGAGGTCCCTCCCGTCCAGCACGGTGAAACCCCGCTCGGTCGGATCGAACTCGAGCGCCGCCCACACTTCGTCGAGGAAGGAGGGCGCGGCCAGCACCCGGATGGACCGGCCCTCCGCCCGGCAGCGCTCCCTCAGAATCACCACCGACCGTTCCCCGTACAGCGGGCTGCCCGGAACGGCGTAGACCACCGGCTCCGCACCTTGCCCGGCGGCGGACAGCACCCGCTCGGCGATGGCCGGGTACACGTCCTCGAATGTCTTGGCCGCCTCGTACAGATCGTCGCAGACGGCCGCGTCCGGGCGGCGCTCCAGCACCTCCGCCGCGGCGGGATGGCATCCGGTGCGCAGGATCACCCGGTTGGCGGGATCGAACAGGGCCGCCCTTATGTCGGAGGGCGTCCGGTCCAGGGTCCCCGGACCGAGGCCGGCCGCGGTCAGCGGAGCGTTCAGGGCGAGGGGGGAATAACGTTGGGGAACGGGTCGGTCGTCCACACGCCGTACTCCGGTTCCACCTGCACATCGGCGTCGGCCATCACGCCCAGGGCCCACTCTTCCCACAACGGTCCGGCGGATTCGTTCTGCGCCGCCGTAACAACGGCTTCTCGCATCTCCTCGAAATCCGGGACGGTCCGCTCGGAAACCAGGATCACGTGCCAACCGAACTGGGTTTCCACCGGCCCGTAGGCAACTCCGACCTCGGAGTCGAGCACCCCGGCGGCGAACTCCTCCACGTACTGGCTGGGCGGGCCGCATCCCAGGTCTCCCCCGTTGGGGCCGCTGGGGCCGGTCGACAACTCCATCGCCAGCGCCGCGAATTCCTCCCCGGCCAGCGCCCGCTCCAGAGCCGCCTCCGCCTCCTCCTCCGTCTCCAGGAGGATGTGGGCGCTGCACGCCTGCGAGGCGTCCGGCAACAGGACTTCGTAGCGCGCCCGCAGCTCCTCCTCCGTCGGGGCGGGCATCCCCGCCGCCAGCACCGATATGACCGACTCCCTGAACAGCTCCCTGGTGGATATGGCCCGCAGCGCAACGGCGGTCAGGCCGTATGCATCGAAAAGCTCGTCCTCGGGCAAGCCGGTCGAAGCAACCAGCTCCTCCTTCTTGGCCTCCACCGCCGCGTCGGTTATGACCAGGCCGAATTCCTCCTCGGCCGCCGCCGCCCATACCCGGTTGGTGATCAGCAGCAGGAGCGACTCGGCGAAGAGTTGGGGATCCACCACATCGCCCGTGGAGGGGGCCAGCTCCGCCACCTCGTCGAAGGTAACCGGCTCGCCGTCGATCACCGCCACCTCTCCCCACCCCAGGCGGACGTCGGCCCGAGTCGTCGTGGTCGGCTCGTCCTCCGTCTCTGCGGCGGTGACTGAGGATGCTGCGGCCGGGGATGTTGTGGTCGGGGAAGCCGTCGACCCGCCGGCGGCCTGGGCCGACGTGGTCGGCTCAGCCGCCGCCCCTCCGTCCGTATCGCCGGACGTTCCCTCGTCGGCGGCGCCCCCGCACCCCGCAAAGGCCAAGGCCAGCACCAATGCCAATAGAGAAAGCCGCCGCCGCGCCTGGCGGGTGGGGCGTTCCTGAAAGACGAACAACGAGCCTCCTTCCAAAGTATCCCGAGAAACCGAGAACATCCACAGGTTAGGCGAGATGATGCGTTCCCCGGTCCGGCGCATCCCCGAGCGGGGCGGGCAGACTCTTGGGCCGGGCATGAGCGGGGTTGTTGCCCGGACGCAGACCGCGCGGCCTCCGAACCCAAATACGTGCGCGGATAGAGAAGGCAGAAGGGGTCCTGGTACAAACAACCGTTGGATGGTCTGCCCGATGAGTACGGCGGCAGGCGCTGCGCCCGCCGATGGAGCAACAAAGGCGCCCTATCCGTGCAACCTCCGAACCTGCTGGTCAAAGCCCCTTTCCCACCCCCGGAGCCCGGCAAGAACGCGAAAAACACCGCCCCCTCGCCCCGCTTCGCGGGCCCGGCCCCCACCTCCACCACCTGTTTTCCGGACGCGGTCGGTCAGTATCCCGGAGGATCGCGTTCGGAAGATGATCCCTGTCTCGGTCTGCGGGCCCGGCGGACCGGAGGTGCTTTCGGCTCTTCCATTAATACAGCATCGGTGCGACATAGTCAATACCCTTGTCGGGGATCTGACGGGGTTTTTTTGTCACTCCGTGATTTGAGGCGGCCACATCGCCGCCAGGAAATCGAGCAGGCTGCGGAGCAGGCCGCCCTTCCGGGGCAGGGGAAGGAACAGCCGGGATTGGCCCGACCGGACCGCCGCCGGCGCCAGGCGTTCCAGCCGTATCTCCTGGGATTGGGTCAGCTCGACCGGCCCCAGCCTCACCTCGCGCCGCAGCTTCACCACCTCCTCCAGCCCGATCCGGACCGCCTCCACCCGCAGGCGGGCGGTCTCGATCAGGCGCTCCGCCGCCGGGGGCATGGGGCCGTAGCGGTCCCGCCACTCGGCGGCCACGTCCTCCACTTCCTCCTGTGAAACGGCCGACGCCAGCCGCCGGTAGGCCTCCAAGCGGACGTTCTGGTCGGCGGCATATGACTCGGGAAGATGGGCGTCCAGGCCCAGATCGATCCGCACCTCCTTCGGCTTTCCGGCGTCCGGGCCGGTTCCCATCCGCTCCGCCACCGCCTCGGAGACCAGCTCCACATAAAGGTCGAAGCCCACCGCGGCGATGTGGCCGGACTGCATCTCGCCCAGCACCGACCCCGCCCCCCGGATCTCCAGATCGCGCATGGCCAGATGCAGACCCGAGCCCAGCTCGGTGAACTGCCCCACCGCCTCCAGACGGCGGTAGGCGGTCTCGGGGAGGACAGACGAGTCGGGGTGGAACAGGTAGGCGTAGGCCCGCTGGCTCGACCGGCCCACCCGCCCGCGCAGCTGGTAGAGCTGGGCCAACCCCAGCTGGTCGGCCCGCTCCACGATCAGGGTGTTGACCTGGGGCAGGTCCAATCCCGATTCGATGATGGTGGTGGCCACCAGCACGTCGAAGCGGTGGTCCCAGAAGTCCAGCATGGTCTGCTCGAGCCGCCCCTCGTTCATCCGCCCGTGGGCAACCCCGACGCGGACGCCCGGCACCAGCTCCTGGAGCCCCGCCACCGCCCGGTCGATGGAATGGATGCGGTTGTGCACGTAGAAAACCTGGCCTTCCCGCAACAGCTCGCGGCGGATGGCCGCCGACACCACCTGCGGGTCGTCCGGCCCTACGTAGGTGAGGATCGGGTGGCGGTCCTCGGGCGGGGTCAGGATGTGGCTCACCTCCCTGATCCCGGTCAGGGCCATCTCCAGGGTGCGGGGAATGGGGGTGGCGGTCAGGGTCAGCACGTCCACCCCCGCCTTCATGCCCTTGATGCGGTCCTTGGCCTTGACCCCGAACCGGTGCTCCTCGTCCACCACCAGCAGGCCCAACTTGTGGAACTCGACTCCTTCCGACAGCAGGCCGTGGGTGCCGATTGCCACGTCCACCTCTCCGGTGCGCAGCCCTTCCACCACCCGGCGGGACTGGGCGGGGGTGAGGAAACGGCTGAGCATCTCCACCCGGACGGGGTAGGGCGCGAAGCGTTCGGAGAAGGTCTGGTAGTGCTGCTGGGCCAGGAGGGTGGTGGGGCACAGCACCGCCGCCTGGAAACCGTCGCTGACCGCCTTGAAGGCCGCCCGCAGCGCTACCTCCGTCTTGCCGAACCCCACGTCGCCGAACACCAGCCGGTCCATCGGGGCGGGGGATTCCATATCCTTTTTGACCTCGGCGATGGCCTGGAGCTGGTCGGGGGTTTCCTCGTAGGGAAAGGCGTCCTCCACCTCCCGCTGCCAGGGGGTGTCCGGCGAGAAGGAACGTCCGGCGGCCGCCGCCCTCGCCCGGTGGACGGCCACCACGTGCTCGGCCAGCACCGACGCCTCCTTGCGCACCTTGTTGCGGGCGGCCGCCCAATCCCGTCCGCCCATCCGGCTGATCCTGGGCGACTCGCCGCCCGTGTACTTGCGCACCGCCGCCAGCTGGTCGGTGGGAACGTAGAGCTTGTCGCCTCCGGCGTAGACGATCACGATGTAGTCACGCTCCGCCCCGGCCATGGACTGGGTGACCAGGCCCTCGAAGCGGCCGATGCCGTGGTGGTCGTGCACCACGGCGTCGCCGGGGGTCAGATCCCGGAAGGCCGGTCCGGCGCCCCTCCCCCTCCGCCCGGGGCGGCGGTGGGATCGGCGGCGCCCGAATATCTCCTGCTCCCCCAGCACCGCCGCCGACAGGGCCGGTATGACCGCCCCGGTGTGGATGCCTTCGGCGAGGATTCCGCTCCGCCGTCCTCTTTCCAGCCGCTCCACCACCGGCAGCTCCACGCCGTGCTCGGCGAGCACCCTGGACACCCTGGCGGCGGCCGGGGCGCCGTCCATGGCCAGCACCACGTCGACGCCGCCGGACATCAGCCGGGCCAAGCCCTGCGCCACCGCCTCGGGATCGCCGGGGGCGGCGGACAGGCCCCTCGCCTCGATGCTGCGGTCCTCCGGCCGGGCGGGCAGGAGCGGACACTCCAGCAACCGGTCCGGCAGGGAGGAATCCAGGTCGAGGAACAAGGCGGGCCGGGAACGGCTTCCGGCGGCGCGGTTCCCCCAGGTGCCGGCCAGGGCCTCGGCCAGGTCTGCCTCCTCCGCCGTCAGGCCCTCGGCTCTGGCCAGGGCCTGCGCCGGATCGAGCAGCACCACCGCCCCCGATTCGGGCAGCTCGTCCAGGAAGCTGCGGGGCGGCGCCAACCAGGGAAGCCATGATTCCATCCCGGCGAACCTCACCCCCTCGGCTATCCGATCCCAGCTGGACGCCGCCCACGGCTCGCTGGACGCCAGCGCCCGGGCCCGGGCCTTTACGGCCGCGTCGGGGCGAAACTCGCGAGCCGGATAGGCCGAGAGCCGGTCCGCCGGCCCCACCGACCGCTGCGACCCGATCGAGAACACCCGCAGCTCCTCCACATAGTCGCCCCAGAAGTCGACCCGCACCGCATCGTCGGCCTGGGCGGGAAACACGTCTATCACCCCTCCCCGCACCGCGAACTCCCCCCGCGTCTCCACCCGGTCGGTGCGGGTGTATCCGATCTCGTCGAGCCGCTCTACCAGGCCCTCGAAGGAGACCTCCTCGCCCGGCCGCACCACCACCGGACGGGTGGACGATCCGCTCACCCGCTGGATGGCCGCCCGCACCGCCGCCACCACCACCAGGCCGGCGGGCGCCCCGGCCAGACGGCGGCGCACCTCGGCCCGGCGCGCCATGGTCGCCGTGTTGGGCGACACGTGCTCGAAGGGAAGGGTCTCCCAGGCGGGAAACAGCAGAACGTCGTCGAGGAAAAGGCGCAGGTCGGCGTAGAGGGCGTCCGCCTCCCGCTCCGTGGGGGCAACCGCCACCAGCGGTCCCTTCGACCGCCGGGCGGCGCCGCCTATCACCGCCGCCCGGGCCGCGGCGGGCACGGCAACCCTTCCGGGCGGCAGGGGCAGGGTTTCGGGACTCCAGCAGTCCAGGAGGATCGACAGGGGGGCGCGCACGAAGCGCAATCGTACCGGCCCTTCCCGGTTACAGGCGGGGGGCGGCCCGGCGGGTCAGGCTCCGGTCAGGCCGGCGGCCCGGAAGGATTCGAGCACCCCGGTGAAGGTCTCCCGCGCCGTCCGGTATTCCAGACCCAGCTCCCAGGCCGCCCGGGAGCCGTCGTAGCGGGCCCCGCAGCGCATCGTCCGCACGGTCTCGCGGCATACGGGAACCGAGCTGACATGACGCCCGATCCGGTCGGCGAAGGGCTCCAGGAGCGCGAGGGCCCGGGCGGGGATGCAGCGGATCCGGTACTCGCGGCCGGTCAGGTCGCCCATCAGGGCCGCCGCCGAGCGGGTGGTGATGGTGAAGCCGCTCAGGACGTAACACTGTCCGGGTATTCCCCGCTGCTCGGCGGCCAGATGGCCGCGGGCGCAGTCCTCCACATCCACCATCGAGACGGGCGTGTCGACCATCACCCGGAGCTGTCCGTTGAGCGCCCGGAGCAGGAGGCCGCCGCTGCCCGCCGACCGGGCCCCGCCCTGGACGGAGGAGGGGTTGACCGCCACCACCTCCATGCCCCCCGCCTCGGCGAAGGCCGCCTGCTCGGCCCGGTGCTTGGAGCGGCCGTAGTGGCTGAGATGGTGTCCGCCCCGGTTGGATTCGGATCCCACCGTGCCGGGCTTCTCCCCGAGGGCGGCCACCGACGAGGTGTAGACCAGGCGGCGCGCCCCCGCCCGGCGGGCGGCCCGCACCACGTTGCGGGTGCCCGTCACGTTGACCTCGTACAGGCGGGCCGGGTCGGAAGGGCAGAACGACACCAGACCGGCGATGTGATACACCACCTCGCACCCGACGGCCGCCCTGGCCAGCGAATCGGGGTCGAGTATGTCCCCGGCGGCCGGAGCGGCCCCCAACCCGGCCAGCACCGCGGCGGATTCCTCCGACCGGGCCAGGCCGCGCACCTCCCGCCCGGCGGCCGCCAGACGACGCACCACCTCCTTGCCCACCACGCCTGTCCCGCCGGTTACCAGGGTTTTCATCGGCCGGCCGGCCGTTGCCTGCTCATCTGTCCGGTCTGGCGCCTGCCTGCCGGACCGCCTCGCGGAACCGGGCGATGTAGTCCCAACCGGAGACGATGGTCACGGCGGCGGTGATCCACATCCAGTACTCGTCCAGATAGAAGGCGCCCCACGGCTCGGGCAGGCGCAGCATGGCCAACCCCAGCGCGAGGAACTGCACCGCGGCCTTGGCCTTGCCCGCCCAGGAAGCCGGCACCACCTTTCCGTCGATGGCCACCACGCTGCGCACCGCCATCACCACGAACTCGCGGGCCATGATGATGAAAGTAACCCAGACCGAGGCCCTGTCCACAGAGACCAGCGCGATCAGAACCCCGCTGACCAGCACCTTGTCGGCGGTGGTGTCCCAGAAGGCCCCCATGATGGAGGTGATGCCCTGCTTGCGGGCGATGTAACCGTCCAGGAAGTCGCTCAGGGCAGCGCAGGCCACCAGGACCGCCGCCGCGCCGAACAGGAAGCCGAGCTCGGTCCGCTCGGTGGCCAGAACCAAGGAGATGATCACCGGGACGCACAGCACCCGGAACAAGGCCAGCAGATCAGGTAACGAGATAACCGCTC
Organism: Candidatus Spongiisociaceae bacterium; assembly: GCA_965202675.1. GTDB lineage: Bacteria > Actinomycetota > Acidimicrobiia > Spongiisociales > Spongiisociaceae > CATQHD01. Next base: position 1,865,883 of record OZ241842.1, read on the forward strand.
CTCTCGCCCCGTACACTACATCCGTCCGCGCCCGCGTCCGCCCGGCGGGCCGGACACCGGCGGCGCCTGGTCAGAGCGGGCCTGGCCAGCGGCCTCCGGCCAGGGAAACGGCCCGGTCGGGGTCGGTCATGAAGACCCTCACCACCTCGGCCGCGTCCTTCACCATCAGGGCGGCCTCGGTCCGCTCTATCGTGAAGAACCTGCCCAGCACGTAATCGGCGGGCTCCATGTATACAGGCGGACGCCCCACTCCCACCTTCAGCCGCCAGAAGCCGGGCGTTCCCAGGGCGCCGATCACCGACCGCACTCCGTTGTGGCCGCCGGGGCCGCGGCCTTCATGGAGGCGCAGCCGGCCGAAGTCCAGGTCGATGTCGTCATGCACCACCAGCAGGCCGGAGGCGGGAATCTTGTAGTAACGGACGGCCGACTGCACCGCCGGACCGCACACGTTCATGAAGGTCTTGGGCAGAGCCAGCACCGCCGGCGCTCCATCGATCACCGTTGCGGCCGAGCGGCAGTCCACCCGGCGCGGCCCCCGCCCCAGACGGACTCCCAGCTGTTCGGCGAGTTCCTCCACCACCTCGGCCCCTACGTTGTGCCGGGTGCCCCGGTAGGCGGGTCCGGGGTTGCGGAGGCCGACGACGAGCCTCGCGCCCTCCCCCGCCGGCGGGTGGCGCCCCTTCACCGGAACGGGCCGCCGGGGCGGGCGCCTACTCCTCCGCTTCGTCCTCGGCGCCCTCGGCGTCTTCCGACTCATCCTCTACGGCCTCGTCCTCGTCGACAGGCTCCTCTTCGGCCAGGGACGGGAGATGGATGACGACAATGGGCAGGTCGGGGTCGTCCAGGTACTCGACCCCCTCGAGCTCCGGAAGGTCGTCGACCCGGATCAGGTCCCCCACCTCCAGGCCGGAGATGTCTACCTGTATCGACTCGGGAATGGCGGTTACCAGCGTGTGCACGCTCACCGTGTTGGTGACCGTCTCGATGATGCCGCCCATCTCCCGGACCCCCGCCGGTTCGCCGATCAGCTCGACGGCGACCACCGCCTCCACCCGGTCGGTCAGCGATATCTTTACGAAGTCGAGGTGGAGGATGTCCCCCTTGGTCGGGTGGCGCTGCAGCTGACGGGCCAGGGAGGTGTGGGTCTCCTCCCCCAACTCCAGGTTTATCACTGCGTTCACCCCGGCGTCGGTGGCCAGCACGTTGCGCAGGTCGCGGGCGTTCACCGCCACCGAAACCGCCTCGGCGCCCTGCCCGTACAGGGTGGCCGGCACCATTCCCCGGCACCTCAGACGGCGCGACGGTCTGGAGCCGGTGTTCCGTCCGGTCTCGGCTTGCAAGGTAACTTCGGACATGTCAACTCCTCAACGAGGGCTCGGGCGGGAAAGTATTGGCCTCCGAATTATGCCCTGCCCGCCTCCGAATGCCAAGACAGGGGCCGTACGAGAGATTACCGAGAGGTCTTCCCGCCCTTGTCTTTCGGTCGGCGTCGGTTCACCCGACCGTTTGGAGCGTGCACGGACAGGGAGCCGGAAGGCGTCACGGCCCAAGCAACTGTTGGATGGTCTGCCCGATGAGCACGGGCGGCAGGGCGCTGCGCCCGCCGAAGGAACGGCGAAGGCATCCCCTATCCGCGCGTCCTCCTGCACCCGGTCGTCTTACAGAGAAAGCACCACACCGCGCAACCCAACCCTTCCTGCGAACCCCGCCGGTCGAGCCCCATCCCGCCTGCAGGCTCCGGGTTCCGGGTCCGTACACGTACCCGCCCTGCTGCGAAACCACTGGTCGAGCCCCATCCCGCCCTCCGGACCCGGCAAGAACGCGAAAAACGCCGCCCCCTCGCCCCGCTTCGCGGGCCCGGCCCCCACCGCCACCACCGAGAATCCGGACGCGTTCGGTCAGTACCCCGGAGGATCGCGTTCGGAAGATGATCCCTGCCCCGGTCGGCGGTACCTGCGGACCGGAGGTGCTTGCAGCTCTTCCATTGATACAGCATCGGTGCGGCAAGGTCAATACCCTTGTGGGCGTATCTGGTGGGTTTTTTTGTCACTTCCGTGATTTACGTGCTCCGTGCAATCCTGGTCTACCGATGGATACACCGGGATTGCTCCATCCGGTATAGGCGGTTTGGGGCGGCTCCGTATCGCGTCACGACCACAGGGTGGATATGGGGGCGGCCGTTATCCGGTCGCCGAGGGGGTAGGAGTAAGGCCCGGTGTGAAGCACGACCCCGGCCTCGAACCGGTCATCGAAGTTGTCCCGCAGCCAGGCGAGGGAACGGGCGGCGTCCTTCGCGGGGGCGCCGTCGGCCTTGACTTCCACCCCGATGATCCGGCGCCCGCGCAGCTCGGCCACGATGTCCACCTCGTGGCGGCCCTGGTGGGTGCGGAGGTGATAGAGCCGGGGTCTGCTCTCGGCCGCCGCCGCCTCGGACCGGAGCTGGGCGGCGACGAACGTGTCAAGAAGCCGGCCCAACAGGTTGCCGTCCCGGAGCACCGCCGCGGCGTCGACCCGGAGCACGCCGGCCAGCAGGGCGGAATCGACGAGATAACGTTTCGGCCCCAGCACCAACCTCTTGAGGCGGTTCGGCAGCCACGCCGGGGTCTCGTCGACCACCATCAGACGCCGCAGCAGCCGGTCGTAGGCGAGCGCCGTCCTGCGGTTGATCCGAGCCGCGTCGTAGAGGGTCTTGTGTTCGGCCGGCCCGGCCGAGTTGAGGGCGTAGGCCTCGAAGTAGCGGGCGAAGCGGGCCGGGTCCCGACCGTTCGAGACGGTCTCTATATCGCGGGTGGACAACAGCTCTACGTAGCCCTCCAGCCAGTCCTGTGCCGTCTGCTCGTCCATCCCGAGGGTGGGCGGGAAACCTCCCCGCAGCGCCAGCTCGACATAGCCGCGCAGGTCGGGCGCGTCGGCGGCGGGCGCCGGAGGCTCCCCGGCCAGGAGCCGGTCGAACAACGGTCTGGGGGCCCTGCCCATCGCCTCGGCCGCCGTCATGGGATACATGGCCACCGGCGTCACCCGGCCCGTGCCGGGCCATGACTCGGCTTCGAGGCGGGTGTGCACCGAGCCTGTCAGCAGATACCGGCCGGGGCGGCTGTCGGCGTCGACCGACCGCTTGACCGCCCCCAACACCTCCGGCGCCTCCTGCCACTCGTCGAGCAGCACCGGTTCGGGCAGCCCCCGGAGCGCGCCGTCCGCGTCGGCGCGCACCGCCGCGGCTTGAGGGCGGCGGTCCAAATTGATGATATGGGCGGCGCGCCGGGCGGCGGTGGTGGTCTTGCCTACAGCCCTGGGGCCGAGAATCATCAATGCGGGCAACCGGGTCAGCATCCGCGCCAGACGGGAATCAACCGACCGGGTCAGGTACTTTTTCATATCTTGCTCAGCGCCCTTTACCAGGGTAATACCGTTCCCACGCGGCTTATGATACTGTTTTCACGCGGGGATGGGTGCCGTTTTCACGCGGCCCGCGATACCGTTTTCACGCGAGGACCGGTGCCGTTTTCACGCGGCGGCGCGGTTCTCAGAAGGCGGCGGCGAAGTCGGTGATCTCCTGCTGGAGGGACGCTTTGCGGTCGGCGGGCAGGAAGGATGCTTCGACCGAGTTGCGGGCCAGCTGCACCAGGTCGTCTGCGGAGAGGTCGAGGGCGGACGCGACGGCCAGGTAGTTGTCCCCGATGTAGCCGCCGAAGTAGGCGGGGTCGTCCGAGTTGACGGTAACCAGCACCCCGGCGTCCATGAACTTCTTCAGGTTGTGGTCGCGCAGGTCGGGGAACACCTGGAGCTTCTGGTTGGACAGCGGGCACATAGTGAGGGGGATGCGCTCCCCGGCCAGGCGCTCCACCAGCGCCGGATCGCCCCAGGCCCGGACTCCGTGCTCGATCCGCTCCGCCCCCAGCGCGTCGAGCGCCCCCCAGACATATTCCGGCGGCCCTTCCTCCCCGGCGTGGGCCACCCGCCGCAGCCCCGCCGCCGCCGCCCGCCGGTAGGCCTCGGCGAAGGGCTCAGGCGGATTGCCCGCCTCGCCCGAATCGAGGCCCACCCCCTGGATGTGCCGGAGGTAGGGCCGGGCCTGCTCGAACACCTCCACCGCCGACTCGGCCGGCAGGTGGCGGAGGAAGCACAGGATCAGGGTGGAGGTGATACGGGGCGCGGCCTGGGATTGGGCGCGCACGAACCCCCGGATCACGGTTCCCATTTCTATGCCCCGCTCGGTGTGGGTCTGGGGGTCGAAGAAGACCTCGGCGTGGCGCACCCCGTCGGCGGCCGCCCGCTCCAGGTAGGCGGCCATGAGAGCGCCGAAGTCATCCTCCGTCTGGAGCACGGCGGCGGCCTCGTAGTAGATGTCCAGGAAGGATTGGAGGTTGTCGAACTCGTAGGCAGACCGCACTTCCTCCACCGACCGATAGGGCAGGGCGGCCCCGTTGCGCCCCGCCAGCTCGAACATCAGCTCCGGCTCGAGGGTTCCTTCGATGTGAACATGGAGCTCGGTTTTGGGAAGACCCCGGACGAACTCCTCCATCGTCTCTCCTTCGGGTAATCCTTGCCTATCCCCGACGCGGGCAACACACCCCGCGGGTCGAGGAACTCTACCCATGCAAGCGGGAAGGCGCCCCGCGCGGGGCGCCTTCCGAATGTCGGACTCGCTCCGAAGAACGGTCTATATAAACATCCCCAGCCACTCCTGGGCGAAGAAGACGAGGCAGGCGACCGAAACCACCCACATCAGGATGTGTATTTCCCGGGCCTTGCCCCGCACCACCTTGATCAGGGTGTGGCTCACGAAACCGGCGGCGATGCCGACCGTGATGGAGTAGGTCAGGGGCATGAGGATGATGGCAAAAAGCGCCGGCAGCCCTTCCTCGAAGTCCCTGAAGTCGATGTGCCTGAGCAGACCTACCATCAGGAAGCCGATGAGGATCAGCACCGGCGCCGTCGCCACCGCGGGAACGACCAAGGCCAGCGGCGACAGGATGATGGCGATCAGGAAGAGTATCCCGGTCACCACCGAGGTGAGACCGGTCCGGCCGCCTTCGGCCACTCCGGCCGAGCTCTCGATGTAGCTGGTGTTGGAGCTGACCCCGGCCAAGCCGCCCAGCGCCGCGCCGAGTGAGTCGACCAGCAACAGCTGCTTCAGGCGGGGGATGCGGCCATCCTCCTCGGCCAGTTCGGCCTGCTCGACGATGGCGGTGGCCGTCCCCATCGTATCGAAGAAGTCGGTCAGCATAAAGGTGAAGATCGTCAGAATCGCCACCAGCACCCCCAGCTCCGTAAAGGAGTTGCCGAGGTCTACTTGGCCGAAGGTCTCCAGGCTCACCGAGGCCGCCAAGTCGTCCGGCCACTGCGCCACGCCGGAGACAAGGGCGGCAATGGTGGTCAGAAGGATGGTGATGATCATCGCCCCCTTGACCTTCCAGGCCATCAGCACCATCGCGATCAGCAGACCGATCAGGGTCATCCCATGCGCCCAAGTGGTGGGGAACACGAAATCGACGATCACGCCTTGGCCGGCCTGCACCAACCCGCCGTTCACCAAACCGATGAAGAGGATGAACAGACCGATGCCCACCCCGATCGAGTACTTGAGGCTGTTGGGTATCGCCTCCATGACCGCCTCGCGCAGGCCGAGCAGCACCAACACGGTTACGACGATGCCTTCCCACAAGATAACGCCCATGGCGCCTTCTATGGTCAGGCCCGCGCCGAGCGTCAGGCCGAACGCCACCGCCGCGTTGATTCCCAGCCCGGCCGCCATGGCAATCGGGTAGTTGGAAAATACGCCCATGGCGATGGTCATGACCCCGGCTACCAGGGCGGTGCCGGCCGCCACCGCCGCCTTGTCGAGCCCGGCCGCACTGAGGATGTCGGCGTTGACGAAAAGGATGTAGGCCATCACCAGGAACGTGGTGACACCTGCTCGGATTTCGGTTCCTATCGAAGACCCGCGTTCGGAGATCTTGAAATAGCTGTCAAGACCTGTTTGCGCCATATTCCCTCCCTCTCTGTGTTGCCCCTTAAACAAGGACGGCCCAACAATAGCCGCACCAATAGCCGCTTTGCCGGATTTCCGCGATATTGCCGCCGAATTCCGGTCGGGGCGGACTATCGGGCCCGGGGCTGCCTGCTGCTGGAGGGCTTCGCCCTCGCCCTGCCCCTCCTCGCCTACCCTCACCCTCATGACCGCCCGCCGCAGGATCTGAATGCCGCCTCCGCTGCCGGCCCGCTACCGCCTCGAGGTCCGCCTCGGCCGGGACGAGGACGTAGAAGAATGGTTCGCCACCGACGCGGACCTCAACCGGCCCGTTCTGATCCGGGTGCTGGGGCCGGAAGCAACGCGGGGGCGGCGTGACTCGTTCCTGGAGTCGGTGCGCCGGGCCTCCCGGGTGAGCCACAACCATGTGGCGGCCGTGTTCGCCGCCGACCGGACGGGGCATTTCGCCTATGCGGTCACCGAATGGACGGGCGGCATCACCCTGGCGCACCGGATCAAGGCCGAGGACACCCCGCCGGTCGCCGAGTTCCTGTCCAACGCCTCCGGCCTGGCCGACGGCTTGGCGGCCCTCCACGGCGAGGGGGTGGTGCACGGGGCCATCGATTCCGGAGCGGTCCTCTATCCGGGCGCCCACCCCGCCAAGCTGGCCGGCTTCGGGCGGCGCTTGCGCACCCATGAGGCCTCCGACGACGTGCAGGCGCTGGGGTCGGCTCTCGAAACCGCCCTGACCGGACGTCCCGCCGGGATCCTGGCCCCCTCGCAGGTGATCGACGCCCTGCCGTCGGGGGTGGACGACGCCCTTCGCCTCGCCCAGGAGGCCGAGGTCACCGCCCGCCAGCTGGCCGACCTGGTCCGGTCGATCCCCTACTCCCCGCCCCTGCAGCCGACTTCCCGCTGGTCATGGCGCTGGCTCGTCCCGGCCGGGGTGCTGGCCCTGGCGGCGGTGGTGCTGGTGTGGCTGGGAAACCTGTTGGACGCCGATTCCAGCTCCCCGGTGCTGGCGCCGGCCATCCCCTCCCCCACCGTTACCATGCCGGCGGCTACCACCGCCCCCGCCGCCGCGCCCACGACCACCACTCCGCCCCAACCGGTGGTCATGGAGCGGGCGGCGGCTTTCGATCCGTTGGGGGACGGCCAGGAGCATTCCAGCCGGATCCGCTACCTCACCGACGGCGACCCCTCCACCTTCTGGCGGACCGAGAATTACTTCGACCCGCTGCCTCTGCTCAAGGACGGGGTGGGGGTGGTGTTCGAAATAACCGGATCGCCGGGGCTGATCGAGCTGGTGGGCTTCTCGGCCGGGACGACCTTCCGGGTGATGTGGGCGGAGCAGCTGCTGGGCATCCGGGACCAGGGCTGGGAAACCGTCACCGAGGAGCGCTCCGGGGCGGCCAACATGCGCATCCCTCTGCCCGACCGCCGGGACGGGGTGTGGCTGCTCTGGCTGATCGACCTGCCCCCGGAGGGCGACGTGTATATCGCCCGGCTGGCGGAAGTAAGCTTTCTCCATTGACCGGGCGATCAACCACCCGGCGTCTCCCTCCGGACGACGCGTTGCTCCGCCGCTACCTGGCCGGCGACGGGCGGGCCTTCGACCTGCTGATGGAGGCGCACGAAAACCGGGTCTTCGCGGTCTGCCTGCGCATTCTGCGGGACCGTGACGCGGCTCTCGACGCCGTCCAGGAGACCTTCATCACCGTTTTGAGAAAAGCGGGCGGCTTCGAGGGAAGGGCGGCCTTCTCCACCTGGCTCTACCGGATCGCAGTCAACACCTGCTACGACATGCTGCGCCGCCGGGGCCGCCGCCGGACCTATCCCCTGCCCGAAGCCCGCGACCTGCCGGATCCGGCGGCGGGCAGTCCGATGGAAGCCGCCGAGCTGCGTCCGGCCATCGAAGAAGCCTTGGCGGAATTGCCCGAAGAGTTCGCACCGGCCGTGATCTTGAGCGACCTGGAAGGGCTCCCCCTGCAGACGGTGGCCGACATCCTGGAAGTGCCGCTGGGCACTGTGAAATCTCGCGTTTTCCGGGGGAGGCGGATGCTGGCCGCAAAACTCGGGAACCTTTTGGAGGCCTCCCGCTGTCCCAAGGATGAAGGACGATGAGCGAGCGCGACTTCGATTTTGATCTGATTATGGGGCTGGCCGCCGGAGACTTCCCGCCGGATGAGGCGGCGGAGATAGAGGCCGGGCTGGACGCCGACGCCCGGAGGGAACTGGCCTCCCAGCGCGCCGCCCTCCAGTCCCTCGGCCTGCTGCGGCAGCCCGCCCTGGCCGCTGCGGAACGGCGGAAGCTGCGGGCGGGGGTGCGGGCGGAGCTCGGGATCGCCGAAGCGGCCGAGGCAGGCGGGCGGCGGAGGCGCAGGAAGGTCAGGTGGGCGAGAGCCTTTCCTGCGCTGGCCGCGGCGGCCGCCCTGGTGGTGGTGATCGGGGTGGCGCGCAACGACGGCCGGGAGCCGACTCCCGAGGCGACCGCGACACACGCTGCCGCCGCAACCACCGCTGCTGCTCCTGCAGTCCCTCCTGAACAGAGCCGCGAGTCGGCGGCCATGACACAGGACGCCGCCGCCGCCACAACGACGCGGGCCATGCCGACGACCACGACACAGACCACCGCGGCAATGCAGGCGGCCGCCCTGGAAGCGGCCGAAGCATCGGCGGCAGAGGAAGCCCTGTTGGAGGAATCGGCGGCGGCCCAGGCGGCGGACAGCCCTCCTCTTACTGCTGCCACTACCGCGGTCGGCGCCGGGGCGGGAGGCGCTTCGCCGGCCTCGTTCGACCTCTCCTTGGAAGGACTGCTCGAGCTGGGGGATGACGAAGAACTGCTGGCCTCGTTCTTGGACGAGTACACCGCCGGGGCGGCGCCCTTCCCCGTCTCGGAGCTGGGGGCGAGAGCCGGCCGGGTCGGTCTGGTGTGTTGGGAGGCGGCGGGCGCCGCGGAGGCGGGCCGGGTGCTGTTCGCAGGCGCCGGGCTGATCGACGGGTCGGAAGGCGAGGCCTACATCATCGAGGAGGACGGCGCCGCGGGGGTGCGTCTATTCAACGCCCCGGACTGCACTAACCTGAACCCGTGAAAGAGAGTCAGGCAACTCGTTTCGCCGACCTGCTCGAAGGCGTCGCCGAAAAAGCCAGGGCCCTCACCGTCGACCGGCTCGCCAGGGGGATCACCCTCACGGCCCTGGGCGTCGGGGCGGCGGCGCTGGCAGCGGCGGGGCTGGTTTTCCTGCTGGTCGCTCTGTTCCGGCTGTTGGCGGTCGGAGTGGGCGCAACAGCGGCGTATGCGGTCTTCGGAGCGCTGTTTGCGGCCGCCGGATGGTTGGTCTTGAGGAGGCGCTCCCGCCATGATTGAGAATGTGGTCATCATCGGGTCCGGGCCGGCCGGGCTCACCGCGGCCCTCTACGCCGCCCGGGCCGACCTCGCCCCTCTGGTCTTCGAAGGCGTTGCGGCGGGCGGCCAGCTGATGATCACCACCGACGTGGAGAACTATCCCGGCTTTCCGGACGGGATCATGGGGCCGGAGCTGATGGACCTGTTCCGTAGGCAGGCCGAGCGTTTCGGGGCGCGGCTCGAAGCAACGGACGTGACCGCGGTGGACTTCTCCAGGCATCCCTTCGAGCTGCAGGCGGGGGACGACCGCCGTCTGGCCCGGTCGGTCATCATCGCCACCGGTGCCGTCGCCCGCTTCCTGGGGGTGCCGGGCGAGGAGGAGCTGATCGGACGGGGGGTGTCGGCCTGCGCTACCTGCGACGGGTTCTTTTTCCGGGGCAAAGAGCTGGTGGTGGTGGGAGGGGGCGATTCGGCCATGGAAGAGTCCCTGTTCCTCACCAAGTTTGCCTCGAAGGTAACCATCGTCCACCGGCGGGACCGGTTCCGGGCTTCGCGGATCATGGCCAACCGGGCGCTGGCGCACGAGAAGATCGACGTCCTCTGGAACACCACCCTGGAGGAGGTGCTGGGCGAAAACAGCGTCACCGGGGTGGTGCTGCGGGAGACGGACAGCGGGAAAACCTATAGCCGGCCCATCGACGGGGTCTTCATCGCCATAGGACACGACCCGAGCACCGGACTGTTCCGAGGCCGGCTCGACCTCGACGAGCAGGGGTACATCCTGGTGCGCGACCGCCCCTCCACCATGACCAGCGTGGAGGGGGTCTTCGCCTGCGGCGACGCGGTGGACACCGTGTACCGCCAAGCCGTTACCGCGGCCGGCACCGGATGCTCGGCGGCGATCGACGCCGAGCGGTGGCTGGAAGCTAGAGCTGAGGTATAGGACGTAACCTATAGCCTCTAGGCCTCTAGTCGAAGTTCAACATTGGATTACGATAGACAAGAAAGGAAAAGAATGGCTGATCTTTTGACCTTGACGGACGCCGACTTCACCCAGGCGGTGGCCGGCGGAAAGCCGGTGCTGGTGGACTTCTGGGCCGAGTGGTGCGGACCGTGCCGGTTGGTGGCCCCGATCCTCGAGGAGATAGCCGCCGAACACGGCGACAGGATCACCATCGCCAAGCTCAACATCGACGAGAACCAGAAAACCCCCTTCTCCTACGACGTAATGAGCATCCCCACGATGATCGTGTTCCAGGACGGCGTGGAGAAGAAGAGAATCGTGGGCGCCCGCCCGAAAGCCGCCATGCTGTCCGAGCTGGGAGAGTGGATCGGCTGAGCCCCCCCCCCCCGGCTCCCCCGGATCTCGCCCGGCGCTCTGCCCATTTCATACGACCGGGGCGGTGTTTCAGCACAGGAAATCAGGGCTGAACAGGGGTTTTAATCAAGAGGGCGGGGATTTCACGATGCTTTCGGACATGAAGTTCTGAGCGGCGCTGATAATTACATACCTCGTATTTGGATACCGGAATGACAAAAAAATCCGCCGGATCCGCCTACAAAGGTATTGACTATGTCGCACCGATGCCGGATAATGAAGAAGCTGCAAGCACCTCCGGTCCGCCGGGCCCGCAGACCGAGACAGGGATCATCCTCCGAACGCGACCCTCCGGGTACTGACCGACCGCGTCCGGGAAACAGGTGGCGGCGGCGGGGGCCGGGCCCGCGAAGCGGGGCGTGGGGGCGGCGTTTTTCGCGTTCTTGCCGGGGGTTCTGGGGGTAGGACAGGGGTTGACCAGTAGGTTCGCAGGAACAGCAAGTTGACGGCCGGTTTCCGGAGCCCAACCCTCCCCGCCGCGCCGTGCGGGTTCACAGCAAGTAGACGGGCAGGTTCCAGGGCTGCCGGAAAAGGCACAAAGGCGGAATGGGCTGACCAGGTTCACAGGAACAAGCAAGTTGACGGCCGGTTTCCGGGCCCAGCCCCCCGCCGCCGCGCTGCGCCGCCGTGCGGGTTCGCAGGAAGCAGACGGCCGTTTCGGGCTGCCGGAAAAGGCGCAAGGCGGGATAGGGGCTTGACCTGCGGGTTTGCGGGGGGGGTTCGGCTTACGCGGTGGTTGATGCTTCTCTGAAAAGACGCCCGGGTGTAGGAGAGATGCGCGGATAGGGGGATGCCTCGCCGATTCCGGCTGGGGTGCAGCGCCCTGCCGTCCATGCTCATCGGGCAGACCATCCAAACAGTTCCTTGCGCCGGGATGCCTTACGGTTTTGGCTGTCCCGTGCACGCTCCTACAGCAACTCCTCCAACGGGAGGTCAGGGGTCGGTTGTGAAGAAGCGGCGGTAGATTGCTTCCAGCTGGTCGACGCCCTCGAACTTCATGATCACCCGGCCTTTGTTGTTCTTGCCGTAGCGGATATCCACCTCGGCGCCGAGCTGCTCGGCTAGGCGCTTCTCCAATTCGATAATGACGGGCTCGCGGGCAGGCGGTGGACGGCGGCGGGTTTTCTTCTCGCCCTTGCCGGCCCGCACCGCTTCCTCGAGCCGCCGCACGGACCAGCCCTCCTTCACCGTCCGTTCGGCTAGGTGTTCGGCCAAGGCCTCGTCCGCCAAGCCGAGCAGGGCCCGGGCGTGGCCGGCCGACAGGGATCCCGCCGCCACGTAGGCTTGAACGGCTGGACACAGCTGCAGCAGGCGCAGGGTGTTGGAGACGGCGGCCCGGCTTCTGCCCACCTGCTCGCCGATCTGGGCGTGTGTCATGTTGAAATCCTCTTCCAGCTGCCGGTAGGCGGCGGCTTCCTCGAGGGGGTTCAGGTCTTCACGCTGGAGGTTCTCGATCAGGGCCTCGGTCAGCTGCCCACTCCCGTCCGTCTCTCGGATGAGGGCGGGAATCTCCCCCAGCCCCGCCTGCTGCGCCGCCCGCCAGCGCCGCTCTCCCGCCACCAGCACGTAATCGAACCCATCCGGGCGCACCACCACCGGCTGCAATACCCCCACCCTGCGGATGGACTCAACAAGTGAACGCAATGCGTCGTCGCCAAACGCCTTCCGGGGTTGGTTCGGATTGGCGCGGATCCTGCCGACGGGGATGTTTTCCAGGTTGTCGCCGGATTCACTCTGGGGAAGGAGAGCGTCCAGGCCTTTGCCGAGAGCGGATCGTCGCGCCATTGTCTTCTACTCCTGATTCCTGTGCCGTTCTACGAACTCTCGCGCTGCATACCGATAGGCGACGGCGCCGGGGCTCAACCGGCCGTCGTATATCTGGATGGGCTCCCCATGCGACGGGGCCTCCGACAACCGCACCGACCTGGGTATCACCGTCTTGTAGGTAACTCCCTTGAAGCGGGATCTCACCTCGTCCTCCACCTCTTTGGAAAGCCTGGTGCGTCCGTCGGACATGGTGAGCAGCACTCCCCCGATCACCAGACGGGGGTTGAGCGATCTGCTCACCTGGTCGAAGGTCTCCTTGAACCGGCCGAACCCGGCGAGCGCGTAGTATTCGCACTGGATCGGCACCAACACCTCGTCGGCGGCGGCCAAGGCGTTGATGGTCAGCAGGCCCAGGCTGGGCGGGCAGTCGACAAGAACGGCGTCGTAGTCACCGGCCACTTCCTCGAGGGCCTTGGCCAGGCGAAACTCCCGGCTCAGCATCGGCGCCAGATTGAGTTCGGCGTCCGCCAGCCTGCTGCTGGAGGGGGCCAAGAAAAAGTTTCTGACGCTGGTCGGCTCGATGATGTCCAGGATCGACTCCCCTCCTACGATCACATTGAAGATGGCAGGATCGCCCCGCACCACCTCCACTCCCAGCCCGGCGGTGGCGTTGCCCTGAGGATCGAGGTCGACCAGCAGGATTCTTTGGTCTTCCTCTATTGCCAGGGCCGCGCCCATATTGACAGCCGAAGTGGTCTTCCCAACACCGCCCTTCTGGTTGGCGAAGGCCACAACCAACGCTGCGGGTGCCTGGTCGGTCGCCTGTTTCATCGGAGCAGATGATAACCGGCGATTCCGTATAGGCAACGGCCTTTCGGCGGTATTTCTCGAACAGCCTCGGGCCTGCCAGACGACCTATCGGCCCGCAAACCGGCGGCGGCCTCTGGTGAAGCACCCAGAGAATGCGGGCGGCGGCCGAATTTCACCTCCATTGCCCAAGGTGTTTCACGTGAAACACCCGGGCGGGGATGGATCCGGCGAGGACAGTGGGCAGAGGGGATGTTTCACGTGAAACAGGAACTTCCGCCCCCGAGGCGGCAGCTCAGTCCAGCGCGATCACCACCGAACGGCGGGGCTCCCGCCCCTCCGAGTATGAACGGACCCCCTCGACGTCCGAGATGGCGTCGTGGACGACCTTGCGGTCGGAGGCGTTCATGGGTTCGAGCATTACCTCGCCGCCCTCGCCGAGCACCTGTTCGGCGAGTTGACCCGCATAAATGCCCAGGGCTTGGCGGCGCTTCTCGCCGTAGCCGGCGATATCCAACCGCAACCGACAGTTGCGGGCGGTCTTGCGCTGGACAACCGTCTTGGTCAGCTCATGCACCGCCTGCATCACCGCGGCCTTGTTTCCGATGAGCGCTTCCGTCTGCTCTCCCGTAACCTCGGCCCGCAGGGTCCGTCCGTCGTGTTGGGCTTCGACCTTGCCCTCCAGCCCGAACTCCTTGAGCAAGCCGCTCAAGAACTCCTCCACGACCGCGGCTTGTTCCTTGCCCAGTTCTTCCATCGTCATATCCTGGCCAGACATCTCCTTGACCTCCCTTTCCGCCGCTCGCGCCCCCGACGCCTTCTTACGGCCCCTGGACTGCCCGGCCTGTTGCCGGGCGCCTTTCGCCTGCTTGCCCGCTCTTTCACGGGTCTGCTTCTGCTGCGGCGAGGGCTGCCGCCCCCGCTGGGGTTTCCTCTTGCGCCCGCCGCGGGACCTCCTACGCCCTTCCTTAGGGCCGGGTTTGACCCTAACCAATGCGTCCTGCCGTCCGATCCCGAGAAAGCCGCGCTTGGGCTCCCGGATGACCTTTACCTGTGCCTTGGACTCTTCAGGGATGCCCAGCTCTTCAAGGGCGGCCTTGACGGCCACCTCCACCGTAATCCCTTCGACCTCGACCCACTCTTCTGCAACCATTCTATCTTTTCTCATCCTCTCCTCCGTCGGCCGCGCTTCTTGCGCGATCCTTGCGGCTTGGACGGACTCTTTCCTCCGTCGTCCGGTTTCGGACCGGGTTTCTCGACAGACGGCGGGGTGGGCCGTCCGTCAATCTTGAAGATCAGCAACTGCTGAGCTGTGCGGAACAGGTTGCTGGTGGCGAAATACAGGTTCAGGCCGGACGGCCAGACGTAAGAGATCGCCCCGAACGCCAACGGCATTATCTTGGTGATCCGCTGGATGTTCTGCATCTGAGGGTTGTTGCTCTGCGGGTTGCCCGGAGGGGTCAGCAATTTCTGCTGCAGGTAGGCGGTTCCTATCACCACGGCCACCACCAGCAGATAGGGGAGGGCGGAGGTCGAAAACACTCCTTCCGCCCCCACTACCTCGCTCGGGGACATTTTCAGGTCCATAGTCAGGAACAAGGGCGGGTTGTCGACGTCCGCCAGCGCCTCCTCCAGAGCAGAACCGGCCGGGAGTTTGTTCGAAGGCGCTCGGAGGACCTGAAATAGGGCGAACCAGATGGGCATCTGCACCACCAGGGGCAACACACACCCGAACGGACTCACCCCCTTCTCGCGATAGAGCTCCATGACCTTCTGGTTCATGGTCTCCTGGTCGCCCTTGTACTCGCGGCGAAGCCGCTCCATCTGCGGCTGGATCTCCTGCATAGCCCTAGACGACCGCACCTGCTTCAGAGTCAGGGGGAACACCAATATGTTCACTACGATCGTTAAGAGTATGATAGCTAGTCCATAGCTAGGAATAACATCGTAAAAGAACGATAAAATCCATCCCAGGAGGTTCTGAAGTCCGTTCCAGAGCTGGCTCACCGGCTCACCTCACGGGACGGCACCGGATCGAACCCGCCCTCGGCGAACGGGTGGCACCGGCCGATTCTCTTCAGGCCCAGCCAGACCCCCTTGACGAACCCGTGCACGCCGAGCGCCTCGTGGGTGTACCGCGAACACGAGGGGATGAATCGGCAGGAGCTCGGCAGGACCGGGCCCGCCGTGTGCTGATACAGCCGGATCAACCCCCGCCCCGCGGAAGCCAGAGGGCCGGGCGCCCGCGCCTGGATCTTGGCCTCGTTCATTGCCGCCCTCTTTCCGGATTCTTCGAACAACCCGCCTCCCTCAGCCACCCGCACAGCTCGTCGAACGGAACGGACGCCGCAGATGCGGCCGCCATCACTACATAATCGGCGCCGTCCGGCAGCCCGGCCTCGGCCGCAGCCGCCCGCAGACGGCGCTTGATGCGGTTGCGGATCACCGCCCCCCCCGCCCGGCGGCCCACTGTCAGGCCGACCCGCGCCGGTCCGCCGCCTCGCTGCATCCTCACCAACGTGACCCCGCCCCGGCGGACTCTCACGCCGTTGCGCATCACCGCCTCGAATCGGGGAGCGCCGCTCAAGGAAGCGCAAGGGCCGGAGGCCCTCACGCCGCCAACCGCTTACGCCCCTTGGTGCGGCGGCGCTTCAGGATGGCGCGGCCCTGCCGCGTCCGCGCGCGGCGGCGGAATCCGTGCTTGCGCTTCCGGCGGCGGGTATTGGGTTGGTATGTGCGCTTCATGGGGTAATCACATCCACCCAGGGGATGATAGGGATGGCGAGGTATTCAGTGCGCCCAAGGCTACAGGGAACCAGGGCCTAAGTGCAAGACCGCCAGAACGCGAAAAAAATCCTGGAATTGCCCCAACCAGGCCATAAGGCGCCCAGGGGCACCCCGCAGGCGGCCCAGAAACCCTGTTTACCTGGGGTTTTATGGGTACCTGTGAGAAGAGGCCCTTCCCCTGGGCGGCCTGTAGAGCAGGATGAAGGGCGGGTCGGCGGTGTATATGCTCAAGAGCCGCATGGGCGGGACCAAAGCAAGGCAATCAATAAAATGAGCAGGCTCCCCGGGCAGGCCCCGGGCAACTCCATAGGCCGTTCGGGGCGTGCGCCTCGCCCCCGCTTGCTTTCCACTACTGTGGACAAAGCTGTGGATATCCGACTCGGCGGCGGCCGGGCGCGAGGGTAGAAGTGGCAGAGGCACAGTTCGCGCAACGGGGCGAGGAAAGGCTGATAGCCGAGCTCCAGTCGAACGTATCGGCCAATAGGTGGGCAACCTGGTTCTCGGGGGTGCGCATAGAACTGGCCGATGATGTCCTCGAGGTGCGGGTCCCCTCGGATTTCCACATGCAATGGCTCAGGGACCATTACCGGGAGCTGCTGGAGTCCCTCGCCGCCGAATCGCTGGGCGCGGCGGTCGAGGTCAGATACCTGGTGGAGGACGCCCCGCCCGCCGCCGCGGGCATCACCCCCTCCGAGCCCCTGGACGGACGGCCCGCCCAAGCCGAGGCGAAGGAGAACAGACCGGACGGCCGCCCCTGGACCTTCTCCCCGCTCCTCGACAAGTACGTCTTCGACAATTTCGTGGTCGGACAGTCGAACCGGCTGGCCCTGGCCGCCGCCCAGGCCGTATCCGAGAAGCCCGGCGAACACTTCAACCCCCTCTTCCTCTACGGCGGCGCCGGCCTCGGCAAGACCCATCTCCTCTACGCCATCGTCCACAACATCCGCAAGATCAGACCCGAGACGACCGTCCGGTACGTGACCTCGGAGAACTTCTTCAACGAATTCGTCAACGGCATCAGGAGCAAACGGATGAACGACTTCAAGTTCCGTTACCGCAACTCCGATCTGCTCCTGTTGGACGACATCCAGTTCTTCCAGAACAAGGAGCAGGTGCTCGAGGAGATCTTCCATACCTTCAACGCGCTGTACGAGCAGGGGAAGCAAATGGTGCTCTCCTGCGACCGGCCCCCCAAGGATCTGGGGTTCGAGGAACGGCTCCAGTCCCGCTTCCAGTGGGGGTTGCTGGCCGACATCAGCCCGCCGGCCGTGGAGACCCGGTTGGCGATTCTCCAGCGCAACGCCGAATACGCCCCCGCCCCGGTGCCGGACGAGGTGCTCGAGTTCATCGCCCAGCACATCACCGACAACATCCGAACCCTGGAGAGCGCCCTGACCAAGATCACCGCCTTCGCGGGGCTGACCAACCAGCCCATCACCCTCGACCTGGCCCAAGCCCAGCTGCAGGACCTCCTCAACACCACAGGGCAGCGGCCGCCGACCGGCGAGGAGATCATCGCAGTTACAGCCGTCGCCTACGGTTACACGCCCGGCGACCTGCAGGGCCCCAGCCGCAAGCAACGGTTGGTGAAGGCCCGTCATATGGCTATGTTCCTGTGCCGCCGCCACACCGACCTGTCGCTGCCGAGAATCGGCAGGCTGCTCGGGGGCAGGGACCACACCACCGTGATTCACGGGATCGAGAAGACCAAGGAGAGGATGCGCTCCGACCCCGACCTGGCCGGCCAGGTGTCGAAGCTGTCCGAAACCCTGTGTTCAAAATGACGGTTCTCCACAAGGGCGCCGCCCGCCGGGGTTCGAGGCGTGGACAAGACCCGCCGCCTTCCACCGGACGCGGGGAAAGGGTTTTAGCCCCCTGCCTGGGAGAACCGTCATTTTGCACAGGTTCCACAGACCCAACGACTACTACTGATAAGTAGTCAAAATAAAATAGCTGAAGACGAGGAGGAAGCGTCGTGCATATCCGAGCTGACCGTGATGATCTGGCCGAGGTCTTCGGCCGCGCCAACCGGGCGGTGGGCGCCAAGGCCGCCCTGCCCATTCTTCAGGGAGCCCTGTGCCGGGTGTCGGACGGCAAGCTGCGCGTGACCGGCAGCGACACCGAGGTAACGGTCCGCACCTCGGTGGAGGTGGAGGTGACCGAGGAGGGGGACTTTGTCGTCCCCGGACGCTTCATGACGGACGCCATCCGCCGGATGCCCGAAGGGGCGGTTACCTTGCGCTCCGTCGACGGCGAGGTGGAGATGGAGGGCAACGGGCCCAAGTTCACCATTCGCGAGCTGGCCCTCGATGACTATCCGGATCTGGCCGAGCCCGACATGACCGGGGCGGTGCAGGTGGACGGCGATCTTTTGCTGGCGGCCATCGCCCAGGTGACCGTGGCGGCCTCCACCGATACGGCCCGCCCGATCCTGACCGGCGTGCTCATGGAGAACTCGGAGGGCAGCCTGCGCCTGGTGTCCACCGACAGCTACCGGCTGGCGATGCGCGACCTGGACGGCGTGTCCCTGAACGGGTCGGGTCTGGTGCCCGCCCGCGGCCTGCGGGAGCTCGGGCGGACGGTGGCCGCCGCGGTAATCGAGGTGGCTGTTTCGGACCGGGAGGCGGTGTTCTCCTCCGATCGGGGCTCGCTCAGCATCCGGCTGATCGAGGGCAGCTTCCCGAATTACCGGCAGCTGCTTCCCGAAAATTATCCCAATGGGGCGGTGCTCGGCAAGGAGACCTTCCTCGAGGCGGTGGGCCGGGCCTCCCTGGTGGCCGAGGATCACATCCCGATCAGGCTGAACCTGAGCGGCGGCGGCGTGAAGCTGACCGTGAAACGGCGGGATGTGGGAGGCGAAGACGAGTTGATTCCCGCCGAGTACCAGGGCAAGGAGGAAGAGGTGGATATTGCCTTCAACGCCCGTTACCTGAGCGAGGGGATCATGGCCGCGGACGGCGAGCAGGTGCGCATGGAAGTGGTGGACGGCTTCAAGCCGAGCGTCATAAAGGGGTCCGACCGCGACGACTTCCTGTACCTGCTCATGCCGGTGAGGGTGTGAGGCGGTAGAGCTCCGGCAAGGGCAGTGCGCCTGTCATGGTTGGAGGTGATCGACTTCCGCAGCTTCGACCGGTTGCGGTGGACGCCCGATCCGTCGGTCAACGTCTTGGTGGGGCGCAACGCGGCGGGTAAGACCAATCTGCTGGAGGCGGTCGGATATCTGGCCGCCCTTCGCTCCTTCCGCAACGTTCCCGACCGGGTTCTGGTGAAAGACGGGGCGGAACGGGCCGTTCTCAGGGGAGAGGTGGCGGGGGAGGGCCGGTCGACCCTCATCGAGGTGGAGGCCCCGGCGGCGGGGCGGCGCAGGGCGCAGGTCAACCGCGAGCGGCTCGGCCGGGTGTCGGATCTACTGGGTTTGGTGCGGAGCGCGGTCTTCCTGCCCGACGACCTCGATATGGTGAAGCGGGGGCCGGGTTACCGGCGGGACCTGCTGGACGCGACGGCGGTGCAGATCTGGCCGGGCGCCCACCGCGACCAGCAGGATTACGAGAAGGCGCTGCGGCAGCGCAACATGCTGCTCAAGCAGTCCGGCCGGCAGACCGACGAGGTTACCCTGCTGGTATGGGACGACCGGCTGGCCGAGGCGGGGGGCAGGGTGATGGCCCGCCGGACGGCGGCGATAGAGGCCCTGGAGGAGCGGGCGGGTGCCTTCTATCGGGAGCTGTCCGGGGAAGGCGCCCGAGTGGTCGTCGACTACCGCTCCACCTGGGGCGCCGGCGCGGCCGGCCGTATGGACGGCTGGCGGGCGGCGCTGGGCGGGGCGCTGTCGGCGGCGCGGCCCGCCGACCTCGACCGGCGCTTGTCCACGGTGGGGCCGCACCGGGACGACGTCCGCCTGCTGCTGGACGATCGGGATTCCCGGACCCGGGCCAGCCAGGGAGAGCAGCGGTGCCTGGTGCTGGCGCTGCGGCTGGCGGCCCATCAGGCGGTGGCGGAAATCACCGGCGAGGCGCCGCTCCTGCTGCTCGACGATGTGTTCTCCGAGCTCGATCCGCACCGTTCGGCGGCGCTGGCCCGGACCCTCCCGCCCGCTCAGACCTTCATCACCTCTGCCCGCCGCGAAGACATTCCGCTCGCCGGCAGGCAATGGCAGCTGAGCGGGGGTGAGCTGCGGTGACCGAAGAGTGGTCCAGGGAACGGGTCGAGAAATTGCTGGCCCGCTTCGGCCGCGACGAGGCCGAAGCGCTGGCTGCGTCCTGGGTAGAGGCGCGGCGGGGGAGGGCCGGGCGCCCGGCCGGGGCGGTGAAGACCCTGCCGACCGCGTTCCGGGACATCTTCGCACAGGAGGGCCTGCCCTCGATCCGGCGGCTGCTGGAGCTGTACCGCCGCTGGCCGGAGCTGGCCGGGCCGCAATGGGCCGCCTGCGCCGAACCCCTGGTGATCCGCAACGGCGAGCTGTTGGTGGAGTCTTCCGACCGGAGGATCGTCAGGCGGCTCGGCCACGACGCCAAGCGGCTGGCCGCCCGCCTCAACCGCCACTTCGGGGAGGGATTCGTCGACAGAGTCAGGGTGATCGGCCCGCCTTGACCGGCCCGGATGAAGGAACGCTAAAAAAACCCGCCGGATGTCACGGCGCGGCCCGGCGCCCGGCAACTAACTTGGGGCATCGAGTCCTTGGAGTAGCCCCCTCCGCCAACTACCATGGAGCGCCCTCGGGGGGTGGGGGCGGAGTCAGGGACCGGAAAAGGCCTATGTCTGCTTGGTCGGCGCCTGCCGTCAAGCCGATGGGGGCCGCGGCGAGCTGTGAGGAGTCGGGGTGACCGCCAAGCAAGCATCTAGTTACGACGCCAAGGACATCGAGGTCCTGCCGGGTCTGGAGGCCGTGCGCCGGCGGCCCGGCATGTACATCGGAACGACCGGCCCGCGGGGTCTCCACCATCTGGTCTGGGAGGTGGTGGACAACTCGGTGGACGAGGCGATGGCGGGGTTCGCCAGCCGCATCGTTGTGACCCTCCTGGCCGACGGAGGCTGCCGGGTCGAGGACAACGGGCGGGGCATCCCCGTGTCGCAGCACGCCCGCACGCGCAAGTCGGCCCTGACCACCGTCCTGACCACCCTTCACGCCGGGGGCAAGTTCGAGCAGGGGGCCTATACCGTATCGGGAGGGCTGCATGGGGTGGGGGTGTCGGTGGTGAACGCGTTGTCCCGCCGTCTGGAGGCGGAGGTGACGCGGGAAGGCTACCGCTGGTCGCAGGCCTTCGAGCGGGGCAAACCGATGGATGCGCAGGTGCATAGGGGCAGGCGGGCTCGCAGGACCGGCACGACCATCTCCTTCTGGCCGGATCCGCAGATCTTCGAGGACACCCTCGACTTCAGCTACGGGACCGTTTCCCAGCGGCTCCGGGAGCTGGCCTTCCTGAACCGGGGCCTGGAAGTCCGCCTGGTCGACGAGCGGGAGGAGGACCGCTCGGACACCTTCCGGTACAAGGGCGGCCTCCGGGACTTCATCCTGCACCTCAACCGCCGCCGCGAAGCCCTGCACAGCCAGGTCATGTACCTGGAGGACCGGGGCGAGGACGCCGAGCTGGAGACGGCCCTTCAATGGACCGCCGCCTTCAACGAGAACGTGCTGAGCTTCGCCAACAACATCAACACCCACGAGGGCGGCACCCACGAGGAGGGCTTCCGCACCGCCCTCACCAAGGCGGTGAACGATTACGCCCGATTCAAGAACCTTCTGAAGGACAAGGACCCCAACCTGGCGGGGGAGGACGTGCGGGAGGGCCTGACGGCGGTGGTCTCCGTCAAGGTGCGCGAGCCGCAGTTCGAGGGGCAGACCAAGACCAAGCTGGGCAACACCGAGATCCGCAGCTACGTGGTGAAGGCCCTCAACCGTATGCTTCCGGAGTGGTTGGAGCGCCATCCCGGGGACGCCCGCCGGATCGTCGAGAAGGCCCGCGCCGCCCAGCACGCCCGGGAAGCCGCCCGCAAGGCCCGCGACGTGATCCGCCGCAAGTCACTGCTCGACTCCTCCCGCCTGCCGGGCAAGCTGGTGGACTGCTCCTCCCGCCGGGCCGAGGAAGCCGAGCTGTTCATCGTGGAGGGTGATTCGGCGGCCGGGCCGGCCAAAAACGGGCGGGATTCCCGGTATCAGGCGGTGCTGCCCATCCGGGGCAAGATCCTCAATGTCGAGAAGGCCCGCCTGGCCAGGGCCCTCCAGAACAACGAGATATTGGCGCTCATCACCGCCGTCGGCACCGGGATCGGCGACGATTTCGAGATCGCCAAGGCCCGGTACCACAAGGTGATCATGCTGACCGACGCCGACGTGGACGGCGCCCATATCCGCACCCTGCTGCTCACCTTCTTCTTCCGCCACATGCGCGGGCTGATCGAGGCGGGTTTTGTGTACATCGCGGTGCCCCCCCTCTACCGGGTGAAGAGGGGAGGGAAGGTGCATTACCTGTCCGACGAGGCCGAGCTGGACGCCTTCAAGGCGTCCCACCCCAAGGCCCGCCCCACCCGTTTCAAGGGTCTGGGGGAGATGAACGACGAAGAGCTGAGCGTCACCGCCCTCGACCCGGCCACCCGCACGCTGGTCAACGTGTCCCTGCAAGACGCGGCCGAGGCAGACGAGATCTTCTCGACCCTCATGGGAGGGGATGTGGCCGCCCGCAAGGAGTTCATCCAGCACAACGCCGGCGACGTCCGGTTCCTGGACATATGAGCGGCCGCGCCGTCGAAGCGGAGGGCGGCCGGCCGGACGTCGGAAACGTCGACATCAACGAGGAGATGTCAAAGTCCTTCGTGGACTACGCCATGTCGGTGATCGTGTCCCGGGCGCTGCCGGACGCGCGGGACGGCCTCAAACCCGTGCAGCGGCGGATTGTCTACGCCATGAACGACATGGGGATCCGGCCGGGAACCCCCCACCGCAAGTCGGCCACCGTGGTGGGTGAGGTGATCGGCAAATACCACCCCCACTCCAACGACGCCATCTACGACGCCCTGGTGCGGATGGGGCAGTCCTTCTCGCTGCGGTACCCGCTGATCCACCCGCAGGGCAACTTCGGCACCACCGACGACCCGCCCGCCGCCATGCGCTACACCGAATGCCGCCTGGCCGAGCTGGCCATGGTGCTGCTCGACGGGATCGACGAGGACACCGTGGACTTCGCCGACAACTTCGACGGGTCGGAATCGGAGCCGACCGTGCTGCCCTCCCGCTTCCCCAACCTGCTGGTGAACGGCTCCCAGGGGATCGCGGTGGGCATGGCCACCAATATCCCGCCCCACAACCTGGGGGAGGTGATCGACGCCTGCCTGTTCGGGCTGGAGAACCCCGACGCCGGCCCCGAGGAGTACCTGAAGATCGTCAAAGGGCCGGACTTCCCGTCCGGCGGGTACGTGGTCGGCTCCAAGGGAGTCAGGCAAGCCTTGGTGTCGGGGCGGGGGTCGGTCAAGATGCGGGCGGTTACGGACTTCATACAGGTGCGGAAGGGCCGCACCGCCATCCTGGTGACCGAGCTGCCCTACCAGGTGAGCCAGGATCGGGTGATGGAGGGCATCGCCCGGCTGGTCCAGCAGAAGACGGTCACCGGCATCGCCGACTTGAGCAATGAGTCTTCCTCCCGGGCGGGTATGCGGCTGGTGATCGAGCTCAAGAAGGACGCCACCCCCCAGATCGTGCTGAACCAGCTGTACAAACACACCAAGCTGCAGGAGACCTTCGGGGTGAACGCGGTGGCCCTGGTGGACGGCGTGCCCCGCACCCTCGGCATCGCCGAGCTGATCCGATGCTTCCTCGACCACCAGATGGAGGTCATCGAACGCCGCACCCGCTTCCGGCTCGACAAGGCGCTGGCGCGGGCGCACATCCTGGAGGGCCTGATCGTTGCGGTGGACAACATCGACGCGGTGATCGCCCTGATCAGGGCGAGCCGGGACGCCGAGCAGGCCCGCCTCGCCTTGATGAAGCAGTTCCCGCTGTCCGAGCTGCAGGCGCGGGCCATCCTCGATATGCCGCTGCGCCGCCTCACCTCCCTCGAGACCGACAAGCTGCGGGAGGAGCACGCCGCCCTCCGGGAGCTGATCGCCGAGCTGCAGGGGATACTGGCCGACCCCGCCCTCCGGCGCGCTCTCATCGCCGCCGAGCTGGGCGCGGTGCGCGAGGCCCGCGCCGACGAGCGCAAGACCCGGATCATCCCGGCGGAAGGGGAGTTCTCGCTGGAGGACCTGATCGCCGACGACGAGCTGATAGTTACCGTGTCCGCCAAGGGTTATCTCAAGTCGGTGGACGCCGACACCTACCGGCCGCAGGGCCGCGGGGGGAGGGGGGTGAAGGCGGCCGCGCTGTGGGAGGACGACTACCTGACCCACGTGCTCCACACCACCGCCCACGCCTTTCTTTTGTTCTTCACCAACAAGGGCCGGGTCCACCGGATCCGGGCGCATGAGGTGCCGAGGAAGAAGCGCACCGCCCGCGGGGTGCTGGCGCATTCGGTGCTGCCCCTCGAACCGGATGAGCGGGTCGAGGAGCTGGTGGACACCCGCGACTACGAGACCTTCAAGTACATGGTGATGATCACCCGGCGGGGGCTGGTCAAGCGGACCGCCTTCCGGGAATACGAGAGCCGCTCGGCGCGGTTGGTGGCCATCAGGTTGAGGGACGACGACGAGGTGGTGGCGGTTCGGGCCACCGACGGCGAAAGCGATCTGCTCTTGTTCACCCGCCTGGGTATGGGCATCCGCTTCTCCGAGGGCGAGATCCGGTCCACGGGCCGATCCACGCAGGGCGTCAGAGGGGTGAGGCTCTCGGAGGGCGATGAGGTGGTGGGCGCGGCGGTTACCCTGGACGGGGACGAGGTGTTGATGCTTACTTCGGGCGGGTACGGGAAGCGCACCAGGGCGGCGGAGTTCCGGCCCCAGAAACGGGGCGGCAAGGGGTTGAAGGCCATCCATCTGACCAAGGTGCGGGGGGAGCTCGTGGGCGCCACCGCGGTGAGGCCGGGCAGCGAGGTGGTGGTGGTGTCGTCGGCGGGGGTGGTCATCCGCACCAAGACCGATTCGATCAGCCGCCAGGGCCGGATGGCCAGGGGGGTCAAGGTCATGAACGTTCCCGAAGGGGTGCGGCTCAGCTCCTTCGCGCCGGTGCCCAGAGAAGAAGAGGAGTGAGTTGACCGCCCCGGCCGCGGTCAGCCGCCGGGTCCGCCGGATCCTGCGCAAGTTCGATACCTGGACGGTGCTGAAAACGTCGCTGGTGCTGTCCGCCTTGGCGGCGTTGGGGTTGGTGTTGCTGGCGGTGGTCTTCTGGGCGGTGGTCAGCCGGTTGGGGCTGGCCGGGGCGCTGGACTCCGCCGCCCGGCGGGTGGCCCTGATCGCTCCGGAGGAATCGTTGTTCAAGACCGGCGATGAATATCTGCGGGGAGCGGTGATGCTGGCCGGGGCCTGGATGATGGCGGCGGCGGCGCTGTCCACGGCGGGGGCGGTGCTCTACAACCTGGTGGCCGAGCTGACCGGAGGGGTCGAGTTCACGGTGTTCGAGGAGGTCCCGGCGGCCGGGGCTGCGGGGCCGGGCGAGAACGGGGCGGACGCCGCAAGGGGCTGGTGATGGCCGAGGTGCAGCGGGTGCGGCGGGTGATCCGCAAGTTGGACCCATGGACGGTTTTCAAGGTGTCGATCGTGATGCATCTGGTGTTCGCGCTGGCGGCTCTGATCGGGTTGCTCATCCTCTGGGCGCTGCTGGTGCGGGTGGGCATCCCCGATGCTCTGGACCGCTTCCTGGTCCTGATCAGCCTCATCGACGAGGGCACTGTGTTCTTCGACAACGGCGGACGGTTCATACGGGTGGCGATGTTCTTCTCGGTGGTGTTCGGAGCGGCGATGACCCTGCTCACCACCCTGGCCGCCGTGTTCTACAACATGGCCTCCGATGTGGTGGGGGGCGTGGAGGTGGTCATGCTGGAAGAAACCCTGCAGAGGCCGGCGGCGGAGGCCGGATACCCGGCCTTGTCCGACCAGTAGGCGCCCTGCGCTCCCCGGGCGCCCGGCGGTGTAGGGTCGCGCCCATGAACAGGAGCGTGGGCATCGGCGTCCGCGCGGGCCGCCCGGACGGGGCGGGGGGCGCGGGTTGACCGCCGCCTCCGGGCCGCCGGCGCCCCTGCTCGAGATCAAAGAACTGGCGGTGCGGTTCGAGCTGCCGTCCGAGACGGTGCATGCGGTGGGCGGGATCAGCCTGGAGGTGGCGCCCGGCGAGGCCTTCGCCCTGGTGGGGGAGTCCGGTTCGGGCAAGAGCGTCTCGATGCTTTCGGTGATGGGGTTGCTTCCCTCGCCTCCGGCGGTGGTGTCCGGGTCGATCCGGCTGGAAGGCCGGGAGGTGCTGGGCATGCCTCGGCGGGAGCTGAACCGCCTGCGGGGCCGGAAGGCGGCCATGGTGTTCCAGGAGCCGATGTCGTCCCTCAACCCGGTGCATAGGATCGGGCGCCAGATCGGGGAGAGCCTGCGCATCCACCAGGGCGCCGGCCGTTCCGAAGCCCGCAGGCAGGCGGTCCGATTGCTCGACCGGGTGGGCGTCCCCTCCGCCGCTTCCCGGGTGGACGACTATCCGCACGAGTTCTCCGGCGGCATGCGGCAGCGGGCCATGATCGCCATGGCGCTGGCCGCCGCCCCCGAGCTTCTGATCGCCGACGAGCCCACCACCGCCGTCGACGTCACCGTGCAGGCCCAGATCATCGACCTGGTGCGCGAGCTCCAGGACGAATACCGGCTGGCGGTGGTCTGGATCACCCACGACCTGGGGGTGGTGTCCGAGATCGCCGACCGGATGGCGGTCATGTACGCGGGCCGCATCCTCGAGACCGGCCCCGCGGGCGGGATCTACCGGTTGCCCCGCCACCCCTACACCTCGGGTCTGCTCAGGTCGATTCCCCGCCTCGACCGTCCGGTCTCCTCCCGCCTGGCCGAGATACCCGGCGCGCCCCTCCGGGTGTCCCGGGAGCTGTCCGGGTGCCCCTTCCTCCTTCGCTGCCCGCTGGCGGAGGACGACTGCGGGGCCGCCGTCCCCGAGCTGGAGGAGGCGGGCGCCCCCTCCCACCGGTCGGCCTGCATCCGGCGGGACCGGATGGGACCGCCCTCCGTCCTCTGGCCGGCCGGTTCGGAGGAGGGGGGGCGGCCCGCCGACCGCGGGGGCCGGGAGGCGGTGGTGTCCGTCCGCGGCTTGGCGGTGCATTACCCCGCCGGCGGGAGAGGCCCCCGTTCACGCCGCCGGGCGGTGCGGGCCGTGGACGGGGTGGACCTGGATCTCGCGCCGGGGCGCACCCTGGGGCTGGTGGGGGAGAGCGGCTGCGGCAAGACCACGCTGGGCCGGGCCGTCGCCGCCCTGGTGCGCCCGGCCGCCGGTTCCATAGAGATCGCAGGGCGGCCCATCGATTACCGGCGGGGCCGCCCCCGGGCCGTGCAGATGATCTTCCAGGATCCGTTCTCGGCCATGAACCCCGGCATGAAGGTGGGGGATGTCATCGCCGAGCCGCTGCGCGTGCACCGCCTGGCGCCCGCCCGCCGGATACAGGAGCGGGTGGGGGTCCTGCTGGGGCAGGTGGGGCTGCCGCTCTCCGCCCGCGGCCGGTATCCGCACGAGTTCAGCGGCGGGCAGCGGCAGCGGATCGCGGTGGCCCGCGCCCTGGCCGCCGACCCGGAGGCGGTGGTGTGCGACGAGCCGGTTTCCTCCCTCGACGCCTCGGTGCAGGCCCAGGTGGTCAACCTGCTGTCCGATCTGCAGGCCCGAACCGGTATGGCCGTCCTGTTCATCGCCCACGATCTGGCGGTGGTGCGGCATATATCTCACGAGGTGGCGGTCATGTACCTGGGGGAGATCGTGGAGCGCGCCCCCCGGGACCGATTGTACGAGTCGCCCCGGCATCCCTACACCAAGGCCCTGCTGGAGGCGGCCCCGGCGCCCTTTCCCGAGGCCGGGTCCGGGCGGGGGCGCATCCGGCCTGCGGGCGAGCTGCCCAGCCCGGCCGCGCCGCCGCCGGGCTGCCGCTTCCACACCCGCTGTCCGGAGGCGGTGGAGGGGTTGTGCGAGGCCGTCAAGCCCGAGCCGGTTGAAACCGCCCCGGGCCACTGGGTCTCCTGCCATCTGGTGAAACCGGCCCGGAAAGCCGCAACCCGGACGTAGCCGGGTGTGGACTTTTCAGGATATTGTGATATTCAATGCGGCGGAAACACAGCTTTCGGCTTTCGAGAACGCGCGCGGATAGGCAGTCGGAGGCATCCCGGCGCAAGCAACTGTTGGATGGTCTGCCCGGGGAGCAGGGCGGCAGGGCGTTGCACCCGCCGACGGAACGGCGTAGGCATCCCTTATCCGTGCATCCTCCGAACCACCGGGTCAAGCCCCTTATCCCCGCCCCCGTACCCGGCAAGAACGCGAAAAACGCCGTCCCCGGCGCCCCGCTTCGCGGGCCCGGCCCCCACCGCCTCCACCGAGTTTCCGGACGCGTTCGATCAGTACCCGGCAGGGCCGCGTTCGGAAGATGATCCCTGTCTCGGTCTGCGGCGCCTGCCGACCGGAGGTGCTTGCGGCTCTTCCATTGATACAGCATCGGTGCGGCATAGTCAATACCCTTGTGGGCGGATCCGGCGGATTTTTTTGTCACTTCCGTGATTAACAGGCTTGACGGCCCGCGTCTACCCTTGCCAGGGAGAAAGGATGCGGACCGTGCGGAGGAATATCTACGGCAGGAAGGCCTGTCTCTTGGCCTGCTTGGCGCTGGCGGCGGCTTGCGGAGGGGGTGCCGGCGATACCTCCACCACCCGGGCCCCGATCCCGGCCGAACCCGTCCAGGCGTCTTCGGATACCCGCCCGGCGGCGGATACCGCCGCGGCCGAAACTTCGGCCGCCCCCTCCGAGCCGGTGAGGGTGCGGGCCGCCATAACGGGCGACGAGGCCACCCTGACCCCCTATTCGTACATCAGCGGCTTTCCCGGCTGGAACCTGTTGATGCTCCAGTACGACTCGCTGCTGCAGCTCGACTCCGCCGGCCGGCCCCGGCCCTGGCTGGCCGAGAAGGTAACGGTCAATGACCGGCTCACCGAGTACGCGGTGAAGCTGGTGGAGGGCGTTGCGTGGCACGACGGGCGGCCCCTAACCGCCGCCGACGTGGCGTTCACCGCCGAGTATTTCGTCAGCAACACCCAGAGCCGGTTTGCCCGCGACCTGCGCGGCCTGGCGGAGGTAGTGGTGGCCGACGACCACAACCTGACCTTCGTGCTGGAAGCCCCCAATCCGGGTTTCGACTTGGTGGCGCTGGCCGACGTGCCGATTATCCCCCGCCACGTCTGGGAGTCGGTGGCCAACCCGGAGGAGCATCGGTTCGAAGGCCCCAACATCGGGTCGGGGCCGTACCGCCTGGTCGAGTACGACGAAGGCCAGAGCTACCGCTTCGTTGCCAACCCCGGCTACTTCCGGGGCGCCCCGGCGGTGGACGAGCTGGTGGTGGCGGTGTTCGCCGACGACGCCGGCGCCCTATCGGCCATCCGGTCGGGCGGGGTGGACGTGATCTTCGAGCGGATCAGCCCCGAGCAGATCGCCCTGCTCGACGCCCAGGACCCGTTGGACATCGCCCAGGGGCCGGAGTTCAGCACCCAGATGATCAACTACGACGCTTCCATCCCGCCCTTCAACGATCCGGCGGTGCGCAAGGCCGTCGACCTGGCCATGGACCGGCGGGACATCGTGGACACCGTCTACCTGGGGGCGGCCACCGCGGGAAGCCCCGGCTGGGTGCATCCGGACCACGCCTCCTACAACCCGGAGGCGGCGGCCGAATACGATCCGGCCCGCGCCAACGCCCTGCTGGACGAGGCCGGATATGCGGACAGCGACGGCGACGGGGTGCGGGAATACGGCGGGCGGCCCATGTCCTTCGAGGTCATCGTCAACTCCAGCGACTCCCTGCGGCTCCGCATCGCCGAGCTGGCCGCGGAGATGCTGGCCGAGATCGGCATCAGCGCCGGCGTGGCCTCGGTGGAGACCGCCGCCTGGGAGGACGCGGTGTGGCCGGGCTTCGACGTCAACAACGGACGCAACTACCAGCTCGCCGTGTGGGGCTGGTCGGCCCCGGTGCAGGCCAACACCCTGCGGACGCCCTCGCTGGTGCACAGCTCGCCCGGCATCGGCTCGCTGAACCTGACCGGCTTCTCCGACGCCGAGGTGGACGACGTTTCGGAACGGCTGCTGGTCGAACCGGATCCGCAGCGCCGCCTCGAGCTGCTGGGCCGGCTCCAGGAGCTGATCGCCGACCGCCTTCCGTTCGTGCTGCTGGCCTATCCGGACGGCGCCTATGTGTACGACTCGAGCGTGTACGCCGACTGGGAGTTCATCACCGGGCAGGGGATCGTCGGCAAGCTGTCGCTGCTCCCTCCCTCCGCCCGTCCTTAGGCCGGGCCGTCCGGACCGCCCGGTGGCTTTGAGAAACCCGAAGAGGTTCATCGACCTCCGGCGTCTCGGCCAGTACGCCGCGGTGGCGGCGGCGGCCGTAACCCTCAATTTCCTGTTGCCGCGGCTGATGCCGGGCAGCCCGCTGGCGCTGATCGCCGGGGTGGACGCGGGGCTGCTGACCCCCGAGCAACGGGCCGAGATCATCGCCCGGGCGGGCCTCGACGCCCCTCTCTGGCAGCAGTACCTGCGCTATTGGGGCGGCATCTTCACCGGCGACTTCGGATACTCGTACCGGTCGGGGCGCCCCATCATGGAGATGATCCTGGACCGGCTTCCCTGGACGCTGTTCATCACCGGGTTGTCCCTGGCCGTTTCGGCGGCGGCGGGGGTGATCCTGGGGGCGGTCTCGGCCTGGCGGCGGGGAACCAAGACCGACCTGGGGCTGCTGTCCGCGATGATCGGGCTGGAGGCGATGCCCCCCTTCTGGCTGGGGATGCTGCTCATCTCGATCGTCTCCGTACAGTGGGGCCTGCTGCCCTCCTTCGGGGCGGTTACCCCCGCCTCCGGGCTGACGGGATGGGAGCACTTCGAGGACATCCTCCGCCACGCGGTGCTGCCGGTGTCGGCCCTTTCCATCCTGTCGGCGCCGGGCGTCTACCTGACCATGCGCTATGCCATGCTCGAGACCCTGGGGGAGGACTACATCCGCACCGCC
Source organism: Candidatus Spongiisociaceae bacterium (assembly GCA_965202675.1). Classification (GTDB taxonomy): domain Bacteria; phylum Actinomycetota; class Acidimicrobiia; order Spongiisociales; family Spongiisociaceae; genus CATQHD01. The sequence continues at coordinate 1,897,091 of OZ241842.1, forward strand.
CGCGCCAAGGGCGCCGGGGAAGGGCGGGTGCTGTTCGGCCATGCGGTCCGCAACGCCGCATCCCCGGTGATCACGGTGCTGGCCATCCGCCTGGGGTTCGCCTTCGGGGGAACGGTGATCATCGAGACGGTGTTCTCCTATCCGGGCTTGGGGAGGTTGGTGTTCGAGGCGGTGTCGGGCCGTGACTATCCGGTGATGCAGGCCGCCTTTCTGGTGTTCACCGGGGCGGTGCTGGCGGCCAACCTGGCGGCCGACCTGCTCTACCCGCTGGTCGATCCGCGGGCCGGGGCGTCATGACGGCGGGGGCGGAGCGGGTGCGGAGGAAGGCCTCGGCCGGGGCGGGGCGCGGGCGCCGGGCCTCGAGGGTGTTGGGAATCTGCGGCTGGGTCACCGTGGGGCTGCTGGCCGCCGCCGCGGCCTTCGCACCGCGGCTGGCCCCCTACGACCCGACCGAGCGGACGGGCCGCCCGTTCCAGCCGCCCGGCGGGAAGCACCTGCTCGGCACCAACGACGTGGGCCAGGATCTGCTCTCGGAGCTGATCTTCGGGGCGAGGGTGTCGTTGTTGGTGGGGGTGACAGCAGCAGCAGCGGCGCTGCTGATCGGCGCGGCGGTGGGGATTCTGGCCGGTTACTACCCCCGGCGGCTGGGGGCGCTCCTGATGCGGACGGTGGACCTGGTGTTGATCCTGCCCTTCCTGCCCCTGCTGATCGTGCTGGCCGCCTACCTGGGGCGCAGTCTGGTAAACACCGCCCTGGTGATCGGGGCGCTGATCTGGGCGGCCCCGGCCCGCATCATCCGTTCCCAGGTGCTCTCGCTGCGCTCCCGCGAGTACGTGCTGGCGGCCCGGTCGATGGGGGCGCCCGACCGTTGGACCATCTTCCGCCACGTGGTCCCGAGAACCGCCCTGCTGGCCGCCGGGTCCTTTGTCCGGGCGGTGGCGGCCGCCATCCTCCTCGAGGCCTCGCTCAGCTTCCTGGGGCTCGGCGACCCCATCCAGAAGAGCTGGGGGTCTATCCTGTTCTGGGCCCAGGCGCGGGGCGCTTTTCTCACCCCGGCCTGGAAGTGGTGGGTGCTGCCGCCGGGCCTGCTGATCATGGCCGCCTCGCTCGGGTTCGCCCTGATCGCCTTCTCCCTCGAGGAGCGCATCAATCCCCGCCTTTGACCGGCGGAATGCCTCCGGCGCCGGGGTAACCATCGGCGGCCTCTGAGAATATTTTTGACAGTCTGGAATGAGAATATTGATATTGTCATAGGTTTGTAGTACTATATATGTGCTGAGCACAAACATCGCCGCCGGTTCTGGAGAGCGCGGCGATCATCGAGGAATCTCCATCCGGTCGGGCATCCGGGCCGGGCGGGGGCCGCGCGGCCCCACGGGTGGATTCATATCGGCGGCGGAGGCGGGGGAGGGGGCCCGGCGAAGCCGGGTTGGGGGCGCAGAGAATTTCGCGTACTGGGGGAGTTGGTCGGGGAATAAAAGCCGGTTGCCCGGGGGTTTGGTTGATGCGGGGTTGGGCTCCGGCGGAGAGTTTGACGTTTCGGGGACCCGGCATCGGCGCGCAGGGGGCTGGTCGAACGGCGCGCAGCCGCCGGTGGAGGGTTCGGCGTTTCCGGGGGTTCTTCGGTCGGACTTGCGGCAGAGTCCGGGCGGGACTCCCGGCTTCTTTGGCTCCGGTGGGTAGGATGGGCCGCAGTGGTCGAGCATCTGAGGCTGAGCAGAGCCGTCTCGGAGTACGTGCAGGACGGGGACACGGTTGCTCTGGAGGGCTTCACCCATCTCATTCCCTTCGCGGCGGGGCACGAGATCATTCGCCAGGGGCGGCGCGGCCTTACCGCGGCCAGAATGACCCCGGATCTTGTCTATGACCAGATGATCGGCGCCGGGTGCGTCGCCAAGCTGCTTTTTTCCTGGGGCGGCAATCCCGGGGTGGGCTCGTTGTGGCGTTTCCGGGATGCGGTGGAGAACGGCTGGCCCGCGCCGTTGGAGATAGAGGAGCACAGCCACGCCGGGCTGGCCAACCGCTACGCCGCCGGCGCCTCGGGTATGCCGTTCACGGTGACGAAGAGCTACCTGGGCGGCGCGCTGGGGGAGATCGCCGAGCACGCGGCCTTTCTTGACTGCCCGTTCACCGGCCGCAAGGTTACGGCCATAGCCGCCCTCAACCCGGATGTGGGGGTCATCCACGCCCAGCGGGCGGACCGGGCCGGCAATGTCCAGATATGGGGTATCTCGGGGGTCCTGAAAGAGGTTGTGCTGGCTTCGCGGCGCTCGATCGTCACTGTAGAAGAGGTGGTGGACCGCCTGGACCGCCGGCCCGGCGATATCATCATTCCGGCGATGGCGGTCGACGCGGTCTGCGAGGTCCCCGGCGGCGCCCGTCCTTCGTACGTGCAGGGCTACTACGAGCGGGACAACGCCTTCTACCGGAGGTGGCTGGAAATCAGCAAGGAGCGGGCCGGCTTCATGGAGTGGCTGGCCGAGTCGGTCATGGGTTCCGGTGAGTAGCCCGGCTTCTGCTCGCGGGCCGGCCTGGACGTCCGAGGAGATCATGACGGTGGTCGGATCGCGCAGCCTCCGCGACGGGATGTCGTGCTTCGTGGGCATCGGCATCCCCAGCACGGTCGCCAACCTGGCCCGGGCGCTCCATGCGCCGAATCTGTGGCTGGTCTACGAATCGGGGGTGTTGGGTTCCAAGCCCACCCGCCTCCCCCTGTCCATAGGCGACGGGGAGCTGGCCGAAACCGCCGACGCGGTCGTTCCGGTGCCGGAGATTTTCAACTACTGGCTGCAGGGCGGCCACATCGATATGGGCTATCTCTCGTCGGCCCAGATCGACAAGATGGGCAACCTCAACACCACCGTGATCGGCAAGGATTACCGCCGTCCGGCGGTTCGCCTGCCCGGGGCGGGCGGAGCTCCCGAGATAGCCTCCTTCTGCCGCGAGGTAACCGTGATCATGCGCCACCGGGCGAGGGCCTTCGTTCCCGAGCTCGACTTCCTCACCTCGTTGGGCCTGGGCGAAAAGCCGGAAACCAGGGCAGAACTCGGGTTGACCGGAGCAGGACCCCGGACCGTGATCACGGACCTGGGGGTGCTCGAGCCCCGCCCCGAGCACCGGGAGCTCACCCTCACCGCCGTCCATCCGGGGGTCGCCGTCGAGGACGTGAAGGGCGAGACCGGATGGCCGCTGCGCGTTTCCCCGGATCTCGAGGAAACCCCGCCCCCCACCCGAGAAGAGCTGGAGGTTCTGCGCGCCCTCAAGAAGCGCTCATGATCGAATGAGGGCGCACACCGGAACGGCGCACTGTGATGTACTGGTGATCGGCGGGGGTATCACCGGCTGCTCGGCGGCCTGGCATCTCGCCGGCTGCGGCGCCGATGTGTTCCTGGCAGAAGAGTTCGATCTGAACACCCTCGCCTCCGGCAGGAACGCCGGAAGCCTCCACGGCCAGATACAGCACGACCAGTTCCTGGAGCGTGGTGAGCAGTGGGCGCGCCGCTTCCTGCCGGCTTTGAGGTTCCTGGTCGACTCCCAGGAGATGTGGAGAAGCCTCGACCGGGAGCTGGGCGCCGACCTCGAGGTCTCCCTCAACGGCGGCCTGCTGATAGCGCAGACCCCCGAACAGATGGCGGACATCGAACGCAAGATCGCCGTCGAGAAAACCGCGGGGGTGGATTCCCATCTTCTCGGCGCGGCCGATCTGCGGCGGACAGCCCCGTACGTTTCCGAATCGATGGCCGGCGCCCAGCTCTGCCTGCGCGAGGGCAAGGCCAACCCGATGCTCGCCGCCCCGGCCTTCGCCCGCGCCGCGGCGGAGCGGGGCGCGGTGATCAGGACCAACACGCCGGTTGCCTCCCTTGAATGGGAGGGCGGGGTGTTCACGGCCGCCGCCGGTTCGGGAAAGGTGACCGCGGGCCGGGTGGTGCTGGCGGCCGGCAACAGCATGAACCGCTTCTCGCATCTATGGGGCCGCCCCCTGCCCATCTTCGACGAACCGGCGCAGGTTGCCGCAACCGAGCCCCTGGCGCCCATGGTGCACCACCTGATCTACTACGCGGGCGGCAGGCTGACCTTCAAGCAGGCCAAAGCCGGCACCCTGCTCATCGGCGGCGGGTGGCAGGCCGACGTCGATCCGGTGTCCGGCCGGCCGAAGGTCAACCCGGGCAACCTGTTCGCCAACATGAGGGTTGCGCTCGAGGTGGTCCCGTCGCTGGCGGGGGTGCGCCTGATCCGGACCTGGGCGGGGTCGGGCCTGGCGACGCCCGACCTGGTTCCGATCATAGGCTCTCCGGGCCCTCCGGGGCTGGTGTTGGGCGTCTACCCCCATCTGGGAATGACCGCCGGACCCCTGCTGGGCAAGGTGCTCGCCCGTCTCGCCCTGGGCCTTCCGAGCGAAGTCGATCTGAAGCCCTTCGCCCTCGACCGGTTCTGACGGCCGCCGCCGGGCGGCTCAGGACACGACCTTCATCACGATGCTCCTGCCCGGCGCGGTGTGTACGCGGCGGTAGCCCAGCAGCACCGGCCTCGACGACTCGACGCCGGTGTCGACCCGGAGCACCGGCGGGTCGAGGCGCCGCACCTTGTCCTCGTCGGCGAGGATCATGACGTTTTCTTCGCCGACCCGTTCGATGACCGCCGGGCTGATCTGCTGGTTCCCCCGGCCCAGCAGGAACCCTTGGCCGCCTATGACCCCGAGGACGACGGCGGCTCGGCGGCCCGTCTCCAACAGCTCGAGCAGCTGGGACTCGGCGGCGTCGACGAGTACGGCCTCGTTGTTCAACACCACGTCGACGCCGGCCGCCGCGGCGGGCAGGCCGAGATGTTCGAGGATGCGCTTGGTGGTGGTTCCCGGTCCGAGTATGTAGAGGCGGTCGGGGGCCAGCCCGGCGGCCAGCTCCGCGCACAGGCGGTCGACGCGTCGGCCGCCGCCGACCGGCGATACGGCCTTGCCCGGCTGCAGGAGCTTCCGCACGTAGGGAACCGAAGCGATCGAGAACCCGGTTACCCCGTCCGGGCCGCCGGCGTCGAGCACCTCCCGCGGCAGCACCCGCATCCGGTCGGGGGATTTCACGAAGCGGGCCGCCATGTCCCCGGCCGCCTCCGGCGTGGCGGCGAACACCGCCGAGTGCATCTTCACCCCGGTCGGGATCCCGAGTATCGACGCCTCGGCGCCGACCGCATCCACCACATCGCGGGCGGTGCCGTCCCCGCCGGCGAAAAGGATCAGGTCCACCCCGGCGGATTTCATCGCCCGGGCGGCGGCTTTCGTGTCCTCCGAGGTGGTCCGCCCGGACCGCACGGGGACGGTTTCGGGATCGAACCCGCTTTTCCGGGCCGCGTCCTCGCCCATCCTCCCCGAGGCGGCCGACATATCGGCGTCTGGGTGGGAGGAAGACAGACGGTGCAGGGCCCGGGCGGCTCTCTTCTCCGCGATCGGGGACGCCCCCCGCTCCTCGGCGAGCCGGTAGGCGTCCCCGTCCGTTCCGTGGAGGCCGACCGCGCCGCCCATCCCCGCTATGGGGTTGATGATCAGCCCCAGCCGGATCCGGTCCTGCCGCATCTCCCGCAAGTATACTGTTGCGCGGCCGGGCGGATCCGAAAGCCGATTTCAGTGGACAGAGCGCACCCCTACATGGCCAATTCGACCGAGGAGGCCAAGAAGCGCATGCTCGAGGCCGTCGGCGCCGACGATGTTGACCGGCTCTTCGAGCAGATACCCGGAGAACACCTGACCCGGCGGGAGTTCCGTCTGCCCGCCCCGCTCGCCTCCGAGGTGGCGTTGAAGAGGCGCCTGGTAGACGTTCTCGGCAAGAACGAGACCTGTGAAGACAACCTCAGCTTCCTGGGCGGCGGCGTCTGGCAGCACCACGTCCCGGCGGTCTGCGACGAGATATGGTCGCGAAGCGAGTTCCTCACTTCCGTCTGGGGAACCCCGTCGTCCGATCTGGGCCGCAACCAGGCCTGGTTCGAGTACGCCAGCCAGCTCGGCGAGCTGGTGGGCATGGACTTCGTGGGCCTGCCGGTGTACAGCTGGGGGGCGGCGGTCGGCCATGCGCTGCGGATGGCGGCGCGCATGACCGGACGGACCAGGGTCTTGGTTCCCGCCCTGATGGAACCGCAGCGCCTCGACGTGGCGCGCACCTATTGCGGGTTCCCCGAACAGGAGGGCTACCTCGAGATCGAGGCTGTCGGGTACGATCCCCGGACCGGCCGGCTGGACCTGGCCGACCTCGACGCCAAACTCGACCCGACGACCGCCGCGGTCTACTTCGAGAACCCCTCATACGCCGGGCTGATCGAGGATCAGGCGCCCGCGATCTGCCGGATGGCGCGAAGCCGGGGCGCCGAGGCCGTCGCCGGGGTGGATCCGAGCTCGCTCGGGGTGATCGCGCCGCCGTCCGCCTACGGCGCCGACATCGCGGTCGGCACCACCCAGCCGCTCGGCATCCACATGAACGGCGGCGGGGGGGTGGGGGGCTTCATCGCGACGAGGGACGAGGAACGCTACGCACGCGAGTATCCGACCCTCCAGGTCAGCCTCACCGACACCATCGCGCCGGGGGAGCGGGCTTTCGGGCTGACCCTCTTCCAGCAGAGCTCCTACGGGTCGCGCGAGGACGGCAAGGACTGGACCGGCAACTCGGTCTACCTGTGGGCGATAGCCAACGCCGCCTATATGGCCCTGCTCGGCCCCGCCGGATTCGAGGAGCTGGGCCGCGCCGTCCTCCGGCGGAGCCGCTATGCGGCGCGCCGAATCGCCGAGATTCCGGCGGTGTCGGTGGTGTGGCCGACCGGTTTCTTCAAGGAGTTCGTGGTCTGCTTCGACGAGACCGGCCTCTCCGCCGCCTCGGTCAACGCCCGCCTGAGGGACAAGGGCATCTTCGGCGGCAGGGATCTGAGCGGTGATTTCCCCGGCTTGGGCCAGAGCGCCCTCTACTGCGTAACCGAAGTCCATGACCGCCGCGACATAGACCGGCTGGCCGCGGCGTTGGAGGAGGTTACGGGCGCGTGAAGAACGGTTTGAGGAAATACCACGCGGCGGTCTGGGACGAACCGCTGGTGATGGAAATGGGGGCCCCGGCAAGGCGCGGGATGCTGTTTCCGGACGATGAGGAGGAGTTCGGGGGGCCGGAGCTCGAGGACCCGGTGCCCGAGGCCGTTCGACGCGAGCGCCCCGCCGAGCTGCCGGAGCTGTCCGAGCCGGAGGTGCTCCGCCACTACCTTCACCTGTCGCAGGAGACCCTGGGGATGATGGGGATCAGCCTCTTCGGAACCTGCACGATGAAGTACAACCCCAGGATCGCCGAGTGGATCACCCGCCTGCCCGCGGTGGCCGACACCCACCCGGATCAGCACCCCGAAACCCTGCAGGGAACCCTCGAGGTGATATACGGCCTCGACCGGATGCTTCAGGAGCTGACGGGTATGGACCAGTTCGTGTTCCAGCCCGGAGGCGGCGCCGACGCCGCCTTCCTGCATGCCGCCGTTACCAGGGCTTACCACCAGGCCGCCGGCGCGCTCTCCCAGAGGAGGGAGATCATCACCACCGCCCAGGCCCACCCCTGCAATCCGGCCACCGCGGCCGCGGCCGGCTTCGACGTCATAACCCTTCCACTCGAGGAGGAGGGCTACGCATCCGTAGAGGCGCTCCGTTCGGTCGCGTCGGAGAGAACGGCGGCGTTGATGGTCAACAACCCCGACGACATAGGCATCTACAACCCCCACATAAAGGAGTGGGTGGACATAGTGCACGAGGCCGGGGGGCTCTGCTTCTACGACCACGCCAACTTCAACGGGGTCATGGGGCGCATCCGCGCCGCCGAACTCGGTTTCGACGCCTGCATGATGATGCTGCACAAGACCTTCGGCGCCCCCAAAGCGGGCGGCGGCCCGGCGGTGGGCGCCTACGGATGCGTCAGCAAGCTGGTTCCGTACCTGGCCGCCCCCATCGCGGTGAAGAAGGGCGGCGGCTACGCGGTCGAGGCGGCCGGGGCGGCCCGCACCACCCAGGTGCGCGAGTATCTGGGCAACATCCCGGTGATCGTCAAGGCCTACGCGTGGCTGCGCGCCATGGGGGCGGAGGGGGTGAAGGAGGCGGCCGATCTTTCCCTGCTCGCCAACAACTACATGGAGACCCGCCTGCTCCGGATCCCCGGCGTCACCAAGGGGCTGCCGCACCTCGACCGGTACCGCATGGAGATGACCCGCTACAGCCTGGGTGAGCTGACCGAGGAGACCGGGGTCACCACGGTCGATGTACAGAACCGGATGATCGACTACGGCGTCGACGCCTACTGGATGAGCCACGAACCGTGGTTTGTCCCCGAGCCCTTCACGCCGGAGGCGGGGGAGATGTGGTCGATCGAGGACATGGACTACTGGATCGATGTGGTCGCCGCCGTTTGCGAGGAGGCCCGCACCGATCCCGAGCTCGTCAAAACCGCCCCGCACAACCAGCCGATCCGCCGTCTCGAAGGGTCGGGGCTCGACGACCCGGATAGATGGGCGACCACCTGGCGCGCCTACCGGCGCAAGCACGGAAGCGGAGCAGCAACCGCAGCATCCGAGGGCTGATCGGGCGGTGCGCGCCTCGGTGCCGGGGATCGGACGGCCCGAAGAGGTCCTCCGGGTGTTTTATGAAGGCCGGGCTGTGGAGGCGAGGGCCGGGGACACCCTGGCGGCGGCGCTGGTAGACGCGGGCCGCCGGGCCCTGCGGGAGGCGGGGGACGGAACCCGGCGGGGTCTTTTCTGCGGGATGGGCGCCTGCCACGAATGCGAGGCGGTGGTCGACGGGTCGGCGGGCCGGCTCACCTGCATGATCGAGGCCGAGGACGGCATGACCGTGAGGCGGCAGCCGTCCAACCCGGAGCCGTCCAACCCGGAGCCGTCCGGCCCCGGCGCCCGCCGGTACGCAGAGATCGCCCCCTCCGTCCTGGTGCTGGGGGGCGGCCCGGCCGGACTGTCGGCGGCGGCGGCCATCGCGGAGGCGGGAGTGGAGGTCGTTCTCCTGGACGAGCGCTCCAAACTCGGCGGTCAGTTCTACAAACAGCCCGGCCCGGGGCGGCAGATCGACGAAGGCGGCCTCGACGGCCAGTACCGGGCCGGGCGGGAGCTGGCAGGCAGGGTGAGGGGCGCCGGGGTTGCGGTCATCAGCGGCGCAACCGTCTGGGGGGCGCTCCGGCCTGATCTGCTGTTGGCCCGCGGCGGGGGGTGTTCCTGGATTCTCCGGCCCCGGCGGCTGGTGCTGGCCACCGGAGCGCACGAGCGGGCGGTTCCGATCCCCGGCTGGACCCTTCCGGGCGTGATGACCACCGGCGCCGCCCAGACCCTGCTCCGTTCCAGCCAGGTGGCGCCCGGACGCCGGGTGCTGCTGTCGGGCAACGGCCCGCTCAACCTGCAGGTGGCCGCCGAGCTGGTGCGGGCCGGCGCGGAGGTGGCGGCGCTGGTCGAGCAGGCCGACCTGAGATGGTGGACCAATCCGGCGGCCGGCGCCGGCCTGCTCCTCTCGGCGCCCGGGACGGCGGCCAGGGGCTTCTCGTACCGGGCGGCCCTCGCCCGCGCCCGGACGCCGGTCCTGGACCGCAGCTCCGTGGTCGAGATCCGGGGTTCGGACAAGGTGGAATCGGCGGTGGTGGCGCCCCTCGACCCGTCGGGCGGTCGCCTTCCGGGCGCCGAACGGGAGATCGAAGCCGATGCGGTCTGCCTCGGGTACGGATTCGTACCCGCCAACGAGATAGCCCGGGCCCTGGGTTGCCGGCACCATATCGATCCGGAGTCGGGAAGCCTGGTAGTTGCCCGCACGCGCACCGGCCGGACTTCGATCCCCTCCGTGTGGGTGGTAGGCGACGCCGGAGGGGTCGAAGGCGCCTACGCCGCCCAAGCCCTGGGCGCCATGGCGGCCGCCGAGGTGTTGGCCGATCTGGGGGCGGCGCCGGCGGATCGGCGCTCGTCTCCCCTCGTGCGGCGGGCGGAGAGGTCCCGGCGGCGGCATCTGCGGTTCCAGAAAGCTCTGCGCCGCCTGTACCGGGCGCGTCCGTTGACCACCCAGCTGGCGGACGACGGCACGGTGGTCTGCCGGTGCGAATCGGTGTCTCTGGGTGAGATCCGCCGCGCGGTCTCCGACGGGGCCGCGTCGGCCGGCGCCGTCAAGCGGCTGACCAGGGCGGGGATGGGGAAATGCCAGGGGCGGTACTGCAGCCCTTCGATCCTGGCTCTGGCCGCCCGGGCGGGCGGCGCCCCTCCGGACGAGATGTCGGGTTTCGCCCCCCAGATACCCGCCCGACCGGTGGAGATCGCCGAGGCCGCGGCGGTCTTCCCCGGCCTCTGACCCCGCAGGCGGAGATCGTGTAGTTTGGGGCGGGGCGGCAGTTCCATGATCGGACAGGAGGAGGATGATGACCACCGAGTTTCACGGCAGCTACACAGTGTCGGTGACTCCGTTCACCGAGGACGGGTCGGCCGTCGACGTGGGGGCGCTCAAGGATTTTCTCGACTGGCAGCTGGACGTCGGAGTGCCCGGGATCATCGCGCTGGGCAGCACCGGCGAGTTCCTGGCGGTCAACGACGAGGAGCGCCGCCTGATCGTCGACGTGTATGTCAACCACATCGACGGGCGGATCCCGGTGGTGATAGGCACCATGAACGCCCATACCCCCAACGCGGTCCGCTACAGCCGCGAGGCCGAAGAGCAGGGCGCCGACGGGCTGATGATCATCCCCCCCTACTACTACACCCCCACCGAGGACGAGATATTCAACTATTACGCCGCCGTCGACGAGGCGGTCTCGATCCCGGTAATGCTCTACAACAACCCTGTTACATCGAACGTCGACATGTCGGCGGCGCTGGTGGCCAGGTTGTGCCGGTCGTTGGAGAGCGTCCAGTACATAAAAGAATCGAGCCTGGACCTGGCCCGGGTCCGCGACGTCATCGAGGCCTCCGACGGCGAGATGAAAGTGTTCGCCGGGGAGCGGATCGTCGACTCCCATCTCCTGGGTGCCATCGGATACGTAAACCCCTACGGGAACTACATACCGGTCCCTTCCTATCGGATCTTCGACCTCCTCGACCAGGGGCGCATCGAGGAAGCCCTGATTGTCCAGCGGCTGATCGACCGGATCGACCACATCATCGCCGAGGGCCACCCCACCTACGGCCATCAGTGTTATTCGAAGGCCCTGGCCGCCATGGCCGGCCACCCGATGGGTGATGTGAGAGCCCCTCTCACGACCTTCCCCGCCCTGGGGGAGGAGGGCCGGCGGCGCGTAGCGAAGATGAAGGTACTGATCGACGAGCTCGAGTCCTACGTCGCCGCCCTCGACTTCGGGTGATCCCGGCGGCGGCGCCGGACGCCCGGACCGAAGGGTCCGACCGCCTGAAAACAGGGATCGCGGGGGGAGGTTCGATCGGTGCGGGGTGGGCGGTTGTCTTTTCCCGGGCGGGCTTCGAGGCGGCGGTCTTCGAACCGGATCCCGCCCGGCGTTCGGTCCTGCCCGCCGAGATCGAACACCGGCTGCGCGAGCTGGAGGCCCACGGCCTGATGGACGAGGACCCTGTTGCCGCCGCGTCCCGGGTGTCGGTCGGCGGCGATCTGGGCGAGATGGTCGACGGCGCGGCGCACGTCCAGGAGTGCGCTCCGGAATCGCTCGACCTGAAGACGGAGCTCTTCCGTCGGCTCGACTCCCGGGCCGCCGCCGGGACCACCCTGGCCAGCTCGTCTTCCACCCTGACCATATCCGAAATCGCGGCGGGGCTTCCAGGGCGGGGCCGGTGCCTGCTGGCGCATCCGGGCAACCCGCCGTACCTGTTGCCCGTGGTCGAGCTGGCCCCGGCGCCGTTTACCGATCCGTCCGCGGTCGAGTCCGCCGCCCGCCTGATGAGGGCGGCGGGGATGTCGCCGGTGATGGTCCGCCGCGAGGTCGAGGGGCTGGTGTTCAACCGGCTTCAAGGAGCGCTGTTGCGCGAGGCCCTGTGTCTGGTGAGGGACGGGGTGGTCTCGCCGGCGGATCTGGATCTGCTGGTAACCCGGGGATTGGGCCGCCGGTGGTCCGTGATCGGCCCCTTCGCCGTCGCCGAGCTGAACACCCGCGGCGGGATCCGGGCGCACGCGCGGGTGATCGGGCAGGTGTACGCCCGGATAGGCCTCGAGCGCGGCCGGGACGATCCATGGACTCCGCAGGTGATCGACGAGGTGGCGGGCGACCTCGAGTCGAGGTTCCCGTCGGCCCGGTGGGAACACCACGGCCGATGGCGCGACCGCGAGCTTATGAAACTCCAGTCCGCCCTGTTGCGGCGGGCGGAGGGCTCTCCCTCGGAGGGCGGCGGGCAGTGGCCTTCCGGCGGCGGGCAGGCCGGGCGGACGCTATCGTCGGGCTGATGATGTCCGGCTGCCGGGGCCGGTGGAAGGAGGCTCCGAGATGAAGCTGGGCGTTTACATGTTCTCGACCGATCTATCCATCCAGCCGGTCCGTCTGGCCGAGGAGCTGGAGGAGCGGGGGTACGAATCCCTTTGGCTGCCCGAGCACAGCCACATCCCCACCAGCCGCAGGACTCCTTGGGGCGGCCGCCCGGCGGACACCGCCCCGCCCCTGCCCGAGTACTACCGCCGCACCCACGACGCCTTCGTGGCCCTGGCCGCCGCCGCCGCGGTTACCGACCGGCTGAAAATCGGAACGGGCGTCACCCTGGTAGCCCAGCACGATCCGATCTGGCTGGCCAAACAGGTGGCTTCTCTCGATGTGGTGTCCGACGGCCGGTTCATGTTCGGAATCGGCTTCGGATGGAACCGCGAGGAGATGGCCGGCCACGGGGTGGACCCCGCCGTCCGCCACCGGCTGGTGGAGGAGAAGATCGGGCTGATGAAGGCCCTGTGGACCCAGGAGCGGGCCTCCTATTCGGGGGAGATGCTCCGGCTGGAGGAGAGCTGGGCCTGGCCCAAGCCGGTCCAGAACCCGCATCCGCCCGTCATCCTGGGCAGCTCCGGCGGCGGCCCCAAGGCCCTGGACGCCCTCGCCCGTTACTGCGACGGGTGGATGCCGACCGGAACCCCGGGCGAGCTGGGGAGCCTGGCCGGCCGGATCGCCGCCATGCGGGAGTATATGGATGCGGCGGGGCGGGATCCGTCGGAGATCGAGATCACCCTGTACGCCGTCCAACCCGGCGGCGCCGCCCGGCTGGCCCGGGAATCGCTGGGAATATCCCGGCTGGTGCTCGACCTTCCTTCGGCGCCGGCCGAAACGGTGATACCGATCCTGGACAAATACCGGTACCTGACCGGCGCCTGATCAGACAGTAAGGAGCGCCCGTTGCGGCTGCGCCGCCGGACCCGTTCAGGTCAGGCGGGACGCCCGCACCTGCGTCTCGGCCATATGCAGGGAGGCCACCACCGGGTCGATGCAGAAGGCGTCGATCAGGTGCGCCACCTCCCCGATCATGCCTCCCCAGATCGTGCAGCCGAAGAGGATGGCTTCTACCGGCGCCCGATCGAGCATGGCCCGGGCCGCCGGTACGCCCTGGTGGTGGAGCCGGCGGCGGAACCGCTCCTCGACCATCTCGGCCTCGGCGGCGGTGTCTCCGATGAGGGTGTCCTCTCCTTCGACATGCATGGGTACGAAGTCGACCGCGCCGACGGCCTCCGAAAGTCCGTAGGCCCGCAGGTTGCGGCGCACCCAGTTGGCGGTGATCCGCCATTCGTGCTCGTCGGGGAACAACATGCCGATGTTGGCGCCCCGGGCGGCCGCCAGCGCCGCCGCCGTCTGCAGGGGGCCGACCACCGGGACGGACGCGCTTCTCTGCGCCTCCATCAACGCCGGATCCGAGCAACATCCGATGATGGCGGCGTCGGCGCCCTCGCTTTCGGCCTGCAGCACCGCCGCGATCAGCTCGTTCATGTAGAGCGGCACGGGAGAGAGCATGGGCCCGGCGAGATCCGGGGGGAGTTCCAGATGGCGCACCTCGACGAATACCCCGCTGGAGGCGTGTTTCCGGAGCACCGACAGCGTGCGCGCCGAATGCAGGTTGCTTCCTATGGGCTCTATGTACACGATCTTCAATTTCGGCCTCCTCGGGTACCGGTCGGGTCCGCGGTTCCGGGGGTTCGGGGCCCGCGGGCCGAGTGTAACCTTGCCCGGCAGCGCACACGGCAAGGAGGGGCATGGGCGGCGCTCTTGAGGGAAAGACCGTTCTCGTAACCGGCGCGTCGAGGGGCATCGGCCATGAGATCGCGTGCGAGATGGGCAAGGCGGGCGCCGCCGTGATAGCCCATTACGCCCGGTCGAGATCGGGGGCGGAGGCCGCGACGGCCGGGATCGCCCCGGACCGGAAGCTGCTGGTGCAGGCCGACTTTCGGGAACCCGGCTCGGGCCGGGAGGTCTGGCGGCAGGCGGCGGAATGGCGGGAAGGGGTCGATGTGCTGGTCAACAACGCCGCCGTCCTGCCCGAGCTCGACTGGGAGGCGCCGGACGAAGCCTGGGACCGGGACTGGTCGCTCGCCCTGCAGGTGAACGTGGTCGAGCCGGCCAACCTCATCAGAGAAGCAGTGCACCACTTCCTTGATCGCGGGGGCGGCGCGCTGATAACCCTGTCGAGCTGGCTGGCCTACCGGGCCGGCCGGGCCGGAACCGCCGCATACAGCGCCTCCAAGGGCGCGGTAACCGCTCTTACGAAGGCGGTCGCCTCAGAGTACGCCCGCCGAGGGGTGCTCGCCTACAACATCGCGCCGGGCATGGTGCGCACCGACATGTCCGTGGAAGCGGCCAGGTCGCAGGGCGGTGAAGAAGCGGCCGCATCCCAGCTGGCGATGGGCGAATGGATACCCCCGGTGGAGATCGCAAGATTGGCCGTTTTCCTGGCGGGCGGCGGCTGCCGCCACCTGTCCGGCGCCACGATAGATATCAACGGCGCCAGCTACATGAGATAGCCCGGCCGGGCGGCGGGGCGGTTTGCTAGCATCCGAGAAATCGGTGAAGTCTTACCCCAGCCGGGAGGAGAAAGAATGAAGAACAGCAGGAAGCGTTGGGCGCCGCTGACGGCGGCCGCTCTCGCCTTGGCCATGCTCGCGGTCGCCTGCGGCCAGGCCGACCCGCCGGAGCCGGTGGTGGTAACGGTACCCGCGCAGACGGTGGTGGTCACCGAGGTGGTTACGGAGGTCGAGACCGTGACCGAGACGGTGGTGGTCACCTCCATCGTTACCGAGACGGAGACCGTTACCGAGACGGTGGAAGTCATGGTGGAGGGCCCCGACCAAGCCGAGTTGCGCACCCTGCGCGTCGCCATCCCCGACGACGTCGAGCATCTCGACCCGGCGTTCGGCCAGGCGCAGCTGACCAACCTGGTCCTCAAGAACGTCTACATGCAGCCGGTCCAGTACCGGCCCGGACCGTCCCAGGGGCGCTTTGCCTACGCCGACACGACCTCCTTCGAGGGCCAGTGGGTGGAGGCCTGGGACTTCAGCGATGACCGCAAGACCATAACGCTGACCCTCCGCCAGGGCCTCGTGTTTCCGTCCAGCGGCAACAGGGTGACTTCCGACGACGTCATCTATACGATCGAGCGGGCGCTCGGCACCGCGTCGGGGCCGGCCTGGGTATGGGGCAACATCGGCGTTACCTCGCTCGACCAGGTTGAACGGGTCGACGAGCGGACGGTCGTCATCAGCGGCGCCCGGCCCTCTTCGATCGTGCTGCCGTTGATGAGAGACCAGACGATGGGCCTGCTCGACGGCGACGCCATCAAATCCTGGGCTACCGAGGACGATCCGTGGGCGGCTACCTGGATGTCCCAGAACTACGCCGGCAACGGCCGCTATGTGGTCGACAGCTGGGATCGGGGTTCCCGCATGGTCCTCAAGTCCAATCCGACGTGGCCCGGCCGTCAGCCCTACTTCGAGACCGTCGAGCTGATCGTGGTGCCCGAGTCGGCAAACCGGCTGGCGCTGCTGCAGAACGGCGAGGTGGACATCGCCATGGACCTGTCGGCCCAGGAGATGGAGCTGGCCGAGGCTTCGGACGGCGTGGACGTGCTGGCGGTTCCCGACCGGAACGCCATGAACATCCTGCTGAATACCCGCACGGCCCCCTTCGACAACGTCGATGTCCGCAAGGCGCTCGCCTACGCCACCGATTACAACGCGATCGTCAACGGTGTTCTGAGAGGCCGGGCGGTTCCTTCCGAAGGGCCGATATCGGTCCACTCCAGGTTCTTCGACATGTACGGCCTCGGGGACAGCTGGTCTTACGAGTACAACCCCGACAAGGCCCGCGAGCACCTGGCCGCCGCCGGGGTGCCCGACGGTTTCGAGTTCGAGCTGATCATCTCCCAGGGTCTGCCGATCGCCGACGCCATCGCCGCCAACCTGAAGGCCAACTACTCGGACATCGGGGTCGACATGACCATCCGCCCGGTCAGCGGGGCGGAGATGTTCGAGAGCCTGGCCGGCCTGGAACACCAAGCCGCCTTCCGCGGCGGTTTGCTCGACTACATCGACGACCCCTACTACCACTTCTACCTGTGGTGGCTCACCGACACGGTCATCAACTGGACCGGGTTCACCAACGACCGGGTTGACGAGATCGTGGTGGAGACGGCGGAGATCGTGGAGGACGCGGCCCGGCGCGAGCCGTACCGGGAGGCCGTCGGCCTGGTGGTCGACGCCTCGCCGATGCTGTGGCTCGCCAATGCCGACTTCACCCTGGCCCTCCGCGAGGACATCAGCGGGTACACGCACCATCCCGACGGGCTGCTCTGGTTCGCCACCCTGGAGCGGACGGGCGGCTAGCCCGACGATACGATGACCGGGGAGGGCGAATCGGCGCCTTCCCCGGTCCTTACACAGGGGTAGCCCTATAGGCGAGACACGCGAGATACAGGCGCAGGAAGCCGAGCCCCGTCTCTCCCGCCTGCGCAGCTGGACGATCTTCCTTCTGCGGCGCGTGGGGTTGCTTGCTGTCGTCCTGTTCTCCGTGTGCGTCCTGACCTTCGCGGTGACCCGGTCGACGGGAACCCCGCTTTACGCCGCCCTGGGTATGCAGGTGACCGAGGAGATGATCGAGGCCCGCGCCGAGATGATGGGCCTCAACGAACCCATCTACGTGCAGTTCACGACGTATATGGTCAACCTGCTGAAAGGTGATCTCGGCACCTCGCGCCGCACTTTTACCCCGGTGGCCGCCGAGATCAGATACCGGCTTCCCGCCACCGCCGAGCTGGTTTTCTACGCCTTGGTGGTCAGCGGCGTCTGGGCCGTCCCCCTGGGGGTGCGCGCCGCGGTGCGCCCCAACGGCCCGCTGGCCCGGCTGGGGGAGGGGATAGCCCAGTTCGGGGTCAGCGTTCCGGCCTTCTGGCTCGGCCTGCTGCTGATCTTTCTGTTGTATTACCTGACGCCGGTCTTTCCCGCGCCGTTCGGCCGTCTGGGCGGCGCCGACCCGCCTCCCTATGTCACCGGCTTCTACACGCTGGACGGGCTGATCGCCCGAGACCCGGCTCTGGCCTGGGAGGCCCTCCGGCATCTGGTGCTTCCGGCGGTGACCCTGTCGGTGACCAGCGGACCGCCGCTCTTCCGGGTTACCCGCTCGGCGGTCCGCGAGGCCCTGGCCAGCCCCTTCGTGGAAGCCGCCCGCAGCTACGGGTTGAGCCGCCGCCAGGTCATGATCCGGGATGTTTTCCGCAACGCCGCGCCTCCGGTTCTCAACCTGGCCGCCATGACCTTCGGTTACCTGATCGGCGGCGCCGTGCTCGTGGAGAGGGTCTTCTCCTGGCCCGGCATCGGCTCCTATGCGGTGTGGGGGATGGGCTTCTCGGATTACGACGTGGTGCTCGGCGTGGTGATCGTCTCGGCGGCGATCTATGTGATCCTCTATTTCGTCGTGGACCTGGTGCAGTACGCCATGGACCCGCGCTTGAGGGACTGACCGGCGATGGTTTCCCCTTCCCGGACCGACCGCGGCCTGGCGGCCAAGGTGTTCCTGGGCCCCACCCTGGGCGGGACGATCAGACGGTCGATCTTCTTCCTGCTGCTGCTGTTGGCGGTCATCGGTCCGTGGATAGTTACCCACGATCCGATCCGGCCCGACCCCTTCAACCCGCTCCAGCCTCCTTCGTCCGAGCACTGGTTCGGCACCGACAACCTCGGCCTGGACATCTACTCGCGGGTCGTGGCCGGCACCCGGATCGACTTCACCCTGGCGGTTCTGGGCGTCCTCCTGGGCGGCGGCCTCGGATCCATCGTCGGGGCGTGGGCGGCCTACCGGCGGGGCTGGGTGGACACGGTTTCGCTTCGGGTGGTGGAGGTGCTGCAGTCCTTTCCCGTGCTGCTGCTCGGCTTGGCGCTGTTCGCCGCGTTGGGTCCGCTCGAGATCTTCGGTCCGTTCGACCCGGGGCTGGTGGTACTGGTCATCGCCATCGCGTCCGTCAACTTCCCGCTCTACCTGCGCCAGGTGCGCAGCGTCCTCATCCCGTTGACCGACGCCGATTTCGTCCAGGCGGCCAAATGCAGCGGCCTCGGCGCCTGGGGGATCGTATGGAACCATTTCATCCCCAACGCCCGCGGTCAGGTGTTGGCCCTCTTCGCCCTCACCTGCGCCTACGCCATCCAGATCATCGCCGGCCTGAGCTTCATCGGCCTCGGCATCGAGCCCCCCAACCCGGAGTGGGGGGCGATGATCAAAGAAGGGGCGGAGCTGATCATCCAGCGGGCTTGGTGGCCGTCGCTCTTCCCCGGCCTGGCCATCGTCCTCTCGGTCTACTCGCTGACCGGATTCTCGGTCGGATCCGACGCCGCGGTCAACCCGGCGGGTCCGTCGTGACCGGCGGCGGCGCCCTCTTGTCCCTGAGGGGCGTCGAGGCCGTGATCCATACGCCCGCCGGGCCGGTTCACCCCCTCCAAGGAGCGGACCTGGAGGTGTTCCCGGGCGAGACGGTGGGGCTGGTGGGCGAGAGCGGATCGGGCAAGACCATGATGCTGCGGGCGATCCTGCGCCTTATGCCGCCCGGCGGCGCCGTCACCGGCGGGGCCATCGACTGGGACGGCCGCTCGGTGCTCGACATGGACCCCGGCGAGCTCCAGGCCTATCGCGGCGCCGACGCGGCGATGATCTACCAGAACCCGGTGGCGGCCCTCGATCCGATGCTGGACGTAGAGCGGCAGATAGTCGACGCGTTCAAGGCCAACCGCGGCGGGGCGGCGGACAGCGCCCGGGAATTCGCGGCATCGATCCTGCGCGAGCTCGAGTTCGGCAACCCCGAGGTGATCCTGGAGCGCTACCCGCACCAGCTGAGCGGCGGGATGGCCCAGCGGGTCAACATCGCGCTGGCCCTGGCCTGCAGTCCGTCGCTGATCCTGGCCGACGAGCCCACCACCGGCCTCGACATGACAACGCAGATCCGCGTTCTGGACCTGCTGGAGGAACAGGTCAGCGTCCGCAGGGCCGCCCTGCTTTTCATCTCCCATGACCTGCGGGCGGTGGCCCGCGTCTCGCGTCGGATCGGCATCATGTACGCGGGCCGGGTGGTGGAGTTCGGCCCCCGGGAGCGGATCCTGACCGAGCCGGACCACCCCTACACCCGGGCGCTGCTCGAATGCGTCGACCTGCGGGTCGGCGAACGGCCCCGCTCCATACCGGGTCTGGTGCCGAGGATGACCTCCGTGCACACGCTGTGCGCCTTCCGGGAGCGCTGCCCCTCGAGGATGGAGGTGTGCGGCGAGCGCCCGGCCCCCGAATACGCGTCCGCCGGCCGCCGCCGGGTGCTCTGCCATCTGGGGTCCGGCCATGGCTGACACCCCGATCCTCGAAGTCCGCAACCTGGCCAAGACCTATCGCGTGCGGCACTCGATAGGCCGGGTGGAAACGGTGCGGGCCGCCGAGGATGTGTCCTTCACGGTCGAGCGGGCGCGCACGCTGGGCATCGTGGGGGAGAGCGGTTCGGGCAAGTCGACCGTGGCCCGTTGCCTGCTCGGGCTTACCCGGCCCACCGCCGGGGAGGTGCTGCTGCACGGTGCGCCGCTCGTCGGCCTCGGCGTCCGCCGGATGCGCCCCCACCGGCGGCTCCTGCAGATGGTCTTCCAGATGCCCCAGGCTTCCTTCGACCCGACCCGGACGGTGCGCAGTTCCGTGATGCAGCCGCTGCGCCGCCTCCGGCCCGACCTCTCCCGCGAGCAACAGGAGGAGCGGCTGCGGCAGGTGTTGGAAGCGGTGAACTTCGGCGGGGAGCTCTGGGAACGGAAACCGCCGGCGCTGAGCGGCGGCCAGCTCCAGCGGGCGGCCATCGCCAGGGCGTTGGCGCCCGATCCGGAGATCGTGGTGCTCGACGAGCCGACCTCGTCGCTGGATCTGAGTGTGCGCGGCGACATCTTGTCCCTGCTCCAGGGGCTTCAGCAGGAGACGAACGCGGCGTTCGTCTTTATCTCGCACGATCTCGAAGCGGTGCGGGTCTGCGCCGACGAGCTGATCGTCATGTACCTCGGCCAGATAGTCGAGCGGGGTCCGGCCTCGCAGGTGTTCGAAGCCCCCGCCCACCCCTACACCAAGGCGTTGGTGGCCGCCAGCAAGTTCGAGGCCGGAGGTTTCACGCTCGCCTCGCGCGGCGAGAAGGATCCCGCCTCCGGGTGCCGGCTGCTTCCGAGGTGCCCCCTGGCCGAGGCCGCCTGCTCGGAAGAGCAGAGCCTGGCGGCGGACGGGGCCGGCGGGCGGGAGGTGCGCTGCTGGAAAGCCGCCTCGGGCCGGAGCGGGGCGGAGCTCCCCGAAAGCGGGGGCGGCGGGTGATGTTGACCGGTCCTGCCCGGTGCGGGTACGCTGAGAACCGCGGTTCGTGATGCCGGGGAGGGATTAGAGGCGGCGATGAAAACCAGGATTGCGGTCGATATAGGCGGCACCTTCACGGATCTCGTCATGGAATCGCCGGCGGGCGTCCGGGTTTCGAAGGTGCTGTCCACGCCGGAGGATCTTGTTGACGGCGTGCTGAGCGCGGTGCGGAGCGCCGGCGCGGACCTCGCGGAGTGCGGCCTGTTCATCCACGGCACGACCGTGGGGCTGAATACCTTTCTGGAGCGGTCCGGAGGGCGGTCCGCGCTGGTAACCACCCGGGGTTACCGCGACGCCTATCTGATCGGGCGCGGGCATAGGGAGGACATGTACGACCTGCGGTACCGCAAGCCCGAGCCGCTGGTCGAGCGCGATTCCATTTTCGAGGTCGATGAACGGATCCTGGCTTCCGGCGAGGTGCTCAGCCCGCTGGACGCCAACTCGGTGGAGATCGCCGCCAAGGCCATAGCCGAAGACGACTACGAAGCGGTGGCTGTTTCGCTCATCCATTCGTACGTCGACCCGGTGCACGAGCTGGAGGTGAGGGAGATACTGAGGTCGCTCCTCCCCGACGCCCCCATCGCGATGAGCCACGAAGTAGCCCCGGAGTGGCGGGAATACGAGCGGACCTCCACGACCGTAACGTCCGCCTACATCACCCCCCGGATACGCAGTTACCTCCGGCGGCTGTCTACGGCGCTCGAGGAGAGGGGTCTGTCCACCCCGCTGCACATCACGCAGTCGAACGGAGGGGCCATGCCGGCCGACGCGGCGGTCGACCGGGCGGTCCTGACGCTGTATTCGGGTCCGGTGGGCGGGGTGATCGGCGGCCGCGAGGTGGGGCGGCAGACCGGCCAGCCGAACCTCATCTGCATAGACATGGGCGGCACTTCTTTCGATGTCAGCCTGATCCGCGGCGGCCAGGCGGGGATGCAGTCCGAATTCGAGATACAGGGCCTGCCGATCCTCGCTCCGGCGGTGGAGCTGGTCAGCATCGGCGCCGGGGGAGGCAGCATCATCTACGAGAAGAACGGCGGTCTGCGGGTCGGGCCGGAATCGGCCGGTTCGTCGCCCGGTCCGGCCTGTTACGGGCGGGGAGGGACGCGGCCCACCGTTTCCGACGCCAACGTCGTTCTGGGGCGGCTGCCGCGCGCCCAGAAGCTGGCCGGTTCCCTCGCGCTGGACCGCGGGGCCGCCGAAGAGGCCCTGCTTTCGGCGGCGGGGGTCTTCGGCTTGTCGGCGGCCGAGCTGGCCGAGCAAGCCCTCGACGTGACCCATTTCGTCATGGCCGAGGCCATCCGCGAGCTCACCGTCGAGCGGGGCCTGCATCCGCAGGACTTCACGCTGGTGGCTTTCGGCGGCGCCGGGCCGCTGCATGCCGCTTTCCTCGCCGAGGAGCTCGAGGTGGGCCGGGTGGTGATACCGTCGGATCCGGGTGTGTTCTCGGCGTGGGGGATGCTCCAGGGGGACGTCCGCCATGATGTGGTCTCCACCTTCTACCGGCGGCTGGACCGCCCGGTATTGGATCTGTCGGAACCCATCGCGCAGCTCGAGGAAAAGGTCTGCCGCGAGATGAAGGCGGACGGCGCGGCCCGAGCCGGAATGCGGTTCGAGGTCAACGTCGAGCTCCGCTATGTCGGCCAGGAGTACTCCCTGCCGGTGCCGCTGCCGGGGAAGGCCGCCGACGCCGAGTTCAGGGCGGATTTCCACAGCCGGTATGAGCAGCGGTACGGGCACTCCAATCCGGAAGCCCCGGTCGAGATGGTGGCGATCCGGTTGACCGGCATCCTGGAATTCGCCCGCGGCCCCGGACGGCGCCCGGCAGGCGCACCGGGCCGGGCGTCCGCCTCGCACGAGGAGGTCTACTTCGACGGCCGGGCTACGAAGACGGCGGTCATGGCCCGGGACCAGGTGGCCCGGGATGGAGCGTCCGGCCGCCTGGCCGGGCCGGCGATTGTGGTGGAGGCCTCCACCACCACGGTGGTTCCGCCGGGATGGGAGCTGTTCGCCGACCCTTCCGGCCATCTGATCATGGAGCGAACCGAGAGGGCCGGGGCATGACCGCCGCGCCCCGCACCGGAGAACCGTCCGCGCCGACGCCCGCGACCGTCGAGGTGGTGCGCCATGCTTTCATCTCGGGGGCCGAGCAGATGCGGAGGAACCTGTACCGCAGCGCCCACAGCCCCGTGATCTACGAGATGAAGGACTGCTCGGTGGGAATCTACGACGCAGGCGGCCGGTTGCTGGGCCAGGCGCCGGGCCTTCCGTTCTTTCTGGGCAGCCTGGGCGGGACGCTTCGGGCCGTGATCCGGATCAAGGGGCGCCGGGCCTTCCAGGAAGGGGATGTCTGGCTGGTCAACGACTCGACCATCTGCGGCAGCCACCTCAACGACGTGACGGTTTTCGCCCCCATCTTTGTGGGCGGGCGCCTGCGGGGGTTCTCGGCGGCGAAGGCCCACTGGAACGACATCGGGGCGAAGGAAGCCGGGTACGTCGGCGACACCGTGGACATATTCCAGGAGGGTCTGCGCATCGGGCCCACCTGCCTGATCAGAGGCGGCCGGCTCGACCAGCAGATACTGGACCTCATCGCCCTCAACTCCCGGTTTCCCACGGCGCTGGTGGGCGACCTGATGGCCGAGATCAGCGCCTGCCGGACCGGGGTCGAGAGGTTCCGTTCGATAGTGGAGCGGTTCGGCTGGGAGCAGGTGCGGAGCTCCATAGAGTCGGTGTTCGAGCAGGCCGAGGCCCAGGACCGCCGGTCCGTCGAGGAGATCCCCGACGGGGTGTACACGGCCGAGGGCCGGCTCGACAACGACGGCGTCACCGACGACCCCGTATACGTGAAGGTCGCCGTAACGGTGCAGGGCGACGAGATGAAGGTCGATCTCACCGGGTCGAATGCGCAGTGCGTCGGCAGCACCAACAGCGGGGTGGTCCAGACCCGGTCCGCCGTCGAGCAGGGCTTCAAGTTCCTCGTCAACCCGCACGAGCCGGTGTCGGGCGGCAACTTCCGCAACCTGGAGGTGATAGCCCCGGAGGGCAGCTGTTTCAACCCCGCCGCAACCGCTCCCTGCCTGCATTACGGCCCTCATCTGATGCTGGCCCTCGACCTCATGATCAAGGCCCTGAGCCGGGCGGTTCCCGACCGGACGGCCGCCGGGCACGTGGGGGATTCATGGAACGTGATCATCGTCGGAGAGAACGAGTTCGGCCTTTTCCTGTCGGGAGAGTCGCTGACCGGCGGCTGGGGGGCTTACGAGGGCGGGGACGGTGAATCCGCCCTGATCCACTCGGCGGCGGGCGATTTCAAGAACTTCCCGATCGAGACGATGGAACACCGGTATCCGCTGATCATGCATCGCCATAGTCTGCGGGACGGATCGGGCGGCGCCGGAAAGTGGCGCGGCGGCCTCGGAATCATAAGGGAGTACGAGGTGCTGGCGCCTTGCACGATCCAGCTGTGGTTCGAGCGGGCCGTCCAGCCGTCGTGGGGGCTCTTCGGGGGGGAGGACGGCGCTCCGCCCGAAGTGTGGGTCTCCCGCCCCGGCCGGGCGCCGATGCATATTCTGAAGGCCAACAATCTGAAGGTCGAACCGGGAACGAGGATCCTCGTAAAGACCGGCGGGGGCGGCGGCTGGGGAGACCCGGCGCAACGGTCGTCCGAGGACCGCACCCGGGACCGCCGCCTCGAGCTGGCGACCTGACGCGCCGCCGGGAGATACGAACGGGCAGGGAGATATGAACGCAACGGACCGGAACCAGCAGGTGCAGGAACTCGGCCGGGAGTTCTGGGATTGGCGGTTGGTTACCTCCTACCGGAGCCCGGACGACGTTCCCCGGATCGAGTACCACCCCGAGTGGGTTCCCGAGTTCGACGAGGATTCGGCCCGGCGCCGCCTCCGCCGCGCCGCGGAGTTCCGCCGGCGGTGGGAGGCGATCGACGTTGCGGGCGAACCCATCCCGACCCAGGTCGATCACCGGCTGATCGGGTCGGCGATAGCCCGGGTGGAGTGGGAAACCGGGACGCTGCGGAACTGGGAGCGCGATGCGGTGATGCAGGTGCACCAGGCTCTGGGTCCGGTCTACGACTCGATGCTCCAGGCGCCGCCCTTCGGCCCGGACCGCCAGGACGGGCTGATATTCCGCCTCGGCCGGGTCGCCCCCCAGCTGGACGCGGCGCGCGAGAACCTGTCGCGGGCCGGAAACTCGGCTTTGGCCGGCGCCGCCCTCCGTCTGCTGGCGGACATACACGAGGCGTTGCCGCGGTCGATCGACGCGCTGCGCCCCCACTTCGGCCCGAACCGCCTCGAGCCCCTGCAGGAGGCGGGCGCAGCCGCGGCCCGCGCCTTGGAGTCCTTCCGGGAATGGCTGCGCGTCCGCCGGGCGGACATGAGCCCGCCGGAGCCGGTGGGGCGGGATGCGTTCGTGTGGTTCCTGCGCAACGTTGCGCTCCTGCCGCTGTCCCCCGAGGAGATCGTGCGGCTGGCGGAGCGGGAGCTCTCCCGCAACTACGCCTGGGAGGAGATCGAAAAGAACCGGGGTTCGGAAGGGGCCCGTCCGCCCCGCTTCGAATCGGCGGCCGCCCAGGCGGCGTCGGAGATCGAAGCCGAAGGGCAGATCCGGGAGTTCTACGAACGGGAGAACCTGCTCACCCAGCCCGACTCGCTGCGCAGGTACCACACGGCCCCGCTGCCCGGCTACCTCGAGCCGATCACCTGGCTCGGCGTGGCCAACGACCTGACCTCCGACCGGCGGCTCCATGAGGACGCCGTGACCTACGTGTGGGATCCGAACAGGACCCTGCCGTACTTCTATTGGGCGAACGCCCACGACACGCGCCTGGGGATCATCCATGAAGGCGTGCATTACAAGCAGCTGGCTCTTTCCTGGGCGCATCCGAACCCCCTCCGCCGCCGGTACTACGACTCGACCGCCAACGAGGGGCTGGCCCATTACAACGAGGAGCTCATGGCGCAGGCCGGATTGTTCGACGACGCCCCCTGGTCGCGGCTGGTGGTACAGAACTTCAAGCGGCTGCGGAGCCTGAGGGCGGTGGTGGACGTCGGGTTGGCCACCGGCGCCATGAGCCTGGAAGAGGGCATGGAAACCTTTGTCGAGCAGATACCCATAGACGAGCAGACGGCGCTGGAAGAGACCGCCATGTACGCAGCCAACCCCGGCCTGGCCATGAGCTATATGGTGGGCAAGCTCGAGATATTCCGCCTCCTGGGAGACGCCAGACGGGCGCAGGGCGGGGAGTTCTCCCTGCGCGCCTTCCACGACTTCCTCTGGAACAACGGCAACGTTCCGCTGTCGTTGATCCGTTGGGAGATGCTCGGCGACCCGAGCGACATCCGGGCAATCGACCAGGCCGGGTAGGCGCCCCTCCGCGCCGGGAGGCGCTCCGTTGGGTTGCCGGTCCGCTGGTTACCGGTCGGCGGCGGCGATTCCGTCCAGGACCCGCGACAGCCGTTCGGCCAGGTCGTCCAGCTCGGCGGGGCCGGCCACGAGCGGAGGCGATATCATGATCTTCGCCCCTCCCCGGTCGTCCGCCCGCATGTGCAGCCCCGCCTCGAGAGCCAGCCGGGGGATCTCTTCTTTGACCATGCGGGTTGTTTCCTCGGGGGAATAGTTCTGCCCGCTCCGGCGGCTGCGTCCGAGCGCCAAGGCGTAGAAGTAACCGGTGCCCCGCACCTCCATCACCGCATCGTGGGCGTCGCGGAGGCCGTGCAGGTGTTCACACAGCGCGCCTTGGCGCCGGGCAACGTTGCCGATCACCTGCTCGTCCTTCATGGCGGTGAGGTTGGCGACGGCGGCCGCCGCCGCCACCGGATGCCCCCCCCAGGTGGCGCCGTGGACGAAAGCTCCGGCCGGCGAGTCGAGCACCCGGTCGACCAGGGGCCGGCGGACGATCATTCCCCCGATGGGTGCATAGCCGGAGGTGGCGCCCTTGGCGAAGGTGATCAGATCCGGCGACGCGCCCACCGTTTCCGACCCGAACCAGCTGCCGATCCGTCCGAAGGCGGTAATCACCTCGTCGGCTGCCAGCAGCACCCCGTACTCGTCGCAGATGCGGCGCAACTCCGGCCAGTAGCCCGCCGGAGGGACGAGGGCGCCGCCTCCGTTCTGGACCGGCTCGGCGATGACCATTCCCACCCGGTCGGGGCCGCGGCGCAGTATCTCCTCCTCCACGAGCCGGGCGCAGGCCGGCCCGTCGGTGTATCCGAGGGTGTTGGGGACCTTGCTGAAACCGGGCAGCAAGGGAAGGAAGGGCTTCCTGATGTCTTCGAGGCCGGTAACCGACAGGGCGCCCATGGTGGTCCCGTGATAGGAGTTGATCCTGGAGATGACTCCGGTGCGGCTCGGATTCCCCAGCGCGGCGTGGTACTGGCGGGCGAACTTGATGGCCGACTCCACCGCTTCGGAACCGGAGCTCACGAAGAACACCGCGTCGAGGCCGGCGGGCGCCAGATCGGAGATCGTCTTGGCCGCTTCTACGGCCGCCGGGTTGGCCGCCGACCAGGACGGAATGTACGCCAGGCGCTCGGCCTGTTCCCCCATCGCCCGGGCGATGTCCGCCCTGCCGTGGCCGATCTGCACCACGAACAGCCCGGCCAGGGCGTCCAGGTACCGGTTCCCGTTCTCGTCCCGGAGATAGCAACCCTCGCCCTCGGTGAACATGGGTATCGGCCCTTCCCGCCAAGTGCGGGCTCCGGTGAAATGCAGCAGCATGTGCTCGAGGCCGGGACGAGGTTTCACGCGGGTGTCAATCTACACTATCTATCCGCGGATGAGGGCAACCCGCGCCGCCGCCCGGCTGTGGGAGGGGTTGTCGGGCGGCCGGGCTGAGCCCCGGGAGGTTGTGATGCCGGTCGGAAAGACCAAGGATGCGGGGTGGCAGATCGGGGTGTACACCACGGTGGGGCATCCGGTGGAGGAAGTGTGGCGGGCGTTGGTGAGCCCGGCGGGCCTCGAGGCGTGGCTGGGGGCGGGCGTTCGGTTCACCGGGTCGAAGAAGGAGCAGTACCGAACCGACGACGGGGCGGCCGGCGAGCTGCGGAGCTTCCGCCCCAACGACCGGATCCGCCTCACTTGGCGGCCGCCCGGACGGGAAGGCGACACCACCGTCCAGATCGCTCTGGAGGACAAAGGCGGGCGCACCGGGGTGCGTTTCCACCAAGAACGGCTGGCGTCCGCCGAGGAAAGAGAGGCCCAACGCCGCCACTGGAAGCAGGCCGCCGCCGACTTCACCGCCCTGCTCGACGGGCGGCACCCGGCATCCGGGGCAAAGAGCGTGCGCGGATAGCGCGCCGAGGGCGTCCCGGCGCAGGCAATTGTCGGACGGTCTGCCCGACGAACACGGCCGGCAGAGCGATACCCCGCCGACGGAACGGCGGCGGCATCCCTGCCCGGCGCCCTGTCCCGCCCCGTCGTCTTACAGAGAAACCACCAACACCGCGCAACCCGAACCCTCACCCTTTTTCTGCGAACCCCCCGGTCAAGCCCTATCCCACTCTCGTATCCCGGAAAGAACGCGAAAAACACCGCCCCCGCCGCCCCGCTCCGCGGGCCCGGCCCCCACCGCCTCCACCAGGTGTCCGGACGCGTCCGGTCAGTACCCCGGCGGGTCGCGTTCGGAAGATGATCCCGTCCCGGTCTGCGGTACCTGCGGACCGGCGGTGCTTGCGGCTTCTTCATTATCCCGTATCGGTGTGACACAGTCAATACTCTTATGGGGGATTTGGCGGGATTTTTTTGTCATTTCCGTGATTTTAAGTCCGGTGGATACAGCTAGGGGGAGCCGCGGGGAATCGGAGGGTCAGCCGGGGGCGAAGGTTGCTTCCTCCAGGCCGGCCCGCCTGGCCAGGCGCAGGAACAGGCCGTTCGGGTCTCCGGCGCTGTTTACCCCCTCCGGGTAGGCGCCTTGCGCGGCGGCCAGGGCGGCGGCCGACATGCATACCGCGTCCAAGAAGTCGGCGTCGTCCACCACCCCCCGCACCAGGTCGCGCTCTGCTTCGGCGCCCCGGATCCTCAGGCGGGCGGTCGCCCCCCGCCATTGGGAACAGTGGGGGGCGGCCAAGCCGGTAACCGACGGCCAGGGGAGGGGGTGCTCGGCCCGTCCCGCCCAGAGGGGGCCGACCGGTTCGGGGAACGCAACCGGGATCCCCCCCGCCAGGGGATCGCCGGGCACCGTCCAGGCCAGCCGGGTCTCCGCGGGCGGAGGGCCGTCGGGGGCGGCCGACACGGCCAGGGCGGCGGCCAGACCGGCGCCGGTCAGCACCCCGGTTACCAGGGTTCCCCCGGCCGGATGGTTCCAGGCGGGGAGGCCTTCACCCGATACCACGGGAATCCGCCGTTCGAGAGCCTGGTCGACGGCGCGCCTCGAGTCGCCGGAAATCTGGTCGACCGCCAGGGCGTCCCATCCGTCGAGGGCCGCAACGGTGGGGATGCTGCCGTCGCCGGGGTCGTCCACCAGCAACCCGACCTCGACGTCTCGTTCGGCGAGCAGGCATCTCCGCACGCGGCGCGCGAGCGGGCCGTCGAGGCGGAGGGCGATCCGGTGGGCCACCGGGCCCTAATCGGGCGGGGCCGGAATCCAGGCGCCCGGCTCGGCGGGCGGTTTGACGGCGGCGGGGCGGCGGAAGAACAGCACTGCCGCCGCCGCGGCGGCCGCCAACAGGAGCAGGGTTCTGAATCTCATCTCCTCAGTGTAGATTCCCGGCAGTGAATACGGAGCGGGCCGCAGGAAGAAAAGGAACACCGGCATGAGCAACCTCTCCGCCCCGCCCCCGGATTTCGAGTTTCTGGATTGCCGGGTGGAGGGCAAGGTGGGCGTGGTTGCGCTCGACCGCCCTCCGGTCAACGCGGTCCACCAGCCCATGTACCGAGAGATACGGGCGGTCTTCGCCGACCCGTTCCGCCTCGACCCCGGCCTGAGAGCCGTGATCCTGACCGGATCCGGGCGCCACTTCTGCGCCGGCAACGACCTGGCCGAGTTCGAGGCCATGGACCGGGAGGCGGCGCGCCTGAACATGTTCCACATCCGCGAGGCCTTCCAGGCCGTTCGGTCGTGCCCCCTGCCGGTGATCGGGGCCGTGCACGGCGCCGCCCTGGGGACCGGCCTGGCCCTGGCGGCGTCGTGTGATTTCACGGTGGCGGGGGAGGGCGCCCGCTTCGGGCTGCCCGAGATACAGGTGGGCGTGGCGGGCGGGGCCAAGCACCTGTCCCGCATCATGCCGCAGCCGATTGTGAGGATGATGTACTTCACCGCGGAGCCGATATCGGCGCAGCAGATGTACGAGCACGGAGGGGTGGTGCGGGTGGTGCCCGACGCAGAAGTCGTCCCGGCCGCTATCGAGATCGCCGAGCTGGTCTGCCGCCACAGCCCGGCGGTGTTGAGAGAGGCCAAGTCCAGCTTGAACCAGGCCGAGTTCTTGGACGTCGAACGCGGTTATCGCGCAGAACAGCAGGCGACCATCCGCTTGGCCGGCCACCCCGACGCCAAGGAAGCCGCCGCCGCCGCCCTCCAGAAGCGCCCGCCCTGCTACAAACAGCCGCCGACGTAGCTCGTAAGATGAGGTAGAGGAGCGGATGAATGTCGGACCCGACAGACCAACAACTGCTGCAGCTCATCGCCGAAGGTGAATCCGAACGCGTGGAGTTCAAGGAGTCCCTGGCCGGCGATGCCCCTAGGCGGATCAGGGAGGCGATCTGCGCCTTCGCCAACGATCTGCCCGACACTCAGCAGCCCGGCTGCGTCATCGTCGGGGTTGACGACCGCGGGAAGCCGACAGGTCTAGAAGTCGATGACGAGATGCTCCGCCGGTTGGCCGATATGAAGACCAGCGGCCATATTCTCCCCCCGCCCTCCATGACGGTTGCCGGGCGAGAGCTGGAGGGTGAAAAGATTGCTGTAATAACCGTTCAAGTATCAGATTCCCCTCCGGTCCGTTGTGAGGGGCGCATCTATATACGCATAGGTTCACGCCGCGCTGCAGCCACGGCGCAGGACGAGAGAATCCTGAACGATAAACGTAGATATAGGGATCGGCCTTATGACCTCAAGCCTGTCGTCGACACCGGATTGTCCGACCTCAATCTGCCTTTATTCGAGCACGAATATCTGCCGCAAGCCTTTGCGGCCGAGGTCTTGGCCGTCAACCAACGCAACTTGGAAGAAAAACTGGCTGTCGCCAAGATGATCGACTCTGTTGATCAGCCACTTTCGACAGTTCTTGGTTTGCTCGTTCTCGGCAAGGATATCAAGTTTCTCATCCCGGGTGCCTATATCCAGTTTTTGAGGATAGAGGGCAAAGATTGGGCCGGTCGTGTTATTGACGAAGCTGTAATACGAGACAACATTGGGTCACAAATCCAAGAATTGGATTACCTGCTTCGAGCGCATAATCGCAAGATAGTCGAGTTTGTCGGGATGCCCCGCGAGAAACAAACTTATCTCTATCCCCCGGCAACCCTTGAACAAATTACCCGAAATGCTGTGTTGCATAGAACATATGAAGGTACTAATTCACCTGTTTATGTACGCTGGTTTGATAATAGGATTGAAGTAACCAGTCCGGGCGGCCCTGTTGGAAGTGTCACTCCCGAGAACTTTGGAAATCCTGGTCTTACAGAATATCGCAACCCCAACCTGGCTGATGCTATGAAGACATTACAGCTGGTTCAACGCTTTGGACAAGGCTTTTATATAGCAAATAAAGAACTTGAAAGAGCTGGCAATCCGCCGCTTAGCTTTAAGGTGGACAACAGTAGTGTAACAGTTGTAATCAAACCCAATCCAAATTTTGCCACAGATACCTACCTCGCGCCGACAGAAAATTCATTATTTCAAAATGGACACCTGCGGGAAAATGTCTTGAAACCTCACGAGAAACTTATGATAAGCAAAGTAGAAGAAATTAAAATCCCTTCTTTTGCTGATAGTTCAGTTGATGAGATATACTCCAATAACTTTCAGAATAGCGAATTAACAGAGCTGAAGATTAATGAAGAAGCCATTAATATTGAGACACACGCGCATCTGATATTTTTCTACATACCGTTTACAGGAAATCGTGACTTGTTGCTTTATAAACCATCCAGATTCTATAGACATTCTTCTTTTGATGCTGAAATACAAGGCACAGA
The DNA here is from genome assembly GCA_965202675.1 of Candidatus Spongiisociaceae bacterium. Taxonomy (GTDB): domain Bacteria; phylum Actinomycetota; class Acidimicrobiia; order Spongiisociales; family Spongiisociaceae; genus CATQHD01. The sequence continues at coordinate 1,929,040 of OZ241842.1, forward strand.
TATAGTCGTAAAGCTTATTACTGCTGATTTGGATGACCTGACAAAGCTAAAGAAGCTTTTTGAAACACATCTGGATGTGATAAGGCAGAATATAGAGAGCATCAACGGAGATATCAAACGCCATACAATTTCGTTAAAAGAAATAATAATTACGGCCATACAAAAGAAACAGGTCGGGATCAAAAGCGCTCAAAGCATTGCCGAAGAGCTGGGGTTTCCGCTCAGACGGACCAGCGAACCCGAGTAGAGCGGGCGGGGGGCTCCGGCCCTTCGGAATCGAGGGAGGAGACGCCGGCCTGGAGAGGGCGGGCCCGCCGGGGCCTCGACCCGGGCCGCGGGCGGGGAGCGGTTTCGGCGGGCCGGATCATTCCCGGCCGCGGGCGGGCTATAGTGGCCGCAGGCCCGGAGAGACAACCGGGCGCCTCGGGGATTCAGCGAAGTCCGGTTGGAGTCCGGCGCTGTCCCGCAACTGTCACGCCTTTCCTCCGGGAGGGGACGAGCCAGGCCGCCTGACCCCGGGGCCGCGTATCAGCTCTCGGAGGAAGGGTTGGTCGTGCGTGTTTCCCCCGGAAACCCGGCGATCTCTCTTCATCCTCCCGATCCAAGGAGGATGTTTTGCGCAGCAAACACCTAATTCTGTTGGTTGCCCTGCTCGTGTTCGGCGCGGCGTGCGGCAACGGGGCCGACCGGACGGCTCCATCATCCACCCAGGCGGCGCCGGCGGCCACCACCGCGGCGCCCGCGACTACGGCGGAGGCAACGACCACTACGGCGGAGGCCGCCGAGCCGGAGTTTCCGGTCACGGTGGACGGGTTGGTCATCGAGGCGCCGCCCGCCGCGATCGTGTCGCTGTCGCCCACCGCCACCGAAACGCTGTTCGCGATAGGCGCCGGAGGACAGGTCGCCGCGGTGGATATGAACTCCGACCATCCCCCCGAAGCCCCGGTCACCGACCTTACGGGGTTCCAGCCGAACCTCGAAGCCATCGCCGCCTACCAGCCGGACCTGGTGATCATCTCCTGGGATCCGGGCGGGCTGGAGGACGGCCTCGCCGCCCTGGGCATTCCGGTGCTGATCCAGCCCCCGGCCCTTCACCTGGACGACGCCTACCAGCAGATGCGCCGGCTCGGGGAGGCCGCCGGCCGCCGCGCGGAAGCCGAGGAGCTGGTTGCTTCCCTCCAGGAACAGATCGCCGGGCTGGTCGAGGACCACGGCGCGGCCGGCCGGGGCCTCACCTATTACCACGAGGTGGACAACACCTACTTCTCGGCCTCCTCCGGCACCTTCATCGGCGGCGTCTACGCCCTGTTCGGGCTGGCAAGCATCGCCGACGCGGCCGATGGAAACGGGTCCGGCTACCCCCAGCTGTCGGTCGAATACATCCTCGAGGCGGACCCCGACATCATCTTCTTCGGATGCGCCCTCTGGTGCGGCACCACTGCCGAGAACATCGCCGAGCGCCCCGGATGGAGCGGGCTGGCAGCGGTCGAGGGCGGGGCGCTCATCGAGGTCGACGACGACCTCTCCAGCCGATGGGGGCCCCGGCTGATCGAGTTCGTCCGCCTGATCGCGGAGTCGCTGGCCGCCCGGACCGGCGCCGGGGCGCAGTGACGCCCGGCCCGGCCGCCGCTTTGGATCCCGCCCGCCTGCGGTGGGGGTGGCTGGCCGCGTCGCTGGCCGCGCTGGCCGCGGCCGCGCTGGCGGGGATAACGGTCGGGCCGGCGCCCCTCGACCCGCGGGAGGTGATCGGGGAGATGGTCGGCGGGGGGCTGATGGGGCGCCCCTCGGCCCTGTCCGACACCCACCGGGCCATCATCTGGGAAATACGCCTTCCCCGGGTGGTGCTCGGCGGTCTGGTGGGGGCGATGCTGTCGCTGGCCGGCGCCTCTTACCAGGGAGTCTTCCGCAACCCGCTGGCCGATCCGTACCTGCTCGGGGTGGCGGCCGGGGGAGGCCTGGGCGCGACGGCGGTGATCGCCCTGACCTCCTCGCCCGATCCCCGCCTGCTCCCGCTGGCCGCCTTCGCCGGCGGGTTGGCGGCGGTGGTGCTCACCTACGCGGTGGGCCGCTCCATGGGGGGGCGCAGCGCGGTGTCCCTCATCCTGGCCGGGGTGGCGGTGGCGGCCTTCTTCACCGCCCTCCAGACGTTCGTGCTCCAGCGCAACTCCGACACCATCCGGCAGGTATACTCCTGGATACTCGGCCAGCTGGCCACCACCGGCTGGCGGGAGGTGGCGGTGCTGGCGCCCTACGCCCTGGTCTGCGGAACCGCCCTGGTGCTGCACAGGCGGCTGCTCGACGTCATGAGCGTGGGGGACGAGGAAGCCGACAGCCTGGGGGTGTCGTCCGCCCGGGTGAGGGCGACGGTGGTGGCCTTCGCCACCCTGGCCACCGCGGCGGCCGTGGCGGTCAGCGGCCTGATCGCCTTCGTGGGCATCGTCGTTCCCCACATCGTCCGGCTGCTGGTGGGGGTTAGCAACCGCTCCCTGATTCCCGTGTCGGCGGCGGCGGGGGCGGCCTTCCTGATCCTGGCGGACCTGGCCGCCCGGACCGTGGTCAGCCCCGCCGAGCTGCCCATCGGGGTGATCACCGCCTTCATCGGCGCCCCCTTCTTCATGGTGGTGCTGCGGACCACCCGGAGGCGAGTGGCGTGAGCGTGTCGGTGGAGAACCTGTCGGCGGCCTATCGACCCGGCCGTCCGGTCCTCCGAGGGGTGGACCTGCGGGCGGACGCCGGCGAGTGGCTGGGCCTGCTGGGACCCAACGGCGCCGGAAAGTCCACCCTGCTGAAGGCGATAGCCGGGCTGGCCGCCTACCGCGGGCGCATCGCCTTCGACGGGGCGGACGCCGCCTCCCTGACCAGGCGGAACAGGGCGCGGATGGTGGCCTTCGTCCCGCAGGAGCCGAACCTGCCGCCGGGGTTGACAGTCGCCGAGTACGTGCTGCTGGGCCGCACCCCCCACCTCTCCTACCTGGGTACGGAGGCCGCCCGCGACCGCGCCGCCGCCCGCACGGCCCTGGACCTTCTCGGCCTGGGCGGCCTGGCGGACCGGGACATCGCCGCGCTGAGCGGCGGCGAGCGGCGGCGGACCGTCCTGGCGCGGGCGCTGGCGCAGGAGGCGGGGATACTGCTCCTGGACGAACCCACCGGGGCGTTGGACATCGGCCAGGGGCAGAACGCCCTGGAGACGATCGGCGCGGTGCGCGAGGAGCGTCCGGTGACCGTAATCACCGCCATGCATGATCTGGCCCTGGCCGGACAGTTCCCCGACCGGCTGGTGCTGCTGGCCGAAGGCCGGATCGCGGCGGAAGGCCCCCCCGCCGCGGTGCTCACCGCCGACCGCATCCGGTCTTTCTACCGGGCGGCGGTGGAGGTGGTCGAGGTGAACGGCGGGGTGGCGGTGGTCCCCCTGCGGCAGGGTCCGTCATGAGGAAAGCCCCTCCGCACCCTTCATATGATCGGAGGCAGACATGAGCAACCCCGGCGCCCCCCCCACCGAGGATCCCCGCCGCCCCGACGCCCGCCGCGCCCGTTCGGTGGTGATCGTCAACACGGGCGACGGAAAGGGCAAGAGCACCGCGGCCATGGGGATGGTGATGCGGGCGGTTGCGCGCGGCTGGGGGGTGGCCGTGGTGCAGTTCATCAAATCCGGGGGCTGGAAGACGGGGGAGGAGAAGATCGGCCGCCGTCTGGGAGTCGATTGGGACGCGGTGGGGGACGGCTTCTCGTGGGACAGCGAGGACCTGGACCGGTCGGCCGCCCTGGCCGCCGACGCCTGGCGCCTGGCGCGATCCCGGATCGAGGAGGGCCGCCACCGGCTGGTGGTGCTGGACGAGATCACCTACCCCATCAACTGGGGGTGGATCGACCTGGACGAGGTGCTGGCGTCCATCGCCGGCCGCCCGGCCGCGGTGAACGTGGCGGCCACCGGCCGGGACGCCCCGGAGCGCCTGATCGAGCTGGCCGACACGGTAACGGAGATGGTCCATGTAAAGCACGCCTACGACCGGGGCGTCTCCGCCATCCGCGGCATCGATTTCTAACCGCCGGGTCGGGCAGGAGCGAAGCCCGCGCGTCCGTGTAGTATTGGCCGCCGAGGGCCCATAGCTCAGGTTGGTTAGAGCGCATCCCTGATAAGGATGAGGTCCCTGGTTCAAATCCAGGTGGGCCCACCCCCTCCTCCGGCGGGTCCCTTCACTCGATGACGGCCCGGTTGCCCGGCTCTGCCCTCGACGGGCCGGCGGCCGCCTCTCCCGCCCTGCTCCTGGGGCTTAAAATCACGGAATGGCAAAAAAATCCGCCGGATCCGCCCACAAGGGTATTGACCATGTCACACCGATGCGGGATAATGAAGAAGCCGCAAGCACCTCCGGTCCGCAGCCGGCGCAGACCGAGACAGGGATCATCCTCCGAACGCGATCCTCCGGGGTACTGACCGACCGCGTCCGGAATCCAGGTGGTGGCGGTGGGGGCCGGGCCCGCGCAGCGGGGCGCGGGGGCGGTGTTTTTCGCGTTCTTGCCCGTGGTTCAGGGGGCAAGGGCTTGGGTCCGGGGGTGGGGGGAGGGCTTGCCCGGGTGGGTCAGCTTGGGTGGTCGTATGTGCGGGGGTGGGGGTTGGGTTCGGGTGTGGGGGAGGGGTTTGTCCGGGTGGGTCAGCTTGGGTGGTCGTATGTGCGGGGGTGGGGGTTGGGTTCGGGTGTGGGGGAGGGGTTTGTCCGGGTGGGTCAATCTGGGTGGTCGTATGTGCGGGTGTGGGGGTTGGGTTCGGGTGTGGGGGAGGGGCTTGACCGGGGGGTTCGCAGGGTTTGGGCTTGCACGGTGTTGCTGTTCTGCTCTGTGAGGCGGCTGGGTGCAGGAGGATTCACGGATAGGGGGTGCCTTCGCCGTTTCGCCGGCGGGCGCAGTGTCCTGCCGCCCATGTTTATCGGGCAGATCACCCAACATCTGCTTGCGCAGGGACGCTTTTCCGGCGTCCTGTCCGCGCACCCTCCTGGAGGGGGGCGGTTGCCGGGGGTCTGCGGGCCGGGGAGGGCGGGCAGTTGAAGGAACGCATCATCGCCGAGATCGCCCGCACCGGTCCCATTCCGTTCGAGCGGTTCATGGAAAGGGCCCTCTACGACCCCGAAGGCGGTTACTTCGCGGCCGGTCCGCTCCGCTCCCACGCGGGGGGGGATTTCCTCACCAGCCCCGAGGTCAGCCCCGAGTTCGGCGGCGCCCTGGCGCGCTACGTAGACGAAGAGCACCGCCGTCTGGGCCGGCCGGACGGGTTCCTGTTGGTGGAGGCGGGCGCCGGATCGGGATCCCTGTTGGCGCCCCTGCTCGAAGAGTTGTCGTTCACCCCCAGGGTCATGGCGGCGGAAGCCTCGCCCGCCGCCTTGGGGGTAATAGCGTCCCGCCTCCCCCGGGTCGAGTTGGCCGGCCGGGAGGGGCCGCTCGAACGCTTTCAGGGGGTGGTGATCGCCAACGAGCTGTTGGACAACCTGCCGGCGGCGTTGGCGGTGCGGCGGTGCGGCGGATGGATCGAGCGGTGGGTGGGTGCGGACGGGGAAGGGCTGGCGCCGGTAGAAGCGCCGGCGCGTCCGGAGGTTTCAGCCTGGCTGGACAGTTACGCCGGCAACGTTCCCGAAGGCGGAGTGGTCGAATGCCAGCTGGCCGCCGCAGCTTGGCTGAACGGGATGATCGACTTGTTGGAAGGCGGTTCGATCCTGATAATCGACTACGGCGACACCGCCGAAGGCCTGCTCCCCCGCCGCCGCAGGGGAACCCTGCGCACCTACCGCTCCCACCACCTGGGCCCCCGCCCCTTGGACGCCCCCGGCGGCTCCGACCTCACCTCCGACGTCAACTTCACCCCCCTGCTGAAGATCGCCGGCGGGCGCGGCATGGACTGCCGCCTGGACACCCAACGCCGTTTTCTCACCGAGTTGGGCCTGGCCGACCGTCTCGAGATACTCCGGCAGCAAGAGCTGGCTCTGGCCCGGACCGGCCCCCCCATGACCCGCCTCCGAGTCCGCAGCCGGGTAAAGGAGATCGAAACCCTCCTCCACCCCAGAGGCCTGGGGGGCTTTCTGGTCCTCTCCGCCCGCCGCTGACCCCTCAATTTAAATCACGGAATGACAAAAAATCGAGTCAGATCCCTTCGCAAAAGGTATTGACTTTTAATCGGGGAGGGGGGTAGCATCAGAGGAGGCATTGTGATATGCGCACCCTGGCCGGTGCGTTCTGGTGGGTTGTGTTTTCTGGGGTGGCGGCGGCTTGTAGGAGGTTGCGGTGAATAGGTTTGCGCCGGGCGGGGCATCGGGGGCGGTGGGCCGGGTTGGGTTGTTGGTGTTGTTGGCGGCGGCGGTGTTGGCGCCGGGGGTCTGGCGGGGGGGGGGTTGGTGGCGCAACAGACGACTACGGCGACTACGGCGTCGTCGTTGCCGACTATTACGTTGAGTTTTACCGATGGGCAGCCCACGCCGGCGCCGGTTACCGGTGTGGCCGAGGGGGGCGGGGCGCAGACGGTGCGGGTGGCGGCGACGGCGTCGGCGGCTGTCACCGCGCAGGTGAGCGTGTCGGTGACGGTCGGGGCCGCGGGCGGGACGGCGCTCAAGAGGGGGGGAGATTATCAGACTTCGTCGGACAGCGTGACGGTGACGATCAACAGCGGGACTACCGGTTTATCGGGTGATATTACGATTACGCCCGGGGATGATGATCGGGTGGAGGGGGATGAGACGATTCGGTTCGAGGCGGGGGCGGTGAGCGGGTATCAGGCGATCTCGGCGGTGGATTTGTTGTTGGTCGACGATGACGACGCGATTGTGTTGTCTGTGTCGCCGGGGGCGGTGATGGAGCATACTGCTTCGCAGACTGTTGGGGTTACGGCATCCTTCGCGGGGTCTGCTTCTGATCTGGCGGGGGTTACCGAGGTGACGGTTACCATTGCGGGGGGTGCGGGGGCGGACGGGGCGGTGTTGGCGGCTGATCCGAGTGCGCCTGCGTCGGGGGATGATTTCTGGACGGATCTGACGGCTAATCAGTTGACGGTGTCGATTCCCGCCGGGGCGACGAGCGGGTCGGGGTCGTTCGGTTTGACGGCGCGGGCGGACAGCGTGGACGAGGCGGCGGCGGCGGAGAAGGTGGCGGTGTCGGGCGCGGCGAATGTGGGCGGCAAGGCGGTTACGGCTGCCGGGGCGGAGTTGAGCATCTATGATCGGGTGATCACGCTGGGTTTGGTGGACGGTTCCGGTGACGTGTTGACGGCGGTGGGTGAGGACGACGGGAGCCAATCGGTGCGGGTTGCGGCTTCGGTGCCTGCGCCTGCGCCGGTTGTGGTGCCGGTTGCGGTTGTGGCGGGGGCTTCCGACAGCACGGCCGACAGGGGGTCGGGTGATGATTACACGACTACGGCGGCTTCTTCTGTGGAGTTTTCTATTGCTGCTTCGGCGACTGACGGCGAGTCTGCCGGCTTTGTTGTTGTTCCTCGGCCTGATTTCGTTACCGAGGATCATGAGACTATTGTATTTTCGGGTTCTTCTACGGTTGCCGGGTTTGTTGTGGAAGCGGCGGAGTTGGAGATCACCGACGCCGACCGCACTATTGAGGTTGTTTTGAGTCAGGAGGTCATGAACGAGTTAGGAGATCCTATATATAGTGCGTTCCAATCCGATGGGAGTTGCCAGAGGGGTTGCGACGAGAACCCGAACGAAAGCTTGGCGACGTTGAAAACCCGTGTTACTGCTGTTTTGCAGGGGGCTTTGTCGTCTACTTACAGCGGCGGGGCATTGTCGAGTATCCCTATCAGGATTACAGACGGGACCGCTACTAGCACCGATGACTGGTTCGCTTTCACTAACACCCTGGGTCGACGGGTTACCTTTTCACAGGGGTCCGCGCTTGCGGCATTCAGTAACATTGTAGATGTTTTTTCCAGGGTTGATAATACTGCGGAGCCGGATGAAACCTTGATGATCGGGTTGGGTGCTCCTGCGGGGTTTACGGTGGCGCCGGCGACGGTGAAGCTGGTGGATGATGATGTGCAGGTTGATTTGGGGTTTGGGACGGTTTCGGTGGACGAGGACGACGCGGGGCCGCATAGTGTGGTTTTGTCTGCTCGTATGCGGGCGGCTTCATCTCGGTTGGGTTCGGCGGCGGCGGTCGGCGGGCTGTCGGTGGATACGGCGGCGGATCCCCCGGCGGGTCGTTTGAGCAGCGCCGAGTTTTCTTATACTTCCCTGACCGGTTCGCCCTTGACGATCGGGGCGGGTGCGGTTAATAGTTGCCCGGACCCGAGTAATGCCAATGCGTGCAGTCGGGCAACGTTGACGGGATTGATGATGGTGGACGATACGGTGGTGGAGGGCCCGGAGTTTATCCGGGTGTCGGGGCAGCCGTCGGCGGCGGGGGTTACCTTCGAAAACACGGAGGGGTTGCTGAAGGTTGTCGATGATGATGCTGATATTGTGTTGTCGGTGTCGCCGGGATTGGTGGAGGAGAGCAGCTCGGGTCATAAGGTTGTGGTTACGGCGGAATTTGCAGGTGATTCGTCGATTTTGACGGTTGATACGCCGGTTACGGTTACGGTGGGGTCGGGGACGGCGACGATCGGGGCGTCGAATGATTTCACGACCGATCTGACGGGCAACGAATTGACGGTTGTCATCCCGGCGGGTGAGGTGTCGGGGAACAATTTCTTTACTCTGACGGCCCGGGACGACGGCACGGCGGAGTCCGGAGGGGAGACGGTGTCGTTGACGGGGGTTGCTGCGGTGGGCGGGGACGCGGTGACGGTTACCGGAGCAACGTTGAATATTCAGGATCCGGGCGGGTCTGCGGTTGCGTTGAGTCTGACGGACACGGCGACGCCGACGCCGGCGGCTCTGACGGCGGTGGATGAGGACGGCGGGGCGCAGACGGTGCGGATAGTGGCGACGGCGGGGTCGGCGCCGGCTTCGGATGTGGATGTGGCGGTATCAGTCGGCGGGGGTTCTCTGACTGTGGGGGATGATTATACTGTTTCTTCTGCTTCGGTTACGGTTACTATCCCGGCCGGTCAGCCCAGCGGTTCTGCGGATGTGACATTTACCCCGGTTCCGGATACGGTTACCGAGGCGCATGAGACGGTTTTCTTCAACGGGGCCGCCTCGGGGTATGTGGTGGGCACCGCGGTGTTGGCTGTTACCGACGCGGATCGGGCTCTTACGGTGGTTATAGAGGGCGGCTCGACGGTGACAGAAGGCGGTGACACCGGTTCCTGTGATACTTCTTCGCCTTATCCGTATGGAAAGAGCATGGGGGTGAGGTTGGAGGGAGAAACCTCCACTTATCCCAGCATCATCGGGAACTACCAACGTCTTCCTCATTGGCGTGACGAGTTGCGGTTGCGGATAAAGGACGGAACCACCAACGGGGCGACTGCAGACACCGATTACTACGAAGTTCTGGGCGGCAACGGGCAGCCTTGGGCGTGGGCCAGGACGAAGATGTGGGCGGGCCGCACTTGGGCCGGTTTCGGGACGGTGGGAGGCGGAACCGGCTTCAGCGGCAGGACGTGGACTTGCGGGGATGATGTGGCCGAGGGGGACGAGACGATTATATATTATCTGGAGGGCGTTCCGTCGGGGTTTACCCAGGTCGAGGCGACGTTGACGATTGTGGATGATGATTCTCAGGTGGTGCTGTCGGGGCCGGCGGTGGCTGAGGGTGATTCGGGTGCGGTGAATATAACGGCGGCTCTGCCTGCTTCTACTTCTGTTATTTCTTCTGCGACGACGGTTACGGTTTCGGGGTACGCGGCGGGGGAGGGGGCGGGGGTCGCGGACGGTGATGATTTCAGTTTCACGGCGCCGGGGACGGCGCCGACGATTACTATCGCCGCTACCGCGGTTTCGGGCACCGCGGCGGTGGCGTTGTCGGGGTTGACGGTTGTCGATGATGCGGTGGTGGAGGGGCCGGAGAGGTTGTTGTTGGAGGGCGCCTCCGCGTTGGGGGACGCGTCGGGGTCGTTGACGATCAACGACAACGACACCGATATCGTCTTGTCGGTGAGTCCGAAGGCGGTGATAGAGGGCACGGCCGAGACGGTTACGGTTACCGCCCGGTTCAAGGGAACATCGTCGGTGCTGGCCGCCGCTACGGACGTGACGGTTGCGGTCGCTTCGGGTGACGGAACGACCGGCGCGGCGTTGGGGTCGTCGGGTGATTTCACCACCGACGCGGCGGGGAATGAGGTTACGGTTACGATCCCGGCGGGGGAGGTGAGCGGCAGCGCATCGTTCGTGTTGACCGCGGCTTCGGACAACAACGACGAGAACGTCGAGCAGGGGAAGTTGACCGGTTCGGCTTCGGTGGGCGGCTCGGCGGTGACGGTCGAGGGAATCGGGGTCGCGATAGTCGACGCGGATCTCGGGGTGGGTTTGACCATCGACGCCGACACCGGCACGCCGGGGGATCAGACCTCGATAAGCGAGGACGCTTCCGGTGTGGTTACGGTGCGGGTTACTGCTGCGCTGGGGGCGGAGGCGGCGCCGCCCGGGGGGTTGCTGGTGGGGTTGAACGCGGTGGGCGTGGGCGCGGTTGTGGACGACGGGGCTTCTTTCGAGACGGGCGAGGACATACGGGTTACCTACCCGGCGGCCCCGGCGGCGCCTTCGGGTCATGGCATGGCGATCCGGATAGATGCGGGTGATTCTTCGGGGTTTAACGATGTCATGGTGGTGTTGAACGACGACCGTGAGAACGAGAGCGGGGAGGCGCTGCGGTTCGAGGGCGAAGACGTTACCGTTGTCGGGGGCAACACCTACAAGATAGTCGCCGAGAGCCTGGCTATTGCCGACGACGACACCGCCCCCACCGCTGTGGATCTGAGTTTGCTGGCTGTGGACGGCGGCGGTTTGGAGACCGTGGGGGAGGGGGACGGGACGGTGCGGGTGAGGGTGCGGGCCGCGTTCACCACCGAAGACGTCCTGAGCCGGCGGGTGTTGATACCCCTGACGGTGGGCCTGAGCAGCGACTCGGCAACCGCGGGAACGGACTACGAACAGGTTTCGGAGCTGGCGGTGGCTATCCCGGCGCTTCAGCGGTCGGGTACCGTCGAGTTCGACCTGGAGGTAACCGACGACATGGCGCCCGAGGGCGCGGAGACGATAACCGTCCACGCCGGTACGTTGAGCGCTTTTTTGACCGGGCTGGGTCTGACCGCGGTCAATTCCGACTCGCTGACGGTTACCGACAACGACCTTGCTGTCAGTCTGTTGGACTCGGCCGGCCGTCCGATCAGCTCCGCCCGGGAAGGGACCTCCTCTCAGGTGACCGTTAAGGCGGCTTATCCCGAGGGCCGGAACGGGGCGGTTCCCCGCCTGGTGCGTGTAACCATCCAGGGGGGCAGCGCGGAGTCCGGGACGGACTACCGGATCCGGGACGTAGAAGTAAAGGATCTGTTGATTCCCTTTGGGCAGAACAGCGTCACCGATCGTTTCACCCTCGACTCGACCGGCGTCTACGACGACAACCTCGTCGAGGGGCCGGAGACGCTGTCCGTGGCTGCTTCTGCGGCCGGGTTCGGCATCCCTTCGAATGTGATCACCATCGTCGACAACGACCCGGCCCGTATCAATCTGTCGGTTTCGCCCCGCTCGGTCAGAGAAAGCCCCACCCGGACGCAGACGTTCACGGTTGCGGCTGCGTTGGCCGGGTCGTCTGTGCCGGCCGGCCCGGTTGCGGTCAACGCGGTCATCGCCGGGGGCGCCGCCTCCGGGACCGGCTACACGAGCCTGAACCCGGCCAGGCTGAGGATCACCATCCCCGCCCGCGCTTCCCGGGCCCAGGCGACTTTCTCGGCGCGGATACTCGACGACGCAACGGCCGGGAACACCAAGACCATCCGGATAACCGGAACCGCTCCCGGCTACACCGTCGGCTCCGCGGCTCTGACCATCACCGACGACGGTGACAGCAGCGCCCCGCCCCCGCCCTCCGGCGGCGGAGGCGGAGGGGGCGGTGGTGCGCCCCCGCCCTCCGGCGGAGGGGGCGGTGGAGGGGGAGGAGGCGGCGGCGGTGGTGGTGCGCCCCCGCCCGCCCAACCAGCCCCGCCGGCAACGCCGCCCGCCCCGGCGTGTGCGGGCCGGTTCTGCGACGAGGACGGCAGCGTCCACCAGGCCAACATCGAACGCATCGCCCAATGGCAGATCACCCTCGGATGCAGCGCCACCGACCCCACCCTGTTCTGCCCCTCGGCCGACATCACCCGAAGGCAGATGGCCGCGTTCCTGTACCGGGCCGTCTCCCAGCGCTGGACCATCCAAGCCCCCGCCCGGGCGGAACTGTCCGACGTAGGCGCCGACGCCTGGTACCGCACCTATGCCGACTGGGTGATCTCGGTCAACGCGTTCGAAGCCCCCGGGGGAGTGTTCAACCCCGGCGGTGTGGTAACCAGAGCGGACATGGCCATCATGATGATCGCCGCATTCCCCCACCTCGAAGCCGTCGACGAACCCGAAGGCCTCTTCCAAGACGCCCAAGACGCCGACCCCGCCGTAATCCGAGCCATCGAGGGCATGTACCAAACCGGGGTAACCCGAGGATGTTCCACCAGCCCCCTCAACTACTGCCCCGACCAGCCCGTAACCCGAGCCCAGATGGCGTCCTTCTTCGTCCGGGCCATCGACCAAGCCCCCCCGGCAGCCCCCCAAACCGCCGGAGACGGCTCCTGACCCGCGAATCCGCCGCCCGGGGGAGCATCGGCGGGATCGGGGGCAAAGCAGGGGATATCCGGCGCCGTGGATTCGGCCCGAAGCCCGGCTCCGGCGTTGCTGCAGCTCGCGGCCTTGGTGTTGAAGAAGATGTCGAGGTTGTCGACGCGCGGCGTTTTTCGCGTTCTTGCCGGGGTCGGGGGGCAGGATAGGGGGCCGACCCTCAGAACTGCTCTGATCACCCCGGCGGCCATGCCCGGCCCGGCGGGGTTCTGATACCCCTTGCCCTCCGGTATCATCGGCGGCATGAACAACTTCAAGACGGTTGCCCTGCTCAGCTTCATGACCGCCCTCGTGTGGTTGGTGGGATGGACGGTGTTCGGGGGCGGCAACGGAATCGTCATCGGTCTGCTGTTCGCGGTCGGCCTGAACTTCCTCGTCTATTTCTTCTCGGCCAAGATGGCGCTGGCCATGAGCCGCGCCCGCCCGGTCTCCGAGCAGGATCTGCCCAAGGTGTACGGTATCGTCCGCCGCCTGGCCGCCTCCTCGGACATGCCGATGCCCTCCATCCACCTGATCGATTCGCCGCAGCCCAACGCCTTTGCCACCGGACGCAACCCGCAGAACGCGGCGGTGGCGGTTACTACCGGCATCCTCCAGATCATGAAAGACGACGAGCTCGAGGGCGTACTGGCCCACGAGCTGTCCCACGTGCGCAACCGTGACATCCTGATCTCTTCCATCGCCGCCATGCTGGCCGCGGCCCTGTCCATCTTTGCCCGTATGGCCTTCTGGTTCGGCGGCGGGGGCCGGGACCGGGGCCCCGTGGGGGTGGTGATCGGCCTCCTCGCTCTCATCCTGGCTCCAATCGCCGGCCTCGTCATCCGCCTGGCGATATCCAGGGCGCGGGAATACCAGGCCGACGCCTCCGGCGCCCGCATGACCGGTCAGCCCCTCAGCCTGGCCAGGGCGCTCCAGAAGATCGGGGCCGCCTCCGAGCGCATTCCCATGGAGGTAAACCCGGCTGTCAGCCAGCTGTTCATCGCCGACCCCCTCAAGGCCTTCGGGCGGCGCCGGCGCGGGGGCCTGTTCTCCACCCATCCCCCGGTCGAGGAGCGCATCGAGCGCCTCGAGGCCATGTACTACCAACACGGAAGCTCGGCCTAGGCCGGGGCGGTTCCGCTCCCATAGGGGTTCAGGGGGCTGGCTCTTCCGCATCCGCCGCCCGGGCGCTGGATTTTCGCGCTTTTGACAAAGGCCGGCGGTGACTACAATCAACCTGCGGCGGCGCCCCGTTCGGGCGTCGGCCGCCTTGCCGGGATGCCCGAGCGGCCAAAGGGAGCAGACTGTAAATCTGCCGGTTGTTGCCTACGGAGGTTCGAATCCTTCTCCCGGCACGGACAGCGGCGGACGGCCCGCCGCGGGCCCAGGCCCCCTTAGCTCAGATGGCCAGAGCGCCTCCATGGTAAGGAGGAGGTCTCCGGTTCGAATCCGGAAGGGGGCTCGACCGGGCGGCCGGCGGCGGCCCGAGGGAGGCGGCGTAGCTCAGTAGGTAAGAGCGCTCGACTCATAATCGAGAGGTCGGCAGTTCGAGTCTGCCCGCCGCTACAACACGTTGCTGCCGGCGTTGCCGGAGCTCGGGTCCCTGGCTCCGGCTTGTGGGGCAAGGGATCTGCAAGGCTCGGGACAGGCGTCCGGAGCGGCGAAAGACAAGAACGGACAAGCGTCCGCGAGGAACGAGCAAAACGAGGAGAGATTGTTATGGCTAAGGCTAGGTTTGAGCGGGTGAAGCCGCATGTGAATGTGGGGACGATGGGGCATATTGATCATGGTAAGACGACGTTGACGGCGGCGATTACGAGGGTGTTGTCTGAGCGGGTGGGTGGGGTTAATGTTTTTACGGTGTTTGATGAGATTGATAAGGCGCCTGAGGAGCGTGAGCGTGGGATTACGATTTCGATTGCTCATGTGGAGTATGAGACGGAGTTGAGGCATTATGCGCATGTGGATATGCCTGGTCATGCTGATTATATTAAGAATATGATTACGGGGGCGGCGCAGGTGGATGGGGCGGTTTTGGTGGTGTCGGCGGCGGATGGTCCGATGCCGCAGACGCGTGAGCATGTGTTGTTGGCTCGTCAGGTGGGGGTGCCGTGTGTGGTGGTGGCGTTGAATAAGGTGGATTTGGTGGATGATGAGGAGTTGTTGGAGTTGGTGGAGTTGGAGGTGCGGGAGTTGTTGGGGGTGTATGGGTTTCCGGGGGATGAGGTGCCGGTGGTGCGGGTGTCGGCGTTGGGGGCGTTGGAGGGTGATGAGGGGGCGGCGGGGGGTGTGTTGGAGTTGATGGGGGCGGTGGATTCGTATGTGCCGGTGCCGGAGCGGCCGGTGGATCGGGCGTTTTTGATGCCGATTGAGGATGTGTTTTCGATTACGGGTCGGGGGACGGTGGTTACTGGGAGGGTGGAGTCGGGGGTGGTTCGGGTGGGTGATCGGGTGGAGGTGGTGGGGTTGGGGGAGACTCGGGGGACGGTGGCGACGGGGGTGGAGATGTTTCGGAAGTTGTTGGATGAGGGGCGGGCGGGGGATAATGTGGGGGTGTTGTTGCGGGGGGTGGGTCGGGGTGAGGTGGAGCGGGGGCAGGTGTTGGCGGCGCCGGGGTCGATTACGCCGCATACGTGTTTCGAGGCGCGGGTGTATGTGTTGACGAAGGAGGAGGGTGGGCGTCATAATCCGTTTTTTGGTGGTTATCAGCCTCAGTTTTATTTCAGGACGACTGATGTTACTGGTCGGGTGGGGTTGCCTGAGGGGGTGGAGATGGTGATGCCGGGGGATAATACGGTGATGTCGGTGGAGTTGGGTTCGGCGATTGCGATGGATGAGGGGTTGCGGTTTGCTATTCGGGAGGGGGGTCGTACTGTGGGGGCGGGTACGGTCACCAAAATCACCGAATGAGCGCAAGAACGGAAAGACCCGGCCGCCGAATCCGACCCCCTGGGTTCGGGCCGCCGGCCGGCAGGAACAGACAGGAAGAGTAGGCCATGGCCAAGAAAAAAGGCGCTCGTATAAAGATAACGCTGGAGTGCACGGAGGCGCGGGCCGAAGGCAGGCCGCCCTCCCGCTATATCACCACCAAGAACCGTAACAACACCCAGGGCAGGCTGGTGCTCAAGAAGTACAATCCCTTCCTGCGCAGGCACACGGTTCACCGCGAGATCAGATAGGGTCTTGACCGTGGGCGCCCTGGAGGTCTTGGCGGGCCGCACCTATGGGCCTTTCGATCTCCGCATAGACCCCGCCCGGCTGTACGCCTTCGTAGAGGCCACCGGCGACGACCCGGACCGCTGGCAGGTGTTCGCACCCCCTTCCTTTGCCGGGGCGGTGCTTTTCGCGGCGGCCCCCGGCTTCTTCGCAGATCCCGACGCCGCCTCCCACAAGGACCTGCTGATCCACGGGGAGCAGGTCTTCAAATGGAAGGCGCCTTGGCGGTCGGGCGGCGGCTTGACCATAACCGGTCGGATCGAACGCCTGCGGGAACGCGGAACGACCGCCTTCGCCACCTTCGCGGCCGAAGCGGCCGACTACCGGGGCAGGGAGGTGATGTCCTCCCGGTCTCTGTTCCTGATGTCGAGCGAGAACCCCCCCGGCGGACAGACCGCCGAACGCCCCGAACCGCCCCCCGAAGCCCGGCGGGCCAACCGCCGCGCCGCGCCCCGGGTCCTCCCGGCGGAGGGCGGGGCCCTCGACCCCCTTCCCAAGTCCGCCTCCCGCGCCGACCTGGTGCGCTACGCCGCGGCCAGCGGCGACTTCAACCCCATCCATTGGGATCACGGGCGGGCGTTGGAGTCGGGGGTGGGCGGCGTCATATGCCACGGCCTGCTGCTGGCCGCCTGGGTCACCCAGCCCGCCGCTTCCGCCGCCGCCGACCGCGGCGACCCCCTGGTGCGCGCCCGCATCCGGTTCCGCCGCCCCCTCTATCCCGGCCAGGCCGCGCAGGTCAACACCGCGGTGACCAAACGCACCGCCGGCTCGGCCGACCTGGAGGCGGAGGTGGTGTCGGAGGCCGGCCGGCACGCGTCCGCTACCATCACCGCCCGGACGGCCTGACGGCGGGGCGGCGGCGGGGCAGGCCGTGAGGCAGCGAGGGAAGAAGGGGCTTTTGTAACCGTATGCGGGGCGAACGGGTCGAATCGAATGTCACCGAGCTGGTGGAACGGTCCCGTCAGGGGGACCGGGCCGCCTTCGGTGAGCTGGTACGCCTTCACCAACACGAGGTCTACACCTTGGCGGTTCGCTTGGTAGGGGATCGAACCCTCGCCGCAGATGTTGCCCAGGAGGCGCTGATACGCGCCTGGAAGGCGGTAGGCCGGTTCCGGGGCGACGCCAGTTTCGGCACCTGGCTCTATCGGATAACCGCCAACGCCGCCTGGACGCTCAAGGGGGCCGCCGCCCGCAAGGCCGCCTACGACCTGGACGGCTTGGCGCGCCAGCCCGTCGCCGGACGCCGCGGCGATCCCGAGGCGGCGGGGGAGCAGGCCGAGCTCCGCTCCCGCCTGAACGGAGCTCTGGGCAAGCTGCCCCGGCATCAGCGGGCCATCGTGGTGCTCAAGGACATCTACGGTTGGTCGCACAAGGAGATCTCCGAGGCCATGTCGATATCGGTAACCGCCTCGAAGGTCCGCCTGCATCGCGCCCACCTGCGCCTGCGGGAGATGCTGAGAGAGGTGAGATGATCCGCTCGCCTGCGCCCGCCCGCCCCCGCCGACCCGCCGTTCCGGCCGGACCGGGCCGCCTGCCCAGATGGATCGCCTGCCGGCTGAACCGCCGGATGGTCTACGAAGTCGAGTCGGGCCAGGCGGCGGCGCCGGGGGCGCTGGACCGGCACCGCCGGGAATGCCTGGCCTGCCAGGCCGCCGCCGTCCACCAGCGCAGGCTGCTCCGGGATCTGGGATCGCTGCGCCGCCGGCTCGAGCGGACTCCTTACGACATGTCGGCGGTTTTCTATCACCCGGCGGCTGTCTCCCCGGAAGAGCAGCCCGGCGGCGGCCCTTTCACCGTACGCCCCAGGGTGCGCGCCGCGGTCGCCTCGGCGGCCTCGCTGGCGGCTCTGGGAGCGATGGTGGCGGCGGGCCGCTGGATGCGGTCACACGCCGGCTGAGCGGCCCCGAATTGATCGGGGCGGCGCCGCGGCCGGGGCGGTGCGGGGGGCGGCGGCCGCCCCTTCCGCAGAAAGGCGCCGCCGCCGTTTTACACTTTGCCCCGCCCGTTCGTATAATCCCCTTATACAGCCGAGGGGCGTAGCTCGAAGTTGGTTAGAGCGCCGGTCTCCAAAACCGGAGGTTGGGGGTTCGAGTCCCTCCGCCCCTGCCCCGAAGTCAACGGTTGGTCCGATGGCCGGCGCCCGCCGGCAGGACCCCGAAGGAAGACACGAAAATCATGAATCGCGAGATGCGCCGGCTCACCGAGCGGGAAGAGCGGCGGGGCAAGCAGAAGGATCGCGGCCGCCGCTCTCCCATAGCGGGGCCGGGCGCTCCGACAGGCGATCAGGGCCGCTGGGCCCGCCTCGTCCATTTCCTGCGCGAAGTGCGGGTGGAGCTCAGCCGGGTGGGGTGGCCGAGCCGCCAGCAGATGGTGGCCTTTACCACGGTGACCATCGTCACCGCCGGCGCTCTCACCGCCTACGTCTTCCTGGTCGATCTGGCCTTCAGCCGTTCGGTGCTGGTCTTCATCCGCACCCTGACGAGTTGAGAGGGGTCGAAATGGCTACAGCAGAGCAGTCAACGAAACAGGAACCGCGGCCCTTGAGCGGCGCCGCCCCGGAGGAGGAGGGGTTCTCCCGGTCCGAAGAAGGGCCGCTGGGCGCCCTGGGGTCGGCTTTCCTGTCCGCCGGTTTCGGGACCGACGGGTCGCTCCCGGATGTCGAGGCCGAGGCCGCCCCCGAACCCGAACCGGCGTCCGAACCCCCGCCCGCGCCGGACCTCCCCGCCCCCCAGGATCAAGAGGGCGCCGCCGCTCCGGAAGAGGCCCCGGCGCCGCCGGACGGCGCCGCCGAGGAGGCGGAAGAAGAGCCGCCGGTCAGCCCTTACGACCTGCCCGGTTCCTGGTATGTGATCCACTCCTACTCCGGCTACGAGAAGAAGGTGAAAGACAACCTGGCCACCCGCATCTCCTCGATGCACATGGAGAACCGCATCTTCGAGGTGGTCATACCCACCGAGAAGCGCATGAAGTTCAAGGGCGGGCGCAAGGTCGAGGTGGAGGAGAAGATGTTCCCCGGCTACCTCCTGGTGCGCATGTACATGGACGACAACTCCTGGCATGCGGTGCGCAACACGCCGGGGGTCACCTCCTTCGTGACGATGGGGAACAACGTCAAGCCCACGCCCCTGTCCAAGCGGGAGGTGGAGCGGTTCCTGGGCCTCAAGGAGGAGACGGCCAAGGCGGCCATCCGCTTCCGGCCCGCCTGGAATATCGGAGAGACCATCCGGGTCACCGCGGGCCCCTTCGCCGAGTTCAACGGGGTGGTGGAGGACATAAACGTCGACCAGGAAAAGGTCAAGGTGCTGGTGGAGATCTTCGGACGGGACACGGCGGTCGAGCTGGGGTTCGGGGACATCCAGAAGCAATGATCCTATGATCCGCCGCCGGGCGGCGCCGGACGGGCAGGCCGCCGCGACGCGGTGTATCGGCCAATAGATATGAAGGAAAGACGGAAATGGGAAGAAAGAGGGTGTCAGCCATCCTGAAACTCCAGATCCCCGCCGGGGAGGCTTCCCCGGCGCCGCCGGTGGGCCCCGCCCTCGGCCAGTACGGGATCAACATCATGGAGTTTGTCAAGTCGTACAACGACGCCACCAAGTCGCAGATCGGCACCATCATCCCGGCGGAGGTAACCATCTACACCGACCGCTCGTTTACCTTCATCACCAAGACCCCGCCGGCGGCGGTGCTGATCCGCCAAGCCGTTCGGGTGGAGAAGGGCTCCGCCCAGCCCAACCGGGAGAAGGTCGCCGCCCTGTCCACCAGCCGGCTGCGGCAGATAGCCGAGACCAAGCTGCCCGACCTCAACACGGACGATATTGAGGCGGCGATGAAGATTGTGGCCGGCACCGCCCGGTCGATGGGGGTGGTGATCGCCGACTGAGCCCCGGTCGGCCGCCGGAACGAACCGGACCTGTTGGGAGAGCCGCCCGGCGCGGCTCGTCGAACCACGAAGGAGGAAACCATGGCCCGCATGATCGGCAAGGGCAAGCGCTACCGGCAGACGGCGGCCTCATACGAAAAGCACCGGTACTATCCGCCGCCCGAGGCGGTGCGCCTGGTCAAGACGCTGGCCTCCGCCCGCTTCGACGAGACGGTGGAGGCGGTGATGACGCTGGGCGTCGATTCGCGCCGGGCCGATCAAGCGGTGCGGGGGACGGTGATCCTTCCCCACGGAACCGGCAGCGAGGTGCGGGTGGCGGTGTTCGCCGGCAGCGACCTGCAGCCGGAGGCCGAAGAGGCGGGCGCCGAGGTGGTGGGCGGCGAGGAGCTCATCGAGATGCTGTCATCGGGTGGCGAGATCGCCTTCGACGTTGCGATCGCCGCCCCCGACATGATGTCCAAGGTAGGAAAGCTGGGCAAGCTGCTCGGGCCGCGCGGGCTGATGCCCAACCCCAAGGCCGGCACCATCACCCGGGATCTGGGCCGTTCCATACGGGAGTTCAAAAGCGGGAAGGTCGAATACCGCAACGACCGCTACGGCAACGTGGCGCTCCCCATCGGCAAGGCCTCCTTCGAGGAGCAGCAGCTCTACGAGAACCTGTCCACCCTGGTCACCGAGATCATCAGGGTGAAGCCCGCCGCCGCCAAGGGGACCTACCTGAGGAAGCTGACCCTCTCCTCCACGATGGGGCCGGGCATCCGGGTGGATGTGTCGCGGGTCGACCGCATGGGGTCCCAAGCCGCCTGACCCCCTCCCCGCCCGCGCCGTTCTTGGCGTTGGGCGCCGGGCCGGTTATCCTCGCGCCTGCGCTTCGGGGCTCGGACGCCGCGGAGCGTAAATGACCGCAGACAGCCGGTACCGGCCGCCGCGGCGGAGGAGGCCCTTCCCGCGGCGGGTGGTGTAAGCGATCCGGGCGGATTCGCCTGCCGAGGTCGATTCGGGTTTGCCGACCCCTTTCCCCTCTGCAGCCGACCACGGCATGCCTGCGCGCACGAGGCGCCGAGCCGCGGGCCCGTCCGGAAACAGAGGAGGAGCAGCCAATGCCGAGACCCGAGAAGGTAAAGGCGGTCGAGCAGATCAAGGAGCGCTTCGCGGCCTCTTCCACCTCCTTTCTGACCGAGTATCGAGGGCTCACGGTCTCCCAACAGCAGGAGCTCCGCCGTTCGCTCCGAGAGGCCGGCGCCGACTACAAGGTGATGAAGATGACCCTCACCCGCCGGGCCCTGAACGAGCTGGGGCAGTACGGGCTGGACGAATGGCTGAAGGGGCCCACGGCGGTGGCTTTTGCGGCGGACGATCCGGTTCCGACCGCCCGCGCCCTTATGGGGTTCAGCAAGGAGCACGAGAACTTCGTGATCAAGGCCGGTCTGCTGAACGGGCAGGTGGTGGAGGCCGACAAGGTGGCGGTGCTGGCCGCCATAGAGGACCGTCCGGTGCTCTTGTCGAAGGTGGCGGGCGCCCTGAGGGGCCCCTTGTCGAGGGCGGCGTTCCTGATGGGTTCGTTCCCCAGGGAGGCCGCTTCGGTGTTCTCGCAGCTGCTCGAACGCAAGGAGGAAGCCGCCGGGTCTGCGCCCGGTTCCCCGCCCGGTTGAGAAGACCGGCGGGGCAGGCGGCGATCAGAAGGAGCCTCGGCGGGTTCGGCCCGGAGGCAACATAGAACAGGAGGAATGACATGGCCAAGCTGAGCACCCAGGAGCTGTTGGGCGTCTTCGAGGAGATGACGGTCTTGGAGCTCAAAGAATTTCTCGATGCTTTCGAGGCGCATTTCGAGGTTACCGCGGCCGCGGGGATCGTCGCGGCGCCCGGCTCGGCGGGCGACGGCGCCGCGGCCGAAGCCGCCGAAGAGGAGCAGTTCGAGTTCGATTTGGTGCTGACCGGATCCGGAGACAAGAAGATTCAGGTCATCAAGGAAGTCCGCTCTCTTACCACCCTGGGCCTCAAGGAGGCCAAGGCGCTGGTGGACGGCCTTCCCAACGTCGTTCTCGAGGCGGTCTCGAAGGAGGAGGCCGAAGCGGCCAAGGTCAAGATCGAAGCGGTGGGCGGCACCGCCGAGCTTCGCTGAACCCGCCGGATCCGAACCCTTCTGCCCGCCGGAACGTTCCCGGGACCTGCAGAGGCCCCGGGGGTCGGGGACCGGATGGGCGCGGTGCGGCTATTCGGCCGCGGGGATTTTGGGGTTTTAGCAAGCTGTGGTACGATTGCCGTGGAATGGAGACGGGATTCTACCCGGAGGGGAATTGAGGCGGGAGTCCGTCGATCATAGTTGATCCGGTCAGGCAGGGCGGACGCGTGTCGCCCTGTCCTTGCGCGCGGGGAAACCCCATGCCGCCAAACGGCGCGACGCGGTGCGGCCCTGTCCGGCCGCACGGCGCGCCTGCGGTCCGGGTTCCGCACCGACGGCCGCGTTGAAGGGCTCCGGGGGCCGCCGGAGGGCCCGCAGTGGACCGACGGTCGTCCGGCCGGGGAAATGGGAGAGCAGCACAACTGGGAGGAAACCGTGGCCGCAGCCCGTGTAGCCGAGCGCGAGCGCCTGTCGTTCTCGAAGATCAAAGAGGTATTGCCGTTGCCGGACCTCTTGGAGGTGCAGCGCCGGTCGTTCGACCGGTTGATCAATAAAGGCCTGACCGAGGTACTCGACCAGCTGTCGCCCATCGAGGACTTCTCCGGCTCCCTGGCGCTGGAGCTCAGCAACCACTACTTCGGCGAACCGCTGATGACAATGGAAGAAGCCAAGGAGCGCGACGCCAGCTACGCCAAGCCCCTGCATGTAACCGCCCGTTTCCTCAACCGGGGCACCGGCGAGATCAAGGAGCAGGGGGTGTTCCTGGGCGACTTTCCGATGATGACCGCCAACGGCACCTTCATCATCAACGGCACCGAGCGGGTGGTGGTGAGCCAGCTGGTGCGCTCGCCGGGCGTCTACTTTGATCGGTCGATCGACAAGGCCTCCGACAAGGACATCTACGGGGCCAAGATAATCCCCGGCCAGGGCGCCTGGATGCTGTTCGACATCGACAAGCGGGACACGGTGGGGATCAAGGTGGACCGCAAGCGGCGCCAGTACATCACCTCCTTCGTGCGCGCCCTGGGCATCGCCGAGACCGATGAGCAGATACTCGACCTGTTCGACCACGCCAAGGTCATACAGAACACGCTGGAAAAGGACGACACGGCCACCGTGGAGGAGGCCCAGCTGGACTTCTACCGCAAGCAGCGCCCCGGCGAGCCCTCGGCGGTGGAATCGGCCCGCAGCCTCATCAATTCCCTCTTCAAGAACCGGAAGCGCTACGACCTCACCGATGTGGGCCGCTACAAGATCAACCAGAAATTCGCCAATCCAGACGATCACGCCGCCGATGTCCGCCTGCTAACCCACGAGGATCTCGTCAACACCATCCGCTACATGGTCCACCTCTACGAAGGCAAGGAATCCATGACCTACAAGATCCTGCCCGCCGAGAGGTCCGGGGAGGCGGAGCGGGCGGACGGCGCCGCCGCGGCGCCGGTAACCGAGGACGGCCAGCCGGTGCTGGTCCAGACCGACGACACCGACCATTTCGGCAACCGCCGGGTGCGCACGGTGGGCGAGCTGGTGAAGAACCAGATCCGGATCGGCCTGGCGCGCATGGAGCGGCAGGTGAGGGAGCGGATGACCACCCAGGATCCGGACGCCATCACCCCCCAGAGCCTCATCAATATCCGTCCGGTGGTGGGCGCCATCAAGGAGTTCTTCGGTTCCAGCCAGCTCAGCCAGTTCATGGATCAGCCCAACCCGCTGGCGGGGCTGACCCACCGCCGCCGCCTGTCGGCCTTGGGGCCGGGGGGCGTGTCGCGGGAGCGGGCGGGGTTCGAAGTGAGGGACGTCCACCCTTCCCACTACGGCCGCATGTGCCCCATCGAGACCCCGGAGGGGCCCAACATCGGCCTGATCGGGTCGCTGGCCAGCTATGCGAAGGTCAACCAGCACGGATTCATCGCCACCCCTTACCGGGTGGTGAAGGAAGGCAGGGTGACCGACAAGGTCGAGTACCTGACGGCCCACGAAGAAGAGAGGTATGTGATCGCCCAGGCCAGCGCCCCCCTCAACGAGGACGGTTCTTTCGTCAGGGAACGCGTCCTGGTGCGCCGGGCGGGCGGGGATGTCGACTCCGTGCCGCCCCGGGAGGTCGACTACATGGATGTGTCGCCCCAGCAGATAGTGTCGATCGCCACCTCGCTCATCCCCTTCCTGGAGCACGACGACGCCAACCGGGCCCTGATGGGTTCCAACATGCAGCGCCAGGCGGTTCCGCTCCTCCAGGCCGAGGCGCCGCTGGTGGGCACCGGCGTGGAGGCCAAGGCGGCCCTGGACTCCGGGGACATGGTGATCTGCGGCGTCACCGGGATGGTGTCGAAGGTAACCGGAGACGAGATAGAGGTCAGGGAATACAAGTCCCAGAAACACCCCGACCGGCTGCAGAAGACCCACACCTACCGGCTGCGCAAGTTCGAGCGCTCCAACCAGGGCACCTCCATCAACCAGAAGCCCGCCGTGCGGAAGAACCAGCGGGTGCGGGCGGGTACGGTGCTGGCCGACGGCCCCTCCACCGACCGCGGCGAGCTGGCCCTCGGCAAGAACCTGTTGGCGGCCTACATGCCCTGGAAGGGCCACAATTTCGAGGACGCCATCGTGCTCAGCCACCGGCTGGTGAAGGAGGACATCCTTACCTCCGTTCATATCGAGCAGTACGAGGTGGACGCCCGCGACACCAAGCTGGGGGCGGAGGAGATCACCCGCGACATTCCCAACGTGGCCGAGGAGGTGCTGCGCGACATCAACGACGAGGGCGTCATCAGGGTGGGCGCCGATGTGGGGCCGGGGGACTACCTGGTCGGCAAGGTAACCCCCAAGGGGGAGACCGAGATGACTCCCGAAGAGCGGCTCCTCCGGGCCATCTTCGGCGAGAAGGCCCGCGAGGTGCGCGATTCCTCCCTCAAGGTGCCCCACGGCGAGACCGGCAAGGTCATCGACGTAAAGGTGTTCCGCCGCTCGGAGGGGTACGACGACCTCCAGCCGGGGGTGAACGAGCTGGTAAGGGTCTATGTGGCGGGCCAGCGCAAGATCTCGGAGGGGGACAAGCTGGCCGGACGCCACGGCAACAAGGGGGTGATCGCCAAGATCCTCCCCGAGGAGGACATGCCCTTCCTGGCGGACGGCACCCCGGTTGACATCGTGCTCTCCCCGCTGGGCGTTCCCTCCCGCATGAACCTCGGGCAGGTGCTCGAGACCCATCTGGGTTGGGCGGCCGCCCGGGGCTGGGACGCCTACGAATCCGACGACAGCCCCAGAAAAGACGGCGCCCCCCCGTGGTCGTGCGTGGCCACCCCGGTGTTCAACGGCGCCCGCGAGGACGAGATCGTCTCGGTCGTCCGCAACAGCCTGCCCAACCGGGACGGCGACCGGCTCATCGACGCGGACGGCAAGGCGGTGCTCTACGACGGGCGCACCGGGCTGGCCTTCGACGCCCCGGTTACCGTGGGTTACCACTACATCCTCAAGCTGGTGCACCTGGTGGACGACAAGATACACGCCCGTTCCACCGGCCCCTATTCGATGATCACCCAGCAGCCCCTGGGCGGAAAGGCCCAGTTCGGCGGGCAGCGCTTCGGTGAGATGGAGGTGTGGGCGCTGGAGGCCTACGGCGCCGCCTACGCCCTCCAGGAGCTTCTGACCATCAAGTCGGACGACGTGTTGGGGAGGGTGAAGGTCTACGAATCGATCGTGAAAGGCGACAACATCCCGGAGCCCGGGATACCGGAGTCTTTCAAGGTGCTCATAAAGGAGATGCAAAGCCTGTGTCTGAACGTCGAGCTGCTGGCGGCGGGCGAGGAGATCCAGTTCAAGGACCTGGACGAGGATCTCTACCGCGCGTCGGAGGCGCTCGGAATCGATCTGTCGCGCCCGGAGCGCAGGGAAGAGGGTTGAAATAGTGGACTGGGGTTCGAGGCCGGAGCAGTACGGCCAAAGCACGGATTATCGGAGCCGCATGGCCGCGCCGGTTCGCGATGTGTTCGACGAGCTGCGGATCGGGTTGGCCTCGTCCGACCAGGTTCGTTCCTGGTCGTTCGGCGAGGTCAGGAAGCCGGAGACCATCAACTACCGGACGCTCAAGCCGGAGAAGGAAGGCTTGTTCGACGAGCGCATCTTCGGACCGCAGAAGGACTGGGAGTGCGCCTGCGGCAAGTACAAGCGCATCCGCTACCGGGGGATCGTCTGTGAGAAGTGCGGGGTGGAGGTAACCCGGAGCAAGGTGCGGCGGGAGCGTATGGGCCACATCGAGCTGGCCGCCTCCGTAACCCACATCTGGTTCTTCAAGGGCGTCCCTTCCCGCCTGGGATATCTGCTCGACATGTCCCCCAAGGACCTGGAGAAGGTCATCTATTTCGCCGCCTATGTGATTACCGACCTCGACGAGCGGAAGCGCCTGACCGATCTGCCCCAGCTCGAAAGCAACAAAAACACCGAGATCGAGGTGGTGAAGGAAGAGCTGATCGAGTGGAGGAACTCCCGGTTGGAACAGCTCGAGCAGCAGGTGCAGCAGATGGAGGAAGGCGGCGCCAAGACCTCGGAGATAACCGCCCGCCGCCGCGAGGTGGAACGCGAGATCAAGGACCACGAGGAGCGGTGCGAAGAGGAATGCGGGCTGATCAACGCGGCTTTCGAGGAGTTCCGTTCCCTCAAAACCAAGAAGCTGGTGGACTCCGAGCCGCTCTGGCGCGCCCTCAACGACCGCTACGACGCCTACTTCGCGGGCGGCATGGGGGCCGAGGCGGTCAAGGAACTGCTCGCCAGGTTGGACCTCGACGCCGAGATAGAGACGCTGCAGGACGACATCAGGCAGGAGTCCTCCATCCAGCGCCGCCACCGGGCTACACAGCGCATCAAGGTCGTCAAGCCGTTCTGGGAGGGCAAGCACTCGCCCAAGAGCATGATCATCGAGGCGGTGCCGGTGATCCCGCCCGAGCTGCGGCCGATGGTCCAGCTCGACGGCGGGCGGTTCGCCGCCTCCGACCTCAACGACCTGTACCGGCGGGTCATAAACCGCAACAACCGCCTGAAGCGGCTTCTGGATCTGAACGCTCCCGAGATCATCGTCAACAACGAGAAGCGCATGCTCCAGGAGGCGGTGGACGCCCTGTTCGACAACGGCCGCCGGGGCAAGGCCGTGACCGGCCAGGGCAACCGGCCGCTCAAGTCCCTCTCCGACATGCTGAAGGGCAAGCAGGGCCGGTTCCGCCAGAACCTGCTGGGCAAGCGGGTCGACTATTCGGCCCGTTCGGTCATCGTGGTGGGCCCCAAGCTCGATCTGCACCAGTGCGGCCTTCCCAAGGTGATGGCCTTGGAGCTGTTCAAGCCCTTCGTGATGAAGCGGCTGGTAGAGCGGGACCTCGCCCCCAACATCAAATCCGCCAAGCGGATGGTGGAGCGGCGGCGGCCCCAGGTGTGGGACGTGCTCAAGGAGGTGATCCAGGAGCATCCGGTGCTGTTGAACCGGGCGCCCACCCTCCACCGGCTGGGCATCCAGGCTTTCGAGCCGGTGCTGGTCGAGGGCAAGGCCATCCAGATCCATCCGCTCGTATGCGAGGCTTTCAACGCCGACTTCGACGGCGACCAGATGGCGGTGCATCTGCCGCTGTCCGCCGAGGCGCAGGCCGAGGCCCGGATTCTGATGCTCTCCACCAACAACGTGCTGTCGCCCGCCAGCGGGCGCCCGATCGTTACGCCCTCCCAGGACATGGTGATCGGCCTCTATTACCTGTCCAAGAGGGAGGCCGGCGCCAAGGGGGAGGGCCGGGAATTCAGCGGCGTAGACGAGGCGGTCATGGCCTATGACCTGGGGCAGCTGTCCCTCCACGCCCCCATCAAGCTGCGGATGGGCGGGGCGGCGGGCGACCCGCGCGTCCACGCCGAGATGAAGAACTTCATCCCCCATCTGATCACCGACGAACCGGTGGACGGCGCCGCGCTGATGGAGACCACTCTGGGGCGGGCGCTGCTCAACCAGGCGTTGCCGGCGGACTTTCCGTTGTTGAACGCCGGCGTGCTCAAGAGCGATGTGAAGAAGCTGATCGAGGAGCTCATCGAGCGGTACGACAAGAACGTGGTGCAGCGCACCCTCGACAGCATCAAAGGGCTCGGGTTCGAGTACTCCACCCGGGCCGGTCTGACCATCGGCCTCAGCGATGTGATAACCCCTCCCGACAAGCAGAAGATCATCGACCTTTTCCAGAAGCGGGCCGACAAGCACAGCGGCAACTACCGGAAGGGGGTCATCACCCAGGACGAGCTCACCCAGGAGCTGATAGAGATATGGACCGAGGCCACCGAGAAGGTAACCGACTCGATGAAGAAGCATCTGGAGAAGGGGCGGTTCAACCCCATCGACATGATGGTGCATTCGGGGGCGCGCGGGAACATGATGCAGGTGCGCCAGATCGCCGGGATGCGCGGTCTGGTGGCCAATTCCCGCGGCGACATTATCCCGCAGCCGATCAGGTCCAACTTCCGCGAGGGGCTGACCGTGTTGGAGTACTTCATCTCCACCCACGGCGCCCGCAAGGGGCTGACCGACACCGCCCTGCGCACCGCCGACTCCGGCTACCTGACCCGCCGGCTGGTGGACGTGGCGCAGGAGATCATCGTGCACGACGAGGACTCCGAGGACCGGGGGATCAGGATCCCGATCCGGAAGGCCGGCGGGGAGCTGGTGGACCGCCTGCACAACCGGATCTTCGGGCGGGTGCTGGTCGAGGATGCCGCCGCGGAGGGCCGCCCGGTAGAGACCAAGGACGGGCGGCGGCTGGAGGCGGGGGAGGTGATCGACCGCCACGGGCTGGCCGCCTTGGAGGCCGCCGACGAGGTCATGAGCGTCAGGGTGCGTTCACCGCTCACCGACGAGATCCGCCACGGCATCAGCCGTGCCTCCTACGGGCTCAGCATGGCCACCGGCAAGATGGTGGAGCCGGGGGAGGCGGTCGGCATCATGGCCGCCCAGTCCATCGGCGAGCCGGGCACCCAGCTCACCATGCGCACCTTCCACACCGGAGGGGTGGCGGAGGCCCAGGACATCACCCACGGCCTGCCGCGGGTGGTGGAGCTCTTCGAGGCGCGCGCCCCCAAGGGCAAGGCCACCCTGGCGGGGGTGAGCGGCCGGGTGAGGATCGACGACAACGACGAAGACGGCCGGGTGATCGTGATCGAAGCCTCCGACGGCGAGCACGCCTATGAGGTTTCCCGCCGGGCGCGGCTGGCGGTGCGAAACGGCCAGGAGATATCGGCCGGCGTCCCCCTCACGGAAGGCCCCCTCGACCCCAAGGAGGTGTGCGACATCTCCGGCGTGAAGGCCTGTCAGCAGTACCTGGTGGAGCAGGTGCAGGACGTGTACCAGTCGCAGGGGGTTGACATCCATGACAAGCACATCGAGCTGATCGTCCGCCAGATGCTGCGCAAGGTGCGGATTGTCAACGCCCACGACTCGGAGTTCCTGCCCCTCCAGCTGGTGGACCAGGGAGAGTTCCGCGACACCAACCGGCGCCTGGTGTCCGAAGGCAAGCGGGCCGCCGAGGGGCGTCCGGAGCTGATGGGCATCACCAAGGCGTCGCTGTCCACCGATTCGTGGCTGTCGGCGGCTTCCTTCCAGGAGACCACCCGGGTGCTGACCGAGGCCGCCATCAACGGACGCTCCGACTACCTGCGGGGGCTCAAGGAGAACGTGATCATCGGCAAGCTGATCCCGGCCGGCACCGGAGCGGCCCGCTACCAGGCCGTCCAGCCCCATCTGCCCGACGCCGACACCCTGCCGGCGGGCCTGGGCGCCGATTGGCTGGCTTCACTCCAGATGCCCGGCGATGTCGACGGCGACGGCGACTTCGGCATCCCCGAAGAACCGCCGGATCACCCCGAGGGCGCCGAGCCGGACGGCCCTCTCCCGGCCCCCGCCGATCCCGTCCTGAGTTCCTGACGACCGGGGGCCGATGCGCCTGCGCCCGAAGCAACGCCGGTCAAAGGTCGAGAGGGGCCGGTTTCACCGATAAGAAATAGCCGCCGATCAGCTCGCCGGTCAAATCGCCGACTGCAATATGATATTCGCCTGTCGAAAGAGCGCGATGGATCGTGTCGAAACAGGGTCAACAGCCGGAAGGCCCGCAACCGCAGAATCTTCCTCGGCCTTCGGCGCCGTCGCGGTCTCCGGACTCTAGACGCAGGCATTCAGCAGAGCGAATGCAACCAGCAAGCCCGAGACCAGGAATCGGCGGTAAGGCATAGCGCCCCTCCATTAGTAGCCGCCGCGGCGGTCCCACCAACTCCCCTTGTTTTCTGGGGGGCGCCGGTCTACACCTTGGCTTCCGATGTTGTTCCTCCGTTTGCCGGATACCCTTCGATCGCACGCCGCGCAGTAATGATGCCGCCGGTTGCCGAACAACATAAAAATGGAAATCAAATGCCAAGGAGCCGGTAATACAACCCAGGTCACCGTGAACTCCAGCTTCGTTTCCGCTTCTTTCGGGTGTTTCTGTTTGCCCTCACCGGTTGCGGGCGGCGGGATCCGGGCGAAGGCTGCGCTCAGGAACCGGGATCGGCCGCGGGCGGTGGCGGCTTGACGGCTTGGGCGTGGTCCATGCCCGCCACCAGCACCGCATCGCCGGAGTCCACCACTATCACCCCTTCGAGGCCTACCACCGACACCGGGCGTCCGCCGTCCGCCCGTACGTAGCTGGAGGAGGCGTCCTGGAGGTGGACGGGTCCGGAGGCGGCGTTTCCGGCTTTGTCCCTGGGGCCCAGCTCCCAGAGGGCGTCCCAGGACCCGGCGTCGCTCCAGCCGGCCGCCAGCGGCGTGGCCGCCCCGCGGCGGGTTCGTTCCATTACCGCCCGGTCGATAGATTCCGACGGGCAGCCGGCGAAGGAGTCCGGGTCGAGCAGGACGCCGCCCCCGTCCTCCGGCAGGGGGGAGGCGGCGGTGAGGGCGGCGTCGGTCCGGGCGGCGACCTCCGGGTGGAACAGGCGGAGTTCCTCCAAATAGGTTCCCGCCCGAAACAGGAAAATGCCGCTGTTCCATAGGTGGCGGCCCGTTTCCAGGTAACGCCGGGCGGTCGGCAGGTCGGGTTTCTCCCGGAAGGAGGCGATGCGGCGGACGCCGCCGGCCGGGCCGGGGAGCGGCCCGCCTTCCTCTATGTAGCCGTATCCGGTCTCGGGGCGGTCGGGGGCGACCCCGAAGGTCACCAGCCAGCCATCGGCGGCGGCCGGGGCGCCGATCCGGACGGCGGCGGCGAAGGCGCCAGCGTCGTCTATCAGGTGGTCGGCCGGCAGCACCAGCATGAGAGCTTCCTCGTCCAAGGTCAGGGCCGCGGCGGCCGCCGCCGGGGCGGTGCTGCGTCCGAAGGGCTCCAGCAGGAAGACGCAGTCGCGGGCGCCGACCTCCTCCAGCTGTTGGGCTATGGGCCGGTGGTGGGCTTGGTTGCACACGATGATCGGGCGCCCCGTTCGGGGAAGGGCGGCGGCGCGGCGCACCGTTTCCTGGAGCAGGGAGAGGTCCCCGGTCAGCCGGATGAGGGGCTTGGGGTGTTCGGGGCGGGACATGGGCCACAGCCGGGCGCCCTGGCCTCCTGCCAGGATTACCGGGATCAGCATGGGCCGCCCTTCCGCCCCCGACCGGATCACCCGTACAGCTCGGAATGGCTGCGCATGGCGAACCGGTCGGTCATTCCCGCCACGTAGTCGACCGCCCGCTGGAGCGCCGTCTGCTCGTTCCCGGGATCGGAACGAGGGTCTCCGGGGATGTCGGACGGACGGGCGCGGTAGTAGCGCACCAGGTCCTCCACGATCTTCATGGCCCGGCGGCGGTGCGGCTCGCTTTCGGGCCGCAGGTAGACCCGCTCGAACATGAAGTCCCGCAGCTCCCCGATGGCCTCGGCGACGTCGGCTTCCATAACAACCGCGCCGGCGGCCAGCGACCCGTCCACCACGGCGTGCACCATGGCCGTAACCCAGCGGCCGTGCCGGTCGCCCAGCAGCGCCTGGGCGCGGAAGGGCAGGTCCCGATAGCGGATGATCTCCGCCCGCATAGCGTCTATCGGGTCGTGGCTCAGGTAGGCGACCCGGTCGGCGTAGCGGCACAAGGTCCCTTCGGGGGTGGCGGGGGGCGGTTCCACCTTCCAGGTGTGCGCCCGGATGCCGTCGAGGGTCTCCCAGGTGAGGTTGAGGGGCTCCAGCACCGACAGCACCCGCACGGAGTGGTCGGAATGCAGCCAGCCTCCTTCCACGATCTGCGCCAGGGCGTCCTCCCCGGTGTGGCCGAAGGGTGCGTGGCCGATGTCGTGGCCCAGGCAGATCGCCTCCGTGAGGGCTTCGTTGAGGCCGAGGGCGACCGCCATCGACCGCCCGATCTGCGCCACCTGCAGGGTGTGGGTGAGCCTGGTGACGAAGTGGTCGTTGTCGGGGGCGATGAACACCTGGGTCTTGTGGGCCAGACGGCGGATGGCGTTGGAGTGCACGATCCGGTCGCGGTCCCGCTCGAAGGCGGTGCGCAGCGGATCGGGCCCCTCGGCCCGCTCCCTCCCCTCCGAGTCGGCCGACCTGGTAGCGGCCGAGGCGAGCCCGGTGCGCTCCCTCCGCTCCCGCTCGACCCGATCGATCCTGCTCAGCTGTTCCATGATTCTGTCTCGCACCTGATGGCAGAGTTGGTTCTGGGGTATTATATTCCGGCCTTGATCACCCCGGCAGTCCGGTAGGAGGCTCACCGGCAAGGATGGTGTGAAGGCGCGGCAGAAGCGGGCATGGCCGAGGCAAGGAAAATACTATGACGGTGCGGCAATCAAGACACGAGCCTCTAAGAGTTAACTTGCTTGGCTTTATGGCTAAGCAACTAGGAGACCTTAGAGGGCCTTCATCATTGGCCTATGAACTAATCCAAAACGCGGACGATGCTAAAGATGATTCCTCGAAACTATCCGCTACACGAATCGAATTTGATATCACGGACGATGCTCTGGTCGTTAGCAATGACGCCGTTTTCAGGGATGAAGATTTTGACCGGATTAAAGTATTGGCAAGTGGAACTAAACTTTTAGAAGAAGGAGATCGTACTACAGGAGCTTTCGGAGTTGGTTTTATATCAGTCTATCAGATTACTGACGAACCACAGATATACTCAGCAGGTCAACATCTGACAATAAGGCCAGAGGAAGAATCGAAACAGATCGAAATATGCGACCTTCCATGTGACCATCCATCCTTCACCAAAGATATAGGTACCAGGTTCTACCTACCTTGGGCTTATGAAAGCTCTAGTTTACGGGACATTCTCGAGACCCCACCTGTAACTAAAGAATCTATAGAAGACTTTGTCAAGGAACTCGAGGAATCATTGCCCAGAGCAATTCTTTTCCTAAAGAGTCTAAAAGAGATTGAATTACGTAGGAAGGGCGAAGTTGTTATACAGATTAGAAGAACTATTGAAGGAGACGATTTCATCGTACATTGTGGTGACGAATGTAATAGTTGGCATACTTTCCGTGATAATGATGGTCTCAGTGCGTTTAAGAACGAATCCACAAAGATTTATGACAATCGCTTGACTCAGGTCAGAGTTGCCATTCCCGAGGCCTTTATTGATAATGGTTTCTTGTTCGCGACATTACCGACCAAAGAGCTAACGAGATTGCCGTTCCATATAGATGCAGATTTCTTCCCTGCCTCTGACAGAAAATCGATTAGGTTTGACGATGTGCACGATCCCATGTCTGAATGGAATAGGGAGGTGATAAAAGTAGCAGCATCTTTAGTAAGAAATAATCTTAATATATTACGAGAAATGTTTAGCGATAACCCCATAGACTTCTGGGCTATTTTGGAGAGTATATATGACTTAAGGAAAGTAAAGCATGATGTCCATATACCACTAGGAGTATTCTGGGAGGTATTAAAACCTGTAATTGAAACACATCCTATTGTATACACAGAATCAAACAAATGGCTCAAAGTAACTGAAGCCCGTCTATTAGTCGGCAATGAGCAATGGAATACAATTGATGTCTTTAAGTTTCTAGACATAGAGGTGGTTAATCTTGACTTGCGAAGATATCGCAAGATCCTCATAAATAATGGGGTGAGACAAATGGGGATAAAGGATATATATGTAGCGCTTAAAAAGAGAAAATTAATTGCACATCCACAACTCATATCTTTCTATTACAAAAGCTATGAGCGATTGGAATTGTTATGGCAAGGGATTCTAGCTATATATGATAGAATAAAAAACGAGCAACGGAAAAAAGAAGCAAAAAACTTGTTAAGAAGGTGTGTCTTAGCACCTGGAATAGATGAGAGAATATGGCCATGTGATTCCGTATATCGAGTGGAAGACGATCATACTCTAAGACTTTTCTCACCCCTGTTGCCCAATGATCGCTCCTTCTTGGACCTAGAAAGAACGGGAGAAGGATATAGTCTGTTTGAAAATCTTTGCCCGTCGTTCTCGCTTGTTGAGGCTATTGAAGTATTAGAAGTCTTGGAGCCTCAAGAGTTTAGGAAGAAGTTGAGCAATGAAGGATTTCAATCAGAAGACATAGTTCGCTGGTTCAGTAAAAGGGAACTAGATGAAGACGATGCCTTGAGGGAACGGTTTGTTAAATTGGCCATTTATCCCGCTGGTGATGGATCCGTAACTTCACTGGAAGCCCTGTGGATACCGGGTGGTTTTGATGATCCATTAGGCATTACCCAGTTGTTGGACATGCAGAAGCTTAAAGGTCTCTCAGGCTTTCTGCAAAAGTTAGGAGCTAAAAAGCTCACCTTTATTGACTATGCTAAGCACTATATTGCAGATGCTTTTGATAGTGATAAGCCAAAAAATTTAGAGACCAAATACAAACTATTTGAGATGTTAGAAAAGAATATCGGTGTGATTAGAGAAGATGAAGAATTGAAGGACCGCCTGATCAACTCAAACATAGTCGAATGTAGCGATGGGATTTTTAGGTCTCCGAAGAGAGTTTATTTTCCATGCCAAGAGATAGAGGAAGTATTAGGCAGTCATGTCAACTATTGTAAGCTTCCAGCATGGTCTGAGGAAGGTAGGCGTGATCTATATAGGTGGTTGGGAGTTGCAGAACATCCTCGCGTTGAGGATATACTTCGTGTTATTAAAAGGTTGGCCGACGACTCACCAAATCAAGGAAACAGAAATTGGGTCATTCGTTGTCTGAAAGCTGCGGCAAAGACTTGGGAAAACTTTTCTGACGACGAGAAAGAAGTTTTGGAGAATATGAGTTGGTTGCCAGCGAAAGATTTATCTTATCAATGGTATAGACCAGAGGAGTTGTATACAGCTGAGTATAAGAGATTGTTTGAATCCCAGGCTGAATTTTTGGACACAACTATCCGAATCCAGAATGAGCTAAGTACTATAAGTACTATCTTAAAAGACCTAGGAATTAAAACTCAACCACAACCATTACAGGTAATAAGACATCTACTCAGGTGTTCTCAAGATGATATTGATCCGCCTGAGAGGATCTATAAATGGCTAGACGAAAGGGCAGCGAACATACCAAGCCATCTTCTAGACGTTTTGCGAGGTTCCGCTTGTCTTTGGCTAGAAGGCAAATATCGCCGTCCAGATCAAGTGTTCGGGCAACACGATTTTCGTAGATTCCGTTTTCAACTAGGTTTTGATATGAGATCTTATTCAAAGTTGCTCCAAGTACTTGGTGTAAAGGAGCGCCCCGACCATGATGACGCGTTTGAGTTATTGAAGGAGATTGCTCTTGAGATTGGTAACAACAAACTGGAGTCTGAAGATAAGACCGTTGTCCACCAGTGTTGGATCCTAATATCTAAGGCGCTAGATCAAGAGGAGCTTGACAAAAATACGATAAAAGAAGAATTATATAATATCGTATGTATACCAAACAATAGCGATATACTCACCGAACCTGCCCGGATTTATTTCGAAGATCGTCCTAAGCTTAAAGACAAGTTTCAGTTGCTGACTAAAAGTTGCATACAACGACCAGAGGGAATATGGAAAGGGATGGAAGCGGCTGGCGTAAAGCCGCTTTCATCAGACATTAGTGAGTCTATGAATAGAGAGGATATATATATCTATGAAGAGGAAGATATGAGAGACGAATTTCAACAACGGCACCAGCTAATAGCTACCATTTTTGAAGACTATAACAACTGGGATAAAGTGGTAGATAATATCAGGTTTTATCGGGCTGATAAGATCAGAGTTACGCGAAAGTTACTAGCCTTTGGACATCTTTCTGAAGAAAATATATCTGAAGAATCGGCATTTTTTGACTACGAAAAGCAGGCCATATACTTCGCGATGAATAATGCTAATCCTCCCTGGTCAGCTATTGCGCGGGAATTGACCTATGCTCTAACTTGCGGAGAAATAGTCACAAAAATCTCTAATCCTTCTCCTAGTCTTAAGGTTATTTTGGAAGCTAAAACATATGACGAAGCTCGCAAGCAACTAGAAGAATTGGGCATAGCCCTGACACGAGAATTAGCATTAGATCCGCCTAGCCGGACAAATGGTGTTGCTTTTGATGAGACATTAACAGATGGAGCTACAGAAGCAGAAGATGCTATGGACGATGCCGGGCAAGAATATAGCCTTGGAGAAGATGATGGGGGCGGTGTTGCTAATAGTGATATGTCCAGTTCTGTATCTGGAGTGGATAAGCAAGATGCTCCGAGGGGATGGGGATCGACCCGGCTCAGGCCGCCGCCCAGTTCTGTATCTGGAGTGGATAATCAAGATGCTCCCCTTGCTCATGATGCTCCTTTTGCTAAAAAGTTCTACGGACTACCCCAGGAAACCACACCGCCTAGAGTTGTTGATCACCCAGTTTTGTTTCCTCGTGCTGGTCCACAGACTGAGGAATCTGCCATTGAGCACACACAAATATCTGCTCAAAGCGGTAGAACAGATAATACTACGGAGGATGCCGGGCAGGAGGATGGTTTTGGAGAGGATGAGAGTGGGGATGGTGTTGCTAATAGTGATATGTCCAGTTCTGTGTCTGGAGTGGATAATCAAGATGCTCCCCTTGCTCAAGATGCTCCTTTTGCTAAAAAGTTCTACGAACGACCCCAGAGTACCACACCGTCGGGAGCTGTTGATCATCCAGTGCCGTTTCCTCGTGCTGGTCCACAGACGGAGGAGTCTGCTATTGAGCACACACAAATTTCTACTCAAAGTGGTAGAAGTGGTGCTAATATTGAAAGGTCAAGCACAGGATGGGTACGCGACCACCTGCGAAGGTTGGTGTTCGTCCGCGGTGGTGCTTATATTGAGAGGTCAAGCACAGGATGGGAGCCAGTAGAGGCGGATGCGGCACTCGCTCGTGAATTTCGAGAAATGGTTCATAGCGATTATGGGAAACGATGCCAGATATGTGGTAATACGTTCAGAACTACGTCCGGCCTGTTACAGGTGTATGTTGTTCATGTAGTGCCACCAAGTGAGGATCATCGCGCAATTCATTTTGGTAATCTATTGGGTTTATGCGGTTGGCATTATTCTCTTATCCGTTATAATCGGAATCGAGAGTATTTTAACATTAGAAGTAACCAACCTTTTGATAGTTGGGAGGATATGCGGGACTATGTGCTCAAAGCTGAGCCTGATGTTGACGAGGTAGGCAATTCGTATTTCAGTCTTGGCATCCGGTTCCCCAATGTGTATCAACAATGGAGCTCTGAGCCAACCCCGGAAGATACCGTGATTCGATACAGTGAGCCTCACTGGGAATATCTTCGTAAACGCTTATCCAACTGAGAGAGGGTGGAGTGATGACAATTCCAGAGTACCAGGCTCTTTACCGCAAGTATCGGCCTCGGCGCTTTGACCAGGTGGTCGGGCAGGATCATGTGACCCGCACCCTGGCCAAGGAGATCGTCGAGGGCCGGGTGGCCCACGCCTATCTGTTTACCGGGCCGCGGGGCACCGGCAAGACCACCACCGCCCGCCTGCTCGCCAAGTCGTTGAACTGCCCCGACCGGGAGCCCGACGGGGAGCCGTGCGGGGGCTGCGCCTCCTGCGAGGCCGTAACCGATGCGTCCTCGTTGGACGTGATGGAGCTCGACGCCGCATCGCACAACAAGGTGGATGACATCCGGGACATCCGCTCCAGCGTGTCTACGGTTGCCGCGGTAGGGGGCGCCAGGCGGGTGATCATTCTCGACGAGGCCCACATGCTTACCAAGGCGGCGAGCAACGCCCTGCTCAAGACACTCGAGGAGCCGCCCGAACACGTCCATTTCGTGCTGGCCACCACCGAGCCCTACCGGTTGCTGGACACCGTCCGCTCGCGCAGCCAGCGCTTCGACTTCCATCTGGTGCCCACCGATCTCATAGCCGCCCACCTCGAAGGGGTGAGCCGGTTGGAGGGCTACCGGGCTTCCCCGGAGGCGCTGACGGCGGTGGCCCGGCGGGCGTCCGGCTCGGTGCGCGACGCCCTGAGCCTGCTCGAGCAGGTGGCGGCGCTGGATGGATCCGTCACCGAGGAGGGCATACAGAGGGCGCTGGGGGTAGCCGGGCGGGAAAGCATTATGGCGCTGGCGGCGGCGGCGGCGTCCGAGGACGCGGCGGCGGCGCTGGAGCTGGTGGCCGGCCTGGCCGCCCGGGGCGTGGACCTGCGGCGCTTCGCCGGCGACGCCCTGGCCTTCTTCCGGGGGGTTTTCCTGGCCATGTACACCCCGAACGCGGCGGAGCTGGTGGACGAACCCGCCGAGGTGGTCTCCGACTGGCAGGAGGTGTCCGGCCTTCTCCCGCGCCCGGCCGTGATGAGCGCCATCGACCGGCTGGGAGAGGTGTTGGTGAAGCTCCGGGAGGGCCGCGAGGAACGGATGATGCTGGAGCTGGGGGTTCTCAAGCTGGTCCGACCCGAGCTGGACGACAGCCCCGGCGCCCTGCTGAGGCGGCTCGAGAAGCTGGAGCGGGACGGGGGCGGGGCGCCGGTCCGGCCGCGCCCCTCCGCCCGAACCCGCCCCGCCGCCGCCCCGGCCGCGCCGTCGGCAGAGGCTTCGGCGGCGGCGCCCGAACCTGTTGCCGCTGCTGCGCCGGCCCTGGCCGGGGCGGGGCCGGGCGGCCCCGCCGGGGGGACCGACCTCGACCGCATCTGGCCGCAGATGGTGGCGCGGGTGGGGGAGGAACTGGGTCCCTACCGGGTGGGTCTTTTCCGGGAGTCCCTGCCGGAGGGGATCGAAGGCTCCAACCTGGTGTTCACGGTCTCGCCCGACAAGACATTTCTCCTGGAGAAACTGTCGAGCGACGCCAAACTGGCGCCCTACCTGGCCGAGCTGGCGGGGGAGCTGCTGGGCAGGGAAGGCCTGACGGTGTCCTTCCGCTCGACGGACGCCGAGCTGCCCGCTTCGGACCTCGAGGAAGGGCCGGTCGAGGCGGCGCCGCGGGCGGAACCGCCTCCGCCCCGGGATTCGGAACCGCCCCCTCCCTCCGAACCTCCCCCCTCCCAGGACGGTGTTCCGTCCGATTCCCGCCGCCCCGCTGCGCGGAGAACTTCGGTTGTCGACCCCCTTCCCCTGCTGCAGGAGGAGCTGGGCGCCACCGTGATCGAGGAAACCGCGCTCTGAGCGGCCGCATCTGATCGACCCGTCGGGCCCTTCTCGCGGCTGTTAGAGTGGCCGGGCACCTTTAACCGGACACCTTTAACCCGGTCCTGTGAGGCCGGAAAGGAGACCCGTTGCGCTTGGACATGCGGAGGCCGGGGCGCCCCCTCCCGGGCTTCCGCCGCAGGACGCAGCTTCCCCCTCCCCGCTTGGGCGGACGCGCGCCCTTCCGGAGGCCGCCTTGCCCCTGGTGATGGAGGCCGCCGACGTCAGGAGGGCGGTCGGCCGGATGGCTCACGAGATCGTGGAGGGGTTGAAGGGAGAGCTCCCGCTGCTGGTGGGCATCCATACCAGAGGAGCGCCGCTGGCCGCCCGCATCGCCGCCGTCATAGAAGAAATAGAGGGCGCCGGGCCGCCGGTGGGCGCTCTCGATATCGGGTTGTACCGGGACGACCTGGCCGGCCGCCCCGTTCTGCCCTTGGCCGCCACCCGCCTCCCGGTGGACATCAACAACCGTGTTGCGGTGCTGGTGGACGACGTCCTCTACACCGGGCGCACCGTGCGCGCCGCCCTCGACGCCCTCAACGCCTTCGGACGCCCGGCGGCCATCCGGTTGGCGGTGCTGGTGGACCGCGGCCACCGCCAGCTTCCCATCCGGCCCGACCATGTGGGCAAGAACCTGCCCACCTCCGCCGCCGAGCGGGTCTCGGTGCGCCTGGCCGAGATCGACGGAGGCGAGGACGGGGTGTGGATCCACCCCGGTGCGGCGCCGGCGCCGGTATGAAGGGGCAGGCGTGAGCTTTCTTACCACCCAGGGCGCCTCCCGCCGGGAGCTCGAAGACTTCCTCGACCTGGCGGACGAGTTCAACCGGGTGCTCGCCCGCCCCATCCCCAAGGCGCCCGCCCTCCAGGGCAAGCTGGTGGCCAACCTGTTCTTCGAGAGCTCCACCCGCACCCGCCTTTCCTTCGAGCGCGCCGCCCGCGCCCTGTCGGCCGATGTCATGGGCTTCTCGGCGGCGGGCTCCTCCGCGGCCAAGGGCGAGAGCCTGAAGGACACCGCCCTGACCCTCCGGGCCCTGGGCGCCGACCTGATGGTGGTCCGCCACCGCGCCGCCGGAGTCCCCGGCAGGATTGCGGGCTGGACCGGCCTCCCGGTGGTGAACGCCGGCGACGGCGCCCACCAGCACCCCACCCAGGCCCTGCTGGACGCCCTCACCCTCCGGCAGCGTTTCGGCGGCCTGGACGGGCTGCGGGTGGCCATCGTGGGCGACATCCGCCACTCCCGCGTGGCCCGCTCCAATGTGTTCGCCTTCGCCGCGCTGGGCGCCGGGGTGATCCTGGCGGCGCCCCGCACCCTCCAGCCGGTCAGCCTCGAGGGCTGGCCGGTCAAGGCCGTCCGCGACCTCGACGGGGTGCTCGAGGAGGTAGATGTGGTGTACCTGCTCCGCATCCAGGCCGAGCGGGGCGGGCTTTCGCTGTTGCCTTCCCTGCCCGAATACGTTTCCCGTTACGGCATGACCCGGCGGCGCTTCGACCGGCTCCCGCCCCGGGCGGTGGTGCTCCATCCCGGCCCTATGAACCGAGGGGTGGAGATCGACGATGCGGTGGCCGGCCACCCCCGGTGCCTGGTGCTCGACCAGGCGGCCAACGGGGTGGCGGTGCGGATGGCGGTGCTGTTCCGCCTGCTGGGAGGCCGGGAATGAGCGCCCCGGAGGGGGGGACCCTCTTGCTCAGGGGCGCCGCCGTCCTTGCTCCGGACGGCGAGGTGAACGCCGACGTGCTGCTGTCCGGCGGCGAGGTGGCGGCGGTCGCCCCGGTCTCGGAGCGGGGGGCAGGCGGGCAAGGAGGCGCCCGGCCCCCGGACGCCGACCGGGTGATCGACCTCTCCGGACTGCTGCTCGGCCCCGGCTTCGTCGATCTCCACGCCCATCTGCGCGAACCCGGCCAGGAATGGAAGGAGGACATCGCCTCCGGCTCGGCGGCCGCCGCGGCCGGCGGATACACGGCGGTGGTGGCCATGCCCAACACCGACCCCCCCACCGACGCCGGGCATCTGGCCCGTTACATATCGGACCGGGGCCGGCGGGCGGGCCTCGTCGAAGTCGTCCCCGCCGGGTGCATCACCGCCGGCATGGAAGGCATCCGCCTGGCCCGCCTCGACGAGCTGCTGGCGGCCGGGGTCCGGGTGTTCACCGACGACGGAAAAACGGTCGAGGACGCCGGGCTGCTCCGCCGGGCCATGGAGTACCTGTCGGGGCGGGGAGGGGTGGTCGCGCAGCACGCCGAGGATCCGGGGCTGAGCAGGGGCGGCCACATGCACGAGGGGGAGGAGTCCTCCCTGCTCGGGGTGGCGGGCATCCCCGCCCTGGCCGAGACGGCGACGGCGGCCAGGGATCTGGCCCTGGCCGAGCTGACCGGGGCGCCCTACCACGTCCAACACGTGAGCTGCGCCGGCACCGTCGATCTGATCCGCGCCGCCAAGGAACGCGGCGTTGCCGTAACCGCCGAGGCCGCCCCCCACCATCTCTGGTTCACCGACCGGGACGCCGCCTCCCTGGACCCGGCGTTCAAGATGTACCCGCCGCTGCGCCCCCGCTCCGATGTAGAAGCCCTGGCGGCGGCGCTGGCCGAGGGGGTGATCGACGCGGTGGCCACCGACCACGCCCCGCACTCCGCCCATGAGAAGGATGTTCCCTTCGAGGAAGCCCCCCGGGGGGTGACCGGGCTGGAGACCGCCTTCGCCGCCGTCCGCACCGCCCTCGACCCCGGCCCCCGCCTCCTGTTCACCAGGATGTCGGCCGCTCCGGCGGCGATCGCTTCCCTCCGCCGCCACGGCCGCTGGATCGAGCCGGGCGCCCCCGCCAACCTGACGGCGGTGGCCTGGGACGAGGAATGGACGCCGGAGCGCTTCGCTTCCAAGTCGGCCAACTCGCCCTTCGCCGGGGTTCGCCTTGCCGGCCGGGTGCGGTATACCTTCTACGAGGGCCGGATTACCTACCCCGCCGCGCTGCGGTGCGCCGCCGGGAAGGCCGGGCCGCCCGAAGCCCCGACCTCTGGGGGAGACCCATGCCGTCCGTGAAGAAAGGAATCCTGGTTACCGCCGACGGCGAGGTCTTCGAGGGGCGCTCGGTGGGCGCCGAAGGGGTGCGGGTGGGGGAGGCGGTGTTCAACACCTCGATGACCGGCTACCAGGAGGTGCTGTCCGACCCGTCATACGCCGGGCAGGTGGTGGTCATGACCTCCCCCCACATCGGGAACTACGGGGTGAGCTCGCACGACGATCAAGCCGAGTCCCCCGCCGCCCGGGGGCTGGTGGTGCGGTCCCTGTCCCGGCGGCACTCCAACTGGCGGGCCGAGGGAAGCCTGGCCGCCTATCTGATCTCCCACGGCCTGACGGCCCTGGCCGATCTGGACACCCGCCGCCTCACCCGCCATCTCCGCGACCGGGGCGCCATGCCGGTGGCCGTCGGGACCGGCGCCGACGCCGGGGAGATGGCCGCGTTGGCGGCCGCCGCCCCCCGCATGGAAGGCCAGGACCTGGCCGCCGGGGTTTCCACCGCCGTTCCCTACCGGATCGACCCGCCCGGGGACCCGGTGGGGCGGGTGGCGGCCCTCGACCTGGGCATGAAGCGGGACATAGGCCGCCGCCTGGCCGCCCATGGTCTGGAGGTGCATGTCCTCCCCGCCTCGTGCGGCGCGGACGACATCCTCGGCCTGTCGCCGGACGGGGTGTTCCTGTCGAACGGCCCCGGAGACCCCGAACCGCTGGCCGGCCAGATCGAGGCGGTGCGGGGGGTGCTGGGCAAGGCGGCGGTGTTCGGGATATGCCTGGGCCACCAGGTGCTCGGCCTGGCGCTGGGCGCCTCCACCTTCAAGCTCCCCTTCGGACACCACGGCGGCAACCACCCGGTCCGCCGTTTGGAGGACGGCCGGGTGGAGATCACCGCCCAGAACCACGGCTTCGCGGTCGATCTATGGCCGCTGACCGGCCGGGCCGCCCCTCCCCGCAGCGGTCTGGCCGGTCCCGAATTGCTGCCGGAGCGGGCAGACGGCCGTTTCGGCAGGGTCATACCCACCCACCAGAACCTGAACGACGGCACCCTGGAGGGGCTCCGGTGCCTGGACATCCCGGCCTTCTCGGTGCAGTACCACCCGGAGGCGGCCCCCGGGCCCCGCGACGCGATGGGCCTGTTCGACGACTTCATGGAGCTCATGGGTCTGGAATCCCCGGATCCCGAAGCGCGGCGGACGGAACGGCGGGGTCAGGAACCGGGGGAGGGTTGATGCCCAGGCGCACCGACATCCGCAGCATCCTCCTGATCGGCTCGGGCCCCATCGTGATCGGCCAGGCCTGCGAGTTCGACTACTCCGGCACCCAGGCCGCCAAGGTGCTGCGGGCGGAGGGTTACCGGGTGGTGCTGGTCAACTCCAACCCGGCCACCATCATGACCGACCCCGAATTCGCCGACGCCACCTACCTGGAGCCGATCACCCCCGAGATCGTGGAGCGGATCATCGAAAAGGAGCGCCCCGACGCCCTGCTGCCCACCCTGGGAGGCCAGACCGCCCTCAACGTCACCGCCGAGCTGTCCCGGTCGGGGGCGCTCGACGCCCACCGGGTGGAGCTGATCGGGGCCGGCTTCGACGCCATCGAACGGGCCGAGGACCGGGGGCTCTTCAAGGAGACCATGGCGGCGGCCGGCATCGAATCGCCCCGGGCCGTCTACGCACGCTCGATGGAAGAGGCCATGGCGGCGGCCGGGCGCATCGGATATCCGCTGATGGTGCGCCCCTCCTACATCCTCGGCGGGGGAGGCACCGGCATCGCCGAGGACGAGGAGGCCTTCTCCGGCACCGCCCGCCGGGGCCTCAAAGCCTCGCCGGTGGGGGAGATCCTGGTGGAAGAATCGGTGATGGGCTGGAAGGAGTTCGAGCTGGAGGTGATGGCCGACCGGGCGGGCAACGCGGTCATCGTCTGCTCCATCGAGAACCTCGACCCGATGGGGGTGCACACCGGCGACTCCATCACCGTGGCGCCCATCCAGACCCTGTCGGACCGCGAGTACCAGGAGATGCGGGACGACGCCATCACCTGCCTCCGGGCCATCGGGGTGCAGACCGGCGGCTCCAACGTCCAGTTCGCGGTGGACCCCGCCACCGGACGGCGGCTCATCATCG
The DNA here is from genome assembly GCA_965202675.1 of Candidatus Spongiisociaceae bacterium. Classification (GTDB taxonomy): domain Bacteria; phylum Actinomycetota; class Acidimicrobiia; order Spongiisociales; family Spongiisociaceae; genus CATQHD01. The sequence goes on from OZ241842.1 coordinate 1,973,714, forward strand.
AGATGAACCCCCGGGTGTCCCGCTCCTCGGCGCTGGCCTCCAAGGCCACCGGTTTCCCCATCGCCAAGATCGCAGCTCTCCTGGCGGTGGGCTGCACCCTCGACGAGATACCCAACGACATCACCGGGGCCACCCCGGCCTGCTTCGAGCCGGTGCTCGACTACACGGTGGTGAAGGTCCCCCGTTTCGACTTTGCCAAGTTCCCCTCCGCCCCCGAACGGCTGGGCACCACCATGCGCTCGGTGGGCGAGGCGATGGCGATCGGACGCACCTTCCCCGAGGCGCTCCAGAAAGCCCTGCGCAGCCTGGAGACGGGGCGCAGCGGCCTCAACGCCGACCCCGGCGAAGCGGTCCTGGCCGATCTGTCCGACCGGCGGCTCCTGGAGGCGGCGGCCTCCCCCGGCCCGGAGCGCATCTACCAGGCCGCAGAAGCGCTGCGGCGCGGCCTCGACGCCGCCGAGCTGGCCCGGGCTTCGGGCATAGACCCCTGGTTCCTGGACCAGATGGCAGAGGTGTGCGGGCTGCGGGCCGAGCTGGAGCAGGCCGGAGCGCCCGAAGCCGGCCTGGTGAGAGAAGCCAAGCGGATGGGCTTCTCGGACGCCCAGCTCGCCTACCTGTGGGGCCGTCCGGAAGCCGAGGTCAGGGAGTTCCGCCGGGCGGCCGGCATCCGCCCCACCTACAAGCGGGTCGACACCTGCGCGGCCGAGTTCGAAGCCCGCACCCCCTACTTCTACTCCACCTACGAGGACGAGAGCGAGGTGGAGCCCTCCGACCGCCCCCGGGTGGTGATCCTGGGCTCCGGACCCAACCGGATCGGCCAGGGCATCGAGTTCGACTACTGCTGTGTGCACGCCTCCTTCGCCCTCAAGGAGGCCGGCTACGAGACGGTGATGGTCAACTGCAACCCGGAGACCGTCTCGACCGATTACGACACCTCCGACCGGCTCTACTTCGAGCCGCTGACCGTGGAGGACGTGCTGGAGATCTGCGCCGCCGAACAGCCGGAGGCGGTGGTGGTGCAGCTGGGCGGGCAGACACCCCTCAACCTGGCCCGGCGGCTGGAGAAAAACGGGGCGCCGATCGCCGGCACCTCCCCCGACCGCATAGACGAGGCCGAGGACCGGGAGCGCTTCTCGGCCCTGTGCCGGGAGCTGGGCGTCTCCCAACCCCCCCACGGCGCGGCCGCCGGCCCGGCGGAGGCCGGGGAGGTGGTGGACCGGATCGGGCTGCCCGCCCTGATGCGGCCCTCCTATGTGTTGGGCGGGCGGGCCATGAGGGTGGTGTATTCCCATGAAGAAGTGGTCGAATACATGGAGGAGCTGCGCCGGGCCGACCAGCGGTCCGGCCTGGGCGCGCCGTCCGCCCCGGTGCTGATAGACCGGTTCCTCGAATCGGCGGTGGAAGTGGATGTGGACGCCGTCTACGACGGGCGGGAGCTGCTGGTCGGGGGGATCATGGAGCACGTGGAGGAGGCGGGGGTGCACTCCGGCGATTCGGCCTGCTTCACCCCCCCGCTCACCATCGGCGAAGCCGCCCAGCGCACCATCGTCGACAACACCCGCGCCTTGGCCGAGTCCCTGGGGGTCAGGGGGCTGGTGAACATCCAGTACGCGGTGAAGGACGATGAAGTGTTCGTCCTGGAGGCCAACCCGCGCGGCTCCCGCACGGTCCCGTTCATCGCCAAGGCCTCCGGCGTCCCGCTGGCCAAGCTGGCCTCGCGGGTGATGACGGGCGCCTCCCTCGCGGAGCTGGCCGCCGAGGGGCTGTACGCCGATCCGGGGCCGCCCGGTTTCGTGGCCGTCAAGGAAGCGGTGCTTCCCTGGGACCGCTTCCCGGAGGACGACATGGTGCTCGGACCCGAAATGCGCGCCACCGGCGAGGTGATGGGGATAGGGCCGGAACCGGGGCCCGCCTACGCCAAGGCGATGATGGCGGCCGGGGGCGCCATCCCGGTCTCGGGCACTGTATTCCTGTCCTTCGCCGACCGCCACAAGCCGGCCGGGGCGGCGGTGGCCGAAGCCCTGGCCGGCCTGCAGTTCGGGTTGCTGGCTTCCTCCGGCACCGCTTGTTTCCTGGCCGAACGGGGGGTGGAGGCGGCGCCCGTCCCCAAGGTGGGAGAGGGCCCCGGCGACATCCGCCGGCGCATCGAGGACGGGGAGGTGGACCTGATCATCAACACCCCGCAGGGCCGCCGCGCCCGGGGGGACGGGCGGTTGATCCGCCGGGCGGCCTCCTCGCTCAGGGTCCCCATCGTGACCACCATCGCCGGCGCCGAGGCGGTGATACGCAGCCTCCGCAGCCCCCAGCAGGCGGTGTACGAGGTGTGCAGCCTGCAGGACTGGCACAGGCGCCGGTGATGGAACTCTCGGTCACCCTGGGAACCCTCGAGCTGCGGTCGCCGCTGATCGGCGCCTCGGGAACCGTGGGGTCGGGCGTCGACTTCGCCGAGGCGGTCGGGGCCGAGTGCTACGGGGCGCTGGCGGCCAAGTCGGTGTCGCCCGAGCCCTGGGACGGCCATCCCCCGCCCCGGCTGGCGCCGGCGGGGGCGGGCATGCTCAACGCGATCGGCATCCAGAACCCGGGCGTCGAGGCCTGGGCGGCCGAGTTCGGTCCCCGGCTGGGCGGGGCGGGGGCGCCGGTCTGGGGTTCGGCGGTGGGCCGGACCCCCGAATGCTTCGCCCGGGCGGCCCGGGGCCTCGAAGCGGCCGGGGTTTCGGCGGTGGAGATAAACCTCTCCTGCCCCAACCTCGAAGGGCGCGGCCTGATCGCCCTCGACCCGTCGGCGTCTGCCCGGGTGGTGGAAGCGGTGCGCCGGAGCGTCTCGACGCCGGTGTCCGCCAAGCTCTCCCCCGACGCCTCCGACATCGCGGCGGTGGCGGGGGCGGCGGCGGACGCGGGGGCGGATTGGGTGGTTCTCACCAACACGGCGCGGGGGGCGGCCATCGACGTCGAGAGCCGCCGGCCCCGCCTGGCGGCCATGACCGGCGGATATTCGGGGCCGCCCCTCAAACCCATCGCGCTGCGGTGCGTGATCGAGGTGGCCGCCGCCCTGCCGGGGCTGCCGATCGTGGGCTGCGGGGGCATCAGAAGGGGAGTCGACGTGGTGGAGTACCTGATGGCGGGGGCGTCGGCGGCGGCGATCGGCGCGGTCCATCTTGCTGAACCCAAGGCCGCCCGCCGCATCCACCGGGAGCTGACCCGCTGGTGCCGGTCGCACGGGGTGAAGAAGGTGTCCGAGTTGGTGGGCGCCGTGAAACCATATCGAAGACCACCGGAGGTGGACGCAATGACAAGGACCGGCAATGACTAAGAAAATCCGCAATCCGATCCTGGCGGCCCTGGATGTTCCTTCCGCCGAGGAGGCGGTGCGCCTCGCCGAGGAGCTGTCGCCGTATGTGGGCGGTTACAAGGTGGGGCTGGAGCTGTTGACCGGGCCGGGATCGAGCATTATCGGGGTGCTGGACCGGCTGGGGAAACCGGTGTTCGCCGACGCCAAGCTCCACGACATCCCCAATACGGTGCGGGCCGCCGCCGGCCGCCTGGGGGCGGCGGGCGCCCGGTGGATCACCGTCCACGCCGCCGGAGGCGGGCCGATGCTGGCGGCGGCGGTGGAGGGGCTCCGAGAGGGGGCGGGGGCCCGCCCGGCGGGTGTGCTGGCGGTTACCGTGTTGACCAGCCTCGACCGCGGCGGGCTCTCCGCCGCCGGGGTGAACGCCACCCCCGGGAAGCTGGCCGTCCGGCGCACCCGGCTGGCGGAGGAAGCCGGATGCGAAGGGGTCATCACCTCGGCCCGGGAGCTGAGCATGGTCTCGGCGGCGGCGCCCCGGCTTCTGAAGGTGGTTCCCGGCATCCGCCCGGCCGGGGCGTCCCGAGACGATCAGGTGCGCACCGACACCCCCGCCCGGGCGGCGGCGATGGGGGCCGACTATCTGGTGATCGGCCGGGCCATCACCAAGGCGCCGAATCCGGCCGGAGCGGTCCGCGCCATCCTTTCCGGCCTGGACGGCCCGCCCCGGGATCGCGGTTAGACTACCGCCCGCCCCTACCAGTGGGCTAGAGTTCGGATTCGCCGCACGAGGACGGACCGACGGCCCGAATGATGTACGGCAGGCAATCCCCGAGAGGAAGGGCAAGGAACACACATGGCACCTCCGCAGTTGACCGCAGAGCAACGGGCCAAGGCCCTGGAGAAAGCGGCGCTGGCCCGCCAGAAACGAGCCGAGATCAAGCAGCTGCTCAAGAACGGATCCCTCTCGCTGGGCGACCTGTACGAGAAAGCCGAGAACGATCCGATTGTGGCCGGGATCAAGGTCAGCGCGGTGCTTTCGTCCTTGCCGAGGGTAGGCAAGGTGAAGTCCAAGCGCATCATGGAAGAGCTCGGCATTGCGGACAACCGGCGCCTCCGGGGCCTCGGTGATCGGCAGCGCGCTGCCCTCCTCGAAGAGTTCAGCTGATACCGCGGCCTCCCGCCGCGGCCGGCTCGTAGTCATCTCGGGGCCGTCGGGCGTCGGCAAGAACACCATTGTCCGCGGCCTGTCCGCCCGCCGCCGCTTCCATTTTTCGGTTTCTGCCACCACCCGCCCCGCCCGTCCGGGAGAAACGGACGGGGTCGAATATCATTTTCTCGACGAGGAAGGCTTTTCGGCTTTGGTCCGGGAGGGCCTGATGCTCGAATGGGCCGAGTTCGCCGGCAACCGTTACGGCACCCCCAAAGACCAGGTGATCGAACGCTTGGAGGCGGGGGAGGACGTGGTGCTGGACATAGAGGTGAACGGCGCCCTCCAGGTGATGGAGGCCTACCCCGACGCGGTTTCGATCTTCGTGATGCCGCCCTCCTTCGAGGAGCTGGAGGCGCGGATGAGAGGCCGGATGGACATGTCCGAGGAACAGATCGCCATGCGCCTGGCGCTGGCCGAGGAGCAGATGGAGGCGGGGCGGCGCCGTTTCCGCCACCGGGTGGTCAACGAGGATCTGAATGCGGTTGTATCCGTGATAGCGGATATACTGGAGGAATCCGGCCCGTCCGCCGGCCGGTGCAGGTCAGCAGAGGAAAGCTCTAGAAGATGATCGACCCCCCCATCGAAAAAATCATCCAGAAGACCGGAGGGCGCTTCAACCTGGTGGTACTGGCGTCCCGCCGAGCCCGGCAGATCAACAACTACTACACCCAGCTGGGCGGAGGCATCGGAAGCTATGCACCCCCCCAGGTTCACTCGCTGAGCCACAAGCCCCTCACCATCGCCTTGGAGGAGATCGAAGCCGACAAGCTGACTGTGGCGGCCGGCGAGGAAGCCGCCGGGCAGGAGGAAGAGGCGGCGCTCGATGAGGCCTTCGTCGAAGGCTACTGAACCGGCCTTACACGGCCGCCGCTTGGTGCTGGGCGTTTCCGGCGGGGTGGCGGCCTACAAGGCGGTCTACCTGGCCCGCCGCCTGGTAGAGGCAGGCGCCGAGGTGCAGGCGGTGATGACCGCCGGTTCCCTCCGATTCGTAGGCGCGCAGAGCCTGGCGGCGGTTACCGGCCGTCCGCCGGTCACCTCTCTGTACGGGGGCGCCTCCGTGAGCCCCCACACCGAGATGGCCGCCTGGGCCGATGCCTTGGTGGTGGCCCCCGCCACTGCCAATGTGATGGCCAAGACGGCGGCGGGGATGGCCGACGACGCCCTGTGCGCGGCGGTGGCGGCGTTCGCCGGGCCGGTGTTGATGGCGCCCGCCATGCACACCGAGATGTGGGAGCAGCCAGCGACCCGCCGCAGCGTCCGCCTCCTCGAGCAGGACGGACGGCGGCTGGTGGGCCCGGTCTCGGGCGCGCTGGCCGGCGGCGGCGCGGGGGCGGGGCGCATGGCCGAGCCGGAGGAGATCGTGCGGGCCGCGGCCGATCTCTTCGACAGTTCCCTCTCGGGGCTGGCGGTGCTGGTAACGGCGGGCGGCACCCGGGAGGCCATCGACCCGGTCCGCTACATCGGCAACCGCTCCTCGGGGAAGATGGGGTTCGAGCTGGCGGCCGAGGCGGCCCGCCGGGGGGCAAGGGTGGTGCTGGTAACCGCCGCGCCGGCCCCCGATCTGCCCGCCGCGGTGGAAGTGGTGGAAGTCGAGAGCGCCGAGGACATGGCGGGGGAGGTCTGGTCCAGAGCCGCGGACTTGGATGCAGCGGTGCTGGCCGCGGCGGTGGCCGATTTCCGTCCTTCCCGTCCGGCCGAAGGCAAGCTGGCCCGGTCCGACGGGCCGCCGCAGATCGTCCTGGAGCCGACACCGAACGTGCTGGCCGGGCTGGTGGAGCGGGCCGGGCCTGGAACGACCGTGGTGGGGTTCGCCGCGGAAACCGGAGGGGTTGACCGGGCGGTCGGGAAGGCCGCCTCCTACGGGGTTGATTTCATAGCGGCCAACGACGTAACCCTCCCCGGCAGCGGGTTCGGCGTTGATACCAACCAGGTGTCTGTCATCTTTCCCGACGGGCGCCGCCAAGATCTCGGGCTCATGACCAAACGAGAGGTGGCCGGGGCGGTGCTGTCGAAGGTAGTCGACCTGCGGGCCGGGGTTGTCTGAGCAGTCTCCCTTCAAACATATACTGAGGCGGTGATGAGGTATTTCACGAGCGAATCGGTAACCGAAGGGCACCCCGACAAGGCAGCCGACCGCATCTCGGATTCGGTGCTGGACGCCCTGCTTGCCCTGGACCCGGGGGCCCGGGTGGCCTGCGAGACGATGGTCACCTCCCACAAGGTGATACTGGGCGGAGAGGTGGCCCATTCCGGTCATTTCTCCGCCGCCGACTTCGAGGAGACGGCCCGCGCCGCCCTCCGGGATATCGGATATACGAACCCTTATTTCCGCCCCTCGCGCGACTTCCACGCCGACACCGTTCCGGTAGAGGTGCTGATCAACCCCCAGAGCACCGATATCGCCGCCGGAGTGGTCAAGGAGGGAGAGTCGGGCGGCAAGGGCGACCCCCGTGACCTGCTCGGGGCAGGAGACCAGGGCCTCATGTTCGGCTGCGCGGTCAGCGAGACCGAAGAGCTGATGCCGGCCCCCATCCAGCTGGCCCACCGCTTGGCCGAACGCCTGTCCGAGGTGCGGAGGACCGGCGCGCTCGACTACCTGCGGCCGGACGGCAAGACCCAGGTGACGGTGGCTTACGAAAATGACCGCCCCGTGCGCGCCGAGCGGGTGCTGATCTCCGCCCACCACGCCGAAGAAGCGTCCCGTGAGCAGTTGGAAAGCGGCTTGGCGGAGCAGGTGCTGATGGGGGTCGGCCACGAGCTCATAGACGACGAGACCGAGCTCATCGTCAACCCTTCGGGCCGCTTCGTGATCGGCGGCCCGCAGGCCGACGCCGGGCTCACCGGCCGCAAGATCATCGTCGACACCTACGGCGGCTACGCCCGGCACGGGGGCGGTGCCTTCTCCGGCAAGGACCCCACCAAGGTCGACCGGTCGGCCGCCTATTACGCCCGGTACGCCGCCAAGAACGTAGTGGCGGCCGGTCTGGCCGAGCGCTGCGAGATACAGGTCGCATACGCCATAGGAAAGGCGGAGCCCTTCTCCGTTGATGTCGAAACATTCGGGACATCGACAATCGACCCGGACCGGTTGCGCCGACTGGTGAAGGACGCATTCGACTTCCGCCCGGCCGCCGTCATCGAGCAGCTGAATCTCCGCCGCCCCATCTACGCCCGGACCGCCGTCTACGGCCATTTCGGACGGGCCGGGTTCCCCTGGGAGTCGACAGACCGGGTCGACGACCTGGTTGCCGCCGCGGGTTAGCTCTGACCCGGACCGCTGTCGCCCGGGTTGTCCCCGACATCCCGACCTTCGCGGTCGACGAGGGGTTCGCCTACCGGGTGCCGCCCGAGCTGGCCGAACAGGTCGAGGTGGGGTCGCTGGTGAGGGTGCCGCTGGCGGGGCGCCGGGTGCGCGGATACGTGATCGGCTTGGAGAAGGGGCCGACCGGTCCGGGCAAGGGCAAGCTCAGGGATGTCCGGGCGCTGGCCGCGCCGGTTCCGGTGTTCACCCCCGCCATGCTGCCCTCGCTCCGCTGGGCGGCCCGCCACTATGCCGCGCCGCTGGCGGCGGTGCTGGCCAAGACCGGCCCCCCCAACCTTCCCAAAGAGGCCCCGCCCGTGGAGCTGCCCGCCGTTCCCCCCGCCTCCGGACCGGTTCCCGAAGCCTCGGAAGCCGCCGCCGCCGGGGGCCCGGGCCGGGCTGTGCAGCTAGTGGCCGGGGAGGGCTGGGCGGAGCTGATCCGGGGCGCCGCCGCCGCCCCGGTGCGGGCCGGGCGCTCGGTGCTGGCGGTGCTGCCCAGTGCGGCGGAGGCGGCCGCCCTGGCCGAGCGGCTGGAGGCCGACTACGGAAGCCGGGTGGTGACGGCGGCGGCCGACCAGGACGCCGCCGCCCTCACCGCCGCCTGGTCAAGGGCCGCCGCCCAGGGGGGTCTGGTGGTGGTCGGCACCCTGCGGGTGGGCTGGTGGCCGGTCAAGGACCTGTCGATGATGGTGCTGGCGGAGGACGGCCGGCCCGGCATGAAGGAGCGGCAGACCCCTACGGCGGCGGTGAGGGCCCTGGCCGGGGAGAGGTCCGCCGCCGAGCGGCTGCAACTGGTGCTGGTGGGGCGGGTTCCCGCCGTCCAGACCCTGCACGAGGGAACAGAAGTGGTGCGGGTTCCGGGGAGGCTGTGGGCGCCGGTGGAGGTCGTGGACCGCACCGAGGCCCCGCCGGGGGAGGGGGCGGTTACCGCCCGGGTGCGCACCGCGGTGGCCGCCGTCCGGCGGCGGGGAGGGCGGGTGTTTGCCTTCACGCACCGGCGGGGGTACGCCCCGGCTTCCCGCTGCACGCAGTGCCGGCTCCTGCGCACCTGCCCCGTCTGCGAGGGCCGGGTGGGGCACAGCAGACCCTCCGGGGGGGGCGCCCCCTCCGATCATGAGGCGGTCTGCCTCCGCTGCGGGGTCCGGCCGGGGGCTTGCTCCTCCTGCGGCGGCGTCCGCTTCGAGCCGCTGGGGGCGGGGGTGGGCCGGATCGTCGAGGAGCTCGGCCGGGTGGTGGGCAGCGACGCGGCCGAGGCGGGGTCGGGCAGCCCCGTGATGGTGGGGACCGAGCGGGACCTGCCGGGGCTGGCCCCGGTTGACCTGGCGGTGGTGGTGGACGCCGACGGCCTGGTGCGGGGCACCAACTATCGGGCCGCCGAGGACGCCCTGTCGGTGATGGCCCGGACCGCGGCGGCGGTGCGCCGGGAGAGAGGCTGCCGGATGATGGTCCAGACCGCCGACCCCCGGCATCCCATCTACGCGGCCCTCCGCCGGGCCGACCCCTTCCCGTTTCTGGAGGAGGAGCTGGACGCCCGGCGCCGTTACTCCCTCCCGCCCTGCGGCGAGGTGCTGGTCCTGGAGGTGAAAGGCGCGCTCGATCCGGAGGCGTTCGATCCGGTGTTCGAGGGCGCCCAGGTCTACGGCCCCGCCCAGGACGCCGACCGGACGAGGTGGATGATCCAGGCCGACGACCTGCGGGAGGTGAAGGACCGCCTCCGCCCGGCGGTGGGCCGCCTGCGCGACAAAGGTTGCCAGGTGCGGGTGGACGTGGATCCCAGGCAGTTCTGAACGGCGCGGCAGCGTCCCGGGGGGGGGGGGTCAGTCGTCGAGCAGCTCCGGCGCGTCCCCGGCTCGATGGATGGTCACCCGGACGCGCTCGATCCGGCCGGCGAAGGCGAAGGGGGGCCGGTAGGCGGTCGATACGGGGCTCAGCCGGTTGCGCCCGATGTCCATGCCGGCCAGCGCCAGAAAGGCGAGGGGGTTTTCGATGACGGCCGGCCTGCCTTGTTCGGCGTCCGCGTGGAGCCGGACAACGGCTGCGCCCTCCGCGGTCTTCTCGTACTCGACCGCAACCGTCAGAGGGCCGCCGCCCCGATCCGGGAGGGCCAGGGCGCTCCTCGTTGCGTTGCCCGCCGAGTTGTATTCATAGTGCAGGGTCCCGTCGTCGGCGTAGAGCACGAACCCGGAGGCGGCGTTCCCGTAGGCGGCTATCACGCCGGACATCGGACCGCTCAGGACGGCCTCGATCCGATAGGCCTCCGCACTGCCGAAGGGCGGCGCCGTGCTCGGCTCGATGGTCGACAGCGGAGGGAAATAGTCGAACCGGCGGCGGAGCAGCGGCGAGCCCGGGGGCGGCGGCGAACGGAAGAGCTCGACGGAACGGTCGTCGAGCGGGAGCACGTCGTAGCGGCCGGCCTGCCGCCACCACCGGTCGACGAGGGTTCGGAGCCGGCCGGGATGGGTCGAGGCCAGGTTCCTGGCTTCGGAGAAGTCGCGGTCGAGATGGTACAGCTCCCATTCGCCTTCGCCGTACTCCGCGCCCGGATAGTGGCGGGTTACCGCCTTCCAGCCGTCGGCCCAGAGGCCCCGGTTGCCGAACATCTCGAAGTACTGGACGCGGCGGACGGTCGGCGCCTCCGGGTTCTCGAAGGTGTAGGCGAGGCTCTTTCCGTGCATCGGCATCTGGGGTACGCCGCGGTATTCGGCGGGCGGTTCGACCCCGGCGATCTCGTAGACGGTGGGGGCGAGGTCGATGATGTGGTGGAACTGGTCGAGCACCCCGCCGGGCTTCGCCAGGCGGCCCGGCCAGTGGATGATCAGCGGGTCCCGGATGCCGCCGCCGTGGGTGTGGTACTTGTACCACCGCAGCGGGGTGTTCGAGGCCTGGGCCCAGCCGGTCGCATAGTGGCTGTCGGCGCGGGGGCCTCCGACCTCGTCGAGGGCGCCGAGCACCCGGTCGAAGTCCTCTTCCATGTCGTTGAAGAAACGGATCCGGGACAGGGCGCCGAGCCGGCCGCCTTCCATGGCCGCCCCGTTGTCGGAGGTGATGATGATGACGGTGTTGTCGAGCCGGCCGCTTCGTTCGAGGAAGGCGGCGAGGCGGCCGAGCTGCTGATCGGTGTGCTCCACGAAGGCCGCGTAGGCCTCCTGGAGTCGGGCCGCGACCCGTTGCTCGTCCGGCCGCAGCGAGCTCCAGGGTGGCGCGTCGGGGTTGCTGGGCGGAAGCTCGGTATCGGGCGGGATTACCCCCTCCGCCAGCTGGCGTTCGTAACGCTGCCGGCGGACGGCGTCCCAGCCTTCGTCGTAGCGGCCCCGCACCGCCTGCATGAACTCGGCGGGGGCGTGGTGGGGGGCGTGGGCCGCCCCCAGGGGGAGGTACAAGAAGAAGGGGCTGCGGGGGGCGTGGGCGATGTGGTCGGCGATGTACCCGATGGAGCGGTCGACGAGATCCGCCGTGAGGTGATACCCCTCCTCGGGCGCCGCCGGGGGCGGGGCGGCGTGGTTGTCATGGACCAGCTCCGGGTAGTAATGATCCGCGGCGCCGTTCATGAAACCGTAGAACTGGTTGAACCCCCGGCCCAGCGGCCACTCGTCGAACGGCCCGGCGGGAGACGTTTCGCGCATCGGGGCCACATGCCATTTGCCGGCGGCGAAGGTGTTGTACCCGGCCTCGCGGAGCACCTCGGAGATCAGGGCGGCCCGGCGGGTGATGCGCCCCCGGCCGCTCGGCCAGCCCGAATCGACGTTGGACAGCATCCGCATTCCCACCGAGTGGTGGTTGCGCCCGGTCAGCAGGCAGGCCCGCGACGGGGAGCAGAGGGTGGTGGTGTGGAAGTTGTTGTAACGGTGGCCGTTTGCGGCCAGCCGGTCGATGTTGGGAGTGCGCACCTCCGCCCCGTAGCAGCCGAGGTCGGCGAAGCCGAGATCGTCGAAGAGCACCAAAGCGATATTCGGTCCGGCCGGGTGCTCCGGCGGCGGGTACACCGGCTCGCTGTCCTGATGGGTGAGGCCGAGAAAGCCTCGGTCGTCCCGGGTCGATGCCATTGCGGGCGGCCTCCTTTCCGTCGTAGGGGTCAGTAGTCGCCGAGATCGGTCAGATACCGCGATAACAGCGTCCGGCCCAGGAGTTTCCACAGGCGGTCGCTGACGAATCCCAGGACGCCGAAGCAGAAGATGCCGACGAAGACGAAGTCGGTTCGGAAGAAGGTGCGGGCGTTCCATATCAGGAAACCGATTCCTTCCTGGGCGGCGATGGCTTCGGCGGCGACGATCACGAGGAAGGCGTTGGCCAGAGCGAGGCGCATGCCGGTGAAGATCGACGAGAACGTGCCGGGCAGGATGATGCGGAAGAACAGATCGAAGCCGTTGGCGCCGAGCGTCCGGGCGCCGAGGATCTTGTCGGGGTTGACCGACGAGGCCCCGGCCGCGGTCGAGACCAGCACCACGAAGGTGACCGCGTACACGATCAGGTTGACCTTCGACGCCTCGCCGATGCCGAACCACAGGATGAACAGGGAGGTCAGCGCGATGGCGGGCACGAAGCGGAAGAAGTGGATGAAGGGGTCGACCGCGGCCCGCGCGTACTTGGATACGCCGGCGAGCAGCCCGATGGGGATGGCGATGACCGAACCGACGATCCACCCCCGGTACACCCGCTGCAGGCTGATCCAGATGTCGTCCTGCAGACGGTTGGCGGACCAGAGCTCCCCCGCCGCCCCGACGACCTTCTCCGGGGTCGGCAACAGGAGCGGATCGTATCCGGTCGACCAGAGCCTCCAGCCCATCAGCACCGCAACGACCGCCGCCGCCGAAACCAACGCGGTTCTGCGGGCGGCTACCAGTCGTCCCATGCAGCCGTTACCTCCTCCACGATCTGTTCTTCGATGACGCGGGCGGCGCGTCCGAACTCCGGTGAGAAGTCGTCCCGGGGGTAGGGCAGATCCAGGCGGTGCACCTCGCGGAAGTCGGAGCCGGGCCCCGCCGTCATTACGCCCACCCGCTGGCCGAGCAGGGTCGCCTCCCTGATGTCGTGCGTTACGTAGACGAAGGTGCGCCCTTCGGCCCGCCAGAGCTCGGAGACCTGCTGCTGGAGCAGGCGCCGGGTCTGGGCGTCGAGCGCCGCGAAGGGCTCGTCCATCAGAACGATGTCGGGTTTGACCGCCAGGATGCGGGCGATCTGGACGCGTTGCTTCATGCCGCCCGAGAGCTCATGCGGGTACTTGTCCGCGGCGGCGGTGAGGCCGACCGCGGCGAGCCAGTGGTCCACATCGGACGAATCGAACGACCCGCGGCCCCGCCGCCGGGCCTGCATCTTGAGGCCGAAGGCCACGTTCCGGCGGACGGTCAGCCACTCCAGCAGCGGCCCGTCGACGCTCTGGAACACCATCGCCCGGTCGGGTCCCGGCCCCTTTACCGGCCGGCCGCCCACGGCCACGCTTCCGGCGTTCGGGGCGATGAAGCCCGCCACCATCCGCAGCAGGGTGGACTTGCCGCAACCGGACGGACCGACGATCACGAAGAACTCGCCCGCCGCTATCTCGAGCGTCAGGTTCGAGATAACGGGCGGGGAGTCCTTGCCGCCGGCGGCGTATCCGAAGGTGACATCCGAGAACGAGACCGATCCGCCCGCGGGCTCGCGATGCGCCTCCGCCATGGGAGGCTCAGCCGAGGTCGGCCGTAATAGAACCGGGTGCAGCCCTGTCCATTGCACTCAGGTCCATGAACCCCCGCACATCGAAGCCGGCGTCCAGAACGCCCCGTTCGATGAGGAAGGCGGCGATCGAATCCAGCGAGTCCAGCATGACTTGTGTGAACCCGACCCGGTAGTTCTGGTTGGGGATGATGCTGCCGAACAGCTCGGCGTTGCCGGAAACGGCGTCGGCCACGATCTGGCCGGCTTCGATCGGGTTGTCGTTGATGAAGCCGCTCGCCCGGTCGTAGGACTTCAGGACCTGCTCGATGGCGTCCTGATTCTGGGCCGCCCAACCTGCCTCCGCGATCATGTAGATCGCCACCGTGTCCAATACGCCGGCGTCGTTGCGCAGGACGTTGAGGTTCTCGTCGTCCCGGGCCTGATTGGTGCCGTCGAGCCAGGTCCAGGCCGCCTGGATCTCATCGGTTTTCAGCGCCCCGACCAGCTCGAACAACCCCGGGAGGGGAACCAGCTCCACGTCGTCGAGGGAGATCCCGTTCTGTTCGAGATGCCGGAGGGTCACAAAGTGTTCCGACGTGCCTTCCACATATCCGATCTTCTTGCCTACGAGATCCGCCGGGCCGGTGATTTCGTTGCGGACGGCCAGGCTGTGGAAGCCGGGGTTCGGCGCGGCGATGCCGCCCACGATCACCATGTTCTCGTCCGCCGCCGCCACGAGGTTGAGCACGGCGAAGTCGAGGGCGTGGCCCAGGTCGGCCTGGCGGGCGATGACGCCCTGGATGGCTTCGATGCCCGTGCCGAACAGCGAGACATCGGCTTCGACGTTGTTGGCCTCGAAGTAACCCTGGTCCAGGGAAATCCAGGCCTGGGTGCCGAGCAGGAAGCCGTCGGCGGCGATCCTGACCTCGTAGGTCTCGGGCTCCGGCGCCATAGTCGTAGGAGGAGCAGTTGTCGTGGTCTCTGCCGCAGCCGCGGTCGTGGTTTCGGAATCTGCGGCATCGCCGCCGGCGCAGGCGGCCGCGAAAACAGCCATTGCAAGAACTGCGTACAGCATCGGGGTCAACCGTCGGTTTCTCATCTTCTCTCCCTTCGGATCCCGCTCGGGATAGCCGCCGTCGGGCACTGACCGGAGCGGGTCCTGTTGATTGGACACGATATTAGCCGAGACCGCTTCGGGGCTGTCCGTCTGGGCCGGGCGCGGTCCGGCGCGGGCGCTAACCTGGCGCGCCAGGAGGTTCCGGTGGCTGTATTCCCGATTCTCAAACACGGCGACCCCGTCCTGCGGTCCCCCGCCGCGGCGGTCGAGGTTTTCGACGGCTCGCTGCGCCGCCTCGCCGCGAACATGATCGACACCATGCATGACGCGCCCGGGGTGGGCTTGGCCGCGCCGCAGATCGGGGTGTCGAAGCGGATATGCGTGTTCAACGCCGGGGACGGCGACCGGGTGCTGGTCAATCCCGAGATCGTGGAGGCCTCCGGCAGCTGGGAATACGAAGAGGGGTGCCTGTCGGTGCCCGGGCATTTCTGGAAGATCGTGCGCCCCGCCTACGTGCGGGCCGTCGGCCAGGACCTCGACGGCGCCCCGGTCGAATACGCCGGAGAGGACCTGTTGGGCCGGGTGCTGCAGCACGAGGTCGACCACCTCGACGGGCGGCTGCTGTTGGAACGGCTCGACCGGCCCGCCCGCAAGGCCGCCCTGCGCGATCTCCGCAACGAGGCGCTCGGTCCGGCCGAGTAAGCGAGTGATCCGGACGGCGTTTATGGGGACCCCCCGGGCGGCGGTCCCCTCTCTCGAAGCCCTCGCCCGCCTCACCGACCTCCGGCTGGTGATCACCCGCCCCGACCGTCCCCGCGGACGCAGCGGCGCCCCGGTTGCGTCCGCGGTGAAGGCCCGGGCGGTCGAACTGGGCGTTCCGGTCAGCCAGCCCGCCGGTCCGCAGGAGCTGGACGAGGTTCTCACCCCGATGGAGCTCGACGCCGCCGTGGTGACGGCCTACGGGATGCTCCTGCCTGCTGGCGTCCTCGCCCGCCCCCGGTGCGGGGCGGTCAACCTGCACTTTTCGCTTCTTCCCCGCTGGAGGGGCGCGGCGCCGGTGCAGCGGGCCATCCTGGCCGGCGACCGCACGACCGGGGTAACCCTGATGCAGATGGAGGAGGGCCTGGACACCGGCGGGATACTGGCCGCCTGGGAGACCTCTGTCGGTCGGGGCGAGACCGCCGGTGAGCTGACCGACCGTCTGGCCGCCGCCGCCGCCGAGCTGCTCGAACGGAACCTGGAGTCGGCGCTCGCCGGGGATCTGGCCCCTATGCCGCAGGAAGAAAGCCTGGCCGCCTGGGCGCCCAGGGTAACCGCCGGGGAGGCCCGGCTCGACTTCACCAGGCCCGCCGCGGAGGTCGTGCGGGCGGTCCGCGCCTTCTGTCCGCGCCCCGGCGCCCGCACCGTATGGCGCGGCGCCGGGTTCAAGATACACCGGGCCCGGGTGGTTCCCGGGGACCTGCCGCCGGGGCGGTTGCTCGCCGATGCGGAGGGGGCGAGGGTTGGGGCGGGCGGCGGCTGCGTGGAGCTGCTGGAGGTCCAGCCGGCGGGCGCCCGGCCGATGGGGGCTCTCGACTGGCTGCGGGGGGTCCGGGGCGATACGGGCCGCTTCGAGTGAAGCCGGGGGTCGAGGCGCGGGCAACGGCGGCCCGGCTGGTGGGGAGGGTGGTCCGGGGCGGCGCCTGGTCCAACGTGCTCCTCGGCAGGCTCGACCTCCCGCCGGACGATGCCCGTCTGGTGCGCCATCTCGTCTACGGAACGCTCAGAAACCTCGGTCGGCTGGACCGGGCGGTCGGCCGGCTGTCGAGCCGTCCGATCGCGGACATCGACGACGAGCTGCTCGACGTACTGCGGGTCGCCTTCCACGAGGTTCTGTTCGGGCGCACCGCCGACTACGCCGCCGCCGACACCGCGGTCGAGGCGGCCCGGGCCCTCGGATACGGCCGGGCGTCCGGATTCGTCAACGCGCTGGTGCGGAACCTGCAGAAACGGGGGGAGCCGTCGCCGCCGGCCGGCATAGCCGAGGCCTTCTGCCTGCCGGAATGGGTCGCGGACGATCTTGTTTCCGCCTGGGGGGAGGGGCCCGCCCGGGCCTTCGCGGAGGCCTCCCACCGGGATGCCCCGGTCACCTTTCGCATGGCCGCCGGTGCACCTCCGCCCTCCGGGGCCGCCCCCGCCGCGGTGCCCGGCTCGTACCTGCATCCGGAGGGCCGGGTCCCGGACGGCGCGATAGTGCAGGACCCGTCCTCGGCGGCGGCGGTGCTGGCGTTGGGAGCGGAACCCGGGGACCTGGTGCTGGAGGTCGGGGCGGCCTCCGGCGGCAAATCCATGGCGCTCTGGGACCTGGGGCCGCCGGGCTTGCTGGTTGCCCTCGACATCCACGGAGGCCGCATCCGGCGGGGGCAGGCGCGTACGGCGGGCACGGGCTTCGGCGGCCGCTGGGTGCGGGCCGACGGCGCCCGCCTGCCCTTCCGCCCGGCTTCCTTCGACCGGGTGCTGGTGGATGCGCCCTGCACCGGCCTGGGCGCCCTCCGCCGCCGCCCCGAGATCCGGTTCCGGGCAACACGGAGAGAGCAGCGCCGGCTGGCCGCCCTGCAGCGCCGGCTGCTGGAGAGCGCGCTGGAGGCGGTCCGCCCGGGCGGCCGGGTGGTCTACGCGGTCTGCACGGTGACGACAGCCGAGACGGTCGGCGCGGCGGCGGGGCTGGGAGGCCGCCCCCCCGAGGGCCTGCCCGGCCTGCCCTTGGACGGCGGCCTGCTCATGGCCCCGCACCTGACCGGCACCGACGGCATGTTTATCTCGGTTCTCGACCGGTAGGCGGCGGACGGCGGGAGCGCGTCATGCCTCATACCCCGTCATCGGCCGCCCAAGTTACCCTGAGGGCGTGATCAAACCGGTCCGCATCGCCGCCTCGATTCTGGCTGCCGATTTCGCCCGCCTCGGCGCGGAGGTTGCCGGGGTGGAGTCCCATCTCGACATGCTCCACATCGACGTGATGGACGGCCATTTTGTTCCCAACATCTCCCTGGGCATCCCGGTGATCAGGTCCCTGCGGGCGGCTTCGGCCCTGCCGTTCGACTGCCACCTGATGACGGCCAACCCGGAAGCCTTCCTCGAGGAGATGCGCGCCGCCGGGGCCGACGACGTAACCGTCCACCTGGAAGTGGTGTCCGACCCGGCCCGGGCGGCCCGCCGGGCGCGGGAGACGGGCCTGGGGTTCGGGTTGGTGATCAACCCCGCCACCCCCTACGAGGCGCTCGACCCCCACCTGGAGCTGTGCGACCTGGTGCTGGTGATGTCCGTGGAGCCCGGGTTCGGGGGCCAGACCTTCATCTCCGAGGTGCTCGGCAAGGTGGCGGCGGCCCGGTGCGCCATCGACCGGCGGGGCCTGGATGTGGACCTGCAGATCGACGGGGGGATCAGCCCGGACACCATCGGCGCCGCCCGCCGCGCCGGGGCCGACCTGTTCGTGGCGGGGACCGCCGTCTTCCGGCGGCCCGATCCGGCGGCTGCGGTGGCTGCTCTGAAGGAGGCGGCGGAGGCCGGAGGCGGGGCGTGACTCCGGGCGGGCCGCCGGATGCGGGCGCCGAGGCGAGGGGGAGCTGGTCGGAGGAAGAGCGCCGCTGGATGATGCGGGCCCTCGAGCTGGCCCGCCCCCACCGCCCCCATCCCAACCCTCGGGTGGGCTGCGTCATTCTCGACGCCGAAGGGCGCCCGGCGGGGGAGGGGGCGCATCGGGGAGCGGGAACCGAGCACGCCGAGCAGGAAGCCCTGCGGCGGGCGGGCCGGGCCGCCCGGGGCGGCGCCGCAGTGGTAACTCTCGAACCGTGTTCACACTACGGACGGACCCCGCCCTGCGCCGAGCTGCTGGCCGCCGCCGGAGTAACGAGGGTGGCGGCGGCCGTCCCGGATCCGGATCGGCGGGTGCGGGGCCGGGGCTTGGAGATGCTGGAGCGGGCGGGGATAGAGGTTTCGGTGGGTTTGATGCGCCGGGAGGCGGTTGACCTCGACCCGGCCTACCACCATCACCGCCGCACCGGGCGGCCCCTGGTGAGGTTGGTAGTCACCGGCGGGCTGGACGGCGCCGACCCCGCCGTGCGGGGCGATCTCGAATCCCTCCAATGGGATTTCGACCGCATGATCACCTCCGCCGACCTGGTGGACCGAGACGGCGGCGGTTTGAGCATCCGGTTGACGGAGCTGGCCGAACGGGGTTTCCTGTATCTGGGGGCGCGAGACGGGCCGCCGGCCGCGCTGCTCCGTCGGGAAGGGCTGGTGGACGCGGTGACGATCTACGCCGCCAGCCCCGCGCCGCCGGATCGGCCTGTATGGATGGACGGGGGCCTCCTGGAGGGCGTCCGCCGGGTCGGTTCGCACTACCGGATCGACCTGGTTTCGGCGGCCCTCCGTCCGGAGCAGGGCGAGGTGCGGCGGGGCGCGGCGGCCGTCATTCCCACCGGGTACGGCAGCTTTCGGGCGGTCGGTTACGAGTCAACGGCGGACGGACGGCGCCATCTCGCCCTGGTGATGGGGGAGGTGGAGGGCGCCTCGGATGTCCTGGTGCGGGTCCATTCGGAGTGTCTGACCGGGGATGTCTTCGCCAGTCTGCGCTGCGACTGCGGCTTCCAGCTGAACGAGGCCCTGCGGCGGATCGGCGAGGAGGGCCGGGGGGTGGTCCTGTACATGAGAGGCCACGAAGGCCGGGGGATCGGGCTGATGCACAAGCTGGCCGCCTATGCGCTGCAGGAGCGGGGCCGGGACACGGTGGAGGCCAACCTCGACCTGGGGCTGCCGGAGGACGACCGGGACTACCGGGCGGGGGCGCTGATCCTGGCCGACCTGGGGGTTTCATCTATAAGGCTGCTGACCAACAACCCCGCCAAGGGCGCCGGGATCGAGGGCAACGGCCTGCGGATAACGGAGCGGGTGCCCCTGGTGGCGGGCGAGAACGAGCACAACCGCCGCTACCTGCGGACCAAGGCAGAGAAGCTGGGCCATCTGATTGCCCCCCGGGAGCCGGACGGCTCTCGGTAACCGGCCCATCCCGCCGCCGATCGGCCGCCCCGCATCCAGGGGGCGGCCGGCGGATCTAGCTGGCTAGGAGGCTGGCTCGACGGGTTCGTACCAGCCGGAGCCGAAGATGAGGCCGTCGCGGCGGATGACCCAGGAGTGTTTCTGCTCGAGCTGGTCGGTGGCCGGGTTGCGGCGGACGTAGTCCACCCAGCTTCCTGCTTCGGTGGCGGCGGCCAGCTCCTGTCCGTAGTTCTTGCCGTTGACGTCGGTGCGGGGGCCTGTTCTGGTTCCCACCAGTTCCGGGTTGGTGGCGATGGAGACGGTTACGCCGTCATCGATGATGAAGATGTACCAGGGTCCGTCGACGCTGTCGGTGGAGTTGTAGTGGTCGATGGTTGCTTGGCGGCCTTGTTCTTCGTAGCGGTCGATGGCTTGCTGGACGAAGTATTGGGTGTAGGCGGCGGGGTTGTCCTTGGTGGGCGGGGGCGGCGCCTGGTCTTCGTACCAGCCGGAGCCGAAGACGAGGCCGTCATGTCGGATGACCCAGGAGTGCTTCTGTCGGTTCTGGCCGGTGGCCGGGTTGAGGAACACATAATCCACCCAGCTTCCGACCTCGGCGGCCGCCGACACTTCCCGTCCGGAGGGTCTGCCGTATACGTCGGTCAGGTGCGAGGAGCGGGTGTTGAGCAGCTCGGGCCGGGTGGCGGTGACGATGAGGATGTCGTCTTCGACCATGAAGATGTACCAGGGTCCGTCGACGCTGTCGGTGGAGTTGTAGTGGTCGATGGTTGCTTGGCGGCCTTGTTCTTCGTAGCGGTCGATGGCTTGCTGGACGAAGTATTGGGTGTAGGCGGCGGGGTTGTCCTTGGTGGGCGGGGGCGGCGCCTGGTCTTCGTACCAGCCGGAGCCGAAGACGAGGCCGTCATGTCGGATGACCCAGGAGTGCTTCTGTCGGTTCTGGCCGGTGGCCGGGTTGAGGAACACATAGTCGATCCATCCGCCCTCTTCGGAAACCCCCGCCAGTTCCTTTCCATAGGGCTTCCCGTAGATGTCGGTCAGGTGCGCCACGCCGGTGTTGAGCAGCTCGGGCCGGGTGGCGTGGACGATGATCTCGTTGTCTTCGATCACGAATACGTACCACTGGCCGTCGACGCTGTCGGCGGAGTTGTAGTGGCCGAAGGCGGCTTGGCGGCCTTGTTCCTGGTAGCGGTCGACGGCCTGCTGGACGAAGTATCGGGTGTAGGCCGGTTCGTCCGACTTGGCGGGGGCGCGGCCGGCGTCCAGCAGCGCCTGGTTGCCCGCCCGCAGGAAGGCGGCCAGGTCGGCGCGGGAGGCCCCTTCCGGGAAGGCCCGGCCGGTGACGGCGGCTGTCTGGGCGGCGGTGACCGTGCGGTCGGGCCGGAAGTTGCCGTCCGGGTAACCCCGGAACCAGCCGCGGGCTGCGGCCGCGTCGATGTCGGTCTGCTGCGGATGGCCCGCCGCATCGGGGAAGGCGTCGGGGTCGATGACCGCGGTGTAGGCGGCGATCGCCTCGCTGCCCCCCCGCACGTAGGTGGCCAGGTCGGCCCGGGTGGCCCCTTCCGGGAAGGCGCCGCTTATGACGTCGGCTATCTGGCCGGCGGCGATGGTCCGGCCGGGCTGGAAGTTGCCGTCCTCGTAACTCTGGAACCAGCCGCGGGCGGCTGCGTATTCGATGTCGGCCCGCCGCTCGTGGTCGGCGGGTACGTCCGAGAATCCGGAATGCCCGGTCGCCAAGGCCCCGCCGCCGGCGGAGGCGGCGAAGGCGAATGCCAGCAGAGTTGCAGAGAGTTTGCGTTTCACCGGTCTTGCTCCTTCTCGTTCTCGGCCCGGTACTGCGTCTGTGAGAATAGCAAGCCGCCCTGATAACCGGATATGCGTTTGTTCAGACGGACCGGGATGCAACACCTGCCCGTCCGGGCAGGAAACAGGGGCAAACTCCTGCGAATATTACAGCTAGGGCGCGGCGGCGGTGGGGGCGGCGGCGGGGGCTTGGTTGATGGCTCGGACGAAGAAGGATGCCATTTGTGCTCGGGTTACGGGCTGGTCGGGGCAGTAGTTGAGGGGGCTGGTGGAACACCCTCGGGTTACTCCGGTCTGGTACATGCCCTCAATGGCTTGGACGACGGCGGGGTCGGCGCCCTGGGCATCTTGGAAGAGGCCTTCGGGTTCGTCGACGGCTTCGAGGTGGGGGAACGCGGCGATCATCATGATGGCCATGTCCGCTCTGGTTACGACTCCGCCGGGGTTGAACACTCCCCCGGGGGCTTCGAACGCGTTGACCGAGATCACCCAGTCGGCGTAGGTGCGGTACCAGGCGTCGGCGCCTACGTCGGACAGTTCCGCCCGGGCGGGGGCTTGGATGGTCCAGCGCTGGGAGACGGCCCGGTACAGGAACGCGGCCATCTGCCTGCGGGTGATGTCGGCTCCGGGGCAGAACAGGGTGGGGTCGGTGGCGCTGCATCCGAGGGTGATCTGCCATTGGGCGATGCGTTCGATGTTGGCTTGGTGGACGCTGCCGTCCTCGTCGCAGAACCGGCCTACGCACGCCGGGGCTGGGGGTGTTGCGGGCTGCTGGGCGGGCGGGGGCGCACCACCGCCGCCTCCTCCTCCCCCACCGCCGCCGCCCCCTCCTCCGCCGCCGCCTCCGGAGGGTGGGGGCGGCGGGGCCGGGGCGGTGTTGGCGGGGATGGTCAACACGGCGGGGGATACGGTGAAGCCCGCGGCGGTTCCGGCGATGTTGATTCGTTCGGCTGGTTCACCGGCGGCGTCGGCGGTGATCGCGATGGTGAAGGTTCCGGTTCCTGTGGAGGCGGCGGCGGGGATGGTTATGGCGGTGAGGCGGTTGGTAATCCGGTAGTCGGACCCGGAGGCAGTGCTGCCCGAACCGGGGATGCTTATGGTTACGGGGGTGGGGGTGGGAAGGGTTTTGGTTCCGTTGAGCCGGGCGGTGACGGTTACGGTGCGGGTTTGCCCCTCGCTGATGCTGCCGGGGCCGGCAGTGAGGGTGATGCCGGTGGGCCGGGTGTCGTTGTCGATGATGGTCAACGTGTTCGGGGGGATGCTGAACCCGGCCGCGGCGGCGGTTACCTGCAAGGTTTCGGGCCCTTCCGCGATGTTGTCGTCGTAGGTTCCGGTCGTATCGAGGGTGAACCGGTCAGAAACGCTGTTCTGCCCGTAGCGCAACAACAGATCCTTGGTTTCCGTGTTCCGGATGACGTAGTCCGTCCCCGAGGCGGCGCCGGTCCCGCGCACGGTGATGCGCACCACGCGGGGAACCGCCCCGTTCACGCCTTCGGGATACGCCGCCCTTACCGTAACCTCCGAGGAGGCGCCCTCCCGGACAGTGTTTATGGGTTGACCGGCGGCGTCGAGCAGGCTGACGATGAGGTCGTTGTCGGTAATCGTCAGAGAATCGGAATTGACCGCGGTCAGGCCCAGCCCGGTCAAAAAAGCGCTCAGCGTTCCGGCGTGGACGGTTACCGTCTCGCCGCCCTCGACGGCGGTGTCCTCGGTGACCGCCAGGTCGAACTCGGCGGTTCCCGCCCCCTGAAGGGCCTCGATGGTAACCGCCGGCTCGGAGACCTCCTCGTAGTCCGTTCCCGCGGCGGCCGTGTCGTCTTCCTCTCCCACCGTCAGGGGGATCGTTATATTCCGGGACAGGACATCATCGGTGGTGAACGCGGCCCTCACCCTCACCCGCACCGTCCCGGCGGCCTCCCCCACCGTCTCCAGATCCTCCCCGCCGGCGGTCTGGAGGGTCAGATCTACGCCGGTAGGCGCGGCGTCGTTGTCGGTGATGGACAACTCTTCGGCGACGATCTTGTAGGTGTCGCTCCCTTCGGTTACGTCGCCGCCCTCGAAACGCAGCGATTCCCCGCTCTCGGCCTCCCCGTCGTCGTTCAAAACCACCGCCAGGGTGGCTGACCCCGAATTCATGGCGGCGGGGATATGGACCGCCAGGCCGTGGCCCGAAGGCGGCGCCGGGGACTGACCCGACGGGTAGGCAACCCGTATGTCTTCGCCCGTCTCGAAAGAAGCCCCGTCGTCCACGACTGCGCCCGCACCGACCGCGTTCAACCCGATCGTCAGACCCCCGGCCGGTGCGTTCCCCGACGCCAGGGCCGCGGTAACCCGAACGGTCTTGGTTCCGTCGTCCTCGCCCAACGAGGTCTGAACCCCCGACGTTCCCGTATCGGCGTCGATGGTCAAACCCACCGCCAGGTCGGCGTCGGCTATATATATCTCGGTACCCGCAACGGTTACCGCCGAGCCGCCCACCGAAGCCGACCCGGTCAACTTCCCCTGCTCGACGTTCTCGTCGTTGTCGGAGTCCGAAGCCGCGGTCAGATTAAACGTTGCGCTGCCGGTCACCTCGCCCGCCGGGATCGTAACCGTAACCTGATTTCCCGTGGCGTCGGTGGTGAAATCACCAGATGACCCCAGCGCCGCGCCGGTCGTTCCGTCGCCCGAAGCGATCGTAACCGTCACGTCCGTAGCGGCGGCCAGCACCGACGATGTCCCTTTGAAGCCGGCGGTAACCGTAATCGTCTCGGTCGTTCCCTCCGCCGCCGCCTCCGGGCTCACCGACAGGTCAATATCCGCGTCGTTGTCGTTGATCGTCAACGACCCCGTAGCGGCGCCCAAGGCGGAGGAACCCTCCAACAACAACTTCTCCGGGCCCTCCACCACACTGTCGTCGGTTACCGTCAACCCCGGCAAAGCGGCCCGGTTGGTGCTCGAGTCGACCGCCCGTGCGGCGATGGCAACCGTCGGCGCGGTTCCCGGCGCCGTGAAATCAAAGTCATCCTCGTCGGCGGTTCCCGCCGCTTCCCCGGCCGCGTAACCGGAAACGGTTACCGTCGTCGCAGTGGATATGACAGAAGTAGCGGCGGGCAGACCGGCCGCGATGTCCACCGAACCCGAGAAACCCTCGGCCACCGCCGGGCCGGACAACTGAACCTGCGAATCATCATCTACCAGAGTAACCGTCGCCGGGACCAGGGTAAACCCGGCCGGAACGCCGTCCAGAGTATATATCATGGTCTCGTCCCCCTCGGCCACATTATCCCCGCAGGTCCACGTCCTGCCGCTGAAGCCGGTTCCGCCTCCCACCGTCCCGAAATTGGCCACAACGCTGCCCGGCTCCATCCGCCTATACTCAAAGAGCGAATTATTACCGGGCGGGTTCGCCAGTAAATCCAAGAAATCGGCGATCGAGTTCCCGCCGGTGCTCCGGGTCGCCCCGTTAGGGGAGCCTGACACTACCCTCAACCGCAGCCATTCGGACGAAACAGATCCCAAGGCCCAGGTTCCGATGCGGCTGGGGTAGGTGGAAGTCTCCCCCTCCAACCTAACACTCACGTTCCGCCCGTACGGATAGGCTGAAGCCGAGAAGATGTGACAGACAGCGGTGTTGTCGCCGCCCTCTATCACCCTCGGGTTCTCCACAACCACGATAACATCCCGATCCGCGTCGGTGATAAGCAAACTAATGGTATCCACCAGATACCCTTGGGCCGAGCCGTTGACGAAAATCTCCTCGTGCTCCTCGGTAACCGTATCCGAAACCGGGGTAACCGTCACCTCAGCATTACCGCTGGTCTGACCGGACAGGATCGTAACCGTAACCGAAGAAGGAGAAACAGTGTAATCAGCCCCCGCCGTCGCGGTGCCGCCGCCTATCGTTACCGTCACAGGAACATCCGAAGTCGGCGCCGTCCCCACCGTTGCCGTTATCCGCACCATCTGCGCGCCGCCGTCCTCATTCACCGCGGTCAAAGCCGTTGGCGTCTGCGCCGTGTCCGTCATGCTCAGAGTAATCAAATCCCCGCCCGCATCCTGAATCTCCAACGTCGTGCCGGTAACCGTAACCGCGTCTCCGCCTACCGCGGCTGCCCCCGTGAACGACACCGTCTCCGCTGTCGCCTCCGTCACGCTGTCGTCCCGGGCCGTCAGAGTAAAGAACTTGTTCCCCGACACCTCACCCGCCGGGATGACGACGGTCAATCGGTTGCCCGTCAGGTCGGTCGTGAAATCATTCGACGCCCCGATCGTAGCCGTCCCCGAACCCACCGTAACCGTAACCGACGTATCAACCGCCAGAACCGATGAATCGCCGGCGAACTCCGCCGTAACCACCACCTTATACCCTGCAGAAGCCTCCGCCACGGTCCCCGGCGCAACCGACAGCGTAATATCGGCATCATCATCCACCACCTTTACCGATCCTACCGCGTCGTCGAAGGTAACACCCGTTGCCGAGGGCCGGCCAGAAATCCGCAAAAACTCCGGTCCTTCCACCACCGTATCATCCACGATCTGCAACCCAGCCAACGTAGCCCGGCTGCAAGTATTAGCGTCATTGGCATCCGGGCAACTGGAAACCGCCCCCGCCCCGATCGTCAACGAACTCCCCAACGAAGTATAAGAATACTCGGAGCTGCTCAAAGCATCCACCGGGGGATCCGCCGGCGCCGACACCGACACCCCGCCGACCGTTGCCGCCGAACTCACCAATGACGACGAAGCCCGCATACGAGCATCGAAAACCACATCATGCGACCCGCCCGCATCCTCATCCACCGAACCCCCCGAAACCGCAACCAGATCAACCTGTACATCATCATCCACAAGCTTCACCGGCGCCCGCACCACCGTAAACCCATCGATAGCAGCCAACCCCAGCTCAAAGTCTTCATCCGGCTCCGCAACGTCATCACGTATAGAAAGAACACGCACCAAATCGTGATTGGTATTCGCAATTACTTTCCCCTGCGGAAAAGTAACATACGGATAATTAGCAGCAGCGGCATAATAGTGATAATAGTCTCTGGGAGTTCCGAAGCCGGCAGTCCCATCCTCAGTCGATAAACGTATATTCGACAATGCCGAACCGCTGTAGGTAGACGAACCCACCCCCTGTAAAACAGCCGTCAACACGGTCTTTAAAGCCGCCTGGCCGCTGTTCCAAGAACAGTCGGGCTGGCAAGTCCCAGGGGTCCCATCGTATGTCTCGTTCATAACATCATTGCTCAGAACAACCTCAATAGTGCGATCCGCGTCGATGATCTCCAACTCCGCCGCCTCCACAACATAACCGGCAACAGTGGAAGATCCCGCAAACTCGATGGTCTCATGATCCTCGGTAACAAAATCAGAACGAGGCGTAACAACAAAATCGGACGAGGCGCCGCTGGTCGCCGAAGCCCCGATAGAAAAATCAACCGCCGCCCCCGCCGTAGTCGTAAAATCATCATCCGACCCCTTATCCGCCGTGCTGCCCGAGCCGCCCACCACAACCGAAACCGGCAACGCAACCGGCGGCGCCGCCGGCACCGAAGCCGTAACCCGCACCGTCTGGCCGCCGTCGTCTTCTCCCACCGCCGTCAACTCATCGCCGGAGCCGTCCACCAAACCCAGGGTGACCACCCCATCATGAATGGCCAACTCCGCCGCCGCAGTAACGGTCTTGGCGCCGACCGCCGCCGAGCCCGACAACGCCACTTTCTCCGCCGCCGCGGTCTCGTCTACACTGTCCGCCCGGGCCGTTAAACCAAACGAACCCGAACCGCTCAACGCCCCCGCCGGAATCGACACCGTCAACCGATTAGCCGGGCTCGTCAGGTCGGTCCAGAAATCATCCCCCGACGCCGGCGCACTCGGATCCGCCGCCAACACCGCCCCATCCATCCCCGACCCCCCGGCGACGGTAACCGTCACCTCGGTAGCCGCCGCCAGATCAGAAGCAGTCCCCGCAAAGGTTGCAGTTACCGTAATATTCTGCGAAGCGGTGTGCTCCAACACCGCCCCCGGCGACACCGACAACGTAACCGCATCATCATCATCCACCAACACCAGATCCGCAGCCGGGATCGCCTGATACCCGGCCACCGCCGCCGCCGTGAACCGGATCGTCTCGTCCCCCTCCACCCGATCATCTCCACTGGGCGTGATCGTGATATCACCCGACGAACCCGAAGTGGCCCCATTGGCGATCGTAACCGTAACGGCGCCGGTCGAGGCCTGATAATCATCCGCCGACCCGGTCCCGGGTCCCGACGCAGTACCCCCCGTATCACCAACCGTAACCGTTACATCCACCTGCGCAGTAGCCGCCGCCGACGCCGTCGCCGTCACCCGCACCGTCTGCGCCCCGCCCCCCTCTGTCACCTCCGTAACCGCCGCCGGTGTGGACTGGGTGTCAGTAAAACTCAACGCAATAGTCGGCAGGGCAGGCGCGGTTGTCGTCGCCGTCGTTGTCTGCGCAATTACCCCCCCCAACCCCCCCGGCAACCCCGCCGCCGCCAACACCACCACCAATCCCACCGTACCCGCCGCACTCCGCGCCCCTGCGCTGGCCGCAACCCTGCTCATCGAAACCTCCCCGCTATTTGTACCTCGGAGTCGCTGTGTCCATTCTACCCAGCTGCCGCCGAGTCAGGGCGCTGCTACCAGGAGGGGGATTTCCAGTTCTTCGGGGGTCAGGCCGCCGTGGTAGCCGACCATGCGTTTGTCCATGTGGCCGGGGAGCAGTACGCATCCGTCGCGGGCCAGCAAGGCGCCGTCGGGTTTTTCTACGGGGGCGGGGGGGCCGATGGGCGTCCGGTCGCCGCCCCCGTCTTCGGGTGATCCCCATAGGCGTTCCAGGTGCTGCCTCGGGTGCCAGGCGGCGGGCAGGCGGGCCGCCAGCTGCTCGATCTGCTCGGCCGGCCCCCGCACGTAGAGGGCCCTGGGATCTCCGTACAGGGTCAGGCCGGGGGCGCCGCGGCGGTGGATCCGGCGTTTGCCGCTCTCCGTCGCGGCGGTCACCCCGTGGTCGGCGGTGCCCACCATCACCGCCCCGGACGGCAGGCGGGCGGCGATCCCCTCCCAGAGGAAGGCCGCCGCAGCCAGAGCTTCGGCGTACTCCGGGCTGTTCGTTCCATGCATGTGGGCGGCCATGTCCACCTCCGGGTAGTAGGCGAACACCAACCGCCCCGGCGCCCCGGCCAGCTCCGCCGCCGCCGTTATGAAATGGTCGAGGGCGGCTGCCCCCTCGAAGCGGCAGCCCCGGTACAGGGCCTTGGTGAGGGGGGTGTCCGCATAGACGGCGGGTTGGACCGCAATCGGCTCCGCCCCCGCCGCCCGCAGCCTCTCCCAGAGGTTGGGGCGGGGCAGGAAGCCCGCCGTGCGGCGGCCCATCTTCCGCCCGGCGGCGTCCACCCAGCGCAGGGAGTTCACCGGAACGGGATGGCCGGACAGCAGGACGAAATGCCCGATCAGCCCGTGCCGGCCGGGGGTCAGGCCCGTGGCAACGGAGGCCAGGCTGACCGTGGTGGTAGTGGGGAAGGGGGCGTCCAGCACCCCGCGCAGGCTGTCCGCAAGCCCCGCCGCCGCCGGATGGTCCAGCTGGTGGACGCCCAAGCCGTCGATCATGAACAATATATAGGAGGGCGCCTCGGGGATCCGGTCGGCCAGGCGGTCGTGCAGCCCGGGGGATGGAGACGACCCGGCCAGCCGCCGTTCCAGCTCCGCCGCCAGGTTGACCAGCGACCCGCCGGCGTAATCCGGCGCCCTCGGATCGGATATCCCGTTCACGCCCGCCTCACGCCCGGCACGGTAGCGGGGCGGAATTCATGGGGGTGGGCGCGGCACCTATACTCCATCCCGATCCGGGCGGCCGGAGAAAGCGCACCGGCGGCGCCCCGAGGAGCGCCCCGGCCGATGCCCGGGCCCCGCCTGCGCCGCAAGGCGGGCAAGACGGCGGGAACAACCAGGAACGACCGGAGACAGACAGGCATGCAGCCGGACACACCCCAGGCGGAGCAACCGTGAGCGAATACTTCCAGGACTATCTCGCCGTAGCCGCTTTCTCCGCCTTCGGTCTTGTTCTGGTGGTTCTCACCCTGGGGATCACCTTCCTGGTGCGGCCCTCCAACCCCACCAAGGAGAAGACGACCACCTACGAGTGCGGCGTCGATCCGGTGGGCGAGGGCTGGAACCAGACCTTCGTGCGCTACTACATCTTCGGCCTGCTGTTCGTATTGTTCGACGTGGAGGCGGTTTTCATCTTCCCCTGGGCGGTGTCCGCCGAGTCCCTGGGCCTTCCCGGGGTGATCGCCGTGGTCATTTTCATCCTCACCCTGCTGGAAGGGCTGCTCTATGCGGTGCGCAAGGGGGTGCTCAAGTGGGAATGAGGGCGGTCGGACGGGGGCCGGATGAGCACCGGGTGAGACCGTGGGCGTAGTCGCCGAGCGCTTCGGCGGCCTCAAGCCGGTGTCGTGGCTGCTCAACTGGTCGCGCCGGTATTCCCTCTGGTTGTTCCAGTTCGGTCTGGCCTGCTGCGCCATCGAGATGATGGCCGCCTCCGGTCCCCGCTACGACTTCATGCGGTTCGGCATCATCCCCCTCCCCGCTTCTCCGAGGCAGGCCGACCTGATGGTGGTGGCCGGGACCGTCACCGACAAGATGGCCCCCGCCGTCAAGCGCCTCTACGAACAGATGCCCGACCCCAAATACGTGATTTCCATGGGGTCCTGCTCCAACTGCGGCGGCCCCTACTGGGATTCCTACTCGGTAACCAAGGGCGTCGACCAGATCATCCCCGTGGATGTGTATGTGCCGGGATGCCCGCCCCGCCCCGAGGCGCTGATGGAGGGGGTGGTTCTTCTGCAGGAAAAGATCGGCCGCGAGGACGTGCGCGAGAAATGGAAGCAGCGTGACCGCCGGCCCGTCTGACGCCGTTGCTCCGGACGCCGGCCCTGCGGAGGACGCCGGCCCTGCGGAGGACGCCGGCCCTGCGGAGGCCGTCGATCCTCTGGCCGAGCTGGCCGGGCAGGTGGCCGCGGCGGTGGGGGGCCGGGCCGAGATATCCCACGGGACCGCCAAGATAAGGGTGGACGCCTCGGCCTGGAAGGAGGCCGTCACCGCCGCCCGCGACCGCTTCGGCCTGGTGTTCCTTTCCTGGCTTTCGGCCATCGACTGGTTGAACGAGGCGGCAGTGGGCGATCCGCCCGATCCGCCGGTGGAGGAGCGCTTCGAGATGCTGTGCGCCGTCTCGGATCTCGACCGGGGGCGGCTGGTGCTCATATCCGCCGACATCGACCGGGCCGCCCCGTCCATCGACAGCCTCTGCGGGGTGTACCCCGGCGCCAACTGGCACGAGCGGGAGGCGGCGGAGATGTTCGGGATCGACTTCGCCGGCCATCCCGACCTCGACAAGCTGTACCTGCCCGACGGATTCGAGGGGCACCCGCTGCGCAAGAGCTACCCGCTGTTGAGCCGCGAGGTCAAGCCCTGGCCGGGCAAGGTAGACGTGGAAGAGATGCCCGAAGACGACCCCGGCCCCGCCGCCGGCAACGGCATGGGTCCCTCGACCGTGAATCCGGGGGCGTAGTGGACCGGACGCTGGCCCACCATCTGTCCGAGGCGGCCGTCTCGGTGGAGATCGAAACCGAGGGCATGACCCTGAACATCGGCCCCCAGCACCCCTCCACCCACGGCGTCCTCCGCCTGGTGGCCACCATCGACGGGGAGCGGGCCACCGACGTGCGCCCGGTCATCGGATACATGCATCGCGGGTACGAGAAGCTGGCCGAGGTGCGCACCTACCCCCAGATCACCACCATCGTCAACCGGATCGACTGGGTGTCGGGTTTTGCCAACGAGGTGCCCTTCATCGCGGCCGCCGAGCGCCTGATGGAGGTGGAAGCCCCGCCCCGCGCCCAGTGGATCAGGCTGGTGCTCACCGAGATGGCCCGCATCTCCTCCCATCTGGTCTTCATGGCCTCCTACCCGCTGGAGCTGGGCGCCGCCACCCCCCTGTTCTTCGCCCTGCGGGAACGGGAGCGGGTGTTGGACCTGCTCGAATCGGTTACCGGCGGCCGCTTCCACCCCAACTTCAACCGGATCGGAGGGGTCAAGCCGGTCTACGGCGCCGGGCCGGTCACCAAGAAGGCCGGCATGGACATTCCCGCCTCCTTCCTGGCCGAGACCCGCGACGCCATGGACAAGGTGGACGCCACCTGCGGCGAGATCGAGGATCTGGTGGCCGGCAACGAGGTGTTCCTCGCCCGCACCAAGGGGGTGGGGGTGATACCGGCGGAGGTGGGGGCTTCCTACGGGGTGTCGGGACCCAACCTGCGCGCCTCCGGCTGCGGCTTCGACCTGCGCAAGGTCTCCGACTACCTGCCCTACGAGGGGTTCGACTTCGACGTCCCCGTCGGGGAGAACGGCGACTGCTGGGACCGGTGGTGGGTGCGCCTCGAGGAGATACGCCAATCGACCCGCATCATCCGTCAGGCCGTCGAGGGGATACCGTCCGGCCCCCTCCAGGCCAAGGTTCCCCGCATCATCAAGGTTCCCGCCGGGGAAACCTACGTGCGCGCCGAGAACCCCAAGGGGGAGATGGGCTACCACCTGGTGTCCAACGGCGGCCTCGGCCCCTACCGGCTGAAGATCCGCTCGGCCTCTTTCTCCAACCTGTCCATCCTTCCCTGGATACTGCAGGGCGCCCTGGTGCCCGACTTCATCGCCGTCATGGGGTCGCTCGACTTCGTGCTGGGGGACGTGGACCGATGATCCTCGAAGCGGCGGTCGCGGGGCCGATGACGGCGGGGCTGGTGTTCTGGGCGGAGCTGGGCATCAAGATGGCCGTGGCGGCGGCGGCGGTGCCCGCCATCGGGATGGTGATCGGCTACGCCGAGATGAAGCTGTCCGCCCACATGCAGAGCCGGGTGGGCCCCTACTTCGCGGGCGGCCGCTACGGATGGGCGCAGCTCATCGCCGACGGGGTCAAGTTCATCCAGAAAGAGGACATCATCCCCGCCGAGGCCGACCGGCCGGTCTTCAAGTGGGCGCCCGCCCTGGTCATGCTGGGGACGATGGCGCTCCTGGTGGTGATCCCCCTCCACCCCTCCCGCTACGGCATGGTGCGCGACCTCGACGTTGGCATCTTCTACGCCCTGGCCGTCTCCTCGGTGAGCACCATCGGCGTGCTGATGGCCGGATGGTCGTCGGCCAACAAGTACTCGATGATCGGCGGGCTGCGGGCGGCCGGGCAGCTGATCGCCTACGAGCTGCCGCTGGTGCTGGCCACCGTGGGGGTGGTTATCCAGGCCGGCACCATGTCGATGCAGGGGATCGTCCAGGCCCAGGTGGCGCAGGGCTGGCCGTTCCTGTTGACCCAGTTCGCGGGGCTGGCCATCTTCATGATTGCCGCCCTGGCCGAGCTGACCCGCCTCCCCTTCGACATGCCCATCGCCGAGTCGGAGCTGGTGATGGGGTATGTGACCGAATATTCGGGGTTCCGGTTCCTGTTCTTCTTCCTGGCCGAGTTCGCCAACATGTTCTCGATGTCGGCCATCGCCGTAACCCTCTTCCTGGGCGGATACGGCTTCTGGGGCATCCCGACCGACACCCTCCTCTCGCCGGTGATCGTGTTCGCCAAGGTGGGCGTACTGGTGTTCATAATGATCTGGCTGCGCTGGACGCTGCCCCGGTTCCGGGAGGACCAGCTCCAGACCCTGGCCTGGAAGTGGCTGATCCCGATCTCGATCCTCAACATCATCGCCACGGCGGTGCTGAAGGTGGTGGTATAGATGAAACTCTCCGGATTGCGCAGCCTGCGCCTCCCCAAGCTGGGGATGCTGTCGGGTCTGCGGGTTACCTTCACGACCATGCTCCGCACCTGGGCCTTCAACATGAGCGGGGGCAGGGCGGGGCTGCGGGCCACGGTCAACTACCCGGTTATCAAGGAGACGCCCGCGCCCAGGGCCCGGGGCGTCATCGCCCTCGAACAGGAAGCCTGCACGGTGTGCATGCTGTGCGCCCGCTCCTGCCCCGATTGGTGCATATACATAGAAGGCCACAAGGAGATGAAGCCCCCGTCCCGGCCCGGCGGCCGGCCCAGGGCGCGGGCGGTGCTCGACCGTTTCGACATCGACTACGCGCTGTGCATGTACTGCGGCATCTGCGTGGAGGTCTGCCCCTTCGACGCGCTGTTCTGGACTCCCGAATACGAGTACTCGGAATACGAGATGGGGCCGATGATGCACGACATGGACCGGCTCCAGGACTGGATGAAGACCGTTCCCGAAGGCCTGGGGGCGCAGTCGTGAAGGCCGGCAGCGCAGCAAAAAACGGAGGACGCCCGGAATGACCTTCTCCGACTGGCTGGCGGAGCCCGTCAACTGGGCCTTCCTGGCCCTGGCGGTCCCCATGACGCTGGCGGCCCTGCGGGTGGTGACCAGCCGCAACGTGGTGCATTCCGCCCTGTTCCTTGTGCTGACCCTGGCCGCCTCCGCCGGGCTGTTCATCCTGCTGTCCGCCGAGTTCGTAGCCTGGGTGCTGGTGCTGGTCTACATCGGGGCGGTGGTCGTGCTGTTCCTGTTCGGCATCATGATCACCAGGGCGCCCATCGGCCGGGAGTCCGACCTCAGCCACGCCCGGCGGTGGCCGGCCGCGTTGGCCTCCCTGGCCGTCCTGGCCCTGACGCTGCGGCTGGTCCTGGCGGTCTCCGGCCAGGTGGAGGGATTCGGCGGTCCGCTCCCGGCGGTGGGGGCGGCCACCCCGTCGGGCGTCCTGGGGGAGGGTTTCATCAGGAAATACCTGATCCCCTTCGAGGCGGTGGGGTTCGTCCTGCTGGCCGCCCTGATCGGCGGCATCACCCTGGCGCGCAAGGACCTCACCCCCGCCGAGGAGGAAGAAGGGGGGCGGGTGTGATCCTCACCCAGTTCCTGGTGCTGGGGGCGGTGCTGTTCTCCCTGGGCGTCTACGGCCTGCTTTCCCGCCGCAACGCGGTGGCCGTCCTGTTGGCGGTGGAGCTGATGCTGGCCGCGGTCAACATCAACCTGGTGGCCTTCGAGGCGTTCTGGAACACCGCCGCCGCCCACGGCCAGATCTTCGCCATCTTCGTCATCACCATCGCCGCCGCCGAGGTGGGCATCGGCCTGGCCATCATCCTGCTGGTGTTCCGCAACCGGGCGTCGGGCAACGTGGACGAGCTGGACCTGATGAAATGGTGACGCCGTGGTGACGCCGTCCGCCGCCGCTCCTTTGGTCCTGGCCGCCGGGGAGG
The DNA here is from genome assembly GCA_965202675.1 of Candidatus Spongiisociaceae bacterium. Lineage (GTDB taxonomy): Bacteria > Actinomycetota > Acidimicrobiia > Spongiisociales > Spongiisociaceae > CATQHD01. The sequence goes on from OZ241842.1 coordinate 2,008,291, forward strand.
AAGGCGCCCTCCAGCTGTCGGAGGGGGGGTTCTTCGCCGCCGGCGCCTGGATCCTGCTGGTGCTTCCCTTCGCCGCCTTCATCGGCATCGTGCTGGCCGGCAAGCGCCTCCCGAAGCAGGGAGCCGAGCTGGCGGTGGGGGCGATGGCGGTCAACCTGCTGTGGTCCTCGGTGCTGTTCGTCCAGAACATGCTGGAGGGCATCCACCGGGAGGGGGCCTTCACCATCGCCCGCATCGGGCAACTGGGCGGCGCCGACCTGACCTTCGAGCTGGGCTTCGTGGCGGACGGGCTGTCGATCATGATGTACTGGTTGGTGTCCTTCGTGGGCTTCCTGGTGTTCGTATACGCGGTGGGCTACATGGAGGGGGACGTGCGGGTGCCGTGGTTCTTCGCTTCCCTGTCCCTGTTCGCCGGGTCGATGCTGGTGCTGGTGGGGGCGCCCAACCTGATCCAGCTGATAATCGGCTGGGAGGGGGTGGGCCTGGCCAGCTACCTGCTGATCGGCCACTACTGGGAGCAGAAAGAGAACAGCGACGCCGCCGTCAAGGCCTTCCTGACCAACAAGGTGGCCGACGTGGGCCTGATCCTGGGCGCCATCCTGCTGGGGGTGTCGCTGGGCGGGTTCCGGTTCTCCGATCTGGCCAGGGCGGCGGTCGAGCACAGCGAGGCGCTGGGGGCGGTTGCGCTGGCCGGGGGGCTGCTGCTGTTCTTCGGGGCGATGGGCAAGTCGGCCCAGTTCCCCCTGCACGTGTGGCTGCCGGACGCCATGGCCGGCCCCACCCCCGTCTCGGCCCTGATGCACGCCGCCACCATGGTCACCGCCGGCGTCTACCTGATGGCGCGCACCTTCCCCCTCTACCAGAACATGGCCGCCGGCGCCCGCCAGTGGATGATCCCCGTCGCGGTCATCACCCTGTTCGTGCTGGGGTTCCTGGCGCTGACCTCCGACGACCTCAAGCGGGTGCTGGCCTACTCGACCGTCTCCCAGCTGGGCTACATGATGGCGGCGGCGGCGGCGGGCGGTTACACGGCGGGGCTGTTCCACCTGTTCACCCACGCCTTCTTCAAGGCCCTGCTGTTCCTCGGCGCCGGGTCGGTCATCCACGCCGTCCATTCCAACAACATGAGCGACATGGGGGGCCTGCGGCGCAAGATGCCGGTTACCTTCTGGACGTTTGTGGTCGGCTCGCTGGCGCTGGCCGGGGTGATCCCGTTGGCCGGCTTCTGGTCGAAGGACGAGATCCTGGCCACCCTCAGCCACGAGGGCTATACGGCCTTCATGTGGGCGGCGGTGGCCGGGGCGTTCGTCACCGCCTTCTACATGACCCGGGCGGTGGCGCTGACCTTCTTCGGAACCTACAAGGGTCACGGCCATCCCCGCGAGTCGCCCCCGGTGATGACGGCGCCCCTGGTGGTGCTGGCGGTCCCCAGCGCGCTGGCCGGTTTGTTGAACATTCCGGGCGTGAAGTGGGGCCCCGTCGGCAACTTCACCGAATGGGTGGGGGCGCGGGCGGTGGCGATGGGGGATTACCACCCGTCGAGCATCGAGTGGGATCTGGCCGCCTACGGGCTGGCTGCGGCGGCGGCCGGCATCGTCCTGGGCTGGTTGATCTTCTCGCCGGAGGCCGAGACGCAGGCCGCCCGCGACCGCTTGGAGATCCCGGTGCTGTATCCGCTCCTGCGCCGCAAGTACTACATCGACGACCTGTACATGCGCGGGGTGGTCGGGCCTATCAAGGGACCCCTGGCCCGGGGGGTGGACTGGGTGAACGGCCATGTGATCGACGCGGCGGTCAACGGGGCGGGGTTCTTGACCGCCTGGCTGGGCGGCCTGGTCTACGGACGCCTCGACCAGCAGGGCATCGACCTGATGTTCAACGCGGCGGCGGGCGGCGTCGGAGGGGCGGGCGGACGGCTCCGGTTCCTGCAGAGCGGCAGGGTGCAGCAGTATGCGGGCGGGTTCGTGCTGGGGGTGCTGGTGCTGGCCGCCGTGTTCGCGGTCGTCACCTAGGTAACGCAAGGCTGGAAACAGGAGACAGATGATGGAGTTCTTCGACAGCGGATGGGGGCTGAGCCTCATCGTGTTCCTGCCGGCGGTCGGAGCGGCGGCCCTGTTCGCCGTTCCGAAAGCCAACGAGGCGGCCCAGAAGTGGACCGCCCTGGCGGTAACCGCCGCCGTTGCCCTGCTGGCCGCGGCCGCGGCCGCCGCCTTCGACTACGGAGCGGCCGAGCGGTTCCAGTTCGAGGTGACGGCCAGCTGGATACCGGCCATCGGCGCCAACTACCACATCGGGGTGGACGGCATCAGCCTCCCCCTGCTGGTGCTGTCGGCGGCGGTAACCCTCCTGGCGGTGGTCTACTCGTGGGATCACTGGGACGAGCCCCGCAACGTCAGGGGGTTCCTGGCGCTGATACTGCTCCTGGCAACCGGCATGAACGGGACGTTCGTTGCGCTCGACCTGGTGCTGTTCTTCATCTTCTTCGAGCTGGTGCTCCTCCCGATGTACTTCATGATCGGCATCTGGGGCGACGGCGCCCGCCGGCGCATCCCGGTGCTGGGCCGGACCGTGACCATGCGGCTCTACGCGGCCATCAAGTTCTTCCTGTTCACCCTGTTCGGTTCGGCCTTCATGCTGCTGGGCTTCCTGGCCCTCTACTTCCGGTCGGGCGACTTCCTGGGCGCCAACACCTTCGACATCCCGGCCCTGGTTTCCCTGGGCGCCGAGAACGCCTTCGGGAGCGGGACCTTCGCCTTCCTGGTGTTCGGGGCCATGTTCCTGGGGTTCGCGGTGAAGGTTCCCATGTGGCCGTTCCATACCTGGCTGCCGGACGCCCACACCGCCGCCCCCACGGTGGGTTCGGTGCTGCTGGCCGCCATCCTGCTGAAGCTGGGTTCCTACGCCTTCCTCCGTATTTCCATCCCCATCCTTCCCGACATGGCCAGGCAGTGGGCGCCGTTCATCGGCCTGTTGGCGGTGATCGGGATCATCTACGGCTCGCTGGCCTGCCTGGCGCAGACCGACGTGAAGCGGCTCATCGCCTTCTCGTCGGTGGGGCACATGGGTTTCGTGATGCTGGGGATCGCCACCATGACCGACGTGGGCTTCAACGCTTCCCTGATCGGGATGGTGGCCCACGGGCTGATCACCGGGCTGCTGTTCTTCCTGGCCGGGTCGATGCATCACCGCTACCACACCCGCGAGATCGCCCGCCTGGGGGGCAACCAGAAGCTGATGCCCTGGATGGGCGGCATATTCGCCTTCACCGCCATGGCGTCGCTGGGCCTGCCCGGACTGGCCGGGTTCTGGGGCGAGTTCATGTCGCTGGTGGGGGCCTACCGTCCGCTGGCCGGCCTCAGCCTCACCCAGTTCCAGACCTACATGGTGATCGGAGCCGTCGGCACGGTCCTGACGGCCGGGTACATGCTGTGGATGCTGCAGCGGGTCAACCTGGGCGAACCCAAGGAGGAATGGGCCGGGCGCGAGTTCGCCGATGTGGGGCGTTATGAATGGCTGGCCTGGGCGCCGCTGATCATTGCCATTGTGGCCATCGGCGTGTATCCGAGGATCGTGCTGGGGGCCACCACCGATGCGGTCGTCAACCTGGCGCGCACCGCCTTCGGAGGCTGATCCGTGGACCTCGATTACCACGCCCTGGCGCCCGAGATCGTCGTAGCCGCCGCCATCCTGGCGGTGCTGGGCCTGGACGTGGCCCTGCCCCGCCGGCGCAAGTACTGGACGGCCTTCGCCGGGGTGCTGGGATTGGCCCTGGCGGCGGTTCCGCTGGCCACCCTGGCGTTCGGCGGCGGACCGGGGGCGAGGTCGATGCTGGGGGGGGCCTACGTGGTGGACGACTTCGCCTTGGTGCTCAAGGCGGTGTTCATCGTCGGCGGCTACCTGGTGCTGCTGATGTCCGTCTCCTACATCGAGAGCGACCGCTACTACCAGGGCGAGTACTACCTGCTGTTGCTGACCTCGATCCTGGGTTCGCTGATCATGGCCTCCTCCCGGGATCTGATCACGGTGTTCGTGGGCCTGGAGCTGGTCACCGGGCCGTTGTTCCTGCTGGCGGGCTGGCGCAAGGGGGACGCCCGCTCCAACGAGGCTTCGCTCAAGTTCTTCATCCTGGGGGTGCTCTCCACCGCCGTTCTTCTGTACGGGATGTCGTTCCTGTACGGGCTGACCGGTTCGGTCACCTTCGAGGGCATCCGCACCGCTGGGGCCGGGTTGTTGGACAGCGGCGCCTTCCGCATGGCCGTGCTGTTCACCCTGGTGGGGTTCGGTTTCAAGATCACGGCGGTGCCCTTCCATTTCTGGGCGCCCGACACCTACGAGGGGGCGCCCACCCCCGTAACCGCCTACCTGTCGGTGGGGTCGAAGGCGGCCGGCTTCGCGGGGCTGCTGCTGCTCTGCTACCAGGCGTTCCCGTCGGTGACCGAGATCTGGGGGCCGGTGCTGTGGGTGATGGCGGTCCTGTCGATGACCCTCGGAAACCTCACCGCCCTTCGCCAGGACAACATCGTGCGCATGTTGGCCTACTCCTCGATCGCCCAGGGCGGCTTCATCCTGGCGCCCTTCGCGGCGGCGGCGGCGACCAACGATCCGCGGGTGATCCAGGAGGCGGCGTCGGCCACCATCGTGTACGTGATCATCTACGCCTTCATGAACCTGGGGGCCTTCGCGGTGGTGATCGAAGGCGTCCGCCGCACCGGGACGGCCATGATCGACGCCTGGGCGGGGATGTGGCGCTACGCCCCCCGGGTGGCGGTGCTGGGGGCGGTCTTCTTCTTCTCCCTGGCGGGGATTCCCCCGCTGGCCGGATGGTACGCCAAGTTCGCCATGTTCCTGGCCGTCCTGCGCCCCGTCAACCCCTGGACCGTTGCGCTGGCGGCGGCGGCGGCGGTCAACGCGGTCATCGCCCTCGTCTACTACGCCCGGGTAGCCAAGACCATGTGGATGGACCCCCTGCCCGAGGGCGCCCCCTCGGACAGCGAAGCCCGCACCCGCCCGATGGGCGGCGCCATGGCCCTGGCCCTGGGGATAACCGCGGTCTTCGTGATCGCGGCGGGGGTGCTGCCCTTCCAGCTGGCCGCCGTCTTCGCCGAAGCCGCCAAGGTGGTAACCGCCGGCATCTGACCCCGGCAGACCCCTGGAGCTTGTTCGAGCCGGCGCGCACTGGGCCGCCGGTAAGAGGCACAAGGGTATTGAAACTTTCCTTAATATTCGATACCTTAGAGTAGATAATGGTAGATACATTGATTCTGCGCCAAGAGAGGCCGCCTCCCGGCACCGTGCTCTTGGTCCACTACGGCGCAGGCGCCCGGTCCCTGGACCAACTTGTCAAGAACAGCCTCACGCAGTACCGCGCCTATGGTCCTGTGCTGGAGGCACTGGGCAGGGACGCCGTCGATGGCCGGACAAAGACGAGTGGGCCCGCCGGTGTTCCGAGGAGGGTCCGTGGCGAGAGGTGCGGGTGCTCGACGCCGATAACCTCGAAGGCTGGCTCGAATCGAACTATGTCGTCCATGTTCGGGTATCCGAGCAGCTCGGCCGCCGCCCTTTGGAAGCGGAGTCGTTGGACAGGTGGTGGCCTCGGTGGGCGGACCAGACGGATCCGGTTTTGCCGCCGGCCCTGCTGTTGGCCGGCCGTCGGGCCGAGGCGGAGAAACTTTGCGCCGCGTTGACCGGGCCCCCGAAGGTCACAGGGGTTCGGGCCGCCTCGCGAGAAGAGGCCTTAGCTTTCGGGGCCGTTGCCCTGAGCACGGTCAAGGACGACGTTTCTGCTTCGCCGGCGGCAGTGGTCGTCAAGTCTCTTGCGGTGTGGGATCGGTGTGCGGCGAGTCCCGGCCCGGCCATTCTGATCCCCCCGCGGGTCGAGGGCATCGACCTGCCGGCCGCGGTCCGGCAGGGTCATCCGGTTCTGATTCCTATGGGAGCAGGTGATGTCGACGGGGGAGGCGAAACGATCCTGCTTCCCCGGATCGGTCGGTCGGAGGCGCGGGAAGCACTGGAGGCGGCCGGAGCGTCTTCGGACAAGGCGGACGGATACGCGGTCGCGGCCCGCCGGAGCCTGCTGTCCCTGCGCCGAAGGATTTCCCTGCATCCCGCGACGGCCAGACCTGTGTGGGCGCAAGGCGGGGAAGCCGAGCTGTTGGCGGCCCTCGTATTGGTCGGGGCGTGGGAACAGAACAACGACTATGACCGCGCCGCAGTGGAGCGGATCGCTGATTGCGGCATCGAGGCGGTGGAGCGCCGGCTGCAGCGCTGGGAGAACACCGATGATCCTCCCTTCCGACGTTCGGGCGGCGCTTGGCGGTTGTCGTCTCCGGAGGATGCATGGCCGCTCCTTCGCAGCATGATTACCCGGGATTGCCTGAGGCGGTGGCGCGAGGCAGCGCTCGGAGTGCTGGGCGCTTCCGGTTCGGCGATCGAGCCGCCCGGGGGCCGTTTCTTCGCCCCCTTCCCAGGGGCGGCGCGGAAATGGTCTGCCGATCTGCGGAGAGGGTTGGCGCAGGGGGCGGTTTTCCTGGCGGCCTTCGATTTGCCGCGGCCCTTGGACGGTCTCAGAGGTTCCGAACACGCCGAGCGGATGGTGATGGAACTGTTGGATCAGGCAGGCGCCGACTCCGCCGGCGTGTTATGGAGGTCCTTGGCCGATGTACTGCCCTTGCTGGCAGAGGCGGCGCCGGACATCTTCCTCCGAGCTGTACATCGAGACGCGGCGGGCGGCGCCCCTTTGTTGGCCGGAATGTTCACCGACGCCTGCGGGTTCACAGGGTCCCCGCATACCGGCCTGCTCTGGGCTTTGGAGGCCTTGTGCTGGTCGGATAGATACCTGCCCTCTGCCCTGGACGCCCTGTTGCGGTTGGCCGAAATCGATCCGGGAGGCCGGACGGCCAACCGACCCCTGGACAGCGCGCGCCGGGTGCTCCTGCCTTGGCTGCACCAGACAAGCGCCTCGATCGAGCGCCGTATGGACGTGCTCGACGGTGTTGTGGAGCGTCATGAAAAAAAGGGATGGGAGCTGTTGCTGAGCCTGGTTGCTCTGCGGGGCAGTCATACGCACAATATCAACAGACCGCGATTCAGAGATTGGATGACCGAGACGACGGGAATCTCCGGAGAAGAATCACGGCGGGCGGCAGAAGCGATTACTATCCGAGCGCTCAAAAAGGCTGGCGCCAATCCCTATCTTTGGGCGCAGCTGATCGAACACATACCCCTTCTCTGGGTTGGGCAGAGAGAACAGGTCATCGATGCTCTCGAAAGCTCAGGCATAGAGGCGCTCGACCATGGTGATCGCTTCGTCATTTGGAAGTCCCTGAACAAGTTGGTCGGGAACCGTCCGGATCGGAAGGCTCTACAGGATAGATTGTCTGCCGCCGGCCTTGAGCGTTTGGAGAATATAAGGACCAAAATACGCCCCGATACGCCAGAAGTTCTGATCCAAGAGCATCACGAGTTGTTCGATTGGCATCCAGAACGTTCGGATAGAGAGCGTCAGGATGCCGTCACAAGCATCTATCGATCAGCGGGAGTCGGGGGGCTGAGAGACCTGTCGAAGGAAGCTGTTCGTCCGGAATTGATCGGTGCATCGTCAGCTGACGCCATTATTGATCTGAGGGCAGAAGAGATGCTTCCCCTGTTGAACCAGGAAGGGCCGGATCGCGCGTTCGTTATGGGATGGATTACTCGAAGGGCAGAGCTCGACGGGGCGGAATGGATAGAAAGAACTGCGGATTCATTGGCAGATTTGTCTCATTCTGGCCAGGCTCTCTTCTTTCTTTCCTTGAGTCCTGATACTACTGTATGGAAAATCTTGGACCAGATGCCGCCCTCTGTCCAAGATCAATATTGGGAACGGGTCCATTCTTTTTATATACCACGGAGCGATTTCCTGATGTACTTGGATAAGCTCTTGGAGCACAGGCAACCTTGGTCTGCTGTAGAGTTCCTGTTTAGTCAACTAAGCAAGGATAAGAAGGAGGGCGGCAGCCTGGTTACAAGCGAGATGGTAGAGCGAACTATACTCAAACTGATAGAATCTGATACGAAGGAGCACCCCAGCGAGATGTCTGCCTTTTGTCTGGGTAATTTGCTGGACTATTTGGATAAGCACGAGCCCGACTCGAGCAACCTGGCTGATTTCGAGTTAGCTCTATTTTCGGTACTGCGCCGGTCCGACCGCCCGCCGACCGCGATATACCGGCGGCTCCAAGCAGAGCCGGCCGAATTCGTCAAACTGGTCTGCGGCGTCCATCGACTGCCTGACGAAGAACCGGAAAATGATTCATTCGAAAGTACTGCTCCGCTTGATAATGCCTGGTCCATTCTGAAGGAATGGCGGACTTTGCCGGGCACCGACCGCGATACAGGCGATATCGAGCACGAGCGGCTGCGGGCGTGGGTGTTGGAGGCGCGCCGGCTGTTGCGGGAACGGGGCCGGAGCAGCATCGGAGACCAGTACATAGGAGAGCTCCTGTCCGGCGCCCCATCGGGAAGAGATGGGATATGGCCGGCCGAGCCGGTGAGGGATCTGCTGGAAGAGCTTGCGAGCGAAGGCGTGGAGCAGGGTGTTCTGGTCGGCCGCTTGAACAGCAGGGGGGTTACCGTCCGTGATCCGTTCGAGGGCGGCGCCCAAGAAAGGGACTCGGCCGGCCGGTACAGCGATTGGGCGCAGCAGGTCGAGGCCAAGCGGCCGAGCACCGGCCGGGTGCTGCGGCAGTTGGCCGACTCCTATGAACGGGAAGCCCGCCGGCATGACGAAGAGGCCGAAGCCCTATCCGACCAGGATTGAGCCGAGCTCTTGCGGTCGATGAGCGCGCCGGGGGTTATCCGGCTATGAAGGACTCCACGGCTTGGCGGGCCTCTTCGTCGCGCATCTGGCGCGGGGGAGACTTCATGAAGTAGGCGCTCGGCTCGTACAGCGGGCCTGCCAGCCCCCGGTCCAGGCCCAGCTTGGCGCAGCGGAGGGCGTCGATCACCACCCCGGCCGAGTTGGGGCTGTCCCAGACTTCCAGCTTTACCTCGGCGCTCATGGGGGTGTTGCCGAAACCGGTTCCCTCCAGGCGGATATGCGCCCACTTGCGGTCGGTCAGCCAGGGAACGTGGTCCGAGGGCCCCACGTGGATGTCCTCCACCGGCATATGGGTTTCCAGCTGGCTGGTCACGGCCGTGGTCTTGGACTCCTTCTTCGACTCCAGGCGGCTGCGTTCCAGCATGTTCAGGAAGTCGGTGTTGCCGCCGAAGTTGAGCTGGTAGGTGCGGTCCACCTCGACGCCTCGGTCCTGGAAGAGGTTCACCAGGCTGCGATGCAGGATGGTGGCGCCCACCTGCGATTTGATGTCGTCGCCCACGATGGGCAACCCCGCCGCCCGGAACCGCTCGGCCCATTTCTCGTTGCGGGCGATGAACACGGGAATGCAGTTTACGAAAGCGCACCCGGCTTCCAGCGCCTGCTCCGCGTAGTACTCGGTGGCCTGCTGCGACCCGACCGGCAGGTAGGAGATCACCACGTCCACCCCGGCCTTTCGCAGCTCCTCGGCTACGTCGACCTCCTCCTCCAGGGACTCCTCCACCAGGTCGGCCACATAGGAACCGATCCCGTCCAGGGTGGGGCCCCGCTTCACGGTGACGTCCAAATGGGGGACCTCGGCGAACTCGATGGTGTTGTTTTCGCCGGACTTGAGGGCCTTGGAGAGGTCTTGGCCCACCTTGGCTGCGTCTACGTCGAAGGCCGCCGCGAACTCGATGTCCCCGATGTGGTAGCCGCCCAGCTCGGGATGCATCAGTCCGGGGATGGTCTGGCCGGGATCGGCGTCCCGGTAGAACTCCACTCCCTGCACCAGGGCGGAGGCGCAGTTCCCCGCCCCCACAATCGCCGCCCTTATCTTGCTCACGATTTCTTCCTCCTCGAATAGAGACCCGCCCAGTTTGCCCGCTTTCGTTAGTTAGGTCTAATAAATAGTTCTATACTATAGAGAAGGTATTGCTTATGAATTCAGGGCGCGGTGCGGGCATGGAGACAGGGCGGTAGAGATCAGGAAGGTAAATATGGAACGAGAAATGGAAACGGAGATCCCCCTCATCAACTTCAGGAGCCTGCGCTGCCTGCAGGAAGTGGAGCGGAGCGGCTCGTTCACCGACGCGGCCTATGCGCTGCGGATCAGCCAGCCCGCTCTCTCCCAGTCCCTGGCCGAGCTGTCCAATCGGCTGGGCGCCCCCCTGTTCCGCAAGGAAGGGCGCCGCCGGGTGCTCACCGAGGGCGGCCGCCGGACCGTCCGCTACGCCGACCGGGTGATCGGCCAGACCGCCGACCTGCTCCGGTGGCTGGAGAGGTGGGAGAGGGGGGAGGCGGGGCTGCTTCGGGTGGGGATGATCGACACCGCCTGCCTCTACACCGTTCCCGCCGGGCTTTCCCGCCTGCGCGAGGAGCATTCCGAGATCGAACTCCGGTTGGTGGTCGACGACTCCGCCGCATTGCTGGCGATGCTGGATGAATATCGGCTGGACCTGGCTTTCACGGTGGGGCCGGCGGGGGAGGGCCGCGGCTCGGCGCCGATAGCCGCCGAGCCCATGTACATCTACTCGCCGCCCCATTTCCCGCCCCTGGAAGCCGGGGGCGCCGGCGCCGGGGAGGCCGCTCCCGAAGGCTGGGCGCTCTTCCCCTCCCGATCCCGCACCCGCCGGCTGGTCGACCAGGGCCTGGTCGGGATGGGCATCCAACCCCGGGCGGCCCTGGAGTCCGCCAACCCCACCGTGCTGCGCCAGATGGCGGTGTTGGGCTACGCCCGGACGGTGCTCCCCAAACAGGTGGCGGAATCCGGCGCCGCCGCCGTCCTCCTGGAAGAAGGTCCGCTGGTGGCCGAGCGCTCCATCGAAGGGGTCTGGCGCTCGGGCGAAGCCCTCGACCCGCGCGCCCGGAAACTCATCCGCCTAGTCCAAGGGGCGCAGGAGGGCGAAACGCACCGGCCCGTACAGCCGGCCGGGTAGTTGTGCATCTGCTCGATCTGGGGGGCCGGGGGAGCCGCCGCTCCGCGAAGGCCGGCGTTGCGCTACGATACGGGCCGAGGGCGCTTAGCTCAGCGGGAGAGCGCTGCCTTCACACGGCAGAGGTCACTGGTTCGATCCCAGTAGCGCCCACCGCCGCCGCTGTTGGCAAGCGGTGCAGGTCAGGGGGAGTTCTTTGATCCCCTGCGGCAGATCTATACGCCTTCGGCGGGCTCGATTCCCTTCTCTCCGAACCGGCGGGCGGCCCACCGGTCGAAAGCAATCAGCCCCGCCGCGCTTGCCGCCGCCAGGAGGAACGGCGCTACCGCATCAGGGCCGGGTGCGCCCAGGACGGCGGCGCCCTCCCCGTTCTCACCGCCCAGGCCGTTCGGCCACGGCCACAGGATGCGGAACGAGCCCGCCATCAGACCGATCATCACCGCCAGCAGAGGGTCATGCCGGCGGACCAGCAGCCGATGCAGTATCCGGGCGAAGCCGCCGAGGCCCAGCGCCATCCCGGCCGCCAGCGCCGCCAACGCCGCCGGCTCCGGTCCGGCCGCCGCCCTTATCACCGGCTGGTACATGCCCGCCGCCAGCAACACGAACGACCCGCTCACCCCCGGCAGGATCAAGGCGCACACCCCGGCCGCCCCGGCCAGGAAGAACGCCCACCCGGACGGGTCGGACACCGATTCCGACCGGAAACCGAACCCCCAGAAGGCGGCCGCCCCCACCGAGGCGGATATCGCCAGGTGCGCGAAGGCCGGACGGCGGAGCATCCGCACGGCGGCCGCCACCGCCCCGGCCATCAATCCGGCGAACACCGCCGCGGTGCGCACCGGATGCTCGGCCAGCAGGTATTCGATCACCCCCGCCAGGCCCAGCACCGCCGGAACCGCCCCCGCCGCCAGGGCGGCCGCGAACCAACGGTCGATCGACCGCAGCCGCTGCCCCGCTCTCCGCGCATCCCCCCGCACCAGGGCGGCCGCCGCCTCCGCCGCCAGCGCCGCCGCCCCCAGCAGGCGGGGGTAGATGCGGGTGACCAGCGCCACCGTACCCCCGCTGACCCCCGGCACCAGGTCGGCCGCCCCCACCGCCGCTCCCCGCAACCACAGCAGCGCCAGCTCTCCGAAAGAGGGGCGGGTGCGCGTCATCTGACGATCATAAACAGCGAACAGCCCGGCGGGTTGTCCGAAGCCCCCTATCTATAGTTCTGCCCGAGGAGACAAACGGCGCTTTGCCGACCAAACACCGGCGGAGGGGCGTTCTGCGCATGAAAGATAGGTTCCGACGGAACAACGAGGAAAGCGGCGCAGGATATTTTCTCGGAATCCGCTCATGCTAGAGTTGGAGTCTTGGAGGAATTGTAATGAGGAAGATCGTCATCTTTTTGGCGGCGGTGCTGGCGCTGTCGGCGTCTGCGTGCAGCAGAGGAGAACCGACCGATACGGCCTCCACCAACTCCGTTTTCGATGACATCCTGTCGACCTCCGAGCGCTCCCAGCCGGTTACCACCCCCCCCGCCGACACGATTCCTCCTACTGTCCCCACCACGGAACCCGAAAGCCCTACCACCACCCCTCCCACCCTGCCCGCCGTAGAAACAGAGGTCGAAGACGCAGAAACAGTCTCGCAGCCGGCGGCGCTGACCTCCGCTTCCATAGTCACGCTGCGCGCCCTGGGGCCGGTGCGGATCGGCATGTCGGTGGCGGAGGCGTCCGAGGCGGCGGGGCTGGAACTCCGCCGGGACCTGGGCAGGTCCTCGACCGACAGCTGCTACCACGTGAACGCCGGCCCCACCATGCGGGGGGTGTCCTTCATGGTGGTCAACGACCTGATCAGGCGCATCAACATCGATCCGCCCAGCCCGGTCGCCACCAGGTCGGGGGTGGGGATAGGCACCACGGCGAGCAACCTGCGGGAGGTCTACTCCGACAACATCCAGCGGGCCGACAGCGCGGCGGCGGGCGGCCAGGGCTGGGCGTTCGTGCCCAACGACGAATTCGACGACGACTTCCGCATCTACTTCGAGATCGAGGCCGGGTCCGTGGCCCGTTACCGCCTGGGGTCCAGACCGTCGGTGGACTCCCCCGGCGGCTGCCAATAACGGCGGTGCGCGGGCAGGGCGCCGGAAGGCGTCCGGCACAAGCTGCTGGACGGCGTTGCCCCGCCGGCGGAACAGCAAAGCCACCCCCTATCCGTGCCTCCTTCTATACCCGATACCTGACAGAGAAGCGCCGGCCACCGCGTAAGCCCGAACCTCCCTCCGCACCCACCGGTCGAGACCCTATTCCACCGCGCCGACCCTGGCGACCCGGAGGCGGCTTCCTCCAACTCACCGGTCAAGCCATCATTCCACCGGGAAGGCCTTGCACGAGACGACCCGCCGGACAGTTGCATCCTCTGAACCCCTGTTCAACCCCTTCCTGACGCGGCGACCGCGGCGGGCGGCGGGGCGATGCTGGGAGGTATATCCTCCGAACCCCTCGGTCAAGCCCCTTTCCCACCCCAAGCCCCTTTCCCACCCCCGGACCCCGGCAAGAACGCGAAAAACGCCGCCCCCGCGCCCCGCTTGGCGGGCCCAGCCCCCACCGCCACCACCGAATTTCCGGACGCGTTCGGTCAGTACCCGGAGGGTCGCGTTCGGAGGATGATCCCTGTCTCGGTCTGCGGTACCTGCCGACCGGAGGTGCTTGCGGCTCTTCCATTGATACAGCATCGGTGCGGCAAGGTCAATACCCTTATGGGCAGATCTGACGGGTTTTTTTTGTCATTCCATGATTCAAGGGCGGGGATCGACCCGTTGCTCACAGGCGGGAGGGGGGATCGGGCTCGTGTTCCTTGCGGGGCGCCCGCTGCATCGGGTGGCGCATCCGCCTGGCCATGTGGAGGACGAGGCCGCCCGCCCGGGCCGGCGCCACGACAAAGGCCTGCCGTTCCTCCTCGGGGACGCCCTCATTGGCGACGATCCGCAGGCCGGTGTAGAGGGTGATGCAGCCGTACACGCCGCCGACGAACCAGAACAGACCCTCGTGGCCGATGACCTCCATGGCCAGGGCCCCGCCGAGCGGACCGAGGATGGCCCCCACCCCGGTGATGAAGGACATCAGGCTGCTCACGCCCGCCGCCGAACCGGGGGGCAGCCGGTCGTTGATGTGGGTGAGGGCCAGCGGATACAGGGAGAGGGCGAGGCCCCCGGTTACGAACGAGAGCGCCACCGCCCACCAGCTCAGATGGTCGGTGTACACCATGATCAGGCACGCCCCGACGGCCAGCAGGCCCACGCCCAGGATCACCTTGCGCCTTCCCAACCGGTCCGACAGCATCCCCACCGGCGCCTGCAGGGCGATGCTCCCGAAGATCGCCATGCTGGTGAACAGGGCGATGCGGTTGGTGCTCATCCCCACCCTGGCCCCGAACACCGCCCCCAGGCTCAGCAGGGCGGCCACGCCGACGCCCTGGCACAGCGCCGCCGCCGCCCCCAGCGGAGCTTCTTCCCAAACCTGCCGGACGGGCAGCTTGCCGGCGGAGACGGCCAGGCGGGGGGCGGTGGAGGCGGACAGCGTGATCGGGATCACCGCGACCGACACGAGGATCGAACCGACGATGAACAGGACGATCCCGGCCGGGTCGGCCAGGATCAGGAGCAGCTGGCCGAGGCCCATGCCGCCCATCAGCACCACCATGTAGGCGGCCAGTATCCGCCCCCGATTCTGGTTGGTGCTGGCGTCGCCCAGCCAGCTCTCGGCGATGATGAACAGGCCGGACATGGCGAAGCCGGTCAGCAGCCGGGCCCCGCTCCAGACGATCGGGGCGGCGGCGACGATGTATACAAGGGTGGCGGTCGAGGCCAGCGAGGCCAGCGCCGCGTACACCCGGATGTGGCCCACATGGAACACCATCCGGCGGGTCAGCATCGCCCCCGCCAGGAAACCGGTGTAGTAGGAGCCCATCATGATCCCGGTGGCGGCGGTCGAGAACCCTTCGAGTTCGGCCCTGATGCCGAGCAGCGGCAGCATCATCCCGTTGCCCAGCATGACCAGGAGGACGGCGGCGAACAGGGCCCATGATCCCAGCACGGCTTCCCGCGCGGTTCCGGGCAGGGCCGTGTCTGCTGATACAGCAGCGCCGTCAGAGGATTCGAAGGAATCAATCATGGTTGACCGCTTCGGGAAGAGGGCCGCCCGAAGGTTTCGGACGGCGGGCCGATGGAACACCGCGGGATGTACCCGACCCTCGGCATGGTAGCAAGGCCCCGTTATTACTTGCGCGGACCCGGGGTTGCTTGCGGACCCGGCCGGGGCTCCCGGCGGCGGCGGTGCGGCCCCGGGGCCCGCAGTGCGGACGCCCGGATCGGAGCGCCCTTCAGCGGCCCTTCCATACGGGCGGCCGCTTTTCGGCGAAGGCGCGGGGGCCCTCGACGGCGTCCTCGGAGGACAGCATGCGCCGGTAGGACTCGATGCCGCCCGACCGCATCAGCGCCAGCGCCTCTGCGGCGGCCATTCCCTCGGTGCGGCGGCGTATGTCGAGGATGGCCGCCACCGCCAGCGGCGCCATCGCGCACACCCGGTCTGCCAGACGCCGGGCGGCGTCCAGGAGCTCATCGGCCGGCGTCACCCGGTTGACGAGCCCGAACCGGAGCGCCTCTGCCGCGGAGAGGCGGCGGCCGGCGATCAGCACCTCTGCGGCTACGGGGGCGGGCAGCAGTCTGGGAAGGCGGACCGTTCCCGCGTCGGGGATCACCCCCGCCGCCGCCTCCGGCAGCCAGAACTCCGCATGGTCCGCCGCCGCCGCCAGGTCGGCCGCCATGGCCAGCTCGAAGCCGCCGCCCACCGCCATTCCGTTGACGGCGGCGATCACCGGCTTGTTCAGCCCCGGAAGCTCGGGGAAGCCGCCGAACCCGCCCGGCCCGTAGTCGCTCTCGTAGGCCTCTCCGGCGGCGGCCGCCTTGAGGTCCCATCCCGCCGAGAAGAACCGCCCGCCCGCCCCGGTGAAAACGGCGACCCGCAGCCGGGGGTCGTCCCGGAAGTCGGCGAACACTGCGCCCAGCTCTCGGCTGGCGGCGGCGTCGACGGCGTTGGCCTTGGGGCGGTCGAGGGTTACCTCGATCGTCTCCCCGCGGCGCACCACCCTGACGGCTTCGGTCATCGCCCCGGAATCCTATAGACGGACACGAGGGCGTCCACCGCCCAGGCCGCGTCCGGAGTGACGATCAGGGGGTTGATCTCCGCCTCGGCCAGATCGGGGCGGTCCGCCGGCAGGGCGGCGAGACGGTCGACCGCCTCGGCCGCCGCCTCCAGGTCGGCGGGCGGGCGGCCGCGGAAACCGCGGAGCGCCCGCCCGATCCGCAGGCGGTCGAACGCCCGGTCGAGATCGGCGCGGGAGGCCGGGAGCAGCAGGACGGCTGCGTCTTGGAGCAGCTCGACCAGCTCCCCGCCCGCGCCCAGCGTCAGCACCAACCCGACGGGCGGCGCCCGGCGCACCGAGACCAGCAGCTCGGCCACGCCTCCGGTGACCTGTTCTTCCACCAGCACCGGCGCGGCGGGGCCGCCCAGCCGCCGGACTGCTTCTTCCAGCTCGTCCTCCGTCTCGATTCCGGTGATCACCCCGCCGAGCTCGGTCTTGTGGCCGGGACCCACCATCTTGGCCGCCAGCGGGAAGCGGAGGCCGGCCGCCGCTTCGGTTCCGACGCCCGCCCCGGACCCGGTTCCTCCCAGCACCGCCCCGGCGGGGACGGCGATCCCGGCCTCGCGGAGCAGCGCCTTGGAAGCCGGTTCGTCGAGGGTGCGGACAGATTCGGGCGCGCCCCGGCCGGCTGCCGGCGGCGCCGAGGGGGGCAGGTGGAGGGGCGGGGGCGCCCCGGCGAACCACCGTCCGACCGCGGCGGCCGCCGCCAGCCCGCCCAGGGCCTCGTCGATGGAGCCGGCCGCCGCCAGGCCCCGCCCGGCCAGGTGCTCCCGGATCCGGGGGGGCATGTTCTCCGCCAGCCCGGCCGCCGCCAGGCCCGGTTTTCCCGCGGCGGCGCAGGCGTCCTCGAAGGCCAGGAGGGTGGGCTGCCAGTCGGAGTCGTCGCAGCCGTCGGGAGGCCAGTCGAGCACCAGCAGGGCGGCGTCGAACGGTCCGGACAGCGCCTCCGTGAAGCACCGCTCGAGCGCGGGGCGGTCGCCCCAGATGTAGGTGTGGTAGTCGAGGGGGTTGTTCACCGTTGCCCGCCCGGACAGGGCGGCCGACACCCGGGCGGCGTGGTCGGGGGCGAACGGCTCGAAGCGCACCCGGTAATGGACGGCCCGGTCCGCCGCCAGGGCCGCCTCGCCGCCCGAACACGACAGCGACACCAGGCGGTTGCCGGGGAGGGGTCCGATCGTTCCCAGCACGCCGAGGACGTTGATCAGCTCCGCCGGGGTGTCCACCGCGATCACCCCGTACCGCTCGAACAGAGCGTCGTAGGCGGCGGCGCCCCCGGCCAGGGCGGCTGTGTGGGAGGAGGTGATCGCTCCGGCCTTCGCGGTGCGGCCCGACTTGAGCACCGCCACCGGCTTGCGGGCCTCGCGGCAGGCCAGGGCCGCCCGCCCGAAGGCAAGGGGGTCGGATATCGACTCCAGGTAGAGGCCGGCGGCGGTTACCTCGGGCCGTCCGGCCAGGTAGGCGAGGCATTCCTCGGCGGTGACCGAAGCCTGGTTGCCGAGGGAGACCACGCAGCTGAAATCCACCCCCCGGCGGTTGAAGGTGAGGTTGAGGGTCAGGTTCCCGGACTGGCTGATCAGCGCCGGGCCGGTTTCCACCCGGCGGCAGCCGTGGATGTCCGGCCACAGCACCGCGCCGGTAACCGGGTTGATGACCCCGTAGCAGTTGGGGCCTACGATCGGCATGCGGTGCCCGGCCACCAGCCGTTCCTGCAGGGCGGCGCCCTCCGGTCCGGCCTCGGCGAACCCGGAGGCGTGGAGCACCGCCCCCCCGCAGCCGAGGGCGGCCAGCTCGTGCACCATCTCCACCGTAAGACGGCGGTTGACCGCCACGAAGGCGGCGTCGGGCGCTCCGGGCAGCTCGTCCAGCGACCGGTACACCCGCCGCCCCGCCATGGTCCGCCGGGAGGGGTGGACCGGCCAGATCTCGCCTGTGAACCCGAGGAGGTCGGACTGGCGGACGGCCCGCTCGGCGGCGCGGCCCCCGATCACCGCCGCGGTGCGGGGGTCGAGCAGGCGGCCCAGATCACGGCCGGTCCGGTCCGTTTTCATCTTCTCTGGGTTGGTCAGCCGCCCAGGGGGCGGAGCATCGACCGGGAGATGATGTGGCGCTGGATCTCGGAGGTGCCGTCCCATATGCGGTCCACCCTGGTGTCCCGCCACAGCCGTTCCAGGGGCAGCTCGTCCATCAGGCCCATGCCGCCGAAGATCTGGACGGCCTCGTCGGTAACGAACTGGCACATCTCGCTGGCGTACAGCTTGGCCATGGCCGCATCGGCGTCGGTCATGACGCCCCGCCCGTCCTTCCAGGCCGCCCGGAGGGTGAGCAGCTCGGCGGCTTCATAGCGGGTCTGCATGTCCGCCAGCTTGAAGGACACCCCCTGGAAGCGCCCGATCTGCTGTCCGAACTGGCGGCGCTCCACCGCCCATTCGGTTGCCAGGTCGATCGCGCGCCGCGCCCGGCCCAGGCAGACGGCCGCTACCTGGAGCCGGGTCGACCCCAGCCATTCGTTGGCGACCTCGAAGCCCCGGTGCTCCTCTCCGAGGACCGCCGATTCGGGCGCCCGGCAGCCGTCGAAGGCCAGGACGAAGTTGTGGTAGCCCCGGTTGGACACCGCCCGGTAGCCGGGGAGCACCTCGAAACCGGGGGTGTCCATATCCACCAGGAAGGCGGTGATCTTCTTGCGGGGCCCTCTGGGGCCGGCTTCTTCGCCGGTGGCGGCGAACAGGATCACGTAGTCGGCCAGGTCGGCGTGGCTGATGAAATGCTTCGTCCCGTCGATGACGTAGCCGTTTCCGTCTCGGACAGCCGCGCATTTCATGCCCCGCAGGTCGGAGCCTGCGTCCGGTTCGCTCATCGCCAGGCATTCCACCCGCTCACCCCGGACGGTGGGCAGCAGGTAGCGCTCGATCTGCCCCCCCCGGCAGGCCCGCAGGATGTTGGAAGGCCGGGCGACGATGTACTGCAGGGCGTAGGAGGCGGCGCCCAGTTCCCGCTCCACCAGCGCCAGGGTCAGGGGGTCGAGGCCCGCCCCTCCGTATTCCTCCGGCATGTTGGCGGCGTAGATGCCCGCCTCGATCGACCGGGATTTGATCCGGTCGACCATCTCCGGCGAGACCCGCCCGGTGCGTTCCACCTCTTCTTCCAGGGGGAACAGCTCCTGTTCGGTGAACCGCCGGGCGGTCTCGACGATCAGCTCCTGTTCGCCGCTCAGCTCGAAGTCCATGATTCCGCCCTCTCCTGCGCTCCGGTTTCCGGTACAACCCGGGGTTCTGCTTCGGGTCCGGGGTGCTCCCTGGTTGCCATCACCCGCCCCAGGTATTCGGGCCGGGGCGCCTCCTTGTGCACCCGCCGGACGGCCGCCAGGGCCAGGGCGGGGGCGTCCTCGATGGGGGCCGGGCGTCCGGCGTCCGTGTCCATGTGCAGCAGCATCTGCTCGGCGGCGGCCGCCCGCTCACCCGTGCGGCGGTCGAACATCTCGTGGTAGAGGTGGAGCCGTTTCCGGTCGAGGCCCGCCACCAGGGTGGTAAAGCGCAGCGAGTCGCCGCCCGACACCTCCCGCAGATAGTTGATATGCGTTTCCACCGTGTAGAAGGAATGCCCCGCCGCCCGGTACTCCTCGTCGTCGCCGATGTAACGGAACAAGGCGTCGGAGGCCCACCCGAAGGCGGTCAGGTAGGCGGCCTCGGTCATGTGGCCGTTGTAATCGACCCAGTCGGGTTCCACATCACAGCCGAACAGCTCCAGGGGCGCGGCGATCCGGTCTCCCTCGGACCAGGGCCGGGCGCCCTGCCCGTAGCGGCGGGCTTCGCGGCGGGCCAGGATGTTCCCGGCGCCCACCCCCGCCGAGCGCAGCGCCCTCATCACGGCCAGCAGGTAGTCGTCCCGCAGCCGTTCCAGATCCTCGACGCTCCGCCCGGCGGCCTGGGCGGCGGTTCCTTCCACCATGGCGTCGATCAGGCCGTCGGTCAGCTCCGGCGCCTCCAGCCGGGTCCAGGGGAGCTTCAGGGCGGGGCCGAACTGTTCCAGCATCCGCCGCATTCCCGAGCGCCCCCCCGCCAGATGGAAGGTGAGGTTGACGCCCATGCCCGCCCAGCGCAGCCCCGGTCCGTAGACGATGGCGTCGTCCAGTTCCCCGGTGGTGGCCAGGCCGTCGTTCACGATGTGGAGGATCTCCCGCCACACCGCCTCCTGGAGCCGGTCGGACAGGTAGCCGGGAAGCTCGTTGCGCACCACCAGCGGATACATGTCCAGCCAGTCGTACACCTCGGCGGCCTGTTCGACGGTCTCGGGGGAGGTGCGCCCGCCGGGCACCACCTCGCAGAGGGGCAGCAGGTAGACCGGATTGAAGGGATGGCCGATCACCACCCGTTCGGGATGGGCGCAGCCGGATGCGATCCGGGTGGGCAGCAGACCGGAGGAGCTGGAGGCGATGATCACCCCGGGCGGGGCGGCCGCATCCAGGCGGGCGAGCAGGCCGGTTTTCAGAGCCTCGTCCTCGGGGGCCGACTCCTGGATGAAATCGGCGGCGCCGGCAACCTCCTCGGGTGTGTCCATGAAAGCGATCCGGTCGGGCCGGGCGCCCGGGTAGAGGCCCAGCCGCTGGACGGACAGCCAGGACCGGTCGACAGCTTCGCGGAGGCGCTGCTCGGCGTTCGGGGCCGGATCCCAGGCCGACACGTCGAGGCCGCGGCTCAGCGCCCTGACCGCCCATCCGGCGCCGATGACGCCGGTTCCGATCACGCCGAACACCCGGGGAGGCGGGTTCACCGCCGGCGGTCCTTCCGGCCCCGGCCGTCCGGCCGGGGTTGTCCGGTCACACGCGCTCGGCCGTTTGCTCCGGTCATCCGGTCAGCCGGTCAGAAGGCGACCGCGCCCAGGCCCTTGAGAGCCAGGCGTTCCCTGGTCTCGGCCGGGTCGGCCGGCTCGCGGGACAGCTCCCGCAGGATGCGCACGATCTTGGCCACCTGCTCGGCGTTGGACTCGGCCAGCTTGCCCTTCCGCAGGTAGATGCCGTCCTCCAAGCCGACCCGCACGTTGCCGCCCATGACGGCCCCGGCGGTGACGATGTCGAACTGATGGCGGCCCCCGCCCAGGATCGACCACTCCAGGTCATGGCCGAACAGGCGGTTGGCGGCCGTCTTCATCGCCGCTACGTTCTCGATGTCCGGCCCGATGCCGCCGAAGGTGCCCATCACGAACTGCATGAAGATCGGGGGCTTGACCAGGCCCCGGTCGGCGAAGTAAGCCAGGGTGTAGAGGTGGCCGACGTCGTAGGCCTCGAACTCGAAGCGGCAGCCGGTCTTGTCGGCCAGCACGGTGAGCATGTATTCGATGTCGCCGAAGGTGTTGACGAACGGCTCCCACTTGGTGCTCTCCAGGAAGGGCTCCTCCCAGTCGTACTTCCAGCGGCCCTCGTAGCGGGGGATCATCTGGAAAAGGCCGTAGTTCATGGTGCCCAGGTTGCAGGTGGCCAGCTCGGGTTTCAGTATCTCGATGACCCGCAGGCGCTCTTCGATGGTCTGGCCGGTGGCCCCTCCGGTGGTGATCGAGATGACCGCGTCGCACCCTTCCTTGATCCCGGCGCAGTACTCCCGGAAAATACCGGGGTCCGACACCGGGCGCCCGTCCACGGGGTCCCGGGCGTGGATGTGGATGACGCTGGCCCCCTCGCGGGCGGCGTCGACCGACTGGGTTACATGCTCATCGACGGTGACCGGGATGTCGCTGTTCATGGTGGGGGTGTGCGAAGCCCCCGTTACCGCACACGTAACGATCACACCGCTCATCTGCCCCTCCTTGTCGAGACCGGCTGCCAGGATAATCGTACTGCCGTTCCGCCCGCCGCGCCGCCGTACCCCTGTCGGCCCCGGAGGTCAGAGGTCCAGGCTCTCGAACTTGCTGCGGTGCCTGTTCGGCAAGCCGTCGACCACGGCTTTGGCCGCGGCTATGAGCTCCTGAGCGGCTTCCAACTCGGAACGCGTGCTGTCCAACGCCTGACGCGACTCGGACAGTTCACCGTCGATCCGGGTCTGGATGCCGTTCACCTGCTCGCGGATGGTTTCCTGCCCGCTCGCCAGCTCGCCCAGCTTGTTGTCCTGCGTCTCCGATTGTTCGGCCAGCCTGCCGATTTTGTCCTTGGCGGTGTCCACCCCGGTGCGGATAGCAGTCAACTCGGCTCCGGTCACCAGATCCTCTGCACGCTGCAACGATTCCATGGTCTTTCCTATCGCCGACCGCAACAGGTCGCAGAGCTCCGCCATCTTGGTCGAGGTTTCCCGCAGGCTGCTGGATGCATCGGATACAGCCGTCGAAGCCTGCTCCTGTCTGCTTGCGGCACCGGCCATCCCTTTGAGCCGCTCCTGCAACTCCTTCAGGGCATCGGTAGCCTCTTCGAAGCGGCGCTTGACCGCCTCGAACTCAACTGTATTATCTGATGCCATGCTTACTCACCTCCGTAGGTTTCCAGTATAGTGATGGCGAAGTCTCGGGCAAATTCAACACCTTCCGCTAGGGAGAACACAGTGAGTGGCCAGTTATGCTCACTGTATGTCCACATTTCCTCATCGGTCACAGCAGGAGGCGCTTCCGAATAGTGAGCTACTCCGAATAAACCGGCCGCCCATTTGGTTTCCCATCCTAAGAAATCAATCATCAAAGAGACCGCTTCGCTGATGACATCCTGAGGAACTTGATACAAGACTCGCGCCGACTGCAGGGACTCCTTTAGCCCGTTTTCGAACTCACGAGAGTTGCCGTCTGGAATCATGGCCTCGGTTATTGCTCGGGTAGCTAGTAACCATGGATAATCGGGGTAAGAACCAAGCAATCGGCCAGCCGCGCCTCGCCACTCGCGTGCGGTGGTCTCGGTTTCTATTATGTTCCATTCTATTATCCATTCAAGGAAACGAAGATACGATTCCTGCACTAATCGCAATAATACTTGGGTTGCGAATCCCTCCTGTAGATAATCCAATATTTGTCGCCGCATTTCCATGTTAGGATCGCTATTTTCGGCGGCGGAGTGTGTAGCCAACCACATTTCTCTCATCGACCGGCGGCGCGCTGTCTCGATTGTACGATATACAAACCTTATCAATTCCTGTCCACATCTTTTGATAGATGACATCAGGTCACCCGGATGCCCTATTCTGTTCCTTATCGCTGTTATTTGTCCAGGTTGACTTCGTTCAATAAAGGCTTCCAAACTCTTAGTAACTGTTTCCATGCTTACACTGCGAACTGTGACTTCGAAGGTTTGTGATCCGCGCTCCTTTAGATAATCTTCTACTACTCCTAGAACGGCCAGTCTGTGAAGGGCCCGTTCACGAGCATCCTCGCCAGCTCTCGTTTGTCTATCTCTAAAAGGCAGGCTGATCTCTTGTCGTTCTGTCCTCGGGTTCAATTCGTATGCAACTCTCATGAGGACAGATATCTCATCTTCCATACCAGCGAAGGTATTAAGGTGAAACCATAGGGCAGTAGTAACATCATCTTTGGCTCTATTACTAATCTCTTCAATCCGTTGTCGTATGTCCTCCAGAGGAGTATCTTCCGACAAAAGATTCTGATTCCGATCCTTGTCGAATTCGCTAAGGATCAGCATGCATTCTGCTCGATCTCCGTCGCGTCCTGCTCTGCCTACTTCCTGATAGTAAGCCTCTATGGATCTTGGAAACAGGTAGTGAATACTCCACCTAATGTTAGGTTTATCTATCCCCATGCCAAAAGCACTGGTGCACACTAGGGCTAATATTTCATTGTTCATGAAGCGATTAACACTATCGTCCTTTATTATCTCGAATTCATGGTGGGAGATGGTTCTTGGATTGCTACCCGCGTACACACCTACGCTAGGACAGATTATCGCAACGGCATCTTTAGCATTAATTAGGGCGTGTTAACACTATTTCGTTTTGATATGGTATCATGCGGGGATGGAGATTACAGAAGCTCAGTACGAGCGTATCAAGTCGTATTTACCGACGCAGCGCGGTAATGTCCGCGTGTCGAATCTGGATGTGCTCAACGCTTTTTTGTATGTGTTGGAGCACGGATGTAAGTGGCGGGGGTTGCCTGACCGGTTTGGTAATTGGCATACCATCTACACGCGGATGAACCGCTGGTCGAAGAATGGCGTGCTGGACAGGGTGTTTAGGGGTTTGCAGGATGAGGGGATCATCCGGATGAATCTGGAGGTTGTTTCTTTGGACAGCACGATCGTCAGGGTTCATCCCGATGGGATGGGCGCTCTGAAAAAAAGGGGCCCCAGGCGGTCGGCCGGTCCCGGGGGGGTTGGACGACCAAGATTCATATGGTTGCCGCGGATGCTCGAACGGCGGTGATGTTTTCTCTTTCTGCGGGTCAGGATCATGACGCTGCGCATGGGCGGAGGCTGTTGGAGCGGATCGGCGTGCAACAGGATCCGTTGTTCCTGGTGATGGACCGGGCGTATGAGGGGGACGAGACGCGGCAGTTGGCTTTGGATCTGGGGTATACGCCGGTGGTTCCTCCTACAGTCCGGCGGCGGAACCCTTGGGTCTATGACCAGGAGGTTTACAAGCGGCGCAACGAGGTCGAGCGGTTGTTCCGACGGCTGAAGGAGTATCGTCGTGTCTTCTCCCGTTACGATAAACTCGACGTGGTTTACCTGGGGTTCATCACCTTTGCGCTGATAACAGAAACCCTACGTAGTGTTAACAGGCCCTAGTCCTGGTAATCCTCCAGGGCGTTGATTAACAGTAGGAACGAATACCAAGCCGGAGAAGGTCTGCTCTCCTCTATTAGGCATAAAATACCTTGCTTGATTGACATCAAACAGGGCGGGCAAGCGCCTCAAGCAACCTTGGAGAGTAACTGGGTGATCAGGGGAAGTACATCTTACATGATAGTTGAGTTCTGGTCGATCAAAGGATTCTGGTTGTACGATAGAATTATCATTGTGTTCCATAATACCCAACTGAAATAGTACATCGCTTAGTACTGCTCGAGATGCTGTTCCAGTTAAGGCAAGCAGTGGGGGAGGTTGTCCGCTTTGATCTTTAGATAATTTACGAATAATGTTGCCCAAATTGAGGTATGCATATCTGAAGTCATGCCCCCATTCAGAAACGCAATGTGCCTCGTCTACTACGACTAGGTTGACAAGAGTAGCGTTTGCCAACCTAGCTAAAGCCTTTCTAAATTTCTTTGTCTGAATACGCTCGGGAGCGACAAACACATAGTAAGGCTCGGCATTTGCTATATGTTCCAAAACTACATCTTGTTCTCTAGTACGACTTGTGATTTCTTGTACACGGTCGATGCCGTGGCTTCGTAGGCCTTTAACTTGATCATTAATCAAGGCTACCAACGGGTCGATCACTAAGGTTCGTCCGGGCAGGCATAACCCGGCTAGCTGATAGATCAAGCTCTTGCCCGCCCCCGTCGGGAGAAGCACGGCACAATCCCTCATGGACATGACCTCGACTATGGCTTCATACTGACCATCACGAAAACCCTCTTTGGCAAACACAGCGCGGAGTAATACCCTCAGAGGGTCCCTGCCCTCGTCTCCTTCGATATGAACGGTTGCTCGATTGTTGTCGCCTTCTAGGCGATCGGACATCAGAACGGGAACACCTGTGGATCGGATAACCACTGTTGGTGTGCCATCGCGATCAGGGAGTGGCTGGCACGAAGTACGATCACACTGCAACAGGATACGGGCGCGAGGGTTAGACACCGATTCTTCGGAGGCATCTTGGCGCTCGTATCGGCCTTCCGGGGTGCGGTGGAAGAGTACTCTATCTTCACTGTCCTCGAATAACACTCGTCCTGGCACAACGGAGCGGGCATCCCACAGGCAACAGAGGGCGTAAAGAACTTCCAGATATGGTACTATCAGTTCGATGGCCATATGCGTAGGATCTTCGACTTCTACTATCCAGGAATCCCCGCTTAGGAATCCGCGGCGGATGGCTTCGCATAGTCCCAAAACCAAGCGATGAACCTGGATAGAACCCCAGACCAATAATTTATCTTCATCCGAGGGATTTGTGGCTTGACTGACTGTCGCCTCTATAGCGTTGGTAACGGCTTCAAGTTGAGAGCCGTGTCCCATTCTGATTTCACTTGTAGACACGCGGATAGTTTCTATGCCGATATTTCTAAGCAATTGGTCCCGCTCTTGGTCAGTTAGTTGTTGAGTTTCGTGTTGCGTACCGTCTATTTCAATTACAAATGGACAGCTACCCGGTGGTGCCCAGAGAAAATCGCAACGGCGGTTCCCGCCTGCTCCATGGCCTGCTGCCTGCAGGAGGCCGTCTAATGAAGCTTGAGGTATCAGCCAACGAGCAACTCGTGGATGGTGCTCTGCCATCCATTCCATCAGTAGCCGTTCCTCGTCCGATTCAGCCAGAGATGGTTCGATTTCAACGTGGTAGCCACCGGGTATCACGGTGAGGTCGCGTAAGCTCACTGAATAAGAATCGTGCAGATTGAATGACACATCTCCCGGTTGCGAGCTAGGTCGGATACGGTCACCTAGACCGACAGACTCAATCAGTATCCGCTCAGAGTCGGGGTGTAGGGGCGGTGTCAATCCTCGGCGGAGAAGTTTGCCCATTACGTCCAGCACTCTTTGAGTGTTTCTATCAGACTCAAGTTCGTGGAGAGGGGATGTGCTTGCTATCCAGCAGTTGGAGAGAGAGTCCATGTCCTCAACCTTGACAGACCTAAGAGATGCTCCTACAGTGGCATATTCGACCTGCCAGCCAGCATTTTCGAAGCCAAAGGTACCATCAGACCAGTGAACACGTTGTTTTCTGAGAACATCCTGCCCGAATACCTTTGCTGGGTTCGGATGATTGGTGATCATCGTGTCGGGCTGAGGTGTATCCGGAGGGTTTATTATTGGCGGGTTAGCCCTTTTTTCCTCGTTGCTATTGAAAGTTGTGGTTCCTCGGCAACTGGGGAATTGCAGGCATCCCCAGAAACGGTTTCCGGACCTTGCCCCCTGCTTCGCGGTGCGAAGGGTCATATCACTCCCACATCTTGGGCATCTGGGGCGGTTTCCACTCGTGCTGTTCCTTCGCCACGTTGACCCCCCGCGCTTGCGGTGGTCTGTCTCGGAGTCTAACCCCGACGAGGGGTCGCGGTTTCTGGACACACAGGCGTTTGGTGATCGACAAAACTGTCAGGCGGCGATCCCGATGAAGGGTTATGCACCTCGCTTAGGCGTTCCGTTCGGCGAAGGGGAGGGGTTCGGTTACCGCGGTAAGCCGCAGGCCCTCCACCGACGCCTCCAGCGCGGTGCCGGGGGCGGCCGCCGTCCGCTCGACGAGGGCGAAACCGAGGTTGGCGTCGAAGCGGGGGGAATAGGCCGCCGATGTGAGCCGTCCGACCTGTCGGCCTTCCAGGAAAAGGGGGTAGTGGACCGGGTTGCCCAGGATGGGCTCGCCTCCCATCCGGACCCCGGTCAGCAAACGGGCCGGCCCCTGCTCGGCGATCTTCATCAGCGCCGCCCGCCCGGCGAAGTCCTCCCCGTCGTAGAAATCGACCAGGCGGCCGAAGCCCAGCTCGAAGGGGTTGACCGTATCGTCCATGTCGGTTCCGTAGGAGAGGATGCCCCCTTCGATGCGGCGGATATGGTTGGGGGCGGCGGCCCGGACGCCGTAACGGCGACCTGCCTCGAACAGCAGGTCCCACAGCCACGCACCCCGGGTGCGGTCGGTCAGGAACACCTCGTAGCCGTACTCGCCCGACCAGCCGGTCCGGGAAACCAGCAGGTTCACTCCGTCCAGGTTCGTCCAGGCGCACCGGTAATAGGGCAGATCGGCCACCTCGCCGCCGAACACGTCCGCGACCAGCGGCTTCGACTTGGGACCCTGGATCTGGAGGGGCGAGACATCCGGCTCCCTGACCGCCGCGTCCAGGCCCCTTTCGTAGGCGATGGCCTGCGCCCAGAGGAGAATGTCGCGGTCGGCCAAAGACAGCCAGAACCGGTCTTTCCCCACCCGCAGGAGCACCGCATCGTCGAGGATTCCCCCGGCGTGGCTGCAGATGAAGACGTAGCAGGCCCGGCACACTTCCAACCGGGAGGTGTCCCGCGTGCACAGGTACCGGGTGAGCCGCCCCGCGTCGGGGCCCTCGATCTCGACCTGGCGCTCACCCCCTACATCCCAGATCGTCACGTCCTCCACCAACGCCCGGTATTCATCGAGCAGGCCGGAGTACCGGGCCGGCAGGATCATATGGTTGTAGATCGTTACCCCGGTCAGCCCGGCCCGGAGGGTCGCCTCGAAGTAGGGCGAAGGCCGCAGCCGCGGCGATCGGATCAGCGGCAGGTCATCGGTCATCTGCGCCTCGGTAATCCGGCTCGGAGGAGGATTCCCCCAGCCACAACGACTCGATGGCCTCGGCGAGGTCTTCACCCCGGCCGTCCGCCGGGGTTCGATGCCCTGCCCTGAACCACAGCGTGAGCGCCGCCGCCAGCACCGCCAGCACCGCCGTCGGGCCCCGGAAGCTTCCGGTTCGGTCTATCCACGCGCCCGAGACGGCGATGGAGACCGCCGCCGACAACGACGCCGCCACCAGCCCGCCCGACACGGCCCGCACCGCCAGAAGGGGAGGGAGGCTGCGGTGGGCGGCCAGGCCGATCAACCCCCAGACCGGGAAGTTCAGGACGCCGTACGCCAGCGCCGCCGCCAACAGGGCGGGGTGGGACCACCGGAGGGCAAGCAACCCGAGGAGGGCCGCATAGGCTCCGGCCATTGCCGATACCACCCCGACGGGCGAGCCGCGGTCGGCCAGCCAGCCCAGGGGCAGGGCGGCCGCCGACCCCGCCCCCGCCGCCAGCCACCAGGGGAAAGCGGCCGCCAACGGGCTCAGCGCCAATTCGTGGACGGCGATTTCGGCCATGTAGGCGGCGAAGGTCAATCCCGCCAGACCCGACACAACGCTCATCAGGATCACCGCCCGGCCGCCCGGTATCAGCAGGATCTGCCGCCAAGCTCCCTCGCGCCCGGTCTCCTCCATACGGAACGGCAGCTCTATCGGGCGGCGGAAAACCAGCAGGGTTCCGGCGATTGTTGCCGCCGCGGCGGCGGCAGCGATTACGAACGCCCATCTCCACTCCTCCGCTCCGGTCATCGTATGGACGAAGACGCCGTTCAGCCCGTACCCGATGCCGGTGCCCGCGCTGGCCACGGCCAGAACCCGCCCGTGGTGGCGCGGGTCCACCGCTGCGCCGGCGATGTTGACGGAGGCGGACCAGCTGACGGGCGCGCAAACGCCGATCACCATCACGGAGAGGGCCAGCATTCCCGGCGAGGACGCCGCCGACGCGGCCAGAAACCCCGACCCGCAGACCGCCAGACAGAGGATCAGCAGCCCGCGTGAGGGGAGGCGGTCGACCGCCTTGATCCCGAGGGCCGCCCCCAGCCCGTAGGCCGCCAACCCGACGGACAGGGCCAAGCCGAGCACCCCGTACCCGGAACGGAAGGATTGGGTGATCCGGGGCAGCATGGCCGCAACAAGACCAACTCCGAACCCGTGGGTGATCAGGATCACAGACCCCAAAAGAGCCGCCGCCGCGATCGACCCTACGAACCGTCCGCCCTCCGGCGCCCCCATCGCCGTTCCTACGGTCAACCGCGCACACGACGCAATACCGCAAAGGGTTGCGGGGCTCGCCGCGGCGCTCGGAGGACGGCCATGTCCGCAGTGTAAAAGAAACGGGCGCAGCGGCGGGAAGCGTACTTCCGGGCCGCTGCCGATTACCTGGACGGCTGGAAGCGTCGATAGGAGGCCGGCTCTGCGCCCCGGCGGTGACCGCGCCCCGCTCTCTTCGCCGAACGGATGGCCTGAGCGTCAGGCTGGCCGGGTTCCTTCGGGGCCGGCGGCGCCGCGATTGCGTTCCTGTATTCGGTACAGCTCAGGGAGGGCGGCCAGGTCCGGTTCCCGGCGGAGAGCCTGCTTTGCTTCGATGATGTCGTCGAGGTGCGCTATCAAGACGGCGGTTCCATATATACGGACAGTGCGGGCCTTGGGCAGGAGCGCATCGTAATCGGCCAGGTTGCCGGCCCGGGTCGGGGCGCCCGAAACGACATCGAGGTCGCCGTGGCGGGTGCGCCAGGCAGATACCTCAAAGGACGACAGGGACTGTCCGTCGATGGGGAAGTCGACGACGGCTCGGGAACCAGGGGTGTCTCCTTCCACGCGCAACCGGGCGCCCATCGCGACGAGAGCGTCCGCAAGCCGGCCGAGGTTGCCGTCCTGCCATTGCGGGGTTATGTCGAAGCCTCTGGTTACGCGGTGAGAACCGTGGGCCGCGGCGGCGATGCCTCCTATGACTATGTAGACCACCTTGTGCTCGGCGAGGGTGTCGACCATTTCCCTGGTCGAGAGAGCGGGCGCGTCAGGGTCGCTCATGGGGAGAGGCCCGAACGGAGCTGGGACACCAGCGATGCGTAGGCGTCGTTGGCGGATAAGCGTTCTTCCACTTTCTGTTCCAGCGCTGTGGAGGAGAGCAGCTCGTGATCGGGCCGGTCTGCAAGCTTCAGCTCCAGGTGCATGCCGCAGGCTTCGACGATCCGGATGAGGGTTCCGATCTCCGGCAGGACCAGGGCCCGTTCGTACCGGCTGATCTCGGCCTGCGATGTCCCGGCCCGCTCGGCCAGCTCGGCCTGGGTGTACCCCGCTCTCCGACGCGCCTCGCGGATAATCGACCACGCCGGCCATCGGGCCGGATCGATCCGTCGTTTGGGCGCCGCAACCATCCTGTTATGTGTTATAGCATATATTCAGGAGTCCTCGGACCATTACGTTGGGCCCGAGCGTCCAAGCCGACCTCAGGGAAGTACATCCAAAGTTGTGCGGCGCTCGAAATTCTAGGGAAAATACCTATAATCCAGCGCAAAGTTGGGATTTTTGCTAAGAATTTGCTAGTTTCTAGGGAAAATACCTGTAATTTGGACAATCCGGGGTTCTGGGGTCGGAATCGGGAGGAGATGGGATGGCGGGGCGGCCGATGTTCAGGCGGCGGGTGCTCGATAGGGCGCTCGAGGCCATGCGCAGCTTTCCGGTGGTGATGCTGCAGGGGCCGAGGATGGTGGGCAAGACCACCCTGCTCGAGGAGATGGCCGGGCGTTTGGGCGGGGCTGTCGTCGATCTCGACCACCCGGGCGCCAGGTCGAAGGTCAGGGCCGACCCCGACTCGGCGGTCACCGGACCCGGCCCTGGGTTCATCGACGAATATCAGAAGATGCCGGAGTTGCTCAACTACATAAAGGCCCGGCTCAACGTCGATGGGTCCCCCGGCCGGTTTGTGTTAACCGGATCGTCCCGTCACGAGGCTCTGCCCAGGGGCGTCCAGGCGTTGACCGGCCGGTTGCTCAGGCTGCCTGTTCTGCCCCTGTCGCAGACCGAGATAGCCGGGGCGGGGGGCAACTTCATCGAAAATATGTTCGACAGCCCGGAGGCGTTCGCTTCCTCCGGCGGCGGCGGCCGCGAAGACTATGCGGCGAGGGTCGTTGCAGGGGGGTTCCCCATGCAGGTCAACAGCCGCGATGACCGAGAGCGCCGGGGGATGATTGAGCAGTACCTCCGGCTGTCGATCGAGGTGGACGCCCGCGAGCTGCTGCGGGTGCACCGGCCCGAGGCCCTTTCCTGCTTTCTGCAGCGGCTGGCCGCCCAGACCGGGCAGATCCTCAACATGGCCAAGGCGGGCGGTGATGTGGGCGTCAAGGCCGGCGCCGCCGAGAACTACACCAGGCTCTTGGAGGCTGTCTTCATCCTGCGGCGGCTGCCGGCGTGGCGGAAGACCGCCCGCGGTCCGGTCCGCCGCCCCAAGATATACGTCCTCGATTCGGGGGTGGCCGCCCACCTGCTCGGTTTCACGGCGGAGAGGCTGCGCAGCAACGCCCCTTTTGCCGCCGAGCAGTTCGGTCATCTGCTGGAGACCTTCGCGGTGGGCGAGATTTGGAAGGCGGCCTCGTGGCTGGAAGACGCCCCCATGTACAAGGTCGGGTATTGGAAGCACCGGAGCGGCGCCGAGGTCGATCTGGTGATCGAACGTCCGGACGACGGCGCGGTGATCGCCCTCGAGGTCAAGGCCGCCCAACAGGTCCGGCCCGATGACACCAAGGGGCTCCGCCTGCTGCGGGACGAGCTGGGGGAGCGCTTCAGGGCCGGCGCCGTGCTCTACACCGGTCGTGAAATATACCGCCTGCCCGACGGCCTGTACGCGATGCCCATCGAAGCGGTGTGGCAAGGGGAGGCCGTCGAACAGCCCGGCCCCGACCGGCGCCGGCATGGAGGAGGGAAGGTTCGCGCGCCGGGCGGGCTTCGGGCTGCGGGCGAGGCCGCCGCCGAGGATGCATTGCCGCCGCCGGTCCGCGCCGCCGCCGACCGGATGCTGGAGATGCTGAATCCGGGGGAGTCGGCTTACTGGGAGATAGCGGTCACGCCGTCAGAGCCGGTGCACTTCGACGACTTCTATTCCTCGGCGGGCGTTCGCGGCGCCCTGATGGAACTGCAGACCCGTTATCCGGGGCGGCGGGCCTTCGGCCTCGGCCATCAAGGGGCGGTGCAGACCATCGGCGAGTGCGCAGCCCTGCTTGACGCCGGCCGGGGGATCCTGGTGCATCCGGCGGGAACTGTGGCGGCGGCGGCCTTGGGCATCGATGCAGAGTTCCGGGATTTCCTGGGATGGTCGGACGACCTTGAAGACAGGCATCTCATCGCCAGGCACGAAGTACTGAACCAGTGGCCGCTGGAGATCGCCCTCTTCATCCATGAGCAGCTCCGGCCCTGCCTTCCGGCCGGGGAGTTGATCTTCTGGTCGGCGGGCAGGCGGCTTCTGACCGGACGGCCCGCCCTCCTGCTGGGGGATGAGCAAGGATCGCCGCCCTCGCTGACACCCGCGGTGGTCGACAACCCCTACCGCAAGAGAATCCTATCCACGGGCGATCCCGAGGTCGACGCCTACCACCTGAAGGCGTCCTTCTACGAATGGTTCGGCATTCCCGCCGCCGACCTACCGGAAGCCGGCAGGGCCGTATAGCCTTCTCGCCTCTGCCCGGTCGGGCGGGGGGCGGATCACGCGGAGGCGGGTCCTTCCCGCAGCCGGGCGGCGAGATCTTCAGGGGCGGTGAAGACCACTTGCCGGCCTTCCTTGTAGTCGTTGAGCCATCCATGGTTCTGTAGGGTGAGTAGATCAGTGCGCGCTGTTTGTCGGGATACGTTGTGGCTGCGGGCATGGCTCTGGTATGTGTAGCGGGTCCCCGGTTTTCTCAGGGCGTGGCCGAGCAACGCCCTTTGCCGGTGGTTCAAACCCGGTAGTTCCCCCGCCGCCTGCTCCGCGGCGCGGGTTCGTTCAATGGTCTTGTCAACGTAATTTGCCAATTCCTCGAATGCCCGTCCCATGACATCGAGCTGGTGGAGGAGGAAGTACGTCAGGTCATTGTCGTCGGTCTCGGAATGGATGAAGGCGCGTCCGTATTGTGCGGGTGCACCCAGGATGATCTTCGAGATAGAGACGAATTCGACCAGCCAGTACCCGGCCCGCAGGGCGTCCAGTAGAACAGGGCGCGGGCGGTGCGTCCGTTGCCGTCGACGAACGGATGCACGTAGGCCAGCCAGAAGTGCAGCATGATCGCCTTGACCAAAGGGTGGGTGAACGGTCCGTGCTCGTCGTTGGCGAACTCGCAGAGCTGATCGATGCGCTCCGGGATCTCCTCCGCCGGCGGCGGCTTGTGCACCAGATCTTCATCTCGGTCGTAAACGGCCACCCTGGCCTCGCCCGGTTGTTGAAACCGCCCGGCGTCCGCCGGTTCTTCCAGGGTTCCATCGGTGAGCTCTGCATGCAGCTCCATCAGCAGGGCCGGGGTCAGATCCTGCGTTGCGGCCTCCCCGATCCGGCGAATGGCCCGGTAGTTGTTGATGATCATCCGCTCCGATCGGTCGCGGGGTTGCCGTCCTGCCCTCAGCATTTCCTTCGCCACTCGGCGGGTAGTAGCGGCGCCTTCGAGCAGTGAAGAGGAGATGGCTTCTTCGATCATCCCCCGCACCATGTACCGGTCGCGGGTGGTTCGGTCCACGACCGCGGCGGGCGCGGCCAGCCGGCCGGCGGCGCGCAGGTCCAGGTGGTGCAACCGCTCCAGAAGCGGGTCGACGAGGCTGTAGGTGAACGGTTCGCCGCGCGTGTCCATCAGATCGGTCGGTCGGGCGGACAGATGCCGCGTCAGGCGCATTCCCATCCACCATTGCTCCCGGGTGAGCCCCTCGGGGGGTTTCCGCCTGCGTACCTCGTCCCAGTGCAGGTAGCGGCCGTTTACGGCGGCGCCGATTTCGACCAGCCTGCTCAATATTTGGGGGCCGACGCCCTCCAGCGCAGTGGACATCGGCGGCGGTCGTGCTATTCGGATGGTCATTTCTGCTCCGAGTGGTGGGGGCTTCCTGCCGGGGACAGCAAGTGCAGGCAAGTGTATAATTTAGTGCTAAGAAGTGCTAATTTAGCACTTGGGTGGGTTCCGCTCTCGACAGGGGCGGCGGGTTATCCGTCTTCTCGGGCGAGGCCTCGGCGGCGGATTATCTCGGCGGTGATGGCGGGCACCACCTCGTGGAGGTCGGCGATCACGGCCCAGTCGGCTTTGGTGACCATCGGGGCGTCGCGGTCGGTGTTGACGGCCAGGACGTGCTTGGCGTTCATCATGCCCACCCAATGCTGGATGGCGCCCGAGATGCCGCAGGCGATGTAGAGGTCGGGCGCTACGACCGTTCCGGTCTGGCCCACCTGGAACTTGTGGTTCTTCCAACCGTTGTTGGTAACCACCCGCGAGCAGCCCACCGCGCCGCCCAGCAGCTCGGCCAGCTCCTCGATGCCGGCGAAACCCTCGGCGCTGCCCACGCCCCGCCCCCCGCTCACCACCACCGGCGCGGTGGCCAGGGTGATCCCTTCGGTGAGGGTCACCCGGTCCTGCACCATGGTTGCGGCGGCCGACTCGTCGAGCTCCGGGGTGAACACCGAGCGCCGCCCGCCGTCCGCAGCCGGGGAGGGGGCGGCCTCGGTGCTGTGCGGAGCGAGCGTTACCAGCTTGGTCGGGGCCGACAGCCGGGCCTGCTCGTGGAGGCTGCCGCCCCAACGGACCCGGGTCATCGTCCAGTCGGCGCCGTCGGCTTCGATCTCCAGGCAGTTGGCGGCCATCGCCAGGTCCATCCTCGCCCCGGCCCCGGCCATGACCTCGTTGCCCCGATCGGTGCCGGTTGCCATGACCGCCGCCGCGTCGAGGGCGCCGGCCAGCTGGACCAGGCTGTCGGCCCACGCGTCGGGTCCGTAATCGGTGAGCATCGGATGCCGGACCAGATGGGTCTCCTCCGCGCCGTAGGGGTCGATCTCGTCCGCGACCGCGTCCGCCCCCTCGCCGATCACCGCCGCATGGAGCCGGGCGTCCATGGCCTCGGCCAGCAGGCGGGCCCCGGTGAGGCCGCCGAGCGCCGTCTCTTCGATCCGGCCGCGGTCGTGCTCGACCAGGTAGAGGAAAACGCTCACAGCAGGCCCAGCCCCTCCATGATGTCGGCGACGGCCGGGGCCGCATCCGCCCCCTCGCCGAGGATCTCAACGGCGCCGCCTTCCGCGGGCGGGGTAACCAGCATCACCTTGGACTGCCCGCTCGACCCGGCCGCCGGCTCGATCCGTTCTACCGCAGCCTTGCGGGCGGCCATCCGGCCCTTCAAGGTCGGGTAGCGGGGCAGGTTGATGCCTTCCTTGACCCCGACCGCCGCCGGGAGCGGCAGCCGGTACACCTCCGAACCAGAGGGGGTCTCGCGCCGGAGGGTCACCGACCCGTTCTCTACGTCGATGCCCTTCACGCCGTTGACGATGGGCCGGCCCAGCGCTCTGGCGGTCCGGACGCCCACCTGGTAGCCGCCGGAGTCGGCCGACTCGTTGCCGAACAGGATCAGGTCGAACGGTTCGCCCGCGGCGCCCTCCAGTCCGGCGGCCGCGGCGGCCAGGGCCTTGGAGGTGGACACCGGATCCCAGTCGGGGATGCCGGTCGGCAGGAGCACCAAGGAATCCGCCCCCACCGCCGCCGCCGAACGCAGCTGCTCCTCGGCCTCCGGCGCCCCCAGCGTCATCACCGTCACCGAACCCCCCTCCCGCTCTGCGATCTGCACCGCTTCTTCGACCGCGCACTCCTCATGGGGGCTGACGGTGAACCCCAGCAGGGCGGCGTCTATGTCCTGGGCGTCGGGGGTCAGGACGATCCTCGCCCCCGGCGCCGGAACCCGCTTGACGCACACCAGTATCCGCACGGGGTTACCCCGGAGCCCCGTTGTTCAGCATTTCATCCGGCTGTCGTCGGGGTCGAACAGAGGCCGCGAACCCACCCTGGCCACCGTCACCGGAAACAGCTCGTTCTGGTACATGACCTGCAAGGACCGCCCTTCCTCCGCCAGGTCCGGCGGCAGGTAGCCCAGCAGGAGGTAGGCGTCCAGCGAAGGGCCCGCCCCGGCGGAGGTAACCCGCGCCTCCCGGCCCTCGGCGTCCGTGATCCGACCGCCGTCCGGGGTAAGTATCGGCTCGCTGCCGCCCATCGGGAAGCGGGGAACCCCCGAACCGCCGTCCGCCGTGTGGCTGTCCATCGTCAGGGTGCAGCACACCGCCGCCGGGCCTTCCTCCCTCGCCGCCAGGTACGCCTGTTTGCCTATGAAATCGGCGCTTTTGACCCTGGGGCGGGCCAGGCCGGCTTCGACCGGGTTGTACTCCGACTCCAGCTCCGCCCCCATGAGGCGGTAGCCCTTCTCCAGCCGGGCGGTGGTCCCGTAGACGCCCGCCCCCACCGCCGCCGCCCCGAACTCCCGGCCCGCCTCCCAGAGCGCATCCCACAGCATCGGGGCGTGTTCCATGCCGGCGGTGATCTCCCAGCCCAGCTCGCCCACATAGGAGATGCGGAACATGGTTACCGGGATGGAGTCGATGACGGCATGGCGGAACGCCCCGTAGGGGAACCCTTCGTGGGAGATGTCGTCGGAGGTGATCTTGCCGACCAGCCGGCGGGCGTCCGGCCCCCACACACCGATGGTCGACAGGGCCGAGGTCAGATCGGTGAAGACAACCGATCCGTCCGAAGGAAGCCATTTGCGGAACCAGTAGGCGTCCCGCCCGCCGTCGAAGCCCCCGGTTATCACCCGGAAATGGTTCTCGCCCATCCGCAGCACCGTCAGGTCGGAGCGGAAGCCGCCCTGCTCGGTGAGCAGCGGCGTGTATATCCCGCTTCCCGCCGGGCGGTCCACCGTGTTGACCGTCATGTACTGCATGTAGTCGAGGGCGCCGGGGCCCTTTACGTCGAAGACGGCGAAGGCGGTCAGGTCGATCATGCCCGCCCGGTCCCGCAGGGCCAGGTGCTCGGCGTTCTGGATGGGCGACCACCAGCGGGAGTCCCACTCGTGGGGGCGCTCCGGGATCCGGTCGCGGTACTCCTCCAGCAGGGGGGCGTTCGACTCGTACCAGTGGGGCCGCTCCCAGCCGCCCGCCTCGAAGTACACGGCGCCCAGGGCCGAGGTGAGGGGGTGGAGGGAGCTGACCCGGCTGCTGCGCCTGGTTTCCCACTGCTCCCTGGGGTGGACGATGCCGTAGGTCTTGTTGAAGTGCTCGGAGCAACGGGCCAGGATGTGGCGCTCGGTCTTCATGTAGGGGTAGAAGCGGGCGATGTCGGAGGCGTGGGGGTCGATCTCCGGGTAGCCCTGGGTCATCCATTCGGCCAGGGCCCGCCCGGTGCCGGGGCCTTCCTTGATCCAGATGGCCGCGCACGACCAGAGGTTGCGCACCTCCGGGGTCTCGCCCACCAGGGGCATGGCGTCGGGGGTCAGCGACAGCAGGCCGTTGATGCCGTACTTGATCTCGGCGTCGCCCAGGAAGGGCATCAGCTCCACCGCCTGCTCCAGCTGCGGGTCGAAGTCGTCCATGGTGAGGGGCAGCTCGGTGGGGGACAGGCGGGACTCCTCGATGGAGGGAATGGTGTCGGGATGGTGGAAGATGGGCCGGTGGGCGTAGGAACCCACCTCCATGGAGCCGCCGGTCTGGCGCTCGTAACAGAAGGTGTCCATGTCCCGGACGATCGGATAGCCGATCTCGCTGTTGGTGGCGGAGAGGATGTCGAGAGGCCCTACGTCGATCATCTGATGGACGGCGGGGGTGAGGGGGATGGACGCTCCGGCCATCCGGGCCAGGCGGGGCGACCACACCCCGCAGGCGATTACTGCGTGCTCGCAGGCGATCCGGCCCTTGTCGGTCACCACCGCCTGCACCCGCCCCCCGGCGGTTTCGATGTCCGTCACCTCGGTAACCGGATGGACCGACAGCGCGCCGCGCTCCTGCGCGTACTCCCGCATCAGGGTTCCGGCCCTTAGGGAGTCCACCACC
Organism: Candidatus Spongiisociaceae bacterium; assembly: GCA_965202675.1. Classification (GTDB taxonomy): domain Bacteria; phylum Actinomycetota; class Acidimicrobiia; order Spongiisociales; family Spongiisociaceae; genus CATQHD01. The sequence goes on from OZ241842.1 coordinate 2,046,869, forward strand.
GACACGCTGGGCGTGTACCAGCCCCCCAGGATGACGGACGGGTCAAGGAAGGGCACCAGCTCGGCCGCCTCCGCCGGGCTGACCAGCCAGCTTTCGATCCCCCAGCACTTGGCGGAGGTCATGCGGCGGTCGAGCTCGTGCATGCGTTCGGGGGTGCGGGCCACCTCCAGTCCGCCCGAGACGGTGTTGACGCCCATCTCCTCGTACTGGCGCTGGCTGTCGAGGGTGAGATGGGCCATCTCCTTGTTGTGGTCGACCGGGTAGATGAAGTTGGAGGCGTGTCCGGTGGAGCCGCCCGGGTTGGGAAGGGGGCCCTTGTCGATCTGCACGATGTCCCGCCATCCGTGCTCGGCGAGGTGCCTCACCACCGAGTTGCCGACAATCCCGGCGCCGACCACGACGACTTGGGCGTTGGCGGGGAAATCGCTCATTTCCGGCTCCTGTCATCCTCCTCTGGTTCCACGATGCGGAACTTTCTTACTATACGGAACAGCCTACCCGTCTGCGGAGTAGGCTCTTGCCCACAAAGAGCCGCCGCGGGGTTGAAATGCTGTATCCTGGTTCCACGATATAGAACCATTCCGCATCATGGAAACACCCCGGCCCGGTTGTGGTCATACAAGAGGGGCGGCCGACCTTCCCGGATGACATGAGCGAAGAAGAACTCGATCTCCGAGCACTCCCCGACGGCGAGCTGGTCGAGCAGATGCACGACGACCTCTACGACGGCCTCGCCGCGGAGATCACAGAGGGGACGAACATCCTGCTGGAGCGGGGATGGAGCGCTCCGGCCGTGCTCAACGATGCCCTGGTCGAGGGCATGCGCATCGTAGGGATCGACTTCCGGGACGGCATCCTCTTCGTTCCCGAGGTGCTGCTGGCCGCCAACGCCATGAAAGCGGGCATGTCGGTGCTGAGGCCCCTCTTGGCCGAGACCGGCGCAGAGACGGTCGGCAAGGTGGTGATCGGAACCGTCAAGGGGGACATCCACGACATCGGCAAGAACCTGGTGGCGATGATGATGGAGGGGGCCGGATTCGAGGTCATCGACCTGGGGATCAACACCGACGTTGAGGAGTTCATCGAGGCGCTGGAAGAGCACCGCCCCGACATCCTGGGTATGTCCGCCCTGCTCACCACCACCATGCCCTATATGAAGGTGGTGGTGGACGACCTGGTGCAGAGGGGCCTCCGAGAGCGCTACATCGTGATGGTGGGCGGGGCGCCCCTCAACGAGGAGTTCGGACAGGCGGTGGGTGCCGACGCCTACTGCCGGGATGCGGCGGTGGCCGCCGAGACCGCCAAGACCCTGGTGGAAAAGCACCGCATCCTCATGAGCGAGAACGTCTGATATGGCCGGCGCTGCGGCCCGGACCCGGGAACCCTCCGCCGGCGCCGAACCGGATGCGCCCCCGTCCGCGCCTTCGCAAGCCCCCGCCCCGCCCCGTCTTCTGGTGCTGGCCTGCGGGGCGCTGGCGTCGGAAATCCTCTATTTGATCAGGATCAACCGTTGGCGCCACATGACGCTGGACTGCCTGCCCGCCCGGTTGCACAACACGCCGGAGATGATTGCGCCGGAGCTGGAGAAGCGCCTCCGCACCCTGGCCGGCCGCTACGACCGGGTGCTGGTCGGCTACGCCGACTGCGGAACGGGCGGGCGGCTCGACGCCCTCATCGAGCGGTGGGATAACGTGGAGCGGATCCCCGGCGCCCACTGCTATGAGTTCTACGCCACCCCTCCAGTGTTCGCCGAGCTCCACGAAGCAGAGCACGGGACGTTCTACCTGACCGATTTCCTCGCCCGCCACTTCGACCGCCTGGTGTGGAAATCGCTCGGACTCGACCGTCACCCCCAGCTCCGGGACGCCTATTTCGGCAACTACCGGCGGCTCGTCTACCTTTCTCAGTTCGACGACTCGGGGCTGGTTGCGCGGGCCGAGGAAGCGGCCCGCCGCCTGGGTCTCGAGTTCCATCACCGCCGGGTGGGGCTCGGGGACCTGGGAGGCGGCCTCCATCGTTTCGCCGCCGCGGCGGCGGACGGCTGATTCGCCGTGTTGGAGGCGCCCGCTTCGAACGAGGCGGCCGACCATGCCGGCCGGCGCACCGCCGCCGCCCGCAACCAGAGGGTGCGTTCGGAGCTGGTAACGATCCTGTGGCGCGACATCCCCGCCCAGGTCACCGCCCGTTCGGGCCGGATCAAGAGCGCGGTGGAGCTGCCGCCCCGCTTCCAGTCGGCCATCGACCGGGCCGCCATGGTGGCGGGCAAGAACACCTACGACGCATATATAGAGGAGTGGCGGCGGACGTCGGCGCCGTGTGGAGAGGACGTAGAAGCCGAGGCGGCGGCGGCCGCCGCCCGGATCGAGCAGGAGTATCCGCCGGCCCGTTTGGCGCGGATGGCGGCCGGCGGCGGGTACGAGCCGCCTCCGGGCGGTCCGCCCGCCGGACCCGAAAAGGCGGGCCCGTGACTGCGCCCCGCACGGTGGTGAGCTCGGCGGCTCGGGAGGTGGCGATCGGGCCGGATCAGCCCTTTGCGGTGATCGGAGAGCGGATCAACCCGACCGGGCGCAAGCTGCTGGCGGCCGAGATGAAAGAAGGCGACTACAGCCGGGTGGAGGCTGACGCCCTGGCCCAGGTGGCGGCGGGCGCCCACATGCTGGACGTCAACGCCGGCATCCCGCTGGCCGACGAACCGGCCATCCTGGCCGAGGCGGTGCAGCTGGTGCAGTCCTTGGTGGACGTCCCCTTGTCCATCGACTCGTCGATAGTGGAGGCGCTGGAGGCGGGTCTGGCGGTGTACGAGGGCAAGGCCCTGGTGAACTCGGTGACAGGGGAGGAGGAGCGGTTGGAGCGGGTGCTGCCCCTGGCGGCGGAGTACGGAGCGGCGGTGGTGGCCATCTCCAACGATGAATCCGGCATCTCCGAGGACCCGGACGTGCGCTTCGAGGTGGCCGCCAAGATCGTGCACCGGGCCGCCGACTACGGCATCCCGCCCGAGGACGTGGTGGTGGATCCGCTGGTGATGCCGGTGGGGGCGATGCGGTACGCAGGCGCCCAGGTCTTCCATATTCTGCGCCGGCTGCGGGACGAGCTGGGGGTCAACTCCACCTGCGGCGCATCCAACATCAGCTTCGGCCTCCCCAACCGGCGCGGCATCAACAGCGCCTTCTTGGCCATGGCCATAGCCAACGGCCTCACCTCGGCCATCACCAACCCGCTGGAGTCCGAGATCGCCCACGCCGTGAAGGCCGCCGATGTGCTCACCGGCAACGACCGGGACTGTACGAACTGGATACGCACCTTCCGAGAGCCGGGGGCCGAGGGCGAGGGGCGGGGCCGCCGACGGGGGGGCCGCCGCCGGGCCCGAGGCGAAACGCCGGGGGCGGGCCCATGACCGGCGCGGCGGAGCGGTCGGTGCAGGTGGTGTTCACCCCCTCGGGAAGGCGGGGGCGGGTGAGGGCCGGAACCGCCGTCCTGGACGCGGCCCGCAGCCTGGGGGTGGACATCGACTCGGTGTGCGGAGGCCGGGGAATATGCGGGCGCTGCCAGATAATGCTGGGCGCGGCGGCGGGAGCGCCCTCCGCCGACGGCGCCCTTTCACCCCCCGGCCAGACGGAGATGGGCTATCGGAGCCGGCGCCGCCCCCTGCGGGAAGGCCACCGGCTCTCATGCGCCGCCCGGCTGCAGGGCGACGCGGTTATCGACGTTCCCCCCTACAGCGCCGTGCACCGCCAAGTGGTGCGAAAACGGCCTGAGGCGGTGGACATTCCCGTGGATCCGGTGGTGCGCCTGCACTACGTGGAGGTGGAACCCCCCGACATGCACAAGCAGGCCTCCGATCTGGCCCGGGTGCTCCAGGCGCTGGAAGGGCAGTGGGGGATCTCCGCAGAGGAGGTGGACCATCACGTGCTGGTCGGTCTGCAGGACGCCCTGCGGGAAGGCGGATGGAAGATAACGCTGGCGGTCCACGACGGGTCGGCGGTGACCGGGGTGTGGCCGGGCTTCTACGACGGTTCGGTCGGGGTGGCCATAGATGTGGGGTCGACCACCGTGGCCGGGCATCTCTGCGACCTTTCCACGGGTGAGGTGCTGGCCTCCACCGGGATGATGAACCCCCAGATCCGGTTCGGCGAGGACCTGATGAGCCGGGTTTCCTACGCGATGATGAACGAGGGGGGCGCGGAGGAGCTGACCGGCGCGATACGGGAAGCCCTGGACCGGCTGGTGGGAGAGCTGGCGGAAGCGGCCGGGTCGGAGCGCGGCGCGGTGCTGGAGATCGCCTTGGTCGGGAACCCCGTCATGCACCATCTGGTGCTGGGGATCGATCCGCGCCGTCTGGGGGTGGCGCCCTTCGCGTTGGCCACCGACGGGGCGGTCCGCATGGAGGCGTCGTCCGTAGGAATCGAGGCCCACCCCGGCGCCCGCCTCTACGTGCTTCCCTGCGTGGCGGGTCATGTGGGCGCCGACGCGGCCGGCGCCATGCTGTCGGAAGGCCCCCACCGCGGCCGGGACATCCAGCTGCTGGTGGACGTGGGCACCAACGCCGAGATTGTGTTGGGCAGCGCCGGGCGCCTGCTGGCCGCTTCCAGCCCCACCGGTCCGGCCTTCGAAGGGGCCGAGATCGGTTCCGGGCAACGGGCCGCCCCCGGAGCGATCGAGCGGGTGCGCATCGACCGCCGCACCCTGGAACCCCGCTTCAGGGTGATCGGGGTGGATATGTGGTCGGACGAGGAGGGCTTCGAGGAGGCGGCCGCCGGTGCGGGGGTGACCGGGATATGCGGCTCGGGGATCATCGAGGCGGTGGCCGAGCTGGCCCTGTCGGGGGTGGTGTCGGCGGACGGTCTGATCCTGGACACCGGACGGAGCAGGCGGGTGGCCGCGGACGGCCGCACCGCCTCCTACCTGCTGTACGAGGGGGGCTTGTCCGGCGGCGGGGGCGCCCGGATCGTCATCAGCCAGAACGACGTGAGGGCGATCCAGCTGGCCAAGGCGGCGCTCTACGCGGGGGTGCGGCTGCTCATGGATCGGCTGGGGGCGGCGGCGGTAGACGAAATCAGGCTGGCCGGCGCCTTCGGCAGCCATATCGATCCCATATATGCAATGGTTCTGGGCATGATCCCCGACTGCGACCCGGACAGGGTGTCGGCGGCGGGCAACGCGGCCGGCGCCGGAGCGATGATGGCCTTGCTGAGCGGCGCCGCCCGCCGGGAGGTCGAGGAGCTGGTGCGGCGGGTGGAGAAGATCGAGACGGCGGTGGCGTCCGATTTCCAGCAACATTTCGTGGAGGCGATGGCCATTCCCCATGCCGCCGCCCGCTTCGAGCAGCTGTCCGGCCGGGTGGACCTGTCGGGCATCGCGGCGGGGGACCCGTCTGCCGCCCGCCGCGGCCGCCGGTCGGGCCGGGCCGGTTCCGGGCGGGGCGGCGCCGGGGGCCGCCGTCCGGCGGCGGCCGCCCGAGAGGCGGCGGTGTGAACGCCCGGCGGGGCCGCAGAGCCGGCGGCCGGGCGGCGCGCCAGGCGCAGCGGACGGCCCGCGTGATCGAGCAGCAGCCCTTCCTGGTCCGCAGGATCAGCCCCGCAGAGGTGCTGTCGGAGGAGGGCGTCGAGATCATCGAGCACAACGCCGACACCCTGCTCGAGGAGGCGGGCGTCGAGATCATGGACTATCCGGAGGCGCTGTCCATCTACGCCGGGGCGGGCGCCGAGGTGGACGGAACCAGGGTTCGTTTTCCCAGGGGCATGTGCCGGGAGCTCATAACCGCTTCGGCGCCGGAGGTGTTCACCCACCACGCCCGCAACCCGGAACGGTCGGTGTCGATCGGAGACCCGTACACGGTTTTCGCCCCCGCCTACGGACCGCCCTTCGTGCGGGACCTGGAAGGGGGCCGCCGCTACGCCACCCTCGGGGACTTCGAGAACTTCGCCAAGCTGACCCACATGTCCCCGGCGCTCCACCACGGCGGAGGGACCCTGTGCGAGCCGGTGGACCGCCCGGTCAACAAGCGCCACTACGACATGATCTACTCCCATGTCGTCTACCACGACAAGCCGTTCATGTCGTCCGTTACCCAGCCCGAACGAGCCCAGGACTCGGTGGATATGGCCAAGATCGTGTTCGGCGGGGACTTCGTGCAGAACAACACGGTCCTGATCGGCCTCTGCAACGCCAACTCCCCGATGACCTGGGACCTCGCCATGCTGGGATCGGCCAAGGTGCTGGCCGAGAACAACCAGTGCGCCCTGATAACCCCGTTCATCGTCGCCGGGGCCATGTCGCCGGTTACGGTGGCGGCTACCGCAACCCAGACCCTGGCCGAGGCGATGGCGGGTATGGCCTTCACCCAGATCGTCCGGCCCGGCGCTCCGGTCATATTCGGCTCGTTCGCCGCTTCGATGTCGATGCAGAGCGGCGCCCCCACCTTCGGAACCCCGGAGACGGCCTTGGTGCTGGGATCGGTCAAACAGCTGGCGGTGCGGCTGGGGGTGCCGTTCCGATCGGGCGGCGCCCTGACCGCCTCCAAGATTCCAGACGCCCAGGCGGCCTATGAAAGCATTATGACCCTTCTGCCCGCGGTCGGGGCCGGCGTCAACTTCGTTCTGCACTCCGCCGGATGGCTCGAGGGCGGCCTCACGATGGGTTACGAGAAGTTCGTTCTCGACGCAGATCAGGCCTCAATGATGAACCGGCTGACGGGCGGGGTGGATCTGAGCGAGAACGGCCTGGCGTTGGAGGCCTTGCTGACCAACGGCCCCGGCGGGCATTTCCTGGGCGCCGAACACACCATGGAGAACTTCGAACAGGCATTCTGGGTGTCGGAGTTGGCCGATGCGGACAGCTTCGAGCAGTGGGAGATCGACGGCGCCCTTGATTCCATCGACCGGGCCAACCGGAAATGGAAGCAGATGCTGGCCGAATACCAGCCGCCGCCGCTCGATCAAGCGGTGCACCAGGAGCTGACCGAGTGGATCGCCGCCCGCAAGGCCTCGTTCCCCGACTCCGATTACTGATGGGCTGCTCGAAGGCGTTCGTGCGGTTGCGGCGGAGGGCCTGCTCCTTCTTCCCGGCCCGGATCGGGGGAACCGTCCGCCTCCGCCCTCTCGGGCCGCCCCTCTAGGGCAGGGCGTGGCAGGCCGCCGGCGCCGCCTCGACGGATTCGCCAGAGCCGCCCTCCGGCGGGCTCTGGAAACCCCCAAATTCGAGGTGCTTCCCCTCAAAGGAGTGCTGGACCAGGCGGGGATCCTGCCGGAGGGGGCGCAGGTGTCGGTTACCGCCTCTCCTACCAAGACCATGGAAGACACCATGAACCTGGCCGCCGACCTGCGGCAGCAGGGGTTCGACGTGATACCGCACCTGTCGGCCCGCATGACCCACGACCGGTCGCATCTGGCCTCGCTCCTGCGGCGGATGGAGGACCTGGAGATATCCCGGGTTTTCGTGGTGGGGGGAGACGCTTCCCAGCGGGGGGATTTCCGGGATTCCTTCTCCTTGCTGCTGGCCATGGAGGAGATGGGGCACCACCTGACCGAGCTGGGGGTTACGGCCTACCCGGAGGGGCATTCTCTGATATCGGACGACCTGCTGCGGCAGGATCTGCACAACAAGCAGCCCTACGCCGCCTATATGACCACCCAGATGTGCTTCGACGGGAGGGCCATCGCCGATTTCTTGGCCGGATGCCGGGCCGACGGCGTTTCCCTGCCGGCGCGGATTGGGATTCCGGGGGTGGGCGACCGGCTGAAGTTGATGAGAATATCTACCCGGATCGGGGTGGGGCAGTCGGTGCGGTTCCTCACCAAGCACCGGGGGATGCTGGGGAGGTTCATCCGTCCGGGCGGCTACACACCCGAGGACCTGTTGAGGAGCCTCGCCCCGGTCTTCGCCGCCCCGGAGGCCGCCGTCATCGGGGTGCATATCTACACTTTCAACCAGTGCGAGACCACCGAGCGGTGGCGGCAGGAGTACCTGGAGAGCCTGTAGAGGGCCCCGCCCCGCGGCCGCAAAAGGGTTGCGGGCCCCAGGACGTCCGGCCATGACCAGCCCCTCATCCCCGGAAGGCCCGGCCGCCCGGTTCGACGACCGGCGCGGCGGCGGCGCCTTGGAGCTGCGCGATCCCTACCGGGTGCTTGTTGCCTTCCGGTCCGACCAGGCGGCGGATGTGATCGCCGAGGCCGAGGCCGAGGCCCGTTCGGGCGGCTGGGTGGCCGGGTGCGTCGCCTACGAGGCGGCCCCCGCCTTCGACCGCGCCCTGACGGTCCGCCCGCCCGGCTCCGACCTGCCCCTCGCCTGGTTCGCGGCCTTCCGGACGGCGGCGCCCGAACCCGCCCGGCGGGGCGGGCCGTACCGTACGGCTCCTTGGCGGCCCGAGATATCCGAGGCCGGGTACATGGAGGACGCGGCCGCCGTACAGGAACTGATCGCGGCGGGCGACACCTACCAGGCCAACTACACGTTTCGCCTGCGGGGAAGGGTGGAGGGCGACCTGCGGTCCGTCTACGCCGATCTGCTCGACGCCCAGGGCGGCGGCCACCACGCCTACCTGGAGACGGGAAACCGCACGGTGGTATCCGCCTCGCCCGAGCTGTTCTTCCGCTGGGACGGCAGGCGGATAGAGACCAGGCCCATGAAGGGGACCGCCGCCCGCGGACGCTGGGAGCAGGAGGACCGGGCCAACCGGGAGCGGCTGCTGTCGTCCGGGAAGGACCGGGCCGAGAACGTGATGATCGTCGATCTGTTGCGCAACGACCTGGGAAAGGCCGCCCGGTTCGGAACGGTCGGAGTTGAGCGCCTGTTCGAGATCGAACGGTTCGAGACGGTCTGGCAGATGACCTCGACGGTGGCCGCCGAAACCCGGCCCGGAGTGGGCCTGTTCGACATCTTCGCCGCCATGTTTCCGTGCGGTTCGGTCACCGGCGCCCCGAAGGCGAGGACCATGGAGATCATCTCCGATCTGGAGGCTTCCCCGCGGGGCGTCTACTGCGGGGCGATCGGGTTGCTCGCCCCGCCGGGGTCGGGGCGCCCCCGGGCCGAGTTCTCGGTGGCGATCAGAACCCTGGTCGTCGACGGGCGGGACGGCTCGGCCGAGTACGGGGTGGGCGGCGGGGTGGTGCACGAGTCCGTGGCGGCCGAGGAATACCGGGAGGCGATGGTCAAGGCAAGGGTGCTGCATCGCCGCAGGAAACCCTTGACGCTGCTGGAGACGATGCGCTGGGACCCGGAAACGGGGGTATGGCTGCTCGACCGTCATATGGACCGCCTCCGCTCCTCCGCCCGCTACCTGGGCGTCGAGCTTCCCGAAGCGGAGATCCTCGCCCTGATCGAGGGCGTCGGGGGCGTCCGCCCGTTGCGGATCCGGTTGCTGGTGCCGGAGGCCGGGCCGCCGCGCCTCGAAGCGGCGCCGCTGGCCGTCCTGCCCCCGGCGGCGGGCCTCGCCCTGGACGACCGTCCGGTCGACCGCTCCGACTTCCTCCGTTACCACAAGACCACCCGCCGGGGCCCCTACGAGGCGGCGGCGGCCCGGCATCCGGAGGCCGACGACGTGGTGCTGGTCAACGACCTCGGCGAGGTGGTGGAGACCACCGTCGCCAACCTGGCCGTGCGGCTCGGGGAGGAGTGGTTGACCCCGCCCCTGGAAGCCGGATGCCTTCCCGGCGTCTACCGGGGAGAGCTTCTCGACCGGGGCCTTCTGATCGAACAGCCGGTGCCGATAGACGCCCTTCTAGCAGCCGACGAAATCGCAGTGCTCAACTCGGTTCAGGGCCGCCGGTCCGCCAAGCTGCTCGGTTAGCTGTGCTTCCCATGGACGTGGTTGACAGTTTTGGCGGCGGGGTGGCAGGCCGCCCCCGGACGGTCGACCTTCGACCCCGGTCCCCTTGATCACGGGAGGAGCCCTCCGGGCCGTTGTAGGAGCATATCGTCAGGTGTACGCAACACGTGGAAGGGGAGAGCGGGTCCCTTGCGGAACCGGGCTCTCCCCGGGTAGAATTGTTTGCTCTGCAACAGTATAGCAGGAAAATGACCGCATTGGAAGCACCGCATCTGGTCATCGGCCGACTGCGCGACTACTTCGCGCGCAGAACCAACTGGCAACGCCGACTCTGGAATCCAGGAACCGTCACTGTACTACAGGAGACTTTGGAAGCGGTTCAGCTACTTGAGGGTGAACAAGTCGCTCTAGATGGGTAGCTCCAAGGTTGCCATGACTAGAAAGGGTATATAATCATAGTTTAGATTGATTACAAAGCATATGATAACCAGGATGATGACGAATGAGCCGCTTAGCTCGGCTCCTCGGCGATTGGGCTGTGCCTGTAATCGGCGTGTTTCCGCGGTTGGTCGGCGGAAACAAAACCCTTATCCCTTGGAACTACCCATCTAGGGGCCGTTGAAGCCTTGGCGAGAACAGCGGAGCGGCGAGCTGGACCGGATTCTGGGATTGGTACTACGGCTAAACGAAAGGCTATCACCGAGACCCTCCGTAAGGTAAGCAAAAGCCAGATGGTCAGGTATCAGTTTGAGTATCTCCTCCGGGGGGTTGGTGATGGTTACCTGCAACGTTGGTCGGAGAAACTGAGGGACCAGCCAGATAAGATCAAGACCGAAGAGGCTTCACGATTAGTGGCGGGGCACCTACTCGGTCTAGGTTTCAGCCCCGATAAGCTCCATCGGTGGTCAACTTGGCTATATAGGCAAAGACAGCCCTAAACGCTAGCAGATCTATTCGAGGAAGCCGAAGCCTTGGCGCGTTCAAGGAAGGCCGAGTGGGTGGTGTTTATCCCGTTCCGAGCCCTTGGGCGGCATGGCCAAACAATGCCAGACGAGTGGCTTGACCTAGGATAGGCGAGCCGATGGTTGTTAGATCATGTTGGAAGTGTCAAAATACGGTCACTGATCTGGTTGCTCTTTATGGTATTGGCTGAAACCAACTCTCTCTTCATGCCTTCAAGTACGGGCAGATGCGGTTGCCAATGGGTGGGATGGCTCGTTGCCGAGGGTAGCCTTGCCCCCGCTGGTGGTTTCATCCTTGAGAAACCTTACGGTTTTAAGGTCCGGTCCCGGTTCAACCAAGGGGCAGGGGCGGATGGTCGGGTTGGGGCAGTCCGGGGCCCCATAGGCCGGCGATCGGGGCGGCTTCTACGCCGCGGTCGAGCTCGTACCGGTGCGGCCCGGTGTGGAATAGCACTCCGCCGTGGAAGCGGTCTCCGGCTACTTTGTCCCGGAACCAGATCAGGTGGCGGGCATCCGACCGGGTGGGGGCGCGGCCGGCCTTGAACTCGAAGGCGAAGAGCTTCATTCCGCGCTCGGCCACCAGGTCGATCTCGCGGTCTCCGTTGGCGGTGCGGAGGTGGTACAGCCGCACCCTTCCGTCCGCTTCGGCCTCCACCCGGAGCTGGGCCGTTATGAAGGTGTCGAGCATCCGGCCCCTCAGATCGGCATCGGAATAGACATCGTCGACGGTCAGATTCAAGGCGGCGCAGGCCAGGCCGGGGTCGGTGAACTGGCGCTTGACCCGGTCGACCAGCAGGCGTTTCTGCCGGTTGCCGGTCCAGGGAGGGAGCTCGTCGACAATCCCGAGCGTTGTCAAGGCGTAGAGGTAGCCGTTGGCGGTGCGTTGGTCGATCCCGACCCGCCCGTGGATGGTCGAGTGCGGTGCCACCCCCGCGGTGTTGAGGGCGTAGGATTCCATGTAGGAGCGGAAGAGCCGGGCGTCCTTGGGCCGGCCGGTGTCGGCGGCCAGCGAGCGCAGGTCGCGATTGACTATGGCCTCCGAATAGGAACGGAGCCATTGCGCCCGCTCGCGGCCACCCGGTATTGCGATGGCCTCGGGGAAACCGCTCGCCAGAGCTGTCTCGAGGTACTCGCGCAGTCCGGGCGGGTCGGCGGGTACGCTGAACCGCCGGTCTCGGTCGTTCCACCGCTCGAACAAGGACGGGGCCGCCGCCGACCCGAAGCGTTCCCGCCCCGTGATGCCCCAGAGGCGTTGACGGACGAGCCTGCCCGTGCCCGGCCACATATCGGTCAGCAGGTCGTTGCGGGCCGAACCCGTCACGATGAACCTTCCGGGGGCCGGATGGTCGTCGACCTTTCGCTTCACCGCCCTCAGGACATCGGGGACCAGCTGCCATTCGTCGATCAACAAAGGGGGTTGCCCGGTTGCCGCCGCTATGGGGTCGGCCCGGCACAGGTCCTGATCGTCGGGGTCGTCGAGGCGCAGCTGCGACGCCGAGAACTCGAGGCCGGTGCGGGTCTTTCCGGCAGCTCGCGGGCCGGTGATGAGCATCCCCGGGAAGTTGTCCAGGCCCGTTCGGAGGGCGCGGTCGATTATGCGCGGGCGGTACGGCCTCGCACCGGGCGCGTCGTCACCCGGCATGAACTCGAACCAAGCAGTTCATGCGCTTCCTGGCCTCATGGTTCATGTATCTCCCGCATGGCGGTTCGTGCGGCTCTGGCATGGTAGTTTATGCTTCTCCCGCATAGTAGTTTATGCATCTGCGGCATGGTGGTTCATGTATCTCTCGCATGGCGGTTCGTGCGGCTCTGGCATGGTAGTTTATGCTTCTCCCGCATAGTAGTTTATGCATCTGCGGCATGGTGGTTCATGTATCTCTCGCATGGCGGTTCGTGCGGCTCTGGCATGGTAGTTTATGCTTCTCCCGCACGTGTGGCCCCGCCCGCCGCCTCCTTCTTTCGACCGGTGGCCGTTCCTATACAATCACCGCCCGGACGAGCAGGAAGGAAATCAAAGATGAGGATAGGCAGGTACAGGGCCGGGGCGGAGGAGGGTTGGGGTTTCGTGTCGGCTGACGCAATCCGCCCGGCGGTCGGCGGACCGGACCTGACGGAGGTGCTGGGAGACCCCGCCGCCCTTGCCGGTCTGGCCGGGCAGGCCGGCGCCGAGATACCGCTCGGCGGAGTCGATCTGCTGGCGCCGCTTCCCAATCCGCCCCAGTTCCTGGGCATCGGCCTCAACTACCGGGGTCATGCCGCCGAGTCGGGCGCCCCGGTGCCGGAATCGCCGGTGAGCTTCGCGTTCTTCAACTCCTCGATTACCGATCCGGGCGCCGCCGTTCGGTTGCCTCCTTTTACCGACCAGGTGGACTGGGAGGTCGAGCTGGGGGTGGTGATCGGACGAGAGGCCTGTTGCGTGCCGGTGGAAGAGGCGCTTGATTACGTGGCGGGGTATGTGATCGTGAACGACCTTTCGGCGCGGGACATCCAGTTCGCCGAGGCGCAATGGACCCGCGCCAAGTCGTTCGACACCTTCAAGCCGATGGGTCCCTGGATTGTCTCCGCCGACGAGCTGGGCGCAGCCGACGACCTCGATGTGAAGCTGTGGGTGAACGACGAGCTGAAGCAGTCGGGCAACACTTCCGATCTGGTCTTTGATGTACCCACCCTGGTCTCCCACATGTCGCAGCACCTGACGCTGGGGGCGGGGGCGGTGATCTCGACCGGCACCCCGGCCGGAGTGGGAATGGGCCGCAAACCCCCCGAGTACCTGGCGCCGGGAGACGTAATGACCCTGGAAATCGAGGGCATCGGCAGGATCACCAACCCAGTAGAGTCCGCCTAGATGGGTAGTTCCAAGGGATAAGGGTTTTGTTTCCGCCGACCAACCGCAGAAACACCCAGAACCGAGTGATTCGTTCCTGCGGGCTCCTTTGTGATTCCCACCAGATCTTTATATATGGTAACTCAGTTATATGGATGGGATATATGCTGTTGTGATGGGAGACAGAGGCCGGATCGTGGTGCCCGCCGCGGTGCGCGAACGCGCCGGGCTCTCTGCAGGCACTCCGTTGGTGGTGGTCGAATCTTCCGAAGGCCTGATTCTGTTGACGCGGGAGCAGCTGCGGGCGCGTATTCGGGATGAGCTGAGCAGCGCTGATCTGGTGGGGCAACTTCTCGCGGATCGACGGCGGGCGTCCGTACGGGAGGATGCCGGATGAGCATCGCGCATGATGCCGGGTGCGCCGCCGGAAGAGTGGAACAGATCCGTTGACCGACGCAACCGGCGCAGGGCTTATGAGGGTCGGTTTCATCGGGCTCGGCAACCTGGGCGCAAAGCTGGCGGGGAGCCTGTTGCGCAACGGCTGCCGGCTGGCGGTCCGCGACCTCGACCGGGCGGCGGCCCGGCCCCTCCTCGAGGCCGGCGCCGAATGGGCCGGCACCGGCCGCGATCTGGCCCGGCGCAGCGGCCTGGTCGTTACCTGCCTACCGTCGCCGTCCGCGGTGAGGTCGGTCATGGAAGGGGATGAGGGGGTGCTGGCCGGCCTGGGGCCGGGCAAGCTCTGGCTGGAGATGAGCACCACCGACGAGGCCGAGGTCCGGCGGCTCGGCCGCCTGGCCGCGGAGTCCGGCGCCGGACCGCTGGACGCCCCCGCGTCGGGAGGCTGCCACCGGGCGGCGACCGGGAACATATCGATCTTTGTCGGCGGCGAGCGGGAGGATTTCGAAAAGGCGCTTCCGGTCCTCGCCGTCATGGGGCGGCGGATACTGCACACCGGGCCGCTGGGGTCCGCATCGGTGCTGAAGGTGGTGACCAACTACCTGGCCTCGGTGCATCTGGTCGCGCTGGGGGAGGCGATGATGACCGCCCGGCGGGCCGGAATCGACCTCGCCGCCGCCTTCGAGGCGATCCGCATCAGCTCCGGCAACTCGTTCGTCCACGAGACCGAATCCCAGGTGATCCTCAACGGCAGCTGCGACATCGGCTTCACGATGGACCTGGTGGTGAAGGACATGTCGCTGTTCCAACAGCTCGCCGACCGGCAGGGAACCCCGCTCGAGCTGTCGCCGCTGGTGCTCGACATCTTCCGCCGGGGCGAGCGGATCTACGGTTCCCGGGCCTGGTCGCCGGGGATCGTGCGCCTTCTCGAGGACGCCTGCGGGGTGGAGCTGCGGGCGCCGGGCTTCCCGTCGGAGCTCGTCGACGCGGAGCCGGAGGAACCGGGCTGCGAGGTGTTTCCCGCCCCGACGCAGCGGACGTGAGGTCATTCGGCGGGAGCGTCCAGCTGTCCTTCCCAGTGGTAGCCCCAGCAGATTATGCGGCCTTCGCCGTTGATTGCGCAGGTGTGGAAGTAGCCGGCTGACAGGGCGGTGTATCGGTCTGCCGGGGCGTCGGCCTGCCCGGCTTGGTTTGCCCCCCAGCAGGCGGCGGCGCCATCGGGGCGGAGAGCGCAGGTGTGGGCGCCGCCCGCCGATACGGCGGCGAAAGGTTCCTCCGGGGCGTCGGCCTGGCCGTCCTCGTTCTTGCCCCAGCAGGTTATGCGGCCTTCGCCGTTGATTGCGCAGGTGTGGAAGTAGCCGGCTGACAGGGCGGTGTATCGGCCTGCCGGGGCGTCGGCCTGCCCGTGTTGGTTGCTTCCCCAGCAGGCAATGCTTCCGTCCGGACGCAGGGCGCAGCTGTGTCGGCCTCCGGCGGCCAGGGCGGCGAAGCTTCCCGCCGGCGGCGCCGTCTGGCCGTAGAGGTTGCTTCCCCAGCAGGCGGCCGCCCCGCTGCCGTCCAGAGCGCAGGTGTGGCCGTCGCCCGCCGATACCGCCCGGTAGGAACCCTCGGGAGGCTCCGACTGTTCGTCCCAGTTGCTTCCCCAGCAGGCGATTGATCCGTCGGTGCGTATTCCGCAGCTGTGCAGCGTCCCGGCGGCCGCTTCGGTGAAGGTTCCGGCGGGCGGGTCCGACTGGCCGAGGCTGTTGTTCCCCCAGCAGGCAGCCCCGCGGCCGGTCCGCAGGACGCAGGAATGCAGCCCGCCGGAGGTCAGGGAGCCGAACCCGGCGAACCCGTCCGGCTCGCCGGACGGCGCCGGGTCCGAGGCGGTTTGCGCGGGGGCCGAAGCAGGGGCGGGGTCCGGGCCGACGCCGTTTCCGCAGGCCGCCGCCGACAGGGCCAGGGCCGCGGCCACCAGCGCCGCCGCCGTCCGTCCGGCCGGCGTTGCCGGCGGGAGCGGGGCCGATAAATCAGACAAACGGGAAGGGAGGCGTCCGCAGGGCGTCCATATCCCTTTTCGAGAACCAGGGAGTCAGGGCGGCGTACCACTTCGGCGAGCCTCCCTTATAGCGCCGCTCCACCCGGTTGTTGATGGCGCAGAAAACCTCGTAGGGGATGGTGTCCGCCCATTCGGCCAGGTCGGAGGCGGTTATCTCGGCCTTCCCCTGCGATCCGATCAGCACCACTTCATCGCCGTTGTAGGCCTCGCCGTCCGGTCCGATGTCCACCATCATCTGGTCCATGCAGATCCGCCCTACGACCGGCCGTCGGCGCCCCCCGACGAGGACTTCGCCCCGGTCGGACAGGGACCGGAAGTAACCGTGCCCGTAGCCGACCGGGACGGTGATCAACCGGGTGTCCCGGTCGGGCGCCCAGGCGCCGCCGTAGCTGACCGGGCTGCCCGCCGGCTGGACCTTGAAATACACCACCCGGGTCTTCCAGGTCAAGGCCGGGGACACATCAACGGTGCGGGGAACCTGGTCCGGAGCGGCCGGGTACAAACCGTAGAGCAGGATGCCGGGCCGGACCATATCCAGATAGGAATCCGGATGCTGGAGGATGGCGCCGGAGTTGGCGATGTGGAGCATGGGGGTGGGAATGCCCCGCTCGGCGTAGAAGGAAACAGCCTCGCGGAACCTTTCCAGCTGGCGGCGGGTCGGCTCCGGATCGGCGCTGTCGGCGGAGGCGAAGTGGCTGTAGACCGCTTCCACCTCCACGTGACGGGCCGCATGGGCCGCCTCGAACATGGCGGGGGCGGTGTCGGGGCGCATTCCGATCCGCCCCAGGCCGGTGTCGATCTTGAGGTGGACCCGGGCGGTCTTCCCGAGACAGGCGGCGGCGCGGTCGATGTTCCGCAGCTTGTCGACCGAGGAGGCGGTGATGGTCAGGTCGTAGACTATGAAATAGGGTATCTGGTCCACGTCGATCCCGCCCATGACCAGGATGGGGCAGCGCACCCCGGCCTCCCGGATCAGCGCCCCTTCCTCCACGAACGCCACCGCCAACCCGGCCGGTTCCAGGGTTTCCAGATGCCGGGCCACCGGAACCAGGCCGTGTCCATAGGCGTTGGCCTTGAGCACCGGAAGCATCCGGGCGCCCCCGACAGCCTGCTCTACGGCCCGATAGTTGGCGGTGATCCGGTCCAGGTCGATCTCGGCGATGGTCAGAGGGGGGAAGCGGGGGTCTGCAGGAAGGACCAAGGCGGGTTTTGCCTTCATAGTGTGAGGGTAGCGTTAGCTGGGCAGCCAGACGGGAAACCGCCGGGAATGGAACAAAACGCGCCGCCCCGCTTCTTCGACAGCCGGGCCGCCTATACGATGTTCGTTACCACCACCACCGAGAAGTCGGAGGTGGCGGCCCGCATCGCCCGGGAGGCCCCGAAGGTGACGCCCGGGCCGGACGCCCTGCGCCTCTTCGACGCCGGGATGGGCGACGCCACCGTGCTCGTGGAGGCGATGCGCAGGTTCCATGAGGTGTACACCCACGTCCCCTGGCTGGTGGTGGGCAAGGAGATCAGCATGGAAGACGTGCGGCAGGCGCTCGACAAGCTGCCCGACCGCTTCTACGAACACCCCGAGATGGTCTTCGTGGTTACCAACATGACCTACAAGGAAGTGTCCTCCGGCCTCCGGCCGCGATCCGGGAAACAGGCGGTGTCTTGGCGCCGGACGGCTCTAGAGGGGTCCACCACCTTCGAGTTCACCCGCCAGATAAGGGGCATCAGGGACCAGGTGGCCGAGGACTGGCGGGTGATTACCAGCCCCAAGACCGGGAATCCCGTCTACGTCCGCCCGGCCGTCCATGTCATCTACCGCCAGGACCGGGAGTTCATACTGCGCCGCCTCCTGCCCGAGGAGGACACCTATCGGGGTTCGTACGATCTGATCATCGCCTCCCAGCCCTACCGGGCGCGCACCACCGCCGAGCACAAGGTCAGGACGGTGATCGGGCCCCTGGCCAGGATGCTGGCGCCGGGGGGGCGCCTGCTGGGGATCCACGCCTACGGCCATGATCCGGGCATCGAGATCATCCGCAACCTGTGGCCCGGCGAGAACCCCTTCTGGACCGACCGCCGCGCCCTGCTGTCCGAGGCCGCCCGCCGGCTGTCGGCGCCGGAGGACCGGGATCTGACAATGGTGGATTCGACCGACGAGGAGTCGCTGTTCCGCTACGAGATGCAGGTCATGCCGGTGGACGTCCAGGAACACATCGGCACCTCCTCCATCCTGGCGGCTTGGAACGCGGCGGCCTACGTAGCGCAGATAGACGAGCAGCGGATGGCCGAGGCGGTGGCGTCCGGCGCCTATCTGGAGGCCGCCCGGTCGGTGATCGAACGCTGCGGCAGGGTGTGGTTCCAGGACGAGAGCTACGTCATCTTCCGGAAACCCCGGTAATCCCATGGACATGGCCGCCGCGGACGTGAACGACACCATCACCGCCGTCCAAGGGGTGGAGGTCGGGCACTGGACCTCCGATGAGCACGGTACGGGGGTAACCGTGCTGGTGTTCCCCGAACCCAACACCGCGGCGGTGGAGGTGCGGGGGGCGGCGCCCGGAAGCCGGGAGACCGCCCTGCTGGGACCGGAGATGCGGGTCGAACAAATACAGGCCCTGGTCCTGGCGGGCGGGTCGGCCTTCGGGCTGGCCGCCGCCGACGGGGTGGCCGGTGAGCTGGCGGCGGAAGGGCGGGGGCATCCCACCCGGGGAGGTCCGGTTCCCATCGTCCCGGCCGCGGTCATATACGACCTGGACCGCCCGTCGGGGTTCCGCCCCGGAGCCGGGGAAGGGGCCGAGGCCTACCGGCGGCGCTCGGCGGCCCCGGCGCCGACGGGGCGGGTGGGGGCGGGGAGGGGGGCGACCACCTCCCAGTGGCGGGGGCGGCGGGCGGTGCAGCCCTCCGGGGTGGGATCGGCGGCGGTGGAAGCGGCGGGGGTGCGGGTGGGTGCGCTGGCGGTTGTCAACCCGGTGGGCGACGTGTTCACCCTCGAGGGGGCGCCCCTCACCGGGGGGAATCCCCTTCCCGGCCCGCCCGCCCCGGGCGTTATCGCCCGCGCCAATACCACCCTGGTGGCGGTGGCCGTCGAGGCGCGCCTCGGGCGGGTCGATCTGCTGAGGCTGTGTTACCGGGCGCAGGACGCGGCGGCGGTATGTGTACGCCCCGCCCATACCCGATATGATGGCGATGCGGCGTTCGCGGTGGCGTGCGGGTCGGCCGAGGGCGACCCCGATGCGCTGGGGGAGGCCGCATTCGAGGCAACCGGACGGGCGATCGAGGCGGCGGTGCGGGCTTCGCAGCCCGGATGAGAGGGCAGAACGGGGAGCTGATATGACCATGGTCGAGGCGGAGGCGCGGCTGGCCGAGCTGGCCGCCCAGGCCGCTGTATGCACCGCCTGCCGCCTGAGCGAGGGGCGCACCCATGCGGTGTTCGCCGACGGATCCGCCGGCGCCGACATCATGTTCATCGGCGAGGGTCCGGGTTATCACGAAGACCGCCAAGGGGTGCCCTTCGTGGGCAAGGCGGGCATGCTGCTGGACCGGCTCCTGGGCGGGGCGGGCCTCGACCGCCGGGATGTCTACATCGCCAACGTGGTCAAGTGCCGGCCCCCCAACAACCGCGATCCCCGCCCCGACGAGATAGAGGCCTGCAAGCACTTCCTGGTTGAACAGATACGGCTGGTGGATCCGGTCGTGGTGATGACCCTGGGCAACTTCTCGACCAAGCTGCTGCTGAAGACCTCCTCGGGCATCACGAGGATGCGGGGCAAGGTTTTTCCCTGGTGGGGCCGGGTGGTGATTCCCACCTTCCATCCGGCGGCGGCGCTGCGGAGCGGTCCGGGCATGGTGGAGACCGTGCAGGGCGACCTGGAGCTGGCGGTTCGCACGGTGCAGGAACGGAAGGCCGGCCTCGAATCCGGCGGGGGCGGGCCGGGAGAGGGCGCCGGGCCGGAAATCGACCATCACGAGCAACTCGGACTGTTCGGATGATCGTCGTGGAAGCGGCCTCGGCCGCCGCTACCCGCCGGCTGGGCCGGACCCTGGCGTCATTGGCGCATCGGGGCGACATCATCCTGTTGTGCGGACCCCTCGGCGCCGGCAAGACGGTTATGGCGGCCGGCATCGCCGAGGGGCTGGGGATCGCCGAGGAGGCGGCCTCTCCGAGCTTCATCCTGGTGCGCACCTACCGGGGCGGTTACATGCCGCTGGTGCACGCCGACGTCTACCGGATCGGATCGTCGGGGGAGTTCGAGGACCTGGAGCTGGTCGAGTCGGCCCGGGACGGACTGCTGATGATCGAATGGGGGGATGCGGTGGCCGGCTGGCTGCCCGACACCTATCTGACGGTGGTGCTGGAGGGGGCGGGCGACGAGGTGCGCACCGTCCGGTTCGAGGGGAGGGGCCCGTGGCTGGACCGGCCGCTGGACAACCTGGCGGCGGGCGCGCCGCAAGGGCGGGCAAAGTGTTGATCCTCGGCATCGAGACCGCCTCCGGCGCGTCGTCGGTGGCCCTGGTGGAGGATCGGGAGGAGGCGGCTTCGGTGAGCCGGGCCGGGCGGACGGGGCATGCTTCCTTCCTGGTCCCGGCCATCGATTTCTGCTTCGAGCAGGCCGGGCGGCGGCCCCATCAGCTCGACCTGGTGGCGGTGGACACCGGTCCGGGCCTGTTCACGGGCATCCGGGTGGGTCTGGCCACCGCCCAGGGCCTGGCCGCCATGCTGGGGGTTCCCATCATGGGGGCTTCCTCGCTCGATGCGTTGGCCCTGCAGGCCGCCACCGGGCGCCGCCGTATCTGGCCGGTCGTCGACGTGCGCCGGGGGGAGGTGGCGGTCGCCGGCTACCGGCCGGTGCCGGGGGGAGTGGTGATGGATTCCCCGCCCGAGCTGGTCCGCTACGAACACTTCCGGGGAATCCTGGCGTCCGACCCCAACGACGCCCTGGTGGTGGGGGACTGGGGGGCGCTGCCGCCCTCGGTGCTGCGGGGGCTGCGCCGGGTCAAGACCGGGCGGCCCCGCCATCCGTCGGCCGCCGCCCTGGCCGAGCTGGTGTCGTCGCGGGCGGAGCGGGGCGAGTACGGCCCGCCCGAGGAAGTGCGGCCCATGTACATGCGGGAGCCGGGCGTCACGCTGGGGTCGGTGCATCGCCGGGAGGGCGGCCTGTGGGCGTAGGCGGAGGGATCCTTATCCGGGAGATGCGGTCCGGCGACCTCGACGAGGTGTTGGAGCTGGAACGGGCCGTCTTCAGGACGCCATGGTCGCGGAAGGTTTTTCTGGACGAGCTGGAAGCCGAGGGCCGTTCCTATCTGGTGGCGGACCACGCCGGACGGGTGGTCGGCTACGGAGGGCTGATGGTGGTCGGCCCGGACGCCCACGTCAACACCCTGGCGGCTAGGCGCCCGGCCCCGGCGCCGGCGGTGGGCACCCGCCTCATGCTGGAGCTGGTGGCCCGCGGCCTGGCGGGGGGCGCCTCCCACCTGACCCTGGAGGTGCGGGCTTCCAACCGCCGGGCGCAGGAGTTCTACCGCAAGTTCGGGATGGGGCCGGTCGGCATCCGCAAGCACTACTACCAGGACGACGACGCCCTGATCATGTGGGCGCACGACATCGACGGCGCCGACTACCGCGCCCGGCTGGACCGCATCGAGGAGGCCCTGCCGTGAGCGGACCTACGATGCTGGCCTTCGAGACCTCCTGCGACGAGACGGCGGTGGCGGTGGTGGAGGGCCGCAGGGTGCTCTCCAATGTCCTGTCGTCGCAGGTCGAGGCCCACGCCCGCTTCGGGGGGGTGGTTCCCGAGGTGGCGGCCCGCGCCCACGTCGAGGCCATCCGTTCCCTCACCCACCGGGCCCTGGGGGAGGCGGGCGTCCACCCCGACGACCTCGACGGGATCGCCGCCACCCGGGGGCCGGGCCTGGCGGGGTCGCTGCTGGTGGGGTTTTCCTTCGCCAAGGCCATGGCCTGGAGCAAGGGGATCCCGTTCATAGGGGTGGACCATATGGAGGGCCATCTGTTCGCGCCCCGCCTGGAGTTCGAGGACTTCCGGCCGCCGGCGGTGGTGTTGCTGGCCTCGGGCGGCCACAGCCAGGTGGTGCTGGTGCGGGGCTGGGGCGACTACCGGGTGCTGGGCGAGACCATCGACGATGCGGCCGGAGAAGCCTTCGACAAGCTGGCCAGGTTCATGGGGCTGGGCTTCCCGGGCGGCCCGGCTATCGACGCCCTGTCGGAGGGGGGAGACCCGGAGGCGATGCGGTTTCCCCGGGCCCTGGCCGACCGCCGTTACGACTTCTCCTTCTCCGGCCTCAAGACCTCGGTGGTGACCCGGCTCCGGAAGGCCGAGGAGGCGGGCGCCCTGCCCTCCCGGGAAGACGCCGCCGCTTCCATCCAGGAAGCCATCGTGGATGTGCTGGTGCAGAAGACGATGAACGCGGTGGAAGACCACGGGGTGGAGATAGTGGGGGGAGGCGGGGGCGTCCTGGCCAACCGGCGGCTGCGGGTGCGCCTCGGCGAGGAGGCCGACCGGCGGGGCGTCGGGCTGTTCCTGCCGGCGCCGTTGATGTGCACCGACAACGGGGCTATGATCGGAGCAGTCGGTGCCCACCGCTTGGAGCAGGGCGAGACCACCGGCTGGGCGTCCGAGGTCGACGTTTCCATGAAGCTCTGATCCGAGATCTCTCCGGGGCGGTTCTCCCGCGTTCGGGGCCGGCTCCAAAACCCCTCCGGACCAGGCGATTTGGCAGTCGTCTTCGGCATCTGCTAATTTGGCGCTCGTAAGGCCTGAGTGCCAACCCCATACCCGGCGGCGGGGCCGCGCCCCGTCGGCGGCGGGCGCGCTCAGGCAGGAACGGATACCCCCAAGGAGGACATGGGATGAATCTGAGGCCGCTCGGTGGCCGTGTGATCGTCAGGCCCAACGAGGACGACGAACAGCGCACGGCGTCGGGGCTCGTGATCCCCGACACAGCCAAGGAGAAGCCGCAGACCGGCGAGATCCTGGCTGTAGGACCCGGTGATCTGGACGACGACGGGGATCGCATCCCCCTCGATGTGGAGATAGGCGACACGGTCGTCTACTCCAAGTACGCAGGCACCGAACTGAAGTATGAAGGCGAGGATTACCTGATCCTCGCATCCCGCGACCTGCTGGCGATAGTCGGCTGACGCTGCGGTAGACAGGCTTCAAGGAAGGAAAAACACAAATGGCAGCAAAGGACCTTCGTTTCGACGAGGAAGCGCGGCGCGGTCTGGAGGCGGGCGTAAACAAGCTTGCCGACGTGGTCAAGGTGACCCTTGGCCCGAAGGGCCGCAACGTGGTGCTCGAGAAGAAGTGGGGCGCCCCGACCATCACCAACGACGGGGTGACCATCGCCAAGGAGATCGAGTTCGACGACCCATATGAGAACATGGGCGCCCAGCTCGCCAAGGAAGTGGCCACCAAGACCAACGACGTAGCCGGCGACGGGACCACGACGGCCACCGTGCTTGCCCAGGCCATGGTGAAGGAAGGACTCAAGAACCTGGCGGCGGGCGCCAACCCGATGGGACTCAAGCGCGGCATCGAGTCGGCGGTGGCAAGGGTCGTCAGGCACATCGAAGACACCGCGAAGGATGTGGAGACCACCGAGGAGGTCGCCTCCGTGGCGGCTATCTCGGCGGCGGACCCCGAGATCGGCTCCGTCATCGCCGAGGCGTTCGAGAGCGCCGGCAAGGACGGCGTGATCACAGTGGAGGAGGGCCAGACCTTCGGGCTGGAGCTCGAGTTCACCGAGGGCATGCAGTTCGACAAGGGCTACATCTCCCCCTACTTCATCACCGATCCCGACTCCCAGGAGGCGGTGCTCGAGGACCCCTACATCCTGATCGCCAACCAGAAGATCAGCTCGGTCAACGACATGCTTCCGGTGCTCGAGAAGATCATGCAGACCGGGCGCCCGCTGATGGTGCTGGCCGAGGACGTGGAGGGCGAGGCCCTCGCCACGCTGGTGGTCAACAAGATCCGCGGCACCTTCGCGTCTCTCGGCGTCAAGGCCCCCGGCTTCGGCGAGCGCCGCAAGGCCATGCTCCAGGACATCGCCATCCTCACCGGCGGCACGGTGATCTCCGAAGAGGTCGGACTCAAGCTCGACGGGGTAGCGATCGACATGCTGGGCCGGGCCCGCAAGGTGATCGTGTCCAAGGACGACACGACCGTCGTCGACGGCGCCGGCGAAGAGTCGGATGTCAAGGCCCGCATCAAGCAGATCGAGCGGGAGATCGACAACACGGACTCCGATTGGGACCGCGAGAAGCTCCAGGAGCGGCTGGCCAAGCTGGCCGGCGGGGTGGCGGTCATCAAGGTCGGCGCCGCCACCGAGGTGGAGCTGAAGGAGAAGAAGCACCGCATCGAGGATGCTGTCTCCGCCACCCGGGCGTCGGTCGAGGAAGGCATCGTGGCCGGCGGCGGGGTGACCCTCCTCCGGGCGCAGAACGCCGTCGACAAGATCAGGGGCGGCAGCGCCGACGTGAAGATCGGCCGTTCCATCGTCCGGCGGGCCCTCGAGGAGCCAGTCCGGCAGATAGCCGCCAACGGCGGGTACGAGCCCGGAGTGGTGGTCGACCGGGTGCGGCAGGGTGAGAAGTCATTCGGCTTCAACGCCCAGACCGGCGACTACGAGGACCTGCTGGAAGCCGGCATCCCGGATCCCGCCAAGGTAACCCGCTCCACGGTGCAGAACGCGGCTTCGATAGCCGGGTTGCTGCTCACCACCGAGGCGCTGGTGGCGGAGCATAAGGAAGAGGCCCCGCCCGCCGGCGGCCCCCACGGGCACGGCGGCGCTCCGGGCATGGACTTCTAGCCCTCTCCCCTCCCTCCCCGAAGCGGCCCGCCCTCCTCGGCGGGCCGCTTCGCGTCCGGCGCCGGTTTGTCCGGCCTCTGCCGCTCCCGCCGGCGGTTAGCCTCCGGGGGAATGCCGCCGCCTGCCCGACCGCCTCGAACCGCGCCGCCCCGCCTGCGGCTGGCCCGGCTTCCCACCCCGTTGGAGGAATTCCCCCGCCTGCAGGCGGCCTGGGGCGGTCCCCGCATCTGGATGAAGCGGGACGATCTGACGGGGTTCGGCCTGTCCGGCAACAAGGTCCGCAAGCTGGAGTTCCATCTGGCGGCCGCGCAGGAGGCCGGGGCGGCGGCGGTGATCACCTGCGGGGCGGTGCAATCCAACCACTGCCGGGCCGCGGCCGTTGCCTGCGCCCGGCTGGGCCTCGAGGCGCGGCTGCTGCTCCGCAGCCCCGACGGACGGCCGCCCGCCCGGGCGGTTGCCAACCTGGCCATCGACCGGCTGACCGGGGCCTCCATCCGTTATCTGACCCCCGAGGAGTACCGGGACCGGGACGCCCTGATGGCCGCCGAGGCCGAGGAAATGGCGGCGGCCGGCCGTCCGGCCTGGGTGATTCCCGAAGGAGCCTCCGACGCGCTGGGAATGCTGGGAATGGCGCTGGGCTTCGAGGAGCTGGCCGGACAGATACAAGGCCGGCTCGGAGGCCGGGCGGCGGGGATCTGGCACGCCGGATCGTCGGGGGGCACCACCGCCGGATTCGGCTGGGCGGCCGACCGGGCCGGGCTGCCTGTTCCCCAGATTGCGGTGGGGGTGTCGGATCCGGCCGAGGTGCTGGCCGGCTCTGCCGCGCGAATCTGGTCGGACGGCGCGTCGGCCTTCGGCGGGGAGGCGCCGTCTCCGGACATCGAATACCTGGACCGGTATCTGGGCGGCGGATACGGGGCGGTGAGCGCCGAACAGGCCGAGGTGCAGGCCGAAGCCGCCCGCCTCACCGGGCTGCTGTTCGACCCCGTCTACACGGGCAAAGCCCTTTACGCCCTCCGCCAGGAGATCGCAGCCGGCCGCTACGCATCCTGCGATCAGGTGATCTTCTGGCACACCGGAGGCGGCTTTGCCGCCCTGGCCGGATAGCTCCGAGAGGTCGGGGCGGGGGGCGGCTCGGCGGAGGGCGCTGCGGCTACAGGGCGGGGGGTCGGTGGGTCAGGATCACGGCCGCCGTCCAGCAGATGTAGAGGAGGGCGGGGGCGTTCTCGCCCAATAGGGGGTAACGGGGGGCGCCGTATTGGAGGGCGGCCCACATCAGGGCCAGCCCGGCGGCGCCGGCAATCAAGCCGCTGCCGCCCACCGCATCCAGGCAGGACGCGAGCAGCACGAACAGGTCCGAGAAGCGGGGCAGCAGCCGGGCGGCCCAGCCTTCCATCAGCTCTATCACCCCCAAGGTCAAGGCCATTGCCGGGACGTAGGTGACCAGGGTTTCCCAGGGGTCGGCGTCCTGACGCCGGCTGGTGGTTCGGAAGGACCCCTCCACGGCTATTCCCAGGAGGGCGCCGCCGAGCATCATCGCGGCCAGCCCCACCGCCAGGGCCTCGGAGTCCGGTTGGGGGATGTCCAGCTGCAGGAAGCCCAGCCCGTCCAGCACCAAGGCTGTTCCGATCGCCGCCAGCCCTGTCACCGCAACCGCCAGACCCACTCCCAGCGCCACCCGCACGGACCGCGCCAGCAGAGCCGCCCATCGCCAGGCTTCCGACCCCGGACGGACGGCGGGCGGCAGCAGCGAGTCCAGCCGCATCTGCATCCGGTTTCGGGGCGGGTCGTATCCGGCCACGGCGGCGGGCTTCACCGGCGGGCCGGCGCCGGGGAGGGGGCAGCTCCCTCGGCCTCCGCCAGCGCCTCCCAATAGATCTCAAGGGGATGGACGACCCGAACCCGAACCCCCAGGGACGCCAGATGGGTGCGCAGCTGGATCTCGCATCCCGGATTGGCGCTGGACACCGCCGACGCCCCGGAAGCCCGGATCTGTTCGGCCTTGGCCCGGCCCAACCGGCCGGACAGCTCCGGTTCCAGCAGGCTGTAGATGCCCGCCGCCCCGCAGCACTGCCCCGCCGGGTCGATCTCCACCGTTTCGAGTCCGGCGGCCGCCAGGATGTCCCGCGGTTGCCGGGTGATCCCCTGGACATGGCGCAGATGGCAGGGATCCTGCACGGCCACAGTCCGTCCGTTCGCTTCCAGGCGGGGAAGCCGACCGTCGGCAACCGCCTCCGCCACCACCTCGGCGGCGTCCCGGACCTTGGCGGCCAGCGACTCCCCGTCCTCGGTCCAATGCCCGTACTCTTTCATGTGGGCGCTGCAGCCGGCTGCGTTGACCACTACCAGATCGGCGCCGCCCAGCGCCTCCGCGTTGACGGCCGCCATTGCTCGGGCGTCGTCGGCCCAGCCGTCGTGGGCGGCCAGCGCCCCGCAGCAGGTCTGGCCGGGCGGCGCCGTCACGTCGTATCCGGCCCTGGTGAGCAGCTCCACGGTGGCCAGGTGAACATTGCCGAACCACTGGTCCATGACGCATCCGGCCAGCAAGGCGGCCGTCCCGCGGGGTCCGCCGCCGCGGGCGGGAAAGGCGGCGCCGACCACCGAGCGGGGCCGGTCTGCCAGCCTCCTCAGACCGGCCATGGCCCCCCGCGCCTTCCGGGGCGCCAGGGTGTGGAGCCGGAGCCGCTGGGCGAGGGACGCCAGGATGGTGGCCAGCCGGAGGGCGCGCCGGCTGCGCAGCAGGCGCACGGTGACCAGCCTCCTCAGCCGGCGGCCCATCCCCGGCAGCTGGGCGGCTATCTCGGCGCGCGCCCCCTCCATGGACAGGCCGAACGGGACGAAGGCCGGGCACACCGTCTCGCAGGCGCGGCACTGCAGGCAGGAACCCATTATCTCGGCGAAGCGCTCGTCGACCGGATGCCCGGCCGCGGCGGCCGACATGGCGGTCAGCCGGCCCCTCGGGGAGGCGGTCTCCAGACCGGTCAGCCGGAAGGTGGGGCAGCTGGGCAGGCACAGCCCGCACTGGATGCAGGAGGCGAGGTGGTCCGGTCGGGGGGCGTGTTCCGTTGCCCAGCCCACTCAGACGCCTCCGGGCAGCACGCCGGGGTTGATCTTCCGGCCGGGGTCCAGCAGGCCGGCCAGCCGCCGCTGGATGGGCAGGGAGGCGGGCGGCGTTCCCCAGGGGTCGAAGCGGCGGCGCAGGCCGGCCGGCGCCTCGATGATCACCAGCGCGCCGCCCTCGGCTTCCGCCGCCCCGCGCAGCTCCGCCAGCTCCCCGGCCTCCGCCTGTTCGGCCCCCACCGTCGCCTCGCCCACCCCGAACTGGGCGACGTACCGCCAGTCCTTCCGCAGCCGGTTCACCATCGACCGGAGGCGGGAAGGGGGAACCCGAATCGAGAAGCGGACCTGTCCGGCGGGGAGGGCGGGCCAGTCCAGCCCGTCGACCGGCTCGCCGCCCGCCTCGGCGGCCTGCCCGGCGATCTCCTCGGGGGTGCCGCCCAGGTACAGGGTGGTCCTCTCCTCGGTTTCGAGAACCGCCAGCGGGCGGAAGGTGCGTTCGAGCGCCTCCTCGGCCGATTCCACTTCGACCGTGGCCTGGGCGGCCGGGAGCGGCCACAGCTTGAAGCAGACCCGGGCGATGAGGCCCAGCGAGCCGAACGAACCGGCGGCCAGCCGGGGGAGGTCGTATCCGGTGACGTTCTTGACCAGGCGTCCGCCGGCGGTTACGGCCCGTCCGTCGCCGGATACCAGGGTGATCTCCAGGATGCGGTCGCGCAGGGGTCCGTAGCGGAAGCGCCGCCATCCCGAGGCGGACCTCGCCACCGCGCCCCCCACCGTGCCGCCGCCGGGGTGCTCGGGCAACAGGGCGGTCTGGTTCTTTCCGCCCAGCATCTCTTCGAGTTCCTCGACCGTCACGCCCGCTTCCGCCACTACGGTCAGGTCGTCGGGTTCCCAGGCCGTAATCCGGTCCAGGCGGGCGGTGGACAGGATCAGGTCGGGTTCGAACCCGTGGCCGAGGCCCTGGTGGGTGCCTCCCCCCAGCACCCGCACGCGGGCGCCGTCGTCCAGCCCGGCCAGCAGCCCGGCCGCCTCCTCGACGGATCCGGGCGCGGCGGTCGGGGGGCGGGTCACACCCAGGCCCCCGCCGGCGGGGGTTTGCCGAAGTCGAAGCAGCGAGACCCCTCGGGGATGACCTTGCCGGGGTTGAGAAGGCCTTCGGGATCGAAGGCCTCGCGGATCCGGGCCTGGGCGTCGAGGTCCGCCTCGTTGAACACCAGGTGCATGAAGTCCCGTTTCTCCAGGCCGATTCCGTGTTCGCCCGACAGCGAACCTCCCACCGCCACGCAGAACTCGATCAGGTCCTTGCCGGCCGCTTCCACCCGTTCGAGCATTCCCGGCTCGGAAGCGTCGAAGGACATGAGGGGGTGGAGATTGCCGTCTCCGGCGTGGAACACCTGCATCATCAACAGACCGTGCTGTTCTGCTATCTCGTCGACCTTCCTGATGGCCTCCACCAGCCGGGTGCGGGGAACCACGGTGTCGTGCAGGTAGTAGTCGGGGTTCATCTGGGCCACCGCCCCGAAGGCGGATTTGCGGCCCAGCCAGATGCGGTTGCGCTCCGACTCTTCCGCCGCGTCGCGGATCAGGGTGGCTTGGCGGCTCTCGGCGATCCTGCGCACCACGGCGGCTTCGGCGTCCACCGCCGAGCGGTGTCCGGTCACCTCGGCGATCAGCACCGCCCCCGCCTCGGTGGGAAAGCCTGCCCTGGCGAAACGCTCCACGGCCCGGGTCATGGACTGGTTCATCATCTCCAAGGCGCCGGGCACCAGGCCGTTGGCGATGATTCCGGACACAGTTGCGGCGGCGTGCTCCAGGTCGTCGAAGGCCATGAGGAGGGTGCGGACGGCGGGGGGGGAGGGGGTGAGCTTTACCAGCACCTTGGTTACGACGCCCAGGGTTCCCTCCGAGCCGACCATGACGCCGCGCAGGTCGAGGCCGATCGGGTCGGGGGCGGCGCCTCCCATCACCATCACCTCGCCCTCGGCGGTTACCACCTCCACCGCCAGCACGTGGTTGACGGTGG
This sequence comes from Candidatus Spongiisociaceae bacterium, assembly GCA_965202675.1. GTDB lineage: Bacteria > Actinomycetota > Acidimicrobiia > Spongiisociales > Spongiisociaceae > CATQHD01. The sequence goes on from OZ241842.1 coordinate 2,076,761, forward strand.
TGCCCTCCGCCAGGCAGTGCAGGCCGCCGGAGTTGTTGGCCACGTTGCCGCCGATGCTGCAAGCCGACTGGGATGACGGGTCGGGTGCGAAATAGAGGCCGTAGGGGGCGGTATGCATGCTGAGGTCCAGGTTGATGACGCCCGGCTGCACCCAGGCGGTGCGGTTCTCCCGGTCGACTTCCTCGATCCGGTTCATGCGGGTGGTGACCAGCATCAGGGCCGGCCCGGTGGCCACGGTCCCCCCGGCCAGGCCGGTTCCCGACCCCCGGGGGATCACCGGCATCCCGCAGCGGCCGGCGGCTCGCATCACGGCCGCCGCATCCTCGGTGCTGTGGGGGAACACCACCAGGCTCGGCTCGCCCCTGGCCAGGCCGGCGTCCTTGCCGAACACGTACAGATCAAGCGGGTCGGACAGGACCTGCTCGTCGCTCAGCGTCTGCCGCAGCTCCTCCGCCAGGGCGGTTACCATAGTGCTCGTCATGGTACACACGGCGTTTCTCCACCTGTACGGCCCGCACCCGAGCGGCAGCTGACGATGCCGGTCGTCTCCCAGGCCACCCCCAACCCCGACGCCCTGAAGTTCGTTGTGGCGAGGCGGTGGGGGGGCCGAGGAGCTACACCGCGGCCAACGCCGCCGACGATCCGGCGGCCGGGGAGCTGCTGGGGCTCGAGGGGGTGGCGGGCGTTTTCATGACCGCCGATTTCGTGACGCTCACCAAGACGCCCGGCGCCGATTGGGCCGGCATCGCACCGCAGGCCCGGGCAATACTGGAGCAGCATTTCCCGGGCCCATAGGGTGCGGCGCTTCTCTTTCGAGGCGTCTCGGTCCGGGGGTCAGGAGCGGGTGGAAGGCCAACCGATGCCTGCCGCGTCGATGGTGCGCCCGACGGGCGCCGTCTCCATAGGGGTGAGCGAGCGGGGGGTCTGGGGCGCCAGCTCGGGCAGCGTCACCGCCCGCATCGTCCCGTCCGGTTCCAGCCGCAGATCGACGTTCACCTGCTCGGCGGGGAGCCGCTGGTAGGTCTTGCCGTCCGAGGCCACCAGCCGTCTGATCAGCACCGACGCCCGGAAGATGTCCTCGCCTGTCTGCTCCACCGACCGGGTGCGGGTCCATTCCACGTAGGACACCGCCGGGTTGTCCGAGGTGTCGGGTTCCAGGTCCGCCGGCAAACTCAAGCCTGAAGCGGCCTCCACCCGGCCGCGCCACGGCTCGGAGGGGTCGAGGGTGAAGAACTCCAGCACGAGCCATTCCGCCGTCCCCGCCGCCTTCCGATGGACGTTCTCGGTGTCCACCGCGGTCAGGTCGGCTTCCGACAGCTCCGCCGGCATCGACGCCGGCTCGGTCAATGGCGCCGCGGCCGGATAGTCAATCGGATCGGGCGCGGTGACCGTATCGGCCGCGCCCGCCGCATCCGCGTTCACCGGGGCCGCCGCAGGCGCGGGGCGGGCGGCTGCCGGAACGGGAGGCGGCGGGGCGGTTTCCTGGATTGCAACCGCCGCCGGCTGCAGGTCGGGGGGAGCGGGGCTTTTGAGCTGGCGGACCACCACCACGCCCAGCACGGCCGCGATCAGCCCGGCCGCAGCCGCGTAGATGAGCACCCGGCGGTCTCGCTGGGGCGGGATCGTCAGGTGCTCCCAGGGCATGTGTTCTTCTATGTGATCCTCGGTCGAGGGAGGAACGTTAGTCAAGGTCATCTACTCCTTCAGATCCTCTCATTGCCTTGTACATCGCGCTTGCCCAACAACATATCTAAAAAAAGAGGATTCGTCTACCCCCTTGTTCGGATAATTCCGGTGTGGAATCGCCGGGTCCTGGTATCGTTGTCCACAGATGGCGCGCAATCCCGATCCCAAGCCCGGACGCTGGGTCCTGCCCTTGGTCGTCTTGGGGATGGTCCTCTTCACGTGGATATGGGTCAACCGCCTGGGGGTCACCCAGGTGGACGACGCCTCCGATGCGTCATCGACCACTACCACCGCCGCCGCCCCGGACGAAAGCGAAGAGGTCGGAGAGCCGGAGGAGGAAACCACCACTACCACGCAGTTGTCCCCCGAGACAGAGATCTATCTGAGCAACCTGGCCGAGGACAAGCAGGCCTTGGCGGAACTGTCGGCGCAGATGAACGCCGTCAATCAGGAATGGGAAGACCGCACGGTCACCTACTCGGAGGCCGGGGACAACATGGCGGCGGTGTCCGAACAGGCTGTGGTATTCAGGACCGCGGTGGAGGACCACCGCCCGTCCGACCAGATAGCGGGGCTGGTGGATGCCCACCAAGTGGCTCTCGACCGGGCCATAGCGGTGGCGGAGGCCGCCGAAGACGTGCTGGCCGGGCTGAGGGCGCCCGACGACGGCGAGCTGCGGCGCGCCGCCCTGGTCGAGTTCCGCGCCGCGGCCGCCAGCTTCGACCAAGCCGCCGACCAGATCGAAGAGATCATCCTGCAGAGCGTTCAGCGCTGAGTAGCGCCGTTTCCGCCTCTCGGTCCTCGGGGCGCGTCAGGCGGACGGGTGAGGATCGGAGGCGTCTTCCGGGCCGGCGGGCGGCGGTGAAGGCCCGGACTGGGGGACAGCAAAACCGGCGGCGGCCCCGATCGGGGCCGCCGCCGATTCTGTTCCGAGATTCGTGCAGGGGCGCCTGCCCTCGATCAGGCGCCGCAGATGGTCTCGACCATCAACCTGGTCACGATGTAGGGGTCGCAGTTGGCGTTGGGCCGCCGGTCTTCCAGGTAACCCATGCCGTCCCTTTCCACCTGCCACGGGATGCGTATCGAGGCGCCCCGGTCCGAGACCGCATAGCTGAACGTGTCGTAGCGTTGCGTCTCATGCGCACCGGTGAGCCGGTTCTCGATGCCGTGTCCGTAGTTGGCGATGTGGAGGTCCTTTTTGGCGCCGAGCGCCTCGCAGGCGGCGATGATGGCGTCGTAGCCGCCCGGCTCCCGCATCTCCTTGGTCGAGAAGTTGGTGTGGCAGCCGGCGCCGTTCCAGTCTCCCGTCATGGGCTTGGCGTCCAGAGAGGCGGTCAGGCCGTGGTCCTCGGAGATGCGGTCCAGCAGCCAGCGCGCGATCACCAGCTGGTCGGCCATCTCTACGGTCGGCAGCGGGCCGATCTGGAACTCCCACTGGCCGCACATGACCTCGGCGTTGGTGCCGGAGATGAGCAGCCCGGCGTCGATGCAGGCCTGGCTGTGGGCGTCGACCACCTCGCGTCCGTAAGCCCGGTCGGCGCCCACCCCGCAGTAGTAGGGGCCCTGGGGCCTGGGGTATCCGCTCTTGGGGAAGCCGTGCGGGTAGCCGTCGTGGAGGAACGTGTATTCCTGCTCCATCCCGAACCAGCACTCGTACTCGGCGTACTTCTCCTCGGCGGCCGCGCACGCCGCCCGGTGGTTGGTGGTGTGCGGCGTCATGTCAGAGTTGAGGCACTCGGAGAGCACCAGAATGTCGTTTCCGCCCCGGATGGGGTCCGGAACGGTCTTCACCGGCCTGAGCACGACGTCGGAGTCGTCGCCGGGCGCTTGCATGGTGCTCGACCCGTCGAAGCCCCAGATGCCGGGCTCCTTGCCCATCTCCAGAATCATGGTCTTCGACCGCAGCATCGGGGTGGGCGGCGTTCCATCCACCCAGATGTACATTGCTCTATAAAGCATTGGGCTCCCTCCTAACGAGATGTCCCTGTTCCGTATGTGTACGCGCCGGTGCGTCGCGATTCCGGCCCGCGCCCCTATGATACCAGGACTTGCCGAGTCCTCATATCCCGGCGGCCGGGCAAATCTAGGACGGCTTGACCGCTTCCAGCAAGATGTCGATGGCTGTGCGCACTGCGCCGTCCTCCCCTTCCACCTCCCGGTACCGTTTCTCGTTGGTTCTGATATCGAGGGCGGCGAAATCTTCGGCCAGGCCGGCTTCGTCGAACAGCACCTCCGGGTAGGGCGGGCCCCCCGCCCCGTGTTCCAGGTTGTCGGCGTGATGGGCGATCAGAAAGACCTCTCCTCCGGGGGCGAGGGCGGCAGCCGCCTTGGCGTGGACGGTCCGGCGGGCGGCGGGCGGCAGCTGGAGGTAGGACAGCACCACCAGGCCGCAGGCTTCAGGCGGCGGGGTCCACTCGCCGGCCAGGTCCGCCAAGGTGAACTCGACCTGCACTCCCTGCTCGGCGGCCAGCCGGCGGGACTGGTCTACGCCCACCTCGGACTGGTCGACGCCGGTTACGGTGTGGCCCTGTTTGGCCAGCCACACCGCATTGCGCCCTTGTCCGCAACCCAGGTCCAGCACCCGCCGGGGGCTCAGGCCGGCGGCGAATTCGGCCAGGAAACGGTTGGGTTCGGTGCCCCACACCATCCCCCGGGTGGAATAACGCTCGTTCCAGGAGGCGGGGGTTCCGCTCTCATGGCAGGAATCGGAGGGAACGTGCCCCCGCCCCTCGCCCCGGCCCGGCGGTCGGATGGCGGGTCCTATTGCGGCCGGGCGGCCACCACCTCGATCTCGACCGAGAAGCCTCCGGGGAGGGCGGCGGCCTGCACCGCCGAGCGGGCCGGAGGTTTGCCGTCGAAATACTCGGCGTAGACCTCGTTGACCGTCGGGTAGTCGGCGATGTCCGCCATGAAGATGGTGGTCTTGACGATGTGCTCGTAGCCGAGCCCAACATCGGCGAGCAGGCCGCCGATGTTGTCCATGACCCGGCGGGTCTGCAGGGCAACGGGGCCGTCGCAGCGCCCTCCGCCGGGCTCCAGTGCCACTTGGCCGGACAGGAACACCAGCCCTCCTGCTTCGACGGCCGGAGAGTAGGGCCCGAGGGCGGCGGGTGCGCTGGGGGTTTCGAGGATTCGCTTGGTCATGGCATCTCCCGGGAAAGAGGAAGGCGGATCAGCTGAAGCTGTTGCCGCACCCGCAGGACCGGCTTACGTTGGGGTTGTTGATGGCGAACCCGGCGCCCATCAGGCCGTCCTGGTAGTCGAGCACCGACCCGCGCAGCAGCTCCGCGCTCTGGTTGTCTACCACCACCCCCACCCCGTCGAAATCTTCCGTGGTGTCGCCGGGGCCTACCTCGGAGTCGAAGTACATCTCGTAGGAGAACCCCGAGCATCCCCCCGGCCGCACCGCCATCCGCAGGGCCAGCGAAGGATCATCCTCGGAAACGAGCAGTTGGCGGATCTTGTCGACCGCGCCGGGAGTGAGGGTGACCGCCCGCGCCGGCGTCCGGGTGGTGATCTGGACGAGCTGTTCCATTCGATCCCTCCGTTCGGCTTGCTGCTCCGTGCGGGCCTGCGCCGCCCGCCGTATCGTAGACCGGATCACCATATCATACCGCGCGGCCTGCGATAAGGTTGGATGCGTCCACTCCCCCGGCGGCCCGGAGCCATGGTAGAGATGCTTACCGAAGAACGGATTATCGAGTCCCTGCGGGGCGTGTTCGATCCGGAGCTGGGGTCGAACGTGGTCGATCTCGGCATGGTGCGCGAGGTGTCGATCGAGGGGGGGAAGGCAACCATCGGGCTGGCCCTGACCATTGCCGAATGCCCGCTGCGGTCCCAGATCGAGAACGATGTGAAGCGCAAGGTCACGGCCCTTCCGGGGGTGGACGAGGCGGCGGTCGAGACCCGGGCGATGACCAGGAAACAGCGGGCCGAGCTGATGAACGCCGCGCGCCGCCGGGCGCGTGAGAACGCCCGGCCCACCCGGGTGCCGCCCACCGCCAGGGCCATCGCGGTGGGGAGCGGAAAGGGCGGGGTGGGCAAGAGCTCGGTGTCGGTCAATCTGGCCCTGGCCGTCAGCCGGCTCGGATATCGGGTGGGGCTGCTCGACGCCGATATCTGGGGTTTCTCGATACCGAGGATGCTGGGGGCGGCGGCCCGGATCGAGGCGGACGCCGACACGCGGCTCATGCAGCCGGTGCGCGTCCACGGAATCGAGGCGGTCTCGACCGGACTGATCGTGGAATCCGAGGAGACCGCCCTCATGTGGCGCGGCCTCGTGCTTTCCAGGGCGCTGGAACAGTTCCTCCAGCAGACGGCGTGGGGGGAGCTCGACTATCTGGTCATCGACATGCCGCCCGGAACAGGCGACATCCAGATGGCCCTGTCCCGCATGCTCCCCCAGGCGGAGATGGTGGTGGTTACCACCCCGGCCAAGAACGCCCAGAAGGTGGCCGTCCGGGTGGCCGACATGGCGCGGCGTTCGGCTATGCCGGTGTTGGGGGTCATCGAGAACATGTCCTACTTCGAGGCCCCCGACGGGCAACGCTTCGAGCTGTTCGGAGCGGGCGGAGGCCGGGAGCTGGCCGAAGCCGTCGGCGTTCCTCTGATCGGGTGCATCCCGCTCGACCCGGCGCTCGGCCGGGGCGGCGACGACGGTGAGCCGATCGTTGCCGCCGCCCCGGACGGACCCACCGGCCGGGTGTTCATGGCGGCGGCCCGACGGCTGGTCGAAATGGTGCCCCCCGCCGCCGCCGAGACCTGCACCGGCCGGATCGCCAAGATACTCGACGACTTGACAGCTGCACCCCTCCCGGTATGACGCCCGAGTCCTATCCTGTCGGATCGACGAACAAGTCAACCCGCAGAGGGTTACTCATCGATCAACCCCCGCATAACCAGCTCTTCGAATAGGCCGTCTTCTCTGTCGCTCGTGAGGGCTTTCACGATCTCGGTGTTCTCGAACAGTGGTCCGCAGCCGGAAAATGGTCGGATCTCTGTTTGTCGGTCGGTGCTGTGAAAGGTGAACAGACCGATGTCTCCGTTCGACCGCGACCTGGCCTCCTTGAGAACCGCCCCGCAGAAGAGGGGTGAGTGGGTGGTAATGAACAGCTGACGATCCTTCTCCGTTGCGAGCGCTGCCAACATCCGGGCTATCAGCTCTATTCTCCTCGGATGCACCCCGTTCTCGGGTTCCTCGAATGCCAGCAGTGATCCGCTCCATGGGTTGACCGCAATGGCGCACAATGCGATCAGGCGAAGGGTTCCTTCGGAGACGACCCTAGAGGAATAATCGGTGCCGTTTTGCCGTACGAACAGATCTAGAGTTCCTCGGCGTTTATCGAGTTCTACATCCAGGGTTTCGATGGTAGGGATAATGGTTCGCACTGTTCGTATGATCTCGTCGAAGTGGGTTGTGTGTTCTGACTTGAGTTTGTAGAGGAAGGGTGAGATATACTCACCGTATACCCCTATATCGTAGATATCCATCGGCGGTCTTGGGAAACGCATCGCTCACCGAGGGTCTAGGTAGTAGGTCCGCCAATCCAGCAACTCGTTCCTGACCCGCTCGATATGCGTGTAGGATGGTTGACCCAGCCTCGGATCCGATAAGGTCGCATAATTCTGCCCGAGATTTTCCGAGCGCGGCCTGCCTCCGCCTTGACGGCGAATTGTCAGGCTGTTTTCTTCTGTTTCTATGGCAGGTTTTCCCCTTTCTCCCCCCTTCTCGGTGAGAGCTGCCAGGTATTCTCTGCGGTTGGCGAGTGATCCCGCGCCGGTGCTGACCTCGACTGTGATTTCATATCGGTAGAGGTTCCTGCGGGCGCCGGCGCCGTTGTGGGTCGCCAGGTCTGCTTCGAGTGAGAACTGCGCGGTCGGGGCGGTCAGCAACTCGGCGATCCCGCCGGCGGGCAGCTTGAACATCTCGAACGGATAGCCTCGAATCGGCTCTCCCAACGCATCGGCCAATGTGCGCTGGGTGCCGATGCGCGACAGCGCCTGGATGGCGTCGAGCAGGTTGCTCTTGCCCACCGCGTTGGGCCCGAAAAGAACCGCCAGGCGCGGAAACTCCATCGTCGCATGCCGAAATGACTTGAAATTGCGGACCGTGAGCCGTTGCAGCATGTTTTCTCTCCTGCACACCCAGATTAACCGTCCGCCGCGGGACCGGTCGTGTCAGCGGCCAAAAGCGGCCACCGGATCGGTTCGATCAGTAGTCGATGTCGAGGGCGGAGACCGCATCGGCGAGAAAACCCAGCGCCGACTGGTGCGATATGAGCATGGCCAGGTTGCCGGACACCTTCAGCCTGCCGCTGAAGAATGCGTTCTGGAGGGGCATCTCTCCTTTGGAGACGGCGGCGGCGGTGTTGTAGTTGGTGGTTACCGTCACGTCCGGCTTTCTGAGGGCGCCTATCTCCAACACCGCCGCGCCGTTGTTCACCTTGACGTAGTAGTCCACTTCGCCGCCCTCCGGGGTGTCCGCCACCTTGAACTGCACCGACACCGCCGCGCCTTCGATGGCCGAGGCGAACCCCGGATGGTACGAAAGGGCGTTGGTGGCGGCCTGCGCCCATTCGGGGCTGAGAAACCGGGCGCCCATCGGCGGGACTCCTTTCTCGGATGGGAAGTACGGCTATAAGCTTCCGACCCGCCCGGCTGTCGAGCGGGAAGTCGGGATGCGGAGCGGCCCCAGGTTACCAACCCGCCGCCCGGATCCCGTCAATGCCGCCCGGCCAGCTCGGGGTTGCGGATCTTGGCCTGCAGGTAATCCCGGTTCATTACGGCGATGTTGTCCAGGGAGATGTTCTTGGGGCAGGCCGCCTCGCACTCGCCGTGGCTGGTGCAAGAGCCGAAATACTCCTCCATGGTCTCCACCATCTGCTCCACCCTCCGCCACCGTTCGGGCCGGCCCTGGGGCAGCAGGTTGAGGTGCACCACCTTGGCGGCGGTGAACAGGTGGGCGGCGCTGTTGGGGCAGGCCGCCGCGCACGCCCCGCATCCGATGCAGGCGGCGGCGTCCATGGCCGCGTCGGAGGCTTCCTTCGGCACCGGGATCAGGTTGGCTTCGGGCGCCGATCCGGTCGGGGCGCTGATGTAGCCGCCCGCCTCGATGATGCGGTCGAAAGGGCTCCGGTCGACCACCAGGTCGCGGATGATCGGGAAGGCGGCGGCCCGCCACGGCTCCACCGCGATGGTGTCCCCGTCCGAGAACTCCCGCATGTGCAGCTGGCAGGCGGCGGCGCCCGCCCGCGGTCCGTGGGCGCGCCCGTCGATCATCATGCCGCACGAACCGCAGATACCCTCCCGGCAGTCGTGGTCGAAGGCGATCGGCGTCCGGCCTTCGGCGGTCAGCTGCTCGTTGACCAGGTCCAGCAGCTCGAGAAAGGACATGTCGGGGCTGACCCCGGCCGCCTGGTAGGTCTCGAACCGGCCCTCGGCGTCGGGGCCGCTCTGGCGCCACACCCGCAGTGTCAGATCCATCAGCGCCTCCTTCTCCGTAACTGCACTACTTGTAACTGCGCCGGGTCGGTTGGGCGTACTCGAAGGCCAGCTCCTCCCGGTGCATGGGCGGCGCCCCGTCCTCGGCCCAGCCCCAGGCGGCCGCGAAGGAGAAGTTCTCATCGTCCCGCTGCGCCTCGCCGTCCTCGGTCTGGTGTTCCATCCGGAAATGACCCCCGCACGACTCCTCTCGGCGCAGGGCGTCCAGGCACATCAGCCTGGCCAGGCCGAAGAAGTCGTCTACCCGGCCCGCCTTCTCCAGTGCCTGGTTGAGTCCGTCGGCCTCCCCGGGCACCCGCAGATCCGAGTCGAATTCCTCCTTCAGGGCGTCCACCTCCGATATGGCCTGCCGCAGACCCTCGGCGTCCCGCTCCATCCCGCAGTGCTCCCACATGATCTTGCCCAGCTCCCGGTGGAACCAGTCCACGGAACGGCGCCCGCCGATCGACAGGTAACGCCTGGTCTCGGAGGCCGCCCGCTCCTCGGCGCGGCGGAAGGCGGGGTCGTCGGCGGGAACCGCCGCCTCGCCCAGCCGGGGCGCCAGGTAGTCGCCCAGCGTGTAGGGGGCTATGAAGTAGCCGTCCGCCAGGCCCTGCATCAGGGCCGACGCCCCCAGCCGGTTGGCGCCGTGGTCGGAGAAGTTGGCCTCGCCGAGGGCGTACAGGCCGGGGATGGTGGTCATCAGGTCATAGTCCACCCACAGCCCGCCCATCGTGTAATGGACGGCCGGGTAGATGCGCATCGGCGTCCGGTACGGGTTCTCCCCGGTGATCCGCTCGTACATGTCGAACAGGTTTCCGTAGCGCTCCCGGACCGCGTCCCCGCCCAGGCGCGCCAGGGCGTCGGCGAAATCCAGGTAGACCCCGTTGCGGAGCGGTCCCACCCCCTTCAGTTGATCCACCTCCCGCTTGGCCGCCCTCGACGCCACGTCGCGGGGCACCAGGTTGCCGAAGGCCGGATAGCGCCGCTCTAGGTAGTAGTCCCGTTCGCCTTCGGGGATCTCGTCCGCCGCCCGGCCGTCGCCCGCCCGCTTCGGCACCCAGATCCGCCCGTCGTTGCGGAGCGACTCCGACATCAGGGTGAGCTTGGACTGGAATTCGTCGGAGGCCGGTATGCAGGTGGGGTGGATCTGGGTGTAGCAGGGGTTGGCGAACAGGGCGCCCCGCCGGTGGGCGCGCCAGGCGGCGGTCACGTTGGACTTCATGGCGTTGGTGGAGAGGTAGTAGACGTTGCTGTACCCGCCGGTGGCCAGCACCACTGCGTGCCCCGAATGGGAAGCGATCCCGCCCGTCAACAGGTCGCGGGCGACGATGCCGGCCGCCGCCCCGTCCTTCACCACCACATCCAGCATCTCCGTGTGCCCGTACAGCTCGACCGCCCCCAGGTGGACCTGGCGCATCATGGCCTGGTAGGCCCCCAACAGCAGCTGCTGGCCGGTCTGCCCCCGGGCATAGAAGGTGCGCGACACCTGGGCCCCCCCGAAGGAACGGTTGGCCAGCAGGCCGCCGTATTCGCGGGCGAAGGGAACCCCCTGGGCGGTGCACTGGTCGATGATGTTCACGGACAGCTGCGCCAAGCGGTACACGTTGGACTCCCGGGAGCGGTAGTCGCCGCCCTTCACCGTGTCGTGGAAGAGGCGGAACACCGAGTCGCCGTCGTTGCGGTAGTTCTTGGCGGCGTTGATCCCCCCCTGGGCGGCGATGGAGTGCGCCCGCCGCGCCGAGTCGTGGTAGGTGAAGGCCTTGACCCGGTAGCCGAGCTCGCCCAGGGTGGCGGCCGCCGAAGCGCCGGCCAGTCCGGTTCCCACCACGATGACCGTAAAGCGCCGCTTGTTGGCCGGGTTGACCAGTTTCATAGAGAACTTGCGGTTGTCCCAGCGGTCCTCGATGGGGCCGGCCGGAACCCTGGCGTCCGGTGCAGGCACTTTCACCCCTTCCCGCTAGCGGATGACACCGAAGGCCGCGCCCAGCGGGACGGAGAGGAACCCCGCTGCCACCACGGCGGCGAAGACGGAAGCGAATATCCGGCGGAACCGGTTGAAGCGGGGGTTGTTGACGCCGATGCTCTGGAAGAGGCTCCAGGCTCCGTGCCAGATGTGGAAGGCGAGCGCCCCCTGGGCGGCCGTGTAGAGGATCCACACCGGCCAGCGGCTGAGGCTGGACACCAGGTTGTGATACACCTCCCCGCGCCGGAAATCCGGGTTGACGGCTTCCACCCCCCAGGTCAGGTCCGCCAGATGCCACAGCAGGAACAGGAGGACGATGACGCCGCTCCACCGCATCGTGCGGCTGGCGTAGCCGGCGGCCAGGTAGTCGCGGGGGGACTGGTATTTGGCGCCCCGAGCCGCCTTGTTGCTGCGGGTGAGCGCCCAGGCGGCATGAATGTGCACGAGGAAGGCGGCGGTGAGGGGCAGGCGGAAGAAAACCCAGAGCACCATGGTGCGGGGTAACAGCGGCTCGCCCAGGTCGCGCAGGCCCTCGGCGTACTCGTCGATCCGATACACCCCGCCGTGGGCGCCCTCGAATGCGTGGAGGTTTCCGATCATGTGGCCCAGCACGAAAGCCAGCAGCACCACGCCGCTGATCGCCATGGCGTACTTCTTGCCGGTGTCGGTGCGGTAGAGGCCGCCGATCCGAGCCGTCCTCGTGGTCCGCTCCCGGGTGGTGTTAGCCATGCGCCCATCCTACCGCCGCTCCTGTTTCCTCGTCCCCGGCCTCTACTCCCGGACAGCGGGCCGGGGCCCTATCCCGCCGGAAGCGGCCCGCTGGATAGAGGGTTCCGAGCCAGAGAGATCAGGGGCATGCGCCGCCTTTACCGACCGGCGCAGCCGCCCCTTGTCACCCGCCGGCCTCTTGAATAACCGCCCTCACCGCATGGAATCTCTCTCGTCTTGCGCCGCGGTTTGACAGCCCCCGTATACGGCTCTATTGTTACCCTTGGTGTAATTACAATCGTGTAATGGAGACGGGGTGCACAGGAAACTGATCGAAGCTCTGGCGGTCGAGCCTCTGGGGTGGCAGGACTACGCCAACTGCCGGGGCGCCGATGTCGACATCTTCTTTCCCGACCGCGGAGCCTCCACCAGGGTCGCCAAGCAGATCTGCGCGGCCTGCCAGGTGCGGATGGATTGCCTTGAGTACGCGGTGAGGAGAGGGGAGAAATTCGGCATCTGGGGCGGACTGTCCGAGCGGGAGCGCAGAAAGATCAGGAAGCAACGGGCCGTGGAAGCCGCCGCAAAGGCCGCCATGACGGGTACAGTAGGCTGGTGATTTCCAGACTGCTTCCCGTCGCGGGCGGCCCCAGGGCGGTTTTGTTCTTGGGCTTGGCGGCGCTGTTGACGGCCGCCGCCTGTTCCGGAGACCCCGCAGAGACGCCGCCCGAAGAGACCTCCACGTCGGCCGCTGTTACGGTGGAGGTCCCCACCTCGCCGCCCACATCCCCGACCGCCGAAACCACTACGACCCCCACTGTTCCGACCCCCTCCTCTACTGTGCCCGATCGGGTGGTGCTGGCCTATTACGACCAGATAAGCGTCGTCTATCAAGAAATCACCACCTTGGCGGCGGACATGAGGTCGGCCAACAACGACTGGGACAACCGGTCCGTGACCGGCGTCTCCTACCAGGACACCGAGGCCGCCATGAGCAGGTTGTTGTCGAGGGCGGAGCGGTTGCGCGACGATGTGGGCTTCATCGACCCGCCCGCCGAACTCGGTCTGCCGGTCGAGCACCGAGCGGCATGGTCCGCGGCGGGCCAGATGGCGGACTCCGCCCGCGCGGTTCTGGCCGGGCTGCGCTCTTCCGACACCGGCGAACGCCGCCGCGCCGCCACGGCCGAGTTCATGACCGCTTTCGAGCGCTTCGACCGGGCGGTGGGCCGGGTGGTCGAGATCATCGGCCTCGGGTCGGGGGTCACGCCGTCCACCATCCCTACCACGACGGCGCCGCCCACTACCACTACTACGACCGAGGCGACCACCACTACCACGACCGAGGCGGCCACGACCACTACGACCGAGGCGGACACCACTACTACGACCGAGGCGGACACCACTACTACGACCGAGGCGGACACCACTACTACGACCGAGGCGGACACCACTACTACGACCGAGGCGGATACCACTACTACGACCGAGGCGTCCTCGGGCACCGTTCCTCCGCCGGCCGGAGTCGGCCATCGGGTGCTGAACGAAACGGACTCCAGTACAGCGGGAGCGAGGCGCATCTGGCTCACCGTGTCGGTAGATGCCGGCGCCACCAGGGAACAGCTGGCCAGGATCGGGCGGCGGCTGGCCGCCGAATACCGCCTGTCCCGGGATTACCAGGCTCTCCTCATCCACTTCGTTCATTATCCCGAAGAGCCGCCCCCCCCCACCCTCGGCACCTGGGTCGACGCACCGTTCGGCAACTGGAACCGGGCAAGCGAAGCGTCTGTGGGCGATTACTCCAGCCACCGGGCGGCGGACGGCACGATCGAGAAGGACTGGTCGGGCCTTCCCACGAGGGCCCAGGTCGACCTGCACCAGGCTTTCATCCGCTACCGGGCGGGTTTGATCGACCCGGAGGGCGGGGTGCCGCCCGACGACCAGATCCTTGAACTGGCGGCTCAGTACCTGAACTCCACTCCCCAGGAAATACGAGAGGCCCGCCAGGCCTGGGAGGCCTGGATCAGGAGGTAGACGCCCCGGCCGGCAACGATGCGTCAGGGCCGGGCGGCCGTTGCCGGGGGTTGAGCCCCGGCCCTTTTTCTACTGTTTGACCGGTCGGCTTGAGTCGGTGGTATCATCCCGGTTGCGACGAAGGAGGACAAGGGATGCCGAAATTCGGCGGCGGTGAGATCATCCTCATCGTGGTGGTAGTGATTCTGCTGTTCGGGGCCAAGAAGCTTCCCGAGCTGGCTCGTTCCCTGGGCAGCTCGGCCCGCGAGTTCCGCAAGGGAGTCGATGAGGGCAAAGCGAACCCGGCGGACGCGGACGACGCAACCGGGCAGGCGGCGCCGGCCGCCCAGACACCCAACACCACTACGACCAGCACCGAGACCTGATCAACCCCTTTCTCCAGGGGGGCAGAGCTTGGTCTATACGCCTCGGGCGGCGCCCGGCCTGAGGTCCGCGCCGGGCGCGCGGTTCACACGTAGGGGACGAGGGCGGTGGTGTAGTCCTCGAAGCGCCGCGCCACCAGCAGCTCCTTCGACCGGATGATGTCGATGACGATGCCGTCCGCGTCCAGCACGTAGGAGCAACGATTGGCGGCCCCGATGTCGTCGTTGAACGCCCCGTAGTCCCTGGTGACGGCGCCGTGCGGCCAGTAGTCGCTCAGCACCGGGAACTCGAGGCCTTCCAGATTGGCCCACTGGCCGTTGCTGAAGGGGGTGTCGCAGGTGATCACCACCACGTTGGCGTCCATATCCTTCAGGTGGGAGATGTTGTCCTGCAGCTCGCACACCTCCTTGGTGCAGACGCCCGTGAACGGGAAGGGGATGAACACCACCAGCGCCTTGTGCCCCCGCAGCGACTCCAAGCCGACCTTTTCGCGGTTGGCGTCGGGCAACGAGAAATCGGGTGCAGGTTTGCCTATCTCGGCGGACATGGAGCTTCCTTTCGTAGGGGGATAACTTTCTGTCGGAAGGCCGCGGCGATTCTAATAGACCGCTTTTCTCCTTCGCCTCTCCGGCTCCTAGCCGGGGAACGGATCTTCTAGCAGTACGCGGGCTGCCCATCCGGTGGCGTCGTTGAGTTCTTGCGCCGCGGGCAGGTTATCGGCGTTCTTCCAGATGCGGGGCAATGCTTCTACGCCCCAGCGCGAGGCCACTTCGGTGCAGAAAGCGGCCCCTCTGCCGTGCAGTCCGGCGCTGCTTCCTGTTTCCAGGGAGCCGATCAGCCCCGGGGAGCCGGTGCGTTCCATCTGCCGCGAGGCCATGGCGGCCCGGATCGAATCCAGGTCGGGGAGCAGCCCGGCGGCCGCCTGTTCGACCAGGTAGGCGCCGTACCCCTCCACCATCTCGACGAAGGAACGTATCTCTTCGGTGTGCTCCTCCTGGACGGGGCCGGCGAACAGGCCGTCCGCCCCGCTCCGGGCGAGCATGGCTTCCAGGGGATCGGAGTCCGTCAGGTTCTCCTGCCAGCCTTTCACCGCCTCGGGGTCGATCTCCATGGCGCCGGCCAGGTTCTCGAACAAGCCGAACAGGTGCGGCCTCACCCAGGGGCGGGCGCACAACCCTTCGTGGATCACCTCATGGAGGGCCGCCCACAACCGGACCGAGCGGGGGTCGAGGCTGTGCTCGGCGGCAAAGGCCTCCAGGTTGGGCACCTGAAAGGTGAGGCCCGCCGGGGCGGCGGCCGGAAGGCCGGCGTCGAACAACCCGAGCGCGTCTCCGCTCATCATGCCCACCACGCCGCCCATCTGCATGCCCAGCAGGGCCGGCCCCAGCGGTTTCAACATCGCGCTCAGCGGACCCGAATCCGGCGCGGCGGCGAACATCTCTGTGAGGGGCTCCGCCGTGTAACGGAAGGACCGGAGGTGGTGTTCGGCCCACCCCGCCCTGTCGACCAGCAGCACCTCGGCCAGCGGATCGACGGGCAGGCCGGCGGCTTCGGAGACCCGCATCTGGGCCAGCCGGGTCAGATCCAGGTATTCCTCGGCCAGCCACGGATCGATCGGCTCGGGTGTTCCGGCCATGTGGCCGGCCATCTGCTCCGCCAGAGACCAGTTGATAGGCCCCGGCTCGTGCAGGAGCTTCATCAGCTCGTCCAGGATGTTGCGTTCCGGCATGGTCTATGCCCTTCCCGGGTCGGGCCTCTTGCTTCCGGCGGCTTGCCGGCCCTGCCCGGCTCCCATCCTAGATGTACGGTTCCGAGCAATGGGGCGGGCGGATCCGGCCCGAAGGCTTACGAGGGCTGTGCTTCGACCGAGGGATGGACGCCCAACGTTATCTCCAGGTCCACTGCCTCGCCGCCCCGATCGACGGTGATCGCGGCCGTATCCCCGGCCCGGTAGTTCCGCAGCCGGGCGACCAGCACCGGCATGGTCTTGACCGGCTCGCCGTCCAGAGCGGTGATCACATCGCCGTCCTGGCCTCCCGCCTCCCCCAAGGCGGAGTTTTCCAAGACCTGGATTTCCACGCCCGCAGGCGACTCGACCCCCGCCTCGTTCTCTTCCAGGAAGGTGCTCCCCTGGATGCCGAGGAAGGCGTGGCGAACCTCGCCGTCGGCGATCAGGTCATCGGTTATCCCCTCCACCAGATCGATGGGGACGGCGAAGCCCAGGCCGCCTCCCAGCCCGAGCCCCATGGCGGCGGTGGTGATGCCGATCAGCTTGCCTTCGCTGTCCAGGAGGGCGCCGCCGCTCGATCCGGTGGCGATGGGCGCGTCGGTCTGCAGCAGTCCGTAGAGGCTCTCGCCGGTGAAGTAGTCGGCGGTGAGGGTGCGGTCGAAGGCCGAGAGCACCCCGGTGGTGAAGGAAGGGCCGCCCAGCAGGCCGTACGGATTGCCCACCGCCACCACCGGGTCGCCCACCTCCAAGCCTTCGACGGCGCCGAACTCGATGGCCGCCAGATCGTCGGCTTGGATCTCGAGCACTGCGATGTCCATGAGCGGATCGGCCCCCACCAGCTCGGCCGGGTATCTGGAGCCGTCCACTGTTATTACCTTGAGGCTGTCGGCGCCCTCCACCACGTGTTCGTTGGTGACGATGTACCCGTTGGGGCTGATGATCACTCCGCTGCCCGTGCCGAACGGGTTGTCGCTTCCCCGGAGGTTCTGGACGGTGACGATGGAGGGTATGGCCCGGGCGGCGGCCGCCGGGTCGGGGGCCGCTTCCCATGAGTCGGGGGCGCCGGAAGCGTCGGGAACGAGCAAGCCGGGCGGGTCGAGGATGCTGTCTTCGGACGTCCACCCGTCTTCGGCCGACTCGAACGCCTCCCCGGAGGGATAATCGGTGTAGCGGGGGATTTCCACCTCGATGACCCGGATCCGTTCCTGGTCGAAAACCCCGGCTGTCCAGAGCAGGGCGGCGCCCGCGAGGGCGAATACCGCGCCCAGCAGGGCCGACCCGACCGCGGTCCCGACGTAGAGGCCCCAGCGGGGCCGGTCTGCCCGAGATGCCGGGGCTTGGGCAACCGGATGCTCCGGCGCGGCGGGGGCGGGCGGTTGTTCCGGCGGTTCGGGCGCCGGGCTGCGGCCGGGGTCGGCGGTTTCCTGGGCGGGAGGCGCAGGCCGATCAGCGGAGGCGGGGGCGGGCGGTTGTTCCGGCGGTTCGGGCGCCGGGCTGCGGCCGGGGTCGGCGGTTTCCTCGGCGGGGGACGCAGGCCGATCAGCATCGCTCATCACTCGGCTCCCTTTCTCCTGATTTGGTATTCACCCTTGTTCGTAAAACGGACGGGCCGGGGGCGGTTCGACCCGTAGAATATCCATTGTAATGGGCGGCAGATTTACTGGAACAGGGCCGGGGCGGCGCCGGGTGCATGTGTCCTCCTCGCCCATCGACCCCGGGGCCCTCGCCGCCGAGGTGTCGGGGCCTTCCAGCGGAGGGGTGGTCGTGTTCCTCGGCGCGGTGCGGGACCACTCGCCGGGGCGGACGGGGATCACCCATCTCGACTACGAGGCCTACGAGGGTCATGCGGAGGCCAGGATCGAAGAGATCGTCGACGAGGCCGCCGCCCGCTGGCCCATCGATGCGGCGGCGGTCGAGCACCGGACCGGGCGGGTGCTGCCGGGGGAGGCGTCGGTGGCGGTGGCGGTGGCGTGCGCCCACCGCGCCGAGGCGTTCGCGGCGGCCCGTTATCTGATCGACGAGCTCAAGGCGCGCGCCCCCATCTGGAAGAAGGAAGTCTGGCCGGGCGGGGAGGAGTGGTCCCCCGGCTCGTGATTTATTGGTTCGGCGGCGGGTTCAGCGGTCGCCGGCCAGTTTCCAGGCAACGGGCATGACGCCGGCGGCCAGCAGGATCTTGATGGTGTCGCCGATTATGAAAGGCGCCAGGCCCTTGGCGACTCCTTCGGCCAGATCCCAGGACAGGCTGTACATGAGCCAGGGCACGCCGAGGGCGTAGATCACCAGGTTGCCGGTGAGGAAGGCGCCGATCGAGGTGGCGAACCGGCGGTCCTGGCGGTGCTCGGCCAGGTAACCGACCGCGTAGGCGGCGGCTACGAACCCGAGCAGATACCCCATGGTGGCGCCGGTGGCGTACTCCCAGCCCCCGGTCCCGCCGGCGTAGAAGGGCGCTCCGGCCGCCCCCATCAGCACGTAGAGCAGCTGGCTGGCCGCCCCCATCCTGGATCCCAGCACCGCCCCCGACAGCAGCACCGCGAACGTCTGCCCGGTGATGGGGACCGGGGTGAAGCCCAGGGGGATCCTGATCTGGGCGCAGAGGGCGGTCAGCAGGGCGAAGCCCATTATGAGGGCGATGGCTGCGGTCTGGCGGCTGGTTCTGCTCCGCGGCAGGATGCGGGTGGACAGAACTGCAGGTGCGTAGGTCAAGCCGGCCTCCTCGTGGGGTGTCACCCCTTTTGACTGCCCGCGGATTATCTGGTTACCGGACCCGCCGCCCGCCCTCGCCGGTCCGGGTAGGCAGGCGGGGCGGGTATGCTCGGAAGGCGAAGACCTTCCCCCCGACCGGTTGCCGACATGACCGAGGACGAAACCGCCGCCGAGCTCTCCGAACAGCCCGCGCCCGCTGCGCAGGCCGCCGCCGAGGCGGATCCCGACGCCTCGGCCGGGTCCGGCCCGAAGGAGCGGCGCCGGCGGCCGCGCTGGCCGCTGGCGGTCGCCGCCGGGGTGTTCCTGCTGGCCGGCCTGACGGTGGTTTTCTGGTTCGTGACCCTGCCCTACTACGCCCTGTGGCCCGGCCCGGTGGAGGAGGTGTCGGACCTGGTGAAGGTGGAAGGCGGCCCCGCCGTGTACGAGCTCAACGGCGGCATCTACCTGCTCACCGTGTCGCTCCAGGAGGTCAACGCCTTCGCGCTGGCGCAGGGCTGGCTGGATCCTGAGGTGGACCTGGTGGCGCGCAAGGCCATCCGCCCCGAGGGCATCACCCCCGAGCAGCACCGGCGGAACAACCTGCGCATGATGGACAACTCCAAGGACAGGGCCATCGCCGCCGCCTTCGACTACCTCGGCTGGGAATACGAGGTGACCGGCGAGGGGGTGCTGGTGGTTTCGGTGGTGGAGGGCTCGCCCGCCGACGGTCTGCTGGAGGCCGGGGACGTGATCGTAGAAGTGGGCGGGGTCGGGGTGGAGGCGGTGGAGGACGGCATCGAGGCCATCCGCACCAACCGGGTCGGCGACGCAGTGCGGCTGACCGTACAGCGGGGCGGGCAGGAGATGGAAGCGGAGGTGACGCTGGTCGAGCACACCGAAGACCCGGGCCGCCCGATGATCGGGTTCGTACCCGGCACCTACAACCCCTCCCTGGACCTGCCCTTCGGCATCGAGATAGAGACCCACGGCATCGGCGGGCCGTCGGCGGGCGTGATGTACGCCCTCACCCTGGTGGACCTGCTCACCGAAGGGGATCTGGTGGGCGGCAACGTGGTGGCCGGCACGGGCACCATTACGGCGGACGGCGAGGTGGGCCCCATCGGCGGGGTCCGCCAGAAGGTGGTGGCCGCCCAGGACGCCGGCGCCCGCCACGTCCTGGTGCCCGACCTCAACTACGAGGATGCGGTGACGGTCCGGCGGGAAGGAGTCGAGATACACCCCATCTCCACCCTCGGCGAGGCGGTCGGCGTCCTGGAGGGAATATCGCCCGTCCGGTAGCCGTTCCAGCGGCGGGCGCTGATTCGGGTCCTTCGGGGGCGGATTTCGGCGGACAGGGCAAGAACGGCGGGGCGTGCTCTCAAGGCGGCCGTTCGGCTGTATGATGGGGCGCACCGGCGGGTGTAGCTCAATGGTAGAGCTCCAGCCTTCCAAGCTGGCGGTGAGGGTTCGATTCCCTTCACCCGCTCCGCGGACCGGTTCGGGCTCGCCCGGGCGGCCGGGCGGAGATGAGCCCCCGTAGCTCAGTGGACAGAGCAGGAGCCTTCTAAGCTCTTGGTCGGAGGTTCGAATCCTCCCGGGGGTGCGGCCGCCGGCGGGGCCGGGGCCGGGTCGATCCGTCCGCAACAAACAAAACAATGGTGACCGTAGCTCAGCTTGGTTAGAGCGCCTGGTTGTGGTCCAGGAGGTCGGGGGTTCGAATCCCCTCGGTCACCCCGCCGCCGTTTGCATTGACGCGGCCCGGCAATCCGTAGAGCGGATAGGGAGACGAGTGTCCGTTACCGTTACCGAGCTGAGCGACTTCGAACGCCGTCTGACCATCCGGTTTGACGGCGCGCCCTTGCGGGACGCCGAGAACAGGGCGGCCCGCCGCCTTTCCCACCAGGTGCATGTCAACGGGTTCCGCCGCGGCAAGGCGCCCCGCCGGATGGTGGAGAATCTGGTGGGGAGGGACCTGATCCGGCATGAAGCCGTCCGTGAGATGGTTGACGACCGTTTGCCCGCAACCTTGGACGAGACGGGCCTCGTCCCGGCGGCCAACCCCGAGGTGGAGGAGGTACGGAACGAGGAAGACGCGTTCGAGGTGGATGTGCGGGTGGCTCTCTGGCCCGCCCTCGAGGCGCCGCCGGAGTACGAAGGGCGCCGCTTCGAGCTGGACGGCGCCTCCGAGGTGGACCCGGCGGAGGTGGAGCACCATATAGAGCATTACCTGGAGGGCTTCGCCGAGCTGGAGACGGTGGAGCGCCCGGCCCTCGACGGCGACTACGCGGCCATCGACATCGAAAGCCGGTCCGGCGACCGGGCGCTGGCCGCCTTCTCCGCCGTCGACCTGCTCTACGGGTTGGGTTCCGACGGGTTGCTCGACGGCCTCGACGACAGCCTGGCCGGGTGCTCGGCCGGCGACGTCGTCGACTTTGCCTCCAGCCTCCGCCGCGCCGGCGACGGTCTGGAGGCCGGGTCTCCGGTGGATGTCCGGGTGGCGGTCAAGGAGGTCAAGGAGAAGCGGCTGCCCGACCTCGACGATGAATGGGTGAGCGACTTCACCGAGTTCGACACGGTGGAAGAGATGAAGGCCTCGGTGCGCAACCGGCTGGACGATATCCGAATAACGGGCCTGCAGAACCAGCTCCGCGAGAAGGTGTTCTCCGAGCTGATCGACGAGATCGCCGCGGTCATCCCCGCCGCCGTGATCGGCTACGAAGCCGAGCGGATATTCAATGGCATGAGGCTCCAGTTCGAGCTGCGCGGCGTCGATGATTTCGACCGGTATCTGGATGAGGCCGGCCAGGATCGGGAGGCCCTCATGCTGCGGGTGGACCACATGGCCGCCGAAAGGGTGCGCACCAACCTGTTGCTCGACGCAGTGGCCGCCCACGCCGGGCTGGAGGTCGAAGACCGGGAACTCCAGGCTGCATACGAGGCGGGGGCCGCCGAGACCGGCCGTGAGCCCGGGGAGCTGAAGCAGCGGATAGCCGGCAGCCGTCTGGAGGCGGCGATGGTGAGTGATATCCTCAGACAGAAGGCGGCCGCCGCCCTGATGCGGGCGGTGGCGCCGGTCGACCGAGACGGCAATGCGCTCGACCTCGAGTTCGGAGAGTTCGGAGCGGCCGAGGAAGCCGGCCCCGGGAGGCCGGAGGAAGCGGTTCAAGCCGTGCTCGAACCGGAGGAAGCGCCGCCCGCAGCGGCCTCGGAGGATATGGTCGTGCAGGCCGTGGTCGAGCGGGAGGACCGGGCGCGGTGACCGAAGGACCGCGAGCAATGTGTACTGGACGGATCTGGAGATGCCCGCAATGGACGTAGACAAGGCCGCCCGGCCCGGCCCCGCCCCCCGCAGCTACCTGGTGCCCACCGTGGTGGAGTCCACCAGCCGGGGGGAGCGGGCCTTCGACATCTACTCCCGCCTGCTCAAGGACCGGATCATCTTCCTCGGCACCGCCATCGACGATGCGGTGGCCAACCTGGTCATGGCGCAGCTGCTCCACCTGGAGTCGGAGGACCCCGACCGGGATGTCAACCTCTACATCAACTCCCCGGGCGGCGAGATCACCAGCCTGTTCGCCATCTACGACACCATCCAGTACATCAAGCCGGACGTGAGCACCGTGTGCATGGGAATGGCGGCTTCGGCGGCGGCGGTGATCCTGGCGGGCGGCGCCGAGGGGAAGCGCTTCGCCCTGCCCCACGCCCGGGTGATGCTCCATCAGCCCCACGGCGGGGCGCGCGGCCAGGCCGCCGACATCGAGATACAAGCCCGCCTGATCGTGCAGATGCGGGAGCAGCTCAACCGGATCCTGGCCGACCACACCGGCCAGGACTACGAGAAGGTGGCCAAGGACACCGACCGCGACTTCTGGATGCTGGCCGCCGAGGCCAAGGACTACGGCATAGTCGACGATGTCCTGACCAGCAGGGACCCGGCCTCCGAGGCCGGGTGAATCCGCGGGAAGCCGGGGAGGATGACCATCAAGTACGGAGAGGGCATGGAGCTGCTCAAGTGCAGCTTCTGCGGGCACACCCAGAAGCAGGTGCGCAAGCTCATCGCCGGTCCGGGCGTCTACATATGCGACGAGTGCGTGACCCTCTGCGTCGAGATCCTCGAAGACGAGCAGGTACACACCCGCTCCGACCGGGCCCCGGAGCTGCCCAAACCCGCCGAGGTGTTCTCGTTCCTCGGCGATTACGTGATCGGCCAGACGCGGGCGCGCAAGGCCCTGTCGGTGGCGGTCTACAACCATTACAAGCGGGTGCGCACCGCCTCTCCCCGCAGCGACGACGTGGAGCTGTCCAAGTCCAACATCCTGCTGATCGGCCCCACCGGATGCGGCAAGACGCTGATGGCCCAGACCCTGGCCCGCATGCTCGAGGTGCCCTTCGCCATCGCCGACGCCACCGCCCTCACCGAGGCGGGTTACGTGGGCGAGGACGTAGAGAACATCCTGTTGAAGCTGATACAGGCCGCCGATTACGACGTCAAGCAGGCCGAGCAGGGCATCATCTACATAGACGAGATCGACAAGATCGCCCGCAAGGCCGACAACCCCTCCATCACCCGCGACGTGTCGGGGGAGGGGGTGCAGCAGGCGCTGCTGAAGATCCTGGAGGGGACGGTGGCCTCGGTGCCCCCCCAGGGAGGCCGCAAGCACCCCCATCAGGAGTTCATCCAGATCGACACCACCGACGTGCTGTTCATCTGCGGGGGCGCCTTCGCCGGCCTCGAAGACGTGATCGGCCGCCGGGTGGGCAACCGCATCGTCGGGTTCGGGGCCGACATCCGCACCCGCCTCGACCGGCCCAAGGACGAGCTGATGGCCGAGGTGATCCCGGACGACCTCATCAAATACGGCCTCATCCCGGAGTTCGTCGGCCGCCTGCCGATGGTGGCCACGGTGGACTCCCTCGACCGGGGCGCCCTGGTCCGCATCCTCCAGGAGCCGCGCAACGCCCTGGTGAAGCAGTACCAACGAATCCTGGAGCTGGACGGGGTGGAGCTGGTGTTCGAGCCGGACGCCATTTACGCCATCGCCGACCAGGCCATCCTGCGGGGCACGGGCGCCCGCGGGCTGCGGGCGATCATGGAGGAGGTGCTGCTCGAGACCATGTATGAGCTGCCCTCCCGCTCCGACGTGGGCCGGGTGGTGATCGACCGGCGGGTGGTGGAGGAGCGGGTCAACCCGGCCCTTCTGCCGCTGCGGGAGCTGCGGGAGATGGAGAAACCCCAAGAGAGGAGCGCGTAGTCGGTCCGGTCCGCCGGGATCGGATCCGACAGGCGCGGGGATGGCCGGGGCGGAGGCGGGCATGGAGGCCGTACCGCCGGGCGGGGGGCTCGACGGCGGCTACGACCACAAGGCGGTCGAGTCCCGCTGGTATCCGATCTGGGAGGAGTCCGGCGCCTTCCGCCCGGAGATAAACCCCGGCGGCAAGCCCTTCTCCATCGTCATCCCGCCCCCGAACGTAACCGGGGTGCTGCACATCGGCCACGCCCTCGACCACTCCATCCAGGACGCCATCATCCGGCGCAAGCGCATGCAGGGCCGCGCCGTCCTGTGGCTGCCCGGAACCGACCACGCCGGGATCGCCACCCAGATGGTGGTGGAGCGGGAGCTGGCCGAGGAGGGGAAAACCCGGTACGAGCTGGGCCGGGAGCGGTTCGTGGAGCAGGTCTGGAGCTGGAAGGCCCGCTCGGGCGGGGCCATCACCCAGCAGATGCGGGCGCTGGGGGATTCGTGCGACTGGACCAGGGAGCGCTTCACCCTCGACGACCAGCTGTCCGCCGCGGTGCGCGAGGTGTTCGTGAGCCTGTACGAGAAGGGCCTCATCTACCGGGGCTACCGGATCATCAACTGGTCGCCGGGGTTGATGACCGCCATCTCCGACATCGAGGTGGAGTACGAGGAAGTGGAAGGCCGGATGGTCCACATCACCTACCCGTTCGCCGAGGGGGGCGCGGACGGGCGGGAGGGGGTGACGGTGGCCACCACCCGCGCCGAGACCATGCTGGGCGACACCGGGGTGGCGGTCCATCCCGAAGACGAGCGCTACCGCCATCTGGTGGGGCGGACGGTGCGCCTGCCCCTGATGGACCGCCTCATCCCGATCGTGGCCGACGAGGCGGTCGATCCCTCCTTCGGCACCGGGGCGGTGAAGGTAACGCCCGCCCACGATCCGCTCGACTTCGAGATCGCCGGGCGGGCCGGACTGCCCCCCGTGCAGGTCATCGGGGAGGACGGGCGCATGACCGCCGCGGCCGGTTCCTTCGCCGGCCTGGACCGCTTCGAAGCCCGCGAGCAGGTGATAGACGCCCTGCGGAAGCAGGGTTGCCTGGATCGGATCGAGGAGCACCGCCACTCCGTGGGGCACTGCTCTCGGAGCGGGGCGGCGGTGGAGCCGCTGCTGTCCCACCAGTGGTTCGTGCGGGTGGCCGACCTGATCGGGCCGGCGGTGGAGGCGGTGCGCAGCGACGCGGCCCGCTTCGTTCCCAAGCGGTGGGAGAAAAATTACTTTCATTGGATGGAGAACCTGCATGACTGGTGCGTCAGCCGCCAGCTGTGGTGGGGCCACCGCATCCCGGCCTGGTACTGCGACATCGACGGGGCGGTGATGGTGGCCCGGGAGCGGCCGGCGGGGTGCAGCGAGTGCGGTTCGGAGGAGCTGAGGGCCGACGAGGACGTGCTGGACACCTGGTTCAGCTCGGCGCTGTGGCCCTTCTCGACGCTGGGCTGGCCGGACGACGCCTCCGACCTGCGGCGCTTCTACCCGACCGATGTGCTGGTTACCGGCTACGACATCATCTTCTTCTGGGTGGCGCGCATGCTGAAGATGGGAATGGAGTTCGCGGGCGAAGCCCCCTTCCGGGAGATAGTCATCCACGGGCTGGTGCGGGCTTCGGACGGGCGGAAGATGTCCAAGTCGCTCAACAACATCGTGGACCCCATGGAGATGATCGACCTCTACGGCGCCGACGCCCTGCGCCTGAGCCTGCTCCGGTCGGCGTCGCCCGGCCACGACGTGCCCTTCGACGTGCAGTGGGTGGACGCCGCCCGGCGGTTCGGCAACAAGCTGTGGAACGCCGTCCGCTTCGCCCTGATGCATCTGGCGCCGGGGTCGGTTCCGGCGGCGGGCGGCTATCCGGACGATCCGGGGCCGGTGGACCGGTGGATACTGTCCCGCCTGGCGGAGACGGCGGCCCGGGTGGACGAGCTCTTCGACCGCCACCGGCTGTCCGACGGGTTCTCCCTGCTGTATTCGTTCGCCTGGTCCGAGGTGTTCGACTGGTATCTGGAGATGTCCAAGCCCACCCTGGCGGCGGGGGGGCCGGAGGCGGAGGCCGCCCGGCGGACGCTGGGGGCGGTGCTGCGGGACCTGCTGGCCTTCTTCCACCCGGCCATGCCGTTCCTGACCGAGGAGCTGTACAGTCATCTGGTGGGGGAGGGGCTGCTGATCCTGGCGCCGTGGCCCGCGCCGCCCTCCTATGAGGCGCCCGCCGGGATCGGGGCGCTTCAGGAGCTGGTGGCGGGGGTGCGGGGGTTCCGCGCCGCCCACGGCCTTGCGGCCCGCCGGGGGCTGGAGGCGGTGGTGCATGATCCGGAAGGGTTGTGGGAAGAGTGGTGGGGGCCGCAGCTGGCCGCCCTGGCAGGCGCGGCGGCGGAGACGGCCGATGCGCCGCCGGAGGCAGGGGAGGGTTACTCGCGGGCGGCGGCCGGTCCGGTACAGGCTTTCATCCGGCTGGAAGGGGTGATCGACCTAGAGGCGGAGCGGGGGCGGATCCTGGGGCGCATCGACAAAGCCCGCCGCGTCCTGGAGAAGTCGGAGCGGAAACTGGCCAACCCGGCCTTCCTGGAGCGCGCCCCCGCCGAGGTGGTGTCCAAGGAGGAACAGAAGGCGGCCGAGGCGAGGAAGCTCCTGGGGGTGCTGGGGGCCCAGCTGGAAGAGCTGGGTTCGGGGTAGCGGCCCGCGGAGCTGCTTCTCGGTTTCCCCCGGCTTCTCTGTTTCCTCGGCTACCCGGCGGGTTGGGCGGCGGCCGGGGCGGCGGCGGATTTGATCCAGTCGGCCAGGTGCGCCTCGGGTATCCCGGTCTTGGCGGCCAGCTCGGCGGCGTCGGCCTCTACCAGCAGGGCGGCCGTTCCCGCCCCGGCGGTTTCGAGGAGCAGGGCGTCGGCGTTGCCGATCCCTTCTATCGAGGTCAGGTCACCCTCGTAGACGGCGGCGGAGGCCGGTTCGGGCGCCGGACGGGGGGCTTCCGGCTCCCGGTTCATGGTGACCGCCACCACCCGGTTGCGGAACAGCCATCCCACCGCCCCGATCCCCCCCAGGAAAGCGAATATCTTCAGCAGCCGCTTCATTGCCCTACCTCGTTCCTCCTGTCCCGCTGTTGGTCTGTCTCGTCCGGCCGGCCCCGAACTCTACCGGCGCCGCGCCGCGTCCCGAATGCTACCCGCCGCAGGCCGGTATCCTCGCCGGCAGTTCACGGCGCCGGGAGGCAAGAAGATGAAGTTCGATCATCATCTGCCCGCCGCCCCCCTCGGAGAGGTGCCGGGCCGGGCGGAATGGGCGCAGCGGATCGGCTGCGACGGGGTTTTCAGCGCCGACACCGCCCGCGAGCCCTTCCTGCCCGTCGCCCTGGCCGCCTCCGCCGCCCCCGGCCTGGACTTCGGGACGGCCATAGCGGCGGCGTTCGCCCGGTCCCCGATGGTGGCGGCGCAGACCGCCTGGGCGCTGGCCGAGCTCACCGGGGGCCGCTTCCTGCTGGGGCTCGGCTCGCAGATAAAAGCCCACGTCGAGCGGCGTTTCGCCATGCCCTGGGGTGCGCCCGCCGACCGTCTGGCCGAGTACATCGGGGCGCTGCGGGCTATATGGGAGGCGTGGCAGACCGGCGGGCGGCTGCGTTTCCGGGGTGGCTTCTATTCCCACACGCTGATGACCCCCTTCTTCGACCCCGGTCCGATCGAGCACCCGGACATACCGATCTACATAGCCGGAGTCGGGCCGCGCATGTCCCGCCTGGCGGGCGAGATGTGCGACGGCTTCCACGTCCATCCTTTCCACACCGTCCGCTTCCTGCGGGAAGCAACCCTGCCCGCCATGGCCGAGGGCGCCGCCCGCGCCGGGCGTCCGCTCGACCGGATCGAGCTGGCGTCGACGGTGTTCGTGATCACCGGCCGCGACGAGGCGGAGCTGACGGACATGCGGCGGCGGGTAAGGCAACAGATCGCCTTCTACGCCTCCACCCCCGCCTACCGGAGGGTGCTGGAAGTCCACGGCTGGGAGTTCGGCCCCCGGCTCACCGCCCTCTCCAAGCGGGGCGAATGGACAGAGATGGGCAAGGCCGTCCCCGACGAGGCAGTAGCCGAGATAGCCGTAGAAGCCCCCCTCGACCGGCTCGGCGAAGCAGTACGCGACCGATACGCCGGCCTCCTGGACCGAATCGGTTTCTACGGCCTGGGGCCAGGAACCCCCGATATGACCGACGCCGAGTGGACAACCCTGGTCAAGGCAGTCCGAGGCTGAAGCCCGAAGGCCGAGCCGGACACGCCGAGCGGCAGGGCGGGTTGCGCCTTCTCTTCCGTCCCGCATGGTCAAATCACGGAATGACAAAAAAATCCGCCGGATCCGCCTACAAGGGTATTGACTATGTCGCACCGATGCTGTATTAATGGAAGAGCTGCAAGCACCTCCGGTCCGCAGCCGGCGCAGACCGGGACAGGGATCATCCTCCGAACGCGATCCTCCGGGGTACTGACCGACCGCGTCCGGGAAACAGGTGGTGGTGGCGGGGGCCGGGCCCGCGAAGCGGGGAGCGGCGGTGGCGTTTTTCGCGTTCTTGCCGGGTCAGGGGAGGTGGGATAGGTGCTTGAACAGGGGGTTCGCGGGAAAAGGGTTTGGGCTTACGCGGTGGTTTGTGTCTTTCTCCGTAAATACGACCGGCGGTAGGAAGTCAGGCCCTCGGCCTGTTTGATGACCGTATCGGTTGCCTTCTCCTGCTTGTCGGGCAGGTACCCGTGCTCCGCGGAAGCCTCTTGACCGCGATGCGCCGCCGGGCGCGCACATCTTCGCGCCGGGTCCAGTCGATGCCGGTGTTGTAGCGCACCGTCTCCACCAGCTCGCGGCGATCATGATCAGTCATCCCGCAGGTTTTCCCAATTGCTCTCATAATCAGGCACCTCGGTTCTACTCATGATGGATAATACCTCTAGCCAGCTGCCAATCAAGAGACGCATTCTATACATGCTTGTACTCGGCGGCGTCCATGGTCCTCCGCAGGCTGTCCGCCATCTTCCAAAGCTCAATCTCATACCCCGTGATTAGCTTTCATTGTTTGACCTAGTCTGTTGATCTAACTGCTCAAGAAATCGTTTGGCGTATGGAGATGCCTGCTTGATCTTATCCGGGTTGAGAGTTGCTAGAATATTAAAGCTGTGTGAGCCTTTGCTGTAAGAGCCCTTCTTGGTATTACGAGTTGCTTGACGGAGTTTATCCAGGACATCATCTTTAGGCACTATCTCGACATTATTGTATTGCGGTATTGCATCTGCCCGAAAACCTTGACCGTAGTATTCCTGCAATGCTTCTTTGTCGGCTAGAAACCATGATTCCATTATCAGCACCATCATATGGCATTGTTCCTCGGTGGCATTGCTGGGCTTTGACCATCCATCCCGCTTGTTCAAATGTTGCCAAGGTTTATCTCCTGCTTTGATCGAATCTTCGGCATCCACAAGCAAAATACAAAGTTTGTTATCCTCATGAGCAGTTTTGAATTTGTCATAAGCATTATCACGGCTGCCGCAAGCCATTATTCTTGGCATTCTCTCTTCAAATCCTGCCCTTTTTATGAACTCTGTAAAACCCTTACGGCATTTTGGTTTGAGTGAACCTTCGCCGCCTCCTTCCACATATATTGTGATGCTCACCAGCGATTCCCTCCCAACTCACCAGTTGTCCAGAGATCACCTAGGCGATATTCTTTAAGCCAAGGCTCAAGTTCCTTTTTGTTGAGCCTACGAAGTTGTGTACCAGTTTCAGGTTTTTCACAAACTATAATTGATTCTGGGATATCGGTTAGAGAATCCACAAGTATTTCAGAATGAGTTGTAACTATTATCTGACTATGCTCGGATGCTTCTATAAGTAGATCTGCCATCTCACAAATTATATCTGGGTGCAATCCGGTTTCGGGTTCCTCTAAGCAAATAATTGATGAAGGCTCAGGATTACATAACACCGTTAGTAGACATAGATAACGTAAAGTTCCATCAGATAGCCTGTTAGATGATATCGGATGATCTAATCCTTCTTCATGAAATTGTAATTGGACGGTACCATCTCTCAGTCTAGAGACAATATCCAGGACATGTGGATAAAAGGATCGTATGTGGGTCATGATCTTTTGCTTTATCAGGGGTCGGGTAAATAGATCGTTCAAAACCAGGCCAAGGTTAGAAGCATCTTCTAGTAGGAAATTTTGTGTTTGGTCTGTTGATTGTGGGGAGCGTATTGGACCGCCTCTAGATAAATCCCATTCCCGATAAAATCTGATTCCTTTAAATCTATCTCCCAGATATGTTAATTCTGGATATGCATCTGGATTACGGAGTTGCTCTAAAATAGATTGCTCAGGAATAACCTCTATTCTTTGTAGACCTCTTTGAGGTGGCGACTGTAGGAATCGTTGAGTATCCTGGGTTAGAAAAGTTAGAGAAGGATCCTGGGTTAGAGGGGGAGCTTGATCTCTTATCTCTTCCATAGGTACATCAAGTACAGGTTGACCATTCTGAAAGCTGTAATATGGATAAGGCTCAGTATATCCTGTGAAGGGCACTGCTGTTTCTATTGCTTCATCTACAAGTGTAAATCTTTGTTCATATTCTTGAAATGTTAGCCGGTACCTGATGTCCAGTCTTCCTAGTTGTGGGTGTTTGGTAGTAACTTCTATGGTAGCTGGAGAGGTTGACTCGACTCCTTTCCAAAGCCATTCTCGTGTCCCGCCGCCTAAGCGTATAGGCTCGAGTATATCTCTAGGCGTAGCGGCAAGAAGAGACAAAGCCTCAATAAGGTTTGACTTACCGGAGGCATTTGGTCCTATTAGGACATTAAGAGGTTGCAGTTCGAATTCAGGAGTTTCAGGACCGTAGGAAAGGATATTATTCAGGCGGACTGTTCGGATGAAGTGTTTCTTCATCCATTTCTGCTCCTGTCCCATGACATCCCCGTTTGTTTTGGGAAGCTTCGACTCGGTCTTTACCGAAGTATTGGCCCTATGCTACCAGAACGAGACGGGGCAGGCACCGGGGATGTTCGATACCGGACGGGGCGGCCGGGGTCAGGCCAGCCAGACGGAGGTCAGGGCCTCGGCCTGTTCGATGACCGTGGGGGCGGCTTTCTCCCGTTTGTCGGGCGGGTACCCGTGCTTGCGCAGGAGCCGTTTGACCGCGATGCGCAGCCGGGCGCGCACGTCTTCGCGCCGGGTCCAGTCGATGCCGGTGTTGGAGCGCACCGTTTCCACCAGCTCGCGGGCGATCATGCTCAGCACCTCGTCGCCCATCACCGCCACCGCGCTGTCGTTGGTCTCCAGGGCGTCGTAGAAGGCCAGCTCCTCCTCGGTGAGGCCGAGCTCCTCCCCCCGCGCGTCGGCCGCCCGCATATCCCGGGCCAGGCCGATCAGCTCCTCGATCACCTGCGCCGCTTCCACGGCCCGGCTCCGGTAGCGGCGCAGGGCCTGTTCCAGCAGGTCGGAGAAGAGCTCCCCCTGCACCACGTTGCGCCGCCTGCGCCGCTTCACCTCCCCCCGGAGCAGCCTCTGCAGCAGCTCGACGGCCAGGTTGCGGCGGGGCATCCCCTTCACCTCGGCCAGGAACTCGTCGGAGAGGACGGAGATGTCGGGCCGGTCCAGCCCGGCGGCGGCGAACACATCCATCACCCCCTCGGCGACCACCGCCCGGGAGAGGATCTGGCGCACCGCGTGGTCCAACGCCTCCTCGGGCGCCACGCCGCCCGGCGTCCGCTTGACCAGGGCCGCCCGCACCGCCTGGAAGAAGGCCACATCCTCGCGTATCTCCTCGGTGATGCGGTGGGGGACCGCCAGGGCGAACGCCTGCGACAGCTGCCGCACCGCCTGCAGACAGCGGTCCTTGCCGTCCTGCAGGGCCAGGACGTGCTCCAGGGCGGCGGGCAGCAGCTCCAGCCGCTCCGCCCCGCCCCCGTCCGCCCACGCCGATCGGTCGAACCCGTGGAACATCCCCAGGCAGACCTCGTACTTCTCCTGCAGCGCCGCCGCCGCCTGCTCCTGGTCCAGCACCGCCTCGCCCCGCCCGCCTCCGTCCGCGTACACGGCCAGGGCCCGCTTCAGCTCGTGGGCCACCCCCAGGTAGTCCACCACCCGCCCGCCCGGCTTGTCCCTGAACACCCGGTTGACCCTGGTGATGGCCTGCATCAGCCCGTGCCCCCGCATCGGCTTGTCCAGGTACATGGTGTGCAGGCTGGGGGCGTCGAACCCGGTCAGCCACATGTCCCGCACCAGCACCATCCTGAGCGGGTCGCCCGGGTCGCGGAACCGGTCGCCCAGGGCCTTGCGGCGGCCCTTGGTGCGGATGTGGCGCTGCCAGTCGGGCGGGTCGGAAGCCGATCCGGTCATGACGATCTTGATCTCGCCCCCGCCGTCGTCCGGATGCTCCCAGCCGGGCCGCAGGCGCACCAGCTCCCGGTACATATCCACACAGATGCGCCGGCTCATGCACACCACCAGCGCCTTGCCGTCCATGGCCTCCAGCCGCTCCTCGAAGTGGGCCACGATGTCCTCGGCCACCTCCCGCAGGCGGTCCCCGGCGCCGACCAGGGCCTCCACCTGCGCCCATTTGCGCCCGAGGTCGTCCCGGCGCGACGACTCCTCCCCCTCGGTCACCTGCTCGAAGTCCTCGTCTATCTCCGCCCGCCGCCCTTCGTCGAGTGACAGCCCGACCAGGCGGCTCTCGTAGAAGACGGGGACGGTGGCCTTGTCCTCCACCGAGCGTTTGATGTCGTAGACGCTGATGTACTCGCCGAACACGGCCCTGGTGTTGGCGTCCTGCTGCTCGATCGGGGTGGCGGTGAAGCCAATGAAAGAGGCGTGCGGCAGGGCGTCGCGCATGTGGCGGGCGAACCCGTCGATGAAGTCGTACTGGCTGCGGTGGGCCTCGTCGGCGATCACCACGATGTTGCGCCGCTCGGACAGGACGGGGTGGGCGTCCCCCTTCTCCTCCGGGAAGAACTTCTGGATGGTGGTGAACACCACCCCGCCCGACTCCACCGACAGCCGCTTCCGCAGGTCGGCCCGGCTCTCCGCCTGGGCGGGCGGCTGGCGCAGCATATCCCGGCAGCGGGAGAAGGTGTCGAACAGCTGGTCGTCGAGGTCGTTGCGGTCGGTGAGCACGACGACGGTCGGGTTCTTCATGGCCGGCTCGCGGATGATCCGCCCGGCGTAGAACACCATGGTCAGGCTCTTGCCCGCCCCCTGGGTGTGCCAGACCACCCCGATCCGCCGGTCGCCCGGCTTCCCGCCCCGCCCGGCCTCCCCGCCGGCGTCGGCGGGCGGCTGCGCACCGACCGCCCGCAGGGTCTCTCGGACGGCGGCCTGCACCGCGTGGAACTGGTGGTATCCGGACACCTTCTTGGCGGGGCGCTCCCCCTCGTAGCCCTCGAAGACGATGAAGTCCCGCATCAACGACAGGAAGCGCCGCGGCTCCAGCACCCCTTCGAAGAGCGCCCGCATCTCGTACCGGACCTCTCCGCCCTCCTCCTCGGCGGGGGTGCGCCACGGCTTGAACCATTCCCGCCCGGCGGTGAGCGTTCCCACCCGCGCCTCGAGCCCGTCGGAAACGATCATCAGCCCGTTCATCGAGAACAGGTCCGTAAGCTCCGACTTGTAGGTCTGCAGCTGCTGCCAGGCGGTCCAGATGGTGGCGTCCTCGTCCAGCGGGTTCTTGAACTCGACCACCGCCAGCGGGAGGCCGTTGACGAACAGAACGAAGTCCGGCCGCCGCTCATGGTCGCCCTCCCTGACGATGAACTCGTCGAGGGCCAGCCAGTCGTTGTTGCCGGGCTCCTCGAAGTCGATCACCCGGGCCTGCACCCCCTTGATGCGGTTGTTCCTGGTGCGGTACTCCACCGGCACCCCGTCCACCAGCATCCGGTGGAAGTTGCGGTTGCGGATCTCCGTCAGCGCCCCCTCGGGCCGGGTCAACCGGCGGAGGGCGTCCTCCCGCGCATAGGCGGGCAGGCCCGGGTTGAGCCGCTCGACGACCGCCCGCAGCCGCCCCTCCAGCACCACCCTGCTGTAATCCGCCCGCTCCGAGTAGAGGCTGCCCGGTCCGTACAGGCCGCCCCCGGTCCGCCACCCCAGTTCCTCCAACACCTCGAGGGCGTGCGCTTGGACAACCGATTCGTCTATTCCCGATGCGGACATACGGTCAAGCAGGCTATCAGTCCCCCGGACGGCCGAGGCTGCGCCTATCCGGCCGTGAGCGCCCGCTCGAGCTCATCGGGCCGGGACCACATCACAGGGAGGGAAGCGCCCCGCAGCATCGCGATGTCCTCCCCCCGCCATACGTCCACGGTGTCGTCGAACAGCGAGATGATCGGCTTCTGCCAAGCCTCGCCGGACTGGTCCAACAGATCGCAACAAGCCGAGTAGACGTGTTTGCTGGCGAGCCCGGCGGCGGCGCGCGAACGGCTGCTCAGGACGAACACCAGCGAGGTGCGTTCGTCTGCGGTTACTCGGTAGTCCACCGTCCAGTCGCGGCCGGACCTTCCGGCGTGGATCGCGCCCTTGTCGAAGGTGAAGCGATGCCCGCCGAGCCAGTCCTCCAACTCGTCGGCCACCCCTCCCACCGGCCGCACGCGCAGCGTGAACCATATGTCGGCCACGCGCGCCGCCGCCTGCGCC
The DNA here is from genome assembly GCA_965202675.1 of Candidatus Spongiisociaceae bacterium. Classification (GTDB taxonomy): domain Bacteria; phylum Actinomycetota; class Acidimicrobiia; order Spongiisociales; family Spongiisociaceae; genus CATQHD01. The sequence continues at coordinate 2,111,333 of OZ241842.1, forward strand.
ACCCGATGGACGGCATCAGCCAGCTGCTTGCCGTCCTTGTAGGCGAGCGTTATCGCGCCGTTCTCCATTTCCACCCCAAGGGTCTGGCAGATGTTGTCGACCATCCACTGCCTGGTGGGGGAGAGGCGGGCCTCTGTGTTTTGCATTCCCAGCCACCCCAAAGCATCACCGAAGTCGGTTATAACCCGCCGATCATCGTTGTGATGCACGAAAACTTCGATTATGCCACCGTCCGGATACAGCAGGGGCGTTGCCACCCTCACCACGCCCGGCTTGGGCATGGGAGAGCACTCGAACATACTGGGCAGACCGCCGCGCAATAATTCACTGATCTGGTCTGTGGTCATCACTTTTCCAATCTGAATCAATCCTAATCTTACCCGACAACAGCTTGGGCAGTAGCGCATCGCGCAGTTCTGCTAGTGTGGATGTTTCTCGTCGGTTGGCGAGTATACGATCAAATAAAACCGAAGTATGTTCCCGAAATATCTGTAGGATTGAACCTGTAGGTATGATAGTATCAATAGACATGGCATAGTTCACTTGAGCTCGTTGATGGCTTTTAGAAGTTCCTGTAACTAACGACTGTAGCTGTTGCCTAAATATGGTAGAGCGTGCCAAACAATAAATATAGGCTGTGGAGAAACATAGTTTGGGTTTCAGAACCAGAAATTCTGTGGAACACACTGCCCTATCACCTCGTTTTAAATCAACCAACCAAACTCTATCAATTGCGGGATTAAGCCTCGATAATAATACTACGCCAGGTGATAGGATTGTCTTAATACTTTTTATGTCTTTACCTGGCTCAAGACGAGGCTTGCAATCTTTGTCATAGGCAGGAATGCTAAAATGTTGAAATAAGGTATCTGGAGATAGTATAGGATTTTCCTTGTCCGTTAAATTATACGCAATATGGCTTAGCGTCTTTGTTGACCATCCTTCTGGTATCTCGCCTAGCCTGGAAGGTACGAAACGGTCAGGAAATAGGTCGTATAGTTCAGCAGGCAGTCCAGGGAGTGAATGGCCTGGTTGCCAGCGACCATCCATCTTGGCCCGAACCGGATCAAAATCAATAAACCACGACTCGAACAAAGTCCGCGCCATTTCCTCCAGCGTCTCGTTCATCCGCCGATTCAATTCAATCTTGTCATCCAAAGAGCGGAGAATATGTGCTATAGCTCGTTGTTCTTTAAGCGGAGGAAGAAGGATTTTTAACTTCGCAAGGTCTTTTGGACGGATGGACGGATAGGCAGATGTATTATTTTCGGCAAGAGTTTGAAGATATTCAATTATTATATCTTGAGTTAAAAAATAGTAAATATAATCAGTATAAGCTAATTTACCTATCCCCCGTATTGTAGCAAAGCCAGTAGAAACTAAAACATTACCTGGTAACGTTTTAAGAATACCAAAATGTCGCATATTCGGTCGAACTGTTGAATAAACAATATCGCCTTGACAAACCTTTCTACGAGCTCTGTTAGGGAGCATATTCGGATTTGAAAATAATTGATATCTAGAAATATGATTGTCGGTTATGCTACCAGTATCAAGATAATTGATATACGGCCAGTTCTCGTTTAATGAATACAGATCAGCGTTTATAATAGCGCAATTTTCAAGAGTAACATACTGCCATTGATTAGACTTCATCGCCGCACCGCCTTGTTGTTGGATTCTAGATGTTTATCTATATCCTTGATAAAATCTCGAAGCATATCAATTTTATCTAATTTAGTCCTCTTTATTAGATCCTTTCTTATAACTAAGAATAATTCACCCAAAAGAAAAACCCCTTCGTGGTCTGGGTTGTTCTGGCCCTGCTCAGCATTTTCTCTAGTATAAAAGTGTTGCATTAGAGCATTAGCGGATAGGGGCTGGTTTGGGGTTCCATCGGTTTCTCCAGTTGATGAGTTTGATGATGATGATCAGAGCGATGGCGAGCCGGAGCTGGGCTTGGCGGTGCTGGGGGCGGCGGTCGGTGTTGCGTCGGAGTTGCCCGTAGTTCGAGAGCCACGAGTTGGTCCGTTCGACGGTCCAGCGCATCCCGAGCGGTGCGGGCAGTTTCTTGGGCCGGGCTGCACCGGGGGGGCGTTTCCGGGCGCATACTATGTCGGTGATTCCGTAGCTGCGGCAGAGGCCGCGGGTTTTGGGGCTGTCGTAGCCCCGGTCGAGGTGGAGGGTCTCAATGTCGGGGATCAGCCCCCGATCCCGGATGGCTTGGAGGGTGGGGGCCAACAGCACGGTGTCGTGGCGGTTGGCGGCTCCGGCGGCGGAAGCGACGGGGATGCCGTTGCGGTCGACGGCCAGGGACCATTTCCAGCCGGATTTGGCCCGGTCGGTGGGGTTTTTCCCGGTTCCGGGACCTCCGCAGGGCGCTTTGTGGGCGCTGCCGTCGATGGATACTTCGGTTAGGTCGAGTCCGATCATCCGGTCGTAGGCCCGAAGGGCTTCGGCTTCGAGCTGTTTGAACACACCGGCTTTGATCCATTCATCGCGGCGGTTCCGCAGGGTGGTGTCAGAAACGGCGTAGTCCAGCAGACGCTCCACGGCTTGCCAGGAGCATCCGAGGATCAACCGGATGAGAATCCCCCAGAAGCAGAGCCGGTCGGGAACCCGCGGGCGGTGGCAGCCGAGGGGGTGGTTGTCCACTGGCTGGGGGATCAGGTGTTTGACCGCCTCCCAGACCGCGTTTACGACTTCGGGTTCGAGCGCGCGCATAATATGCCTCCACCGGTTAGGGGATGTGTTCCGCTCGGGGATCCAACCCGAGAAAACACCCCAACCGGTGGATTTCCCTCACCTATCCGCTAATGCTCTTAGTTTGTTCAAAGCTCGCACAACATCATCAGAACCCATAAGTTTCAGTTCAAACGTATTCCTACGATACTCATAGGACAGAATCTGCTTTAGGTCTTCCTCGGTAAGGTCCTCTTTGTTTACAACCGAATTAAGTAGTCGAATATATGGCTCAAGAGCCTGCATATATATTTTCCTGCGCTCATCTTGCAGGCGTTCCTGCTCTCTCCTTACAGAATCAAAGTATTGACGAAGGAACCAACCGGTAGGTCCAACTATCAAAGCGACTACAATCGGAGCTGTAATGTTCATTGCCCAGTCCATGATTATTACTCCTTATCCCTGAACCCTAACACCATAAGGTTATCAGATATGGTTTGGTCTAGATGTGAGGCTTTATTGGTTTGATTATTCCATTGATTAACGAGGCGGGTCATTTTCTTATCAAAGATCTCGCCGTCTTCGTCTCGTGGCTCCATGCCTACGTAGCGGCCGGGGGTGAGGATGTGGTCATGCTTGCGTACCTCCTCAAGAGCGGTGCTCTTGCAGAAGCCCGGTACGTCGGTGTATTCCTCTACTTCTTCCTCGCCTCTCCAGGCGTGGTAGGTGTCAGCGATTCTGGCGATGTCCTCGTCGGTCAGCTCGCGGTGGGTGCGGTCAACCATTCGGCCCAGCTTGCGGGCATCGATGAACAGGATCTCGCCGCGTCGGTCTCGGAAGGGCCCGTCGCCCCGGTTGCGGGCTAGGAACCAGAGGCAGGCGGGTATCTGGGTGGAGTAGAACAGCTGGCTGGGCAGGGCCACCATGCAGTCCACCAGGTCGGACTCGATCAGGTTCTTGCGGATTTCACCCTCTCCGGCCTGCTGGGAGGACATCGAGCCGTTGGCCAGCACGAATCCGGCCACTCCCCTGGGGGACAGGTGGTGCACCATGTGCTGCACCCGGCGAAGTTGGCGTTGCCCCTGGGTGGTGCGCCGTACTTCCATCGTAGGTCGTCGGCTAGGCGCTCGCCGCCCCAGTCGGAGACGTTGAACGGAGGGTTGGCCAGGATGTAGTCGGCCTTCAGGTCGGGGTGCTGGTCGTTGTGGAAGGTGTCGCCGTAGGCGATCTGGCCGTTGATGCCCCGGATGGCGAGGTTCATCCTGGCCAGCCGCCAAGTGGTGTGGTTGGACTCCTGGCCGTAGATGGAAATGTCGGCCCGGGCCTTTCCGCCGTTGCCGTTGCCGGTGGCGTACGCCCGGATGAACTCCATCGACTGCACAAACATCCCCGACGATCCGCAGCACGGGTCGTACACCCGGCCGTTGTAGGGCTCCAGCATCTCGACCAAGAGCTTGACCACGCAGCGCGGCGTGTAGAACTCGCCGCCCTTCTTGCCCTCCGCCCCGGCGAACTCCGACAGAAAGTACTCATAGACTCGGCCCAGCACGTCCTTGGAGCGCGCCTTCCGGTCGCCCACCTTGATGTCGCTGATCCGGTCGATGAGCTGGCCGAGGCGGGTCTTGTCCAGGGCGGGGCGCCCGTATTCTTTCGGCAGCACATCCTTGAGGGCCGGGTTGTCCCGCTCAACGGCGTCCATCGCCTCGTCGACCAGCTCCCCGATATCGGGGAACCTGGCTTCGGCCTGCAGTTCCGACCACCGCGCCTCGGCGGGAACCCAGAACACATTTCCTGGCGGTGTACTCGTCCCGGTCCTCCGGGTCGGCAAGCGGATCGCCCCGCAGTTCTTCGTGAAGCTCCTCGAACGCATCGGACACATACTTGAGAAAGATCAACCCCAGCACCACATGCTTGTACTCGGCGGCGTCCATGTTCCCCCGCAGGCTGTCCGCCATCTTCCAAAGCTCAGCCTCATACCCCGTGATGGCCCCTTGATCTTCTACCAAGACATTCTTCCCCTGAACAGACCTTGCCTTCTTCATGATTGCTCCAGCAGAGCTTTGAAGAAGCGATCGGCATAAGGAGAAGCCCGACGAACCTTTTCAGGGTCCAATCTGGCTAAGATCTCAAAACCGTGCTTGCCTTTATTGCGTTCGTATACACCCTTTTGCGTTTTGCGTGTAGCTTGATTGAGTCCAGAAATAACTGTTTGTTTAGGGATGTTTTCAATATTTGGATCTTTTGGTAGGGCTCCTGCCACAAAATCTTGGCCATAGTATTTCGCAAGCTCCTCTTTATTGGATAGAAACCAAGATTCCATAAGTTGCACCATAAGATGATATTGATCATCCGCAGCATCAGCAGGTTTTTTCCAACCCTCCAGCTTTTCTAAGTGTTCCCATGCGCTATTAGCAGTTACAGGTCCTTCAGCGTCTACAAGAAGCAAAGCCCTTGCTCTGTCGTTGCGCTTATGATGTTTAGTGAACTCTCTATGGGCTCTTGAGCGGCTCCCACAGGTTGCAACTTTGAAAGATTCGTGATGTGCGCCTGTCTTTTCGATAAAGAGCCCAACAAGTCTACGTATTTCCTTGTCGGATTTTTGTTTGCTTCCGCCTTCCATATATATCTTATTTACCATCTTGTCCCACCGATTTGCCCTGCCATCCAAATTTCCCCCAGTCGATAATCTTCAAGCCATGATTCGATTTCGTCCTTACCGACACGTCGTAATCTAGTAGCACCATTTTGTTTTTCACATATAACGATAGATTCAGGTATATCTGTTAGAGCATCCACCAGAGCATCAGAATGGGTTGTCACGATAATCTGACTCCGCTCAGAAGCCTCAATTAAGAGGTCTGCTATTTCTGCTATAATATCAGGGTGCAAACCGACTTCGGGTTCTTCTATACAGATCACAGGTGGTGGATCTGGATGACACAAAACTGCTAAAAGGCAAAGATAACGCAGGCTACCATCGGACATATTTGTGGCGGAGATCGGATGGCGAAGTGGCCCTTCATGGAAGAACATCTGGATACTGTTGCCAATAGACTCAAAAACGATGTCGTTTATGTCAGGATAGAATCTCTTCATCCTGAGCATAATATTATTCTTTACGCCGGGGTTTGTTAGCAAGCTGTTCATGACCGAGCTCAGATTGTGACCGAGTTCCGATAAAAAATTTCTTGGCAAATCAAGTCTTCCTGGCTGACGCGGTGGTTCGGCTTTGGGAAAGTCCCAACTGCGATGAAACTGTATGTGCTCAAAACAGCTTGCCAAATATGTCAGTTCTGGATTGGCACCTCGTTGCTGTGCTAAAATGGATAATTCAGTATCTACATCCTCAATTGGAATATCTGATACATAACGCATTTTAGATTCGTTGTCTTGTTTGGATAAATACGTTATTTTGGCTTTACCTGCTCGATAACGATAGTAGTGATAAGGCAAACTAGGATCTACCGGTGGTGTAGCCTTTTCAATTACTTCATCTACAAGTACGAATCTCCGAGCAGTTTCAGTGAAAGCTAAACGATATCGTATCGGTTCCCATATAGATTCTATAGTAACTTCAACCGAGGATATTCCTAGTTGCTCAGAACCTTTCCATATCCATTCGCGTGCGCCGCCGCCTAATAATATCCGATGCTGAATGTTTCTAGGTGCCTCGGCTAAGAGGGCTAGTACTTCAATCAAGTTGGATTTCCCAGAGGCGTTGGGGCCAATCAAAACATTCAACGGTTCAAGAGCGAATTCGTCATTGCCCGGGCCATATGAAAGAATGTTATCAAGACGGATTGTATGGATGAATCTGTGGCCATCCATTTGTTCGCCTCCAGTAGCTAGTTGTAATCGTCTCTGTGCGGCCGGCCGAGGAGCAAGGCCTGTATGGTGCCGCTCTCACCCCGCGATGTCGCTTCGTGCCTGCCGTTCCACCAGTCGGTGTTCTTGTCCAGGATGATTTCTATCTGCCTGATGTCGCTCGGCTCCAAGTCGTCGATGCCGCCCTCGTACCCTTCGACCACCACGCGCAGGTCGGCCGGGTACCGGGAAAGTATCCGCATCAGGTCTCGGACGGTCGTCGGTTTGACCGTGGTGGTGCTCGCCATGCGGCCAGTGTAATAGAACCACCCGAGATGTGGCAAGGCTCAGGCGCGACCGTCAGGGCCGCAAGCCGATGTCGATACGGATGGGGTTCACCCAGGCGTTGCGGGAGGTGATCCGCATCGGGCGGGCGGGTCGTCAAGGGTGTTCCAGGTTCCTCGGATCAGGGGCACCGGTTCTTCCGGCCAAGAGGAGGGGGGCCGTTTTGGAGAGTGCCGCGTCGGCCAGCCCGCTGTCGAGGAGAGAGCAGAACAGGCGGGCGCCTCCCTCCGCCAATCAGCCGGTCGACGGTCAGTTGGCCGCAGCCGTTGGTTGTTGAAGAAGAACAGCGGCGGGGATTCCGAGGCGCTCGTGAAGGGCGCGCGCCGTCGACATGTTGAGGGCACGTTTGCCGGACAGCACATCCGAAACCTCGGAAGGGCTCCCTATGAGCGGGACGAGGTCTTGTCGGGTCAACCCTGCCTGTTCCATACGAAACTCGATAGCGGCAACCGGGCTCGGATAACCGATTGGATGGTGCTTGGATTCGTAATGTTCAACGAGGTCAACCAGGATTTCTAGTTCCTCGCTCTCCGGAGTGTTCTCTTCGGCATCAAAGATTTTGTCGATTCTCGCGAGCGCGCGATCAAGATCCTCATCCGTGCGGATCGGCTTGATGTCGGCCATCTCTACACCTCCTCTGCCTTTGTCCGGTGTATTCGCCGTGTCAGCTGGCCAGGGCCAGGGCGGTCTCGACCCGGGGGTCGGCGGCCGCTTGGCGCAGGCCGTCCGGTGAGAGCTCGATGGCCGACACGGGCCCCCATTCTCCCATCCAGGGGCCTCGGATGGATATTCGGTGGTTCCGGTTGCGGAGGGCGTCGGCCGCCGAGGAGCCGAGGCGGGACTCCACGCCTATCTCAGGCCGGGCGGCGGCTGTCTGGTCGATCGCCCAGCGGGGGATGGTCTGGGCGGCGGCCAGGTCTGCTCCGGCGTAGAAGCGGTGGGCGGCCATCTGGGCTGCCAGTTGGGGCTGCAGATGCCCTCCTCTGGTGCCCAGCAGCAGGGCGAGGCGGCCCTCTCTGGTCCAGATGGTGGGGGACAGGGTGTGGAGCGGTCGGCGGCCCGGGGCCAGCTCGTTGGGATGGCCCGGGGCGAGGGTGAATCCGGCCCCCCGGTTGTGGAGCCAGACCCCGGTCCTACCCGCCGAGAGTCCGGAGCCGATGCCGTGGAAGTTGGACTGGATGAGCGAGACGCCCATCCCCGTCCTGTCGACGGTGCACATGTAGGCGGTGCCGCCAGCGGCCGGAAGCGGGTAGGGCCATGCGCCGGTTCGATCCGGATCTATCCGGGCGGCCCGGTCGTCCAGCTTGGCGGGGTCGAGCAGGCCGGGGCCGGTCGTTCCGCCGGAGGCCGGGTCGGCCAGGAGATGGTCCCGTTCCCCCGCCATCGAACGGTACGACTCGATCAGGGCGTGCCAGTAGGCGGGGTGGAGGGGGTCGGCGGGGGCGTCCAGCCGCTCGAAGACGGACAAGGAGGCCAGGGTCAGGTAGCCCTGGCTGTTGGGCGGGGCGGTCCAGGCGGTGCGCCCGAACAGGTCCAAGGCCAGGGGTTCCACCCAGTCGGCCTGCGGACGGGCCAGGTCATCGCCGGTAATGACGCCGCCGGTTGCCTCGGTTACGGCGGCGCCGATCCGGTCGAGGTAGAAGGCGTCGCGTCCGGAGGCGATAGACCGCAGGGTCTCGGCCAGCAAGGGCCGGGCAATCCGCTGCCCCACCGCCGGGCGGCGTCCGTCCGGGAACATGGGCGCCGCCGAGGGTTGGGCCAGAAGCAGCTCGCGATGGCGGGCCAACGCCTCGGAGAGCTCGACCGAGGCGGGAAACCCTTCCTGCGCCAGGCGGACGGCCGGAGCGAGGGATTCGGAGAGGGGCAGGCGGCCGAAACGTCCGGCGAGGGCGTACCAGCCGTCCACGCAGCCGGGGACGGTGACCGACGCCGGTCCATGGAGGGGCATAGTTTGGTGGCCCCGGTCGCGCAGAGCGGCGGCGTCGGCGCCCGATCCGGCTCTCCCCGAGGCGTTCAGGCAGGCGGGGGAGGCGCTGTCCGGGGTCAGGACGAGGGCGAACAGGTCGCCCCCCACCCCGCAGGTCTCGGGTGCGGCCACCCCCTGGACGGCGTTGGCGGCGACGGCGCCGTCCACCGCATTGCCGCCCGCCCGCATGATTTCCAGGGCCGCCAGGGCGGCCAGCTCGTGCGGAGCAACCGCGCAGGCGCCGAAACCGCGGGCGGTGCGGACGGGGGCGGGGGGCCTCATGGTAAATCAGGATAGGCAGGCCGACCGCTACCCTTCCCGCCGAAGGGAGCGGACTTGACGTCATCATCGGCGGCGCTGCAGGACATATTTCGGGACATCATGTCCAACTTCGCGGCCGGCGTGACCATAGTGACGAGCTATGCCGAGGGCCGTCATCACGGGCTCACCGTCTCGGCTTTCACCTCGGTCTCCCTGGAGCCGCCCCTGGTGCTGATCTGCATCGACCACCGCTCCCACAGCATCGAAGCCCTGCGGACCGCCGGAGGTTTCACCGTCAACATGCTGCGGGAAGGGGCAGAAGAGACGGCGCTCGTGTTCGCTTCCAAGGCCCCTGACAAGTTCGCCGGCCTGGCGGCCGCCCCGCCGGAATACGAAGCCGCCGGACTGCGCCTCCCCGAACAGTCCTACGCCTGCCTGGAGTGCCGCACGGTCGATTCCCTGGAAGCCGGCGACCACACCATCTTCATAGGGCATGTCGAGAACGCCTTCCGCGGCGCCCCCGCCCGCCCCCTTCTCTACTGGAACCGCAGCTTCACCCGCCTCCAGCCTGCCTGACCGCCGCCCGCGCCGATGCTCCGGCGGCCCCGGCGGCGGGCGGTTGCCGCGTTTGACGGGTCAGGGGGCGAAGTCGTTGTCGATGAAGGCTTGCAGGGTGGGGGCGTCCAGCTGGCCGTTGACCTGGCGGGCGACGGTTCCGTCGGCGGCGATCAGGTAGGTGACCGGCAGGCCCATGAAGGGGTAGTTGTCCGTCACGCTTCCGTTCTCGTCGTAGCCGAGGGGGTACGAGGCTCCTATCTCGGCGGCGAAGTCCCGGGCGGCGTCCCATACGTCGTCCACCGCCGCCCCTACGAAGGCCACGCCGGGGTTGGCCTCCGCCGCCTCGGAGAACTCGGGGATCTCGCGGCGGCAGGGAGTGCACCAGCTGGCCCACAGGTTCAACACCAACGGCCGTCCATCTTCGGCCAAATGCTCGGAGAGGGTGAATACGCCCCCGTCGAACAGCGGAAACGACATCTCGGGGGCCGGTTCGCCGGCCAACGCCCCCTTCGGGAAGCCGGGCGCGTTGAAGGGGGCGATGGTATCGACTCCCTCGATGACGCCTATCGGTTCGGGGCCGGAGGCCGTTCTCACGACTGCCGCTCCGACGGCGGCCGCCGCCGCGACGGCAACCAGGGCCGAAACGGTCAGCGTCAGGCGCCGGGAAGCCGGCCGGCCGCCTTCGGACGTTGTTTCTTCATGCGTCTCGGCCACGACTTTCAGGATAACGAGGGCCGCGGGATACGGGAGGGCGGCGGATTCCTGCGGAATCGGGGCCGGTTGAATAGGCCGTCTTCCGGCCTACACTCGGCGGCGCCCGCGCCAGCCGCACGGAAGGAAGGACAATGCCGGACCGAGACGGATACGAACACGGGACACCCTGCTGGATCGATCTCAGCTCCGATGACATCGAGGGGGCCAAGGCCTTCTACAGCGGGTTGTTCGGGTGGGAGTGGGACGACCGGGAAGGTCCGGACGGGAGCTTCATGTACTCGCTCGCCCAGCTGGACGGGCGCAACGCGGCGGGGCTGGGTCCGGCGCCGCCCGAGATGGTCGAGATGGGGCTGCGGGGGATATGGAACGTCTACATGGCGGTCGATTCTCTCGACGAGGCCTACCAGGCGGCCCTCGACGCCGGCGGGTCAGGGGTGGTTCCTCCCTTCGATGTCATGGACTCCGGGCGGATGGCCTACATCGCCGACGACCAGGGCGTCAACGTAGGGTTGTGGCAGGCCGGCGCCCACAAGGGCGCCCAGGTGGTCAACGAGCCGGGCGCCTTCACGTGGTGCGAGGTCTACCTTCCCGACACCGAGGCAGGGGCGCGCTACTACGGCAGGGTGTTGGGGATGTGCGCCGAGCCGGCCGGGATGACCGAGATGGACTACACCCTCCTGAAAGTAGGCGGCAATCCGGTGGCCGGCCTCATGGAGCCCCCGGAGGGCGTGCCCCCCTGCTGGAGCGTCTACTTCGGTGTGTCCGACGCCGAGCAGGCCGCCGCCCGGATCGCCGAGTTGGGCGGCAAGGTCGTAAACGGCCCCTTCCCGACCCCCATGGGCCCGATGGTCGTCGCCCAGGACCCCTCGGGCGGGGTGTTCCTGGCCGTCCAGTACAACGGGTAGCCAGGAGTTTCTCCATCCCCTGAATTTTTCGCATTCTGGAACGAGGGTATTGTATTTGTCATAGGTTTGTGATACTATGTGTGTGCTAAAGCACAAACACCGCCGCCGGGGTTCCGGAGTGTGCGGCGGTCATCATGGGAATCTTTGTCAGGCCGGGCACCGGCGCCCGAACAGGGTTGCGCGTCCGGCGAAGGGATCCGATGCTGGTGGCGGAGGCGGGGGAGGGCTCCCGGCGTAGCCGGGCGCAAGTGGGCAGGTTTTTCGCGGTCTCAGCGTTGCGGTCTGTGCGGTCTGTAAGGAACGGGGTTGCTTCGCGGAATGCGTAACGCATTACTTGTTCGATGTACCGGTTGAGTTCAGCGTCCCATTCTTTGGCTTTCGACGAGTACCCGGGTATGTGGTCGCCGTCGTGGAGTGCGATGTCGACTACGTCGGGTGGGCTGTCCGGTGGAACCCCACCACAGTGAGGGTTTGAACGCATACCTCGTTTTCAAAAGGCGCTTCTCACTATATCCTCCCCGTCCACCCGCACCCGCACCAGAAAGAGCCGAACGCCGCCATCTAATGCCCTATGCACAACCTCACCGATCCCTTCGAACTGGTACTTTGAGCTACCAGACCTGTTACCTTCTGGCCCCCAGGTACCGTAGAACCGATGTCCGGTCTTACCCAGGAACAAGGGGAGCGTAGTATCGTTTTCGTAGACCGTGATCTCGGCGGCCTGATCCTTCCGTCCGGAAGGTGCTAGACCATCCGGCGTTGGCACTGGTACGGACCCCTTCAGCAAACGGAATTGAATCACTTCAGGCAGTTCTATCTGCGAATCCCGTTGCAAACCTACCTCAACGTAAGGACTAGTTGTGATATTTACTAGTCGATGGCACTTTCGGCAAATCAGCTCATCACTGTCATTAAACGGCTCTAGCTTATGTTTGCACACCGACCACTGGAGGTTATGGAGTAAATTGTCTAGACCTTTGACCGATCTCAGATTATCCAGAGGCCGGAGCGATTCCAATAGCCTGTCCTCGAAGGGTATGTCTTCCAGAGACTGGTAGTAATCATTCCACCGCAGCTGGTCAAAGTCCTGGGGACGCGATTTCGGACGGAGACGGTGAAACGGCTTGGAACGGTAGTAGTCGTAGCGTACCTTGATACGGCACGGTTTTGGCGAACCGCCGGTTTCGTCCAGTTTTTTCAGCCAGTTCCCAAGCTGGAAGGTGGATGTAAGGTCTATGGTTTTGCCCTCTCCCGGCGCAAGGTTGAACACGGGAGCCCGTCGGGGCGGCTCCAAGAAGTACACTGACCCTGGCGGGTCCAGGAAAGTAACTACCACACGGTGCGCTGAACGGCCGCCATGATTATGGAAACGGACACCAGCGTACCGGCCGCCAACGATATCCCAGTTGACGCCTAACCGAGGCCGTTCACGATATAAGCCAGCATACGCCGCTCCGGCTACAGCCAGTATTTCCAGCATAGGTACTATTAGGTCCAGTGGGCTCATTACCTGTCCTCCTTCTGTCGTGTGCTCTGCTTCCTCAGCCCTCCAGCGAGCAACCAGGAACGTACCCGTCCGAAGACGGGTTTCAGCTTCAGCACATGTGTCATGCCTCGAACGCCAGATTCTCCATCCGGGACTCAACCGGAGTGAGATAATACAAATCCCACGAAATCTGGCAACGATCCGTCCGGGCGGGATCTCTGGTAGCCGTGCTACAACGGTCCCTGCCAGGGCCCGTTCGAAGCCCGGCTGGCTTGTGTGTGTTGCCCGTCTAACTGCAGAGTTGGCGGGCCAGGGGGGTGGGGTTGACGGCTTTGCCGCCGCCGGGGAGGAACTCCCAATGCAGGTGGGGGATGTAGTCGGGGGAGTTGCCGGTGGTTCCTACAGTTCCCAACAGGTCGCCGGCCATTACCTTTTGGTTGACCTCAAGGTCGGGCGCCCAGCTGTCGAGGTGGGCGTAGTAGTACTCGTCGCCGTTGGCGGCCGCCAGCCACACTGTGATGCCGCCCAGGCCGCCGTTGCGCAGGCGCTTTACCACACCGTCGATAACCGCCACCACCGGGGTGCCGCGCGCCGCCAGGAAGTCGACTCCTTCGTGGCGCCGCCCTCCTGAGCGGGGGGCGCCCCAGGTGTCGGTGAAGGTGTGGAAGCCGTCTACAGGGCACGTCATTCCCGATTCGGTCATGCCTTCGGGTTCCTGGTCCGGCTCCGGGTCGGTCATGCCGTCGGGTTCTTGGTCCGGTTCCGGGTCGGTCGCGTCTTCGGGTTCCTGGTCCGGTTCCGTTCCGTCGTCGGGGGAAGGTTGGGTTGAGGCGGGGGCAGTGGTTTGGGGGGGTGGTTCTGTTGTGGTGGTGGGTTCGGCGGCGGGTTCTGTTGTTGTGGTGGTTGTAGATTCGGCGGTGGCTGGTTCTGTTGTTGTGGTGGTTGTAGATTCGGCGGCGGCGGGTTCTGTTGTAGTGGTAGTGGTGTCTTGGGAAGGCGGCTCGGCGGCGGCTGCTTCGGCGGCGCGGGCTTCTTCCTCTTCTCTGGCCCGTTCCTCTTCTCTGGCCCGTTCCTCTTCTCTGGCCCGTTCTTCTTCCAGACGCTGCCGCAGCGAGAGATAGACCGCCTGGCCCTCTTCGAGCCGTATTTTGAGGTCGGCGGCCACCTCCTCGAAATGGACCAGCGTCCGTTGGTGCTCCTCCTGCTCGGCCCGCAGCTCCTCGCCGGCGGTTTCCAGGCGGCGGGTCAGGGTCTCCAGTCCGTCGAACATGGCCTGATCCCGCACCCGGATGTCCATCAGGTATTCGGAACGGGTGTCCAGATCGGTGGGCGAGGCGGTGAGAAAGAACGAGGCCAGGTCGCTCTCGGCGCCGTTCATGTAGAGGTTCACGGCCCGCTCACGGAGCCGGCTGCGCAGCATCCGCAGCTCCACCCCATAGTCGGCTATCGATGATTCGAGCTGGTCTATCCGGGTCTGCAGCTCTGCGTCGGACACCCATGCCGCCTCGTATTGCTCGGTCAGCTCCCGCGACTCTGCCCGGAGGCGTTCCAGCTCCGCCCTCGCCCCGGCCAGTTCTTCCTCGGTCGTCTGGGCGGCTGACGGCAGGATCGAAGATGCGGCCGCCAGCCATATTGCCAAGCCGATCTTCCAGGCTCTCATCGGTCGTTCATTCGATGACGGTGACGCGGCGCTGCCAGAAGCGGTTGCCCAGCCGGCGCAGGCCCTCTCGGACGAAGGGGATCATGAGCAGGAACCCGACCGCATCGGTCAGGAAGCCGGGGGTCAGGAGCAGAGCGCCCCCCACCAGCACCATCGCCCCATGCACCAGCTGGCGGCCCGGGACCAGACCGGCCGCCAGGTCCTCCCTCACGCGCATCCACACCGCCAGGCCCTGCATGCGCACCAGGAAAGCCCCCGCCGCGGCGGTTGCCAGGATCCCGATCAGCATCAGGCCGAGCCCGATCCGGTTCTGGACGTAGATGAACAACAGCAGCTCCAGGACCGGAACCAACATGAAGGCGGAGGTCAGTAAAACTCCCATGAGGGCCAGCTTATCCGGCCGGTATCATTATTTCCGATGAATCAGCTGCGCGGCCTGCCCTCCGTTGACGCCCTTGCCGCCCGCATCGCCGCCGGGGCGGGGGCCGGCCTTCCTCCGATACTGGCCGCCGAGGTGGCCCGCCGCAGCATCGACCGGACCCGCGCGGCGGCCCTCGAGGGGAAGCGGCTGGATCCGGAGGCCCTGGCGGGCCGGGCGGCGAAGCGCCTGGCCAGGACCAGGATCCGGCGGGTGATCAACGCCACCGGGGTGTTGCTCCACACCAACCTCGGGCGGGCGCCCCTCCATCCCGAGGCCGCCGCCGCGGCCCGCCGGGCGGCTTCCGGATACGGCAACCTCGAGTTCGACCTTGCCGAAGGGAGGCGCGGATCGAGGGGGGCGTACCTGAACCGCCTGCTGAGCAGGCTGACGGGGGCGGAGGCGGCGCTGGCGGTCAACAACAACGCCGCCGCCCTGTTTCTCGCCCTTCACGCCCTGGCGGCCGGAGGATCGGTTCCGGTGTCGCGGGGGGAGCTGATCGAGATAGGCGGGTCGTACCGCCTGCCGGAGCTGATGGCCGCCTCGGGGGTCCGCCTGGCCGAGATCGGCACCACCAACCGCACCCGGATCGCCGATTACGAACGGGTTCTGGAACCCGATGCCCGGATGCTGCTCAAGGTACATCCTTCCAACTACCGGGTGGTGGGCTTCACCGAGGAGGCCGGCTTGGAGGAGCTGGCCGGGTTGGGGCGGCGGAGCGGCCTGCCGGTGATGTACGACTCGGGGAGCGGCTTGCTGGACGCCGGGGTTCCCTGGCTGGCCGGGCCGCCCCCGGCCTGGCTGTCCGGCGAGCCGGGGGTGCGCCAGGCGCTGGCGGCGGGCGCCGACCTGGTCGCCTTCTCCGGCGACAAGCTGTTCGGCGGATGCCAGGCGGGGGTTGTGGTCGGGCGGGCCGAGGCGGTGGCCCGGCTCCGGTCTTCCCCGGTGGCGAGGGCGGTGCGGATCGACGGTCCTTCCATCGCCGCCCTGGGCCGCACCGCCGAGCTGTACGCCGAGGGGAGGGGCGCCGAGATCCCCTTCTGGCGCATGGCCGCCCTGCCGGTCGACCGGCTCCGGGAGCGGTTGGAGCAGATTGCCCGGACGGCGGGGGCGCCGGGGGAGGTGCGGACATCGGAGGCGATGACCGGGGCGGGGTCGGCGCCCGGAAACGCGGTGCCGTCCCCCGCCTTGGTGCTCGAGGGAAGGGGGGAGGAGCTGTGGCCCCGCCTGCTGGAGGCCGAGCCGGCGGTGGTGGCCCGCCGCTCGGCCGGCGACCTGCTGATCGATGTCCGGGCCGTCCCCGAGGGCGAAGACGGGCTGGTGGCCGCCGCCCTGCGGGACGCATGCCGGTTGTAGGCACCGGCGGGCACGTCGACCACGGCAAATCCACTCTGGTCGAGGCACTGACCGGGCGCGACCCCGACCGGTGGGCCGAGGAGAAAGATCGCGGCCTCACCATCGACCTGGGCTTCGCCTGGACGGAGCTGGACGGGCGGGAGGTGTCTTTTGTGGACGTACCCGGCCATGAGCGGTTCATCAAGAACATGCTCGCCGGCACCAGCGGTTTCGACGCCGCCCTGCTGGTGGTGGCCGCCGACGAGGGGTGGATGCCGCAGTCGGAGGAACACCTGGCGGCGTTGGACCTGCTCGGCGTCCGCCGTGGCCTGGTGGCCCTCACCAAGATCGACCGGGCCGATCCGGAGCTGGTGGAGCTGGCCGCATTGGAGGTCGAGGAATACCTGGCCGGAACCACCCTGGAGGGCTGCCCCGTGGTTCCGGTGTCGGCGGTGACCGGAGAGGGGATGGCCGGGCTGCGGGCCGCCCTTGCGGCGGTGCTGGCGGCGGCGCCCGAGGCGCCCGCCGGCCGCACCCGGCTCTGGGTCGACCGGGTGTTTCCGGTGTCGGGGGCGGGCACGGTGGTAACAGGCACTCTGGTGGACGGCCCGCTCTCGGTGGGGGATTCGGTGGAGGTGCTGCCCGGCCGCCTGCCCGGGCGGGTGCGCTCCCTGCAGGCTCACGAGGCCGAACGGCGGACGATCCCGCCCGGAACCAGGGCGGCGGCCGGGATAGCCGGGCTGGACCGCGGCCGGGTGGCCAGGGGATCCATGCTCGGCCGGCCGGGGGAGTGGGCGCCGAGCGGGCGCTTCCTGGCGGCGGTCCGGTCCGCCCGTTACGTGAAGCGGCCCCTCTCCCGGCGTGGGGCCTACCAGCTTCATATCGGCAGCGGGGCCTGGCCGGTGCGCCTGGTGACGGCCGGGACGGTCGGGGAAGACGAGACGGCGGTGGTGATGCGCACCGAGCGGCCGGTTCCCATCCGGATGGGCGACCGCTTCGTGCTGCGGGACGTGGGGAGGCGGTTGATCGTGGCCGGGGGGAGGGTGTTGGAGCCCGTCGCCCCCCGCAAGGGCCGGGACGCCCGCCGGGCGGCCTCCCAGCTCTACCCGGCCTTCGGACGCAGCCCTGCCCGCCGGGCCGCCGCCCTGCTGGAGTGGAGGGGGAGCGAGCGACCGGAGATCCTGGCCGCCCACGCGGGGGGAGGGTACCCCGAGGGGGCGGTGGAAGCCGGGGAGGAGGTCATGGCGTCCGGATATGTTGCCCGCCTGGCCGTCGAGGCGCGCCGTCTCACCGCTCGGTTCCACGCCGACAATCCGCTGCGCCCCGGCATTCCCAAGGCCAGCCTGGCCAGCCGGCTGCGGGTGGGCCTCGGCGCCCTGAGCGCGGTGTTGGACGCCGCCGACGATCTGGAGCCGCAGGGGTCGATGGTCGCGCAGAAGGGGTTTTCCCCCGTCCTGAGCGAGGAAGACGAAGCCGAATGGGGCCGGATCAGGGCGGCGCTGGAGGCGGCGGGGCCCCTGGCGCCCGGGCTGAAGGAGCTGGCCGTAGACACCGAGCTGCTCCACGCCCTGGTCAGGGAGGGCCGCTTGGTGCGCGTCTCCGAAGATCTGGTCTACCTGCCGGAACAGATCGAGGCGCTGACCGGGCGGCTGGAGGAGCTTCCGCCCCGCTTCACGGTGGCGGCCTTCCGCGACCTGACCGGACTGACCCGCAAGTACGCGGTGCCCCTGCTGGAGTGGATGGACCGGGCCGGGGCGACGGTCCGAACCGGCGACGAGCGCTCGATCGGGGCCGGGCGCCGAACCGGAATGTGAGCCCCCGTCTGCGGCGGCGGCGGGCCGGGAATGCTCAGAAGGCGGCCAGCAGCTGCCTCCGCTCCGACTCGGTGCAGCCGCCCCAGATGCCGTAGGGTTCCTTGATCTGGAGGGCGTACTCGAGGCATTCCCTCTTGACTGCGCAGGCATTGCATACAGCCCTGGCCCGGGATTCCCTCCGCTCGCGGTCGTCCTTGCGTTCGAAGGTGGTGGGGGGGAAGAAAAGATGAGAAAAGTTGTTGCGGCACTTGGCGTGTAGATGCCACGAGTCTTCATGGGTCACGGTGGACCGCCTCCCTGCTCCGCCTTGGGTTGTTCCCTAAAGCTACCACCGGAAACGGGGCCGGGCCGGAGGCAACAGTCATTTCTGCCAGGTTTTTTTCGCGTACCGCTAGGACGGCGGTCCGGGGACCGGGCGGGTCCTTTCTTTCCCCGGGGCGGGGGCCTCCCGATCCGGCCGGGGCCGGCCTCAGGGCGGCGGGGCGGGGGGTTCGGGAGCCTCTTCGGGGGGTTCCACTTCCAGGATCAGGCCGTCCAGCCCTCTCACCGCCACCGGGTCGCCGGGTCCGATCCGCGCCTCCCGGTGGGCGGTCGCTTTCCAGCGGGCGCCGTCCACTTCAGCCACCCCATCGGGGTCGAAGGCGGTGACGGCCGTTCCCCGCCGCCCCACCAGGCGGCCCCGGCCGAGGGTGGGGGTGGAGAAGCGGGCTCTGGCCACCGTTCGCATCCCCAGCGCGTAGAAGGCCGCCGCGGAGACCGAGATCATCAGCATGATCCCCCAGGAGGGAACTATCTGGGGGGCGGCGTCGGTGAAGTAGAGGCCGCCCAAGAACACGGAGGCGGTCCCCGCCGCGGTGAGGAATCCGGTGCGGCCCCGCTGGAAGTCGGCCGTCATCAGCCAGATTCCGGCCAGGGCGGCCGCCAACGCCCAGCCCCGCACCGGGAGGGCGGTGAGGCCGTAACCTCCGATCAACAGGCAGACCGCGGCGACCGCGGCGGCAAGGCCGGGGCCGAGCGCGTAGAACTCGAGGGCCGCCGCCGCCAACCCGATGATCAGGAAGAAGAAGGCGGCTTCGGCCCCGGTGGTTGTCCGCAGCAGCCGGATTCCCGGGCCCGGTTCCGAGAACAGGGTCTGCACCGCCGCCGCTCCGCCGTCCGTGCGGCGAAGGGTGTTCAGGAGAGTCAGGTCGCCCCGGACCCGGATGATCCGTCCGTCCATCTCCACCAGAAGGTTGTTGATCGACGGCGCCGCAATGTCCACCAGGCCTTCGACGGGTCCGGCCACTGTTACCGCCCGGTCGGCGTATTCGGCCGGCGGGTAGGCCGGTCCGGAGGAAGGGGGCCCGCCGGCGACCGCCGGAAGGCCGTAACCCAGCTTCGCTCCGGGCGCGGCGGCTTTGACGGGGGCGGCGGCCAGGAGATGCAGGGCTCCTCCGTAGGCCGCCGCCGGGGCAGGCCCCACCCACACCGCCAGCGGCAGGGGAGGGTCGGCGATGCGGGCGGCCAGGTGATGGACCGAATCCGACAGGGCGGCGCGCGAGTCGAGCTGGACGACGGCGGCCGCCGCCCCGGCTTCCGCGGCGGCGTCGATGCGGCGGGAAACGAAGTCGACCGCCCACCGGTCGAGGTTGCCCTCGACGGCGATGATCTCTATGTGCCCTCCCTCCTCGACCGGGGCCGCCTCCCCGCACGCAACGGCGAGCAACGCGGCGGCCAGAAGCGCGAGGGGGGCCAGGATCCGGGTTTTCACAGCATCGGGGATGTTAGATAGCGCGGGCGCCTCGACCCGCCGGGGCCGGTCGAGCCGGCGGAGCGGCTAAAGTCGGGGGCGTGAAGGTGCTAGTGGTGTCCGACGCCTCGTGGGTGCGGAACCAGGTGAGGGCCGCGCTCAGCGGGTCTGTCGATATCGTCGAGACAGCCGATCCGCACCGGGCCGAGCAGGCGGCCGAATCGGTGGACGCCGCCGTAATCGACATGCAGGTCGGTTCGATGGGCGGCATGGCCCTGACCCGCGCCCTGAAGGGAACCCTCCCCGCCGGGGCCCCCATCGTCCTGCTGCTGGACCGCCAAGCGGACGGGTTCATCGCCAAGCGGGCGGGGGCCGATGCCTGGCTGTCCAAACCCTTCAGCGCCCAGGCCCTGCGTTCGGTGCTGGCCTCCGTCCTGGCAGTGGGGGCAGAAGGCTGACCGACCCGCCCGATCCGACCGATTCCCCCGGGCGCCCTCCCGGCAGCGGCCGTGCAGGGGCGTACGCATGACCTTCCGGCCGGCTTTGCTGGCGGTGTTCGTCGTGTGCCTGCTGTTCTCCGGTTTTCTCTCCGGCAGCGAGACCGCCTTCACCGCCCTTCCGAAGGAACGCCTCCCCCAGCTGGCCGGGACCGGGCGGCGGGGCCGTCTTCTGGAAAGGCTGGTGGAGGACCTGGAGGGGACGATCGGCGTCATCCTGGTGGCCAACAACTTCGTCAACATTCTGGCCACGTCGGTGGCCGCCCTCCTGGCGATCGGCCTGGTGGGGGAGAGCCTGGGCACTGTCCTGTCCACAGCAACGGTAACCGTCCTCGTGCTCATATTCGGCGAGGTGACCCCCAAGATGCTGGCCGCCCGCCACCCCGAACGGTACGGGTTGGTTGCCGCCGGCCCGGTCTGGACGCTCAGGTCGGCGCTGCGGCCGGTCTCTCGGCTGTTCACGGGGGTGGGGCGGGCCATCATCCGCCTGCTCCGGGTGCCTCCCCCCGCCGCCCAGGGCGCCACTCTGGCCGATGTCCGGGCTCTGGCCATCCTCGGGGAGCGGAGCGGTGAGATCGAGTCGGGGGAGCGGGAGATCATCGAGCGGCTGTTCGAGACCGCCGACCAGCCGGTGCGGGGCGTGATGACTCCCCGGATGGACATAACCGCCCTGGTCATGCCGGTTGCGGCGGATGCGGTGCGGGCGGCGGCGGCGGATACGGCCCATTCCCGGTTCCCGGTGGTGAGCGAGGAGGGAAATCTGGATTCCATCCTGGGCGTCCTCTATGCCAAGGACGTTCTGAGCCGGGGCGGCGCCCTGTCCGAAGAGGAGATGCTGGCCCTGCTGCGGCCCCCTCATTACGTCCCGGAGAGCGCACCGGTGATGAAGGTGCTCAACGACCTGAGATCGCGGCGCACCGGTTTGGCGGTGGTGATGGACGAGCACGGGGGTGTGGAGGGGTTGGTGACGGTCAAAGACCTGGTAGGGGAGCTGGTGGGGCAGCTCCAGGACGAATACGACCCCCGGGCGCCGGTCATCCTGCCGGTGGGCCGGGGCGCCTGGCTGGCCGACGGGCGCACCCCCATCGATGAGTTCGAGGCCGCCACGGGCGCGCCGGTCGAGGACGGCCCCTACTCCACGGTGGCGGGGCTGTTCCTCTACCTGTCCGGCCACATCCCGTCGTTGGGGGACGGGGTGGAGTACGGCGGCCTGGCCCTCACCGTGCTGGCCATGGACCGGCGCCAGATATCCAAGCTCCGGGTGCGCAGGCTGTAGGTGTAGGGAGTAGAAGTTCCCCCCGCCGGCGGGTACACTCTCCGCGACGGGCAGTGGCGCAGCTTGGCAGCGCGCTTCGTTCGGGACGAAGAGGTCGCGGGTTCAAATCCCGCCTGCCCGACCAACACCCTCGCAACATCCCCGCAGGAGCATAGGGCAAGCGCGGCGGCGGGTGTCAGACGACGCGGAGGCGGGTCCCGCCGCTCAGAAACGGGTTGTCGGATTTATCGGCGGCGTACCCCGATATCGCCGCTATTTCGGACTCGGTGAGGCCGCGGTCGAGCATGGCTCGGCCGATGTCCGATACCAGACGGGGTTTTTCCGGTGCCAGCTCATCGCTGACCGGTTCATGGGTGCGCCAACCCAGGGCGCTGAACCTCTTGTACAGGTTGGTTCGTTGTTTGGCGGCGACCACTCCCAGGTGATATCCCCTTTCGATCAGCGCCTGCATCGACACCCCCCAGTAGCGCTTGAGATCATGGAGGCGGCCGGTGGTGAGGTTGCGCAGTTGGGGCCGTATCACCTCGGCCGGCATCAGGAACTCGGCGGCGAAGGCCGTGGCGTCGGCCTCATAGTCATCCGGGACTCCCTGACCGTGAAGGCACAGGTGCCCCAGCTCGTGCGCGAGCGTCAATCTCCGGCGGTCGGTCGGGAGCGCCTGGTTGAGCATCACCACCGGATAGGGGTTGTCCCCCCACTGCGACAGCCCGTCGACGCGCCTGGTGCCGAAGTCGCTGTCGAATACCAGACAACCTGCTGCTTCCATCCATCCGACCAGGTCGCGCACCGGTCCGGCCGGCAGCCGCCACTGGGCCCGCAGCAGGCGGGCCGCCGCGGCGGGGTAGACATCAAAGGGGTCAAACCAGGGGAGGGTCAGCTCGGCCTGCAGGTCTACCTCGTCCAATAGGTGTGCGGAATGGAGTCGATGGAGGTTGAGTTGGGCCTCGAGACGGCGCCATACGGTCGGACGGGCTGTCGCTCGTCGCCGCATGTGAGCGCCGCCGGCGAGTGCGCCCTCCATCCGCTTCGCTTTGCGCAGTAGCTCCGCTGTTACCCCCAACGCCGTTGCGATTTCTTCCAGCATGAGGTCGGTCGGCTCGCACAGGTCGTTCTCATGACGGGACAGAGCCGCCTGCGTTATACCCAGCCGCCCGGCGAGATCTTTCTGGGTCAGGCCGCCGGCCCGCCGCGCCGTGGCTATGGCCTCTCCCAGGCTCACCGTTGCCCTGCGGCAGACGAGTCGGTGTCGTCATAGGGCAGTTTCACCTGGGGTCGGGCGGGCAGGGATGGGCCTTTAATGTCCACTACATCAAGGGAAGAAATGGATTCCTCCAGTTCGATGAGCCATATCACATTGTTCGCGCCGTCGCGAGTGTTTACGAGCGTCCGATTATGGAGTACCCACCCCGATTCCGTGGATACCTCTACCCCTCTCAGCCCGCACTCCCCCCTCAGTCCCGAAGAGCACATTAGTTCTCCGCTGAGCGGCAAGCCTGCGGTTGAGTCGCTCAACACCAGCGAGGTCCGTAGTAGGATGGTCGACACGGTAAAGGATGTCTTAACCGAACACCCATGTGATAGCAAGTAACATAGTTCCTATGAGAAGGAACATTATTGCTATCCGGAAAATAGCAGACCGGGTTACTAAGGTATTTTCACCTGGTATAACATATTCTAAATAAGCTTGTGCTACTGCTAGTTTACGGGGAGGCTCGACATTACTAAGGAGTGTTATATCGATGGTTCCAAGCAGGTTTTTGGCCGCTACATTCGATGCAACTCCTAGAGCACCTATAAACAGGAACAAGATGGCAGAAATCAACAAAATGGTCCAAATAATGGCGTTGTTGGATTCTGATTGGAGGATATCACTGAGGCGATTGACGGCAAAGAGTAATGCACCGAGAGCAGTGGTGAGTAAAAATTGGCTGCGGGTCTGAAGGTCTGTGAGTTGATTGCGTTGTCGTTCGAGTTGATACTTTCCTTGTTCGATCAGTAGTTCCAGCTCATCATGATCCCAACTTGCAAGGTCGCTGTGCTCTGTCGTTTGGGCATATTTCACAAACTGTGGAGTCATGCCAGGTCTAATAAGAGCTAAGCAATGATTAATGTACAATATAATACTGAGCTTAATAATACTGAGCTTAATCCCTGTTAGCTCCTTCTTTGATCGTATATCATTCATGGCTATTTCCATTCAACCATTCCGCGATCGCAACAGTGATTTCATGGGACCGTTCGCCGAGGAACAACCATTGACCGCCCGGGTTAATATCAACAAC
Source organism: Candidatus Spongiisociaceae bacterium (assembly GCA_965202675.1). Classification (GTDB taxonomy): domain Bacteria; phylum Actinomycetota; class Acidimicrobiia; order Spongiisociales; family Spongiisociaceae; genus CATQHD01. Next base: position 2,135,065 of record OZ241842.1, read on the forward strand.
CCAGGTAGTGTTACTGTCATCTATCCAGTCCTGGCTAGAGTATCCAACAGCTAATTCTCTAGCAAGAGAAACTGCTAGTTTTTCTATTTCCATAGACTTAGTCCAGCGGAAATTGCTATGGGCATCGTTTAGGAAGCGCCAATCTATAGGCTCACCTTCCACAACGGCGCGACTGAAACACCAGGACCGATCCCCAACCGTCACGACGCGCAGATGCCGAACAGCCTCAACACGATGTTGATATAGGAAGGGTTCAGGTTGAAGCTCAATATCAATTAGCTGAGACACATCGCTGGTGGGAGTCGAAACATAATCACTATCCGACAAAAAGCTAGACGGACCTATCGGTTTTGCTATTAGCTGGTCTGTTCCCAGGATTTCAGCCGCGATGGTTGGAGAACAAGCCAAAGCCGTCTCGGGACTCGCGGCGCCAACAGCCTGCGCCGCCTTCTTGAGCAACAACTTATTCTCCGCGATAAGGAGTCGATCAAGGTCGGTGAGCCAATCCACACTACTCGTACGTATGAAAGAAACGAGCATTGCCAGCCAATTCGCCTGTTGGTAAGCGCGACGGGTATGCGCTTCTGTTCCGAGCATCCATCCTGGAGGGGCCAATCGTCGGATCCAGCCGCGGCCCAACCCGCGTATGGACATCCAACCATTCCGGCGTTTATGCAACGGTCCATCTACCGATAGAGCTAAGGAGTTGGTCTGCAGGGACTGGACATCAACCACCAACGGGCCGCTCACAAGGCTCGCTACTGCTGAGAAATGTGGGTCATCGGGCGCGCCGATGAGTACGCACCTCTGCCCTCTGTCATCCACTACGCGGGAGGAAGCACACCCAAGAACCACATCAGGCGGTCATTGTCAATCGTTTCTATGGCGCGGGTCTCGAGGGTGCCTGGGCTTGGGATCGGCTTGGGGTCGGCTTCGCGAGGGGAGCGGACTCCTATGAGGTCGGTCAACCGCTGGACTCTGTCGCTATTAGGCATGTCGCTCCTTTTCACGGTGCCAGGATATATTACCACAACGGACGCGGCATTGGGACATACACGGTGTCGGAGCTTGACAAAACTATCAGTATCCTTCTGGTAGAACGCGCAGTAGAATGAGGGCAAAGCGCGCGATAGAGTGTCGGGAGGGGTAGCTTTGATGCGGGATCGTCATCTGGAGCGGGTGATCCGCGATGCGCTGGGTTCATTCCGGGTGGTGATGATCCAGGGCGCCCGCCAGACGGGCAAGACCACCCTGGCTCGGCGGATAGGCTCGTCCGGGACCTTCCTCGGGCTCGACGACGACGGGCTGTTACAGGCAGCCCGCGACGATCCGATCGGGCTCCTGGCCGAGATTCCCAGGCCCGTGGTGATAGACGAGGTGCAGCGGGCGGGCGACTCCTTGGTGCGAGCGATCAAGATGGCCGTGGACAGGGATCCGAAGCCGGGGGGATTCCTGCTGACCGGATCGGCCGACTTTCTGACCGTTCCCGTTATCAGCGAGTCCCTGGCCGGCCGGGTGGCGATATTCGAGCTGCACCCTTTCTCACAGGGCGAGGTCGAGGGCCGTGAGGAGGGGTTGCTGGGTCGGTTGTTCCGGGAGCCCGATTCCCTGCGGTCTGTTTCGGCTTCCGCATTGCCCGCCTCGGAATACGCCCGCCGCGTCTGTACGGGCGGGTACCCCGAGCCTCTGGAAATGGATGACCGCAACCGCCGCCGATGGTTCGACGCCTATGTGAACACGAGCGTTTCCCGCGACGTGGCCGAGATCACGGGGGCGCGCCGAACCCGGGAGATGCCCCGGCTTCTCCGGTCGCTGGCCGCCCGCACCGCCAATGAACTGGTGGTGAGTGCGGTCCACAACGATATCGGCTTGGGCAGCATCAACACTACTTCCGACTACCTCGCCTACCTGGAGATGATCCGCCTCGTTGCGCTGCTGCCCGCCTGGTCCGCCAATCTGGGCGCCCGTGTGAAGCGCCGTCCCAAGGTCTACACATCAGACACCGGGCTCGCCGCTTCCCTCCTCGGAAAAGACCCGGTGGCGCTGGCCAGACCCACCGACCGGGCCCGCGGCCAGATGTTCGAGACCTTTGCCGTCAACGAGCTGCGCCGTCAGGCGGGCTGGTCGGACCTCGGGGTGGACTTCTTCCATTACCGGGACCGCAACGGCAGGGAGATCGACCTCGTTTGCGAAGCGCCCGACGGACGGGTCGCCGCCGTCGAGGTGAAGGCCTCCGCCACCGTCCGGCCCGGTCACGCCGCCCATATCGCCTGGTTGAGGGACAGGCTCGGCGACCGATTTACGGCGGGGGCGGTTTTCTACACCGGTTCCCTGTCACTGCCCCTCGGCGACCGAATCTCGGCGCTGCCTTTATCGGCTCTCTGGGAGGCGTAGTCGGTCACGATGAACCTGCCGACAGCGTTGGCCCGACCCGACTTCTACCAGCGGGTGCCTCGGCCGGTTACTTCTTCCACGGGCAGGGCGATGGGGTAGCGGCTGCGGATCCATTCGTCCTGTTCTCGGGTGATGTGGGACGGGAAGTGGTTGCGCATGACCTCGGTGACGTGTTTGCGGGCCCGTTCGGCGGCGTTGGATGCGCCCAGGTCTTTCCAGTCGTCGGGGCTGTTGCGGTCGCCGATCACCGGGTACAGGTATTCGCTCTGCATGAGCCGGAGGGTCTGCTCGCTGCCCAGGAAGTGGCCCGGTCCGGCGATGGTGTCGCGGATCACCTGAGCCGAGAGGGAGCCTTCGTCGATGTCCACGCCCCGGATGGTGCGTACCGCGGCGCCCAGCATGTCGTTGTCGATCGCCAGGGCTTCGAGCGAGCAGGCCAGCAGGGAGGCCAGCATCCCCGCCGACTCGTACACCACGTTGGCGCCCGCCAGGCCGGCCAGGACGGTGGTTATGCCCTTCTCGTAGCCGGCTTGGTTGTCGGGCAGTTTCGAGTCGGCCATTCCCGCCGCCACCCCGGAGGGAAGGCCCAGCCAGTTGACCACCTGGGCGGCGGCGGCGTTGAGCACCGCCGCCTCGCCCGACCCGCCGCTCATGGCCCCGGTGCGCAGGTCCGACACGAACGGCCACAACCCCATCACGCACGGATGCCCGGGGCTGATCAGGTTGACGCTGGTGAGGCCGGCCAGGCATTCGGCCAGGGCTTGGACCAGCGACCCCCCCAAGGCGGCGGGCGAGGTGGCCCCGGCCTGCCCCGCCGACAGCAGGTTGATGGGCATCCCCGTGTGGATCTGGGCCGCCATGCACTCGGCGGATTCGTAGGCGAAGCGGAGGGGCGGCACCACGAAGGTGTTGTTGGCGCAGGCGAAGGGCCGCCGCCGGAACTCGCCCTTCCCGCCCAGCACATGGTCGTACATATCCACCACCTCGTGGACGTGTTCGGGCCGGAAGAAGGAGGTCCCCTGGGGTTTGTCGGTGCCCATCATCACCGCATAGGCCGTGTTGATGTCAACCTCGCGGGAGGATTCCACGTCCCTGGTAACCACGGTGCGCATGAAGATGTGGATGTGCTCCAGCGTGTCGACCAGGCGGGCCGCGTCGTAGAGGTCGGCGGTGGTGGAGGGGCGGAACTCCCGGCTGCCGCAGTCCAGCATCAGCACCGCCGCCCCCGCCGTGCTGTAGTGGACCCTGCGGTCGGACAGCTCGAGGCTCTTGTCCTCGTCCAGGCCGTGCCACACCCACGACTTGGCGGCGGTGCTCTCGATCACCCGCTCCACCACCGCCCGGGGATAATGAAGCCGCCCGCCGTCGTCCATGCGCCCCCCGGCCCCGGTTACCGCCTTGACGAACTCGGGGATCGGGTCGCCCATCCCCACCTCGTCGATCAGCTCCAGGGCGGTGTCGTACACCCGCTGCATGTCGGACTCGGTGAGGGGGGCGAAGGCGCCGCCCTCCAGACCCGGGCGGACGGCGCGCTCGCCGGGCGCGGGGCCCGCCGCCCGGGCCGCCACCCTGGCGGCCCGCCCTCCGGCGCGTCTCCGGCGGGTCGCGTCAGCCATATCAGGCCCGCAGCCGCTCGTTGCGCGGATCCCAGACCGCTTCGGCCAGCACGGTGGCCGTCCGGCGGCGGTTCATCACCTCCACCTCGAAGGTGCTGCCGGGCGCTTCCAGGGCCGGATCGACGTAGGCGAACAGGATGCTGCGGCCCACCGAGTGCGCCCAGGTCCCGCTGGTGGTGATGCCCATTATCCGGTCTCCGTCGTAGGCGGGTTCGTTGCCCAGGCAGTCGGCGTCGCCCTCGTCGAGCTCCGCATAGACCAGGACCATGGCGAGCGGTTCGGCCTGGTCGCGCCGGGCCAGGGCCGCCGCCCTGCCCTGGAAGTCCTTCCCGTAGTCGACGAAACGGCCCAGGCGGGCTTCTACCGGGGTTATCTCGGTGGTGAGCTCCGAACCGAACGCCTTGTAGGCCTTCTCGATCCGCATGACGTTCATGGCCCGGCTTCCGAAGTCGACGATCCCGTGCGGGGCGCCCGCCTCCTGGACCGCCTCGTACACTTCCGCCAGCCGCTCCAGGGGCATGTGCAGCTCCCAGCCCAGCTCCCCGACGTAGGAGACCCGCAGGGCGAGGCAGGGGACGCCCGCCGCCTTGATCTCCCGTCCGGTCAGCCACGGGAAACCCTCGTTGGTGAGGTCGGCACCCGTCAGCCCGGCCAGGATTTCCCGGGAGCGGGGCCCGGTTACCGCCAGGATGCCGGTGCGGTCGGTTACGTCGGCCACCGCCGCGTCCTCCCCTTCCCGGATGTGGAAGGCCAGCCAGTCGTAATCGTGCTGTTGGCCGGTGATGGCCGAGTTCAGGTAGAAGCGGTCGGGGCCGAGGCGGGTGATCGTCATCTCGGCCTCGATGCCGCCGAGGTCGGTGAGCATATGCACCAGCCGCATCCCCCCGTCCCGGGCGGGGAGCCGGTTGGCCGCCAACCGGTCGAGCAAAGCGCCCGCGTCGGCGCCGGTCACCTCGTACTTGGAGAAGGCGGTCAGGTCGGCCACCCCCGCCCGTTCCCGGACGGCCCTCACCTCGGCCCCCACCTCGTCGTGGGCCGAGGAGCGCCGGAACGAGTAGACCTCGGGGTCGGGGGAGAAATACATGGCCCGCTCCCAGCCCCACACCTCCTGCCAGCGGGCGCCCTTGGCGTCTAGTACGCCGTAGAGCGGGGTTTTCTTCATGGGCCGCCCCGCGTCCCGGTACTCGTTGGGCATCCGCACCTGGTACATCTCGTGGAACTCGTCGATCGACCGCTCGTGGGTGTAGCGGCCGGGCGCATAGGGGCCGAAGCGGCGGGGGTCCATCGCGGCCACGTTGATCTCGGTCTGGCCGTGCACCATCCACTGCGCCAGGTACTTGCCCGCGCCGGGCCCCTGGGTGATCCCGATCGAGGCCCCGGCGCAGTACCAGTAGTTGCGCAGCCCGGGCGCCGGCCCCATCAGGTAACCGGCGTCGGGGGTGTGGGTGATCGGCCCCGAGACGACCTGCTTGATGCCCGCCCCGGTGAAGCAGGGGAGCCGCTGGGCGGCCAGGTCCAGCCAGGGCAGAAGCCGGTCCAGCTCCACCGGGGTGAGGTGGAAGGTGAGATCCCAGTCGATGCCCCCCACGCCGTATTCCTTGGCGTCCGCCCGCTCGTAGGGTCCGATGACGAGGCCGTCGTGTTCCTGGCGGTAGTAGCAGGAGGCCCGCGGATCGCGCACCACGGGGTGCTCGGTTTCCAGCGCCGCCACCTCTTCGATGCGCTCGGTTACCAGGTACTGGTGGATGACCGACTCGATGGGTACCTCCAAGCCCACCATGGCGCCCAGCTGGGGCGCGTACGACCCGGCCGCGTTCACTGCGTGCTCGGCCGTGATGCGGCCCTTCTCGGTGATTACCTCCCAGCGCCCGTCCGGGAGCTGATTCATATCGGTCACCCGGTTGCGGCGGCTGATCTCCGCCCCGAGCCGGCGGGCCCCGACCGCCATGGCGTTGGTGGCGGCGGAGGGGTCGGTCCAGCCGTCGCCCGGCGTCCAGAAACCCAGCTCGACGTCCGGTTCCACCTCTAGGAGGGGTGCCACCCCGGTGATCTCCGCCGGGCCGAGCAGATGGCATTCCACCCCGATCGAGCGGAGCATGCCCTTTACGTAGTAGAACCAGTCGACTTCGTTCCGGTTGCGGGCCAGGCGGACCGCCCCGCATCCGTGCCAGCCCGAATGCATGCCGGTTTCCTGCTCGATCACCTTGTACAGGTCGGCGGTGTCGCGATGGACCTTGGCCGTGTTGAGGTCGCCGATGAAGTGGGGGATCAGGCCGGCGGCGTGCCAGGTGGAACCGGAGGTCAGCTCGTCCTTCTCGATGAGGATGGTGTCGGTCCACCCTTCATGCGCCAGGAAATACAGGAGCCCCACGCCCATGGCGCCCCCCCCGACGATCGCAACCTGCGCTTCTTCTCGCATACGCCTTACGAGATCCTTCCCGGAGCCTTCCGCTCCTCCCCCCTGGGGCGTAGGACGACTCCAGAATACACCAAGACGGCGGCCCCTTTGTTGAAAGGCGGGACCCCGTTAGATGGGGTCCCGGGAGCTAAATACGGAAGACGATGCGCCTTCCGGCGTAATCATGCCATGACGGAGGCATAGCCTAAACCTGTCATGGCGATGTCATAACACCATACTACAACCAACCTGCAGGGGGTGCAGGCAAACCGGACATGGCCGGGCCGCAGACCTCACCTGCCGCGCCCTCGGCAAATCACGGAATGACAAAAAAATCCCGCCGGATCCCCCACAAGGGTATTGACTATGTCGCACCGATGCCGGATAATGAAGAAGCCGCAAGCACCTCCGGTCGGCTGGCGCCGCAGACCGTGACAGGGATCATCTTCCGAACGCGACCCTGCCGGGTACTGACCGAACGCGTCCGGATCTCAGGTGAGCTCCTATGTCAAATGTTGGTGGTTTGGAGGTGGGTCCAGACCCGGTCGGAGATGCGCCGTTTCAGGATGCGGAGGGCTTCTCGTTTGGTTTTGCCTTGTTTGAGGAGCCGTTCGTAGAAGCATCGTCCCTCGGTGCCGGGCCGGGCGATCTGCGACAGCGCCGCGTAGTAGAGCGCCCGGTTGAGGCGGCGGTTCCCGCCTCGGTTGAGCCGATGCCGCACCACCCGTCCTGAGGACGCCTCGATGGGTGCGGTTCCGTTGGCCATGGCGAATTTGGCCTTGGTGGGGTACCGGCCGGGTTCGCCCGCCTCGGCGATGATCTCCGCGGCGGTGAGGGTCCCGATGCCGTGGATATCGGTCAGGGAAGTGTCGATCGCGTCCATGAGGCAGGCGATCTGGGCGTCGAGGTCCTGGACCTGGCGCAGCAGCTGCCGTATGTTCTTGATCCGGGATTTAGCTACCTGGGCTCTGGCGGTCGGGCATTTGGCGATCAGCCGGCTTACCCGGTTGAGGGCTTGGGGCGTGGCCAGACCGGATGAGCACAGTTTGTGGTATCCGGGCCGGATCTGGATCAGATCGGCGTGGAGGCGGTTGATCTCAGTGGTACGGGCTTCGACCAACTCCCGGCGGTAGAACACCAGAGACCGCAGGTCGTCGGTTGTTTCATCGCAGCGAGGCGCCGGGAGGTCGTCCTCGCGGGCGGCGACGCGGGCGATGGCCAGCGCGTCGAGCTGATCGGTTTTTTGGCGGGTGCGCTGCCCCCGGCGGGCTTGGGCGGTCATCTGTGGGGGAACCTCGACCGCGTTGACGCCTTCGGCGGCGAGCCGCAGCGCCAGGGGCCGTCCGTAGCCGCCGGATCCTTCGATCCCGACCCGGGCGACGTTGTGGCGTCGGAGCCATCCGATGGCTTTGTGGTGGCCTGGGGGGGTGTTGCCGAAGGTCCGGTGCTCAACGGGCCGTCCCGTCTGGTCGATCACGCAGGCCGCCAGGGTGTCTTTGTGGGAATCTATCCCGGCTACGGCCGCCGGCGCTCCGGCTGTGGTGGCCATGGGTTATCCTTTCGTGTTGCCGGTTACGGTGGTAGGACCCGGTGGTGCGCATCCATGCGTAGGGAAAACCCGTACACGTGTGGGCAATCATGCTCCTATTAAGCGACATCCACAAGGGAACCCCGGTAGGGAGGCAGTCACCGAGAAAGCCACCGGATTTGCTCCAGCATGCTGGAGCAAATCCGGGGCAGGAGGCGTTGAGCCATCCCTACCAGGGCCTACCACCCTCCAGTAAAACACGCACGGCGGCGGCGGGGGCCGGGCCCGCGAAGCGGGGCGAGGGGGCGGGGTTTTTCGCGTTCTTGCCGGGGGTCCGGGGGCAGAATAGGGGCTTGACCAGGCGGTTCGGAGGATGCACGGATAGGGGTGCCTTCACCGTTCCGTTGGCGGGCGCAGCGCCCCGCCGCCCCGTGCTCATCGGGCAGACCATCCAACAGTTGCTTGCGCCGGGACACTCCCGGCTCCCTATCCGCGCACGCTCTTACCCGTTGGTGGGAGATGCTGAGCAGTTTGGCCGCTTCCCGCAGGGCAAGCCTTCGTTGCGGGCGGCTATGGCGAGCGTCGGCGGCGCTCGACCGGGGAGCCCTTCGGTAATGCTGATCGCCCGCCATGGCGGATCGTGGATGGATGGCGATGGCCTCGTATGTCATGATCTCCCCTGCCAGGCCCTTCGCGCCGTCCTTACGATGATAGATCGGGCAGCCTGGTCAGCAGGTATTGGGCGGCCATCAGGTCCAGGTGTCCGCCGCCGCCGTTCTTGAACAGGGTGATGTCGTCGTCGCTCGTCCGGCCTGCTGCGGCGCCTGACGCCAGCTGGTAATGGTCGCCGAGCACTTCCGTTTCGCTGATGACCCCGGTTTCCATCGGGATTTTGATCTCTCCGGTCTCGAAGGCCGACGGCCTCGAATCGACGAATATCCGGGACCGCGCCGCGGCCTCGTCGTCGGCTTCCCGCATATGCGGCAGGTAGGCCCCGACCAGATCGAGATGGGCGCCGGGGCGCAGCCACGCCCCTCTGATCAAGGGTTCGACCGTCATCGTGGCGCAGGACACGATGTCCGCCGATTCGACCGCCCCTCTCAGGTCGGCGGCCGCTTCCGCGGGCGGCTCGGTCAGTCGGGCGGCCAGGGCTTGCGCCCGCGCGAAAGTGCGGTTCCAGATCATGACCCGTTCGATGGACGGGCAGGCGGCCAGGTGGGCGCGGATCAGATGCGGCGCCATGGCGCCTGCGCCGACCATCAGCAGACTGGAGGCTCCGGCCCGCGCCAGCCGCCGCGATCCCAGGGCCGAGTCGCAGGCGGTTTTGAACCAGGTTATGGCGTTGCCGACGATGACCGCCCGTTCCTCGCCGGTAAGCGGATCGAAGACGACGTAGACGGTCTGGACGGAGGGCAGATCGGTGTTGCGGGGGAAGATGGTGGCCAGCTTGATTCCCAGACCCGTCCTGGGCGCCAGCCCGACCCGGGCCAGCAGGCCGTTCCCGGCCTGGTCGGCCAGGTACATGTCCTTTACCAGAGCCGGATCGGCGCGGTGGCAGTCGTCGAAGAAATCGATGAGGGGCCCGTACTCGAACAGGCTCAAGGCCTCTCGGTGGGACACGACCCGCATGGTCGGCCACGCTAGCCGACCTTCTGTCCGGCGTCTCCTTCCCCGTCAGATGTCCGGGCCGTCTTATACCGTGCGCGGACAGGGCGCCGGGAAGGCATCCCCGGCGCAGGCGGCTGTTGGATGGTTACGCCCGATGAGCACAGGTCGGCGGGGCGCTGCGCCCGCCGAAGGAACGGCGAGGGCTTTCCTGTCCGTGCAGCCTCCGAACCCCCTGGTCAAGCGAACCCACCGGTCAAGCCCCTTTCCGCCTCCGGACCCAGGCAAGAACGCGAAAAACACCGCCCCCGCGCCCCGCTTCGCGGGCCCGGCCCCCGCCGCCACCACCGTGAGTTCCGGACGCGTTCGGTCAGTACCCGGCAGGGCCGCGTTCGGAGGATGATCCCTGTCTCGGTCTGCGGCGCCTGCGGACCGGAGGTGCTTGCGGCTCTATCATTATCCGATATCGGTGAGACATAGTCAATACCCTTGCGGGCGGATCCGGCGGATTTTTTTGTCATTCCGTGATTTATACCGTCCGTATCGCCGGTTGCGGGGCTGGATCGGTCGGGCGAGGGCCGATGGATAGAGGTGTTGGGAGAGGTCAGCCGGTGTTTCTCATTCCGGCCGCTATGCCGTAGATGGTCAGGAGCAAACCGCGCCGGTACCGTTCCGGGTCTCCGGTCCTGGAGCGCTTCAGCAGCTCCACCTGCAGCACGTTCAGGGGGTCCAAGTAGGGGTCGCGCACCGCCAGGCTGCGCCGCAGGAGGGGGCGGTCCGCCAGCAGGCCGCTCTTGGTTACCCGCCGCAGCGCCCCGATGGTTCGGTCGTGCTCCTCGGCGATCATCTCGAATACGCCTTGGTACCGGGCGGGCACCAGGTTGTTGACGTAGTGGCGGGCGATCGACAGGTCGGTCTTGGCCAGGGTCATCTCGACGTTGGATACAAAGGTGCGGAAAAACGACCACTCCCGGTGCATCTCGGCCAGATCCGCCTCCAGACCGGCCTCGAACGCCGCCTCGAGACCGGCGCCCACCCCGTACCAGCCGGGGACGATCTGGCGGGACTGGGTCCAGCCGAACACCCAGGGGATGGCCCTCAGGTTGGCCAGACCGGATCCCTGCGGGCTGCGCCGGGCGGGGCGGGAGCCGATGTTGAGCAGGCTCAGCTCCTCGACCGGCGTGGAGGCCATGAAGTACTCGGCCATGTCGGGCGCCTCGGCGAAGCGCCGGTAGGCCTCGAAGGAAGCTTCGGACACCAGATCCATCACCCGGTGCCACCGCCGGACGTCCTCGGCGGCGTGGTCGGGGGTGCGGCGGGCCAGCGACGCCTCCACCAGCGCCGACAGGGCCAGCTCCAGGTGCTGGGCGGCCAGGCCGGCCATGCCGTACTTCTCGGCGATGACCTCCCCCTGCTCGGTGAGCTTTATCACCCCGTCCAAGGCGCCGTAGGGCTGGCCCAGGATGGCGGCGTGGGTGGGGCCCCCGCCCCGTCCGATCGTTCCGCCCCGTCCGTGGAACACCTCGATGCGGATACCGGTGCGGCGGGCGGTGTCGCGGATGGTCAGCAGGGCCTTGTGTATCTCCCATTGCGAGGTGGTGATTCCGCCGTCCTTGTTGGAGTCCGAGTACCCCACCATCACCTCCTGGGCTCCGCCGCGCAGCTCCAGCAGCCGGCGGTAGGGGGGCGCGGCGAACAGCTCTTCGAGGACGGGCCCGATCCTCCGCAGGTCGTCGATGGTCTCGAACAGGGGGACGAACCCCAGCCGGGCAACCCCGCGGGAGGGGTCGACCAGCCCCGCCTCGCGCGCCAGCATGACCGGCGCCAGGATGTCATCGACCCCTTGGGCCATGGAGATGATGTAGGAGTCGACCGCCTGGTCCCCGTGCTCGTCGAGCAGCTCTGCCAGCAGCTCGAAAAGGGCGATGTTCTCGTCGCCGGAGCCGCCGCCCGGGGGGGCGATCGGCCGGACGCCGGACAGATCCTCGATCAGGAAACGGGTGCGCCCGCGGCGGTCGAGGGAGGCGTAGTCGAGGCCGAGCCGCTCGGTGAGGACAGCCGCCGCCCGGTGATGGTGGTCGGTGTGCTGGCGGATGTCGAGGGCGGCCAGATGGAAGCCGACGGCGGCGGCCAGACCCCGGAGGCGGGCCAGGCGGCCCCGGGCCAGGAGCAGGCCGCGGTTGGCGCGCAGCGAGGCGTCGAAGAGGGCCAGGTCGTCCGCCAGTTCCCGAGGGGAGGAGTAGGGGTGCGGGCCGCCGTCCCTGGCGTCGGCAAGGCGCCGATGGATGATGGTAAGACCCCGGCGGTACAGCTCGTTCTGGTGGGCGGAGGCCAGGCTTTCCCGGTAGGCCTCCCGGTATCGGTCGACGTAGGCGGCCAGCTCTTCCGACGCCCCCGCCACCTCCGTGCTCATGCTCATCTCGGCGGCCAGACTCTCTACCTCGGCCGCCAGGATGTCGAGGGCCGCCCGCCGTTGCTGGGCCAGGACGGTCCTGGTCATCTCCAGGGTTACGTTGGGGTTGCCGTCCCGGTCGCCGCCCACCCAGGAGCCGAACCGGATCGGTCCGTGGCCGGGGTCTGTCTCCCCGCCGATGTTTCGCACCGCGGCGGCGATGTCGTCCAGCAGGCCGGGCAGGGCTTCGCGGAGGGTCTGGTCCAGGTAGTGCCGCACGAAGCGGGCCTCGTCGATGGGGGTGGGGCGTTCGATGCGGATCTCATCGGTCTGCCAGACGGCCTCGATCAGCTCGTCCACCCGCCGGTCGATGCGCGCCCGGTCGGCCGGGGAGGTGCGGGGGTCGCTCCGGTCGGCGGTTGCCTGGGCGATCTCGGCCAGCTTTTCGAGCACCGAACGGCGGGTGGCCTCGGTGGGGTGGGCGGTGAAGACCGGTTTCAGCACCGCCCGGTCGACCAGGGAGACGACGTCCTCGGCGGAGATTCCGGCTTCCACCAGCGAGGCGAGGGTCTCGGCAAAACCCTTCTCCGAGGTCGGGTCTTCAAGTCGGCGGTCCTCCACCCGGTGGACCTGCTCGGCCACATTGGCAAGGTGGAAGTAGACGGTGAAGGCCCGCACCAGCCGGATGGCCTGTTCTACGTCGACGCCTTGGAGCAGCTCGGCCAGCTCGCGGGACACCCCGGCCTGCGCCAGCCGCAGCCGCCGGGAGAGTATCCGAACCTGTTCCACCGATTCGATCAGCTCCCGCCCGTGCTGGCGGACCAGGGTTTCGCCCAGCTGCCGTCCGAGCCGGCGGATGTCCGCCCGCAGGCCGGCGTCCACCACTTCCAGCGGGTCGGCGCCGGACGCGTCCATGGCCCTGCTGTCCGAGGATGTCATGCGGGCAAAGCTACCCCGCCGCCGGCCCCGGTGTGTGTCTCCGCCCTTCCCCTGGATCTCAGGCGGAGCGCGGTGTGGTTCCGGATGAGGACAGGGCGGCTTTCTCGCTCCTGGTACCCACGCGGCGCCAGCGGGGAAGCTGTAATAATATGGAAACACCGGGGCCTCCTCCGGAGCCGGAAGGAATCGATCGTGGCCTCCGATATTTCTGATCTCGAACTCGAAGCCATGCAGTCGGACCTCGAATCCGACCGCGTTGAACGGAAGCCTTCGTCCGGTTACCTGCCATTCGACCTGCGCACTTGTTCCGGCGCGACTATTGATGATCTGGATATCGGATATATCGAAGCGCAGTATTTGCCGCGCGCCGTAGCTCAAGATGTCCTGGATGAGAACAGGCGTCCTTGATGCAACAGCTACGCTCTTTGCGTTTGCTGGCAGACAAGATTCCTACATGGGGGGCTCTCCTCGGGTTCGGTTGTGATCCTTTGGGATGGATACCGGGGGCTTATGTGCAATTCGTGCGCATTGACGGCGATTCCATAACCGACCCTATCCTGAGTCAACACCGGCTGACGGGTCGGCTGGAGGATGTCCTGCGTCGATTGGATGAGTTGTTGAAGCTCAATATCAGGACAGGCGTTGATGTGCGGTTTGGGGCGAGAGAGATAAGATTGCCCGACTATCCTGTTACCGCTCTCCAACAGCTGGCATTCAACGCCGTTATGCACCGCAACTACGAAGGTACCAATGCTCCGGTGCGCATATACTGGTATTCCAGCCGTATCGAGATCTCCAGTCCGGGTGGACTCTACGGGCAGGTAACACGCGATAATTTCGGAACAGGCCCCACCGATTACCGCAATCCGTTGCTGGCAGAGATCATGCATAATCTGGGATATGCTAAGCAGTCCGGTTTGGGAATCTCTTTGGCAAGAGAACAGTTGAAGGAGAACGGCAACCCTTCATCTGATTTTGATCTGGGGCCTGCCCATGTTGCGGTTACAGTCAGAGCAGTCCCATGAAACCAATTGCCTTCTTCAACAACAAGGGCGGGTGGGGAACCCCATTAGTTATCGCTGGACGTGGATGTACACCCGATCCATAGACCGGCGAAGCTACACGGAGACTCGGTAGGCATCCCGGGTAGGATACAGCAAGGGCGATTACCGTCGTCTTCCTGAGATAGGCGGCTCCTGTTCGGGTTTGTTTCTATAGGAGGGCGGTCAGGCGGCGGCGATAGCCTCCGCGATCCATGCGTCTACCTGGTCCTGATTTCTGGCGATCCACTCAGTTACCAGTTCGCCGAGGTCCGCCCCGTTCTCCTGTTCGACGATTTGCAGTGATACATCCACGATGTTCAGTTTCATGACTTCGAACAACTTGGCGGCGGCCGGGTTCTCGGCCAGGAAGTCATGGCGGGCTGATACCAGGATGTCGGCCACCACCCAACCGAGCCGGCAGGTTCCCTGCTCGGCGGCGGCGGGGCATTCTTCGGGGCCGATTTCAGCGGTGCCGGGCCTCTGGTCCCATTCCTCGCCTCCCTCTCGGCCGAGGGGGTTGGAATTGTCGATGACTTCCTCGACCCCCACCCAGACCACGTTGTCGCCCGGACGGAGCTGGGTGATGTACGAGCTCGGCGCCCATGTGTAGGCGACCATCGGCTCGCTGGCGCTTGCCTTGGCGATGGCTTCGGCCATCATGGCATCGTATCCGGCCAGTATCTGCTGGATGTTTTCCCAGCCGGAGAAGGCGATCTGGCTCTCGATCACGTCGTCGCAGGTCCAGCTCTCCGGACATCCGTATATATCCGCTATGCCGTTGCCGGGGTTGGCGTCGTCTGCATCGTATGCGGCGAGAGCCTCGGGGTTGTTGTTCAGGTCGTCAAGAGTGTTGATTCCGAACTCCTCGGCGAACGGCTTGGTGATCAGGTATCCCTGCAAAGCGCTTTTGGCCAACAAGCCGCCGACCCGACCGACGTGCTCTCCGACCAAGGAGCCGTCAGCCGTTTCATGTTTTAGCCAGCTGTTATGGAGGGGATACCAGCTGTTTGCCCAGAAATCGACATCACCCTGGGCCATAGCCAGGTAGGCCAGCGACGGTCCCAGCTCGGCGTCGGCCGGGTCGCTCACCTCGTACCCCAGCATCTGCATGAGCCGGTGCACCAGCTCGGCCTGGAAGTAGCCGGTCGCCCAATTGGCGCGGGCCATGGTGACGCTGACGCCTTCACCCGGGAGCGTTTCTTCCGTCATGGTGGTGGAGGTCTCCATCAGGGCGGTTGTCGTTGTTGATGGGGAGGCGGTAGTGGTGGTGATGCGCGATGTGGTGGTTGATGTATCGGCGCTGTTGCCGTCGCTGCAGGCCGCAACCAGCAGAGCAAACACCATCGCCGCGATAAGCCTCTGGCTTAGTTTCATGTTGGTTCCCCTCGGCTTGTTGACTTGGTATCCAATATAACAGACGGCACTCTATTTAATGAGCCCCCAGGTTTGATCGGTTAGAACTCGCAGGCGCGTCGAGAGGACCGGTTGAATAAGTGAAGGGGCGCCCGGCGGCGCCCCTTCACGCAGTTCGGGCGGTGGTTTATCAGGCGGCGGCCATCGCCTCTGTGATCCACGCGTCGACCTTGTCCTGGTTGTCGGCGATCCATTGGGTTACGAGGCCGCCGATATCCGCTCCGCCGTCTTGTTCGACGATCTGGAGGGATACGTCTACGACGTTCAGCTCCATGATCTCGAGCAGTTTGGCAGCGGCCGGATTCTCGTCCAGGAAATCATTGCGGGCCGAAGCCAGGATGTCGGCGGCGACCCAGCCGAGCTGGCAGATTCCCCGCTCCGCGGCGTCGGGGCACGACTCGGCGCCGATCGCGGCGGTGCCGGGCCTCTGATCCCATGCTTCTCCGCCTTCGCGGCCGAGGGGGTTGGAGTCGTCGACGACTTCCTCGACCCCCACCCAGACCACGTTGTCGCCCGGACGGAGTTGGGTGATGTACGAGCTCGGCGTCCATGTGTAGGCGACCATCGGCTCGCCGGCGTCTGCCTTGGCGATGGCCTCGGCAAGCATGGCATCGTAGCCGGCCAGTACCTGCTGGATGTTTTCCCAGCCGGAGAAGGCGATCTGGCTGGCGAGGATGTCGTCGCAGGTCCAGCTCTCCGGGCATCCGTAGATATCGGCTATGCCGTTGCCGGGGTTGGCGTCGTCGGCGTCGTAAGCGGCGATGGCGTCGGCGTTGCTGTTCAGATCATCGAGTGTGTTGATCCCGTACTGCTCGGCGAAGGACTTGGTGATCAACAACCCCTGTAGTCCGCCTGCGGTCATCAGATTGCCGACCGCCCTGACATGGTCACCTACCTGGGAGCCGTCCGGCATTTCGGCCTCGAGCCAGCTGTTGTGGCCCGGATACCAGCTGTTGACCCAGAAATCGGCGTCACCCTGCGCCATCGCCAGATAGGCCAGCGACGGTCCCAGCTCGACGTCGGCCGGGTCGCTCACCTCGTATCCCAGCATCTGCATGAGCTGACGCGCCAGCTCGGCCTGGAAGTAGCCGGTCGACCAGTTGGCGCGGGCCATGGTGACGCTGACGCCCTCACCCGGGAGCATTGGTTCCTCCATCATGGTGGTGGTCGTTTCCTCCATTGTGGTGGTGGTCGTGGTCTCCTCCATCATGGTGGTCGTCGTGGACGGGGCGGCGGCTTGTGTCGTCGATGGCTCGTCGCTGCCGTTGCCTCCACAGGCCGCGGCCAGCAGAGCGAACACCGCCAACACCGACATGATCCTCTTACTGTGTCTCATGGTTGATGTCCTTCTTTCCGTTTGGTCCCGGTGAAGGGACCCTAGCTAGAGATTGAATTATCGTTTGAGCCGGTGCTCATCCGGCCTTTCTATCTGTTCCGCCGACAGGCCCGCCTGCCGGGTTGGCAACCAAGGTGAGGGGATCGCTGTAAACCCTGGCGCGCCTGTACTCCCTTAGAACCGCCATAGTAGAGGCCAGGATGGATATCCCGCCGATCAGAGCCAGGAAGGAGCCTACTCCGCTCACAAAGCTGGGGTGGCCGGAGCGCACATGGGTGAGTATCCACGCGAGGGCGATGCCGGCAATTCCCCCTCCGATACCGGCGGCGGCGGCGCTCCACCGCCATCTCCGCTGCTCACCGCCGCCCAATACACCCGCGGCGGGAAGACCGGCAAGGGCGGCAACCAGACCTGCCGCCAAAGCCCAGAGGCCGAGCCGGGCGCCGCGGGTGCTGATCCCATCAATTTTGATCTCCTCCCGGGCGGATGTCCGCAAGTCCAGTACTTTGGCGCCGATCGCCGCTCTTTCATCAGGGTATTCATCCGCCCTCCGCTCGAGCTCCTCGATCTCCGCTTGGATATCCGGCGGTATTTCGGTATCTCCCCGGTCTTCGATGCTCCAGACGGAGAAAAGGCCGATCAGCAGGACAAGAGCGGCGGCTATGTTCCCTATCAAACTGCCCCAGCTGATCCCGGACGGCAGAGGGTGGAGGGGCTTGTGATCCGCAACCCTTATCCATAGCACCGCTCCGACCGCGGCTATCAGCCCTCCCGCTATTGCCGTATACACCCCGACGCCTTGACCGGGATCAACTGCTCCGGTCACATTGGAATCGCTCATCGGACTGGCCAAGAAGTGCGAGGCGGCCACGATCAGCGCGGCGAAGGAGGCGATGACCGCCCCGTCAGGGGCCAGCCATCGCGGTGCCCGGCCGGGCCGGGATGCGCCGGCTGCTGCCAGCACCGCGAACAATCCGAGCGCCAGCACCGTGATACCGAACCAGGATCCTCCGGAGGCCGCCAGCCCGTTGAAAACCTGACCCACCAGCTCGCCGTTGAGGGAGGCGTCAGCCCATCTGCTCCACGCGCTCATCTTGCCCGCGTTCGATGTCCAGGGGAGAAAGACAGATACAATGGCTGTCAGGCCCCCTGTTAGGGTCAACGCTATAGGAAGGCGCTCGGCGTCGACAATAGGTGCATAGGTAATTTCGGTCTCTTTGTGTTCTACAACTGCTGAGGCATCCTGGCTGGGAATCAGCATCTCGGGGTCGCGCCGATGCTTCCATGCCAACTGGATGCGTTTCAGCAGGCTGCGCCTTTCGGCCTCTTCACGCTGGGATATCCGGTCGAGGATCACCGCCAGCAGGAAGAAGGCAAGCCCCCCGGACGCACCTAGGCCGACATCCTGGTTGTTGATTGCTCGAAAAAGCAACGCTCCGTAACCACCGGCGCCCATCAGTCCTGCTATTCCGAGCATCGAGATGGCTAACAACAGGGTTTGGTTGATGCCGGTCATTATGGCAGGCCGCGCCAGTGGGATCTGAACGTCGAAGAGCACCCGGCTCTCCGAGGCGCCGTAAGCGCGGGCGGCTTCTACCACGTCGGGCGGTACCTGGCGGATTCCGAGGTTGGTGAGGCGGATCAGGGGAGGAATGGCGAACACCATGGTCACCATCGTGGCCGAAACCTCGCCGATGCCAAAGAACCAGATGAACGGCAACATGTACACAAACGAATGGACTACCTGCATGGCGTCGAGAATGGGTCGGCTTACCTTCCAGATCCCATCTATCCGTCCACAGGCGATGCCGATCGGAATCCCGATCACCACACTCAGCAATACGGCCACCCCGATGAAGCCGAGTGTATCAGTCGTCGCCGTCCAGTAGCCCTCCCCCATGAGTCCGCAGACCGTCAGGGACACCGCGACGAAGGCGGCCACCTTGAGGTTGCGGACCAGCCAGGCGATCAGCGCTATCGCCAGTACCACCCAAATCCAAGGGATATCCCTCAAGATATCCCTGACGACTGTACGGATCAGAAAATCAAAGGGCCATTCCATTATATTGAGCACCGGGCCGGCCTCGTTGTAGATCCAGCGGGCGCTCTGCTTCATCCAGTCGCCGAACGGTATCCGCCACTGGTCGAGGAAACGGTTGTCCAGGAAGCCTAGATTCTCGGCGTCTCCCTCAGCCCCTTGGGCGAGGAAGACGCCGGCTTGATGCAGGAAGCTCATCGGCGCTTCATCTGACTCTCCTCGCGGGTCATGGAAGAGGATACTCCATTCAACGGGCCGCCTCCTCCGGCTCGACCCTGGCCGCCGACCAAGCGGTCTTTCGCGCCTCAGGCGGCCGGGAGCAACTCAGATCGCGGCCAGCCCCTACCCGGACAACGGCCGGGTGAAAGGATGGGGGAAGGGGCGCCCGTACCGGGTGCCCCTTCCCTCTCCACAAGGGCCGGACGAAACGCTTATCCGGCGACGCGGGCCGCGAGCAGCCAGGAATTGGCCAGATCGCGGTTGTTTGCGATCCAGGCGGCGGCGTGGTCTCGTACGTCGGCTTCGCTGTCCTCGCCGAGGCTGTACCGCACGTTCTGTAGGGCTACGTCTACCGGGCTGATGGTGAACAGCTCGAGCAGACGCGCCGCGGCCGGGTTGGCGGCCAGGAAGTCGTTGTTGGCGACCACCCGGATGTCGGCGGCGTCCCAACCCAGGTTGCAAGGCGTGGCCGAGCACTGGTCTTTCCCGAGAACGGCCGGTCCCCCCACCTGGGTGGGTGAAACCGATTCCTCGGAGGTGGACAGCCAGACGGCGTTGTCGCCGGGCCGCAGGTCGCCCACGTAGGCGCTGGGCGCCCAGGTGTAGACCAGGTAGGCCTCGCCGGCGGCGTCGCGGCTGATGGCGTCGGCGATCAGGGCGTCGTAGGAACCCACCGGCAACTGCTCGATGTTCTCCCAGCCGGCGTTGGCGATCCACGAGTTGATGTTGTCGTGGCATCCCCACCCTTCGGGGCATCCCAACAGCTGGATCACCCCGTCGTCGGGAGTGCTGTCATCGGCGTCGTAGAGGGCGAACAGAGCCGGATCGTTGACGATCTGGTCGAGCGTGGCGATGCCGTGCTCTTCGGTCAGGCTCTTGTTGGTCAAGATGCCTTGCAGACCGCCGGTCCGCATCTCGAACCCGATGGAGGTTACGTGGTCGCTGACCAGGGACCCGTCGGGCATGGCGCCCGCCACGAAGCTGTTGTGGTTGGGGAACCAGCCGTTGGGCCAGAAGTCGAACTCGCCGTTGGCCATCGCTACATAGGCGTTGGACGGCGCCAGTTCCAGATCGGACGGATCGCTCACCTCGTAGCCGAGCTCTTCCAGCAGAGCCGCAAAGATAGCCGCCTGCATATAACCGGTAGACCAGTTAGCCCGCGCCATCGTCACGCTGACGCCCGCGCCCGGCGTCGGGTTCGGCGGCACCTGGGCGACTGCCAGCCATTCGTCGACGGTAGACCGGTTGTTTGCGATCCAGGCGGCGGCGTGGTCTCGTACGTCGGCTTCGCTGTCCTCGCCGAGGCTGTACCGCACGTTCTGTAGGGCTACGTCTACCGGGCTGATGGTGAACAGCTCGAGCAGACGCGCCGCGGCCGGGTTGGCGGCCAGGAAGTCGTTGTTGGCGACCACCCGGATGTCGGCGGCGTCCCAACCCAGGTTGCAAGGCGTGGCCGAGCACTGGTCTTTCCCGAGAACGGCCGGTCCCCCCACCTGGGTGGGTGAAACCGATTCCTCGGAGGTGGACAGCCAGACGGCGTTGTCGCCGGGCCGCAGGTCGCCCACGTAGGCGCTGGGCGCCCAGGTGTAGACCAGGTAGGCCTCGCCGGCGGCGTCGCGGCTGATGGCGTCGGCGATCAGGGCGTCGTAGGAACCCACCGGCAACTGCTCGATGTTCTCCCAGCCGGCGTTGGCGATCCACGAGTTGATGTTGTCGTGGCATCCCCACCCTTCGGGGCATCCCAACAGCTGGATCACCCCGTCGTCGGGAGTGCTGTCATCGGCGTCGTAGAGGGCGAACAGAGCCGGATCGTTGACGATCTGGTCGAGCGTGGCGATGCCGTGCTCTTCGGTCAGGCTCTTGTTGGTCAAGATGCCTTGCAGACCGCCGGTCCGCATCTCGAACCCGATGGAGGTTACGTGGTCGCTGACCAGGGACCCGTCGGGCATGGCGCCCGCCACGAAGCTGTTGTGGTTGGGGAACCAGCCGTTGGGCCAGAAGTCGAACTCGCCGTTGGCCATCGCTACATAGGCGTTGGACGGCGCCAGTTCCAGATCGGACGGATCGCTCACCTCGTAGCCGAGCTCTTCCAGCAGAGCCGCAAAGATAGCCGCCTGCATATAACCGGTAGACCAGTTAGCCCGCGCCATCGTCACCGACACGCCGTCGCCGGGGCGGGCGGTGGCCGCCGCAACGGCTTCCTGGGCTTCCTCCAGGTCCTGCAGGGCTTGCGCTACGGCCGCCTCGGCCGCGGCCCTGATCTCTTCCAGCGCCTCCTGGGCCTCCGCGTCGCTGGCGGCGGCGGCCGCTTCGGCGGCCGCTTCGGCGTCTGCCAGGGCCTCCCGGGCCGCTTCCAGCTCGGCCCGGGCTGCCTCGGCCTCGGCCCGGGCTTCCTCGGCGGCGCTGGTGTCTATGATCGTGACCGGCGCAGCAGTGGTGGTCGGGGCGTCATCTGCGGTGCTGCCGCAGGCCGCCGCCAGCAACCCCAGCACGGCCAGCCCCGCGATCGCGGTTCTTGTTCTTCTCGTCATCGGAATCGACCTCCTTGTTGCTCCCTTGCCCTTTTCTCTGTCCAGGGTAACCCGTCTCTGTTCAGGGTAACCCGGCCGGGCACCCTATGGGCCATTTTTCGGCGGCCCCTATCTGGGATCATCAGCGTAAACCTTCGCCCGCCGGAACTCTCTTATAACCCTTCGTGAGGACATGAACAGGAAGAACCCGGCCATCAGGCACAGGAACGCCCCCGGTCCACTCGAGAAGTTGGGGTCGGACACCCGCACCAGAGAGGCGATCCATCCACCCGATACCAGCATGATTCCCCCCCCGAGAGCTGCGGCCAAAAGGTTCCAACGCCAGCGCCGCCGCTCGTCGTAGCCGAACAGCCCCACCGCCGGCAGGGTGGCCAGGAACCCCGCGATCCCCATGCTCAGCGCCAGCCAGCCGAACCGGGTTCCGGTTGCGGTGAAACCGTCGGTGTGGACCGACTGCTGCCGTCGGGCGGCGGCCGTGGTCCCGATAGTGACGGCTTGCGCGGCGGTGCCCTGCTGGTTTCCCAGGTCCTCCTCTAGTTGATCGATCTCGGCCAGCATCTCCTGGGCCGACACCCGTCCGTCCACCGACCAGGACGACACACCGGCTACCACCAGCATGACCCCCGCGATGGCCGCCGCGGCGATGATGCGCACAACCGAGATGCGGTTCGCCAAGGGGCGGCCCGGGCTGTACGGGGCGTTTTTGATCCAGACGGCTGCCCCGGCGAGGCATACCAGCCCGGCGGCCAACGCCGTCCACGCTCCGGCCCCGTCGGCGTAGGCCGCCGCCTCGGCGGCGGGTTTGAGCCACAGGTAGGCGCCGGCCGCCGCCGCTAAGCCCGCCGAGGCGAGGAAGGCTCCGTCGGCCCCGAACCAGCGGGCGACCCGGCCCGGTCTGAGGAGGGTGGTGAGGGCGGCGCCCAGGATCACGAGGCACATTCCCAGGACAGCGACGCCGTAGAAGCTTCCTCCTTCGGCGGCCAGTCCTCCGAAGGACTGCCCGGCCAGGTTCAGATCCGCCTGCCGGCCGTATCCCGATACCAGGCCCGATTCCCGTCCCCACGGCAGGAAAAGCGACACCAGGGCGAGCCCCGCTCCGGCCAAGGCGATTACCGCCCCGGTCCGCTCGGCTTTTTCCACCGGGGCCAGGACGCCGTCTTTGTGTTCTTCTTCTTCCTTCGCCTGCGCCGCCTCGGCCCGGTCGGCTTCGATCTCCTCGAGGAGCGCGGCGGGGTCGCGTCGGTGCACCCAGGCCTGGCGGATGCGGGCGAACAGGCCGATCCGTCCGGGTTCGGTCTGGGAGATGCGGTCCAGCACCACCGCCACGATGAACAGGGCCAGCCCCGACGCGGACGACAGGGGGGTGTTGAGGTTGGTGAGCGCCCGGAATACCAGAAGGCCCAGCCCGCTGGCCCCCATGATGGCCGCGACCCCCAGCATGGAGATGGACAGCAACAGGGTTTGGTTGAGGCCGGTCATGATGGCGGGGCGGGCCAAGGGCAGCTGCACGTCGAACAGCACCCGCCACTCCGAGGCTCCGTAGGCGCGGCTGGCCTCCACCACATCGGCGGGCACTTGGCGGATTCCCAGATTGGTGAGGCGGATCAAGGGGGGGATCGAGAACACCATAATCACCATGGTGGCCGGCTCCGATCCGAGGCCGAAGAAGAAAATGACCGGGATCAGGTAGACGAAGGCGTGCACTACTTGCATGGCGTCGAGGGCAGGGCGCACCGCCTTCCACACCCCGTCGAAGCGGCCGCACAGCACTCCCAGAGGGATGCCGATGATGGTGCACATGACCACCGACACCACGATCAGGCCGATGGTGATGGCGGTCTCTTCCCAGAACTCGTTGCCCAGCAGCCCGCATCCGGCCAGTATCAGCGACAGGCCTATACCTACCCGCAGGTTGCGGGTGACAGCCGCCACCACCAGCACGATGCCGCACACCAGCACCCAGGGCATGTCGGTGATCTCCCACCAGGGGTGGTATTCGGGTCCGACCACGAAGTTGCGGAACAGCAGCGAGAAGGGCCATTTGATGACGTCGAGCACCGGTTTGAGGTTGAGGGTGATCCAATTTATCATGATGGTGATCCATTCCCCGAAGGGGATCTCCCAGCTGTCGAGGACCGCGTTGTTCCAGAAGGGGATGGACTCCTCGGCGGGGGCGGTCTGGGCGAGCCGGATCATGGGCGGTTCCGCCTCATAGGTAGGTCTGCCGCTCGAAACCGTCTATCAGCTGCTCCACCCGGCCCATCTCCTCCATGATGTTTTGCGGGTCGAGGTTGCCCGCCAATACGCCCTCGCCGTCCACCACCGCGATGGGAAGCCCCCGCCCCGCCGCCGCGTACACGTTGTTGAGGGTGGTCTCGGGTGACGCCGTGTCGAAGTCGGAGCGGAGCGAGGCAATCAGGTTCTTGGCCCCTTCCGCCATGGCCTTCATGGCGGCTGAAGCCGTGAGCAGTCCGGTGGGGCGGCCCTGGGGGTCGCAGACGAAGGCCCCGGTCCGGTCGCCTAGCAGGGTCAGGGCTTCGGCCGGGGCCAAGGCGGGGTCGATCGGATCGGGCGGGGTCATGACCTCGTGGCATTCGATCACCCGCCCCTGATCGACGTCCTGGACGAACTCGGCCACGTAGGCAGTGGCAGGCTCGGTGAGGATCTCCTCCGGAGTGCCGATCTGCACCACCGCCCCGTCCTTCATGATGCAAACCCGGTCGCCGATGCGCAGGGCCTCGTTCAGGTCGTGGGTGATGAACAGGATGGTTTTGTGCACCTCGCTCTGGATATCCATGAGCTCGTCCTGCATCTGGCGGCGGATGAGGGGGTCGAGGGCCGAGAAGGCCTCGTCCATCAGCAGGATGTCCGGGTCCGAGGCCAGCGCTCGAGCCAGCCCCACCCGCTGCTGCATGCCGCCCGACAGCTCCCGCGGCAGGCTGAGCGCATAGGGCTGGAGGCCTACCAGGGCGAGAGCCTTCATGGAGGCTTCGTCCCGTTCCTCCTTGCTCACGCCCTGTACCTTGAGGCCGTAACCGACGTTGTAAATCACGTTGCGGTGCGGAAACAGGGCGAAATGCTGGAACACCATGCCCATCTTCTCCCGGCGGAAGGCCTGGAGCGGGGCGCCGAACAGCTGTTGAACGTCGGTTCCGTCCACCCACACCCGGCCGGCGGTGGCCTCGAACAGTTTGTTGACGGTGCGCAGGACGGTGGACTTGCCGGACCCGGAGAGGCCCATCACCACGAAGATTTCGCCCCGAGGGACCGAGAAGGACACGTCGCTGATTCCCACCACGTGGCCCGACTGGCGGAGCACTTCATCTTTCCCCACCCCGGCCTTGACGAGGTCGAAGGCGCGTCCGTGCGGCTGGGGGCCGAATATCTTGTAGACACTTTCGAGGCGGATCAGGTCGTTGCCGTTTTCCTCCAAACCGCTTCCTTCCCGCTCGCCTGGGGTCCAAGGGGCGCCGCGCCGAAACATCTAGACGGGGCCGAGCCCGCCCAAGACTCTACTAGCAGAGATGCGCCCGCCGCGCCTGCCGAAAAATCGGAGCTTTTCTACAAGTTCCGCACTGTGGAACTTTTCCGTATCATGGTAGCACAGGGCCGGGTTGGTATGAAAGTCCGACCGGGCAGAACCTACATCTAGGAGTCCCTGATGAGCGCCCAATCCGGTTTTCCATCGGATCTGGAGATCGCCCAGGCGGCCGTCCCCAGACCCATCGCCGAGGTGGCCGAGTCGATCGGCGTCCGTCCGGAGGAGCTGATTCCCTACGGCGAGACCAAGGCCAAGGTGCACCTCGACATCCTCCGCCGGATCGGCGGCCGTCCGCCCGGCAAGTACATCGACGTGACCGCCGTTACCCCTACCCCGCTGGGGGAGGGCAAGACCACCACCACCATCGGTCTGGTGCAGGGCCTCGGAGTGCTCGGACGCAAGGCAATCGCCGCCATTCGCCAACCTTCGATGGGGCCCACCTTCGGCATCAAGGGGGGGGCGGCGGGCGGCGGATACAGCCAGGTCATCCCCATGGACGAGTTCAACCTGCACCTCACCGGCGACATGCACGCCCTCGGCGTGGCCCACAACCTGGCGGCCGCCGCCCTTGACGCCCGTTGGTACCACGAGCAGCGGATGAGCGATGAAGCGCTCGAGGCCCTGGGGCTGGAACGCCTGGACATCGACATGTTCCGCACCCAGTGGCGGCGGGTGGTGGACGTCAACGACCGGGCGCTGCGCAATGTGGTGGTGGGGCTGGGGGGCCGCCTGGACGGACGCCCCCGCGAGACCGGCTACGACATCACGGTGGCCTCCGAGCTGATGGCCATCCTGGCCCTGGCCGACGGGGAGGACTACGCCTCGGCTCTGCGCGACCTGCGCCGCCGCTGCGCCCGCGTGGTGGTCGGCGCCGACGGATCGGGCCGCCCCCTCACCCTCGAAGACCTGGGCGCGGCGGGGGCGGCAACCGTGCTGATGAAGGACACCCTCCATCCCAACCTGATGCAGACCCTGGAAGGCCAGGCCGCCTTTGTGCACGCCGGGCCGTTCGCCAACATCGCCCACGGCAACTCCTCCATCCTGGCCGACCGGGTGGCCCTCCTCCTGGGCGACTACGTGGTTACCGAGTCCGGTTTCGGCGCCGACATGGGCGCCGAGAAGTTCTTCCACATCAAATGCCGCACCTCCGGCCTGGTCCCCGACGCCGTGGTGCTGGTGGCCACCGTCCGGGCCCTCAAGACCCACGGCGGGGGGCCCAGGGTGGTTCCGGGGCGGCCGCTGGACGAGGCCTACACCAGCGAGAACCTGCCCCTGCTGTCGGCCGGCCTCGACAACCTGGCCGCCCATATCGAGATGATCCGCCGGTTCGGGATTCCGGTGGTGGCGGCCGTCAACACCTTCCCCACCGATACGCGCCGGGAGACCGACGCGGTCATGGCGGCGGCGCTCGAGGCGGGCGCAACGGCCGCCGCGCCCGCATCCCATTGGGCGGAGGGCGGTCCTGGGGCCGTGGAGCTGGCCGGGGCGGTGGTAGAGGCCTGCGAGCAGCCCAACGACTTCCGCTTCCTCTACCCGCTGGACTGGTCGATCAAGGAGAAGATCGAGGCCGTGGCGGCCTCTGTCTACGGCGCGGGAGGGGTGGACTACTCAAAGGAGGCGGAGGGCCAGATCGCCCGGTTCGAGCAGGACGGGTACGGCGGCCTGCCTATTTGCATGGCCAAGACGCACCTGTCGATCTCCCACGATCCGGCGTTGAAGGGCCGCCCGACCGGATACCGGCTTCCGGTGCGTGAAGTGCGGGCGTCGGCGGGGGCCGGGTTCATCGTGCCGCTGCTGGGAGAGGTCCGCACCATGCCCGGCCTCGGCGCCCGGCCTGCCTATATGAACGTGGACATCGACGAAGACGGCCGGATCGTGGGGCTGTTCTGAGGTGCGGGGCGCAGGGCCCGGGGCCGCTGAGTAGATATTGCCTAACGCAATAATTAACCTGCCGCATAAATTATTGCACCGGAGCGCGAAGGGAGGTTGATTGATGCCTAAGACGGCGCTCCCCCGTTTGACCACCCCGTACATCCGACGGGACGGCGAGCTGGCGGCGGCTTCCTGGGACGAGGCGCTGGCGGCGGCCGCGGCCGGCTTGGCCGGCCATCGCGTCGACTCGTACGCGATGCTCTCGTGTTCCAAGGCCTCCAACGAGGTGAACTACCTCGCCCAGAAGTTCGCCCGGGTGGTCATGGGTTCCAACAACATCGATTCGTGCAACCGCACCTGACACGCTCCTTCGGTCGCCGGTCTGGCGTCCATGCTGGGAGCGGGGGGAGGGACCTCCTCCTACGAAGAGATCGAGAACACGGATGTGATCCTCCTGTGGGGATCCAACGCCCGCGAGACGCATCCGATCTTCTTCCACCACATCATGAAGGGCGTGCGCAACGGCGCGTCCTTGTATGCGATAGATCCGAGGCGCACCTCCTCGGCCATGTGGGCGGACGTATGGCTCGGGATCGATGTGGGCGCCGACATCGCCCTGGCCAACACGGTTGCGCGCGAGATCATCGCCGCCGGCCTCCACAACCGGGAGTTCATCGACCGGGTCACCTACGGGTTCGACGTCTACGCCGGGCGGATCGACCACTGGACCCTGGAGCGGGGGGAGGAGGTAACCGGCGTCCCCGCCGAGGTTATCCGCCGCATGGCGCACGACTACGCCTCGGCCGACCGCGCCCAGATCTGCTGGACGCTGGGCATCACCGAGCACCACACGGGCACCGACAATGTAAGGGCGCTCATCGACCTGGCTCTTATCACCGGCCATGTAGGCCGTTACGGATCCGGCTTGGTGCCGATTCGCGGCCAGAACAACGTTCAGGGCGGGGGGGACATGGGGGCTCTCCCCGACAAGCTGCCAGGATTCAACGACATCGACGATCCCGTGGCCAGGGGCCGCTTCGAGGCGGCGTGGGGTGCGCCCCTGAACCCCCACCGCGGCAAGCACATCTCCCTGATATTCGAAGCCATGGAACGCAAGCAGATCACCGCCTTGTACGTGGTCGGTGAGAACCCCGCCCAGTCGGAGGCGCGCGCCGAACACGTCAGGGAGCTGCTGGCCGGCCTGGACTTCCTGGTGTGCCAGGACATCTTCATGACCAAGACGGCGCAGCTGGCGGATGTGGTGTTCCCGGCCGCGGCCGGATGGGCCGAATCCGACGGCACCGCCACCAGCTCCGAACGCCGGGTCCAGCTGATGCGCCGGGCGGTCGAGCCTCCGGGGGAGAGCAAGGACGATCTGGACATAATCTCGCTCCTGGCCGACCGCATGGGCTGCGGCTGGGGGCTTCCCTCCGCCGAGGAGGTGTGGGACGAGCTGCGCAGCCTGTCGCCGATCCACGCCGGGATGTCCTACCGGCGGCTCGAGGAGATGGGCGGCATTCAATGGCCCTGCCCCGACGAGGACCATCCCGGCACCCAGTTCCTGCACGCCCGGCTGTGGGAGGAGGATCCGGTCCGTGCGTCGGCGCCCCTCATACCGGTCAGGTGGACGCCGTCCATCGACCCGCTCAGCGACGATTATCCGATCCGGCTCACTACCGGACGGCGGCTCGACTCATTCAACACCGGGGTGCAGTCGGGGGGTTACAGCTCGCCGCTCCGGGAGAACGGATCCGTCGAGGTGGCGCCCCAGGACGGGGCTGCGCTGGGTTTGTCCGAAGGCGGCCTGGTAAGCGTTACATCGCGGCGGGGATCCATCGACGTTCCCGTCTACTTCCGGGATTCCCTCCGCCCCGGCCTGGCTTTCATGGCGGTCCATCTCCCCGACGAGGCAGACGTGAACCTTCTGACCAACGACGCGTGGGATCCCAAATCGGGCACCGCCGAGTTCAAGGCGACCGCGGTCCGCATCGAGCCGGCCGCCGCGACCGCTTAGCGGAGGGCCCCATCGACCTGCGCCTCATGTCCGCATCCCCCACCTCCGCCGAGCGGGCGGCGGTGGACGCCCTGTTGGGCCCCCCCCGGTCTTTATGGGAGGGCGGCGGCCCGCAGGCTTCCGACCATCGGGCCGCCTTCGGCGGATACCGTCGCTCGGTCGAGAAGCGGCCGCTGCTGCTCCCGGCCCTGCACGCCGTCCAAGACGAGATCGGCTGGATCAGCAAGGGCGCCCTCAACTACATCTGCCAACGCCTGGGGGCCCCTCCGGCGGAGGCCTACGGGGTGGCGAGCTTCTACGCGTTGCTGTCGTTGGAGGAAGGACCCCCCCGCCGAGCCCATGTGTGCGACGACGCGGTTTGCCGCACCCTCGGCGGCCTGGAGATACTGGCGGAGCTGGCGGGCCGCCCCGGCGTCCACCCGAGCCCCTGCCTGGGCCAATGCGACCGGGGTCCGGCGGTGTTCTTGCAGCGGGCCGGGGAGGAGGACGCCGTTCTGGTCGACGCCGCGCCCCGGCGGGCGGCGGCGGCGCTGGACGGCGGTGATCCGCCGCTTCCTCCCGTTGCCGTTCCCCAGGCGGGTGATCCGTCCCTGCGGCTGCTGCGGCGGGTGGGGGCGGTGGATCCTTCCTCCCTGGAGGCCTACCGGGCGTCGGGGGGGTGCGAGGCGCTGACGCGGGCGGTCGAGATGGGCCCCGACGCGGTGCTGGCCGAGGTGAAGGCTTCCAACCTGCGGGGCCGGGGAGGGGCGGCCTTCCCGATGGGCGTCAAATGGGAGGGGGCGGTCCGACACCCCGAACCCCGTTACCTGATCTGCAACGCCGACGAGTCCGAGCCGGGCACCTTCAAGGACCGGGTGCTCATGGAAGGCGACCCCTTCGCCCTGATCGAGTCGATGACCATCGCCGGGCTGACGGTCGGGGCGGAGCGCGGATACCTCTACATAAGGGCCGAGTACCCCTTGGCGCTGTCCCGTCTCGAGGAGGCGGTACGCCAGGCGCGGGGAGCGGGTCTGCTGGGGAAGGATGCGGCGGGTTCCGGCCGGGCGTTCGACATCGAGATCCGGCGGGGGGGCGGCGCCTACATCTGCGGGGAGGAGACCGCCCTCATGAACTCCATCGAGGGCAAGCGGGGCGAGCCGCGCAACAAGCCCCCCTTCCCCACCCAGGCCGGCCTGTTCGGACGGCCCACCGTGGTCAACAACGTGGAGACGCTGGTCAACGTGATCGACATCGTGTTGGAGGGGGGCGCCGCCTACGCCGCGATCGGGACCGAACAGTCCGCAGGCCCCAAGCTGTTCTGCCTGTCCGGGGCGGTTGCCCGGCCGGGGGTGTACGAGGTGGAGTTCGGCGAGACCCTGGGCGGGATGATCGAGCTGGCGGGCGGGGTGACCGGAACCGGCCGGCTGGGGGCGGTGCTGCTGGGCGGGGCGGCGGGGGTGTTCGTGGGGGAGGGCCACCTCGACATGCCCCTGACCTTCGAGGCCGCTCCGGCCCGCGGGGCCGTCCTGGGGTCCGGGGTGGTGCTGGTGTACGACGACGCCGCCGACTTCCGCGGCGCCGCCCGCCGCATCGCCCGGTTCTTCAGGGACGAATCCTGCGGACAGTGCACGCCGTGCCGGGTGGGTACAGTCCGCCAGGAGGAGCTGCTGGAGCGCTGCCTGGGCGGCGGCGCCCTGGAAGAGGACCTGTTCGACGACATAGCCAGGGTCATGATGGATGCTTCGATCTGCGGCCTGGGGCACACCGCCTCCACCGCCATCCGCTCGGCCATCGACCTGGGCCTGCTGGAGGCGGCCGATGCCTGAGGTAACGCTCACCGTGGACGGGGAGGCGGTCGCGGCGCCGGCCGGTTCCACGATCCTCGACGCCTGCCGGGCGGTGGGCAAGGACCAGCCCACCCTGTGCTACCTCGAAAACCTCACCCCGGTCAACGCCTGCCGGGTGTGCGTAGTGGAGGTGGAGGGCAGCCGTACCCTGGCGCCGTCGTGCAGCCGGCCGGTGGAGGAGGGGATGGCGGTGGCCACCGACACCGAACGGGTGCGCCATTCGCGCCGGATGGTCTTCGAGTTCCTGGCTTCCTCCGTCGATCTGAGCCTCGCGGACGAGGAGACCGTCCGCTGGATGGCCCATTACGGCTGCGATCCGGGCCGCTACGGCCCCGGGGCCGGGCCGGTCGAGGACCGGGGCGGCCGGGCGGCCGGGCATCACCGCGTCGGCGACGGACTGGCGGCCGAGACCGTGCATCAGCCGGTCAAGGTGGACAACGAGCTGTACGTGCGGGACTACTCCCGCTGCATCCTCTGCTACAAGTGCGTGGAGGCCTGCGGGGAGGACGCCCAGAACACCTTCGCCATCGCGGCGGCCGGACGCGGGTTCGACGCCCGCATCTCCACCGAGTTCGACGCCGGGCTGACCGACTCGGCCTGCGTCTTCTGCGGCAACTGCATCGGGGTGTGCCCCACCGGCGCCCTGATGTTCCGCAGCGAGCACGAGCTGCGGGCCGCCGGAATGTGGGAGGCGCAACGCCAGACCGTATCCCGCACCGTGTGTTCGTACTGCGGGGTGGGATGCAACCTGGAGTTGCATGTCCAGGACAACCGGATCGTCAAGGTGACCTCGCCGATGGATCACTCGGTAACCTCGGGCCACCTGTGCATCAAGGGGCGGTTCGGCTACGAGTACGTTCAGGAGCTGGGCGATTTCTCCATCACCCCCATCGACGAGGTTCTCCGCCGGGCGCGTTCGGGGCGCTCCGAGCCGGCGCGGTAATCTGACGCCATGACACCTGAAAGCGGGCGGTGCGCCGACCTGTCCGGCGCTTCCGCCGCGGTCCGGGCGGAGAGGCCGGACGGGTGAGATCGTTTACGGGGCGGTACGAGGGGCGGTACGTCAGCGCGGCGGGCGCCGCGGTCGTGTTCGGGTTGGTGATGATGGTTACCCACTCGTTCGCCAACGGGATGGTCTTTGCCCTGCTGCCCCGCATAGAGGAGTCCATGAGGGCAGGGTACGGGGTGCTCGGTCTGGCCCTCTCCATCACCATGGCGGCTTACGCGGCGGGAACGGCTCTGACGGTGAAGGTGTTCGACTTCCTTCCGACGCGCGGGCTGTTGGTTCTCTGTGTGGCGGTCTGCGGGTTGGGCAGCCTGGGCCTCTCGGCGGCGGCGTCGGCTTGGGTGCTGGCCCTGTGCGTGGCGGCGATGGGCCTCGCCGCGGCGGTCTGCTGGTCGGTGACGGTCCACATGATCGGTTTGTGCGTCGACCCCGGATACCAGGGCAGGACCGTAGTGGCGGGCGGCGTGGCGGCGGGGGTCGGCAAGGGGATAAACGGCGTTCTGGTATGGGTGTTGACAGAGCCGGGGGAGTGGCGGGCGGCGTTCATCGGGGCGGTGGTGCTGGCGGCCCTCACCATCGCGGTTGCTATGGCGGTGTTCCGCCGCCCGGTCGATCCGCCGCCCCCCGCCGCGGCGTCGGAGCGCGGCGCGGCCGGCGTCCGGCAGCTCTGGTCGGCGGCGGTGGGGCGGATGGTGATCCTGGGCAGCCTGGTGGTCGGGATAGGGGGCGTCGTCTTCGCCGCCTACCTCTCCGAGATAGCCATCACCGATCTGGGGGCGAGTCCGTTGGCGGCGGCGGTTCCCTGGTGGCTGGCGTCGGCGATGGCGATCATGGCCGCCCTGCCGGTGGGGCTGATGGGGGACCGCGGCTCGCCCGTCGGCATCGTGATGGTCATATCGGTCGTGTTCGCGGCCTCGCTGACGGTGCTGGCCGTCTGGTGGTCGTACCCGGCTCTGATACTGGCGGCGTTGGGGTTCGGGATATTCTATTTCCCGTTCTGGTCGAAGTTATGGCTCACCGCCCACAAGGGGCTTACCCCTCCTCTGGCGGTCAGGGCCCTGTCGATCGGGGGGGTGGCCGGGCAGGCGTCGGCGGCGGTGGGCATCGCCGCGGCGGGGGCCTGGATCGAGGCGACCGGCAGCTTCCGGATCGCCGCCGCGGTTCAGGCGGCGCTGATAGGCGCCGCCGTGATCTGGTTCCGGAAGATGCACTTCCACTCCCGGCGGCTGGGGCCTTTCCAGCAGGTGGGCATCCTGCTGGCCACCCTGTGGATGCGGGCCGTCTACCGCTCCAGGTCCCGTTCCTCCGCCGCCCCCTAGCTGTGATCCTGGATGCGTAGTTCTTGCCCTTCGCGTAGGAGCCCGGCAGTCGGCAAGATTCGCGGGCCCGGTCGGGCGGTTCGAGGGTGACGCGGCAGGTGCTTGGCGCGGGTATTGATCTATTGACCTGCCCGGGGCCGGTTCGGGCGGCCCCGGGTTGGGCGGGTTGGCGTGCTCGTGCGGGCGGTCGTCTTGTCGAGGCCGGGGGTTTATGAGAGGGCCCGGGCGAAGAACGAGGCCATCTGGGCGCGGGTTACGGGCTGGTCGGGGCAGTACCGCAGGGGTGAGGTCGAGCATCCGGCGGTTACTCCGGCGGTTCGCAGGGCTTCGGCGGCCTGGATTACGGCGTCGGGTTGGCCGGTCATATCCTCGAAGATCCCTGACGCGGCCGGAGGGGGGGTGATGTGGTCGAACGCGGCGGCCATCATTTCGGCCATGTCTGCTCTGGTTACTGTCCCCTCGGGGTTGAATCGTCCCTCCGGTGCCTGCATAACGCCTGCGGCGACCGCCCATTGAATGTAGCGGAGGCTGGAGCTTTCTTCAACATCGTTGAGAACCGGCGCGGCGGCCGCAGCCGGTTCGGTTTCCACTCGGTGTGTTACTGCACGGTGCAAGAAGGCGGCCATCTGCCGGCGGGTGATAGAATCCTGGGGGCAGTAACGGGGGTTCCATCGGTCGCACCCCTGGGTTATTCCCCAGCCGGCGATGGTCTCAATGCTGGACTCGTGACCGGTGGTGTCGTCGTCGCAGAACCTGCCGGTAAACAGAACGGGGCATAGTAGTTCGGTGAGTTGGTAGGTGAGTTGCTGTACGAGTCCGGCGGGTATCGGTCCGGTAAACTGATTGCCGCCCAGGTACAGGCGTCCCAGGTTGGTGAGTTGGGCGAGTTCGGCGGGTATTGTTCCGGTCAGCTCATTTTCGTACAGGTACAGGCCGCCCAGGTTGGTGAGTTGGGAGAGTGCGGGAGGTATTGTTCCGGTCAACTGATTGTTGTGTAGGTCCAGCAAGACCAGGTTGGTGAGTTGGGCGAGTTCGGCGGGTATTGGTCCGGTCAACTGGTTGCCGTTCAGGTCCAGCCATTCTAGGTTGGTGAGTTGGGCGAGTTCGGCGGGTATTGTTCCGGTCAACTGGTTGCCGTTCAGATTCAGGTGGTTCAGTTCGGTGAGTTGGGCGAGTTCGGCGGGTATTGGTCCGGCCAACCGATTGTCGTTCAGGTACAGCCATTCTAGGTTGGTGAGTTGGGCGAGTTCGGGAGGTATTGGTCCGGTCAACTGGTTGCTGTATAGGGCCAGTTGGTTCAGTTTGGTGAGTTGGGCGAGTTCTGTGGGTATTGTTCCGGTCAACTGATTGTTGTGTAGGTCCAGCAAGGTCAGTTCGGTGAGTTGGGTGAGTTCTGGTGGTATTGGTCCGGTCAACTGGTTGTCGCTCAGGTTCAGTTGGTTCAGTTTGGTGAGTTGGGTGAGTGCGGGTGGTATGGTTCCGGTCAACTGATTATCGTACAGGTTCAGTTGGTTCAGTTTGGTGAGTTGGGCGAGTTCTGTGGGTATTGTTCCGGTCAACTGATTATCGTACAGGTGCAACCATTCCAGGTTGGTGAGTTGGGCGAGTGCGGGTGGTATGGTTCCGGTCAACTGATTGTTGTGTAGGTCCAGCAAGGTCAGTTCGGTGAGTTGGGCGAGTTCGGCAGGTATTGGTCCGGCCAACTGGTTGCCGTTCAGGTACAGCCATTCTAGGTTGGTGAGTTGGGCGAGTTCGGGAGGTATTGGTCCGGTCAACTGGTTGCTGTATAGGGCCAGTTGGTTCAGTTTGGTGAGTTGGGTGAGTTCTGGTGGTATTGGTCCGGTCAACTGATTGTTGTGTAGGTCCAGCAAGGTCAGTTCGGTGAGTTGGGTGAGTTCTGGTGGTATTGGTCCGGTCAACTGATTGTTGTGTAGGTCCAGCAAGGTCAGTTTGGTGAGTTGGGTGAGTTCTGGTGGTATGGTTCCGGTCAACTGGTTGTCGCTCAGGTTCAGTTGGTTCAGTTTGGTGAGTTGGGTGAGTTCTGGTGGTATTGGTCCGGTCAACTGGTTGCCGTTCAGGTACAGCCATTCTAGGTTGGTGAGTTGGGAGAGTGCGGGAGGTATTGTTCCGGTCAACTGGTTGCTGTATAGGGCCAGTTGGTTCAGTTTGGTGAGTTGGGTGAGTTCTGGTGGTATTGGTCCGGTCAACTGATTGTTGTGTAGGTCCAGCAAGGTCAGTTCGGTGAGTTGGGTGAGTTCTGGTGGTATTGGTCCGGTCAACTGGTTGTCGCTCAGGTTCAGTTGGTTCAGTTTGGTGAGTTGGGTGAGTTCTGGTGGTATTGGTCCGGTCAACTGGTTGCCGTTCAGGTACAGCCATTCTAGGTTGGTGAGTTGGGAGAGTGCGGGAGGTATTGTTCCGGTCAACTGGTTGCTGTATAGGGCCAGTTGGTTCAGTTTGGTGAGTTGGGTGAGTTCTGGTGGTATTGGTCCGGTCAACTGATTGTTGTGTAGGTCCAGCAAGGTCAGTTCGGTGAGTTGGGTGAGTTCTGGTGGTATTGGTCCGGTCAACTGGTTGTCGCTCAGGTTCAGTTGGTTCAGTTTGGTGAGTTGGGTGAGTTCTGGTGGTATTGGTCCGGTCAACTGGTTGCCGTTCAGGTACAGCCATTCTAGGTTGGTGAGTTGGGAGAGTGCGGGAGGTATTGTTCCGGTCAACTGGTTGCTGTATAGGGCCAGTTGGTTCAGTTTGGTGAGTTGGGTGAGTTCTGGTGGTATTGGTCCGGTCAACTGATTGTTGTGTAGGTCCAGCAAGGCCAGTTCGGTGAGTTGGGCGAGTGCGGGTGGTATGGTTCCGGTCAACTGGTTGTCGCTCAGGTTCAGTTGGTTCAGTTTGGTGAGTTGGGCGAGTGCGGGTGGTATGGTTCCGGTCAACTGATTATCGTACAGGTTCAGTTGGTTCAGTTTGGTGAGTTGGGTGAGTTCTGGTGGTATGGTTCCGGTCAACTGATTATCGTACAGGTGTAGCCATTCTAGGTTGGTGAGTTGGGCGAGTGCGGGTGGTATGGTTCCGGTCAACTGATTGTTGTGTAGGTCCAGCAAGGCCAGTTCGGTGAGTTGGGCGAGTGCGGCAGGTATTGGTCCGGTCAACTGGTTGCCGTTCAGGTACAGCCATTCTAGGTTGGTGAGTTGGGCGAGTGCGGGGGGTATTGGTCCGGTCAACTGGTTGCTGTATAGGGCCAGTTGGTTCAGTTTGGTGAGTTGGGCGAGTTCTGGTGGTATTGGTCCGGTCAACTGATTGTTGTGTAGGTCCAGCAAGGTCAGTTCGGTGAGTTGGGCGAGTTCTGGTGGTATTGGTCCGGTCAACTGGTTGTCGCTCAGGTTCAGTTGGTTCAGGTTGGTGAGTTGGGTGAGTTCTGGTGGTATTGGTCCGGTCAACTGGTTGCCGTTCAGGTTCAGTTGGTTCAGGTTGGTGAGTTGGGTGAGTTCGGGGGGTATTGTTCCGGTCAACTGATTATCGTATAGGTTCAGCCATTCCAGGTTGGTGAGTTGGGCGAGTTCGGGGGGTATTGGTCCGGTCAACTGATTGTTGTGTAGGTCCAGCAAGACCAGTTCGGTGAGTTGGGCGAGTTCGGCAGGTATTGGTCCGGTCAACTGGTTGCCGTTCAGGTACAGCCATTCCAGGTTGGTGAGTTGGCCGAGTTCGGGAGGTATTGGTCCGGTTAACTCGTTGCTGTATAGGGCCAGTTGGTTCAGGTTGGTGAGTTGGGTGAGTTCTGTGGGTATTGGTCCGGTCAACTGATTATCGTATAGGTTCAGCCATTCCAGGTTGGTGAGTTGGGTGAGTTCTGGTGGTATGGTTCCGGTCAACTGATTGTTGTGTAGGTCCAGCGAGGTCAGTTCGGTGAGTTGGGTGAGTTCTGGTGGTATGGTTCCGGTCAACTGGTTGCCGTTCAGGTACAGCCATTCCAGGTTGGTGAGTTGGCCGAGTTCGGGAGGTATTGGTCCGGTCAACTCGTTGCTGTATAGGGCCAGTTGGTTCAGGTTGGTGAGTTGGGCGAGTGCGGGGGGTATTGGTCCGGTCAACTGATTGTTGTGTAGGTCCAGCAAGGCCAGTTCGGTGAGTTGGGCGAGTTCTGTGGGTATTGGTCCGGTCAACTGGTTGTCGCTCAGGTTCAGTTGGTTCAGGTTGGTGAGTTGGGTGAGCTCTGTGGGTATTGGTCCGGTCAACTGATTATCGTACAGGTTCAGTTGGTTCAGGTTGGTGAGTTGGGTGAGTTCTGTGGGTATTGGTCCGGTCAACTGATTATCGTATAGGTTCAGCCATTCCAGGTTGGTGAGTTGGGCGAGTGCGGGGGGTATTGGTCCGGTCAACTGATTGTTGTGTAGGTCCAGCAAGGCCAGTTCGGTGAGTTGGGCGAGTTCGGCGGGTATTGGTCCGGTCAACTGGTTGCCGTTCAGGTACAGCCATTCCAGGTTGGTGAGTTGGGCGAGTTCGGGAGGTATTGGTCCGGTCAACTCGTTGCTGTATAGGGCCAGTTGGTTCAGGTTGGTGAGTTGGGCGAGTTCTGGTGGTATTGGTCCGGTCAACTGATTGTTGTGTAGGTCCAGCAAGGCCAGTTCGGTGAGTTGGGCGAGTTCTGTGGGTATTGGTCCGGTCAACTGGTTGTCGCTCAGGTTCAGTTGGTTCAGGTTGGTGAGTTGGGTGAGCTCTGTGGGTATTGGTCCGGTCAACTGATTATCGTACAGGTTCAGTTGGTTCAGGTTGGTGAGTTGGGTGAGTTCTGGTGGTATTGGTCCGGTCAACTGATTATCGTATAGGTTCAGCCATTCTAGGTTGGTGAGTTGGGCGAGTGCGGGGGGTATGGTTCCGGTCAACTGATTGTTGTGTAGGTCCAGCAAGGCCAGTTCGGTGAGTTGGGTGAGTTCTGTGGGTATTGGTCCGGTCAACTGGTTGCCGTTCAGGTACAGCCATTCCAGGTTGGTGAGTTGGGTGAGTTCGGGAGGTATTGGTCCGGTCAACTCGTTGCTGTATAGGGCCAGTTGGTTCAGGTTGGTGAGTTGGGCGAGTTCTGGTGGTATTGGTCCGGTCAACTGATTGTTGTGTAGGTCCAGCAAGACCAGTTCGGTGAGTTGGGCGAGTTCTGTGGGTATTGGTCCGGTCAACTGGTTGTCGCTCAGGTTCAGTTGGTTCAGTTTGGTGAGTTGGGTGAGCTCTGTGGGTATTGGTCCGGTCAACTGATTATCGTACAGGTTCAGTTGGTTCAGTTTGGTGAGTTGGGCGAGTGCGGGGGGTATTGGTCCGGTCAACCCGTTGCCGAACAGGTTCAGGGTTTCCACTCGTTGATCGTTGATGCCAATACCGGCCCAGGCGGTGAGGCGGGCGGTGTCGCCGGCGCCCCAGGTCAGGAGGCCCGAGTCGGTGGGCACGGTGCGGCGGGTCCAGTGGTTTCGGATGTTGACCAGCGCTCGACATTCGGCAGCCAGGCCGGGGTTGGCATCGGGGTCGGCGACAAAGGTTCCGTTGGAGCAGTTGGCCGGGTCCAGGTCCGGCGGCTGAGTCCGGGGCGGCGCCGTGCCGACGCGGCCGTTCGCGATGGCCGGGTTGTCTTGTGCTCCGGCGTGCAGAGCTAGCAGGGCGGTTAGTAGTCCGGCGGCGGCGATAGCTGCGTATCGGCGGGCGTGTTTCACGGTCTTGTCCTTCGGTTATCTGTCTTTGACTCTAACGGTGCTCGCGGTCGGGCCGGGCCGGTCGCGTGCTTGATGCGGTCGGCTTGGTTGAGGTTGACGGGCGGGGTGCTGAGGCGTGGTCGAGGTCGGGGGTGTGCGCCGGCGGCCGGTCGGCGGGATCTTCGAGGCGGTCGAGTGCTCGGCTGAGTCGAGGGCGGTGTTCGGGGCTGTTGACCCGCTGACCGCTTCATCGGTTATCCACCTTGACGCAGAGTTGCTTGCGGGTGCACCAGGTTTCGATGGTCGAGGTCTGGGCTTCGATCTCTAAACCCGAGTCGGCTTGGCGGGAGGTGCTGACTCTGATATACCCGATGGCTTCGGCGGGTTGACGGCCGGCGGGGGACTGGTCGAGGCCGGCGGGGGTGTTGCGCTATTCGTGGTATTGGGCTGAGTCATTGATTTCTCCAGTCGGTCGAGAGAGGAGCGGGTCGGTTCCTCCGGTCGGTCGGGTCGGTTTACGGGGCGCAGAGGTCGGGCGGGTGCCCGGTACAGGGCGGCTTGCCTGTTGATGGATCCGATGCCTGGCGGTGGAGGAGGGGGCAGGGCCCGGCGAAGCCGGGGCGGTGCGCTGGATTTTCGCGTTCTTGAATGGTGGGGGCGGGTGAAGAAAGGAGCTGGCGGGCTGGGTGAGGCGGTTCAGAGATGCGTATGGTTGTTGCGGCGGGGCGGCAGGTATTCTGCCCGCGTGTGTTGGTGATTTGCCGTGTGACGCGGCGTACGGTAACCAAAGTGTTAACGCGCCCCGGTAGCACTTCGCCGTGTAGAGCATGAACGGGGTAGGGGTACCCGCAGGGCTGGTTTACGGCAGGCCGGGGTGATCGAGTTTGGACATGACGGCGTATCGGTAGGCGGTCAGGGCGCTGGTTATATGCCCTATCTCTGCGGCGGCGGTGCGGGCGGCTTCGTCGCTGACGGGTTGGGCGCGGACGGCTTTGACGTGGACTTCGGCCACCCGCTCCAGGAGCAGGAACCAGCCGACGGCTTCCTCTACGGAGCGCCCGACCGTGAGGGGGCCGTGGTTGCGCAGCAGGACGGCTTTGGCTTCGCCGAGGGCGGCGGCGATGTGCTTGCCGGTGTCGAAGTCCATCACCTGGATCTCCTCGCCGTCGAAGATTTCGTGGTCCTCGAAGAAGGCGGCGGCTTCCTGGCAGATCATGCGGAAGCGTTCGACGTTGGCGGCCCAAGGGGTGGCGTAGGGGGTGTGGGTGTGGGCGGCGGACACCACCTCGGGGCGGGCTTCGTGGACCGGGGCGTGGATGTAGTAGGCGGTCATGTTGACGGGGCCGCGGCCTTCCATGATCCGCCCGTCCGGTCCGACCAGCACCAGGTCGGACGCCGAGGCCCGATGGAAGGGGACGCCGTAGCGGAGCAGCCACATGGCGCCGGGGTGTTCGGGGTCGCGGGCGGTGATGTGTCCGTCGCCGAGGGATCCCCATCCGAAGGCGCCGAACAGCCGGTAGGCGTCGGCCAGGGTCTGCTTGCGGTGGGCGCGCAGATCCTCGACCTCGTCGAAATAGGGTTCGGGCCGGGCGGGCAAGCCTTCTTCTCCGCCCGCTATCCAGTCGGATCCGGGGTCGTGCATAGGATCATCCTACCCAGGAGGGCCCCGGCTCGGCGGGCCGGCGGCGGAAGGCACAGGGCTCAGCTTCGGGACTGCAGGGCTTCGGCCAGCTTGGGGAGCACCTCGTGCAGGTCGCCTACGATGCCCAGGTCGGCCACCGAGAAGATCGGCGCTTCGGGGTCCTTGTTGATCGCCACGATCTGGCGGGAATCTTTCATGCCCACCAGATGCTGCATGGCGCCCGACACCCCGCACGCTATATACACGTCGGGTTTGACGGTCTTGCCGGTCTGGCCGACCTGTTTGGAGTAGGGCACCCATCCGGCGTCCACGATCGCCCGGGTGGCGCCGGTGGCCGCGCCCAGCGGCGCCCCCGCCGCTTCGATCAGCGAGTAGGCCTCGGCGCTTCCCAGCCCGCGCCCGCCGCTGATGATCACCTTGGCGTCGCCCAGCTGCGGCCCCTCGGCCTGTTCGACGATCTCTTCCACTACCCTCGGCGAGCCGGAATGCCCCGCATCGGGAAGGGGAACCTCTTCGATCCGCTCCACGGCGCCCCCGGTCTCCTCGGCGGCGAACGACTTGGGGCGGACCAGCACCAGATGGGGTCCGGCGCCGGTGAAGGCGGTCTGCACCAGCTCCGAGCCGCCGAAGATCTCGGTGGTGACCGCGCAGCCGCCGTCCAGGGACAGATCCACCGCCCCCGCCACCACCGGACGGTTGATGCGGGCGGCCAGCCGGCCCGCCGCGTCCCGGGAGGTGTAGGTCTGGGCGAACAGCACCGTCTCCGGGGATTCCCGCTCGATCAGCCCCGCCAGGGCTGCCGCCGCCGCGGCGGCGGGAAGGTCACCGCCCCCGGTGAGGTGGTATACGGTCGCCGTCCCGTGGGCGCCCAGGGCGGCGAAGGCCCGGTCGGAACCCTCTCCCAGGTAGACGGCCGCCGCCCTGCCGTATGAGGCGGCCTTGGTGAGCACCTCGAGGGCCGGTTCGCCGGGCCCCCCGTCCACTTCTTCGACAAAGACCCAGTTGGTCATCTAAATCACCTTTGCTGCTTCGAGGAACTCGACGATCCGCAGGTGGCCTGTTCCGTCGTCATCCACCACCACCCCCGCCTGCCGTTCGGGGGCGGGCGCCACGGAGACCACCTCCTGGCCGGGGTCCCCGCCCGCTCCCAGGTCGGACGCCTGCAGCGTTTCGACCGGTTTGTTCTTGGCCCCCATGATGCCCCGGAAGGTCGGGTAGCGGGGCTCCACCGCCCCCGCCGTTACGGCCAGCACCGCGGGCAGGCCGGACTCCACCACATCGAATCCCGAGGCGGTCTGGCGCTCGATGCGGAGGACGGCCCCGTCCAGCTCGACCTTGCGGGCGAAGGTCAGGGCGGGGGCGTCCAGCAGCTCGGCCATCATCTGCGGCACGATCCCCGTGTATCCGTCGGTCGATTCGACGCCCGCCACCAGTACGTCGAAACCTTCCCGCCGGGCGGCGGCGGCCAGCACCTTGGCGGTGGTGAGCGCGTCGCTTCCCTCCAAGGCGGGGTCGTCCACGATCACCGCCTTGTCGGCCCCCATGGCCAGCGCCTGGCGGATTCCCTGCATGGTTCCGGCCGGCCCCATCGAGAGGAGGGTAACCGTACCTCCTGTCTCCTCGCCCAGCTGGAGGCCCACCTCGATTCCGTAACGGTCGGTGTCGTCCAACACCTGTTCGGGGGGGCGCACCAAGCGCTTGGTCTCCGGATCCAGCGAGGAAGGTGAGGCGGGATCCGGGATCTGCTTGACGCAGACCACTATCTGCATGGTTCTTGCTCCTGGGTCGGATTCCGGTTATCGGCCCGGGCCGGGGCGGAGTATACCGGACGGGCGGCTTGTAAGAGCGGGCGCGGATCGGGGGCCGAAAGGCGCCCCGGCGCCGGCAAACTGTTGGACGGCGCCGCCCGACAAGCATGGGCCGCCGGGGCGCTGCGCCCGCCAACGGAACAGCGAAGCCCCGTGCATTCTCTGCCTCGGTCGTCCAACAGAGAAAGCCGACACTGCGTGAACCCGAACCCTTTTTACTGCGAAGCCCCTGGTCAAGCCCCTATCACGTTCCCGGGATCCCGGCAAGAACGCGAAAACCCCGCCCCTCGCCCCCGCTTCGCGGGCCCGGCCCCCGCCGCCTCCACCTCGGTTCCGGACGCGTTTGGTCGGTACCCCGGCGGGTCGCGTTCGGAAGATGATCCCTGTCTCGGTCTGCGCCGGCTGCGGACCGGAGGTGCTTGCAGCTTCTTCATTATCCCGTATTGGTGTGACATGGTCAATACCCTTGTCGGGGATCCGGCGGGATTTTTTTGTCATTCCGTGATTTGATCTTCTTTTCAACCTATTTCTTCCAGGATGAGCGGCCGGGGGCTGGGCGGTCGGTCGGCCAGCCGGTAGGCGCCTTCCGCCAGGGCCGCCGCTCCCTCGGCGGTCTTCGGGTCGTTGAAGTGCAGGGCGGCCAGGACGTCGCCCCGGCGCACCGGGTCGCCCACCTTGGCGGACAGGGTGATCCCCACCCCGTGGTCGATGGAGTCGTCGGCGGTCCGCCGCCCCGCCCCCAGGTGCATGGCCGCCAGGCCGATCTCCCGGGCGTCGATGGCCGCCGTGTACCCGTCCCGGTCGGCCCGCAGCTCCCGGGAGCGCCCGGCGGCGGGGAGCCGCTCGGGGTTCTCGATCACCGAAGGGTCGCCGCCCTGAGCCGCCGCCATCTCCGCGAACCTGGCCAGCGCCTCCCCCGATTCCAGGGCGCGCTCCAGGCGGCCCCTCCTGTTCTTGAGCCCGGCCATTTCCAGCATGGCCGCCCCCAGCGCCAGCACCAGCTCCCGGAGGTCCGGCGGCCCGCCCCCCCGCAGCACCGCTATCGACTCGGCGATCTCGTTGGCGTTGCCCACCTCCCGGCCCAGCGGCTGGTTCATATCGGTGAGGAAGGCTCTGGTCTTCACCCCGTTGGCCTTCCCGATCTGCACCATCGTCTCGGCCAGCAGCCGGGCGTCTTC
The DNA here is from genome assembly GCA_965202675.1 of Candidatus Spongiisociaceae bacterium. Lineage (GTDB taxonomy): Bacteria > Actinomycetota > Acidimicrobiia > Spongiisociales > Spongiisociaceae > CATQHD01. Next base: position 2,178,386 of record OZ241842.1, read on the forward strand.
GAGGTTCTCCATGAAGGCCCCGTTCCCCACCTTGACGTCCAGCACCAGGGCGTCCAGCCCCTCGGCCAGCTTCTTCGACATGATCGAAGAGCTGATCAACGGAATCGACGACACGGTAGCGGTGGTGTCGCGAAGGGCGTAGAGCACCTTGTCGGCCGGAACGATGCGCTCCGACTGGCCGCCCATGGCCGCCCCGTTGCGGACGGACAGGAGGGCGAACTCCTCGGGGCTCAGGGAAGTGCGGAAACCGGGAATGGACTCCAGCTTGTCGAGGGTGCCCCCGGTGTGGCCCAGCCCCCGCCCGGACATCATCGGGACGACGGCCCCGCACACCGCAACCAGGGGGGCGAGGGGGATGCTCACCTTGTCGCCCACCCCTCCCGTGGAGTGCTTGTCCACTTTGGGCAGCCCGCCCTCTACGTGCAGCCGGTCGCCGGAGTCGATCATGGCGGCCGTGAAGCGGGCCAGCTCGGGGCCGGTCATGCCCCGGAAGTAGACCGCCATCAGCATGGCCGCCGCCTGGTAGTGGGGGATGGAGCCGTCCAGAACCCCCGTCAGGAAGGCTCGGATCTCGTCCCCGTCCAGCTCCCCGCCGTCCCGCTTGCGGCGGATCATCTCCCTGGCGTTGAGCATGGTCATCCCCCCCTGCGGTCCGCGCGGGCAACCACCGCGGCCTTGCCCGACCGGCGCAGCTCCAACGGCACACCTTCGGCCGCCAGGCGGCGGGCGTGCTCCTCTTCCTTGCCCGGAACCAGGCGGCCGGACGCGGTTACCACCCTCCACCAGGGCAGTCCGTTCGAGCCGGCCAGCACCCGGCCCGCCGCCCGGGCCGCCCCCGGCCGCCCGGCCTGGGCGGCGATTTCCCCGTAGGTTGCCACCTCGCCGGGCGCCAGCCCCCCGACCGCGGCGCAGACCCGATCCGCGAAAGCCCCCGCCCCGCCGGTCACAGCGTCCCGAAGAGCCGGTCTCCCATGTCGCCGAGGCCCGGCACGATGTAGAAGTGTTCGTCGAGGCGGGAGTCGAGGGCGGCGGTCACCAACCTCACGTCGGGGTGGGTTGCCTTCAGCCGCGTCAGCCCTTCCGGGGCCGCCACCACGCACAGGGCGGTTATGTCCTCGGCGCCGGCCGCCTTGGATTCGTCGACCGCCCAGCACAGCGAGCCTCCGGTGGCGAGCATCGGCTCCAGCACCAGCACGGTGCGCCCGGCCAGGTCGGGGAATTTCTTGTAGTACTCGACGGGCAGGGCGGTCTCCTCCTCGCGTTCCACCCCGGCGTAGCCGACGGTGGCGTCGGGAACCAGGTCGAGCACCGCATTGATCAGGCCCAAGCCGGCCCGGAGCACCGCCACGGCCGTCACCGGGCGGGCCAGCCGGTATCCGCGGGCCGGCGCCAGCGGGGTCTGCAGGGGGTACTCCTCCATGTCCTTGCGGGCGAGGGCTTCCATCACCAGGATGTAGGCCAGCCGCCGGGTGGCGTCGCGAAACTGTTCCGGGGCGGTGGAGGCATCCCGAAGGACGCTCAGGTAGTGGCGGCTGAGGGGATGGTCTACGACGATCGTTTCCAAGGGGCGCTCCTGTTGCTCCGGCCCTCCATCCGGCGGTCTGTTCGTTGGCTTGCGGCCTGCGGGATGGATGCAGAAAAGGAGAGTACCCGCTCGCGGCGGCGGAGGGGGTGCGGGTTGCGCCGGAAAGCGGTATATCGTGGGCCGGCAGGCGCGCCGAGGAGGGAGTCCGAAACAGGGTGTTCGAATCGCTGACCCACCGCTTCGAGGGGGTGTTCGACCGGCTGCGGGGCCGGGGCCGCCTCAGCCCGCGGGAGGTGGACGACGCCCTGGCCGAGGTGCGCCGGGCGCTGCTCGAGGCGGATACGGCAGTGGAGGTGGCGGGGCGCCTGCTCGACCGGATCCGCACCAGGGCGGTGGGCGCCGAGGTGCTGCGGAGCGTGGCGCCGGGGCATCAGGTGGTGAAGATAGTCCACGAGGCGCTGATCGAAACGCTGGGCCGCGAGGCGGTTCCCCTGGCTTCGGGCAAGGCTTCGCCCGCCGTGACGCTGATGGTGGGCCTCCAGGGGTCGGGCAAGACCACTTCGGCGGCCAAGCTGGCGCACCTGCACAAGCAGTCCGGAAAGCGGGTGCTGCTCGCCGCGGCGGATCTGGTTCGGCCGGGGGCGGTGGAACAGCTGCAGCTGCTGGGGGAGCGGATCGGCGTCCCGGTGTTCGCCGACTCCGGCGGCGGCCCGGTCCCGCTGGTCAGGTCGGCCCTGCGGCAAGCCCGGCGGGAGGGGATCGACAAGGTGGTGGTGGACACCGCCGGCCGGCTGCAGGTCGACCGCAGGCTCATGAACGAGCTGTCCGCCGTCGACAAGGCCTCCGACCCCGAAGAGGTGTTGCTGGTGCTCGACGCCATGACCGGCCAACAGGCCGTTTCCGTAGCGAGGGGCTTCCTGGAGCACACCGCTGTGACCGGCGTCATCCTGTCCAAGCTCGACAGCGATGCCCGGGGCGGGGCGGCCATCTCGGTGCGGGAGGCGACCGGATGCCCTGTCAAGCTGGTCGGGACGGGGGAGCGCCCCGAGGACCTGGAGGTGTTCCACCCCGAGCGCATGGCGTCGCGCATCCTCGGAATGGGGGACATCCTCACCCTGGTCGAAAAGGCGGAGCAGGCTTTCGAGGAGCAGGAGGCGGTCGAGATGGCCGGCCGGATGCTGAAGGCCGAGTTTACCTTCGATGATTTCCTCGAACAGGTGAAGGGATTGCGCCGGATGGGGTCTTTCGGTGAACTGCTTGGTATGATCCCCGGCGCCGGCCCCGTTTCGGCGGACGCGGAGGGCATCGACCGAGAGGTCCGCCGCTTCGAAGCGATCATCTGCTCGATGACCCCGGCCGAAAGGGCGGACCCCAAGGTCATCGACGGCAGCCGCAGACGCAGGATCGCGGCGGGGTCGGGGAACTCGGTTCAGGATGTTTCCGGCCTGTTGCGGCAGTTCGGCCAGATGCGCAAGATGGTAAAGGCCCTGTCGCAGGGGCGGGCTCTGCCGGGTTTGCCCGGAATGCCGGACGTCGGGTTGCCTGCCGGCCTGCCCAGGGCGGCAGGTGCGAAACGGGTCGGCCGGCGGGCCGGCGCCGCCGTCAAGCGGCCCAGGACGCCCAAGAAACTGCAGAAGAAGAAAAGGAAGAGGTGAAATATGGCGGTGAAGATCCGCCTCAAGCGAATGGGAAAGAAGAAGAGGCCCACCTACCGGGTGGTGGTGGCCGACGCCCGGGCGCCGCGGGACGGGCGCATCATCGAGCTGATCGGCCGCTACGACCCGCACCCCGATCCTTCGATTGTGCAGATCGACAACGAGCGGGCCAGATATTGGCTCGACAACGGCGCCCAGCCCACCGACCGGGTGCAGAAGCTGCTGGAGATATCGGGGGCGGTCAAGCGGCCCAAGGTGTCGCGGGCGGGCATCTATCTGCTCGAAGACGACGACGAACCCCCGGCCCCCGCCGCAGCCCCTGCTGCCGAGGAGGCGCCCCCGGAAGAAGCGGTCTCGGAACAGGTACCCTCGGAAGAAGCGGTCCCGGAAGAGGCGGCCGTTTCCGGCGAAGACGCCGAAGAAGTGAAAGCGGAGGCTGTTCCGGAAGCGCCGCAGGCCGCAGCATCCGGGGAAGGCGCCGCCGCCGAGGATGACGTTGCGCCGTCGAACGGAGCGGCGGCGCCGGAGGCGGATGCCCCCGAAGGCGCGGAGGTCCGGGCCGGAGCAGAGGAGCAGGCCGGAGAAGCAACGAACGAGAAAACGGAAGGCGGGCAGGTATGAGCGGAGAGATTGTCGAGCGGGTAGTGGGTTACGTGGTGTCGTCCATCGTCGACGACCGGGACGCGGTAGGGATAACGATGATCGACCGGGGCGAGGAGGAGGTGGTGGCCGAGGTGCGCACCGCCCCCGGCGAGATGGGGCGGGTGATCGGGCGGGGAGGCCGGGTTGCCAGGGCCATCCGTACGGTGGCGCAGGCGGCGGCCGAGGAGGAAGGCCTCACCGCCGGGGTGGAGTTCGTCGATTAGCCGGCCGCGGCCGGCGCCGCCCTCGGCGGGCGGCGCCCCGTGAACCCATTCATGACGCGGCGGCCGGACCGGTCCGCCGGGGCGGTGGCGGTGGGGAGGATCGTCCGTTGCCGAGGGGTGGGGGGCGAGGTGCTGGTGCGGGTCGAATCAGACCATCCGGACCGCTTCACGCCGCCCGCCTATTTTCGCGTCGACCGCGGGCCTGCCGACCTCTTGGTGCTGGTCGAGGCCCGCTCGAGCCCCAAGGGCCTCATTGCCCGCTTTGCCGGGATAACCACCCGCCAGGCCGCTTCCGAGCTGGTGGGCGCCGACCTGCTCATCGAAGCAGACGAGCGGGGGCCCCTCCGACCCGACGAGTTCTGGCCGGATCAGCTGATCGACCTGGAGGTGCGGATCGGTTCGGAGCAGGCGGGGAGGGTGGATGACGTGATCCTGGGGCCGCAGGACCGGCTGGCGGTTTCGCTCCGGAACGGCGCCGCCGTCGAGGTTCCGTTCGTTGCGGCCCTGGTCCCGGAGGTCGATCTGGCCGGAGGCTGGCTGCGCATCGACCCGCCCCGCGGCCTGCTGGACCTGTTCGAGGGCGCCGGGGATGCGGCGGCGGGCGGGGAGCAGGATGCCTGAGGCCTCGACGGCCCATGTCGAGAATCGGTCATGACCGCGGGGAGCCCGGTTTGCCGGCGCCGATCGAAGACGCCTGTTCGGCGCCGTTGAAGACCCCGGGCAGGATCCGCCGCGGCGCCCTCTGGTAGGTTCCGGAGCTGTGGCCCATCCGCTTCCCGACCGGCAGCTGGCCGTCGCCTATCTCGACGGCGCCAGGGATTCCGCCCCCCTGTTCGACCACGCCCGCCGGCTGCGGGACGAGGGGCGGGGGCGCACCGTTACCTACAGCCCCAAGGTGTTCATCCCGCTCACCACGCTGTGCCGGGACGCCTGCACCTACTGCACCTTTGCCAAACCGCCGGGCGCCGGGGGGGAGTACCTGACCCCTGACGACGTGATGGCCGTCGCCCGGGCGGGGGACGCGGCCGGATGCCGGGAGGCGCTGCTGACCCTGGGGGACCGGCCGGAGGACCGCTGGCCGCAGGCGCGGAGCTTCCTGGCCTCGCAGGGCTGCGCCACCACCCTCGAATATGTGACGGCGGTGAGCAGGCTGATCGTCGACGGAACGGGCTTGTTTCCCCACGCCAACCCCGGCTGCATGACCGAGGCGGAGATGGCCGGCCTGCGCCCCGCCAACGCCTCGATGGGGCTGATGCTGGAGAACATCTCACCCCGCCTGATGGAGCCGGGGATGCCCCATCACAACTGCCCGGACAAGGACCCCGCCCTTCGGATGGCCGTCATCGAGGCCGCCGGCGCCCTCCGCATCCCCTTCACCACCGGGATACTGGTGGGCATCGGCGAGACCAACTCCGAGATAGTCGACAGCCTCTTCGCCCTGGCGGAGGTGCATGCCCGGCTGGGCCACATCCAGGAGGTGATCGTCCAGAACTTCCGCGCCAAGGCCGACACCAGGATGCGCCGTTCGGCCGAGCCGATCCCGGCCTGGTTCGCCCGGGTGGTGGCCGTCGCCCGCTGGCTCCTCGGTCCGGAGATGAACCTGCAGACCCCGCCCAACCTGACCGAGCGCTACGAGATCTACCTGGACGCCGGCGTCAACGACTGGGGCGGGGTGTCGCCCCTCACCATCGACTGGGTGAACCCGGAGGCGCCCTGGCCGCATCTGGCCGAGCTCCGCTCCCGCACCGAGGCCCGCGGTTTCGAGTTGGCCCCCCGGCTGCCGGTGTATCCGGAGTACATCGGCGGTGAGTGGTTGGATCCGGGGCTGATCGACCGGGTGCGCGAAGCGGTCGACGACCGGGGGTACGCTCTGGTTCGTCAGCGGGAAGGTGTTCTATGACCGGATACGGCGGGCGAGAGATCACTTACTGCCGGATGCGTCCGGCGGACGCGGTGACCGAGGCCGCGGCGGCCACCCGCCGGGCGGAGGGAACCACCGCGCTGGAGCTCGACCGGCCGGACCCCGATTCGGCGGCGGCCTGCCTGGCCGGAGGAATCCTGCCGGTTGCGGCGGGGCACGCCGGCGAGGGTTTTGCGGCCTGGGTGGTCGAGCCCGCCCTGGCCCTGGAGCTGTCGGCGTCGGGCGCCCCCGGCTGGCGGTTGACCGTGATCCACACGCCGGACCGGGCGGCGGTGGTGGACGCCCTGGCCCGCACGGAGGCGGCTTTCCTGCGCACCGGGCGGAGCCGGGCGGCCGAAGCGGCCGGCGTCTGCGGCCTGCCCGCCGTCCGAGCCCGGGTTTCGGTGTTCGTCGATTCGGTGGCCGAGGCGGAGGAGGCGGCGGCGGCCGGGGCGTCCGACCTGCTGCTGCGGGACTGGGATTCGGAGCTGATCGGCGAGTTGCGGGAGGCGCTGGACGGCCGTCTGGCCGAGCGGACCGCCGCGCCGGAAGGGGTGTCGGTCGACGAGGCGAGGGAATCCCTGTCCGCCCCCCTGTTCAAGGCCTATCTCGACCTGGTGGACGCCTCCGGGCGCGCCCGCCCCCGCTGCCGATGGGCGCCGGGCGCGCCGGTCGATCCCCCCCTCAACCCGCATCGCTTCTCGGCGGCGTGGCCCGACGCCCTCTGGGTAGAGGGCCGCCCGCCGCCCGGTCTGGCCGGCGCAACTCCGCCGGTGCGGGGCGTCCTCGAGTCGTCCCTGGAGGGCAGACCGCCCTCGGTCGAGGAAACCGCCCTTCTGCTGTCCGCCCGCGGCGCCGATGTCGACGCGGCGGCGGCCGCGGCCGACCTCCTGCGGCGGGAGCGGGTGGGCGGCGCCGTTACCTACGTGGTGAACCGCAACATCAACTACACCAACGTGTGCTACTTCCGATGCGGGTTCTGCGCCTTCTCCAAGGGCCCCCGCAGCCTGAATCTGCGGGGCGACCCCTACCTGATGAGCATTGAGGAGGTCGTGGACCGCACCGTCGAGGCCGCCGGGCGGGGCGCGACCGAGGTATGCCTGCAGGGGGGGATACATCCGAGCTTCACGGGGCGGTTCTACGTGGACGTGTTGTCGGCCGTCAAAGAGGCGGCCCCCGGCATGCACGTGCACGGGTTCACCCCCCTGGAGGTCTGGCAGGGCGCCGAGACGCTGGGAATGACGGTCGGGTCCTTCCTGGAGATGCTGAGGGACGCCGGTCTGGGAACCCTGCCCGGCACCGCGGCCGAGATACTCGACGACCGGGTGCGCAAGCATCTGTGCCCCGACAAGATCCGCACCGCCCAATGGGCCGAGGTGATGCTGACCGCCCACGAGCTGGGGCTGCGGTCCACCTCCACGATCATGTTCGGACACATCGACGATCCGATGTCCTGGGCCAACCATCTGGAGGTCATCCGAGAGATACAGCGGCGCACCGGCGGTTTCACCGAGTTGGTGCCGCTTCCCTTCGTGCATATGGCCGCCCCCATCTACCTGCGGGGGAGGTCGCGGCCCGGCCCCACCTGGGATGAGGTGGTGCTGATGCACGCCGCCGCCCGCCTGGCCCTCGACGGGCTGGTCGACAACATCCAGGCCTCATGGGTGAAGCTGGGCCTCGAAGGCGCCGCCCGGCTGCTCGACGCCGGATGCAACGACCTGGGCGGCACCCTGATGAACGAGACCATCTCACGGGCGGCCGGGGCCTCCCACGGCCAGGAGGTGACCCCTTCCGATTTCGAGGCGCTCATCACCCGGGCGGGGCGCACCCCCAGGCGGCGCAACACCCTGTACCGGCTGCTCGACGAGGCCCCCCAACCGGTCGGGTAGCTCCGGGCGGCGGGGTTCCTGTGCTGGACATCGGCGTGATCACCCTCTTCCCGGCCTACTTCGAGGGGCCGTTGGGAGTGGGCGCAACCGGCCGGGCGCTGGCGGCCGGCGCCCTGCGGGTGGAGGTGATCCCGCTGCGGGACTACGGGAAGGGCCGCCATCGGCAGGTTGACGACGCCCCGTTCGGGGGCGGGGCGGGGATGGTGCTGATGGCAGAACCGCTGGCCGGGGCCATAGAAGGCCGCGAGGGCGCCCGCCGGATACTCTTCACCCCCGCCGGCCGGCCGCTCGACCAGGCCGCCCTCGACCGCTGGGCGGGCCTCGGCTCGCTCGTCTTGGTCTGCGGGCGGTACGAGGGGGTGGACGAGCGGTTCACCGAGCTGTTCATCGACGAGGAGATCTCCCTGGGGGACTACGTACTGGCGGGCGGGGAAGCCGCCGCCGCGGCGGTGATCGAGGGGACCGCCCGGCTGCTTCCGGGGGTGCTCGGCAACCCCCGCTCCGTCGAGTCGGAGTCCTTCCGGGGCGGCCTCCTCGAAGAACCCCAGTACACGAGGCCGGCCGTCTTCCGGGGCCGCGCCGCCCCCGAGGTTCTGCTGTCCGGCGACCACGCCCGAATCGAAGCCTGGCGGGCCGCCCGCCGCCTCGAACGCACCCGATCCCGCCGCCCCGATCTGCTGAAAGACCGGACGGAAGACCGCCCGCCGATGCCCTGACCGGAGGCCGCACCCCGTTCGAGCGGGCCGTGAAAGCCCTTTAACCGGTGTATCTAGCCTTAAATAACGGAGAACGACAAAAAAATCTGCCAGATCCGCCTACAAAGGTATTGACCTTGTCGCACCGATGCCGGATAATGAAGAAGTTGCAATCACCTCCGGTCGGCTGGCGCCGCAGACCGAGACAGGGATCATCTTTCGAACGCGATCCTCCGGGGACTGACCGAACGCGTCCGGATATGCAGGTGGTGGCGGCGGGGGCCGGGCCCGCGAAGCGGGGCGTGGGGGGCGGCGTTTTTCGCGTTCTTGCCGGGTCCGGGGTCGGGGGATGGGGCTTGACCAGGGGGGTTTCGGAGGGAAAGGGTTCGGGTTAACGCGGTGCTGGTGTCTTTCTCTGCAAAGACGACCGGGTGTGGAGGATGCACGGATAGGGATGCTTTGGCCGTTCCGTCGGCAAGAGCAATGCCCCGCCGCTCCATGCTCGTCGGGCAGACCGTCCAGCAGTTGCTTGTTCCAGGACACCTTCCGGTTCTTTGTCCGAGTTCCCTCTTTTGTTGCGCCTTGCGGCTTCTGGCGGTTTGTCAGGCCGGGGGGCGGGGCGGGGGGGCGCCGCGGCGCAGGACGCGGCCGGCGGTGGTGATGCCTATGCGGCCGGCTTCGATAGCGGGGCGGCCGTTTACGAACACGTAGTCCATTCCTTCGGCGACGGCGCGACCGTTCTCGAAGGTGGCTCTGTCCCGGATCCGGGCTGGGTCGAACACCGCCAGATCGGCTGCCATCCCCGGACGGACCACCCCCCGGTCGGCCAGCCCGTAGCGGTCGGCGGGCATGGAGGTCATCCGGCGGACGGCGTCCGGCATTTCCAGCCAGCCTTTTTCCCGCACGAGATAGGCCAGCACGCGGGCGTGGGCGCCGAACCCCCTGGGATGCGGCCTGCTGCCCCGGAACAGTCCGTCCGAGCCCACCATGCCCAGCGGGTGGGTCATGGCCCGCCGCAGCTTGGCCTCGTCGTCCCATCGAAACATCATCAACACCCGGAGGCGGCACTCCGACAGCAGCGTGCAGACCGCTTCGGCCAGGGTGCCCCCGGCAGGCCCCACCGCATCGGTGAGCGGACGGCCTTCCAGGAACCGGTAGGGACCGGGCGGCAGGGAGGAGAAGAAGGCGTCCTGCGGGCGGGCGGTGTAGGACGCGAAGAACGCCTCTATGGCCGGCGCCAGCCGAGACCGGACCGAGGGGTCCCCGAGCATCTCTATGAGCTGTTCGGGCGGACCGCGGTCCACCCATTGGGGCAGGCAGAACGCCAGGTGGCTGCTGGCCATCATGTACGGGTAGGCGTCGAAGGTCACGTCCAGCCCCCGGTCGCGGGCGGCGGACAGCCCGTCGTACAGCTGCTCCGACCCGAACAGGTGCGAGATATGCACGGCTGTCTCCGCCTCCCGGCCCACCCGCAGGGCCTCTGCGACCCCGGCCTCGACGTCTCCTCTTATTCCCCGGACGTGTGACGAATAAACCCCGCCGTATTCGGCCGCCGCCTTGGCAACGGCGACCAGCTCTTCGGTCGCGGCGTGTCCGGAAGGGAAGTAGTCGAGGCCTGCCTGGACGCCGGTCGCCCCCTCCTCCATGACCCGGCGGGTCAGGTCTTGCATGCGCCCGATCTCGGAGGGGGTGGCCGGTCGGGGATCCCACCCCACCGCCTCCGCCCGCACCGCGTTGAAACCCACCTGGGGCACCGTGTTTACGGCTACCCGCCCGTCGAACAGCGCCAGGTATTCCGCGGTGTCGGACCATTCCCAATCCGGTTCCACCGGCCCGTTGAACACTTCCAGGTAGGCCTTCATCTCCTCCAGGCGGGCCGGGGACAGCGGCGTGTAGGCGAAGCCGTCCGGCGCCAGCAGGTCGGTGGTGATTCCCTGCCTGAGCCGGGCTTCGAGGCCGTCCCCCCTCAGCAGCGCGAACTCGGAATGGGCGTGGACGTCGATGAATCCGGGGCAGACCGCCGAGCCGCCGACGTCCACCGTCCGCCGCGCCGGCCGTCCTTCGAGCCGCCCCACCTCGGCGATGCGGTCTCCCGCCAAGCCCACATCAGCCCGAAACCCCGGCCGCCCGGTCCCGTCCACTACGGTTCCGCCGGCCAGCAACCAATCCAACATGTCCAACCTCTCGTCAAGGCGCCGCTGTTCGGTTCAGGGGGACAAGATTACTCCAGGAGCCCGAGGGACCCGCCCCCGGCAACGGCCTCCCGGACTGCGGCGGCTACCTTCTGGAACCTATGACGAAGACCCGGCCCCCCCTCCGCCCCCGGCCGAAAGGGCAGGCGTAGATGCCTCCCGCTTCCGTTCCCGCCCTGCTGGCCGACGCGGCCGACCGTTTTCCGGAGCGGACCGCGGTGCGGGTAATCGGCCGGGCGCCTGTCTCCTATCGGGAGCTGGCGGCGCGGGTGGAGGGGTTGGCCGCCCGGTTGCGGGGGCGGGGGGTGAGGCAGGGGGACCGGATCGCGGTGCGGGCGGCCAACGGTCTGGTCCATTTCGACGCCTATCTGGCCGCGGCCCGGCTGGGGGCGGCGGCCGTTCCGATCGGGGCGAGCTGGTCGGAGGCGGAGGCGGGATATGTGGTGGGGGACACCCGGCCTGCCCTGGGGTTCGCCGACCGGGAAGGGGCGGAGGCGCTGGCCGCGTCCGGTCTGGAGGTGCTGGTGTGGGGCAGTTCCGAATACGCCGCCGCCCTGGCCGCCGAAGCCGGATCCCTGCCCCGCCCCGATCCGGAAGCCGCCGTCCTGATCATCTACACCAGCGGCGCCACCGGCCGCCCCAAGGGGGTGTGCCTCAGCCACCGGGCGGTCATCCACAACGCCGTTTCGGCCGCCCGCTCCCAGGAGTTCACCTCCCGCGAGGTCTACCTCACCTCCACCCCCCTGTACCACGCTTCGGCCGGATTGCGGGTGTTCACCATGTTGAGGGGGGGCCACACCCATATCGTGATGCCCCGGTTCGCCGCCGCCGCCTGGCTGGAAGCGGTGGAGGAGCATCGGGTGACCAGCACCATCGCGGTTCCCACCCAAATAGGCCGCATCCTGGACGACCCCGGCTTCCGCCCGGAGCGGCTGGCTTCGATGAGGCTGCTCCTCTACGGAGCGGCGCCCAGCACCCGCCGGCAGCTGCTGCGGATGCAGGAGGAGCTGCCCTGCGGGCTGTACCACGGTTACGGGCTGACAGAGGCCTGCACGCTGGTTTCCGCCCTGGGGGCGGCCGACCATCGGACGCTGGAAGGCCCGGACGACCCGCGGCTGGGTTCGGTGGGGCGGCCCGTTCCGGGCGTCGAGGCGGAGGTGCGCCGTCCGGACGGAACCAGGGCCGAGCCGGGCGAGGTGGGGGAGATCACCGTCCGCAGCCCCAAGGTAATGAGCGGCTACTGGGAGGACGAGGCCGCCACCGCCGCCGCCTTCCAGGACGGCCGGCTGTTGACCGGAGACCTGGCGTCGGCGGACGAGGATGGTTATCTGACCATCGCCGGACGCCGCCGGGAGATGATCATCTCCGGGGGGGTGAACATATACCCGGCCCGGGTCGAGAGGGCGATCGCCGCCCATCCGCAGGTGGCGGAGGTTGCCGTGTTCGGAGCGGCGGACGAACAGTGGGGGGAGACCCCGGCCGCGGCGGTGCGCCTGCATCCCGATCATCCCGGTCCGCCCCTCGACGCCGAAGACATCCGCACCCTGGTAGCCGACCGGTACGCCCGCCATGCCCGCCCCGGTCGCGTCGTGTTCGTGGAGGACTTCCCCCGCACCTCCACGGGCAAGATCCGAAAACACGAGCTGGCCCGCCTGATCGATTGACGCCGGCAGAACCCGGGCTGCGCCGCCGCTTCGTTGTGCGGTTATGGGGCGGCGGGAAACCCCGGTCCTTGGTCAGACCCGGACCGTTTGGATGCAGGGGGGCGCCCTGCGCGGCCTTCTACTCTTGCCCGGATGAGCACCTTCCCCCGCCTGGTTCCTCGAACGGCGCTGCTCGCCTCCGCCGGCACGATGGCGATGGGGGTGGGGGTCATCATCTCGCTTTTGGCCGACATCCAGGACCGGTTCGGTTTCCCCACCTGGTCGCTGGGGATGCTGGCGGGCATCGCCTTCACCTTCACTCTGGCGGCCAACCTGTGGCTGGCCCCCCTGGCCGATCGGGGGTGGGAGCGGGCGTTGATTGTCTGGGGTGCGGTCCTTTCGATCCTGTCCATGCTCTGGATGGCGGCGGCGCCGACGATTCTCTGGCAATGGACGGCGGCCAGGGCTCTGCTCGGCCTGGGTGAAGGGGCCCTGGTGAGCTCTGCCCGCCGGGTGATGCTGAGCTGGGATCCGGGGGAGCACGGGAAAGCCCTCAGCTCCCTCATGGTGGCTGTGATGGGGGGATTCCTGATAGGCCCCCTGATCGGGGGGGTGTTGAACGGGTTTGATCCGCGGCTGCCCTTCCTTGCTCCCGCCGCGGCGGGGGCGGGGTTGTTGCCCTTCCTGATTTTCATCAGGCCCGGCGAATACGAACGCGCCCCGGTCAGGCTGAACCGCCGCAGCCTCATCGGCCGGCCCGGCTTCCTGGCGGCGCTGCTGCTGGCCGCCGCCCCCTGGTTGATGATCGGGGTGATGGACGCCGTCTGGGCGCGTTTCATGACCGACCTGGGGGCGGGCACCCTGATGATCGGAGCGGGGTTCCTGTCCCTGGCGCTTCCGAGCATCTTCATCACCCCGCTCAGCGGGCGCTTGGCCGATCGGGTGAACCCCCTGAAGCTGGCCTTCACCGCCGCGGTGATCGAGTTGCCCTTGGTGGCCGTGTTCGGGTGGGCGGACAGCATCGCCGCCCTGCTGGTGTTGGGGGCGCTCCACTCCGCCTGCTGGTCTTTCGTTACACCTCCGGGTCAGGCGGCGGTGGCTCGGGCGGCGCCTGCCGGCCAGGCAGCCGAGGCGCAGGGCATCGTCGAGGCGTACGGGTTGGTGCTGGCCAGCATCGGGGCCTTCGCGGCCTCGCCTGTCTACGGCGCCGCCGGACCCTCCGTCCTGTTCCCGGCCGCGGCGGCGGTTATGGCGGTGACGCCGCTGGCGGTATTGGGTCTGCGGAGCAGACGGCGCGGCGTGTTTTGAGCCCGCGCCGAATCCAGCAAGGAACGCAGCTTTCGCGGGGAAATTCCGGTTCATAGCCACTGCGGAGCGGCTATCCTCGGCTAGGACGCGACGCGAGGACGCCGGTGGCTGACAACTACATGTGGAAAGGGCGCCTCGGTCCGATCAGGCTGGGTTTGTCCGATACGACCTTCAAGCCGACCACCGTTTCTGCCCTGGTGGCCGGGGCGCTGCGCATCGAAGAAGGCGAGGTGGCCATCGATGTCGGATGCGGCTCCGGCATACTCTCGATCATCGCCGCCAAGCTGGGCGCCCGCCATATCCACGCCGTCGACAAGAGTCCGGATGTGATAGAGGTGGGGCGGGCCAATGCGGAGGCCAACCAGGTGAGCAACCGGATCAGCTTCTACCGCGGGGATCTGTTCGAGCCGCTCGACCAGGACATCAAGGCGGACGTGATAATCGGCGACGTGTCGGGAATCCCCGACGTTCTGGCCGACGAGAGCGGTTGGTTTCCCACCAAGGGCGGCGGCGGTGAGCGGGGAAGCGAGCTCCCCATCCGAATGCTCCAAGAGGCTCGGCGCCGGTTGTCGTCGGGCGGGCGCCTTTTCCTGCCCACCGGATCCCTGCAGGATGAGAACTCGATAATCGACACCGCCCGGCGCCTCTACCAGAGGGTTTGCAAACTGACCGAGCGCGCCCTCCCCCTGCCGTCCCGGATCGCGGCCAGCCAGGCCCTCTCCGATCTGGTGGAACGGGGCGTGGCGCGCATCACCACCCGCGGTTCTCGGTCGCTTTGGGAGGTGCGGGTGTGGGAGGTTTCCGGCGTCGCCTGAGATGGGTTTCAAGAGGTTGGCGGGGCCGTTCCGCGGTTCGGCCTCGGCGGGGGTTCCGCGCATATGACCGTCCGGGTGGCCGATGTTCTGGAGGAGATCGACCGGCGGGCGCCCTTCCGCACCGCCGCCGCCTGGGATGCGGTCGGGCTCCAGATCGGCGATCCCGGGCGCCCGGTCTCGACGGTCGGGGCCGCCCATGAGCTGACCGGTGAGGTAGTGGAGCGGGTGCTGGCCGCCGGGGTGGATCTGGTGGTCACCTACCATCCGCTGGTATTCCGCCCGCTGCGTTCGGTCACCGCCGCGCCGGGGCCGGAGGGCCGCTCGTTCGCGCTCCTCGAGGGAGGGGTGTCGGTGATCGCCGTCCATACCAACTGGGACGCGGCGGCGGGAGGCGCCTCGGATGCGCTGGCGGAGGCGCTGGGCCTGCGCGAGGCGGAGGGGTTCGCCGTCTACGAGTCGGCCGGGGGTGACCTGATCCGGACGGGGCGGTGCGGCCGTTTCGGCGGCGGTGCGGCCGACCTGTTGAGGGCGGTGCGGGAGGCGCTGGGCGTCCGGCCCCGCACTGCCGGACTGCCGCCCGACCGGCCGGTCGGCAGGGTGGCCGTCCTGCCCGGTTCCGGCGGATCCCACCTGGACGACGCCTTGTCGGCGGGCGCGGATGTCTACGTGACCGGGGACCTGTCCCACCACGAGGCGCGGCGGGGAGTGGACGGCGGGATGGGGCTGGTGGACGCCGGCCACGGCCCTACGGAGCGCCCGGGGGTCAGGGCGCTCTACGCTTTGGCGGCCGAGATCGCGCCGGGCGCGGTCGACCTCGGCGGCGTGGACGACACCCCTTGGGAGGATTAGCTGTGATGGAGCAGATGGCCGGTTTTGCCGATCTGATGGAGCTGCAGGAGGTGGACGCCGCCGTCGACAAGCTGGTCGAAGACCGCCGCACCCTGCCCGAGCTGGCCGAGCACGCCGCCGCCGAGCGCGCCGCCGCCGAGAAGGAAGAGGCTTACAAGGAGTTGGCGGACCAGAGGCGGGCCTTGGACCGCGATCTGTCCCGCACCGAGGGCGAGCTGGCCGCCGCCGAGCAGAAACTCATGGAACAGGAGCGCCGCCTGTTCGCAGGCGGGATGACCGCCCGGGAAACCGAGAACATGCGGATGGAAGTAGCCGGACTGCAGCGCCAGGTTTCGGTCATGGAGGACGAGCTGCTGGAACTGCTGGACCGGCGGGAGGGTCTGCAGGAGGCCGAGCGGGCAGCAGGGGAGCAAGCCGAATCGGCCCGGGATTACGAGCGCCGCCTAGCCGCCCGCATCGCCGAGGCCCAAGCCGCCATCGATGCTTCGATCGGGCGTCTGGCCGAACGCCGCAAGGGAATCGCTCCTTCGATCAGGACCGACCTGCTGGCGCTGTATGCGCGTTTGCGGGAGCGCCGGGGCGGGGTGGTGGTGGGCGAGGTCTCCGGGCGGATGTGCGGGGCCTGCCACCTCCATATGTCGGTGGCCGAGTTCGAAGAGGTGTCGGGCGACGCCATCCCCCAATGCATCCACTGCGCCGCCATCCTCGTGGTCTGACCGGCCGAGTCCGGCCGCACCGCGCCGGATGCCGTCAAGCCGAGGCGCCGGTGCGCCCCGCCGCTTCGCTCACCAGGCCGTATACCCGGTCCCTCAGCCCCTCCAGCTCGTGCATCTTCATGCCCTCGGTGGGTATGGGTTCCATGATCTTCACAGTGATCTTCCCGGGGCGGATCAGCTTGGCGCCCGGCTTCCATACCTCGCGGCTTCCGGTTACGGCGGTGGGCAGCACCGGGGCCTCCAGATTGCGGGCGATGGAGAAGGCGCCCTTCTTGAAGGGCATCATCACCCCGTCCCTGGGCCGGGTCCCCTCCGGATAGATCATCAGCGACCGGCCCTGCTCCATATTCCGCCGGGCGCCCGAGTTGATGGATTGGTGGGTGGCCCGCCCGCCGCTCCGGTCCACCTCCACGATGCCGATCCGCCGCATGGCCGGTCCGAAGAGGGGAATCCCGAACAGTTCCTTCTTGGCCAGGAAGCGGATGGGGATGGGCAGCACCGCGAAGTGGGTGAAGACGTCGAAGGCCGATCGATGGTTGGAGACCACCACGTAGGCCTGCTCGGGGTCGATGTGTTCCAGGCCCTCCACTTCGAGCTTCACCCCCGCCGCCCGGCACCAGAGCCGGCCCCAGCTGCGGGTGATAGAGTCCAGGATCGGAGTGGCGGGGCGAACCAGCGAGATGAGGATGGCCGTCACCGCATACACGATGGTGACGGGCACCACCGCCGCGAAGACGACGGCTGTCCGCAGGCCGTACCGGAGATTGCGCATGGCGGTTTAGATTACCCGCCGCCCGGCTACCCTGCGCGCTCGACGGAGGCCTGCTTGAACCGTATCGAACCCGGCTTGCGCCCCGCCCCGGGGGCCGGGAAGGAAGAGTGGCGGCGCTGGGCGCGCCGCCTGCGGCGGCCCGGCGTGTCCGCAGCCCTGTCGCGCGCCGTATCCGCCCGCGTCGCCGGGTGGCTTTCGGCCGCCGGGCCTCCGGGGGCGGTGGTGCTCTACCTGCCGCTCCCCGACGAGGTCGACCTGACCCCGGTCATGGAGGAGGCGCCGGAGCGGGAGTATGCGGTTACCCGCACCCCGCGGCTGGGACCCCTGACCCTGCATCCGGCCGATGCCCCCCTCGAGACCCACCCGTACGGGTTCCGCCAGCCGACCGCCTCCGCTCCGGCCTTGCCTGCCCACCGGGTGGGGGTGGTGCTGGTTCCCGGCCTGCTGTTCGACCGCCGGGGCGGGCGGCTGGGCCGGGGAAAGGGCTATTACGACCGCTTCCTGGCTTCCCTGCCCGCCGGAGCGCGGCGGGTGGGGGCGGCGCTCGATCATCTGGTGGTAGAGGCTCTTCCCGTCGAGCCGCACGACATTGCCATGACGCATCTGGCCACCGAGCGCGGCGTCCGAGAAACCGGGGCGTGAACGATGCTTCGCGGCAAGGCCCGGCCCGGAGTACTGCATCGCGGCGGCAGGCAGGGCTTCCCCCGTCTACGATAAAGGTATGACCGACCCCGGCTATTCGGTTCGTTGCCGCGAGTACGCCGAGGCGATCTGGGAGCTCGAGGAAGCGGGCATCCCGGTGCGCCAGGTGCGGATCGCCCGCTGGCTGGGCGTGACCCCGGTCAGCGTGTCGGAGATGGTCCGCCGGATGCAGGAAGAAGGCCTGGTCGAGATCGAGGGCGAGGTGCGCCTCACCGAGGAAGGCCGTTACCTGGCCGAGGTGGTGGTCCGCCGCCACCGGCTGGCCGAGCGTTTCCTGTCGGAGGTGCTGAAGCTTCCTTGGTCCAAGGTGCACGAGGAGGCCGAGGTCTGGGAGACCATGATCTCCGACGATGTCGAGAAGGCCATGTGGGCGGCGATGGAGAACCCCCAGACCTGTCCGCACGGCAATCCCATCCCCGGCGCCGGCTACCGGCCTCCCGAGATGAAGCCGCTCTCCGAGATGGGTCTGGAAGAGGTGCTGCCCCTGGAACGCATCTCCGAGGAGCTGGAGCTGGACATCGAGATGATGCGCTTCCTCGACGAGAGCGGGATACGGCCCCACCGCCTGATCCGGATGGTGCAGAAAGACCCCTACGGAGCGGTGACGGTGGAGGTGGAGGGCCGGCGGGTGGGGATCGGCAGGTTCGCTTCGGAACGGTTGTTCGCGGCGGCCGCCCCGCCTTCGCCCGCGGTTTAGATGGGTGCTTCCGGGGCGTCCATGGTTCGTCCGGCCCGCTTTGACGCTTCCGCCTGAACCGTTCGATCCGAGCCTGCACCGCAGGATGGAGGCGCAGGTGCGCCGGGAGTTCGAGGCGGCCGAATCCGAGGCGGCGGTGCTGGCCGCCCGGCGCCGCAGGCTGGTCGATGCCGCCTGGGAGGCCGTCCACACCGGCCGGCGGATCACTGTCAGGGTGGGGTCCCGCTCCTTGGCCGGCGTCCCCGTATACGCCCGCAACGACCTGGTAACCATGGAGACATCCAAGGGGGTCGCGGATCTGTATCTGCCCAACATCGACGCCTTGGCGGTGGGGCCGGAGACGACCGGCGGACGGCCCGCCCCCAGGGAGGCCGAGACCTTCGCCGCCCGCCTGGCGATGCTCCAACTGATCCGCACCGAGGTGGAGATCGTGTGCCGCGGAGGCGGGGCCGAATTCGGCGGGACCCTCGACTACGCCGCCCGCGACCACGCCGCGCTGACCAACGCCCTGGGAACCGTGTTCGTGGCGCTGGACGCCATCGCCTACCTGATCCGCCGCCCACCTTCCCGCTGACCCTCTCCTGCTGACCTCCTCCGGCTGACTTCCGCCCGCCCCGCCTGAGCTCCCGCCGGGCGGGCGCGGCCCTTTTTCTTGCCGCCCGGTCCCGGGCTTGCCCGCGCTTTCTCCGCCCCGGCGCCCGTTGGATACCCCCGGGCCGGTCATCGCCGGCCGCCCGTTCCCCTTTTTTCGTTGTACCTCCCGACCCGGAGTCGAACCCCGCCGTATTTTGGATATTTATCCAAGATTATCAATAATTATCATTAATTAATATAATTTAGATATTAAGTACGGCAAACAAAGATGCTTTGGTGTAAGTTTGCGGGAACTCGATTTGGAGAAGGAGTAGATCGGTGGATAGGACGACCGAGACGGCGGGCCGCCCGGCGGCGGCTGCCGAAGGCGGGAAGCTCCCGAAGCGGAGCCCCCTGAGCCGTCTGTCGTTCGGCCATGTGGTGATGATCTCGGCCGGCTTGCTGGCCTTCCTGCTCAACGTGCTGATCATCCGAGACGGCGGCGAGACGGCCGAGGTGTCGGTGGCCGCCCAGGCGATCGGCGCCGGCAGCCGTCTCGAAACCAGGGACATCGCCTACGAGCAGGTAGACGCCGGAGGGCCCCTTTCAGACCGGGCGCTGTCCCGGCAGACGGTCTCGCCGCTGATGGGCCATGTGGTCATCCGGGATATCGACCCGGGGGCGCTGCTGCTGGCCGACGACCTGCGCCCCCCCGCCGCTCCGGGAGACGCCCGGGCCATGAGCATCCCGGTGGGGGCCGACCGGGCGGTGGGGGCCGCCCTCTACAGGGGCGACCGGATCGACGTGGTCACCGTGGACGAGGGCAGCCGGTTCATCGCCTCCGGGATTGAGGTGCTGGCGGTGTCCGTCGACAGCAACCGGGTGTCGGGCGGCGGATTCTGGGTAACCGTGGCGGTGAGCAGGTCTCAGGCCCTGGCCATCGCCGAGGCTGTGGATCAGGGAAGCATCCATCTGCTCAGGTCGACCGGCGTTCCCAGCCCGGTTGCCGCAGCGGGGAGGCCGGGGCCGTGAACGAATTCGAGCCGGTCATCGCCATCGCGGGTTCGCAGCGGGCTTGGGCTTCCGAGCTGCTGCGCTTCCTGACCGACTTCGGCGGGGCGCGCCTGAAGGGGACGGTGCTGACCGCCCGCGAGGCGCTGGAATCCGATTACGAGATATTGATCATCGACGACATCACCAGCTACCTCAGTCCTCTGTTGGTGGAGCGGGTCAGAGAGGCCGGGCGCAAGGTGGTGGGCATATATGACCCGGAATACGGCGAGCGCGGGCGGGACCGCCTGCAGGCATTGGCAGTGGACGCGGTCATCCCGTCCGACGCCGGTCCGGAGGTGATTCTCGAGACGGTTTCGATTCTCGGTCCGGGCCGCCCATCTACGGACCGAGTGGAGGCGGTCGGATCCGCGCAGGATCCGACCGCCCGTATCACGGCGGTGGCGGGAGGCGACCAGGCGGGCGAATTGGCGGTGGCGTTGGGCGGGACTTTCATGGCCAAGCGGTTGCCCACCCTGGTGGTCGACGCCGACACGGTTACTCCGATGCTGGGGCAGCGGCTCTCGATGCCGTTGGTTCCCAACCTGCTCACCGCGCTCGACGCTCACGTTCAGCTGCGGGGGAGCATGAACGACTCGCTGATGTCGGGGCCGTACGGGTTCGCCCTCCTCACGGGCATACCGGAAGCTTCCGAATGGGAGACGGTCCGAGCGGACGAGGTAGTGGACCTGATCAAGGCCGCCGCCGGCTGGTTCGACCATCTGATCGTGAAGATATCCCCGCATGTCGAGGAGCTGTCCCGTTTCGGCGCCCGGGACGGCCGTTTCGAGGTGAGCCGGTCGGTGGTGGGGATGGCCGTCGATGTGGTCTACATGGCCGAACCCACCCCGGTCGGGTTGTCGAGGTCCCTGCGTTGGATATCCCAGGTGCGCCGCCTCGCCGACGGGCGGCTCCATATAGTGTTCGAGAGCGCCGCCCTCAGCACCTACCAGCGGGGAGAGCTGAGCGACGAGCTGACCAGGAGCTTCCTGCCCGCCTCCATTACCTGGCTGCCCGTCGATCAGGGTCAGGAGCGGGCGGTCTGGAACGGTACCGCCATACCGAAGGGGCCGTTTCGCAAGACGGTCGACAAGCTGGGTATATCGATGCTCGACGGGCTGGGCCGGGGCCTCCAGTGACCTCCGGCCCCTACGACACCCTGCGGCGCCGGGCGGCGGAGCGGATCGGCGAGCTGGAGCTGGACCCGCTTCGGGACGGCAAGGCGATCCGGACAGAGGTGGACCGTCTGGTATCCGGCTATCAGCGGCGCGCCTACGCCGGCAACGGCGTCCGGCCGTTCCGCGACCCCGAACAGCTGGCGGGCCGCCTCATCGATTCCCTGGTCGGCTACGGGCCGCTCACCCCCCTCCTCGACCGCCGCGACATAGAAGAGGTCTTCATCGAAGGCGAGCGGATCACGTTCATCGATTCCTCCGGGCGGCTCCAAGCCCTCGACGCCCCCACTACCGAGGAGGAAAACCGCCAGATCGTGGCCCGCATCCTGGCCGGGACCAACCGGCGCCTCGACACTTCCAACCCGATCGAGCAAGCCCGGGTGCTGGGCGGCCAGGCGCGCCTTACCGCCGTGATCCCCCCGGTGGCCGACCGCCTCTCGGTGACCCTCCGGAAGTACACCGTCAAGAACTATGACCTGGGGTACCTGGTCGAGGGCAAGGTGCTGCCGTTCCCCGCCGCCGCCTTCCTGTGGGCGGCCGCCCAGGCCGACACCACCGTTCTGTTCAGCGGCCAGCCCGGCGCGGGCAAGACCACCCTCCTCAGCGCCTTCCTGCGCGCCGCTCCGGCGGACCGGTGCATCCGGGTGTGCGAGGAGGTGCGGGAGCTGGACATGCCGCTCATGCACGGCAGCTTCTACGAGGCCGGCCCTCCCGCTCTCGACGGGCGGCGGCGCTACACGCTTCGCGATCTGGTGAAGGTGGTGCTGGCGCAGCGGCCCGATCTGATCTGCGTGGGGGAGGTGCGGGGGTCGGAGGCTTTCGAGCTGACCAGGGCGGTGAACGCCGGGTGCGGTTTCGCCTGCACCATCCACGCCGACTCGGCCTCCGCCGCGCTGGTCGCCCTGGTCAACGCGGCGCTGATGGCGGGCGAGAACATAACGGAGTCGGTCGTCGACCGGGTGTTCCGGGCGGCCATCGATTTCGTGGTGCATCTACGGCGCGACCAGGGAAGCGGCGGGCAGGAGGGAATCCGCCGCCGAGTAGTGGAGATCGCGGCGGTCGGCGCCGAAGAGGGGGGCGGCGTCCGACAGCTCTTCTGCCGGGAGGGCGGAGGCCTGGAAGAACCGCTCCGGTGGACGGGCGCCATGCCCCGGCCCGAGGCGGCGGCCCGAATCGAATGGGCGCTGCCCGAGGGGGTGCGCCTGGAGTCCATTCTTTCCGGCGATTGGCGGCCCCACCTATGACATTGCTGGCGCCCCTGGTGACCGCCGCCGTCGTGTACTACGGGGTGGGCCTGCTCACCGGATACGCACCGAAGATCCGGCTGCGGCGGAGGCGGGGCCGCGACTTCTCCCGGCGGCGGCTGTGGCTGATCCAGGCGGGCAGCGACCTGTCCGTCTGGCAGTTCGCGGCCGGGTCGGGTGCGGTGGGCTTCGCGGCTTTCATCCTGGCCTCGATGGTGACCGGAGCGTGGTGGCTGGGCGCCGCGCCGGGTGTAGGGGCCGCCCTGATGCCCCAGGCCTTCTACTCCCGGCGGCGCAACGAGCGGCTCCGGCGGCTCCGCGAGGCCTGGCCGGATGTCCTGCGGGATTTGTCGGCGGCCATCGCCGCCGGTTCGACTCTGGTGCTGGCGCTGTACGACCTGGCCGACAGCGGCCCGCTCCCACTCCGGCCGGCCTTCTGGCGCTTCCGGCTGGTGTCCCGCATGATCGGGGTGGTTCCGGCTCTGGAGCTGGTGAAGGAGGAGCTGGGAGACCCCACCTCCGACCGGGTGATCGAGGTGCTGGCGCTGGCCTACCAACACGGCGGCGGCCTGATAGAAGAAGTGCTGCGGGATCTGGTGAAGGAGATAACCGAGGACCTGCGGCTGGAGGCCGATATCCGGGCCGACGGCACAGAGCAGCGCATCGAGAGCCGGGTGGTGCTGATCATCCCCTGGCTGCTCCTGATGTTCCTGACCGCCACCGCCGAGCAGTACCAGGCCTACTACCGCTCCGCCGACGGCCTCCTCGTGGTGGCGGCCGCGGCGGTCTGGTCGCTGGCCGGGGTGTTGATGCTGAGGCGGCTGGGCCGTGCGATGACCGAGCGGAGAGTGCTGGTCCGCCCGGAGGCCGGCCCGCAAATCGGGGGAGTCCGATGAGGGCCGGCCTGGCAATCGCGGCGGTGGCCTCTTCGGCCGTGTTCGCGGCGGCCGCGGCCTCCCTCCTGGTGCACCCGCCCCGTCGGCTCGGCCCGCGCATCCGCCCCTACACCGCGGTTACCCGGATGGGCCTCGGCCTGAGCCCGGACGTTCTGGGGCGGGCCAATCCGGGGCCGCTGTTCGGGCAGGCCACCCTCCGGCGGCTGTGGGCCCCGATGCTGGCCGGCCCGCTCGACCGCCTGGCGCGGGTGCTCCTGTTCGTCAACGAGGAACAGCTCGAGCTGAGGCTGCGCCAGTCGGGCCTCTACCCGAACGTCGAGGAGGAGCTGCGGCCCCAGGCCTACCGGATGGGCGCTCTCTTCCGGGCGTCGGTCCTGGCGGCGGGGGCGGCCGGCCTGGCCCTGGTGACGGGCGGTTCGGGGGTGAAGGTGCTGCTCTTCGGGCTGGTGGGCGCGGCGCTCGGGATGTTCCTGGCCCGTTCTCGCCTGGCGGAGGCGGTGCGGCGGCGGCGGGACTCCATCCGGGCGGAGCTCTACACGGTCAATCAGCTGGTGGCGATGTACACGAGGGTGGGGGGCGGCGCCCTCGAAGCCCTCCGGTACGTGGCGGAGCGGGCCCGCGGGACGGCGGTGGAGGAAATATCGGAGGTCTTGCTGCTCCATGAGCGGGGGTGGTCTCTGGGCGAGGCGCTGGAGCGGGCCGGGGGGCTGACGCCCGAACCCGAAGCGGCCCGCACCTACCGCCTGCTCTCCACCTGCCAGGAGCAGGGGGCCGACCTGTCCGAGGCGTTGCTGGGCCTGTCCAAGGATCTGCGGTCGGTGCGCCGGGACGACATGCGGAGGCAGGCGGCCAAGCGGCGCATATTGATGGTGATTCCGGTGGTGGTGATCCTGGCCCCCGTCACCATGCTGTTCCTGGCCGCCCCCATTCCTTCGATCGTGTTCGGCGGGTGAGCCGGGAGGCGGCCCCGGCGCGGCGTTCTGCCCCGGGTGGGGATCGATACGGGGATTTATGGGTACGAAAGGTTATAGAGAAAGGAGCCATACGTTGACAAAAGATAACTTGGGTCTGAGGTTGGCCGTAAGGGTGGTGATGGTGAGAGCCGAGGCGATGGCGGCGGTCCGGCGGCTGGCGGTGCGGCTGTCCGACGAGCGGGGCGCGGCCGAGACCTCCACCATCCTGGCCTGGATCGTGGTGGGGGTGCTGGTGGTGTTCGCCATGCGGGCCGGACTTACCGAGGCGGGAACCACGGTTGTCAGTTGGGTCAAGGCGCAATTGAACCAGCCGGGGGTGACGGTTACTACTGTGAAGAATTGAACGCGGCGGCGGAGATCGAGCCGCCGGTTCTCGGCAGGATGGGGGAGGAAGCCGGGCCGCCGGGGGTATGGGGTTGAAGGGCTTCTCCCGCTATCCGCCGGTGCTCGATCTGCCCGGGGTGGCGGACCTGCTCGGGCTCTCCATCGAGGAGGTCCGCCGCCTGGCCGGGGAGGGTTGGATCGACGCCGCCCACGTGGGGGGGCGCACCCTGTTCCACCGCGACCGGGTCATCGACTGGATACGCTCCCTGCGGGTGGCCCCTCCCGACTCCGACAGCGAATACTTCGGGTGAGCCGCCCGGCGCGGGAATACCGCCTCGAAGGGCCCGCGGGGGCTAAACTCTGGCCGAACACATGTTCGTACTAGGTGTAGACCCCGGCCTGACCGCCACCGGATTCGGAGTGGTGCGCAAGCGCGGCAGCTCGTTCGAGGCAACGGCGGCCGGGGTGATCCGCACCGACCCCGCTCTGTCCGCTCCGGGCCGGCTGGCCGACCTCTACGCCGACTTCGCCGCTCTGGTGGAGGAGACGCAGCCGGAGGCGGCGGCGGTGGAGCGGGTGTTCATCAACAAGAACCGGCTGACCGCCACCAGGGTGGGCCAGGCCTCCGGGGTGGTTATCCTGGCCGCCGCCCAGGCCGGCGTCGAGGTGTTCGAATACACGCCTACGGCGGTGAAGGCGGTGGTAACGGGGGACGGGGCGGCCTCCAAGGTGCAGGTGCAGCAGATGGTGTGCCGCCGTCTGGGCTTGGCCGCGGCCCCGTCTTCCGCCGACGCAGCCGACGCCTTGGCCGTTGCCATGTGCCACATCCAGAGTACGGGCACCCGGGTGGGCCGCCTGGCCGCCGCCCGGCGGGAGGCAGCCGCGCGGAGCAGGAGAGCGGCGGGATGATCGGGCGGCTCAGGGGTAGGTTGGCGGCCCGCATCCCGTCGGGGGTGGTGATCGAGGCAGGCGGCGTGGGCTACGAGGTCAACCTCACTTCTCGCGGCCAGGCCGCGCTCCCCGACGTGGGTGAGGAAGCCGTGCTGCACACCCATCTGGTGGTGCGGGAGGACCTGATGGCCCTCTACGGGTTCGAGAACCAGCCCAGCCGGGACATGTTCCGCATCCTGCTCGGGTCGAGCGGGGTGGGCCCCGCCTTGGCCATGTCCGTCCTGGCCACCCTGCGGCCCGCCGAGGTGCGGATGGCGGTGGCCGCCGAGGACATCGGCGCCCTGGTGGCGGTGCCGGGGATCGGCAAGCGCACCGCCGAGAAGCTGATCCTGGAACTGCGCCCCAAGCTGGGGGCCCTGGCCGAGAGGACGGCGTCCTCCGGCGATCTGGCCCGGGTGCGGGAAGCCCTGGAGTCGCTGGGATACGCCCCCGCCGAGATCAGAGAGGCCTTGGAGGAGCTGCCCCGGGAGGGGTCTGTAGAGGAGCAGGTGCGCAGCGCCCTGCAGATGCTGGCCCGCAAGTGAGCGAAGCGAAATCGGATCGGATCGAGCGGGGTATCCGGGATGCGTGAAGACGACCTGCTGACCGCCCGCCCCACCGTCGAGGACCATCACAACGAAGATATGCTCCGCCCCCGCTCACTGGACGAGTTCGTGGGGCAGCCCAAGATCAAGGAGCGGTTGGGCATCTCCATGGACGCCGTCGAGAAGCTGGGCCGCCCGCTTGACCACCTGCTGCTCTCGGGGCCGCCCGGTCTCGGCAAGACCACCCTGGCCCGGATAATCGCCGTGGAGATGGGCGCCTCGCTCCGCGCCACTTCGGGGCCGGCGGTGGAGCGCCCCGGTGACCTGGCGGCCATCCTGTCGGGCCTCGAGCACGGAGATGTCCTGTTCATCGACGAGATCCACAGGCTGCCGAGGGTGGTGGAAGAGGTGCTCTACTCGGCGATGGAGGATTTCGCCCTCGACATAGTGGTGGGCAAGGGGCCGGCCGCCCAGTCCCTGCGGCTGGGCCTGCCTCCCTTTACGCTGGTGGGCGCCACCACCCGGATCGGAATGGTCACCGCCCCCCTGCGGGACCGTTTCGGCATGGTGGACCGCATCGACTACTACAACCCGGAGGACCTGGAACGGATCGTGATGCGCTCGGCGCCCATAATCGGCGTTCCGATCACCGAGGCGGGGGCGCGCAGTATCGCGACGCGCAGCCGGGGCACGCCGCGGATCGCCAACCGGTTGCTGGCCAGGGTGAGCGAGTACGCCGTTGCCCGGGCCGACGGCCGGATTGACGGCAAGACCGCCATGGCCGGGCTGGCTGTCTGGGAGGTGGACGATATGGGCCTCGACAAGGTGGACCGCTACATCCTCGAGGCGGTCGTCTCCAAGTTCGGCGGCGGGCCGGTGGGCCTCACCACCCTGGCCATCGCGGTAGGGGAGGAACCGGAGACCATCGAGGCGGCCTACGAGCCCTTCCTGGTGCAGCAGGGCCTGATGCTCCGCACCCCCCGGGGCCGAATGGCCACCTCCCTCACCTACCGCCACCTGGGCGTCCCCCAACCCGCCTCACCCCAAGGTTCCTTCCTGACCGGCAACTGACTTGGGACGGTTTGGCAATTCTGCTTGAACAGACCTCGGCCGCCTCCGTTTGGTCGGAATTTTGGCTCATCTAACAGCGAAAGATGGATTATGCAGATGGGTCAGCTAACCAAACGAAAGGCTCGTAGGGCTTACGTATGAGGTTGAAAAGGCTGAAGGTTCGCGACTGGCTGATTTCCAGTATAGTTTGGCAATGTTCAACAGCCTGCTTTTGTCTATCGGTATACCATTGTGGATTATCCCGCCACAAGGGGTGTCCAAATAATACGAGTCGGTGTGTATGTGGTGCGTAGACACACCCTAGTTCATTTATCCAATATTTTTTGAGGATAAGAACATTACTGTATGCGGATATAAATCCGTCTATAAGGGCATCTGCCTTTGTATTCCAACGAGTAAGATCAATGGGTCGACTAAGTGCTACATCTAGTACATCAAGCGCTAGTCTCCAATCCAACAAAGAATGCAACTTGGTGTTGTCATAGCTCCTCAAGCAGTTCGGACATGAAGAATCACAATTCCGAGCGTGTCTTTCCGACTCGAGTCTATTTCTAATAGATCCGTCCATTAGGCACAGGACATTTTTGAGTTCATTGTCTTGCCCAATAAAACTTGAATAGCCGGCACCGTTCTCAAGTGTGTCTGCAAGGAACAAGCTAGCGCTGATCTCTTTGCTTGGTCGTAGTGGTTGTAACCCGACTTCGAATTCACCAGGGTCGATATCCAATCTTATTGCGGCAGCAATACGAAACAATTCAGCGAACGAATACAATGCTGGCTTGCCAGCTGGCAATATTTCGGGTTTGATAGCGATCATATTATCCGGACCAGGTATTTTGTCTGTTTCAATTGTAATAAGAAGGGCATCAGTTGGTTTTATCATCCCGATAGCAGCTTGAATATCTGGCGACTGATCTGGTGAAATACCTAAATTTATGCTTTCATTATAGAGTTGAGGGTCGTTAATTACAACCCCTCCTCTGTGACGGTGCATAGGAAACAGGCTTCCGTTGTTGTCATTGATTTTGAAAACCTGCGCATTGCCACTGGTCTGTGCTCTGATAGATGCGAACTGTGACGTAGAACTGACTTGTTCGATAAATCCTAGTTGAGTAAATGGAACAGGCCCTCGATTGGGTTGGTCATCATATTCTCTAGTCTTATAGCTAGTTCGAAATCCAAGTGGTTGATACATATCAAATGGGGATATCAATGCTTCACAAACAGAACATTGTGATTGATTTGATACAACGACCTCAACGTTGCTGCATTCCCAGCAACGTCCGATAGATATAGGTTCTCCAAGTGGATCTACCTGATGGGGAGTTTGTCCTCTATATTCCCAGGCGGCAAAGCCTACACAAGTATGTATAAGTTTGTCTCGCGTTACTTCAGCACCAGGCGAAAAGCTTGAAATGGCAATGTCTAAAGAACGATCTGATACCTGTACATACCCTTCCCTAGAAGGAGAACGCGGCCTTCCTTGATATAGAGTTCGTACTCGTGTTGGAAAGCCGAACATAGGAAGTACACCAGCATCCGCCAACCTTCTACTCAGTTCTGGATTAGTAAAAGCCTTGTTGGTAAGTGCATCATCAATTGTAGGGACTAATTGATTCTTTATCCATCTGGTTAGTTGATCTGTTGCTTGTCTGTCAAGATCTGTATAAGCACATAGCCGTGATATGACCTGAGTTAACTCTCGGTTTGATTTTAGAAAATTATCAACGTGGGTACGATAAGAAGGCCACCAGTCCTTCACTTGTCCAAATACACCGTGTGTGCTATGACGAGTAGCGGAGGGTTGAAGGGCTGTGTCAAACGATAAGAAGGCGCGGCGCAATATTTCCAAAGTTACGACCCTTCGAATGATATCTGGACGTTTTAGGTCAAGATAAGGAGGAGGTGGTAGACCTCCGATGATCTCGTCTGGATGATTGAAGTAGTAATCATCGTGTGTTCGACCACGACAGAGAGTAAGAGTGTACGAAAATCTCTGGCCAGATCGCCCAACTCTTCCAACTCGTTGTTGATAATTGAAGCGTTGTGGCGGCATATTAGCCATGATCACTGACCTTAATGATCCAATGTCAATACCCATTTCCATCGTAGTCGTAACACTGAGAATATCTATGCTATTAGTAAGAAGGTTCTCTTGGGGTGGTTGTAGGATTGCCCCTTTGAATTGACGCTGACGACGACGCTGTTCACTAAGGGGTTTTGTTTGGCCGGTCAGTTCTTCAACACGCAGTCGATGGGGAGAATGTGTAGCAAGCCATCCGTAATAGTCATCAATTTCCGAAACTATTGATACCTGATTCAAGTTGGAAGAGTTGCATGTTTGATTGATACAGATACCTGCTGAATTATGAAGATGGATATGAGCACATTCTATACACCGCCACAATATAGCAGCTTGATCCACGAGCTCTACACGAAGTGGTGAGTCTAATCCGGTTGTATTCAACCACCAATTTTCATTGGTAACTTCAGTCTGGATCAATACTCGATTGATATCATCTAAAAGTTCGATATCGCTAATATTCAATAGGTTGGCTACAGCCTTGATATAACTGCGTAGAGAGGTAGGAATACTAGATGTTGGTCTAGCTCTTCCTCCGTCAAATCTTCCAGCTAGGCCGAGAATCCTTATGCTACTACTGATAATTTCTTTTGAATGAGATATTGCTGTTTCAATAATCGGATCATTTATTGTGATCAACCCAAGTCCAATGGATTCAATATCGCGAGTTGCTCGATCGAAGATGGCATTAGCAACGTGTTGTGCTGTGGAAGTCAGGAAGCGATTTTCACCTTCTGATTTAATAGTATGTTCTAGCGGTATCCATTCACCATCAGGGGGTATAAAATATCGCCACCAAGGTTCGTCACCATACGTTTCAAGTGCTGGAGATGGGCCAGCTGGATTAGTACCTAATTTGACAAGTTCACTACTTAGCCTCAACAGCAGGTCCCCCCACGCGAGTCCATCTACATTCTTATACCTTGTTTCAAAGGCGCTAATGATACTGAGGTCACGATCACTCGCGATTCCTGCTACTTGCAACCGATAAGCTAACCATTCGTCTATATATGTCCTCTTGAGGGCTTTTACTTGTGGATCATCTTCAGGTAGCTGGCCGTTTATCGCGGCCCGTATTAGTGTTGGTGGAGATT
Source organism: Candidatus Spongiisociaceae bacterium (assembly GCA_965202675.1). GTDB lineage: Bacteria > Actinomycetota > Acidimicrobiia > Spongiisociales > Spongiisociaceae > CATQHD01. Next base: position 2,208,569 of record OZ241842.1, read on the forward strand.
TAGCATTTGAAATAATTCTCCTGATTTGTTGTCGTATGAGGTCACGAAAGTGGTTTGTTTCCAATCCAGCCGCAGTAGTTGCTGCGTCATCACGGCTGTCGGAAAAAATAATCGTACGCCTACTATCAGAGTGCTCGCCGAGCGTATTAATCAATTGATTGGTGAGCACTTGCCCGATCGCCGATGGGCCAATTGAATGAGCTCGAAGGGGAGACTTGACAATGCCGCGGAAAAACCGACGGGGTTTATTGTTCCACATACGTGAGTTGCATCTGGGACAACATTCGGGTAGAGCGGGTATACGGTAATGTGCGTTGGTTGGATGCCCTACTACATTCATGATAATTCCATCAGGGGATTCGATTCCAGCAGGCCCAAGAAGACCTTGCTTATGGTTATAGATAGCGCCTATAAAATTGAAGCTTACCGAGGGATCATTGCCGCTAGGTTTGTGCTTCCACTCTCGTGGCCTGTTTAATTGTCCCGGCCAGTACCACATATATTCTCCATAGATTCGATGGGTAATCTTATCCTGTTCAACCGCTAATAAATCTGGCGATGGACTCAGGTACCAATATTGACTGCTAGTGTTACCATCAGGTGTACGACTCACATAGCCACCAAGAGATGCTTCTCCGCACTGATAGCAGTAGATCAGTTCTAGGATTCGACTGCCGCATCCACAAGTTATAGCGGGTATCGTATAAAGCTTTCCGATTCGTCTGTCAGAAGATCGGTAATTATCGTTGATCTCTGTACAATTTGGGTTGCTGCAAGCCCACATCCCTCGGATGATTCTGGCAAAAAAGTGCGAACGAAAGCTAATTGTACTCCGGGTTGGAGAATCTAATTCATTTATCTTATCCAAGACCTTCTCTAAAGTGTCATCATGTTGGTTACTCTGTAATGAATCTACAAAGAGTTTTGAATCCAATTCTTGTAACCTAGTGGGATTTATTGTTGTTTCTCCCGCCGTACAGGCAGTTCCAATAGCTTCTGCTATTTCTTCTACCCGCTCGGCTGATAGAGGATTGTCTAATTCTGCCTTGATGGCAGCACGCTGAAAAGTTTCATTGGTGAGCGGTAGACGTGCTGATCCTGTTATTACTTTAAAGGTATCTTGAGCAACCCCAAAAAACTGTTGGGCAAAACCAAGGCCGATTTCTTTACTCAACGAGGCGCTTGTAGCGATACAACGAAGCTGAGAGGAGTCTGGTTCTAGACCTAAGCGATAAAGCAGATTACGTATGATCAGTGCTACCTCGCTTCCTTGTGTACCACGATATGTATGCAGTTCATCAACGACCAGTGTGAAACAATGGGATGGATTTTCCTTCAGCCATTGAGATGTCTTCTGGAAAATTGGGTCTTCGCGCTGGCGCATTAGAATTACGTTGAGCATTGAATAGTTTGTGATGAATATATCTGGAGGATTAGATATCATGTCCCATCTCGAGAGTAATTCGGATTGACGTGGGTCAGGAAACTGAGAAGCCAGCTCTTGATCATGTAAGGCTATTTGATCACTTTCGTATTCCATATGCTTCAATTGGTTAGCCACTTCTTGAACACGGTTGTCTTTTCTCCTATTTGGTATATCTTGTGATCCCAATGTTGCTCCTGTGTATCGGCCGAAGTATATAGCAGGTATTCCGATTTCTATCGCAGTACGGGTTGCTTTTCGAAGTCGAGTTATCTGATCTTCTACGAGGGCATTAGTAGGGTAGAGAATCATAGATCGCACCGCTGCTTGTCTTCGCTCATTCAGACGGGCAGGTTGCCACTTTTTGTCATTAGTATCCCACCAGCGATTTATCTGAGGAGTTTCCTTCCATTCGTTGGCTTCGGAAAGGAGTCGAGCAAAGATAGGCAAAAGGAAACACTCGGTCTTTCCTGACCCAGTACCAGAAGTGACTACTATATTCCGTTTACCTCTTGTTGACAGCGATGCAACCAAACTTTGTGCCTGATGGCTGTATAATTGGAAATTACCATCAGAATTGAACAAGATAAGGCCCAGGTGGTCAGCTATCGTATCCGATATACCTAGCTCTTTACACACGGTTGCAATCGTTGGGCCCGGTTCGGATGGCATAACAGGTTCGAGTAATGGATCGGTAAACAAAACGCCATCTTGTTCCAAGAGATCACGACGCTCAGATCTAAGTAATGGATCTCGTAGCCAAAAGGCGGTATCGTAATATCGTAGATATCCTTCTTTGATTTTTCGATACATGCTGATGGGATTGGTTTGTGTCATGGTTACTCGACCCCCTTATTGCTCAAAAATGAGATGGAGGTATTTAGCCTTCGTATTATTGCCTCAGCTACGTCATAAGGGATTGATTCGTAGCAAAGTTTGTTCATATGAATGGAAGGAGGAATCCCACTACACAAAACAACTGCTCGTTCATACAGACCAGGAAGTGCTGCACCAAGTGGAGCTACTAATCGTTTACGGGTTCGATCATAATATAGCAATGTACGCTTCATTTCTGTTGCGGCAAGATACTTTACAAGTCGGCTGTCCCCTGCTCGAAGTTTCTTATCTAATTTAGATCTCCATGCGAAGCTCCATGGGTTTGTTGTTATTCTATAAGCACCCGGGATAGTTTCGTCATCACTTGATTTCCATTTAGCACTGTTGAGATCAAATCTTTCAATACGATGTCCACTTAACGAAGCCGCAGGTAGAACCTTTGCGATGTCATTGAGAGAAGGAAGCAGATGTGCTAGTTTGCTACCAGCCGATTCTGTAAAACCAAGTTGGATATCCAGGTGCTTTCCTGTTGACTCTATTACATCTTTTAGTTCCGTAATTTCAAGGTTGTGAATACGAATAATTTCAGGTCCTACTTTGTTTCTTGTCGTTTCAATGTTCCCACCGATTGCTTCTGCATCATCACGTATTCTTTGAATTAGTTCAGGCCATCGTGCTCCGCATATGATTGCTTTGTTATCATTTGGGATGAACGCAAGCGTTGGTGGTGATATTGCCCATGATTCAGGACGTAGAGTGGACGGTTCTAAGGTAAGGTCGATATGACCGAGAGCTGAAAGCATTCGAGCGGATTCTATTGGAAACCATGGAGCATCGTTAATCTGTATTGCCAGGCTGTAGAATTCTGACCAAGAGCCCCTCTTGGCGAATGTTAAGGCATCTAGAAGGTCATCAATAATAAGACTAGGCTTTGCCACCGTTTTTGTCTGGGACAAGGGTGGTTGATAGTTCGTTACTGTCTCGGGTAGATTTCTTGTAAGATAAGGTAGCCGTTTCTTGTAGTTATAAAATAATCTTTCATATTCACAATACTTACAAGTTCCGAGCGCGGATCTCTGGTTCAGGGATTGTTTTTCGATCAACCAGTAATGGGCACCTGTTAAGAGGCAGTTTGGACTATCTGTTGATGAGGAAGTACTGGATGGGGGGTCATCGTGATCTTCACTAGGGTTCCCCATATTAGCTAGCATCTCGCCCTCATCCCCTAAAGGTTTATCTGGGATTGGTCTACGTGATTCGTTTGGTATGGTCGCACCGCGTATACAGGTTTGGGAGAGATTGTATATTTCACATGCGCTAAGTGCAGCAAGTTCATCGTCTAATAGATTATAATGTAATCCGAGTTGATCATCAGATAGTTTACGAGGATATGAAGACGATCTCAGGCGAAATTGGGCCGTAAGAAGTAGTTTCCTTTTTTTATTGATGATTTTTATCCGATAGTCTCCTTCAATCAAATTGAATTCGCTTGTGTCTAAGATTGTACTATTCGTAGTCAAATCTATTTCTAAATCTGAGAATTCACTTAATTTCAAGGATCTTATTCTTACAATCGATAATTGGACAGAATCCTCATATGGTGCCGCCATTCGTATCATAGGTGGGTTTGAGACATCGTAAGTATTCCTTCCTGGAAGAGCGTATCCACCTGTTATGGTTAGCGAAGACTTCCCTCTAGGAGTAAGTATAGCTAGATCATCATTCTCAGGGTTGAACACATCAATGACTAAGACATCAGTAATTAGTATCCAATCTTCGGGCAATCCTTGGAGACCATCTCCCCACACTCGAAAGTTTCCAAGCGTTATTTTAGTTAGATATGACCTGACAGTGTCAACTATGGTATTATGCACTAATAATATATACATAGCATTTAGTTCTGTCCTAGATGATTCAATGCATACTCGACTTGTTTCATCAAGCTTTAGAGGAACAATACGTCTCGGGTTATGTTGCAACAAATATTTATCCTCATTATAGAGCTTTAGAATTGTGTTTAGAGTATCAGCAACCGAGGGTGATGGAGATAGGATGGACCATGATTGTTGTTGGGATGGTCCCAGAACATAGATATCGGATTTGTCGACTCCGTAGTATTTACCGAAGGGAGACCCATATGTGGTTTTGACCTGCAGGCCTAATACTAGTCTTGGGATAGGTTGTGGCTTAAAAATTCCTACGAGAGTAAGTGGAGCAGATTGATTAGAAGATCCGATTGTATCTGCGCTAGTATTTCCTTCCCATGACTCAAGTTCAAGGCAAGCTATAGCCGCGATGCGCTGTTCATTACCTTTCCAGAGGCGTCGTAACGATGAGCTAAAGTTGATATTCGTATCATTTGTTGCTTCCTTGAGTAAATCAACCATATCCGATATCGGTAGGCGTTGGCTTGGTTCTAATCGGTATTCATGAAATAGCTCCTTCAAGCTCTGCCGATCATGTTCACGGACGAGAGCCTGAGATATGGGTATTCCGACGTATACTCGAGAATCAAAGGGGTAGGCTGTCGGTAATCCTAGTGACCCTTCATGGTCTTCTAGCCATGTATTGAGTTCGTTCCATAGAAAGGGTGTTTGCTTTCGGAAGTTCCGTTTTATTCTATCTCGTGCCTTTGATTCTTGGACAACCAATAGATCACATAGACGATCCATATAATTATTAGCTTTATACAGATCATCAGCCTTCATCGTTTCAGCTACCCAAGACAAGAACCCGAGTATTCCTAGAAAGGGAGGTGGCCCGATGCAACCTTTTTCTTTCCAATTGTTCATGGCCTTAATATGTTGGTGGAAGGTTGCAAGATGCCGCATCCTTGGGTTTAGTTGCAAAGTTGAAGCTACCGTGCTTACGAAGTTATCATGAGGTGAGTAGTTATCTTGAGAAGATTCTTCGCCTAGATCAAGAGACTGACCCATTCTGTCAAGGATGCTAGGTTCTAGATCTAGATAAACAGGTAACTCTGACCATTTTCCTGTAAAGTACTCTTCAGCAATAGCCTCATTCCAGACCAGATACTTTTCCCACCTGATCTTTTCGAGCTTGTTGAGGAGGTCGAGCAGTTCAAGGGGTTCAACCTGTCCGGCCTCCAAGGTTGCGAGGATGGTCTCCTCGGTTAGGGAGTCTGCCTGTTCGAGGGCGTTTTTTGGCTCTCTGTGGTTGTGTATGTCCATCAGCGCACAATGTTACCACGGATTCTGTGGCACATTGAGATATCAGTGTGCCGGGTGCCGGAGGCCGGTTGATTCATTGGTTCAGTTCGGTCGGTGTCACGTCGATGGCCTGCGCGAATCGAATCGTCCGGGGCAGGAGTGCGGCCGCCCGGCCGGTAACCAGCTCGTCGCCGGGCTGGACGAGGGCGCGCCGCCGGTGATGGTGGTGAGGCCGGCCGTCACCTCTGTTCCTGTCGAGCAGCGATGATCTGACGCCCGGCGGAGGACGCGGGCCCCGGTATAGGCTTGCCGGCGATGGACAATCTCAGCCCCGAGGACCGTTCATACTGTATGTCTCGAATCCGGTCCCGCGATATGAAACCGGAGATGGCCGTTCGTTCGATGGTGCACCGCATGGGGTTGCGGTTCCGTCTGCACCGGCGGGACCTGCCGGGCAACCCCGATCTGGTGCTCGCCCGGCACAGGGCGGTGATCTTCGTGCACGGATGCTTCTGGCATTGGCATCCCGACCCGGACTGTCCGATCGCCGGGCTGCCCGCGACCAACGTCGACTATTGGGGGCCGAAGTTCGCCAGGACCCGGGAGCGGGATGCGCAGAACGCCGCTCGGTTGGAAGAGGAAGGTTGGCGGGTGCTGGCGATCTGGGAGTGCGAGCTGCGGGACCCGGACCGGGTGATCGACCGGATCGAGGGCTTCTTCGGCGTCGAACGGGTGGGGCCGCCCTGATGCCCGTATTCGAGAACCGGGTCCGGCGGGCGGCAGAGCGGTTCGTGTCGTACCCTGTCCGTACCCTGGGCGCGATGGAAAAGCAGACGTTTTCCTTGGACGCGGCCTACGATGCGGGCATCCCCGGTGAGGAGGGTTGCCTGGAGGACTACCGGTCCGGCCGGCGCGGGCCGGCTGGGTGCAGTGCGGGGGCGGCGGATGGTTAGGTTCGCGGAGTTCTTCGCGGGCATCGGTCTGGTGCGCGAGGCGGTGGCGCCGCTCGGTTGGGAGTGCGTGTTCGCCAACGACATCGCCCCCGGCAAGGCAGAGATGTACCGGGAGCGGTTCGGCGCCGGCGACTTGGTGGTGGACGACATCAACAATCTGTCTGTCCAGGACCTGCCGGAGGATCTGGACGCGGTGACCGCCTCCTTTCCCTGCACGGATCTGTCGCTGGCGGGCAACCGGGCCGGTCTGGCGGGGAAGCATTCGGGGACGGTATGGCCTCTTCTCGATCTGTTGGCGGAGCAGTGCCGCCGGCGCGAAGCTCCGTCCGGCCTGTTGCTGGAGAACGTAACCGGGTTCCTGTCGTCTCGGGGCGGCCGGGATCTGTTCGAGGTGTGCAGGCGGATAGCCGAGCTCGGGTATGCGGTCGATCTGGCGGTGGTCGACGCCCGGTGGTTCACGCCGCAGAGCCGGCCCCGGCTGTTCGTGATGGGGGTGCGGCCGGGCGGCGGGCCGGGATGGCCGACCCCGGGGCCGGGCGTGTCGCGGGTGCGGCCTGCCGGAGTGCGGCGTTTTCAGGCGGCGCATGCGGAGCTCCCGTTCGTAGAGCTGCCGATTCCGGAACCGCCCGGCCGGGCCGGCCATTCCCTGCTGTCCGTCTTGGAGGACGTGGCGCCGGACGACGGGCGCTGGTGGCCCGAGGAGCAGACGGCTGTTCTGCTGGCGGGCATGGCGGATAGGCACCGTCTGCGGGTGGAGGAACTCATGGCGGGCCGCAGAGGCGGGGCGGCGGCAATGTACCGGAGGCGCAGGCGAAAACGAACGGTGGGCGAGGTGCGGGCAGATGAGATCGCCGGGTGCCTCCGGACCCCCCAGGGCGGCAGCAGCGTCCAGTTCCTGGTGGACTGCCGCAGCGGGGCCACTCGAATACGGCCTCTTACCGGAGTCGAGTACGCCAGGCTGCAGGGAGCCGGATCGTTCCCGGTGAACGTGGGCGACCGGCAGGCCCGGATGGGTTTCGGGGATGCGGTATGCGTGCCGGCGGTGCGGTGGCTGGTGCGTCACGCCTTTGCTCACCTGACCGATCTTCCTGCGCCGCCGGCGAACTCGCAACCGGGTTTGCCGGAACCGGTCGGCTCTTACGCCGCCCTGGCCTGAACAAACCCCCTTGAGAGTTCCGCCGCGTCGGGGCGGCGATAATCCGGGATATGAGGACGGCTGATTTCGACTATTGCCTGCCCGAGGAGCGGATCGCGCAGTCGCCGGTCGAACCCCGGGATGCGGCGCGGTTGTTGCGGGCTTCCGATCTCACCGACTGGAGGGTGCGGGACCTGCCGGAGCTGCTGCGTCCGGGGGATCTGGCGGTGGTCAACGAAACCCGGGTGCGGGCGGCGCGGCTCCTGGGGCGGAGGGAACCCACCGGCGGGAAGGTCGAGATATTTCTGCTGGGGCGCCGCGGCCTGCGCTGGGAGGCGTTGGTCCGGCCGGCCCGCCGCCTCCGGGCGGGTTCGGAAGTGCGGATCGGGCCGCTGCTGGCCCGCCTGGACACCGATCCCCGCCAGGGCATGGTCGAGCTGACCCTCCGCACGGATCGGGGCGGCGCCGACCAGGCCGAGGTGGAGGGCGCCATCGCCGAAGTCGGGCGGGTGCCGCTCCCGCCCTATATCCACCGCCCGCTCGACGACCCCGAGCGCTACCAGACCGTCTTCGGGCGCCGGGTCGGTTCATCGGCCGCCTCCACCGCCGCCCTGCACTTCACCGAGCGCACCCTCTCGGCGTTGGCCGACCGGGGCGTCGGGCTGGCCGGGGTGGAGCTGCAGATCGGTGTGGACACCTTCCGCCCTATCACCGCCGAGCGCATCGCCGACCACGAGATGCATTCGGAGTGGATCGACGTGCCGGAAAACACGGTGCGCCGGATCAGGGAGGCCAGGGCGGCGGGCGGCCGGGTGGCGGCGGTGGGCACCACGGTGGTAAGGGCTCTGGAGACCGCCTGCCGGCAAGGCCGGATGGAGCCCTACCGCGGCCCCACCCGCCTCTACATAACGCCCGGCTACCGTTTCGGGGCGGTGGACCTGCTGATGACCAACTTCCATATGCCTTCCTCGTCGCTCCTGGTGCTGATGGCGGCCTTCATGGGTCCGGCTTGGAGGAGCGTGTACGAGGCGGCCCTGGCGAGGGGTTACCGGTTTCTGTCGTTCGGCGACGCCATGTTGGCGGAGCGCTCCGAGGAGGCGCCGGCGCGCCCGATCAAATGAACGCCGCCGTTTCCTACGAGTGCCTGGCCGAGGACGGCGCGGCCCGACGCGGCCGGCTCACCACCCCCCACGGCGTTATCGACACCCCGGCCTTCATGCCGGTGGGGACCAGGGCGTCGGTCCGCACCCTCGACTCGCACGACCTGCGCTCGACGGGGACGCAGATGGTGCTGGCCAACACCTACCATCTAATGCTGCGGCCCGGCGCGGAGGCGGTGGCCGAGCTGGGCGGTCTGCACCGCTTCATGGGCTGGGACGGCGCCGTTCTCACCGACTCGGGCGGCTATCAGGCGTTCTCGCTGGATGCGGCCGTCACCGAGGAAGGATGCGGTTTCCGCTCCGTCTACGACGGGTCGAAGCTGTTCCTCACCCCCGAGCAGGCTGTGCACCGCCAGGAGCTGTTGGGCCCCGACATCGCCATGGTGCTGGATGTGTGCATCGGGCTGCCCGCCCCCCGCACCGAAGTCGAAGGGGCCATGGAGATGTCCCTGCGCTGGGCCGAGCGTTCGGCGGCAGTCCACAGCCGGCCCGACCAGGCCCTGTTCGGCATCGTCCAGGGAGGGGTGGACCCGGACCTGCGTTTGGAGAGCGCCCGCCGCACCGCCGAGCTGGGCTTTCCCGGATACGGAATCGGCGGGCTGTCGGTGGGGGAGGACCCGGCCCTGCGCGACGCGGCGGTAGAGGCGGCCGCGGCCGGCCTTCCGCCGGAGGCGCCCCGGTATTTCATGGGGCTGGGCGATCCCGAGGGGCTGCTCGAGTCGGTGGCCCGCGGGGTGGACCTGTTCGATTGCGTGTGGCCCACCCGCCTGGCCCGCCACGGCAAGGCGATCACCTCGCGGGGGGACTTCAACATCCGGCTGGCCCGTTTTGCGGGGGATGACGCCCCCCTCGACCCCGACTGTTCCTGCCTGACCTGCCGCACCTACTCCCGCGCCTACCTCCGCCATCTGGCCGCAACCGGGGAGCTGTCCCTGCCCAGGCTGCTGTCCATCCACAATCTGGCGGCCATCCACCGCCTGCTGGCCGAGGCCCGGTCGGCCATCGAAGCGGGCGCCTTCTCCGACCTGCACCGCCGGACGGCCGCCGCCCGCCGTTCCGGCCCGGCCCCCGGCGGCGGCAGTTCGACGGCCGATTCCATGGACTATTCGAACGGTTTGCGGTCGGGCTAGCATTGGACACCCGCCCGAGGCGGGTCAGTCCCGAAGAGGCCTCACCGGCCCGTGAAAGAGGTGTTACAGCAATGCCCGCGTTTTATCTTGCCCAACAAGGCGGAAGCATCGGCTTCCTGTTGCCGCTTCTGTTGCTCGGGGTGCTCATGTATTTCTTCATGATCCGCCCGCAGCGCAGGCGCATGCGCCGCCAGCAGGAGCTGGCTTCTTCTCTCGAGGTGGGAAACCAGGTGAGAACAATCGGCGGCCTGTTGGGAGTGGTGGTCGGCTTGGGCGAAGACTATGTGATACTCGGCGTCGAAGACGGGCGCATCAGGGTGCAGCGCTCGGCGGTGGCCGCCCGCATCGACCCCGGCGGCGCATCCGATTCCGGTTCTTAGACCAAAAGCGTGTCTCGCCGGTGGATAACCGTCGCCGTCATGGTGGTCGCGGCCTGGGGGGGCCTAGCCGCCGTGCTGGCGGTCGGCTGGGCGCCCCGGCTGGGCCTCGACCTGCAGGGCGGTACATCGGTCATCCTCGAAGCCCCTGAAGGAACCGACGAAAACGTAGTCGAGACGGCCGTCGAGGTCATGCGGCGGCGCATCGAGGACTTCGGAAGCGTCCAGGAACCGGAGATATCGATCAGCGGGGGGACCTCGATCCTCGTCCAGCTTCCCGGGGTAACCGACCAGGATCGGGCGCTGGACGCGGTGGGGCGGACCGGCCTGCTCACCTTCCGCCCGGTGCGCTCCATCAGCGGCCCCTCTCCCATCCAGCAGGAAGCCGAGGCGGCGGGGGAGGGGTTCGTCTACCCGGAGGGGGTGGACCCGGAGACCGGCCTCTCCTCGGATGACGACATCAACGCGGCCCGCGCCTACCTGCCCGCCTACGACGACGAGGGGAACCTGGAAGCGGTGTACGAGGTGGGACCCGCCGACCTCGCCGCCCATCACGGCGGGCTGTGCTCCGAACAGGCGCTCGACTGCAGCCGGCTTCCGAACGATCCCGCCCCCCTCACCGGCGCCGAGGTCGAATCGGCCCTCGCCTTGTTCGGCCAGCAGACCGCCTCGGGCTGGCTGGTGCAGCTCACCCTGACCGATGAAGGGGCGGGCCGGTTTGCCGCCCTGACCGGGCTGCTGACCCAGTTTCCGGTCGGCAGCCCCAACCGGCAGCTGGCCATCGTGCTCGACGGGTCGGTGATGTCGGCGCCCAGCGTGGCGCCCGATGTGGGGCCGGAGGGCATAACCGGCGGCACCGCCGTCATCACCATCGGCGCCGAAGAGAACGCCCAACAGGAAACCGAGGACCTGACCACCGTGCTCCGCTACGGGTCGCTTCCGGTGGCTTTCGAGCGCTCCGCAGTCCAGAAGGTGTCCGCCACCCTGGGGGAGGACTCACTGCGGGCCGGGCTGGCGGCCGGCATCGGCGGGCTGGCGCTGGTGGTGCTGTTCCTGCTTTTCTACTACCGGGCGATGGGGCTGGTAACCCTGTTGGGCCTCACGGTGTTCGGCAGCCTGCTGGTGCTGATATTCGGGCTGCTGGGGGCGTGGCAGGGGTTGACCCTGACCCTCTCGGGCGTGGCGGGGATCATCGTGTCGGTGGGCATCACCTCCGACTCCTACATCGTGTTCTTCGAACGGGTCAAGGAAGAGGTGCGCCACGGGCGCACGGTGGTGGACGCCTCCAACGAGGCCTTCCGGCGGGCCTTCCGCACCATCCTCACCGCCGACTTCGTGTCGTTCGTAGGGGCGGTGCTGCTGTGGGCGCTGGCCATCGGCCCGGTCAAGGGGTTCGCGCAGGCGCTGGGGATCGCCACCCTCCTGGACGTGGTCGTGTTCGCCTACTTCACCCGCAACGCCTCCGCCATCCTGGCGCGCAGCCGGCTGGGCGCGGCGGGCCGGTTCAGCATAAGGGGGGCGGTGAGGGGGGCGCCTGCGCAGGGAGGGGGGGCATGAGCGCACTGACCCGCCTCTACCGGGGCGAGACCTCCTTCGACTTCGTGGGCGGCGCCCGGCGGTGGTTCATCGCGTCGGGCGCGGTGCTGCTCATCTGCCTGGGCAGTCTGGCCTTCCGCAACTTCAACCTGAGCCTGGACTTCACCGGCGGCGTCGCCATCACCGCCCCCAACCCGGCGGGGGCGGATATAGGGGAGATCCGTTCGGCGCTGGGATCGATCGGGGACGCGGCCCGCATCCAGCTCATCGACGACGGGGCCGCCGTGAGGGTGCAGACCGAGGCCATCGACCTGGACGCGGAGCGCGAGCTGGCGGCCTTGCTGGTGGCGGTTGCCGGCACCGAGATCGATCTGACCGATGTGGATTCGGTCGGCCCCACCTTCGGACGCCAGATCGCCCGGCGGGCCCTGCAGGCCCTGGGGGTGTTCCTGGGGGCGGTCGTGATCTTTATCAGCATCCGCTTCGAATGGAAGATGGCTCTGGGGGCCATAGCCGCCCTGCTCCACGACCTGCTGCTGACCTCGGGCGTCTATTCCATCCTGGGCTTCGAGGTAACCCCGGCCACCGTGGTGGCGGTGCTGACCATCCTCGGCTACTCCCTCTACGACACGGTGGTCGTGTACGACAAGATCAGGGAGAACACAGAAGAGGACCAGGACCGGCGCACCTATTCCGACCTGGTCAACCGTTCCATGAACCAGGTGCTCATGCGGTCGATCAACACCTCCCTCACCAGCCTGCTGCCGGTGGGGTCGCTGCTGTTCATCGGCTCCATCCTGCTGGGGGCCGGCACCCTGCGGGAGTTCGCCCTGGCCCTGTTCGTGGGTATCGCCGCCGGCACCTACTCGTCGATCTTCATCGCCGCGCCCCTGCTGGCCCTCTGGAAGGAGCGGGAAAAAGAGTGGTCCCGCCGCCGATACCGGGCCGAGCAGAAGGCCGGCGGGCGGACTCCCTCCGGCGGTCCCAAGCCCCCGCCCGCCCGGCTCAGCTCCCAGGGCCGGCGGGCCGCCGTCAAGCGGGGCAAGGACCGGAACCGGTGAACGGCCTGCCCCGGCGAAGCCGGCCGCCTCCGGGGGTGCGCCCCCGGGGCCGGCATTAACATAGCGGCGTGGACGGCGCGATGGATGCGGGGCGGTTGCGGGCCTTGATCAGGGACATCCCCGGGTTCCCGGTTCCGGAGGTGGTTTTCAAGGACATCACCCCGGTGCTGGGAAACGAGCAGGCCCTGCGCGCCGCGGTGGAGCTGATCGCCGAACCGTTCCAGGGGGCGGGGGTGACCGCGGTGGCGGGCATTGAGGCGCGCGGCTTCGTCCTGGCCCCTCCGGCGGCGTTGGCGCTCGGGGCCGGATTCGTTCCCCTGCGCAAACAGGGCAAGCTCCCCTACCGCACCCGGAGCGAGGAGTACCAGCTCGAGTACGGCTCCGACGTGTTGGAGATCCACGAGGACGCCGTCGGCCCCGGCGACCGGGTGCTGCTGGTGGACGATGTGATCGCCACCGGGGGGACGGCCGGCGCCGCCGCCCGCTTGATCAAGGGGCTGGGGGCCGAGCTGGCCGGCATGGGGGTGCTGATCGAGCTGGCCTTCCTGGGGGGGCGCAAGGCGCTGGACCCGGATGTGGGGCTGCATGCGGTGGTGGCCTATGAGTAGGGTGCTGGTTTCCCACCGCCCCCACGACGCCGCCCGCGCCGAGCTGGAACCGATTCTGGCCGCCATGCGGCGCCACTACCCCGGCGGGCAGGGCGAAGACCTGGTGATCAGGGCCTACGAAGTGGCCCAGCAGACCCACGCAGGCCAGTTCCGCCTCTCGGGGGATCCCTTCATAACCCATCCGATCACGGTTGCCCTGATACTGGCCGACTACGGCTTGGACGCCGAGACCATCGCCGCCGCCCTGCTGCACGACACCATCGAGGACACCGACCTGACCCTGGAAGAGGTAGAGGCCGAATTCGGTCCGGTCGTAGCCCGCCTCACCGACGGGGTCACCAAGCTGGACCGGGTCGGGTTCGACATTTCCAGGGAGGACGCCCAGGCCGAGACCATCCGCAAGATGATCGTGTCGATGGCCCAGGACGTGCGGGTGCTCATCATCAAGCTGGTCGACCGGCTGCACAACCTCCGCACCATCCACCCCCTTCCCCCGGCGAAACAGAAGGTCAAGGCCCGGGAGAGCCTGGAGCTGTACGCCCCGCTGGCCCACCGTCTGGGATTCCAGGAGCTGAAGCACGAGATGGAAAACCGCTCCTTCGCCGTCCTCTATCCGGCCCGTTACCAGGAGATCGAGGATCTGATCCAGCAGCGGGCGCCGGAGCGGGAGGCGGTCATCGACCAGGTGATCGGGGAAATGGAGTCCATGCTGGCCGACGTGGGCATCGAGTCGGAGCTGGAGGGCCGCCCCAAGCACCACTACTCGATCTACCGCAAGATGGTCGACAGCCGCCTTCCCTTCGAGGACATCTACGACCTGATCGGGGTGCGGGTGATCGTGGACGAGGTAAAGGAATGCTACGCGGTGCTCGGTCTGGTCCACGCCCACTGGACCCCGGTGCAGGGCAGGTTCAAGGACTACGTGGCGGTTCCCAAGTTCAACCTCTACCAGAGCCTGCATACCACCGTGATAGGGCCCGACGGGAAGCCCCTGGAGGCGCAGATCCGCACCCAGGAGATGCATGCCAGGGCCGAGTTCGGCATCGCCGCCCATTGGCGGTACAAGGAAGGCCGGTCGGGTTCCGACGACCTGGTGTGGATCGCCGACCTGCGGCGGCTCCAGGAGGACTACGACGAACCGGTCGAGTTCCTGGACAACCTCAAGCTGGATCTGTACGAGGACATGGTGTTCGTGCTGACCCCCCGCGGCGACGTGCGGGCCCTGCCCCGCGGCGCCACCCCGGTCGATTTCGCCTACAGCATCCACACCGAGGTCGGCCACCGGTGCGCGGGCGCCAGGATCAACGGGCGCCTCTTGTCGCTTTCCACCGAGCTCGAATCGGGCGACATCGTGGAGATCATCACCGCCAAGGCCGACGACTCGGGGCCCACCCGCGACTGGCTCGCCTTCGTCCGCACCTCCCGCGCCCGCTCGAAGATCAGGCAGTGGTTTTCACGGGCGCGCCGGGAGTCCTCCCTCCAGTCGGGGAAGGAGAGGGTGTCCGACCTGATACGGCGGGAGCGGATCCGTTTCCCGAAGGACGACGGCGGCGCGGCGCTCAACGAGGTGGCCTTGGCGCTCGGCTGCCGCGACACGGAGACCATGTACATCGCCGTGGGCGACGGCAGCCTGTCTCCGCTCACCGTCATCAGCCGGGTCAAGCGCTTCCTGGCCGCGCCGGCCGGGGAAGATCTGGGGATGCAGGACGCAGTTCGGCGGAGGGTCGACCGTCCGGCGGGGGAGGGGGTGATCGTCGAGGGGCTCGACGACGTGTGGGTGCGCATCGCCCGCTGCTGCAGCCCGGCGCCGGGGGACGACCTGGTGGGGTTCGTGACCGTAGGCCGGGGCGTTTCCGTCCACCGGGCGGATTGCAGCAACATCGCACACCTGGGAGACCGCCCGCACCGCATGATCGAGGCTTACTGGGCCCCCGATCAGGTATCCAGCTTCACGGTGTGGTTCCAGGTGGAGGCGCTGGACCGCCCCAACCTGCTTCGGGATGTCACCTCGGTGATCTCCGACGCGGGCGGCAACATCGTCGGGGCCTCTTCGCGCACCGATCGGGACCGGGTGGCGGTGCTGCGTTACGAGGTGGAACTGTCCGATCCCGGGCAGCTGAACCGCGTGCTGGCGGCCATGCGCCGGGTGGAAAGCGTGTACGAGGCGTACCGGCTCAGGGGCGGGTGAGTTCGGAGATCGCCGCGATCCCCCTAACCTGCCGGTTGAAATGCTGACCGAAACGTACGAACCCCGGCCGGCCGCCGCCGGAACATGCGCGGCGGGCCGGGAACGCCGCCCCCGCCCGGTCATCCCCGGGGGTTTGCGGTGAGGCTCCGCGCTCCCAAGGGCACCGACGACCTGATGCCGCCCGAGTCGCGGCGCTGGAGGACCCTGCTCCGTTACTGGGATGTCCTCGCCGAGCTGTACGGCTACGAGCTGGCGTCCCCCCCGATGTTCGAGTCCACCGAGCTGTTCTCGCGGGCGGTCGGGGAGTCCACCGAGGTGGTCGAGAAGCAGATGTACAGCTTCGAGGACAAAGCCGGGCGGCGCCTGACCCTCCGCCCGGAGCTCACCGCCGGGGTGGTGCGCGCCTACATACAGGCGGGCCGGTCGGGGGAGTTCAAGGGGGCCTACTCGGGTCCGGCCTTCCGCTACGAACGTCCGCAGGAGGGCCGCCGCCGGCAGTTCTGGCAGCTGGGGGTGGAATACATGGGCGCCCCCGACGCGGAGGCCGACCTGGAGGTGATCGAGATCGGATACCGCTTCCTGCTGGAATGCGGCCTCGGCGACGTGGTGGTGCACCTCAACTCGATCGGCGATCCGCCCGACCGCGTCGAGTACCGCCGGGTGCTGGGGGATTGGCTGGAGAAGCGGATGGACCGGCTTTCGGAGGGGGCCCGGCGGCGGGTGCGTTCCAACCCGCTCCGGGTGCTGGACTCCAAGGCGGACCTGGAGGTGACCGCCGGCGCCCCCGTCCCCGCCGATCATCTGGGCCCGGCGGCGGCGGCCCACCACCGGCAGCTGATCGAGGGAATGGCCGAGCGGGGCGTCGTCTACGAGCCGAACCCCCGGTTGGTGCGCGGCCTCGACTACTACAACCGCACCGTGTTCGAGTACATCCCCCCCCATTACGAAGCCGCCCAGAACGCGGTGGGAGGGGGCGGGCGGTACGACGGGCTGTGCCGGCTGCTGGGCGGCCCCGACGTTCCGGGGGTGGGTCTGGCGCTGGGCCTCGACCGCATCCTGACGGTGGCCGGCGACGTTCCCCCCGCCCGGGCGTTGGACGCCTTCCTGGTGGTGGCCGACCAGGAGCTCCGCAGCATGGCCCACGCCTTCGCCCGCCGCCTGCGCCTGGCGGGGATCCGCTGCGACCTGGCGGCGGGCCGGCGCTCCGTGAAGGCGCAGTTCCGGGCGGCCGACCGGCGGGACGCCGCGGTGGCGGTGGTGGTCGGGCGGGAATGGGACGACGGGCTGGTTACGGTCAAGGACCTGAGCTCGGGGGACGAACGGGCCATGCCGGCCGGCGAGGTGGCCGGCTGGCTGGCGGCCAACGGAGGAGGCGTGAGATGACCTTAGATTCCGGTTACCGATCCTGCCGGGCGGCCGAGCTGGGGCCGGAGCAGGCGGGCAGGAGGGTGCGGCTGGCCGGATGGGTGGCCCGGGTGCGGGACCTGGGGGGCATATTTTTCTTCGACCTGCGCGACGGAAGCGGCCTGGTGCAGGTGGTGGTCGATCCGGCGGAAGCGCCGGCCGCCTCCGGACTGCGGATGGAGTACTGCGTGGCGGTCGAAGGTGCCGTCCGGCTCCGCCCCGAAGGCACCGAGAACCCGGATATGGAGACCGGCGGCCTGGAGGTGGCCGCCGACCGCTTGGAAGTGCTCAGCCGCTCCCCCTCCCTCCCGTTCATGATCGACGACCGGGCCGATCCGGATGAGCAGATCCGGCTGCGCCACCGCTATCTGGATCTGCGCCGGCCCCGTATGGCCGCCAACCTGCGGGCCCGCTCCCGGTGCATCCGCGCCGTCCGGGAGGCTCTCGACGGAATGGGGTTTCTGGACGTGGAAACCCCCACCCTGGTCAACTCCACCCCCGAAGGGGCGCGGGATTTCCTGGTGCCGAGCCGCATCCGCAACGGCCGTTTCTACGCCCTCCCGCAGAGCCCCCAGCTGTTCAAGCAGCTGCTGATGATCTCGGGGGTGGAGCGGTATTACCAGATCGCCCGCTGTTACCGGGACGAGGACACCCGCGCCGACCGGCAGGTGGAGTTCACCCAGCTCGACCTGGAGGGTTCCTTCTGGGGCCGGGACGACGTGTTGGCCGCTGTCGAGCAGGTGGTGCGGGCAGTGGTGAAGAGCATGCGGGGGGTCGAGCTTCCCCTGCCCCTGCCCCGGATGACCTACCGTCAGGCCCTGGCCCGCTACGGCACCGACAAGCCCGACCTGCGCTTCGGCATGGAGATCGCCGACCTGGGGGAGGTCTTCGCCGGAACCGGATTTCGCGGCTTCGGCGCCGCCTTGGAGGCGGGGGGGGCGGTGCGGGGAATCAACGTCGGCGTCCGGGAAATGTCCCGCGCCGAGCTGGACGGTCTGGTGAGCCGGGCCAAGGAGCTGGGGGCGGCCGGTCTGGTATGGGCGGTGGTGCAGGACGGCGGGGCGCTGCGCTCGCCGGTGGCCAAGTTCTTCTCCGAGGCGGAGACCGCCGGTCTGATCCGGGCGCTGGACGCCTCACCCGGCGACGTGCTGCTGGCGGCGGCCGACCGGGAGGAGACCGTTTCCGGTGTGTTGGGATCCCTCCGTCTGGAGCTGGGCGCCCCCCAGGGGCACGACGAGCTCCGTTTCCTCTGGGTGGTGGATTTTCCGGTGTTTGAGCGGACCGACTCGGGCGAGCTGGCGCCGTCGCATCACCCCTTTACGGCGCCGGTTTCGGTCGAGGCGATGCGGGAGCGCCCTGCGGAGGCGGTTGCCCGGGCCTACGACCTGGTGCTGAACGGATCGGAGCTGGGATCCGGTTCGGTGCGCATCCACGATCCGGAGGTGCAGCGGGAGGTCTTCGGGATACTCGGCATCTCGGGGGAGGAGGCCGAGTCCAGGTTCGGCTGGTTCCTCGAAGCGCTCCGCTACGGCGCCCCGCCCCACGCCGGTTTTGCGATAGGGATCGACCGGATGGTGGCCATCCTGCAGAACGAGGAAAGCATCAGGGAGGTTATCCCGTTCCCCAAGACCCAGAGCGGCGCCGATCCGCTGACCACCTCCCCCACCCGGGTGGCCGACGCGCAGCTGAAGGAGCTCGGCATCGACTTGGCCGCCGAGACCAGGGCCGCCCTGGATGGGTAGTTCCAACCCGGAGCAGAGGAGGGGCCTTGCCCCGCCGCCTGGAACCGCCTGTCTGCGGGAGGGGAAGGGCGGGGGCGGGGCCTCCGGCGGGGCTTGAGCAATGGGACCGCCCGGACGGGATGGAGCAGCAGTCCGGCCGGCGCCGGGCCCGGACGATCTCTTCGCCGCCGACCGCCGGGACCGCCGCCGCCGCGCCGCCCCCCTGGCCGATCGGATGCGCCCCCGGTCCCTGGACGAGGTGGCGGGCCAGCCCGATCTGCTGGGCGAAGGGGCGGCCTTCCGGTCGATGGTGGAGTCGGGCCGCCTGGTGTCGATTCTGCTGTTCGGGCCGCCCGGAACCGGCAAGACCACCCTGGCGAGGCTGGCCGCGTCCGAGACCGAGGCGGCCTTTGAGCAGCTCTCGGCGGCCGCCCATGGGGTGCGGGACGTGCGCCGGGTGCTCGAAGAAGCGGCGCGGCGGTTGGAGGATGAAGGCCGGCGGACGGTGCTGTTCCTCGACGAGATCCACCGTTTCAACAAGGCCCAGCAGGATGCCCTGCTGCCGGGGGTGGAGGACGGGACCGTAATCCTGGTGGGGGCCACCACCGAGAACCCCTTCTTCGAGGTGAACTCTCCCCTGATCAGCCGCTGCACCCTGTTCCGGTTGGGGCCGGTCTCCCCCGAAGCCCTGGGCGGGTTGCTGGACGCCGCCCTGGCCGACCGGGAACGGGGGCTGGGGGAGGCGGGCATGGCCATCGCCCCCGCCGCCAGGGCGGCCCTGGCCGAGCGGGCCGGGGGCGACGCCCGGTTGGCCCTCAACGTGCTGGAGGTGGCGGCCATCGTGGCCGGGGGCCGTAAAAGCGCCGAGATCGCCTTCGAGGATATGGAGGAAGCCCTGCAGCGGCGGATCGTCCGGTACGACAAGAAGGGCGACCGCCACTACGACGTGATCTCGGCCTTCATCAAGTCTATGCGCGGCTCTGATCCCGACGCCGCCCTCTACTGGCTCCACACCATGCTGGAAGCGGGGGAGGATCCCGAGTTCATCGCCCGCCGGATGGTGATCTTCGCCTCCGAAGACGTGGGTCTGGCCGATCCCGGGGCCCTGCCGCAGGCGGCGGCCGCCGCCCAGGCCCTCGCCTTCGTCGGTATGCCCGAGGCCGCCTTCAACCTGTCCCAGGCCGCGGTGTACCTGGCGGCGGCGCCCAAGTCGGATTCGATCAAGGCATCCATGGGGGAAGCCCGCCGGCTGGTGGAGGGGACGCCGGGGGCGGTGGTGCCTCCCCATCTCCGCTCGACCGGAGGCCGTCTGGTCTCGTCCCGGGTGGACGGCCGCCCGCCCGATTACCTGAACCCTCACACCGGAGCGGATCACCTGATCGACCAGCAGTATCTGCCCGACGAGGCCGCGGGCTGCATCATCTACCGCCCGACCCGCCAGGGCAGGGAAGCCGAGACAGCCGAACGGCTCGAGGAATGGGACCGCCGCCTGAGCCGCCCGCCCCGCCGAGGATAGCCTCTACCAGACACGTACGGGGACGGGTGTATCGTTGTGAAATAAAGAATGTGAAAAAAACCTCCAGAACGCGAAAAATTGTCCCGTGGATTGCTTGATTTCCTCGACATACGGAATCATCGGCCGCTAGCATTCCGAGGGAATCAAAGGCCCATGAGTAAGGGGGGCCGTGAGCAAGGGAGCGTGATGGAGTTTCTGGTCAACAACTTCAATTTGAGCGACGCCGTGCTCATTGCGGCCATGGGATGGATGATCAGCGGGTCGCGCCGGGACCGGAAGGAGTTCCGCGAGGATATACGGGATCTCCGCCAGGATATGCGGGATCTCCGCGAGGAAATGCAGGCCGGCTTCGCGGCTGCCAAGGCGGCGCGGCAGCGGGGCTTCGACAAGGCGGAAAGGGAGCGGCAGCAGATTCGAGAAGAGGCGAAGGAAACGAACAAGAGGCTGATATGGATCGGTGAGCAGGTGGCCTGGATCAGGGGTCGGCATGACTACCCCCTCGAGGACCCCGCCGCCTGACAGCCCTTCCGCCTCGCGGAGGTGAAGGGGCCGTCCGGCTAACCTGACGCTGTATATGCAGGCCAACGAGATCAGACGCGCCTTCATCGACTTCTTCGAGGCCCGCGGCCATACGGTGCGGCCGTCGGCGCCGCTGATACCCACCGACCCCACCCTGTTGCTGACCAACGCCGGAATGGTGCCCTTCAAGCCCTATTTCCTGGGAGAGGAAACCCCTCCGTGGCCCCGGGCGGCCAGCATCCAGAAGTGCGTGCGCACCGTGGACATCGACATCATCGGCGCCACCGCCCGGCACCTCACCATGTTCGAGATGCTGGGGAATTTCTCCTTCGGCGATTACTTCAAGGAGCAGGCCATCCAGCATGCCTACGACTTGGTGACCGGGCCGTTGGGCCTGGACCCCGAGCTGCTCTGGTACACGGTCTACGAGACCGACGACGAGGCGGCGGAGATCTGGACGGACGGGGTCGGGGTCCCCCCCGAGCGGGTCCAGCGGGGCGGACGGGATAACTTCTGGCAGATGGGGGTGCCCGGCCCCTGCGGTCCGGCCTCGGAGATATTCATCGACCGGGGGCGGCGGTACGGGCACGAGGGCGGCCCCATAGGCGGGGGCGAGGACCGCTACGTCGAGCTGTGGAACCTGGTCTTCATGCAGAACATCCAGGACGAGCCGTACCGCGTGATCGGCGATCTTCCCGCCAAGAGCATCGACACCGGCGCCGGGCTGGAGCGGCTGGCCATGGTGCTCCAAGGGGTGGACACCCTGTTCGAGGCCGACTGCGTCCACGATGTGCTCCGCGCCGCCTCCGGGCTGCTGCGCCGCCCCTACGGCGAGTCCGAAGATGTGGACGTGGCCCTGCGCCTGCTGGCCGACCACGCCCGCTCCTCCACCTTCCTGATCGGCGACCGGGTGATTCCCGGCAACGAGGGCCGCGGCTACGTAGTGCGGCGTCTGATCCGCCGGGCGGTCCGCCATGCCTGGCAGCTGGGCAGCCGGGAGCTGATCATGCCGCGGCTGGCCGAGGTAACCGCCGAGGTGATGGCCGACGCCTACCCCGAGCTGGCCGCCGGCCTCGATTTTGTCCTGCACGTGTTCGAGAGGGAGGAGTCGCAGTTCCGGCGCACCCTGGAGACGGGGATGCGCATGCTGGACGAGTCGCTGGAGGCCTCCGAGCCGGGGAGCGCATTGTCGGGTTCGTTGGCCTTCCGGCTGCACGACACCTTCGGGTTTCCCATCCATCTGACCCGGGAGATCGCGGCCGAGCAGGGCCGGACGGTGGACGCGGAGGGCTACGAGGCGGAGATGGAAGCCCAGCGCACCCGGGCCAAGGCCGCCTGGAAGGGCGGCGCGGAGGCGGCCCGGCTCGATTCCTACAAGCGGGTGCTCGACACCGTCGGTCCGACCGAGTTCCTGGGTTACCGGGACGATTCGGCCCCCGCCCTGGTGCTGGCCATGCTGAGGGAGGGGGAGGCGGCGGAACGGACCGAAGCCGGCCAGACGGTGGAGGTGTTCCTGGATCGGTCGCCCTTCTACGCCGAGGCGGGCGGCCAGGTGGGCGATATCGGGGTGATCGAAACCCCCTCGGGGCTCATCGAGGTCGACGACACCCAGTCGCCGCTCACCGGCCTGCACGGCCATCGGGGGCGGGTGGTCGAAGGATTTGTCCAGACCGGCCAGCAGGTAGACGCCCGGATCGACAGCCCCCGGCGCGACCGGATCCGCAAGTCGCACACCGGCACGCATGTGCTCCATTGGGCCCTGCGGGAGGTGATCGGCGGCCATGCCAACCAGGCCGGGTCGCTGGTGGAGGACGGGCGGCTCCGCTTCGACTTCAGCCACTTCCGGGGGGTGTCCCCCGAGGAGCTGGCCGGGGTGGAGGAGCTGGTCAACCGCAAGGTGGACGGCAACCATCGGGTGGGGACGCTGGAAACCTCCAAGGACGAGGCCGAGGCCATGGGGGCGCTGGCCTTCTTCGGCGACAAGTACGGGGAGCGGGTGAGGGTGGTTTCGGTGGGGGATTTTTCTATGGAGTTCTGCGGGGGCACCCATGTGGGGGCCTCGGCGGAGATCGGACCGCTGCTGGTCGTCTCCGAGTCTTCGATAGGCGCCAACCTGCGCCGGGTGGAGGCCCTGACCGGAATGACCGCCTATCGGTACACCCGCCGGGTTCGGGACGGTCTGGCCGACGCGGCCCGGTTCCTCGGCGTTCCGCTCGACGAGGCGCCCGCCCGGGTGCGCCGCCTGGCCGAGAAGGCCGATGAGCTGTCGGCCGAGCTGGACCGCCGATCGCAGCAGGCCCGCTCGGCGCTGGCGGCCGATCTGGCCGGGGAGGCCCGGCGCCGGGGGGAGGTTCCGTGGCTGGTGGCCGAGCTGGACGACCACCCGCCGGGCGCTCTCCGGGAGGTGGGGGTGCAGGTGCGCGACCGGCTCGGATCCGGGGTGGTGGTGCTGGGAAGCAGGACGGACGGCAAGGGGGCGCTGGTCGGGCTGGTCTCCGCCGATCTGGTAGGCCGGGGCGTGTCGGCCTCGGAGCTGGTGATGGCCGGCGCCCGGGTGCTGGGCGGCGGCGGCAGCCGGGACCCGGAACTTTCCCAGGCAGGCGGTCCCAGGGGCGACCGGATGGGTGAAGCGCTCGACGCCGTCCGGGAGGAAGTGGCCCGCCGCCTGGCCTCCTGATGGGCGGTTGCGGAAGTCCGGACGACGGCCGTTCCGACGCCGTTCGGGGCCGGATTATGGGGATCGACTACGGACACAAGCGGGTAGGGGTGGCCCTCTCGGACGGCCTCGGCGTCGCCGCCCACCCCGTCGAGGTGATAGAAGCAGGCGCCGGCCTCATGCCGAGGCTGGCCGGTCTGATGCAGGAACACGAGGTGGCCGAGGTGGTGGTGGGGCTCCCCGTTTCTCTCGACGGGGCGGAGCATGCCTCCGCCAGGGCCGCCCGGGCCTTCGCCCGCAGGGTTGAAGCTCAACTGGAGGTCGAGGTTGTAATGTACGACGAACGCTTCACCTCCAGGATCGCCGAGCGGGTGCTGACGGCGGGGGGCGTTTCCCGATCAGAACGGCGGGCCAGAGTGGACAAGGCGGCGGCGGCGGCGATGCTCCAGGGCTATCTGGACCGGCGGGCGCGCCAAGCCCGGCAGGAAGGCGGGCGGATGCCGTGAGCGATCCCTACGACTACGAAACCAACCGTCTGCCGGAGGGGCCGGCTTCTTCGGCGGAGCCGCCCATGGCGCGGCTGAAAGGAACGGTTACCGCCCTGCTGGTCGGGGCGGCGGTGGTTTTTGCCTTTATAACGGCGGGGGGCCGGGCGGCCGACTGGGTGAGCGGGCTGGGCCGGTTCGGAGGGGAGGAAGAGACGGTCGAGATCCAGCCGGGGCGCGTCGCGGCGGTGGAGATTCCGACCGGCGCCAGCGCCCGGCTCATCGCCGGAATCCTGTTGGACAACGGTGTTATCCGCTCGGCCGCCTCCTTCGAGTCGGTGGTGCGGGCGCGTCAGGCCGGCAGCCTGCTCAAGGCGGGCAGATACGAGCTGGTTGCGGGCGCCGGCTTGGAGGAGCTGGTGGACATCCTGGTGGCGGGGCCGACCATCGACATCTTCCGGTTGACGGTGCTGGAAGGGCGGCGGATCGGCGAGGTGCTGGCGGACATGGCCCGCCAGACCGAATATTCCGAGGAGGAGCTGGCCTCCGTATTGCTGGACGGCGGGGTCAGCTCGGCCTACCTTCCCGGCGGCGTGGAAGGCATAGCGGCGTGGGAGGGCCTGCTGTTCCCCGCCACCTACGACTTCTACCGCGACGCCTCCCCGGAGGCGATGCTGCAGCGCCTCGCCGACGAGACCGAGCTGCGGATGGAACGGATCGACTGGACGCCGGTGACGGCAAGGGGCTTCACCGTATACGAGGCGATGGTGATGGCCTCCCTCATCGAGGCCGAGGCCGGCATCGACGCCGACCGCCCCCTGATCGCCGACGTGATCTACAACCGGTTGGACAGCAACACCCCGCTGCAGCTGGACGCCTCCGTCCTCTACGCCATGGGCGAGCGGGGCCGGGGCCTGTCGCTGGACGACCTCGAGTTCGACTCCCCCTACAACACCTACCGGACAGCGGGGCTCCCCCCCACCCCGATCGCGGCGCCGGGCTTCAAGTCCCTCCAGGCGGTGGCCTCCCCGGCCGGGACCGATTTCCTCTACTACGTTCTTACCTCCGAGGACGGGGCCCACTCGTTCTTCGTCGACTACGACGACTTCCTGGAGGCCAAGCGGCGGGCCAAGGAACAGGGCATCGGCCTGTGACGCCCCCCCTTCACCTGGCGGTGCTGGGAGACCCGGTGGCCCACTCCCTCTCGCCGGTCATCCAGCGGGCCGCCTTGGAGTACGCCGGCATCGAAGGCGAATACCGCCGCCGCCGGGTGGACGGCGAGGGCATGGCGCAGGCGGCGGGGGAGATACGGGAGGGCAGGCTGGACGGCGCCAACGTAACCATGCCCCACAAGGCTCTGGCCGCCCGGCTGGCGGACCGCCTGTCGCCCGCCGCCGAGCGGTGCGGGGGGGCCAACACCCTGTGGGCGGAGGACGGCCGCCTGTGCGCCCACGCCACCGACCCGGACGGGGTGCGGTTCGCCTTCGAGCACGCCGGACTGCCCGAAGAAGGACCGGTGCTGGTGCTGGGGGCGGGAGGGGCGGCGGCGGCCGCGCTGGTGGCCCTGGAAGGGCGGCAACGCCTGGTGTCGGCCCGGCGGCGCGAAGCCGCCCGGGAGCTGGCGGCCCGGATGGGCCCGGACGTCCGGGCGCTGCGCTGGGGCGACGCCGTCCCGGGGGCGGTGTTGGTCAACGCCACCCCCCTGGGGAGGGCGGGGGAGGCCCTTCCCGGCCGGGTGGCCGAAGAGGCGGCGGGCCTGCTGGAGATGAACTACGGCCCCGGCGAGACCCCCGCCGAGGCCCGGCTCCGCGGCCTGGGCCGTCCGGCGGCGGGCGGCGGGCTGATGCTGGCGGGTCAGGGGGCCGCTTCCTTCGCCGTATGGACCGGGGTGGAGGTCCCCCCCGGGGTGATGCTGGCCGCCCTCGACGCTTGGAGGCGCGAAGAACCCGAATCCGGAGAGGGCCGGAGGTAGACGGGCGGGATGAGCGTCTGGGTCTATCTGGGGGCGGGCGCGCTCGGCCTGGCGGCGGGGCGGTTCCTGTCGGCGTTGGCGGCCGCCGCGCTGGAGAACACACCGGTGCGGGAGGCCGTCCGCCGTCTGCCCGGCGGAGGGCGCCCGGCGAGCCGGGGTGATTTCCTCCCCGTGGTGTGGTGGGTGCGGAACCGGGTCGGTTGCCGGACGGACGGCGGGCCGGCGGACGCCCTGTTTCCGTTTTTAGAGGCGGTAACCGCCCTCCTGTTCGCGGGGGCGGTGCATTTCGTTGGGGCGGACTGGTCCCTCCCGGCCTACCTGTGGTTCTGCTCGGTTACGGCGGTGCTGTCCTTCATCGACCTCCGCATCCGGCTGATCCCCGACCGGATACTCTTCCCCGGTACCGCCGTCGGGCTGGCGCTTCTGGCGGGCGGAGCGGCGCTCGAAGCCCGCCTTCACGACCTCCCCGAAGCCTTGGCCTCCGGCCTGGGATATTTCCTGGTGCTGCTGGTGATGAACTTCCTGACCAGGGGCGCCATCGGCATGGGGGATGTCAAGCTGGCCTTCCTGTTGGGTCTCTTCGCCGGCTACAACCGCTGGGAGACGGCCGCCGCCGCCGGGGTCGGCGCCTTCCTCCTGGCCGGGGCCGCATCGGCGCTGCTGCTGGCCCTCCGTCTGCGCACCCACCGCGACCACATCCCCTTCGGTCCTTTCATGACGACCGCCGCCTGGACGGCCATCGCCTGGTCCCTCTCCTCCGCCCCCCTCTCTTGACCCCCGGCTTGTCCATGCCGACTGGGGCGAGCTGCCCCGCGGGGAGCCTGCTGATGGCGGAGAGCGGCCTCACGACGGTTCCCGCACCACCTGATAGTGTTCCCCTTCCTGATCGGTTTCGGCTCCGGGCAAGACAAAGCGGCAACCCGCCTCTCTATGCACTGCCTGATTGCTTTGTCGAGAACGCGAAATATTCTCGGAATATACCCCTAGACGATTGCCTGAAAATGGTGTATAATTAGGAAGCCTAAAGTACAAACACCGCCGCCGGTTCCGGAGCGTGCGGCGGTCATAGACCGAAGGATATCGCCCGGCCCGGCCTTTGAACCAGGCCAAGCCCTCGCACGACCTGGTTGCGATATCTGCTGGCGGTGGCGGCGGGGGAGGGAGCCCGGCGTAGCCGGGTAGAGGCAGCAGATTTAGCATTCTTGGAGCTTGATAAGGTTAAAATTGCTGGCAATAGTGGGTAGACTATTGGACGAGAGGAGGCCATTTTTAGCATCCTGTTGCTCGGAGGGTTCGGGCATCGCTTTGGGCCTGGCATATAAGCGCGGCTGGGTTCTACTGGAGGCTCTGGGCGACGGGTTTGTCGGATCGGCTCCCTTCGGGAGGGCTGTCCGCTCGACCATGTGAGGGAAAGATCGGGCGGCGGCGGTTTGCCCGGTCCCGGGAGGCTGCGGGCGGTATATACTGAGGCCCAACAGCCGAGATGAAGCGGAAGCCGGTGGCTTTCCACCCGGCCACTGGAGCTTTCGGCTGGGGCGGTATCCTTCCGCCCCGCCCGCCGAGTGCGCCGAGGTAGCAGGGCCTCCCGGCGCGCCGCGTCGACAGGAACGGCCCGTTGCCTCGGACAGGGGGCCGCCTCGGACCGCAGTCGGTCCCGCGTTCCTGTCGGTTGTCCGGCAAGCATCGGCCCGAACGACGAAGAACAAAGGAGGCCTGTATCGCCGACCTACGCATCAACGACGAGATTCGCGCCCCCCAGCTCAGGGTGGTCGCCCCCGACGGGGCCCAGGTGGGGGTGAAGACCCTCCAGGAGGCCATGTGGCTGGCAGACCAGCTGGGGCTGGACCTGGTGGAGGTGGCCCCGGCGGCCACCCCTCCGGTAGCCCGGTTGATGGACTACGGCAAGTACAAGTACGAGCAGTCCGTCAAACAGCGGGAAGCCCGCAAGAACCAGACCCGCAGCTCCGTCAAGGAGATCGCCTTCCGAGTCAAGATCGGAAGCCACGACTACGAGATCAAGCGGAACAAGGTCAAGCGTTTCCTCGAGAACGGGGACCGGGTGCGGATTCGAATCTGGTTCCGGGGCCGTGAAGCCTCCCGCCCCCAGCTCGGGTTGGACATACTCAACCGGTTGTCCGAGGACCTGGCCGAAGTAGCCAAGGTGGAGCAGGAAGCCAAGCTCGAGGGCCGCAACATGATGATGGCGTTCACGCCGATCAGGAAACCGACCCGGCGGCCTGAGAACCGGACCGGCGGCAAGTACGGGTAAGCAACGAAGTTAGGACGCACACCATGCCGAAGATGAAGACCCACAAGGGCGCCGCCAAGCGCTTCAAAGTAACCGGATCCGGGCGGCTGCGGCGCCGTCAGTCGCATCGCGGCCACCTGCGTCTCGCCAAGGGCAAGGACAGCTACCGGCGCCTCAAAGGAGACGCCGACCTGGCCAAGGGCGACCACAGGCGGGCCAAGCGGCTGATGGGCATGTAGTCGACGGGCAGAGGAGATTCTGACAATGGCACGAGTAAGGGGCGGCTCTTCCAACGCCCGGGCCAGGCGCCGCAAGGTGCTGAAACAGGCCAAGGGATATCGGGGCGCCAAGAGCCGGAGCTACCGGGCCGCCAACGAGCAGGTCATGAAGTCCCTGCAGTACGCCTATCGGGATCGGCGGGCGCGCAAGGGCGAGTTCCGGCGGCTTTGGATCAGCCGCATCAACGCCGCCGCCCGGCGGAACGGCACCACCTACTCCCGGCTGATAGCGGATCTCAAGGCCGCCGACTTCGAGGTGGACCGCAAGATGCTGGCCGAGATCGCCGTGAACGATCCGGAAGCATTCCGCCAGATCGTGGAGATGGCCGGGGGCGGGGTGGGCCCGGCCCCCGCCGGACAGTAGGACCGTTCTCTCGCAACGCAGGCCGGAAATGGATCTCGAGCAGATCGGAAAGGTTGTCCGAGCGGCCCGGAAGCGGATCGCGGCGGCCTCCGGTCTCGAGGAGCTGGCCGCGGCCGAAGCCGAGGCGGTGGGGCGCCGCTCCGAGCTGGCCGCGGCTCGGCGGGGGATAGGGGCTCTCCGTCCGGATCTTCGCCGGGCGGCCGGGAAGGCGGTCAACGAGGCGCTCAGCTCGCTCGCCGCCGAGGTGGAGGCGCGGCGGTCGGTATTGGAGGCCGAGTCCGAGAACGCCCTGCTCCAAAGCGACCGGGTCGATATGACCCTGCCGTACGGGCGGCCGCGCCGGGGCACCCATCATCTGCTGACCAGCACCGCCGAGGAGGTATGCGACGTGTTCCGCGCCCTGGGTTATCGGGTGGCGGAAGGCCCCGAACTCGAACTCGCCTGGTACAACTTCGACGCGCTCAACACCCCGCCCACCCATCCCTCCCGTTTTGAATCGGACACCATGTATGTGGCGCCCTTCGACGGCGGGGAGCGGAGCGGCCCCGACGAGCTGCTGCTGCGCACCCAGACCTCGCCCATGCAGGTCCGTTACATGGAGCGGCATCCTCCCCCCGTCTACGTGGTGGTTCCCGGGCGGGTGTTCCGCACCGACACCTGGGACGCCACCCACTCGCCGGTCTTTCACCAGATCGAAGGCCTGGCGGTGGATGAGGACATCACCTTCGGCGACCTCAAGGGCACCCTGGCCTACTTCGCCGCGGAGTTCTTCGGTCCGGACGCCCGCACCCGCTTCGTTCCCCATTTCTTCCCGTTCACGGAGCCGTCGGCGGAGATGCTGGTGTGGTTCAACGGCCGGTGGCTGGAGATGCTCGGATGCGGGATGGTGGACCCGAACGTCTTCGAGGCGGTGGGCTACGACCCCGGCGGGGTGACCGGATTTGCCTTCGGGATGGGGGTGGAGCGCCTGGCCATGGTCAAGCACGGCATCACCGACATCAGGCACTTCTACGAGAACGACCTGCGGGTATTGGGGCAGTTCCGATGACCCCCCGCCGCGGCCTTCGACCTCTAGTCGAATCCAACCCTCGAGCAGAGGTGCAAGGCAAGCCTGAACCAGAAGTTGAAGGCGAGCCGGACGGGAAAAGGGCCCGATGAGGGTTCCTATCGGCTGGCTGGCCGACTTTCTCGATCTGCCTACCCGGGACCCCCGCGAGTTGGAGCGCATCCTGGTCTCCCTCGGCCACGAGGTGGAATCGATAGAGGAGATAAGGCCCGCTTTCGAAGGGGTGATCGTAGGGCGGGTGGAGGAGGCGGGGCCCCATCCCAACGCCGACCGCATCCGCTTCTGCCGGGTCTACGACGGCTCGCAGACCCTCGACGTGGTGTGCGGGGCCTGGAACTTCGAGGCCGGGGCGGTGATCGCCTACGCCCGGGTTGGTTCCCGGCTGGGGGCGGACCGGTCTGTGGAGGTGGGGCGCCGCGAGATACGGGGGGTGGTGTCCAACGGCATGATCGCCTCGGCCCGCGAGCTGGGTCTGGGGGACGATCACGAGGGCATCCTGGTGTTGGACCGGCTGGGCGCGGCCGGCGCCGATGACGTCGGCCGCCCGCTCGAGGATGTGCTGGAGATCTCCGAGACGGTGCTGGACGTGAGCATCACCACCAACCGGGGCGACTGCATGAGCATCCGCGGCCTGGCCCGCGAGCTGGCCGCCTACTGGCAGATACCCCTGAAGGACGTCGACCCCCGCCCCTCCTGCGGCCCCGGGGAACCCGACTTCAGGGTGACCATCGAAGACACCGAGGCCTGCCCCCGGTTCGCGGCCCACCAGATCGACGGGGCGGCCATCGGCCCTTCGCCGCTGTGGATGCAGCTGCGCCTGCTGGCCATCGGACAGCGGCCCATCTCGAACGTCGTGGACGTGTCCAACTATGTGATGTGGGAGCTGGGCCATCCTATCCATACCTTCGACGCCGCCGCCGTCGCCGAGCGGCATATCGTGGTGCGCCGGGCGGAGGATGGAGAGACCCTCACCACCCTGGACGGGGCGGAGCGGAAACTGGTATCCGGAGACATCCTGGTAGCCGACCCGTCGGGTCCCATCGCCCTGGCCGGGGTAATGGGCGGGGAATCCACCGAGGTGTCCGACGACACCGTCGACATCCTGGTGGAGGCCGCCCACTGGCACCCCCCTTCCATCCTTTCCACCTCCCACCGCCTCGGGTTGCGCAGCGAGGCCTCCGCCCGATTCGAGCGGGGGGTCGACCCCAACCTGTCGGGCTTGGCCGCCGCCCGGGCGGTGGAGCTGATCGCCCTTACCGCCGGCGGCGTTCCCAGGGCCGCCCCCGTGGACGCCTACCCGGCGCCGGTCCGCCCCTGGAAGGTCCACCTCCGAGCCCGCGATGTGAGCCGGTTGCTCGGTCCCGATCCTTCCTTCGGGGAGTCGCTGGCCCTGTTGCGCCGCCTCGGATTCGAGGTGGAACCCGGCGCCGACGGCGAGGCCGCCGAGATAACGGTCCCCACCCACCGCTCCGACGTGACCCGCCCCGCCGACCTGGTGGAGGAGGCCGCCCGCCTTCATGGGTACGACCGCTTCCCCGACCTGGTCCGCCGGGGCCGGACGGGGGAGCTGACCCCCGCCCAGGCCGCCGCCCGCCGCCTCCGGGAGGCCCTGGTGGGGGGCGGCCTCACCGAGGCCCAGACCCTGAGCTTTCTGGGCCGAGCCGACCTGGACGCCATGGGCCTGCCCGAGGGCGACCCCCGCCGGCGGGGCATGCGGGTCAAGAACCCCCTGCGGGAGGAGGAATCCATCCTGCGCACGACTCTGTTGCCCGGCCTGATCGCGGCCGCCGCCCGCAACGCCGCCCGCGGCCTGGGAGAAGTGCGCCTCTTCGAGACCGGGCGGGTGTTTCGGTCCGCCCCCGACCCCGAAGACCCCCGCATCCCCCACCAACCCATGCATCTGGCGGCGGTGATGGCCGGCCCCGAGGTGGACGCCTTCGCGGCGGCCGGCGTGGTCGATCTGGCGGCCAGGGTCACCGGGCGCCGCCTGGAGGTGAGACAGGAGGCCCTGCCGATGCTCCATCCGGGCCGGTCGGCCGCGGTCCTCTGCGGCGGGGAACCCATCGGGATGGCGGGCGAGCTTCATCCCTCGCTGGGCCGGCGGTTCGGTCTGTCCGGCCGGGCGGCGGCCGTGGAGATGGCCCTCGACCCCCTCCTGGCCGGAGGGCGGGGCTGGAAGCTGACGGAGGTCTCCGCCTTCCCGCCGCTGGTGTTCGACATGGCCTTCGTCGTCCCGGATGCGGTTCCGGCCGCCCGCCTGCTCGAGGCCGTGGAGCAAAGCGCCGGACGGCACCTGGAGGGGCTGGAGCTGTTCGACGAGTTCCGGGGGGGCTCCATCCCCGCCGGCCGCCGCAGCCTGGCGGTTCGGGTTACCCTGCGCGCGATGGACCGCACCCTCACCGACCAGGAGGCCGGTCCTGTCCTCAAAGGCATAGCGGCCGCGGTAGAAGACCGGCTCGGAGGGGTGTTGCGGGGCGGCTCATGATCGATTTCCTGGGGATATCGGGCTTGGAAGCCGCCGCCCTGGAGCGCCTGGTCGACTCCGCGGCGCGGTTCGGACGCGACCGCCGCCTCTGCCGGGATGCGCTGGCCGGCCGGCGGATCGGGCTGTTCTTCGAAAAACCCTCCACCCGGACCCGGGTGTCGAGCGAGGTGGCGGCGGTCGAGATGGGCGCCTACCCGGTGGTTTTGGGCCAGGACGAGGTGGGTCTGGGCAGCCGCGAGGAGGTGCGGGACGTAGCCCGGGTGCTCGACCGTTACCTCGATCTCCTGGCTCTGCGGGTTTTCGATCATCGGGCGCTGGTCGAGACGGCCCGGTACGCCGAGGCGCCGGTGGTGAACCTCCTGTCCGACCTCGAGCACCCCTGCCAGGCGGTGGCCGACCTGCAGACCATCGCCGAACACCGGCCGGTGGACGGAGCGGTGGTGGCCTACGTGGGCGACGGCAACAACGTGTGCCACAGCCTGATGCTGGGCGCGGCCAAACTCGGCGGAGAGGTGCGGGTGATATGCCCCCCGGGGTTCGAGCCGCAGGAGGAGTTCACCGCCGAGGGGGGCGGCCGGGTGACGGTAACTTCCGATCCGGCCGCCGTGGAAGGAGCGGATGCGGTCTATACGGACGTGTGGGCCTCGATGGGCCAGGAGGCGGAGGCGGCGGAGCGGGCCCGGGCCTTCGACGCCTACCGGGTGGACGGGGCGATGTTCGCCCGGGCCCGCCCGGACGCCGTCTTTCTCCACTGCCTGCCCGCCCACCGGGGCGAGGAGGTGGCCGACGAGGTCATGGACCACCCGCGGTCGCGGGTTTTCGACCAGGCCGAGAACCGGCTCCACGCGATGAAGGCGGTACTGCTCGAGCTGCTGGGTTGACCGCGTGACGGCGCCCGATCTGGCGGGCCCGGTCGAGCGGGCGGCCCGGCGCCTGCTCGGGTGCCGGCTGGCCACCGGCTTCGGCGGGCGCACCGCGGTGGTCATCGAAGAGGTCGAGGCCTACGGGGGCGCCGACGACCCCGCATCCCACGCCTGCCGGGGCCGCACCGCCCGCAACGCCTCGATGTTCGGCCCGGCCGGGACCCTGTATGTCTACAGGTCGTACGGGATCCACTGGTGCGCCAACATCGTCACCGGGCCCGCCGGGAGGGGGGAGGCGGTGCTGATCAGGGGCGGCCGGGTGGTGGAAGGAAGGGAGATCGCGGAGCGGCGGCGGGGCCGCCCGGATCATCTGGCGGACGGTCCGGGCAAGCTGACCCAGGCCCTGGGGATCACCGGCGAGCACGACGGCGGCTCCGTATTCACCGGCCCGGTGCGCCTCGAGCCGGGTCCCTCTCCTGATCCGGCTTCGGTGCACGCCACCCCCCGCATCGGCATCACGAAGGAAGCCGACCGGCTCTGGCGTTTCGCGGTCCGCCGATGAACGAAGCCCCGGCGGCTGACTGGTAGACCGCGGCTATTCCCGCTCGCTTCGCCATCTCGAAATGGCATCGTCCAGATCTTCGTACAGGGATTGTATATCGCTTCCCCTCCGGTCTATCTCCAAGCGGGATACTATTCGACATATTTCCGATACGGTTCGATTAAAGTGTTCTGACAGGCCCCAGAGTTTGTGTTTGGCTATTTCCACCTTGGTGTCGGAGGCGTTATCATAGATAGCATCGTGCCTATTGATCTGCTCCGATAGATAGGCCGAGTTTATATCCAATGCCCCAGGAACTTTAGTGTTTTCCTTGATCTTCTCCCAGATCCATACTTCGGGTGCCTGATCGCCAGGTAGGAAAAATACCGGCACTCTGGGTGCTTCTTCATGTATCTTGTCAACAACTTTACTGTCCCGTTTGTCCCCGTCAAGGATGAATACAAAGTTGTCGATCTGGCCGAACTTTTTGAAAGCCGCGGCATGGGTAGGAAATTCTTCGGCACCGGTATTCCTTCCTATGCGAATGGCATCTCCTCTGATATCCTGTCGGGGCCGTATCTCGTCTAGGATACCTTGTAGAATCGCTTCTGCTGTATCGTCTTCACAAAGCAGGTTGAGGGTGTTGTTCGATCTTCCATAAAGTGCATCTTGCACCAAATCACGGTAGGGAGGCTGCACCGAAACCCGGCCGTTCGCATCTCGTTCCAGAAAGATCCTCGCATAAGGAGGTACCGAGTCGAGAACCACAGGGCTGTGGGATGTTACGATAATCTGCAGGTTGTTTCGCAGGGCGAGCTGTTGCAGATGCAACATCAGGAGTTGCTGCACCCAGGGATGAAGCCCAGCTTCGACTTCATCAATCAAGACAAGGTCTTCCTTGCGTTGGGCAATTTCTTGCGACAGGCGCAGGATAGAGCGCTCTCCCGCTGCCATATGCAACTCGGAATATTGAGCACCTCCTTTTTGCGAAGCGAACAGGAGATTCTTATTGCCGCTGGATAGTTCGACTACTTCCTCATACCTGAAAGGCAATATACGCTGGGCGAACTGAATTTTGAGATGCATTCAAGGGTTTTGACTCCGGTTCGGCGTTTAGGCGGGACATGTTGAGCACGCTTCGCGCCTCGGACGGGTCGCTGAGATTGCTCAGGGTCCGCAGGTAGACGCCCCGTTCCGGTTGGCCGGCGCCTCTGCGTCCGCCGTAACTCTTATTCCAGCTCTTTGATCTTCGCCACCTCATATATCTCCAACCTTCAGGGGTCGAATAATCAAACTCAATGACCACTTCACCCTTATGGTCGACCCGGTTTCCGAGCTTCGGACGGTAAAACGGGAACAATGTTGAAGGAACGAAGTCCTTGACCCCCGCCCCCGGAACCTTGTAGGCGCAGGCGGCGGCAAAGAGCACCGTAGATTTGCCGCTGGCGTTGCCGCCCGCGATGACGCTCACCGGGTAATCAAAGGCAACCCGCAGGTCTTCAATGCCCCGGATTCCCTGCAGTCGAACGTCTAAAAGAAAATGCCGGAAATGGGGCTTCTTGCTTTGCAACCTATCCCAGAGGCCCTTCAGTCGTTGCTCTAGCATCAACATCTCCTCTCATGGATGGTAACCGGGGGCGAGGGATATCCGAATGATGTCAGGGAGTCTGATTCCTTCAGTCGGGGAACCCATCTTAGCAACTGATCAGCCTGCCGGGGGCGGCTTCAAGCGATGCGGCATATTTCGCCGCGCCACTTGTCGCCGCCTAATCTCTTGCTCATGAAGCCGGAGCAACAGGCCGAGGCGCTGCTGCGCGGGGTGGACACCTTCCTGCCGCGCGGCGATCTGGCCGCCCGCCTGGCCGAGGGGCGGCCCCTGCGGGTCAAGTTGGGCCTCGACCCCACCGCCCCGTCGGTGACCCTGGGGTGGGCGGTGGTGCTGCGCAAGCTCCGCCGGTTCCAGGACATGGGCCACACAGCGGTGCTGATCGTGGGGGACTTCACCGCCCGGGTGGGAGACCCGAGCGGGCGCTCGGAGGCCCGCAAGCCGCTCACCAAGGCGGAGGTGGACGAGCACGCGGCGGCGGTGCTGGGTTCGTTCCGCCGCATCCTGTCGGAGGACAACCTGGAGATCCGGCGCAACTCCGAGTGGCTGGCCGGCCTCGGCATGGCCGATGTGCTGCAGCTGACAGCGATGACCACCCTGGCCCAGATGCTGGAGCGGGACGACTTCGCCCAACGGTTCGAGGCGGAGCGGCCTATCTCGATGATGGAGTTCATGTACCCGTTGCTGCAGGCCTACGACTCGGTGGCCGTCG
The DNA here is from genome assembly GCA_965202675.1 of Candidatus Spongiisociaceae bacterium. GTDB lineage: Bacteria > Actinomycetota > Acidimicrobiia > Spongiisociales > Spongiisociaceae > CATQHD01. The sequence goes on from OZ241842.1 coordinate 2,244,583, forward strand.
AGGCGGACATCGAAATGGGGGGCACCGATCAGCTCTTCAACCTGATGATGGGCCGCCAGGTGCAGCAGCGCTGTGAGCAGCGGCCGCAGATGGTGCTGACCATGCCGCTTCTGGTCGGAACCGACGGCAGGAAGAAGATGTCCCAGTCGGTGGGCAACTACATAGGCATCGACGAGCCTCCCGATGAGATGTTCGGCAAGACGATGAGCATCCCGGACGAGGCGATGCCGCAATGGCTGCGCCTGGCCTCGGGCCTGGAATGGGAGGAGGCGGAGCGGCTGTCGGCCGGGCTGGAATCGGAGGAGGCCCATCCGGGGGAGGTAAAACGGAGGCTGGCCCGCTCCATCGTGGACCTGTATCACGGCGCCGGGGCGGGAAGTCGGGCCGAGGCGGTGTTCGACCGCCGGTTCCGCGCCCGCCAAGCTCCCGAAGACATGCCGGTATATGCGCTCGGCGGCGAGGATCCGGTCTATCTGCCCTCCCTGCTCGCCGCCGCCGGCCTGGTGAAGTCCAACAGCGAAGGCCGCCGCATGGTCGCCCAAGGCGCCGTCCGCCTGGACGGAACCCCGGTCGGCGAGGAACTCCTTCCCAGAACCGCCCTGTCCGGCGCCGCCCTGTCCGTAGGCCGCCGCCGTTACGTACGGTTGTCCGACGGCCGGCGGGGCAGCTGCTGAACCCCGGGTCGGCGGACGCGATCCCCCCTCCCGCCCGTCCTCGCCCTTTGTTGTTGACACCGCCCCGTCATCGCCTTCGGCCCCCGGCGTTGTAGCCTGAGGCCCATGGAACCGGCCTGCGACCCCCGCACCTTCCACGCCGGCCGCCGGGAACGCTTCGCCGCCGCGGTCGGCGGCGGCTTGGCCCTCGTCCCGGCGGCGTCTATGGCAAGGCGCAACAACGACGTTGACCACCCCTTCCGCCAGGACACGGACTTCTACTACCTGACCGGATTCGACGAGCCGGACGCGGTCATGCTCCTCGACCCTTCCGCCGCCTCCGAGCAGTACGTGCTGTTTGTCCGGCCCCGCGATCGGGAGCGGGAGATCTGGGACGGGCGCCGCGCCGGCCCCGAGGGCGCGGTGGAGCGTTACGGTGCCGAGGCCGCCTATCCGGTGTCGGAGCTCGAAACGGTTCTGCGGCGGAGGCTTCCCGGCCGCCGGACGCTCTACCTTCCTTACGGCAGGCCGGGTTTCCGCCGCAGGGTCATGGGGTTGGTGCGGTCGCTGGGCGGGCTGGCCGGCCGGTTCGGGCGGGTGATACCGACCGAGGTGAGGGACGCCTCTCCGCTGCTGGCCGAGCTGCGCATGCACAAGACCCCGGAGGAAGCGGCCCTCCTGCGGGCGGCCTGCGAGATTACCGCCGAGGGCCACGCCGAAGCCATGCGCTTCACCCGCCCCGGCCGCCGCGAGTACCAGGTGCAGGCCGCCTTGGAGTATGTATTCCGGTCGAGGGGGGCGCGCCGGGACGGCTATCCGGCCATCGTCGCCTCGGGGCCCAACGCCTGCATCCTCCACTACTTCGAGAACAACCGCCGGATCGAAGAAGGCGACCTGGTGCTGATCGACGCCGGGGCAGAATACCGTTATTTCTCCGCCGACATCACCCGCACCTTCCCGGCGGGCGGCAAGTTCACCGGCCCGCAGCGGGAGATGTACGAGGTGGCGCTGGCCGCCCAGCGCGCCGCTTTGGATCTGGCCGCGCCGGGGGCGACCATGAAGGGCCTCCACGAGGCGGCGGTCGGAGTGATCGCCGAGGGGCTGGTCGAGCTGGGCCTGCTGCCCGGACCGGCGGCGGAGGCGGTGCGGATGCACCACTACCAGGAGTTCTACATGCACGGCACCGGCCACTGGCTGGGCATGGACGTCCACGACGCCGGCGCCTACTGGACGGAGGGGGCGCCCCGCCCGCTGGCGCCCGGCATGGCCTTCACCGTGGAGCCGGGCGTGTACGTGGAGGCGGACAGGGAATCGGTCGAGCTGGCGATGCTCGAATACGACATGGACGAGCGGACCGAACGCCGCATGCTGCTGGGCTCCGCCGAGGCCAAGAAGCTGGAAGAACGAGAAAGCCGGTCAGCCCCCAAAGTAACCCATCCGGTGCCGGAACACTTTCGCGGCATCGGCATCCGCATAGAAGACGACGTACTGATCACCGGCGGCGGCTGCGAAATCCTCACCTCCGGCGTCCCCGCCGACCCCCGCCGGATAGAAGAGATCTGCGCCGAACCCCCTCTCCTGCCTCCCCTGGACTCCCGCTGAGACCGGCCCTTCCATGGGGCCCCTTTCCTATGGAGGCCCTTCCCATGGTCAGCGGGAGCAGGGTAAGAACATGCGCGGATAGGGAGCCGGAGGTGTCCCGGCGCAAGCAACCGTCGGGTCGTCTGCCCGGTGAGCAAGCGGCAGGGTCCTGCGCCCGCCGACGGAACACAGCCCGAACCAACGCCGCGCCCGAAGGAAACCCGATGAGCATGGGCGGCAGGACGTTACACCCGCGCACCCGCCGACGAAACGGCCGAGGCATCCGCTGTCCGTGCCTCCTCCTACCCCGGTCGTCTCAGAGAAAATATCAGCACCGCGCAAACCCGAACCCTTCTCCTGCGAAACCCCTGGTCAGCCCCTATCCGACCCTAGCCCCCCCTCGCAAGAACGCAAAAACCCCGCCCCCTCGCCCCGCTTCGCGGGCCCGGCCCCCACCGCCGCCACCTGGATTCCGGACGCGTTTGGTCAGTACCCGGCAGGGTCGCGTTCGGAGGATGATCCCTGTCTCGGTCTGCGCCGGCGGCGGACCGGAGGTGCTTTGGCTTCTTCATTATCCGGTATATGTGCGACAAGGTCAATACCCTTGTGGGGGATCCGGCGGGATTTTTTTGTCATTCCGTGATCTAAGTCAATGAAACCCCCGGTCAGGAGGCTTGGCAAGGCATTACGTCCGGGGATCAGCCGTCCGCTGCCGCCGGGGTGCGGATTATCTCGATGCGGTCTCCCCGGCCGTAGAGGGCGCCGGCCAGCGTCTGCACCGCGGCGGCGTCCAAAGCGGCGAGTTCCGCCAAGCGGCGCTCGGTGGTGAGAAGCTCGTCATCGTCGGTGTAGAGGCGGCTGATCAGCACGGCCAGCAGTTCGGGGTTGGAGACGAAGCTGTAGTCGTTCTCCAGCACCGCCCTGGCCTGGCCGAGATCCTCTGCGGAGGGTCCCAGCTCGGCCAGGTCGGCGAGGATCGACAGCACCTCGGCGTGGACCTCTTCCAGGCGGTCGGGGTTGCTGGTGATCGTGATCTGGGACAGTATCGCCGGCCGGGGAGTCCGCAGAGCGTCGACGCCCGCCGAGGTGGTGTAGGAAGCGCCCAGCTCCTCGCGCAGGCGCTGGAAAAGGCGGTTGTCCAGCAATTTTTCCAGCGTGGCCGCCGTGACCAGATCAGAGGGCGTCACCGGACGTTCCGTTTCGTAGTAGAGATCCAAGACGGCGCTCTCGCCCTCATCCACCGCTATCTCGCGCCGCACCACCCCGTCGGGCGCGGGGCGCCGATGGTTCGCGAAGGAGTCGGCTTCCCCGGCCGGGAGAGTGCCTACATACAGGCCGGCCATGCGCTCTACAGCGTCCTGTTCGATGTCACCCACCACCGCTACCACCAGGTCGTCCACTTTTCCCAGCCGCTCCTTGTACATATCGAGCAGGCCGTCGGCGGTAAGGGATTCGAGCAGCTCGCGGGTGGCCACCGGACGGTACCGTTCCCCGCCGTAGCGGGCCTCGTTGTAGGCCGTCCACGCCTGCCATCCGGTATTGACCTCGGCCAGCGAGGTGCGCGCCTCGGCTTCGTTGAGGGCTTGGCGGAAGGCCGCTTCGTCTACACCGGGCGCGGTGCCCAGCAGGTGCAGCATCTGGAAGAGAATTTCAACGCCCGCGGCGTCTCGAGAGGCGGCTCGGCCGCTGAATCCTTCCACCGTCTCCCCTATGAAGGTGTTTACGACGACGTTGTGCTCTTTGAGCAACCGGTTTATCTGGGGTTTGGTTACTTCACCCAGCCCGCTTCCCAACACCGCCTCGGCCACCCTGGGCGCCAGGGCGCGGGCGCCCGGTTCGAGCAAGGACCAACCCCCCAGCGCAAAGGCCTGGATATCTACCACCCCCTCGTCGATGTCGGAGTACATGTACATCACCCTCGCTCCGTTGGCGAACTCCCATTCGGTGCCCTCCAGCTCCGCTGGCAGTTCCCTGACAGCAACCGGTTCAACCGCCTCCGGTATTTCGGTCATCAGTTCTTCTATGCCCGGGACGACGGGCGGGGGTTCGGAGCGGGGGGCGGCGGCGGAGATGTCCGCCTCCAGCTCGACCGCGGTTGGTATGCTTTCGGCGTCCGGCCCCACCGCGATCCATATCGGCCCGGCCCGCTCCAACAGCCGGCGGTAATGGCCGGTGAGCTCCTCGGGGGTCATCTCTTCCAGCAACCCTGTGATCCGCTCGAAGCGGTCGGCGGCGGCGGAGATGTCCTCCCCGAACAGGAAATGGTTGGCGTAGCGCCGGGCGAACTGCTTGTCGTTGATGGTTGCGGAGCGCTCGAATTCGTGCCGCAGATCTGCGGAGAACTGCTTGACCGCATTTTCGAGGTCGGCTTCGGCGAAACCGTATTCCTGCGCCGTCAGCAACACCGCCCAGTAATCGGTGGAAGCCGCGTCCAGATCTTCCCCCTGCCAATTGGTTCCGTAATAGCGCAGCGCCCGGTTGTGGTAGAAGCTATGGAACTCGGGCGGATCCACCTGGCTCAGCTCGCCCCGGTAGTAGGCCTCCTCGAGGCGGTTGAGGATCATCCGCTCGATCAGGTTTTCCATCACCAGCTGCCTCTCCCCGCCGTATGTTTCGTTGTCGACGACCGGGATGGGAATGTCAAGAGATATATATGAGTAAGCCTGTCCTTCATCCACCACTGTGTGGTAGGACGGCTGCGGGTCGGGGATAACTTCCGGCGTTTCCAGAGGGGGCGGTTCGCCGGCGGGGATCCGACCGAACTGTTCCCTGACGTAGGTTTCCAGTTTGTCCACCGGCCAGTCCCCCACCGCTACCACCGCCATGTTGGAGGGGACGTACCAGGCTTCATAGAAGTCCCTCAGTTGGGCGGCGGTGATCGACTGGATGGAGTTTGCGCCGCCGATGGGATCGCGCCCCTCATAGGGCGTCCCCTCCGTATAGATACGGTCGAACTCCGAAGAGACGTAGCCGTAGCTGGTTTTGCGGGCGGACCGCAGCTCGTCGAGCACCACCCCCCGCTCCGATTCCACCTTGGCCGGATCGAGGGTGGCGGCGTGGGCCATCTGGGTGAGGGCGTGGAAGGCGATTATCACGTTGTCGGCCACGTGGGGCACCAGGGTGAGGTCGTATACGGTTTGCGTGTGGCCTACGTATGCGTTCAGGTCGGGCCCCAACTCCACACCGAGGTCGCGCAGGGTCATCTCCAGGGTTTCGCCGGGGTAGAGGTCGGCGCCCTTGAACAGCATGTGCTCCAAGAAGTGGGCGATTCCCAGACCAGGCCCCGGTTCGTTCATCGATCCGGCCTTCACGACCAGCCATATGCTGAGGCTTTCCCCCGGATGGTCGTTGTAACGCAGGTAATAGGTGAGTCCGTTGTCGAGGGCGCCTATACGCAGCTCCGGGTCGATGGGCAGCGGATCGGCGGGGTCGGGCCGCGGCGGGGGAGGGGCGGTGGTGGTGGTCGTCGAGGGCGGCGGCGGGGGGGCGGCGGTCGAAGTGGTGGTGGTTTCGGGCGGCGGGGGCGGGACGGTGGTGGGCGGGGGCGGCGGCCGGGTGGTGGTGGTTTCGGGCGGGATGGCAACGAAGGTGACGTCGGGTTCGCCGGACGTGCACGCCGCGGCGAGAAGGGCCAGCGCGAGGACGGCCGCCAAGAGCGGGGCGCGGCCCGCCCCGCTGAGGTGTCTGGGGGCTGGACGGCTGACTTTCATCTGGCTTCGGCCTCCTCTCTTGGGTGTCTTGCGCCTATTTCCGCCTGAAGGCGGGCGACGGCGGCGTCGGATTCGTTATTGGCTTCGGCGAATCCGGCGCGGGTCTTGGGGCCGGGTCCGTTCAGGTAATCCAGGACGATGGCTTCGGCGGCCGTGAACTCGCCGGCCGCCTCGGCCGCCTCGGCGGCGATGTGACGGGGGATGCTGGTAACCCCGTTCCGGTCACCATGCAGCAGGTCGCCCTGGTTCACGACCAGCCCGCCTACCCGCACCGGCTGCCCGATGTGGAGGGTCCGGCAGTAGCCGTGGGCGCTGATGGTGGATCCGGTGAAGACCGGAAAGTCGAGGGCGCGCACCTGATCCAGGTCCCGCCCCGCCCCGTTGGTAACCAGGCCCGCCGCCCCGAAGGTCCGGTAGGCGGTGCACATGACCTCCCCGAACACCGCGGCGGCGGGCGGATCGTCCAGGTCCTGAAAGACCACCACCGGCGGACCCCCCAGCTCCTCGAACACCTCGATCTGGTCCTCCAGGGAGCCGGATACGTCCCCCTCCGGCGGCGCCCCCGCCGAACGAAAGGCGGTGGTGGCGGCCAGGCCCACCATCGGCGGCAGGTCCGGAAAATCGCACCTGATCCGGTGGTCCATGTAGCCCCGGTCGCGGGGCCGCACATCGAAAAGCTCAATAACGTTGCAGATGGTCGGAGTGTCGAACTGCCCGAGCCGGGCGAGGGTGGACGGGGTTATCGGAGTGTTGTCCGGCAATGTATTCTGCTCCAGACTCCAGGGGCTCTATTCCGGCGGCGGCGCCCAGTGTAGACTCTGGGTGAGACTTTCAGAACACCCGGAAGGATGCGGATCCTCCGGATTCGGAGGAGGTCATACCGGCGTTCTCGCGGCCGCGGGGCGCCGGCGGAGAAAGCCTCTCCGGTGGCCGGCCGGCCGGGTTCGAGCGGAGGGTCGGCCGGTGGTTCGAGCAACAGGCGGAGGCGCTGGGAATGACAGCCGGGGACGCCGACGAGGCAATACTCGAGGAAATAGAGAAGCGGGTGCTCTGGCTGGCCGTGCGGATGGTCGACTGGGTCAACCGGGAGAGCAGCGCCGAGATAAAGGTGGGGGGCCACCAGGCGTCTTCCGCCTCGCTGGTTTCGGTGATGACGGCCCTGTGGTTCGGTCACATCGGCGGCAGCGACAAGGTGGCGGTCAAGCCCCACGCCTCGCCTGTCTACCACGCCATCAAATACCTGACCGGTGAGCTGGACCGGTCGTACCTCACCCGGCTGAGAAGCTTCGGGGGGCTGCAGGCCTATCCATCCCGTACCAAGGACCCCGACGTAGCCGATTTCTCTACCGGATCGGTAGGTCTGGGGGCGGTTGCGCCCCTGTTCGCGGCGGCTGCCCGGAGGTACGTGGACACCAAGTTCGGCCCGCGGGAACCGTCCCGTTTCATCGCGCTGCTGGGCGACGCCGAGCTGGACGAGGGCAACGTCTGGGAAGCCATAGCCGAACCCGCCCTGGCCGGTCTGGGCAACGTAATGCTGGTGGTGGACGCCAACCGCCAGAGCCTCGACCGGGTGGTGCCGGACATCGCGGTGGGGCGGATGGCCAACGCCTTCGCGGCGGCCGGCTGGCACGTGGCCCAGGCCAAATACGGGAAGCGGCTCCAGCGCCTCTTCGCCCGGCCGGACGGCGCGGCCCTGAAGGAACACATCGACGCCATGTCCAACGAGCAGTACCAGAGCCTGTTCCGGCTGCGGGGCTCCGACCTGAGGGAACATTTCCTGGACGGCGCCGGGCGCGGAGCGGCCGAATCCATCGCCGATGTGAGCGACGAGGAGCTGCCTTCGGTGGTGCACGACCTGGCCGGACACGACCTCTCGGAGCTGATCGACTGCTTCCGAGCCTGCGACGCCGAGCGCGACCGCCCGAGCGTCGTGTTCGCCTACACGATCAAGGGCTACGGCCTTCCCTTCGCGGGTGATCCGCTCAACCACGCCGCCCTCCTGACTCCGGCTCAGATCGACGACCTGCGAACCCGCACCGGGTTGACAAAGGAGACCGAATGGGACCGCTTCGACCCGGACAGCCCCGCTGGCCGGCTGTGCGGGGGGGTGGGAAGCCGGATCAACAACCTGCCGCCGCCGCCCAAGCCCGTTCTGCCCCTCCCCCCGGCGGTGGGAACCTTCCCGCCGGAGGCGGCTTCTGCCCGACCCCTCTCCACCCAGGACGCCTTCGGGCGGGTGCTGGTGCGCCTCGCCGACGTAGACGGGGTGGCGGAGCGGCTGGTAACCGCCTCGCCGGATGTGGCCATCTCGACCAACCTGGGAGGGTGGATCAACAAGACCGGGGTGTTCTCGCCCGACTACCGGCCCGACTACTCGGCGGCCGAGACCTTGCTGCGCTGGAAGCCCGGCCCCGACGGCCATCACATCGAGCTGGGCATCTCCGAAATGAACCTCTTCATGCTGCTGGGGCAGCTGGGCCTCTCCCACGAGCACCACGGGGAGATGCTGCTGCCGATCGGCACCGTCTACGACCCCTTCGTCCTCCGGGGGCTGGACGCCTTCATATACGGCGTCTACGGAGGAGGCCGTTTCATCGTGGTCGGCACCCCTTCGGGCATCAGCCTGGCGCCCGAAGGCGGCGCCCATCAGTCCACCATCAGCCCTTCCGTCGGGGTGGAGCTGCCGGGGGTGGACTTCGGCGAGCCGGCCTACGCCCAGCCCCTCGAATGGCTGCTGATCGCCGCCCTGCACGGGCTGGCCGGCCAGGACGGGGCTGTTTCCTATCTTCGCCTCAGCACCCGGCCCATCGACCAGAAACCATTCTACGAAGCCCTCGAATCGGCGGGCGAGGAGCGCCTGCGCGACGCCGTGCTGGCGGGCGGTTACCGGCTGCGCGAAGCGGAAGACCCGGATCTGCCGCCGGTGATCCTGGCCGGGAGCGGTCCGATCATGCCGGAGGTGCTGGCGGCCGCCGCCGAGCTGGAAGAGGAAGGGGCGGGTGCGGTGGTCATCTCCATCACCGGCCTCCGCCGCCTTTACCGGGGATGGATAGATTCCCTGCGGAGGTCGCAGCGCCGCCTGGCGTACACCGAGGACGACCATCACCTGGCCGCGCTAATCCCTCCCCGGCTGCGGCGCGCCCCCATCGTTACGGTGCATGACGCCGCCTCCCACACGATGGCCTGGCTGGGATCGGTCTACGGGCAAAGGGTGGTTCCCCTCGGGGTGGACGACTTCGGAGAGTCGGGGACCATTCCCGAGCTGTACGACAAGTTCGGTCTGCAAGCCGACCAGATAGTCAACGCCGCCCTGACCGCCCTGGCCGCCAACGGGGACCTGGATACCTGAGCTGCGGCCCTGCTGTGGTGGAGGAACGATGGCGGAGAACTTGCCGGGAATCGACTACGAGGCGGCCGGAGCTGCGCTCCGCGTCTTCGACAGCATCCCCCTGCCGCCGGGCTTGAAGGGGCTTCCGCCCGAACCAAAAGGTGAACCCTGGACGCCGGCCCGGATCGGGGCGGCCGGCTTGAACGCCCTCTGCGACCTGCCCACCCCCTTCGCCGTCCTCCGGCGCTCGGCCCTCCGCCAAAACGCCGAAGTGATGGGGCGTTACTGCGCAGACAACGGGGTGTTCCTCGCCCCTCACGGCAAGACCACCATGGCCCCGGATCTCTGGAAACTCCAGTTCGAGAACGGCGCCTGGGCCCTGACGGTGGCCCTGCCGCACCAGGCGGTTACCGCCTACCGGTTCGGGGTGCGCCGCATCCTCCTCGCCAACGAGGCCGCCGACCCTGTCTCCCTGGAACTCCTGGTCGGGCTGGCCGCCCGACCCGGGGTGGAAATGTTCTGCTTCGTTGATTCGGCGGCGGGGGTGCGGGCCTGCCGGTCGGCCGCCGACCGCACCGGGGTGGAGCCGGCCGGGTTGCGGTTCCTGATCGACATCGGGGTTCCGGACGGGCGGACCGGGTGCCGCAGCAAGGCCGAGGCCGAGGCGGTGGCCAGAGAAATCGAAGGATCGAAAATCGGCGCCGTCGCCGGCGTCGGTGCTTACGAAGGTCCGGTCGGCGCGGACCGATCCACAGAAACCAGGGCGGCCCTCGCCTCCTATCTCGAGTCGGTAACCGGAGTCTTCGGCGGCTTCCACCGCATGGGGGTGTTTACCGCCGAGGAGCCGCCGGTTCTTACCATCGGCGGTTCGGAACTCTTCGACATCCTCCTCGAGGACATACGCCCGGCTCTCGCCGCGGCCGGCGGCTGCAGGCTGGTGCTCCGGTCCGGCTGCTATCTGGTCCACGACCACGGCCACTATGTCAAAACCGGCCCCAGCACCCAGCCCGGCTGGGCCTACACCCCTTTCAGGGGAGCGCTCGAAGTGGGCGCCGCCGTCATCTCCAGACCGCAGCCGGACCTGGCCCTGCTCAACGCCGGACGGCGGGATCTGGGCGACGACAAGGGTTTCCCCTCGGTCATCGCCCCTCTGCCCGCCGGCGCCTGCCCCCTTCCCATCTACGCGATGAACGACCAGCACGCTTTCGTTCGCCCGCCCGACGCCTCGGCCCTCCCCGTCGGCGCCCTCACCCGAGTGGGGGTATCGCACCCCTGCACCACCCTCGACAAGTGGCGGGTGCTGCTGATAACCGACGACGAATACAACGTCGTAGACACCGCCGCCACCATCTTCTGACCCTGCGCCGGAAGCCGTCCCGGCGCAGGCACCTGTTGGATGGAACTGCCCGATGAGCACGGGGCGGCAGAGCCGGCGCCCGCCGACGGAACCGCGAAGGCATCCCCTGTCCGTGCATCTCTTGCACCCGGTCGTCTTACAGAGAAAACACCAGCACCGTGCAAACCTGAACCCTATTTCCTGTGAACCCCCTGGTCAAACCCCTATCCCACCCCCCAAGCGCCTATCTCCACCCCCGGACCTCGGCAAGAACACGAAAAACACCGCCCCCCTCGCCCCGCTTCGCGGGCCCGGCCCCCACCGCCGCCACCATGGATCCGGACGCGTTCGGTCAGTACCCGGCAGGGTCGCGTTCGGAAGATGATCCCTGTCACGGTCTGCGCCGGCTGCGGACCGGAGGTGCTTTGGCTTCTCCATTATCCGGCATCGGTGAGACATAGTCAATACCCTTGTAGGCGGATCTGGCGGATTTTTTTTGTCATTCCGCGATTGAATTGATGGGTTCTTTAGGTATCCGAGGTATCCGGCCGCTCGGGTCCATCCGGGCGGGCTTCAGCCCGGTGTGTTGCTCGCGGGGTGCAGACCGGGTTGTCCGGGGCCGGATCCTTCTCCTTCGACAGCCCGCCGGACCGAGGTCTTCAGCGAGCGGATGACCTGTTCCAGATCCTCTTCCTCCTCCTCGGTGAGCGGACGGAGCGGTTGGCGGGGAACCCCGCCCGGCAGCCCGGCCGACCGAACGCCGAACTTCACCCCCTGTACGAACTTGCCGCCCCGCTCGAGGGCGACCATGAGCGGGAGCATCGCCTTCATGATGCGCCGGCCCAACTCGTAGTCACCCTTCAGGACGCACGCCTCGTAGAGGGCGTTGTGCTCCGCCGGCAGGAAGTTGGAAGCAGCGCAAACCCAAGCCCGGGCTCCCCACACGAAGAACTCCAGAGCCTGGTCGTCGGCCCCGCACACCAGGGTGATATGAGGAAAGTCGCGGGCCAGCAGGTGGAGGCGGTCTATGCTGCCCGAGCTCTCCTTGATAGCCCGGAATCTGGGCGAACGGCTCACCAGGCTCAGGAATTCGGGCCCCATATCAGCCCCGGTCCGGTGCGGGTAGTTGTAGAGCATGATCGGCAGGCGGGCGGCCCGGTCGATCCGGAGGGCATGCCGGGCGTTCTCCTCCTGCGTGGGCGACGCATAGGGCGGGGAGCCGAGCAGCAGCCCGTCGATTCCCCGGTCCCCGGCCGCCTCAGCCAGCCGGACCGCGTCGTCGGTGCGGCCGGCCGACACCCCCGCCATCACCGGGATCCGCCCCCTCACCGCATCGACCGCCAGCCCCATCATCTCCACCCGTTCCTCCAGGCTCTGGGCGTAGAACTCGCCGGTGCTGCCGCCCACCACCACGCTGTGGACCCCCTCGCTTATCAGATACTCCAGCATCTGGCCGAACCCCGACCGGTCGATGCCGCCGTCCTCCCGAAACGGGGTGATCACCGGCGTTGCGATGCCCTCCATCAGCATCATCACGCATCTCCTCCTTCCTTATGACCGCAAGTCGAGCCGAGCCGCAGGCGGCCTGCTGAATGGAGCCGCGTCAGGTGTACATCGGCGCCGGCAGGCGGCCGCGTATCCAGGCCAGGTCGGCGAGATGCTCCGCTGCTCCGCCGGGTGTCTCCACCAGGGCGGGCGCCCCGGCTTCGCTGACGACCTCCGCCAGCAGATCGCCGGGGATGTGACCGCGGCCCAGGTTGGCGTGGCGGTCCCGCCGCGAGTCGAAGCCGTCGCGCGAATCGTTGAGGTGCACCAGGTCGATGCGGCCGGTGGCCTCGAGCACCCGCTCCACCAGACCGTCCAGCGGCTCGCCGCCCGCCCAGGCGTGGCAGGTGTCCAGGCAGAACCCCGGCGCCGGATCCAGGCCGCCGATCACCTCCCACAGGCCGGCCAGGTGGTCGAGGCGCCGGGCTTGGGCGTTGTTTCCCGAGGCCGTGTTCTCTATCAGGATCGGGACGTCGGTCTCCAGCAGCTCCAGGGCTTTGCGCCAGCGGGGAAAACCGTCCTCCACCGCTTCGTCCGCGGTCACATGCCCGCCGTGCACGATCACCCCCGCCGCCCCGATCTGCTCGGCCGCCTCCACCGTCTGGGCCAGGTTCTTGCGGCTGGGGATGCGCACCCGGCTGTTCGGGTTGACCACGTTGACCAGGTAGGGGGCGTGGACATAGACGTCTACCGGCGAGCTGCGCAGCTGTTCGGCGTCCCGGCGGGGAAGCGGCTTCTTCCACCCCTGGGGGTTTCCGAGGAATACCTGGACTATCTCGGCGCTCCTCTCCTCGGCCTCGGCCAAAGGGTCGGCGGCGGGTACGTGGGCGCCCAGCTTGATCATTCCGGCGCCGCTTCCGGATCGCCGTCCGCGTGGTCGGGGTCCGCATCGGACTCGTTGTCGGACCGGTCGGCCGAAGCAGCCGAAGGCGCATCCGCGGGTTCGGGGTCGGCGGGGCAGTCGGGAGAAGGCCGGGGCCGCCGGGCCGCATCCCTGATTTCCGACAGGCGCTCGGCCGCCTCTTCGGCAGACAGCCGCCAATCCCCGGCGTCGATGGAGAGCACCCCCTCGTCCGTCCATCGGGCCCCCCAGGGGCGGGAAGGCATCGCCGCGGGATACACCGACTCGATGCGCAAGGCGGGGAACTGACCTCGGCTGTCCTCCGACACCCCTGCGGAAATGCTGCCCACCGCTTCCCAGGGAACAGCCGCCGGCCGCCTCCACGGACCCCGCAGGGACAAGAACAGGCCCTCCGGCCCGGCCCGCACCGCCGGTCTCTTCCGGGCAAGCCGGGCGGTTATCCGTCCGCCTGCCCAGAGGATCAGCATCGCGCCGACGACCAGGAAGGCCCACGCCCAGATCAGGTCGCGGCTCTCGTAGGGGGGCGGTTCCACCCCCGGAAAGACGAGCGCCAGGAGGCCGGGGGTGGGCGGCCATCCGAACAGGACGCCGCCCCCCTGGAGGATCAAGACCCCCCCCAACAAGGCCAGATACCAACGCCTGGGAAACCGGCGGTGCACCGTCAATCCGGCTTCGCCGTTCCCGTCCGCCGGGCTGGTGTCCTCATGCATGGAGCCGCCGTTCTTCTGGTCCGCCTGCCTCCGTTTCCGCCGCCGCCCCCCCGACCCCCAGGTCTTCGGGGAGGAACAGGGCGGTGTAGGGGACGCCCCTCTCCGCCGCCCGCCGGCCCGCCTCCCCCCCGGACCGGTCGACCAGCACCACCACTCTCACCACTTCCAGGCCTTCCGCCTCGGCTGCCTCCAAGGCCTCCATAAAGGAGCCTCCGGTGGTGGAGGTGTCCTCCACTATGGCCGCCCGGTCCCCGGATCGGACCGGCCCCGCCAACCGCCCCCCGGTTCCGTGGCCCTTGGCCTGCTTGCGTACGGAAAAGGCCCGGAGCGGGCGGCCGAGGCCGGCGGCGTGGACGGCGGCGGCCACCGAGATCGGGTCGGCGCCCATGGTCATGCCGCCCACCGCATCTACCCTGTCGGCTTCCAGGACGCTCCACACCGCCGCCCCCACCAGACGGGCGCCCTCTCCGCTGAAGGTGGTCTGGCGGGCGTCGAGATACCAGTCGCTGACCCGGCCCGACCGCAGAACGAAGGGACCGTCGGTTCGCACCGCATGGTCGCACAGATGGCGGGCGGCGGCGGCCAATGAATCCGGCAAGGGCATCCGGTCAGGTTACCAAGAGCGGCCGGGCCGGGGCCGCCCGGCGGTATCATCGCCTGTCATGACGCGCCCCTCCCTGCGAGCAGCCTGCGCCAACTGGAGAAACTCGGCCCGGTCCTGGCGGGAGAAGCTGCGTCTGGCAGCCGCCAACAACTACCTCAAGCTGCGCAACCGCTCCAGCTGCTGCGGCAACCACGGCGAACCCGGCTGCTGAGTGGGGCCCGGAGCGCCCGGTTCGGGCGCAGGAACCGACCACGGCGGCCCCCATCACACCCATTGACGAGCCGGCTTTCCAGACAATATTGTGATCGACGGCGATCGATAACCGGATCAACGGCGCGGAGCACCACGGGGTTTCTGCAGGCAACGGCCGGCCATGAACGCCCCGGATATCACAACTAACGGCCGAAGCGCCGGTCGGCGGCGGCGTAGTCCCGCAGGGCGCGGATGAAGTCCACCCGCCGGAAGGCCGGCCAGTGCACATCGACGAAGGCGTACTCCGCATAGGCGGCCTGCCAGAGCAGGAACCCCGACAGGCGGGACTCGCCCGAGGTGCGGATGACGAGGTCGGCGTCCGGCTGGGCGGGTTCGTAAAGGTGGGCGGCGATGCCCCGCGCATCCACCCGCCCGGCCATCTCCCCGGACGGTATTCCCCGCTCGGCCAGTTCCTCCACCAGGGCCCGGCAGGCGTCCACGATCTCCTGGCGGCCCCCGTACCCCATGGCCACGGTGAGCCGGCGGCGGCCCGGTCCGGCCTCCTCGACGGCTTGCTTGGCGGCGGCCGCCAGCCGCGCCGGCAGCAGATCGAGGCGTCCGATTACCTTCAGCCCGAAGCCGAGGCGGGCGGCCCGGCGGGGCAGCCGGCCGAACATGTCGGTGAGGGTGTCGAAGTAGGGTTCGATCTCCGCCGCCGGGCGCTCCAGGTTTTCGGTGGACAGCATCCAGGCGGTTATCGAGGGGATAGGCAGCTCGGCCGCCCATCCGAGGAACTCCTCGAACTTGCGCATCCCGCTCCGGTAGCTGTCGTTGTAGGTGAGGAGGCCCTCGGCGCGGGCGTACCGCCGGTGCCCGTCGAGGATGATCCCGATGTGGCGGGGCAGCCGCGCCGCATCCAGGCGACGGAGCAGCCTCCTCTCGTACAGCCGGTACAGGGGGGCGGTTACCCTTGGGTTGGCCGCCTTGCCTGACATTCGACTCCTCGGGGAAGGGCGGCGGCCTTCTTCGATGGCCCCGCGGCGGGATGGTTGGCGGGATTATGGTAGCCGGGTTGCCGCGAGCAATGGTATTGCGCAGGCGGAGCCGCCGCTCGTATTGCCGCGCCCTCGCGTTATGGTGAGCTTTCACCGTTGCCTACCGGACCCGTTGCGATGAACTTCCCAGCCGACTACATCACCCTCGACGCCGTGGAGATGGGCGCATGCATACGCGCCGGGGAACTGCACCCCGCCGAGGTTGTCACTGCCGCCCTCACCCAGATCGAGCGTTACGAACCGGAGATCAACGCCGTAACGTGGCGCTGCTACGACTCGGCCCTGCGGCAGGCCGGACGGCCCCTTCCCGACTCCCCGCTGGCCGGCGTTCCCTTCCTTGTCAAGGATCTATCGTTGGCCCTGGCCGGAGCGCCCTACGAGATGGGGTGCCGGATGCGCCGGGGTTTGGCGGCCGATCACGACGCCGCTCTGATAGCCCGTTACAAGGCGGCGGGCCTGCTGATCCTCGGCCAGACCGCCGCGCCGGAGTTCGGCGCCTCGGTCGATACCGTCTCCGAGCTGAACGGGGCGACCTTCAACCCCTGGGACCTCGAGCGCTCACCGGGCGGCTCCAGCGGGGGCGCCGCCGCGGCGGCCGCCGCCCGCTACACGCCGGCCGCCCACGCCAGCGACGGGGCGGGTTCGATCCGCATCCCCGCCTCGATGTGCGGCCTGTTCGGACTCAAACCCACCAGGGGGCGCACCCCCAAAGGACCGGACGCCGCCGAGGGATGGTTCGGCATGTCGGTCGAACACGCCGTTACCAGAACGGTGCGGGACAGCGCCGTCCTGCTCGACCTCTCCCACGGCCCCGACCCCGGAGCGCCCTATTACCCGCCTCCCCCCGAGCGCCCCTACCTGGAGGAAGTCGGCAGCCCGCCCGGACGGCTGAACATCGCTTTCTCCACCGGTTCCATGCTCGCCGAAGGCATGCATCCGGCGTGCGTGCGGGCCGTCGAGCAGGCCGCCGGGCTGCTGGAGGAGCTCGGACACCGGGTTGCCCCGGCCCGGCCTTCGATCAACGCCGACCGCTTCAAGGAGTCCATGCTGGTGATGATGGCCGCCGACGCGGCCTACGCCATCGACCACTCTGCGCGGGCGGCGGGTCGGCAGCCCTCGGAGCACCTGTTCGAGGCGTCGTCGTGGCTGACCGGCCGGATCGGCGGCCGCCTGACCGCCGTCGAGCTGGCCGAGGCGGTCAAGTACCTCCGCAACATCGGCCGGAGGACCGCCCCCTTCTTCGAGGAGTACGACGTGTTCGCGGAACCGACCATCGCCCGTCCGCCATGGAAGAGCGGGGCGCTGTCGCCGGAGCTGAGCAATCTGGCCAAGCTGCATCTGAGATCCGCGGCCCTGCGCCCCGGGAACAAGGCCCTGCTGAGGGCGGTGGGGGCGGTCGGCGACCGGGTGCTCGAAGCGGTCCCCAACACCGCGCTGTGGAACGCCTCCGGCCAGCCCTCCATGACCGTGCCCCTGCACTGGTCGGAAGGCTTGCCGATCGGCGTCCAGTTCACCGCCCGCTACGCCGACGAGGCCCTCCTGTTCCGGCTGGCCGCCCAGCTCGAGGAAGCCCGCCCCTGGGCAGACCGGCTCCCTCCCCTTCTTAATTAACGGAATGACAAAAAAATCCGTCAGATCTCCCCACAAGGGTATTGACCATGTCACACCGATGACGGATAATGATAGAGCCGAAAGCACCTCCGGTCCGCAGGTACCGCAGACCGAGACAGGGATCATCTTCCGAACGCGGCCCTCCGGGCACTGACCGGCCGCGTCCGGATATGCAGGTGGTGGAGGTGGGGGCCGGGCCCGCGAAGCGGGGCGAGGGGGCGGTTTTTTTCACGTTCTTGCCGGGGATCCTGGGGTGGGATGGGGCTTGACCAGGGGGTTCGGAGGATGCACGGATGGGGGGTGCCTTCGCCGTTTCCGGCGGCGGCGCAACGCCCCGCCGCCCATGCTCACCGGGTAGCGCCGTCCAACAGTTGCCTGCGCCCGGACACCCTCCCGGCTCCCTGTCCGCGCACTCTCTTGCCCGCAGCCGGAGGTGATATTCGGGCGGCGGCCCCCCGGGATCCGGGGGGCCGCCGCCCGTCTCGTTCGGTTCCCGCCGGAGGTTTCAGCCCCCTATCGGGACGTCGCCGTCGGGGCCTACGCCGGCGCCCAGCGGAGCGTTGATCCAGGCCACCAGGTCCTCGCGCTCGAGCAGGCGGTTGAACCAGTCTCCCGAGACTTCGTAGTCCTGCCATTCGACGCCCTCCGCGATGTAACCCTCCTCGCGGCCCGCTTCGAAGGAATCGGCCACCACGTTGCCGAAGTAGGTGATCTCGCCGGGGGTGAACATGTAGTCCTTGGCGTCCTCCAGAAGCGGGAAGTAGTTGAGCTCGGTCATGATCCGAGAGGTGATGAAGGCGCCCAGGCTGGTTCCCCCGGTCTGGTCCCTGGCCTCCTCGCCGACGAACTCTCCTACGATCTCGGGGAACTCCTCCAGGTAGCGGGCCGCCCGGTACCAGACGGCCAGCGAGCGAAGCACCGTCTCCGGGTTCTCCTCCAGCCAGTCGGCCCGCACGCCTTCGGTGGAGTAGAGGATCGCCGACGGGCCGAACAGCTCGAGCGGCGCCGCCACCACGTAATCGCCGGCCAGTTCCTCCGAATAGAGCATCCGGGCCTGGGCCGAAAGGTTGCCGGTGTAATAGTCGGCTTCCCCGTTGAGGTAGGAGAAGTTCATCGCCTCCATCGTCGGGTAATACTTGAACTCAACGTCTTCGAACTCCATGCCGATGTTCTCCAACAGCCCCCGCTCGAAGGTGGTGGGGAACCCCTCCGTCTTCACGAACTGCTTGCCGCGGAACGATTCGGCCAGTTCCGCCATGGCGGCTTCCTCGTCGCCTCCGTTCCGTTCGAGAGCCTCTTCGTAGACCACGGTCTCCCCATCCCGCCCGATCAGCACGAAACCCTGGTACTGGTTGGTGATCAGGTAGTTACGGTATTCGGGGAACTCTTCGATGATCGTCCCGTAGCAGATCTGGCACGAGAACAGCATGTCGATCTCGTCGGTCTGCAGCTGCACGTAGGGGATGCTGACGAACGGGATGATCTGCAGGTCGAGGCCGATCCGGTCGTCCATGCCGATCGAGTTGGCGTATGACCAGAGCCGGTCGTCGTAAGAGGGGGTGGCGCCGATCCTGATGACGCCGCTCTTGGGCTCGTCGGGCGGAGAGGCCAGATGGCTCAGGTCGGGACCCGCCTCTTCTTCCATGCTGTCCATATCGTCGTCCATAGCGCCGGCGTCCATGTCGTCGTCGTCCATGGAGTCGTCGGAGGCCGGAGCAGCCGCGGTAGTCGGCGGGACCGTCGTTGCAGTGGTCTGCGGAGCCGGGGTGGTCTCGGCGGGTTCGTCCGCGCCGCCGCCGCAGGCCGCGGCGATCATCGCCGATACGGCCAACGCGGCGAGTCTCTTGCACAATCGATTACGCATTTTGCCCTCCTCATGGGCGGATGCGCGCTTTGCCCGCTCAGTGTCCGCCCGCTTGACAAGCGTATGATGCTTGCCGAAGCATACATGTCAACAGGGCTTGTTCCCGGGGAATCTTCGGTTTCCCCAACGCGGAGGAAGATCGCCGCCGACCCGGAGGCGCCGAGACGGGAGAATTTCGACCGTGAGTTACAGGATCCGATTCGACGTACAGACACCGATGCGGGACGGTGTGCTGCTGTCCTCGGATGTCTATCTGCCCGGCGAGGGTGATCGGTTCCCGGTGTTGCTTTGCCGCACCATCTACAGCAAGGAAAGCCATCCCGAGACCGACGGCGCCCGCCCCTCCGGTTATGTGGGCTGGGGAGAGGAGTTCTTGGCGGCCGGATATGCGGTCGTCATCCAGGACTGCCGCGGACGTTACGACTCCGCCGGAGTCTGGGAGGTCTATGTCCAGGACGAGGACGGGCACGACACCGTGGAGTGGCTGATCCGCCGGCCCTGGTGCGACGGAAATGTGGGGATGTTCGGCATCTCGTATGTGGGGTTCACCCAGATGCATCCCGCCCCGCTGGCTTCCCGGGGCCTCAAGGCGGTTCTGCCGATCGCCGCCACCCCGGACGGCTTCGACCTCTTTTGGCAGCAGGGCGCTTTTCTCCTCCAGCAGGCGAGCCACTTCCTCCAGATCGGACGCCGCACCAGCCACGCCCAGGGTATGGCCATGATGGCCGGCCTTCCCGCCGGGACGATGGGGGTGGGGGGCGGCAAGGCCGGCGGGACGCCCGGCGACCTCTCCTACCTGTACGAACGGCTCCCGCTCTACTCGGCTTTCGACGAATTCGACGACGTAAAGATATGGAAGGAGATCCTCACCCACAACACCCTCGACGGCTACTGGCGGCGGCGGGTGCTCAACGACCGGTATCACACCATCGAAGCGCCCGCCTATTTCCTCACCGGATGGTGGGACTGCACCGTCCGCCACATGTTCGAAGCCTTCGAGAACTGGAGGGCGCACGCAGGCGCCGAAGCGGCCGCCCGGACCAAGATCATGTGCGGTCCGTGGACCCACACCCGGATCGGAGCAGCCGATTGGGGCCAGGATGTTCTCTTCGGACCGGAAGCCGAGCTGGACATCATCGGCTTGCACAGGCATTGGTACGACCAGCGGCTGAAGGGCGTTCCCACCGGGGTGGACGAGGAAGCCCCCCTGCAGCTGTTCATATGCGGCGACAACGTGTGGCGCGGAGAATACGAATGGCCGCCGGCGCGCACCGAATGGCGGCCTTTGTTCCTGCATGGAGGAGGGTCCGCCAACACCAGGCATGGAGACGGGCTGCTGGATTGGACGGCGCCGGATGCGGAGACCGCCGAGAGGCCGGACGCCTACGTGTACGACCCGGCCGATCCGGTGCCGACCATGGGCGGCCAGGTAGCCTACGTGGACAGGAGCGGACCGCGTGACCGCTCGGACATAGAAGACCGCCCCGATGTCCTGGTCTATACCGGCGCTCTGCTCGACGCCGACCTCGAAGTGACCGGGCGGGTCACTGCGGTGCTGTACGCCGCCTCGTCGGCGCCCGACACCGATTTCACCGCAACGCTGGTGGATGTGCTGCCGGACGGGCGGGCCGTCAACGTAACCGAGGGGATCGTCCGGGCCCGCAGCCGGGATGCCGCCCGTCCGCCCTCTCTGATCGAGCCGGGCCGGGTGTACGGGTACCGTATCGACCTGTGGGAGATCTCATGGGTCTTCAAACCCGGCCACCGGATCCGTCTGGAGGTGTCGAGCAGCAACTTCCCCCGCTTCGACCGCAACACCAACCTCGGCGGACCGGTGGGCCGCGAGGCGGAGTTCCAGACCGCCCGCCAGACGGTGTTCCACGACGCCGAGCATCCGAGCCGGTTGATCCTGCCGGTCATACCCAGATAGACGCCCCCGGATAGACGTTCCGCGGATAGATCCCGGTTTCAGGCGTCCAGCACCTCGAAGGCGGCCACCGCCTCGATCCGGAAGGGCTCTTCGTCCCCCAGGTAGCAGAGGATGCCGTAGGTGTTGTCGAACAGGGTGCGGTTGGCGCCGATCAGCTGGTCGGCGGGGGCGCGCACCTTCCTGGTCTGGGTAACCCAGTCCGGTGAGTCCTGGTTGGCCGCAGCTTCGCCGCTCTCGACGTAGGCGGCCAGGTCGTCGAAGTTCTTGTCGTCGGGCAAGCGGAGAATGTCCATGCGGGCCCGCTCTCCGCTGCGGTTGTCGAGCACCATGCGCACCGGGCCGGGGTCGACTGTTTCAGGGCCTATGTAGGTGCAGGATTCCCCGTCGTATACGACGGTGGGAAGGTCGGCTCGGTCGACGAACTGCCCGAAGGTGGAGGCGGTTTCCTCCGGCTCGTCCTGCGCCTCCGCCCCCCCGACCGGTTGGGCCCCTTGGTCCGATGCAGGCTGTTCCGCACCGTTGCCCCCGCCCCCGCACGCCGCGGCCAGCAACGCCAAGGCGGTCAACCGGGCCGGCCAGATCCGACGACGCATGTCCAACCTCCCTCGTTGGGCTCCCCCCGATTGTAGGCCGTCCCCGCGGGGGATCCAGAGGCCTGGGGTTCACCCGCTCTTCCAGGAGGAGCCGTCCGATGGGCGGGATGGAACACATCGGCCCCTCCTCGATGCCGAGACAACCTGGATGGGCAGCTTTTGCGCCTCCGCGCAGAGGACCGCCCGTGGCAGGGATATTTTTCGCATTCTGGGATGAGGGTATTGGGTTTGTCATAGGTTTGCGGTACTATGTGGGTGCTGAATCACAAACACCGACGCCGGGGTTCCGGAGCGCGCGGCGGTCATCTCGAAGGGTTTCACCCCGGCGGCCCATCGGGCCCGGGGGCCGGGCTCACGCGGCCCGGCGCGAGATCCGCCGGCGAGTGGAGGAGGCGGGGGAGGGTCCCGGCGCAGCCGGGGGCGGCGGGCTGGATTTTCGCGTTCTTGAAGGGCGGTGGCGGGTGAAGAAAGGGGCCGCGCGTCTGGATGAGGGTTCCGAGATGCGTGCGGTGTTGCGGCGGCAGGTATTCCGTCCTCGCGTTGTTGACAATTCTGCCGCGCGACGCGGTGATCGGCGGCCAAAGTGTGAGGCTTCGCAAAAACGTGGGGAAACGGGGGGTGTGGTGGGGTCTGGGTCCTTGGTTTGAGGTCGGGGCTTGACGCCGTTTGTTGGTTGCTGGTGTAGGCGTGTTTGTAGGCCCAGCCCCGCAGCAGGGTCTGGTGGAAGCGTTCGGCCTTGCCGTTGGTCTGCGGCCGGTAGGGGCGGGTGAATATATGCGCGGCGCCGATCCGGTTCATGGCGTCGGCGAAGAGCCGGCTTTTGCGGTAGGCCCAGGCGTTGTCGGTCATGACTTGTTCGATGCGGCGCCCCCGGACGGCGAACGCCTGGGGCGGCTCTGAGCAGGAACCCGGCGCAGGCGGCGGCGTTCTGGGAGCCGGGGGCTTCGGTGTAGGAGAAGCGGCTGTCCATGGGAAGTACGGGCGGTGTACGCGCAGCTTCGCGCTTCGTCCGGCCTTCTCCGCCCGCGGGCCCGGCGCTCGGTTACTATCGCGTGCGGCAGGATCCAGGAAGGCATGCGGGCGCAATGGCCATCTCCGGGAACGATCATCTAGGAGGCGAGGGGGTATCTGTACGCCGCGCGGCGGGCAGGTCCGGTTTGTCCGGCCGCCGGGAACGGATATTCAAGGCGCTGCTGGTTCCGGCGGGGGCGTTCGCGCTGTGGGCCGCCGTTACCAACCTCGGGCTGGTGAAGCCGATCTTCCTCCCCGCCCCGCAGAAGCTGGTCGAGGTGCTGTGGGCCATCCGGGACATACTTCCGGGGGCTTTCTGGCTGACCCTCCAGATGGTGGCAACGGGGATACTGGTGGGGGGGGCGGCCGGCATCGGCATCGGGTTGGTGTTCGGGTACAGCCGCTGGGCCCGCGACCTCCTGGAGTTCTCCTTCGACGCCCTGCGCCCGGTGCCCATCTTCGCTCTGATCCCCCTGTTCATACTCTGGTTCGGGATCGGCATGCGCCCTCAGATCGCCCTGGTCACCCTGGGTGTTCTGCTGATCCTCACCATCCAGACCACCGAGGCGGTCCGCAACGTCCCCCACATTCACGTGCAGGCGGCGCTGACCGTCGGGGCTTCCCGGTTCCACATCTACCGAACAGTGGTGATCCCGTCGATCATCCCCCACATCCTGGCCGGTCTCCGCCTGGCGGTGATGGCGGCCTGGGGGCTGGACGTGGCGGCCGAGTTCATGGGATCCGTACCCGGCCTCGGGTACCTCATGCTGGCCGGTTTGGTCAACCTCGACACCGCCCGGATAATGGCCATGGTGATCGTCTTTGCTCTGCTGGCAATCGGCTCCGACTTTCTGCTGAGGGCCTACATCAGACGCACCACCAGATGGACCCGCCGGACCGCCGAATCCGGTTTGGTCGCCGACGTACTGGGCACCGGATGACCCGGCGGCGGGAGGAGCGGCCGGCGGGCGCGGGACCCGCCCTGCCGCGGCGCTCCGGGGCCGGGGCCTCCCGCCCGGGGCGGTACCGGATCCCGGGGGGCGCCCGTTTCCGCTCGACCGCCCGGGCCCTGCTCGTCCCGCTTGTCATTCTGGCCGTCTGGTTCGCGGTCACCAACGCCGGATGGGTGGGCAAGGAGTTCCTGCCCACGCCCCAGCGCCTCTTCGGGGTGCTGACCACCGGATACCACCACCTGGCCGGGCAGCGGGTGCCGTTCGCCGAGGGCCTGCCCGGCGCGACATGGATCAGCGTGAGGATGGTGCTGCTCGGGCTGGCGGTCGGAGCGCCCCCCGGGCTGGCGGTCGGCCTCGCCTTCGGATACAGCCGCTGGGCCCGGGAGCTGCTGGAGTTCTCCCTCGACGCCATACGCCCCACCCCTCTGTTCGCCACCATCCCCCTGTTCCTGGTGTGGTTCGGTTCCAGCATGAGGTCCCAGGTGGCTCTGATCGCCTTCGGGGTGTTCCTGATCCTCACCATCCAGACCACCGAGGCGGTCCGCAATGTTCCCCACATCTACATCCGGGCCGCCCTGACCGCCGGGGCTTCCCGGTTCCACATCTACCGGACGGTGGTCATCCCGGCCATCCTCCCCCACATGATCGCCGGGTTCCGGCTGGCGGTGGTGGTGGCGTGGAGCCTCGACGTGGCGGCGGAGTTCATGGGCACCCAGCAGGGCCTCGGCTACCTGATGATCTCCAGACAGCGTTACCTGGACAACGCAGGTATCCTCGTGCTGGTGTTCATGTTCGCGGTGCTGGCGATCCTGAGCGACTTCCTCCTGCGGGCGGTCGCCAAGCGCTACACCAGATGGAGCCCCCGCGGTGCCTCGCCGGGCTTGGTCGGCGAGATGCTGGGCTCCCGATGACCCTCCCGGCGGCCCAAGAAGGGTAGGCCGGCATGGGCAGCCGGGTCGGCGCCGACGTAGGCGGAACCTTCACCGACGTGATCGTGGAAGGCCCGGACGGCCGCTTGGCCGCCCGCAAGGTGCTGTCCACCCCGCCTTCCTACGACAAGGCCGTCACCGCCGCCGTAGACGCTTCGTTGGGCGGGCGGCCCCGTTCCGCCCTCCGCCCGGTCGATCAGGTGGTGCACGGCACCACCGTCGCCGCCAACGCCATCCTCGAGCGGAGGGGCGCCCGCCTTGCCCTGGTTACCACCGAAGGCTTCCGCGATGTGCTGGAGCTCCGCCGGGTGCGGATGCCCCACCTCTACAACCCCTTCTGGCGCAAGCCCCCGCCCATCGTCGAGCGCCGCCTCCGCTTCGAGATAGGTGAGCGCATGCTGGCCGACGGAACCGAGCACCGCCCGGTCGACGAAGACGAGGTGCGAAGGGTCGCCGCCCGCCTCCGCGAGGAAGGGGTGGAGGCGGTGGCCGTCTGCCTGCTCCACGCCCACAAGCACCCCGCCCACGAAGAGCAGGCCGCCCGCGTCCTCCGCCGGGAACTGCCCGGCGTCCACGTGGTGCTGTCCAGCGGCGTGCTGCGGGAGCAGAACGAATACGAGCGCTCCGCCACCGCCGCCCTCAACGCCTACGTGATCCCCGTCATGGGCTCCTACCTGAGCGACCTGGCGGACGGCCTGGCCGGTATCGGCGTCGACGCCCCCCTCCTGATCATGCAGTCGTCCGGCGGCGCCATGACCGCCGCCGACGCCGCCCGCCGTCCGGTCTACGCCCTCGAGTCCGGTCCGGCCGCCGGGGTGGTGGCCGCCCAGGGATTGGCGCGGGAGCTGGGGATCGAGAACGCCATATCCTTCGACATGGGGGGCACCACCGCCAAGGCTTCCCTGATCGAGGGAGGCCGGGTCACCCTGAGCAGGGAGTACGAGGTGGGCGCTGACCTGTCGGTGGGGACCAGATTGCTGCGGGGCTCCGGCGAGCTGCTGCGGGTGCCCAGCATCGACATCGCCGAGGTGGGTGCCGGGGGCGGGAGCATCGCCTGGGTGGACGCGGCCGGCGGCTTGCAGGTAGGCCCCCGTTCGGCCGGAGCGTCTCCCGGTCCGGCCTGCTACGGCTTAGGCGGCGCCGACCCCACCGTAACGGACGCCAACGCGGTGCTCGGATTCGTGCGGTCGGGCCGGCTGGCCGGCGATGTCTCCCTCTCGCCGGAACTTGCCCGCCGGGCGATCGAAACGGTGGCCGGCCCCCTCGGCGTCCCCGTCGAGGAGGCGGCTCGGGGGGTCCACGATCTGGCCAACGCCCGGATGATGCGGGCCCTGCGGGCGGTGTCGTCGGAGCGGGGCCGCGATCCCAGGGAGTTCGCCCTGATCGCCTTCGGGGGGGCCGGTCCCATGCACGCCGCCGGCCTGGCCGCCGAGCTGGGCATCGAGACGGTGGTGGCGCCGCCCAACGCCGGGGTGTTCTCGGCGGCCGGCCTCCTCTACGCCCGCCCCGAATACCACGGCGTGCGCTTCTGTGAGCTGGACGCCCGCCGGGCCGGGTCGGCGGCGGCCGCGGCCGGTCTGCTGGCCGAGCTGGAGGCGGAGCTGGTGTCCGCCGTCCCGGGCGGCGCGGTCGAGTGGGTTCGGTCCGCCGACGTGCGCTACCAGGGCCAGAGCTGGGACATCGAGGTGCAAATCCCCGCCGCCGGCCCGACCTCCGCCGGCCTGGAGCAGCTGGTAGAGGATTTCGAGGACCGCCACGAGCAGCTGTACGGGGTGCGCAAGGGCGCCGGCGCCCCCGTCCAGGTGCGGGCGGTTCGTCTGGCCGCTCTCGGCCCCGTCCCCCGGCGCGCTGCCGCCGGAGACGCAGCCTCCGCAGAGAGCGAAGAATCCGCCGGGTACGCGAAAAGAACCACCGCGGCCCGGCCCCGCCCCGCTCTGTTCGGCCTGGCCGACGGCTACGTCAACGCTCCGGTGCTGGAGGACAGAGCCGGCCTCGGCGCGGACGGCTTGGAAGGGCCGCTCCTCATAGACGAATACGACACCACCATCGTCGTACCACCCGGCTGGGCGGCCCGCCTCCACGCCTCCGGGGCGGTCTACCTCACCCGCCGGCAAGGCGCCGGCGCCGCCGCGGCGGGGCACGCCGACGCGGTAACCCGTCAGATAGCGGCCAACGCCCTGGCCTCGGCCGCCGACGAGATGGCCACCACCATCTTCCGCACCGCCCACTCCACCGTGGTGCGCGACGCCATGGACTTCTCGGCCGCCCTGCTCGGCCCCCGCGCCGAGACCGTCGCCCAGGCCGTAACCATCCCGTTCCATCTCGGTGCAATCCCCACCGCCGTCGAGGCGCTGCTCGCCCGGTTCCGCCATGACATGGCGCCCGGCGACGTGTTCATCATGAACGACCCCTTCGACGGCGGCATGCACCTGCCCGACGTATTCGTCATCAAGCCGGTCTTCTATGAGGGAACCCTTATCGGGTACGGGGTGGCCACCGCCCACCACGGCGACATCGGCGGGCGCCTGCTGGGCAGCTCCGCCACCGACAACACCGAGGTGCACCAGGACGGCCTCCGCATCCCCTGGATGCACCTGTACCGGGAGGGCCGCCCGGTGCCGGAGGTGCACGCCCTGATCGAGGCCAACGTGCGGGTGCCCCACATGATGTTCGGTGATCTGGGGGCGCAGGTGGCGGCCTGCGCGGTTGGCGAGCGGGCGCTGCGGGACATGGCCGGGCGGTACGGCGCGGAGCGGCTGGCCGAGCTGATGGACGGGCTGGTCGACTACACCGAGGCGCTGATGCGCAAGGAGATATCGTCCTGGCCGGACGGGTCGGCCTCCTTCACCGACTACCTGGATTCCGACGGCGTGGAGAGCCGCGATGTGCCCATCACCGTGCGGGTGACCGTCGACGGCGACGAGGTGGAGGTGGATTTCTCGGACTCGGCGCCGATGGTGGCCGGTTCGCTCAACTCCACCCGCTCGTTCATCATGGCCACCGCCTACCACTGCGTCATGTCGGCGGCGGCTTCGGAGTTCCCCAACACGTCGGGGGCGTTCCGCCCGGTGCGCATCGTCACCCGCCCCGGCACCATCGCCCATGTGGTCTACCCGGGGGCGTCTTCCATGCGGGGCGTGACCGGCTTCCGGGCCTTCGATGCGGTGAACGGGGCGCTGGCGCAGCTGGTTCCCGACCGGGTGCCGGCCGCCGGGGAGGGGGGCAACACGGTGGTGATCCTCGGCGGCCGCCGGAATGACGGCGAGCCGTTCGTCTACTTCGAGTTGATGGTGGGCACCTGGGGCGCCACCCCCCGCAACGACGGCAACGACGGCCTCAGCAATCCCATCGCCACCGCCGCCAACGTGCCCATCGAGGCGGCCGAAGCGGAGTTTCCCATCATGGTGGAGCGCTACGGCCTGGTGCCGGACAGCGGCGGAGCGGGGCGCCACCGGGGAGGCCTTGCCCTGGAGAAGGCGTGGAGGCCTCTGGCACCCACCTCGCTCCTGATCCGTTCCGACCGGCAGCGCCATCCGCCCTACGGACTGATGGGCGGACGGCCGGGCGGACTGTCTTCCAACACGGCGGTGCGGCTGTCCGGCGCCCGCGAGGCCCTCCCGCCCATGTTCAGCGACGGCTTGGCCGCCGGGGAGCTGTATCACCACGTCCAGCCGGGCGGCGGCGGCTGGGGCGACCCCCTGGACCGGCCCCCCGAGCTGGTGGCCGACGATGCGCACAACGGCAAGGTCAGCCGGTCAGCCGCCTTGGAGCAGTACGGGGTAGTGCTCGACGACGGCCTCGAGGTGGATGCGGCGGCCACCGCCTCCGTCCGCCGGCTGCGCAGCCAAACCGACGGCCCCTGACCCCGCCTGCCGGGGCAACCGGCCCGATATACACTTGGGGAACCCAGGGAGGATGGAAGTGACGAAAGACACGAGCACCGCCAACGGAGCCGCTGGCGGGGGAATCAAGCTGGATGTGAGCAACGTTTCGATCTACTTCGATGACCTGCATGTCCTGGACGACATCTCCTTCCATCTCGCCCAAGGCGACTTTGTGTCCCTGCTCGGCCCCAGCGGATGCGGCAAGTCGACCCTCCTCAACCTGGTGGCCGGCCTGCTCAACCCCACCAGCGGCGCCATCCACCGCGACGGCGTACCGGTCACCGGCCCCGGCCCCGACCGCAGCATGGTGTTCCAGGACGATGCGGTATTCCCGTGGTACACGGTGGTGGAGAACGTCGAATACGGGCTGCGGGTCAAGGGCGTCGAGAAGAAGGAACGGCGTGAGAGGGCCCGGGGTTTTATCGACCTGGTGGGCCTGACCGGGCGGGAGGACGCCTACCCGTTTCAGCTGTCCGGCGGGATGCGCAAGCGGGTGGACGTGGCGAGGGCGCTGGCCGCCGACCCCGACGTGCTGCTGATGGACGAGCCGTTCGCTTCTTTGGACGCCATGACCAAGACCCGCCTCCAGGTGGAGTTCCTGCGCATCTGGGAAAGCTCCCACACCACCGTACTGTTCGTTACCCACGACGTGGAGGAAGCGCTGTACCTGAGCGGGCGGGTGTTCGTGATGTCCACCGGACCGGGGCGGCTCTCCCACCAGCTCGAGGTGCCGTTTCCCCACCCCAGGGAGGATTCGATCCGCACCAGCACCGACTTCCAGAACTATCGAGCCGAGCTGATAGAGGCGCTTCACAAGGCGGGCGCCGAGCTGTAAGCAGGGGATCCCCGGCCGGCGGCCCGCCGCCGAAAGCGAAAGGAGACGCGATGGCAACCGTCCGAACCGTCCTGGGGGAGATACCGCCGGAGCAGCTCGGCGTGACCCTCAGCCACGAGCACATCGTCATCGACAGCGGCGACCTGTTCTGGGACCCCCCGGGTCCGGACGACCCGCCCGAGGTGCAGGCCCTGGCGGAAGCGCCGGTCACCCGGGAGGCCTACGAGATCCTGGCCGAGCGCCCCTACATCTCCAAGGACAACCTGAACATGACCGAGCTCGACACGGCGATCCGGGAGCTCCGGCTGTACGCCGAGGCCGGAGGGAAGAGCATTATCGATGTGAGCGGGCGCATCCCCGGATGGTCGCCCGCCGACCTGCAGGAGGCCAGCCGGGCAACCGGACTGAACGTGGTCGCGTCCACCGGCTGGTACATCGCCCCCTCCCATCCGCCCGCCCACGCCGAGGCCCCGGTAGGCCGGCTGGCCGAAATCCTGATCTCCGACATCGAGGAGGGCATCCAGGGCACCGATGTGCGGGCCGGGGTGATCGGCGAGCTGGGCATGTGCGAGCCCCTCCACCCGCAGGAGGAGAAGGTGCTGCGGGCCGGGGGAAGGGCCCAGGCGGCCACCGGCGTTCCCTTGACCGTGCATCCGATGGTCTTCATGAAGGAAGCCCACCGCTACATCGACATCCTGGAGGAGGAAGGGGCGAACCTGGAGAAGGTCTACATCAGCCACATGGACGGCAGCTGCCCCGACTACGAGTACCACGAGTCGGTGATGGACCGGGGAGTGTCCATCGACTACGACCTGTTCCGGGGGACGCCGTGGAACGATTCGCACCTGTTGTTCGACGGCGACCACTGGATCTCCGACCGGGAGCGGGTGGAGACCCTGGCCCGGATGTGCGCCGACGGTTACAGCGGCCAGATCATGCTGGCCCAGGACAACTGCCTGAAAATCCACTTCGTGGAGTACGGCGGCAAGGGATACGCCTACATCCTGAAGGAGATAGTCCCCCAGCTGCGCGAGGCCGGGGTGACCGAGGAGCAGATAGACGACATGCTGGTGAAAAACCCCCGCCGTATCTTCGCGGTGTGATCCGCCGGGGCCGGGGCTCATACACCGCCGGCTGATCTTCCGGACGTCCGTCCGCCTCCCCCCGGCCGCCGGGCAAGGCGGCGGGTATAGTCGCAGGCAGGCGGGAGCGCAGGAGGCGGGAATGATCGAGCAGTTCACGGACGCCCAGGTCCGGCAGTATCGCGAGGACGGGTTTCTGATCGCGGAGAACCTGATCGGTTTGGATGCGGTGGAGGAGCTCCGCGAACGGTACGACCGCATATTCGACGGCCGGCACGATCTGGTGGTGTGGCCGGACGAGCTCTACTGGCAGAAAGGCCGCGACCCCGAAGACGCCCACCGGGTGCTGGCCGGGCTGTGGCGGGTCGATCCGGTGGTGGCCAAACACACCTTCTCCGGGCCTTTCGCCCGGTTGGCCTGCCGGCTGGAGGGTTCTTCCAGCGCCCGCCTCTGGGCCGACGTGGCCATGTACAAGCCGGAGGGGGGCAAGCCCTTCGACATCCACCAGGACGCCGCCTTCATGTGCTGGGTCGACCCGGTGTGGAACTGGACCTGCTGGATCGCCCTCGACGACACCTACGCCGACGGCGGCACCCTCGTCTACGTGCGGGGAAGCCACAAGTGGGGGCCCCAGCCCGCCCCCGGCACTGTCCAGATCAGCCGGGATACGATGGAGGGGTGGACCGACTACGTCCGGCAGTTCGCCCCCGAAGGGGAGGACGTCGAGCTGGTGCCGCTGGAGTTCGGGGCCGGGTCGGCGGCCTTCCACACCGGTTGGATCTGGCACGGGAGTGGACCCAACACCCGCCCCGGCAACATCCGCCGCTCCTACAGCGTCCACATGATCCCGGCCTCCTCCCGGCACCATCCCCGCATCCGCCATCGCGCCTACAGCCGCTACTTCGCCCCCGGCCAGCAGGACTTCGACGACAACTTTTTTCCGGTGCTGTGGTCGGAGGACGGCTACCGCACCTCTTGGCTGGACGGGTACGCCGACCAGGAGACGCCGATCGACGCCTTCTCGCCGGAGGCGGTGCTGACCCTCGGCGAGGACCAGATCCAGGTGGAGCCGTGGGCAGCGGCCGGCGCCGGAGCTCGATAATCGATCTCCGGGTTTCCGGCCCGCCGCCGGTTCCGGCGGGCGGCTGACCGCATGTTCGCCCAGGGCCTGGAGTGCACCGGCTGCGGCGCCCAATACGGCCTGGGGGCCTACTTCTTCGGCTGCCCCGGCTGCGGGGCGGCCCTCGAGGTCTCCTACGACGAGGCGGCGGCCGGCGCGGTTGTGTCCCTGGAGATGTGGGCGCGCCGGGCGGCCACCGTGTGGCGCTACGCCGAGCTGCTGCCGTTGCGGGCGGGGGAAGAAAGGGTGACGCTCGGCGAGGGCGGTGCGCCGTTGGTGCGGATTCCCCGAACCGATCATAACCCCCTTTCATTCCTCTACCTGCAGAACGAGACCGTCAACCCCACCTTCGCCTTCAAGGACCGCTTCCATACGGTGGCGGTCTCGATGGCCCGCCGGCTGGGATACGACCGGGTGGTGTGTTCCACCACCGGCAACCACGGCATGAGCGCCGCCGCCTACGCGGCGAGGGCGGGGATGCGCTGCGTGGTGCTGGCCGACCCCCGCGCCCCCGCCGGGCAGCGGGATTGGATGCGGCTGTTCGGAGCGACCGTAGTGGTGGAGATGAACCGCAAGCCGCCGCTGCGGGCCTTCGTGGAGGAGCACGGCTGGTATCCGTCCACCTATATGACCCCCATGCCGGTGGCTACGCCCTACGGGGTGGAGGGATACAAGACCATGGCCTACGACGCGGTGATGGCCCTGGGGCGGGCGCCCGACCATTACCTGTTCCCGGTGGCGGCGGGGGATGGACTCTACGGGCCGTGGAAGGGTTTTCAGGAGCTGCGCCGCCTCGGTCTGATCGACTCCCTCCCCAAGGTGCATGGGGTGCAGGCGGCCGGATGCAACCCCGTCGTCCAGGCCGTCGAGCAAGGGTTGGAGGAGGTGCCCGTCCACCCCGCCCCCGAAACTATTGCACTGTCCATCGCCGACGACACGGGGGGGCGGATCACCCTGCGGGCCATCCGCGAGTCGGGCGGGACGGCGGTGGAGGTGACCGACGAGGCCATTGTCGAGGCGCTGCGGAGGGCGGCCCGGGTGGGGGTGATTCCCGAACCGGCTTCGGCCGCCGCGCTGGCCGGGGCGTGGGAGCTGGCCGACCGGGAGGTGATCCGGCCGGGCGACTTCGTGGTGTGCTGTATAACGGGGGCCGGACCCAAATGGCCGGACGCGGTGTCGCCGCTGGCGCCCGGCGGGGAGCTGGTGAATCCGGGGCGGGCCGTGTTCGAGCGGTTGATGACCGGGGCGCCGGTTCCCGCCGGATCTCGATCTGAATGACCGCCGCCCGACCGTCTGGCCGACCGTCTGGGCTGATACCCGAAAGGAGCCGATTGCGATGTCCTCGGTTGTCGAAGAGCTGATCGATTTCTTCCGTTCCGACTACTGGGCGGAGAACATAGAGCTGCTGAAGCAGCCCGATCTGACCCTCCACGAGGTGATGCTGTCCACCAGCGTCCACCCGGTGACCCTGGAGTACCTGTTCGACCGGTACCTGGCGGCGGCGGGCAAGGAGGTGGTCAACGTGGGCCATGCGGTGGTGGGGGAGCGGGGGCTGGTCAAGTACTACACAGCCGACCGCCCCTCGTTCTTCCTGATGTGGCGCTACGGCGGCGGGGGCCTGATAGGACCCGACCCCGACGGCTCGACCGTCCTCCTCGGCGGCGCCGACGAGCAGTCCTACCTCGAAGATGTGTCGCCCCGGCGCATCACCGACTCCGACCACGACGCCATCGACCGCTACTTCGCCTCCCGGCATTGGGAGGAGATGCAGGACAAGATGCGCTCCGCCGACATCGAGCACTTCCACGCCTATATGCTCACCGAAGTTCACCCCTACGACTTGGCCGAGCGCTGCACCGCCGCGGTGAGGGAGGCCGGCTACGGGGAGGCCGAGCCCTACTACCTGGCCCGTCCGGACATCGGTTCCATGTGGATAGGGTACGCCCCGCCCGGAACCAAGTCGATGGAGTTCGTAGCCGCCCACACCCCAGGCGCCGTGTTCGAACCCCAGTCGGAGCTGACCCCCGCCGAACGGGCCTACGGCGGAGACGGCTTCACCCTCACCCAGCTGAGAGAGTTCATAGACCGGTCCCCCTACCTTCCCGTGACCCTGAGCGAAGCGCGGGCGGTCTTGTCGGCCGTCACCTAGACGGGCGTTTCCCTCCCGAGCGAACCCCGAGATGACCGGTCTATGTCATCTTCCTGCCTGCAATGGCGGCTTTGGTGCGTTCGTTGGCCATCAACCGCTGCCCGGACGGGCTCAGGATGGCGCCGATCACCCCCACCAAGGCGACGCCGCCGCCGAGGTAATGCATCAGGTTGATCGGTTCGGACAGCAGCCACCAGGCCAGAAAGCTCGACGCCACCGGCTCGGCGCGCAGCACCAGGGGCGGGATGTTGGCGGGAAGCCACCGGAAGGACCACGCCATCAGGAACACGCCGACGCCGCCCGGAATGAGCGAGGTGTAGACGACCAGGAGGAAGTCGCGCCCGGTGACCGGGCCGACATTCCAGCCGGTGACCGCCGTGTAGACGGTTACCCCCAGGGCGCTGATCGTGAAGATGCTCCAGAGCAGCAGGACGGTGTCTTCGATGTGGTTGCGGGCGATCTTCAGCAACACCAGGTAGAGCGACCAGCTGACCACCGATACGACCGCCATCGCCATCCCGGCCGGGTTGCCCTCCACGCCGGCCGACCCCCCGTACACCACCAGGGCCGCCCCGGCCACCGCCAGCACCGTCCACATGCGAAAGCGGTTGCCCGGCCTTTCGCCCAGCAGCGGTATGGCGATCAGGCTGACTACCAGGGGAATCAGCGAGCTGAGCAGCACGACATCGGTTACGGAGGTCAGCTTCATAGAGGTGAAGAAGACCGGCTGCGAGAACCCTAGGGCCAGCCCCGGCCAGACCGCCCACCGGAGCTGTGACAGGGGCGGGCGCACCCCGAACCAGACGGCGCGCACCGCGGCGGCGGCGCCGAGCAGGACCACCCCGGTCCAGAGGCGCCAGAAGGAGAACTGGACCCCGGCGAGGTCCGAAGCCTGGACCGAGATCAGCCCGGTGCTCATGAGCAGCACGCTGAAGCAGATCGCAACCAGCGGAAGGTTCGACCGGGCTGCGCCGAGGCGCGTCCTACCCGCAGCGAGATCGGGCAACCGGCGGTCCTCTCTGGGGTAGGCGTCGGGGGCGGTTGGGGGAAGAGGATAGCATACGGGCTGCCCAGGCCTGAAGCGGTCCGGATGCTTGCCGCCCGCGGCCGCCGCGAAGGAGGACGCCATGAAAGATCTAGGCCGCGTCATCACCGTCAACGGCCCCATCGACCCCGAGCAGCTCGGCGTGACCATGATGCACGAGCATTTGCTGTTCACCTGCCTCATGTGGTTCCTGGAAGGCAGCCACCGGGGCCTGGGGTCCGATTCCTATGTTCCGGTGACCGTCCACAACGCCGCCCTGCTCCGGGAGTTCCCCTACCGGAGCCGCGACAACCTCATCAACACCGACTGGCGGCTGAGCTCCCAGGAGATCAGGCGCTACAAGATGGCCCTGGGCCGGAGCGTGGTCGATTCCTCCAACCTGGGGCTGGGGCGGGACGTGTGGGGCTTGAAGAAGATTGCCGACGACGTGGGGATCAACATCATCTCCGGAACCGGCTACTACGTCGACCACGCCCATCCCTGGTACGTGGACTCCAAGAGCGCCGAGGAGCTGGCCGAAGGGATGGTCGAGGACATAACCTCCGGCGCCGACGGCGCCGACATCCGCTGCGGGATCATCGGGGAGATCGGCACCTCCGACCCGGTTACCGTCAACGAATGGAAGGTCTTGGAGGCCGCCGCCGCCGCCCACCACGCCACCGGTGCGGCCATCCAGATCCACGCCCTCCACGAGCAGCGCCTGATGCCTTCCATCCTCGATTTCCTCATCACGGAGCACGGAGTCCATCCCAGCCGGGTGATCGCCGGCCACATGGACCTGTGCACCGGCGACCGGCCCTACCTGGAGGAGGTGGCCTCCTACGGGTCCTTCTTCGAGATCGACGACTGGGGCCACCCCTGTCCGACCGACGGCGTCTACGTATCCGACGAGGAGCGGATGGCCGCCGTGGAGTGGCTGGTGTCGAAGGGCCTGGCCGGCCGGCTCCTGTTCTCCCACGACATCGGCCTGAAGGCCCGCCTGTCCAGCTTCGGCGGCCCCGGCTGGGACCACATCATGAACGTGATCCTCCCCTCCCTCAAAGCCCGGGGCATGCCCGTCGACGCCCTCAACCAGTTCGTGATCGACAACCCCGCCCGGGTCCTGCCCCTCCGCCTCGAAGCGGAGTAAAGGGCAATCCACTTCGCTTGTCACCGTTTGTCTGCTTCGGGTACAGCAGCCGCCTCGGACTTTTACACCGCCGCCGCCGAGAACCCTCCCGGCGGCGCAGCCTGCCCGTTCCGCCTATAGGATGGGGACTCAATGGATTATCGGGTTGCTTCGACCATCGAGGTGCTCAACCGGGCTACCACAGCTATCTGGCATGAGATGCCGGAGGAGGTGCGCCGTCTGAAGACAAGGCGGGGCACCAAGGGCTACGGCTGGCCGATGATCATCTGCGCCGAGGAGAACACCAGGGCCTTCGCCGACGACATGGCCGTGCTCCGCAACGCCGGCCAGGACCCCTCGCTCCACCTGGACACCCTCAAGCAGGTGGTGAGGATGTTCGTGGACGCCCAGCTGGGAATCCTCCATAACTGGTACGGGCTGGACGACAGCGTCGACCTGATCCGGGGGTCGCTCGACGCCCTGGACCACATCGAGACCAGGGAGGAGTACCTGGCCTACACCCACGAGCTGGGGGTGTACGCGGGCCGGCTGCACTGGTGGGCCGACACCCTGGTGCCGTGGGACGACATCAGCGCCGAGTACGAAGCGATGAACGAATAGCAGGCAACAAGGAGGAGCGGTGGCCGAGCGCGGCAGGAACTACAGGGTCGGATGCGTCGGGGCGGGGTTCGCGGCCTCGGTCTACCACCTCCCCGTCCAGCAGCAGGTCGAAAGGGTGGAGACGGCGGCCGTCGCCGACCTCGACCTCGATCTGGCCGGGCAACGGGCCGAGGAATACGGGATACCGGAGGTCTACGGCTCATACGAGGAGATGATCGAGCAGGCCGGCCTAGACATCGTGTCGGTGTGCGTCCCGCCCTTCCTCCATCTGGCGGTGACCAAGGCCGCCGCCGCCGCCGGGGTGAACGTCATCTGCGAGAAGCCCATGGCCGCCACGCCCGAGGAGGTCGCCGAGCTGGTGCAGGTGGTGGAGGACAGCGGCATCAAGTTCATGATCTCCGAGAACTTCTGGTGGTACCCGGATATGGTGGACGCCAAAGCCCGCATCGACGCCGGCCTGATCGGCGACCTGTTCCACGTCCGCATCGAGGAGTTCATCAACGACATCGACCCCACCTACCGGCGCGACCAGAAGCGCTTCCTCATGTACGAGCAGGACGTCCACTACATCGATGTAATCCGCCACCTGGTGGACTCCGAGGTGGTGCGCGTCCATGCCCTGACCCGCCGGGTGCCCACCCAGGTGCTGGCCGGCGAGAACTTCGCCATGATCACCATGGAGTTCGCCAACGGGGTGATCGCCCGCATCGACGAGTGCTGGGTCTCGGCCCGCGGCGACCAGTACGTGATGCGGATGCGGATCGACGGCGCACTGGGGTCGGTTTTCATCAACCAGCCCGATCACCCCTACAAGATCTACACCGACAAGCCCGGCCTCGAGGGCTGGCACTATCCCCCCACCGACACCAAGCCGCCCGCCGGGCATACGGTCGGTTACGCCGCCCCGTGGCCGGCCGACGAGCTCCGGGAGGGGACGGTCGGGTGCTACCTGGCGTTCCTCGACTACATCGAAAAGGGCATCCCGCCGGTTACGGTGGCCTCCGACAACGCCAAGACCATGGAGGTGGTGTTCGCCGCCTACGAGTCGGCCGAGACCAATCGGGTGATCGAGCTGTGACCCGGCGGACGGCGGCGGCCGAGGCATCGAACGGGCCGGCGCCGAACACCGGATCGCCGGCGCCGGACGGCCGCTGATGCCCGCAGCATTGCGGGACGGCCTCCTCGACTTTTTCCGCTCTGACGAGTGGGCGGACGCCCGGGCGCTTCTGGACGACCCGGAGGTTAGTTTCTTCGAGGCCAGGGTGGACACCGCCGTCCATCCGCTGTCGCTTGAGTACCTGTTCGTGGAGTACATGGACCGGCTGGGCCGCCGGGTGCGGAACGTGGGGCACGCCTTCGTGGGGGAGTGGGGCTGGATCAAGATCTACCCAGAGATCCGCCCGGTGCTCAACGTGGTGTGGCGCTGTGATCCGGCGGCGGTGATCCGCCCCGGCCCCGGCGGCTTCCTGGAGGTGTGGACCGACCGGGGCGAGCGCAGCTATCTGGAGGACACAGCCCCGCGGCGGGCAACGGACCAGGACCGGGCCGGGATACTCGCCTATCTGGAATCGGACCACTGGCAACAGGCCCTGGGCTGGTTCGCCGACCGCGAGACCGAGCACTTCCACACCTATTTGCATACGGAGCTCCACCCGCATGACTTGGCGCCCTATCTGGCCGACAGCTTGGCGGAGCGCGGGTTCAGGCTGTCGGCGCCCCCCTTCTTTCTCGCCCGCCCCGACCTGGGGCTGATGTGGATCGGCCTGGCGCCCGACGGGATGACCTCCCAGGAGGTGGCCTGCATCCACACCCCCGGCGCCCTGCTGGAACCCAAGCAGCTCACCGACCAGGACCGAGAATACGGGGGCGACCCCTGGACGGTCGCCCATTTCCGGGAGCGGGCGGCGTGGGACCCCTACCGGGTGCTGACCCTTTCCGAGGCGAGGGGGGTCGTCGATGAGCTGGTCTGAGCGGGTTCCGGCGGGGGCGCGCAGGCGGGACCGGGGGCGCCGGCGGTGGCTTTGAGGCGGTTCATCACCAGCGAGGACGTGCGCCGGCTGGCCGAGATCGGCGAGTACGAGCTGATGCTGCGCGAGGGGGCGGCGCTGACCGACGCCGCCCTCGACGAGGCGCGCAGCCTGGGCGTGCGGCTGGTGGAGGGTTCCCGTCTGGCCGCGTCCGGCCCCCCCGCGCCGCCGCCGCCCCCCGATCCGCACTCCGACCTCCGCCGGGTTTCCGACGCGGCCGCCCCCCCTGTTGCCCCCTCCGACGCCGAACAGACCGTCCGGACAACCGGGGCGGCCCCCCGTTTCGAGGGCCTTCCCGACCCGGCCCGCCTCCATCCCCGGCTGCTGATCGACGGCGAGTTCGGGGACGCCGCCGGCCGCAAGACCAGCCCCTCGATCGATCCGGCCACCAACGAGGTCATCGCGGAGGTCGCCTCCGCCGGCGAGGAGGACGTGGATCGGGCGGTGCGGTCCGCCCGGAGGGCCTTCGGGGAGTGGCGGGCGCTCGACCCGGCCGAGCGTTCCCGGTTGTTGCTGAGGGCGGCCGAGCTCATAGAGGGTGAGCACGAGTTCCTGGCCAAGGTGGAGAGCCAGGATGTGGGCCGCCCCATCCGGGAGACCGCCCTGATCGACCTGCCCGCCTCCTGGGATCCGTTCCGCTTTTTCCAGGGTCTGGTGCGGGCCGTCGACGGCCGGCTGCTGGCCCTGCCCCGGGATTCCCTCGACTACGTGCGCAAGGAGCCGATGGGGGTGGTGGGCATGATCATCCCCTGGAACTTCCCGTTGCATATCGCCTGCCGCAAGGCCTCCGCCGCGCTGGCGGCCGGCAACACGGTGGTGCTGAAGCCGCCGGAGCTGGCCCCCCTGTCTTCTCTGGAACTGGGGAGGATCTGCCTGGAGGCGGGTATCCCGCCCGGGGTGTTCAACGTGGTGCCGGGGGCGGGGGAGACGGCCGGCCGGGCGCTGGTGGAGCATCGGGGGGTGGACAAGATCGCCTTCACCGGCTCCACGGTGGTGGGGCGTTCGATCATGCGCGGGGCGGCCAGCACCATCAAGCGGGTTTCCCTGGAGCTGGGCGGCAAGTCGCCCTCCATAGTGTTCGCCGACGCCGACCTGGACCGGGCGGTGAGCGGGTCTCTGTTCGGCATCTACCTGGCCCAGGGGCAGGTGTGCTCCGCCGGGTCGAGGATTCTGGTCGAGCGGAGCGTGTACGGCGAGTTCGTGGAACGGTTCGCCGCTCGGGCGGGTCGGATCCGCATCGGGCTTCCCTGGCGGTGGGGCACCCAGCTCGGCCCGCTGATCAACGAGCGGCAGATGGAGCGGGTGTTCGAGTACGTGGACATCGGCCGGGCCGAGGGCGCCAGGGTGATCGGCGGGGGGGCGCCGCCCGGCGATCCCGAGCTGGCGCGGGGCAACTTCATCCAGCCCACCTGTTTTGTCGATGTGGAGCCGGACCACCGGATCGTCCAGGAGGAGATCTTCGGTCCGGTGGCGGTGGTGCTGCCCTTCAGCGGCGAGGAAGAGGCGGTGCGGCTGGCCAACGATGTCCGCTACGGGTTGGCGGCCGGCATATGGACCGCCGACGTGGGCAGGGCGCATAGAGTGGCGCGGGATCTGCAGGCCGGTTC
Source organism: Candidatus Spongiisociaceae bacterium (assembly GCA_965202675.1). GTDB lineage: Bacteria > Actinomycetota > Acidimicrobiia > Spongiisociales > Spongiisociaceae > CATQHD01. Next base: position 2,284,528 of record OZ241842.1, read on the forward strand.
GATCTGGGTCAATCACTACGGCGTCTACCCGAGCGAGGCGCCGTTCGGCGGTTACAAGGAAAGCGGCACCGGTCATGATCTAGGCTTGGAGTCGCTCTACGAGTACATGGAGACCAAGAACGTGCACGTCGACATCGGGCGCGGCTACGTAGATTGGTATCAGAACGGCTAGGCGCGAAGGCCGGGCAACGGACTGAACAGGCAATTTGGCAACTGGAAATCTCCCGGGGAGGTTCGGATCATGGAAGGTGCTCTTGGGTTGATCGAGACCCGCGGGCTGGTCGGCTCGATAGAGGCGGCCGACGCGATGGCCAAGGCGGCCCGCGTCCGGGTCATCGGTCGGGACGTGATCGGCGGCGGTTACGTCACGATCATGGTCCAGGGCGAGGTCGGCGCGGTGAAGTCGGCGGTGGATGTCGGGGCGGCGGCGGCCAAGAAGGTCGGCGAGCTGGTCTCGGTCCATTTGATTCCCAAGCCCCACGAGGACTTGGGGAAGGTGAGCCCGCTGCTCGGAAGCTGATCAGCCGGGCCGGTCGATTGCGGCCTGACGGGAACGGATGGCCGGCAGGCCGGGCCGGAGCGAGGAGGCATAGATGTTGTTGTGCCGTGTAACGGGAACCACCGTCACGACGGTGCACGCCGGCGGGTTGGGAGGGGCCAGGCTGCTGGTGGTCAGGCCGGAGGACGGCGGTGCGCAGTTCGTTGCGGTGGATGCGGCGGGCGCCGGGCCGGGGGATCTGGTGCTGGTATCCCAGGGGAGCGCGGCCAGGATTCCCGCCACCGCCGCTTCCGCCCCGACCGACGCCGCCGTGGTCGGTGTTGTGGACGAAGCAAGCCACGACCCGGACGGAAGTGGTCCGGCGGCGGCAACCCTGCCGCGGCGGGGCTTCTCCCGGCGCGGCAAGCCGCGATCCGGAGGGCTGAAATGACCGGTCCGGCGCAGGCGTCGAAGGGGCGGGGCGGCAATTCCCTCCGGGCGTATGTCTACATAGACCAGATGCAGCCCAACTGGGCGGCCTATGCGGGCAAGGGCGCGTCGGATGAGCCCCCGCCGGCGGGGATGTCGCAGCTGTACGTGGAGGTGGCGCCGGCCACCCTGGTGTTCTCGCTGGCCAACGCGGCGCTCAAGAACACCGACACCGGGTCGTCGATGCTGGTGGCCGAACGGCAGTACGGCACGCTGGAGCTTCATTCCGCCGACCCCGACGCGGTGCGCCACGCCGGAGCCGTCATCCTGGAGATGATCGGCGGCGCGTCGGCGTCCGGGCTGGCGCCTTCGTCGGTCACCACCCGTGTTGTGGACCGGGTTACCTCGACCGAGGCCCGCCTGGTGAACGAGACGATGGCCGTGCACGACCGGCTCAGGGAGGACGACGCCATGCTGGTAGTAGAAACGGCGCCGGCCGCTTACGTGGCCTTGGCCGCCAACCAGGCGGAGAAACACACCTCGCTGCGGATGGTGCTGGTGAGGCTCCACGGCGCCAGCGGGCGGTTGATCCTTGCCGGGAGCGAGGCCGAGGTGGAAATCGGCCGCCGGGTGGTGCTCGACGCTCTGGGTTCGAGCTGAGCAGGAGGAACCGATTCCGATGCGCCGGATACTGACCGCCGAAGACATCCGGGCCCTCGTCAGGGCGGGCAGGACCGAGCTGGTGCTGGACTCCGACGCCGTGATGACGGATGCGGCCCGGGACGAAGCCGATCTGGCCGGACTGCGGATTGTCGAGGGGCCGCAGGACCGCAGGGGCGGCATCGTCATCTCGGTGGCCGGCGAGGAGATCCACGCCCGGCTGCTCTTCGACGAGGCCCCCGTTACGGCGGCGGCCATCTCGGATCTGCTCCCGCTGTCGGGCACCGTCAACCACGCCCGCCTCGCCGGGGACGAGCTCATGTTCCCGATCCGCACCTACATCGGACCCGAGAACCAGTCGAAGGAGCAGAAGGCCGGCAACATCGCCTACTGGCCGGACCGCATGATTATCGCCATGTTCTACGGGGACACCGACGGCGTGGGCCTCACCAACGTCTTCGCCAAAGTCACCAGCGGCCTGGAGTCCTTCCGCCGGGCGGGCGACCATGTGTGGAAAAACCAGGGCGTGGAGCTCCGCATCGACCACCGCCTGACCTGAGCCTCCGGGCAGGGCCCCGCCCACACCACCCCACCCACCAACAAACGAGGGATTCAAGCCGAGTGTTGTTTGTTCGGTTGGTTACACGCCTACCATTCGTCCTCTTCCTCGGCCGGATAGACATCTATCCACCTGAGAAAAGAGAGGGTGCGGGTGGCGCTTATTATATCATCTCTGGACGGCGGGGGTTTTCTACCTTTCTTCCAACGCTCGACCTCCTCGACCACCCTTTGTTCCTGGACGCGGCCTGCTCCTTGCGCCTTATTGTGATTTATCAATAACTCAGCCGTGTAGTCTACCGACGCAACAAGTTCGGCCCATCGGGATGACGGCACCCGGAGAAATAGGTCCGCAACTTGGTTGATTTCCCTCTCCCAACCCTCCAGTTCTGTCTTAAACACCAATTGGCCGTCGGCAAGAGTGGGGCCCGGTTTATTGACAAACATCCTCCCGCGTCTTTGTTCTTCAATGAGGCCGTTGTTTATCAGACTAGCAATAACCTTTTTGAGCCCTGTTGCATGAAGTCCATAGGATCTGCGTTCGAATTGGAGTCCTGTTCCGATACCTGCACGCGTGGCAAAGTAAGCGATCTTTTGCATGCCGATTCGCCCTATTGGGTAATGGTACCTTTTCGACACGATGCGTTCCAGGATCGTAGCCAGCGCTACCCCCGCCGCCGGTATTCTGGACAGAGGCAACTCTTGCCCGTTCCATGTTCCAGCCTTATCCGGCACCATAACGACCATACTGCCTGTTGGCTGAGACAACCCTTCCCCGCGAACGGTCGGGCGGCTTTGAGGTGCGGCCCAAACCGAACCGCTCGGGGCGGACCGCCGCCCGCAGGGCCGCTCCGGCCCCGACCGACCCGTTCACCAGGGCCGGCGCTGGGCCGCTCTCGCCCACCGACATGGCGGCGCAACCGTTCTCCCGCCGTTCGGCGATCAGGTCGGACATGGCCAGGGCCTCCTCCTGGTCGTTGGGTCACAGTCTCTCGTTATGTTGATGGTAGACCGGAAGTGCAGGCGGGGTCCGCGCCGCGGCGGGGGGCGGCGGCGGATGTCACACCCTATCTGTATGTTTACTCCGGTCAATGAACGAAGAGGAAATGCCGGTGGCAGGCAGACGCGACGGAATATGAGGGGCCGTTGATGAGTTTCGAGTTCGAGTACGAGCCTTCGGGCGGGGCTCAGACGAAGCCCGGCGGCGGACGCCGGGGCCGTTCCGCGCGCCGCGGCAGCGGGGTGAACTGGGTCCTGGGGCTCGGTACGGGTCTGCTCGGCGCGGGCGTTTCGGTTGCGATGGCGGCGGTGGCCGGCGAGGTGCGGGCGATCGGCGACGGGGGCTTCTGGAGGGCGATGGCCGGGATCTTGGCGGTGCTCTTCCTTTCCCTGCCCGGGTTCTCCATGTATTGGCTCGCCCGTACCAGGGAGCAGCACAACTGGCTCGAGAGGCGGTGGCGCCCCACCTCCATTGTGGGTCTCTCTTTGGCTACCTCGGTCGGAGCGGCCCTCTGGTGCGGATACCTGATTGCGGTGCGCATCGCTCGGGAGTGGTCGGTATGAGCCTCGTCCGCCTGGTCCGGCAACTGTTCGCCGGTCCGGTTCTGATGTCGGCGGCGGTTGTCCTGCTCTTTGCCGCGGGGGTCATGGTTGCCTCTTCGCCCTCTTTCGGTCAGGAACCGCCGCCCGGCCGGACCGCCGGGGGATGGTGCCCGGCCGGGACCCAATCCTTGGACGTGCTCATCCTCATGGACGAGTCGAGTTCTCTGAGAAGGACCGACCCCGGCAGGGAACGGATTGAGGCGGCGAAGAATCTCATCGGCTCCCTCGACGCAGAGTCGGACGAAGGTGTTTTGGTACGGGTGGCTCTGGCCGCCTTCGGGACCGACTTCGAGTTGCGGAAGGACTTCACCGACCTGGCGGCGGAGGGCGCGGACGGCCTGATCGCCGAGGTAGACCGGTTGGTTGAGGACGACTGGAACACCGATTACGTATACGCCCTGTACGGTGTGCTCGGCCTCGACTGGTCCGCCGAATGCAAAAGGGTGGTCTGGTACACCGACGGCGAACACGACTTGGGGGACGCCCCCAGCGGCGGGGCAGACAGCACGGCCCCGCGCGACTACGACCGCCTCGGCCGCGAGATCGTGAACAGGGGCATCGGCCGCGAGGTGGGGGAGCTTCTGATCCCGGCGGTGTGCGGCGCCGAAGAGTCGGGCGAGGTGGCGCCGGGGTACGGCGATCTGTCCGACCGCCTCAAAGCCCTCGCTGTCGGCGTCGAGTTCGCCCTCTATTACTTCGGCGACCTTGAGGAAGGCGATTCCAAGACCCTGATCGAGAGCATGGCGAGGGGGGAATGCGGTGACGGCATCATTCTCGCCCCCCAATTCATCGACCCCGACGAGAAACCGGATTTCGTGCCGCCTACTACCACCACCACTACCACCACCACTACAACTACCACCACCCTTCCTCCGCCTCCGCCTGTATGCCAGGGGTTGGCCGGACTGCCGCGCCTGGCATCGGGGACAGAGATCGTGTGGTCGGGCGTCCTCCCCGACGGGATGGCGCCGGCGTTCGTCCGTTCGGTGATCATCAGGGCGACCGGCGATCCGCCCGAGCTGACGACCGATTTCGAGGCCCGTGTCTTAGAAGACGACGAGGGCGCCCGGCGGCTGACCCTGGACTTTGCCGGCGAGCCTCTGTCTTCGTTTTCCCCGGCCGATCTGGAGGTGCGGGGAGAAGGGGTGGATGAGGCCTGTGCGGTCGCGGTGATAGAGGCGCCTTCTCTCGAGGCGCGGGTCGTAACCAGCCCCATCTTTCCCGACGGCCCCGACATTGAATTGTCTGTGGAGATCGACGGGCGCATCCCATCGGCGGCAGATGAGGGTTTCCTGACCTTTTCGATAGACGGCGAGGCCGTGGAGTCCGAGGCAACCGGCGGGGGCGCATTCCGGTTGCCTGGGCGGTACGAGGCGGGCGGCCATAATTTCGAGGTCCGGTTGCGGTCCGACTACGCCGACCCGGTCATCGTCTCCGGCAGCTTCATCGTTTCTCCCAAACCCGACGGGCCCATCCTCCGGCTGGTGGAACCCGGACCGGACCCGGTTGCGTCCACGGAGTTCATTGTCCCGATCACCATCGACGAAGACGGCCGCCCCGGTGAGATACGCCTGTTGCCCGCCGACCCCGTCAGGGACGCCGACGGCGGATCTGTGGGCGCGGTGATCCGATTCCCAGACGGGTCGTCCGAATGGAGCTCGGGCGATCCTGCGCCCGGCCACGTCGTTGTGGTGCTCGATGATTCGGTCCAGACTCCCGAGAATTACATCCTCGGCTTCGACTACGAGAGCGATCCGTCGGACCCGGCAGGCGACACCCAGAGGGTGACGGTGTCCGTACCGGTTGACATCGACCACCCCCGCAATCAGACTCTGGAGTGGATCATCGTCGCCGTTTTTCTCCTGGTTCTGCTGGCGGTTCTATGGGGTTGTCTGTTGGCGGTCAACCAGGCCGCCGGACGGATCCACCGCCCGAAGGGGATTCGTTACAGCCGCTTCCGGGTAACCGAAGAGTGGAAGCTCGCCGCGCAAATCACGAGCGAAGGCAATCGTCCGGTCAAACACAAGCCGTCGCTTCTCGAAGCGGGCAGGTTGCGGGCTAGGCGAAGGACCCCCTTGCTGGCTTGGCGCTTCCCTTATGTGGAGCTACTGATGGAAGGCAGCCGCCTTGTCATCGGGGTGATCGGAGACGGTTTCGACGCCGCCGAGAAGCCGGTCAGATCGATAAAGCTAGACTCCGAAAGCCGGTTGCACCACCCCATTGTGCTGGTGGATATGTCCGTCGGTCCGCCCTACGAGGGAGTAGTGATGGCGCCCATTGACCAAGCGAGCCCCGCCGAGGAGCAGCTCACCGCCCGCGTGCAAAGGGCCCTTGAAATGTCCCGGCCCGACCAGACCGCACCCGACCGAAGGTAGGAGTACCCATGTTGAGAAAGTTCCTGATGATCGGGCTGGGCGGCTCGGGCGGCAAGACGCTGCGCTACCTGAAGCAGAACCTGGAGGAGCGGTTCGAGGAGATCGGCTGGGACGAAGGCATGCCCGAAGGTTGGCAGTTCCTGCATATCGACACCCCGGCCCAACAGGACTCGCCGGTGCTGCCCGGGTCGCCGGCCCTGCTGGACGCCGACGAGTACCTGTCTCTGACCAGTCCGGGGATCAAATTCGGGGCCATCGTCGAAAGCCTGCAAGATAAGGGGGAAGACTTCGCAGGCTGGCTGGTGGATCCTCGCTATATGAACATTCCCATCGCCATGGGCGCAGGCCAGTACCGGGCGGTGGGCCGCATCATCGGTCTGTATTACGCCGACCACATCAAAAGCCGCCTGCTCGGCAAGCAGAGGGCCCTCATGTCGGCCGGGGCCGCCTCCCAGCTGGATCGACTGGCCGACCGGTTCGCCGGCGGCCAGGTGTCGGCCGAGGCGCCGCCTCCGGTGGCGATCGTTATTTCCTCGCTGTCGGGCGGGACCGGGGCCGGCATCCTCACCGATGTATGCGACATCCTCCGAGCGGACGGCTCCAAATGGCTGGACGAGTCGATCGGCATCCTCTATTCGGCCGATGTGTTTGCCGAGCTGTCCATGGCGGCCAGCGCCGGCATCCAACCCAACACGGCCGCTGCGGTCGCCGAGCTGCTGCACGGCTACTTCGGGGACGGATCGTTCGTCCCGCCGGGCGGAGGCGCGGTCCAACAACGGTCCGGTCCGGCCTTTCCGTACCTGGTCGGCCACGCCAATACCAAAGGGGTGAGCTTCGGCAACCAGGTGGCCGTCTACCGGTTCATGGCCCGTTGCCTCTCGGCGGTGATGTCCGACCGCCGCATCCAGGACGATTTCACCGTCTACATGACCGCCAACTGGCAATCATCGGCGGGAAAGTTCTCCGGCAAGCCGGATTCGTGGATGCTGCCCCCGCCCCGTTACCGAGGCGCCCTTCAAGCTCTGGGGTTTGCGGAGGTGGACCTCGGTGTGGGGCGGTTGCGCACCTACGCCGAACAGCGGATTACCCGCGATGCGGTCGAGTGGTTGCTCGATGGGCACCGGGCGGCCGTCCGTAATAGGCCCAAATACGAGAACGCAACTCCCCAGAAGGTGGTCGAGGGTCTGGCCGACCGCTCGCTCACGAGGTTCCTTAACGACTGCGGCCTCAACGAACGCGGACGCGAGCACAACCAGATACTCGACGCGATCGCAGTTTCCGACGACGAGCTCCGCGCTGAGTGCACCCGCGTCGCGGGCGAGGTTCACGACGTAGTTCGAGAAGACTTCAGATCCAAGGCGTCGGGCGGTGAATGGGTGAATTTGATAGTCGAGGAAATCGAAACTCGCCGGGCGGGGGTGCTCAAGCGGTTGGAGGACCGTATACGGGATGCCTGCCTGAAATGGGTGGAAGAAGTTCCGGATCGAATCCTGGGTGTGCTGGGTGAGGCCTTGGCGGAACAGGGTGTTCAGGTGGTGCTGAAGCTCTTGGACAAGACCGACGCGGAGATGGAACATGTGAAGGGTGAGCTCCACGCCGAGCGGCAGGAGGAACTCACCCTGGCCGAGTACCTCCGGTCGGACGTTTCCGATGCCATAGGATCTACCGGCGGCAAGCTGGCCGCAGAGAGCGAATGGGTCAAAAAGGCCATACAGACGGCTGTCCAAACCGGTATCGTTCGCCGCTACAACGCCGAGCACCGCGAGATGGGATCGTTGCTGGCCGAAGACCTGCGCAGCGGCTTGCTCGAGCCTATGGCAAGGGCCTTGGGCGACGCCGCCGACGAGCTGCGGATCGCGGTTGAAGCGGATGAGGGCGAGCCGGGATCCGCCTCGATCAAGGATTGGCCCCGCCATGATCCCCCCGCCGACCGGCGCGTTCCGGATGCATTGGAGCCAGGGAAAAGCGTCAAGTCGGTGATCGACCCCAACACCTTCCCCGAGCTTTTCGGCGATTTGACCGCCCGCTCCACCGGCCTCGAGGAGAAGGTGGAAGCCTACCGTTCGGTGCGCAAGAAGGTGATAGCCGGCGACTCGGACCGACCGGCGGCGGGGCAATGGATAATCACCGACGCAAAATGGGCGGCGCGCGAGTGGCTGACGGTCGATGCACCCCCCAGCCCGGCTTCGTTCACGGTGATGCTCAAGCGCGACCACCTCTTGGAACGCTGCCGGGCCTGGCTGAACTCCGACGGCGCCTGGAAGGACTTCCTTTCCCAGGGGTTGCGCGAGTACCTGTCCGACCGGTTGCCCCCCGCCGAGCGCGTCCCCCGCGAGGAACGGTTTCGCAGCGCCCTCGACGCCGCATTCGAGGCGGCCGAGCCCTTGGCGTCGATCGATCTTGACATGCTCCCGAGAGTCCACCCCGGACCGGGTCTGGACTACCGCCCCTACACGAGCCCGATTCCGGTGGCCGGGTTGCCGGTCGAGGAATCGGTGCGCGAATTTCTGGTCGAACGCTTCAAAGGCGCCCAGGACAACTACCAAGAGGAGGTGGAGCAAGCCCTCGACCAGTCCGAGCGCGAGACCCGGGTGGCGGTTTACACTTCGCTGGGTGCCGCCCTGCACCCGATGGTGTTCAAATCCCTCAACAAGCCGATCGCGGGGGCATGGGAAAGGGCAGACATCGCTTCCATCCTGACCAATTTTTGGGAGGCTAGGCGGTCGCGTCTGCTGTGGATGGCAACCCCTATACCCCGCCCGGCGCTGCAGGCCCTGGTAAGAGGGTGGTTCATCGGCCGGGTGCTCAACCTGATCGAGATCCGGGGCGACGAGGCGGCTTTCGCGACCGAGGGCGGCTCGTTCGGCTTCAAGGCCATGCTTCCGGTTCTCGGGCGGCGGCCGGTCGATTTTCTCGCCGCCCTCTTGGAGTCGTTGCCTCTGGCGGTTCCGGTCGCTGTCGACAGAAGGCAGCCCGAGAAGTATCTCCGTCCGTACACCCAGCTGATCGAGTGGGGGAGCGAACCCGGGGCGTCGGACGCGGATTCCTTCCTCCGGCCCAGCCCGGTGTTCGAGGTATGGCTGGAACACGGAACCACCCCCGACGGCCGCCGCCCGGTCATAGAAGGCGCCGACCGCCCGGCCCGGCGGAAGGCGGCGGCTGACCTCCTTCAGAAGGAGGCCGATTCCTACCGCCGCCAAGCCGAGGTCGACCGGAGCAGGGACTGCACCCCGAAAAACTCATGGCTTGGCGTCGCCGAGATTGTTTCGAAGGCGTTGAACGAGATCGTCGGCTGCCTGGAGAGCGACGAAGAGGGGAAGCCGACCCTATGATGAGCGCCCGGCGCGTCGTCCTGCTCACCCAGGGGGATCCCGAGCCGCAGGCCGCGGTCGACCTGCTGACCGAATGGGCCCGCCGCGGGCTCATCCAACCCTTCATTACCTACACCGACGACCATCGCGCCGTCTACCGGGGCGCTCGCGAGGACGGAGAGCCCACTTCTGTGTTCAAAATACTCGCCCGTCAGAAGCTGGAGGTCATCCGCGTGGCTGCGTTGGCCGGGTCCGACTCGGACCAGGCCGCAGAGCTGGCGGAGAGGACCCGGACGGCGGTCGACCGTATAAAGGAATTGGCACCCGGCGGCCTGCGGGTGGTGGAGGCGCGGATATGGGCCCCCTGCGACCCGCGCCCGGCAGGCGGTTGGGCCGAGCCCGAAGGCCTTTACTCCAGCACGGCGGACGCCAACCTGGTACTGGTTCCCGAGGACCGCCAGACGGAGGGCCAGATGGGCGTCCCGCTTTCCCGCTCCGACGCCGGCGCCTACGGATCGCATGTCGCCACCGAGGCGGCCACCGCACTGGGAATGTGGTCGGGAATGTCCGAGGCGCCGGTGGACGCGATGGAGGGCGGAGTAATCGGCTACGGCGACCCCAAGGTGCATCTGACCCGCTCGTTCGTGCGGATAGCGGAGATCCCCGCCGTCAGCCTCGCCGGCGCCGCCGACCACGGCGGATTGCTCAGAGTGCCGCCCGGATGCCAGGAAGCTCCCTACCCGTTGGAGGCCATTGCCTATGCGCAGGGCCCTATAGGGCGCCTGTTCGACCGAGAGCTCGTCAGGACCGCCCCCGTCGGCGGGCCCGAGCGGATCGGAATGGCCCGGTTCCTGCGCGAGCTGGGCCGCGGGATGATCAGCTCGCTTCGTTACATGTTCACGATCTCGCGGGATGCCTTCGACGCCCTGAGGGATATGGCAGGGCGCACCATGCAGAATGCTGTGGGCCGCGACTCGGTGCTGCGGGTTGTCTGGCGGGGTAGGCCGTCCGAGGGCGGGGAAGAAGAGGAGCAGGAACTGGACCCCGAGAAGTTGATCGCCGAGCTCAGGCGCCGCCGGGCGTTGGAGGGCGGGGTCAGGATCGACCAGACTCTCTGGGCCGACGTAGGCAAGGCGGTGTTCTCCCTGGCCGACGGCGGGGGGATGCCCGACGGGGTGCCGCCGCAGAAGATTGAGGATCGGGTGGCGATAGTCAAAGAAGTCGGGATGATCGCCCCCGTACACGGCGCCGGGTTGGCCGACTCGATCAGGGCGGATTCCTCGGAGGATGCGCCCGCCACCCTGTTGGGGCGGTTGGGCGCCCATCTGCGGCGGGCCGAGCGGCGGAGCCGCCGAGAGTTCGACCGCCTGATAGAACAATCCAAGGATTTGTTGAACGTAGAGCAACCGGCGGCTCTCACCACAGCCGGGGTGGTGGTGGCAGGTCTCGTTACCTTGATCATCGTCGGGTTGTTGCTGCTTACCGGCTTCGTCGAGTTGGTCGGCATCACGGAAATGCGAAGGGTCTTCCGGGTCTGGTTATGGGCGCTGGTAACCGCGGTTTACCTGTCGGGGCTGGTGATCCTCTCCCGAGATGTAGCGGCGCGTTTCAGAACCGAATACACGCCGCCGGAAGCGGAAAAGGCAACGGAGGGGGAGTCCGGAGAGGAGCCGGAAGCCGAAGAAGGGGAGGAAAGCCTCCCTTCGGCTTGGAAGCTGCCCGGTGAGCGCAGAGACAGAGACGCTGTGATGGAAGAAGGGGAGAAGAGACCCCCTTCGGCTTGGAAGCTGTGGTGGCGAAGGGCTAGGAAGTGGTCGTACGACTCACCCAACTTCAATGTCGTCATCGTTTTGGCGGCGCTGGCGGGTTTGATCGCCGCTGTCTCGGCGGCGCTGTTGTCCCGTTTCGGCGGGCAGGTTTCCCCGGCGGCCGGATCGGGCGTTATCGATTCCGCGGCGGGTGCAGTGGCCGGTTGGCTGCTGGCCAGGGACGATCTGGCAGTCGGGATAACCGCGTCTTCGATCGCCTACGCGGTCTTCCTCGCCTTCCAGCTCGACCGAAAGCCCTACCGCTCGGTTGAAACCTTCCGCCAAGCCCGGATGTTGTTCTTCTTCACCGTGATCTACAGCGCCTTCAGCCTGGTCGGAATGCTGGCGCGCGACGAAGGGTGGTACGGGGAAGGCGGCCCGGAAGGCTTGGGCGATCTATGGGTGGGCCTGCTGCTGCTCGTTGTGTTCGTTTTCCTCCTGTTGTTGGCGATGGCCTTCGACGCCTACCGGCGGGACAACAAGATGCGAATCAAGGTGTCCGACATCGAACGCGGGATCGCGGCGGCGGTCGACACGCAGTGGGCCGCCGAGGAGGCCTACGAGCAGTTCGTAGGCTCCGCGGCCGCCTGGGCGGCCGTCATGTGGAGGCCTTTCGGGGAGTTCGGCCCCGGCGAAGCCCGCAGGCGGGAGGGGTTCGTCTCCGAGGTTCTGAAGGCGGAGACCCGGCCCTTCCTGGTAACCCCCCTCGGGGCGATGGCGATGCGGGAACGCATGATGAAGGAGCTGGCCAAACCGGGCTGGCTCAGCCACCGCTACCAGACCGCGGTCGAGGCGTACCGCCGCCGGCGGGCGGTCGAGACCGGCACCGAGCCGGGTGCGATACGCATGCCCGACCAGGATCCCCGCGAAGTGCACACCCTTGCCGACGAGGACCGTATGAAGGTGAGCGGACGCTGGCGGTTCATGAGCGACCTGGTTGAGGGAACCTACGACCGGGAGCTCTCCCGCGCCCTCGACGCCCTCGATCACGCCAACGCGGCCGAATGGGTCTACCAGCAGGAAGGGACCCTCGAAGCCTCCGAGACGGGCGGCGAATCGCTGGAGCAGTATCTGGGCGCGGTGATTGCCCGCGCCGATTCCGAGGCTTCCCATGTCTATTTCGTTACGGATGCGCTCGTGGAGGCCGACCGCGGCTACCGGCCCACCCTGTGGTGGCCGTCCGGGTTGCTCGACCGCCCCGAAGAGCAGCCGACGCAGGAATGCCACATACGAAGCCTGGTCAACGGGGACCTGGCCATCATGTCGGTGCGCCACGACCTAGCCGGCCCCTACACCCCCGGCAACCTGTTCAAGACCGATTCGGAAGGCGAGAAGCCTCCGGAAGTTACGGATTCCGACGGCGGGGAAGGCCCGAGCCTGTAAAAGGGTCGTCGCCGGATGGGTTTCGAGTTCGAGTACGGCCGCCCGGACAGCAAGCCCGCGCCGCCGCAGCGCCCTCCCCGCCGCCCCGGCCTGCGAGGTCTGCGGCAGCGAATATCCGATCTGTGGCGGCGGATCCCCCGCGCCGGGCGGATAACGGTCGCGGTCGTCCTCGTCCTGGCGGCTTCGACGATCATTACCAGCCGGGACCGCGGTTCCGATGCGACCCTCGACGAGATAGCGGCGGCCTCCCCGCCGGCCGATGCGAACCCGGCGCCCGCAACATCCCGTCCGGCAACCACCCTGCCGCCGTCCGCCGAACCGGAACCGCCGCCGGAGACAACCGCCGCCGCGACCCTGCCGCCTGCATCGCCGACCGTGACCGCAGCGGTTTCCGACACGAGGCCGGAGCCCCCGCCGTCGACCGCCGCCCCGGAGCCGACCGCGGCTCCGTCGTCCGCGGCCGTAGACTGGTCCGAGCTGGCCCTGTCGGTCGTTTATGTCCAGGCGGCCCGGTGCCCCTCCCTCCCCTCCAGCCTCTCCAACTCGGGCTCGGGGACCGTGGTGCGGGGCGGTGCCTATGTGCTCACCAATGCACATGTGGTCTACGATGACAACGGCGCCCCCTGCCGGGAACTGGCGGTCTGGTTCACCCGTTCGTTCGAGGAGGAGCCCGACGACTGGGCAAGGGCGGCCCTGGTCGCCGCGGACAAACGCCTCGACTTGGCGGTGTTGCAGCTGGAAGCCCCGGTTTCCGCCGACCGGAGCGTCCGGGTGGCCGCGCAGCAGCTCGAACCGGGGGAGTCCATCCGCATCCTCGGATATCCGGGCGCGGGCGGCCTCACCATGACCCTGACCAGAGGATCGTATTCGGGAATGATCGACCACGAGGGCGAGGCGTACATCAAGACCGACGCCGACATCAGCGAAGGCAACAGCGGCGGAGCCGCCTTCGACGAAGCGGGGCTGTTCATAGGAGTTCCCACCGCCGGCATCGAACAAGTCGGCCTGCTGATCCCGGCCGGAGTCGCCGAGCAGTTCCTCAACCGCGCCCTCGAATCGTAGATCCCGCCCCCGTTTTTGCGGGTTTTGTAAACAATCAGGACTTTTACGCAAAGCATTTTGAATTTTGCAAAACTTGGAGCCATTAGAACGAGGCCGCGCAATTCACTCGATAAAGCCCCAACCCATACCTGTGAACCCCCTGGTCAAGCCCCTTTCCCACCCCGAACCCCAGCAAGAACGCGAAAAACACCGCCCCCACTCCCCGCTTCGCGGGCCCGGCCCCCACCGCCTCCACCTGGATTCCGGACGCGTCTGGTCAGTACCCGGAGGATCGCGTTCGGAAGATGATCCCTGTCTCGGTCTGCGGTACCTGCGGACCGGAGGTGCTTGCGGCTTCTTCATTATCCGGCATCGGTGCGACATAGTCAATACCCTTGTAGGCGGATCTGGCGGGTTTTTTGTCATTCCGTGGATTCAACGCAGCTGCCGTTTACGGCCCCGCACTCGTAAAATTGCGGGTATGGCCGCGATTGCAACTCCACCGTCTATGGCGGATGCGAAAAAGGCTGCCGAGGCGGTCGCTTCCGAAGAGGTGTCCGAGGTGCTGGTTTTCGGGTCGGTCGCCCGCGGGGAGGCCGGGCCAGACAGCGACATCGACCTGGTGGCTGTCTACGACGACCTTGATTACTCCACCAGATGGGAGAGGTCTACCGAACTCGGTCGGCTCGCTTCCGCCGCCGCCGGCCGCCGCGTGTTCGTTTATGTGACAGACTGGCCGGAGTGGACCCGCCGGACCGCCGAGGTGTCTTCTTCTTTGGAGCGCGCCGTCGCCGGCTACGCCGTCGCGTTGCGCCGCCGTCCGCCGAACGGCGTCAGCTGGGGAAAGGAGATAGGCATGCCCGCCACGGACAGGGAGGAAGCCGCCGCCCGTCTGGACAACGCCCGCCGGGCCCTCTTCGGCGTCGCAGCCCATCTGCCGATGGGCCCGGAAGAAAGATATGCGCTGACGGACGGCGATCCGGGCTATTACGTGTTCGGGATGAGGGACCGCCTGTGCGCCCTGTGCGCCGACGCCCAGATGGCGATGGAAACCAGCCTCAAAGCGCTGATCCATCTGGGCGGGATCCGCCCCGCCCGCACCCGCGATCTCGGCCGGTTGCTCGGCGCCCTTCCCGCCGCCCGGGGTGATGTTCTACGGAGGATGTTCGTCGACATAACGCCCGAAGAAGCATCGATGCGGCGCGAAGCGGGCGCATACGAGCACACCGACTGGTCATTGGAGAACCTGGCGGCCCGCGCCTGCCGCATGGCCCGGACCGGCGCCGCCGTATCCCGCTACGCGGCCGATTGTTTCCCCGATACCGAAGCCGCCCGCCTCATCCACAAAGCGGCGGCGCGGGTCGAAGCCGCGCTCAACGGATGGGACCTCACCGCCGAAGACGCCTTCGACATGACAGACCAGCCCCCGCCCCCTGAACTGCTCCCGTAGGCAGTCGGCCGAGCGAGAGTCCAAGCCGGAAAGGGGCCTCAGAGCTCGAAGCGAACACACAGGAGCGCAGCCGCCTCCGGAGTCGGATGCGTCCGTCCGGTATGGCCCCGATTTGCGTTGTTTACAAAAAAATGAGGCTTCGCGAAAACGTGGGGAAATGGGGGTGTGGTGGGGTCTGGGTCCTTGGTTTGAGGTCGGGGCCCGACTGTAATCGGTGACGTAAACACAAGCCGATTACGAGGAGGGCCCCGATGGGCTGGGATGATATAACGATACCGTTGGGGTTGCGGGGGGTGCGGGTGATAGCAGTGTTGGAGAACACCCCCACCCGGCTGAAGGTCGGGGTCCGGTCGGGGTGGTCGGTGTCCCGGTGCCCCTCGTGCGGGTTCCGTTGCCGGAGGGTGCATGACACCCGCCCCAAAAACATCCGGGATATGGTCATGACGGGACGGCGGGTGACGCTGGTGTGGCATCGCCGGCGGTTTGTGTGCGATGACTGCGGCGGGCGGCATCTGGAGTCCCATCCCGAGTTCGAGGGGAACCTGACCCGCCGCCTGGCCCGCCAGATCGTCGTCGATACCCGGGTGATGACCATCTCGGCGGTAGCCAAACGCGAAGGGCTGGGATGGCATAAGGTCATGGGGTTGGTTACCGCCTGGTCGAACCGGGTAGCCCAACACCGCCGCCGCAGGCGCTGCCGGGTGCTGCTGGTAGACGAGACTTCCATCCAGCGGGGCCACAAGTATGTGACGGTGATCAAAAACGGGGACACCGGCAAGGTGCTGGACATAGTCGAGCACCGCTCCGCAGCCGCTCTAGCAGGGTTTCTGCGTTCCCAGCCCCGATCCTGGCGGCGTCGGGTCAAAGTAGTGGTAACCGACGGATCCCGCCCCTACAGGAAAGCAATCAACGCCTGGCTGCCCCACGCCCGCCACGTCCTGGACCGGTTCCATGTTGTCCGCTGGTTCGCCGCCGGCCTCAACGCCGTGCGCCGCGAGGTTCAACGCCGCCGAGACCAAGGAAGCAACAAAAGCCCGGTGTTCGACCACGACGTGTTCCGAGCCCGGTTCGTTCTCCTCCGGCGCCCCGACCGGCTCACCCCCACCGAGGCCGAACGCCTCGAACAACTCTTGGAGCGGCATCCCCGCCTGCGGGCGGCCTGGGAGGCCCTGGCCGAGCTCCACGGCCTCTACCTCGCCGAGGAC
Source organism: Candidatus Spongiisociaceae bacterium (assembly GCA_965202675.1). Lineage (GTDB taxonomy): Bacteria > Actinomycetota > Acidimicrobiia > Spongiisociales > Spongiisociaceae > CATQHD01. The sequence continues at coordinate 2,300,828 of OZ241842.1, forward strand.
TACCAAGCCGCCCTCGCCGCCTTGCGGCGCTTCGCTCGCCTCTACGCCGCCGGGGAGCTTCCCGAGTTCGGCGCTGTCATGGAAACCGTCAGCGCCTGGGAAAACGAAATCCTCGACTGGCACCTTACCGGACGGCCCTCCAACGGCCGCCTCGAAGGAACCAACAACCTCCTCCAGATCCTACGGCGAACCGCCCACGGATTCACCAACCCCTACAACTACGCAGCCCGAGGACTCCTACTAACCTGACCATCTCACCGACAACACCACCCCACCCCAAATCCCACACTTTCGCGAAGGGCCAAAAAAATGGAGGTTTACGCAAAGCATTTTGAATTATGCAAACTTTTGCTACATTGAATTGTATGGATGCGTCCGAACTCCGATCGCTCCTCGTCGGCGGTGAGACCAAGACGGTGGAGTTCAAGGAAGAGGTCAACGACACCGAACTCGTCGAGGCGGTCGTGTGTCTGGCCAACGGCAGCGGGGGCCGTCTGCTGGTCGGCGTCGACGACCGAGGGCGGGTGGTCGGTTCGCCGCCGCGGCACGGCGACCGCACCGACCCTTCGCGAATCGAGGCGTTGATCCTGGGCCGGACCCGGCCCTCGGTCCAGGCGTCGGCCGAGGTCGCCTCCACCGACGACGGGGATGTACTGGTCGTCGAGGTGCCGGTCGCCCCCACCGTTGTGGCCACCAGCGGCGGCAAGTACCTCCGGCGGGCCATCGACGCCAAGGGCAAACCGCAATGCCTGCCGATGGAGCCGCACGAAGTGTTGGCGCGGGTAACCAGCTTGGGCGCGCAGGACTTTTCAAGGCTCCCGTTGAGGGAGTCCGGCTTCGATGACCTCTCGTCTGCCGAGCTGGCCCGTTTCCGTGAACTCGCCGGAGAAGGCGGCGACCGGATTCTCGCAACCCTCTCGGACTCCGACCTGCTCGAGGCGCTTGATCTTCTCGACCCTTCCGGCGCGCTGACCGTGGGCGCTCTCCTGCTGTTCGGCAAGGAGGAGGCCATCAGACGCAGGCTGCCCGTATGCGAGGCCGGATTCCAGGAACTGGCCGGATACGAAGTCCGCACCAACGAAATCGGCCCCGTCCCGCTCCTGCGGGCGATGATCGAGATGTCCGACCGGGTCAAAGCCCGCAATCCTGAGGAGGAGATCGAGATAGGTATGTTTCGGGTTCCGCTCCCGCGTTACGCCGACGCGGCGGTTCGCGAGCTGATCGCCAACGCCCTCGTCCACCGCGACTACACCGCTCGAGGGGCCGTGTTGGTCGAGATCAGCAGGGCCGGCCTGACTGTTTCCAACCCCGGCGGGTTTCCCGAAGGCATTGGTGCGTCGAACCTGCTGACGGCCCCGCCCCAGGCCCGCAATCCGGCTTTGGCCGACGCGTTCAAACGGGCCGGGCTGGTCGAACGCACCGGGCGGGGGGTCAACCGGGCCTTTATGAGCCAGCTGCAGCTGGGGAGGCCCGCCCCCGACTACAGCCTGAGCAACACCAACTCGGTGGTGGTGCGGCTTCGACCGGGCCCGGCCGACAAGGATCTGGCCGCGTTCATCGCGGAAGCCCGGCGGGGCGGCCGAGAGTTCTCGCTCGAAGATCTACTGGTCTTGCACGAGGTGCGCCGCGAACGCCTGATTACGGTCGGGCGCGCCGCCGTGCTTTTCCAGAGCAGCGAACAAGACGCCCGCGCCGTCCTCAACGATCTGGCCGACCGGGGCCTGGTCGAGGCGCGGGGCCGCACCAGCGGACGCGCCTACCACCTGGCGGCGTCTCTCTACCGCCGCCTGGGGGAACCGGCGCAATACGTACGCGCCGGCGGCTTCGACGCAATCCAACAGGAACAGATGGTGTTGACCTTTGTCGGACGCCACGGCTCCATCACCCGCCGCGAAGCGGCCGACCTGTGCCAGATCGCCTCGGAGCAGGCCAGCCGCCTCCTGAGACGCATGCGCGATGACGGCAAGCTCACCCTCATCGGCGCCAAACGCGCCGCCCGCTACGTGAAACCCGATACGGCGGCGTCGTAACTTCCGGGCCGGATGGCCGAACGCGGAGGGGATTCGTTGGGGCGGGGGTGGTTTATCCTTCAGGAGGGGACGGGGCGGGGCCGCCGACGCAGCGTTTGCCGGTTGGAAGGAGCGTCTACAAGATGATGCGGAATGCGCCTGGGATGGCCATTGATTTTGCTGTTCGGGACCTGGGGTTGGCGGAGCAGGGCCGCCGGGAGATCGAGCTGGCCGAGCACGAGATGCCGGGTCTCATGGCGCTGCGGGAGCAGTACGCCGCCTCCCGGCCGCTGACGGGCGCCCGCATCTCCGGGTCGCTGCACATGACCGTCCAGACCGCGGTGCTGATCGAGACGCTGGCCGCCCTGGGGGCCGAGGTGCGCTGGGCGTCCTGCAACATTTTCTCCACCCAGGACCACGCCGCCGCGGCGGTGGCGGTGGGCCGCCCCGAGAGCGGCGGAACCCCCGACGACCCCCGCGGTGTTCCGGTCTTCGCCTGGAAGGACGAGACCCTGGAGGAGTACTGGTGGTGCACCGACCAGATGCTCGAATGGGAGGGGTTCGCCGGCCCGACCCTCATCGTCGACGACGGGGGCGACGCCACCCTGCTGGTTCACAAGGGCGCCGAGTACGGGCATCTGGGGGCGGTGCCTTCCCATGACCCCGACCGCGAGCCGGAGGAGTGGGGGGTGATCCTCGAGCAGCTGCGCACCCGGCTGGCTTCCGGCCAGAAGTACTACATCCGCATGGCGGAGTCGATCCGGGGGGTCAGCGAGGAGACCACCACCGGCGTCCACCGCCTGTACGAGATGCAGGAGATGGACCGGCTGCTGTTCCCGGCCGTGAACGTCAACGACTCGGTGACCAAGTCCAAGTTCGACAACGTGTACGGGTGCCGCCACAGCCTGGTGGACGGCCTCAATCGGGCGACCGACGTGATGCTGGGCGGCAAGGTTGCGCTGGTGGCCGGCTACGGCGAGGTCGGCAAGGGATGCGCCCAGGCGCTGCGCGGCCAGGGGTGCCGGGTGGTCGTGGCCGAGGTCGACCCGATCTGCGCCCTGCAGGCCGCCATGGACGGCTACCAGGTCGATACGGTGGAAAACATGGCCGAGGCCGCCGACATCTTCATCACCGCCACCGGCAACCGCGACGTGATAACCGTCGAGCACATGGCGAGGATGAAGGACAAGGCCATCGTGGGCAACATCGGCCACTTCGACCACGAGATCGATATCGCCGGCCTGAAGGCGGCCGAAGGGGTGGAGCGCCGGGAGATCAAACCCCAGTACGACGAGTACGTGTTCTCCGACGGGCACGGGGTGCTGCTCCTGGCCGAGGGGCGTCTGCTCAACCTGGGGTGCGCCACCGGCCATCCCAGCTTCGTGATGTCCACCTCCTTCACCAACCAGGTGCTCGCCCAGCTCGACCTGCACAAGAACGACTACGAGGCCGAGGTGATGCGCCTGCCCAAGCACCTGGACGAGGAAGTAGCCCGGCTGCATCTGGACCATCTGGGCGTGGAGCTCACCGAGCTCACCAAGGACCAGGCCGACTACCTCGGGGTGCCTGTGGAGGGACCCTACAAGCGGGACGAATACAGGTATTGACCCGGACGGCCGAAGTACGGCCTACCGGAGCCGGTCTCGGTGCTCTTTCCGGCTCTGCTTTCCACCCTGTGTGAGTAGATGTTGTCGACACACCTGAGACTACTCAGTCATCTCGCATCGGAGGCTTTCTCCAATCCGGCCCAGTTACAATGTGCGAATAAAGGACACCGCCCGCACAGTGGGTCTGTAGATATGCAGAGTTTTGCCGCGAGCTCGAGCACTCCTGCCATAGCTATTCTTGAGTTGTCTTGGCGGGTGCTTGTCGGCCCTCCAAGTAAGCGTGTAATCGCCAGTCGCCCGTCACTGTGTGACCGACGTTGTTGCAGTGGTAGGCCGAAGACACGTGATGCGACTCTCAGACTTCCTTGGTTTACTACCACCGGTGTCGGCCCCGTGGCCGTATTGACCAATGTTGCGATCCCGGCCATCACAACGCCTACGTCTGGTGCACTTTGGAGCCCTTCAGTTGTGGTAAGGGAGTTGGGGTTCTGGGCATACCAGTGCGCGGCGTTGAGCATCCGATCGACTTGTTTTCCTCTTCCGATCAGTTGTGCCATATCACGTAGCTGCTCGGTTGACTTGATGGTCAGGTCCGGGCTGTTGAGTTTTTTGATCATCGGCCAAGTCCTTTTAACCGCATCGTCTCGCGCCCTATTCAAGAGAAGCTGTCCTTGCAACGCTGACCATACTGTTGGAGCATTGAGCCACGGCAGAGTGAGGGATTTCCTGCCTTCGAACCACGTGGTGATCCGTTCGCTGAGGGAGGTGGTGGATAGGTATGCAGGGTTATTTCGGTGCATCGCCTGTCGGATTGATCGGGCCACGCGCTCGGCAAGAAGTGGTGGAACGGCATTGCCAATTTGACGGAATGCGGACGAGGGCGGCCCAGCGAATCTGACGTGATCCGGAAAAGTCTGCAACCGCGCCGCCTCGCGGACGGTCAAGGTACGAGTCTGGTCGGGATGGATGTACCAGTAGCCATCTCGGGCGATGTGGGCGGTGATACTGCGGCCGGGCTTATCCCAAGCAAGGCGCTTGTATTTATCATCGAAGATGTCGTCCCTGTACCGCTTCAGGGAGTCGTCTATCTCGGAGTACCGTGTAGAGGAATCCATTGACTCGAAGATGAGCCGGTCGTCGTCACGCACTGGCCTTGTGATGTGGTCGTAGATACGGAACTCGTTATGCCCATGCAAACCTTTGCGTGCGCGTCGGACGAATTCAGTCGGTTCGGGTTTGCTCTCGTATGGCAAGAAGCCATCGGCCCCATCTGCTGGTCGCCAGCCGCCTTCTACGAATGGCAGATCACCGATGGCATCGTCCATCGTGACCGGATTCCCAGTAGGCGAGGGCCAGTTGAACCCGATTCCTGCGGCTAGAGCGACGAGGAAAAATCGTTGACGGAACTGAGGCACGCCATGCTCGTAGGCGTGAAGCAAAACAGTATGGACGGCGTAACCTTCCGCTTCAAATTCGCTGACCATCGTGCGAACGATGGTGGTGTCCGATGCAATTGCCATGTCGGGGACATTCTCAAGGAGAACGGCACTAGGTTGCACACGCAAGACAATCTCGAGAAAGGCTTTCCAGAGCTCGCGTCTGTCGTCATGTTCGGACCGAGTGCCGGACTGAACGAGGCTTCGAATCTTGGAGGCTCCCGCCTTTGAGAACGGTTGGCAGGGAGGGCCACCTGCGATGAGTTCGACGTTAAGTCCTGAGATGAGCTCAGCCACTTCTTCTACGGACTTTGGGTCGCCTAGGTCCCGGCAGAGTGCTAAACCAGAATGAAGCCCTGCGTAGGTCTCCAGAGCCATCGGATCGCTGTCGACTCCGAGGACTACTTCATAACCAGCATGGGCGAGACCCATGCTCAGACCACCTGCACCGCAAAACAGGTCCGCAGCCAACGGGCCCAGTTGCTCTTTGGATGCCACCCATTCAAGGAGCTTCGCAGATGAGTCTACGGCACTCGGGTGTGGCGGGATAGATACGAAGGGTCCTCGTACAAGGCTTACACCGTAGGCGCGCGTGGGAGCATTCATCTGTTCTGGCACTGTGCGTTGCTACCGTCATCATAGATTATGGACTGGGGTGGTACCACAGGGGTGTAGTTGCAGTCAAGCACCTTAATAATGACCGGAGCAGGGTTATGCAATTCAGGTTTCATAGTTCATCAAAGAACTGTCGGCCGAACTGCCCGATGGTCTCAACAAGGGTGGCCCTGTCAAGGAACCGGTTGCCAGCCTCACAAGATGTCTCAGGAAGTAGTAGACAGGCATGGCAGGCAGCGCCGTTCAACCCTGCGGCTCCGCCGATCTCATCAGCTCCGCAGAGGGGATCTTGTGCACATAATCGTGCGTCCTGTAGAGAATCGCGGAGCACTGGGCCGAATCGTTCTGGTTGTGCTTGGTCTACAAGACCGCCGAGAGACCCTTCGGAGTCCGAACTAGCTGTGTAAATAAGCAACCCTGCCATCAGCTGATCCCCGGATGTGCTGTAGAGACGCTCTCGTAGTGCCGATGAGGAATAGCCCGAGTTTAGGCATAGTCGACGGATGAGAGAGTGCGCCAAAGAGTGCAACAAGACGTAGTGCATCCTGGGGGAGGACTGTGGCTGGGTATTACTATCGGAGCGGTCAGCTTGATATTCCCTGAACTTGATTGACAGTTCTTCGGCTCGGCGTGTGATTCGCGGCTTGCCTTCCCAGTCGTGTACTGCCTGTTGATTGAGGGATAAGAAAATACCCTCTCCTCGGAGCTCGACAGCGGGCAACCAAGTCGCCTTTGATAGTCCGATAGGAGCCACGTTGATGTCGAGTTCGGCTACATCAACAAGTTCGCCGATGTCGAAACCCGACTCAATACGGGTGAAACCCCACAGAGCGCGAACTTCGCGTAGCCGTGTCGCTGCTCCTACCGTCGTGATCTTCCCCTCTACGTTGGGAGGCACATCGACATGCCGCACTTCGAACTCGCGCGGTGATTGGTCTAGCCCAGGTGGGTTAAGGAACGCCTGGTACTCATCAGGTCTTAGGTGCTCGATCTCGTTCGCTTTGTCTTTGGTTGCGGCTAACAATTCGTCGGGGCTGTACTTTGAGAGCAAATTATCTAGGCGACCGAGGGATGATGCGCGGACGATGTCGTCAACGGTGTCGAGCATCTCGAGCCGTTCCGAGAACTGCGCAATGGCCGTTTGTATAGCTTCAGAGTATGGCGGGATTGATAAGGCGGAGGCGACTATCGAAAAGTAAGAATTGGATGCACCGCGTAGGAGGACACGCGACCTTTCCTCACAGCCGATCTCGCGATTTGACGGTCCTAGCCACGGCCTTCTACCACTGCAGTCCTCCAGCACCCCTTGGTCAAACACACCCCCCATGCGACGTCTGACACTGCAACGGCGACAACTAACGACGAGATCGTTGATACTGCCCGACCTTCCTTCATCAACCAAGCGAAGAAAACCGTCGCAGAGTCTACCTCCTTTGTCGTGTACCCAGCTATCCCATGGGAAGTCGTCTAAGTGGCCCTTTGGACAGGCGACCATCAAGCGAGCAGGGAAGGCTATAACCATGGTATTTCCACCGTGGCGGTCTTGACGAGGGCAACGGAACTCACCAGAATAATGTACCCAATCGAAGTTATCCTTGTGTGCTAGCATGCGACACTTATAAAATGGGCAAACTAGCCACTCAGGGAACACATAAGCGGGTACACCTCCGCGAGTACCAGGACCAGAATAGGGCGGTCTGAACAGTCGGGTGACTTTGAGAAATGCTTCCAGCCTAGGTTCTACAATGCGATCGGTGCCTCTTACCTGCCACTCGTCTAGCCCGGCTATTATCACCGAGAGTTCTGGGAGGTCCACGATGGACCCAGGGCCCTGCTGGCTGATGACCTGAGTAGGGCGCAGTTTACCGACCCGGGGTTGGCTCGCTGAAGAGACGCTCACTGGATACTCACTGTCATGTCCAACAGATACAGATGGACCTCAGCTTCAACCTCGCGTAGCGACCCGGGCGCGACGAATACCCCTAGGCGCTCTCTGTCCTCCTGTTGGTCAATAAGCCAGCGCTTGCCCTGATTGATTGCGGTGTGACCTCGCCGCGACCACGGCAGATCCTTGTTACTGCTGGCTAAGTCAACCCACTCGCCCACCAGCCTGTGTAGCTCCGCCCAAGTCTCTGCGGCTTCGTCGGGACCTACAAGGGCTGTTACCCGCGCAAGGATTAGTTCTACAACTTGGCGGCTCCAGTCATCAGCGGAGTTGAAATCGTGTGCCGCCCGTTCGGGAGCCATTTTTGCGTTGCCTTGACGGACAAGTGAGGCCAGAACGCCTGCCAGCCCTTTGTCGCGCGCCCGCGACGAGAACGGCGTTACCGAGGTGGGCTCCACATACCGGTACAAGCCCGCGTGGTAACTACGGAACCGCTCGTAGTGACTTATATCGCGTGGTCGGGTCCAGTTGTAGACTGTCGTGACCAAGCCCGGTGTCTTGCGGCCGACTCGGCTTGTCGACTGGATGTACTCGGCGGTTGTCTTGGGTTGCCCGTTGACAACCATCAGCCCGAGTCGGTCGATGTCCACTCCGACGGAGATCATATTGCTCGCGAACAGCACGTCGATAGGATACTCACCCTTCTGCGGTGTACCGGCCGGGAATTGTCGCTCGAGCCAATTTAGGATCTTCGGAACTTCTTCTGCTCTCTTGTTGCTTGTCAGTTCGTGGCGTTCGTAAAGGGTACGGTATGAGAACTCATTCGTAGGACGGGACGCAAGCACACGAATCCGACCTGGAACGTCATCCTCTGCCAGTCGGACCGCGCCCCCCAATTCTCGGAGACTGTTGAAGTAACCGATTAGTGTCATATAAGCATCGCCTGCTATCGGATCTTTCTTATGGAGCTGTCTGGCCCTTGACAAAAGCGTTGCATAGACCCGTACCAAGGCGGTCTTGACTGACTTACCGGGCGCGAACACACCCAAATACAAACGCCCTGGCTCTTCCTCGGGTTGCATTTCTAAACCGAACCATGAATCGGTGGAGTCTAACCCAGCAGGCGGGAAGACGGTCAGAGAGCGACGGAATAAAGAGTGCACCTGCTGGCTGGCACGGCGGATAGTAGCCGTTGATGCTACGACCTTTGGGGGGTGGCGCCGTCCTTGTACTTCCACTGATGCTAATTCGTCTACGGCCGTCTCGTATAGACCGACCAGGGTACCTAGGGGACCGGAGATAAGATGAAGTTCGTCTTGGATCACGAGGTCGGGGGGCTCGAACGGTTCAACATCAACCACTTCTGCCTTAGGCCACTTCCGCCTGTTATCCTTGTTATGTCGGCCAGGATGATCCTCGCCGGTGGTGATGTACCCATGCCGGTCACAGTGGCGCTGTACCCGGCCGAACAGCGCCTGAACACGACCATTCCAGGCCATTTGGGCGAATTTGTCGACCGTAGCGATGATAAGCGAAGGGGTATTACGGTAAACTTGTTCGTCGACCGTGTGTGCAGGTATCCCCTGAAACTCCTGCCAAAGCGTGTTAATGCGCGAGAAATCACAATCATCATCTGAACAGAAGATATTCACCCGTTGCTCGTAGTCGTCGGCCTCGTAGTCGTCCGGACCGAGTGATGCTCCACACCACGGGCAACTGAGTAGCTGGACCGGTGTTCCACGCATTGTTGGCTTCCGGTCGTGCCACTTCTGTAATGCTTCCTTTGCCCCGTCTCCCCAGTAGCTATCGCGTTCCGAATATCGGTTCGGTGTAGCGCTCCTGCCAACCCAAAGACCGATTGAAAACGGTTCCCGACCCCATACGCCCTCTTCCTGACGGAGGTATTCACAAGCACATGCCAAAGTGGTGGCACGCTGGAACTGTTGCACCGTGAGCAATCGTAGTGTGTACCGCATCAGCACTCCCACGCCGCCGTCGGCTCGGTAGCCGGGAACAGGGGTTCTGATGCGACGGAGCGCGAGAACAAACGCCGCCAACCCCAGGTAAGCCTCGGTTTTACCACCACCCGTGGGGAACCAAAGAAGGTCACAGGTCCGTCGGCTTTCATGGTTTCGATCAACGAGCGGTGGGAGGTTCATCAGTATGAATGCGATCTGGAACGGACGCCAGTTGGCTGGGATTTCATCGGTGGACAGAAGAGGGGAACCTTGACGATGACGGAGGGCTACAACGGAGCGAGTTCGTTGAAGGGTCATCGCCCGGTTGGTAAAACAGAAGGCCTTGCGGGCGAGACGAGAACCCTCACCGGTGCCGCCGAGGAGTCGGATCCCCTCCATAATCCGTTCGTATACAAGAAAGCAAGCTTCAATATGCTCACGGGCCTGCTTCTGCAGGCGAAGGTCGAGGCCGGTGACCCGGCTTCTGAGACCTTTGATCCAATCTCCGTACTCTTGAGCGAGCGGAGACAGGAGTTCAACAAGCTGATCACCGGTCAGACCATCGGGTGGGGTCCCGCCGAGACGCCTCATATCGAGGCCAGGTTGATCGCTCTCTCGTGGATTGATCCTGGCGAGTTCGTGAACAGGGAGGATCACCGTTCGCACCTCGGTTGCTCCGGTGCCTCCTTCAGCTTCCCAGTTGACTGCACACCCGTGTCCGACCGCGTACTCCGGCCGGTCCCGGAAGAGAAGTCCGTCGCCCCGACGGTCGAGGTCGAGGGCCTCGAATTCTACGGCATCGTCAAGGGAGCGCGGTTGGAATGCGACTAAGCCGCTAGGATGGCGAGCCAGAAGGCTCGGCTGGAATAGCCACTCACTGTCGTCTGGCTGGGTCGGGTCGTCTGACCGGATTCGGTTAACCAGAAAAACCGATACGGCCCGGCGGTCACTGTTAGGCAGTGTCCGTATTAGCCATTGAATTTGCACATCGTTAGCGATATCCTGTTCGCCCGAGTTGGCTATCACGATAGTGTGGTTTACGATGTGTGGTTTGCGAACCCAGTTGCTTACTTTGCGCGTGTTACCATCTTTACCTTCGACACTGTGCTTCTCTTCATTATAGGTTCCCCATTCGGCAACGATCTGGATGTTTTTTATTTCGGATTTGACCGTGAAAGAAATCCCGATACTTGAGGGGTTCATAGCCATTGAGATGGGTGAGACATATGCCGTGCTGGAGTCGTCCTTCCCTGTTCCGGTATCAAATGCTCCTTCGTCTTCTTGCGGGCTGACCATTGTGCCTAGCGGGGCGAGTCGTCCGACCAGGTACCGTCCAGTAGGACGTTGGCGCAGTATCTCTTCAGGACCGCCAAAAGGACCCAACAGCTCGCGCCTTAGCATCTCAACAAGATCATCTCGCATCCCTCCCTGGGTCTCAATCTGTGTATCAGCCATGTTGGAACTTCACTCTATTCCCGTCGAATTGTAGGTAATGAGTACCTTCCTGAGAGGATAGCGAGGGTATTATGACGGACTTAGAGCATTAGCGGATAGGTGAGGGAAATCCACCGGTTGGGGTGTTTTCTCGGGTTGGATCCCCGAGCGGAACACATCCCCTAACCGGTGGAGGCATATTATGCGCGCGCTCGAACCCGAAGTCGTAAACGCGGTCTGGGAGGCGGTCAAACACCTGATCCCCCAGCCAGTGGACAACCACCCCCTCGGCTGCCACCGCCCGCGGGTTCCCGACCGGCTCTGCTTCTGGGGGATTCTCATCCGGTTGATCCTCGGATGCTCCTGGCAAGCCGTGGAGCGTCTGCTGGACTACGCCGTTTCTGACACCACCCTGCGGAACCGCCGCGATGAATGGATCAAAGCCGGTGTGTTCAAACAGCTCGAAGCCGAAGCCCTTCGGGCCTACGACCGGATGATCGGACTCGACCTAACCGAAGTATCCATCGACGGCAGCGCCCACAAAGCGCCCTGCGGAGGTCCCGGAACCGGGAAAAACCCCACCGACCGGGCCAAATCCGGCTGGAAATGGTCCCTGGCCGTCGACCGCAACGGCATCCCCGTCGCTTCCGCCGCCGGAGCCGCCAACCGCCACGACACCGTGCTGTTGGCCCCCACCCTCCAAGCCATCCGGGATCGGGGGCTGATCCCCGACATTGAGACCCTCCACCTCGACCGGGGCTACGACAGCCCCAAAACCCGCGGCCTCTGCCGCAGCTACGGAATCACCGACATAGTATGCGCCCGGAAACGCCCCCCCGGTGCAGCCCGGCCCAAGAAACTGCCCGCACCGCTCGGGATGCGCTGGACCGTCGAACGGACCAACTCGTGGCTCTCGAACTACGGGCAACTCCGACGCAACACCGACCGCCGCCCCCAGCACCGCCAAGCCCAGCTCCGGCTCGCCATCGCTCTGATCATCATCATCAAACTCATCAACTGGAGAAACCGATGGAACCCCAAACCAGCCCCTATCCGCTAATGCTCTTAGGCTTTGATATCAACATATTTCGATGCGAGCCACGGCTACGAGCTGATGGTCGATGATTGGGTGCCTGTGGGTTTCGATCTCTCTGATCTGTTGTTCGCGCTCCACGGCGAGCCCTGCTACGAGTTGCCGAGCATGGTCATAGTTCCTTTTCCAGACAGGAAGTATTCTCCGTTCGCTTTCATCGGTGCTTGCACGGAGCCGTTCAAGGATGGCATGCGTGCTGTCAAGCTTGTCGCGAGCAGCGCGTTCTCGGTGGTTGAACCAGGCCTCCAGCCGATCCCGCTCGCGGTCAACACGCTCGCCAGCCTCATGGGTCACGATTCCTTGACGTTTGTCCGCAAGTCGGTTGACGTATGTCTCGGCTACGGCAGATGCTTCGTTGATCCTGTTAACAGGAATCTCATCTATAGGGATGTCCATTTCTCCCCGGCGATTGAACAAGGCACCTCGCTGGACAATTGCTATTCCTATATCGTTGTTGGCTGTTCCATTGTCGTTCACGAATATTGGCACTAGATCGGACCGGGGCCTTATGCCAGGCGTATTAATGAGGTGAACGAATAGCCAGCCTTTATCGGCAGGAAGGTCGGCACCGGTATTGATCCGCCATGATCCAGTGGCACCTTCGTAACTGTCTTCGAGAATATCGTTCACGATTGCTTCAATTATTGGATGTCCAAAAGCGAAGAACTCTACGTGTTCGGAATCGCGAAGCGCGTCTGGATGGAACACAGCCCATCGTCTAGGACTGTTTAGAAAGAACTCGTAATGATGGTCACCTCGGAAGGGGTCATTGAATTTCAGCTCATATTCGTCTTGATTCGCCTTGATATAGGTGCGTATATCGGCAAGCAGAGCTATCATGAAAGCCTTCTGCACCTCCGGACTTAGGCCGAATCCTTGGCCAGCAATTTTCTCGGCGATTTCGCGGTTGTAGCTTTTAATATCCATGACGAAATCACGGAGCTGTTCTTCAGCCTGACGGGCCTGCTTGACCTGATCTTCTAGGCGCAGGCCTAGCTCCTTGAGGGCTATGTCACGTTCAGATGGCGCGCGGCGTAGGATCTCACGCAGGTTGCCCTCTGTGTCGCCGAGGATTGGGTCAAGTCCACCTACAGTTTCCTCGAATGCGTTGATGCGTTTTTCAAGAACATCAAGGATGCGCTCCTCAATCGTGTCCTCGGCATAGAGATTGAACACTTGAACTACATGTTCCTGACCGATTCGGTCAAGGCGACCTATGCGTTGCTCTACGAGCATAGGGTTCCAAGGCAAATCATAGTTAACCAAGTAGTGGCAGAACTGGAAGTTCCGGCCTTCACCACCCGCCTGTGTAGAGATAAGGACCTGTGGGCCCTTTCCACGGCGGAATGATGTCACAGCATCGTCCTTGGCCATCGACTTGAGCTGGCCGTGGAAGAGATTGATGCCGACATGATGACCATGTCGGCTGGCTTGGTCTAGGAGTTCTTTGAGATAGGACTGGGTCTCTCGAAATTCGGTGAAAACAAGTACCTTGGCATGCGGATCTTCATCAAATAGTACCATCATGCGCCTGATGAACTCCTTGCCCTTGGAGTCAACAGGAAGGGATTCCAATATTTGCACTAAGTCATTCAGCTCCTTTGCTTCCTCCTCGTGCAGGTTAGCCTTGGCGATTACTTCGGCAGCCTCGTTCTCTTCAAGAAGTTGTTCAAGCCGTGCGTCGGGTTGCTCTTCCATCAGGGCTGTTTTCGCTAGGAGGCGGTCACGTCGGCTGGCGAGTGAAGAGCGTAGGGCTCGGATGCTACTGGCCATCAATTTTTGGAATAGAACCATGACAAACCCGATGGCATTTTCACTTGTTGACTCAGCAAGGGCGAACCCATTCTGAACATAGTTCTCCACCCGGGCAAGTGCTTCATGCTCATCATCGGTAAGAGTGACCCCCCAGCGATAGGCTTGCCGGGGCATGAAACCCCCAACTACCTTCTTGCGGTTCCGGATCAGAATTTCTGATATCAGATGCCGGTCTGCCAGTTGCTTGCACACTGCTTCACGCTCTTCCACCGATTTTTCCAGTCGTTTGTGGATATCGTGCTGAGGCGCATCAAGCCAACGGCTCACCCTCTCCAGGGTACTCGCTGGCTTCTCATCAGGGATCGGGTATCCTTCGTAGAGTTTTTCAACAAGTTTGCTTAGACCCCGCACTTCCGACCGGTGCTGATCAAAGTGTTCTTCGCTTGGGAACAGAACCGGATCTAGGAGTTCAATCAACGAGAACAGTTCGTGCGTACTAAGTTGCATAGGTGTTGCTGTAAGGAACAACATCGAACTTTTTACAGCCCGGGTCGGGTCGGTCAAGTCGCGCAATAGCCGGTAGAGCCTTGTTGTTGTAACGCGGTTTCCTTCACGTTTAGATCGGACATGATGTGCTTCGTCGACGATAATCATATCCCAGTCGACTTGCCTGACTTCGTCGGGTCGTGTACCGCTCGTTACCCATGCCTCGGAAACAATGACACTGTCATATCGAAGGAACGGGTTGTCGGTGTATCCCTCCGTTTTTTCTAGATAACGTACAATTTCAGTATCCAGGATTGGGATAACCTCGTTGAACTTCGTCTTAAGCTCAAACTGCCACTGACGTCGGAGGCTCGGCGGAACGATGATAAGACAACGCTTCACGATCTGTCTGGTGCGCAGTTCTTTGAGGATCATCCCGGCTTCAATTGTTTTGCCGAGGCCGACTTCGTCGCATAGCAGGAAACGATGGGGGTAGTTGGTGATCACCCGGTGTACAGCACCGACTTGATGCGGCTTAATATCCACCCTGATATGCCCCAGCGATACGAGATCGTTGTGTAGATGTGCCAGCCGGTGGTGGCGTGTTACAAGCGCCAATCGGAATTTCTTGTACGAGCCGATGTTCCCATTCCGGAATTTCGCAACCGGGTTGAGGTTTAAATACGGACGCAGGGCAGCCTCGGGGACAGTTTTACCACCACTCAAGAATTGGACACGCCATTTTGGGGGATGATCGCTGATAGGCTCGAGGAGGAGTCCGGTTTCCTCAGTACCGACTCGTACCACCATCGGTGGCAGTTCCACCCGCCGGAGATTGGCCTCCTTCCAATTCAGACGCGGGCCCAAGTCAACCCCAGGGTCCCACCGTACGGTGGCGTACGCGCCGTTGAGTTCCTCTAGAACCCCGTAGCTACCTGGCTGACTGACGAACTCAACCAGCATACCCCTCTCGAGTTGCACGCCTGGCCCTCCCTATTAATCCGGCGCTTCCAATCTGCATATTACTCGTTGCCTGTGACACCTAGATTAGTGGCTCTTCGGAAATGAGGGGGGAGGGGCGGGCTGAGAGGGGGTAGGGGAATCCGCGGGATCGGGGGTGGGGTCCTCCATAATCGGACGCTGTAAACACTTCCCGAGTGAAGGAGGACCCCTGGTGGAGTGCAAGTATAAGCGCATATGTGAGGTGATGGCCGGATTGGGGGGAGTGGAGATACTGGAGGCGAGCGAACCCCTGGACGGGGCTCTGCTGGTGGAGGTCCGCACCGTCGGGACGGCCCGTCCGTCGTGCCCCGGGTGCGGGGGGCGGGTGCGGTCGAAGGGCGAGAGGCTGGTAGAGCCGGCTGGGTCTGCCCATGGCCGGGCGGCCGGTGCGGCTGGGTTGGCGGAAACACCGGCGGGAGTGCCCTGACAGCGCCTGCGGGGTGGGTTCGTTTACCGAGCAGGATCCTCGGATTGCTCCGGAGCGGGGGTTGTTGACCTGCCGGGCTGGGCGGTGGGCGGCGGAGATGGTGGGCCGGGAGGGGCGGACGGTGTCCGCGGTTGCCAGGGAGCTGGGCTGTGATTGGCATACGGTCAACAAAGAAGTCATCCGCTGGGGCCAGGCGTTGTTGGAGGCCGACGAGGACCGGATCGGGGCGGTGGAGGCCGTCGGCGTCGATGAGACCATGTTCTGCCGCACCGCTCCCCGAAGGCGTCCGCGGAAGCAGTGGTGCACTTCTATTGTTGATGTCGAAGCAGGCCAGCTGTTGGATATAGTCCCAGGCAGAGAAGCCGCAGGGCCTGCCCGATGGCTCCAGGCGCGGCCCAAAGAATGGCGGGAACAGATCCGCTGGGCGGTGCTGGACCTGTCAGGGCCGTACCGGGCGGCCTACAACGCGGCCATCCCCCATGCGGCCCAGGTCGCGGATCCGTTCCATGTGGTCCGGCTGGCCAACAACCGCCTCGACGAGGTCCGCCGCAGAGTCCAGAACGAGACCGTAGGCCACCGCGGCCGCAAAGACGACCCCCTCTACCGGATCCGCAAGCTGTTGACCCTAGCCCAGGAAAGACTCGACCAGCCCGGCGGGGAACGCCTCCAAGGCCTCCTCAAAGCCGGGGACCCCTACGGAGAAGTCCGGCTGGCCTGGCACGCCAAAGAAACCCTCCGCGACGTCTACCAGATCCAAGACCCCGGCCTCGCCGACGAATACACCCGACAGCTCGCCGCCGACCTCCAGGACCAGTCCTGCCCCCCGGAGGTCAACCAACTCGGCCGCGCCATCGCCCGCTGGTACTCCCAGATCGTGGCCTGGCGTCCGCTCCCGGGTGTCGAACGGACCCACCGAAGCAGTCAACAATCTCATCAAACGGATCAAACGGATCGGGTTCGGGTTCCGCAACTTCACCAACTACCGGATCCGAGCGCTGCTCTACGCAGGGAAACCCAACTGGGACCTACTCCCCTCGGTGACTCCCCCCTGAAATCCGAAGAGCCCGTATTCGACCCTCGTTCCGCCCCCGTCCGGTTGAAGACCGAAACCAGTGACCTGCCGCAATGAAGGAGGGTCGTATTCGACCCTCGTTCCCCAGTTAGAATAATGAATTTGGATATAACGGCCGTGCCGCAATGAAGGAGGGTCGTATTCGACCCTCGTTCCGAAGACCCGCAAGGCCGATGGGCTAAAGACCAGCGGCCGCAATGAAGGAGGGTCGTATTCGACCCTCGTTCGGGGTGATCCGGGGATTGGTTCGGAAATTTCTTTTGGCTGCCGCAATGAAGGAGGGTCGTATTCGACCCTCGTTCCCCACACCCCCACCCCCACCATCACACCCCTTCACAAGCCGCAATGAAGGAGGGTCGTATTCGACCCTCGTTCCATCTCCGGAGCCGGGGTTACCCGGAGGACCGGGCTGCCGCAATGAAGGAGGGTCGTATTCGACCCTCGTTCACCACCACTACTCACACCCTCGATCACCAGACCCGAGCCGCAATGAAGGAGGGTCGTATTCGACCCTCGTTCAACACCCGCCTAAGTTCCAGCAACCGCGGTGCCATGCCGCAATGAAGGAGGGTCGTATTCGACCCTCGTTCGGGGTGCCCACACAGTCGTGCGGTACGGTCGTGTCGCCGCAATGAAGGAGGGTCGTATTCGACCCTCGTTCGATCATCTCGGACGCTTTCGCCTTGTCCCAGCCGGCGCCGCAATGAAGGAGGGTCGTATTCGACCCTCGTTCCCGGCAACGACGGTTTGCTTGACAATAAATTGTCAAGGCCGCAATGAAGGAGGGTCGTATTCGACCCTCGTTCCTGGGTTGTTGACCCCGCGGCGAACGATTTTCAGCTGCCGCAATGAAGGAGGGTCGTATTCGACCCTCGTTCCTACCCATTTTTGCCACTCGGTGTCCAGAGCTTCGATGCCGCAATGAAGGAGGGTCGTATTCGACCCTCGTTCCCCCAGTTTGTGGTTCTTTCGGCGCAGAACCTCGTAGCCGCAATGAAGGAGGGTCGTATTCGACCCTCGTTCACTGTGATAGAGGCGTCAATGATCCTGAATGGTATCGCCGCAATGAAGGAGGGTCGTATTCGACCCTCGTTCGCCGTATGGGGAGCGGGAGCGGGAGCGGGAGTAGAAGCCGCAATGAAGGAGGGTCGTATTCGACCCTCGTTCCGCGACCGTGGTAGCGCAGGACACCACCACCACGGGCCGCAATGAAGGAGGGTCGTATTCGACCCTCGTTCAGCCCTTAGCCTCCCTATCGCCCGACCAGTCCTCATGCCGCAATGAAGGAGGGTCGTATTCGACCCTCGTTCGGCGGGCGTGTTTAACGCCGCATGAACTATATTGCCGCAATGTGCCGCAATGAAGGAGGGTCGTATTCGACCCTCGTTCCTATGTGCCCTTGGCCGAAGAAGGCCCGACCAGTCCTCATGCCGCAATGAAGGAGGGTCGTATTCGACCCTCGTTCGGCACCTGGCCAGTCAGGAAGAAGCCTTTGACTCGCCGCAATGAAGGAGGGTCGTATTCGCATGAACTAAAGGGTCGTATTCGACGCCGCGATTAAGGTGCCGCAATGAAGGAGGGTCGTATTCGACCCTCGTTCCGCGACCTGGCGATAGAACGGGAGCGCCCAGTACTGGGCCGCAATGAAGGAGGGTCGTATTCGACCCTCGTTCGTTTCACCTGAGAACATCGCCCGAGCTTTGGCGGCCGCAATGAAGGAGGGTCGTATTCGACCCTCGTTCCCCATGATCGCCCGGACCAATTTAGGGCGATCTGCCGCAATGAAGGAGGGTCGTATTCGACCCTCGTTCCCTGCTGGGAGCGGTGAGACTGTTCCCTGTATCGGGCCGCAATGAAGGAGGGTCGTATTCGACCCTCGTTCCTACCGAGACGACGTGCCGGGAGGAACTAACCGACCTGCCGCAATGAAGGAGGGTCGTATTCGACCCTCGTTCGAGTTAATGTTGTCGCTGCGGCCGAATGTGGGTCACGCCGCAATGAAGGAGGGTCGTATTCGACCCTCGTTCCGAGGCACAGATACATCATAGTAGGGTTTAGAAAAGCCGCAATGAAGGAGGGTCGTATTCGACCCTCGTTCCACCCCCGGCTTCGACGACACACCCACTCTCCGACGCCGCCGCAATGAAGGAGGGTCGTATTCGACCCTCGTTCCCCCGACCTGTAACGGGCCGAAAGCGACACAGACGCCGCAATGAAGGAGGGTCGTATTCGACCCTCGTTCGCACTGACCCTACCGAGTCCCACGCCCTCAAACTGCCGCAATGAAGGAGGGTCGTATTCGACCCTCGTTCCCGGGTCGGTATCCACGAACTTATGACCGGGATCCTCTGCCGCAATGAAGGAGGGTCGTATTCGACCCTCGTTCCCCTTTTGCCCCTCTGATACCGCTCCTGTATACCAGGCCGCAATGAAGGAGGGTCGTATTCGACCCTCGTTCTCCAACCCGGTCGAAATCCGGCGCCGGGTAACCATGCCGCAATGAAGGAGGGTCGTATTCGACCCTCGTTCACCCCGAGCAACCACATTAGACCGAAACGGGCGCGTGCCGCAATGAAGGAGGGTCGTATTCGACCCTCGTTCCATAGCAGCCGAAGGGGGAAGGGCTTTAGGGAAACGGCCGCAATGAAGGAGGGTCGTATTCGACCCTCGTTCCCCCTGGTGGTGCTGGTGGTGGTGTCTGTGGTGGTGCCGCAATGAAGGAGGGTCGTATTCGACCCTCGTTCGCCGATCATAGTCGTCGTCGTCGTCGTTGCTGGTGTGCCGCAATGAAGGAGGGTCGTATTCGACCCTCGTTCCCTGCCACAATTCCTACGGAACCGTGTCGCGCCACGCAGGTCGGCGCGGACGATCGAACGGGCGCGTGCCGCAATGAAGGAGGGTCGTATTCGACCCTCGTTCCATTAGCAGCCGAAGGGGGGGGCATAGCACGGCCGCAATGAAGGAGGGTCGTATTCGACCCTCGTTCCCCCTGGTGGTGCTGGTGGTGGTGTCTGTGGTGGTGCCGCAATGAAGGAGGGTCGTATTCGACCCTCGTTCGCCGATCATAGTCGTCGTCGTCGTCGTTGCTGGTGTGCCGCAATGAAGGAGGGTCGTATTCGACCCTCGTTCGCCGGCTCGCACACTTCCCGAAGCCGCAATGAAGGAGGGTCGTATTCGACCCTCGTTCCAGAGCGGTTATCGCCTCCTGGTGCCGCAATGAAGGAGGGTCGTATTCGACCCTCGGTTGCCGCAATGAAGGAGGGTCGTATTCGACCCTCGTTCGGCTCGTGCCGGATGGCGGCGTTGACCTGGGGTTTTGGTCAGGGTAACGAGCGGTGCTGGTGAGGCGGCCTGCTCTAGGTGTGATTTGGTTGTCAAGGAGCTCGAAACCTGTTGCGCTGGAACGATTCGAGCGCTCGCGGGGTTCGTAGCGGGCATTGTACCACTCGCAGGGGTTAGATGATCACAGGGCCGGTGGTGGGGAGTCGATTCGTTACACCCATGAAGGAGAAGCATCTGTTGCCGCGTTCTTCGGGGGTGCCTAGGTCGATTATAGCAATGGAATCGAGGCCGTGGTGGATTATATCGCCGAGGTCGGTCTTCATTGAAATAAGCTCTATCGTATCTAGATCACAGATAAACACGCTGTATTGTAGGCTCCAACCGTAGCCTTTCATTGTTTTGTGAACCCTTCGCAAGCGTTTGTCTTCCCGGATGTCGTAGGCTACCAGATATCTCTTGCGCTGTGCCATCTGAGATCACCTCGTCATGAAGGGGATATAATCGGGTATCTCATTCAGAAGATAGGCTCCGAGCATACGAGCCTGAACTTCTAATACCCTTCGATAGGTGATTCGATATTTATAGGTTGGATGGATTATCTCGTGATCGAGTCTTCTCTCGTAGGCCGCCAGGAAAGAACGCCGTGCTTGTTGGGTTAGTGATACACCTTGTGCTCTTACTATGAAACCGGTAGGCCGGATCTCGCCGTTGTTGATCGCGTTGACCACTACCGAGTCGGCAATCAGAGGGCGAAACTCCTCGGCCAGGTCCAGAGCTAGGGCAGGTCGCCCGAAGCGGGGTCGGTGGTAGAGTCCCAGATATGGGTCGAATCCGACTCCGTGTACTGTAGCGGTCAGATCCTTGACCAGAAGCGAATAGGCATAGGAGAGCAGGCAGTTTACCGCATCCCTTGGGGGTCTCCGGTTGCGCCCGTTTACATCAAAGGTCCCGAGTTTATCGTTTCTGAGCATACCTGCGAATCGTCCGAAGTAGAGACGGGCTGCGGTGCCCTCGATTCCCAGCAGCGACTCGACTGATTCGATCTCCAGGGCTTGGTCGGCTAGATTCTTGAGTTGGAGAAGTACGGTGCTTACATCAGCCCGGGAGTTTCGCCTGAGGAAGGTGCGGCAGTTGCGGATCTTTCCTTCGACTAAGCGCCGCGCCACCGGCAGTCCGGCTTGGGCGGCAATGCCGACCTGACGCCTTCGAAGCTCCACGTGCTTGGATGGAAGGCCATGTGCTATACCCTGGAACCATCCGCCATACGAAAACCAACAAATCGGTATCTCTCGGCTGAACATCGCCCGCATCAGCTGCGAGGACATCTGGACGTTTCCAACAACATTGATTTGGGACACGTCAATGGCGCGTACCTGCTTTATCTCCTGGTTATGCCGGGTAACCCGCACCCTCCCTCCTCTGATTCCGATCCTCGCCCCCTGCTCGCTGACATATAAAGGGCGGGCGGCCGAGTCGCGTGGAGTCAGCCTCCGCGGTTGCTTGTCGGACCTGCGGTTGTGGAGGTTCGTTTCATCAGGGAGGCAGATCCCTACCAAAGAGCAATGTGCACACTTGGGGCTATCTACTAGAGGAGGGGGGATCTGCTGTGATGTTGCTACCTTTCTCATTGCTTGAATCATTTGTTCAATCTTGCTGAGAAAATGATCATCAAACGAGACTGTTACTCTTCTTCGGGTCTTTGCGAAGTAAAGAACACCTTCAGAACAGTTATAACCTTGGTCACGTAGGATGAGGCCAATAGCACAAAGCTGAGCCAACTCCGGTGTCCATTGAGGGCCATGAGCAGGTTGTCCTCGTTTGAATTCTACCGGAATGACGGAACCATCTACTCCTTCAATAATATCTGCTTTTGCTATCAGTCCCAAATTTTCTGAGCTGATAAGTACAGAGCTAGCTTCAATGAGAGGGTCTTCATCGGTGGGGCTTCCTATTCTTCCACGGCTCTTGTCTACAACACGGTGATTATATGTGCCTTCTACAGTATCTTGGTTGTCTTCAAACTGAGATTGAACCCATTCAAGATAGAACAGTCTAGGACAATATTCAAACTTCCTAATCATTGAAGCGGGTATTAGACTAGGAAGGTCAGTCATACAAATCCTTAATATTAGTAATATGTGGTGGTGCCATGTTACCCAAACCCATTGCTGCATCATTTCTGCGGATATTTGATTGAACAATGTGTGAGATATGCCAAGCGCCATACCAGGAAAAACGATTTTTGAAGAAAGGATCCGTGTTACTAACATGAGCAAGTAATGACTTTATTGCTCCTCTTTTTGCCGGAGACGTCCACAGTGGCCAGGCGAAAAAGCCATTCTTCCATGAGCCTGAACAGCCTTGAGTTAGGGTTCTTCCAGGACCACCGAATCTTCCAGGTCTACCGAATACAGGGAAGAGACTGAAGCCTAATAGGGCAAAAGCTTCAGGTCCAGGGCAGGTAAGTTTGTTTACTCCTGGTTTGGTGGTAGCCAATGCATAGTTGGGATCGTCAATGATGTCCCATCGGAGGGAAGGTAGATCCTTGCTGTCATAGATCCATGGTCCTAGCAGTGCATTCTCTAGATGTATGTCAGTTACATTTTGCAAAATCTTTCTGGCGTCCCTGAGAAAAGCTACCTTACCAGCCGACAAGTATAAATCGGAAGGTTTAGCGTTACCATTGTTATCATAACTGCCCTGAGCTACCAAGGCGGAGGCCAACCGATTCCCAGGGTGGCTTGCTTGGGCATTACTGAGGTATTGTCTTAGGGCATCTGGTTTGAATTTGGCATCGTTATCGGCTTTTTTATCGATTCCGGGGTTCAGGGCGGGGCTTTCGAGCCATCTTGGGAACTCTTGCATTGCCTGGGTTACTATACGATCAATGTCGAATTCGGGGTTGACTATGGCGTGGGGGATTACATTGCCGCTCCACCATAGTTTTGGTTGGCGCTCTTCAAAGTCAAAGAGGACCTGGACGCCAAGCGCGGCAAGAAATCCCAGCGGATTGGTACCTTCGAGACCTCTCAGATGTGTTCCGTCCTTCATTATTTCGCCTCTGCTTCGCTTTGTCGATGGTCGGCCAAGCGAAGGACGGCCTCCAGCCAGGCTAGGCCGTGATGGCCGTAGCGGCTGACGAGACGCCAGAAGCGTTCTGCTCCTTCGAGAGCGAGATCGCTGTCGACCAGGTCGGAGGATGCGGTCATCGTGATTCCATTATGCCGGTATTGTAGACGATGCGGGTTCGGGTCTTTGATTATTGGCAACAGCGGGCGTCCATAGCCGTGGTGGGTGACGATTAGGTGCAGCACCAGGTCGGGGTCGTGCGCTTCGGCTAGTACCGCGGGATCGGACAGGACCAGGGCTGCGCTGGCTATCTCGTGGCGCATCCGGTGCGGATAGCAAGATACCCGCGGCGTTCCGTGCAACGACTTGGCCAGAGGTTCATCGAGCATTTCCAGTTTCACCGAGTCGCCTCCGACGAGTAGGGATTGGAAACGTCGGTCGACTTTGCCGAGGTCGTGGAGCCTTCCGGCAAGCCGTAGATCGTTTTGTATCTCTAAGGGCAGGCCGAGTCTTTGGGCAAAGGCCGCGGCTAGGGTTCCTACTCCGTCGAGGTGGTCGCGGAGCTTGGTGCCCGTACCTGTGAAGGAAACCGAACCGTCCGCGCCGTCCAGGGTTGAGCTGTCCACCGCCTGTTCGACGATGATCGGGTATTCCTCACTTTCATGCAAGATGAATCCCCCGTCGAGTCGCTTGCACGCTTTGACCATCCATCCGCCGTTGTCCGATCCGGCGATCGTTTCAGCGATCCAACCTTGTACGCGCTCACGGGTGGTGTCATCGGCTTCCTCGCCCGCGACGAGACCGGAAGCGTCCGGGTAGATGCGCTGGTCGAGGCGCAAGGTGTGGCGCCGCCGACCTCGGTACTGCGCCTCGTCGCCCAGATCGTTCACCGCATCGGTAGAAGTCGGGTCCCAGGTAAAGCCTGTCAACCCTCCCATGTCAGGGTCGACGAGGATGACATCGCCGGGTCGGAGATCTGCTGTGTTGGTGATCTTTTTAGGTTCGTCGTCGAACCCTCGCCACCGCTGGACTTCTTCGCTTCGGGTTTCCGTGGAGCGAGGCCGTGGTTCGGTTTCACTGTCCACATCGGTCACCGGAACCTCTGCCTGTTTGCCCCTGACCGATTCATCTTCGGTACGGGTCAGCCATGCCCTGGCGGCTGAGATGGGCACCTGCAGGTATTCGGCGGGGCGGGGAGGCACCAGCTTCAGCACCTCGTGGGATCGGTCGTGGCGCCAGACGACGGAGATGTCGGTGTTGTTGGTTTGGCCGAGGCCGTGGAGGAAGCCGTCCAGAGGAGGCTGGACGATAGGTTCGGGGCGGGTTTGGGTCCATGCTTCCATGTATGTGTCCAAGAGCAGGGGTGCTTCACGGTGCGGCGCGGATGCATTCTCCGGAAAGTCATCCAGGTCGGGTGACAACGTACCTACGTCGAAAATGCCGTCCCCGAAGCGTTTCTCGAGCTCCTTCCAGGTTTCTTTGAGGGCTTCTCCGTATACGGGGTCGGGTTTCTTCGACTTGATGTCGGTCTGCACACCGAGGATCCAGGCCCTGGCGGTTTCGCCGGTGCGGTCCGGGTAGCTGCCCCGCCGGTCGAGCCGCCCGAATCTCTGCTTGAGGCTGTCGACGGGAGCGCACTCCGTGATCAGCGCGTCAAAGCTGAAGTCGGCGCCAACCTCAATCGCCTGGGTGGCGACCACTACGGTCAGCTCGTAATCGTCGGCGGTGCGGTCCGGGTCCACGGCGCCGGATATCCCCTCTAGAACTCGAACCCGGTCGAGGGGCCGCATACGTCCGGTCAGCAGGTGTGTGCGGTAGCCGGCTTCCCGCAGGGTCCGGTGCGTCTCGCGGGCGGTGCGCACCCGGTTCACGATCACCCCGACGCTTTGTGCGTGGGGAGGAAGCTCCTTCTTCATTATTTTCAGCACGGCCTTCGGCAGGGCTTGCTCGGCCGACCTTCCGGCAACCTTCATGAGCGTGCTCTGCTTGGCGGCGGTGACGCGCTTGTGCAGAATCGCAGAGCTTTCCAGATCCGATTCGATCAGCTTGAAGGGTTCTGCATCGGTGCCGGGCGTAGCCGACATCTCCACCACCTGGAAACGGCGGGGGAGCGGGCCGTTGTCCAGTCGGCTTACCGCTTCGAGAGTTGCGGCGAACGGGCGGCTGAGGTGGACCTCGTCGAGGATCACCAGGCAGTCATTGCCCGCCAGCCCGGCGTGGATGGGGCGCATACCCGGACTCACCCCGTAACCGCGGAACAGCAGGCGCGAACCGAACTGGTCGACGGTGGACACCATGACCCAGGGCTGGTCTGGCCGGCGGGCCCATTCGTTGTCGATGGGCACTCCGCCCTTCAGCGCGGCTATACCGAGGGGCTCGGCGTTTCCTGATATGTCTGCCAGGCGGGTTCGGATTTCATAGAGGATCCCGCTTTCGGCCTCTGTCAAGCGGTCCCTGATCCGTTCGGCCTGTTTGTACACCTGGTCGACGATGATGCGGCGGTCGATCACGAACACCACCCTTCGGGGGAAGGCATCGGGGCGGGCGGCCAGAGAGAACACGGCGGTGTCGAGGGCGGCCGTCTTGCCGCTGCCGGTCGGCAGGTCGATCGCCCTAGGCCATCTGCCTGTCTCGAGAACCTGCTCGGTCAGCCGCACCTGCCATGGGAACGGTTCCCAACCGTGGACGCCGTGGAAGTAGGCCGGGTAATCGGCAACGGTCAGGTCAGGCATCTGCCGCCTCCCTATCCCTTATGGGCCGCATGAGCCCCAGGCCGAGGTAGCGGCCTGCTCCGAGCATCATAGGACCGGCGACCGGCCGGTCGAAGAGAACCGAGGCGTGGACCAGGCGGCGGGCGATCGGGCGGCCTTGCCTTCCACCTTGCCGGAAAGCCGGAAAGGAGGCGGCGGGTCTGGCGCCGGTGATCAGGGGTGCCAGGGAGATCACGACATCGGCGGGTTCCGGCAACCCGATGTGGCGGCACGAGTCGGCCACCGCCTGCTCGGCCCGGGCCCATGCCTTCGCCCGGGCGGCGGGGGTTCCGGTGCCCATAGCGCCCGGATGGGCCGGCAACGCGATCGGAACAACGGATGTCCATCGATGTGACCTGCGGCTCCATATGCCCGGCCTCAGTGTTACAAGAGGGCTGGGACCGACGATCCGTTCCATTTTGATGACTCCCCGCCTGCCCAGCGTGAGGATCAACGGTTCCTGAGTTGCCTCCCATACACCGATTGCTCGGAGCACCGCCCGCCGCGACTCTGCGTCGAGGCTGTCGGGCATGGAGACGGCCGCCCCCATCAGACGTCCGTCCGCGTGTTCATGCTCCACCCATGGCAGGGGAAGGAAGGCCGCGTGCGGGGCGGTCGAGGGCCGTCCTTCCCGGCGGTGCCCCGACAGGCCTTCCGGCATCGGATCGGCCGCGTAATGAAAAACCGCGTCCCGGAGAGCCTTTGCCGCTGCGACCGTCATCGTGGAAGGAAACTTTCGCGAACCGGGCAAGAAAGCCAGCACCAGCCACTCGCCGGAGGTGTCCGGTTTGAGGGCCGCTTCTTCGGCTTCCTCCGGTCCGGCTTTCCGATATCGGATGGAGGTGAACGGCAGGGTTCGCGGTTTGCTCGCTCGGTGTTTGCGGTACTCCCGCTCCAGGGCGGCGAGCTGCCCCGACCTGATGGACCGCAGAACCGCGGCGCCGTCGCCGGGTATATGGTTGGGCGCCGGGTGGTCGGGGGTTACCCGGCAGGACACCAGGGAGGATGAGTGTCCCAGACGTGTGAGCCGGGCGCATAGGCCGTCGATGGCATTGGTCGTGTCGTCGTCTGGGGCGACCTTCCATGTATAGGTGACACGCGGCTCGGTCGGCGTTACCGACGGGTACTCGAGGGCTTGGCCGGTTCGGACATGGCCGGCAACTGTGACCCATCCCGGCGGCATGAGGTTGACAGCCGAGTTGACCTTGGTTTTACCCACCGATGAAACCATGGCCGACACGTCCCGCTGCTTTCTCAACTGTGTTTCGAGGCTGCGCAGCCTTCTGGCCGCCCCTTCGGCGCGAGCCTCACGGATCTGGACAAAGAGTTCGTCGATCTTGTCCGCCCGTTTCTTGTACGAGGCCGGCGAGACGACCCCGGCGTCGTTAACCGGGACGAAGTGGGTCGCCGAGGAGCGCGGGGCGGCGTCCGGAGCGTGGATCGAAGGCGCCGCCTGTTTTTCCAGCCACTCCAAAGCGGCCCGTTCCGCCGGGTCCGGTTGGTCGGAATCGGCCCAGGCCGCGACCATGGCCGAGAACAGCCGCGCCGGATGGGGCGGCCACTCGGACCGGGCGCGGTCGTAGTGGGCCGTGGCCACGTAACGCCCGGTCAGGAAGTTCACCTCGATGGACAGCATCGTTTTACTCCGCCGGTTGCTGGGCGGCCGACACCGCGCGGCTGCGCTTGATCAGCTCGATCAATTTCGGGGCTGGCGTGAGGCCTATCTCTGCCGTCTCCCACCCGATTCCCTGCTCCGCGGCGTAGGCGGCGGCCTGGTCGAGCAGGGTCTTGGCGACCGGCTTGTCTATCTCTACCATCTCGGCGGGCGACCCGTCCCGCCCCACCAGCTCGATGCGGGGAGGGTGGTCGGGGATGAGCAGGCACCTGGACCGAAGGTCGTGGTCCGCCTCGTGCTGGTAGGCGATCGACGCGACGCCGAGCGCTGCCACCGCGGTGCGGGCTGCGGTTTCAGCAGTCCGGTCATGGCCGGCGAACCGCAGGCGGCGCAGGGCCGCCAGCGAGATCACTGTGGTCTGGACGGCCTGGGAGATGGTCACCCCGCCTGCCTGGGCGTCGATGGAGGGCGCTACGTTCCCGTGATTGATCTCTGACGGTCTGCCGTCTCCTTTTACCTCTGGCTTGCCCTTTTTGGCAGCAGCCTCCGAAGCATTGAGAGTCCATACCTGGTCGGGGTCGTTGTGAGCGTAGATCTTGCGCTCCGCCGCCTCCCGTTCGATCTGGAGCGGGTCGAGCCGGCTCCCCACCTTCCTGCCGACTTTGGCGTCCATCCCCACAATCTCGGACACGTAGGCGCGCTGGAACTTCGAGCCGAGCCCGCCCTTGGGGCCGGTGGAGTCCCACATCCCGAACAGCAGGCCGGTGGGGGAATAGCGGAAGAGGGCGGCGGCGTTGCGCGGCTGGGCGTCGGTTATCGCCCGCCCGATGTCGGACAGGCGGAAGAGGGTGTCGTCGAGCAGGCTGTCCCGGAAGATGGCGTCAGCGAGCCGATGGGGTGCCTCCAAGACGGTCAGCTTGCCGATGTCTGCCACCTCGTCGTCGATCGTGAAATCCACGAAGGGCACCGGGAACCTGAGGTCTCCCGTCTCCCAGCCCTCCAGCAAGGCGAGCTCCGCCCGGTTGGCCTGCGAGGCCACCGAGTCCAAGAGCACGACCTCGGACACCTTGTCGCCGAGCTGACGCTCCTCGGTGGCGTACTTGTGGCCGCTGGTGACGGCGACGGCGTAGGTGGGCGGGAACACCTTGTCGCCCGGGCCGCCGGCCGGCTGGAGGGTGGTCCTTGACCTGAGGGCCACCGCTTCCCCGCCGACGGCGTCTCGGAGCTTTTGGAATGTGAGTTCTGGCATTTACTTCCTTCCTTCGCGCCTGAAGTCAGAGCGCTTGAATCTTGTAGCAACAGTATGGCATCTGGGTGTGACAAACCCGTTTACCTGGGCTTTCACCGCTACGGGTGACATGTCACCGGTGTGGCCTCCTCCTCCTCCTCCTCATTTGATCTGCCGTTCGAGTGGATAGCAGATGGGGCAGGGGGGCAGGCCGGATGGCCCCCACCCGTCAACACGGTCACCGTCCTTCTTGTGAGTTTGCCATGTCCAGTATTCGTGCTGTAGGCCTCCGGAGTCCAGTTTCCTTGTGATGAGACCCATTTCTTTCCTCCTTTTGCTTGCGCCGCGATCTATTGCTGCCTCCTTGAGAGATATCCTAGTCGTTGTGCAATATGCTGTCAAGTTAGAGAGGGCTAGGGAACTTGCAACTACGCAAGTCGTAGTCCACTAAGCGGTCAAACCGCAACGGAGCCCAGCCCTCTCCCGTTGACTATCGTAGCACGAGATCGGTGATACGTGGCAACATGGCGGGAGAGCCGCCTGGTGTGGCAAGATGGGGTCATGGAAGTTCGGGTGAGGCCTCGAGCGGCGGTGGGGCGGCCGGCTGGGGGCGGATGATGAATGAGGAGGGGTTCCGGTCGCTGGCGGGGAGGCTGCTGGTGGCGATGCCGGGGATGGCCGATCCGAACTTTTCCCGGGCGGTGGTGTTCATGATGGAACACACTCCTGAGGGGGCGGTGGGGTTGGTGCTCAACCGGCCTACCAGGGCGGATCTATTGGATCTCATGCCGGGGTGGTGGTCGGCGGCGGCCAACCCCAGGGTGGTTTTCATGGGCGGTCCGGTGGGCGACGGAGGGGGGATCGGCCTGGCCAGAGGGGGCGGTTCCACGCCTCTGCAGGGCTGGCCGGAGGTCTTGGGCGTCAGAGCAGTTGACCTCGAGGACGAGCCCGGCCCCGACAACGGGCTCGAGGCGCGTATCTTCGCCGGGTACAGCGGGTGGGGGCCGGGGCAGCTCGAGTCCGAGCTGGACTCCGACCTCGGCTGGTTCGTGGTCGAAGCCCGCACCGACGACGTGTTCACCCCCCATCCCGAACGGCTGTGGGAGGAGGTCCTCACCAGGGCCGGCGGGCGCTACGCCTGGTTCGCCACCTATCCCCCCGACCCGCGGCTGAACTGACCGGCCCCCGGCCGCACGCCCGCCTGCGGCGCTGTTTCCGGGCGGTCCCCGTCCGTCTTGCCCGTCCCGGTGTCCGCCGCCGGGCCGCTCTCGACCAAAACCCGGGAACCGTACCCGCACTCTCGAACGTCTACGAGGTATGAGCGGTCCGCCGGGGCCGCTCGCAACGAAGACGGCAAGTCCGTTCTACATGCACCCGAGGGGAGGAGAAAAAGATGTACGCGAAGAGAACCGACAAGCCCTCATCCCGGGCGGGCCGGCGGGCTGGAAGGCGGATGCTCGGCCCCGTAGCCCTGGGGTTCCTGCTGGTGTTCGGCGCCGCCTGCCTGGAGCAAGGGGAGAGAGCGCCGCAGGAATCTCGCGACCCTGCAACGACCTACGCCGGGACTGCAGCCGCAGCAGCCCCGGCTGCGACCTACACGGTATCAGGCGCGGCAACCGCGACTACGGCCTACGCCGGGGCATATACAGCAGCCCCTACAACGACCCGGTCGGTGGGCGGGCAATCGGCGTACACCGTCGACGCGGCGGCCCTGGAAGAGGCGGCAATGGCTTCTGCGTCAGAGGCATTGACCGAGCCGGCCCCGCCTCCCCTTCCGCCCCCGTCGGCCACCACCTTCCAGGATTACAGGCAGTCGGGTTTCACGTCGACCGCAGTGGACAACGTCTCCACTTTCAGCCTCGACACCGACCGCACCTCGTTCCAGCTGGCTCTCAACTGGGCCAGGTCCGGCTACGAGGTGGACCCCGACTCGGTGCGGGCCGAAGAATGGATCAACGCCTTCGACTACGGCTACGACTACCCGGCCCGCGCCGATGTCTTCGCCGTCTCCACGAACGTGGTCAGGCATCCCCTGGACGACGGCAAGCATCTGGTCCGCATCGGGTTCCGGGCGCCCGAGCTGGTGGACAACCGTCCGCTCAACGTCACCCTCGTGCTGGACGCCTCCGGTTCCATGAGCGAAGGCAACCGGGTGGACATCGCCCGGGAGGCCGCCGAGTCCGTCAGGCGCAGCCTCCGCCCCCAGGACCGCATCGCAGTCGTCCACTTCACCGACGATGTCATAGACCAGTACACGGTGGAGCACCGCATTCCCGATGACGGGGATGTGCAGTGGTCGATCAGCCGGTTGGCGCCGCACGCCAGCACCAACGTGCAGGCGGGCCTGAACCTGGGGGTGCGGCTGGCCGACCGCGCCAGGCGCGACCGCCCGGACGCCCACAACTACGTCATCCTGATGTCCGACGGGGCGGCCAACGTGGACGCAACCGACCCGTTCGCCATTCTGGAAACAGCCTACGACCCGGACGCCCGCAACCCGCTGCGCATGATCACGATCGGGGTGGGGATCAGCAACTACAACGACGTGCTGTTGGAGCAGCTCGCCCAGTACGGGAACGGCTGGTACCGGTACCTGAACGATACGGCGGCGGCCCGGGCCACTTTCAGCCGCAGCAGCTGGCTGGCCCTGTCGATCCCCTTCGCCGACCAGACCAGGGCGCAGGTGACCTGGGACGACCGGGTGGTGGAGTCCTGGCGGATGATCGGCTACGAGAACCGGATCACCTCCGACGAGTCCTTCACGCAGGACCGCAAGGAGTTCGCCGAGATACCCGTGGGGGCGGCCACCACCGTTTTCTACGAGCTGGAGCTGGCGGAGGACGCCCGGCGGCAGCAGGCCGGCGCCGTCAGCCGGCTGGGTGATGTAGCCCTGAGATGGGTAACGCCCATGGAGGGCAGGAGCATCCAGCAGACCGCCGACCTGGTGTCCGGACTGGATGCGGAGATGTACGAGTCGGACGCCCTGCTGCAGTTCGGGGCGGTGGTCGCCCTGGCTTCCGACCGCTACAGCAGCCTTCCCTACATCTACGCCGACGAAGGGCGGGTGGGAAGCGAGCTGAGGGCTTTGAGCGATCGGCTGCGTCCGCTGGGAAGTCAGCTGGGCGATCTGGCTTCCTACCAGGACTTCGCCTTCGTCCTGGATCACCTCACCGCCCGGCTGCCGGTCGAATCCTCCCGGGGGTCGGGCTACAGCCGGTAGGCGTCGGCGGGGCGGGGCAACGGGCCGCCGTGCGCACCCTGGGTGTGCGGCGGCCCGCCCGCGCCCGGGACGGCGCGGCCGCTTTCCTGTGATATAGGAGGGAACCCGGTTGACCGCCGGGCGCCTGCGGGTTGGGAGTACCGCCCGCCTGCCTGCGGCGGCCCGGCTTCCCCGTTATGGCAAAGGGGTGATCTTCTCCTATGGTATCCCCGTGCGGCCCGCCGATCCCGAGCTCGTCAAGGAATACGCCTTCAGGGTATGGAAATACAAGGAAGGCGAGGTGGTGAGCCTGGCCGTCTATCTGGGCGACCGCCTCGGCCTCTACCAGGCCATGGCCGGAGGAGAACCTTTCACGCCCGCGGCCTTGGCGGAACGCACCGGGCTGGACGAGCGGTGGCTGCGGGAATGGCTGCTCTGCCAGGCCGCCGCCGGACTGGTTTCCCGCACCTCCGAGGGGGTCTACTCGCTGGAACCGGAAGGGGAGCAGGTGCTGGTCGACACCTCTTCCCTGGTATATGCGGCGGGGGTGTTCAGCGGCGGTTTCCCCCCCGACCGGCTGGACGGCATCGTCGAGTCCTTCCGCACCGGCCTCGGCATACCCTACGGCGAGATGGGCGACCGGATGGCCCGCGAGATCGACCGTATGCATCTGGCCTCGCTGGGCGATTACCTGGTGGATACGGTGCTGGCCCGCCTCGACGGGGTGGTCGAGCGGCTGGAGGAGGGCGCGGCGGCGGCGGATGTGGGATGCGGGGGCGCCATCGCAGTGGAGACCCTGGCCAGGCGGTTTCCCGCCAGCGCGGTGGTCGGTTACGAGCCCTCCCCCCCGGCGGCGGCCC
This sequence comes from Candidatus Spongiisociaceae bacterium, assembly GCA_965202675.1. Lineage (GTDB taxonomy): Bacteria > Actinomycetota > Acidimicrobiia > Spongiisociales > Spongiisociaceae > CATQHD01. The sequence goes on from OZ241842.1 coordinate 2,333,610, forward strand.
GCGCCCGGCGCCGGCTGGACGGCCTGCCCAACGCCTCGGTTGTCCGGGCGTTCGGAGAGGACCTGCCCGCCGACGCCCGTTACGACCTGATCCTCACGATGGACTGCCTGCACGACATGCCGTTTCCCGATCGGGTGGCGGCGGCCATCCGGCGGGCGGTGAAGCCGGACGGCGTCTGGCTCATCAAGGACATGAAGTGCTCGGAGGAGTACGAGGAGAACCGCAAGAACCCGGTGCTGGCCATGCAGTACGGTTTCAGCCTGGCGGCCTGTCTTTCGTCCGGTACATCGGCGGAGGGCGGGGCGGGCCTCGGCTCGCTGGGCTTCACCCCCGCCGCGGCCGGGCGCCTGGCCGAGGAGGCCGGATTCGCCTCCCTGCGCAGGATGGAGATGGAGGACGATCCCGTCCACTTCTATTATGAGGTGCGTCCGTGAGAGCGGGGCTGCGCCTCTCTCCGTCCGCTGCGAACGGTGTAACCGCCGTTCCTGGATAACCTGGGGCAGGTATGTCAGTAGATCTGGCCGGATTCATCACCGACATGAAGGCCCACGCCGTGGAGCACGGCTTCCACGTCCACGCCGAGCGCCATTTCATCGAGTCGTACTCCTTGGGCCAGGCCTGGGAGGTGGACCTCCATCCCGAGGAGGCCTGCGAGGGTCCGCTGGAGATGCTGATGGTGCTGGAGGTGGATCCCAGGGTGATCCTGGGTTTCGAGGACCTGGTGGCGGAGCACCTGGATTTCGACGATAGCCAGGAGATACAGCTCCAGCTGCCGTTGTTCTTCAAATGGGCCCTGCCGCCCCTTCCCCGTCCGCCCGATCTGCTGATCCTGGCCACCGAGCTGGCGGGGGTGTCGGGCACCACCCTGCCGGTGGAGGTCTCCGCCACCGACACCTACCTGTCGGTCACTGACGCGGCCGCCCGCAGCCTCTCCCTGGTGGGCCGCCTCGACCTGTCGCTGCGGTCGATGTTCCTGCGGGAGCTGCGCACCTGCGACGTCCTGGAATGCGCCCACGGTGTGAGCATGTGGCTGCTGGACCAGGCCCAGCACTGGCTGGACGATTGACCCCGATCGCCCATCAACGCGGGGGCCTCGAATTGAATCCGACGGGCGTCGCGCCCCGATAATTTCGCGCAAGCGCCCCCGTCAGCCGGCCGCCTCCGCCCCGGCCTCCCTCCGGCGGTGCCACCTCGCCCAGAGCATCAGCAGCGAAGGGAGCACCAGCACCGCGGTGAGCATCGCCAGCAGGATCGTGTAGGCGGTTACAAACCCGAACTGCCGGAACGGGATGGTGGTCGAGATCGTCAACACGCCGAACCCGGCCACCGTGGTGAGCGCCGATCCGGCCAGGGCGCCGCCGGTGTGGGTAAGGGTGGATTCGATCGCCGCCTCCAGGCTGGGCCGCCTGCTCCGGTCCTCCAGGAACCGGTGGGCGATGTGGATCATGTAGGGGATGCCGATCCCGATCGCCAAGGCCGAGATGGTGGCGGTTACCGGTCCGAAGGGGATGCCGAAGGCGGCCATCAGCCCGAAGGACCACAGCACGACCAGCACCACCGGGAGGGTGGTGATCACCCCCAGCATCGGGCGGCGGGCTTCGTACCAGAAGTTTGCCACCAGCAGCACCAGCGCCGCGGCGAGGGTCAGGATCAGCGAGGAGACCTGCGAGTTGCGCAGGGTGTTGACGATCACGTCCTGGATGATCTCCTCCGAGGTCGCCACGGCCGAGAGCCCGGCCTCGGAGACCGGCCGGAAGTCGTCGATCAGGTCCAGCCGGAGCCGCCCGGCGTCCGTTTCGCCCGCCTGGGTGGTGTAGTCGAACAGGGCCGCGTCGTACCCCCCGCCGTTCCGGTGGAGGACCTGGCCCATCAGACCGGGGTCGGCTTCCCAGGCCGCGTCGTACAGGGCGCCCATGTCGGCGCCGCCGGGGGCGAGCAGGGTGGCCGGGTCGGCGCCGGCCGCCAGGAGGGCCTGCTCCACCTCCGGGGAGAAAATGGGCGACCCGGGGGCGGTCAGTTGCTCTATCGCCGACACCGGCGAGGTCCCGGACGGTTCCCCGCCCGGCGTGAGCACATTGGGGGTGTCGGCCACCCGGTCGTTGGAAGTCACCATGGCGTTCCAGGCCCCGGCACCGGCCACATCGCCTTCGATCAGCACCTGGGTGTTTTCGCCGAAGCCGCCGCCGAAGTCCTGGATCAGCGTCTCGAAGGTGGTGCGCAGCGGCGAGGTGACGGGGATGAAGTCCAGGAAGGAGAACTTGGTATCGAGCTGCGACCCGCCCCACGCGCCCAGGCCTCCCAGGACGATCGCGACGACGGCGGCCGCCCCCGCCGCCCGCTTGGCGATGGCCGAGGTGCTGCCGATGATCGAGCCGAGGGCCCGGCTGTCGCCGGCGCCGAGCCGTTCGGGCTCGACCGTGCCCCGGCGCACGCCCCTCCGGTCGAGAAGGGTGCGCACCGCCGGAATGAAGGTGACCATGAGCAGGAAGGACACGGCGATGCCGACGGCGGCCAGCACCCCGAACTCGCGCAGGGCCGGGATGTCGTTGAACACGTTGGTGAGGAAGCCGACCGCGGTGGTGATGGTGGCCAGCACGAGCGCCACGCCCACCGTGCGGATCGCCCGCCGCACCGAGTCGTCCACCCCGGCGCCGCCGGAGAGCTCCTCCCGGTAGCGGGAGGTGACGTGGATCGAGTAGTCCACCCCCAGCCCTATCAGCAGGATCGGCAGTATCTGGGCCATCGGGCTCATATCCCGGAAGAGCAGGTAGCCGACGCCGTTCATCCAGGTGATCGAGAGGAGGATGGTGATCAGGGTAAGGACGGTGTCGGCGGTGGTGCGCCGCAGGCCCCGGTCGATGATGGTCCAGACCAGGAACAGGACCAGCAGCAGGGCGCCGGCCGCGGGGAAGAGCGCGGAGCTGTTCCAGTCCTTCATCGCGTCCGGGAAGACGCTGTCCAGGACGAGGGCGAGGGTGGGGAGCATCACCGCGACGATCGCGGCCGCCGCCGCCAGGATGCCGGTCAGCATCACGGCCCGCCCGCTTCTCCGCCGGGGGCGGATCAGGAATACGAGGGCCAGCACCAGGGCGATGATCAGGCCGGCCGTGCCGAACAACCTGCCGATCTCGGCCTGGAACTCCTCGTTGTTGGAAAAGAGCAGCTCGAAGGAGAAGGGCTCGGCGGTGAAACCCTGCGGCAGGGGGGCGGCCCGGATCAGGCCGGCGGCTTCGCTGCTCAGGTCCACGAAACGGTTGTACTCGGCGCTGTCCGCGTCGGCGCCGCGGATGAAGGCGATCACCAGGCCCTTGTCGGCCGCAGGCGCGTCGAGGTCAGCGTCGGCGGGCAGCGACCCCTGGACGAACCCGGCGGGGCCGGGGGGCAGGGCCTCCAGCTCCCGGCGGAAGAGCCGGCGCAGCTCCTCGTCGGAGGCGGGCCGCGGTTCGCCCCCGCCCAGCGCAGTCTGCACCGGCGCCAGGTAGCCGACCACGGGGTTCGGCCCTTCCTGCACCAGCCGGTCTGCCAGGGGTCCCGCCGTTATCGCTTCTGTTACCGCGTCGACGGCCGCCAGTCCGTCCAGGGTGAAGACATTGCCTTCCTCGGCGGTGACGATCACCTGCATGACGGTGGCGGTTGAATCCTCGCCGAACATATCCGAGATCCGCCCCGCGGCCGCCAGTGCGGGGGCGTCCGGGGCGAATGACTCGTTGTTGTCCTCCTGCGGGGTGAACCCCTGCGCCAGCCAGCCGAACACGAGCGAGGCCGCCGTGATGAGGGCGATGACCAGCCAGGGCTGTTTCCTTACTGCGGTAGACAGGCCGTTGACCAAGGTTTTCATATGGCGGTTCCCTTCCAGGCGGGCTCGGTTCCGGGGCGGAGGCTTGGAGCGGCCCGCCCGCCGGTCGTCAGCCAGGATATACAGGATCAAGATATACGCTCGATGATAAGGGCGACCCCCGGCGGCAGGGGGTTTCAGCTTTCGGCCAGCACGCGGTCCAGATCGGCGAGGAATTTTTCGTTCTCTTCGGGGGCGCCCACCGTTACCCGGGTCCATTCGCCCAGCGTCACCCTGATGATGGTTCCCCGCTCGAGGAGGCCCTGGATGATGCCGGGGGTCTCGGGGCCCAGGCGGAACCAGATGAAGTTGGTCTGGGTGGGGACGTGCTCGATGCCCCTTTCCCGGAAGGCGGATTGGAGTCGTTCGACGCCCCTCCGGTTGGCCTCGCGCCGCTCCGCCACCCGCTTCGGGAGGCCCAGGGCGGCGAGGGCGGCGGCCTGGGCGGCGGAGTTGACCGTGAACGGGGTCTCCGACTTGCGCAGCGACATGATGGTGTCCGGTTGGCCGATCATGTAGCCGATGCGGAGGCCGGCCAGCCCGTAGATCTTCGAGAAGGTGCGGGCTACCGTGACGTTGGGCCGTTCGAGGGCCATGGAAACGGCCTCCGAGCGGCGTTCCTCCTCTACATACTCGATGTAGGCCTCGTCGATCAGCACCAGTACGTCCTCGGGGGCCTGCTCCGCGAACCTGCGGATGTCGGCCTGCCGCCGGTATGCCCCGGTGGGGTTGTTGGGATTGCATAGGTAGACCAGGGTGGTGTCGGGCCGGACGGCGGCGGCCATCGCTTCGAGGTCCACGGCATGGCTGCGGTCGAGGGGGACCTCGATGCCTTCCGCCCCGGCCAGCGCGGTGTTGACCCGGTACATCACGAAGGACGGCCGCGGATAGACGAAGCTGCGCCCCGGCCCGCCCAGGGCGAGGGCGGTGTTCGTGAGCAGGGCCGAGCTGCCGGCGCCGAACCAGAAGCATCCGCCCGGGATGTCCAGCGCTTCCGACATCGCCTCGGTCAGCTTCGTGTACCTGAGGTCGGGATACCGGTTGACGCCGGTTGCGGCGGCGGCGATGGCCTCCTGCACCTCCGGGAACGGAGGCTGAGGCGCCTCGTTGGAACTCAGCTTGGCGGCGTCCCGGACCCCGTAGAGGGCCGCCACCTCCTCGACGCCCGGCCCGGGAATGTACGGAGCCAAGGGCTGGATATCAGACCGGATGCGAAGCACCCTCTCAGGTTACCAACGCCCTGCCTGTGAGAAAGCGCTTCCCTGCGCGCCGACCGCGCATTGGCGGCTCAGCCAGCTTTGCCCGGCGAAACCGATATAGTTGGATCCACACGAAGGCGCGGTTGCTGGCCGGGAGGTTATACTTGTCTTGTCTGCGGTCGGAGGAGACGGCCTTGAGAAAAGGGAACGAGGAGCAGGAACATGACTGATGAGAACGAACTTCTTCTTCCTGACCTTACAATAAAAGGGTTTCGAGGGATTGGAGATCTGACGATGCCTCGCCTGGGACGTGTGACTCTTTTGGCGGGCAAAAACGGCATCGGCAAAACGACCGTGCTCGAAGCTGTTCACATTTATGCTTCTCGAGGCCGCCCTTCCGTGATATCCGATGTCTTGGATGCCCGTGAAGAATATAGTTTTGAATCTAATAAGGAAGGGAATAGAGTGTATGATACTGATTGGACTGCATTGTTTCACGGTCGAGATATCACCACGAATATAAGTGCAACTATTGGCCCATCTTGCAACTCAAACCAACTGGTAATGAAAGTAGTAAACCTGGATGAGGAGGAGCTATCGGAATATTCTTCTGATATCATTCCGGAGGAAGCGATCAAGGCTATCAATGTTGCCTACCGTGGCTCGGATATCCTGAGATGGGCCTTGTCACATGACGTTCGGAAATTGAGGCGGGTTATCCAAGAAGTACCCGCTCCGATTAATTGTCGTTCCTTAGGTCCGGGGTTGCTGACTAGCTTTAAGTTGGCTGAGCTTTGGGACACTATAGCATTGGAGCCCAATGAAGATAAGGCTGTACAATCTCTAAATATAATCGAAGGGCTTAATGTAGATAGAGTTACAATGATAGGTGAAAATGGATTCCTTCAAAGGCGGCCTGTTGGTCGTGGTCCTAGAGTTGGCCGACGACCCGTTGTTAAGCTAAAGGGTCATGAACATCGAGTTCCATTAAATAGTTTAGGTGATGGTGCTGCACGTGTTTTTGCTATGGCACTTTCTTTGGCCAACAGTCGCGGAGGGTTTTTGTTAGTTGACGAAATTGAGAATGGAATCCATTACTCCATACTAAAGGATTTTTGGCGTATGGTATTACAAGCAGCTCACGAAAATAATGTACAGGTCATAGCAACGACTCATAGTGGCGATTGTATCAAGAGCTTTGCTCAAGCCTCACAGGAGTACCAGGATGTGGAGGGTGTTTTGGTACGTCTAACACGGAAATATGGTCCTCTGAGTGCAGTGGAATATTCTGAGGATGACTTGATAATAGCTACCGAACATGGCACAGAGGTTAGGTAAGATATGGGTAACTCCCTATTGGTTGAAGGCCAGATTGATAAGTTAATAGTACAATCTATTATTAATCTCAATCAGCCTATGCCAGAGATTTGTGTCAGGCCTTCAAGAGGAATTGGTAACCTTATAAAGAATATAAAGAACATTATAAAGGCAGAAGACACGAAGGCTGTTGGCATAATGGTAGATGCCAATAGTGATCTAATAGAGCGATGGAATAGTATAACCTGCCAGATTAGATCAGCGGGGATAAATCTGTCATCGGAAATAAATCTGCCCGATAACCCTGATCCGAGAGGTGTGATAATAAAAGGTACACCGAGAGTTGGTGTCTGGATGATGCCCGACAACAAAACGCCTGGTGAAATTGAGGACTTCATAGCCAAATTGATTCCACATAGTGATCCGATATGGCCTAAGTCTCAGAGATATATCGATAGTATATCCGAGGAACATCGGAGGTTTTCGTCGGCCAAGATCACAAAGGCCAAGACTTATGCGTGGGTCTCCACAAGAAAAAGGCCGGGTCTGATTGATTCGGCTATAAATAGTCAGGACTTGGATTTGACCGGAGAGACGTATAAGAATTTCGTGGCCTGGTTGAGGGAGCTGTTTCGGGAAGGATGACAGGTGGGTCGGCTAGCCTCCCCGTGGCAGGTGTCTTCAACGCTCGGACGGGACCGGACGCGTCGGGTTGACCGACTGTGGCGTTGGGCGCGCCCGGCCGTCAGGTCTTACAATGGCGGGGGGAGTCGGAGAGGAAGGTTCCGTTGCTGCAGATACTGGATGCCGGGGGGCGCCTGGTCGGTGACCTGCCGGATCTGGAGGACAAAGACCTGGTCGAGATGTACCGGCTGATGGCGCTAGGCCGCCGGTTCGACCGCCGCGCCCTCGGCTGGCAGCGCCAGGGCCGCCTGGGCACCTTCCCGCCCGGCGCCGGCCAGGAAGCCGCCCAGATCGGCTCCGCCTACGCCGTCGGCCCGCAGGACTGGATCTATCCCAGCTACCGGGAGCACGCCGTCCAGCTGGCTCGGGGCATGCCTCCGGCGGTGATGCTCTCCTACTACCGGGGGCTTCCCAACCGGGATTGGGACGTCCACCGATACCGGATGAACATCCACACCATCCCGATCGCCACCCAGCTTCCCCATGCGGTGGGGCACGCCTACGCCGCCCGGCTGGCCGGCCGGAACCTGATCACGGTGGCCTACTTCGGGGACGGCGCCACCTCCGAGAGCGACTTCCACTCGGCCATGAACTTCGCCGGGGTGTGGAAGGCCCCCACCGTGTTCATATGCTCCAACAACGGCTGGGCCATCTCCATGCCGGTCGACCGCCAGACCGCGGCGGATTCCCTGGCCGGCAAGGCGGCCGCCTACGGGATGCCCGGCGTGCAGGTGGACGGGATGGATGTGCTGGCGGTGTACGCCGCAACCCGCGAGGCGGTCGAGCGGGCGCGCAGCGGGGGCGGTCCCACCCTGATCGAAGCGGTTACCTACCGCTACGGCCCCCACGCCACCGCCGACGACCCCACCCTCTACCGGTCGGAGGAGGAGGTGGAGGCCTGGCGCGCCAAGGACCCGATTGAGCGGTTCAAACGTTTTCTGGAAGGCCGGGGGCTGTGGTCGGATGAAATCGACGAGCAGGTGGAGACGGAGTCGGCGGCGTTCAGCGAGGCCTTGTCGGAGATCGAAGCCCGCCGGGAGCCGCCCCGCGAGGAGGCCGTCCGCCACGTCTACGAACGGATGCCCAAGGATCTGGCCGTCCAATACGAGACGGCGCTGCGGCGGGAGGGCGGCCCCCCTTCGGCTGTGGAAGCGGACGAGCTGTGGGAGATCGGACGCGACATTCTGCCGGACGGCCCCACCGGGCATTGGACCATGGCCGAGGCGATCAACGCGGCCCTGTTCGAGGTGATGGAGCGCCATCCGGATGCGGTGGTGCTGGGGGAGGATGTGGGGATGACCGGCGGGGTGTTCCGCATCACCGAGGGTCTCCTGGAACGGTTCGGCGCCGAGCGGGTCATCGACACCCCGCTGTGCGAGACCGGCATCGCCGGTACGGCGGTGGGGCTGGCCATCGGCGGGGCGAGGCCGGTGGCCGAGATCCAGTTCGACGGTTTCGTATACCCCGCCTTCGACCAGATCGTCAGCCACATGGCGCGGTTCCGGTTCCGCACCCGCAGCAATGTCACCCTGCCGTTGGTGGTGCGCTGGCCGAACGGCGGCGGGATAGCCCCCCACGAGTTCCACGGCGACAGCCCGGAGGCCTACTTCGTCCACACTCCCGGCCTGACGGTGGTGATCCCTTCCACTCCCATAGACGCCAAGGGGCTGCTGGCCGCCGCGGTGGAGAACCCCGATCCGGTGCTTTTCCTCGAGCCGAAGGTGCTCTACCGGGCGGGGCGGGAAGACGTTCCCACCGATTATTACACCTTGCCGATCGGCCGGGCGCGGCTGCGTCGGAGGGGCGGGGACGCGACGATCGTCACCTACGGGGGTATGGTGCGCACGGCGCTGGCGGCGGCGGAAAGCCTGGCCGCCGAGGGAGTGGACTGCGAGGTGATCGACCTGCGCACCCTGAAGCCCTGGGACCGGGAAGCAGTGATCGGGTCGGTGTACAGGACGGGGCGGCTGGTGCTGGTCCAGGAACCGCCCCGCACCGCCGGAATGGCCGCCGAGGTGGCGGCGGCGGTGGCCGAGGAGGCCCTCTACGCCTTGGAGGCCCCAATCGTCAGGGTGGCCGGCTTCGACGCCCCCTGGCCGCAGTTCGGGGTAGAACATCACGCCGTCATCACCCCCCGGCGGGTTGTGTCGGCGGTGAAAGAGACCCTGGCCTGACACCGGACCCCGCATCCTTGCCGATGCCCGCACCGCACATCCGCACCGTATATACAGCGTGTACAGCGTGTAGGCTCCGGCTCCGATGGATCAGGGCAGGCAGGACAGGATTGCGGCCGTTTTCGGCTCCTCGAGGGCCGTCCCCGGCGACGGACTCTACGAGCAGGGGGTGGAGCTGGGCCGCCTGCTGGCCGAGGCCGGATTCGGGGTCACCAACGGCGGTTACGCCGGTTTGATGGAAGCCGTGTCGGCCGGGGCGGCCGGGGCCGGCGGCCGGGTGGTGGGGGTGACCGCCCCGCCTCTCTTCCCCGTCAGGGTGGGCGGCAACCGGTTCCTGACCGAGCAGATCCCCGCCGGGAGCCTCACCGAACGGATCCACATCATGTGGGAGATGGCTTGCGCCGCGGTCGTGTGGCCGGGGAGCATCGGCACCTTCACCGAGCTGGCCGTGGTCTGGAACGATGCGGTGCTCGCCGTCCGCCGCGGAGACACGGCCCGTCCGGTGATCGCCTTCCGGGGCCGCTGGGAGGAGCTGGTGAGCCGGCTCACCGTCGACCTGGCGGCTGATCCGGGTCTGGTCTCCATGGTGGACACCCCCTCCGAGGCGGTCGAGGAGCTCCTCCGGCTGACCAGCGCCGGGGGTTCCTGATCCGCTCTCCTCCGGTGTTCGCCCTGCGGTCCCGAAAGGCAGGCTTATCGGCCGCCGCGCTCTAACATGGCCGCATTCTGATGACCAACTTCACGGCCTTCACGCGTCCATGACCGATCTCCGTGTAGAACAAGCCGCCGGCGGGGTGGTGTGGAGAGTCGGCAAGCAGGGGATCGAGGTGCTTCTCGTGCATCGCCCCACCTATCGGGATTGGACGTTGCCCAAAGGCAAGCTCGATGCCGGGGAGAGCCTGGTGGAATGCGCCCGGCGGGAGGTCATCGAGGAGACGGGGGTCCGTCCGGTGATCGGCCGGTACCTGGGAACGATCACCTATTACAAACGGAACGGTCGGCCCGAGAACGGCGGCAGATACCGGCGGGTGGAGGGGGAGCAGAAGAACGGCTACTCCAATGGGGAGATCCGCCGCAAGGAGGTGCACTACTGGGCGATGAGGGCCGAAGGCGCCGCCCGCACCGCCTGCGACGAGGTGGACGGCATCCGCTGGGTTTCCGAAGAGGATCTGGCCGGCCATCTGACCTACGAGACCGAGCAGGGGCTGGTGACCGATATGAGGAACGGGTGGAGAAGCCCCGCCGACCGCATCCTGCTGATCCGCCACGCCAAAGCCGGGTCGCGGTCCGAATGGGAAGGCGACGACTCGAAGCGGCCGCTTTCCGAGCGGGGGCGGCGGCAGGCGGCGGCCATCGTCGGCCGGCTCGAAGGGTTCCCGATCGACTCCATCCTCACCAGCCGCGCCGCCCGATGCCGCGAGACGGTCGCGCCGCTGGCCGAAGCCCGCCGTCTCGTTCCCGAGATCAGTGAGGATCTGTGGGAGGAGGCCGGGCCGGACAGGATCGAGGCCCTGATAGGGGCGCCGCCCGGTGGGGCGAGGTTGCTCTGTTCCCACCGCCCCAACGTCACCGCCGCCCTGCGCACTCTGCTGGGCGGCCCGGCCGTCCCGCGCCTGGCAAAAGGCTCCACCTGGGTGTTCGACTTCGACAAAGGCAAGCTGGCCGCCGTCAACTACCTGGCCGCCCCCTGAATCTTTTGATCTGCAGCGGCAGACGGCTTCTTGCCGGACGCGGCATCGACGATCCCGACTGTCAGCTGTCGCCGGCCTTCGAGTCCGGCGTGTTCGGCAACTACGCCGACTCCGGACGGTTCCTGGGGAGGCGAGATCCCGGGCGGCGGTGGTGAAGCCCGTGTCCGCCGATTGCCGGTATTCAGAAGGTGGTTGCTCCGCTTTTGTGCGTTGCTTCCTCGTGCTATCATGATGCAAGTCATGCCTAACGTACTGGTAAGAGACCTGCCCGACGAGGTACACCGCAGGCTTGTAGAACGGGCGCAGGCGGGAGGGCGCTCCCTCCAGCAGTTTCTGGTCGCCGAGCTCACCCGGCTGGCCGAAGCCGTCGGCTTCGATGAGCTGGTCGCCCGTATCGAGAGCAATGAGGGCGGGCGGGTCGGGCTGGCGCAGGCTGTCAGCGACCTGGAGCAGGCGCGCGGACGCAAGTGATCGTCGTCGACGCCTCGATCCTGGCGAATCTGGTGGGCGACGACGGTCCGGACGGCCGCCTCGCCCGCAGCCTTCTGGACGGCGTCGAGCCGGTCGCCGTCCCGGACCTGGCGGATGTCGAGACGGCGGCCGTCTTGCGGAAGCGTTGGATTGACCATGCGCTCACGGAGCGGCGTCTGGCCGCCGCGGTGGATTACCTCGCGGCTTTGCCGTTCCTGCGGTTTCCGGCCAGGCCTCTGTTGCCTCGGATTCTTGAACTTCGCACCGACCTCACCGCCTATGACGCCGTCTACGCGGCTTTGACGGAAGCCCTGTCCGGTACTCTGCTCACCGCGGACGCTCGCCTTGCGAACGCCGCCGGCCCCCGTTGCCCCATCCGGTTGGTCGGCCTTCCGCGGGGCGCCGGTTCCTCGTAAGGCAGATCCGGTTGCTCACTGCGCAACTGTCAACCACGTCCATGGGAAGTACATCAGCATGCAAGGGTTGCCGTCCGGCGCGCCCCCTGAAATCCGATGAGCCGGTTTACTATCAGTATCAACACCGACACCGCCGCCGAGTCCGCAGAACGCATCAACATCACCGCAACCGCCGCCGGGTTCACCATCGCGCCCACCTTCCTGACCATCACCAACACCGCCCCCGCAGCACCCCCACCGGCCCCCGCGCCCGCACCCCACCCGCAGGAGGCGGCGGAGGCGGCGGAGGCGGCGGTGGTGGGGGTGCGCCCCGCCCGCTCAACCAGCCCCGCCGGCAACACCGCCCGCCCCCGCTTGTGTGGGCCGGTTCTGCGACGAGGACGGCAGCGTCCACCAGGCCAACATCGAACGCATCGCCCAATGGCAGATCACCCTCGGATGCAGCGCCACCGACCCCACCCTGTTCTGCCCCTCGGCCGACATCACCCGAAGGCAGATGGCCGCGTTCCTGTACCGGGCCGTCTCCCAGCGTTGGACCATCCAAGCACCCCAAACCGCCCAGCTGTCCGACGTGGGCGCCGACGCCTGGTACCGCACCTACGCCGACTGGGTCATCTCGGTCAACGCGTTCGAAGCCCCCGGGGGAGTATTCAACCCCGGCGGGGTAGTAACCCGAGCGGATATGGCCATCATGATGATCGCCGCGTTCCTCCACCTCGAAGCCGTCGACGAACCCGAAGGCCTCTTCCAAGACGCCCAGGGCGCAGACCCGTCCGTCGTCCAAGCCATCGAGGGCATGTACCAAACCGGGGTAACCCGAGGGTGTTCCACCAGCCCCCTCAACTACTGCCCCGACCAGCCCGTAACCCGAGCCCAGATGGCGTCGTTCTTCGTCCGGGCCATCGACCAGGCCCCCCGGCAACCCCCCAAACCGCCGGGAGCGGCTCCTGAAGGCGCCCCGATACACAACCGCAGGGAGAAGCCCAGCCCGACAGCGGCGCCGCAAAGTGCCCGCCCTGTACGAAACGCACAGCACCGCATCACTATCCACACACCCGCCCAACCCTCACCCTGCCGAGAAGGAGGCTCACCCGAAGCCGAACGCCGGTTGGGGTTGGTGTTTTAGAATAACGGAATGACAAAAAAAATCCCGTCGGATCTCCCGCAAGGGTATTGACTATGTCGCATCGATGCTGTATTAATGGAAGAGCCGAAAGCACCTCCGGTCGGCCGCCGGCGCAGACCGAGACAGGGATCATCTTTTCGAACGCGACCCGCCGGGGTACTGACCGAACGCGTCCGGATCTCAGGTGGTGGCGGTGGGGGCCGGGCCCGCGAAGCGGGGCGCGGGGGCGGCGTTTTTCGCGTTCTTGCCGGGGGTCCGGAGGTGAATAGGGGTTTGGCCGGTGGGTTTGGGTTTTTGCAGGGTCCGGGGGTGGATGGGGGTTTGGCCGGCGGGTTCGGAGAATACGCTGATAGGCGGTGCCTTCGCCGTTCCGCCGGCGAGTGCAGCGCCCCGCCGCCTCATGCTCATCGGGCAGACCATCCAATAGTTTGCTTGCGCCGGGACGCCTTCCGGTCCCCTATCCGCGCATGCTCTCATCGGCTGTTATTTTCAGTATGACCCGGCCGGCTAGGTTCGGCTCGTTCCCGGCGCTCGTTGCGTTGGCGGTTCTGGCCGCCTCCTGCGGATCCGGCGCCCGGCCATCTGATCCTCCCATTACCATCGCATCTCCGGCTGTCCCTGACGCGTCCGGCGGAACGGCGGGGGCGGATTCCGACCCGGTTGCTTCTTCGGCTTCCCGGCCGGCGGGGGGCGCCCCTGTCGGCGGGGAGGCCCGCCCGGAACCGGAACCCGCCGCTGCGGCCACCGGGGAGGCAGCGGTGGATACTTCCACCGCCGGCGCCCCCCCGGATGATCCCAGAGAAGGGATGGATGCCCTGGTCCGCCAGGCCACCCAGCCGTGGCCCACCGATTGGAGCAGCCGCACCATCGACCTGGGGGAGCTCCTGCTGGGCTTGCAGATGATCGACCCCAGGGACGGCATCCAGCCTATCGATGATCCGGTGTTCCAACCCGCTTCGACGGCTTCCGAATGGTTGGAGGACCGGGTGCCGGGCGTTCTGGCCGTGCTGGGAGAGGAGGCCCGCTTCTACCCGTTGGGCATTCTCCACCGCCGCGAGATCGTCAATGACAGCATCGGGGGAATCCCGGTTGCGGTCACCTACTGCCCCTTGTGCAACACTGCGCTGACCTTCGACCGGCGGGTCGAGGGGCGGACCCTCCGTTTCGGCGTCTCCGGTCTGCTCCGCAATTCGGATCTGGTGATGTGGGACGACCACACCGTTTCCTTGTGGCAACAGGTTACCGGCGAGGCCGTCGTAGGCGCCGCCGCCGGGGCGGTGCTCAACCCCCTGCCCACCGCCATCGTTTCCTTCGGGGAGTTCTCCGCCTCCTACCCCGAAGGGGCGGTGCTTACCGGCGGCCGGGATTCTCCTTCTCCCCACGATTTCAACCCCTACGAGGGCTATTCGACCCGCTCCGCCCCCTACGGCTTCTACACCGGCGAGATAGACCCCCGCTACCCGGCCTTGGAGCGGGTGGTGGGGGTGACCGAGGGCGGGGCGGCCGCCGCCTACCCCTTCCCTGTCATCTCTCAGGCCGGGGCGGTCAACGACACCGTGGGCGGCGTTCCTGTTGCCGTGTTCTGGGGCGGCGACACCGCCGACGCCCTCGACACCCGTGCGGTGAGCGAAGGGCGTCCGGTCGGAACAGGAGTGGCCTACCTGCGCACGGTGGACGGACGGGATCTCACCTTCATCAAGGAAGGCGAAGTGTTCCGGGACGCAGAAACGGCTTCGACGTGGACCCTTCTGGGCGAGGCGGTAGGCGGCCCCCTGGCCGGAACCCGCCTGCAGTTGGCCGTACACCGCAACGAGTTCTGGTTCGTCTGGGGCGCCTTCTTCTCGGAGGGCGCGGTCTACGAGGGCGGGTGAGGCTCAGGCGAGGAGCAGGCTCCCCTTTTGCCCTCGAAAGCATCGGGCAACCATTCGGGCGCGGCGTCGAAGTCCTCCGCCATCCATATCCGCCCCGCGAACCTGCCCGGCACGCGGGGTGTCCGCTTGGGCCGAAAGGGAACGAGCTTGGCCAACGGCTTGCCCGCCCGCCCGATCACGACTCCTCTCCGCCGGCTGCCCGGTCCAAGAGCTTCGAGAAGTTGGCCTCTGCTTCGTCAACGTTGATAACCATGGTGCAAGAGCGCAACGAGCCGGCGCCTCGGCAGGCGCGGACTGCCGGTCAGATCAGGTCCTGCTCGCGGATGCCGAACGAAGGGTGCCGCAGCCGGCAGAGGGCAAGCTTTTCGAGCTGGCGGATGCGTTCCCGGGTCAGCTTGAACTCGTCCCCGATCTCTTCGAGGGTGCGGGGGATGCCGTCCGTGAACCCGTAACGCAGGGCCAGGATGCGCCCCTCCCGGTAGGGCAGGCGCTTGATGGACCGATACAGGGAATCGGACACGTCCATGTCCTCGGTGAGGCGCACCGGGTCGGCGGCCTCCTGGTCCTCGATGAAGTCCCCGAGCTGGGCGCCGTCCTCCCCGACCGGCTTTTCGAGAGACGCCGTGTCCGAGACGCTCAGCGCCAGCTCCACCTTGTCGAGGGTTACCCCCGCTTCCTCGGCTATCTCCGCCGGCTTGGGGTCCTTGCCGTTGTCGGCCTTCAGGTTGGCCTGGGCGGCCCTTACCGCCGCCAGGGTGTCGTGGAGGTGCACCGGGATGCGCACGGTGCGGGACTTGTCGGCGATGGCGCGGGTGATGGCCTGGCGTATCCACCAGGTGGCGTAGGTGGAGAACTTGAAGCCCTTGCGCCAGTCGAACTTCTCCACTGCCCGGATCAGCCCCAGGTTGCCCTCCTGGATGAGGTCGAGGAAATCGATGCCGGAGGTGTTGGCGTAGCGGCGGGCGTTGGAGACCACGAGGCGCAGGTTGGCGGTGAGGAAGGTGTCCTTGGCCTCCCGCCCCTGATTGCGCTTCCGCTCCAGGGAGATGCGCTCCTTGATGTTCTTGAAGTCGCCCTGGCCCAGGCGTTCGGCGGCTTCGTGGCCGGCTTCGATCTTCTGGGCCAGCTCTACTTCCCTCTCGGCGTTGAGCAGGTCGTATTCACCGATGGCGGCCAGGTACTGGCTGACCAGATCGGTGGTCAGCCTCCCCCGCTCGTCCGTGAGCTTGCTGCGGTTGCGCTCCCGCTCGCGTTTGGTGCGGGCGTCTGCAGGCACAGCGGTCTTCTTCCGCAAGGTCCGGTTGGCCACCACCATACGAATCCCTTCCCATCTTGATCAGCCGCCGCCCCGCCTGGGGCTGCGGGCCGCCTCGCGGGCGGCTCCCTAGATGTCCTCACTCTGATCGGAGCGCCGGGGCTCCGGCAGGATACCGCACCCGTTGGCCGCCCGCCTTGCCGCTCCGATGACACAGCGTACCCTCCGGCCCTGCCGGCGGGCAATGATACGTCATCCGCACCGTTGCCGCGTTGCGGACAATCTACCCCTGGAAACGTTTCATCAACGGTTTTATTCCCGATAAATCATCCGATCGAGGCAAATCCGGTCATGCGGGCCCGCTTGCCGGATGCCCGCTTCGGGATTGGAGCATGCGCGGACGGGGAGCCGGAAGGCGTCCCGGCGCAAGCAACTATTGGATGGTCTGCCCGATGAGCAGGGGCGGCGGGGCGCTGTCCTCCCCGGCGGAACGGCGAAGCCGCCGCCTATCCGTGCATCCTCCGAACCCACTGGTCAGACCCCTTGTTCGTCTGCGGTTCCCGGCAGGTTTCTGATCCTGTTGGTCAGGTGCTTGTTCGTCTGCGGTTCCCGGCAGGTTTCTGATCCTGTTGGTCAGGTGCTTGTTCGTCTGCGGTTCCCGGCAGGTTTCTGATCCTGTTGGTCAGGTGCTTGTTCGTCTGCGGTTCCCGGCAGGTTTCTGATCCTGTTGGTCAGGTGCTTGTTCGTCTGCGGTTCCCGGCAGGTTTCTGATCCTGTTGGTCAGGTGCTTGTTCGTCTGCGGTTCCCGGCAGGTTTCCGAACCCACTGGTCAAGCCCTATTCACTCCGGACCCCCCGGCAAGAACGCGAAAAACACCGCCCCCGCGCCCCGCTTCGCGGGCCCGGCCCCCACCGCCTCCACCTCGGTTCCGGACGCGGTTGGTCAGTACCCCGGCGGGTCGCGTTCGGAGGATGATCCCTGTCTCGGTCTGCGGCGCCTGCCGACCGGAGGTGCTTGCGGCTCTTCCATTGATACAGCATCGGTGCGACATCGTCAATACCCTTGCGGGGGATCCGGGGGGATTTTTTTGTCATTCCGTGATTATCATCGTATGGCCGTATCATTGCTTGGTCGATCCGGGAAGTTCTGATCCGAACATCTGCTCAGTCATGCCTCTGCTGAGAGACCTCGACCTCCGCGGTCTTTCCCCCTACCTGATCCAGCACCGGGGCAACCCGGTGGACTGGTACCCCTGGGGGGAGGAGGCGTTCGCCGAGGCGGGGCGCACCGGCCGTCCGATCATGCTCTCGGTGGGTTACTCGACCTGCCACTGGTGCCACGTGATGGAACGGGAGTCCTTCGAAGACGAGGAAACCGCCTGGTTCCTCAACCGGCGTTTCGTGTCGGTGAAGGTCGACCGGGAGGAGCGCCCCGACGTCGATTCCATATATATGGATGCGGTCAACGCCATGAGCGGGCGGGGCGGCTGGCCGATGACCGTGTTCCTCACGCCGGCGGGCGAGCCTTTCTTCGCCGGCACCTACTTCCCGAACGCGGAAGGCCGCGGCATGCCCACTTTCCGGCAGGTTCTGGAGGCCATCCACCACGCCTGGGAGAACCGGCGGGAGGATGTGCTCGATCAGGCGGCGCAGCTGACCCGGGTGATCGGGGCGGCCCTGCCGGCGGCCGAGGAGGTTCCCGGCCGCCGCCAGGTGGAGCGGGCCTACCGCACCCTCGTCCGTCAGTTCGACCGCGAGCACGGCGGGTTCGGCGGGGCGCCCAAGTTCCCGCAGGCGCCGGTACTGGAGTTCCTGACCCGCATCGCCGCCCAGCCGTGGGCGCCCGAAGCCGCCGCCATGTCAGCCGGCACCCTCCTCCGCATGGCCAGGGGCGGGATCCGCGACCACCTGGGCGGCGGTTTCGCCCGCTACGCCGTGGACCGGATCTGGCTGGTGCCCCATTTCGAGAAGATGCTCTACGACAACTCCGACCTGGCCAGGCTCTACCTGCGGGCCTGGCAGGCGACCGGCGATCCGCTCTACCGCCGGGTGGCGGCGGAGACCCTCGAATACATACTGCGCGACCTCGCCCACCCCGAAGGCGGGTTCTACGCCGCCGAGGACGCCGATTCCGAAGGGGCGGAGGGCAGGTTCTACGTATTCACCCACGAGGAGTTCCACGAGGCGGCGGGGCCGGAGGACGGTCCGGCGGCGGCCGCCTACTTCGGGGTTACTCCGGGCGGCAACTTCGAGGGCGCCAACGTCCTGCATGCCGCCCTGCCGGTGAACCTGGTAGCCGAGCGGTTCGGCATGTCGGAAACCGAAGCCGCCGCCGCTGTAGGGCGGGTCGAGCTGCGGCTGCTGGAGCGCCGGGCGGGGAGGGTCCGGCCGGGCTTGGACCACAAGATCGTCACGGCCTGGAACGGCCTGGCGGTGCGGGCCCTGGCGGCGGCGGGGGCGGCCCTCGGGGAGGCCCGCTACCTGGCGGCGGCCCGCGCCAACGCCCGGTTCGTACTGGGCGAGATGCGCCGCCCCGACGGGCGGTTGGCGCGCACCTGGAGCAACGGCCTGTCGCCGGTGGCGGGTTTCCTGGACGACCACGCCGCTTACGCCCTGGGGTTGATCGAGCTGTACCAGGCCACCGGAGAAGGGGAATGGTTCGAAGCGGCGCGCGGCCTCGTCGACCTGTTGGAACCCCATTTCGGCGGGCCGCAGGGGGTGGTGTTCGCAGCCGCCGACGCTTCCGGGTTGGTGGTGCGCCCGGTCGACCAGCAGGACAATCCCAGCGCCTCGGGGGCGTCGCTGGCGGCCGAATGCTACGCGCTGACAGCTCACCTGACCGGTGACTTCTCCTACTACGACCGTTGCGAACAGATAATGAAGGCGGGCGCCCGCTTGGTGGAGGCCGCCCCCGGCGCGGCCGGCCATCTGCTGGCGGTCCTGGCCTCCGCCGGGATGGGTTACAAGGAGGCGGCTATCACCGGCCCGGACGCGGTCGAGTGGGCTTGGCGCCTGGCGGGGGAGTACCGCCCCAACGTTATCGCGGCCCCCGCCGCCGTTGCCGCCTCCGCCGAAGCGGTCCCCCTGTTGGCCGGACGCTTCCACTCCGAGGAGACCAGGGCCTACGTCTGCGAGCGGGGGGTGTGCCTCCGCCCGGTCGATGACTACCAGGCCATGGTCTCCCAGCTGTGACCGCCGCCGGCCGGCGGCCGCAGGAAGAGAGCGCGGTCGGCCGCCGCGGGCGCCGGGCCGTCTACCCTGTGCCCATGATCCACGAGAATGCGGCGGCGGCGGTCGGTGGAACGCCGATCGTCAGGTTGGCCCGGCTCCATCCGGCGGGCAACCTGGCCGCCAAGCTCGACTTTCTGAACCCGGCCGGCTCGGTCAAGGACCGGATCGGGGTCGCCATGATCGACCGGGCCGAGCGGATGGGCCTGCTCAGAGAAGGCGGAACCATCGTCGAGCCCACCTCGGGCAACACCGGCGCCGGTCTGGCCATGGCGGGGGCGGTGCGGGGTTACCGGGTGATCTGCACTGTTCCCGACAAGGTCTCCTCCGAGAAGATCGCCCTCCTGGAGGCCTACGGGGCGGAGGTGATAGTCACCCCCACCGACCTGTTGCCCGAGGACGAGGACTCCTACTACGGGGCGGCCCGCCGCCTAGCCGCCGAGATCGAAGGGGCCTACCTGCCCGACCAGTACTCCAACCCGGCCAACCCCGAAGCCCATTACCTGACCACCGGCCCGGAGATATGGGAACAGACCGGGGGGGAGGTGGATGTCTTCGTGGCCGGGGTGGGGACGGGCGGCACCATCAGCGGGGCGGGCCGTTATCTGAAGGAGCGCAAGTCCGGAGTGGAGGTGGTGGGCGCCGATCCCGAGGGCTCCATCTTCACCGCCCCCTCCGAGGACAAGATCCACCAGTACAGGGTGGAGGGGGTGGGGGAGGACTTCTGGCCCGAGACCTTCGACCCGAACGTGGTGGACCGGTACGTCATGGTCGACGACCGCCGGTCCTTCCACACGGCCCGCCGGCTGGCCCGCACCGAAGGCGTCCTGGCCGGGGGGTCCGCCGGGATGGCCCTCCACGCCGCGGTCGGAGAAGCCGCCGCGGACGACTCCAAGCTGGTGGTGGTGCTGCTGCCCGACTCGGGGCGGGGATACCTGTCGAAGATCTGGAACGACGATTACCTCGCCCGCCACGGTCTGGCCGAGTCCTGACCGAAGCGGCTCTATTCGGCTTCCTGCCCGCCCCTGTTAAAAGAGTCCGGGGCCCCGCGCAGGGGCCCCGGACATAATCGACTTTCAGAGATTGTTGCGATCTGCCCCGTACTTCGTCGGAGGCTGTTTTCGCCTTCTTTGCCGACGCCGCATGAGGACCGGCATGCGGACGAGAAGATCGGGTGGTCCGAGTTGGAGTCGCCACCTGCCCGGGCTGCCTTCGAGCATCCCGGAAAGCGACCCGTGGCCGCTTAGCGCCCGGCCACCTCCAGGGTCCTACAAGAACTGTCTAACAAGCCGGATCACCTCCTTTCTCTGGTAGGGGGGATGATAGCCGCTACCCCCGATCCATTACAACATTTCGGCGGGGGCGGGCCGGGGCCGCCGCGGGCGGAGGGCGGGCGGGGGTTCACAGGGCTGCGGTCAGGGCCTCCCAGAGGTCGGCGACGGCCGAGCCGAGGCCGCCCAGCGACCAGCGGAGCACCAGAGCAAGTACAACCACCCCGGCCGCCGTCAACACCATCCGCAGACGGTAGGTAATCAGCTCGTCGCGGTCCTCCAGATATGAAGGGCGGGCGGCGGGCGTCCGGGCCCGGAGGCGGCGGCGGGTGATGGATTCCCGCATCCGGGTAACCACGCTGTCCAGATACGAGACAACCGAGGGGCGGTCGTCGGCTGCGAATATGTCCGCCGAGCCGTCGTCCGGCGGGGCGGCTGCGGCGGGTCCTTCCTCGAAGGAAATACTCAGCTGGCCGGTGTCGTCCGGCTCTGGTGAAGGAACGTCCGGGTGAGGCGGGGTGTTCTGCTGATGTGCGGCCACCCGCCTCGAGGCCTCCTCGAGCAGGGGGAGGGGCAGGCGGAGGATCTGGGCTAGTTCCGGCAGGCCGCCCGCGTCGGGAACCGACATGCCCTGCTCCCAGGCCACCACCACCTCGATGGGTTGCCCGGTCTGCACCGCGATGTCCACCATCGAAAGGTCGAGTTCTTCGCGCCGCTGCGAGAAGAGACGGGCGAAGGCCATCCCTTCGTCTTCGGTCATCAGTGGGTCAATACGTCGGGAAGGCTGTCCGGCTCCGGCCCTTCGGTAACCCGGAGCAGGCCGAGGCTCTTGACGTTCCAGCATTTGGTCAGGCCGCCGGGCACCTCCAGCCGGATGAGGCCGCCGCCGGAGCCGCCTCCCACATGGATCACCCCCTTGGCCAGCGCTTCGGGGAGCGGGATGGAGGCCGTGTAGGAACCGTCTGCGCTCACCGCGCTCACATGGTCGGCGGCGGCGGACGGCTTGGCCTGCTCGACCACCGCCCGCAGGGGGACCGCCGCTTCGCCGGGGGCGGTGTTTAGCGCCTCCCCCAAGCCGCGCAGGTGTTCCGGGTCGTAGCGCTGCGGGCGGTCGACCAGCCCGCCCACCGCCAACCCCGGTTGCTGACCGAGGCGTTCGTCGCTCATACCCACACGGTAGCGGGCCGGGGCGGGCAGTCCGGGTCTTGCCCGCCTCCGGAGGCATGGCGGAGGCGGACGGGAATCGAACCCGCCGGGGCACTTTCGCACCCCCACTGGTTTTGAAGACCAGGGAGCCCACCAGGCGCTCGTTCGCCTCCACCCCACACGATACCCCAAGCAACGCCGGACGCACAGGTACGCCTTTGCCGAGGCCGGGCCGCCCGCCTTGCCGGCCGGGGCCGGGTTGGGCTTCTCGGCTTCGGAGCATGCGCGGACAGGGCGCCGGAAGGTCGTCCCGGTGCCGGCAACTGTTGGACGGCCTGCCCGATGAGCACGTGCGGCGGGGCGCTGCGCCCGCCGCCGGAACGGTGAAGGCATTCCCTATCCGCGCACTTCCCCTGCACCCGGTCGTCTTACAGAGAAGACACCGACACGCGTAAGCCCGAACCCTTTCCTGCGAACCCACCGGTCAGGCCCTATTCCGCCCTCTTGCCTCTGGTCAGGCCCTATCCACCCCAAGCGCCTATTCCCGCCCCCGGACCTCGGCAAGAACGCGAAAAACCCCGCCCCCTCGCTCCCGCTTCGCGGGCCCGGCCCCCACCGCCACCACCGAGAATCCGGACGCGTTCGGTCAGTACCCGGCAGGGTCGCGTTCGGAAGATGATCCCTGTCTCGGTCTGCGGCGCCTGCCGACCGGAGGTGCTTGCGGCTCTTCCATTAATACAGCATCGGTGCGACATAGTCAATACCCTTGTGGGCGGATCGGACGGGTTTTTTTGTCATTCCATGATTTTGTCCGCCTCTTGCCGATTTCCGCCGGGCGGCTCCGGAGTGCGGGGGCGGGCGGGTTCGGAACGGATATCGGGCGTCGTGCGGCGGCTACCCTTGCGGCAGGACAGGTGAGTATGGCTGCCAAGAACGATCATCGCGATTCCAACGGGTATCGGATCCTGCCGGGGTGGCGGGTGGGGCACCTTATGGAGGAGTCGGCCACGCGGTCGGGGTTGCTGGTGCCCGCGGGCACCGAGTCCACCAACGACGCCCTGTCGCTGCGGGACATCGACACCGGGCGGCGGTTCTGGGCGGTTCCCACCGGGGCTTGGCGGTTCCTGTGGCCGGAGAACGGCCGGGTGGCGGTGGCCGTCCGGGAGTCGCAGATCATCGCCGAGGAGCAGGATGACCCGCCCGCCGGTGAAAGCACCTACCTCTGAGTCTTCGGGTCCGTCCTTGAAACGGCCTCGGCAGAACCAACCCGGGCCGGGGCTCCGCACGCCGTGACCGCCGATCAGGCCCGCCCGGGCCGCTACGGCCGCCGCCTCACCGCCACCGTCACCGACCTGGACGTCGCCCGCCAGAAGGCTCTGCTGGTGGGGGTGGACGTCGAAGGCCACGGCGTCGTCGACCTGGACCGTTCCATGGACGAGCTCCGGCTGCTGACCGACACGGCCGGCTCCGCCCCGGTGGGCATGGCGGTGTTGAAACGGCGGACGCCCCACGCCGCCACCTTCGTCGGTCCGGGCCAGGCCGAGGAACTGGCCGAGGACGCCCGCCGGCTCGACGTGGATGTGGTGGTGTTCGACAACAGCCTCACCCCGGGACAGCAGCGCAACCTCCAGCAGCTGTTCGAGTGCGATGTGGTGGACCGGGTGGCGGTGATCCTCGATATCTTTGCCCAGCACGCCACCAGCCGGGAGGGCATGCTCCAGGTCGAGCTGGCCCTGCTCCGCTATCACCTTCCCCGGCTGCGGGGCAGGGGCGTCGAGCTGAGCCGGCTGGGCGGGGGCATCGGCGCCCGCGGCCCCGGCGAGACCAAGCTGGAGACCGACCGCCGCCGGATCATGCGCCGCATCTCCCATCTGGAGCGGCGGCTGGAGGAGGTCCACAGCTCCAGGCAAGGACAGCGCAAGTCGCGGGCGGGGGCCCGCATGCCGATGGCGTCCCTGGTCGGCTACACCAACGCCGGCAAGTCCACGCTCATGAACGCCCTGACCGGAGCGGGGGTGCGCACCGAGGACCGGGTGTTCTCCACCTTGGATTCCATCACCCGCCGCTTAGAGCTTCCCAACGGGCGGCTGCTGCTGATCTCGGACACGGTGGGGTTCGTGCGCCGCCTTCCCCACCAGCTGGTGGACGCCTTCCGCTCCACCCTCCAGGAGACGGCGGGGGCCGATCTGCTCATCCATGTGGTGGACTCCTCCGACCCCGGAGCGCCCGACCAGGCGGCGGCGGTGCGGGAGGTGCTCGACTCCATCGGGGCGGGCGGGATACCGGAGATGCTGGTGCTCAACAAGACCGACCTGGCCGACCGGACCACCTCCGCCCGGCTGCAGCGCCTGTTTCCGGAGGCGGCGCCGGTTTCGGCCCTGGAAGGGACGGGCCTGGATCTCCTCCGGGACCGGCTCGTGGAGCGCCTGGCAATAGGGTCGCGGGAGATGGAGCTGCTGATCCCCTACACGAGGGGGGAGGTGCTGGGGAGGCTCCGCACCGAGGCCGAGGTCCTCGCCGAGGAACACCGGGCCGAGGGGACCGCGGTGAGCGTCCGCATACCGCCCGACCGGGCGGAGCGCTACCGGGGGTTCGCGGCCGGATAGGCGGACCGGGCCCGGCGGGGCGGACGGCCCTATGAGCCGGCCGAGCCGGCCCACATGGCGGCCCCTACTATGCCGGCGTTGTTGCGGAGGGCGGCGGGCGCGATCTCGGTCCGGGCGCGGAGAAGCGGGCCGAACTCCCCGAACCGCTTGGACACCCCGCCGCCTATCACGAACAGGGAGGGCGAGAACAACCCCTCCAGATGGGCCAGGCAGCGGTTGATCCGGCCGGCCCAATCCTCGAAAGAAAGGCCCTCCTGTTTCCTCGCCCGGTTCGACGCCCAGCCGTCCGGTTCCCGTCCGTCGAGTTCCAGGTGGCCCAGCTCGGTGTTGGGGATCAGCCTGCCGTCGTGCAGCACGGCGGAGCCGATTCCCGTTCCGAGGGTCAGGAGGATGACCAACCCCTTCCGGCCCGCCGCCGCGCCCCATCGGGCTTCGGCCAACCCGGCCGCATCGGCGTCGTTGATGACCCGCACCTGCCGCCCGCATCTCTCGGACAGCAATGCGGGGGCGTCGAGGCCTATCCACAGAGGATCGAGATGGGGTGCGGCGCGGACCTGCCCGGAGACGACGACCCCGGGGAGGGCGCATCCGATGGGCCCCGCCCCTTCAGGGAACTCATCGACCAAGCGGGCGACCCTGTCGGCCACCGCCTCGGGTTGCGACGGCTGCGTCCGGAGGCGGCGGCGGCCCCCGGCCAGGGTTCCCGAGTCGAGATCCACCGGAGCGCCCTTGATGCCGCTCCCGCCTATATCGAAGCCGAGCCGAACAGCCACTTCTATCTCGTTTCTCCGCTCCGTATGCTCCTGCGTCCGGCCCGCCTGCATAAGTTTATCCGGGCGGCGGGCGCCGGTCCGGGGCCGCGGCCCGTCTCGGCTCGATGGGTACGGCCGGCGGCGGGGCGCTATCGTTGCAAGTCGAACCGTATCGGCGTGAAAGGGGTGAGTATGGGGTCGGGCGGACTTCCGACTGTGGTGATTGCCGAGGTGCTGGCGGCGAGCTGCGCGGAGCGTCTGCGGCGGGAGTGCCGGGTGGTGGAAGCGGCCGGTCTGTCCAGGAGCGGGTTGATGGAAGCGCTGGCGGAGGCGGACGGGCTGGTGGTCCGCAGCGGCACCCGGGTGGACCGGGAACTGTTGGAGGCCGCCCCCGGCCTGCGGGTGGTGGGCCGGGCCGGGGTGGGGGTGGACAACATCGACCTGGAGGAAGCCTCCCGGCTGGGGGTGCTGGTGGTCAACACGCCCTTCGCCAACAGCGTCTCGGCGGCCGAGCACGCCTTCGCGCTGATGCTCTCCCAGGCGCGCAACATCCCGGCGGCGGATGCATCGCTGCGCTCGGGGGCATGGGACAGAGCCGCCTTCAAGGGGGTGGAGCTGGCGGGCAAGACCCTCGGCCTGGTGGGTCTGGGCCGCATCGGGGCGCTGGTGGCGGCGCGGGCTCTGGCCTTCGACATGACGGTGCTGGCCTATGACCCCTACATCACCGCCGAGCAGGCCGCCGATGCGGGCGCCGAGCTGACGGCCCTGGACGATCTGTTGCCCCGCTCGGATTTCATCTCCCTCCACCTGCCCAGAACCCCCGAAACCGAGAACCTGCTGGACGCAGAAGCCTTCGCCAAGACCAAGCCGGGGGTGCGGGTCGTAAACGCCTCCCGAGGCGGCATCATCGACGAGGACGCCCTGGCCGAAGCAGTCCGCTCCGGCCGGGTGGCCGGCGCCGCCCTGGACGTCTACGCCGAAGAACCCCTGGCCGGCGGCCCCCTGGTGAGCCTGCCCCAAGTGGTTCTCACCCCCCATCTGGGCGCCTCCACCTCCGAAGCCCAGGACAAGGCCGGCCTTCACGCGGCCGAGGCGGTAACGGCCGCCCTGTCGGGGCGCCCCACCCCCACCGCCGTCAACCAACCCGCCCCCCGCTGACCCCGCCCCGCCTCGGCAGACAACCCCCCGGATCACGAAAAAACGAGGCTTCGCCGGCAGACCAAAACCCACCTGTCCAGGCCTTTCACCTGCTCCCGCCGCCCAAGTCCGCGAAAACCGCCGCCCCTCCCCCCGGCTTCGCCGGGTTGCCCTCCCCCGCCGCCGCCACCAAGGATCGACTACCGGCCGGGTCGCGCAGACCCTGCCCCGGCCGGGCGCCGGGTCGAGAAACCGGAGGATGACCGCCGCGCTCTCCGGAAACCGGCGGCGGTGTTTGATGTATGTCGGTTGCCTACCTTTATACCGTATTTTTGCGGCGGCGGCTAGACCCTTTTTGTCCGGTTCGCCCGGTTTTTTTCGCGACCCGCCGCCTGCGTCCGGGCGCCCGGCGTCATGTCATTTATCTTCCTCCGAAACCGGTCTCCGCTTTGCATGATTATGCAAGAAAGTGTATCATCATTCATATCATGAACGTGAGCGCCGCGGTGCTGGGGGCCTCCGGATACGCCGGGGGCGAGCTGGTCCGCCTCCTCGACGGGCATCCCTCGATGGAGGCGGTCTACCTCGGCGCGCACACCCGGGCGGGCGCTTCCCTGGGCGAGGTCCATCCCCATCTGCCCGGCCCCGATCGGGTGCTCGAGGCCATCGACCTCGACCGGCTTCCCAAGGTGAAAGCGGCTTTCCTGGCCCTTCCCCACGGCAGGTCCTGGGAGGCGGGCCTCCGCTTCAGAGAAGCCGGGGCGGCGGTGTTCGATCTGGGCAGCGACTTTCGCATGGACACTCCCGAGCGTTATGAGTTTGCATACGGGGGCCCCCACCCGGCGCCGGAAGAGCTGGGCGCCTGGGTGTACGGGCTGCCGGAGCTGTTCGGCGCCGCCCTCCCCGGAGCGTCCAAGGTGGCGGTTCCCGGCTGCTACCCGACCTCGGCCCTGCTCGGCTTGGCGCCGTTGCTGTCGGCCGGGGTGATCGAAGGCCCCGTCGTGGTCGATTCCATGTCGGGCGCCACCGGCGCGGGGCGGGGGCTGCGGGCCGACCTTGCCTTCGGCGCCGTCGCCGAGGGCGTCCGGGCCTACGGCGTCGCCTCCCACCGCCACCGCCCCGAGATCGAGATGGGCCTCGAAACCGTATCCGGCCGGCCGCTCCCCGTCCAGTTCACCCCCCACCTGATGCCCATGCAGAGCGGCCTGCTCTCCACCTGCTCGGCCGGCCTCGCCCGGCCCGGCGCCGTGGACGAGACCCTGCGCTCCGCCTACGCCGGCGCCCCCTTCGTGGACGTGATCGACCAGCCCCCCAACACCCGTTGGGCGGTCGGTTCCAACCGCGCCCTGATCTACGCCGCCGAGGACAGCCGTACCGGACGGGCGGTCGTTACGGTCGCCATCGACAACCTCGGCAAGGGCGCCGCCGGCCAGGCGGTGCAGTGCGCCAACCTCGCCCTGGGGTTTCCCGAGACGGCGGGTCTCAGCGCCGCCGGATGGCTGCCGTGAGCGCGGCGGCCCGGGGGCCTGAATACGCCGCCTGTGACGGAGGGAGGAACCGATGACAACCGGCCACACCGCCCCCACGCCGATGCGCTCACGCATCGCCTACACCATGACCAAGGCCAAGGTGCTGACCGAGGCCATGCCCTACATCCGGGAGTTCGGGGGCGCCACGGTGGTGGTCAAATACGGGGGCTCGGCGATGGTGGACGAGGGTCTGGCGGCCTGCTTCGCCGGCGACATAGCCCTGCTGAGGCTGGTGGGGGTGAGGCCGGTGGTGGTCCACGGCGGCGGGCCGCAGATCACCGGGGCCATGGCCCGGGCCGGGGTGGAGCCCAGATGGGTGGACGGCCTGCGGGTGACCGATTCCGACACCCTCCGGGTGGTGCAGGCCACCCTGGCGGGGGAGATCAACCCCGGCATCGTGCAGCTCCTCTCCGACCACGGCACCAGGGCGGTGGGCTTCACCGGACTCGACGGAGGCCTGTTCACCTCCCGCCAGAAGCATCCCGACCTGGGGTTCGTGGGGGAGATCGTCCGCGTGGACCCCGATCTGATCGAATGGGTGCTCGACCGGGGCGCGGTGCCGGTGGTGGCCCCCCTGTCCCGCGGCGGGGAGGGCGCCGTCCACAACATCAACGCCGATACGGCGGCCGGAGCGCTGGCCCGGGCGCTGGGGGCGCGCAAGCTCATCTACCTGACCGACGTGGAGGGTCTGTACCGGGACCTGGACGACGAGGACAGCCTGATCGAGCGCATGACGCTGGCGGAGCTGCGCGAGATGCTGGCCGGCGGGGGCGCCTCGGCCGGTATGCTTCCCAAGCTCCGGTCTTGCATCGAGGCGCTGGAGAACGGAGTGCCCCAGGCGCATATCCTCGACGGACGCATCCAGCATGCGGTTCTGCTGGAGGTCTTTACGCCGGAAGGAATCGGAACCATGATCACACCCGGAGGGAAATGATGACCAGCTCCCCGACGACCGCCGAGCGGGAGGCCGCCGCTGTCTTGCAAACCTATGCGAGGGCGCCTGTGGCCTTCGTGCGGGGCGACGGCTGCCGGCTCTACGACGAGAACGGGAAGGAGTATCTGGATTGCCTGGCCGGGATCGCAGTGGTTGTGGTCGGCCATGCCAACCCGGCGGTGGCCGCGGCGGCGGCCCGCCAGATGACCAAGCTGGTGCACGTATCGAATCTCTACTACACGGTTCCTCAGGTGGAACTGGCCGAGCGGCTCACGGCCCTCTCCGGCCTGGACCGGGTCTTCTTCGCCAACTGCGGCGCCACCGCCAACGAAGCGGCCATCAAGCTCGCCAGGCGGTGGGGCCAGAAGCGGCGCGGCCCGGATTGCCACCGGGTGGTGTCGCTGCTCGATTCGTTCCACGGACGCACCCTGGCCGCCCTGGCCGCCACCGGCCAGCCCCATAAGCAGGAGGCGTTCGCCCCGCTCCCTCCGGGGTTCGAGCAGGTTCCGCCCGGTGACATCGACGCCGCCGCCGGGGCGGTCGGACCGGAGACGGCGGCGGTGATGGTCGAGACCACCCAGGGGGAAGGGGGGGTGGCGCCCCTGGAGGCCGGCTACCTGCAGGAGCTCCGTTCCCTTTGCGACCAGCACGACGTGCTGCTGATCTTCGATGACGTCCAGGCCGGTCTGGGGCGCACCGGGTCGTGGTTCTCCTGGCAGCAGCTGGGGGTGGAGCCGGACATCGCCACCCTCGCCAAGGGGCTGGCCAACGGGCTGCCGATCGGCGCCTGCCTGTCCAAGGAGCGGGCGGCGGCCTTCGACTACGGCGACCACGCCACCACCTTCGGGGGCGGGCCGGTGATCACCTCGGCGGCCCTGGCGGTCCTAGACGAGATCGAGAGCCGCGGCCTGCTGGCCAATTGCCTGGAGCGGGGGGCGCAGTTCAAAGCCCGCCTGGAGGCGGTGGAGGGAGTGGCCGGGGTGAGAGGCCGCGGCCTTCTGATCGGGGCGGTGCTGGGCTCCGCCCGTTCCGCCGAAGTAACCAAAGCCGCAATGGACAACGGTCTGCTGGTCAACAACGTAACCCCCGACACGGTGCGCTTCGCTCCGCCCCTGGTCATCACCGCCGACGAGGTAGACGAAGCGGTCTCCAAGTTCGAGGCGTCCCTCGGCTAGGGCCTGTTAACACTATGTAGGGTTTCTGTTATCAGCGCAAAGGTGATGAACCCAGGTAAACCACGTCGAGTTTATCGTAACGGGAGAAGACACGACGATACTCCTTCAGCCGGCGGAACAACCGTTCGACCTCGTTGCGCCGCTTGTAAACCTCCTGGTCATAGACCCAAGGGTTCCGCCGCCGGACTGTAGGGGGAACCACCGGTGTATAACCCAGATCCAAAGCCAACTGCCGCGTCTCGTCCCCCTCATACGCCCGGTCCATCACCAGGAACAACGGATCCTGTTGCACGCCGATCCGCTCCAACAGCCTCCGCCCATGCGCAGCATCATGATCCTGACCCGCCGAAAGAGAAAACATCACCGCCCCTCCAGCATCCGCGGCAACCATATGAATCCTGGTCGTCCAACCCCCCCGGGACCGGCCGACCGCCTGGGGCCCCTTTTTTTCAGAGCGCCCATCCCATCGGGATGAACCTTGACGATCGTGCTGTCCAAAGAAACAACCTCCAGATTCATCCGGATGATCCCCTCATCCTGCAAACCCCTAAACACCCTGTCCAGCACGCCATTCTTCGACCAGCGGTTCATCCGCGTGTAGATGGTATGCCAATTACCAAACCGGTCAGGCAACCCCTGCCACTTACATCCGTGCTCCAACACATACAAAAAAGCGTTGAGCACATCCAGATTCGACACGCGGACATTACCGCGCTGCGTCGGCAAATACGACTTGATACGCTCGTACTGAGCTTCTGTAATCTCCATCCCCGCATGATACCATATCAAAACGAAATAGTGTTAACACGCCCTAGGTGAGCAGCTGAGCGAGAACGCGAAAATCCAGCGCCCCGCCCCCGGCTGCGCCGGGCCCTGCCCCCGCCTCCACCGCCGGCATCGGATCCGTCGTTCGGGCAAGCCGCCCTGTTCGGGCGCCGGCGCCCGGCCTGCAAGGTTCCGATAATGACCGCCGCGCTCTCCAGAACCCCGGCGGCGGTGTTTGTGTGTCAGCACACACATAGTATCACAAATCTATGACAAATCCAATACCTTTATTCTGAAATGCGAAAAATATTCTTGCCGGCCGCCGGGGGTTCCCGGCCTCTCGGTGGCCGGGTCTCACGGAACGGCCTGCGGTACCGTTGTATAGGTAGATGATCCTGCCGCCCTTCCAGTTGCTCGTGGACGAGCACGCCCGCTCCCTGCACCGGTTCCTGCTCGGCATGGTGGGGCGCGAAGCCGCCGATGACTGCCTGCAGGAGGCCCTGCTGGCGGCGCTGGCCGCCTACGAGGGTCTGGAGCATGCCCGCAACCTGAGGGGGTGGCTGTTCACGATCGCCCACCGCAAGGGCATCGATCATCTGCGCAGGAGGCGCCGGGAGACACCATCGGCTTCCCCGCCCGACCGGCCCGCCCCGCCGGCCGCCCCGCCCGACGAGGAGCTCTGGGGCCGGGTGGCCGGGCTGGCGCCCAAGCAGCGGGCCGCGGTCACCCTTCGTTACCTCGGTGATCTCGCATACGCCGAGATCGCCGCGGTCATGGACATCAGCGAGGCCGCCGCCCGCCAGAACGTGCGGGCCGGGCTGGCCTCTCTCCGAAAGGGGTACACATGAGCACAGCCGCCCGGATCAGGGCCTTGCCGTCCGAGCCGCCCGAAGGCGCGCTGCGCCGTTTCGCAGGGCGGGCTTTCGGGGAAGGGCCCGCCCGGGCCGCCTATGCGCAGGCGCCTACGCCGATCGGCGTCCTGACGGCAGTGGTTACCCGCCGGGGTCTGCTGTCCCTGGCTTTCGAGGCCGACGACCCAGAGGGGCTGCTGCGGTCGGCGGCGGCCAGGGTGTCCCCGGCCATCGTCCATCTTCCGTCGGCCATCGGGGAGGTGCGCTCCTGGCTGGACGGCTACTTCCGCGGCCGCCCGGCGCCCGGACTCCGCCTGGACCGGTCTTTGATCACCCCCTTCCAGGAGCGGGTGCTCGACGCCGCCGCCTCCATCCCGATGGGCGAGACTCGCACCTACAGCCAGGTGGCGGCCATGGCCGGCAACCCCCGGGCTGCCAGGGCGGCGGGGCGGGCGTTGGGCGCCAACCCGATTCCGGTCGTCCTGCCCTGTCATCGGGTGGTGGCCGCCGACGGACGGCTGCACGGTTACGCGGGAGGCCTCGACCGGAAGCGCTTTCTTCTCGACCACGAGCGCGCCGCCGCCCGGCTGTAGGCCGGCTTCCCAAACAGACGGGCGGTACGCTTCGGGTATGCGGCCCACGGTCATCCTGAAGGCGGCCCTTACCCTCGACGGCCAGCTGGCCGCCGCTGACGGAACCTCCCAGTGGATCAGCTCTCCCGAGGCGCGCCGAGACGCCCACCGGCTCCGGGCGTCGGCGGACGCGGTGATGGTGGGGGCGGGCACCCTGCGGGCCGACGACCCCCTGCTGACCGTCCGGCTCGGCCCGGAGGAGATGGAGGGCGTCGGCCAGCCCAGGCCGGTGATCGCGGCCGGCCGGAAGCCGCTGCCGCCGCAGGCCCGGCTGTTCGGACGCGACCCCATCGTCCTGGCGCCCCGTTCCATCGCCGCGCCGGGCCGGGTGATCGCGGCGCCCGATCCCGGGGGCGGGGCGGTGGACCCGGAGGCGGGGCTGGCAGAGCTGGCGGCCCTCGGGGTGGAGAAAATCCTGCTGGAGGGGGGCGCCCGTCTGTTCCGCTCCTTCCTCGACGCCGGGCTGGTCGACCGGGGCGTCCTCTACTACGGGCCCCTCCTGGCCGGGGGAGCGGGCGCCCCCCTGTTCCGAGGAACCTGGACCACCCTGGAAGAAGCCGTTCCGGTGCGCATCACCTCTGTGCGCCGCCTGGGAGAATCGCTCAGGCTCGAATTTCATACCCCGCCCGAAGGCCCCATGTCTACGGAATCTGCAGCCACCAGCCGACGCGGATCAGATCGGGGTGGGTGAGCGACCGTCCGTCGGCCTGCGCCCGCCCCCGATTGAGGGCGTATATCTCCGGCCATCGGTTCTCGTCTCCGAGGTAGGCCATGGCGATCTTGCGCAGGTAGTCGCCCGCAGCCACCTGCACCCGCCGGCCGGAAGGTTCCTGCTCGTCCGCGGGTTCCAGGGCGGTGATGCGGCCGCCGCCCCCGGCCGGGTAGTCGGCCGCGGTGATCTTCCCGTCCAGGTCCGTGGATATGTAATCGGCCAGGGCTTGCTGGTACGTAACGCCCAGCTTGGTGAAGGCAAGATCGGCTAGGGGGTAGCAGTCCCCTCCGCCGGCCAGGAAATCGATGGTGGCCAGCACCACCGGGCCTCCCGGCGCCGCCTTCCCGTCCCGGATGATGACCGTCCCGTCGTCCAGGACCGCATCCCGCACCCGCCCGCCGGGATTGCCCGCCGGGGAGCAGTCGCCCTCCCGGTCGGTTTCCCTGGCCGGGGCGGACGGGTCGTAGGTGAGGGTGAACCCCGAAATCTGGGCGAACTGCCCGCCCGCCCCCGGTATCCGGTCCACGGCCTGCTCCAGCAACGCATGAAAGGTCCGGCGGGGAACCTCGCCCACCGCCAGGAAGTTGCGGAACGGGGCGATCCGCCAGGTGGCGCCGGTGCTGATCTCGCCGGGCGGGATCACCGAGTCGTTGCGGATGCCCCCTCCGTTGACTATTGCAACATCGGCGGCGGAGACGCCGTGGGCGCCGGCCAGCCGGACGGCGGCGGCCCGTATTGAGTCGGCCGTCAGGTTGCCGACGTTGGTCGATCCGGTGCGGATCATCGCTCGGCGTCCGTCCAGCTCCACCGCGCTGGTTCCGATCACCTCGGAGTCGACGGCGGTCACCGCCGCTGCCAGCGGTTCCACCACCTCGGCCTGGACGGACGGATCGGGCGTTACATCGAAACCCACCCCGACGGAGCGGCCCCGGGCGGCGGTGACCCTCCCGCCGGAGTCGAAGCTGACGTTCAGCTCCCCTATGCACCGGTAGCCGCCCGGAGCGGTGACCACCGGCACCCTCGCTCCGTCGGAGTCGGCCGCCCAGCGGGGGTAGGGCCCGGCCGGTTCCTCGTCCGGCAGGCAGGTGCCGCCCTCGTTGCGCAGCAGGTCGTCCCCGCCGCCCGCGATGACCGCGTCCACGCCGGAGAGCCTTCCGATCAGCTCGATCTCCTCCTCTATGTCTTGGAGGTGGCTGATCAGGATGATCTTGTCCACCCCTTGGTCTTCCAGGCTCTTCACCGCCTCCGATACGGCGGGAAGCGCGTCCGATACCTTCGCGTTGCGGGGCGAGGAGATATTGGGCAGCATGGGCGTGACCGCTCCTACAACCCCGATCCGCTCCCCTCCGGCCTCGATCACCGCGGCGGCGGCTATCAGGCCGCGGTCGGCCAGCGCCTGCAGGGACGGCTCGCCCGAAAAGTCCATGTTGGCCGCCAGGAAGGGAATTGCCGGAGAGAAACCGGAGATGAACCGGGCCGCGAACTCGGGGCCCAGGTCGAAGTCGTGGTTGCCCAGCGCCATGGCGTCGTAGAGGCCGCCGAGAGCGATCGAGTCGTAAGGGGGGCCTTCCCTGTTCAAGGACGCATTCAGCTCACGGGAGGCCAGGTGGTTGTCCCCGGCGGTGAGGGTGATCACCCCGTCCCCCGGCGCCTCGGCCTGCAGCTGCTTCATCAGGGCGGCGAAGCGGGCCACTCCCGGGTAGGAGGAGTCCTCGTCGGGCAGCAGCTTCGATTCCCCGTCGTTGTTGTGCAGGATGGTGAGGGTGAACCCGCCGCCGTTCTCGGCGTCTTGGGCGTACCCGGCGGAGGGGGCCGCCGACAACCCCGCCGTCAGCGCCAGGACGGCCAGCGCCGCAAAAGGCCTTCTTCGCGAACAGATGCCTGTCATTGCGCACTCCTTGCCTCGATGCGCCGGACGTTTCCCCGGCCTGCCGGCCTCGCGGGAGTAATCTACGCGATGGGCAGAGGCCCCGGTTCCCCGCCGCTGTCCGCCGCGGCTTCTAATCACGGAATGACAAAAAAATCCGGCCAGATCCGCCGCAAGGGTATTGACCATGTCACACCGATGCGGGATAATGGAGTAGCTGCAATCACCTCCGGTCCGCAGCCGGCGCAGACCGGGACAGGGATCATCTTCCGAACGCGACCCTGCCGGGTACTGACCGAACGCGTCCGGAACCAAGGTGGAGGCGGCGGGGGCCGGGCCCGCGAAGCGGGGCGCGGGGGCGGCGTTTTTCGCGTTCTTGCCGGGGTCTTGGGGTGGGATAGGGGTTTGACCAGGGGGTTCGCAAGATAAAAGGGTTCGGGTTTGAGCGTCGTTGGTGTTTTCTCTGTAAGACGACCGAGGGTAGGGGAATGCACGGATGGGGGATGCTTTCGCTGTTCCAGCGTCTGGCGGAGCGGCCCCGCCGCCCGTATTCATCGGGCAGACCATCCACAGTTGCTTTGCCGGGGCGCCTTCCGGCTCCCTGAATGAATGGCCGGCAGGAGGGCGGCGGCCGGCGGCAGGTGCGGCGGTCGGGGCCGGTAGACTTGCCTGTCATGGTTGAAGTTTCGGAGTCGCTGGGCAAGGCCAGGGCGGCGCGGGGTGCGCAGCGGCGGCTGGCGGCGGCGGGCAGCGAGGTCCGCACCGAGGCGCTGCGGCGACTCGAGCGGCTCTTGGCGGAGCGGGAGGGCGAGCTGCTGGCCGCCAACCGGCTCGATCTGGAGGCGCCCGGGGCGGACGGCCTTCCGGCGCCGGTGCGCAAGCGGCTGGCGCTTTCGTCCGCCAAGCTGGAAACCCTGCGGGAAGGGGTGCGGGTGCTGATCGGGGGCTCCGACCCGGTGGGCCGACCCCTGCTGCGCCGGGAGCTCGACCAGGGCTTGGTGCTGGAACAGGTGCGGACGCCGATCGGGGTGCTCCTGATCGTTTTCGAGAGCCGCCCCGACGCGGTTGTCCAAATCGGTGCCCTGGCCCTCCGCACCGGCAACGCGGTGCTCATGAAGGGGGGTTCCGAAGCCCGTCATTCCAACCGGGCCCTCACCGACCTGCTGCGGGAGGCGGTGGTCGGAGCGGGCGCCGACCCCGATGCGGTGCAGAACATCGAAGGCCGGGAGGCGGTGGCTGGCCTGGTCGAGCTGGACGAGCACATCGACCTGGTCATCCCCCGCGGTTCGGCGGAACTGGTCCGCTCCATCAAGGCCGCCTCCCGCATACCCGTGCTGGGCCACGCCGACGGGGTATGCCACGTGTTCGTAGACGCCGCCGCCGACACCGGCAAAGCCGTCCGGGTGACCCTGGACGCCAAGACCGATTACGCCGCGGTGTGCAACGCCGCCGAGACGCTGCTGATCCACCGCGGATTCGCGGGCGCCGCCGCCGTGGTGCAGGCGCTTCTGAACGCCGGGGTGGAGGTGCGGGGCGACGAGGCGGTGCAGGCCATGGCGCCGGGGGTTGCCGCCGCCGAGGAGGCGGACTTCGGGTGCGAGTTCGGCGATCTGACCATCGCCGCCCGGGTGGTGGACGGCTTGGAAGAAGCCATCGAGCATATTCACGCCTACGGCTCGGCCCACACCGACGCGATCGTCACCGAAAACGCCGCCGCCGCCCGGCGCTTCCTCGACGCGGTGGATTCTTCCTCGGTGTTCTGGAACGCCAGCACCCGCTTCGCCGACGGGTTCCGGTACGGGTTGGGCGCGGAGGTGGGGATCGCCACCGGCCGGGTGCACGCCCGGGGGCCGATGGGGGCGGAGGGCCTCTACACCACCAAATGGCTGCTCACCGGCGACGGGCATGCCGCCGGGGACTACGGGCCGGGCAAGAAGTCCTACACCCACCGGAACCTGCCCGCGGCCTGATCCGGCGGCGGCTTCGGCGCCCTTCCATATGGAACGCGCCCCGAACTACGGGATCAGCAGGGTAACCGTTTCGGCCACGCAGGCCGGCTCGGCGCTCCCCTCCAGCTCGACCGTTATCTTCTGCTCCAAACGGATTCCGCGGCTTGACCCGCTCACTCCGGTCAGCTGCGCCGCCGCCCGCACCTTCGACCCGGCCGGGACGGGGGTGATGAAGCGCACCCGGTCGAGGCCGTAGTTGACGGCGGTGTAATCGCCGGGCAGATCGATGCCGGGGCCGATGCCGGCGGTCAGCGACAGGGTGAGGAAACCGTGGGCGACGGCGGCGCCGAAGGGGCCCCGGGCGGCGCGGTCGACGTCCACATGGATCCAGTTGCGGTCGCAGGTCACGTCGGCGAACCGGTTGATGTCCTCCTGGGTGATGGTGTGCCATTCGCCCACCCCGATCACCTCGCCGATCCGGCCTGCCAGGTCCTCCACTGCGCCCATGCCGCCTCCCTTCTCGGGTTCCCCGTCGGGCTCAGCTGCCGCTCTCCTCGTCCAGGGCCAGCCGGATCCGCCGGAACCCGCGTCCCTTCGATTCCACCTTGGTGATCTTCACCCGCCCTACTTCCTCGGTCGACCGCACGTGGGTGCCGCCGTCCGCCTGGCGGTCCAGACCCACGATGTCGATCACCCGCACCTCCCGCACCGACGGGGGGATCAGGTTGACCTTGGTGCGGATCAGGCTCGGATCGGCGTCGGCCTCCTCGCGGGGCATGAAGGACACCTCTATCGGAAGGCTGCGGGCGATGGCGGAGTTCAGCGCCTCCTCCAGCGGGTCGCGGTTCTCGGGGTCCCAGTCGGGCAATTCGAAATCCAGCCGCCCCCGCCCCGGCTCCATGTTCCCGCCTGTAACGGGGCTCTTGAACCGATCCCAGACCACCCCGCACAGGGCATGCAGCGAGGTGTGGGTGCGCATCAGCCGGTAGCGCCGATCCCAATCTATCCGCCCCTCCACCCGGGTTCCGGTCCTGGGCGGATCCTGGTCCAGCCAGTGCCACACGCCGTCGGCGTCCTGGGTGATCCGCACCACCTCCAGCCGTTCGTCCCCCACCCAGAGGGCGCCTTGGTCGATGGGCTGGCCTCCTCCCCCCGGATAGAAGACGGTCCGGTCGAGCAGCACCCTCCGGTCGTCGGCGTCGGCGGCCAACACTCCGGCAGTCATCTCGGCGGCGTAGGAGTCGGTGGAATAGATACGCTCGGTCATGCTCGGCCTGCCTTTCCTTCCCCGCCCGATGCGCTGGATGCGGCGGGTACGCCGGGGGTTGCGGCGCCTTCCAGATCCGCCCTGAAGAAACGGGTGGTCGGGTAGGCCAGCTCCACCCCCGGCGCCGCTTGGATAGCCCTGAGCAGATCCTGCCAGATAGCGGAGGTGATCGCTCGGCGCCCCCGCGAGGGCACCAGCAGGCGGCCGGTTATCGTTACCCCGAAGTCGATGGTCTTCACATAGGTGGTGGGAGTCAGGTACTGGTAGCTGATTAGGTAGCTGCTGGCCGCCTTCTCCAGGTATTCCAGCGCCCCCGACTCCTTGGGGTCGGGCGCATGCCGGTCGATCACCTCCTGGACGATCTCCCTGGCTTCCTCCCAGTCGCTCTCGAAGGTGACCGTGACCGGGATTTCGTTCCAGATGAAGGGAAACCCTTCGGTGTAGTTGGCCATCGGCTCCTGGAACAGAATCCCGTTGGGGATGTGGAGGATCCGCCCGGTCGACTGGTCGGCGTCCACCCAGTTGCCGATTTCCAGCATGCTGAACCGGAACATCCGGATGTCGATCACGTCTCCTCGGTGGGCGCCCACCTCGATCCGGTCTCCCCTCTTGAAGGGCCGCCGGAACACGATGAAACCCCACCCGGCCAGGTTCTTGAGGACGTCGGTGAGGGCGATGGCGATGCCCGCCGACAGCAACCCGATGAACGATCCGGCGTTGGCCAGCTGCTGGGTCCAGACCCACCCCAGGCCGAGCAGCAGTACGGCCACCGAGATGTAGAGGGAGATCCGCTTGGCCCTGAAGATCCCGACCGCGTCCACCCGAGGCAGCACGGTGCGCAGCACCATGTACCTCAGTGCGAAGACTACGACCAGGATGAGCAGGCTCAGGCCGAGGTTCTCGGCGTTTTGGCTCAGGAAATCGCCCATTTGCGGTTCAGGCTAACCGAGTCGGCGGCGCATTCGGGTTCACGCCGCCGACTCGGGCGCGGCCCGGGCGGTCAGCCTGCTTCGCGGAAATCCTTGAGCAGCTGCCGCCGCAGCCTGCGCCGCTCGCCCTTCGAGGTTCCCCCCCAGATCCCTTCGACCTGGTTGGTCTCGAGCGCGTAGGACAGGCAGGCGCCGGCCACCGGGCAGGTGCCGCAGATCGCCTTGGCCCGCTCCGCCCCGATGACATCCCCGTCGTCAGGGAAGAACAGGGCGGGGTCGGTGTCGTTGCAGGCGGCCTCGTCGCGCCACGACCGCGTTCCGTAGGCCGTGGGCTGGGCGGCAGATGGATAGATCAGGAGCGATGCCTTGGTCATATCTGTTGCAACGCTTCCGATGCCTTGAAACTTCCCGATTTCGATCCCGCGTGGTTAAGAATTTCTTAAGAGGACCGGGGGAGACGAGACCTGGGGGCATCGCCTCCTGAACAGGGTCTTTGAGAATCTTTTAAATATTGAAAGAACCGGGAATAATACCTGGTATGCCCTTGTTGTACCATACAGAATGTTCGATTTCCGCGACGACCGCGCCCCCGACGAGGGCTTCACCGTCCAGGACCCGGCCCGCGCCGGCCTCAACGGCGAAGCGAACCCGGCCGGGCCGGACGCGTGGATGAGCGGCTACCAACGGCGCCGCCAGACGGTGTACGACCGGGCCGACCGGCTGATAAACGATCGGGCAAACCCCTGGGACCCTTCCGGTACATTCGCTGATCACCGGGAGGCGGAAACCGCCAAAGCCGAAGCCGGGCTGGTACGCGCCCAAGCCGGCATCAGCCGCGCCCAGGGCGAACAGCTCTACTGGATCCAGGCTCTGCTGCGCTTCGGCGGAGCGGCCCGGGCCGGGTACGCCAGCCGGGTGGACCTGGTAGCGGGAATGCTGGACCTGCACCGGGAAACCGCCCGGGATCTGGTCTACCTGGCGGAACGGATAGACGACCGCACGATCGAGGGCATCCGGGACGGACGCCGGTCGTATGCCAGGGTGCTGGAAGAAACCCGCCTGCGGGAAGCCGGCGCCACCCCAGAACAGATCGAGGGATCCCGGCGGTTCGGCCTCGGTCGGGTGCGGCGGATGCTGAACAAGCTGCGGCGGGTGACCCGGGCCGGTGAGAAGAAGATCTTCGACGGCCAGTACGTCAGCTTCCAGCCGTCCCTGGACGGAACCCATTACCGGTTGGCGGGCAGGCTCGGCGGCTACGAGGGAGAAATCTGCCGTCAAGCCCTCGAACAGCGCAGCGACCGGATCACCCCCGCAGACAACCGCGGCGGTGTGGATGATGTCCGGTCCGGCCGGGGTCTGCGCCGGGCGCTGGCCCTCACCTCGCTCTGCCAAGACGAACTCGACCAACCCGAACTCCCTACCGACATCGGCGGCGGCCGGTCGGGGGATCTCTCGGCGCGGGTGGAAGACCTGGCCGCCTGGGAGAAAGCAACCGCCCAACACCGCGACCAGACCCAACCCGGCGGCTGGGGGCGGGCCGACCACGCCGACGAAACCGACGAAACCATCCGCCGCGACCTCATCGAAGACATCCTCCAAACCGCCCGCACCGCCAGAGCCAGAAGCAGCGGCCGCCGCCGGCCTCTGCTGATGATCGTCGCCGACCAACCGCTCGCCGAACGATCCGGCAACGAACAAGGCGTCTCGATCCTGGCAGGCCCCCGGGTCGGCCCCGGCACCGTCGACCTCGTCGAATGCCAGGGCCGGACCGAACACATCACCGCAACCCCCGGCGGCCTCACCAGCAACGGACTATCACAGCAGATACGCCCCGGCCTGCGCCGAGCAGTCCTCGCCCGAGACGACGGATGCGTCATCGACGCCTGCCAAAACACCTACCGGCTCGAAGTCCACCATGTAATCCCCCGCTCCCAGGGCGGAACCAACCAAGCCGGCAACCTCGCCGCCCTCTGCTGGTACCACCACCACATCGCCGTACACCGAAACGGACTCCAACTCGACCCCCGCTCACCCCCCCACCGGCGGCGGCTCACCAGACCCCGACCACCCAAACAACAACACCCCCCGCCCCGCCCGCACGCCCCCCTCCCCGGATCCCGATAGAACCCGGAACACACAACCGGCCTTCCTACTGTGGTGGACGGCGGGCTATATCAGTATGTAGATAGTCCGATTGATACCGCGCGAAGGGGATGCCGTCCGTTATGCTCGCGGAGTGCAAAACCGACGAATGGGTATATGACTAACAGATGTGGAGACTTTAAAACTTCACTTTATGAATGGATCTCAGCTTGTCACACCCATGATATACCTTTAAATCAAGGTAGGAAATCGAAGGGATAAGCATGAGCAACGGGTCAAGCATAGAGTGGACCGACGCGACCTGGAATCCCACCACGGGGTGCGACCGAGTGTCGACGGGGTGCGACAACTGTTACGCGCTGACGCTCGCCCGCCGCCTCAAGGCGATGGGGCTGGTCAAGTACCAGAACGACGGCGACCCGAAGACCAGCGGGCCCGGCTTCGCCCTGACCCTGCACGAGGACACACTGGCCGCGCCCTACAGCTGGAGAGCGCCGCGGCTGGTCTTCGTCGACTCGATGAGCGATCTCTTCCACTCGGAGGTGCCGCCGGACTTCATACAGAAGGTGTTCGCGGTCATGGCCGATACACCTCGGCACACCTATCAGATACTCACCAAGCGCTCCAAGCGGCTCGCCGCGCTCGCGCCCGACCTGGACTGGCCGCCCAACGTCTGGATGGGCGTGAGCGTCGAGAACGACCGGTACACCTTCCGGATCGACCACCTGCGCTCCGTCGAAGCGGCGGTGCGGTTCGTTAGCGCCGAGCCCCTGCTCGGACCGCTTCCCGGTCTGGACCTCTCGTCGATTCACTGGTTGATCGCCGGAGGGGAGAGCGGCCCCAACGCCCGACCAATGGAAAAGGCCTGGGTGCGCGGCCTCCGCGACCAATGCCGTGAGGCGAATGTGGCATTCTTCTTCAAGCAGTGGGGCGGACGCACCCCCAAATCCGGCGGCCGAGAACTCGACGGTGCTATCCACAACGAGATGCCGGCAACCGCGGCGGTCTAGTATTGGCTAACCTTTCTACCAACCATTAAGAATGTGGTCCGCAATACCTACCGCTAGATTTGCTCCTGCGGGATTGCTAGCGGCGAAAAATAATTCAAACAGGGCGGAGTCTTGAGAGTTACACAGTACCCCTCGGGTTGGTGCCACCTTTTTAAAGATGTCTCTGAGTTGGTTATAGTAAAGTTCAGAAATGGCATTTTGTATCGGTCGTTCTTCCCTTGTTTCGTTGAGCAACGATTGTTGTGAGGCAGGACTATATAAACTATTCCAGTTTGATCCTCCGAAAATCCGATCAAGTCTGTCTCGAATAGCCAAGTTAGGTTTCTTCTTTCGGGGCATCATACGAGAAATTGCCATCAAAGGGAAGAGAATCCAACAATCCATCTGCCTTGTTTTAGCAATAAATTCAACAGTAGACCAATCTACTTCTGTGGCATATGGATCAAGAAAAACAATAGCTCGATCTATACGATCGAGTTTATAACATATCTTCGGTATAACAATATTAGCATCTCCTTGTATAACATTGATGTCACGCTCAGGATATTCCTCACTTAAGTTTTGGCGTAATATGCTACTATATTCTGGATCCTTTTCAATAAATATTAGTTTATCAAACGGCCTATTACGTATTTCTAGGGCTATTCTAGGAGAACCTTTGTGCAAAGACTGGAATTCACCATATTCTTTTATCTCGTATTCCGATTTTGTACTCCACCAACCTGGGCCAGCAAAAGCATCTATATAGATTAGCTGAAACGGCTGATTCTTGAGTGCCGTCGTGTAGGCATTCAAATAATTTCTTAGTGCACTAAGTTTTTGCTCAGTCCATGGACCACCATAGGATTTGATGTTCATCAATATTACCCTTTCCTTCCAGACTCCCAACCTTGATATTCTCGACTGACAGCTTGGCGCGTTCTGCTAGCTAGGTCGAGCCGGGTGAAGCCGGCTTCTTCGCGCGCCCATCCGAGCACGCTGCCTGATATCGGTACGTTCTTCACCGCCATCAGAACTTGTCCGCTTCATCGGCGATTCGAGTGGGTTCGATTTCGATCGGACCAGAATGATACTTGCCTACAGTGACACTCTTCGCCTTGTCCCGGGCAGGACCGCGCCGGGCGGCTTCGGCGGGGGGCCTGACCGGGTCGCGTCGGTCGGCGGGGCCGTCGGGCGGAGCGCATGAGGCCTGTAACGGTTGCCTCCTCCGACGGCGCCGGGGCTCCTCCGGTGCGCGGCGGGGACCGAGCGGGTATATTCGCGGGGCAGCACGCATTGTCACACAGCGCCTCGGGTATCAAGGG
Organism: Candidatus Spongiisociaceae bacterium; assembly: GCA_965202675.1. Lineage (GTDB taxonomy): Bacteria > Actinomycetota > Acidimicrobiia > Spongiisociales > Spongiisociaceae > CATQHD01. The sequence goes on from OZ241842.1 coordinate 2,376,815, forward strand.
GAGGCGGGAGAGGAGGGCAAATGCCGGCGCACAGGACTCGTATACGCAAACTTTTGGGGTTGTTGCTCGTCTTTGGCTTGGTTGCCGCGGCGTGCGGCGGCGCCGGGGACGACACGGCGGCTGATGACGCGGCCGCGGCGCGCCAGGATGCGGCCACGGCCAGGGCGGAAGCCTCGGCGGCCGAGGCGGAACTGGCGGAAGCCCAGGCTGCTCTGCAAGCAGCTCAGGCGGAAGCGGCCGCGGCGATGGAGGGCGACGAAACATCCCAGGAGGCCCTGGATGCGGCCGAGGCGGCGCTGGCGGAGGCCGAGCAGACCGCTGCCGCAGCGCAGGAGGCAGCCTCGGCGGCCGAGGCTGCCCTGGCCGAGGCCACCACTACCACTACCCAGCCGGATCCCATGATCGCCCTGTTAGACGAGGTGGTCGTGAGCACGCCCAGCCTGGTGGCCCAGGCCGACTACGGTCGGGCGCCGTACGTGGCCCCGGCCCAGATGGCCGGCCTGCTGGCGTTCGGCGGCTACCTGTACAGGTATCTGGGGGACGGCACCTATGTGCCGGACCTGGCCGAGGATTTCCCCACCTATTCCGAAGACGGAACGACGATGACCATCAAGCTGAAGCCGGGCCTCGTCTACTCGGACGGCACCCCGATAGTCGCCCAGGACGCGGTGGTGACGCTGGAAAGGGCCAAAGAAGGCCCCTTCGGCGGCAACCTGGCCGCTCTAGAATCAGCCGAGGCGGTTGACGAGCTGACCATTGTCTACAACCTGGGCCAGCCGTTCCGGTGCTTCGCCCAGAAGGTTGTCTGCGGTGAGAACATGCCCCTGCACCCCCATGAGCAGGTGCTGGCCGATCCGGTCGCCTACTTCGAGAAGCCGGTGAGCGCCAGCCAGTACGTGGTCAGCGAATGGTTCCCGGGGTCGCCGACCATGACCCTCGAGGCCAACCCCAACTACCACGGCGGCCCGCCGGCCATCCGCAGGCTGGTCCTGGCGTCGGCGACCGATCCGATCTCCAGGCTTCTCCAGGTGAGCACCGGGGCGGCCCAGGTCGGCTTCGACATTCCGGTGGCGGTGCGGGCCGACCTGCCCGACGACGTGAACCAGATCATCCACCCGATCGGCGGCGTCTTCTGGATCGCCATCCGCAGCGACTCGCCCGGCGCGCTGTCCGACGTGCGGGTGCGCAAGGCCCTGTGCCATGCGATCGACCGCGAGGAGATCAGCGAGCGGGCCTTCCTGGGCACCGCCCAGCCGGTCGGAGGGGTGCTTCCCCGGTCCAGGACCGAGTGGGAATACGAGGATGTGATCCCGCTGGAGCGGAATCTGGACGAGGCCAAGCGGCTGTTGGCCGAGGCGGGCCACGAGGAAGGGTTCTCGCTCGCCCTGCAGACCTGGGGCGCCCGGCCCGGCTGGACAGACGCGGCGACCGTGGTGGCAGAGCAGTGGACCGACATCGGCGTGACCGCGGAGGTCCAGCCCGTCGAGGACGCGGTGGCAATCCAGTCGCTCATCAACCGGGACTACGAGGTCCAGTGGGTCGGCGGCGGCGGCGACAACCTGACCATCCTGACCTTCATCTTCTACCCGGACAACTTCTGGTCGAACTCGGTGTCGTTCAGCGATGACGAGGTCACCCGGATGATCGACGAGCTGGCGAATGCCATGTCGACCGGCGACCTGGAGGCATCCCAGCGCCTGCAGACCGAGATCCAGCGGGCGGCCTGGGAAGCGGGGGCCAACTACTGCCCGGTCGGCGAGCGGACCGTTTTGGTCGGCAGCCGCCTGCCCCTCGACATCCTGCAGGTCATACCGGCTTCGCAGAACCTCTGGGTCGCGGCGGCCGGTTGAGCCGCCGCCCGGACGGGGCCCCGGAAGCAGAGCTCCCGGCTCACTTCCGGGGCCGCCCCATTCATGAGAATCCATGAGAACAACCGGTCGGGAGGCCCATGACCGCTGAGACGCCGACCGCCCCGGAGAGCGCCCCCGCGGCGGTCTCGGAACAGGAACAGCGCAAGGAGCGGGTGGCCGCGGTCGTCGCCAGGCGCCTGCTCAGGGCGGTACTGGTGGCTTGGGGGGTGTCGCTCGTCGCCTTCGCCTTGGTGCGCATCATTCCGGGCGACCCCGTGGCGGTGTTGCTGGGCGACCTGGCCAGCGAGGACAGGATCCAACGGCTCCGGGAGGACCTCCACCTGACCGGATCGGTTTTCAACCAGTACTTCAGTTACATGAGCGACCTGGTGAGGCTCGACTTCGGCCGCTCGATCATGACCACCAGGCCGGTTCTGACCGGGGTCGGCGACACGCTCCCGGTAACCCTGTGGCTCACCGGCCTGGGTATGTTGGTGGCCTTGGTCATCGCCCTCCCGCTGGGGGTGATAGGCGGCCTGACCCGCTCCAACCTGTACCGGCTGGGCTTCAACCTCGTCTCGTCGGCGCTGATCGCCACGCCGGTGTTCGTCTCGGGCGTGCTCCTGTTGCTGCCGTTCGCGGTCTGGCTGCGCTGGGTGCCGGTGGGGGGGTATGTGTACTCCTTTCCCGAGAACATCTATTACCTGATCCTGCCCGCCGTCGTTACGGGCATTCCGATCGGGATGATCTTCGGCCGGGTCCTCCAGGAGTCGATCAGGGAGACCTACGCCGAGGAGTTCGTGGAGACGGGCCTGGTCTGGGGGATCGGCAAGACGGCCTTCATGTGGCGGTACCTGGTGCGCCCCTCCATAGCGCCCGTCATCGGCCTTCTCGGCTATATCGTGGGCGCCTACCTGGCGGCGGCGGTCGTCGTGGAAACGGTTTTCGTGCTGCCGGGGATCGGCACCTACCTGGTGAGGGGGGTGCTGGCCCGCGACTATCCGGTCGTCCAGGGCACCCTGTTCATCTTCGGGTTCATAGTGGTGGCCGTCCACTTCCTCGCCGACGCGCTGTCGGCGGTGATCGACCCCAGGGCGAGGGTGATGACGTGACCCGGATGCGGAGGATCTGGTCCCGGTGGCGGTCGCTGCCCTTCGGCCTGCGCTTCGGCGTCGGGCTGGTCGGCGCGATCATCCTCCTGTCGATCTTCATACCGGTGCTGAGCCCCCACGACCCGCTGCGGGGCGGCCCCGACATCAACGTCCCGCCCGACTCCCGGTACTGGTTCGGCACCGACCACCTGGGAAGAGACGTTTTTGTGCGCACCTGGGCGGCCGCCCGCATCGACATCGCCCTCGCCGCCGTAGCCGTGGCGGTGCCGCTGGTGGTGGGCACCGCGGTCGGCTCGATCATCGGAGTGACCAGGAGCCGGATCGTCCAGTACATGGGCGACCTGGCCATCGAGGTCATCAACGCCTTCCCCACCCTCATCATCGTGATCGCGCTGGTGGCCGCCTTCGGGCGGGGGGTGAGGGGGATCCTGCTGGGGCTGTTCCTGACCGCGTGGGCGCGCTACGCCAAGGTCGCCCGGGGCCGGGCGCTGGCCATCCGGGAGATGGACTACCTGGAGGCGAGCCGCTGTCTGGGGTACGGGCGGTTCCGCATCCTGGGGTTCCACGTGGCGCCCAACGTGATGCCGATCACCATCGCCTACGCGGTGAGCGACTTCGTGGTGGTGTTCCTGGCCATCGCCGGGCTGTCGTTTCTGGGGGCGGGGGTGCAGCCGCCCACGCCGGAGTGGGGAAGCATGCTCAACGACAGCCGGCTGTTCATCATCAACGCGTGGTGGCCGGCCCTGTTTCCGGGGGTGCTCCTGTCGGTAACCGCCCTGGGGGTGGCGCTGATCGCGGCGGGGATCGGCCAGCGCACCTCCAAGACCATGGCGGCGTAGACGTGAGCGGGATGCTGGCGGTCGAGAATCTGTCCATCGGGCTGGTGGAATCCAAGTCGAACATGCCGGTGGTGGACGCGGTGAGCCTCGGCATCTCCATGGGCGAAACGGTCGGGCTGGTCGGGGAGTCGGGGTCCGGCAAGTCGATGCTGTGCCGCGCCCTGGTAGGCACCCTGCATCGGCACGGAGCGGCGGTTACCGGAGGTTCGATCCGGTTCGAGGGCCAAGAGCTGGTAGGGGCGTCCGAGGCGGTGTGGCGCCGGGTGCGGGGGCGCAAGATTGCCTACGTCCCGCAGAGCTCGCTGGCGGGCCTCAATCCGGTGATGACCGTGGGCAAGCAGCTGACCGGGTTGGTCAGGTCGGCGGGCGCCGAGGGCAGGGCGGACGGCGGTTCGGCGCGCTCGAGGGCGCGCGAGCTGCTGGAGATGGTGGAGATTCCCCGGGTGGCGTCGGTGATGAACGAGCGGCCCCACCAGCTGTCGGGCGGGATGCGCCAGCGGGTGGTGATAGCCGGGGCCCTGGCTCGTTCTCCCGATCTGCTCATCGCCGACGAGCCCACCACCGCCCTCGACGTGAGGGTGCAAGCCAGGATCCTGGATCTGCTGCGCAGGCTGAGGGACCAGCTGGGCATGTCGCTGCTGCTGGTTTCCCATGACTTGGCGGTGGTGGAGGAAGTATGCGACATGATCGCGGTGTTGTACGCCGGGGCCATCATGGAGGCCGGGCCGCAGGAGGCCATCCGCAACCGATCCCGCCATCCCTATACCGCCGGGCTGGTGGCGGCCGCCCGAATGGACATCTCCGGTGGGTTCGAGCCGATCCCGGGGGAGGCGCCGAGCGTCGGGGCCTGGCCGGACGGATGCCGTTTCTGGCCCAGGTGCGGCCTGACCCTGCGGGTGGGCGAGGGCAGGGCGCACAGCCGGTGCTCCGAGGGTGCGCAGCCCCGGCCGGTGGAGCTCGAGGGGCGGCTGACCGCCTGTACTTTTGCCGGGTCGATGGCCGAGGACGGCGGCGGGGGCCGGGCCGCAGGAGAGCCGGGATGAGCGCGGCGGACAACGGAGCGGACGGTCTGGTGGGCCGGGGTCTGGTGGTGGTGTTCGGGCGCGGATCGTCATCTTTCCGGGCGGTCGACCGGGTGGACATCCGGATCGAGCGGGGGGAGGTGGTCGGCCTGGTGGGGGAGAGCGGGTCGGGCAAGACCACGGTGGGGAAAGTGTTGGCGGCCTTGCATCGCCCCTCCGCCGGCGAGGTGCGGTACGACGGCAAGGCCCTGGCGGCTTCGGGGCGCAGTCTGCCGAGGGAGGTGCGGGCGCGGATCCAGATGATCTTCCAGGATCCCTATTCCAGCCTCAATCCCAGGCAGCGGGCCGTCCAGGCGGTGGCAGAGGTCTTCCGGGTCTGGCATTCCCATTCGCGCCGGGAGGCCCGCTCGGCGGCCCTGGCCATGCTGGCCGAGGTGGGAATCAGCCCCGAACAATCCCGGCTCCGCCCCCACAGCCTGTCCGGAGGCCAGCGTCAGCGGGTCAGCGTGGCTCGCGCCCTGGCGGTCGAGCCGCACATCCTGGTGGCCGACGAACCCACCTCCTCGATAGACCAGTCCGCCCAGGCCCAGATGCTGACCCTCCTGGCCCGCATCCGCCAAGAGCGGCAGCTGGGCATCCTGTTCATAACCCACGACCTCCGCCTCGTACGCGACTTCGCCGACCGCATGTACGTAATGCGCAGCGGCGAAGTGGTCGAAACCGGCTCCACCCGGCAGGTATTCCACAACCCCTCCCACCGATACACGAAAGACCTGATAGACGCCATCCCCGGGCGGGTTGCCGAAGACCTCGCCTCCGAAGCCGCTTCGTAACGATTCTCTCCGCCTTTCTCCAACACGGTCTGGATTCACATGGCCGTGCTGCCGCCGTCAACTACCAGGACGGCGCCGGTGATGTAGGAGGCGGCGGGGGAAGCCAGGAACACGGCGGCCCCTTGGACGTCTTCGGGGAGGCCGGGGCGGCCCAGAGGGATCCGGGATATGTGGTGGTCCCAGGCCACGGGGTGGGCGGACTCGGCTACCGGGCGGGTGCGCATGAAGCCCGGCGCGATGGCGTTGACCCTGATCCCGTGCTCGGCCCACTCGACGGCCAGGGCGCGGGTGAACATGATCAGGGCCGCCTTGGACGAGTGGTAGGCGATGTCCCGGTCGGGGTGCAGGGCCTTGAGGCCGGCGATGCTGGCGGTGTTGATGATGCATCCCCGGCCTTGGGCGGACATGGGCCGGAAGGCGGCCCGGGAGAAGGCGAACGGGGCGAACACGTTGATCTCATAGGTGAGGCGGAACCGTTCGATCGGCGTTTCCTCGGCAGGCCCCAGCCAGCCCGCCCCGGCGTTGTTGACCAGGATGTCCAGCCCGCCCCAGGCTTCGACGACCTCCCCGACGGACTCCTCGGCGGCTCTCCGGTCGGTCACGTCGGCCGCCAGGGAGAGAACCGGCCCTCCCGCCTCTCCGACCCGGGCCGCGCCGCGCTCGGCCGCCGCCGGGTCCTTGTCCAGGACCGCCACCCTCGCCCCGTGCTCGGCGAACGCTTTCGCCATGGCCAGACCGAGGCCGCTCCCGGCCCCGGTGATCAGGGCGCGCCCGCCCGACAGGTCGAAACGGTCGGAACCAGTGCCCATATACGCAGACATTACGGCAGTGAGCCGTCCGCCGCTTTCTATTAACCTTCGGGCACAGAGGAGAGGGATCGTGGAACTGATTGCCTACAAAGTCGAGGGGGCGGTGGGGGTGATCGAGCTGAACCGCCCGCCCGTCAACGCCATTTCGGGTGAGCTGGTAGAGGAGCTCGACAAGGCCGTCGACAAAGCCTCCCATCCGGCGGTGCGGGCGGCGGTCATCACCGGGCGGCCCCATTTTGCGGCGGGGGCCGACATCGCCGGATTCAAGGAAGCTCACGACGCCGGAACGGGGCCGCTGGACGACAACCGGCTGGTTCCCGTGGTGCGGCGGCTGGAGCAGCTGGCCAAACCGGTGATCGCGGCGGTGTTCGGTTACGCCTTGGGCGGCGGCTTGGAGCTGGCGATGGGGGCGGACTTCCGTTACCTGGCCGAGGACGCCAAGGTCGGCCAGCCCGAAATCCGCCTCGGCATCATCCCCGGTGCGGGGGGAACCCAGAGGCTGGGCCGCCTGGTCGGATTCAACCGGGCCAAGGAGATGATCTATTCGGGCCGTCATGTCGATGCCCAGGAGGCACTGGCGGTCGGGTTGGCCGACAAGGTGTTCCCGGCCGATGAGCTGCTGGAGGCGGCCATGGCCGACGCCGCCCGATACGCATCCGGATCCGTCCCTGCCCTGGGGTTGGCCAAGCGGGCCGTCAACGAGGGGTGGGGCCGTCCTATCGACGAGGCCCTGGCCCTGGAAGCCGAAGCCTTTCACGAGGCCTTCGCCGGCGACGACGCCAGGGAGGGGGTGGCCGCCTTCCTCGAAAAGCGCCCGCCGCGATTCGGCGGGGCGTGAGCCGAGCGCAGCATCGGACGGGTTGACATGAGCAGAACCCGGCGGTCGGTTGCCCTGCCGTCGGCGGCGTTGTTGTTCGCTGTTCTGGCCGCCTGCGGTTCGTCCGAGCACCCGGAGGGATTCGACGGGGAGATCGACTGCGCCGCCGAAGCCTGGGCGCAGACGATGGAGTACGAACGGGGGGCCGAGGGCGCCCGCACCCCCTACGACGCCATGACGGAGTGGGCGGGTGTCTACCGGGGCCGCGGGCACCGGGTGCATGTGGCAAGCTCCCGCACCGCCACGGTGGTGATCGAAGGGGCGGAGATCGCCTTCATCAGGGTGTTCGAGCTTGCCTCCGAGACCTTCGCTGTAGCCGAGGTGAAGGGGTGCGCGGGCTTCGAACCGACCCCTTGAAAGCCCGGCGGCCGGGCGCCGGAAGGTTCACCCCGCCCGGGCGGGCCCGCTTGTCATCGGCCGCCGAAGATCAGCCCCTTCGGGAAACGCGAAATATTCTTTGAACGAACCCCTAGACGATCACCCGTGGATGGTGTATAAAGAAGAGGCTTCGGCACAAACACCGCCGCCGGATTCTGGAGTGTGCGGCGGTCATAGATCGACGGATCTCGCTCTTGGTCTGCTCTTCGGGGCTGGCGCCGGGCCCTCGCGTCCGGAGCGAGATCCGCCGGCGAGGTGGCGGCGGCGGGGGAGGGCCCGCCGGGGACGGCGGTGCGGCGGGGGTTTTCGCGATCTTCGGGGGCTGGGAGGGGTGGAACTCCTGCTTGGAGGGGGGAGAATGGTGGACGGTGTCGGTATTTTCGCGAGACGGAGGGCCGGGGGGATTCCGGCGGGGTTCGAGGGGGCAGGTCCGTGTCCGTGCGGTGCGGCGGGCGGGGGCGGCCCTTGCGGTTACGGGTTCTGTTCGATCCTTCGTTTGAGCTCGGCCAGGTTGGTCCGCCAGACGCGGCCCAGGATCATCTTTCCGAGCAGTGCTCCGGCCGGGCCGCCGAACCACCAGGGGAACCGGATGCGTTCCCTCCATACGAACAGGGTCCGTCCGGGGGCGAGCGGCGTCAGCTCGAAACGGCCCTCTCCGGTGAACAGTCCGGTGTGGCGCCCGGCGATCAGGCGCATGGGCTCGACGGCGGTGATCTCGAAGCGGTCCACCGTGCGGAAGGGGCCTACCCGGGTCTCGATGAGCAACACCGCACCCGGTTCCCGGCGCCGTTCCCCTTCGAAGCGGATGGAGCGGGCGTCCTTCATCCATTCGGCATGCGAGGCGAAATCGACCGCTTCGGTCCACACCTTCTCCACCGGGGCGTCGATTTCTATCGATACGGTGATCCGGCTCACAACAAGTTCATGCGCCCGTTTGCGTCTACTGCACCCGCTGAAGGTTCTCACGGTTGGAATCGGCGTCCAACACCCGATACAGCTCTTCGCGGTTGGATACGTCCCCGAGCGCCCCGCCGCTGTCCCGCTCCGGCAGAGGGGGAAGACCGCCCTCTTTGCGTTCGACGGGCTCGCCGCCGATGCCGAGAGTTGGTTCCATTACGGAATCATACTGATCGTATGGCTTCATGCCGGCCGGGGCGCCTAGGCCGGCCTCCAAGCACCGCGTCTGGGTTGGACGCGCAGCGGGGGCGCCGTTTGCCGGGCCGGACCGAAACCGCCTATTGCCAGTACGTGGGATAATTCGGGTGTGTTGTACTTGGACCACGCCGCCGCTTCGCCTCTGCGCCCCGAGGCCCGGGAGGCCATGGCGCCGTTCCGAGAGGAGATATACGGGAACCCCTCCGGCGGCCACGCCGTCTCGCGCCGCGCCAAGAACGCCCTCGAGGACGCCCGCGATCTGGCGGCGGAGATACTGAACGCCGACCCGCTGGAGATCGTGTTCACCGGGGGGGGCACCGAGGCGGACAACCTGGCTGTCAAGGGTGCGGCCTTCGCCGGGGGGAGGTGCAAGGGCATAGTCACCTCGCCCGTCGAGCACGATGCGGTCCTGCAGAGCGCCGGATACGCCGAAGCGGCCGGATGCCGCCTTTCCCTGGCGTCGGTGGACGCCGACGGTCTGGTCGATCCGGACGAGGCCGCCTCGCATGCGGCCGGGGCGGCGGCGGTGGTCTCGATCATGATGGGCAACAACGAGACCGGCGTCCGGGAACCGGTCGAGAAGGCGGTCGAGGCGGCCAGGTCCGCCAACCCGTCCGTTGTCTTCCACACCGACGCCGTGCAGGGTTACGTTTCGGAGCGGGTGGACGTGAACGCCCTGGGGGTGGACCTGCTGTCGCTTTCCGCCCATAAGTTCGGCGGCCCCAAAGGGGCGGGTCTGCTCTACGTCCGTACGGGGACGCCGCTCGAACCCCTGATCCACGGGGGAGGCCAGGAGCTGGGGCGCCGGTCGGGGACCCACAACGTTATGGGCGCGGCGGGGATGGCGGCGGCCATGGCCGCCTTGGAGGCGGAGCGGGATGCTTTCAGGGCCCGGGTGGCGGCCGAACGGGACGGTTTCGAAGCCGCCCTGTCCGAGCTGGCACCCGATGCGGTCTTCACCGCCTCCGGCGCGCCGCGCATGATCCAGACCAGCCACGTCCGCATTCCGGGCGTCCTGAACGAGGTGCTGCTCGCCCGGCTCGACGCCGCCGGGCTGGCCGCCTCGGCCGCCTCCGCCTGCCAGTCGGGCGCCGCCGCCGTCTCCCACGTATTGGAGGCGATGGGGATGACGCCCGCCCGCGCCAAGGAATGCCTGCGGTTCTCCTTCGGATGGTCCACCCCCCGGGGCGAGGGGGCGGCCGCCGCCCGGCTGGTCGCCCGCGAGGCGGCGGCGCTCCGATGAAAGCCCTGGTTGCCATGTCCGGCGGGGTGGACTCCTCGGTCGCCGCCGCCCTGGCCAAGGAATCCGGCTGGGAGGTCATCGGGGTGACCATGAAGCTGTGGAAGGGCCCCGGCGGGGAGGCGCCCACCGCCGGCTGCTGCACCGTTGCCGACGCCGAGGACGCCCGCCGGGTGGCCGCCCAGCTCGACATCCCCTACTACGTGTGGGACTACACCTCCGACTTCATGTCCGGGGTGGTGTCGGTCTTCATCGACGACTACATCTCGGGGCGGACCCCCAACCCGTGCGTGGAATGCAACCGGACGGTCAAGTTCTCCCGCCTGCTCGCCCATGCCGAAGCCCTCGACTGTGACGCGGTGGTAACCGGCCACTATGCCCGGATCACCGAGGAGGAGGACGGACGAAGACGGCTGTGGCGGGGGGTGGACCCCGGCAAGGACCAGTCCTACGTGCTCTCCATGCTCGGCCAGCGCCAGCTGTCCCGGCTGCGCTTCCCGGTGGGGGAGCTGGTCAAGGAAGAGACCCGGCGGATCGCCGCCGAGCTGGGCATCCGCACGGCGGCCAAACCCGACAGCCAGGACATCTGCTTCGTGGGCGGCGGCGACTACCGGGACTTCCTGGCCGATCAGGGGGTGTACCCGCAGCCCGGACCCATCGTCGATCGCGGCGGGAAGCTGCTCGGATACCACGGCGGTGTCTCCGGATTCACCATCGGCCAGCGGCGGGGGCTGGGGGTGGCGGTGGGAATCCCCCTGTATGTCATCGGCATCGACCCTGTCACCGATACGGTAACGGTCGGGTCGGCGGAGGATCTGGAAATCGACGAGGCGGTGGTCGATCGGGTGCGCTGGGTGCACCGTCCGGCGGCGGGTTTTCTGGGGGCGCAGTACCGCGCCCACGGCCGGGCGGTCATGGCGGAGGTGTCGGAGGACGGCGGCAGGGTGCGGGTGCGGTTCGCCGAGCCGCAACGGGCGGTGGCGGGCGGCCAGACCCTGGCCCTGTACCGGGGCGACGAGGTGGTGGGGGGAGGGGTCATCGAGTCGGTCTCCTAGCTGCGGCGGGCCGGCCGGCTTCGCACCGGTTGTACGGGCGGATTCCGGCTGCGGGCAACTACCCTCTCGCTATGGAACCCGCCGCCCGCATCGAAGCCCTGCGCACCGCGGTCCGGTACCACGACTACCGCTATTACGGCCTGGAAGACCCGGAGATTCCCGACGCCGACTACAACGATCTCCGGCGGGAGCTGGAGGCGCTCGAAGAAGCCCATCCCCACCTGATTACCCCCGATTCCCCCACCCGCCGGGTGGGGGCTGCCCCGTCCGGCCTCTTCGCCCCCGCCCCCCACCGAGAACGGATGTTCTCCCTCGACAACGCTGAGACCCCCGCCGAGCTGGCGGATTGGATCGCCCGGGTCGAGCGGCATCTGGGCCGCCCGCCCGGCGAGCTGGTCTGCGAGCAGAAGATCGACGGGCTGGCCGTTTCCCTCACCTACGAACACGGGGTGCTGACCAGGGCGGCTACCCGCGGTGACGGGATGACCGGAGAGGACGTGACCGCCAACGTCCGCACCATCCCCGCCGTCCCCCTCCGCCTGCTCGACGAAGCCCCCGATTTCATGGAGGTGCGGGGCGAGGTCTACATGCCCCTGCCGTCGTTCGAGGAGCTGAACGCGCGCCAGGCCGAGGCCGGGGAGCGGATGTTCGCCAACGCCCGCAACGCGGCGGCGGGGTCGGTGCGCCAGAAGGATCCGGCGGTTACGGCCGGCCGCAACCTGTCCATATGGGTCTATCAGCTCGGCTGCGTGGAAGGAGGGCCTTCCCTGCGCAGCCATTCCGAGACCCTCGAGATGCTCCAACGGCTGGGTATGAGGGTCAATCCGGCCACCGAGGCAGCGCCGGACCTGGCCGCAGCTGCCGCCTACGTGGAACGGGTGCTGGCGGAGCGCAGCGGCCTGCCGTACCAGACCGACGGGGTGGTGATAAAGGTGAACGGCCTAGCCGAGCAGGAACAACTCGGCTACACCGCCCGGGCGCCCCGCTGGGCCGTCGCCTACAAGTATCCGGCCGAGGAGCGGATCACCCGCCTGCGGGGCATCGAGATCAACATCGGGCGCACCGGGGCCGCCACCCCCTTTGCGGTGCTCGAGCCGGTGTTCGTCGGCGGCGCCAATGTGGCGATGGCTACTCTGCACAACGAGGAAGAGGTCCGCCGCAAAGACGTCCGGGTGGGCGACCATGTGGTGGTCCGCCGGGCGGGCGATGTGATACCGGAAGTGGTGGGCCCGGTGGCGTCGCGGCGGACGGGGGGGGAGCAGCCCTGGTCGATGCCCTCGCACTGCCCCTTCTGCAACGCTCCGATAGTGCGGCCCGAAAGCGAGAAGGTGGCCCGCTGCACAAGGGGTCTGACCTGCCCCTCCCGCCTGCGCGAGTGGCTGTTCCACTTCGCGGCCAGGGGAGGGATGGACATCGAAGGGATGGGGTACAAGACCATCGACTTCCTGCTGGACCAGGGCAGGATCGAAGGCCCGGCCGACATCTTCTTCTTGGGGCCCGGCGATTTTCTGCTGGCCGAACACGGACGGAAGCCCGAACACGCCGAGCACGGTCCCAAATGCTGGTTCGAGGGATGGGGGGCGGTGTCGGTCGGGAACCTGATGGCCGGCGTCGAGGCGGCTCGGGACCGCCCGGTGGAGCAGCTGCTGGCGGCGCTGGGAATCCGCCATGTGGGGGCTACGGTGGCCCGTCTGCTGGCCCGTGAGGTAGGCGGGGTAAAGGACATCGCAGCCGCCGACGCCGAAACCCTGGCGGCCGTGGAAGGGGTCGGGCCGATCATCGCCGAATCGGTGGTCGGATGGTTTTCCGAAGAAGCCAACCGGTGTCTGTTGGACCGCCTCGAGGAGGGCGGGGTGCGGCTGGCCGACCCCGAACCAGAAGAAGGTCCGGCGGCGGCGTTGGAGGGGGTACGGCTGGTGCTGACCGGCGGTCTGGAGTCTATGACCAGGGACGCCGCCAAGGCCGCGGTGGAGGAGCGGGGCGGGGCGCTGGTCTCGGCGGTGTCCTCCCGGACCACCGCGCTGGTGGCCGGTTCGTCGCCCGGCGGCAAGCTGGCCAAGGCGGAAGCCGTGGGCGTGCCGGTGATCGACGAGGCCCTTTTCCTGCGTCTGCTCGTAGAAGGCCCGGCGGCGCTCGAGTCGGTGCCGGGCTGACCCGCCGCATCGCCGGGCGTTCGGGGCCGGCTTCAGAAGACCCGGAAGCTCCAGCTGTATTCACCCTCGTCCGCCAGGCCGGTCGTTACCTTCCGCCATCGCACCGACACGGTGTGGGGGCCCGGCCCCCATGCGATAACGGACGAACGGACGGGCGTCCAGGAGTGCACGCCGGTTCCCTCCACGTACCGCACCTCTGAGTCGGGCGCCCGGAACCCGTCGACGAATATCTCGGCCCGGTAACCCACCGGCAGGTCCACCTCGATGGGCGCCTGCAGCGGAACCTGGCTGCCCGGCAGCGGATCGATGGCTTCGATGGCCCTGGGCAGGGGGTCTCTTCGCACGTCGGGCGATCCGAACAGGAACGCCGCCGCCACCGCCGCCGCCCCCGCCGCCCCCAGCAGGATGAACAGCGCCCGATACTGTCCTTTGGTCATAGAAACGCCTCCGGCGGTGATGAGAAGGCGGCCGACCGCCGCGGGCGGCTGTGCGAAAGCGGGGCCGGTCCTTTCCCAAAGGCTACCCTGCGGGGGATGCGCGTCAATCCGGTTCTGGACATCGTGGGGCGCAACCCGGTTACCCACATCCAGGACCGGGCGCGGGCGTTGCGGGACGAGGGGCGGCGGTTGCTGGATTTCTCGATCGGGGACGCCAGGGAACCCACCTCCCCGCACATCCCGCAGACGCTGCGGAAGGCCGTGCCGGAAGTGTCCCGATACCCGACCGTGGCCGGGCTGGCCGCCCTTCGGAGGGCCGTCGCCGGCTACGTTCGGAGGCGGTTCGGGCTGGAGGTGGATCCCGACGCCGAAGTGACCCCGGTCTCCGGCGCCAAGGAAGCCATCTTCTCCACCCCGCTGGCCTTCATAAACCGAGCCGCCGGGGATGGGGTGGTGTGGTCGGTTCCGGGCTATCCGGTCTATGAACGGGGCGCCCTGTTCGCCGGCGCGGCGCCCATTCCCGTTCCCCTGCGGGACGATTTCGTTTTCCGGGGTTCGGATCTCTCCGACGAGGAATGGCGGCGCGCCCGGCTGATGTGGATATGCAGCCCGCATAACCCGACCGGCTCGGTCATACCCCGCGGCGAGCTGGCCCGCATTCGGGAACGGGCCGCCGCCGAAGACGTGCTGCTGTGCTCCGACGAGTGCTACGCCGACATCTACGAAGGCGAACCTCCCGCTTCGCTGCTGGAGGCGGGGGGAACCGAAGGGGTGCTCGTCTACATGAGCTTGTCCAAGCGGAGCGGGATGACCGGATACCGCAGCGGGGCGGTGGTGGGTGACCGGCGCGCCGTCGCCGCTCTGCGTAAGCTCCGTTCCTGCACCGGGACTTCCTCCCCGGAATTCGTCCAGACGGCGGCGGCGGCGGCCTGGGGCGACGACCGGCATGCGGTCATGATGCGGGACCTGGTCCGCCGCAAACGGCAGGTGCTGCTCCGGGGGTTCGCCGAGCTGGGCCGGCCGGTGACGGCTTCCAGGGCGGGTCTGTACATGTGGGTGAAGGTGCCCGACGACGCAGCGGTTGCGGAGCGGCTGATGGAGGCGGGGGTGGCGGTTACTCCCGGCAGGGCCTTCGGAGCAGAAGGAAGAGGATATATCCGCTTGGCCCTCGTGCCCTCGGTCGAGGAATGTGAGGAAGCGGTGGAGGTGATGAAAGAGTGTCTGAACGGCTGATCGAGGCGGCCTATCGGGACCGGAGCAAGCTGGGCGGCGCCGGGGAGGCGGTCCTGGCCGCCGTTGCCCGGTTGGACGCCGGGGAGATCCGGGTTGCCGAGAAGGCGGACGGCGCCTGGGTGGTGAACGAATGGATCAAGCAGGCCATCCTGCTCTATTTCGGGCTGGCCGAGATGGAAGCGACGGAGGCGGGCCCCCTGCGTTTTTACGACAAGATCCCCCCCAAACAGAATCTGGAAGCGGCGGGGGTGCGCGTGGTGCCGCCGGGTGCGGTCAGGTACGGGGCGTTCTGCGAGCCGGGGGTGATCGTGATGCCCGGCTACGTGAATATCGGGGCCTATGTGGGGGCGGGGACGATGGTGGACACCTGGGCCACGGTCGGTTCCTGCGCCCAGATCGGGGCCGGGGTGCACCTGTCGGGCGGGGTGGGGATCGGCGGGGTGCTCGAACCTCCCAACGCCCGCCCGGTAATAGTGGAGGACGGCGCCTTCGTAGGAAGCCGCTGCATCGTCACCGAGGGGGCCCTGATCGAGGAGGGGGCGGTCCTGGCCGCCAACGTGACCATCACCGCCTCCACGCCGATAATCGATCTCACCGGAGAGGAGCGCATCGAGTACCGGGGCCGGGTTCCGGCCCGGTCGGTGGTGGTGCCCGGCACCCGCCCCCGCCAGTTCCCCGGCGGGGAGGCCCAGCTGGCCTGCGCCTACATCATCGGCAAGCGGTCGGCCCGCACCGACGACCGCACCTCCCTCAACGACGCGCTGCGCACCTTCGAGGTTTCGGTGTGAGCCTGATAGACACGCTCATCTGGCTGGTCGACATACCCTCGGTCACCGGGGAGGAGGGGCCGCTCTGCGAAGCGTTGGCCGGGCGGTTGGGCGGCGTCTATCCGGACGGCGATATCCGGCGAAGCGGCAACAGCCTGGTGGCGGGGCCGCGCACCGGCCGCCCGTTGGTGCTGCTGGTGGGCCATATCGACACGGTTCCCGCCCAGGGCCAGGGGCCGGCCCGCATGGAGGGAGGCCGGCTGTGGGGTTTGGGCGCCTCGGACATGAAGGCCGGAGTGGCGGTGATGCTCCATCTGCTCGAAGACCCGGCGGTGCGGAACGGGCCATACGACGTAGTGGGCGTCTTCTACGACGCCGAGGAGGGGGCTTTCGAGCAAAACGGGCTGGGGCCGGTGCTGCGTACCTTCCCATGGCTGGAATCCGCAGGCTTCGCAGTGGTCATGGAGCCTACCGACCTGGAGCTGCAGCTCGGCTGCCAGGGGGTGGTGAACGCCGCGGTGCGCTTCGAGGGCAAGGCGGCCCACAGCGCCCGCCCCTGGCTGGGAGAGAACGCGGTGACCAAGGCCGGGAACTGGCTGGCCGGCCTCCACGGACGAGGCCCCGATCCCTGCGAGGTGGGCGGCCTGACCTTCTACGAGGTGTTCTCGGTCACCAGGGCCGGAGGAGGGGTGGCCAACAACGTCATTCCGGCTTCGTTCGAGCTGAACCTGAACTACCGGTTCGCCCCCCACCGAAGCCGGGACGGTGCCCTGAGCCGGCTGGCCGAGATCACCGAGGGAGCGGACTCGGTGGAGGTGAAAGAGTTCGTCAACGGGGCGCCGGTGCCGGAGGGCAACCCGTACCTGGACCGGCTGGTGCGGATCTCCGAGGCCCCCGTTACCCCCAAGCAGGCCTGGACCGACGTGGCCCGCCTGGCCGCCCACGGCATCCCGGCGGTGAACTACGGTCCGGGCGAGACCGCCCAAGCCCACCAAGCCGGCGAGAGCGTCCCGCTCGACAACCTCCCCACCGCCTATCGGACGCTGCGCCGGTTCCTGACCCAGGACTGAATCAAGTGGAAGAACAGTTCCTCTACCGCCGCTCCCAGCGCCCACCAGCCGGGTTGCTGGTTCTGATCTCGTACAGTCCGTTGGTTGTCTTGGCCGCGGTGTGGTACGCGTTCGGGGTGCGGGGGGAGAGGCTCCCGGTGCTGGTTGCTGCGGCGGTGGTGATGACGGTCTTCTTCTTGGGGGCGCGGCGGCTCACGGTGTCGGTTACTCCTTCCGACCTGTCGGTGGAATACGGCTTGGGTTGGCCGCGCAAGCGGATCCCCCGGTCGGAGATCGTCTCCGCCGAGCCGTTCCTGGCGTCCTGGTGGTACGGGGTGGGCATCCGCCTCACGCCCAAGGGGTGGCTGTGGAGCGTGTGGGGTTTCAGAACGGTCATGCTCACCCTTTCGAACGGCAAACACTTCCTGATCGGCACCGACGACCCCGAAGGCCTGGCCGCCGCCCTCCGCTGAGCGCGGCGCCCTCCTCTCCCCCCGGCGGGGGGGGGGGATGTGTATAGTTGCCGACATCCAGCACGCCCCGGAAGTGGAAGGAGATCCGGAATGGTGGCCACCTACCTCACCCTGGATGAAATCTGGGAGAAAATCGAGCCCTACGCTGTTCGCGAGGGGTTGTCAACCATCAAGGAGTACTACGACGCCGGTAAGTCCGATGAGCTATACGAAGCGAACCTGCGAGACTACTGGCTGTTCTACCGCTCCGAGCTGGAGGTACTGCTGGATAGTGAGTAGCGAAAATCTTCAACAGCAAACAGAACGGTTCGCTAAACGACTCAACGCGATTTTGTCGCAAGTGATCAGCACAAATGCTGAATATGAATTGACAATACTACAAGACACCAGGAAGGGAAGGCCTAGGCGAGCCCTTAATTTGATATGCTCTAAAGGCAATGGAGACGAAGGTATTCCTTTAATACGTTCATGCGATGACCATGCTAATCCAGTTTTATTCCTACGTTCTATGTTTACCGTCGAGTTAGATAAAGAGGAGGATACCTTTTTGAAGGTGATGACCTCCACTATGGGTTTGTGGATTGATCCTACGAAGGGGCGGAAGAACCCACGACCCTTTATTCGGGTAGAGTATGATCGTGAGAAGGAAAGGTACCCCTCTTCACACCTTCATCTACATACTCACTCCAGTGAGTTAGGATGGATATACGGATCTGGTGGTCAGAGATTGCCTCTTCTTCAAGATATCCATTTTCCAGCCGGGGGTGGACGCTTCAGGCCGACCCTTGAAGATTTCCTGCTGTTTCTTGATCAAGAGAAGATATTCACGGATTGGAAGGATGGATATAAAGATATACTCAGGGAGTCCCGTTCGAAATGGGAGCAGATTCAGGCGAGGGCTACTACCCGCCGATTTCGGCAAGAAGCCATTGAAGAACTCGAGCGTTTGGGTTATCGGATTAGTTGCCCGGACCAATCGTGAGCAGCGGATGATTCACGGAGTAGAGAAGCGCTGTGTCTGTTGACATTGACATCACCCATGTGGCGCGTCTGGCGCGCCTGAGGTTGTCAGAGGAAGAGCTCGAGGCCTACGGGCACCAGTGCCGGGAGCTGTTGGAGCACGTTGCCCGCATCCGGGCTCTCGACACCGGAGAAGTGGAGCCGACCTCCCATCCGTTCCCGCTGACCAACCGCTTCCGCGAGGATCGGGTAACGCCGGAGACGGTGCTCGATCGCGGCGAGGTGCTGGCTCAAGCCCCCGAGGTGGAAGGGGATTTCTTCAAGGTGCCCCCCGCCCTCGAGGAGGCCTGACCCGATGACGCCGTTCACCATCGCGGGGGCCGCCGGAGCGCTGCGGGAAGGTTCTGTCACCTCCGTCCAGCTGGCCGAGCAGGTGCTGAAGCGGGCTGCCATGGTCGAATCCCAGGTCCACGCCTATCTGACCCTCGACTCCGAAGGGATGCTGCGGGCGGCGGCGGAAGCGGACCGAGCCCTGGCGGCGGGGAACGACCTGGGGCCTCTCCACGGCATCCCCATCGCCCTCAAGGACAACATGGCCACCCGGGGCATGGAGACCACCGCCGGATCCAAGATACTGGCCGGTTACCTCCCCCCTTATGACGCCACCGCGGTGGTCCGCCTGCGCCGTTCCGGGGCGTTGATTACCGGCAAGACCAACCTCGACGAGTTCGCCATGGGGTCGTCCACCGAGAACTCGGCCTTCGGCCCCACCCGCAACCCTTGGAACACCGACCGGGTGCCGGGGGGTTCGTCGGGCGGCAGCGCGGCGGCGGTGGCCGCCTCCAGCGCCTTCGGGGCGCTGGGTTCGGACACCGGAGGGTCGATTCGCCAGCCCGCCTCCCTATGCGGTCTGGTGGGGGTCAAGCCCACCTACGGGGCGGTGAGCCGATACGGCCTGATCGCTTTCGCGTCCTCCCTCGACCAGATCGGCCCCCTTGCCCACACCGTGGAGGACGCCGCCGTGCTGCTCGATGCGGTAAAGGGCCGCGATCCCCTGGACGCTACCTCCTATCCGGATGAGATCCCCGGGTCGGACGAGCGGTTGGGCCGGGGCCTGGAAGGGGTGCGGGTGGGGGTGGTAACCGACCTGGGGGGCGCCGAGGCCGTGGAGCCGGAAGTGGACGCTTCCTTCCGCAGCATGGTGACGGCGATGGAGGGGGCCGGCGCCCGAGTGATCGAGGTGTCCCTCCCCGCCGCCCCCCACGCCCTCTCCGCCTACTACCTGATCGCCCCCGCCGAGTGCTCCGCCAACCTGGCCAGATTCGACGGGGTGCGCTATGGACTGCGGGTCAACGGGGCCACCACCGAGGAGATGATGTCCCGCTCCAGGGCCGAAGGGTTCGGCCCGGAGGTCATCCGCCGGGTGCTTACTGGCACCTTCGCCTTGTCGGCCGGCTACCACGAAGCCTTCTACGGCCAGGCCCAGAAGGTGCGCACCCTGGTCCGCCGGGACTTCGCCCGCGCCTACGAGCGGTGCGACGTCTTGGTGTCTCCCACCAGCCCCACCACCGCTTTCCCGCTGGGGGACAGGACCGAGGATCCCCTGGCCATGTATGCGAGCGACGTGTTCACGATCCCCTCCAACCTGGCCGGGCATCCGGCGGTCAGCGTTCCGATCGGCTTGGACGGCCGCGGCCTGCCGATCGGGTTCCAGGTGATGGCCCCGGCCCTGGGAGAGGCGGTCATGTTCCAGGCGGCCGAGGCGGTGGAGTCCCTGGCCGGCTTCGACACCAGGGCGCCCTTTGATCCCGGCTTCGGCCTGAGGGGGGGCGTGCGATGAGCTGGGAGGCGGTGATCGGCCTGGAGACCCATGTCGAGCTGTCCACCCGCTCGAAGATGTTCTGCGGATGTCCGTCCCGCTTCGACGCCCTTCCGAACACCAACGTCTGTCCGGTCTGCTTGGGGCTTCCGGGGGCCCTTCCGTCGCCCAATCGGGAGGCCATCGACCGCATCATCCGGATCGGTCTGGCGCTCAACTGTTCGGTGACCCGCCGCTCGGTTTTTCACCGCAAGAACTACTTCTACGCCGACCTTCCCAAGAACTACCAGATATCCCAGTTCGACCTGCCGGTGTGCGTTGACGGATACCTCGACGTGGGGGGCGGCCCCGGCGGGCGGGTCGGCATCGAACGGGTCCACCAGGAGGAGGACACCGGCAAGAGCACGCACATGGGAGGGGACGGGCGGATAAGCGGCGCCGAGTACTCCCTGCTCGACTTCAACCGTTCGGGGGTGCCGTTGGTGGAGATCGTTACCCGGCCCGACATCCGCTCCGCCGCCCAGGCCAGGGCTTACGCCCAGGAGCTGAGGCTGCTGGTGGAAGCCCTCGGCGTTTCGGACGCCAAGCTCGAAGAGGGTTCCATCCGCTTCGACGCCAACGTGTCGGTGCGTCAGGGGCCGGAAGCCCCGCTGGGTACCAAGGTCGAGATCAAGAACATGAACTCCTTCCGGTCCCTGGAGCGGGCTGTTTCCTTCGAGATCGAACGGCAGACCGCCCGCCTGTCCGCCGGGGAGGGCATCTCGATGGAGACCCGGCACTGGGACGAGGAAGCGGGTGTCACCAGGGGCGGTCGGACCAAAGAAGGCAGCTCCGACTACCGCTATTTCCCCGACCCCGACCTGGTGCCGATGGAGCTGGACCGTTCCTGGGAGGAGGAGATGGCCGCCCTGCTGCCCGAGTTGCCCGCCCAGCGGCGTTCCCGCTACGAGGGGATGGGGATCGACCCGGCTCAGGCCGCCGCCCTGGCCGGAGCGGACGCCCGCATGCGCAGCGTGTTCGAGGAGGCGGTGGATGCGGGGGCGCCGCCTCCGCAGGCCGCCAATTGGGTGTCCGGGGAGGTGGTGGCGGTGCTCCGCCGCCGGGAGGCTTCTTCCCTGGAGGGGTCACCGCTCACCGGCCGCGGCCTGGCCCGGTTGCTGGCGATGATCCAGGAGGGCGCCCTATCCGCCGCGGCCGCCAAGGAGGTGCTGGCGGGGGTGATGGCCGGCGAGGGTCCGCCCGACGAGGTGGCGTCCGCCCGCGACCTGCTCCAGATATCGGACGCCGGCGCGTTGGAGTCGTCGGTCGACGAGGCGCTCTCCGCCCATCCGGAGGAGTTCGCCCGCCTCCGCGACGGGGAACAGAAGCTGATCGGGTTCTTCGTCGGCCAGGTGATGCGCTCGACCCGCGGCAAGGCCGACCCGAAGCTGGCGGGCCGCCTTATCCGGGAAAGAGCCGGGTTCTGACCTAAGCTGGGCCGATGCTCGAGTTCTGGGAGCCTTGGCGGGCCGAGATCGAAGAGATCATCGAACGGTTGAGCGCCTTCGTTCCTTCGCAGGTGGTGCTGGCGGCGGCGGTGGGCGCAAGCATCCTGGCGGGGTGGTGGCTGCTGCGGAAGCTGGTCAAGCTGGCGTTGTACGCCGCCATCGCGGGCGCCGCCGCCTGGATCTGGTATTTCGGCATTCCCAACTGGCGCTGACTTTCTCAGCCGAGAAGGGCCTGCGCCGCCCAGGCCGCCCCCAGGCCCCACAGCCCTGCCGCCAGGTCATCGGCGGTGATTCCCAACCCTCCCGGCAGGCGCTCCGCTTTTCTGACCAGCGGGAATACCTTCGTTATATCGGCGATCCGAAAAACCAGGAAACCGATCAGGGCCGGCCCGGTCGATACGCCGACCACGGCGAGAAAGGTTCCCGCCGCCTCGTCCACCACTACCCAGGGGGGATCCCCTTTATCGGCAAACCGACTGCTTGCCCACAAGGAAAGCCCGGTCACCGCCGCCGCCGCTGTCAGCTGGGCCGCCCATCCCGCCCGCGCCAGCAACAGCGCCGGGATAAAGGCGCCCAGGGCGCCCACCGTTCCGGCGCCCTCGTCCGACCCCCGCACCAGGCGGGGGATGAACCCGCACCCGAACCAGGACGCGATCAGCCGAGCCATTCCCGGCGAGGGTAGCCGGGCGGCAATCCTGGTTGCTCACGACCGTTTTGTCCAGGGGACGGTGACCACCTGTGAAGCAATGCGGTTCTCATAGATCAGGGTACGGCCTTTTCTTTGCTGCCGAAGGTGAAAGTATTTGGTCCATAGCCGCCAGATCATTTCCCACTGTTCCTTGGAGGGTGACAACACGGGCAGACCAGCTTCGCCGGCTTCCTTGTTCCCAAATATTTCACTGTGTACTTTGGGGTCTGTGACTGTTAACTGTTTTAGCTTATCGGCCAGATTATTCACCTCACAACCAGAGCGGTCAGGATTGCTGGAGAGGGCAACTTCTATCAAGTCATGGATTCGATCAATGGATGCCTTAGCTTCCTGGTATTTAAGGTATGTGACATCGCTGAGGAGAGAGGCCAGAAATGCTAAGGAAGAAGGATTGCTCTGGATGCGCTCCAAGGCGTCCTCAACGGCGTTTACCAGGTCTTTGGCCGCTACAAGGGGTTGGTTCGGGTTCCCAAGATACAGTTGAGGATCAACAGGTCCGAGATCGCTGGTCGGCCCCATGAGGATGTTGTGAGCACCCATGGCCAGCAGTGTACCGGCGCTTTTGGCCTGGTTCGGGACGATGATAGTCAGCTCTCTACAACGAGCCTGCGCCGAACGGGCAATACGAACGGCTACTTCACCATCGCCGCCTGGTGTGTCAAGCATCAAATGGAGGTCCTGTGAGGAGTTTGCGTCGAATACCAGCTCCTCAAAGTATGTAATACTCCAAGATCCGATGATGTCGGCTACCACTACGAGGCGGGCCTTATGGGCTTCCTCATATTTCTGGATGAGCGCTTGGCGCTCGTACCGGTCTGAGTGCTCGGCGCGGTACAGCGGTGTTTGGGTCGGGAGATCACTCACCGGGGAAACGCGGGAAGTCTCTGATACGAGGAGGGTACAGCTCACGGAGCCGCTTGCCCATCTCGCGGGCTTGGCGGGCTAGCTCAATGCGCTCGGCCATTTCAGCCCCCGATTCCAAGAGATCTCGAGGCCCCTTCTTTGATTGCTTCCCGGACGCCGGGGTGCCGTCGGCTGCGGTCATGTACATCCCTTTCTTCCCGAAAACGGTAGCATCATCCCCTTTTTACCATTGCAGAACGGTCGGCGGCCGATATTTCCGGCGTTATTTTTAGCGTTCTGACCCTTTTTCGAAAGGCGTCTCCGCGGCCGCCGGCCCGGCGCCCGCCGCTCGGGTCGGGCGGGCGGATCACCCCGGGCTCGGAACTCCTCTCGGTCGGCGGGCACTCTATGATAGGGGAATGGATATAGGTAGATACATCTGGATGGACGGCCGGATGGTTCCCCAGGAGGAGGCCACCGTGCACGTCCTCACGCACGCCCTGCACTATGGAACCGGGGTTTTCGAGGGCATCCGGGCATACGAGGCCGCGGGCGGGACGGCCGTCTTCCGCCTCAGGGAACACATCGACCGGATGATCCGGTCCGCCAAGGCCTACGCCATGGACCCCCCCTACACCTCCGACCAGCTGGTAGAGGCCTCCAAGGAGGTGCTCCGGGTCAACGACTTCAAGTCGGCCTACATCCGGCCGATCATGTTCCTCGGCCTCGGCGCCCTGGGCTTGGACCCCCGCAACGCCGAGATCAACACGGCCATAATCACCTGGCAGTGGGGCGCCTACCTGGGAGAAGAGGGAATCCTCAACGGCATCCGGGTCAAGGTCGCCTCGTGGCGGCGCTTCTCCCAGGACGCCTTTCCCAACGCCAAGGCCACCGGCACCTACATAAACTCTATCCTGGCCAAGCTGGAGGCGGTGACCGACGGCTACGACGAGGCCATGCTGCTCAACTCCGACGGCACCCTCTCGGAAGGGTCGGGGGAGAACGTGTTCCTGATCAGGGACGGGGTCGTCTACACACCTCCGCTGTCTGCGGGCTGCCTCGAAGGGGTGACCCGCAACGCGGTGATGACCCTGCTGTCCGACGACGGATACGAAGTGGTCGAGAAGGTGATCAGCCGTTCCGACCTGTACTACTGCGACGAGCTGTTCATGACCGGCACCGCGGCCGAGGTGACCCCCGTTCGAGAGGTAGACAACCGCCCGGTCGGCGAGGGGCGGCCCGGCCCGGTCACCCGCCGCGCCCAGCAGATCTACGCCGACGCCTACACCGGCAAGCTGGATGCCTACTCCCACTGGCTCTATTACATCTGAGATGCCGGACACGACGATGAAGATGCCCGGGAGACCGGCCCCCCCGTCCGCGGTTGCGCCGCCCTGCGCCCCCGCCGGCGCCGGGGCGCCTTTCTGATGGGCCGGCAGCCCAACATCGAGCTGGGCGCCGCCGAGCTTCCGACGCCGGAGCCGGAACGGGCGGCCGAGCGCCGGTGGACCCCCGCCCGCCCCGGCGAGATCACCTCTCCGGCCGACATGCCGTCGGGGGGTTCCTTCGGACGCCCCGGCCCCGACACCGGATGGGCGCTGAGGATGATCCGAGCCGCCTCCTTCGACCGGGGCCGGCGGCCCCGCGATCTGGAAAAGCTGCTGTGCGCCCTGGTGGGGGCCAGGGCTTCCCACGCCCGCCGGGGTCCGGCCCGCCAGGACGTGGAGGCGGCTCTTTCTCTGGTAGGTCTGCACGAAGAGCAGTCGGAGCAGCTGCCGGAGGGTCTGGCCGAGCTGCGGGAGGGTTGGCTGGATGCGGTATCCCACGATCCGTGGCCGGGCAGAACGGCTCTGGCCTCCATCCCCGTCGACCTGCTCACCGACGCCCCCGAAAGGGTGCGCGCCCGCCTCCGGTCCGAGGTTCCCCTAGATGGGTAGTTCCAAGCGATGAGGGCGGGTTGTTCCCCGCGCCCCCGGTCGACATACAGGTCTGCGGCGGCCGCTCCCCGGAACTGCCCGCCCGGCCGGTCGAGCCGTCAGGCCGGGGGGACGGCTCGGTGAAGATCGTCCGCATGCAGACCGAGGAGGGCATCCGCTATGGAGGGGTGGAGCCGGAGGGCGTCCGCGTCCATCAGGGGTCGCCCTTCGTGGCCTGGGAACCCACCGAGGTGCTGCTCGACTTCGAGCAGATACGGTTGCTGTCGCCGGTGTTTCCCACCAAGGTGGTGGGGGTGGGGGTCAACTACGCCTCGGGTGCGGCGGAGGCGGAACGGCCCCCGCCCCGGACGCCGATCCTGTTCATGAAGCCGTCCACCGCCGTGGTCGGGCCGGGCAAGCCGATCGTCCTGCCTGCCCAATCGGAGGAAGTTCATCACCGGGCCGGTCTGGCGGTGGTGATGGGCAAGGTGGCCCGCCGCGCCTCCGCCGAGGAAGCCCTGGGATTGGTGCTGGGCTACACGGCCTGCAACGACGTAACCGCCCGCGACCTCGAGCGCCGGGACGGGCAGTGGGCGAGGGCCAAGAGCTTCGACACCTTCTGCCCGCTGGGGCCGGCCATCGAGACCGAGTACGACCCCCGCGACGATTTCGCCCTCGAGTGCCGGGTGAACGGCGAGGCGCGGCAGGGGGCTTCCATCAACGATATGATCTTCGGGGCGGCCGAGCTGATTGCCTTCGTCAGCTCGGTCATGACGCTGTTGCCCGGTGATGTGATCCTGACCGGCACGCCTTCCGGCGCCGGGCCGATCCGGGACGGCGACCAGGTGGAGGTGAACCTTGAAGGGGTGGGAACCCTGTCCAATCCGGTGAGGGCCCGATGAGCCCCGCCGCCGGCCCGCCCGGCCCGGTCCGGCTCCGGATCGCCCCGTCGCCCACCGGCTATCTCCATATAGGAAACGTGCGGGCGGCCCTTTTCAACTGGCTGTACGCCCGCCGCCATGGCGGAGTGTTCATCGTCCGCATCGACGACACCGACCGCGCCCGGTCGGATGACCGCTTGATCGACGACATCATCAAAGGGTTCCGCTGGCTGGGCCTTGACTGGGACGAAGGGATCGAGGTGGGCGGCCCGCACGGAACCTACCGGCAGTCGGATCGGTTCGACCGCTACCGGGGGGCGGCGGAGAGCCTGTTGGAGAGCGGACGGGCCTATTACGACTTCCGGTCGGCGGAGGAGCTGGACGGGTTGCGAAGGCGGGCCCAGGCGGAGCGCAAGCCCCCCGGCTATTACATCCGCCGTCCGCCCGACGCCGACCCCGAGGCGGGGCGCCGCCGTGCGGCCGCCGGGGAGAAGGGGGTGATCCGTTTCTCGCCGCCGGGCCGGGCGGTGGAGTTCACCGATCTCGTCCGGGGGAAGGTGCGGTTCGAGCCGGACGCCATCGACGATTTCGTGATGCTGCGCTCGGACGGTACGCCCACCTACCACCTGGCCTCGACGGTGGATGACATCGACTACCGGATCACCCACGTGGCGCGGGGCGAGGACCTGCTTTCCTCCACGCCCAAGCACATTCTGCTGACCGAAGCGCTGGGTGCCGAATGGCCCGTCTACGCCCACCTGCCCCTGCTGTTCGGCCCGGACGGTCGGAAGCTGTCCAAACGCCACGGCGACACCTCCCTGCGCGCCTACCGGGAGGGGGGTTACCTGCCTTCGGCGGTGTTCAACTACATGAGCCTGCTGGGCTGGTCGCTCAACTCCGACAACGAGATCTTCGGGCGGGAAGAGGCGGTGTCGGCCTTCGACCTGTCCGATGTCCAGAAAAGCCCGGCGGTGTTCGACGCCGAGAAGCTGACCTGGATGAACGGGGTGTACATGCGGGCCATGCCCTCCGGGGAGTTCCTGGACATCGCGGTCGGTTGCGTCGAGCAGAATCTGGAGCGCCCCCTCGACGAGGGCGAGCGCCGCCGCCTGGTCGACTTGGCGCCACTGATACAGGAGCGGGTCAAGCTGACCACCGAGATAGGCCCGGCCGCCCGTTTCCTGTTTACCGACGTCACCTACGACGAGAAGGCCTGGCGCAAAGTCATGAAAGGCGACGCCGGGCGGGCCCTGGCCGCTGCGCGGAAGGCGCTGGAAGGAATCGGTGATTGGAACGTCGCCGAGGTTGAAAAGGCGTTGCGGGGCGTGCTGGAGGCCGAAAACCTGAGCGCCCGCAAGGGCCTGCAGCCGATCAGGGTGGCAGCGACCGGTTCCAACATCTCCCCGCCCCTGTTCGAGAGTCTGGCCGCCCTTCCCCGCAACGAGGCGCTCAGCAGGATGGCCGCGGCAGGGAAGGCGGTTTCCGACGCTTTGCCCAGCGACAAGGCGGTTAGCAGGATGGCCGAGGTGCTTCGCAAGGGGGCCGCCGCCTTGGATCGCATGGAGCGCCTCGGCTGAGGAAATTCTTGATGTACGGACCAGGGGCATGGTCGAAATTTGGGGGCAGGGGGCTCGTTCGGGCAGGACGCGTGAACCGACCGGTGCGGCTGCCTCAACTGAGCGCTTCGTCGAGGGCTTCTATCAGGCGGTCGATTTCTTCTTCGGTGGTGTAGTGGATGAAGGACATCCGCAGGGCGCCCGTCTCGGGGTCGACGCCCATCTCCTCGAGCAGGCGGGGAGCGTAGAAGTCCCCGACGCCGACCATCATCCTGCGGCGGGTCAGTATCTCCCCCACCTCGGCGGCCGGTCGGCGCAGGGGCATGATCGACACGGTGGGGGTGCGCCGGGCGGCGTCGACGGGGCCGAGTACCCGGATGTCATCCCGGCCGGCCAGATACTCCAGCAGGCGGGCCAGCAACCCGGTCTCGCGGGCGCGGAAAAGGTCGTGGACAGCCCGGCTCCGCGCCGCGGGCGGGGCGTCCGGCGGCCCTCCGTGATGGGCGTACACCTCGTCGAGATAATCGATGATCCCCGCGCAGGCGGCGACTTGGGCGTGGTCGGGTCCGGCGGGTGTCAGCATATGGCGGGGGTGGCCCTCGTGGAAGTAGTGACCCTGGTTCTCCAGGCGGGAGGCCAGCTCCCGGCGGACGAACATCACTCCTTGATGGGGGCCCCAGGTCTTGTAGGCGGAGAACAGGTAGACGTCCGCGCCCAGAGCGCCGACATCCGGCAGCCCGTGAGGCGCGTACGAAACCCCGTCGACCACCGCGGCGGCCCCGACGCTCGCGGCGCGGGCGGCTATCTCGGCCACCGGGTTGACGGCGGCCACCACATTGGAGGCGTGAGGGAAGGCCACCAAGCGGGTGCGGTCGTTCAGCAGCCGGTCGAGGTCGTCGAGGTCGAGCATCCCTGTTTCGGGGTGGACCCGCCATTCCCGCACCGCGACCCCGGCGGATTCCAGGCGCCTCCACACCCCGGCGTTGGCCTCGTGATCCTGGGTGGAGGCCGCGATCTCGTCTCCCGGGCGCAATATCGAGCGGAAGGCCTGGGCGAGCACGTAGGTGTTCTGCGAGGTAGAAGGCCCGAAATGGATCTCGTCCGCTCCTACGCCCAGCCAGTCCGCCATCCGCTCGTAGGAGTGTTCCATGGCGGCGCCTGCCTCGACGGAGGCGGGAAAGAGGTAGTCGGGCTGGAACTTGAGGCGGCGGTAGAAGTCGGTCAGACGGTCGATCACCTGCCGGCAGACGTACGATCCGCCCGCGTTCTCGAAGTGCGCCCATTCCCGCAGCCGCTCGTCCGCGAAGGCGGGGAACCGGCTGCGGATGTACTCGACATCGAGAGCCTCCAGTGGCTTGCCGGGTTTCATATCGGGCTGCATAGGGCGGGAGTTTGCCAGATCAGGCCGGTAGGCGGTCCGGCCGGGTTCAGACAGCGGAGACAAGAGAGGCCCGTGTCCGGCGGCGGTTGCATGTTGTCCACAAATTGTTACGGTAAACCACATGCCGGAGATGATCCGGATACGGAACGTTCCCGACGAGGTGCATCGCGAAGTCAAAGCGCGGGCGGCGCGCGCCGGGATGAGCCTTTCGGATTACCTGTTGCGAGAGGTGGAACGGATTGTTTCTCTGCCGCCGGTGGAGGATGTGCTGGCGCGGATCGCCGCCTTCCCAGAGACGGAGTTGTCCGAATCGCCCGCGGAGGCGGTAAGGGCCATACGTGAAGGCGGGTGATCATCGCCGCCTCCGTTGTGGTGGATCGCTGATCCGGCCATGGGGCAGGGCGGGACCTCAGGTTCGTTCCAGCACGATGACCGGGATGATCCGTGAGGTCTTGGCTTCGTACTCGGCGAACATGGGGTAATCCCTTTTCTGGCGGTCCCATATCCGATCCCGCTCTTCGCCTTCGGCGACCCGGGCGTTGACTCGGACCGTCTTGGTTCCGATCTCTGCCTCGGTCAGCGGGTTCGCCGCCAGGTTGTGGAACCAGTCGGGGTGGGCGTCCGCCCCGGCCTTGGAGGCGAAGACGGCGTAGCCGCCCTCGAGCTCCTGGTACATGAGGGGGCTGACCCTCCGGACGCCGGTGCGGGCGCCCGTGTGATGGAGCAACAGCAACGGCTTGCCTTCGAACATTCCCCCCACCCGGCCGCCGTTGGCGCGGAACTCCTTGATTACGGCCCGGTTCCAGTCGTTCGGGTCAGTCATAGATTCCTCCTCACCGCCGGGCGCCCGGCTTCAGGCCGGGAGGATGGCACGTTCTCGGACCTACCAGCAACGGGGAGGGGTTGTCACAGTCATTTTGTATAGTTCGCCGGCGAATCGGACCGGCGACGGTACCGGAGTGCTCACAGGGCCGTAGCGGTATGACGGGTTTGGCATCGGGAGGAAAAAACATGGCGAACGAGACGGGCGCTCACCCGAAGGAGATCAAGTTTCGCCGGAGGTGGTATGAGGAGCACCGCCGCCGGGCCGAGGCGGATCCGGACTTTGAAGAGATCTCGGGTTGGTTGTCGAGGTTACGCGCCCGCGCCGCCGAGGTTTTTCCGCTTCGGGACAGACTGGCCGCCGACGGTGACCTGGATCGGTTCCGGAGCGAGCTGCAGGCATGGGCGGCAAATTCCGGGGTCGCAGGGTTCAAGGGGCCGTCGGGTTCGGGGTTCGTCAATTCGCTCGCAAACCGCACCGATGATCCGGCCGAGCTGGCCCGGTTGCTCGCCGACGGGCTCACCGCGCCGCGGGACCGCGCGGCCGCACAGTCCAAGATCGGCGCCTTGGTCGAGCATATAGAGCGGGTCAAGGTCGGCTCCCACCCGGCGCCCGGACATGTTCCGTTCCTGCTGTCGTTTTTTTGGGGAATGGACCAGAGCAGCCGGTGGCCGGTGTTATGGCCGGGTTCCCGTCGTTTCTTGGAGCTGATGACGGGGCAGCCGCTCCCCGATCCCCCTCGCGAACGTTACCTGCGCTTTGTTGATCTGGCGGCGGAGATTGACGACGATCCGGACCGTTTCTTGGTGACTGCGGACTGGTGGGAGAAACGAACTCCCATGTTCCTGCATCGGGTTCTCGTCGATCGCTGCGCCTCGTGGGATTCCGAAGATCCTATCGACGCGCGCTGGGGCAACGCGGACGTGCTGATTGCTGCCGCCGAATACCTGGGCCCTGCGTTGGAAAAGGATGTGTCTGACGTTCTAGCTGTCCAAGACCATCAGATCAGGGTTGGGGGTCTTCCCGCCCGGGGGTGGACCCCCACCTTCCCGAGAGAAGATCTCTGGGTGGACTGGGTGATCAAAGAATACCCGTTTGGCCTCCGGCTATGGATCAACTACCGCGGGGCGGCTATCGCTGTTTCCCCGTACCAGTGGCGGGGTTGGCGGGGTTGGTTCAACGAAGCCGCCTCCATCTGCAAGGACATATACATAGACGGTTTTCGCATGATGGCCGGGCGCTCCTCCCACGGTGAAGATATGGGGTTCTTCGGAAGTGCGGGCAGCTTTGTCTACGGGCGCTGGTACGAACCGGATCAGCTCGCCGGGCTCGACCTCCGCGCCGAGGTGAAGGAGGCTGCGGCCGCCGCCGAGCCGGTGTTCGAAGCTCTGATCGAAGCCGCCATAATCAGGACTGGAGAGCCTGACCCCCCAGAACCGCCGGAGCCCGACCCCAACGGGGAAGATCCGATCGGGAAGGCGGCTGAGGATTTGTTGGTGGATCGGTCTTTCTTGGATGACATTGTGGGGTTGTTGGAGGACAAGGGGCAGGTGATTCTGTATGGGCCGCCGGGGACGGGGAAGACTTTTCTGGCTCGGCGGTTGGCGGCGGCGTTGGCGCCTGATTCGGCCTATCGGAAGCTGGTGCAGTTCCATCCCTCGACTTCTTATGAGGATTTCTTCGAGGGTTACCGGCCCGAGCAGACCACGGACGGGGGGATCGGCTACCGGTTGACGCAGGGTCCACTGGCTCGTATGGCCGAGCACGCGTTGGAGCATCCGGACCAGCGGCATGTGATGGTGATCGATGAGATCAACCGGGCGAACCTGCCCAGGGTGTTGGGCGAGCTGTTGTTCTTGTTCGAGTACCGGGATGAGCGAGCGTCGACTCTGTATCGACCCGATGCGGAGTTCCGGCTTCCTGACTCGATTTGGTTTATCGGGACGATGAACACGGCCGACCGGTCGATCGCGTTGGTGGACGCGGCTCTGCGGCGGCGTTTCCATTTTGTGCCGTTCTTTCCTCGTAGGGGTCCCACCGCGGGGTTGCTCGAGCGTTGGTTGGAGCGGGAGGGCCAGCCTGGGTGGGTGGGGGAGCTGGTGTCGATGGTCAATGATGAGCTGACCGAGGCGCTGGGCGGTGACCTCCAGCTGGGCGCCTCCCACTTCATGCGGAAGGGCTACCGGGGGGACCCGGGGGCGGACGATGTGGTGCTGCGCCGGATCTGGGAGTACAACATTGAGCCTTTCATCGAGGATCAGTTCTTCGGCGACGCCCATCAGATCGGCAGGTTCCGCTTCGGGGAGGTGATGGCCCGCTACCGCCGATCGACCGGAGATGACGACTCGCAGGGTGAGATCGCAGAGGGGCCCGACCAGCCCGGGGATGGAACGGCGGCTCCACCGCGTGATACATCTTGAGAGTGGCCGGGCTGTCACAGCCCGCCCCTATAGTGATGAAGAGGCGCGCGGTGACGGTATTTGACATCTGGAGGAAGCAAGATGGCGAATGAAGGGGCGCCTGCCCCGCAGGCAATCAAGTTGAGCCGGTGGTGGTACGAAGCGCACCTGCGTCAGGTCGAACCCGACTACGCAGAGGCTTCCGAATGGGTGTCCAAATATTACGCCGGCGCGGACGAGGCCTTTGCGATCCGGGACCGGCTGGCGGCCCACGGCGATCTGGAACGCTTCAAGGCCGAGCTGCAAACCTGGTCCGTCAAGCCTGGTACAGAAGGTTTCAATGGGCCGGCCGGGATGATGTTGGTCAATTCGCTCGTGAACCGCACCGATGATCCGGCCGAGCTGGCCCGGTTGCTCACCGATGGGCTCACCGCGCCGCGGGACAGAGCATCTGCTGCGCAGAAGCTGGACGCTCTGATCGGACACATAGACCGGATCAAGGTCGGCGCTCACCCGGCGCCGGGGCACGCGCCCTTCCTGCTTTCGTATTTCTGGGGCCTTGACCGGAGCACGCGGTGGCCTGTGGTATGGCCCAGCGGCGCAAGGTTCTTGGAGTTCGTAACCGGACAACCGTTGCCGAAACCCTCCGGCGAACGATATCTGCAGTATGTAGATCAGACAAGGCAACTCGATGATGACCCTGACCGCTTCCAAGCGGTTGCGGCTTGGTGGGACAGCAACCGCCCGGTTTTCCTCGATCCGGTTCTCGTAGAGTGTTGTTCTGTTGGGATGCAAGTCGCGATCGACTCAAGCTATGATTACGAGCTGATCAGAGAAAACGAATATGTGTTGCGCAGTATATCTAATTACATATGCCGAGAGCTGACCTCTGTTATCTCCGATGTGGTGGGCTACCCGCTCAGACGAGGGAAGGTTCGCTCCCCCGGGTACATAGGGTGGTTGCAAGGTGCCGATGTTCGGGTTTCTCGACCTAATATCTATGCAGCGTGGTCGGTCAAAGGTCAGCCTTTCAGGATTCAGGTAGAGATAAACCACCTGGGTGCTTTCATCGGTATAAGACCTGCCTGGTGGAAACGGTTTGGGAGAGGATGGTACGACAAAGTAGACGAGACTTTTCTAGCTACAAAAATAAAAGGATTCCGCTTGTTATCTCTAGGGAAGGCTCCTGAAGGAGGCGAGACTGGATTGGTAGGCTCATTTGGCAAATCTGTTTACGGGCGTTGGTATGAACCCGACCAGCTCGCCGATCTGGATCTCCGCGCCGAGGTTAGGGATGTGTTGTCCGATGCCCAGCCCGCGATCAAGGCTCTGGTCAAAGTCGCCAACGGGAATGGAGAGTCTCCACCCAATGGACCGCCGCCGCCCCCCAAGTATCCGAATCTGGACGCGGCGGCTGAGGATTTGCTGGTGGATCGGTCTTTTCTGGATGACATTGTGGGGTTGTTGGAGGACAAGGGTCAGGTGATTCTGTATGGGCCGCCGGGGACGGGCAAGACTTTTCTGGCTCGGCGGTTGGCGGAGGCGCTGGCGCCCGATTCGGCCTATCGGAAGCTGGTGCAGTTCCATCCCTCGACCTCTTACGAGGATTTCTTCGAGGGTTACCGGCCTGAGCAGACAGCGGGCGGGGGGATCGGCTACCGGTTGACGCAGGGTCCGCTGGCTCGGATGGCCGAGCATGCGTTGGAGCATCCGGACCGCAGGCATGTCATGGTGATCGATGAGATCAACCGGGCGAACCTGCCCAGGGTGTTGGGTGAGCTGTTGTTCTTGTTCGAGTACCGGGATGAGCAGGCATCGACTCTGTATCGGCCGGATGACGAGTTCCGGCTTCCTGACTCGATCTGGTTTATCGGGACGATGAACACGGCCGACCGGTCGATCGCGTTGGTGGACGCGGCCTTGCGGCGGCGTTTCCATTTTGTGCCGTTCTTTCCTCGTAGGGGTCCCACCGCGGGGTTGCTCGAGCGCTGGCTGGAGCGGGAGGGCCAGCCGGTGTGGGTGGGGGAGCTGGTCGCCATGGTCAACGATGAGCTGACCGAAGCGCTGGGCGGCGACCTCCAGCTGGGCGCCTCCCACTTCATGCGGAAGGGCTACCGGGTCAAGCCAGGGGCCGAAGACGTTGTGTTGCGCCGGATCTGGGAGTACAACATCGAGCCCTTCGTTGAGGATCAGTTCTTCGGCGATGCTGATCGGATCGGCAGGTTCCGCTTCGAGAAGGTGGTGGCCCGCTATCGCCGATCGGCCGGAGAGGACGACTCACAGGGTGAGATCGCGGAGGGGTCCGACCAGCCCGGGGATGGAACGGCGGCCCCCGCCCCCTGACATATATCTCGAGGAGCGACCAGCGTTCTGTCCGGTGAGGAAGGCCTGTCACAGCCCGCCCCTATAGTGATGATCAGCACAGACGAAAGGCGCGGCGGTGCGACGAAGCCGGCACCGCGGTGACAGTATTTGACACCTGGAGGAACAATCATGGCAAACGAAAAGAGTGCCGAGGCGCAGGAGATAGAGTTCCGCCGGCGGTGGTACGAGGCGCATCTGCGTCAGGTCGAACCCGACTATGCAGAGGCTTCCGAATGGGTGTCCAAATATTACGCCGGCGCGGACGAGGCCTTTGCGATCCGGGACCGGCTGGCGGCCCACGGCGATCTGGAACGCTTCAAGGCCGAGCTGCAAACCTGGTCCGTCAAGCCTGACACAGAAGGTTTCAATGGGCCGGCCGGGATGATGTTGGTCAATTCGCTCGTGAACCGCACCGATGATCCGGCCGAGCTGGCCCGGTTGCTCACCGATGGGCTCACCGCTCCGCGGGACAGGGCATCCGCTGCGCAGAAGCTGGACGCTCTGATCGGACACATAGACCGGATCAAGGTCGGCGCTCACCCGGCGCCGGGGCACGCGCCTTTCCTGCTTTCGTATTTCTGGGGCCTCGATCGGAGTACGCGGTGGCCTGTGGTATGGCCCAGCGGCGCAAGGTTCTTGGAGTTCATAACCGGACAACCGTTGCCGAAACCCTCCGGCGAACGATATCTGCAGTATGCGGATCAGGCAGGGGCACTCGATGACGACCCCGACCGTTTTCAGGTAGTGGCGAATTGGTGGGACAGCAGCCGTCCTGTTTTCCTCGATCCGGTTCTTGTAGAGCGTTGCGCCTTCGGGATGCAAGTTGTGACCGGCCCGAGTGAGGACTATGAGCTGGCCAGGGAAAACGGGCACGCGTTGGCCGGTATATCCAAATACATATACCGGCAACTGGCCGATGATATCTCCGATGCTGTGGGCTTCCCACTTGGCCGAGGGCAACAAATCGGGCCGACTTGGGGGAAGGGGTCAACTACGCCTCGACCGACCATCTATGCAGATTGGCCGGTCAAAGGTCAGAATGCCGTGATTCGTCTGGACGTAAATCACCGGGGTGCCTTCATTGGGATATACCCGGTATGGCGTGAGAAAGGGTGGTACAAAAAGGCCGAAGAGATCTTTATAGCTCTAGAGCTAGACGGATTCCATGTTCTGCCTCTAGATAATGCACCTCTAGGCGGTGGGGAGAAGGGATTGGTAGGTGCCCGAGGCGGCGTTGTCTACGGGCGCTGGTATGAACCGGATCAGCTCGCCGGGCTTGACCTCTGCGCCGAGGTGAAGAAGGTGTCGGCCGATGCCGGTCCGGTATTCGATGCTCTGATAGAATCCGCAACCAACGGGACCGAACCCGATACTCCTCCGCCGTCGGTTGACGATCCGCTCGCTCCTGTGGTTGAAAGGTTTCGTAGAAGCTTTGGTGATACCGGTTATCCGACTGATGCGGACGAATTAAACAGGGCCGCTCAACTGACCTTCCGGCGTATGTTGCTTCCCGAAAATCTACCGGCAGTCGAGCGCTCCGAGCTCAAGAAGCTTTGGGCAGGCCAGACACACGGATATGGGAACCCCGGTGTCCAATCGGCTCTGCATGCCTCAGTCAACAACGCCGACGAAGGCGAGTATCAGCGCATTCTCGACACCATCGAATACCTGTGTTGGGGCGAGGGCGACGATGCCGACCGGATTGATGCGGTGCTTGATGCTCCCGACAAGATAAACGGTTTAGGTGAGTCTGTGGTTATGAAGTTGTTGGCCATTTGTCATCCGGATCGTTATCTGTGCGTCTACCCGTATTGGGGGGATTATGGGAAGCTCCAGTTGCTGAGGGTGCTCGGGCTCGAGGAGCCGTCCAGGGAGGCAAGCGCCGGTCAGAGGAACGTCGAGTCGAACAACAGGCTCTGGGAGCGGATCGAGCCTTTTTTCCCCGGCGATCCTTGGGGGATGATGCAGTTTCTCTACTGGTATGACGAGCGGGGTGAGGAGGCCGGCTCCGAGGTGGAGGATGGGGATCCGATCGGGGAGGCGGCTGAGGATTTGTTGGTGGACCGGTCTTTCTTGGAGGATATTGTGGGGTTGCTGGAGGACAAGGGGCAGGTGATTCTCTATGGGCCGCCCGGCACGGGCAAGACCTTCCTGGCCCGGCGGTTGGCGGAGGCGCTGGCGCCCGACCCCGCCTATCGGAAGCTGGTGCAGTTCCATCCCTCAACCTCTTACGAGGATTTCTTCGAGGGTTACCGGCCTGAGCAGACGGCGGGCGGGGGGATCGGTTATCGGTTGACGCAGGGTCCGCTGGCTCGGATGGCTGAGCATGCGTTGGAGCATCCGGACCGGAGGCATGTGATGGTGATCGATGAGATCAACCGGGCGAACCTGCCTCGGGTGTTGGGTGAGCTGTTGTTTTTGTTCGAGTATCGGGATGAGCAGGCGTCGACCTTGTATCGGCCGGATGACGAGTTCTGGCTTCCCGATACGGTGTGGTTTATCGGGACGATGAACACGGCCGACCGGTCGATCGCGTTGGTGGACGCGGCCTTGCGGCGGCGTTTCCATTTTGTGCCGTTCTTTCCTCGTAGGGGTCCCACGGCGGGGTTGCTTGAGCGTTGGTTGGAGCGGGAGGGCCAGCCGGTGTGGGTGGGGGAGTTGGTGGCGATGGTCAATGATGAGCTGACCGAGGCGCTGGGCGGTGACCTCCAGTTGGGCGCTTCCCACTTCATGCGGAAGGGCTACCGGGGCGACCCGGGGGCGGACGATGTGGTGTTGCGGCGGATCTGGGAGTACAACATCGAGCCTTTCGTCGAGGATCAGTTCTTCGGCGACGCCGGTCAGATCGAGAATTTCCGCTTTGAGGTGGTGGTGGCCCGCTACCGCCGATTGACCGGAGAAGACGACCCGCAGGGCGATGTCATCAAGCTGTCCGATGACGGATCCGGCGAGGTGCCGTCATGATCGATCTGCCCATCCTGCACGAGTACGGAACAGTCGAAGCCCGGCTTTCGGAACGCCGGGCCCGGCGGCTTGATGCGGCCGCCTCTTCCTACCTGACGGTCGCCCCGCACCCCGACGCTGGAATCTGGCGGGTTACGGCCCATCATTACGTGGGGACCCTGGTGGTGGACGACATACGGATTCTGATACGGCCCAAGATCAGACCCGAGAACCTGTTCCTTTTGCTCGAAGTAGGTCTGCCCGAGTGGGCCTGGCGGGAGGAGGTCTTCGAGTATCACGCCCACGGCGACCTGCTCAGTTCCCTGGTGTCTTTCTTCGTCCGAACGGTCGAGACCACCCTGGCCCGGGGCCTGTTCCGTTCCTACCGAGAGCAGAACGAGGACCTGAATACCATCCGGGGCCGGATCGACTTCGGACGGCAGCTGGCCCGCGCCCGCCTGCCCCTGCCCGCCGCCTGCCGGTACGAGGAGTTCACCGCCGACGTGGACGAGAACCGCTACCTCAAGGCCGCCGTCCGCCGCTCGTTGAAGGTGGCGGGGGTTCCGGTGGTCGACCGGCGGCGGCTGATGGGCCAGTTGGTCGACATGGAGGAGGTGTCCGATGCGGCGGTGCGGGGCGACGACCTCGACCGCATTGCCTTCACCCGGCTGAACGAACACTACCGGCCCGCCCTCGGGCTCGCCCGGCTGATTCTGGACCATCTCACCCTGGTCGACCGGCGGGGCAAAAAGACAGCATCGTCGTTCATGCTTGACATGAACGATCTGTTCGAGAGGTTCGTCACCGAGCGCCTGCGCCGCGCCCTCCGCGGCCGGCTGGCCGTGGAGGCCCAGACGGGTACGCATCTCGACGCAAAGAGGCGGGTGTGGATGAGGCCCGACCTGGTGTTCCGGCGCCCGGGCTCCGCGGAACCCGTCTACGTGGGCGACATCAAGTACAAGGTGGCCGACGACGCCATGGGGCGCAATGCCGATTACTACCAGCTGCTCGCCTACGCCACCGCCCTCGACCTGCCCGAGGGTGTGCTGATCTATTGCCGGTCCGAAGGGGGCCGCCCCGTCGGCGAGATCACAGTGCGCCATTCCGGGAAGAAGCTGGCCGTCAAGGCGTTGGACCTCACCGGCCCCCCCGCCGAGGTAGCGGAGGAAATCGAACGGCTGGCCGACTGGATCGCCGACCGGGCCGCCCCGTCGCGGTTGGCCGCCGCCGTGTAGAAGCAAGCCCGACGTCCGCCGCTCTCTGATACACGGCGGACTCGGTCGTTGCCTGTTATGCTCAGGTCTATGGCTCAACTACAACTACGCCCGCTCGGCGTCGGTGAATCCATCGACGCAACCCTCTCCCTCGCTCGTCGGCGCTTCGGCCCGATGCTGATGGTCGCCCTGGTAATGGGAGTGATCCCGTTCGCCCTTTCCCTGATCGGAGGTTGCCGGGTCGACACCGCTCAGATGGCGCAACCAGTCGTTTGCGGAACACTGGGATGGATCGGGAATGCCTTATTCTGGGTCGCGACGGTCGTGGCGGCCGTCGCCGCCACCCGGGTGGCCGCGGGCGGCTACGCGGATGTTGCCCCCGACTGGAGGGGAGCGGCGCGGTACGGCCTGCAGAACATATTCCCGATCCTGGCGGCCACCATTGTCTTCGGCGTCATGATGGTCGTCGGCTTCGCCCTTGTGGTCGTTCCCGGAATCATCCTGTTGATCTCGTTCGGCTTTTACGACGCGGCTTTGATGATCGAGCGGACGGGCCCTATGCAGAGCCTCGGCCGTTCGTGGCGCTTGGTCTCCGGCGAGCGTTGGCGGATCTTCCTGGCGGGGTTGGTTCTTCTGATCATCATGATCATCGTGTTCGGGGTCATCGGGTTGGCGCTCTATTTCTTGCTGTCTGGCCTGCTAGGTGCGAGCGGCGATTTTGCGGCCTACCTCTCGCGGCAGATTACCAACCTGCTGAGCCTTCCGTTGCTTGCCTCGTTCAGCACGGTGATCTATCTGGATCTGCGGGTGCGCAAGGAACACCTCGACAAGGAAGGGCTCGCCGCCCAGCTGTCCGACGGAGCCTGATCCCCGAAGGCTCCCCGCCCCGCAACCGCAACTTCGGAGTGGGCCCCTCGGGCTTCCGCAGGGGCGCTGCCGGAAGCGGTCCCGATGTTCCGGAGCGGGGCGTAGAATCACAGAAGCATCCATGGCCCCGTCGTCCAGCACGGCCCAGGACGCCGGCCTTTCAAGCCGGAAACGCGGGTTCGAATCCCGTCGGGGCCACCATCAGCCGCGATCCGACGGTCAGACCGGCGGCAAGCCTTCGGCGGCCTGTTGCTCCGGGCCGAGTTTGTCGTCCAGAGGCGGCCAGGGTTGCCCGATACCATCTACTGCCGGCTCCGACGGGGGCCGCCCTGTTGTCAATGACAAGGGCGGCGCCGTTCCGAGAGGAGCCCTGCCGTCCGGGGCACCGGATCCCACAAAGGTCCGACGCGGCGGCGGAGATGAGGCCCTTGACCGACCCGATCCACCGCCGTCCTGTATATTTGAGCTATGGATCAGTTGCAACTACGCCCGTTCGACATCGGTGAAATCATCAGCACAACCTTCTCCATCGGTCGTCGACGCTACGGCCCGATGCTGATGGTTGCACTGGTATTGGCAGGGATTCCGTTCGTCCTTTCCCTGACCGGAGGAGCCTTGGGACGGTTCGGAGATTTTGTCTTCAGGATCGCGATCCTCGTAGCGACCGCCGCCTCCGTCCCGGTGGCCGCGGGCGCCTATGCGGATGTTCCGCCCGACTGGAGGGGAGCGGCGGGGTTCGGCCTGCAGAAACTAGGTCCGATCCTGGCGGCTGGCATTGTCGGTGGTATAATGATTTCCTCCGGCTTCTTCGTTATCGTCACTCTCAGCATCCTGACTTCACCGGGCAGCAGCGTAGAAAGCTTGGCCATCATCGGATTAGTTCTTTGGATCGTTCCTGGAATCATTCTGTTGGTCTCGTTCAACTGGTTCAACGCGGTTTTGATGATCGAGCGGACGGGCCCTATGCAGAGCCTCGGCCGTTCGTGGCGCTTGGTCTCCGGCGAGCGAGGGCGGATCTTCCTGGCGGGGTTGGGCTTTTTGATCATCGTATTAATCATCTTATTTATTCCTTCCATAATCATGGAGTTGATCCTCGTCTTTCTCTTGGGCACGAGCGCCGGTTTTGCGTTTTTCCTCTCGGGGCAGATTGTCACCCTGCTGGGTATTCCGCTGGTCGCCGCGTTCACCGCGGTTGTCTATCTGGATCTGCGGGTGCGCAAGGAACGTCTCGACAAGGAAGGGCTCGCCGCCCAGCTGTCCGGCGGAGCCTGATCTCCGCCCCACAACCGCAACCTTCGGGAGGCGTTCCCGCTCCTGCAGACACCCAGCGGAAGCGGCTCTCGGCCGAGTTTGTCGTCCAGGGCGGCTAGGGCCGTCCGGCGCCTGACGGCCAGCTCCAGGTACAGGCTGTCGTAGAAGGTCGGTCCATGCGCCCTGGCCAGGCAGAAGGCCATGTCGAGATCGGGCGTCGAGTCGGCGATGCTACGGATGCATCGAGGATGTACGGATTCAAAAGCGATGGCCTTCGTGCCGGGCCCGGAGTATCTCCTCCTTGGTCACCTTGATTCCCCGGTACTCCCACTCGGCGCGAAGCGCCCTGACCCTCTTCACGGCCTCGCGGCGGTCGGATAGTTCCTGGGCACGGGCCGGAACCAAGTGAGCGACGGTCTTGCCGTAGCGGGTGATGGCGATGGTCTCCCCCTGTTCGGTCAGGCGCAGGAGCTCGGCCAGCCTCGCCTTGGCCTCAGTGGCCTTGACTACGCGCATATATATACGTCCGGTTAGATTGACCGGTCGGATTATCCATGAACTCTGGAGATCACAACTGTTCGGGGGGAGGCTCCGGGTTGCCGTGTCGCCATTCGGCGCGTTGCCTGGTATCCTCACAAGTAGATCGGGAGTGGTGTAATCGGCAGCACAACAGGTTCTGGCCCTGTCAGTAGGGGTTCGAGTCCTCTCTCCCGAGCGGGCGGCTAGCATGCCGCCATGCAGCGGCCCCGTCGTCTAGGGGCCAAGGACGCCGCCCTCTCAAGGCGGAAACGCCAGTTCAAATCTGGTCGGGGCTGCAAATCGAAACGGCCCGGTTCGGCTCGCCGCGGCGGGGGGACCGGGCTGTTCCGCGTCCTGGGGGGTGGAGGCCCTCCCGTGAGGGTGCCGTAGGAGGCCTTGGGCCATATGAGGCATGTTCCTCTGATTGATATACCCGCGATACCCTGAGGAGCAGTCATGAAGTTTCGTACTGCCTCCGAGGCCGAAGCCCATGCCGTCCGGCGGATGGCCGAGCTGAAAGTCGGAAGCGGTCATGGCTGGGAGTGGGATACGCCCACCACTCTCATCTGCGAACCAGCGCCGGGGTTCCCTTGCCGGGTGATGGTGTTGACCCCCCCGGACGGAGACGGATTTCTCTCCCGCCTCGCCTTCACCGCCGGAACCAAGTACGAGGGCAGGTATTGGCAGGGAATCGTAGAAGACGAGAAAGGCCTTCTCTCCGAATCAGCCCTATCCGAGGTAGATGACATTCTCGGGGTGCTGGCGGCGGTGTCCCTGATCTCACTTCCCGCCCCGAACCCCGATACCCGCCCGGGTCTGCTCTACCGGTCGAAGTTCGACGCAACCGATGCAGGTTCCATGACGGCCGAGATCGGTGATCTGATCGAAGGCCGGGTAGAGGAACCGCGGCAGCTCCTCAACGCCGTGCGGGAACTGGCTGACAACGCCCTATTTCATTCAGGAGCAGGCAACGGGTGGTGTGCGGTCGAGGAGATAGACGACCAATTGGCGGTGACCGTCCAAGACCAAGGTATGGGGATCCACCAGAGCATGCGCCGACTGTATGCGGACATAGACGAGCGCCAAGCACTGTTGCTCGCGTTCGGCGGAGGCGTTTCGGCCACTGGCGACCCGATTCGCGGGCTGGGCCTGAAGATGGTGCTGGACTACACACAGACCGGGGCCGCTCTCCTGCTGGAAACCGGCGGGTCGGCCTTCGTAGGCACCGACGGGCAAGGGCGCGTGATCGGCAAGAGCACCCAACAAATCAAGGGTGTCACAGCCACTTTCTGTTCACCCGCTCGTCGTAACCAAAACAGAACAGTAAACACCGAAAAGAGTTGATATCGGAACATTTCTGAAGCCTTATGATAGTTCCCATCCGGCGAAGTAGTTGGAATCCTTATCATACTGGTCAAAGAACCCATCTGGCCAATAGTCAATGTTGCCGGAGTCATCAATAATAGGACTCATAACTTGCGTCAGCTCTTCCGAGCGAGGTCTGAAGAAATGAATAGCGACTTGGTCGGCCGAGATTCGAGATTCTTTAACCGCGCGTCGAACTCCATTCAATATATGATCACTGTGAGTTTCTACCAATAATTGAATTCCTGCTCCTGCCGCATCAGCCATAAATTGGCCTATTAACGCTTGACCAGCTGGGTGGAGATAGATTTCGGGATTTTCTATCACGATGATGTCGCCTCTATTGGCAGCTAAAATGGCCACCACAATGGGCAGGATTTGTGTAAGGCTTGAACCCGTATTGGTCGGATGGTTAAATCTGGCAGTATCTGAAAGGCGCAATCCTAATATCAGGGAGTTGCCGGCGGGCTGTAGATTGATTCGGAAGCCTGGGAAGAGAGTGCGCATCCGTTCCTCGACTTGTCGCATCAAAAGAGGAGGAGAATCCGATATAATAAGTTCTTCCTGTACAGATTTATCTTCCCCCCAGTGTAGTATATTTAGTGTATACTCGCCTCTCGGTCCTACAACGTTGATGATGTGAGAATCTTCAAGCGGATATGTTTCTTGAGGTGGTATTCTTTCTGCTGTTATGTAGGTCATATCACGCAGATGATTAGCGAGATGAGTAGGCGAGTATTTGTCAGTAGGCAACAAATAATGAAGAGTTTGAGGGTGTTCAGTTTTTCTTCCATCAATGTAAACATTTTCGACTGCCATGGATCGGTCATGCCGTTCTCCATGAAAATCCCATTTAAGTATTTCTTCATCCGTTTCTAAGCTGATAGAAAAGGTGTTTTTGCTATTTTCATCGTCAACTACATCAGGTGCAACGCCGAGCCTTACGACCGTTCCATTGAGGATAAGACGAGTTGACCATTCG
Organism: Candidatus Spongiisociaceae bacterium; assembly: GCA_965202675.1. Lineage (GTDB taxonomy): Bacteria > Actinomycetota > Acidimicrobiia > Spongiisociales > Spongiisociaceae > CATQHD01. The sequence goes on from OZ241842.1 coordinate 2,420,376, forward strand.
TGTTCTCTCATGGTTTGATTCAAAAGCGCAAAGGCCTGAAGGACAGCCGATTTTCCAGAAGCATTGAGACCGGTCAGCAAGGTCAAAGGTGCCAAAGGGAGCCGCAGTAACTCAAAACACTTGAAATGCTGCAGATCTATTCTGGTAAGCACGGAACACCCCTTCCAACGTCTTTGTCATCTTACACTACCCGCCTGTGCATCGCGCGCGGCAGACCAGGCTCGTACCACTTCTATGCGCACTTCGATGAGCGGGCCGGGGGGCGGGGCGACGGTGTAGGCCTCGTACTTGTCGGCAAGCAGGGCGAGGCCCCTCCGCAGGCGGGGGCCGGACCGGATCACCTCGGCGGCGCCGTCCAGCCGGATCCACCACAGCCCGGCCCAGTCGTCGGTGTAGTGATCAACCAGCACCGAGACATATGGGTTGGCTTCGATGTTGTTGAGCCGCTTGAGCCTTCGGGTGGTCTTGGGCTTGCGATCCACCGCCGTGTAGAGGCGGTCCTCTCGGCGGACGAACACGATCGGGACCAGGTGGGGTCGCCCGCGCTCGTTGACGGTCCCCAGGACGGCGGAGCGGGCGTCGGCCAGCCGCCGGTCGATCTCGTCCTGGTTCATGTGTTCTCCTCCGCCCCGTCCAGGACCCTATCGACGGGCCCGCCGGTTCTGCCGTCATAGACTGGCAGGATGCCTCTTTCCCCCCAGAGCCTCCCCCGTCTGGCGATGCTCGCCTTCATCGGGACGATGGCGATGGGCATAGGCGTGATCATCTCGCTTCTGGCCGACATCCAGGAAAGGTTCGGCTTCCCCACCTGGTCGCTGGGATTGCTGGCGGGCATATCCTTCACCTTTACGCTCTTCGCCAATCTGTGGCTGGCTCCGCTGGCCGACCGGGGGTGGGAACGGGTTCTCATCGTTTCGGGTGCGGTCTTCACCATCCTCGGTCTGCTCTGGATGGTGTTCGCCGCCGATCTCTGGCAGTGGGTGGCTGCCCGGGCCCTGCTCGGCCTGGCCGAGGGCGCCATGGTGGGGTCGGCCCGCCGCGTCATGCTGAGCTGGGACCCCGACCACCAGGGCAAGGCGCTGAGCTCGATCCTGGTTGCGTTCATGGCCGGGTTCCTGCTCGGCCCTCCGATGGGAGGGGTGCTGAACGGGATCGGCCCGGAGCTGCCTTTCCTGGCGCCCGCCCTGGCGGGGGCGGTGTTGCTTCCCTTCCTCCTGTTCATCAAGCCGGGCGAGTACGAGCGGGCGCCGATAAGGTTGAACCGCCGCCGTCTGCTCCTCCTCCCCGGCTTTCTGTCCGGTTTCCTGCTAGCGGCTGTGCCCTGGTTGACCATCGGGGTGCTGGACGCCACCTGGGCGCGTTACCTGACCGACCTGGGGGCCGAACCGTTGTTAATCGGGGTGGGGTTCCTGGCCATAGCCCTCCCGAGCCTCTTCTTCACCCCTCTCAGCGGGCGGCTGGCGGACCGGACGAACCCCCTGCGGCTCGCCCTTATCGGCGCCGTTGTCCAGCTTCCCCTGGTGGCGGCCTACGGGTGGGTGTCCGGAGTGGCCGGCCTGCTGGCGGTCGCCGCCCTGCACTCCGTCTGCTGGTCCTTCATCACCCCGCCCGGCCAGGCCGCGGTGGCCAAGGTGGCCCCGGCGGGCCAGGCGGCCGAGGCGCAGGGGATCGTCGAGGCGTACGGGTTGGTGCTGGCCAGCGTCGGGGCCTACGCCGCCGCTCCCATATACGAGGCGGCAGGCCCCGGCCCGCTGTTTTTGATCACCGCCGCGGCCTTGGCCTTGACCCCCCTGGCAGTCATCGGGCTGCGGAAGAGATGGCGCGATGTCTTCTGAACCGTTACATGTATTCGGGCGAGAGCCTGCTCCCAGAGCGCATCTCGAAGAGCTGGAACTTGATGTCGAGATGATGCGTTTCCTCGACGAGAACCGGCTTCGACTGGATTCCCGGACCCGGGTGGTGCGATAAACGGCCCCGGCCAAAGCCGGGGCCGTCGGGCCGAGGCTGCTCACCCCGGCGTGGTATGACCAACCATACAGTGTTATATCCTTGGTGTCAACTAGCGTATAGATTATGCCGAGAGAACGAGTTATAACCTACATCAACGGTTGCAAATCATTGTGATATCTCCCCAAAACGGCATTCGAAAGACCTAAAGAAATATGCCACCGCAACCATTGCCATCACTCGCATGGCGATCCGCCGATCAAGTCTTCCTAGTCCGGTGATCACCGCTGAAGGAATCGAGTTGCACGCTTCCCCCTGTTGGTTGCCAGACGCCTGAGTGGCCTGAGTGTGGACTGTGAGTTCCCCATCAGGACGATTGACCATTCAATCGGTTATATAATAAATCGAGGTAAGCTGTTTCCATAACAAAGGGCGGTGATGGTGCTAGGTGCACAGCTAGAGAGCGGACTGACCAAGGCGCGGGAGCGGATGGGTTACCGGCAGGATGACGCGGCCGCCGCGTTGGGGGTGACCAGGGTGATGATCAGCTGCTGGGAGAACGGGAGCAGGGAGCCCGGCGACCCGCAGTTGGCGGCCCTGGCCGGGCTCTACCGCACCAGTGCCGCCGACCTGTTGAGGGGCGAGTTCGAGGGGAAGCCCGACGAGGCGGAGATGCTTTTCTGTGGGGCCGAAGCGGGCGCGCCGCCCGTTGCCCGGCTAGGCGTTCAGGACTTCTTGGACTTTCTCGACCGGTACGAGCGGCTGGCGGAGCTGGTCGGCGTGGAGATTCGCGGTATGCACGCGAGCCCCTTCCGGGGGGTCGAGGGCGCGGGGACGGGGGACGACATCCGCCGCAAGGCGGAGGAGGTCCGGGATTATCTGCGCATCGGGCTGGGGCCCATTGTCGATATCGACTCCCTCTGCGAGTTGCTTGGGGTGACGGTCTACCGCAGCCCGCTCGGGTCCGACCTCTCGGAGACGATATCCGGGGGGTTCTACCACCATCCGGCGGTCGGGTTCTCGTTGCTGGTCAACGGCGGGATGACCCTGGGGCGGCGGCGTTTCGCCGTCGCGCACGAGCTCGCCCATGCCCTCTTCCACAGCGGCCCGAAGACGCGGTTCCTCCTGTCGGGCGCCGCCAAGAGCCCCCAAGAGCGGTTCGCCGACCGATTCGCGGGGGAGTTCCTGATGCCCACCGAAGGCATCCGCAGGGTCATGGAAGAACACGGCGCAGGGACGCGGGTCTCGGAGCCCGCCGATGTCGTCCACCTGCAGCGCTGCTTCAACGTTTCCTACGCAACGGCTTTGGTCAGGCTGCGGCAGGGCGGCTTCCTGACGATGCAGGACTACCGCGTCTTCCGGTCGGCCCGGCCGGTCGCGTTCGCCCGCGCCTACGGCTGTCAGATCGCCGAGTGTGATTACCGTCAAGACCCCGATGAGCTGAGCGCAGGCCGCTTCCCCGTCCGCTTCCTTCGCCTGTTGCGGCGGGCCCTGAAGGATGATCTCATATCTGTTCCCACCGCTGCCAAACTGACCGGGCTGTTGATCGACGAGATCGAGCCTTTGTTCGCGGAGCATACCTTTACCGGATCGCCTGACCACGATAAGGAAATCAAGGAATATGAGATTACCGGGGTCGCTTCCTGACAAGCCTGTCATCGTTGGCGCGGTCGTTCTTCGTTGCTTCTGTCGGCGGGCGGTTCGATCTTCTGACACATGCCGGTTCAACGAGGAGGTTGTAGGGGCTGCGTGCGGCGCAGGTGCGCCGGGCGGTCTACCATGTCGGGCATGCTTCGTTTTTTGACCGCCGGGGAGTCGCACGGGCCCGGGCTGGTGACCATTGTCGAGGGGGTTCCGGCCGGGCTGGACTTCACCCGGGAGGGCTTGGGCGCCGAGCTGGCCCGCCGCCGCTTGGGGTACGGGCGGGGCAACCGCATGAAGATCGAGCGGGACGAGCTGGAGATCATGGGGGGCGTCCGGCACGGGCGCACGCTCGGTTCGCCGGTGGCGGTGATCATCCGCAACACCGAATGGCCCCGCTGGCAGGAGGAGATGTCGCCGGACCCGGGCTCCCCCAAGCGGCCGATGACGACGCCCCGGCCCGGCCACGCCGACCTGGTGGGCATGCTCAAATACGACACCAAGGACGCCCGCAACATTCTGGAGCGGGCCTCGGCGCGCGAGACGGCGGCCCGCACCGCCGCCGGTTACCTGGCCAAGCAGCTGCTGCTGGCCGCCGATGTGACCGTGCTAAGCCATGTGGTGGCGATCGGCGGGGCCGCGTCCCGCTCCGAGCGGCTCCCGACCATCGAGGACCTTCCGGCCATCGACGACTCCCAGGTCCGGGCTTTCGGCGCCGAAACCGAGGAGGCGATGGTCGCCGAGATCGAACGGGCCAAGGCCGACCGGGACACGCTGGGCGGGGTGATGGAGGTGCTGGTCTACGGCCTGCCCCCGGGCGTCGGCTCCCACGTCCATTGGGACCGCAAGCTCGACGCCAGGCTGGGGGAGGCGCTGCTGTCGATCCAGGCTATGAAGGCGGTGGAGATCGGGGACGGCTTGGAGAGCGCCCGCCGCCGGGGTTCGGAGGCGCACGACGAGATCTACTACGAGGAGGGGCGTTTCTACCGCAACACCGACCGGGCGGGCGGCACCGAAGGAGGGATGACCACCGGCCAGCCCCTGCGGGTGCGGGTGGCGATGAAGCCCCTTTCCACGGTGATGCGCCCCCTCCCCACCGTGGATGTGGTGACCAAGGAGCCGCAGGTGGCTTTCCGCGAGCGCTCCGACGTGTGCGCGGTGCCGGCGGCGGGGGTGGTGGCCGAGCAGGTGGTGGCGATCGCGGCGGCCCAGGAGATGCAGCGCAAATTCGGCGGGGACACCGTGGGCGATTTCGCAGGGAGCGTGGCCGCCTACCGAGAGCGGCTGCGTGCGTTCTGACGCACCGCCCTGCTGCTCCGACCGCTTCCTGATGCGCAACATTAAGCCCTGACGATCAACCGGAGGGTCGGCTGATGGAGAACCTGTGGCTCATCGGCATGATGGGCTCCGGCAAGACCTCGGTGGGGGAGGGGGCGGCGGCCGCCCGCCGGATGCCGTTCGTCGATGTAGACGGGCTGGTGGAGAAGCGGGCCGGCAGGTCCATCTCGGACATCTTCCGCCAGGACGGCGAGGATGCCTTCCGCCGCCTGGAAACCGCCGAGGTGCTGCGCCTGGCGGAGGCGGGCGCCGGCCGCGGAGCGGGCCGCGTCATCGCCACCGGCGGGGGGGCGGTGCTCGACGAGCGGAGCGCGGCGGCCATGCGCCGCACCGGGGCGGTGGTCTGGCTGGACGCCCCGCCGTCCGTGCTGGCCGGGCGGGCGGAGGCAGGCGGCCGGCCCCTGCTGGGCGGCGCCGGCAGTGGGGGTTTTGCCCGGGCCGCCGAGCGCCTGTCCGCCATCCTCGAAGAGCGGCGCCCGCTCTATGAAGGGGCCGCCCATTACCGCCTCGACGCCTCCCGCCCCCTGTCCGAGACGACCGCCCTGGCCGCCGAGCACTCCCGGACGGCGGCGGATTCCTCGGAGATACTGATCGGACGGGATCTGCCCCGCCCGCTGCTTCCTCGGCGGGAAGACCGGGAGCGGGCGGTGGTCATCACGCAGGCGCCGGTCCTGGCTGCGGCCCGCCGGGCTGTGGAAGAGATGCGGTCCACAATCCCCGCTGTCCTGATCGAAGTCCCCGACCGGGAGGAGGCCAAGACCCTCGCCGCGCTGGGGATGCTCTACGAGCGGCTGGCGCAGCTCAACCTGGGGCGCCACGACACCATCGTGGGGGTGGGGGGCGGGGCGGTCACCGATGTGGCCGGCTTCGCGGCGGCTACCTGGCTGAGGGGGATCGAGTGCGTCATGGTCCCCACCACCCTGCTGGGGGCGGTTGACGCCTCCATCGGCGGCAAGACCGGCATCAACGTTCTGGGCAAGAACCTGGTGGGGGCCTTCTGGCACCCGGCGCGGGTGGCGGTCAGCCTCGACGTCCTGTCCGGCCTGCCGGAGGAGCTGGTGCGGGAGGGGCTGGCTGAGACGGTCAAGGCCGGTTTCATCGCCGATCCGGGTCTGGTGGAGCTGCTGATGGCCGGCGGGGCGGCCTTTCCGGGGGCGGAGGCGGTGCGCCGGGCGGCGGCTGTCAAGGCGGCGGTGGTCTCCGAGGACTTCCGAGAGGCCGGGCGGCGGGCGATCCTCAACTTCGGCCACACCATCGGCCACGGCATAGAAACGGTGTGCGGCCTGCCCCACGGCTACGCCGTCTCGGTGGGCATGGCGGCGGCGGCCGCCGTCTCCGCCGCCCGCCACGGGTTCGATCCCGACGAAGTGATCCACCCCCTGGAACGCCTCGGCCTCCCCACCCGCGTCGAGCAGGCCGACCGGACGGAGATACGCCGTTTCGTCTACCGCGACAAGAAACGCACCGCGGCCGGTCTGCGCATGGTGCTGCTCCGCCGGATCGGCGACCCCGTGGTCGAGCAGGTTGACGACGAGGCTTTGGATATAGGGCTGGACGCCGTAGGCCTGGCCCGCTGACGCCGCCCTCGAAGACCTGAAATCACGGAATGACAAAAAAATCCGTCAGATCCGCCTACAAGGGTATTGACTATGTCGCACCGATGCCGGATAATGAAGAAGCCAAAAGCACCTCCGGTCCGCAGGCGCCGCAGACCGAGACAGGGATCATCCTCCGAACGCGACCCAGCCGGGTACTAACCGGACGCGTCCGGGAAACAGGTGGTGGAGGCGGGGGCCGGGCCCGCGGAGCGGGGCGCCGGGGGTGCCGTTTTTCGCGTTCTTGCCGGGGGTCTTGGGTTGGGATAGGGCTTGACCAGGGGGTTCGCAGGGAAAGGGTTTGGGCGGTGAACGTGGGTGTGTGTACCGCCATTAGGTTGGCTTGACCAGGGGTTCGTAGGAGGGTTCGGGCTTCTCGGTGTTGGCGGGGAATGGTCTTGGCTCTCGACCTTTCGTCAATACGGTTCGCAGGAAAGGGTTCGGGTTTGCGCGGTGTTGGCGCTTTGCTGGTATGACGACCGTGTTTTGAGGATGAGCGGATAGGGGATGCCTTCTCGGTTCCGGCGGCGGGGCAGCGCCTTGCCGCTCGTGCTCATCGGGCAGACGTCCGGCAGTTGCTTGTGCTGGGACGCTTTCCGGCGCCCAGTTCGTGCACGTTCTTACAGGCCTGCGGGAGGCCTCGACAGTGTTTCGGTGATTTCGTCGGGGTGGATCAGGGTGGTCATTTCGGCGCCGGTGGTGGTGACGATCTTCACGGCTACCGGCTTGCCGGTAGGAGGGAAGGGTTGGGAGCGCATGCTGACGATCTTGTCTTTTGCGTCTTGGTCGGCCGTTCTGCCCAGTTCCTTGATGAGGCGCTTGAGGTTGGGGTCCTTGCCGGCGGCGGGCAGGTAGGTGAGGGTGGAGAAGAACGACGCCCCGTCGTGGTCGGTGTCGATCATCCAGGCGGCGATCTGGTTTTGGTCTCCGCTGGCGACGCCGCCGGTGGCCGGGTCGTAGGTGTCGTAGCCGATCACCTCCACCGACACCCGTTCATCGGGTTCGGGGTGGATTATGAGCTCGGGCTCGCCCAGCATGGTGAAGGATTCATCGCCGGGGTCGTCGGCGAGCTGGGTGATCTGCAAATCTCGATTGGCCTGGACTTTGAGCACTTCTACGTCGCGGTAGACGGCTTCGACTCCGGGAGTGAAGGCCCATCCCACCAGAATCAGATGCTTGACTTCGGGCAGGTGCTTTTTGGCTTCGTTGACGGCGAGGGCCGCCTGCTGGCTGGTAACCGAGGCGTCGGGGGCGGCCAGCATCACCGCCGCCAGGAACTCGTCCTCCCGGTTCGGGGACTGGCAGAGGGCCTCGTGGGTGGTGAGCCTGCCGGTGGGCCAGGGATCTAGGTCGATGATTTCCAGCGCTTGGCGCCCGTCCGCCGTTTTGACCTTTGCCCCCTCCAGCCGTTCCACCAGGTTGACCTGCGTCTGGGCGGCGGCCACACCTAGGTCGTCGGGCCCGGCTTCGGGTTGGTCGAACGGGACGTAGGTGTAGGGGGATTCGGTTTCGACCGTGAAGGGCGAGCACACCCGTAGCACCGATCGGGCGCGCCCGGGCCGGTCTACCAGCTCGATGGTGTTATCGGGATCGTCCACCTGGTCGTAGGCGAGGGTGGCGGCGGAGACGCGCTGGATGGTCTCGTAGACAAAGCCCGCCGCCGGGTCCGTTGCCCCCGGTGATTCAGAGTCGAGGCTCCACCACGGGTGGACCCCGGTGAGGACGCGTTGGCGGGCAATGGCGACCGCAACCGGAGAGGTGTCGCAGGTGATCCATCGCCGGCCCCAGTGCTCGGCGGCGTCGGCGGTTACTCCCGACCCGCAGGTGGGGTCGAACACCAGGTCGCCCGGGTCGGATGCCATCAGGATGCATCTTTCCACCACCGAGGCCGCAGTTTCTACTACATAGCGCTTTTTCGAAGGAGACATCATGCGGTACCAGACGTTGTCAATTCTTAAGCCAGGTACCTCTTCTTCATACCATTTCCAGTGAAGGCTGTGACCTTCGCCTGCACCATCAAGTCGCCCTAGCTCGGCAAGCCTGTCCAAGCCGTTAGGGACCTGTCCCTCCATAGGAGAGGACTCTCCACTGGCGCGTGTTCCCCTGCGGCGCCCTTCATTGGGGAGTGTCCGCTCCTCAGGAGTGGACACTCCCCAATGGCGCGTGTCTCCCGGGTGATACCAAACTCCATCATACTCGTACCAGCATGTTCTGCCGGTATTTGATGCTCCCTGCGAAGTGAGATTCTCACGCTTATACACGCGTGCCCCGGCAGGCAATTCTTTGTCGGGATCAATCTTCTCGGCGCGGGCAAGCTTACGGGTGGTTCCATCGGAGAGTTCTAGCATAGCATATGAAGAGAAGGCTTCAATAACTCCCTTACGTTTATAAGGTTCATATAATTGTCGATACTTAACATTATCACGATCTTTAGCATACCATAATATATAGCTAGCTGATTCAGGTAGGGTACCGGAGGAAGAACCAGCAGTGGGGCGCCATGTGATGGTTGCCATCCTATTCTCATGCCCGAACACTTCGTCGCATAGCACCGCGAGTCGATGAACATGGTCGTCTCCGATTTGGAGGAACAGTGACCCGGTTGCGGCCAACAGCTCACGTATGAGCACCAGCCTTGCATATATAGAATCCAGATAAGAGTGGATACCGTTGCGGTAGGTATCTCGGAAGGCGGTGACGCTGGCAGGGTCGCCCACCGGTACACTAGTTGACTTTTCGCTTACGTTGAGGTTACTAGTAGAGGGTTGGAAGTTGCTTCTGTACCCGATTCCGTAGGGAGGGTCGAAGTACACCACCTGCACCTGGCTTGCCAGGTCTTCACGGGCCAGCAACGAGGACATTACACGAGTGGACTCGCCGTGGATAAGTCGGTTCTGCCAATGACCGTGATGCTGATAGTATTCGAAGACCGAATGATCGGCAGGCAGGCCGTTGAAATCGTCGAACAGGTTGGGTGTAACTGCCGTTTCGGGCTTCAGTAACTGAGAGACGAAGGCGGTGGGCAACACCTTTTCACGTATCCAGAGCACGGGGCCTTCATGGCTGTCATCAACGGCGGTCGGGTCGCGGTCCCAGTCGAGAACCGGGTCGGTTCCTTCACGTCGGGGGGGGGGGGTATAGGAGACGGGAGCAGCTTCTTCGCCCGAGGCGCTTGCTTCTTCGGTCGGAAGATTGACGCGCGATGCTTCCTGGTGCCGGTAGGAGCGCAGGGGTTTGGTTTTCTTAGCCACGTTGTCCTCCGTTTGTCGGTCTCTAGGCCGGGCTTGGTTGCTTGGTTGCGTCCGCCTCGAAATCGAGGATGGATTGGTTGAGGTCGGTTCTGACCTGCCTGGTGTCGTTCAGCTCCACCAATCCCCACCGGCGCAGCTCCGGGTCGAGCGTCTCTGTGTTGCGAACCGAGGGAATCCAGTGCTCCAGCACGAAGCGTTTCTTGTCTTCCCAATTGTCGTCGGGGCGGCCCTTGCCCTCGATGATCAGGTTGAGTCCGTTGTCGAGCCTGGCTATGAAGTCGGGGGTGTAGGAGCACCAGATGCCGTCCGAGCGGTAGGGGATCGTCCAGCCCAGCTGGAAGTTGCGCGCCCACGCCGTTACCTGCGGGTGCAGGTCGAGCTGCCGGGCGCATTCCAGTTCGAGCCGGCTGTGGCAGGCGGCCAGGTTGAGTTCCGACTTTTCGGTCTCGTATATGAGGCTCAGGGTGGTCTCGAAGCGCACGCCGTCGGTGTCGCCCAGGGGCGGGAGGTCGAGTTTGGCCACTTGGCGCATCCCGCTCCGGGAGCGGCGGCAGGCGGCCAGGATGCGGTCTACTACTTCATCCCGGTGGTCGGCCCGCAGAACCAGCAGGGGCTTTTCCTCCGCTACGGAGATGTCGGGGTGGGCGAGCCAGCCTTCCACCGCCTGGTAGGCGCCTCGGAACAGCCCGCTCCGTCTGTAGTCCTCTCCACCGCCGTTGTTGAGGACGAGGCTGCGCACCACCAATGCCGCCAGGGTTGTTTTGGCGGTCTTCGGGCGGGTATCCCGGGGGTTCACCTCGATTAGTTTTTCCTCGCCCGCCACGCCGGTTACCAGCGTCATGGTGGGGATGTCGCCTATTTCCACGGAGTAGGGCTCGACCAGCTCGGGGTGGAAGGTAAGGCCGTCCTGGGGCGGGATGGTCATGTATTGCTCGACCAGCGGGAAGGTGATCCTGCGGTCTTGGCGGCCGGGTACAGTATGCACCGTGTGGATGGGTTTGGGTTCCGGCGGGTTGGGGTTGATGGGGCCGGAAGGCATGAACTCGAAGGGTATTCCCACCACGTCGGCGTATTCGGGGTGGAGCAGGCGGCGCGTCCGGCCGCCGTCTTCGATCTCCCGCCAGTTCTGGTAGTCGACCCGGCGCAGGGCCCGGCCCGTAACCTGCTCGCACAGCAGCTGGGTTCCGAAGCGCCGGTAGCCGAGTACGTGGGTGACGGTGCGGGTGTCCCAGCCCTCGGTGAGCATCGACACCGACACCACGCAGCGCACCTGCTCGCCGGGCTCCCCCGGCTTGCCGACGGTGTTCATCATCCGCCGCATCGCCGTCACCGGGTCGGTTCCCCTGCTGTCGAAGCGGCCCACCTGTTCTTTTACCAGCTTGGCGAAGCGGCCGGTCAGTTTCTCGTCGGCGTCGAGCTTGGAATGGACCAGCAGGGTGCGGGGGGAGTCTTCCCAGCCGCTTCCGTCGGCGCGGACGTTGGAGAAGAGATCCAGCTTGCCCGGCCTGAATGAGCCGTCGCGCTCTTCGCCGCCCGCGATCCAGTCGTAGAGGGCGGCGGCGTTTGCGATGGTGTTGGCTACCACGATCATCACCGGAGGGGTCTTCGTCTTCGCATCCCACGCCCGGAAGACCTGCTCGTAGTCGGCGTACAGGGCCGACACGGCGCCCTCCAGCGGCTCTTGCAGGGGGTGGCCGTCCGGTTCGATTTTCTTGTGCCGCGCGTTGCCGTACAGATTCCGCCATACGGTCTGGTCGGCGGAGGCGTCGTCGTCGCAGGGGACCCGCGGCACCTTGACCAGCCCCGATTCGATTGATTCCATCAGCCCGAAGTCGGACACCACCCATTCGAAGAGGCGGGGCCGCGCCTTGGCGGTGGTGTCGATCCACATGGGGGTGGCGGAGAAGTCGTAGACGACGCTGGCTTGGCCGCGCCTGTCGTCTGTCTGTCCGAGGTGTCCGGCGTCGCGGAGGGCGGCGATGGCGTTGAACCAGACGGCCGCCGCTTCCGAATCCCCGTCTTCGGCGCCCTTGTGTCCGGTCTGGCCGGGGAGCCAGCAGTGATGGGCCTCGTCGTTGATGACCACCAGGTCGCCGTAGGCGGAGGAGGGGCGGATCAGCTCCCGGAGCACCCGTTCGGCGGCGTCTCGGCGGGTCTCGCGGCAGTCCTCTTTGCCGACGCCCAGCAGCTTGCGGGCGTGCCCGGCGGCGCCGAGCAGGTCGCGGGGCTGGAAGGCCTGCCAGTTGACGACGGCCACCTTCGCCCGGTTGAGGCTGCGGCGCATCGGGCCGGGAGGGACCAGCCCGTACTCGTCGTAGATGTTGTCGGGGCGGGTGGGCTGCAGCACCGCCAGGCGGTCGCGGACGGTGAGGCCGGGGGCGATGACGGCGAAGCGCTGTCCGTGCCGCAGGTTCCGCCGGCGGGAGGTTCGGACGGCGTTGAGGGTCTGCCAGGCGATCAGCATCGCCATGACCACGGTCTTGCCGGTGCCGGTGGCCTGCTTGACGCAATAGCGGACCAGCCCATCGTTGTACCGGCGGGACAGCTCCTCGATATCCCGGCGCTCCGGCGTGCCGCGGTTGGCGACCTCCCGCAGCCAGACCAGGGTTTCGATGGCTTCGCGCTGGGCGAAGAAGGGCTGTTTCAGGCATTGCTCGCCGTCGGCCCAATGGCGCAGGAGCCGCCCCGTGACGCGGGTCGCCCCCGGATAACCCTTGTTCCGCCAGGCCTTCACCCTGCCCCGGATGGCGTTGACGGTCTCGTTCAGGTCCTGGGTGGGCATCTCCATAGCGGTCTGCGGGTCAAAGTCCCTGGTGTCTCTGGGCGTGGAACGGACCGCCGTGGACCGGCGGCGGCCCTTCTTCGGAAGGCGGCCCTTCATCGCCCGGCCCAGCCGGTCGAGCTCCCAGTGCCGGTCGGGTTCCTCGTAGGGCGAGCAGAGCACCGGGTCATGCGACGGGTCGTTGCCGGCCGGGTGCGGTGCGCCGTTGTCTCTCATGCTCTTTGAATAATGCCAGACGGGTGTGACATTTTCCTGCAGAGGCCGGCGGCGGGCCGGTTGGCCGGGCCGGGCGGGGGTACTCGCAACGTTCTGATCGACACCGGCCTCTACAATAGACCCATGGTCTCTACCAACGATGTCAAGTCGGGGATGGCGCTGGATCTGCCCGATGGGTTGTTCCAGATCGTCGAGCATCAACATGTGAAGCCGGGGAAGGGCCGGGCCTTCGTGCGCATGAAGCTCAAGAACCTGAACACCGGGGCGGTGGTGGACCGCACCTTCCGCGCCGACGAGGAGGTGCCGCAGGCCGTGATCGACCGGCGCGACCACCAATACCTGTACCAGGACGACCTCGGCTACCACTTCATGAACCTGGAGACCTACGCCCAGTTCGCCATGGCCGAGGAGGAGGTGGGGGACGCCCGGCACTACATCACCGAGGGCGCCACCGTGATGATTCCCCTCTATCAGGACCTTCCCATCGGGGTGGAGCTGTCCGCTTCGGTGCAGCTGGAAGTTACCGGTGCCGAGCCGGCGGTCAAGGGCGACCGGGTGTCGGGGGCCACCAAGCCTGTAACGGTGGAGACCGGGCTGGTCGTCCAGGCCCCCCTCTTCATCGAGGAAGGCGACGTAGTAAAGGTCGACACCCGCTCCGGCGCCTACATCTCCCGGGTGTGAACGGGCCGGGATGACCCGCCGTTCTTCTCCTCCGGTCAAGGACCATGTGTCGCGGGAGCGGGTGCTCGAAGCCCTCTACCAAGCCGGCCAGCGGAAGGTAGACGACCCGGCCGCAGGCTTGGAGGGCCGGAACCGCCGCTACGTGGAGGGGGTATGCGGGGATCTCGCCGAGCTCGACCGCCGCATCGGATCGACCTCCGAGCACTGGCCGGTGGCGAGGATGGCGGCGGTGGACAGAGCCGTCCTGCGCCTGGGGTTGTGGGAGCTGCTCAACGAGACCACCCCGGCGGCGGTGGTGCTCAACGAGGCGGTCGAGCTGGCCAAGCGTTACTCCACCAAAGAAAGCGGCGCCTTCGTCAACGGCGTGCTGGCCGCCCTGGCCGCCGAGATCCGCCCCGACGAGATCCCCGCCGCATAGCCGCATCGCACCTTGATGGACATCAAGAAAGGTCCTCCCTCCAGTGCTTGACCCATTCCCGACCTTTGTGAGACCAGATGTTTCGCGGCAAGACTTGCCATCCATCAACTGCCAAACAAGGTAGGTACATCATGGATAATCAGTTCCAGCGGTTGAGGCAAGGGCGGACGAGGTTCCGAAGTCTGGCCGAGGTCATCCGGCACTATCTCGGCAACCCGAGATAGCTCCAAATAAGGCTCGTACAGCTCTAGAGCCTTCTCAAGTGCATCATAAACTTGTTGGTCGCTTTGCTCTTCGCCCATAAGATTCCCTTCTCTCAATCCATTTATATCATAAATTGGATCGCAATGGCAATATTTGGCTCGAAGGTAGCGTTTGTACTACCAAGGCGGCTTGAAGCCCTCCTTGCCTTCCTCCATCGTTGGTAAGCCCCTTTCACGGAGCTCCTTCTTGAAGGCATTCACGAACGCCCGGTAGTGCTCGAGATATTCACCTATAAAATCGTCTAGGCCGCAGTCGAATTTGTCGGCCATCAGCTCGAACGCTTGCGTGCGGGTCTGGGCTACGAACTTGCCCTTGTTGAAGTGGAAGGGTTGGGCGATGAACTTCTGCACGCCGGTGTCCAACAGGCTGTTGGCGAACCCGTCGAAGTCTTTGACCAGCAACAGCGGGGTCAAAGTGATGCAGGACTCTATGCCCGCCTCCTGCACCTTGGCGATCGCTTCCAACCGCTTCGGGTTGGGCGGACAGATCGGCTCGAAGGTGCGCATGATGTCTCGATCATCAGTTGTTACTGTCATGTTGACTTGGACTCTTCCAGGTTGGAAGAGGTCGATGCTGTTGGTTTCGATTTTTTGAAAAAGGTCAATGTCGCGTGAAACGAGTTGGCTACGGGTCTGTACCATCAGTTTCGGCGCGTGTTGGTCAGCCAATATCTCCAGCAAACGACGGGTCAGTTCTAATTTGCGCTCAATAGGTTGGTAAGGATCGGTAACACTGCTCATGTAGATACGCTTGCCATTGAGGCTTCCGGGCTTGCGTTTTTCAAGCAACTCAACGGCGTTCTGTTTGACGATAACCCAGTCGCCCCAGTTATCCACCTGCTCTTTGTTCCTGCTGAAAAAGGCCGCATAACAGTAAGTGCATCCGAACGAACAACCACTATATGGATTGAGTGTATAGTCGTATTCATCCATGAAGCCTGTGGCACGAGTCAAGACCGTTTTGGCCTTGCTGTACTCAACTTCAGCACCACCAAAACTGCCGATTACAAGGAGCTCATTGATGCTAGTGCTTGGTGTACCCTCACGAGAGATATCAGTGGCCATGTTATGACACCTCAAGGCATACGTATTTAATATACGGGCTACTCTTTATACGAATTGGAGTTATATTTACAGCTTTAAGCATAAAATTGATATACTTTTGGTCCGCAAAATAATCACGAAAATTACTGACAATTTGTCTCCTAAATCCTGTGATTTTATCTAGTGTATCACACCAAAACTCACTTGGGAAATAATTTTGTTCGCTACTCACCATGTTCGCTATTGGCATACGTGAAACTTCCACTAAATCTGATGATATATTATTTAACTGGTCCTTCTTAAAGTCTTGTGATGTTATAATTCCTAAGCTTGGATTAAGCTGGCAGAACCAATCATTAACTCGTTCTTTTATGAGATCTATATCATCATTATAGATGCCATGCAACATGGTAAAATATGGAGTGTAGCCGGTATCCGTCAATGGTATTAATTGGTTATTGGCTTCAGGGCCAGCATAATCAATATAATCAATCTTTTCGACAGTGACGCTTAATGGGGGTCCTAATTCGAGGGCACCTTCCTTAAATTCTTTCCACATCGTTTTTCCTAACTCAACCATTGCTGGAGCACTATCTACACATTGTATCAATGCATGATTTATGTCTCCACCGCAGTAGATTATATCAGCCATTGCAATGGCAAGACCAAATTGCGTTGCTAGAGAACCACAGGCAAAGTCAAAGATATTCAATCTGGTATTTGTATTTATTTGCTTGTCAGTCGGCATCCATTTTATGGCATGATATGCCAAGTTGATTTGTTTTGGTTGATAATAAAGTAGATAGTGAAGAGCGAACCATTCGTCATCATAGTTTGGCTTTTCCATACCTTCACTAAGCTTATCCTGTTCTTTAAGAGCCGCTTCATGTTTGCTTGCTATGGTGGAATCAGATAATCCTTCGGAAATCTTAGCGAAATGAGCCTTTGCTGTCTTAGCAATTACTTGATCTAGCAAGGTTACAACCTTGCCCCTGTTGCGCTCAGCCCAAGTTTGCTGTGGTTCTTCCATCATGTGTTCTTCCAGGTCGTTTGGCCACATCCTATACCTGATGGTCAGTCTCCGGTGGGATGGGTGATGGGGATAGGTCGGCGGGTTGGTACTCTCTGGTGCCGTCCGCCCGGCGAGGCGTCGGGTACGCTCGCAGTTGTACCGGTACTGCAGTTTGCTGCACACGAACCGTTGCCGCGTCCACACCAGAGTTACTGCTTTCGATGTAAATGATGCCCGACGCAGATGAGGTCCGTTGAGACCGCGCTCGGCGGGGCGCTGACTTCGGGCGGTCAATGGATCGGCCCCCGGCAAGCTAGCCAGCCGAAGCATAACACCCCGCCGGAGTCTTCCCCGGGGCCGCCGCCGTCTCCGCCGTAGACGTAGCCGCCCGCGCCGAAGCATAACACCCCGCCGGAGTCTTCCCCGGGGGCTTGCCGGGGGCGGGCGGTTATCTGGTCAGGCGGCGGAGGACGGTTACTACCTTGCCAAGGACTTCTACGCCGGAGGTGAAGGTCATGGGTTCGTAGGAGGGGTTGTCGGAGTGCAGGATCACCCGGCCGTTCTTGCGTTCGAAGCGCTTGACGGAAGCTTCCTCGCCGTCCACCAGGCAGGCTGCTATCTCGCCGTTCTCGACTTGGGGCTGGCTGCGCACCACCACCATGTCGCCGTCAAGGATGCCGGCGCCGGTCATGGAATCCCCCCGCACCTCCAGCATGAACAGAGTGCCGGACCCCACCAGGGCCTCGGGCAGATCTATCACGTCTTCTATGTGCTCTTCGGCCAGGATCGGCGCCCCGGCCGCGATCCTCCCCACCAACGGCACCTTTCTGATCGGGCCCTCCGGCATGGGCGGGGCCGCCGCGGATCGACTGTTGCGGGGGGCGACCACCCGGATGGCCCGCGGCTTGGCCGGATCCCGCTCGATCAGCCCCTTGCTTGCCAGGGCTTTGAGGTGGCTGTGGGCGGTCGACGGGGAGGTGGTGCCCAGCCGCTCTCCGATCTCCCGCACCGACGGCGGGTATCCCCGGGCGGCCAGAGCCGCTTCGATCACATCCATCACCTGCTGCTGCCGGTCGGTCAGCTTGAATTCGGTCTCTTGGTCGTTCTCGTCCGGCCGCCTGCTGCGCGGCCCGGCGCCGCTGTTGTCCATCCTGAACCTCCCTTTGCGTCTTTCCGCCCTCTTCCGCGGCGATTCTACCGCCTCTCTGCCCAATTACCAAACATTTGTTCGAGAATGCGCTTGACATCCGAACATGAGTTCGATAATAATAGCCGACATGAATCGAACATATGTTTGTAAGGGCCCGGTTTCGGCGGGCAGGGGCGGGGCCGCCGCCCGCACTGCGCTGCGCATCGGGCTGGCATCGGTGCTGGCTGCTTCCCTGATGGTGCTGCTGTTCGTCCCCACGGCGGACGCCGACCGGGGTGCGGCCCCGACCGTCTCCTATGTGGTCCGGTCCGGGGACACCCTGTGGGAGCTGGCGGCCGCCCATACGCCCCCCTCCGGCGACGTCCGCCGCACGGTCGGCTCGATCATGGCCGCCAACGGCTTGGACTCCGCCCTCATCACGGCGGGGGAAGTGGTCGAGATACCGGTCGGGGAGATCCCCGGCCAGGCGGTCAGGCGGCGGTGATCTTCTCGAGCTCCGCCGCCACCAGGTGCAGCTCGGTTATCCGGTCCAGCGCCCAGGTCTGCACCTCCCCGAGCGGGGTGTTCAGGGCTTCGGGCAGTACGGACATCGAATCGTTCATGGCGCCGCTCACCGCCGCCGCCCGGTCGGAATCGCCCTCGAGCAGGGCGGCGACGTAATCGGCCTGGTAGTTCTCCACCATGGTCACCGCCTCGGCCGCCTGCTGCCGGTAAGCCCCGAACAGGGGGTCTTCGGGAAGGGCGGCCAGCACCTGCCGGGTCTCGGTGATGGAGAGGCTCAGCTGTTCGGCGATGCCTCCCACCTCCTCCCTGGACGCCTCCGCCGGCAGCTCCGGCAGGCCGAAGACGGTGGACAGCGAAAGCGAATAGGCCATGGCGTCGCCCACCCGCCGGCCGACTCCGAGCGCCTGGATGGAGGACCACTCGAGCATCTGCTTGGGGAGCACCAGCTCCTGGATGGGGGCCGCCGACCCCACGAGGGGGGCTCTCGGAAGCTGCTCGGCGGCCAGTACGGACGCCGCCCGGGCGGCGCCGTCGAGGTTGTTCAGCCGGCTGGTGAGGGTGGACAGACCCGAATCGCTCAGCCAACCCTCGGCGGCCAGCGCCTCCTCCACGGGCGCGACCGCGCCGGACAGCCGCCGGGAGGCCGCCGCATACTGTTCCTCCCGGGCGTTCGCCTCCCGCACCGGCAGGTCGCTCAGCACCTTCACCGTCCCCGCCCCCAACCCGATCAGCACCAGGATGCTGATCACCAGCGACCAGCGAACCCGGCGGTTGGAGCTCATCGATGCGTCGAGCTCGGGTCCGGGAACGCCGTAGGTCAGCAGCCTCCCGTCCATGTCCATGTCGGCGCTGGCTTCCCACAGCCGCCGGATGGTGTCGCCGGTGTTTCCCGTTCTGCCGTTCGGGTCGGCCGAAACCTTGTCGGCCGATACCTTGTCGAGGGATAGGGACTGCGCCCAGGGGTCGTCGGACGGCGGCGCGGCGGCCCGGTCTGCTCGGGGGGCCGGCGCGGCAGCAGCGGCGGCGGCCGAATTCTCGGGGCGGCGCTGCCCGCCGGACGAAGCCGGGCGCCCGCTGAATCCGGGCAGTTCCGCCGGCGGGGAGTTTTCCGCCGGGCCGGCGGCCGGGCGCATCCGGGCGGCGGCGGGGTTCGCTCCGGCTGGGGGCGGGTTGTCCGTCCGGACCGCGGACTCGGAGCGGGTCAGGGCCCGGCCGCCCTCCGAACGCGGGGCATCGGCGGGGGCCGCCGGGAGGGGGCGGGAAAGGGGGAGGGCAGTGGGAGCCGGGCGGCTTCCCCAGGCGGGCAGGAGCCGGGCGGCTCTGCCCCCGCGCGGGCGGCGGTGGACGGATTTGTAGCGCTGCCGTCTGGCGCGATGGATGCCCCGTCTGCGGTTCGGGCGGGCAGGGCGGGCCGCGCCCTTTGTTCGGGTCCTATCGGCCGGCTTGACCGCTTTGCCGGGTTTCGCCGTCAGGCCGGCCGGGGGGGCCAGACGAGGCGGATGACCGAGTTTTAGGGTAACCATCGGGTGGTTCGCTCCTGTGCCGTACTCCGCCCGGCTTCGAGAGCCCCCGACCATCTTTTACTATGTGCTGGACATTGTACCTTAGCCTACAAAAGCTCGACAAGGAACTACCTACGCCGAGGCGCGCCCATCCTGGGGATGCGGGGCTCGATCTGTACGCCCGCTGTCCGGCGGTGCTGGCCCCCGGGGAGCGGGCCGCGGTCGCCACCGGGGTGGCGGTTGCCATCCCTCCGGGCAGCGTCGGATTGGTGACGCCCAGGAGCGGCTTGGCCGCCCGCAACGGGGTGGGGGTGGTCAACAGCCCCGGCCTGATCGACGCCGGATACCGGGGCGAGATCAGGGTGGTGCTGATCAACCATGGCCGGGAGTTGTTCGAGATCGCCCGCGGTGACCGGATCGCCCAGCTGGTGATCGTTCCGTGCGCGGCGCCGGAGGTCGAGCTGGTGGAACACCTCGACGAAACCGAACGAGGGCCGGGCGGCTTCGGCTCGTCCGGCCGATAGCCGAGGCCGGGGGAGCGGGGCTCTTACGTAACCGCCCCCGGAGGCGGATTTGCTCCGAAGGGCGGGTAGAGTCGCGGCGTGCTCACCGAGGGCGTCCTCTTCACGGATCACTACCAGCTGACCATGGCCCAGCTCTACCACCGCTGCGGGCTGGCCGAACGCACCGCCCAGTTCGACTACCTGTTCCGCTCCTACCCCGACTACGGCGGCCACCAGGCGGGCTACTGCATCACCGCCGGGCTGGGGCCGCTGCTGGACTGGATGGATCGGACCTGGTTCGGGCGGGAGGAGCTGGAAGCCCTGCGCTTCATCCGCACCAACAAGGGGGAGCGGCTGTTCGAAGAGCCGTTCCTCGACTGGCTGACCGGATCCGGAGGCTTCGGATCGGTGTCCATGTGGGCGGTCCCCGAAGGGAGGGTGGTCCACCCCAAGACCCCGGTGCTGACCGTCGAGGCGCCGCTGGCCGTCGCCCAGCTCCTGGAGACTCCCTTGTTGAACCGGCTCAACTACGCCACCCTGATCGCCACCAAGACCTCCCGGGTGGTGGAGGCGGCCGGAGGGTCGGCGGTGCTCGAGTTCGGCATGCGGAGGGCGCCGGACGCCGCCGCCAACGTGGCCACCCGCTCGGCCCTGATCGGAGGGGCGGGCGGCTCCTCCAACTTCGCCGCCTCCTACCGTTTCGGATACCCCCCCAAAGGCACCCACGCCCACTCCATGGTCCAGGCCTTCATGGCCGATTCCGGGAGCGAGCTGGATGCGTTCCGGGCCTACGCCGACGTTTACCCCGACGACTGCCTGCTGCTGGTCGACACCATCGACACCCTCCAATCCGGCATTCCCAACGCGATTACCGTCTTCGAGGAGCTGCGCCGCCGGGGGTGCAGGCCGGTGGGGGTGCGTCTCGATTCCGGCGACCTGGCGCATCTGTCGGTCCGCTCGGCTGCCATGCTCGACCGGGCGGGGTTCGAAGATGTTGCGATCGTGCTGTCCTCCGAGCTGGACGAGCTGACCATCTGGCAGGTGCGGAACCAGATCCTCGAGGAGTCGGGACGCTACGGGGTGGACGCCGGGCGGCTGCTCAACCGGCTGGTGTACGGGGTGGGCACCCGCCTGGCCACCTCCTACGGGTGCCCCAGCCCGGACGGGGTTTTCAAGCTGGTGGCGCTGGAGACCCCCGGCAGCGGATGGGCGCCGGCCATCAAGATATCCGAGACGCCCGCCAAGGTGCCCGACCCCGGACGCAAGCGGCTGTGGAGGGTCTACGACCGCCGGGGCACGGCCACCGCCGACCTCATCACCCTCGGCGGCCACGACCCCGCCGAACGGCCCATCCGGCTGGTGCACCCCAGCTACCCGGAGGTGAGCAGGGAGCTCGCCGCCGACCGGATTTCCGAGGTGGAGCAGCTGAGGGTGCGGGTGCTGAACGCCGGCCGCAGGACCTCGGACGGCGCCGGGGGCATCGAAGCCGCCCGAACCCGCCGCGCCGCCGACCTGGGCCGCCTCGACCCGGGCGTGCGGCGGTTGGTCAACCCCCATACCTATCACGTATCGCTCAGCCCCGCCCTGTCCGACCTCAAACAAGATCTGATCTCCGGTTTCAAGGGCTGAGATCGAGGCCCGCTCCGCGGGCAACGGTCAGGCGGGGGCGTCTCGGCAGGTGTTCGGAGGTTATTTCCCACAGGCCGCCGAAAGCGGCTACAATGGCCGCCCCAGGCGGAAGTAGCTCAGTCGGTAGAGCGCAACCTTGCCAAGGTTGAGGTCGCGGGTTCGACCCCCGTCTTCCGCTCTCGGATCGGCGGCGGTTGCCGGGCCCGGCCCGAAGAGGGGCGGCCTGCGGGGGTGCGTTATCTCCGCCCGAGACGACCGAGCGGCGACGTGGCCGAGTGGTTAGGCACAGCTCTGCAAAAGCTGGTACACCGGTTCGATTCCGGTCGTCGCCTCGCCCGCCGGAGCGGTGCGCGGCGCCGGCTCGGGCGCTTAGCTCAGGGGCAGAGCGCTTCCTTGACGCGGAAGAGGTCACAGGTTCAAATCCTGTAGCGCCCACACATCAGACCTAAACAGCCCATACAGGTGCCTGGACCCTCCTGATAATCCGGGTTTGGGAGGTTGGCGAACAGGCCGGACGGCTCCCCAACAGAGCAACCGCGGAGGGCTCCGGCCGGATGAGCGGGGTTGCGGCAATGTGCTCGGCCTATGCGTCAGAACGGCGGCGGCATCACCCGATCAGCCGACCCTTCTTAGGGTGTCGTTGGCCCCGGAGTCGAATTAATTTTACGGTCGCGCCGTTTGTGTCTATAATGCGGGCTGCAGTACAACAGAAAGGGATGTTTGCATGTCGATGAGCGATGACCGCAAGGAGGCTCTCGCCCAGGGCAGGAACGAGGCGCGGGCTGTAAGGGCTTACCTCGACGCCCTCAGCCAAAAGAAGCCCCGAGGCGGGAACCTCGAGAATCTGCAGTCGCGCATAGACGGGCTGACCGCCAAGATCGAAGCCGAGGCCAACTCGCTGAAGCGGCTGCAGATGATCCAGCAGCGCTTCGATTTGGAGGATCGGCGCAAGGCCGCCGGAAACGAAGTCGACCGCGACGCGCTGGAGGCCGATTTCGTAGGCGTCGCCGCTTCCTACTCCGACCGCAAGGGCATCACCTACAGCACCTGGCGGGAGTTCGGCGTATCCCCGGCCGTGCTGAAAGAGGCCGGCGTCAAGAGGACGCGGAGAGCCTAGAGCCTCCTCCAACCCGGCCCGTCCCTTGCGGGGCGGGCGGGTAACTTCTGAATCCTTGTCGGCGCGGCGCCGGTCGGTGTTAACCCCAACCCAGCTCGTGCAGCCGGGCTTCCTCTATCCCCAGATAGTGGGCGATCTCATGGAGCACGGTCCTGCGGATCTCCTCGGCGGTTTCTTCCCGGTCGAGGCCCAGGGCCAGATGGGCGTCCATATATATGGAGATGCGGTCGGGGAGCGCCCATATGTAACCGGCGCCCCGCTCCGGCAGGGACACTCCCTCGTACATACCCAGCAGGCACTCCCCGCAGGAGTCCTGGCCGGGGTCGGCGCGGGCTTCCACCACCACCGTTAGGTTGTCGATCCCGCCGGCGGCCGGGCCGGGCCTCGACCGCAGCTCCTCGAGGGCGAGTTCCACGGTTTGCTCGAAGAAGGCCCTCGTCATTCCGGAGCGGGCGGCGGCGTGGTCCATCGGCCCATACTATGACGGCGCGGAGCAGCTGACCCCGGCGGCATCCCGGTAACCGCCCGGTTAGGGCTCCGGGCGGGCCGGTATACTGGAAGGGCATGTCCATCGTCATCGAGGTCGAGAACCTTGTCAAGCGCTACGGTGAGGTCACCGCGGTGGCCGGAGTCGATTTCACCGTCCGAGAGGGGGACGTGGTGGCGTTGCTGGGCCCCAACGGGGCGGGCAAGACCACCCTGGTGGAGATGCTGGAGGGTTACCGCCGGGCCGACGAGGGCCGGATCGAGGTGCTGGGGCGCGATCCCGGGTCGGCGGGGCGTAACTTCCGGGACCGCATCGGGATCGTGCTGCAGGAAACCGGGATCGAGCAGAACCTCCGGGTGCGGGAGGCGATCGATTACTACGGGGCCGCCTACTCCCGCCGGCTGCCCGCCGGCGGCCTGATCCGTCTGGTCGGGCTGGAAGAGAAGGCCGGCGCCAAGGTCAAGACCCTGTCGGGGGGCCAGAAGCGGCGGCTGGATCTGGCGTTGGGGCTGGTGGGCGACCCCGACCTGGTGTTTCTGGACGAGCCGACCACCGGATTCGACCCGTCCGCCCGCCGGCGTTCCTGGGAGCTCATCGAAAGCCTCACCTCGATGGGCAAGACCATCCTGTTGACCACCCACTACCTGGACGAGGCGCAGCATCTGGCCGACCGGGTGATCGTCCTGTCCAAGGGCCGGATCGCGGCCGACGGGGCTCCGGATTCGATCGGAACGGGGCCGCCGATAACCACTGTCAGCTTCAAGGCCGCCGATCCGTCCGGCCTGCCCGGGCTGGAGACGGAGCCTTCGGTGGATCGGGGAACGGTTTCCTACCGCACCGGCCGCCCGACCGCCCTGCTGCATGAACTGACCGCCTGGGCGGTGGAACAGGGGGTGGAGCTGGAGGGGATCGAGGTGGTGCGCCCCAGTCTGGAGGACATATACCTGGAAATCGTGGACGAGGAGGACGCCGGAGCGGCGGAAGGAGCAGCCGATGGGTGACGCACGGTTGCTGCTGGCGCATATCCGCCACATGAACCGCATGTTCTGGCGTGAGCCGCTGGCCGCCTTCTTTACGATGGCCTTCCCGGTGATGTTCCTGGTGCTGTTCGGCTACATCTTCGGGGACGGCGAGGTGAGGGGCGTCGCCTACACGCAGTTCTTCACGCCCGCCATCGCCGTGTTCGCGGCGGCCACCGCCACCTTTACCAACCTGACCATCGGGGTGGCCATCACCCGGGACGAGGGCATCCTGAAGAGGGTGCGGGGGACGCCGGCGCCGCCGTTGCTGCACATGTCGGGCCGCGTCTTGTCGGCGGTGTGGACGGCGTTCTTGGCGATCGTGCTCATGTTCACCCTGGGGTGGCTGCTGTTCGACTTCACGGTGGTGTGGCGCAACGTCCCGTCCGCCTTGCTGGTGTTCGCGGTGGCGGCGGCCACCTTCTCGGCGATGGGGCTGGCGGTGTGTTCTCTGGTGAAGACCGGCACCACCGCCCCGGCGGTGGCCAACGGGATCATCCTGCCGATGGCGTTCCTGTCGGATATCTTCATCCCCTTGGATGCCGCCCCTTCATGGCTGCAGGTGATCGGGGATGTCTTCCCGCTCAAGCACTTCGGCGCCCTGTTGGGGCGGGCGTTCACCCCGTCGGAGGCGGCGGCCTTCTTGAACGCCGGTCCGGTGCTGGCCTGGGAGCGCTTCGGGGTGATGGCCGCCTGGCTGCTGGCGAGCATGTTCATCGCGATCAGGTTCTTCCGATGGGAGCCCCGCGGCGGCGGCTGAGCGGGGGAGGGTCCGCCCCGGCAGGGCCGGCCCGCTTGAGCAGCCGCCGCCCTCGTTCGGCGCGTCTTGCTGACAGGCCGAATTACACCTGGTTCCGAGCGGCGGCGGGTATGAAGAAGCCGGAGGCCATGGGGTCGCGGGGGTCGGCCACCAGCCGGTTGTATCCGGTAATGAAGGCGGATCCCCTGATGGAGGGGATGATGGCCGGCCCTTCCGGCGCGGCCGCCTCGGCGAGGACCGTTCCCGTGAAGCGGCTGCCGACCACGCTCTCGTGGACGAAGGAATCCCCGACCGACAAGCGGCCGCGGTGGTGGAGCAGGGCCATGCGGGCGCAGCTGCCGGTGCCGCAGGGGGAGCGGTCGAACCCCAGCTCGGTGGAGGTGGCCATATTTCGGCCGTCCGCCCCCGGGCCGGCTTCATCACTGGTATAGAGCAGCTGCGGCACGAAGCCGGGCCCGCCCTCGGACGGCGCCGACCGGGCGAGGCTTTCGTTGAGGACCCGGCGGATCCTGGCGCTCGCCGAGACCAGCCGGGGTACGTTGTCCGGCTCGATCTTCCAGCCGAGGCGTCCGACGTCGAGGACGGCGTACCACAGACCCCCGTACGCCAGGTCGAGCACCACCCCGCCGATGCCCGGGACGTCGAGGGCGACATCGACCGCCGACACCCGGGCGGGGGCGTTGCGGAACTCGACGCTTTCTGTTCGACCGTCCGGCGCGATGCGGGCCTCGGCCTCCACCAGCCCGGCCAGGGTCTCGACCCGGACGGTGTGCACAGGACCCTCTGCCTCGATCTTCCCGGTTTCGATCAGGGCCGTTACCGCCCCGATCAGGGCGTGGCCGCACATGTCGAGGGAGCCGAGCGCCGACAGGATCAGCAGGGAGATGTCGGCGCGGGGGTCGGAGGGCGGCAGGGGAAGGGCGGCGTGCATCGGGGCGTGGCCCCGCGGCTCTCCGGTCAGGAAAGGCCCCAGGCCGGGGTGTTCCTCCAGCAGGAAGGCGTTCCGCTCGGACAGGGCGCCGCCCTCGAGGGGGGGTAGGCCTCCGACCGCCACCCGCGTCGGCTCGCCCCCCGTGTGGGTGTCCACCGCCTCGATGGGCCCGGAGAAGGCAGCCGGATTCATGGAAAGCCCGCCGGCCCGAACGACGACCCGGGCCGGGGTTCTCGGTTGCCGCCTATACGACCACGGTGCGGCTCTGCTCGCGCAGGTATTGGCGGACGTACCAGGGGCTGAAACCGGTGCCGGTGGTTCCCGACCCCTTCCAGCCGCCGAAGCTCTGGATGCCCGGCCAGGCGCCGGTGGTCGATCCGGCCGCCCGATTGGCGTAGGTGGCGCCCGCCTCGATCCGGTCGAAGAAGCGGTTCAGCTCCGCTTCGTCGCCGGCGAAGATGCCGGCCGCAAGTCCGAATTCCGTGTTGTTGGAGCGGTCGATGGCCTCGTCCAGCGAGTCGACCGGGCCCACCACCACGAACGGCATGAACAGCTCCCGCGACCACACCCACGAGTCCATCGGGGCGGTGGCCACCGTCGGCTCCACGAAATTGCCCCGGCCCAGGTCGCCGTCCTCGCGCACCCGGCCGCCGGAGCGGATGGCGCCGCCCGACTGTTCTACCTCGGCCACCGACTCCCGGAAGCGGTCGACCGCCTTGCGGTCGATCACCGGCCCCACGAAGGTGTCGGCGTCCAGCGGGTTGCCCACCGCCAGCGCATCGGCCTTGCCCGCCAGCCGCTCCAGGAAATCCTCGTAGACCGGCCGCTCCACGTAGACGCGGGAAGTGGCCGAGCATTTCTGTCCCTGGAAGCTGAAAGCGGCCCGCAGGACGCCTTCGGCGGCCAGGTCGAGGTCGGCGCTGGCGGTAACGATGGTCGGATTCTTGCCGCCCATCTCGGCTATTACCGGCTTCGGGATGGCGGTGGAGAAGTTCTTGAAGATGCTCATGCCGACTTCGTAGGAGCCGGTGAACGTGAACCCGTCCACGTCGGGGTGGCGGACCAGGGCGTCGCCGGTTACGGCGCCGGTCCCCGAGACCACATGCATGGCGCCTTCGGGGATCCCCGCCTCGCGCATGATCCGGTACAGCACCAGAGCGCCCAGCGCGCCCGTGTTGGAGGGCTTCAGCACCACCGTGTTGCCGGCGACGAGGGCGGCCATCACCGGGCCGGTAACCAGCGCGAACGGGAAGTTGAAGGGGGATATCACGCCCCACACCCCGTGCGGTCGCATGATCGAGACGTTGTGCTCCGACGGGGAGAGCTGGTCGAGCGGGCGCTCGTAGCCGTTGTTGACCTCCATCTGCGAGGGGTGGTAACGGCAGAACTCGATGGTCTCGGCCACATCCGCCAGGGCCTCCAGCCGGGGCTTGCCCACCTCGAAGGCGATGAGCGCCGCCATCTCGAAGTGCCGTTCCTCGAGCAGGTCCCCCACTCCTTTCAGCAGGCGCACCCGTTCCCGCCAGTCCTTCGCCGCCCACTCCGGCTGGTAGGCCTTCGCCGCCGCCGCCGCGTCGTCTACATCGGCGGGGCCGGCCTGGGAGTAGCGGCCGACCACGATGCCGCGGTCGATGGGCGACCGTTCCTCGAAGGTCTCCTCGGTGTAACGCTCCTCGCCGTTCACGAACAGCGGATGGGTCTGCCCCAGCATCGCCCGCGCCGACTCGATCGCTTCTTCGTAGGCGGTGTTCAGATCCTCGGCGTCGGCCGCCCTGGTTGAGTATGTAAATTTGATGGCCATCCGTCCTCTCTCGATCCTCGACAGGCAACGAAGAGCAGGATAACCGGTCCGCCGCGACTTTCCTATCCGAGCTTTCCCCGTCTGGTCCGCCATTCGGGGCCGTCGAAGAAATCCGGCGGTCCGGGCAACAAAGGTATTGACGTTGTCACATATATGCTGTATAGTGATAGTTACCAAAACACAAACATCGCTGACAGTTCTAGAGAGAACAGCGATAATCGATCATCGGGAATCTCGACCCGGCCGCCTCCGAGGGCCGTGGCCGGGGCCGGGCCCCCGCGGGCCGGCTGTGATCCGATGCGAAGGCGGTGGAGGTGGGGGAGGGCCCGGCGGGCGGCGCCCGATGCGCGAAAATTTCGCGTTCTCGAACTCGAAAAGGTCATCGGATGGGTAGGGGGCGTACCCCGGCAGAACGGCGGCGGGTGCGACCCGATGACGCCGGCAAGCGGATCGCGGCGGTGCTGCTCCGCTGCCAGGGCCCGCTGACGGCGGCGGTTCATGTGAAGGCTTCGGGGCCGGGCTCCGATCAAGCGACGAGGCCGCCCGGGCCGTGACCTTCGAGTACACGGCAATGTCAAAGCTCGACCACGTCGCGAGCGACCTACATGCCGACCTATAATCAAGCTGTAGGGCTATTACTGGATATAGCCCATGGCTTAATCAAGTCCGCTTGACTAAAGTCTCGGTATAATCAAGCTATAGGGCTATTACTGGATATAGCCCATGGCTTAATCAAGTCCGCTTGACTAAAGTCTCGGTATAATCAAGCTGTAGGGCTATTGCTGGATATAGCCCATGGCTTAATCAAGTCCGCTTGACTAATGTCTCGGTATAATCAAGCAAACAGCCCAACTCTTGACCAAATCTACACGCTGGCCGCTCCAAGGAGGAACAATTGCGACCGGAGGCCTTTCGCTCCACTGACCGGGGTGTGGTAAGCAAAACCCTTGAAGGATATTGGGCGTTTCATCCCAAGCCCTTGCCCCGCCGCCTCGACCTTCCCGCCGATGTGGTGATGTTGCTGGACGAGGCGACCGCCGCCGTCAACCGGCTCGGCGGCGTTGGACGGCTGCTCCCCAACCCGCACCTGCTGATCGGCCCCCACCTTCGGATCGAGGCCGTGTCGAGCTCGCGGATCGAAGGCGTCAAGACCGACATCCCTCAGTTGCTGCGGCTGGAGGCCGGACAGACTCCGCCCCCGACCGAAGCCGACGACGCGCACGAGGCAGCCAACTGCATGGCGGCGATGGAGTACGGACTGGAGCGGGTGCGCGAGGATTTCCCCTTGTCGATCAGGCTGTTGCGCGAGGTGCATGAAAGGCTCCTCGCCGGAGTGCGCGGGCAGCACCGCCGCCCGGGCGAGCTCCGAACGAGCCCCAACTGGATCGGCGGTACCGCGCTCGACAACGCGGTGTTCGCGCCCCCGCCGCCGGGGGAGATGGACAATGCGCTCACCGACTGGGAGCTGTTCCTGCACGAGCGGACCATGCCGTTGCTGGTCCAGCTCGCCCTGGCGCATTACCAGTTCGAGGTGATCCACCCCTTCCTTGACGGCAACGGACGCATCGGACGGCTGATGATTCCTCTTGTGCTGGTGTTGCGCGGCGTCCTGGCCGAGCCTGTCCTATATCTGTCCGCCTTCTTCGAGCAGCACCGGGACATGTACTGCGACCTCCTGCTGCGCACCAGCCAGAACGGTGACCTGATGCCGTGGATCCGGTTCTTCCTCGAGGGAGTGCAGCGCCAGGCCCATGACGCCGAGGAGCGCACCGTCCGGCTCGTGGATCTTCAACACCGGATGCGCAGCGACCTGCTTGACGAGAAACGGCCTCCTTCGGTCATCCGGCTGGCCGAGCGCCTCTTCACTTTTCCCTGGGTCACCGGGCCCTGGGCGGCAAAACTCATCAACGCGTCGCGCCAGACGGCCTATACAGCGATCGGCAACCTGGTGGAAAGGGGCGACCTCGTCGAGGTAACCCGGATGAAACGCAACCGCGTATTCACAGCGCCTCGGATCTTCGAAGCTGTCTACGGCGCGATCGGGTCCGACGGCGGTGCGGACGGCGCCGAATGACCCAAGACCGATAAGTCGTCGCCTGTCAGCCGGCCCTCTTCGCGGGTCTTAACCGGACGGCGCCGGGGTTATGGGTAGCTCCACCACCTCGGCTCGGTCGGATGACCGGTAGAGGGCGGCCATGACCTCGAGGGTGCGCCTTCCCTCACGGCCGTCGAGGAGAGGCGCCCGGCCTTCTGCGACGGCCGTCACGAATTCGGCGATCTGGCGGCGGTGGAGGGTCGGGTCGGCGTATCCGGGGCCGGCGGCGGTGTCGCCCCGGTCTTCGGGCGGCCGCTCCATGATGCGGCGGGCGGCCTCGTCGGGTCCGCCCGGAACCTCCCAGGGTTCCAGCCGGTCCCCCCGCAGGCCGACCGTTCCCCTCTCGCCGTAGATGGTGAGGCCGCGGTCCAGCGGCGGGCTGGTAACGGTGGAGCTGACCACGATTCCGAGGGCGCCGCTGCGGAAACGGAGGGAGCCGAGGGCCAGATCGTCCACCTCGATATCGTGGAGGGGGGTGGTGGTCCAGAATCCGGCCGCCTTTTCCACGTCCCCCATGATCCAGATCATCAGGTCGAGGGTGTGGCTGGTCTGGGTCATCAGCGACCCGCCTCCCTCGCTTTCCCATGATCCCCTCCAGGAGCTGCTGTCGTAGTAGTCCCGGTCCCGGTAGAAGTGGCCCCAGCACTCGGCCAGGAGCGGGCGGCCGATCAACCCCCGTCGACCGCGGCCTTCAGATGGAGGGCGGTGTCCATGAACCGGTACATGAAGGTAACCCCCATCTGCACCCCCGCCCGCCGGCAGGCCTCGATCATCTCGTCCGCCTGCTCCAGGGTGGCGGCGATGGGCTTCTCGGTCAGCACGTGCTTGCCCGCCCGGGCGGCGGCCACGGCCATCTCGGCGTGGGAACCGGTGGGCGAGGCCAGGCACACCGCATCGATGCCGCCGGCCTCCACCATCGCCCGCCAGTCGGTGTACGGGCGTTCTATGCCCCACTCCGCGGCGAAAGCCCCGGCGCGGGCCGCCGACCGGGAACAGACCGCCGTCAGACGGGCGCCTCCGATCGGCTCGGCGAACGCACCGGCGAACAGGCGGGCGGCGTTGCCCGTTCCGATCAAACCGAACCTGAGCGCCAAACCGGCCTCCGGCAGAGATGGGTGACAGGCCGGAAGTATACTCCCGGCGGCCCGCCGGATGCAGCGGAGGCGGAGGGAATGCGCAGGGTTCCTACCACACCTTGGACGGGCGCCGACCTGGTTCCCATGTTCACCAGGCACCTGGAGATGTGCCGGGTGACCGACCGCGAGACCGTTCTGGGATTCACCGACACCCAGAGCAATCCGGCCTACGGCGCGGCGCTGATGGCCGCCGCCCGGCTCTTGGGCGCCGAATACCTGCAGATGACGGTGTCCGCCGACGACGAGTGGATGAAATCCCGGGTCATCGTGGACGCATGGAAGGGCTGTGACCTGATGGCGGCCATGATCTCAACGCCCTGGCTTTACAGCAGGGCCCACAACGACGCCCTCGACGCCGGAACCAGGACCCTCATGATCGAGGAACCCGAGGACATACTCGCCCGGCTGTTCCCTACAGAGGAAATCCGCCGCCGCTGCGAGGCGGGCGAGGGAATCCTGAAGGGCGCCCGGGAGCTGAGGATCGCCTCGGAGGCCGGCACCGACCTCACCCTGAGCATGGAGGGGCGCCCGCCCGTCATTCAATGGGGCGTATCCGACCAGCCCGGCCGATGGGACCACTGGCCTTCGGGGTTGGTGGCCGTCGCCCCGGTGGAGACCAGCGCCGAGGGGGTTCTGGTCATCGACCGCGGGGACGCCCTCCTGAACCCGGGCTGTTATGTGAGATCACCCATCACCTGCCGGCTGCGGGAGGGCAGGATCGTTTCGATAGAGGGCGGCGCCGACGCAAACCTGATGAGCGGCTGGTTCGAGCGCGCCCGGGACGACCGCGCCTATGCGGTGTCGCACATCGGCTGGGGCTGCGACGACCGGGCCGACTGGAACGCGTTGGGCCTGCGGGCCTGGGAGGGGGGCGGGGCCATGGACGTCGAGAGTTATCATGGCGGCATGCTGATCGCCTTCGGTTCCAACTGCGACCGCGGCCTGGCCGGCCGGAACACGGTGGACTTCCACTTCGACATCCCCACCCGCAACCACGATTTCTTCGTGGACGGCCGGCAGGTGATAGACCGCGGCGTCTTCACCGTTCCCGGCCTCGCGGCGGCCCATACTTCAGGAGAAAGGGCATGAGCGCAGAAACGGGCGGGGGCAGTTTCGTAATCCGCGGCGCCGACCTGCTGGATTGCACGGGGGCGGACCCCCGCGAGCGGGTGGACGTGATGGTGGAGAACGGCAAGATTTCTCGAATTGCGGCCGGCGGCGGGCCGTCCGCCCTGCCGTCCATCGACGGCGGCGGGGCGGTGGTCATGCCGGGGCTCACCGACGCCCACGTGCATATGGCGCTGGTCAGCGCCGGGGGCGGCCACGGCGACGATCCGTACATCACCCATGTCCTGATGGTCAAAGACGTGATAGAGCGCACCCTGATGGAAGGCTTCACCACCGTGCGGGACGCCGGGGGGCTGGAGCCGGAGTACGCCCGGGCGGTGAACGCGGGGCGGCTGGTCGGCCCCAACATCCTGCCCTCCGGGTCGGTGCTCTCCCAGACCGGCGGCCACGGCGACCTGCGAGCCCATCACGAGGCGGTCCACCGCGGCCCCGGCATCCCCGGGTTGATCGCCCGCCCCGAGGTAGTCGACGGGGTGGATCAGGTGAGGCGGGCGGCCCGGGAACAGCTGCGGCGCGGCGCGACCCAGATCAAGGTGTTCGCCTCGGGCGGGGTGCTGTCACCCACCGATCCCTTCGACAGCGTTCAGTTCGGCCGGGACGAGCTGGCCGCGGCGGTGGAGGTCGCAAACAGCTGGCACACCTACGTCCTGGCCCATTGCCACACCTCCGAATCCATGCAGAACGCCCTGTCGGCCGGGGTGCGGTCGATAGAGCACGCCACCATCCTGGACGAGCCGACCGCCCGGATGATCGCCGACCGGGGCGCGTTCGCGGTGGTGACCCTGATGGTCATGGCCGAGCTCCTCGACGACCCCGAAGGCGCCGGCCTGACCCCCATGCAGATCGAAAAACTACGGGCGGTGGAGAAGGAGAAGCCCGCCAGCATTCGGCAGATGCAGGCCGCCGACCTGAAGATCGGTTCGGGGTCCGACATCGTCGGTCCGGTGCAGTCCCGCCGCGCCCGGGAAATCGTCCTGAAGGCGGGTTACATGGGCAGCCATGAGGCGATCCTGTCCGCTACCCGCACCAACGCCGAGCTGTTCCGGCTCAGCCATCGGATCGGGACGGTCGAGCCGGGAAAGGACGCCGACCTGATCCTGGTGGACGGCAACCCCCTCGAGGACATCGGGGTCCTGGCCCGACCGGAGAAGGTGGTCATGGTCATCAAGGGCGGCGCCGTCGTGAAAGACCCGGAGGGCAGGGCCGGGCGGTAGGGGAGGGCCGCCGCCTCCGTCAGGCGATGGTCTGCCCCGCATCGATGAATACGGTTGTCCCGGTGGCCAGCCGGGATTCGTCCGAAGCCAGGAAGACGGCGGCGCCCACCACGTCCTCGGGAGTTCCGATCAGCCCCAGCGGGATCATCGAAAGGCGGTACTCCCGGAATGCGGGGTCGGCCAGGTCCTCCCGGTTCAGGTCGGTTTCGATCAGGCCGGGGGCGACGCCGTTGGCCCGGATGCCGTAGGGGGCCAGCTCCAGCGCCAGCTGGCGGGTGAGCAGGCGCACCCCGCCCTTGGCGCAGCAGTAATGGGTGAGGTTGATGCCGGCCAGCTGCTCGGACGCCGACGACATGTTGATGATGACGCCCGAGCCCTGCTCTACCATCACCCGGGCGGCGGCCTGCGCGCAGAGGAAATACCCCTTGAGGTTGACCGCCATTATCTCGTCCCACTCTTCCTCTTCTATCTCGAGGAAGGGGGTTCGCTTGAGGATTGCGGCGTTGTTCACCAGGATGTCGAGCCGGCCGAACCGGTCGGCGGCGGCCTGTACCAGCCGGTCGGCGTCCTGCTTGGACGACGTATCGGCCCGGATTGCGGCCGACCGGCGCCCCATCGCCTCGATCTCGGCCGCCGCCGAGCGGGCGGCCGCCTCGTCGGATCGATAGTTGACCGCTACGTCGGCGCCCTCGCGGGCGAACCCGACCGCCAGCGCCCGGCCTATCGACCGGGAAGAACCGGTTACCAGAGCTGCCTTGCCTTCGAGGCGCATCATGTTTCTCCTTCGTTGATCCCGGAGGCTTCCGGGCGCGGCCTGTCCAGGCGCGCCCCGGCGGGCGCCGCCGTTCCGTTCTCGTCCACCTCGACTCCGTACACCTCTTCGGCCTGGCCGGCGGAGACGTATCCGTCCAGTACGTCTTGGCGCACCAGCTCGACCGGGCGGTCGAGGGGGTCGCCCCAACCTCCTCCGCCCGCCGACAGGTTGCGGAACCGGTCGCCGGGCTGCATGGTGAACCGCTCCATCCTCGCCCGGTGGGCCCGGTCGGTTTCGGGCCACACGATCATGGCGTTGGTTTCCGGCTCGCGCCCGCCCCGCAGCGCCCACGGCTTGGTCTTGGTCTTCTTCTTCATCGACAACAGCTCGCCGGCGGCCAGGAATTTCACCTCCCGGCAGATGCCCAACCCCCCCCGCCACCGGCCGGCGCCCCCCGAGTCCCGGCGCAGCTCCAGCCGCTCGTGGAAGATGGGGGAAATGTGCTCCAGGACCTCCACCGAGGTGTTCCGCACCGCCGTCGTGGAGAGGTGCTGCAGAGCGTTGGCCCCGTCATGGCGGGGGGTCGCGCCCCAGCCGATTCCCTCGTTGTTGCTGACCGCGTACATCTTCCCGGTGTCGGGATGGGTTCCCACCGCCATGAACCCCGGCTCGTCTGAGCCGGAGGAGGCGGCGATCTGCTCCATGCCCTGGGCCAGGGCCTTGTGGATGAGCTCGAAGGCGGCCATCCCCGTCCAGAGGGTGAAGGTGGCGGACGGATACACGGCATGGAAGAGGTTCCCGGGCGGACAGGTCACGGTAAGCGGCCGGTAGTGGCCGTCGTTGGCCGGGGTGTTGGGGGTGGTGAGCGACTTGAAGACGGTCTTGGCCAGGCTCATGGTCTTCCCGAACGGTACGTTGACCGGCCCCGGCACGGCGCCGTCGGAGTCTCCGTAGTCGACCGCGAAACTCTCGCCGTCGACGGTGACCGTTACCGCCATCCTGATGAGGTCGTAGGAGATGCCGTCGTCGTCCAGCCAGTCGTAGGCCGACCATTGTCCGTCGGGCATGGCCCTCACCGCCTCGGCGGCGGTCTGGGCGCCGTGCTCGATGATCCGGTCGACGGCGGCGTCCACATCGGCCCGCCCGAACTTCTCCCAGATCTGATGGAGCCGGCGCTCGCCCACCCGGATGGCGGAGACCTGGGCGTGGAAGTCCCCGATGATGGTTTCGGGCATCCGGGAGTTGCAGCGCAGGATGTCCAGGATCTGGGAGTCCGGCTCTCCCCGGCGGATCAGCTTTATGCCGGGCATGATCAGCCCCTCCTGATGCATGGAGGTGGAATCCAGTACATAGCCCGGATCCTTGGCGCCCAGGTCCATCCAGTGGGCGCGCACCGCCAGGTAGGCATCGGGGAGGCTGCTTCCCGGACAGAACACCGGCGAGAACAGCATGGCGTCGGAAACGTGGGCCCCGCTCCAGTAGGGGTAGTTGATCATGACCACGTCCCCCTCATGCAGGTTTTCCAGGCCTACCTTCTCGACCCCCTTGTGGATGGCGTAGTCGTTGGCGCCCAGGAACGAGAGCACGCCCGACGACTCGGAGATCAGCCGCCGGTCCCGGTCGTACATGGAGATCCCGAAGTCGAGCACCTCGTAGATCACCGGATTGAAGGCGGTTCTCACCAGGGTGCGGCGCATCTGCTCGGCGGTGGAGTTGAGGTAGTGGCGGATCACCTCCACGGTGGCGCCGTCCAGGGCGGGAGGGGTGTTCGCCTCGTTCATCTCACCACCAGGTTGCCCAGCCGGTCGGGAACCGCCAGCTGGTCGCCGTGGACGACGGTAACGGAGGTGGGCTCGCGGATGATGGCCGGACCCTCGACCTCGACTTCCGGACGCAGCAGGCTCCGCTCGTAGATGGGAAAAAGACGGCGCTCCCGGTCCGCGAAGTCGAAAGCGTAACGCTCGCCGACCCGCGCCGCCGCTTCGCCGCCCGCCGCGGCCCGGCCCCCGCCGGAATAGCCGGACGGTTTGTCGAGGCGCCCGACCGCCCTGACCCGGACGGTGAGGATCTGGACCTCCTCGTCGAGGTTGTGCCCGTAGCGTTCGCGGTGCCGGCGGTGGAACCTGGCGGCCACGGAGGACCGGTCGTCCCCCTCTTCCAGGTCGATCGACAGGGTGTGCTCCTGGCCGTTGTAACGCAGGTCCAGCCTCCGCATCAGCACCCGGTTCCCGGGCGGCACCGACTGGGCGGCCAGCACCCGGCCGGCTTCGGCCTCCAGCCGGGCGAACACCGATTCCGTCCTGGACAGGGCGGCGCCGTCCAGCATGGTGAGTACCGTCTGGCCCAGGTCGTACTCCAGGTCCGACATCAGCATCCCCCAGGCGGAGAACACCGCCGGGGCGGCGGGCACCACCACTTCCGGCAGATCCATCTCCCTGGCCAGCAGCGGGGCCAGCATCGGACCGGCCCCCCCGAAGGCCACCAGAGAGAACTCCCTGGGGTCGAGCCCCCTCTCCACGGTTATCTCCCGGACGGCGCCCACGGTGCGCGCCAGCAGCACGTCGAAGACCGCCGCCGCGGCCGGCTCGGTGGACATGCCGAGCGGACGGGCCAGCTTCTCTTCCACCCCCCGCACCGCCGCCTCGGCGTCCAGGCTCATCTCCCCTCCCAGGAACTCGTCCGCGGCCAGATACCCGAGGCACAGCGAAGCGTCGGTAACGGTGGGTTCGGTGTTGCCCCGTCCGTAGCAGATGGGGCCGGGAACGGCCCCCGCGCTCTGCGGCCCCACCCGCAGCAGGCCCTTGTCCATCCAGGCGATGGACCCTCCGCCCGCCCCGATGGTGCGGATATCGAACACCGGGATGCGGATCGGCAGGCTCTCTATCTCCGCTTCGTAGACCTCGGTGGGGGCGCCGTCCACGATGACGCAGGCGTCCAGGCTGGTACCGCCCACGTCGAAGGAGATCAGGGAGGAGCGGCCGGTGGCTTCGCCCAGGCTGATCGCGCCGGCGATGCCGCCCGCCGGACCGGAGAACACGGTCAGGAGGGGCGACACCCGGGCGACCTCGGCCGTCATCGCCCCGCCCGCCGAGCGCATTATCAGGAAGGATCCGTCGAACCCGTCCTCGCGGAGCCGGTCTTCCAGGTCGGCGAGGTACCGGCCCATGATCGGGCGGATATAGGCGTCGGCCACCGCGGTGGAGGTCCGCTCGTACTCGTGGTATTCGCTCACCAGATCCACCGAGACGGACACCGAGAGCTCCGGGAACTCCTCGGCCAGGATGCGTTTGGCGGTTTGCTCGTGGCTGCTGTTGGCGTAGGAATGGAGAAAACAGACCGCCGCGGACTCCACCCCCCGCTCGGTGAGGCGGCGGCCGGCCTCCACCACCGCCGCGCGGTCGAGCTCCTCCACCACCTCGCCGCGATGGTCGATGCGCCCCCCGACGCCCTCCGTGTGGCGGCGGCGCACCAGCAGCTCCGGGCGCTGATACTGGAAGTCGTACATGGACGGGCGGGGCAGGTCCCCGCGGGCGATCTCGAAGATGTCCGTGAAACCGGCGTTGGTGATGATGCCGGTGACCGCTCCCTTGCGTTCCAGGATGGCGTTCAGCCCCAGGGTGGTGCCGTGGATGTACACCGAGGCCTCCTCCAGGGGTGCGTCGGCGGCGCGGGTGGCGGTAATCACCCCCTCCGCCGGGGCGGCCGGGGTGGTGGGGGCCTTGTTAACCGTGATCTCCCCGCTCTGCTCGTCGTAGGAGACGGCGTCGACGAAAGTCCCGCCGATGTCTACCGCCAGGCGGTATCTGCGTCCGGTCATGCTCTCCTTTTCCGAAAGGCGCCGCTGCGGTCAGCCGGCCGGGCGGTCGTCCCGCACCACCCGGCCCGACTGCATCACGAAGGAGATCCCTCGCATCGCCGCCGAGTCCAGAAGCGGGTTTTCTTCGACGGCCACCAGGTCGGCGGCCTTGCCCTCTTCGATGGTACCGATCTCGGATTCCATCCCCAAGAGGCGGGCCGCGTTGCAGGTGGCGCCGGCCAGCGCCAGCCGCGGATGGAGTCCGGCCCCTTCCATCAGCCCCATCTCGTACACGGCCACCGAGGTCCCGTCGATGGGGTCCCCCGGCGGATAGTCGGTTCCGTTGACCATGGTCACCCCGGCAGCGACCGCCCGGCGGATGCTGGCCAGGTGCATGGGTCCCACCCGCAGGGAGGTCTCGATCTGGAACTCCTCGAACCCCTTCCAGCGCATCCACTCCTGCGAGCGGGTCACGCACAGGGTGGGGGTCAGGAACACGCCCTCGGCCGCCATCCGGCCGGCGGTTTCCTCGTCCAGGTCGTAGGCGTGCTCGAAGGAGCGGACGCCGGCGTCCAGGGCCCAGTTGATGGCCTGCGACGAAGCGGCGTGGGCCACCACGTAGGTGTCCCGCTCGGCGGCCGCATCCACGGCGGCCGCCATCTCCCCCCGGCTCATCTCGGGATGGTCGAAGGTCTCCCCCAGGTTGGCGATGCCGCCGGTGATGAACACCTTGATGTGCCGGCAGCCGGCGTCCAGCTCGGCCAGAGCCGCTTCCCGGAAGGCCTCCGGGCCGTCGGCGATGGCGCTGCCGTGCCCGTCGCCGTGCCCGCCCGGAGTGGAGATCGCCCGGCCGGCGCCCACGATCCGGGGGACGTCCGCCCACCCCGCCCGCGCCGCCTCGGCCAGCAGCAGGTCCGCCCGGTTCAGCTCATGGACGCAGCGGATGGTGGTGATCCCCGCCCGCAGGGCGTCCTGCGCCCGCCCGTAGGCGCGCAGCACGGTCAGGCCGGGGTTTTCGTTCTCGTCGGTGTCCGAGAACGGGTACACCACCGACAGGTGGGTGTGCACCGAGATCAACCCCGGAACGAGGTAACGGCCGCCGAGGCTCATGTGCTCCCCCGCCCCCGGCTGCTTCCGGACGGCGCCGATCCTTGCGCCCGATACCTCTACGCTCACCCCGTCCAGGATCTCCCCGGCAGCCGGATCGACCACCCTGGCGTCGGTCAACCACACTTCGTCCTCCTCTGTTCTGACTTTCGCGGCCGCGGGCCCGGAAGCCTGTTCGTTTGGGCGGCTATCGGCGGGCAAATGATTACCCGATCTGTAGAGTCTGCCGGGCCGGGCCTGCGCCCCGGATGTTCTCCCGGCCGGACAGCCCGTTGTTGCCGGGCGTCCGAAGGGCCGCCGCGCAAGGCAGGAGGATAGTTCCATGCCGGTCGACCTGAGCGCCGCCCTCGATGCGGCCGACGAGCTGCGGGGCTGCGAGCACGAGCTGGTCGCCGCTCTGGTGTCGCGCCGCAGCGTCCGCGGCGAGGCTTCCGACATCCACGAGCTGTGCGCCGAAGAGGTCGAGAAGCTGGGAATGGAGGCGGAGCTGGTATCCCCCCGGACGGCGGAGCTGGAGCGCCACCCCGAATGGTGCCCGCCCAGTCCGCCGCCCGCCGCGCCGGAGGGTCTGGTGAGCGTGCTGGGTTCCTGGGGCGAGGGGCCGGGCATCTTCCTGTTCGCCCACATCGACACCGAGCCTCCCGGCCCCCGTGAGGGTTGGAACACGGACCCCTATCGGGCCGCCCGGATCGGCGGGCGCATCCACGGTTTGGGGGCGGCCGACGACAAGGCGGGGGCGGCGTCGGTGCTGGCCGCCGCCCGCGCTCTGCTCCCCCGTCTGGACGGGGTGCGGGTGGTGGTCGGGTTGGTGCACGGGAAGCTGGGGGGCGGGTTGGGCACCCTGCCTGCCATGGCCCGGGTGGGAGAGGCCGACGCCGCCGTCTACTGCCACCCGGCGGAGACCGGCCTGGGGATGGCGCATCTCAAGACCGCCTCCCGCGGGTTCTTCAATTTCCGGATCGAGACGGCGGGCCGCCGCCCCGATCCGACGGAGATCCGCACCCCCAATTCCGAGGATCCCCGCCGGGGCGTCAACGCCTTCGACCGCCTGCGGAAGGTCTTGGAAGCGGTGGACCGGTGGGCGGAGCAGGACGGCCTGCTGTGCTCGGTGAACCGGGTTTCGGCGGGCGTCGACCCGACCGTGCTGCCGGAGCGGGCGGCGGCGGAGGGCGCGGTTTGGTTTCACCGCGGCGCCGCGGCCGAGCTGTACGAGGGCTTGGCCGCCGCCGCGTCGAAGGCGGGCGCCCGGTCCTCCAGGATGTTCGGCGTGCAGGCCAACCCCGCCGGAATCCCCGCCGATCATCCCCTGGCGGCGGCGGCTTCGGCGGCGGTCGCCGCCGAGACCGGGGAGGCCCCCGGCGCGTATCCGGCCCATGTGGCGTCGGACATCCGCTTTCCGATCCGCTGCTTGGGGGCGCCGACGGTGGGCTTCGGCGCCCTGGCCGGGGATTTCTACGGACCCGACGAATGGGTGGACGCCGAGGACATGCATCGGGCGACCCGGGTGATCGTCAGGATCGCGGCGGCCTGGGCCGATGCGGCGACCGCCGGACAACCCTGGCCGCGGGTCGATCAGAGGAGCGGATAGAGCGCCCGGGCCTACTCCAGCTCGAACCCCGGCACCGCGAAGCTGCCCCGATCGATGATCTGGGTGTCCCCGATCCAGATGGAGTGGTTGCGGGTCGGGATGTCGAAGTGGAAGTTCACCCGGTTCTCGCCGCCCAGCTTGCGGAAGAAGTTGGCGCCGAACGCAATCAGCATATTTCCGTAGTAGCTCTCGGTGTCCATCACCCCCCCGCCTTCCCAGAAGCGCAGGCCGAGGGCGTTCCAGTTGGCCCGGTGCTCGTACCCCCAACCGATGTGGGAGAGGCCGTAGGCCCGTTTGTCCTTGGGAAGCTCGAAGAAGTCCTTGAGCAGCCGGGCGTCGGCGCCGCCCTCGATGGAGACGATGTTTCCCTCCCGCAACTCCATGCGGATCGGATCGTTGGCGTACTTGCCCATCGGCAGCAACGCATCCCCGCGGTCCACCACCAGGGTTCCCTCCGCCGAGTCCTCCAGCGGCGCCACGCCGCACTGCCCCGACGGCCAGTGATCCCAGCGCCCGGGCGTGTCGGTGTAGCCGTACTGGCATCCGAGCGGCCTCCCTGTGTAACGGACCGTCAGATCGGTGCCGGCTTCCGACCAGACCCGCATGGTGTCGGACCTGCTCATGTACTCCACGCTGGCCTCGCCCCGCTCCCGGATTACGGGGATGGGGAAGAGACGGCGCAGATGGTCTTCCGGCTCCTCGATCATGAGGCTGCGGACGCCCGAATCCAAGGCTTCGTTGTGGGCGTCGGAATAGATCCAGTGCGATCCCATGCTGGCCAGAAAGCCCACCACCATGTCGCAGCCCTTCCAGGCGTCGATGATGGTGCGCGACTTCATCCAGGAGTCGTCGGCCGCCACCATGATCTGGAAGAAGTCGGCGCCCAGTATCTTGACCGCCGCCATCAACGCCGTGATGTAGGCCGGATTGCTCTGGGTGTTGGTGAAAGCCATGACCGTCTGGCCGGGGCCGACCCCGCACAGCTCCATATGGTCTCTGAACATCGGCGCCAGGTCGGCGCCGGCAGCCGGTGTGGTGGGAACTCTACGCAATGTTCTGCTCCTTTGGGATGCGCGGTTGATCATACCCGATCCGGGCCCTGCGCATCTGCACCCGCCCGGCCGGCAGGAGCAGCTCCGTGCAGTTGTTGTTCGGCTCCGGCTCTTGGCAGCCCGGTCCGCGATGAGGTCCGGGACGGTGTATGAGAGCCTCCCCGAGCTTCGCAGCATCAGGGTTTGCTCGGATGTGTGTAGGATGGTGCTGGTGTCTGCTCCGCCTGATGCGCCCTGGTTGTCGAGCGTTGGTTTGATTAATCGGGGGGGGGGGGTAGTATTGGGGGATGTGCTGTAATCTGTGTGTCCTGGTCGGCGCGGCCTTGTAGGTTGTGCTTGCCGGGGCGGCTGGCGATCTGCAGGAGGTTGCAGGTGAGTAGGTTTTTGGGGTGCCTGGTTGCGGTGGGGCGGGTGGGGTTGGTTGTGTTGTTGGTGTCGGGGTTGTTTGCGCCGGGGGGGGGGGTTGTGGTGGGGGCGCAGGCGGTTGTTACGTTGAGTTTGGTGGATTCTTCGGGTAATGCGGTTACTTCGGTGGGGGAGGACATCGGTTCGAGGGGTGTGCGGTTGAAGGCGACGGTGACCTCTGCGCCGTCGGCTAATTTGCGGGTTACTTTGGGTGCTTCGTTTTCTGGTACTGCTGTTGAGGGGCGGGCGAGGAATTTGAATCTGGGTTTGCCGGGTGCTAGTGAGCGTTGGGTTTGTGAGGTTATCAGCAATAATAATGCTGATTTTTGTGTTAGGGGTGATCCTTGGCAGGTGACTATTCCTGCGGGTCAGACGAGTTTTACGTCTACCGGGTTTACGGTTATGTTGCGGTCGGATCGTATTACGGAGAATCATGAGACTATCACCTTTTCTGGTACGGCTTCCGGGTATACGGTGAATGGGGCTACTTTGACGATTAATGATCAGGATCGTGCGGTTAAGGTGAATGTAGCGTCGCAGTCTTTAGTACTGCGGGAGGTAGGGGAAGGCGAAACCGGGAATAGAAACTGGGGTCGAATATATCAGATAACCCCCCCGACGGCTGTTTTGGGTGGGGTGGCTAATGGTGTGTTCACTGCTTCTACTTCTTCGACGTACGGCACGGCTTTGTCGGGTATGAAATTATTGTTTGCTGACGGGACGGCTTCGTTGCATGCTTGGGATACAAGTGGGGCCTATGATGTCACAGTAAATCATATTCGTGATTCTGATGAGCCTTTTGATGTGACGATAAACGCCGGTTCTATTTCCGGGACTTCTGTTGCCAGACATTCTCCCGGTATTAATATTTCTCCGGCAGTTGTTACTGATAGGAAGGTGGAGGGGGATGAGGTTTTTTATGTGAGTGCGAACACTCCGTCGGGTTGGACCCGGGTTTTGACTCCGTTTACTGTCAAGGATGCGAATAGTAGGGTGGATTTGACGGTGGACACCGATAGTGAGGATACGGGGTCCCAGGATGTGTTGACGGAGGGGGATTCCGGCTCGGGGGTGTCGGTGTCGGCGGCGTATGGGAACGCGACGTCGTCGGCGCTTTCTTCAGCGACGGTGGTTACGTTGAACACGGCGGTGCAGAC
Organism: Candidatus Spongiisociaceae bacterium; assembly: GCA_965202675.1. Taxonomy (GTDB): domain Bacteria; phylum Actinomycetota; class Acidimicrobiia; order Spongiisociales; family Spongiisociaceae; genus CATQHD01. The sequence continues at coordinate 2,463,399 of OZ241842.1, forward strand.
CCCGGCGGGGGCGGGGAAGGCAACGGCAGCTGATTTTTCGTATGCTCCGACGTCGGCGAACACGATTACGTTCCCGGCCAACAGTATCACTCCGTCGGCGGCGGCTACGTTGGCTGGTTTGATGATCACCGACGACACGGTGGTGGAGGGTCCGGAGACTTTTGAGGTGGGCGGTTCGTCGGCGCTGGGTACAGCCAAGGCGGACACGTTGACGATTTATGACGATGATGCTGATATTGATTTGAGTTGGTCTTTGTCGTCGGTGGATGAGCAGGCGGGCGCGCAGTCGGTTACGGTTACCGCTCGGTTCAGGGGCGCTACGTCGATTCTGACGGCGGCGACTCCAGTGGCGGTTACGGTAGCCGGGGCGGGCGGAGCCACTTTGGGGTCGTCGTGTCCGACCGGTACGGGGGAGGATGCTTGCACCAGTTTGACCAACAATGCTGTGTCGATTTCGATTCCGGCGGGCAGCACGTCGGCGAATGAAACGTTTATGGTTACGGTTCCTGATGACAGTGCGAGCGAGTCGGGGGAGAAGCTTACGGTGTCGGGGGAGGCGTCGGTGGGGGGGTCGGCGGTGAGGGTTGCGTCGGCGGATTTGCCGATTGTGGATGCTGGGACTCGGGTGGGGTTGTCGTTTCATGAGCCGACGAGCGGGGATCCTGTGTTGGCGGGGGTGGTGGAGAACGGGGGGGCGCAGACGGTGCGGGTGAAGGCAACTGTGGCGGCGGCGGTGTCGTCGGATACTACGTTCACGGTGAATGTGGGGGATGGGGGGACCGCAGTGTTGGGGGTGTGTTCGGGGTCGGGTGGGTCTAGGTCGTGTTCGAGCGGCGATTACGACCGGGGGGAGTCAGCAACGGTGGATGTGACGGTTTTGTCTGGTGATACGTCGGGTACGGCGGATGTGACGGTTACTCCCTTGACGGACACGGTGGTGGAAGGGGGGGAGACGATCCGGTTTACGGGTTCTGCTTCGGGGTTCGCGGTGGTTCCGGCGGATTTGAGGATTCTTGAGCGGGTCGGGTTGACGGTGGGCGGGTCGTCGGTGGTCGAGTCGGCGGGCAACGCCGGGGCGGCGACGGTTACGGCGGCTTTTACGGGCGCGACCAGCTCGACGTTGACGTCGGCGACGACGGTGACGTTGTCGTTCGCGGCGGGCGAGAACGCGGAGGCGGCGGATTTCGGTGCGCCGGGCTCGGCGGTGACGGTGAGCATCCCGGCCGGTTCTACCAGCAGCTCGGCGACGGCGTTGACGGGTTTGCCGATCACCGCGGATACGATCGCGGAGGGGCCGGAGAAGATCGACATCGACGGGTCGGTGGCGGGGTTTGTGGTGGCGGGGGCGGAGTTGACGGTTGCCGATGATGATCTGGGGGTTACGTTGACGGCGGACACGGACAGTGGAACCAACGGGAATCAGAAGACTCTGTCGGAGGACGCCGCAACGGTGGGGGTGCGGGTGCGGGCCCGGTTTTCTTCGGCTACGTCTAATGATCTGGGATCTGCGTATGTGGTGCGGGTCAACGCGGGAGAGGCTTCCCCGCAGTCCGCGGCAGGCGGGGGAGTTGATTTCACGGCGCCGGGTTCGGCGGTGTCGGTGTCTATCCCCACCGGGACAACCAGCCTGTCGAGCGGTTGGGTGGACCTCACCGGCTTGTCTTTGACGGATGACACGGTAGCGGAGGGTTCGGAAACGTTTGAGGTTGCCGGCACTGTTGCGGGCAGCGCGACGGTGACAGCGGATACGTTGACGATTACCGATGATGACACTGCGGTGGTGTTGTCGGTGTCGCCTGTGGGGGTGTTGGAACAAGCCGCGGCGCATTCGGTAACGGTTACTGCCCGGTTTGATGCGGTGTCTTCGGTGTTGGGGTCGGCTACTGCGGTGACGGTTTCGGTTGCGGCGGCGGACACGGACGGCGCTACGGTGGCGTCGTCGGTGTGTCCTACTACTACTCATGATGTGTGCACCGATCAGACGAACAACCAGTTCACGGTGAGCATCCCCGATATGGGTGTGAGTGGTTCGGGGGTTATCGGGTTGACGGCCCGGGCGGACGGGGACAACACCGAGGGCGTGGAGTATGTGACTTTCAGCGGTACGACCGGCGCGGGTGCGTTGGTCAGGTCGGCTGCTTCGGCCCGGTTGGGGGTTTATGACCCGGGGCGGTCTTTGGTGTTGTCGTTCCATCAGCCCGTTGCCAATGATCCGGCTCTGCCGGGGATCGGCGTGGGCGGCGGGGCGGGTATTGTCGAGGACGGGGGCGCGCAGACGGTGCGGGTGAGAGCCACCCTGGGGGCGGCGGCTGCGGCGGAGACGATGGTTACGGTGAACGTGGGCGCGGCGGCGGGGACGGCGGTGGAGGGGTTGTCGGGGGATTACATCAGCAGCGCTGGAACAGCGTCGATCACGGTCGCGAGCGGGGAGACCAGCGGTACGGCCGATGTCATGTTGACTCCGGTGGCGGACACAACGGTGGAGGGGCCGGAGACGGTTCGTTTCACCGGTTCCGCGGCCGGGTATTTGCCTGCTATAGCTGATTTGACGATCACCGAAACAATATCGTTGGTGTTGAGCGGTTCGTCGGCGGCGGAGGGGGAATCCGACGGTGGGGGGGTTACGGTTACGGCTTCGTTCGCGGGAGCGACCAGTTCGGGTTTGACTTCGCCGACGGATGTCGGGTTGGGTTTCTTTGCTGGCGACCGGGCGGAGGCGGCGGATTTCACTGCTCCGTCCCCGGCGCTGACGGTTACTATCCCGGCGGGTTCGGTTTCGAGCTCGGCGAGGGCGTTGACGGGTTTGACGATCGCTTCGGACAGCATCGCGGAGGGCACGGAGAAGATTGATGTGCGCGGGTCGGTGGAGGGTTTCGCGGTGGAAGACACGGAGCTTTCGATCACCGATGATGATCTGGGGATAACCCTTGTGGCGGACACCGATACCGAAGATGACGGGTATCAGAAGGATTTGGCGGAGGGCGAGACGCCGGCGGTGCGGGTGTTTGTCGGGCTCACGGCTTTGACGAATGATCTGGGTTCCGCGGTGGAGGTAGAACTTAGGGCCGCGGAGTCGTCGCCTCGGTCGGCGGAGGGCGGGGGAACCGATTTCACCGCCCCGGCGCCGGTTACGGTGTCCATTCGCGCCGGCAACAGGTGGGCTACCTCGCAGGAGTTTGTTGGTTTGTTGGTTACCGATGACACGGTGGCGGAACCGGCGGAAACGTTTGAGATCACCGGTTCCGTGTCGGGGGTTGACGGGATGACGGTTACTCCGGATTCGTTGACGATCGGGGCGTCTGACACTGATCTGGTGGTTTCGGTGTCGCCGGATACGGTTCTGGAGTCTTCGGATGTGTATACGGTTACGGTTACCGCCGGGTTTGACGGCGCAGCCACGTCGGAGTTGTCGTCTGATACTTCGGTGTCGGTGGTGGTGGCGGAGGGTGACAGCAACGGAGCAACGATTCCGGCGTCGGGGACACCGCTGGCGGCGTGTGGTTCGATCAGCCAGGATGTGTGCACCGACCAGACGAACAACACGATAACGGTGAGCATCGGGGCGGGGGATATCAGCAACACGGGGTCGTTCCAGTTGCGCGCCCGGAACGACAGCGATAATACCGAGGGGACCGAGACGTTGAAGGTTACCGGTTCGGCCACCGTGGCGGGAACCGCGAAAACAGATGACACGACGATCAGTGTGGTAGACCGCGGTGTAATCCTTGCTCTGAGCGAGGGCGGGAATGCGGTGTCCACGTTGGGTGAGAACTACGGGTCGGGCACGATAAAGGTTACCGCGTCGCTGCCGGTGAACGCCCCCGCCGGGGGGTCGGTGGTCGGGATCAGGCTGGCCGGCTCCGCGGCCGCCGACGCCGACGGCGCTTTCAGCGTGCGGGAGGATTACCGGGCCAGCCCGCCTGTTGTTGCGGGGACGCCTGCCGGGTTCACCACCGCGATTGCTGTTGCTGCGGGTGGGAGAACCGGCAGTGTTGATATTCCTATCACGATAAATGATGACAGTGTGGACGAACCGGTAGAGGACATCCTGTTCGAGGGCAGCGAGGTGACCATCAGCGGCACCGCCTATCCCACGGTGGCCGCCCGCCTACGGCTGGGCGACAACGACACCCCGCCCGCCAACATCGGTCTCACCTTGTTCGACAACAGCGGGGAGGAACTCACCCGGGTAACAGAGGGCGGGGCCGACACCACCGTGCGGGTGCGGGCCGCGTTCGCCGGGGCCTCCACGACCCGCTCGACGGCGACCATCGTGCCGATCGTCGTCGGCAAAGCGGGGGAAGCGACCGAGGGAACCGACTACGACACCGTGGCCGGGTTCAACGTGACCATCCCCGCCTACCAAACCAGCGGAGAAGGCACTTTCACCCTGACTGTAGACGGAGCACGCGACGACAATGATCTCGAGGGACCCGAAACCATAACCGTCGCGGGCGGCGCGCTGGCGGGGTTCACCATCACCGACGACAGCCTGACCCTCGTCGACGACGACCTCACCATCAACCTCAGCCTTACGGCCCCGGGCGAGGTAACCGAAGGCGATGCCAACACCGACCTGACCGTTACAGCCGCCTACCCCAGCACCGCTACCCTGACGGCGGCGCATACCGTAGCGCTGGACTTCGGCGGCGGGACCGCAACCGACGCTGAGTACAGCGCCGCGGATCCCGGAACGCTGACCATCCCCGCCGGGCAGAACAGCGCCAACAAAACCTTCACCCTCACCAGGGTGGAGGAGGACAACATCGCCGAAGGAGACGAAACCCTCCAAATCACCGGCACCGCCCCCGGGTTCATCGTCGAACCCGGGTCTCTTGCCGTCAAAGACAACGACGACCCGCCCACCGGGATCACCCTATCGGCCAGCCCCAACCGCCTCAGCGAGGGAACCACCAACCGGCGGGTAACGGTTACCGCCCGCCTGGCCGGAACCACCACCCTGCCCACGGCCACCCCGATAACTGTGAGCATCCCCGCCTCGGGCAGCACCGCTACCTCCGGTGATTACCGGATCAGCAGCGGGCTCACCAGCCTGACCATCCCCGCCGGCTCATCCGCGGGAACCGGAACGTTCACTATCAGCATCAACACCGACACCGCAAACGACGACTCAGAAAGAATCAACATCACCGGAACCGCCGACGGGTTCACCATCACGCCCACCACCCTGACCATCGTAAACACCGCCCCCGCAGCACCCCCACCACCAGCCCCGGCCCCCGCCCCCCCACCCGCAGGAGGCGGCGGAGGAGGGGGAGGAGGGGGAGGCGGCGGCGGAGGAGGAGGGGGTGGCGGCGGCGGTGGTGGAGGCGGCGGTGGTGGGGGGGGTGCGCCCCCGCCCGCCCAACCAGCCCCGCCCGCAACACCGCCCGCCCCCGCGTGCGTCGGCCGGTTCTGCGACGAGGACGGCAGCGTCCACCAAGCCAACATCGAACGCATCGCCCAATGGCAGATCACCCTCGGATGCAGCGCCACCGACCCCACCCTCTACTGCCCCGGAGCCGACATCACCCGCCGGCAGATGGCCGCGTTCCTGTACCGGGCCGTCTCCCAACGCTGGACCATCCAAACCCCCCAAACCGCGGAACTGTCCGACGTGGGCGCCGACGCCTGGTACCGCACCTACGCCGACTGGGTCATATCCGTCAACGCGTTCGAAGCCCCCCAAGGTGTGTTCAACCCCGGCGGAGTCGTAACCAGAGCGGACATGGCCATCATGATGATCGCCGCGTTCCCCCACCTCGAAGCCGTCGACGAACCCGAAGGCCTCTTCCAAGACGCCCAGAACGCCGACCCCGCCGTAATCCGGGCCATCGAGGGCATGTACCAGACCGGCGTAACCCGAGGTTGCACCACCACCCCCCTCAACTACTGCCCCAACCAACCCGTAACCCGAGCACAAATGGCATCCTTCTTCGTCAGAGCCATCGACCAAGCCCCCACCCCAACACCCCAAACCGCCAACAACCCCTGAAACCCACCCCACCATCCCGAGGGCGGGGACCCGGAAAACCCGGCAGGCGGCCCCACAGCCCGCGAACCGCAACCCGACGCCCGCCCCCGGATCCGGACCTCTACGCCGGGAGACCCAACTGGGGCCTACTCCCCACGTGACCATCCCCTGAAATCCGAAGAGCCGCTATGGTTTCCATGAGAGGAGAGCGGATGCTATGAAACAGACTCTGAAGGAAGCGAAGCGGGCCTTGGAGTCTGGGCGTGGTTTGCGTTGGGTTGTTCGGGCAGGGGTGTTGGTTGCTTTCGCGGTCTTGGCGGCTGGTTGCGGTGCACCTATTATTTCCGAAACTACCGCCGACTCGGTTGAACAACCTGTGGAGACGACCTCTACTACGAACATACCGGAGAGCACTACTGAAAGAGCAAACCCGGTCGGAGAGAGCCCTGGCAGCACTGTTGCGGATACGACTACAAAGGCTTCCCTGGGTGTCCCTCCCACAAGCAACGGCGGTCAAGGGAGCTCTAGCAGCACCGTTGTGGATACGACTACACTGCTTCACAAATCCTTGAGTACAGTCCGGCATGGATTGAATGGCAGGAAATACAGCCTTATCTCCTTGATTTTACTCTTGAAGGTTTGAGAATAACCAACAACTATATGTCGGGTAATCCTAATGATGTTTCCACTCCAATGGGGGCATTATGCTGGTCTTTTCATGAGCTTCTACGTAGTACTACGATGGATTTTAGGCGATATATATTAGACGATTATTTGATTCCTTTTACCATGGAGGAGTATGGTGTTACCATCGAGCAGGTTGGTTATCCGGGGCCGGAAGCTACGGAAGCCTTTCTTGATCTGATGTCTGGAGACGGTGGGTTGGTTGGATCTATTGATGATGGAGGTGGCCATAGTGTGCTGCCGGGTGATAACGGGGGTACAGCACCGGTTGGATCTACCAGGGAGTCTGATGATGGAAGCGAGGATTTAGTATGGGAAATTTTACGTCTTGAACACGAGTTCGCTGGTGATGGAAATGCGTGGTCCAATGCGATTCGAGAGATAGCTTCTTCTGAGATGGCTGCGGCCTTTCAGACAGGCGAGGGCCTGCCGCTTGATGTGCAGGTGTATGCGGATGCTCTGATAGCTTTTACCAGAGAACGCGTGGGGCGTGAATATGATTTATCGGGCGAGAGCGGCGATGTAGATTATATGGTACCGGACTTTCCTGGTATTTTCTCTTTCATGGAGGCGGCTACATATCATCAGGATTGTAAGCGTGCGTTGTTAGATGATGTTTCCGGTACTTTGGAGCTGTCTTCGGCTTCTGCTGCTACCACTGCGGTTCCGACGTTGTCTTGACTGCCTGCTTCAAGCGGCCCATACTCTTCGGTAGAGATCTATCCAGTTCTGCCCCAGGATCGCCCTGATGGCATCGGCGGGGTAGCCGCGGGCGGTCAGTTCTTTGCTGATGTTGGGGATCTGGGCGGGGGTTTCCAGGTCTATCGGAAAAGTTCCGGAGTCGTCGGGATAGTCCTCGATGTTCCACTCGCCGGAGGCGATCATCTCGGCGTGTATCTCCGGGCTCAGCTTGCAGAAGTCCAGCCCCAGCCCGACCTTATGAGGCCCGATCAGGTCCACGAGGTAATCGATGTGGTTCACCAGGTCGGCCGCGGTCGCCCCTTTGCCGCCTTGTTTGACGAAGGCGGGGTAGGCGTTTACCCCCACCAAGCCGCCCAGGTCGGCGACCGCCCTGATCTGCTCGTCGTCGATGTTGCGGCGGTTGGAGCAGAGCGCCTTGGGGTTGGAGTGGGAGAACACCGGCGGCGCGGAGGTTGCCGCCATGGCGTCGAAGGTGGTGCGGCGTCCGGTGTGGGAGAGGTCCACCACTATCCCCAGCCGGTTCATCTCCTTCACCGCTTTGCGCCCGAAGGAGGTGAGGGGGCCGTCTCCGGGTTCCAGGCATCCGTCTCCCACCGGGTTCGTCCGGTTGTAGCAGAGCTGCGCCATCCGCAGCCCTAGGAGGTGGAAGCGCTCGTAATTGGCCAGGTCGTCTCCCATGGGGAGGGTGTTCTGGAAATGGATCACCACCCCCAGCTTCCCCGGGCTCGGAAACCGGTCGAAGTCGGAAGGCTCGGCGACGGCAACCAGCCGGTCGTCCTCCGCCGTCCATCGGGCCCACTGCGAGAGCAGCTCCCGGGCCTCGGCGGGGCCTTCCCAGTTGGCGGCGGTGGGTACAGCTATATCGACCCCGCCCTCGATCCAGCTGTTCCAGGCCCCGGGGTCGGTCATCAAAGGGCAAACCCCGTCGACTACCGTCATTGTCCTCCGCCTATTTTCGGCTCGGCGGCTCTCGCCGCCCCCGGCCTCGATCCCGGGCCGGATTATAGGAGCGTGCGCGGATAGAGAGGCCGGAAGGCGCCCCGGCGCATGCAACGGTCGGATGGTCTGCCCGATGAGCGCAGGCGGCAGGCCGCTCCCCCCGCCTACGGAACGACAAAGGCATCCCCTATCCGTGAATCCTCTTACTTACCCCATCCGCCCTTAAAGGCAAACACCAAACACCGCGCAAGCCCGAACCCTTTCTGCCTCTTTTCTGCGAACCCCCTGGTCAGGCCCCTATCGACCACCCCGGATCCCAGCAAGAACGCGAAAAACGCCGCTGGATGGTCTGTCCGATGAGCGCGGGCGGCAGGGCGTTGCCCCGCCTACGGAGCGTCGGAGGCATCCCTATCCGTGAATCCTTTTGCCCCATCCGCCTTTACCGAGAAACACCAAACACCGCGCAAGCCCGAACCCTTTCTGCGAACCCCCTGGTCAGGCCCCTATCTACCACTCCGGATCCCGGCAAGAACGCGAAAAACACCGCCCCCACGCCCCCGCTTCGCGGGCCCGGCCCCCGCCTCCACCACCTGTTTTCCGGACGCGGTCGGTCAGTACCCCGAAGGGCCGCGTTCGGAGGATGATCCCTGTCTCGGTCTGCGGTACCTGCGGACCGGAGGTGCTTTCGGCTCTTCCATTAATACAGCACCGGTGCGACATAGTCAATACCCTTGTGGGAGAGAAGCCTCGATTTTTTTGTCATTTCCCGTGAATTGAGCCGGGTCTTCCAACCCGCCGCCGGGCGCGCCGGGTTGCTCAGCCGCGGGCGGTCCTTATCACATGGGTGTAGACGCCCGGGTCGATGCGGGCGTCGATCAGCCGGGGCCCGCGCCCGGCGTCCAGCGCCCGGCGCACCTCGCCGGGGTTTTCGGCTGTATGGCCCTCCATCCCCAGCGCCCGGGCCGCCGCCGCGAAGTCGATGGGGCCGTAGTCCACCGCGTTTACACCTTCGGGCGCCTCCGTATCCCGCTTGACGGCGATGAGGCTGAGGGCCGAGTCGTTGAAGACCACCACGGTGATGTCGAGGCCCAGCCGGGCGACCGTCTCCAGCTCCGCCAGCGTCATGCTCATGCCGCCGTCCCCGGTCAGGCAGAGCACGGGGCGGCCGGGGCGGGCGAGGGCGGCGCCCATGGCGGCCGGGAGGGCAAATCCCATGGTGGCCAGGCCGTTCGAGATCAGCAGGTCGAGCGGGCGGTGCACCTCCCAGTAGGGCATGACCACCAGGAAATGGGCGCCGGCGTCCACCGTCACCACCGGGTCCTCCGGCCCCGCCTCGGCCACTGCTTCCATCAGCTCGAAGGGAGTGAACCCCGGCCCCTCGGCGTACAGGTCTTCCCGCACCCGGGCGGCGGCCGCCGGTCCCGACCCGGCGGGCCAATCGGACGCGAACGATCCCCGCAGGCCGGCCAGGGCGGCGTCGAGCAGGCCGGTTACCTCCGCCGCGACCGGGTAGTAGGAGTCGGTCAGGGGCCGGGTGTTTACGGCCAGCACCGGCGTCCGGTACGGCCAGGGCCGCGCCAGGGGTTCCACCGGATCCAGCTCCACCGCAACGATCAGGTCGGCCTTCTCGATCAGGGCCTGCTCCGACGCCGAGTTGGTGAAGAGGCCCCCGTAGGAGGGCGAGGAGTCCGGGATCACCCCCTTGGCCTGGTAGGTAACCAGCGCCGGAGCGCCCAGACCCTCCACCAGGGACCGCACCGCCCCCGCCCAGGGAACCGCCCCGGCCCCGATCAGGAACACCGGCCGGCGGGAAGCGGACGCCAGCTCCCCGGCCCGCTTCAGGGCGGCGGGGTCCGGAGCGATCGGACGCGGCGGACGGGGGGGTGTGTCTCCCGGCGCGGTGGGGTCGAAATCCAGATGGACGGCGCCGGGCGGGAAGGCCATGGCCAGCCGGGCGGCCCGGCGCGCCGTTTCCGCCGGATCCTCGCGCCCGAGGGTTCCGGACCATTTCGCAACGGGGGCCGTCATCTGCTGTTGGTCGAACCGCTGATGGGCCGCCCAGCCCCGCTCGGCGGCGGGGACCACGTCGCTCAACAGGATGAGGGGAAACCGGTCGAGGGTGGCCTGGGCCGTCCCGTTGACCGCCGAAGCCGCCCCCGGCCCCCTGGTAACCGCCGCCGCCCCCGGCGTTCCGGTCAGCCCGCCGTAGACGCCCGCCGCGATGCAGGCGGCCGTCTCGCCGTGGGTGAGCACGAACCGGATGCCCGCCTCCGCCCCTTTGTCGATCAGCACCAGGCTGGGATCCCCCGGAACCCCGCACATGAGCCTTGCGCCGGAAGCGGCCAGCTCCGACATGGCGGCGGCCGCAAGCGCATCCGTTCCGGGCATCTGGAATCCTTCCTGCCTGGCGGCCCGAACCGCCGCCGCCTCCGGGCGGGCCGCGTCGGGCGCGAATCGTACACCCGCCGCCGGCTCTGGCATCAACGGGCGGCGTTTACCGCGGCGGCGGGAGGGGGGTGTTCCAACGCGCCCGCGGGCAGGCCGGGCGCCTGTTCTGGAAATCGCGCCGACGACCTGCCAACATAGGGGCCATGCGAAACAACCCACTCCGCGACAAGCTGGCGGCCGGGCAGCCGGCCCTCGGCGCCTGGATCACCATACCCAGCCCCGTTACCGCCGAGGCGGTGGCCTATGCCGGCCTCGACTACCTGTGCATCGACATGCAGCACGGGCTGATCGACTACGGCGACGCGGTGCGGATGCTGCCGTCCGTCTCGCTGGGGGGCGCCACCCCCATCGTCCGGGTGCCGGAGTTCTCGACCGCCAACATCTCGACCGTCCTCGACGCCGGGGCGATGGGGGTGATCGTTCCCATGGTCAACTCGGCCGAGCAGGCGGCCGCCGCCGCCTCGGCATGCCGGTTCCCGCCCGCGGGCGAGCGCAGCTACGGGGCGATCCGGGCGGCGATGGCGGAGGGCGCCGACTACTACGAACGGATCGACGAGGAAGTGCTCTGCATTCCCATGATCGAGACGATGGAAGCGGTGGACGACCTGGAACGGATCCTGGCCGTCCCCGGCGTCGACGTGGCCTACGTGGGGCCTTCCGACCTGTCCATAGCGATGGGTTACTGGCCGGGCACCAAGGAGCAGTCCTTCCTGGACATGCTCGACCGGATCAGAGAAGCCTGCGACCGCCATGGGATTGTTCCCGGCATCCAGGCCTCGCCCGCCGCCGCGGCCGACCGGCTGAAGAGGGGGTTCCGCATGGTTACGGTGCTGTCCGATTTCCCGGCCTTCCAGGCCGCCGTGAAACAGGCCGTCTCCTACACCGCCTCCGGGCCGCCCCCGGAAGGGGCCGAGCCGCTCTACTGACCGAGGCGCCGCTTCAACTGTCGGCGCGGCGGCGTATCCTGTGAACCATGCCCGCCGTGGTCCTGGTTTCGCTGAAGCTCATCTTCGTGGCTTTCATCTATCTGTTCGTCTGGCAGATCGGCAAGGCCATCGCCGCCCATATCGGCGCCGGCCAGCCCCTGGGGGGCGTTCGCCGCCGCGGGGCCGGGCTCACGGTGATCCGCAGCGACACCCAGCAGGGGATGAACGTGGATGTGCGCCAGCCGGTGGTGCTGGGCCGCAGCGGGCAGGCGGATGTGCCGGTGGACGATGTCTACGCCTCCGATTTCCACGTCCGCCTGGTGAACGAGGCCGGCATCCTGTCCTTGTTCGATTTGGGCAGCACCAACGGCACTTACGTGAACGGCAAGCGGGTAACGGCCCCCCTCAAGCTCAACAAGGGGGACGCCGTGCAGATCGGCAAGACCGTCCTGGAGGTGACTTGAAGTTCATTTGGGCCGGCGGCACCCATGTCGGCAGGGTGCGCCCCAACAACGAGGACGCCTTCTACCCCGAGCACGACGGCGGCGCCTCCGACCGCCTGTTGGCGGCGGTGGCGGACGGCATGGGCGGCCACACCGGCGGGGAGGTGGCCAGCCGGACCGCCATCGCCTGCGCCGTGAAAACCGAGGGTTCGCCCCGGGATCGGATCGAAGCCGCCAACCAAGCCGTCATGACGGCCGTGCTCGACGCCCCCGACCTGGCCGGGATGGGCACCACCTTCACCCTGGCGCAGCTCGACCCCGGCGGCCGGCTCGCCTTGGGCCACGTGGGGGACAGCCGCGCCTACCTGCTCCGCGGCGGCCGCCTCGACCAGCTCACCACCGACGACAACATGGCGCAGGAGCTGGTCGAAGGGGGGGAGATCACCAAGGAGGAAGCCCGCGGCCATCCCCGCAGCTCCTGGTTGACCCAGGCGCTGGGCTTCGAGGACAATCTGGACGTGGAGGAGCGCTTGGTCGACCTTGAAGCAGGCGACCGGCTGATGCTCTGCTCGGACGGCCTGCACGGAATGCTGCCCGACGGCGAGATCGGGCGCCTGCTGGGGAAGGGGGCGCCGTCGGACGCGGTGTGGGGGCTGATCGAGGCGGCCAACCTGGCGGGCGGACGCGACAACATCACGGTGATGGTGGTGGACGCCGCGGAGGGAACCCGGGCGCCCGAAGGCGAAGGAGAAGAAGCCCCATGAGGTTCACATGGGCGGGCGGGACCGACGTCGGCTTGGCCAGGGAGAAGAACGAGGACGCCTACTACCCCGATCAGGACGGTTCCGGCCCCGGGCCGCTGCTTTTTGCGGCGGCGGACGGGCTGGGCGGCCTTCCGGCGGGGGAGCTGGCCAGCCGCACCGCCGTCGACAGCTCGATTGCGGCGGACGGCTCTCCCGAAGACCGGGTCACAGCCGCCAACCGGGCCGTCGTCGAGGCCGGTATTCGCAGATTCGGCCGCCCCGCCGAGATCGGCGCCACCCTCACCCTGGCGCAGATCGACCCCGGCGGCTTGCTCACCCTGGGTCATGTAGGGGACAGCCGCGCCTACCTGCTCCGGGGAGGGAAGATGGAACAGCTCACCGTCGATCACACCGCGGCCCAGGAACTGGTCTCTCGGGGGGTGATCACCGAGGCGCAAGCCCGCTTCGACCCCAACCGGTCCATCCTCACCCGGGCGGTGGGTCTCGAGAGGCAGGTAGAGGTCGACGTAATCGAGAAGCAGCTCGCGGCGGGCGACCGGCTGCTGCTGTGCTCGGACGGCTTGAACGAGATGATGGAGGACGACCGGATAGCCGCCGTCCTCGGCGCGGGTCCGCCGACCGCGGCGGTGAGGAACCTGATCGAGGCGGCCAACCAGGCCGGCGGGAGCGACAACATAACGGCGGTGGTGGTAGAGGTCGAGGCAGACCGCCCCGGATCCGAAGACGAACGATAAGAGGATCGGCATGAGGTTCCCCGCTTCGGGCTGCGCCGCGGGCGGCCGCGCCGGGCTGCTCCGATACCGGCCGGCCCTGCCGGCGGGCGGCGGGCCGGGGGCCGGAACCTCCCCGGCCTGCGGGCAGTGAGCCGGACCGCCGAGGCCGTCCTCGTACTGGCGGCGGCCGGCCTGGCCGCCTTCGGGGTGCTGCTGGTCGACTTCGCCGGGAGCGGCGCTTCCTTTTCGGCGCCGGGGCTGATTTTTCTCTGGTACGGGGCGGTGTTCGGCGGTTTTCTGGCGGCCATGCGCCGCTGGGCGCCGCGAGCTGTTCCTTTCCTCATCCCCCCGGCCGCCACCATTGCCGCCATCGGGTACGTAATGGTCTACCGCCTCGACCGGGGCCTGGCCGATCGGCAGCGCTGGTGGCTGCTGACAGGCGCCGCCCTGGCCGCCTTGCTGCTCTTCTGGCTGCGGGGGAGGGGCCTGGCCGTCCTCCGCCGCCGCCCCTGGATATGGCCGGTGCTGGCGGCGGGCCTGGCAGCCCTGCCGGCCCTCCCCCGGGGAGGTCCGCTGCCGCTGGGCGGGCTGGAGCTGGGCGGGTCGCGGCTCTGGGTCGAGTGGCAATGGGGGCCGGACGTGTTCCTGCAGCCCGGCGAGGCCGCCAAGCTGATGCTGGCGGTGTTCCTCGCTGTGTACCTGTCCGACCGCCAGTCGGCCCTCAGCGCGGGCGGTCCCCGGCTCGGAGGGCTGCGGCTGCCGGGCCTCCATCCGGCGGCGGCGCTGGGGTCGGCCTGGGCGGTCGGCTGGGCGGCGTTGGCCCTCTACCAGGACCTGGGCGCCTCTCTCATGCTGTTCGGGTTGTTCGCCGTCATGCTCTACGCGGCCACCAACCGGGCGGCCTACCTGGGAATCGGGTTCGGGGGGTACGCCCTCGGCGCGGCGGGGGCGTACTTCCTGTTCGAACAGGTCCGGCGGCAGGTCGAGGTCTGGATCGACCCGTGGAGCCATTACGAAGGGGCCGGCTACCCGACCGTCCAGGGCCTCTTCGCCCTGGGCGCGGGCAGCCTGTCCGGGGCGGGCCTCGGCCTGGGCCGGCCCGACCTGATCCCGGATGTTGCCTTCCGGTTCCCGCTGGCGGCGGTGGCCGAAGAGATGGGCCTGGCGGGGTCGGTGGCCGTCCTGGCCGCCTACGCCCTCCTGGCGGCGGCCGGTTTCGGCGTGGCCCTGCGCTCCCGCGATCTGTTCCGCAAGCTGGCGGCCGCCGGCCTGACCCTGCTGATCGGCCTCCAGGCCGCGGTTTCCGCCGCCGGAACGGTTCGCCTGCTTCCGGCGCCCGGCCTGCCTGCTCCGCTGCTGTCCTACGGGGGGTCCTCGATCGTCACCGCCTTCCTGGCGTTGGCGCTGCTGGCCCGCATCAGCCACGAGGAGCGCACATGAACGGCCCGATGCGGCGGGCGGCGTTGGCCTTGTTCGCCGTCTTCCTGGTGATCGCGCTGGACATCACCTACTGGCAGGTGGTGGCCGCCGACCGGCTCCGGGAGGACGCCCGCAACACCCGGGTGCTGGCCCTTTCGGAACGGGAGCGGGGCCAGATCGTCTCCGCCGACGCGGTGGTGCTGGCCCGCTCGACCCTCGACCCCCCCGGCCCCCGCCACTACACGCGGGAGTATCCCCACGCCGCCCTGTACGCCCATACGGTGGGGTTCTCCTCCCGGCTGGGCGACGGCGGGGTCGAAGCCTCCCACGCTTCTCTGCTCACCTCCGGCAGCGACCTGACCGTCTCCAGCATCATCGCCGCCCTGCTCGGCGAGGATCTGCGGGCGCGTTCGGTCCAGCTCACCCTGGATCACCGCCTGCAGCTAGCCGCCGCCCGCGCCCTGGGAGAGCGGAGGGGGGCGGTGGTGGCCCTGGAGCCGGCCACCGGGCGGGTGCTGTCCATGGTCAGCTCGCCCGGCTTCGATCCCAACTCCCTGGTCGGCCAGGACGCCGAGAGCGTCTGGGAGGGGTTGGCCGGGGACCCGGCCCGGCCCCTCGACAACCGCGCCGCCGGGGGTCCTTTCTTCGAGCAGCCGGTCTGGGAGGAGCTGGCCGCGGCCGCCGGACCGTATCTGGAGGGCAACCCGGGAACGGCCCTGGGGCTGGCGATGCGGGCGGCGGCCATAGCCGAGGAGGGGCGGCTGATGGCGCCCTACCTGGTGGCCCGGGTGTTCGACGCCGACTCCGGCCTGGAGTCGGAAGCGGCGCCGGCTGTTCACTCCGAGCCGTTCAGCCCGGAGGAGGCGGCCGCCCTGGCGGAAAGCATGGTGCAGGTGATCGTCAGCAGCGAGGCCCTCGGCGCGGTGCGGGGGTTGGGCGAGTACGGCGCGGGTGAGAACCCCTCCGGCGGCCGCATCCTGTGGTTCGCCGGGTTCATCCCCGCGGACGAGCCGGCCCTGGCGGTGGCGGCGGCGGTGGAGGACGCGGACGGGGCGGAATCCGGCGGCGGCGACCAGGCTGCTCTCCCCATCGGCCGGGCGGTTCTCTCTGCCTGGCTCGGCCGGCAGGCCCCCGCCTCCCGGCCCTGACCCGCGGACGGGCAGCCCAAAAAGGCGGCAAGGTTGGAGCTGTTGTCGAAGCGATCCGAATGGGCGGGCCGCCGCGGCGGATATGCGGTTGCCCTTTTATGGCCGGTTATCTCACTAGATTCACGCTGAACGATGGAACATCCACAATCACTGGGGCGCTACGAGCTGGTCTCGTACATTGCACGGGGCGGCATGGCGGACGTGTTCGAAGCCGTCGACCGCACCCTGGACCGCCGGGTGGCGGTGAAGATACTGCACCAGCGCTACGCCGACGCCGAAACCTTCGTGGCCCGGTTTCGCAAGGAGGCCCAAGCCGCCGCCAACCTGAGCCATCCGAACATCGTGTCGATCTACGACTGGGGGGAGGAGAACGGCACCTACTACATCGTCATGGAGCTGGTCAAGGGGCGCTCGCTGCGGGACGTGCTCCAGAACGAGGGCAGGCTCCTGCCCCGCCGGGCGGCCGAGATCGCCACCGAAGTGGCCTCCGCCCTGGAGGTGGCCCATAGAAGCCGGGTGATCCATCGCGACATCAAGCCCGGCAACATCCTGCTGGCGGCGGACGGCACGGTCAAGGTAACCGACTTCGGGGTGGCGCGGGTCTGGGACGACTCGCAGGAGCTGACCAAAGACGGATCCGTGATCGGCACCGCCACCTACTTCAGCCCCGAGCAGGCCCGCGGCGACCAGGCCGACGAGCGCTCCGACCTGTACAGCCTGGGGGTGGTGCTGTACGAGATGCTGACCGGCCGCCCCCCGTTCACCGGTGAGACCTCCGTCTCGGTGGCCTACCAGCATGTAACCGCCGAGGCGCCCCCGCCCACCGGCGCCAACCCGGACCTGGCGGCCGAGCTCGAGGACATAGTGATGCGCTGCCTCGAGAAGAACCCCGCCCGCCGTTACGGGTCGGCGGCCGACGCCCGCCGCGACCTGCTGCTGTTTCTGCAGGGCAGAGCCGCCCCCCGGACCGAGGCCGACGCCGCCGCCGACCCCGTCCGGAGGCCTGATCTGCCCCCGCCCACCGCCCCGCCGGACGAGGTGTACCGCCGGGTGAACGCCCCCCCCCGCCAACCCTCGCAGCTGCCCTTCATCATCACCTCGATCGCCCTGGCCGCCGGGTTGGTGTTCGGCATCTACGTGCTGCTCAACAGCCTCTCCACCGATCCGTCCCCCACCTCCACCACCGCCGCCCCGGCCGCAACGGTTCCGGACGCGGTCGGGCTGACCCAGGACGAGGCCCTCCTGGTGCTCCAGGAAGCCGGGTTCCGGGTCACGCCCGTAACCGAGGCGAGCGATGCGGAGCCGGGCCGGGTCATCCGCACCGATCCGGCGGAGGGAGAGAGGGCCGCCGCCGATTCGTTCGTGACCATGGTGGTGTCCGGCGGCCCGGCCCAGATACAGGTGCCTACGGTGATGGGATCCACCCGGGAAAGGGCCATTGCCGTCCTCGAGGGCCAGGGATTCACGGTGGTGGTCGGCTCCGTCCGCAGCGAAACCGTGGGGGAGGGCCTGGTGATCGACCAGTCCCCGCCGGCGGGCGCCAGGGCCGCCCGCAGCTCCGCAGTGGAGATAGTGGTGTCGGCCGGCCCCGACCCGATCGAGATTCCGGACGTGCGGGGATTGACCCAGGACCGGGCCGAGGGAAGGCTGGAAGGGGTCGGGCTGGAGGTGGAGGTCTCCTTCGAAACCAGCACCCGGGTGGAGGAGGGTCTGGTGATCCGCCAGAGCCCCTCCGCCGGATCGGACGTGAACCCCGGATGGAGCGTGCAGATCGTGGTCTCGGAAGGTTCGGAGCCGTTCGCACTCGAGGATCTGTCGGGGCGGCCGGCGGCCGAGGCCTCCGCCCGCCTGGAGGAGCTGGGTTTGAGGGCGGAGGTCCGGCAGGAACCCGCCGGCGAGGCGGAGCCGGGTCTGGTGATCAGGACCGAGCCGGCCGGCGGGGCGGCGGTGCAGACCGGGGATCTGGTGATCCTGGTCGAAGCGGCCCCGCCTGCGGGCCCCGCGGAAACCACCGTCCCGGAGCCGGGAGATACCACCGATCCGGAGCCGGGAGATACCACCGATCCGGAGCCGGGAGACACCACCGATCCGGAGCCGGCCGGCCCCGCCGTCGTACCCGATCTCACGGGCGCCGATCCGGCGGAGGCCGAGACGGCGCTGGCGGCCCTCGGGCTGGTGCTGGAGGTGGCGGGGTCGCGGGCGGCGGTGGACCATCCCGGCTTGGACGACAGGATCGCCCGGCAGGCTCCGCCGCCGGGGGCCGAGGCGCCGGCGGGGGGGACCGTCCTGGTGGTGCTGGGGGAGTACACTCCTCCCCCTACCGCTGAAGAGCGGTCCGAAGAGCCCGAGGATCAGAACCAGTGACTTTCTCCGATATGAACGGCCTTGACTCCCATCCCGCCGCCGGGGGCTGCCAACCGGCGGTTTCGATCACCGACGCCGTGTTCTGCTACGGCGCTCGGCCGGTGTTGGAGTGTTCCAACCTCGACATCCCGGCCGGCGCCGTGACCGTTCTGATCGGCCCCAACGGGGCGGGCAAATCGACCCTGATGAACGGAATCGCCGGGCTGATTCCCCTTGATTCGGGCCGGACAACCCTGGGCAGGACCGGCTGCCGGCCCTACCGCATCTCCTATGTGCTCCAGGAGACCAAGGTCAATCAGTCGCTTCCCGTTACCGTGCGGGAAGTGGTGAGCATGGGCCGGTACGCCGGGAAGGGTTTTCTGCGTCCGCTCTCCCGGCGGGATCGGCGGCTGGTGGACGAGGTGATGGAGCGGACCGGCATCACGCATCTGGCCAAGCGCCACCTGTCCAGCCTGTCGGGCGGGGAGCGCCACCGGGTGCTGCTGGCGCAGGGCTTGGTGCAGGACCACGAGATACTGCTGCTGGACGAGCCGGCCACCGGATTGGATATGGTCTCGGCCCAGGCCATCCGGGACACGGTCCGGGAGGAAAACGCCTGCGGGTGCACGGTGGTGCTCACCACCCACGACCTCGCCGACGCCTGGGACGCCCACCATGTGGTGCTGCTGTCGGGGCGGGTGGTGGCCGACGGCCCGCCGGATGAGGTGCTGAGGGCCGCCAACCTCGCCGAGGCCTACGGCGCCGGGTTGTTGAGCGTGGAGGGAAACCATCTGCTGCTGGACGACCCCCGCCACCGGGAGACGGCCCCCCGCCACTTCCACGATCGGTCGATCCACGCGGAGCACGACCGCACCGACCTCCATCCGCCGGGCTGACCCGTCCGGCTTCCCCGGTCTGCTGAGTCTCTTACTTCGGTTCCCGGTCCGACAGGAAGTTCCCGAGCAGCGCCATGCCTTCGGCGGTCAGGATGCTCTCGGGATGGAACTGGACGCCGTGGATGTCGAGGCGCCGATGGCGCAGCCCCTGCAGCACCCCGTCTTCGCTCCACGCGCAGGGGATCAGCTCCTTCGGCAGCTCCTCCGCCGCCAGCGAGTGGTAACGGGTGGCGATGAAGGGGTTGCTCAGCCCGGTGAACACCCCCTCGCCGTCATGGCGGATCGACGAGGTCTTGCCGTGCATGACGGCGGGCGCCCGGTCGATCCTCCCTCCGTACACCGCCGCTATGGCCTGATGGCCCAGGCACACCCCCAGGATGGGCGCCTTGCCGGCGAACTCCTCGATGTAGGCCATGGAATAACCGGCGTCCTCGGGGCGGCCGGGGCCCGGCGAGATCACCAGCCGCTCCGGTTCCAGTTCGGCCGCCCCCGCCGCGTCCAGCTCGTCGTTGCGCACCACGATCGGATCCGCCCCCAGCTCACCCAGATACTGCACCAGGTTGAAGGTAAAGCTGTCGTAGTTGTCGAGCACCAGCACCCGCATGATCCGCCAGGTTACAGCAACGGGCAGCCGGCCTCCGCACCCGGCTGCGCCGGCGCTGTTGGTACGCGGCGGGAAAACGGTTAGCCTGTTTCCCATGCCGGAATCCAAAGGACGCCGCAAAGCCAAGACGGTGCGCCGCCCCACCCCCCCCAAGAGCGCCTCGAGGGGGAAGCGCACCAAGGAGTCATCCACGCTGTACAAGGCCGTAATGTTCGGCCTCATGGCGGCGGGTGTGCTGCTGGTGGTGACCCGATACATGTTCGACGCCAGCCCGTGGCTGCTAATGGGCGGGCTGGGCGCCATGGCGGCCGGTTTCCTGATGACCACCAACTTCCACTGAGGCGGGGGCCGTCTCCGAGACGGAGGAACAAGGCCGCGCCGCCCCGCCTGCCGTCGTCCGTTCCTCGAATTACACACCGGTAGTTTTCCGCAGACTTTTCCCCACCCTGTGGAAATCCCGCCGGCCCGGGTCCGGCGGGTTGTTCCGAACCGGCGGAGATCCCGCCGCCTGCCCTCGACAACCCCAGTCCAGCGCGAGTCCAGCGCGGCGCGCAAGCCCAGACACCCAGTCGACTTCTCAGTCCTCGGCGTCGAGCAAGCGGCCGACCGCCGGGGCTTGTACCTTCCCCATCAGAAGGAACAACCGACTCCCGCCGCTCGGGACATCCCCCTGTCCGGTTACTGCGGTATTCGGGGAGGTTGCCCCTGTTTGGAGAGGTGTGATGTATTCCCGCCCCGCCCTCCATCGAGACGCGTCTGACCCGATCAGAACCCTGCTGGGGTGCAGTGTGTTCCTACCCCCGCCCTCCATCGAGACCGCGAAAAAATCCCGCGCCCCCCGCCCGGCTTCGCCGGGTTCCCTCCCCCGCCTCCGCCGCCGGCCATCGGATCTTTCGCCGGACGCGCCGCCCCTGTTCGGGCGGCGGCGCCCGACCCGGCAAAGTTTCCCATGATGATTGCCGCACGCTCCGGAATCCGGCGGCAGTGTTTGTGCTTTAGCACACACATAGTATCACAAACCTATGACAAATACAATAGCCTCCTTCCAGAATGCTAAAAATAATTTCGGACGGCGGCGGCCCGCTCTCCGCAGCGGCTCCGGAAACCTACCCGTCTGCAGGCTCGACCGGAACTTCGTCCATCTCCTCGCGGCAGTGGCGAGGGGCTTTCGGCTCGGCCGGGTTGGCGGCGGTCATCGTTACCTCGGCGCCGCACAGGCTGCACCTGAAGCGGCGGAGGGTGTCGACCGCATCATGGGGGTCCAACTCGGGCGGCGGGTTGACCACCGCCCGCAGCACCGTCATCGACACGGTCCAGATGGCGGCGCCGATCGCCAGCGCGATGAGGATGTTCAGGATGGTCATGCCGCAGGGGGCGCCGCCGCCGGAAGAAGGCCCGGCCCCGCCATACCCTCTCAGCCCGTTCCCGCCGCGCCGAAGCCCTATCCACGCCCGGGGCGCGGCGGGGCTGTCATTCGCATTCGCGGTTGGCCTCATCCTCGGAGGCGTCGATCTCCCCGGCGTCGGCGCCGGGTATCTGGTCGGCCAGCACCTGTCCGTAAGTGGGGTAGGCGGAGCGGTCGATCCGGGTTTCGGCGTCCCATAGATGGGAACGGAGCAGCGCCCGCCCGCAATGCAGGAACGCCTCTTCCACGGTTACCTTCAGCCCCGAGAGCGGCGGGCGGCGGCGCAGCGTCATCGGGTCGAGGATCTCCTCGTCGGTCACGATCTCGGCCTTGCCCTTGACCCGCAGGGTCTCGTTCATCCCCGGCACCATGAAGAGCAGGCCCACGCCGGGGTTCTCCACGATGTTCTGGAGCGAATCCACCTGGTTGTTGCCCGTCCGGTCGGGGAGCATGAGGGTCTTGTCGTCCAGTACCTGCACGAAACCCGGGGGGTCGCCGCGGGGTGAGGCGTCGGCCTGCCCGTCGGCGTCGGCGGAGCTGAGTATGCAGAAAGGCGAGAGGGCGATGAAGCGGCGGAAATGAACATCCAGATGATCCAGCACCTTCTGGGCCGCCCGGGGGGCGGGCGGCTTGTAGACGGTGCGCAGCTCGGAATAGGTGGAAACGCTCATACCGTCTGCTCCTTTCTCCCCGGCCGGTCGGCTCTTCCGGGGCCGGTCAGAACCTTTCGAGGATCATGGCGTTGGCCATCCCCCCGCCTTCGCACATGGTCTGGAGTCCGCAGCGGGCGCCGCGGCGCTCCATCTCGTGCACAAGGGTAGCGGTCAGCTTGGCGCCGGTCGCCCCCAGCGGATGCCCCAGGGCGATGGCCCCGCCGTTGACGTTGGTGCGCTCCCAGAGGGCGTCGGGGTCGTTTCCCCCGTGCTCGGCCAGCCATGCGCCCACCACGGAGGCGAAGGCCTCGTTCACCTCGAACAGGTCGATGTCGTCGATTGACAGGCCGGCTTTTTCCAGCACTCTGGCGGTGGCCGGGATCGGACCGGTCAGCATGGTCACCGGATCCACCCCCGCCGTCGCCAGCTGCCGGAAGACCGCCTTGGGGGCCAGACCCAGCTCCTCCGCCTTGGCCTCCGACATGATCAGCACCGCCGCCGCCCCGTCCGAGATCTGCGACGAGTTGCCGGCGGTTACCACCCCGTCGGGCTTGAAGACCGGACGGAGGCCGGCCAGCGCTTCCGGCGAGGTGTCGGGCCGGACGCCTTCGTCGGCGTACATCATCGCCGGCGAGCCGTTCGAGCCTGTCTCGACCGGGACGATTTCCGCCTCGAAGCGCCCCTTTTCGGACGCCCGCGCCGCCCGCATGTGGGAGTGGTGGGAGATCCGGTCCAGGGCCCGGCGGGACAGGCCCCACTTCTCGGCCAGCATCTCCGCCGACAGGCCTTGAGGCACCAGGCTGTGGGCGTAGCGGTCCGTCATCAGCGGCCCGAACGGGCGGCCCGGACCCTGATGCGCGGTCGCCCCCATCGGCACCCTGGTCATGGACTCCACGCCCGCCGCCACCGCCGCGTCGTAGACCCCCGCCATCACCCCCTGCGCGGCGAAGTGGGCGGCCTGCTGGCCCGATCCGCACTGGCGGTCGATGGTTACCCCCACCACGTCCTCGGGAAACCCCGCCGCCAGCGCCGCGTTGCGCCCGACGTTGAGGCCCTGTTCGCCGGTCTGCGTAACGCACCCCATGATCACGTCGTCGATCAGCCCGGGGTCGAGATCGCTGCGCTCCGCCAGCGCCCGCAGCGTCAGCGCGGCTAGGTCGACGGGGTGGTATCCGGCCAGCTTGCCGCCCCGCTTGCCCACCGGAGTGCGCACGGCGTCGACGATCACAGCTCTGGGCATAACGGCCTCCTCCCTCGTCGGCCGGTTCTCCTTGCCGGGCGCCGTTGCTGCCTGTTCGGCCCAAGAGCCGGTCAATAGCCGGGGTGGAGGTGATCGGATTCGAACCGACGGCCTTCTGGTTGCAAACCAGATGCTCTGCCAGGCTGAGCTACACCCCCGTTCAGGCCATTCTACGCATCACGCGCCGTTGCTTGCGCCCGCGCCTCGGCCGTCGGCGGTGAATCGGTGGTGCCGCCGGGCGTATTCGGGGGAGATGTATCCGTCGGCCAGGTCGTCCAGGACGGCTTGGGGGTCGCGTTCCAGGGGGTCGCCGTATCCGCCCCCGCCGCCGGTGTAACAGCGGACGGCGTCTCCTTTGCGCAGGGGCATGCGGTTGGTCTTGAGGAGGCGGACCTCTTCGGGGGTTCCCGGCCTGATGATCACTTCCGGGGGGGCTCCGCTCCGGCCGCCGAACAGGCCCCAGGCCGGGTTGCCCGAACGCTCGAACCACAGGCTCATCTCGGTGTCGGCGGTCATCTCGTATTCCCGGACGATGCCGCTTCCCCCCCGCCAGCGGCCCGGACCGGCCGAGTCCCGCCGGAAGCTGTAGTCGGTGATCCGGGCGGGGAATTTCGACTCGAAGACCTCGATGGGCATGTCGTGGAAATTGCCCGACAGGGTCCAGATCATGCCGTCCTGCCCGTCCCGGCCCTGTGAAGCGCCCCATCCCCCCACGTGGGGTTCGTTGTCGAGGAACAGCTCGCCGGTGCGGGGGTCGACGCCCGTGAACTGGAAGACCATGCCGTCGCCGTAATGGGCGGCGGGCGCCGCATCCGGAAGGACGGGGGCCAGGGCCGAAGCGACGAGATCGATCATCAGGCCCAGCGGGGTGAAGTAGAACTGGCACGCCGCCGGAGGCCGGGCGTCCAGGATCGAGCCGGGCCGGGTCAGCACCTCCAGGGGCCGGAAGGTTCCCCCGTTCACGGGTTGGCGGGGGTTGAAGAGATACTTGAAGGCCAGCCGGCAGGCCGACAGGGTTTGTACGGCGCCGCAGTTGATCGGACCCCGGCCCGGACCGTCGGCGTCGGTCAGGTCGAAGACCAGCCGCTCTCCGTCCACCGTTATCTTCACCCGCATCCGGACCGGATCGTCGCCCACCCCGTCGGAATCCAGGAAGCCTTCGGCGGTGTACACGCCGTCCGGGACGGCCCCGACCGCCTCCCTGTCCAGGCGCTCGCTCTGGCTGAAGATCTCCTCGGCGGCCGCCTCCACGACGTCCCGCCCGTAACGGTCGAACAGGGCGCCCAAGCGGTGTTCGCCGATGGCGGCCACTGCGAACTGGGCTTTCATATCGCCGATGGCCGACCTGGGGAAACGCACATTGCTTTCGATGATCGACCAGATGTCCTCCACCGGTCGGCCTCCCCTCACCACCTGGGTGGGGGGCAGGCGGACCCCTTCCTGGAAGATCTCGGTGGAGTCCATGGGCACCCCCGGATCCTTGGCCCCGATGTCCAGCCAATGGGCGCGTGAAGCGGCGAATCCGGCCAGGTCCCCCCGGTAGAAGATGGGGGCAAAAATCGTGACGTCATGCATGTGGGTGCCGGTCAGGTAGGCGTCGTTCATGATCCAGATGTCGCCCTCTTCCCACACCGACCGCCCGAACATCTCCTCGGCGGCCAGGGTGCAGGCCTCCAGGTTCCCCAGGAACAGCGGAACGCCCGACGATTGGCCCAGCACCCGGTGCCGGCTGTCGATCAGGGCCACCGCGCAGTCCTTGGATTCGTAGATGACCGGGGTGTAGGCGGAGCGGACCAACGCCGCGTTCATCTCCTCGGCCGCCATGATGAAGGCGTTGCGGAGGATCTCGATGGTGATGGGGTCGATGTTCATAACGGCGGGGCCTGGATGATCAAACAGCCGTAAGCGTCGATAGTGGCCGAACCCCCGGGCGGGATGACGGTGGTGGCGGTGGATTCCTGCACGACGGCGGGGCCGGATATGGAACAGCCGGGCGGCAGGGCGGCGCGGTCGAACCGGCCGGTTGGAAACGAACCCGAGGCGAACAGAACCGGCCCGGTCCGCAGGGGGCGGTCGGACGGCCGGTCGGGCCGGTAGCCGTCGGACAGGAGGGGGCGCCCCGTGTCTCCCAGGGCGGTGAGCCGCAGGTTTACGGTTTCCAGGCCGGCTTCCGGATTGGCGTGGCCGTACCGGGCTTGGTAGGTCTCTTCGAACCGCCGGCGGAGGGCCGCCAACCCGCCCGACCGGCCGTTCTGCGGGGGCGGCGCGGGGCCGGGCAGGGTGACCGTCAGGGTGTGTTCCTGCCCCTGGTAGCGCATGTCGAGCTGTCGGATAATGGAGATGCGGCCGCGGGCTACTCCTTCCGCCTCCAGACTGGAGAAGGCCCGGCGGCCCAGCTCGGCGAACCGGCCGGCCATGTCGTCGGTGTCCAGGCCGGTGAAATCCCGGAGGAAGGCCTCGCTGAAGTCTTGGCGGACGGCCGACTGCAGCATTCCCCAGGCCGAGAAGCTGCCCGGATCCGGGGGGACAATCACCTCGGAGACGCCCAGCTCCTGCGCCAGCGCCGCGGCGTGCATGGGGCCGGCGCCGCCGAAGGCCACCAGGCTGAACTCCCGCGGTTCGATCCCCCGCTCCACGGTGAGGGTTCGGATGGCTTGCGACATCTTGGCGTTGATGATCTCGATGATGCCCAGCGCCAGCTTGTATTCGTCGAGGCCCAGCCGGGCGCCGAGAGTCCGGAGGGCGGATTCCGCCGCTCCGGCGTCGAGCGCGAGGTTGCCGCCCAGGAAATAATCCGGATCGACCCTCCCCAGCGCCAGGTTGGCGTCGGTGACGGTGGGCTGCGACCCGCCCCGCCCGTAGCAGGCCGGGCCGGGATGGGCGCCGGCGCTTTCGGGCCCCACCCGCAGGCCCCCGGCTTCCAGGTAGGCGAGCGACCCGCCGCCCGCCCCGATGGTGTGGATGTCCACCACCGGCATCAGCACCGGCAGGCCCTCCAGCAGGGCCGAGGGTGAGCTGTCGGCCTGCCCGGCGGTTATCAGGCTCACGTCGAAGCTGGTCCCCCCCAGGTCGATGCATATCAGGTTGGGCCGGTCGAGCACTTCGGAGAGCGCCGCTCCCCCCGCCGCGCCGCCCACCGGGCCGGACAGCAGGGTCTGCAGGGGCCGCTCGGAGGCGGCCCGGGCGGAGATGACCCCGCCGCTGGACTGCATCACCCGCAGCGGCGCCGCCATGCCCCGGCCGGCCAGGCGGGTCGAGAGATCGGCCAGGTAGCGGGAGACCGAGGGGGCGATGTAGGCGTCCATGACCGCCGAGGCGGTCCGTTCGTATTCCCGCCATTCGGCCGCCACCTGATGGGAGGCCGATATGGACACTCCGGGCGCCAGCTCCGCCAGCAGCTGCGCGGCGGCCAGCTCATGGTCGGGGTTCAGGTAGGAGAACAGAAAGGCGACGGCCGCGGCGCGGACCCCCTCGGACCGGATGCGGTGCGCCGCCCGGCGGATGTCGCCGCGGTCGAGCGGGGCCAGCTCGTTGCCGTCGGAGTCGAGCCGCCCGCCGATGGGGATGATGTCCCGGCGGGGGATGAGGGGGGCGGGCTTCCGGTAGCGGATGTTGTACATGTCCAGGCGGTTGCCGCGGGCGATGTGGTAGACGTCGCCGGCGCCCCGGGTGGCCAGCAGCATGACCCGTTCTCCCCGCCTCTGCAGGAAGGCGTTGAGCCCTACCGTGGAGCCGTGGACGAAAGAATCGATGGCGGACGGGTCGTCGACCACCAGCCCCAGGGCGTCCATCACCCCGGCGGCCAGGTCGTCCCCGCGGCTCGGCGCTTTGGCGGTGGCGTACCTTCCGAGGTCCGGGTCGTACACCACCACGTCGGTGAAGGTGCCGCCGATGTCGGTGGCGGCCCGCAACTTCATGTGCGCTTCCAACAGGCGACGCGGTGTCCGGCGCCGATGTCCACCCGTTCCTGGGGGGTGTCGGCGCAGACGTCTTCGGCGATCGGGCATCTCCCGTAGAGGGGGCAGCCGGGGGCCCGATCCAGGGCGGAGGGCTGCTCGCCGACCAGATATACATGATCGGTCTTGTGGGAGGGGTCGGGGCGGGGCGCGGCCTTGAGCAGCGCCTCGGTGTAGGGGTGGCGGGGCGCGGCGAAGATCTGCTCGGCCGGCCCCGATTCGACCACCTTGCCCAGATACATGACGGCCAGGTCGTGGGCGATGTAGCGGACCACGGTCAGGTCGTGGGAGATGAACAGGTAGGAGATGTTGCGCTCTTCCTGCAGCGACTGCAGAAGAAGCAGTATCTGGGACTGGACCGACATGTCCAGCGAAGAGGTGGGCTCGTCCAGCACCACCAGGGCCGGGTTGGTGATCACCGCCCGGGCGATGCCCACCCGCTGGGCCTGGCCGCCGGAGAGCTCGTGCGGATAGCGCCGGGCGTGTTCGGGGCTGAGGCCCACCCGCTCCAGCATGCCGGCCACCGGTTCGGCGGCCTGCTGCATGGACAGGTTCTGGTGCAGCATCAACGGCTCGGCCACCGTCCGCCCCACCGTCTGCCAGGGCGACAGGGAGTCGTAGGGATCCTGGAAGACGATCTGCATCCGGGCCCGCATCTCCTCCAACCCGGCGCCCTCCATCCCGGTGATGTCGACGTCCTCGAGGAGCACGGTTCCCCGGGTGGGTTCGAGCAGCCGGAGGATCAGCCGGGCCAGGGTGGTCTTGCCCGACCCCGACTCGCCTACCACCGCCAGGGTCCTGCCGGGGGGGATGGAGATGTCGATGCCGTCGACCGCCCTCAGGCCGGCCTGGCGGAAGCTGCCGGTCTTGATCTTGAAGATCTTGGTGAGATCCCTGACCGCAAGGGTGTCGACGGGGCCGGTCATCCCGAAACCTCCTCGGCGGTGAGCGGGTGATGGCAGAAGGCGGTCTGCCCCGCCGCATCGACCGGGGGCGGCTCTTGGTCGAAGCAGTCGGATCCGGCCCGGAAACAGCGCGGGGCGAAGGCGCAGGAGGCGAGCTCCTCGCCGGGGTTGGGCACCCGTCCGGGGATTTCCCGGGGGGCGCCGCCGGAGTCGAGGGAAGCGGCGATGGAGACGAGCTGGTTGGCGTAGGGGTGGAGGGCTTCACGGTAGAGCTCGGCCGTGGCGCCTGTGTTCACCACCCGCCCGGCGTACATCACCGCCACCCGGTCGCAGACGTCCGCCACCACCCCCAGGTCGTGGGTGATCAGCATCCCGGCCGCATTGCGCTCCGAAATCAGGTCGCCCAACAGGGCGAGTATCTCGGCCTGGATGGTGACGTCGAGGCCGGTGGTGGGCTCATCGGCGATGATCAGCTCGGGTTCGCCGGCCAGGGCGACGGCGATGCATACCCGTTGGCACATCCCCCCCGACAGCTCGTGCGGGAAGGACCGGTAGACCCGCTCCGGGTCGGTGATGCGCACCGAGCGGAGCAGGCCGAGGGCTTCGGCCCCGGCCTCCCGCCTGCCCAGGCCCCGGAGGCGGCGGAGGGCGTCGGCGAGCTGGCGGCCGACCCGGAACACGGGGTTGAGGCTGCCGCGGGGCCGTTGGGGTACGAATCCGATCCGCCGCCCCCGCGCCCTTTGCCGCTCCTTCGCCGGGGTGAAGTCCCGACCCTCGAAGGTGCAGGACCCGAAGGATGCCTCGGCCGCGGCGGGAAGCAGATCGAGGATGGAGCGGGCGGTCATCGACTTGCCCGCTCCGGTCTCGCCCACCACGCCCAGTATCTCTCCCGGCCTTACCTCCATGTCCACCCCCCGGAGAATGGGAAGGCCCTCGATCTCGACTTCGAGGCCGCGCAGTTCCAAGAGGGCGCTCACCGCGATTTCCTCCGGGTGGGTTCCACCAGATCGGCGACCGATTCGCCGATGAGGCTAAGCGAAAAGACGGTTACGGCTATGGCCATGCCCGGAAACACCGAGATCCACCAGCGGCCGCTCACCACCATCTCCTGCACCCCTTCGGAGATCATCGCCCCCCATTCCGGCTCGGGAAGCGGCACCCCCAGGCCGATGAAGCCCAGGGCGGCGGTGAGCATGATGGCCCAGCCGCAGCTGATCGCCGCCTGGGTGGCGACCGTGCCGATCGTGCCGGGGCCGATGTAGCGGAGCAGTATCTTGAAACGGGAGTTGCCCACCGCCCGGCCCGCCTCGACGTAGGAATGTTCGCGGAGGGAGCGCACCTCGGCCCGCACCAGCCTCACGAAGGTCGGAATCCCGACTATGCCCACCACCAGGATCACGTTGATGACCCCTTCGCCCAGGGCGGACAGCACGCCGATCGCCAGCACGAAGGCCGGGAAGGACTGGATGATGTCCAAGCCCCGCATGGTGACCGAATCGACCCACCCGCCTGCATAACCCACTATCAGCCCGATCGGATGGCCGATCACGATGGAAAGGGCCACGGCCGAGACTGCGATCAGCAGGTCGTAGCGGGCGGCGTAGACCACGCGGGCGAAAATATCGAAGCCCAGCTTGGCGGTTCCGAACCAGTGCTCGGAAGAGGGCGCCAGGAACTGGGCGCCGAAGTCGATCGCCAGGGGATCGTTGCGGGCGATCAACGGAGCGAAGACCGCCACGGCCGCCATGAGCCCGAACATGACCAGTCCTGTGATCAGGCGGGGGTCGTACCTTCTCCGGGTCACTTCAGCCTCACCCGCGGATCGATCGCCGACTGGACCAGATCGGCCGCCAAGAACACCAGCATGTAGGTAACCGCCGACAGCAGGACGAACCCCTGTATGGCCGGGTAGTCGCTGGTCCGGAGGGAGTTGATGGCGTAGAGGCCCACTCCCGGCCAGGAGAACACTCTTTCGACCAGGACGGCGCCTCCGATCATGTAACCGGAGATCAGCCCGGTCATGACTATGGCGCCCGGCAGGGAGTTGCGGAGGACGTACTTGAAGTACAAGGGGGTGCCCTTCAGCCCCGATGCCTTGCCGAAGGCGATGTAGTCGGAGTTGAGCACCGACAGGGTGGTGTTGCGGGTGAGCCGCAGAATGGGGGCGATGGCCGGAAACCCCATCGCGAACGTGGGCAGTATCAGATGGGCCAGCGCGTTTCGGAAGGTCTCCCATTGGCCCCGCACCAGAGAATCGAATACATAGAACCCGGTGGGGCCGTCGGGCGGGATGGCCGTGATATCCAGGCGGCCCACGGGTCCCGGGAGCCACCCCAGGAACACGAAGAAAATGAGCAACAGGATGAGGGCCAGCCAGAAGTCGGGGATGGCGACGCCCAGAGTGGAGATGAAACGGCAGAACTTGTCGATCAGCTTGCCGCGCCTCACCGCCGCCCAGACCCCCAGCGGGAGGGACACCGCCAGGGCGAATATCATGCCCGCCCCCACCATCTCGACGGTGGCCGGGAGCCGCGCCCGTATTTCTTCGGCGACCGGGAAACCGGTGCGGATCGATTCCCCCATATCGCCTCGGATCAGCCCGCCCCCGCCGGGTTCCCCGAGGCAGGTCTGGCCGATCATGTAGACGCAATATTGTTGATACAGCGGCCGGTCCAGCCCCAAGCGCTCCTGGATGGCCTCCACTTGAGCCTCGGAGGCCTGGATGCCCGCGTACAGGCGGGCCGGGTCACCGGGAAGCGCCCGGGAGACCAGGAAGGCCAGCAGGGTCACCCCGATGAGTATCGGGATGAGGGCTGCCAGCCTTCGGATCACGTAGGAGAACATCAGCTTCTAGCCCGGACCCTCCCGCGTCTCGCCCTCGGTTGCTCTGCCGGACAAGCCGCCGGGTCGGAGAACCGACCTCGGCGGCGTTGTCCGGCTCTGCTCAAAGCGGCTGCCAGATGATCAGGACGACTTGGTTACGTAGTAGTAACGGTTGATCTGGTCGGGCCTCCAGATGAACCCCTGGACATCCTGCGAGGACGCCACGATGTGGTGGGGCTCGGCCAGCCACACCGCCGGGGCGTCGGCCAGCATCAGCGCCTGTACATCGTGGTAGAGCTGGGTCCTCTCCGGCTCGGCCGGGCTCAAGAACTTGGCGGCGTTCAGCTTCTCGGTCACTTCCGGGTTCTCGTAGTTGCTCCGCATGGCGAAGGCGTTCGGCTCCCAGAACAGCTCCATGTGGTACTGGGGCTCGTTCACCCAAGAACCGGAGCCGAAGTAGAACAGGAAGAAGTCCATCGGGTTGATCCGGTTGCCGTCCTCGTCCTGGGCGAAAACGTTGTCCCGGAACTGTCCGGAGTCCAGCCTCACGATGTTGACCTCGATCCCGAGCTGCGCCAGGGAGGCCTGCACCACGATGGCCAGCTCGGGGGCGAAGGCCAGCGTGCTGTCTATATACAGGTCGGTGCTGAAGCCGTCGGCGTAACCCGAGGCGGCCAGCAGCTCACGCGCCTTGTCCAGGTCCTGGCTGTAGAAGGGGGCGTCCGGGTTGTAGGCCGGAGTGGTCGACGGGATCGGCCCGCCGCCGCGGGTGGCGGCCCCGAAGTAGACCCCTTCGAGCACGTCATCGTACGGGTAGGCGTACGAGATCGCCTGCCGGACGTTCTGGTCGTCGAACGGGGGGCGGGTGGTGTTCATGTACATGACCGCCTGGTTGTTGCCGCCCACCGTGGTCACCTTCACGCCCTGGGTGCGGAGATCGGGTATGGCGGTAACAGGCACCGCCTCGGCGAAGTCGATCTCGCCGGCGACCAGCAGAGCGGCCTGCTGGGAGGCGTCGGGGATCACCCGCAGGATGATGCGCTCCGCCTGGGCCGGGCCGAGGTAGTAGTCGTCATTGCGCTTCATCACGATCTGCACGCCCGGTTCCAGCGACTCCAGGTAGTAGGGGCCGGTGCCCACGTCGTTGGTCTTCAGATAGTTGTGCGCCCACGGGTCGTCGTTGGTGCCCTTGGTCTGCAAGACCTGCGAGTCGTAGACGGTTACTCCGGCGTTGGAGAGCACATGCAACGGGAACGGGGTGGGCTTGTTGAAGTCGAAGCGGATGGTGTAATCGTCGATGACGGTTATGGCGTCGTCGATGTCCTGCTCCGACCCGAAGTCGTAGAGGCCGATCACCGCATGGTCGAACCAGCCGCCCGCGTCCAGATAGGCGGCCCGGCGGAAGCTCCACTTGACGTCGGCGGCGGTCATCTCGTTGCCGCTGTGATGGAACTTCACACCCTGGCGCAGGGTGAAGGTGACCGAAGTGCAGTCCTCGTTGAACTCCCAACTTTCCGCGAGCAGGCCCTGCGGGCGGGTGGAGTCCGCCACCAGCACCCCGTCGGCGTTCCGCTCGAGATGGAAGGTGGTGAGCTGGTCGTACATGTTGGCCACCATCTCCGAGGCGCGGGCTTCGAAGTTGCGCCGGGGGTCGATGGTGGAGACATCGCCGCTGATGGCCCGGACGATGGTCATCCCGCTCACCGGAGCCACTCCCAGAGGCGGCGCCGCTTCGGACGGGGGAGCGCAGCTGCCCTCGCCGCCCGTCAGATCCTCGCCGGCCGTGGCCTGGGTGGTGGTCGGCCCGGATGTTGTCGTGGTGTCTTCGGCCATGGCTTCTGTGGTGGTTGTTTCTTCGGCCATGTCGTCATCATCGGACATCGGTTCGGTGGCAACGGTCGTCTCGTCTGCTGCGGCGGCGGTGGGTTCAGGGGCCGCGGGCTCGTCGGCGCCGTCCCCGCCGCAGGCGGCGGCAAAGAGCATCAGCGCCATGAGCGCGGTCATCCACACACGCGTTTTGGTCATCGTTTTTTCCTCCTCCGGTTTAAGTTCAGGAGTCTCGTCGGGCGGGGCCGTCGAATCCAGTGGCATCGACCGCCGTCCTATTCGGGAAACCCTACCTGCGGTAGGCTAACACGGCCATTCCCGCCGCGCCCAAAGCCGACCCTGGCCGCCGCCC
The DNA here is from genome assembly GCA_965202675.1 of Candidatus Spongiisociaceae bacterium. Lineage (GTDB taxonomy): Bacteria > Actinomycetota > Acidimicrobiia > Spongiisociales > Spongiisociaceae > CATQHD01. Next base: position 2,496,563 of record OZ241842.1, read on the forward strand.
TTGTTACCCCGCCGCGGCGGAGCGACGGCGGGCGGCGCCGCCAACGGGTCTGTCGACGGAGGCGGTCGACCGCAAGGGAGGCGTACATCCCTTCCCACAGGGAGAATCGGGGTCGGCACCCCTCACGTGAGCGAGGAGGCTCGCCCCGTGCCTGGGACATATCCATCCGGCCTCGGGCGACGGTCAACACCTCCGCTCCATCAAGCCATCAGTCTTGGTCTGCAAGGGCTTCTGAGCGTTTATCCCGCTCAAGGGCTTCCTTTTCATACAAAGACGCCAGCGAGCGCAGAACCCGGCCGGTGGACGGCCACCGCGCCTCGACCCGTCTAGCCCAACAACCATACTGTTCCGCGAGCTCCTGTTCCTGTATACCCCCTTCGAACGGATCGTGGACCGTTACTCCTCTACCCATTGAACGCCCGCTTACAAGACCTTCCTCCAAAAATCGACTGTCCAGTTCTTCCAGCAGATCCCGCACCGGCTCGGCCGGCCAGACTTCGTCTTCCCCGTCCGGACTGCCGGACAGGAGCTCCCCGATGAAACGGTCGCCCGTTTCGGCCTTGCCTCTTTCCTGCAACAATTGACGCGCCTGCGAAACCCATCTCCGCAGTATCACAGGATCTACGTCTCCCGTACTGCTATCGGCACCGGGCAGGCTTCTCCACTCGCTCAGCACGAAGTAATCAACTCCTTTACGAACAGCAACCCCGAATACTATATTCTGTTCTTTGTCGGCTGGTAACCGGTCAACACTGCATAAGAGATCGACAAAGGCCTCGGGTTCCGATGAAAGCTTTCGATAAATGGCCGCCGATGAAAACTGATATAGCTTGCGAAAAGTAAAAAAGGTAAGCTCAAAGGCCAACAATACCTTTGAGTCCGGCTTATTTCTATCCAGGTGCTTTAACAGCTCTCTGATGTAGAAAGCGACTCTATCACCAGGCATCTCAAATGAGTCGTAGCCTTTGAGTATGCTGGAGAGTATTCGTTCTATCAAATCATTGGAAACCAGATGCGCCTTATTATATGCTAGCTTGTGAAACAAAACCTCACCAGCGAACCAAGGGCGTTCATATTCTATCAACTTATCCACAAGTGTACGAAAATCATGATCCGATACGGATGGAGTTCTAATCTGTTGCCAATATAGCTTACGTACCGATATTGGTCTATTCTCAAGAATCTTCCAAACGGCATCCTCCAGCTCTAGGGCAAGAAAGAAATAGGCCTGGGAAGAATCAGCCAAACCTGAAATGCAATCTGCTTTATTCTCTATCCATTCTGATCCGGCCGACTCGGCCGTTCGTCCGATCCATGCCATCACAAAGGTTCGGACCGGTTCATCATCGGATAACAAAGGTAAAAGTTCGTCCAGTACTGATTCTTCAAAGATATCCGCCGATACTCTGCCCACCAGTTCTGGGCGATCTACCTCTTTAGCTAGATAAACCAGCGCCCTAAGGCCACCTGAATCATATGTATCCTTGACAGCCTTTTGTCTTTTATCCTCCGGATCTTCTGAATGCCAAGCAAACAACTCTCTATGCTCCTGGAGAGAAACGTCTAACATATCAGGCCTCATTTGGTTCATTATCTTTTCTAAGCGTCCTAAAATCTCAGCAGAGAGCCATGCTTCTATGCAGGAGTGATCGGGGGTTTTTATTAACAAATCATTCCAACTTTTCCATATAATAAAGCGGCCTGCATCATCGAACTCCTTCGCCTCAAGATTATCTAGGGCATCGACCACCGCGATTATCTGCTGGATTGCTAAAGCAGGCATCAGCTCGATCAGCTGCGCCCACATATATGGATTCGAGCCTGCCTCCTCAAGAGCCCGGGTGGTGATTTCTTCTACTGCCGTCCAACGTTCTTCGTCGGACATCGACTTCAATTCCGGCGCCCAATCCCTGAATCGGGGACGGCTGTTGCCAAGTGCAAAACTATGGCGCGTAGGGACCAGGCTCAGCAACAGTTCCCATCCCTTTGCTTCATGGCGGCTCAAAATGCCATTCAGTACTTCCATGCGAAGTTCGAGCGAAGCGCTTGTTTGCGGCATCCAAGGCAGAAGCACCCGGCGGGCGCTGTCCAGGGGTCGATTATCCACCCGGCCCCCAGGATCGATCTTGGCCAAGCGCATCAAAGCCTCAAGAGCAACGACAAAATAGTCTTCCGACCAGCACAAGGTCTCCAAGGCCCAGAGCAGGCCGGTATGCGTGGAACTGCCGCCCCACAGTAAGGCTTCTTCATCGCGATCGGTGAACATTCTCCCCAGCAACGGCTGCTCTCCTGCCGAATCCCGACGTACGGCATCCAAAAATGCGTCAGGCGCAGCTTCCGCCAACAGAGGCAACACGTCTGAGAGGGACTGCCAGAGCTTCCCGGTGGAGTCGGCGCCTGCACGCTCCAGCAAATCGCTCACCAGGCGACCGGCATGATCGGGACCGGTCATGCCATCCACATCTCGCGGCAGACCCAAAGCAGACAAAAGGGCCGCTCCCTGAGCCAGTCCCCTTCGCAGAACCGGCGACCACTTAGGCCTCTTGCCGCGGCGGAAGTCGGGAAGCGATACTTCAACCCTCTGGTCAGGATCAATGGGTGGCCAGTCTATCTCCGAATCTAAGGACCCCAGGACATCTATCGCCGCCTCGCGCCAACGCTTTAGATCACCCCCGGTGACTATGTTCCTTAGCAGCAGCCAGGCATCTTCTGGATTAACCAACCGCCAGTTACCGCCCGATCGACGGAACGGGGGGTCTTCGGTGTTCTCCCACCTGAGCAACAGCCGCTCTATATCCTCGATGTCGCGGTTCGTGATCCGCGCCGCGATATCCCGATCATGGTCGGTTTCAGACCACGAACCGACCAGTACGAGAACGGCCGGCAACTCCGCCGCGGTGTCTTGGGCCCAAATGGGTCGGGCGGCGCCCGTATGCAAAGAGAGCTTCCGACTCAGGGACACCAGGCTCCGGCGAGCCTCTGCCGCGTATCTGTCCGCCCTGTCCGACCTTACACCGGCCGCCTCGAAAGCCTTCCTGGCCTCCGACCGACCGATGCGGGGAAGGACAATCCGCTCACCTGCCTGATAGTCGCCTGCTCCCATAGGAATCAGAACGTGATGGCCTCCCTCGACGGCGGCCGCCAGGTTGCTCTCCTCTGCCGGCGGTATGAGAACGAACCGACCGGGATCGGAGGCGCATCGCTCCCATACCGCCGCCGAGGTGACCACCACCGTTCCCGGCAGAGTGGAGACACCGCCCTCGGATGCGCCCAGGGCGGCGGCAACAAAAGCTAGTGCCTCTTCTTGTGAGGGCGCTTCGACTCTTGTGATGGTCGAGGGTCCGGCCAACGCCTTGCGTAGTTTTTCTGCTTCGGAGCCCCGGCCGGCCAACAGCAGGTCCGGAGGGAAAGCCGGCTCGGTTCGCGCCGACCACCGAGCCCACCACCTGTCCAGCGACTCAGCTTCAAGGGGGCGGCGGCCGAGCTGCTCGGATACCCGGACATGGTCTATGTATCTCGACTGGAGCCATCCCTCAAGGTCGTCGGCGTCGAGCACCCGCACCTCCCGCCACGGGCCCTCCTCGGAACGGCAGTGGGCCCACTCCTCCTTGCCCTGCCACTGCCGAGGGGTAACGAACACGAAAACGGTATCGGCCGGTTTCACCTCACCCGGGTTATCGGTGCGCTTGCGGTAGTCTTGTTGCGCCTTGCGGCGTGGATCGCGGCCTGTCCCCATTTCCCAACATGAAGCTCCGGACGGAACATACGGACTGTCGACAGTTCGCTCGACGTACCCGTCATACCCTGGTAAATCGATTCCTCTACCCGCCCGCACCGACAGACGGTCGACTCCGGGCGTGCCAGCTAGGAGAAGGCGTATCACCTTCGGGAACTTGTACCGAGCCTCCGAAGTTTCAGCCCACTGCTCGAGGTCCCGGGCATTGACCAGCTCCGGAGACCCCGCCTCGACGGGGCGGGGCTTGAAGGCCGGGGCTTGCACCCGGATCCGGTCGCCGTCGACCTTCACCACCTCGGCTTTGTATGGACCGGCGCCGAGGTCCGAGACCTCGATGATGCGGCCTACTTCGACTTCCAGGTCGTCCAGGTCCGAATAGGCGAGGCTGCCCTCTACGACGCCGTCGGCTGTCGCGCGGGTCAGGTCGACGATCAAAGGGTCGGGCATGGGAACCATCCTACGTTACGGGCTCCTCTATGACGCGTAGGGGTTGGGCCGGTACGGTTCGAACAACTCGAGGAGCACCCTGAACGGCTCGCTCAACCGGGCGCGCATCTTCCTTCGCTCCCCGCGGCTGAGCGCGCGGTACGACGGCGCCGCCTCGTCGAGATCGGCGTCGACAATACGGACCGGAATGTCGAAGTGAGCTTCGGAATAGGGAGTCACTCTGCCGCCGACCAACGGAGAGGTGGGCCACAACTCGAAGCCCGCCGCCCTGATCTCGGACGCGGCGGCAACTCCATAGACAGGCCTGCGAGCACCGGGGCCGCGGAGCAGGGCATCAATCGTGACCCCCTGGGTGACGGCATACGCAGACAGGGTCAGGGCGCCGGCGCCTTCCCTTCCCAGCTCCCTCAGAACCGGCTGGTACAAGCCGTAGTTATGCAGGCTGTTTCTGATGAGATGGTCGGCGGCGCCGGTCCCGGCCCCGAAGCGGATCAAGATCACCGCGTCCTGCGGCGGGTCCTCCCGGCGAAGAATCAGTTCTGCAGTCACGTCATATCTTATATATTATAAACCAAAACAAAAAATCTTTCAATACCCTTGTTTCTTGTTTCTGGATAAAGCTCTTCCCCCTGGCAGGCAACGGTGTCAGAGAATCGGAGCATCCCCGGTAGATGCCCCATGAGCGCCCAGGGGTCAGATGCCGGCGGTTGGAGGCCCCGGTTGCCCGCCGGAGGGCGGTCGGGGGCCGGGCGGATTTCTCGGCCTGCGGGGGGACAAAGTGGGGGACATTTTGCAGGCCGTAATCTTCGGGCGGGCTATCATCGGACGTGACGGCGGGCAGAGAAGGAGAGATGGGCCACCGATATCTAGAGACCCACCCGTGGATTTCTTTCGAGTTCGACATCGCCGAATTCGGTTTGCGGGAGTGGATGACCTTCGGGCGGGCGCAGGCCGATTGCGTCCACCTCACCGGGACGCCGCTGCTGCCGAAGGTAGCCGACCGTTTGCGCCGGATCTATCTGAGCAAGGGCATACAGGCCACCGTCGCCATCGAGTACAACACCCTTACCGAGGAGGAGGTGGCCGACATGCTGGACGGCCCCCTCGGCCTGCCGCCGTCCCGCCGCTACCTCGAGCAGGAGGTGCGCAATGTGATGGACGTCCAGGCGGCGATCCGGGAGCGGGTGCGGACCGGCGGCGATCTTGACCTGACCCCGGATGTGATCTGCGCCTACAACGAATCGGTGCTGCGGGACGTGGAGCTGGACGGCGATATCCGTCCGGGCGTCATCCGAACCGGCGGCATCGGGCTGGGCCGCTATAAGGGGCCGCCCGCCGAGGATTGCCCCCACCTGGTCGAACGGCTGTGCCGCTGGCTGGCCGAGGACCTGCTCGAGGCCGGGGCCGCCGGACCGCTCGCCTTCCCCGCGGCCCTGACCCGCGCCCTGCTGGCTCATCTCTACCTGGCCTGGATCCGCCCCTTCGGCAGGGGGAACGGCCGCACCGCCCGGCTGGTGGAGTTCCACCTGCTCGCCGCCTCGGGAATGGTGCCCTCCCCGGCCACCCAGCTTTTCTCGCTACATTACAACCGTACCCGAAGCCGTTACTACCAGGTGCTCGACCGGTCGAGCCGCATACAGCCCTGGTCGCCCCTCGAGTTCATCGTCTATGCCCTGGACGGATTCGTGGACGGCTTGGCCGAGCAGCTGGAATGGGTCGAGCTGCAACACCTGTCCATGGTCTGGGAGCGTTACGTCAACGAAGTGATGCGCCGCCACGACACCACCGCCGGGCGCCGCCAGCGCCTCCTGGCGACCTCCCTTTCCTCGTCCCGGCCCACCCCCCGTTCCGAGATCAGGCTGCTGACTCCCCACCTGGCCGCCGCCTACGCCGGCCGCACCTCCAAAACCGTAACCAGGGACCTCAACCGCTTGGTCCACCTGGAACTGTTGGAACGCACCCCCGAAGGCGTCCGCCCCCTGGTAGAAAAGATGGAGGCCTTCGCCAACCCCGAATAAGATTCGGGCTGCCATGTCGCGGGAGGCCGGCGTATGAGTGTGATCCAGACGGTTGCCGGCCCGGTCGGGCCGGACGAGTTGGGGGTGGTGTCGCTCCATGAGCATGTCTACTCGGGCGGGGGGCCGGCGCTGTACGCGGACCGGGCGGATCACTCGGATTTCCCCTACTGGGACCTGCCGATCACGATCGACATCCTCGGGGCGCTGCGGCGGGGGGCGCCCAACCGGGAGAACATGTCTTTGAACGACGAGGGGATCGCCGTCGAGGAGCTGGGGCGCTTCGCCGCCTGCGGCGGAAGGACGGTGGTGGACAACACGGGGATCGGCCTCAACCGCGATCCGGAGGCGTTGCGCCGTATCTCGGCGGCGGCCGGGGTGAACATCGTCGCCACCACCGGTTTCTACAAGCATTCCACGCACCCGGAATGGGTCAAGGAAATGACCGCCGGCGAGGTGGCCGACCTGATGGTGTCCGAGATCGAGGACGGCATCGGCGGCACCGGGATCAGGGCCGGCTCGATAGGCGAATGCGCCTGCTCGGAAGACCCGCTGCCGTATCATCCCGAGGAGGAGAAGATACTCCGCGCCGCCTGCCGGGCCCAGATCAGGACGGGGGTGGGTTTCACCGTCCATCCTTCCATATACGACGCCGAGGGCGGCGGCATCGCGACGGTCGGCGAGGACTACATCGACCTCATCGAGGAGGAAGGCGCCGACTTGGACAGCTTCTACCTGAGCCACTGCGACCTCAGCCTCGACCGCCTCGACTATCACCGCCGGTTGCTGGATCGGGGCATAACCGTCTCCTACGACACCTTCGGATACGAGGGGATCAACTCGCCCGAGTTCCTGGGCGGCTGCCGGATGCCCACCGACATCGAGCGGGTCGACTGCATCGCCGCCCTCTGCCGGGAGGGTTACGACCGCCAGATCGTGATGGCGCAGGACGTGGGCATGAGGATGCTCTGGCAGCGGTACGGAGGCTCCGGCTACTCGCTGGTGCTGGAATGGGCGGTGCCGTTGCTGCGACGCAAAGGCGTCTCCGAACAGCAGATACACAACATGCTGGTGGAGAATCCCAAGCGGATACTGACCCCCAACCCCACCGCCGGCGGGAAGGGTGAAGGAGCGGCGGTTTCCCTCTGATGCCCGAAGCGCCGGCGGTCAGCCCGGTATGTTGGGCGGGCAGCGCCGTTCGGCAGCTGTTGCCAGAACCTGCGCGTAGAGGTCCGCGCCGGCCGCCGACGGGGCCGGATCCATCCGGCCGGCGCGGTTTCGGGACGCCTCGGCGGCTGCCTCCTCAGGGGAGGAGCCGGGCGTCCAGGCGCGGCAGACCTCCCCGATGTCGGCGTTCAGGTCTTCCTCGGCGAGACGGGCGAAGGGGGCGCCGGCGGCGGTCGAGGCCAGCAGGGCCATGAGGTCCGGGGGAGGGGCGCCCGGCCCTCCGGCCTCCGCCGCTCCATCGGGATCCGGCGCGGCGGGGCACCAGGAACACTCCTCGGCCGGGGCGGGCGCCGAGGATGCGCCGGCGGCTTCGATCCCGTCCCCGGCGCCGCCGCCCCGGCAGGCGGTCAAGGCCAGCACCACCCCCAGCCCCAGAAGGGCAGCTCGGAACCGGGGCCTCTCAACGGGGTATGACCGGCAGCAATACATGGCTGGGGCGCCCCCGGTCGTGGAACACCGTCTGGCGGGCGGGCTGCATCTCGGTTTCGTTCCACAGCTCGCCGCCCATGTTGGGGTTGCGGTCGAAGCGCGGAAAGTTGCTGCTCGACACCTCCACCCTGAGGCGGTGGCCGGCCTTGAACACCTGGCTGGTCTGCCACATGTCGATCGTGAACTCGTAGGCAACGCCCGGTGTCATCAGAGACGGTGCGGTCACCGAATCCCGGTAGCGGGCCCGGCGGATTCCCTCGCATACGATGATGGAACGCCCGTCGGGGTAAACGTCGCAGAGAACGGCGGTGAAGTCGGTGTCGGGCGCCGAGCTGGAGGCGTACAGGGTCATGGTCACCGGGCCGGTGACTTCCATTTCCCGATCCAGCGGTTCGCCGGTGAAGACCAGGACGTCCGTCCGCTGCTGGAGCCGGGAGCGGTCCTTGGGGCCGGCGTTGTCGAGGATCACGTCGCATCCCCCGAGGGTGGGAACCGGATCGGCCGGGTCGTAGACGAACCGGTCGGCCTGTTCGTCTCCGGGCGGCTCGAAGGAAAGCCGGCCGCCCCCGTCTGACGAGCCGGCGCCGCCTCCGCTGTGCAGGTACAGGGGGCTGTATTCGGTGCGGGCGAGCGGCCATTCGTCCTCGTCCCGCCACACCGCGTCGCCCATCACGTAGATGCGCACCGGCGGGCGGCGGTCCAGGCCGTTGTCGATGCCCTTGAGCCGGCGGTCGTACCAGTCGAGATGCAGTCCGGGCAGGTCGAACCGCCCCCCGGGCCCCAGGTCGACGTCGCCGTTGCGGTCGGCCCGGTCGAGGTCGTGCGCCCACGGACCGATGATGATGCGGGTCAGGCTGCGGGCCCCCGCCGAACCGCCCCCCCGCTTGATCCCCGTGAAGGTCTTCATGACCTCCCTGGACAGGTTGTCGTACCAGCCGGTAACGAAATAGGCGGGCGTCCGGATCATCCCGTACTTGTCCTTGAGGCCGTAGACCCGCCAGGACTCGTCGAAGGTCGGGTGATCCAGGAACTCCCAGGAGGGGGGCCGGAATATCCCCTCCGGGGCTTCCCGCAGGGGCATGCGCCGGTACAGGGATTCCACGTCCAGGAACTCGAAGCTGGTGCAGTTCATGGTGCGCCGCCCGCTGTTGATGCCCCACACGAAGTTCTGCAGCTGGAGCACCCCGCCGTCCATGAGGAAGTAGCCGAAGTTGTCCTCCTGGTTGCCCACCGGCATGATCCCCTTGAGGGCGGGGTTGCCGGACAGCGCCGCCTGGAGCTGGGTGAAGGCCACGTAGGACTGTCCGAACATGCCGATGTTGCCGTCACACCAGGGCTGGGCGGCCAGCCAGGCCAGGGTGTCCGCCCCGTCGGCGGCCTCGTGCACATACGGCGTGAACCCGCCGTCCGAGTCGTAACGCCCCCGGCAGTCCTGCATCACCGCCGCGTACCCCTCCGCCAGGAAGCGGGGGACCCATTCCTGCAGGTAGGCCAGGTCGGTGCATACCTCGCCGCTCTGTTTCCCGTAGATGGTGCGGCACAGCAGGGCGGGGAACGGCCCTTCGCCGGGCGGCAGGTAGACGTCGGACGAGAGGCCTGCTCCGTCCTGCATCGGCGTCATCACATCGAGCATCACCGTTACCCCGGCTCGGACGGCCTCTATGGAACTCATTTCCTCCTCCGGACGGGGGCGGCGGCCTGGCGCTCCCTCAACGGTAGCCGGGCGGCGGGAACACCCTGGGGGGTGTACCGTTGACGGCCGCAGGCGCAGCGGCGCGCAGAAGGGGAGGGACAGAGATGATTATCGACACGCATGTATGGCTCTCGAAGCCGGAGCATTGGGGCGGCCAGGACATCATGGACGACGCCATGTACAAGGCCGGCTGGGCGGCGCGGGGTCTGGGGGTCAAAACCGGGTTGACAAAGGGGGTGAACGCCGAGCAGATGGTGGAGATCATGGATGAGGCGGGGGTGGACAAGGCCGTCTGCCACGCGGTGAAGGTGCCGGCCCTGGACACCCACGTCCCTTCGGAGTGGGTGGCGGCGGAATGCGCCAGGTTTCCCGACCGGCTCATCCCTATGGGCAGCGTCGACCTGCTGGGGGGCGCGGCCTCCCTCCGGGAGATGGAGGAGATCACCGCCATGGGGTCGGTCGGCATGAAGATCACCCCGGCGCCCAGCTACGGCATGGCCCTCAACGACGAGCGCCTGATGCCCATCTACGAGAAGGCGGCCGAGCTGGGGATGATTATCCAGGTGCACACAGGCTGGTCGGGGTTCGGAAGGCTGGCCCTGCAGCATCCCATCCTGCTGGACGACGTGGCGGTGCGCTTCCCGGAGCTGAAGCTGGTGGTGGTACACGCCGGGGAGAACTACTACGAAGAAGTGGTGATGATGATGCTCAAGAACCCCAACATGTACGCAGGCACCGGCTGGTGGGGTTTCCTGCAGCCCCTGGAGACCAACGTGCGGTTCCTCAAGTACGCCAAGCACTTCATGGTGCTGGGCAAGTGCTTGTGGGGCACCGACAACTTCGACTGCCGGGAGGACGTGCCCTATGTCAAGTCGTTCCCGCGGTTGGCCGAAGAGCTCAACATCGCCCCCGGACTTCCGGACCTGACCGACGAGGACATCGCCGGCTACCTGGGCGGCAACGCCGCCCGGCTGCTCGGCCTCGATGGGCAGCTCCATCGAGGGCATGCGGGTTGATCGGCCGCAGCCTTCGGCGGGCGACCGCGAGGCCGACCTGGACACGCCGGTCCTGGTGGTGGACCTCGACGCGCTCGAACGCAACCTGGACCGCATGTCCGAGGCGGCCGGGGAGGCCGGGGTAGACCTCCGCCCGCATGCCAAGACCCACAAGAGCGCGGTCCTCGCCCGCCGCCAGATCGAGCTGGGGGCGGCGGGGATCTGCGTTCAGACGGTGCGGGAGGCGGAAGCCATGGCGGCGGGCGGTGTCCGGGACATCTTCATCACCAACGAAGTCGTCGGTGCGGGCAAGCTGGAACGGGCCGCCCGGCTGGCCCGCGAGGCCGCCCTGGCGGTGTGCGTCGACGACGCCGGCAACCTGGGGGAGCTGAGCCGGGCCGCCCGCCGGGCCGGATCCACCGTCGGGGTGTTGATCGAGCTGAACACCGCCGACTACCGGGGCGGCGCGGCGTCGGGCGAACCGCTGGTCGGGCTGGCCCTCCGGGCGGTTGACGCCCCCGCGGTCGAGTTCTTGGGGATACAGGCCTACAACGGGGCGGCGCAGCACATCCGCGGCTACCCCGCCCGGCTGGCCTCCACCCGTCGGGTCGTCTCTATGGCAGAGGAGAATGTGGAGATGCTGGCCCGCCGCGGCGTCGAGTGCCGGGCGGTGAGCGGGGGCGGCACCGGGACCTACAGCCTCGAGGCGTCCTCCGGCCTGTTCACCGAGATCCAGCCGGGCAGCTACGTGTTCATGGATGCGGGCTACATGGCCAACCGCGGCCCGGCCGGGGCGCCGTTCCGAGACTTCGAGCCGAGCCTGTATGTGCTGACGACGGTGATGAGCCGCAGACCCGGTTCCGGTTATGCGCTTGTGGACGCCGGGCTGAAGGCCGTCTCCGCAACCGACGGCCCGCCTCTGGTGAAGGGCGCCGAAGCGGTCTACACACTCCACACCCGGTTGGCCGACGAGCACGGGGTGCTGACGCCCGCCGCCGGCGGCGGCCTCCCGGCGCTCGGTGAGCGGCTCCGCCTGATCCCGGTCAACTGCGACCCGACGGTCAACCTCTACGACCGTCTTGTCGGGGTCCGCAACGGCGTCGTGGAGGAAGTCTGGCCCATCGACGCCCGCGGCTACTGAGGGCAATCCGTACGGCCGAAGCGGCGGGAGGTCTGCGCCGGGCTGTTTATATATGCGGAGGTATGGAGGCAGAGGCGTGAACCAGGAGGAGGTCCGGAAGCTTTTTCCGGTGCTGGCCGAGCGGGCCTACCTGTTCTCCGGGGGTATGGCGCCCGCCTCGATTCACACCCGGGCGGCCGTCGGGCGTTTCCTGGACGGGATCACCTACGACCCCAACGACCGTTACGGCCGGCTCGACGAGGAGTACCGCCGGGCGCAGAGCCTGTTCGCCCCCCTGATCGGCGCCGACCCCGAAGAGGTGCTGATCACCGACTGCACCGGGGCCGGTTCCAACCTGGCGGCGGAGGTGCTGGCCGGCCTCCCCGGTTCCAACGTGGTATTCGACGATTTCACCTACCCGTCCTCGGTGTTTCCCTGGATGCTTCCGGGCCGTGAATCCATCGAGCGGCGCTTCGTAGCGCCCCGGGGCGGGGCGGTGCACATCGACGACCTGGCCGAGGCGGTGGACGACGGCACCATCGCGGTGAGCGTGTCGCATGTCAACGAGATGACCGGGTTCCGGCATGACCTCGAAGCCCTGGGGGCGTTGTGCGAGGAGCGCGGCGCGGCCCTGGTGGTGGACGCCATGCAGTCGGCGGGCGTCCTCCGGATGGACGTGCACGGGTGGGGGGTCCACTTCCTGGCCTGCGGCGCCATGAAGTGGCTGCTGGGATCGGCCGGGGTCGGGTTCCTGTACATCGACCGGCGCTACCTGGACCGGCTGCCGCCGCGGGCGGGGCTGGCGGGATTCCGGTACGAATCCGGCATACCCCCCGCCGAGCGCATCCTGAAACCCAAACCCGGCGCCGACCGGTTCCGTCTGGGAGCGCCGCCCGTGCTGGGTCTGGCCGCCACTGTTCCCGGGCTGAAGATCCTGGCCGGCGTCGGCATGGCCGAGGTGGAGGACTATGTGCTGGACCTGGCCGGTTACTGCATGGCCGAGCTGGCCTCCCGCGGCATCGGCCTGTACACCCCGGCGGATCCGTCCAGGCGGGCGGGGATCGCGGCGGTCCGTATGGAACGGGCCGGGGAGGTGTGCGGCCTGATGAGGCGGCGGGGCGTGGACGGCTGGCACTACGGGAAGATGCTCCGGGTGGATCCCCACGTGTTCAACAACCGGGACGACATCGATCGGTTCCTGGCCGTGATCGACGAGGCGGAGATGAGCTGATCAGCGACGCCGGCCGATCCGCAGCCAAAGGAACGCGCCCGTCGGTTCCGGCAGCCGGACGGGGTGAAAGCGCATCCGCGGACCGGAGGCCGTCGGGTTTCACGGTTGCGGCGCGGGTGTTCTGCGGTTACCTGGTGACGGTTATTCTCTTCGGCGCCTGGGTTCGGATCACCCATTCCGGGGACGGGTGCGGCGGCAGCTGGCCGACCTGCCGCGGGGAGGTGATGCCGACCGCTCCGTCGACCGAGACGCTGATCGAGTTCATCCACCGGGTCACGGGCGGGCTGAGCGGGGTCTTCGGCGCGGTGTTGCTGGTGTGGGCTTGGAGGCGCTTCGGATGGGGGCATATAACCAGACCGGCGGCCGGGGCTCTGCTTTTCCTCTTGTTCGAGGGGGCCATCGGGGCGGGCCTGGTGTTGGGGGGGCTGACCGGCAGTGACGACTCGATTGCCAGGACGGTCGTCATCGCGCTGCACCTGGCCAACACGCTCGCGTTGACCGCCTGCGCTTCGTTGGCGGCTCGGCGCTCCGGGCAGGCGCGGCCGTCGGTGTTTCTGGCTGACAGGAGAGCGGCGTTCGCGGTCGGTCTGGTGCTGGTAACGGCAACCGCGATGAGCGGTGCGGTGACGGCTCTCGGGGATACGTTGTTTCCCAAAGACGTTGCCCTGGACCCCGGATTGTTCGCGCAGATCGCGAGCGATCTCTCGGCCGGGAACCACTTCCTCGTGCGGCTGCGGGTCGTTCACCCGGCGCTGGCGCTCGCCGCCTCGGGGTACTTGCTGTGGTTGCTGGCGGGCATGGCCGGCGGCAGCCTCTGGGCAAGGGTTACCATTTACTTCGTTGCCGCCGAGGTAGCGGCGGGGTTCCTGAACCTGGGGATGGCCGCCCCCGGCTGGATGCAGATCCTGCATCTGCTGGCGGCGCAGCTGCTGTGGATTTCGCTTATCTTGACCTGTGAGTCCCCGCAGCAACACCGAACCCCGCCGCCGCGTACGGCCTGAACGAGCGTCCGGGCGGGCAACCCGGCGCCCTTTGAACATCTTGACCTTCGAATACCTCGGCCCGACCGGAGCGGAGTGTTGTCAGCCGGCCAGAATGCGTTTGGGGGTCTCGATCATTATTTGTTGCCATTGGCCGTCGGTGAGGCCGATCTCCCGCTGCAGCAGCTCCCGCCCTTCTGTGAGCAGCCAGGCGTATCCGAAGCTTCCGTAGGTGGTCAGGTCGGAGGCGTAGCAGACGTCGTGCGACATGATGATCCTGTCCGAGCAGCCGTCGGCGATCAGCTTCTCGATGCTGCGCAGCACCCGGTTGCGGTGGAACCCGCTCATCTCGGGCAGGCTGCCCATGCGGTCGAAGGAGACGCAGGCGCCCCGGCGGGCGATCTCGGTGTGGTACCTGGGGTAGGGCTGCCCTCCGGAATGGCCCACCACCACCCGGCCGAGATCCACCCCCTCCTGCTCCAGGACATCCAGCTGCTCCAGACCGCCGATGCCCCTGGTGGAGTGGGTGGTCAGCCCGGTCCCGGTCTCGATCTGGGCGCGGGCGGCGGCTCGCAGCACCCGTTCCTCGATGGCCGACAGCCGGTTGTACCGGGCGCCGATCTCGCCGATCGTTCCGGCCCTCACGTCGGTGCCGTCCGCCCCTTCCCGGAGCTCGCGGACGATTTCCTCGGCGATCTCGTCGGCGGTCATCTTCCAAAGGCGGGGCGGGTAGTAGTTCTCGTGGTACCAGCCTGCGCCCAGGATGATGTTCAGCCCGCTGCGCTCCGCCGCCCGGCGGACCGCCAGGGGATGCCGGAGGTGGTTCAGATCCTCGTCGAACATGAGCGGGTTGTCGTATTCCCGCAGGCCTCCGGAGGTGAGATCGACCAGGGTGGCGCCGCCCGCCTCGGCCAGCAGGTCCAGCTCGAGGGCGGCCAGCTCGGGATCGTTGAGGATGTTGGTGAATATCCAGGCGTCTCTCATCAGGTCGAGGAAGATGTGCTCGTGCATGAGCGTGAGGCCCAGGTCGTTTGCGTCCACCGGACCGGTAACCGTCATAACCGGATCAGACATCCGCTCGACCTCCTCCCCAGCCGGGTTTCTCCGCCGTCCAAGTATGCCGTATGTCATGATTCCATACAACGGCGCCCCTGCGGCGGCGCTCCCGGATCGGCGCCTTCGCCCCGCAGGCGGGCCGCCCGGCCCCATATGGCCGACCGACCCAAGGGTTCCTGCCCTTGCTGAAGCCGGCGGCGCTTACCGGCCGCCTGACGGGTAGAGGTCGGACTTCAGGGCGTCCAACAGGGCGGGGTCGGCGGAGCGGATGGCGCCGGCCAGCATCCAGGGGCCGTTGACCGCCGCCACCCCGCCGTCGATGGGGATCACCGCCCCGGTTACGAATCGGGACTGCGGCGAGCACAGCCAGGCCACCATCTCGGCCACCTCCTCGGGGGTTCCCGCCCGGCGGCCCGGCAGCACGGTGTCGTAGAAGCTCAGGTCGGCGCCGCCCAGCATGGGGGTGTCGATGGCGCCGGGGGCGATCACGTTCACGGTTATCTCGCGGGGAGAAAGCTCGGCGGCGATGGCCCGGGCCATCCCTTCGAGGGCGGCCTTGCTGCCCGTGTAGGGGATGTCGCAGGGCTGGCCGCGCGCCGCCGCGATGGACGACCACAGGATAATGCGCCCGCCGCGGCCTTCCTCCGTCATCAGGCGGGCGGCGTGCTTTACGCAGTACAGGGTTCCGAAGGTGTTGATCCGGAATATGCGTTCCAGGTCTCCGTAGTCCAGGTCGAGGATGCTGTTGAAACCGGCCCATACCGCGGCGGCGGAGGCCAGGATGTAGGGCGGTCCCAGGGTGCGGTGGATCTCGTCGAAGGCCTCCTCGACGGCGGCCGGGTCGGAGGTGTCCACCGCCAGGGCCAGGATGCCGTCGTCCAAAGAGTCCAGGCCGGCTGCGTCTATATCCAAGGCGGCCACCGCCGCGCCCGCCCGGCTCAGCCGCAGGGCGGCGGCTCGGCCCTGCCCCGAAGCCGCCCCGGTCACCACCGCCGTCCGTCCGGCGAGATTGAGCCGGTCTCTGCCGGATTCGTTCATACCGCCCCTCCCGTTCCGGTCCGTCAAGAGTACCCGCGGCCCGGCCGGCGGGCATTTTTGCTGAAGAACCGGCGGGGGAGGGGTATCGTCATCAGGAGGGCCGGCTGCGGCTGCGGTTTACTGGATGCGGAGGCAGAAACAATGGAGATCGTCGGCTATTCCGACAAGTGGCGCGCCCAGCCGGGAGAGACCATCCGCTTTATGGTCAGCTGCCGGAAGCCCGCCTTTCGCGCCCGGCTGCTGCGCGTCGTCAACGGCGACGACAACCCCCGGGGCCCCGGCGCCAAGATGGAGGCGGTCGGCTCGCCGGCCGACGGCGAGTATCCGGGGCGGGTGCAGGAACTGGTTCCCGGTTCGTATGCGGCGGCGCCCCATGATCCCCGCCTCGAGGTGGGGAGCTTCACCATCCGGGCCTGGATATTCCCTACCACCCCCGGCCGGGGCCTCCAGGGCATTGTCACCAAGTGGGACGCCGACGCCGGGGCGGGTTACGGGCTTTTCATCGATGAAGACGGCGCCCTCTCCGTGCGGGTGGGCCTGGGCGGCGGCCGGGTCGAGGCGTTGGGCAGCGGCGTTCCGCTCCGAGCTGCCGAGTGGTACTTCGCCGCCGGGGTGTACGACGCCGAGGAGGGGTCGCTGCGCATACACCAGCGCCCGCTCGACCGCTGGCCGCTCATGGATACGGCGGCGGACGCCTCCAAAGCGGCGGAGGCGGGCGGACCGGCGGCCAACGAGGCCGACCTGGTGATCGCCGGTTACACGCGCGGCGGCCGGGCGGCGGGGCTCTACAACGGGAAGATCGACAACCCGGTGATCCTCGGGCGGGCGGTAGGTCCCGAGGAGGCGGTCCGCCCGCGCGAAGACGCCTCCCGGGCGCCCCATGACCCTGCCCTTGTAGCGGCGTGGGACTTCGGCCGGGATTTCGACTCCGCCGCGGTGTGGGACGCCTCGCCCAACGGCCTGCACGGGGAAGCGGTCAATATGCCCACCCGCGCCGTTACCGGCCACAACTGGACCGGACGGACGGTGGATTTCAAGTCGGCGCCCGAGCAGTACGCCGCCATCCGCTTCAACAACGACGACCTCGAAGACGCCGGATGGGAAGCGGATTTCGAATACACCGTCCCCGAGGACGCCAGGAGCTCCGTATACGCCTTTCATATCACCGCCGACGGCGCCGAGGACTACCTGCCGTTCGCGGTGCGTCCGAGGAACGGGGCGCCCGCCGCCCGGATCGCCTTCCTGCTCAGCACCTACACCTACCTGGCCTACGCCAACGAGCACCTGGCCGACAACCCCGTCCTCATCGAATACATGGAAGGCAAGGGGAGAAGGGTCGAGTTCCCCCTCCATCCCCACGAGCACTATCAGGTGGACAATCAGCTGGGGGGCCTCTACGACCTGCACACGGACGGAAGCGGCATCTGCTACTCGTCGATGCTCAAACCGGTTCTCAATTTCCGCCCCAACAACGAGCAGCGGACCCTGGGCGCCGGTCTGGGCGCTCCGGCGCTGCTGTCGGCCGATCTCCACCAGATCGACTGGATGGAGAACCAGGGGTTCGATTACGACGTGATCACCGACGAAGACGTTCACTTCGACGGGCTGGACCTGCTCTCCGGCTACAAGGCGGTGGTCACCTCCACCCATCCCGAATACTGGACCGAGGCCATGCTCGAAGCGCTGGAAGCCTATCTGAACGGCGGGGGCCGGTTCATGTACCTGGGGGGCAACGGCCTCTACTGGATCACCTCGGTCGATCCGGAGCGGCCCCATGTGATCGAGGTGCGGCGCTGGAACGGCACCGGCTCGTGGAGGACCGAGCACGGAGAGTCCCATCACAGCACCACCGGGGAGCCGGGCGGTTTGTGGCGGTTCCGCAACCGGCCGCCGCAGAAGCTGGTGGGGGTGGGCATGACCGCCCAGGGAGGCAACGGGGTCAACGCCGCCTACCGCCGGCTGCCGGACAGCTTTGATCCCAGGGCCGCCTTCATATTCGAGGGGGTCGGGGACGACGAAGTAATAGGAGATTTCGACACCCTGAACCTGGGCTGGGGGGCGGCGGGTTACGAAATCGATCGGATGGACCGCGAACTGGGTACGCCCGCCCACGCCCTCCTGCTGGCTTCGGCGACCGAATTCGACGACACCTTCCACCATGTGGTGGAGGAGGTCATGCACATGAACTCCGAGCAGACCGGCGCCACCAACGATCTGGTGCGGGCGGACATGGTGTTCTTCGAATACCCCGACGGGGGGGCGGTCTTCACCACCGGATCCATCGCCTGGAGCGCCGCTCTCTCGTACAACGGCTACGACAACAACGTATCCCGGATCACCGGCAACGTGCTGCGCAAGTTCGCCTCCGACGACTCCCTGCCCGACGTTTCGGGTGCGGAGGACGGCGCTCCGGTGTAGCCTCGGCAAGCCATGACCGACTGGTTGGCACAGAAACCCCCTCCGGCGAGAACCGGGCCCTCCGGCTCGGAGGTCGGCGCGGCGGCCTCCCCGGGCGGCGCCGTCCACGACAACGGTTCCCGGATCCGCACCCGTATGGAGTTCAGGGCGTTCACCGACCGGGCCGACCCCGCCCGGTCCGGGGTCGAATCCTATTGCCGGTTCGAGGTGGATCACGGGGCGGGGGCCGCCGAGATCGAGGCGGCCGGCCGGGCGGCCGGGGACCGCAACGGTTTCAACGGGGCAACGACTGTCGAGGCCGCAAGGGAGGGATCGCTCGTTTTCTCCCGTACCCGGCGCTGTTCGGCGCCGCGGGGCTTTCTTTGAGCGGCGGGTCCGATTACAGCCCGGCGATAGAGCGGGACCGCGCCCATGTCATCCACCCCTTCAGCCGGCTGGCCGCCGACGGGATCGACCCGGAGGATATGTACGTGCGGGGCGAGGGATGTTATCTGGAGGACGCCCGCGGCAACCGCCTGTTCGACGCCAACGCCGGCCTCTGGTGCGTCAACATCGGATACGGGCGGGAGGAGATGGTGGAGGCCATCCGCCGCCAGGCCGGACGCCTGAGCTACGGGCAGATCTTCGCCCGCAACGCCAACCCGCCCTCCGCCGAGCTGTCCGCCCGCCTGGTCGAGCTGGCGCCGGACGGCTTCAACCGGGTCTTCTTGGGCACCGGCGGGTCCATCGCCAACGAGACGGCGGTGCGCACCATCCACCATTACTTCCGGCTGCTGGGCCGGGACAGCAAACGGTTCGTGATCAGTGTGGGCGAGTCCTATCACGGTTCCACCTACCTGGCGGCCTCGCTGACCTTCTCCGGCAACTACCACGGCCTCTTCCACGCGGCGGACGTGGTCCACTCGGCGGCGGCGCCCTACCCGTACCGCGCCCCCGATGGGCTGGAGGGCGGCCGGTTCGCGGACTATCTGGGGGACGACCTGGAGCGGCTCATCACCAGGCTGGGGGCGGACAACATCGCCGCTTTCATCCTCGAGCCGGTGCTGGGGGCGGGCGGGGTGATCGTGCCGCCCGCCGGCTACCACGCCCGCATGGTGGAGGTCTGCCGGGCCAACGGCATCTTCGTGATCGCCGACGAGGTGGTGACCGGGTTCGGAAGGCTGGGCCATTTCCTGTCGGCCGCGCCGGTGTTCGGGATGGAGGCCGACATCATCACCCTGGGCAAGGGGATCAGCTCGGGTTACCAGCCGCTGGGCGCCGCCCTGGTGTCGGACGAGATCTACGAGGTGATCAGCCGCTCCGCCGACCCGGCCTCCGTCTACGCCCACGGTTTCACCCATTCGGGGCATCCGGTCTGCTGCGCGGCCGGGTTGAAGAACATCGAGATCATGGAGCGGGAGGACATCTGCGGCCATGCGGCCCGGGTGGGGGCCGGTTTTCAGGCCTCCCTCCGCCGCCTGGCCGAATCCCCGCTGGTGGGGGAGGTGCGGGGGACGGGGATGATGGCCGCCGTGGAGCTGGTGGCCGACCGGGGCTCCAAGGAGACCTTCCCGCCCGAGGCGAAGGTGTCCGCCCGGGTGGAGGCCTATTGCCGCAGCCAGGGCCTGATCGTGCGGCCCCTCCGCCGGCACATAATCCTGTCCCCCCCTCTGGTCATGACCGCCGAGCAGGGAGACTGGGCGGTCGAAGTTATCCGACGGAGCCTGGAGCGGGCGGCGGCCGACCTGCGCGCCGAAGGCCTGCCGGCCCGGGCGTGACCAACGGGAGGCTGCAGTCGTGTATGGGGCGGTCATCGGCGACATAGTGGGGTCTCGTTTTGAGGAAGAGGAGCTCGGAGGGGGGATGAGCCGCAAGAGCAAGGAGTTCGAGTTCTGGCACGGCCGCTGCCGGTTCACCGACGATACGGTGTGCACAGTCGCGGCGGCCGACATTCTGATGAACGGCTTGGACGCCGCCTCGGGTATGCAGCGGTGGTGCCGCCGTTATCCGGGCCGCGGTTACGGAGGTTGGTTCGCCTCGTGGATCCATTCCGCCCGGCCCCGGCCCTATCAGAGTTACGGCAACGGCGCCGGTATGCGGGTGTCGCCCGCCGCCTTCCTCAACAGGGGCGATCTGGAGGCGGCCTTGTCCGCCGCCGAGCGCCTCACGGTGATAACCCACGACCATCCGGAGGGCGTCAAAGGCGCCTTGTCGGTGACCCATTCCATCTGGCTGGCCTATGACGGCAGTTCCCCCGAGAGCATCAGGGGCGTCATCGCCGGGGAGTACGGATACGACATGGATCGATCCGTGGACGAGATACGGCCCTGTTACAGCTTCGATGTGACCTGTCAGGGATCGGCGCCGGAATCCATCATCTGCGCGCTGGAGTCCGACAGCTTCGAGGACGGCATCCGCAACGCCGTTTCCATAGGAGGCGACTCCGACACCATCGCGGCCATGGCCGGAGGCATCGCCGAAGCCCTGCACGGCATCGACGACCGCCATATCGACGTTGCCCGCTCCTATCTGGACGAGGAGTTGGCCGCCGTGCTCGACGCCATGTACGCCCGATAGACAGCCGAGGCGGAAGAAGGGTCCGAAGCGCGCGGGCGGGGCCGGTCGGCGGGGCTCTGCGTCAACCTGCCGAGCCGGTCCGGCGG
Organism: Candidatus Spongiisociaceae bacterium; assembly: GCA_965202675.1. Classification (GTDB taxonomy): domain Bacteria; phylum Actinomycetota; class Acidimicrobiia; order Spongiisociales; family Spongiisociaceae; genus CATQHD01. The sequence goes on from OZ241842.1 coordinate 2,517,590, forward strand.
GCTTACCAGTTGTCGAAGGCGTCCACCGGCCAGATGTCCACCAGCTCGCCGCCGCTCACCGCGTGGAAATAGCGGTACATGATCATGGTCTGGAAGCAGTGGGGGGGCAGCACCTCCACCACGTCTCCGATCTCGAGCCGGTCGCCGGGGGCGGCGAAGGCGATCTTGCCCATGTCGTCGCCGGCTATCGAGTAGACCGCGCCGGGCGGCGCGCCCCGCAGGATCACCGGGTGGTCGACGCCGAACACGTTGTCCACTTCCTTGATCCCGCCGTCGGTGATGACGTAGCCCGGCTGGGCGTTGCTGATGACGGTGGTCCGCACGAACAGGGCCGGCCGGAAGGGCCGGGCGTCGCCGCGCCGCTGGTCCACGCCCCAGTAGTGGCCGTCCATGAACAGGTAGGTGCCGGCCTGGATCTCGGTGAAGAGGCCCAGCTCGTAGTCGATGTCGTGGCTGCCGGTGCCTCCGCCGGAGACGATCTCGGGGTCCAGGCCCTCCGCCCGCAGCCGTTCCACCACCCGCACCACCGGTTCCACCGCCTCCAGGCCCCGCTTGCGGCGGGCCTCGAAATCGGTGATGTTCATGTGACGGCCGGTGTAGCCCTGCACCCCGGCGTATTCGAGGCCTTCGGTGTCCGCGATCAGGCGGGCGAGGGCCACCGCCCGGTTGTCGTCGGCGATCCCGGTGCGGTGGCTGCCGGTTTCCACGTCCACCAGCACCTTCATCGTCCGCCCCGACCGCCGCGCCGCCTCGCCCAGCTGTACCGCGTTGCCGGGGTCGTCGGCGCAGATGATGAAGCCGTCGGCTCGGGCGTTCAGCTCGGAGAGGCGGTCCAGCTTGGGGCGGGTGACCACCGAGGTGAACAGCATTACGTCGGCGAAACCGGCGTCGACCATCACCTCTGCCTCGGCCAGGGTGGCGCAGCAGGGTCCGCGCCCGCCCGCTTCCACCTGGCGGCGGGTGATCTCGATCGACTTGTGGATCTTGGCCACCGGACGCACCGCGTATCCGTGCGCGTCGGCGTGCTCGGCCAGGGAGGCGATGTTGGCGTCCATGAGGTCGAGGTCGACCACCAGGGACGGGGTGCCCAACTCATGGCGGGAACCCGGCCGGCCGATCAGCCCCTCGTTCGGCCCCCGCTCGCCCATCGGCATCCCGCCTCCTCGCGCCGTCTGCCGTTTGAGTATATGTATGCCGGTGCGGCCCGCGCCGGCCGGCAGGCTGGATGGGTGGTTCCGAGGGCTTCGGGGGAGCCGCTCCGGTAAGTGAAATGAAGCCGCGCCGGCTGCCCGGCGCCTAATGACGGCGGGGGTCGGGCTGGTCGGATTCGAACCGACGACCTCCTGCTCCCAAAGCAGGCGCGCTGCCAAGCTGCGCCACAGCCCGGTGGGTATCCATTATAGGGTCCGCCCCGCGCCCATCGGAACAAAGATATCGAAACCAAATACCCGTGAAATCTCCGGGTGTCTCCTATGATGCGCGGGCTGTATGAAGCTTCACCCAGCCCAGTCCCCAGCCCGGTCTACGGTGTGTCCGGCGTGAGACGCATTCTCGCCGCGGCGTCCTCGGTGCTCTTGTTGCTGACGACCTACTCGTCTGCTCTCGCTTCGACGCCGGCCGGTGATCCTTCCCGAGCAGGATTGTCTACACCGAGCAATTCCGCTTACTCTTCGGCTTCCGCGATCCTTCGCCCCCGTCTTCCCTTCTACGGCTTGTTTTTACCCGCTTCCCCCTACCTTCCGCCCAACTTTCTTCCCGCTCCTCCGTCTAGGGACTGCCCGCCGATAGAACCCTCGCGCCTCCTCCTGTGGCAGACCCACCCCACCGTTGCCTCGGTGGCTCTGTCCCGGGCGGTATACACGTGCGCCGAGGAGGTCGGCTTGGCGCCGGCGGACGACCCGCAGGCGGCGGCCGCCTTGGCGGCCGGGGAGATCGAAGGCCCGCTCCTGCTGGTCGGGGAGGGCGCCGTAGGAACCCTGGCCGCCGAGTTGGAGCGCCTGGCCCCCGAGCGGGTGCTGACGGCCGGATTCGGAGAGGAAGAGCTGGCGGCTCTGTCCGACTCAGCCGGCTTCGCCGATCTCGAGGCGACGGTGATCGAGGCGGCCCCGCCCGCGGGCGCCGCCGAAGCCCCGAGCCCCGGCGGGCGTATCTGGCTGGCCTCCGCCCATGCGCCGGCCGCGCCGCTGGCGGCCGCCGCCGCCCGGCTGGGCATCGGCCTGGTGATAGCCGAGTCCTCCGATTTGAGGGTCCTGCCCGCCGAGACGCGGGATGCGCTTCGCCGGGCGGAGCAGATAGACATGGTGTCCGAGTTCGGGGAGGACGCGGCCTGGCAGCTGGCGTCGGTGCGCCGGGGCGACGAGATTCCCGGCGGGGGCCTGTTGATGTTCGACGGCGAGATCAATCGGCGTCTCGTCGCCGTCTACGGCCACCCCGTCACCTCCGCGCTGGGGGTGCTGGGGGAGCAGGGTCCGGAGAGGGGCGTCGAACGGTTGAAGAGGATCGCCGTGGGTTACGATGCGGACGGCGCGACCGTGTTGCCCACCTTCGAGATCATCGCCACCGTTGCGTCGGCGGGGGCCGGGCGGGACGGGGACTACTCCTCCGAGACGGCCCTCGACGTGATCCGCCCCTGGATAGAAACAGCCGAGGCCGCCGGCGTCTACGTGGTGCTCGATCTCCAGCCGGGGCGCACCGACTTCCTCCGCCAAGCCAAGATCTACGAGGAGTTCCTGCGGCTTCCGCACGTGGGTCTGGCCCTGGACCCCGAATGGAGGCTCAAGCCCCACCAGGTCCACCTGCGCCAGATCGGAACCGTGGACGCCTCCGAGATCAACCAGGTGGTCAGATGGTTGGCCGGGATCGTGAGGGAGGAGGCCCTTCCCCAGAAGTTGCTGATAGTCCACCAGTTCCGTTTCACCATGATCACCAACCGGGACCGGATCGAGACGCCTCCCGAGCTGGCCGTGGTAATCCAGATGGACGGGCAGGGGTCCCAGGGAGCCAAGAACAGCACCTGGAACGCCCTCACCAGGGGAACCGAAGAAAGCGGCTACCGCTGGGGGTGGAAGAACTTCTACGACGAGGACTTTCCCACCGCTTCCTCCGCCAAGGTGCTGGGGCTGACGCCGACGCCGGTGTTCGTCTCCTACCAGTAGACCGCAGGCGGCCGGGCGCCGACCGACCGGGCGGCGGTGCGGGTGGAGGGACTCGAACCCCCACGGGCATTGCCCACCAGGACCTAAACCTGGCGCGTCTACCTTTCCGCCACACCCGCCCGGAATCGAGGCAAGCGTACCGCACCGGACCCCCTATTCGACGGCGGCTGCCGGGGGGCCGCCGGGCGTTGGGGCGGGTATCGAAGAGGATGCGCGGATAGGGCCCGGAAGTGTCCCGGCGCAGGCCGTTGTTGGATGGTTTGGCCGATGAGCATGGCGGCAGGGCGCTGGCCTGCCGACGGAACTGCGGAAGCATCCCTGTCCGTGCATCCTCCGAAACCCGCTGGTCAAGCCCCTATCCCACCCCCGGAACCCGGCAAGAACGCGAAAATCGCCGCCCACACGCCCCCGCTCCGCGGGCCCGGCCCCCGCCTCCACCACCTGTTTCCCGGACGCGGTCGGTCAGTACCCGGCAGGGCCGCGTTCGGAGGATGATCCCTGTCTCGGTCTGCGGTACCTGCGGACCGGAGGTGCTTTCGGCTCCTTCATTATCCGGCATCGGTGCGACATAGTCAATACCCTTGTGGGAGAGAAGCCTCGATTTTTTTGTCATTCCATAATTTAAAGCAACAGCTCGGCGATCTGCACCGCGTTGAGGGCGGCGCCCTTGCGGAGGTTGTCGCCCACCACCCACAGGCTGATCCCTCCCGGTTCTCCCAGGGTTCCCCGGATGCGGGATGCCAGCGTCCGGTCGGCGCCCGCCGAGTCCAACGGGGTGGCCACCCGGTCGTCCGGCCACACTTCCAGGCCGGGGGCCTCCTCCAGGATGCGCCGGGCGTTGCCGGGGTCGACCGGGGAGTCGAACCACATAGAGGCCGAGATGCCGTGGCCGACCATGACCGGAACCCGTACACAGGTCGGTTCCACTGCGATGTTCCCCCGTTCCAGGATCTTGCGGGTCTCGTTTACCAGCTTCCACTCCTCGTCCGTGTAGCCCTGCTCGGACATGGAACCGGCCAGGGGCAGGACGTTGAAGCCGATCGGCCGCTGGAACGGGCCGCTGCCCGGATCGGTCCAGCCGCCGGAAACCAGCGCTTCCCGGTTCTCGAGGAGCGATCCGGTCTGTTTGATCAGGGCTTCCATTCCGGTCATGCCCGTTCCGGAAACCGACTGGTAGGAGGCGGCCGTCATGCGCGCCAGCCCCGCATGCCGATGCAGCGGAGCGGCCGCCATCATCAGGGTCATGGTCGTGCAGTTGGGATTGGCGATCAAACCCGTATGTGCCGCCGCCGCGTGATCGTTCACCCCGGCCACCACCAACGGCACCTCCGGCTCGCCCCGGAAGGCCGATGAATTGTCGATCACCGCCGCTCCGGCCGCGGCAAACCGGGGCGCGTGCTCCCGGCTGCGCGGCCCTCCGGCGGAGAAGAGGGCGATGTCCACCCCGCTCGGGTCGGCCAGAGCCAGGTCCTCGACCTCGACCTCTCCCCAGCGGGTGGAGACCTTGTTCCCTGCGGAGCGGGCCGAGGCCATCAGGCGAAGGTCGGACAGCGGGAAGTTCCGTTCCTCGAGAATGGACAGCATGGTGCGGCCCACCGCTCCGGTGGCGCCGACGACCGCCGCCCGCGGATCAGCCACCGGCCCCGGCCTCCTGGACTATGACGGGCGGGTCGAACTCGGCGTGCAGCGCCCGCACCGCCTCCGCCGCCTTATCGCGCCGCACCACGCACGACACCCGGATGGTGGAGGTGGAGATCATCTCGATGTTGATCCAGGCGTCGGCCAGGGCGCGGAACACCCGCGCCGCCACCCCCGGACTGGACTTCATGCCCGCCCCCACCAGCGACACCTTGGCGATGTCGGGGTCCACTCCCACCCCCTCCGCGCCCAGCCCGGCCACCAGCGGCGAGACAGCCTCGCTGGCCATTTCGACCTGGGCGGCGGGGACGGTGAAGCTGAGGTCGGTGTCGCCCTCCTCGGCCGAATTCTGCACGATCATGTCGATGTTCACCCGGGCGTCGGCCAGGGTCTCGAATATTTCGGCCGCCACGCCGGGCCGGTCGGGGACGCTCCGCAGGGTGATCTTGGCCTGCGAGGTGTCGTGGGCGATTCCCCTGATGATCGCTTCTTCCATGGTGCTCTCCTTGACCCAGGTGCCCGGCTCGCCCCCGAAGGACGAGCGGACGTGGATGGGAACCTTGAACCTCCGGCCGATCTCCACGGATCGGGCCATCAGAACCCCGGCGCCCGAAGCCGCCATCTCCAGCATCTCGTCGAAAGACGTCTCTTCCAGCTTGCGGGCTTCAGGCACCGTTCTGGGGTCGGCCGTGTACACCCCCTCCACGTCGGTGTAGATCTCGCAGGCATCGGCGCGGTGGGCGGCGGCAAGGGCTACCGCGGTGGTGTCGGATCCGCCCCGCCCCAGGGTAGTCACCTCCCGGGAGTCCGGATCCACCCCCTGGAAGCCGGCCACTATCACCGTGTTGCCCCCGTCCAGAGCCTCCTGCACCCGGCCGCCCCGGATTTCGGTGATCTTGGCCTGGCCGTGCGCCGCGTCGGTGAGGATTCCGGCCTGGGAGCCGGTGAGGCTCAGCGCCGGGACGCCCTCGCCGTGAAGGGCCATGGCCAGCAGGGCCATCGAGATGCGTTCACCCGCCGTCAGCAGCATGTCCATCTCGCGGGCGGGCGGATCCGAGCTGACCCGGTGGGCCAGCTCTATCAGGTCGTCGGTGGAGCTTCCCATGGCCGACACCACCACGATCAGCTTGTTGCCGGCGCGCCGCGTCTCGGCCACCCGCCGGGAAACCCGCTTGATGCGGTCGGGGTCGGCCACCGAAGTGCCGCCGTATTTCTGCACGACCAGAGGCATGGGCGCCAAGTGTATTGACTATTGGCGGTCAGTCGGCCGCCGCTTCGGGGAACGACTCCCGAGGCATCGCCGGCGGGCAGTTCTGTATCCCCGCTTTCCGGGTTGCCTGAGCAATCCTGGATTCTGGGGTTGGGCGGAGAAGCCGCGGCGGGGCGTTTGGCAGCGAACTGGTGTTCGATTAGGGTGGTGTTCCTCATGTCGAACTTTCGCTGGATTACCGCCGATGCGCCGGGGCGCCGTCCGGCTCTGTTCGATGCGGTGGTGGAGCGGAGGGCGGGGCGCGGCGCTTACCGCGGCCTCGAGTTCCTGCATGTGGAGTCGCGCAGTCTGATCAACCGGGTGCCGCCCGGCCGCTTTCCCTTCGAGTACACCATCAACGCCTACCGGGGATGCAGCCATGCCTGCACCTATTGCTTCGCCCGGCCCACCCACGACTACCTGGGCCTCGGCATCGCCGAGGATTTCGACACCAAGATCGTGGTGAAGATCAACGCCCCGGAGGTGCTGCGCCGGGAGACCGAGCCGGGGAGGTGGGCGGGCCTCCCGATCGCCATGGGCACCAACACCGACCCCTACCAGCCCGCCGAGGGCAAGTACAAGTTGACGCGGGGAATCATCGAGGTGCTGGCCGAGCGGCGCAATCCGTTCTCGATCCTCACCAAGTCGCCCCTGGTGCTGCGCGACCTCGACCTGCTGGCCGAAGCGGCCCGGACGACCGAGATCAGCGTGAACTTCTCGGTGGGGACCCTCGACCCCGACGTGTGGTCGCGCTCGGAGCCGGGCACCGCCCACCCCCGCAAGCGGCTGGAGGCGGTGCGGCGCCTGAACGAACGGGGGGTTCCCTCAGGCGTGCTGATGGCCCCTGTCCTGCCCGGCCTTTCCGACCGGCCCGACCAGATCGAGGCGGTAATAGAAGGCGCGGCGGCCGCCGGGGCAAAGTTCATCACCGGCATCCTCCTGCACCTGCGGGGCCCCCTCAAGGAACACTATTTCCGGTGGCTGGAGGCCGAGTACCCCCACCTGATCCGGTTCTACCGCCACACCTACGGAAAACGGTCCTACGCCCCGCCCGCCATGCGCAAGCGGCTGGGCAGGCTGACCCGCCGCTTCGTCACCTCCTGCATCGGCCCCCCGCCGGAACGCCTTCGCATCGCCGACGCGGAGCACGGCGGCGAAACGGACGGCCAGCCCGGCCGCAGCGAACAACCGGCCCTGTTCCGCTGATCACCGGCCCGGACCCTTCTACGGGCGTTGCCGGAACGCGCTCTCAGGCGACCACCGGCACCTTCTCCAGGGCGGCGCTGACCGCTTCCTCCGGATACTCGTAGTCGGAGAGCTCGCCCGCCAGGTAGGAGTCGTATGCGCCCATGTCGAAGTGGCCGTGGCCGCACAGGGCGATGAGGATCACCTTCTCTTCACCTGACCGGCGGCACTGTTCCGCCTCTCGGATGGCGCCGGCGATGGCGTGGGTGGGTTCGGGTGCCGGGATGATCCCTTCGGTCCGGGCGAACCGCATCGCCGCCTCGAAGCATTCGGTCTGCCCGATCGCCTCGGCTTCCATGATCCCCAGCTCGCACAGGTGCGAGACCAGGGGCGCCATCCCGTGGTAGCGCAGGCCGCCGGCGTGGATCGGGTCGGGAACGAAAGTGTGGCCGAGGGTGTGCATCTTCACCAGGGGCGTCATCCCGATGGCGTCGCCGAAGTCGTATCGGTACTCGCCCTTGGTGATGGACGGGCAGGCGGCCGGCTCCACCGCTTTGATGGTCGGATCGCTGTTCCCGGCCAGCTTCTCGCGGATGAACGGGAAGGACAGCCCCGAGAAGTTGGAGCCGCCACCGGTGCATCCGATAACCACGTCCGGTGTCCCCTCGCCCGCCTTGGCCAGCTGGGCCGACGCTTCCTGGCCGATCACCGTCTGGTGCAAGAGGACATGATTGAGCACCGACCCCAGGGAGTAGTTGACGTCCTCGTTGGTGGCCGCCACCTCGACGGCCTCTGAAATGGCAATTCCCAGGCTGCCGGGGCTGTCGGGGTCCTGCTCCAGGATGGCGCGTCCAGCGTTGGTCGCCTCCGAGGGGCTGGAGTGCACAGCGGCGCCCCAGGTGCGCATCATGGAGGCGCGGTAGGGCTTCTGGTCGTAGGAGGCGGCCACCTGCCACACCTCGCACTCCAGGCCGAACATCCGGCAGGCCAGGGCCAGGGCGCTGCCCCATTGGCCGGCGCCGGTCTCGGTGGTGAGCTTGCGCACCCCCGCCTGGGCGTTGTAGTAGGCCTGGGCCACGGCGGTGTTGGGCTTGTGCGACCCGGCCGGACTCACCCCCTCGTACTTGTAGTAGAGGCGGGCCGGGGTGTCGAGATCCCGCTCGAGACGGCGCGCCCGGTAGAGCGGCGAGGGGCGCCACAGCCGGTAGATATCGCGCACCTCCTCGGGAATCTCTATATAACTGTCCTGCGAAACCTCCTGGAGGATGAGGGCCATCGGGAACAGCGGCGCCAGGTCGTCTGGTCCGACCGGCTCGAGCGTTCCGGGATGCAGCACCGGGGGCGGCGGCGCCGGCAGGTCGGGGATGATGTTGTACCAGTGGGTCGGGATCTCCGACTCGTCGAGCAGGATCTTGGTCGGTTCGGTCATTGGCGCCTCCAGTCTGACTCGGATCCGATTTCACAACCGCACCGGACACGCTACACGCTCGTCTCGGACGATGCCCATCCCTGCACGATCATCCAGGGTGCAGGCGCCGCCCGATTCCGGCCGGCATCCTGACGGTGGTAGGTTGCACCTCGGCCTTTGCGATTTTATCGAAACGCAAGGCGGGGCGTCATATAGGGAAGAACCATGCCGGCGTTGATCGAGCGCGAACGAACCGTACTGCCGCCGAAGGAATCCCTCGACGAGCTGTACGGCCTGCTGACCGCCGCAGGCTCGGATTCCATTGCCGTCTCAGCGCCCGACGGTGAGCGCTTGGTGTTGCCTAGCGAAATAATCGAGGCGCTCGGCGAAGTCGTGAAGGCAATGGCTAATGGCCAAGCGGTCATGATTGCTCCGGTGCACCGGTTCCTCACTGCCGGGGAGGCGGCCGATCTGCTCGGAATCAGCCGCCCGACATTCATAAAACTCCTGGATTCCGATGAGATACCTTACGAGCGGCCCGGCCGCCGCCGCCGGGTTCGGCTCGTCGACGTGCTCGAGTACCGGCGCCGGCGCTCGAAGCAACGCCGAGAATCGTTGGACCGCATGGTCGAGATCGCCGAATCCAGCGGCATGTATGAGCTGACCGCCGCGCCTATACGCACGCGGTGATTCTGAGATATTAGTGTGGCTATCTAACTCTTCGAACACATCGTAATAAACCTTTATAACTCCTTCCCTGCGTTGCCATCCTAGGTTCATTGAAATATTTCTTTACCGTATCGAGCATAATAGTAATGTATTGAACGTGATGCTACCTCGAACATTAACTCTGTCATCTCGTCAATTGTCCATGGGTCTTCGCGAAAGAAAAAGCTACCTCGATTGAAGTTACCTGACTCGCCTTGATTCAAAACATTTATCTGGTTTAAGGGACCAAACATGGCAATAGTAGCTACTCGATCAAGAATATAGCTATCATCAGCAAAATCACATCCATATCCAAAACAAATAAAGGGTACAATATTCTCCCGCATCATAGCCGTTCTAAAACCAATCACGTTCTTCCCAAGACGCTCGATCGCATTTCCTTTTGCTTGCGGCTTCATACCTTCTGCCTTGCGTTGGTCATTAGTGCCTTGATTCTTGACTTCTGCTATCAAAATAGGTCTAATAATTTTATTACAATCTACGAGTGATAGTACACCACCATCGGGTCGCATAGAAGATCGATCAAGATGGATATAGAAATCTACATCAGGAAAGGTCACCTTAAGATCTTCAACAATATCAGATAAAATCCATTGTGACTCATGGTACAAATCTACATTGAACTCGGTCGTCAAGCGATCTACTACTCCCTGTAATGCCTTACCAAGATCGGATTCCTGTTTCTTGGATGTGGTATTGATTACAGTATCCTTCCGTATACGACGAAGATCAGCCTTACGCGCCATTTTCTAAAATCCTTGTTTACGGAGGAGGAACAGATGTTCCGTGACATACGTGCTTCGAGAGTGAAGATTACGACTACCTCTAAAGGTATTGTGTCGTATCTGTATCTCTTTTACAGTCCCGAGTTGATCAAGAAAATCTCTAAGTTTAACTGGACTTATAAAGCCCTCATCATTAAATGATAATAGAACATATTTCGCATCAACATTATGTATCAATGTAGTTAAAGATTTGAAGGCACTTTTTCGTTGATTATACGCAGACCTGTTCCAGCTTTTTGGGATACCGGAAACACGCGAGGTTTCCTTTGGTTCTTCATAATCGACCAGAAGGTTAAGCATAAAATAATTGGAACCATATGGATGTTGATTATACGGTGGGTCAAAATAGGCAAGATCAAAGTTGCCTACATTTAAGATCAGGTTATTTGTGTCCATTTGACAGATTTGTGCTTCCACCTCATACACACTAAGAATGGGAGATTGCAGTCGGATTTGACCTGTTATTCTGCTGAGAGCATCTGCACCAGTGCCGCCAAATTTACCTCTACCTGTACCTCTCTCTTTATAAAAGCCTTTAAAGACTCCAGCAGTATTGGCATGAACTGATGCACTTGAGAGAAGTGGGCCAACCAAAAGATCAAACCAAACAGGATCTTCAAGCCCAATGATTTGTCGGAGCTGATCAAGGCGTCTTGCATTATCACGAGTATAAAATACACGTTCACCCATCTGAATACTATTGTCATTCTCAGGTGCGTATAGTCGTTCAATGAAACCAGGCTCCCTTTCTAACTCAGTATCAACTAGATAATTTATCTTATCAACAATATGGCATAGCTCATTCATATCTATGCTTGACCGGTTAGTAAGGAAACAATTACTTATAACGCGTGAATATGATTCAAGATCGTTCACAACAAGTTCAGAAGCGAAGGACTTAAAGAAACGTGATACTACTCCAGAGCCGGCAAAGCCATCTAGTATTCGTAGCTTACGTTTCCCAAGTTGCGATAGCACGTAGCTGGTCGCCTCGCCGATCGGACCAAGTAATGAACGCTTGTTGCCTATGTACGTTATAATCTGATCTCTGTAGTAACCTGGATGTTCTCCCAGTGATTCATCAGACTCAAAGAGTCCGAGCTGGGAAGCCGTATCAGTGACCACCGTCATGAAGAACTCCTTTCATCGAGAAGGCTCCATAGCCATGACCTAGGCATGACATTACCTACTATACCATAGGGGTGTGACATACTATGCGATGGATGTGGGCTAGTCTTTGTCTCAAGAGTGGATTTGCCCTATTCTTGTAAAGTACCAGTATACCTGACCGCGTAACGGCAGGCGGAAGACCGGACTCACCGGAATAATCAGACAAGAGAGGACAAAATGTCTGCCGTCACCCCGGCTTCTGCCCCTGACCCGAAGGACTTCCTCGGGATCGAGCTCCTCCTCGGCGCCGAGGAGCGGCTGTTGCGCGACACGGTGCGAAAGTGGGTGGCCGACCGGGTGCTCCCCTCGATAGCCGAATGGTTCGAGGAGGGCGTTCTGCCCCGCGAGCTCACCGGCGAGCTGGGCAGGCTGGGCCTGCTCGGTATGCATCTGGACGGTTACGGATGCCCCGGCGGTTCGGCGGTCGAATACGGCTTGGCGTGCCTGGAGCTTGAAGCGGGCGACTCGGGGGTGCGCAGCATGGTGTCCGTGCAGGGATCCCTGGTCATGTTCCCCATCTGGGAATACGGCTCGGAGGAGCAGAAACAACGCTGGCTGCCCGCCTTGGCCTCCGGGGAGGCGCTCGGCTGCTTCGGCCTGACCGAGCCCGACTCCGGGTCCGACCCCGCCTCGATGCGCACCCATGCCCGACGGGACGGATCCGACTGGATACTCAACGGAACCAAGACCTGGATATCGAACGGCTCAACGGCGGACATGGCGTTGATCTGGGCCCGGACCGAGCAGGGGGTGCGGGGCTTCATCGTCCCCGCCGACGCTCCCGGCTTCACGGCGCGGGACATTCCCCGCAAGCTGTCGATGCGGGCGTCCCACACCTCGGAGCTGACGCTCGACGATGTCCGGCTGCCGGAGGGGGCCGTGCTTCCCGGGGTGTCGTCGATGCGCGGTCCGCTTTCGTGCCTGACCGAAGCCCGCTACGGCATCGTCTGGGGGGCGGTGGGGGCGGCCCGAGCCTGCTACGAGTCGGCCCTCGACTACGCCGGAGAACGGCGGCAGTTCGGAAAGCCCATCGCCTCCTTCCAGCTCACCCAGCGCAAGCTGGTGGACATGATGGCGGCCGTCAACCGGGGCATGCTGGTTGCCCTCCACCTCGGCCGCATGAAAGACCGGGGCCTGACCCACCCCGGCCGCATCTCCTTCGGCAAGTTCGACAACGTGAGGTCGGCTCTGGAGGTGGCCCGCACGGCCCGGTCGGTGCTGGGCGCCAACGGCATCACCCTCGACTATCCGGTGATCCGCCATATGAACAACCTGGAGTCGGTGTCCACCTACGAGGGGACCAACGAGATCCACACCCTCATCCTCGGCCAGGCGTTGACCGGCTTGGCCGCCTTCGAGTAGCAGCCGGGCAAAGATGCCCGAGCGCGGGGCGGCGGATGTCAGGCGTCCAAAGCAATGGTCCGCCGGGGGCCGGCCATGAGGACGGTGCTGCTGGGGCTGCTGGCGGCGGTTCTGATCGGATACGTCGATCATCTGGGGGCCGACCACGGCCGGAGGGGGCCGCTGCTCACGCTGGTGATGTGGATATACGTGTTCACCCTGCTCTCTGTTGCCCTCCTGGCGTTCCTGCTGGGGGGCGAGCCCGCCGCCGGTGACCTGTTGCTGGGCGGACTTTCAGGGGTGACGGCGAGCGTAGCCCTCACCCAGCTGTACATCGGGTACACCTCCCGGGGAGTGGGGATCGTGGCGCCGACGGCGGCGGTGACGGGGGCGGTCATCCCGGTGGTGCTGGGCGCCGTTTTCGAAGGCATGCCCTCGGCGGTGACGAGCGGCGGCATCCTGGTGGGGGTGGCCGCCATCTGGTTGATCGGCGCCCGCAACCCCTCCGGCGAATGGGACCTGACGGCCATGCGGTACGGCCTGGTCGCCGGGGTGATGTTCGGGGTAACGGCCACCCTGCTGGGGCTGACCAGCCCCGCCGCGGGCGTCTGGCCCGCGGTGCCGGGGCGCGTGGTGGCCCTGGGCTGCGTTTTCGCAATGGTTCTGGCAGGCCGCCAGCCCGTCCGCCCGCCCCAGGGCCTGGTCCCGATCGCGGGCGTGATCGGGTTGGGCGGAGGAGCAGGCCTGGGGGCTTTCACCCTGGCCATCCAGGACAACCTGGCCGTAGCCGGGCTGCTCTTCCAGATGTCCTACGGGTTCACCCTGCTCTTCCAGATCCTCTTTTCCGGGGAGCGGGCCACCCGCACCCAGACCGCCGGGTTCGGGCTTGCCGCCGCGGCCCTGGCCATGATCATCCTCGGTTGAGCCCGCAGTCTCAGGCTATCGCTTCCAAGTGGCATCAAGGAACACCTTGAAACTGTGAGAACGATTGCGGGCCGGATCAAAGTGGGCGGCCACGGCCCTGGCAACTTCTGTCTTGCGCAATCCTGTCGTGAAGTACCCATGCCTCTGAAGTAAACGTTCAAGAGCCTCCCAGGTTCGGTTTATCCCGTCGGGATCACGATAGCGCGCCTGTCTGGGTACGTAAGCACTAACTCTCGGGTAGGCTTTACGGACGGCTTCCCAGTCGCCAAAATACCACGCCTCCAGCTCCTCAATCACTATCCGGTTGACCACTTGCCAGGTTCTTTCACCGGCTTGTGTACGCGACACCAGCCCCGACTTTGTTGCTGTCTGCTCAAGGTTTTTCTTTAGCTTTCTGCAATCCTCACCGTTCTGATCAACCATAACGACCAAACGCCAATCGGAAGGCAGCCACTGCTTGTAGTCACGCAATCTGGGGAGTAATTTCTTCAGTAAATCCGGTTTTCCTCCGAAGGGATGGATATAGAATGAACTACCTTCGGGCAACAGGCGTGGAAGTAGAACCTCGAGGAACTCCTTTATCGAGAGCTCTTCGACCAATATCTCCAAGTGCTGTACGGTCATGGGTTGGTTATATCAAATCCAGGAGCTGGTCCTCCATGTTTTACCAATGGATCTCCAACACGGAAGTACCTTTCCATCCATAGAGCCCCTAAATTCGCACCCTCTTCTACGAATTCTTTAACGCGTGGTATATCGGCAACACACCTCGTCTGTGTGAATCCTTCTTCGTTGCGCCAGAGGATCCTCACCTCATTAGCACGGAGATCGTTAATAAAGTAAGGAGAATGGGTCGTTACAAGTAATTGTGTACGCTCACAGGCAGCACGGCATTCTTCAGTCAATTCGGGAAGCAGATTAGGGTGGAGATAGTTTTCAGGCTCTTCGATACCTATGAAGGGAGGAGGCGTAGGGTCGTGCATGAGCACCAGATAAGCCAGCATCTTCAGCGTACCATCAGACGTGAAACGCGCCAGTACAGGTTCATCAAAGGGTGCGTCCTTGATCTGCAACAACAACCGGCCATCCGCCATCGTCTCCGTTAACACCTTTTCGATACGAGGTACGCGCTTGCGCAACACATCAAAGATGCGATCGAGACGAACCGGGTGTTGCTCGTGCAAAAACTGGATCACGTTGGCTAGATTGTCCCCGGTTTTGGTCAACCGCTCGTGTGGACCTGCCTCCGGTTGACGGCGGGTATCGTCAGTAGATAGATAGGATACATGCCATCCCATTATAAAATCCCGCAACGCAGCCACACGAGGATGTTCCTGGAACTGTCCGAGGGCGTTGACAGCCAAAAGATCTGGTGAGTTGAGGGGAATAGTTGCTCTTTGATCTTCTGTATCCGGAACTTCTCCACTAACAGCCTCACCTTCCCCACTTTGGTAATCAAGGAAACGAAATGGAGCTCCATAACTTTTTCGTTTCCATCTCAACCATTCATGTGTCACAACGGGTGCTCCTCCTATCTCATCAACCGACAGGTGGTAAGTTATCAAAGGAGTACCGGGTTGCTCACGATACTTTATCTCAATTGACACCGGTTTTGTGGTTCCACGCGTTTTTAACTCTTTGGCCCTTCCGCGCCTGTCCCAGGCTCGGCGCAAACCGAACTCGAAGCATTCCGCCAGAAATGCGAACACATCGAAAACGGTGGATTTGCCGCTGCCGTTAGGACCGAGCAACACCGTCATCGGTGTCAAGTTTCTGAACTCAACACGTTTCAGAGCGCGAAAATTCTGCACCTTCAAGTATTTAATACGCGCAGGAGGAGCAAAAGCCGAGCTTTGGATATTCATATTATTCCTTTCTTGGTAGCTTATACTGCTCACTATCGTTCTTGATCATATAATACAGCTCAGGGCTGGTTGTGCCGTGATATTGTTGATCATTCATTTTATGTAAATTCAATGATTTCAGGATACTCCGGTCAAGAGAGGGTGGGCCCGGCAGGACTCGAACCTGCAACCAACGGATTATGAGTCCGCTGCTCTAACCACTTGAGCTACAGGCCCCGGACCGCAGCGTCGTCGACTACTGCCTCCCATACTAACCGATCCTCCGGCTTCTTCAGGGGCGGCGGAATCTGCCCGGCGCCCGGGCGATCGCCGCGTCGCACGGAACGGAGGAGAGCATCGCCTCGGCGGTGCTCCCCAACAAGACCATGTTCGTGCCGGCCGCCCCCCGGTTGGCCGCCACCACCAGGTCAGCCCGGCGTCGGCGGGCCAGCTCGGCCACCGACTCGGCGGGAGGGCCGTCCAGCACCTTGGCGACCACCCGATCCCCCCAACCGGCGGTGAACTTGTCGAGGCGGTCTCCGAGCAAGGCAAGGCGGTCGCGCCGCAACGCGTCGAGCTGCTCCGGATTGACCCCCGCGTCTGAGAGCAGCATCTCGGCGTGGGGCGACAGCGAAGCCACCGCGGTGATGCTCTCCGCGCAGGGGGCCATGTCCATGGCCAACTCGATGGCTTGGGCGCTGGGGTCGGACAGATCTACGGCGGCGATCACCCGCCGGTAGGGAAGGCGGGAGCGGCGGCGGACGCTCAGCACCGGACAGTGGGCCTTGCGGGCCAGCCTGGTGGTGAGCGGTCCCACCCTGGTGTGATCGACGGAGGAGGTGCCGGTAACCAGCAGCTCGGCCTGCCGGGAGCGGCGCACCAGCTCCACCGCCGCGTTCCCTGAGCGTATCTGTATCTCCACCGGGCAGGAGGCGCGGGCGTTGATCCAGGTCAGCAGGTCCTCGACCAGGCCGTGCTGGTAGAGACGCACCCGCTCGAGCATCTCGTCGGGCAGCTCTACGTCGGGGGGCTCCCGGACGTGTATGAGGGTGAGCACCGCCTCGCGTTCCTCCGCCACGATCCTGGCTCGATCCGCCACCCGTCTGGCGATAGGGCTCAGATCAACGGCCGCCGCTATCTCCCTCATGGGCGCCTTGGTATTACCGTCCGGGCCAATCAGGAACCATCGTCCTCGGACGGAGGCGCAAGGCCTTTGCCCTTGGCGTCCCCGCCCCCGGCGGCAAGGGCCTCGCGCAGCCATACGGCGCGCTGCGGGAACGGAATCTCGATGCCGGCCTCGTCGAAGGCCTCCTTGAGCCGCCGGCGGAGCTCACGGGCGGCCGCGAACTGCTCGGTCGGTTCCGTCTTGGCCATCAACCTGATGACCACCGCGCTCTCGCCGAGGCTCTGGACGCCCGCTATCGAGGGTTCCTCTGTGATGGTGGCGTCGGGCAGCGCGTCGCGCCACACCCCGTCCGCCGTTTCCTTGATTACAGCCATCGCCGCGGTGATATCCGTGTTGTAGGCCACCTCGACATCGAGCACCAACCGGCCCCAGTCCTGCGACATGTTGGCCATCCGGCGGATCGACCCGTTGGGTATGTGCCACAGGGTGCCGTTGATGTCTCGAATCTGGGTGGTGCGCAGCTTCACCTCTTCGACTACCCCCACCGTATCGCCGACATCTACTACATCCCCCACCCCGTATTGATCCTCCATCAGCATGAACATCCCGGAGATAAAGTCTTTGACCAGGCTCTGGGCGCCGAACCCGATCGCTACCCCTCCGATCCCGGCCCCGGCGATCAGGGGGCCCAGGTTCACGTTGAACTCTCCCAGCGCGATCATCACCGCCATGCCGTAGATGGTGATGGAGGCAATCGAGCGCAACACCGCACCGAGGGTCCGGGCTCGCTGGGAGCTGCGTTCCTGTTGTTCGACGACCTGTCGGGCCCTCCGCAGCGCCGCCTCGCGCAGCCTTTCGATCCGGGCGGCTTCATGACCAGCGGCTTCGGCCTCCCGCCCTTCTTCGTCTTGTTTGTCGGACGCCTCGGCGCGGCGGGCCAGCCAACCCTCGATCGTCCGCTCCAACCACCGCCGGACAAGCCGGTTGATCAACCACGCGGCCAACAGGATGATCAGTACCTTGACCGGGCGGGCTGCGAAGTCGGCGATGCGAGCCGCGGAGTTGCTGCCGGTCAGGTCGAACATCAGGCTGCATACGGCGCCGGGGTCGGCGCCGCACGCATCGGTCACGGCTTGGGCTGTCAGCAGGGTAAACATGGCTCTAACCGTATCCTCTCCGGGCTTTCACTTCAATCTTACCGAACGCCCGCCCCGGCCCCGTGTCCGCAAATCCTAACCCGGAGCGCCCGCCCTCTGGCACAATCGGGCCGGCTGCCGGGAGGCATCGTGAGATTTCTGAACAGGGTTCACGCCGGACGGAAACTGGCCGGCCGTCTCGAGCACCTGCGGGGTGAACCCCTGGTGGTGCTGGGCCTACCCAGAGGGGGAGTACCGGTGGGCTTCGAGGCGGCGCGGAAGCTGTCGGCGCCGCTGGAGGTGTTGTTGGTGCGCAAGCTCGGCGCGCCGTTCCAACCGGAGCTGGCCATGGGCGCCATCGGCGAGGGCGGGATAAGGATCATCGATGAACACCGGGTGAGGATGCTGGGCGTCAGCCCCGGCCAGATAGCCCGCGTGGAGCAACGCGAACGCGAGGAGATGGCCCGCCAGGCCGAGGCCTTCCGGGCAGGCCGCCCGCCCATTGACCTGAACGGGAAGACCGCGGTGATCGTTGACGACGGGATCGCAACCGGGGCCACCGCCCTGGCCGCCTGCCCCATCGCCCGCCGGCTCGGGGCGGATCGGGTGGTCGTGGCCGCTCCTGTAGCGCCCGAGGACGCCCGCGCCCTGTTCGAGGACGCCGCCGACGAGTTCGTCGCGGTCACCGCGCCCAGGCGCTTCGGCGCCATCGGCCTGTTCTACGTCGACTTCCGTCCAACGCCGGACCGCGAGGTGATCGACCTGCTCGCACAAGCCCGAGAGTGGATCGACCCACCCGGCCGGCCGTAATATCCGGGGGGAATAGCTCCTGTTCGGCTGCCGAGATGCAGGCCGCGAAAAAAAGACGGCGGGTCGCGAAAAACAGCCGGCTGTTTCAGGGCCGGTTCGGTTGTCTCCCTGTTACGGTCGCAGGTCGTGGCAGGTAACAGAGTACTCGGCAGCCGCGGGGCGGCGTCGCAGATCGAGGCCTTCCTGTGGTCGGATACCACCGCTCCGCTGACGGTTGCGGTCGGCTTCGCGAGCGTTCGCGGACTGGCCTGGCTCGCCGAACGGACCGCCGACCGGCCGGTAACCCTGGTGATCGGAGACTGCAGGCAGATGCGCTTCGCAAAGGCGAGCGCTGCGGATCGGCAAATCGTGCAGTCTTTCCTCGCACGCGACGATGTCACAATCAAGAACTGGTATAGAAAAAACCCCGAACCGGCGGAGGCGCATCTCAAGGTTTGGATCGCCCATACAGAGAAGGGGCCGGCGGCTCTGGTCGGGTCGGCCAACCTCACCGGCGCCGGCTTGTTCCGCAATTGGGAGATGGTCGCTGAACCGGCCCCCTCCGATCTGCCCAGAGTCGTCGACGAGGTCGAAGCTCTGGTCGACCAGGCATTTGACGCCAAACCCCGGTTGATGGAATACATACGCAGCGACCGGACAAGGCGCCGTCCGGAGCAGGATCGCCGCCCCGATAGGCGGAGGGCGGCATCATCGGAGAAGGCGGCTCCGAAGGGATGCCGATCGGTATTGCTGCGGCTCATCGGCGCCGCCGCGCTCCTGGCAACTGCGTTTGTCATGTTGGAGCGGACGATTTTCGGTCAGCTGTGATATTGCGGGGGTCTTCGCGGGCTGCCGGCGGCAACAGGCCCGGCGCCTCTTCGGGCAACAGCTCGAAGTCTATGAAGGGTCCGTCAGGCAGTCCGACAGGTCGTCTCCCAGGTCGGTGGCGTCGAAGCGGCCGGCGGTGTAGAGGCCGAGGTTGATGAACTCGACCGGTTCGTTGCGGGCGGCCAAGCCGTGGGCGCCGCCCAGGCGGTTGGGGACGCAGGCGCCGGGTCCTGCCTCGAACACGGCGTCGTCTACTTTCATCACGCCGGTTCCGGACAGGATCAGGTAGCACTCCTGGACGGTTTGGTGGCGGTGGTAGCCCACCGAGGTTCCCGGATCGACCAGGACGTGGTGGATGAAACCCCAGGGAGTGGTGAAGCGGTCGTGCTCCCAGAGGCTGCGGAATCGGATCTCGCCCATTCCGCCGTGGGCTTTGACGGCATCCAGCATGTCCGGGTCGAGCGGGGCCCACTCCGGGGAGGCTCCGCCTGCCGGGTCCGTTTCGGGAGGGTTCCCGGCCAGGTCGTCGCCCATCTCCACCCGGATGTAGCGAATCGGCGCCCCGCCGGGGTTGGCCAGTCCGTGGACAGTACCCGAGAACCCGGCCAGCACCCCTCTCTCTTCCCGCTTTGTCGAACCCCCCGGCGCCGGGGCAACGCCGGGGTCGAGCACGATCCAGGCCTCTTCGCGGCCCGGCCAGGACCGCCGCGGCCCGATCGACTCGCCCGGCTCGAGCACGCCCACCCAGATCCGCTCCCGCGGGTCGTCGAAGGCCGCCGCGCCGAGGGCCGGCTGATCCGGGCATCTCCCCGCCACCCGGTCGGTCCTCAGTATTCCCAGATCAAAGGCCGTCATGTCTGCGCTCCTGCTCTCATTTGCCTACGGGTGCGCCATCGCCGCAGACGGTTCCGCACCTCGGGTCTTCCTACCAGCAGCTCCAGCACCACCACCGCGATCAGCACCACACCGGTCGCCAGGGTGAGCACATAGAAAGGCAACCCGCCCAGGCTGAGGCCGCTGCTGATGCACCGCAGGGTCAGGGCGCCTACTGCGATCCCCGCCACCGAACCCTTGCCCCCCAACAGGCTGACCCCGCCGATCAGGGCGGCGGTGGCGGCGGGAAGGAGCAGCGTCTCGAAGGCGGCCGGACCGGCGCTGCCCGACTTGATCGAGGTCATCGCCCCGGCCAGCGCCGCTATCGAACCCGACAGGGCGAAGGTCAGCACCAGCGGCCGCACCAGCGGGACACCGGCCGCCGCCGCCTCGTTGCGTCCGCCTCCGACGGCGAAGATCTCCCGTCCGAACCGGGTGTACAGGAGGAAGAACCCCACCAGCGCGAATACCAGAATGGTCACCAGGCTGAACGGCGAGAAGAGGCCCAGCTGGGTGCGGACCGTGAAGGCGATGTCGAGGTTCTCCATCGCCACCGTGTTCTCCCCCGAGATCATGAAGGCCAGCCCCCGCAGGGCGATGAGCGATCCTAGGGTGAGCACCAGGGAGTGCACCTTCAACCTATGGACCAGATAACCCTGGGCGGCGCCGAAAACCAGCCCCGCCAGCGCGGAGGCCAGCACCGCCGGAACCAACCCGATGTCCTCGACGAGGGAAACGGCGATGATTCCCGACACGGCCGCCACCGACCCCACCGAAAGGTCGAGCTCGCCGGCGATGATGGTTATCCCCACCGCCAGGGCGCCCAACCCCAGCCAGGCAAACCCCTCGAAGATGGTGAAGATGTTGTTGGCGGAGGCAAAACGCGGGTACAGGCCGGTGAAGACCGCAAAAACCGCGGCGAACAGGGCCAGGCGGGCCCACGCCATCGGTTCTACCCGGGCGGCCAGCCGCCTGGCGCCGGTCATGCCAGCCGCCTCCGGTTGCGGACCAGGGTGTAGACGCTCACGCTCACCAGGATGGCCAGGCCGACGAAGAACACCCGGACCCCGTAGTTGAACCCCCTCAGCACCATCAGGTTCTGGAGGGCGGCGATGAACACCGCTCCCACCGCGGTCCGCAGCGCCGACCCTTCCCCGCCCGAGATGGCGGTCCCCCCCACCAGGATGGCGGCGATGGCGTCGATGTCCATCCCGTCGAAATGGTCCAGCCGCCCCTGGCTGAACTGGGCTGCGGTGAAGATGCCGGCCAGGGCCGCTCCCAGCGACGACGCCCAGAAGACGTAGAGGGCGATCCGTCCGGGGTGGATGCCCACCGTGGTGGCGGCCAGCCGGTTGGCGCCCACCAGGGTAACCTCCCGCCCGAACCGGGTGCGGGTGAGCACCACCGCCGTCAGCAGGGCGATTGCCGCGAAAGCCCAGGTCTGGGAGGGTATCCCCAGCGGGCGGGAAGTGCCGATCCATTCTGCCGCGTAGGTGCCGGTGCGCACCGTTCTGTTGTCGGTGAGCCAGGCCACCGAACCGAACAGCACCGCCCCCACCGCCAGCGTCACCACGATCGGGTTTCCTCCCAGAGCCACGGCGCCGCCCTGGAACATCCCCACCAGCGAAGCCAGCAGGATCACGGACAGCACAGCCGTCCATACCGGCCATCCCCAGCCCAGGAAGGCGGCGAAGGCGATAGCCGACATGGCCGCGGTCTGGGAGACCGACAGCGAGAAGAAACTGCCGGAGATGGTGATCAGCGTCATCGCCACCGCGATGATCCCGATCAACGCCGCCGCCCGGATGATGTTCAGGAGGTTCCGGTAGGTGATGAACTCGGGTGTGGTGATCCAGCCGATTACCCCCAGGACGGCCAGGGCGGCCACCACCGCCAGCGCCACCAACACGGAGCGGGTGCGGTCACCGCCGGGGCGGACGGCGTCGGCCCCGGTCACGATTCACCCCCGTGAGGGTGGGTGATCTCGCGGGTCAGCAGCCCCGAATCGGTATCGCGGCGGTCCCGCACGCTCACCCGGGCGCCCCGGAAAAAGGCTGCCACGGTATCCGCAATGCCCAGCACCTCCTGGGTGTCGGAGGAGGCGAAGACGATCCCCATGCCCTGGCGGGCGATGGAGCGCAGGTGGCTGTAGATCTCTGCCCGGGCGCCCACGTCCACCCCCCGGGTGGGCTCGTGCACCAGCAGCACCTTCGGTCGGGATCCGGTCCATTTGCCCACCGCCACCTTTTGCTGGTTGCCCCCGCTCAGAGCCCCCGCCATCGACCCCAGCCGGGCGCGGTCGATGGTGAAGGTGCGGGCGATGCGGTCGCTCACGGCCCGCTCGGCGCGGCGGCGCAGCCAGCCGGCCGTGGACACCAGGCCGAGGCTGGGAGAGGTCAGGTTCTCCACCACCGGCCGCTGGAGGAAGATGCCGTCCCGCTTCCGGTCGGAGGAGCTGTATCCGACGCCGCGGCGGATGGCGGCGGAAGGGGAGTTGGGCGGCACTGTCCTGCCCGCCGCCTTCACGCTTCCCGCCAGGCGTGGTTCGTGGCCGGCGATGGCCCGCAGGGTTTCCCCCGCCCCGCTGCCCAGCTGGCCGGCCAGCCCGACGATCTCTCCGGCCCTCGCGTCGAGGTCGACGGGGGCGGACAGCCGATCGGTCAGCAGGCCCCTGACCTCGAGCACCGCCTCGCCGTAGACTTCATCGGCCCTCTCGGGAAACAGAGCGGCCAGGCTGCCTCCGAGCATCATCGAGATCAGCTCATCGAGGTTTATCTCATCGGTGGAGACCGGGGGGTTGGAACGTCCGTCCCGGAACACCGTTACCCGGTCTGCCAGGGCGAAAACCTCGTCGAGGCGGTGGGTTACGTAGATGATCGAGCGCCCCCGGTACCGGAGGGCCTTGACCACCGCCTTTACCCGTTCGATCTCGCGGTCGGCCAGCGCGGCGGTGGGCTCGTCGAAGATCAGCACCCGGGCGTCCCGGGCCAGCAGGCGGGCTACCTCGATCAGCTGTCGTTCGGCCACCGTGAGGCGTTCGACCCGCCCCAGCGGGTCGAGGTCCTCCAAGCCCACCTGGGCCAGGAAGGGGGCGGCGGCCAGCGCCAGGGCCCGCGGGGCGGTATTCCAGCCGCGTCTGGTGTCTCCCAGGAAGATGTTGTCCGCTACAGACATGGTGGGAACCAGCGAAAGCTCCTGCTGCACCACCGCGATCCCGGCATGCTCCGATTGGCTTGCGCCGCTGAACTCGCTCTGCCGGCCGGCCAGGCTGATGCGCCCGGCGTCGGGGGCGTACATCCCGGCCAGGATTTTCACCAGGGTGCTCTTGCCTGCGCCGTTTTCTCCCACCAGGGCCATGACCTCGCCGTGCCGCACCTCGAAATCTACCCGGTCGAGCGCCCTGATCGACCCGAAGGACTTGGAGACCGCCTGCATCTCGAGGAGGGGGGTGCCGGCGGTCATGCCCGCCCTCCCGGCCAGCCCGCCCGCCGCAGCACTTCGGTTGCGGCCTCGAAGGAGACCCTGGCCGCCTCCGCGGGATGCAGGGAGGTATGGCGGTCGGACAGCACCTCCACCCCCATCAGCGGACGGGCGCCGGTCAGGGCCAGGGCGCCCAACAGGCCTTCGAGGTCGAACTCGCCTTCTCCGGGAAGCAGCCGCCGCCGGGTGGTGTCCAGTATTACGTCGTCGATCGGCGGGCCGGCGTCGTTAAGCGCCACGGCCAGGATGTGGGCCGGGTCCAGCTCGGCGAGCTGATCCGGATCGGACGGCCCGCGGAAGTAGTGCCAGACATCGAGGTCGATCCCCGCGTTCTCCCGCCCGGCCCGCTCGATGATCTCACGGGCGGCGTCGAGGTCGGGAATCGACGACCACGGCATGAACTCTATGGCCGCCTTGACGCCGAACGGCGCCAAACGGTCGCACACCGCGGCGAAGCGGTCGGCTGCCAGGGCGGGCGGGAGGCCGGGGGGAAACCGCACATCGCCCAGGTTGACGTGGTGGGGGCGGAAGACCTCCGCCATATGGAAAAGGTTCTCGGCGATGGCGGCCGGAACCCGGGCCTGCTCGTCGTCGTGCATCCAATCGAACATGAACTCGATCTCCGCCACCTGCACCCCCTTGCGTTCGAGTACCTCCAACAGGTCCTCGTCGGCGGCGCCGCCCCCCCGCATGGCGGTGTAGTCCGCCTCGCCCATGCCGATCGACGTGTACCCGGCCGCGGCGGCCGCCGCCACCCTGGTCTCGAACGGCCACGGGGATGCGGTTCCGTACCCGGCGCCCACCGGCGAGCCCGCGATGGTGAAGTGGGCCGCGGTGAGATCGTACGGTCGAGCGGACTCAGGCGAAGCGATGAGGCCTCCTTTTCCGCCTCCGGTGATTCAGTCCAGCCATTCCTCCCCGGCCAACCATGCTTCCATGCCGGCGCGGCGGCCTTCTTCGATGAACTCGAGGCGCGTTCCGTACAGCTCGTGCGGTGCCGTGTAGGCCGCCAGTATCCGGTCGTCCGGGGTGTACTGGACGCCCTCGTTCCTGAGACCGAGGCCCGTCAGGCGCTCCATGAGAGCTTCGGGGTCCGGCTCCCAGAGGCCGATGTGATGCATTCCTTCCTGCGCCCGCCCGTACAGGCCGTCGTTGTCCTGGGATTCGAGCAGTTCCAGGTAGGGAGGCCCCTCGACGGACCAGGTGATGCGGAGGTCGAGCTCCTCCACCCGCGACTTCTGCTCGAAGCGGTCCACATGGGCAACGGCGGGCGTCTTGAAGGCGAGGCCCAGCACCTCGGCGAACCGCTCCATTCCCTCTTCCAGGTCGGGAACCAGAATGCCCACGTGGAAGAAGTTGGCGGCCGTCATGCCCCGGCGCCTGTCATCCGCCCCTCCGCATCACCCTTTACACCTCCGATTCTTGGCAGTCCGCGGCCCGGCGCCGCCGATAATCCGGGAAGGGCCGGGGGAGGGGCGGCGCTTGCAGGAAACCGCCGCCCCTCCGGCCCGAAGGGAGATCAGTAGACGCAGAGCTCGGCGACGCTGCGCCCTTCGACCGTAACGGTCTCGATCTGGTTGACCGAGGTGTAGACGGGGCTGCGCACCGCCGGGTTCGGGATGAAGTTGTTGAACTTCTCCAGCGAGCCGGTGCTCAGGTACTCGTGGAGGGTGTTGATGCTGAAGACGCCCTCCAGGAAGGCGGCTTGCAGGCCGGTGGCGTACTCGGACCCGTCGAGCAGGTGGTCGAGGTTCCCATGACAGGTGCCTCCTACCACCATGACGTCGTCGCCCGGGTGGTACCCCTCTTCCTCCAGAGCCTGGATGACCCCTTCGGCCAAGGCCGAGTTGTGGGCGTACACCAAGTCGATGCCCTGGTTGCGGTGAGCCGCGATCAGCTGCTTCGACCCCTCGTACCCCTCTGCCGGGCCGAACCCGACGTCGACTTCGCCGAGCACCGCGATCCCGGCCCTGGCCAAGATGGGAAGAGCGGCCCCCGAGCGATCGATGCCCGCCTGATAGCCGGCTACGAACCCGATCACGATGGCGTGGCCGCCGGAGCCGCTGAGGTCCTTGCCGTTGGCGCGCATGTGGTCTCTGGCCTCTACCACCAGCTCCGCCGCCACCCGGCCGTTGAGCCTGTCGTCCACGCCCGCATACCCGACCACATAGTTCTCGGAACCGGCGAAAGGCAGCTGGTTGGTCTGGATGACCGGCACCCCGGTCTCCGACAGCGCCCGCAGTGAAGCCACCCCGGCTTCGTTGTCCGACGGCCACCAGGCGTACGCCACCACGCTTTCGTCGCCCGCGCCGAGCTGTTGCTGCACCTGGGTGTCCTGCTCGGCCTGATCAAACTGATTCTGCAGCGTCACCAGGTTGTACCCCAGGTCGGCCGCCGCTTCTTTGGCGCCTCTTTCCCATTCGGCGATATAGGTGTTGGTGATGGTGGGAATGAAGGCGACA
The DNA here is from genome assembly GCA_965202675.1 of Candidatus Spongiisociaceae bacterium. Lineage (GTDB taxonomy): Bacteria > Actinomycetota > Acidimicrobiia > Spongiisociales > Spongiisociaceae > CATQHD01. Next base: position 2,543,712 of record OZ241842.1, read on the forward strand.
ATGGTGCCGCCCTCGGTGGAACCGTCGTCCTCGCTTGCGCAGCTCGCCGCCGCCATCGTCAGAGCCAACAGGGCGAGCAACGACGCCCATTTCTTTCTGCCTCGCATGTCGTTCCTTTCCGTCGGATAGTCTGGATTTCCAACTAACTGCCGGCAATGCTAGCGACGACAGGGCGCCGCGGGCAATACCGCAGCGCCGCTGCTATTCCCCGGCGGCGCGCAGGTACTCTGCGACCGCCGACATATCAGCGTCTCCGAACCCCGCCTCTATGGCCTTTACCAGCTCCGAACGGTTTACTCCGGCCTGCGGCATGGAGGCTCCCGCCGACTCCGCCAGGGAGAGAGCAAGATCGAGATCCTTCTTGGCGAGGACCATCCGGAAGGCGGCGGGGACCTCGTCCGGCGACAAGAAGGCCTCCCGGCGGTAGTGGACGAAGGGGGCCGCGACGGCGCTGTTGGCGAACACCTCGTAGACCTGCTCGCGCCCGAGGCCGGCCGCTTCGGCCATCACCAGGGCCTCCGCCACCGCCTGCCCGAGGCCGTAGACGATCGAGTTGACCGCCAGCTTGACGGTCACCCCCGCGCCGACCGGGCCCATGTGGTAGAGCCGCGACCCCATGGCCTCCAGGATCGGCCGCAGCACCTCGATGTCCTCGGCCCGCCCGCCGGCCATGATGGTGAGGGTTCCGGCGGCGGCCAGCGCGGTGCTGCCCGAGACCGGGGCGTCCACGAACCATCCACCCGCCGCTTCCACTGCCGCCGCCGTCCGCCGCGATTCGTCCGGGCCGACCGTGCTCATGTCGACGCAGACCGCCCCGGCCCGGAGCGACCCGCAGATGCGCCCCGCCCCCGTGTACAGGTCGGTCAGGACCGAACCGTCGGCCACCATGGTGATGAGGACGTCGACCGACCCGGCCAGCGCCGCCGCCGACGGCGCGATCTCGGCGCCGGTCTCCTCGGCCAAGGCCTCCGCCTTCGAGACGGTCCGGTTCCACACCGTGAGGGGGAAGCCGGCGGCGGCGATGTTGGCCGCCATCCGGGACCCCATCAGGCCCAGCCCGATGAAGCCGACCCGCAGCTCACCGGCGGCGGCCGGCTCAGTACTCATTGGCGACCATCAGCTCTTGGGCGGGGAAGAGGGTAACCACCTTGGGCCCTTCCGCCGTGCACACCACCTGCTCCTCGATCCGGGCGGCAGAGCGCCCGTCGGCGGCGGGGCAGAAGGTCTCCAGCGCGAAGAACATGCCCTCCTTCAGCTCGATGGGAGTGTCGAGAGAGTTGAGCCGGCTGATGACCGGCCGCTCGTGGACCGACAGCCCCACCCCGTGGCCGAACTCCAGCCCGAAGGCCTCCATCTCGTCGGGGAATCCGATCTCCTGGGCTTCCGGCCACACCCGGGCTATCTCGTCGGTGGAGACGCCCGGTTTGACCAGGGCGATGGCGGCGTCGATCCACTCCCGGGCCTGCTTGTAGGCGTCGCGCTGCACCTGGGTGGCCCGGCCCACTACGAAGGTGCGGTAGTAGCAGGTCCGGTAGCCGTTGTGGGCCTGGATGATGTCGAAGTAGGCGGTGTCTCCGGGCCGGATCAGGCGGTCGGAGAACACATGGGGATGCGGACTGCATCGCTCCCCGGCGATGGAGTTGACCGCTTCCACTTGCTCCGAGCCCATCTCGTACAGGCGCTTGTTGGCGAGGGCCACGATGTCAGACTCACGCACCCCCGGCTTCAGGGCTTCGAAGATGTCCTGGTAGACGCCGTCCACCATGGCCGACGCCTGGGTGAGCAGGGTTATCTCGTCGTTGCTCTTTATCTCGCGGGCCGCCAGCATGGTCTGCTGGCCGTTGCGCACCTCGATCCCGGCCCGGCCCAGCTCCAGGAACATTTCCGCCTCCGCCATATCCACTCCCAGGGGCATACCGTCCGCCCCCTCGTCGCGCAGGACATCCTGTATTTCCCGGACGGCTCTGGCCACCAGTCCGGTCTCGGGGCCGATGGAGCCGGCCAGGCCGGTGTTGCCCCCCACCGAGTGGTCGGGGATGAGCCAGGGCGCCTGCAGCTTGTGGACGCGCGCCGCCGAACCGAAGTCCCATATCCAAGGCTCGCCGGTCCGGGTCAGCAGCGCCCAGCGCTCCATCTTGTTGAAGGCCCAATAACCGATGTGGGTGGCGGTCAGGTAGCGGATGTTGGCCGTGTCGAACACGAGCAACGCCCCCAGATCCGACTCCTCCAAGGCTTGGCGGGCCCGGCCGAGCCGGTATTTGCGCAACCGGTCGAAGTCGATCCGCTGCTCCCAATCCACGGCCATCAGCCCCGGCGCGGGCGTGGTGGCGACCGGGAACTCGGGCGGCGGTTCGGTCTGGCCCGTTGTACCCATCAGGATGCCCTTCGGTCGCGGGTGGATGCGGGGTCGATTCTACCGAAGCCCGCCCGACGCGGGGCGGGGCCCGTCGGCCCACGGGTCGACCAGGGTCTTGATCCGCTCCGGGCGCCCGGCGGCCATGGGCTCGAGGCCCTCGGAGACGAGCAGTTCCAGCGGCAGGGCCGTGGGCGCGGCGTCGGACCAGCCTCCGGGGCGGGAGGCGACCAGCCGGGCGGCGTCCGCGAAGTCGGCCGCAAAGACATGGGCGTTGGTTCCCACCAGGGCCAGCTCCCGCAGGGTGAGGGTGCGCACGTCGACCGGGACGGGTCCGGCGCCGAGGCCGACCGCCACCACCCGGCCCCGCGGCCCCGCCAGCTCCAGGGCGGCCGCCAACACGGGGGGTGACCCGGTAACTTCGTAGACCGCCGACGCCGGACCGCCCATCGCGTCGGCTATCTGCGCCGCCAGGGGTTCATCTCGGTCGACGGCCACCGTGACCTCCGCCCCCAGCGCCTCGGCGACGGCCAACCGGGCCGGGTCGAGATCGGCGGCCAGCACCCGGGCGCCCGCCTGCGCCGCCGCGTACACCAGAAAAGCCCCCACTCCCCCCACCCCGATCACCGCCGCCCGGTCGCCGGGCGCCGGGTTGCCCTGGCGCAGTGAATGAAGGGCGATCGACATCGGCTGGACCAGGGCGGCGCCGTCGTCGTCGAGGCCCAAACCGCCCACCTCCAGGCAGACTGCGGCGGGAACGGCGACGTACTGCGCCAAGGCCCCGTGGCGCTGCAGCCCCACCGTGAAATAGCGCTCGCAGAAGTTGGTGAGGGCGGCGCAACAGGCTCCGCAGGACCCGCACGACACCCCGGCCCCGCTCGCCGCCAGGGCCCCGTCGGGGAAACCTTCCACGCCGGGGCCGCGCCCCGCCACCCTGCCCCCGAACTCGTGGCCGGGGATCATCGGACCGGCGTGCCCGGAGTGCTCGTTGCGCTCCGACAGGGGGAACATCATCGGGCCGTGGTCCCACTCCGAAGCGTCGGTGCCGCAGACGCCCGCCGCGTGAACCTCCAGCAACAGCTCACCGGGACCCGGTTCGGGAACCTCGATGTCCTCGATCCTGATGTCGCGGGCGCCGCGGTAGACGGCGGCGCGCATCCTCACGGGCCGCCTCCTCCGGTGCGCCGCCTCGGCCGGCGGCCGCCCATCATGAACCGCCCGGATGTTTCGCTCAGAAGAAGACCTGCTCGCCTCCGGTCAGGTTCAGGCTCGCCCCGGTGGTGAACTTCGCGTCGTCGGAGGCGAGGAAGGCGGCCATCGCCCCGATGTCCTCCGCGGTGCCCAGACGCTTCATCGGGATGGTCTCGATGTGCTCGCCCAACACCTCGTCCCGGGGTCGTGCTTGCATCTCGGCCGCCATCCCGAACCCGGTCCGGGTCATATCGGTGAGCATCGTGCCGGGGCAGATGGCGTTCACGGTTACGTTGTAGGGGGCCATCTCCAGCGCCATCACCTGGGTGAGGCCCACCACCGCGAACTTGGAAACCGAATAGATGCCCCACCCCGGCCAGGCCACCTTGCCGGTCTGCGAGGCGGTGTTGATGATCCGGCCCCACATGTTCTCCTTCATAATATGGGCGGCGGCCCGCGAGCAGTTGATGACCCCCCTGACGTTGACCGCGAACACCTTGTCGATCACGTCGTCGGGCGTGTCGATTATTTCAGCGATCGGTTGAGCGACCCCGGCGTTGTTGGCGAGAATGTCGATGCGGCCGTACTCGCCGGCTACCGAGCGCATCGTCTCCTCGACCATGGCGCGGTCGGTTACGTCGAGGTGAACCGCCTTCGGCGAGGCTCCGGAGGGCGCGGCGGGCAACGAGGAAGCCACCCCGGAGGCGTCGAGCAGGTCGGCGCACACCACGGCGGCGCCCTCGGCGGCCAACCGGCGGGCGATCCCTTCCCCGAGACCGCGTGAGGAACCGGTGACCACCGCCACCTTGTCATCGAGCCGTCCCATGTCAAACCTCCTTGTTGCGCCTCCGGGATACGGCCCCGAGCGGGCCGCCGCCGCTATAGCCCCTATTTTATCGCGGCATTATCGCGTCCGTTCGGACACTTCCGGATGTGCGGGTCGAAGCAGCGTTTGCAACAGGCGAAGCGCCCGGCCTGCATCAGATTCGCCAACGCCCAAAACCCGGGCCAGAGGGCCGCTTCTCGTTGGAGGAGAGGGAGTAGCATCACGGCGGATGGAGGTTCCTACGGAGATGTTGCGTCGCCGTCCGTGGTCATCGACCTGCCGATCAACGCATGAAACCCGGGGTATAGGAAGGGATGACGGCGATTGAGAATCCGCTCGCAGCCCTGCCTGTCCGCTCGTTTCGGGACGCCTTCCGGCGCTTGTCGGGCGCCGTCGACCCGGCGGGGCGGAGGGCGCTTGCTCGGGCCCTGGCCTCCCATACCGCCGCGGCGGCGGCCGAGGCGGGGGCGGCGCCTTCGATAGTGACCTCGGCGCCGGAGGTAAGGCAGTGGGCCGAGGCCGAAGGCTATGAGGCCGTGGCCGAACCTCCCGGCGGAGGACTGGACGGAGCCGCCCACGCCGCGGTGCTCCATGCCGCCGGGCGGCCCTGGCTGATCCTCCACGCCGACCTGCCGTGTCTGATCCCGGAGGAGGTAGGGGCGGTGCTGGACCTGCTCGGATCGGGCCGCCGTGTGCTGGCGCCTTCCTACGACGGGGGAACTTCGGCCCTGGGCGGGCGCGGCCCCTTCCGGTTCTCGTACGGACCGGCCAGCTTTCACCGGCACCTGTACGCAGGCCCGCCCCCCGCGGTGCTCGGATCACTGGGGTTCGCGCTCGACATCGACCGGCCCGCGGACCTCGAAGCGGCGGTGCGCCACCCCCGGGGGGCGTGGCTCGAAGCCCATCTTTCTTCCAATAGCGGCGAACCGGTAGGGTGATGCCCGTATGAACGATGCCCCCGAACACCTCGAGCCGTTGAGCGACCTCATCGAGCGTTTCGATCATGTGGCCTTCGGGGTCCATGATCTGGCCGAATCCGCCCGGTTATTCGAATGGTTGGGCGGCGTCTTCGAGAAGGGAGGCGACAACCGTGCCGGGGGGTTCAGGTGGGTGCAGTTCCGATTGCCGGACGGGAACCGGATCGAGGTTCTGGCCCCCATCGAGGATGACTCCTTCCTATGGCGGTTCCTGCGGTCGAGGGGCGAGGGCGTCCACCATTTGACCTTCAAGGTGTCGTCGGCGGCGGAAGCGGCCCGCCGGGCGGAGGAAGCCGGGCTGAAGGTGGTCGGGCTGCATGTGGAACCGGGGGGCTGGAGCGAGTGCTTCATCCATCCGTCCACCGCCCACGGGGCGCTGATCCAGCTGGCCGAGTGGCCCGACTACCCGGCCCCGCCGTCCACGCTGGAAGACGTGCTGGCCGGCCGAGGCATCATCGAGTGAACTGCGGCCCGGCCTCCCCGGGCGGCCGGGTTCTGAGAACGGCAAAAAAATCTGCAACAAGGGGGTTCCCGACCGCAGGCATTTGTTGTAAAATGGGTACCGATATGTTCCCTGAATGGATAAACATCATGGTAAACGTCGGGATCGGCGGGTTCCTCTGGCGCTATATGGCGCGCAAGGAGAGGCGGGCCGATGAACGCTTCGTTCGGTTTGAAGCTAAGACCGACGAGCGGTTCGATCGGATGGAAGCCAGGGTTGACGAGCGGTTCGACCGGTTTGAAGCCAAGCTCGACGAGCGGTTCGATCGGATGGAGGACCGTATCGAGGGCTTGACCCGTGAGGTGGTCGCGAACGGTCGGGCCATCGCCCGGATCGAAGGCCACCCTATGGTCGCGGCCGAGTAAACCTGCCCGCAGTGACCGCCAGACGGCGATGCCCTGCCGGTTCCTGTGGCCCGCGGGGACACACGGGCCTCACTTTCCCAAACAGGGACAACCTCCCTGGATATCACATCAGCCAGCCAGGTGACCCGAGACGACAGCCTCACCATCCATGTTGCCAGACGCGCTGGCCAGACGGCGAGTAACTCACGAGCATCCGGTCCGAGCATGAGAGGTTTGGCTTGACACGCGTACCGATACGCGTTACAGTTAGTACAAGTATTGGGGTTGCGAACAATTGTTCGCCCCGAGGACCGATGGTAATCGCCAAGGAGGATGAGGTGATCATCACATTTCAACACGCAGGACTCAAGAAGGCCTATAAGCGTAATCAATACAGCAAAGTACCCTCTGATCAGGCAAAACGAATACGTGTTGCCTTGTCAGACCTTGACTCTGCCCGACGTATTACGGATATGGACCTACCCAGGTATCGATTACACTCCCTGAAAGGAAGATGGAAGGATATTGGAGTATAAAGCTTTCCGCCAACTGGCGGATGGTCTTTCGGTTCGAAGGTGGAGATGCCTATGAAGTTGATCTGATCGACTACCACTAAGGGGGAAGAAGAAGGAGGTGAACGATGATGAAGGCACCTTCGCATCCGGGCCTCAGCATCAAGGAGAACTGCTTGGTTCCCCTTGAGCTGAGCGTCACCGGAGCGGCGGACATACTCGGCGTTGCGCGGCATACCCTGTCGCGGGTGCTGAACGGGCGGGCGGCTGTCTCCCCTGAGATGGCCATCCGGTTCGAGAAGGCGGGATGGTCCAGTGCGGAGTTCTGGCTGCGGCGGCAGGCCGCCTACGACCTGGCGCAGGCCCGGCAGAACGAAGACCGCATCGTCGTCGAGCGCCGCCGGCTGCCGGCAATCACTCCGCAGTCGGCCTGAAGCCCCGCCCCGGCGGCGGAGTCCGCCCGGCGGCCGCCTATGAAAGCGGGTAGGCCGCCGGGTCCGATTCGAAGGCGCGTTGGCAGCCGGCCGCGCAGAAGTAGACCGGCTCGCGGTTGCTTTCGCTGACGAAGCGGGCCGAGGCGATGTCCACCGACATGCCGCACACCGGGTCGACCGCCTGAGCCGGGAGATCCACCCGGACGACCTGCTTGCCCGCCCCCGCCGCCTTGAAAGCCACCAGCTCGGCCAGCACCGAGACCGCTATCTCCTCATGGGTCGTGGACCCCAGGTCGATCCCGGCGGGGGCGTGCACCCTGGCCAGGGCCTCGTCCGTCGCCCCCCGCTCCCGCAACCAGGAAACCACCGACGAGGCCCGCTTCTCGGAGGCCACCAATCCTACGTAGGACGCGGGGGTGGCCAGGGCCGACTCCAGGGCGGGTTCGTCGAAGTGGCCCTGCGTGGCCACCACGATGTAGGAGCGGTCGCCGGCCCGGCCGATGCCGCCGAGCGCGGAAACGGTTTCGACCCGCCAGCCGACCGCCTCGGCCAGCCGCCGCAGGGTCTCGGTCATCGGTGAGCCGCCGACGACCATCAGGTGGGGGGCGGGGAGGATCGGTTCCACGAACACCTCCATGGCGCCTTCGCTGTCGCAGGCCATCGCCACCTTGGCGACCTCCTGACGGTAGTCGTCCTCGCCCAGCATCAGCACCCGGGCGGCCCCGTCGCCCAGCGCCTCCAGCGCATGGCGGACCACCGTGGGGGCGGCGCAGGCACCCCCCAGCCAACCCTCCACCCTGCCGTCGGGGTGGATGATCGCCTTCGAACCGCCCTTGCCCGACGAAGGCCCCCGCACCCAGGTGACGGTGGCCAACGCGAACGGCCTGCCCGCCTCTTGGAGACGGGCCGCCTCGGTCAGCAGGCTCATCGGCCTTCGCTCCTGAACCCCACACGGCGCGGAAGCCCCGCCGGGGTCAGGGGCTTACTTCCACCCCGTTGAGGGCGCCCCACACCCGGTGCGGGAGAACCGGCATGTCGATATTGGAAACGCCCCGCGACCAGAGCGCGTCCACCACCGCATTGGTGAAGGCGGCCGGAGAGCCCACCGTGGCCGACTCGCCCACACCCTTGGCCCCGATCGGATGGTGGGGCGAGGGGGTTACGGTCTCCCCCAGCTTGTAGCGGGGGGTCTCCCAGGCAGTCGGCACCAGGTAGTCCATGAAGTTGGACCCGATGCAGTTGCCGTCGTCGTCGAAGGTGATCCACTGCATATTGGCCTTGGCGAACCCCTCGGTCAGCCCGCCGGTGATCTGGCCTTCCACGATCATCGGGTTGATGCGGACCCCGCAGTCGTCCACCGCCGCCATGTCCAGCACCTTCCACGTGCCGTCGCCGGTGTCCACCTCCACCACCACGATGTAGGTCCCGAAGGGGTACGTCATGTTGGGCGGGTCGTAGTAGGTGACGCCTTCGAGGCCCGCCTCCATCCCCTCGGGATGGTTGGTGTAGGCGGCGAAGGCGGCGTCCTGGATGGTGACGCTCTGGTCGGTGCCGCGCACCGTGAAGCGGCCGGGTTCCCACTCCAGGTCCTCCTCGGCGGCCTCGAGCAGGTGGGCGGCCAACTTCTGGGCCTTGGCCCTCAGCTTGCGCGAGACCATCGCCGTGGCCGCCCCGCCCACCGGGGTGGAACGCGAGGCGTAGGTGCCGAGCCCGTAGGGGGTGTTGTCGGTGTCGCCGTACTGGACCTTGATGTCCGAATAGGGAATCCCCAGCTCCTCCGCCACGATCTGGGCGAAGGTGGTCTCGTGGCCCTGCCCCTGGGTCTGGACGCCCAGCTTCAGGATGGCCTTGCCGGTCGGATGGACCCGCAGCTCGGCGGAGTCGAACATCTTCAGCCCCAGGATGTCGTACTCCCGGGAGTTGCCCGCCCCCACCACCTCGGTGAAGGAGGCGATCCCTACGCCGATCAGCTTGTCGGCGCCGGGGTCGGCGTTCTGCTCCGCCTGGCGGGCGCGCCACCCTTCGTAGTCGATGATCTCCTTGGCCTTGTCCATCGCCCCGTGGTAGTCGCCCGAGTCGTACACGAACCCGGTGGGCGACAGGTACGGGAACTGGTCGGCCCGGATAAAGTTGAGCGCCCGGAAGTCGGCCGGATCCATGCCCGTCTCGTGGGCGGCGTTGTCGACCAGCCGCTCGATCAGGTAGGAGGCCTCGGTTACACGGAAGGAGCACCGGTAGGCCACCCCGCCGGGGGCCTTGTTGGTGTACGCGCCTTTGGCGGTCACATGGGCCGCCGGGAAGTCGTAGCTGCCCGTGCAGATGTGGAACAGGCCCGCCTTGAACTTGGAGGGCTGGGCGTCGGAGAAGAACGCCCCCTGGTCGGAGAGGATGCCCGCCCGCATGGCGGTTATCCGATTGCCCCCGTCCAGCGCCAGCTCGGCGTGCATGTGAAAGTCACGGGCGAACCCGGTGGAGATCAGGTTCTCGGTGCGGCTCTCGATCCACTTGACCGGCTTGCCGATGAGGAGCGAGGCGGCCGTGGCCACCACGTAACCCGGATATACGGGCACCTTGTTGCCGAACCCGCCGCCGATGTCGCAGGTGACGATCCGGATCTTTTCCTCCGGCAGCCCCGCCACCAGCGCGAACACCGTCCTGATGGCGTGCGGCGCCTGGCTGGTCATGTAGATGGTGGCCTGACCGGTGATCGAGTTCACGTCCGCCACCACCCCGCAGGTCTCCAAGGGCGCCGGATGCGACCTCGGGTAGTGCGTGTCGAGGCTGATCACCCTGGCGGCCGAGGCGAAGGCGGCGTCGGCGGCGTCCCGGTCGCCCGCCTCCCACGTGTAGGCCACGTTGTCGGTCTGGTCTTCCTTGTCGTCCCGGATGAGGGTGTCGGTCGACAGCGACTGCTGGGGCGAGGTGATCGCCTCCAGCTCCTCGTAGTCGACCGCGATCCGCCTCACCCCGTCGGCGGCGGTGTAGGGGTCGACGGCGATGACCGCCGCCACCTCCTGGCCCTGGAAACGCACCTTGTCGGTGGCCAGCACCGCCTGGGTGTCCCCCGAAAGGGTCGGCATCCAGGCCAGGTTGTGGGCGGCCAGCGCCTCGCCGGTGATTACCGCCAGCACCCCGTCCAGGGCGGTGGCCGCCGAGGAGTCAATGGAGTTGATGCGGGCGTGGGCCACCGGCGACCGCAGGATCGCCATGTGGAGCATGCCGGGGAGGGTCAGGTCGTCGAGATAGTTGCCCGCTCCCCGGATGAAACGGTCGTCTTCCTTGCGGAGGACGGAGTGGCCTATCCCGCCTACCTCCGGGCTGGTGCGAGGCTCGTGAACTGTGGTCATGTCAGCTCCCTTCTCCCCCGGCCGCCTGGATGGCCGCCACGATGTTCATGTATCCCGTGCACCGGCAGATGTTGCCGGATATCGCCCATCGGACTTCTTCGTCGGTGGGGTTCGGGTTGCTCTCGAGGAGCGAGGCGCCCACCAGCATCATGCCCGGAGTGCAGAAACCGCACTGCAAGCCGTGGTGCTGCTTGAACGCCGCCTGGACGGGATGGAGTTCCCCGTTCTGTGCGAGGCCCTCCACGGTGGTTACCTCCCGTCCGTCCGCCTGGACGGCGAACACGGTGCAGGACTTGACCGACCGGCCGTCCAGCAACACCGTGCAGGCCCCGCACGAAGTGGTGTCGCAGCCGATGTGGGTGCCGGTCATGCCGAGGTCGGTGCGGATGAAATCGACCAGCAGGCGGCGGGGTTCGACGTCTCTGGTCTCGCTGGTTCCGTTGATGGTGACGGTAATCTGCATCAGCTTTCCCCTCTCGCCTGTGACAATGCCGCCGCGAACCCGCGCCGGGTGTATTCGGCCACTACCGCCCGCTTGTAGGCGGCCGGGCCCCGCACGTCGCTTTCGGGTTCGCAGCTCCGGGCCGCTGTTTCGGCGGCCTCGGCGAACAGCTCCGGGCCGGGCGTCTGCCCCGCCATCATCGCCTCGGCTTCGGTCACCTTCAGGTTGTGATGATGGACCGAGGTAAGGGCCAGCCCCGCCTCGGCCACCTTGCCCGCTCCGTCGAGGACCAGGTGGGTTGCCACTCCTACGGTGGCGTAGTCGCCGATCTTGCGCTCCAGCTTGAGATAGGTCCCGCCGGAGGCGTTTTTGTGCTTGGGCACCCTCACTTCGGCGACCAGCTCGCCCGGCCGCAGCGAATTGGTGAAGGGGCCCGCCAAGAAGTCGGAAATCGGGATTACCCGCTCCCTGTCCCTCCTCTTCCGGGCCGCCGACCGGACCACCACCGAGGCGCCCACTGCCAGCATGACCGAGTTCCAGTCGCCTTCGGGGTCACAGTGGGCCACCGAGCCGCACAGGGTGCCCCGGTTGCGCACCAGGGGGTCGGAAACCCACGGCGCCGCAGCCGCCATCGTTCCGTTGGCGTTCTTCACGAGATCAGAGGCGGCGGCGTCGGCGTGCCGGGCGAGGGCGCCGACGGCCAGGTAGCCGTTGGATTCGCGTATATAAGACAGCTCGGACAAGCCGTTGATGTCTATCAGATGACCGGGCGCTGCCAGCCCGAGTTTCATCATGGGAATGAGGCTCTGGCCTCCGGCTAGAACCCGACCTTCGGCGCCTGCCTCCCCGAGGATCGCGAGGGCCTCGTCGAGGGTTCGCGGAGCCGAGTAGTCGAAAGCAGATGGATACATCTACCCAGACCTCCTACGTTCGCTGCCGTCAATCCTATAGCATCGGCGGGCGGCGCGGGGGGAACACGGTTTTCATCGGAGTTGTTGCCGCGCGTAAGCTCGCCGGTGTGGTCGATTACCGCACCGAGCCGGACCGAAACACCCTCGACCTGGATCCGCCGCGCCGGGTGCTGGCCGTCGGGGCCCACCCCGACGACGCCGAGTTCGGGGCGGGCGCCGCCCTCGCCAAGTGGGCGGCGGGAGGCGCCCGGATCACCCTGCTGGTGCTCACCGACGGATCGAAAGGCGCCTGGGATCCGGCCGCCTCGCCCGGCGGGCTGGCGGTGAAGAGGGCGGAGGAACAGCGCCGGGCGGCCGAGGCGCTGGGGGTGGCCGAGACGGTCAACCTCGGCTATGCGGACGGCGAGCTGGAATACACGATGGCGCTGCGGGCAGAGATATGCGGGTGGATCCGCCGCCGCCGGCCCGACGCGGTGCTGTCCCACGACCCCTGGCGGCGCTACATGCTGCATCCCGACCACCGCGCCGCCGGGTGGGCGGCGGTGGACGGGGTGGTGGCGGCGCGGGATCATCTCTTCTTTCCCGAGCAGCTGGGGCAGGGGGTCGACCATCACCGGCCGGGCGCTCTGTTGCTGTGGGCGGCGGACCGGCCCGATCACTGCGAGGACGTTGCGGGCTTCGTGGACCGCAAGGTAGAGGCCCTCCTGGCCCACTCCAGTCAGGCGGTTACCACCATGGACGGGGCAGGCCGGTCGGAGGAAGCCACCGAGGCGTTCCGGGCCGAGATGCACGACCGGGCGGCGGCGGCCGGCGCGGCCGCCGGTCTGGCGGCGGCGGAGGCCTTCAAAAGGATCACCCCCTAGATGGGCCTTGCCGCAGGGCAGCTGGAGCATCTCCGGCCGGCCGATCCCGATGCGGCGGGGCGGCTGCTGTCGGCGGCGGACGCGGCGTTGGAGGCGGTTGCGCCGGCCCGGCTGGTGCGCCGGGCGCTGGCCGGCGGCGAAGGCGGGATCCGGGCGGGCGGGGTGTTCGTTCCGGCGGAGAGGGCAGTGGTGCTGGCCTTCGGGAAGGCCGCCGTCGGTATGAGCCGGGGGGCCGGCCAGGCCCTGGGGCCGTTGATATCCAGGGGCTTGATCGTTTCTGGCGAGGCGGAGGGAGGCGCCCCCGGTTGGGCGGAGCGGATGGCGGCGGGCCATCCCCTTCCCGACCGGAGGAGCGTGCGGGCGGGGCGGGCGGCTCTGGCCCTGGCGGAGAGCGCGGCACCGGACGAGGTGTTGCTGTGTCTGGTGTCCGGCGGCGGCTCGGCGATGCTGGAAGTGCCCGCCGAGGGCTTGGAACTGGACGACATCCGGGATCTGAACGCCCGGCTGATCCGATCCGGTGCCCCCATCGAGGCGATCAACCGGGTGCGCCGGGAGGCGTCGCAGGTGAAGGGGGGCTGGCTGGCCGCCCGATGCCGGGGCCGGACGGTCACCCTGGTGATCTCCGATGCGGGCCGCGACCCGGCGGTGGTGGCCTCCGGCCCGACGGCGGCCCCTCCCGCCGGCGCGGGCGGGGGCGTCGGCGAGTTGCTGGACCGCTTCGGCGTGGCCGGGCGGGCGGCCGAACAGATACGGCGGCTCGAACAGATACGGCAGCCGGACCGTTCCCCGGCCGCCGGGGAAAGGCCGCCGGCGGGCCCGGCGCTGGTCCTGGCAGACTGCTTCACGGCGGGCGGGGCGGCGGTCCGCTGCCTGTTACAGGCGGGCCTCGAGGCAGAACTGGACCCGGATCCGCTGTACGGTCCGGTGTCCGAAGCGGTTGGGCGCGCCCTGGCCTCCACCCCCGAAGGAACGGCCCGGGTGCTGGTCGGGGAGGCCGCAGTGGAAGTAACCGGAAGCGGGCGGGGAGGGCGCAATCAGCACGCCGCCCTGACCGCCGCCCTGGAGATCGCCGGCGCCCCGCACCGTTTCCTGGCCTTCGGAACCGACGGGATCGACGGTCCCACCGACGCCGCCGGCGGATTGGTGGACGGCGGCATGGTTGCCCATCCCGGTCCGGCCCTTCGGCGCCTGGAAGCCTGCGACTCCTACCCCTATCTGGAAGCGGCGGGGGGTCTGTTGCGCACCGGCGGCACCGGCACCAACGTCGCCGACCTCTGGATAGTCGACAAAACCGGCTGAACCGTCGCGGTCATGTATTGCTGCGCCCTGCCGCGATCCTTACATGCTCCGGTTCTCGAATGGGCTGCGGACCGCCGCGATCCCGGCTTGCTCGAGCAGGCGGCCCACTGCCAGCAACAGCTCCTCCTCCCACCAGGGAGCGATGAGCTGCACCGAAGGAGGCGGGATTCCCGGTTTGTTCAGCGGCAGGGCAAGGGCCGGGCAACCCAGATGGTTTACCAGGGCGGTATATCCGCTCAACGCCTCGCGGTAGAAAACCGGCCTTCCGTCGATGTCCATGTCGTCGAGGCCGATGGTCTTGCGGGGGTGGCCCACGGTGGGGGTGAGCAACAGGTGATAGTCCTCGAACAACCCCCGCGCCAGCTCCCGCATTCTCGCCCGCCGCCCCTCCGCCGCCCGGTGTTGGCTATGGGTTACCCGGATGGCGGCCCGCAGGCGCAGGGCCACATCCCCTCCGTAGGGCAAACCCTGTTCCAACCACTTCCGGTGGATGGGCGCCGTTTCGGCGCCCACGATGGTGAAGATGTTGCGGTCGGGCGTCAGTTCGGGGGCGGCAACCCGCTCCACCGCCGCCCCCAGGTCCGCCAGATCGTCGCAGAAACGGTTGAAATGCCGCAGGGCGCCGCGGCCGGCGGGAACCTTTTCCAGCCAGGCAACGGGAACCGCGGCCCGCAGCTGCGAGAGCGGGATTGCTCCGGCCGCAGGCGGACGGTCCGGCGGATCCGGGTCGGCCATCGCCCGGTAGAGAAGGCGGGCGTCTTCGACGCTGCGGGTCATCGGCCCCACCGTGTCCAGGGAAGGCGCCAGCGGAAACACGCCGTCCATCGGGATGCGCCCGTTGGTTACCTTCAGGCCGATGATGCCGCAGAGTGCGGCCGGAACCCGCACCGAGCCGCCGGTGTCGGTGCCCAACGCGGCGGCGGCCGTCAGCCCGGCTACCGCGGCCGCCGAGCCGCCCGATGATCCGCCCGCCGACAGGGAGGTGTCCCACGGGTTGCGCACCGCCCCGAACCAGGGGTTTTCCGAGGAGAACCCGAACGCGAACTCATGCAGGTTGGTGCGGCCCATGACCACCGCCCCGGCTGCTTCCAGCCGGCGCACGGCGGCGGCCGAAGCCTGCGCCCGGCGGCGGTAGAAGGCCGACCCGGCCCTGGTTACCAGCCCGGCTTGGTCCAGCAGGTCCTTGACCGCGATCGGCGCCCCGGCCAGCGCGCCGCCGGAACGGGCGTCGGGCAATCGGGGGGCGGCGTCGAGGGCGGCAAAAGCATTCAACCGGCGGTCGAGCCGCCCGGCTGCTTCCAGATGATGGTCCAACACCTCCCGGGGCGAGACCCGCCCCGCCCGCACCTCGGATGCCAGGCCGGAAACAGACCAACTCGTCATCGCAGAAATCCTAAACCGCGCCGCGGCCGCAACCCCTGTCGAGGAGTCCGGGCGGTACGAGTTATCCGGACGGCTAGACTGATCCTATATGGGGAGCGAGAAGCGGGCGCGTCAGAAGGAAAGCCGCAGGGCTCGGTTGGAGGCCGAGCGGCGGATCGCCCAGCGCGTCAAATGGCGGCGGCGGGTGGTCTTGTGGTCGTTGATCGTCGTGCTGGCGGCGGGGGTGTTCCTGGTGGGCAACCTGATCACCGGCGGTGATCCGGAGCCGCCGCCGCCCGCAGTGACCGACACCACCCTCCCCGGCACCCCCGTAATTCCTACCGACACCACCGCGCCCGTAGACGGGTAGTTCCAAGGGATGAGTGCTTAATTTTCGCCGACCAACCGCAGAACACACGGGATACCAGCACCGCCCCAATTGCCGGAGGGCCAAGCTAAAGGATCATTTCGTTGTCATCCTGGTTATCATGTGCTTTATAATTACTCTAAACTATGATTATATATCTTTTTAGTCATGGCAACCTTGGAGCTACCCATCTAGATTCCCTGGACCGCTGACGCGCCCGCTCCTATCCCGGTGCGGCTCGGCCGTTAGCCTTCCTTCGGATGGCCGTTGACCTTCATGTCCACTCCACCGCCTCCGACGGCAGCGAGACCCCCTCGAAGGTGGTCGAGCTCGCGTCCGAGGCCGGGCTCACCGCGGTGGCCCTGACCGACCATGACACCCTGGAAGGCGTGGAGGAAGCCCGGGAGGAGGCCGACCGGCGGGGCATCGAGCTGATACCAGGGGTGGAGCTGTCCTGCGAATGGGACCGGGGCGGCCTGCACCTGGTGGTGTTGTTCCTGGAACCCGGCCCCGGCCCGCTGCAGGACCGCCTGGCGTCGTTCCGAGACTCCAGGGACCGCCGCAACCGGGTGGTGGCCGAGCGGCTGGCCGGCCTGGGTTTGGACATCAGCTACGAGGAGGTGGTGCACCAGGCCGGGGGCGGCAGCGTGGGGAGGCCCCACTTCGCGGAGGTGCTGCGGCGCAAGGGGTACGTTCCCGACATTTCCTCCGCCTTCGCCCGGTATCTGGGCGCGGGCGCCCCGGCCTACGCCGCCCGCCGGCTGCTCCGCCCCGAGGAGGCAATCGAGCTGGCCCGCCGGTCGGGAGGGGCGCCGGTAATCGCCCACCCCCATACGCTCGGCCTCGACCGCGCCGCCGAGTACGCCGCCTTCTTTAGCCGGATGGCGGCCCTCGGTCTGGCGGGGGTGGAGTGCTACTACAGCGAATACGACCCCCGGATGCGGCGGGAACTGGCGCGGG
Organism: Candidatus Spongiisociaceae bacterium; assembly: GCA_965202675.1. GTDB lineage: Bacteria > Actinomycetota > Acidimicrobiia > Spongiisociales > Spongiisociaceae > CATQHD01. The sequence goes on from OZ241842.1 coordinate 2,560,402, forward strand.
CGGTGGGCGCCCACGGTCTGTTTCCCTCCGGCGGCTCGGACTTCCACGGAGAATACAAACCCGGCCTGCGCGTCGGGGTGGGCCGGGGGGATCTGAGGGTTCCCGACCGGGTGCTGGAGGACCTGCGGGCCGCTCGGACGGAGCGGACCGGATGAAGAGCGGAGGGGGCGCCGGGGGCATGGCCCGCGCCGCCGGGGTGGTGGCGGCGGGGATTCTGCTGTCCAGGATGCTGGGCTTTGCCCGCAACGTGGTGCTTGCCAACCGGCTGGGGGACAGTCCGGCGGCCGACGCCTACGAAGCGGCCTTCATCCTGCCGGATTTCCTGAATTATCTGCTGGCCGGCGGTTTTCTGGCCATCACCTTTATTCCCATCCTCAGCCGTTATCTGGCGGCGGATGACCCGGCCGCGGCCCGGGAGGCCTTCAACGCCGTGTTCCGTCCGGTGGCGGTGCTGGTCGTGGTCCTGACCGGGGCGGCGGTGGCGGGGGCGGAGACGATCGTGGGGTGGCTGTTCGGGTCGGGGGATCGGCTGGACGCCGCCCAGCTGGCCGAGGTGACCAGGCTGACCAGGATGGTGCTGCCCGCCCAGGTGTTCTTCGTACTCGGCGGGTTGTTCACAGCCGTGCAGTACGCCCACGGCCGCTTCCTGGTGCCCGTTCTGGCGCCGATCATCTACAACGCCGGCATCATCCTGGGAGGGCTGGCGGGCGCCTGGTCAGGCGAAACGTCCGCCGCCGGCTTCATCCTGGGGGCGGTGGGCGGCGCCCTGGTCGGCAACCTGGCCCTCCAGTGGTGGGGCGCCCGCCGCACGGGGTTGCGGGTAACCGCCGGCCTGCCCGATTTCCGTCATTCCGCCTTCCGGCAGTATCTGGTGCTGGCGGTCCCCTTGATGGTGGGCCAGTCCATCGTGGTGCTCGACGAATCGATCGGCAAGGTGGTGGCGGCCGCCGCCTCCGACGGGGCCGTCTTCAGCCTCAATCTGGCCCGCCGGGTGAACATGCTGCCGGTGGGGGTCATCGCCCAGGCGGCGGGGGTGGCGGCCTATCCGTATCTGGCCCGCCTGGTTGCAGAAGGCCGCCGGGGCGAGATGGCGGCGTTGATGGGCCGGACGGCCCGCATGGTGGTGTTCGCGGGCGGCGCGGCGGCGGCGGGGATGATTGCGGTCAGCCAACCGGCGGTCCGGGCCGCCTTCCAGCACGGGGAGTTCAGCGAGGCGGGAACGGTGATCACCGCGGCCGCCCTGGTCGGGTACTCGCTGAGCATTCCAGCCTGGGGAATCCAGCAGATATCCGCCCGCAGCTTCTATGCCTACCGCCAGATGTGGGTTCCGGCGTTGGTGGGTACCGCCTGGACGGTTCCCGCCGCGCCGCTTTTCCTGGTCGGGTTCCGCCTGGGCGGGGTGCCGGGGGTGGCGGCCGCCTCCTCTGTCGTTCTCACCGGGCACGCTCTTACCCTGTGGCTGCTGTGGCGGCGGCTGCATACCGGCGAAGGGCTGGAGGGCGCCCTCCCGGCGGTGCTCCGCGCTGCGGCGGGCGCGGCGGCCGGGGCCTACGCCGGGCAGCTGGCTGCCGATGCCGTAGCGGGGGGGCGGATACCCGGCTTCGGGGCCGCCGTTACCGCCGTCTGCGTGGGGTTGGCGGCGGCGGGAGTTGTGTACCTGGCTGTAACCGCGCTGATCGGATCAACGGAGGCGCGCTCGGTCTTGCGGCGCCGTTGGCCGACCCGTTCATGAGCACCCTGGGCGGGACGAAGGGGTCCTTCCGAGACGCCATGATCCAGTTGGAGAAGCGGCGGGGGGGAGGGGAAGCGGTGCGCCGTTCCTCCGCCAGGGCGTGCTCCACGGCCGCGGCGATTGCCGCCGCTTCGTAGGGCCCGGCGCCTCCGACGATGCAGAACCCGACCCCGCCCCGGCGGTTATCCCCGTTGTTCATGACTGTATTCGACCAATTCGATCAGGGTTTGGTTTCCGCCTTCGGGATGGACGAAGGCGATCCGGGTTCCCCGCCCGCCCGGCCGGGGCTTCTCGTCCACCAGCCGCGCCCCTTCCGCCTTCAGATGCGCCAGCGCCGCTTCGATGTCCACCACCGTGTAGGCCAGGTGATGGAGGCCCTCCCCCCGCCGCTCCAGGAACCGGTCCACCGGGGAGCCGGGGCGGAGGGGCGACAGCAGTTGGACGTAGGATCCGCCCAGCGGGATCATGGCTTCCTCCACTCCCTGGTCCTCCACCGCCTCCCGATACACGGGCGCCGCCCGGTATCTCCTTTGGTAGTCGTCTATTGCCCGGTTCAGATCGCGGACGGCGATGGCCGCGTGGTCGAGGTTGAGAAGCTTCATTCCGGCCAGGGTAACCGCGCAGCGGGCCGATTCCGGGGACTTGCATGAGGTAGCGTTCGGAGAGTGGGAGCGCCCCGACGCGGGGCGGGGGTTGCTCTGAATCCATGGAGGGACGATGCGTATAGGGATACTTACCGGCGGGGGCGACGTTCCTGGCCTCAACCCGGTCATCAAGGCTTTCACCGCCCGGGCCGAAGAAGACGGCCATTCGGTGCTGGGGCTGCGGAGGGGGTGGGCTTCGGTGCTCAACATCGATCCGGACGATCCCCGCACCGCCGCCGAGTACACGATCGAGCTCGATCGGGCGGCGGTGCGCACCATCGACCGGGCCGGCGGCACCATCCTCCACACCAGCCGCACCAACCCGGGGCGGGTGGCGGAGCGCAACCTGCCCGCCTTCCTCACGCCCCCGCCGGGCGGGCCGCCCTACGACATGACCGCCCATGCGGTGCGGGTGGTCGAGCACCTCGGCCTCGACGCCCTGGTTGCGGTGGGCGGGGACGACACCCTTTCCTACGCCCTGCGCATGCACGAGGAGGGGGTGCCGGCGGCGGCGGTTCCCAAAACCATGGACAACGACGTGCCGGGCACCGACTACTGCATCGGGTTCTCGACCGCCGTCACCCGCTCGGTGAAGTTCATCAACCGCCTCCGCAGCGCGGTGGGCAGCCACGAACGGGTGGCGGTGGTGGAGCTGTTCGGACGCTACTCGGGCGCGACCAGCCTGGCGGCGGGGTATCTGGCTTCGGCCGACCGCACCCTCATCGCCGAGGCGCCGTTCGACATCGAACGCCTGGCGGAGCTGGTGTCGTCCGACCGGGCGGCCAACCCCAGCCGCTACGCGGTGGTGGTGGTCTCCGAGGGGGCTTCCCTGCTGGGCGGCGAGCGGGTGGAGAGCGGGGCGGCCGACGCCTACGGCCACCGCAAGCTGGGCGGCATCGGAGAGGTAACCGGCGCGCTCATCAAGAAGATCACCGGTTTCAACATCATGAACCAACGGATCGGTTACCTGATGCGGAGCGGACCGCCCGACGCCCTGGATCTGATGGTGGGTTTCAACTTCGGAACCATGGCGGCGGAGATGGTGCTCTCCGGCGTCAGGGGGCGTATGACGGCGGTGCAGGAAGGCGTCTACACCGCCAACCCCCTGTCCGTACTGGCCGAGGGGCCCCGCCGGGTCGACGCGGCCGCTTTCTACGACGCAGAGAACTACCGGCCCCGCATCCGGGCCCTGACCGGCAAGCCGATGTTCCTTTATTAGGGCGGTTCCCGGGACGGGGCCGGGGGCGGCGCCCCCGGCCGCCGGCGTTCAGTCCTCTTCGCCCAGCTCTTCGGGCATCAGCACGAACTCGGGATAGGCTTCGATGCCCAGCTCACCGGCGTCCTGGCCGAGGCGTTCGACTTGGCGGGACACCCGCAGGCCTCCCATCAGCTTGTCGATGATGCGCCACACCACATAGGAGACGGCGAAGGCCCAGGCGCCCACCGCTATCACGCCGAGCAGCTGAACCCAGAAGTTGGCTCCGACGGCTAAGGCAACGGCCAGGGTTCCCCAGATTCCGGAGAACAGGTGGACGGGGATGGCGCCCACTACGTCGTCCAGCTTGAGCTTCTCCAGGAGTTTGGTTCCGGCGGTGCTGATCACGCTGCCCACCGCCCCGATGATGATGGCCCAGTAGTGGTCGGTCATGGTGGGGCCGGCGGTGATGGCCACCAGCCCGGCCAAGGCCCCGTTGAGGCCGGCGAACAGGTCCATGCGCCCCAGGATGGGCCGCGAGACGGCGAGGGCGACCAGGAAACCGGCCGCGGCGGCCAGGTTTGTGTTGACCAGCACCACGGCCATCGATGTCGCGTCGAGTGCGCTTCCGACGGCCAGCTGCGATCCGCCGTTGAATCCGAACCAGCCCATCCAGAGGATGAAGACGCCCAGGGTAACCACGATGACGTTGGAGGGGGGGGTCGACTTGATGGTGCCGTCCTTGCGGAACTTGCCCAGCCGGGGCCCGACGATCCACACGCCCGCCAGCGCCGCCCAGCCTCCGGTGCTGTGGACGATGGTCGAGCCGGCGAAGTCCGAGAAACCCATCTCGTTCAGCCAGCCCCCGCCCCAGGTCCAAGCGCCTACGACGGGGTAGATGACTGCCGTCAGCACCAGGGTGAAGGCGAAGAAGGCCCCCATCTTGATTCGCTCGGCGATGGCCCCGGACACGATCGAGGCGGTGGCGGCCACGAACACCATCTGGAAGAACCAGTCCGACATGACAGAATATCCGTTTTTGACCACGTTGACCGTCGCCGCGGCGGTCGCCTCGCCGTTCATCAGGGCTACTTCGGCCGCCGACGACTTGTAGAAAGCTCCCCCGAGGGTGCCGATGAAGCCCCCGACGTCCACGTACATGAGGCTGTAGCCGACGACGTAGTAGGCCAGTCCGGCAATCGAGTAGATGCCCACGTTCTTCAGGCAGATCATCGAGGCGTTCTTGGTGCGCACCGCTCCGGCTTCGAGCATCGTGAACCCGGTGGCCATCCACATCACCAGCGCCCCCCAGGCCAGGAAAGCGAAGGTATTGAGGGAGAACGCCGTTTCCGGGTCGGTGGCGGCGTAGGCGGCCGCAGGCAGTCCGACCAGGAGGCCTATCACCAGCAGGGTTACGGCTGTCCTTCGGATGGTGGGCTTGCGGTGTACGGGCTTCATAGGTCGGCCTCCCCTTTCGGTCTGCGGTCTTCCAGGGGTGAAACCTAGCAGGTCGGGCCGGCCCTCCGGCGGTGATCCTGCGGCGGCGGTTTCCGCTTTCCCGCGGTCTGCTCTAGAATCCGCCTGCCGCCGACTGCCAGGGGTTTCGACATGGCCAGAATATGTATGGTGACGGGCAAGAAGCCGTCTTTCGGGAAGAAGGTCTCGTTCTCCCACAAGCGGTCCAGCCGCCGATGGATACCCAACATCCAGAAGAAACGCTACTGGGTTCCCTCCCAGCGCCGCTACGTGAACCTCACCGTCAGCACCAAGGGGATCAAGACCATCGACCGCAAGGGGATCGAGGCGGTTATCGCCGACATGCGCCGCCGGGGCATCAAGGTCTGACCGGGCGCCGGGCCCGCCCGCCCTCCCTCCTGCTCGCCCGGTCGGGCAACCCCGGCGGGCGGGGCAGGGCCGGCGGATCGGGGATGCGGCCGGGCCGCCGACGGGCGCAACACTATTCGGCATGGGTTCGCCGCTGGTACTAGAATCGTGTTGCTCAGGCAACTACACCGAGGTGCATGATGGAGACGCGGGAACAGGTCCAGAATCACGTCGATCGCAACTACGCGGCTTTTGAAGTTCTTCTTCCGGATCTCATCAGGAGCAACGCCGGCAAGTGGGCTTTGATGCGGAACGAGGCGCTCGAGGCGGTGTTCGATACGGCGGTGGATGCCTATACCGCGGGCAACCTGCTCTGTTCTGACGGGCTCTTCTCCATCCAGGAGATAAGGTCTCGTCCTGTGGATCTAGGCTGGTATTCCTATGCCTTGCCTTAGCGGACAATATGATCCTATAGTAGGGGTTCTTCTTGGGGTAGGTGTTTACCCGGCGGAAGTCTAGAACCACAAATTCAGACCGAAATACCTCATGCTACTGTGGTAAGTGCTTTGTTGGATACCGGCGCAGATCACACATGTATATCATCTAAGTTCGCACGTTCTTTGGGATAAAAGAGGCAGGCAAAGTTGCCGCAACCGGAGCAGCTGGTTATCGCCCCAGTGCTCGTTTTATCTGGGATGTTAGTCATGTGGCAGGTAGGATATATGGTTGTTCATCCGCCTCCTGCGAGCCGACTGCCCGGTATCGGCCGATGTCAAGCTTTACTGCTAGGGGCATCCCATAGATGGCCGTCAGGTTATCTCCGGTCAGCACCCGGTCGATCGGTCCGGCGGCGGTTGCTTTTCCTTCCGCCAGGATCAGCATCCGGTCGAATCCGGGCGGGATCTCCTCGACATGGTGGGTGACCAGGATCATGGTGATGTCTTCCTCCCGCTCGGCCATGCCGGACAGGGAGGCAATAAGGCGTTCTCTGGCGCCCAGGTCGAGGCCGTTGCCCGGCTCGTCTAGCAGCAACAGGTCGGGGCGGGCCATCAGGGCGCGGGCGATCAACACCCGTTTCATCTCACCGTTCGACAGGGTGGCGAACTCCCGCTCGGCCATCTCGGACACCCCCATCAATTCCATCTGACGATCGGCGAATTCCCAGTCCGCCTCGGTGTAGTGATGCCATCGGGTGTCCACGAAGGCGGCGCGGAGTCCGGTAACCACGATGTCCCGGCAGGGCAGATGACGCCTCACCAGGGCGGCCGGGGCCGGCCCCACATACCCGATGCGGGGGCGGAGCCGGCGCACGTCGGTGCGGCCCATCCGCTCACCGAGTACGGCGGCGGCGCCTCGCGCCGGGAACTGGTAGGTGGACACCACCTGCAGGAGGGTGGTCTTGCCCGCCCCGTTCGGTCCGAACAGCACCCAGCGCTCGCCCGCCTCCACCTGCCAGTCGATATCCGTGATCAACTGTTTCCCGGCTTTCATCACGGTTACGCCCTGGAGGTCTACCGCCAGGTCCATCAGCAGATCACTCTTAGTAGCCCAGCTTCGGATCGAAGAGGGGGAAGGGCTGCTCCCCCCGCCGGATTCGCCGGATGTTCTCCGCCACCAGGGGGGCGGCGGTGCGGGCCCTGGTGAACCCGCTCATGTGGGGGGTGATGCGCACCCGGGGGTGGTTCCACAGGGGGGAGTCCGCAGGGAGAGGCTCGATTGCGGTCACGTCCAACACCGCCGCGCCGAGCGGGCCTCCGTTCAGCGCGTCCAACAGGTCGGCTTGCACCGTGGTCGCGCCGCGCCCGACCGATATGTAAAGGGCGTTTTCCCGGAAACAGGCGAAGCGTCCGGCGTCCATGAGGCCGGCGGTCTCCGCGGTCAAGGGGAGGATGTTGACGACCGTCGCCGAGGACCCCAGCATCTCCTCCAGGCCGCGGCGGCCCCGGTAGTTGGTGATTTCCGGATCGTTTCCGCCGGTCCGGGTCCAGGCGCCGACCGGATATCCCAGCCCGGTGAGCGCCCTTCCCACCCGCCGGCCCATGATCCCGTATCCGAGGAAGCCCACCGGGAAGCCGCAGGCCTCCGCCGGACGGATCGGCCGCCATTCCCGGTCTTTCTGCTGCTCTAGGTAGATGTCCAGATTGCGGTGGAAATGGATCACCCAATGCACCGTATAAGCGGCCATCTCCTCGGCCATCGCCTCATCGGACAGCCGCACGACCGGCACGTCCGGGTACCCGGGTCCCGTTATCTTCTCCACCCCGGCGGTCATCGCCAGGATGGCCCGCAGGTTGCGGCATCGGTGCAGGTCTTCGGCGCTGAGGCGCCACATGACGGCGAACTCGACCGCGTCCGGGTCTTCGACGTCCGGCCACACCTGGATTCTCATATCGGGGAGCTCGGCGGCGAGGCGCTCGCGCCAAGGGCCGCCTTCGGAGATCGGTTCCAGCAAAATAGACATCCGCCTTAGTCAACCACACCCCGGATGCGCCGCCGCCGGCGCGCCTGCCATGACGGCGCCCCGGCGGGGCGGCTACCGTTGGGGAAGAGAGGAGGTTCTATGCCGAACGCCCTTCCCTGGACCCACTCGGAGGAGGCCAACCGCCTGCTGGCTTCCAGCCCGCTCGCCCTCATGATCGGCATGCTGCTCGATCAACAGATCAAGATGGAGATGGCCTTCCACTCGCCCCACGCCCTCCAGGAGCGGCTGGGGCGGCCGCTCGACGCAGCCGATATCGCCTCGGTCGACGAGGGGGAGATGGAGGCCGTCTTCAGGGGGCCGCCCGCCCTGCACCGTTTCCCCAAAGCGATGGGGCGGCGCACCCAGGCGCTTTGCCGGGCCATCGCCGACGACTACGGCGGGGAGGCGGCTTCCATATGGCGCACCGCCGCCGACGGCAAGGACCTGCTGGCGCGCCTGAAGAAGCTGCCCGGCTTCGGGGACGCCAAGGCCCGCATCTTCGTCGGCATAGTGGGCAAGCGCCTGGGCGAGGGTCCGGAAGGTTGGGAAGAGGCGGCCGCCGACTGGCCTTCCATCGCCGACATAGCCGAGTTCGAGCAGATCGACGGGCTGCGGCAGCACAAGGCCCGTATGAAAGCCGAGCAAGCCGGCCGGGGCCGGTGAACCCCGCCGGCCCGGGCGCAGACCGCCGCCCCACCCTCGCGATCATGGGGGTGGGGTCGATGGGGGGCGCCCTGTTGGCCGGGCTGCTCAAGGCCGGCTGGGCGCCCGAAGAGATAACCCTGATTGAGTCCTACGGCCCGCGGGCGGCCGAGATGCGGAAGTCCTCCGGCTGCCGGACGGTGGCCGATCCCGCCCGGGGGGTCGACCGCCAAGAGGCGGTGGTGCTGGCCGTCAAACCCCAGGACATAGCTCCGGCCCTGGGGCAGCTGGCCGAAGTAATGACTCCCGACCAGGTGCTGGTGGCGCTGGCGGCGGGGGTGCCGATATCGGTCTACGAGCGCTCCCTGGCGGGGATTCCGGTTGTCCGCACCATGCCCAACACCCCGGCCCTGATCGGGGAGGGAATAACGGCCTGCTCCGCCGGGGCCCGCGCTTCCGATGAGCACATGGCCCTGGCCCTGGAGGTGCTGTCGGCGGTGGGGGAGGTGGAAGAAGTAGAGGAATCCCTGCTCGACGCGGTCACCGCGGTGTCGGGGAGCGGCCCCGCCTACGCCTACCTGCTGGCCGAGGCCATGGCCGACGCCGGGATCCGCGAGGGCCTGGACCCGGATACGGCCCTGCGGCTGGCGGTGCTCACCGTCAAAGGGGCGGCGGCGATGATGGAGGCCTCGGACGAGGGCCCCGCCGTGCTGCGCCGCCGGGTTGCCTCGCCGGGCGGCACCACCGAAGCCGCCCTGGCGGCGATGGATCGTCTGGGTTTCACCGCGGTGGTCGGCGAAGCGGTGGCCGCGGCCGCCCGGCGCTCGGAGGAGCTGGGAAAGGCGGCCGCCGGGGAGGGCTGAACCCGCAGGGCCGTCCGCGTCGGGCAGGGCAGCTGCATCAAGGGCGCGTTAAATCACGGAATGACAAAAAAATCTGCCAGATCCGCCTACAAGGGTATTGACCTTGTCGCACCGATGCCGGATAATGAAGGAGCCAAAGCACCTCCGGTCGGCAGCCGGCGCAGACCGAGACAGGGATCATCTTCCGAACGCGGCCCTGCCGGGTACTGACCGGACGCGTCCGGATCCATGGTGGCGGCGGTGGGGGCCGGGCCCGCGAAGCGGGGCGCGGGGGCGGGGTTTTCGCGTTCTTGCGGGGGGTCTAGGTGTGATATGGGGCTGACCAGGGGGTTCGCAGGAGGGTTGGAGGAGAAGGGTTCGGGTTTTCGCGGTGCTGATGTTTTCTCTGAGACGACCGGGGTAGGAGGAGGCACGGACAGTGGATGCCTTGGCCGTTTCGTCGGCGGGTGCAGGGTCCTGCCGCCCATGTTCATCGGGTTCCTTCGGGCGCGGCGTTGGTTCGGGCTGTGTTTCGTCGGAGGGCGCAGGACCCTGTCGCCTGCTCACCGGGCAGACGACCCGACGGTTGCTTGCGCCGGGACACCTCCGGCTCCCTATCCGCGCACGTTCTTAACACCTTTTGGTTTACCGGGCGCCGCGCCGCCGGCAGAATCATCAACAGCGCTGATGTACTTCCCATGGACGTGGTTTGACAGTTTTGGGGGCGGGTTCATCCGAGGATGAACCCGCTTTTCGGCTCCGGGGGGGAAAAAAATGCTTGGTTGGTGAGGGCCTGCCTGGTTGAGTCGTGGGTGAAAAGCATCCGCGATTCCGAGGAGCCCTCGTGGGGCAGAGTAGTAGAAGCCGGTTGACACCGTTCGGACGCCAGCTGCTGGTAGACCGGGTCCAGAAGGGGGGCTGGACCCCGGCTCCGGCGGCGGAAGCAACAAGGGGTGTCCCGCCAGACTGTGTACCGGTGGCTGCGCCGCTTCGAGACCGAAGGCGAAGCCGGTCTCGAGGACCGGCCGTCCCGTCCGCGGCGCTGCCCCGCCCGCCTGCCGGACGAAGCCGAGAACCGGATAGCGGCCGACCGTCTCACCGAACGGGAAGGCCCGCATCTGATGGCCGGACGCCTCGGAATGCCCCGGTCGACGATCTACGCGGTGCCGGCCCGCCGGGGGTTGTCGCGTCTGTCGGCCCTGGACCGCTCGACGGGGGTTCCGATCCGGTATGTGCGTGATTGCCCTGGTGAGCTGGTACATATCGACATCAAAACCCTGGGCAGGGTCCCCCACGGAGGCGGATGGAGAATCCACGAACGCCAAAACGCCGGACCCCGCCACAACCATGCGCATCCCGGAACCGTCTCTTCCAGCCGCCGGCCCCTTTTTCTTCACCCGCCCCGCTGTCCGAGAACCCCCTCACTGTCCGAGAACCCCTTGCTATCCGAGAACGCGAAAATTCAGCGCACCGCCCCCGGCTTCGCCGGGACCCGCCCCCGCCTCCTCCACCAGCACCGGATCCACCGTTAGGGCAAGCCGCCCTGTGCCGGGCGCCGGCGCCCGAACAGACAAGGTTCCGATATGACCGCCGCGCGCTCCGGAACCCCGGCGGCGGTGTTTGTGTGTCAGCACACACATGGTATCACAAACCTATGATAAATACAATACCCTCGTCCTGAAATGCGAAAAAAATAATTGCCGCCTGCCGGGACACATGCATAGATGAACATGGTGTGATTGCAGGTGACCCGTTTGCTCGGCCTTATGGGAATCGGGGCGGTGCTCGTTTGTCTCGTGTTGCTGCGGTCCGAGCGGCGGAAACACAACCTCGTCCCTTGGAACTACTCATCTAGACTCGGTATCGGGCCGCCAACGGTGCCCGACGCAAACAGCAATGGAGGCAGCTCCATGCGCCGAAAGTTCACCGCCGCCCGGATACTGGTCTCCCTGGGAGTGCTGGCGGCGGCAGGCACCCTGGGCAGCTGGTTCGCCGGGCAGTTCCCGGGCCACGCCGAGAGCCCCGTCTCCCGCGAGGTGTTCGTGAACATCCCCTCGCCGCTGAAGGGCATGTTCTACGCGGCGGCGGCCGGGTTCCTGTTCCTCGCCTTCTACCTGTTCTCCCTGCGGGCCAGGAACTGGCAGCGGGGCGCCCCCGACCGGAGAACCGGGATGTGGAAGGAGCGGATGGCCGCCATGGGGGCTGGGCTGCGCATGCAGACCCTCATGCGCGACCGCTGGGCCGGCCTCATGCATTCCATGGTCTACTACGGCTTCGTGGTGCTCTTCCTGGGCACCGTTACCCTGGAGATCGACCACCTCCTCCCCGCCCGCTTCAAGTTCCTCCAGGGCGCCGTCTACCAGGGGTATTCCTTCACCCTCGACGCGGCGGCGCTGGTGTTCCTGGGCGGTCTGTTCTGGGCGGCGGCGCGCAGGTACGGGCAGCGGCCGTGGCGCCTGCGGTCCAAGACCCGGCCCGAGGACCTGTGGATCATCGCAACGCTGGCCCTGATCGGGGTGACCGGCGTGGCCACCGAAGCCGCCCGGATCGCGGTGGAGGGGCGGCCCTCCTACGAGGTGTGGTCGTTCGTGGGTTATCCGCTGTCGCAGCTGGTGCCGCTGTCCTCGGCGGTGGCGGTCCACCGGGTGATATGGGTCCTCCACATTGTCTCGTTCCTGGCTTTCCTGGTGATGCTGCCCACCACCAAGCTGCGCCACATGGTTACCTCTCCGGCCAATATGTTCCTGGCGCCCAGGGAGCGCCCCCGGGGCGCCATGCGGGAGATGCCCAACCTCATGGAAGCGGACGACATCGAGACGGTGGGCGCTTCCCTGGTGGGCGAGTTCACGTGGAAGCAGCTGTTGGACACCGACGCCTGCACGGTGTGCGGGCGCTGCACCTCGGTGTGCCCGGCCAACGCCACCGGCAAGCCCCTCGACCCCCGTGAGATCGTGCTTAAGCTGGGGGAGGTTGCGGCCCGCACCGCCGATCCGGTGATCACCGCCCCGGTAACCGTCGATCAGGCCATCACCGTCTCGGCGGACAGCGTGTTCGAGCGGATCACCCCGGAGGAGCTGTGGGCCTGCACGTCCTGTCGGGCCTGCGACGAAATCTGCCCGGTGGATATCGAGATCCTCGACAAGATCCTCGACATGCGCCGCTACCTGGCCCTCATGGAAGCCGATTTCCCCGGAGAGCTGGGCAAGGCCTACCTGTCGATGGAGAACTCCTCCAATCCGTACGGCATGGGGCAGGCCGACCGCGCCAAATGGACCGACAAGCTGGACTTCGACGTTCCGATCCTGGGCCAGGACGCGGAAAGAGCCGAGTACCTGTACTGGGTGGGCTGCGCCGGTTCCTTCGACGACCGCAACCAGAAAGTAACGGTGGCCACCGCCCGCCTGCTCCGCGAAGCCGGAGTCGACTTCGCCATTCTCGGGCCGGCCGAGCTGTGCACCGGCGATCCGGCCCGCCGGTCCGGAAACGAGTTCGTCTTCCAGATGCTGGCCATCCAGAACATCGAGACCCTCGGGGAGGCGGGGGTGCGCAAGGTCATTACCCAGTGCCCGCACTGCTTCAACACCCTCAAGAACGAGTATCCGCAGTTCGGAGGCGATTACGAGGTGATCCACCACAGCCAGCTGCTGGCCGAATTGGTGGATATGGGTCTGCTCGAGCCCAAGCAGGGGGAGTCCCGGAAGGTTACCTACCATGACTCCTGCTACCTGGGCCGCCACAACGACGTCTACATGGCGCCCCGGGGCGTGGTGGCTTCCATCGGCGGCATCGAGGTGGTGGAGATGGGCCGTTCCGGCACCCGCTCCTTCTGCTGCGGGGCGGGCGGTTCCCAGATGTGGATGGAGGAGCATGTCGGCAAGAAGGTCAACATCGACCGGGCCGAGGAAGCCGTCGCCACCGGGGCCGAGGAGGTGGCCGTGGCCTGCCCCTTCTGCTACGTGATGCTCGACGACGGCGTGAAGGAGATAGGCAGCGGCGACGAGGTGGCCGTCAGGGACATCTCGATGATCCTGGCCGACTCCGTTTTCGACTGAGGTCTGCTGTATGACGCAAGAAATGAACGAGATCGAGTTTCCCGACGGGTTCGGGCTGCACCGCGGCAACATCGGCATCAAGGACGACACCGACGACGTGATGATCCTCTCCGCCGGGGAGGGGACCGCCGCCGCCGGGGTGTTCACGCGCAGCCGGTTCTCGGGGGCGAGCGTGCTCCTGAGCCGCGCCCACCTGGCCGACGGCCGGGCGAGGGCGGTGGTGATCCTCTCCAAGAACTCCAACGTGGCCACCGGCGCGCAGGGCGCCGCCAACGCCGTCGAGCTGGCTCGTCTGACGGGGCGGGCGGTGGGCTGCCGGGCCGAGGAGGTGATCGTGGCCTCCACCGGGGTGATCGGGGTGCAGTACCCGATGGGCCGCATCCGCCGCTACATGGAGAAGCTGGCCGCCGCCCCGTCGTTTGATGCCCCCGGTTCCGCCTGGGACGCCGCCCGGGCGATGATGACCACCGACACCCATCCCAAGGCGGCCGCTGCCCGGGCCGGGCGGGCCCGGGTGGTGGGCATCGCCAAGGGGGTGGGGATGATCGAGCCGGATATGGCCACCATGCTGGCGTTGGCCGCCACCGACGCCGAGGCGCCGCCCCCGATGCTGGACGCCGTGCTGAGGCGGGTGGCCGACCGCACTTTCAACGCTCTCAGCGTTGACACCGACACCTCCACCAGCGACATGGCGGTGGTGCTGGCGTCGGGCCGGGCCGGGCCGGTGGAGGAAGCGGTCCTGGAGGAGGCCCTTTATGAGGTGTGCCTGGACCTGACCCGCCAGATGGCCGCCGATGGGGAGGGGGCCGAGACGCTGATAACGGTGACGGTGGACCAGGCCCGCGACGACGCCCAGGCCAAGGCGGTGGCCAAGTCGATCGTGAACTCCCCGCTGGTGAAGACCGCCGTCCACGGGCGCGACCCCAACTGGGGGAGGGTGGCGATGGCGGTGGGCAAGGTCTACGACGACGACATCGACCAGGAGCGGGTGGTGATCCGCTTCGGCGGCGTCGAGGTGTACCCCAACCCGGTGACCCCGGAGCTGCTTACCGCCCTGGAGGAGTACCTGGCCCTCCCGGAGGTGCTCATCCACGTCAGCCTGGGCGTGCCGGGCGGCGGCGCGGACGGGCGGGGCGGGGGCAGCTTCACCGTTTACGGCTGCGACCTCACCGACGGCTACGTCCGCATCAACGCCGACTACACCACGTGAAGCCGGAAGCGGATTCCGGAGGTCTTTCGCCGCAGACGCTGAAGTGGCTCGCCGCCGCTCCCATCGAGCACCGCAAGGGGTTGGGCCAATACATGACACCTGCTCCGCTGCGGGAAAGGCTGCTGGACCGGTGCGGCCTTTTCAAGGGGATGCGGGTGCTGGACCCGGGGGCGGGGACCGGTGAGTTTCTCCGGTCTGTCCTCGATCGTGAGCCAGAGGCGGAGGTCCACGGATGGGATGTGGATGCCGAGGTGCTGTCCGCGGCTTCGGCATTGGTTCCCGGGGCGGACCTAGTCCGGCGTTCGGCGCTCGAACCCTATCAGGGAGAGCCGTTCGATCTCGTAATCGGCAACCCGCCTTATTTTCAGTTCAATGCCTCTCGTGAAATCAGGACATATTTTGCCCGTGTTATTTCAGGAAGGGTCAATATCTTCGCCTTGTTCTTTCAGGCGGGAATGGAGGCGTTGAAGCCGGGAGGCCAGCTAGCTTATGTTGTTCCTCCTTCAATGAACAACGGGGCATACTTCGAGCGGCTGCGGGATTATCTGATAGAACAGTCCGCAGTCGAGTTTCTCGAAATCCATTGCGACCAGACTATATTCGATCAGGCGCAGACCCCGGTGCAGCTGATCGTGCTGCGGCGCGGGCAAAAGGACGCTGGCCGTCATGTATTCGTCCGCAAGAACCCCGCCAACGGCTTCCGCCGGACAATATTTTCCGAGGACCCGGCGAAGCTGGAGGCTTCGTTCGCCGGCCGGAGCAGTTTGTTCGATCTGGGCTATGAAGCCGTAACCGGAACCATCGCCTGGAATCAACACCGTTCGGCTTTGAGGCGCGAGGCAAACCAAAGGACTGTTCCCTTGATCTGGGCCCACAATATAAAAGACGAGATCCGGCTCCAACCCAATCATCAGAGGCCGCAGTACATCGAGACCGATAGACCCCCCTTGACCGGCCCGGCCATTGTTACCAACCGTATTGTAGGGTCGGTAGGATCGGCTGAAATCAGGTGCGCCCTGGTTCCCGAAGGAATGAAGTTCATAGGAGAGAACCATGTCAATGTCATTAAATGTCATGGATACTTTGACCCCAAGATAGCTTGGGATGATTTACTCAAAGTTCTCCAATCTCCTGAAACCGCCGAGAGAGTGAGGGTATTGACCGGTAATACGCAAGTATCTGCTACTGAAATAACTCATCTATTACCTATCTAAGGATGCTACTATCTATCAATCCAAATATGAAAGCAGGCAGTATTGACCCAATATTTGGCAGGAACTTCTTCTCCTCTGCTGCGGTAAGCATTTTTATAGTTCGGGTAGAATAGAGCGGTGCGTCCGGAGGATAAACCTTTTAGCCTAATCTGAGCCCTGCTAATTTTAGTTTTTAGGTTAGATTCTTTTAAGAAAATCTGATCAACTACTATTTGTTCTTCTGAATGGAATAGGTTAGCCTTTTGAACCCATCCTTTACTCCAATGGGCATGGAAAATTGTACGTGATACCCATCCCGACTTCGGGTGTCCGAGTAGAGCTTCAACCTCTTTTTGTTTAGTAAAACCACTAGCTACAGCTACCGCGTATAGCCTCAGTTGGGTAGGAGCTGGATTGCCGACAGTGAGCCGTTGGTTAAAATACTCGCATAAACGGTGCATTGTCTGTTCTTGTGATGACCTAACAAGCTCAAAGTCGCCAGCCAAGGCCATGCTTCGACGTTCGATCATTGATTTTGACATTATTTCATATAGTTCTGATTTGTCCTTGTCACCCATAGCCCATGCCATGGCCTTTATCCCGATGTTTGCGTCTGTTACCTTACCCGTCTTTAGTTCTATTTCTTCGCCTGTGCTTACCACTGTCAGATCTGATCCTTCACGATTGAGACTGCTAGTGATAAAATGAGATTTTCGCCCGTACCTATCCGTCAGCGCTTGCCGGGCTTGCATAACCCAGCTTTCCATTTCTTGATGAGATCTGTCTTTGAAGAGCTGTGGGCGATTCACGCGAGGAACAGCCGCCAGCTTATCGACCAACTCGGTTACACCTTCCTCCGCCACGGTCATACTATGTCTGATCAGTCTCTCAAAGGCATCGAAATCGGGCACGGACCCCTCCCTCCAGTTTGGATGATCATCTTTAAATCAAACATACACCAAATCATGTACGGCTGGAGTGATCGGCTGTGTTGGGTCTGCCTCTGCATCCGAAGACAGATGATCTCCGGCGCTGCGTTCATCCCTGGTCCAGCATCGTCGTCATCAGATGGCGCGCCAAGGTTTCTGCCAGCAGAGGGGGCACGGCGTTGCCGATCTGTCGGGCGATCTCGATCTTGGTGCCGCACCATGCGAAGTCGTCCGGGAAGGTCTGCAGCCGGGCGGCCTCCCAGTGGCTTATAGGGCGGTTCACGCGCTTCGAGGGGTCGTCGGCGTCCCATTGAGGATGGAGGTAGCGGCCTTTTTCCGGCTTGTAGAACTCGGTTCGGATGGTCAGCGAGGGTTTGTCCCACTCCATCCGCCCCATCACGTCCACGGTTCCGGTGGGCTTGTTCTTCCAGCAGTCGGGCAGGAGATGCTCCGGCAGGTCGAACCGGCCGCCCCCCGGCGGGATCAGGTCGTAGCGCATCAGCGAAACCTCTCTCGGCCGGCGCGACAGATGCAGTTCCGATGCCTTGAACGGGCCGGGTACGCCCGACTCCAGCTTATGGTCGGGAAGGGCGGTGGGGCCGGTCTCGAAGGGGATATCCCGAATGGCGTCGTGCACGGTGGCCCACGGCTTTAGAAGTCCCTCCCGGCCGTGCGTCGGGGGCGGAAGGGAGGGCTTGGCGCCCCTGGCGCCGACGACGATGGCGCGCCGGCGCCGTTGCGGAACGCCGTAGTCCGCCGTGTTCAGCACCCCCGCCGCCAGCTCGTATTCCTGCAGGGGTCCTTCTTGCGTCCATTCCGCCAGGAGGCGGAACTGGTCCGACTTCAGGAACTGGGGTACGTTCTCGAGGACAAACGCCGCCGGACGGGAGAGCCCGACCACGCGGGCGTACTCCCGCCACAGGAGGTTGCGAGGGTCGTCGGGGTCCCGCGTGCCGAGATTGGAGAACCCCTGGCAGGGCGGGCCGCCCAACACCGCGTCCGCCTCCGGGAAGACATCGTCCGGCAGCCGGGTTATGTCATCGCAGACAACGTGGTTGCCGAAGTTCACCGCATATGTTGCCGCCGCCGCCCGGTCCCACTCCACCGCCGCAACCGGGTCGAACCCCGCCCGGCGGAACCCTTCGGTAATGCCGCCGCACCCGGCGAACAGATCAACGAGCCTCAAGGACCCAACCTCCTGAATTACATCTTTGAGATTACGACTCCAACACTAGCGCGGGGGTGTGACAGGCCGGTGCGCCGCCGCCGCTCGGCCCGGAGCTCGCCGTCCATCGAGAGCTCTTTTTCTTGAGAAACTTCAAATGGATAGAGCAATCTCCTGTACTCGCCATTCTGCTTTGGCTTTTAGATGCCTAAAACTCAGTCGAACACGAAAGTCCTCTCCCAACGTGGGGGCATCGCGTCCAGCTAACCAGATAGTTTCTTCAGGGCTGGGATTATACCGTTCCTGTAACAAACCATTGGGGATACAGGCAATGATGATTTTATCTAGAGAGCGTGAATCTTTATCTTCTCTATAGATATACTTGGCTATGATTGTAACTACGTAAAATCTTCGCCCGCCTCGATGTATTTCCTGATCCAGTTTTCCAGGTTCCCTTACATCTCGTCCAGCCCTTTTTATGTCCAGCCCTTTTTATCATGACGGTCATGGACGTTTGAGACATCTGAATGGTAGCGGTACGATTGCCGTTAGACTTTTCAGCCTTGGCATCCAACATGAGAGCAACAGGATGAGGTTCTGGCAGGAAGACGTATATAGCCTTCTTTACATCCACCTTTCCGTATAGCCGCTCTTGAATCCCTGGAAGGCCCATAGACGCAATGGCTTCTCTTGTTATGTCTTCAGCGATATCTTGCGGCAGGTCGGTTTCTTCACGAAATATCATTTGAGCATCCGATGCGTAATCAGTTAGAGCCTGTACAACCATTGAAAAGGTAGTGTGCTCCATTTTCTCGAGTCCATTAAGCTCCATAGATACGCCTCTCAGCAATTTGGGTGTAGTTGGAATCCAAGTCGATCCCTATCCAGCCCCTTCTTTGATGCTTTGCCGCCAAAGCTGTTGTCCCTGTACCAACGAAAGGATCAAGTACTATACCTCCAGGTGGAGAAAATAAGCGAATAACTCGACGAGCCAATTCTTCTGGAAACTCCGCTTCGTGACGGTTGTTGCGACGGACAGAAGGTATATTCCATACGCCGCGGGAGCCCCATTGTGCCCATTCATCGATATCTAGCCGTTCTCGATCGTATTCGGTGATGCCTGGTTTCCAAAATATATATACATGCTCGAACTCATCAATCGCTCTGTAAGAGTTGGAGTGCCATCTACTATTGGCCCAACAAGGGTCTTTATGCCAAATACGTTGGTCATACAAATAAAATCCGGCCTCTTCCGCCCATTGCGCTATCAGGCAACCGGTTAGCATAATTCTTGTTGAACTGCTTTGTTTACCTCCGCGCACGTTGTTGTCTTCCAAACGTCGTTGAATAGTTTGCTCACTGCATCCTAATATACGCGCCAGTTCATGTCGATTGGCTGTAGGATTTTGTTGTTGTATCTTAATTATATCTTCTTTTGTAACAGCGATCTTTTTGCGCCTAATGTTGTCGGCTTGATACTTTGGCATTGAGGCATCGGGAAAGCACAAGATATCCCCGATATTTACCGCGACGAATCCGCCTGGCTTTATTATAGGTGTGTGATGATGTATCACATCGCGCACCAGAGATTTCCAGTCATTGAAGCTCAAATGCTTTTCATAAGATTTTCCTACATAGTATGGAGGTGACCAAAAGCTTAGATCTATGCTGTCTTTTGGAAGGGTCGGTAATAACTCTCGGGCATCACCCGTTAAAATACGGTTGAACTGGAACCCATCCCTAGTTATTGGGGGAGGAGGTTCAATATCGGGAAAGGCAAGGGAAAGTTCGGGCGTGTCGGCAGTCGCATGGTCCTTCATGGCCTCTTCCCTTTCGTGTATGTATTATTGCCCTTCGTTCCAGCAGAGTCAATCATTCGCATCAGCCCCCGCTCGACTGATGAAGAGGTGGAGGGATAGGGCTGAACAGAGTCCTGCCAGGGGTTGACGGGTGCGCACCCATGCCGGATCGCTTCGGCCCCGGTCGTCGTCCCCGTCTCATTGGGGGCGATTGCTTCCATCGGCATGCCCCGACTGTAGAGGCCCGCCGCCCTGCAAAAATCGGAACCGCCGGGCGGCGCCCTTTTCGGGACATGGTCCTCTAGAAGGATATGTATTGTTGGTTTTGTTCGTTTTGATCAATGTAAGGCGCGGGTGTGACACATTTACCAATGTGATCCTCTTCTTTTCATGTAACCCCAGGTCAGAGAGGGTTTCGTTCCTGCTTTTCAGAGATGCATGGCCGTTCGGCAAGGCGCCTCTCGAGGCTAGCGAAGCCTGTTCCGGGGTGCAGCAATTTCATCTCGCCGGGCGGCCCGGCCCGGGCGGCGGGCGGGCCGTTTTGGAATGACCGCGCCGTTTTCCTAATCTTGGCGCTCCGGACACGAGGGACGTTTGGAGCTTTCTGACTATCTCCCGATCGCGGTGATGTTCTTGCTGGCCTCCGCATTCGCAGGCGTGTCGTTGATCGTTTCCTACCTGATCTCCTACAAGCGGCCCACGCCTGAGAAGCTCGAGCCCTACGAGTGCGGCATCGTCACCGAGGCGGAGCCCATCCAGCGGTTCCCGGTCAAGTTCTACCTGGTAGCCATCCTGTTCGTGATCTTCGACGTGGAGATCGTCTTCCTGTTCGCTTGGGCCTCGGTGTTCGGCGAGGTGGGGTGGGGCGGGGTTGCGGCGGTTGCGGTGTTTACCCTGCTCATCGTGGAGACGCTCGGCTACGTGTGGAAGCGGGGCGCCCTGGACTGGAACGTTTCCCGCCGGGCGCGGTATCGGCCCGCCGCCCCCTCCGCCGCGGCGGTTGAATCACCCCGGGAGATGGCCGCCTGATGGCCCGTCTGTCCGCCCCCCCGCCCCTGCTTACCACCACCCTCGGCAAGGCCATGCGCTGGGCCCAGACCCGCTCCATGTGGCCGGCCACCTTCGGGCTGGCCTGCTGCGCCATCGAGATGATGGCCACCGGAACCGCCCACAACGACCTGGCCCGCTTCGGAATGGAGGTGTTCAGGGCCTCTCCCCGCCAGGCCGACCTGATGATCGTGGCGGGGCGGGTCTCCCAGAAGATGGCCCCGGTGCTGCGCCAGGTCTACGACCAGATGGCCGACCCCAAATGGGTCATCTCGATGGGCGCCTGCGCCTCCACCGGCGGCATGTTCAACAACTACGCCCTGGTGCAGGGAGTCGACCAGATCGTCCCGGTGGATGTCTACGTGCCGGGCTGCCCGCCGGGGCCGCAGTCCCTGATGCACGGCATCCTCACCCTGCAGGACAAGGTCATGACGGGGGAGCTGGCCCGCTGATGCCCGAAGAAACCGCCGCCCCCCCGGACGACGCTCCGGCGGCCGATGAGATCATGGCCGCCCTGCTGGCCGCCGCGCCCGCGGCCCGGTCCGAGGCATCGTCAGGTGACGAGGTCCTGCGGGTTCCTCCCGAGGAGCTCGGCGCGCTGGCCGCCGCCGCCGAGGCCAACGGTTTCGAGATGTGCTCGGACATCACCGCCGTCGATTACCTGAGGAAACGCCGCACCCGTTTCGAGCTGGTGGTGAATCTCCTGTCCCTGCGGCACAACCGCCGCCTCCGCATCCTGGTTCCCATACCGGACGGCGGCGGCGGCCCCGGGGCGCCCTCCCTGGCGCCGATCTATCCGGGCGCCAACTTCCTGGAGCGGGAGGTCTACGACATGTTCGGCATCCGCTTCGAGGGCCATCCCGACCTCACCCGCATCCTGATGCCCGACGACTGGGAGGGCCACCCCCTCCGGCGGGACTACGGGGTGGGCGCGGTTCCGGTCCAGTTCAAGGAAGCCCCCCGGGTGATCTGATGGCCGAGACCGCCTCCATCAGCCCGCCCGCCGCCCGAACGGCCGAGATCTGGGTTTCGGGGACCGAAGCCCCGGAAGTCTCCGAATGGATGACGGCCGGCACCGACGAGGGCGCCCAGGAGATGGACCGCCGCGAGACCCCCGACCGGGCGGTCGAACAGCGGGGCGCCCGGGTGGTTGACGACTGGGTGGTCGACGATGAGGCAGCCGACGACGAGCGGATGCTGGTCAACATGGGGCCCCAGCACCCCTCCACCCACGGGGTGCTGCGCCTCAACCTGGAGCTCGAAGGGGAGATCGTCCGCCGCATCAAACCGGTCATCGGCTACCTGCACACCGGCATGGAAAAGACCGCCGAGACCCTCACCTTCCTGCAGGGCCCCACCAACGTCACCCGTATGGACTACCTGGCCCCCCTGCACAACGAGCTGTGTTACTCGCTGGCGGTGGAAAAGCTGTTGGAGGTGGACATCCCGCCCCGCGCCCGGGCCATCCGGGTGCTGATGACCGAGCTCAACCGGATTTCTTCCCATCTGGTGGCCACCGCCAC
The DNA here is from genome assembly GCA_965202675.1 of Candidatus Spongiisociaceae bacterium. GTDB lineage: Bacteria > Actinomycetota > Acidimicrobiia > Spongiisociales > Spongiisociaceae > CATQHD01. The sequence continues at coordinate 2,582,660 of OZ241842.1, forward strand.
CAACGGCATGGACATAGGCGCCCTCTCGATGATGATGTACGGGTTCCGAGAGCGGGAGCTGATCCTGTCCTTCTTCGAGAAGACCACCGGCCTGCGCATGAACCACAACTACATCCGGCCCGGCGGGGTGGCCGCCGACCTGCCCGACGGGTGGGAGGAGGACGTGGAGGAAATCCTCGAGCGCATTCCGGCGGCCATGGAGGACTACGAGGACCTTCTCAAGGAGAACTCCATCTGGAAGGGCCGCACCCGGGGGATCGGCGTAATAACCGCCGAGGAGTGCCTGGCCTACGGGATCACCGGCCCCACCCTGCGGGCGGCGGGGGTGGAATGGGACCTGCGCCGCTCCCAGCCCTACTCGGGAATCGAAGACTATGACTTCGACGTGGTTACCGGAAGCCGGGGCGACGTCTACGACCGCTACCGGGTGCGGATCGAGGAGATGCACCAGTCGCTGCGGATCGTCCGCCAGGCCGCCGAGGTCATGCCCCGCGGCGACTACAAGACCGGAGACCGCAAGGTGTCGCCCCCGCCCCGCCGCCGCATCGACGAATCGATGGAAGCCCTGATCCACCACTTCAAGATCTACACCGAGGGCTTCAGGGTTCCGGAGGGCGAGACCTATGTCGCGATCGAATCCCCCCGCGGTGAGCTGGGCTGCTATCTGGTGTCCGACGGCGGGGGAAAGCCGCTGCGCATGCACACCCGCGCCCCTTCATTCTCCAACCTGCAGGCCCTGCCGATCATGATGGCCGACTCCCTGGTGGCCGACACCATCGCCTGCATCGCCTCCCTCGACCCGGTGATGGGCGACGTGGACCGGTAGATGGGTATGCCGCAGGACTCCCCCCGGCCCGGACGGCAGGGCGCCCCGCTCGCCTGGCCGCCCGCCGCCGAGGAACGCGCCCGCCGGTTGATCGCCCGCTACCCGCAGCCGCGCTCGGCCCTGATGCCCCTCCTGTATATAGCCATGCAGGAGGACCGCCGCCGGGGGGCCGACCGCCTGACCGAGGATGGGATGCGCAAGGTGGCCGGCCTGGTGGGCATTACCCCCGCCCAGGCAGCGGCGGCGGCCAGCTTCTACACCATGTACAAGCTGGCGCCGGTGGGCCGGTACCTGGTGTCGGTGTGCACCTCCCTGTCCTGCTGGCTGGCGGGGGCCGACGACGTGCTCCACGCCCTCGAGGAGGAGGCGGGCGTCCCTTCCGGCCACACCGATCCCGAAGGGTTGATTTCCCCCGAGCACGTGGAATGCATCGGGGCCTGCGGCGGCGCTCCGGCGGTTCAGGTCAACTACGAGTTCGTGGAGGGGATAACCGCCGACCGGACGAAGGAGATGGTCCGCTGGCTGCGCTCGGAGCAGCCGGAATGCGTGTCGGGTGACCGGCTCCAGGCCCGGTTCGGCGGATGCACCTCTTTTCCGTGGGCCATTCCCGATCCGGCGGCGGCGCCGGGTCCGGCGCCCGCCTTCCCTCCGCTCGGCACGGCGGCGGCCCCTTCCGAATCCCCGGAATCCCCGGAATCCCCCAACGGCGCCGCCGGATTGCCCGCTCCTTCCCCGACGACGGGGAACGGCGGCGCCCCCATGATCCTCACCGCCCGGATGAACGAACACCCCGGCGACAGCCACACTCTGGCCAGGTACGAGGCAACCGGCGGTTACGCGGCCCTGCGCAAGGTGCTGGGCGGCCCCGGCATGACCCCCGCCGAGATAACCGAAGAGGTCAAGGCGTCCATGCTGCGGGGCCGGGGAGGGGCCGGCTTCCCCGCCGGGGTGAAGTGGAGTTTCCTGGCCCCCGCCCGCCCGTCCTACCTGGTGGTCAACGCCGACGAGTCCGAGCCGGGCACCTTCAAGGACCGCCAGCTGATGGAGCGCGACCCCCACCAGATGATCGAAGGGGTGATCATCTCCTCCTACGCCAACGAGGTCCACCATGCCTTTATATATGTGCGGGGCGAGTACCCCAAGGCCGCCCGGCGGGTGCAGGCCGCGGTCGAGGAGGCCTACACCGCCGGGTATCTGGGCCGGGACATCCTCGGTTCCGGGTACGGCTTGGAGCTGGTCGTCCATCTCGGCGCCGGCGCCTACATCTGCGGCGAGGAGACCGCTTTGCTGGCCAGCCTGGAAGGGCGCCGGGGGGAACCCCGCCTGAAGCCCCCCTACTTCCCGGCCGCCAAGGGCCTCTACATGATGCCCACCATCGTCAACAACGTGGAGACCCTGGCCAACATCCCCTGGATAATCGAGCACGGCGCGGCCGCCTATGCGGCGATCGGCCCGGCCGATTCCCCGGGCCGGCGCATGTGCTCGGTCTCCGGCCACGTGGTCCGGCCCGGCAACTACGAGATCGTGGAGGGCCTCACCTGGCGGGAGCTGATCTTCGGCCTGGCCGGGGGCATCCGCGACGGCAACCGCCTCAAGGCCTGGGTGCCGGGGGGCGCCTCGTCGCCCTGGTTTGTCCCCGACCTCCACCTCGACACCGAAGTGACCAAGGAAGCCATCGACGGACACGGCTCCATGACCGGTTCGGGGGCGGTGATCGTCATGGACCACACCACCGACCCGTCGGCGGCGGCCGAGCGCCTGGTCCGGTTCTTCGCCCACGAGTCCTGCGGCCAGTGCACCCCCTGCCGGGAGGGCACCACCTGGCTGGACATGATCCTGCGCCGCATCATGGACGGGCAGGGGCGCCCGGTGGACGCCGATCTGCTGCTCGACGTGTCCGACAACATCTCCCCCGGCCTGCGGTGGCCCCCGGCCATGACCACCATCTGCGCCCTGGGGCCCTCGGCGGTGTCGCCGGTGGTGTCCCTGCTCAGATACTTCCGGGACGAGGTGGACGAACACGTCCGGGCCGCCGGCTTCGTGCCGGTAACCGTCGGAGGGCCGAGATGAACGCCGCCGGCCGCCCCGCGGTCTCCCTCAGCATCGACGGCCGGGAGGTCGAGGTTCCCGCCGGGGAGCTGCTGATCAAGGCGGCCGAGGACCACGGTTCCTACATCCCGCGTTTCTGCTGGCATCCCCGCATGAACCCGGTGGGCATGTGCCGCATGTGCCTGGTGGAGCTGGAAACCCCCAGGGGAAGCCTGATCATCCCCTCCTGCATGCAGCCGGTCAGCGACGGGATGGTGGTCAACACCGAGTCCGAGGCGGCCAAGAAAGCCCAGGAAGGGGTGCTGGAGTTCCTGCTGCTCAACCATCCCCTCGACTGCCCGGTGTGCGACAAGGGCGGTGAATGCCCCCTCCAGGACCAGACGATGACCTACGGCCCCGGCGAGAGCCGCTTCGTAGAAGAAAAACGCCACTTCGCCAAGCCCGTCCCCATCAGCGATTTGGTGCTGCTGGACCGGGAGCGCTGCATCCTCTGCGCCCGCTGCACCAGGTTCTCCGACGAGGTGTCGGGCGATCCCCTGATCGAGTTCCACCACCGGGGCGGCGGCACCCAGGTGCTTACCTTCCCGGACGAGCCGTTCACCTCCTATTTCTCCGGCAACACCGTCCAGATCTGTCCGGTGGGGGCGCTGACCGCCGTTCCCTACCGGTTCCGCGCCCGGCCCTGGGATCTACAGACGGCCGAGAGCACCGGGGTGGTGCACACCGAAGGAAGCCGGCTGGCCGTCCACGCCTCCCAGAACCGGGTGCTGCGTTTCCTGGGGGTGGACACCGGGGCGGTCAACCAGGGCTGGCTGTCGGACAAGGAACGGTTCGGGTTCGAATACATCGGCTCTTCCGACCGGCTGCGCACTCCGCTGATCCGGGAAGGCGGCGGTTTCAGGGAGGCCGGCTGGGGGGAGGCGCTGGACCTGGCGGCGGAACGGCTGAGCGGGGTGATCGAAGAGTCGGGCGGGGGGGCGGCGGCGGCCCTGGGCGGGGCGCGGGGCACCAACGAGGACGCCTACGCCCTCTCGAAGTTCATGCGGGCGGCGGTCGGTTCCAACAACCTGGACGCCCAGCTCGGCGACGGCCTGGAAGCCCGTTTCCTGGCCGGGCTGGCCGGACGGGGGCGGATCGACGACCTGGAGGCGGCGCGCACCATCCTGCTGTGGGGGCCCGACCTGAAAGAGACCCACCCCATCCTCTATCTGCGGGTGCGGAGGGCCGCCCAGGAGCTGGGGGCGCGCCTGGTGATCTTCCATCCCCGGCGCACCGGCCTGGACGACCGGGCGGCCTACAAGTTCACCTACCGGCCGGGGGACGGGCCGGAAGAGCTGGCGCGTTTCGCCGCCGGCGAGGGGCGGTACGCCGCCGCCCGGGAAGCCATGGACGAGGGCCCCCTGGTGGCGTTGGCGGGCCGCCCCGGCCTGGCCGAACACCCCCGCCTGGCCGAGTCGGTGGCCGCCTTCGCCCTCCGCCGGGGCGGGGCCGTCCTGCCGCTGGTCCACCGGGGCAACACCTTCGGGGCGCTGGACATGGGGGCGGCGCCCGACCTGCTGCCCGGCCGGGTCCCCACCGTCGCCGAAGGCCTGGCCCCCGAGCTGCTGGAAGCCTGGGGCGAGCTGCCCGGCGCGCCCGGCCTGGACGCCCTGGGCATCGCCGAGGCGGCGGCCGCCGGCGAGATCGGTTTCCTGCTCCTGTGCGGTTCCGATCCGGTGCGCGACCTGGTGGGCTTCGACGGTGGAGCGGCCCTGGAGGGGGCCGGTTTCGTGGCCGCCGTCGACCTGTTCCTCACCGACTCCTCGCGCCGGGCCGATGTGGTGTTCCCCGCCCTGGGCTTCACAGAGAAGAAGGGCACGGTCACCAACCTGGAGGGCCGGGTGCAGATGGTCAACCTCCTGGTGCCGGGGCCGGGGCAGGCGCGGGCCGACTGGTCGATCCTGGACGACCTGGCCGCCCGGCTGGGCCGCCCGATCGGGCTGGCCTCCGGAAAGGAGATCACCGACGAGATCGCCCGCACGGCGCCCGCCTACGCCGGCGTTACCTGGGACTACCTCGAATGGGAAGCCAGGGAAGGGGCGGTGGTCCCCCTCGAGGGGGCCGTCCAACCCCTCCGGTACGAGCCGCAGCCCTTCGCTCCGGCGGACGGGGCGGACGGCCGCCCGGCCGTTCATCTGGCCCGCACCATGTACGACGACGGGGTCATGCTGCGGCACTGCCCCTCCCTGTCCGGCCAGGCGCCGGGCGCCGCCGCCTACCTGACCCCGGATCACGCCGCCTCCCTCGGGGCGGCGGAGGGCGACCCGATCGAGGTTGTCCTGGGGAGCGGCTCGATGACCCTGCCGGTGCGGCTGGATCCGACCCTCCATGAAGATGTTGTCTACGTTCCCTTCAACCAGCCCGGCGCGGCGGGGCTGGGGGGGCTGGTGGGCGCCTTCGGTGCGCCGGCGCCGGGCGGAGGGGAGCTCTGATGGACTGGATCGACGTGCTCCTGGCCGCCGCCCGGACGGTGACGGTGTTCGCCCTGCTGATGGGGGCGTGCACCCTGCTGGTCTGGTTCGAGCGCAAGATCGTGGCCGATATGCAGAACCGGGTGGGGCCGGACCGGGCCGGTCCGTGGGGGATACTCCAGACGGTGGCCGACGGCGTGAAGCTGTTCTTCAAAGAGCAGGTAACCCCCCGCAAGGTGGAGCTGGGCCTCTATCTGGCCGCGCCCATGCTGGCCGCCGTCCCCGCCTTCCTGATGTTCATGGTGATTCCGTTCGGGCGGCCCTTCACCATCACCCTGGGCGGGGCGGAGCGGACGGTGCCCCTCCAGGGCGCCGACCTCAACGTGGGGCTGCTCTACATACTCGCCATGTCGTCGGTGGCCGTCTACGCGGTGGTGCTGGCCGGCTGGTCGTCGGGATCCAAATACCCGCTGCTGGGCGGGGTGAGGGCCACCGCCCAGGCCATCTCCTACGAGGCCGCCATGGGGCTGTCCCTGGTGCCGGTGGTGCTCCTCACCGGTTCGATGCGCATCTCCGAGATCGTGGCCTCCCAGAGCTCCACCCTCACCTTCCTGGACTGGCCGGTCGGCGTCCCCGCCTGGAACGTGATCGTGCTGGCCCCCTCGTTCCTGATCTTTTTCATCGCGGCGGTGGCGGAGACCAACCGGGCGCCCTTCGACCTGGTGGAGGCCGAGCAGGAGATCGTGGGCGGGTTCCACACCGAATACTCCGGCCTGCGCTTCGCTCTGTTCTTCCTGGCCGAGTACATCAACATCTTCACCATGTCGGCCCTGGCGGTTACCCTGTTCTTCGGAGGCTGGTCGGGTCCCACCTGGGACCGGATCCTGCCCCCCCTGGTGAGCGGCCTGCTCCCCACCGTGTGGTTCCTGCTCAAGGTGCTGGTGTTCCTGTTCCTGTACGTGTGGCTGCGGGCCACCCTCCCGCGTCTGCGTTACGACCAGCTGATGACCCTGGGCTGGAAGCGGCTGATCCCCGCCTCCCTGATCTGGCTGTTCTTCATAGGGGGGGCGCTGGCCGTCCGCCGTTTCGGACCGCCCTGGAGCTGATGTATGGCTGACAGATCCGCCAAGACCGGGGCGGGGCCGCTGGAGGCCTTCTTCAAGGGCATGGCCGTAACGGGCCGCCAGTTCATCGCCACCGTGTTCGGGCGGGGTCTGGTAACCACCAGATACCCCCAGGAGATGCGGGAGAAACCCCAGCGCTTCCACGGCCGCCACGTGCTCAACCGCTACGAGGACGGCATGGAGAAATGCATCGGCTGCGAGCTGTGCGCCGGGGCGTGCCCGGCCCGCTGCATCTACGTCCGGGGGGCCGACAACCACCCGGACGATCCGGTCAGCCCGGGCGAGCGCTACGGCTTCGTCTACGAGATCAACATGCTGCGGTGCATCTTCTGCGGGCTGTGCGTGGAGGCCTGCCCCACCGAGGCCATAACCCACACCCGGCTGTTCGAGATGTCCACCACCGACAGGACCGACGCCATCTACACCAAGACGGAGCTGCTGGTGGACGCCGACGGGCAGCCCAACCACATGTTCGAATCCGACCGGCTGGCCGACTTCGGCGAGCTCGAGCAGGCGGACGGCTGGATGCGCGCCACCGCCCCCCAGGGGAGGGCCGCCTACGAGGGGCGGGTTTCCTGGTCGGGTTCGGCGGGGGTGGGGGTGCGGCCTCCCGAGGAGGGGCAGTCCGGCCTCCCCGAAGCCGAAGAGACGGAGGAGGGCGGCGCCTGATGGTGGAGCTGGTCATCTTCGTGCTCATGGGGGCGGTAACCCTGGGAGGGGCGGTTACGGTGATCAGAGCCCGCAACCCGGTGTACGGGGCCATGGGGCTGATGGCCGCCCTGTTCGCCCTGGCGGTCTTCTACGTGGTCCACCTGGCCCACTTCGTTGCGGCGGTGCAGGTGATCGTGTACGCCGGGGCGGTCATCACCCTGTTCCTGTTCGTGATCATGTTCGTGGGCGTGGACCGGGCCGAGCGCTTCACCGAGAAGCTGGCGGTGCAGCGCCCCGCCGCCCTGATCGTGCTGGCGGGGGTGCTGGCGCTGGCCGGAGCGCTGGTGATCACCGGCCAGTTCGACTGGGTGATCACCACCGGAGATGAAGCCGCCGAAGTGCAGGGGACGGTCGAGGAGATCGGCGGGAACCTCATCTCGGTAGAGGAGGGGGGCGGCCGGCGGGCCTCCCGTTGGCTGCTGCCCTTCGAGGCCACATCCCTGCTGCTGATCGCGGCGGCGGTGGGCGCCATCGCCCTGGCCTTCTACCGGCCCCGCCGCAAGGACGAACCCGGCGGGGAAGACGCCGGCGCGGAGCAGCCCGGCGCCCCGTCACCGAGCGGTTCCGTCACGGGCGGTCCGTCATGATCGTTACGGCCGGCTGGTACATGACCCTGGCGGCGGTGCTGTTCCTGACGGGCATGGCCGGGCTGCTGCTCCGCAACAACGCCCTGGTCATGTTCATGTCGGTGGAGCTGATGCTCAACGCCGTCAACCTGACCTTCATAGCGGCGGCCCGCGCCCACGGGGACATCGGCGGGCAGATGGCGGTGCTGTTCGTGTTGGTGGTGGCGGCGGCCGAGGTGGCGGTGGGGTTGGCCATCATCGTGTCGGTCTTCCGCACCCGGCAGACCGCCTCCGTGGACGACCTGTCGGAGCTTTCGGGATGACCGCCGCGCCTCCGTCCGCCGCCGCGCCGGAGGAGCGGCGGGATGGTTGATTTCCTGGTCGATTACCTGTGGGTGGTCATCGCCCTGCCGCTGGGGGCGGCTCTGCTGAACCACTTCCTGGGGCGGCGGATCGGAGAGCCGCGGGCGGCCGTTCTGGCCGTCCTGGCGGTGGCCGGTTCCTTCGGGTTCGCGGCCCTGGCGTCCGTCGATTTCTTCATCTCCGGGCGCGCCTCCGAGCAGGCGGTCGCCGTGGTTCCGCTCTTCGACTGGATACCCGGCCTGGGGGCGGCCGCCGAGCTGCTGTGGGATCCGATGTCCGCCGTCATGACCCTGGTGGTTACCGGGGTGGGCGCCCTGATCCACATCTATGCGGTGGGCTACATGCATGGCGACCCCCGGTTCGACCGCTTCTTCACCTACCTGAACCTGTTCATCGCCTCCATGCTGATCCTGGTGCTGGCCAACAACTTCGCCCTGCTGTTCGTGGGCTGGGAGCTGGTGGGCCTCTGCTCCTACCTGTTGATCTCCTTCTGGCAGACCCGCCCCTCGGCGGCCGCCGCCGGCAAGAAAGCCTTCGTGGTCAACCGCATCGGCGACTTCGGTTTCATGGTGGCGCTGATGGTGATCTTCGCCTCCTTCGGCACCCTCTCCTACACGGAGGTGCTGCACGGCCCGGGGGAGGTGATCGGGGCGGGTACCGCAACCGCTGTCTGCCTGCTGCTGCTGGTGGGGGCGGCCGGCAAGTCCGCCCAGCTGCCCCTGTACGTGTGGCTGCCGGACGCCATGGAAGGCCCCACTCCGGTCTCCGCCCTCATCCACGCCGCCACCATGGTCACCGCAGGCGTATACATGGTGGCCCGCACCGGGGCCCTGTTCGGCCTCTCCGACGTTGCCGGCGGGGTGACGGCGGGGATCGGGGCGCTCACCGCCCTGCTGGCCGCCACCATCGCCGTCGCCCAGCGGGACATCAAGCGGGTGCTGGCCTATTCCACCATCAGCCAGCTCGGTTACATGTTCATGGCGGTGGGGGCGGCGGGTTACGCGGCCGGCTTGTTCCATCTGGTAACCCACGCCGTGTTCAAGGCGCTCCTGTTCCTGGGGGCCGGCTCGGTGATCCACGCCATGGCCGGAGAGCAGGACATGGAACGGATGGGCGGTCTGCGGCGCAGGATGCCGGTCACCCACCTCACCATGCTGGTTGCGGTCCTCGCCATCGCCGGCATCCCCCCGCTGGCCGGTTTCTGGTCGAAAGACGAGATCCTGGCGGTGCTGTTCGCCAAGGGCGGCTACTACACCTTCCTATGGGGGGTGGGCGTGCTGGCCGCTCTGCTGACTGCTTTCTACATGGCGCGGCAGTACTTCCTAGTGTTCGGGGGGAGGGCGCGCTGGGCGGAAGGGGCGGAGCCGCACGAATCGCCCCGGATTATGACCGCGCCGCTGGCGGTCCTGGCCGTCCTCACCGCGGTGATCGGGTTCGTCAACACCCCCTTCCGCCTGGCTTTCGAACACTTCCTGGAACCGGCCTTTGAGGGGGTGTATCTGGCCCACGCCCCCGAGGACGGATTCCTGGTCGCGGCGCTGGCGCTGGTGTCGGCTGCGGCCGGGGCGGTGGGGATCGCCGCCGCCTACCTGGTCTACAGCCGTGCATCCGAGGAGGCCAGGGAGCGGATGCTGGGCTGGGTGCGCCGCCCGTTCATGGCCTGGGAGCACGGCTACTGGGTGGACGACGTCTACGGGCGGCTGATCGTGAAACCGGGCCTGGCCCTGGCCCAATGGTGCGCAGGCTTCGTCGACCAGCGGGTGATCGACGGGCTGGTCGACGGGGTGGGCGGTGCGGTGCGGCGGGCGGGCCTGCGCCTGCGGCCCCTCCAGTCCGGGTTCGTGCGCTCCTACGGGGCGCTGCTGGCGGCCGGGGCGGTAGGGCTGGCGGCCTGGATCGTGACCAGGGGCCTGTAGGGGCGGCCGGGGATGGCGGAGATGGATTTCCCGGTGCTCAGCGCCCTGGTGCTGACCCCCGCCCTGGGGGCGGCCGTGCTGATGCTGATCCCCGAGCGGCGGCGGGAGCTGATCCGCCCGCTGGGGGTGGTGCTGGCCTTGTTGCCCCTGCCGCTGGCGGGCTGGCTGTACGCCGATTTCGAGCGGGGGGTGGCCGGATTCCAGTACGTGGAACGGGCGCCTTGGATCGACCGGCTGGGGGTGGAGTGGCACCTGGGGGTGGACGGCATCTCGCTGCTCCTGGTGGTGCTCACCGCCGTGCTGGTGCCGGCGGCGCTGGGTGCATCCATGGGGATCGACCACCGGGTCAAGTTGTTCGCGGCCATGACCCTGCTGCTGGAGGCGGGGCTGATCGGGGTGTTCCTGTCGCTCGACCTTTTCCTGTTCTTCGTGTTCTTCGAGGCGATCCTGATCCCGATGGCCTTCATCATCGGCATCTGGGGGAGCGAGAACCGCATCTACGCGGCGGTGAAGTTCTTCCTGTACACGGCCTTCGGATCGGCGCTGATGCTGGCCGGGATCATCGCCCTGGCTTTCATCCACCGCGACCAGACCGGGCTGCTGGGCTTCTCGTATCCGGCCATGCTGGGCCTCGACCTCGATCCGGCCGTCCAGAGGTGGCTGTTCGCCGCCTTCGCTCTGGCCTTCGCCATCAAGGTGCCGGTGTTTCCGTTTCACACCTGGCTGCCGGACGCCCATGTCGAGGCGCCCACCGCCGGTTCGGTGCTGCTGGCCGGAGTGCTGCTGAAGCTCGGGACCTACGGCCTGCTCCGCTTCAACCTGCCGCTGTTTCCCGACGCCACCCTGGCCTTTGTCCCCCTCTTGGCCGTGCTGGCGGTGGCGGGGATAATCTACGGGGCGGCGGTGGCCATCGTCCAGCCCGACCTGAAGAAGCTGGTGGCCTATTCCTCGGTCAGCCACCTGGGGTTCATCGTGCTGGGCACCTTTGCCCTTACCTCTCAGAGCCTCCAGGGGGGAGTCATCCAGATGGTCAACCACGGGCTCACCACCGGCGCCCTGTTCCTGCTGGTCGGGATCCTCTACGAACGCCGCCATACCAAGCTGATCGCCGATTTCGGCGGGCTGGCCTCCTCCATGCCGGTGTTCGCCGGGCTGTTCCTGTTCATCGCCTTCGCCTCGATCGGCCTGCCCGGACTGAACGGGTTCGTGGGCGAGTTCCTGATCCTGGTGGGGGGCTACCCCACCCTGCCCGTCTACGTGATCCTGGCGGCGGCGGGGGTGATCCTGGCGGCGGTGTACCTGTTGTGGGCCTACGAGCGGGTCTTCACCGGCAAGATCACCAATCCGGCCAACCAGGGGCTGGCCGACCTGTCCCCGGGGGAGGCCCTGGTGTTCGCTCCGCTGGTGGCGTTGATCATCCTGCTGGGGGTGTATCCGAAGCCGGCGCTGGACGTGATCGGGCCTTCCACCGACGCGGTGCTGGCTCGGATCGAGGCGGCAACGGAATACAGGGCGCCCGATCCGGGCGGGCCGGGTTTCGTGTTCTCCTCGGAGGGCGGCGGCGGCTGATGGGGCGATGCGGGTGATGGTCTGATGTTCGACGTTTCCTACCTGTCGATCGCGCCCGAGATGGTGCTGGTGCTGGGGGCGGTGGCGGTGTTGATGGTGGACGTGTTCGCCAAGCCGCCCGCCCGGGTTCACGGATGGCTGGCCTCTCTGACCTATCTGGCCGCCGGGGCGATGATCGCCTGGCAGTGGATGCGGCTGGAGGCCGGGCGCGGCGGGCTGTCCTTCGGCGGGACCCTGGTGCTCCATCCCTGGTCGGTCGCGGTGAGGGCGGTGCTGCTGACGGCGGCGGTGCTGGGCACTCTCTGCGCCTGGGAGATGCTGAGAGGGCTGCGCCGGCGGATGGCGGAGGGGCTCAGCATGGTGCTGGTGGCCGCCGCCGGTTTCATGCTCATGGGCGCCTCGGTGGACCTGGTGATGGTGTTCATCGCCCTGGAGATCGGCTCGATCGCCCTCTACGTGTTGGCCGGGATCGTGCGCACCTCCCCGGCGGGGGACGAGGCGGCCATCAAATACTTTCTGTTGGGCGCCTTCGCGTCGGCCGTCTTCATCTACGGGGGGGCGCTGGCCTACGCCGGCGCCGGCGCCACCAACCTGTTCGACATCCAGCAGTTCCTGGGGATGTACCACACGGCCCGCCCGGCGGTGATCCTGATCGGCATGTCGCTTCTGGTGGTGGGCATGGGCTTCAAGATAACCGCCGCCCCGTTCCATTCCTGGGCGCCGGACGTCTACCAGGGCGCCCCGGCGGGGGTGGTGGGGTTCATGGCGGCGGCCGCCAAGGTGGGCGGCTTCGCCGCCCTGGTCAACATCCTGTTCATCGGCTTCGCCCGCTACCAGGCGGCGTGGAGCGACGGCTTGGCGGTGATAGCCGCCCTGTCGGTGGCGGTCGGGACGCTGCTGGCGATCGGGCAGTCCGACGTGCGCCGGATGCTGGCCTATTCGGGGGTGGCCCACGCCGGTTTCCTGCTTACCGGCATGACCGCCGGCGTTCCCGCCATGGGGGGGCTGCTGTTCTATCTGGGCACATATTCTGTGATGCTGATAGCGGCTTTCGCGGCGGTTACCGCGGTGAGCGGACCGGCGGCTTCCGGCAGCTCATTCGACGAGTACCGGGGGTTGGGCAGGCGCGCTCCGGCGGCGGCGGCGGCGCTGGCCTTCATGATGATCGCCATGTCGGGAATGCCGCTCACCACCGGATTCATCGGCAAGTTCCAGATGTTCACCGCCGCCTGGGACGCCGGGTACCGCTGGCTGGTGATCGCGGGGCTGGCGGCATCGGCGGCGGCCTTCTTTTTCTACCTGCGCCTGGTGGTGCTCATGTATTTCCGCCCCGGCGAGGACGACAGAGAGGCCGAGGCGCTGCCGTTGCCCGCCGGGATACGCTGGGTGCTGCTGTTCTCGACGGCGGTCACCCTGGTGTTCGGTGTATACCCCGGCCCGCTGCTCGGATGGTTGAGCCAGACCGGCGGCTGACTGCTCTCCGCCGGGCGCCTCCGTCCGTCGGTGGATACAGGATTAGTCCGGATGCGTGTTAGGATCGCGCCGGTGTCTGCTCCGCCCGATGCGCCCCGGTTGTTGACATAGGGTTTGATTAATCGGGGGGGGGGGTAGTATCAGGGATGTTTGCTGTAATCTGTGTGCCCTGGTCGGCGCTTGGCGGGCTGTGCTCTCCGGCGGCGGTCGGCAACTTACGGAGGAGGTCGCGATGAGCAGGTTTCTGAGGAGCCGGGTTGCGGTGGGCAGGGTCGGGTTGGCTGTGTTGTTGGCGGCGGGGGTGTTGGCGCCGGGGGTTTTGCGGGGGGGGGGTTGGTTGCACAGACGACGACGGCGACGACGTTGCCGGTGGTTACGCTGAGTTTGGTTGATTCTTCGGATACTTCTACTGCGGTGACTGCGTTGGATGAGGACAGCGGTTCGAAGGCTTTGCAGTTGAAGGCGTCGGTGGCGTCGGCGCCGGGTTCTGGTTTGTCGGTGTCGGGTTCTTTGGCTTCGGGCGGTACGGCTACGATGGCGTCTTTGACCAGCGGGGCGTGTCAGAGCGGTGATGCTTGTTCCAGCGCTAGTTCTTTTAGTATTACTATTCCTGCGTCTGGTACGGAGGGTTTCTCTGTTGAGTTTACGGTTTATGTGCGGTCGGATACTATTACGGAGGATCATGAGACGATTGAGTTTACCGGTACGGCTTCCGGGTATACGGTGTCTTCGGTTAATCTGACTATTAATGATCAAGACCGAGCGATCAAGTTGAATCCTCCGTCGGATTTTATACTGCGGGAGCTGGGGGAAGGTGAAACTGCGAATAGAAACTATGGTCATGTATATAGGGGTAACCTGACGGCTGTTGTGGGCGGGGTGACGGATGGTGTGTTCACTGCTTCTACTTCTTCGACGTACAGCTCGGCTTTGTCGGGTATGCGGCTAAAGGTAGATAACGCGACTGCTACGCAGAACACAATTGACAGTGGCAGCTCTACTGCCGATGCTCTCCACAACGTAAACGACGATTTCAATGATCCTAAACATACGACGATAGCCGCCAATACTCTTTCCGGGACTTTCAGCGCCGTGTATGGCGGTAGCGGGACCTTCAATATAGCAGTTGTGAATGATAGGGTGGTGGAAGGGCCTGAGTATCTTGAAATCAGGGTTGACCGCCCGGGAGGGTGGACCCACTATCGGACCCGGGTTTATATCAAGGATGCGAACAGTAGGGTGGATTTAACGGTGGATACCGACAGCGACGAGGACGGGAATCAGGATGTTTTGACGGAGGGGGATTCCGTTTCGGGGGTGTCGGTGTCGGCGGCTTTTTGGAACGCGACTTCGTCGTCGCTTTCTTCGGCGACGACGGTTACTTTGTCGGTGGATGAGAAGGCGTCGCCGGCGGCGGGTGAGGCGGGGGACGCTGATGTAGATTATGCTCCGTCGACACCGCTCACCCTTACTATTCCCGCTCCCGTATCCCCGCTCCCCGCGACGCCGACTGATATTCAAAAGGGGTTGAAGAGCAGCAATGGTACGTTGACGGGCCTGACGGTGATTGACGACACGGTGGTGGAAGGCCCGGAGACGCTGACGCTGGGCGGGACATTGAGTTTAGCATCCGATCACGCCGTTTCGGGTTCGTTGACGATCGCCGATGATGATGCTGATATTGATTTGGAGTGGTCCCGGTCGTGGGTGTTTGAGCAGGCGGGGACGCAGGCGGTTACGGTTACCGCGAGTTTCAAGGGTGCTACGTCGATTCTGACGGAGGCTACGGACGTGGCGGTTACGGTAGCGGGGGCGGGCGGGGCTACGTTGGCGACTTCGTGCACGAGCCTCACTGATGATGCTTGCACGAGTTTGACGGGCAACGAGGCGACGATTTCGATTCCGATGGGTCAGACGTCGGCGAGCCGGTCGTTTACGGTGACGGCCCGGGATGACAGCACGGCCGAGTCGGGGGAGAGGTTGACGGTGTCGGGTACGGCGTCGGTGGGCGGTGAGTCGGTGACGGTGACGTCGGCGGATTTGCCGATCTTTGATGCGGGCAGGCGGGTGGTGTTGTCGTTTCATGAGGCGGTGAGCGGGGATCCTGTGTTGGCGGGGGTGGTGGAGGATGGGGGCGCGCAGACGGTGCGGGTGAAGGCCACCGCCGCGGCGGCGGTGTCGTCGGACACGACGGTGACGGTGAACGTGGGGGCTGCGGGGGGAACCGCGGTTCTGGGGCCGTCGGGGGATTACACCCGGGGCGGCGCCGGAACGGAAACGCTTACCATCGCGAACGGGATGACGGTCAGCAACACGGCTGATGTTGTGCTCACTCCGGCGGTGGATGCGGTGGTGGAGGGGGCGGAGACGATCCGGTTTACGGGTGAGGCTTCGGGGTTTGTGGTCGCTCCGGCTGATTTGGACATCATTGAGAAGGTCGAGTTGGTGTTGAGTCAGTCGTCGGTGGGCGAGGGGGCGGGCAACGCGGGCGCGGCGTCGGTTACCGCCCGTTTCGCGGGGGCGACGAGCTCTGAGTTGACGGGCGTGACGGATGTGACGTTGTCGTTCGGAGCGGGCGAGGACGCGGAGGCGGCGGATTTCACTGCGCCGGGCACGGCCATAACGGTGAGCATCCCGGCTTCCGCCACCACGAGTTCGGCGTCGGCGTTGTCGGCTTTGTTGATCACGCAGGACAGGTTCGCGGAGGGGGTGGAGAAGATAGATGTGGGGGGTTCGGCGGCGGGGTTCGGGGTGGATGGGGCGGAGTTGACGATTGACGATGATGATCTGGGGGTTACGTTGACGGCGGACACCGACGCCGCAACAAATAGCGTGTTTGAGAAGGCTTTGTCGGAGGGGGTGGCGCCAGCGGTGCGGGTGCGGGCTGTGTTTACTGATGCGACGGTTAATGATTTGTCGTCCGCGTTGGAGGTGGGTGTTACGGCGGGGGAGTCGTCGCCGCGGTCCGCCCGGGGTGGGGGAGTTGATTTTACTGCCCCTTCCTCGCCGGTTGCGGTGTCTATTCCGACCGGGGGAGCTGTGGGGGGCAACTGGGCGAACCTGACAGGCCTGTTGGTTACCGACGACACTGTTACCGAACCGGCGGAGACGTTTGTGGTTACCGGCTCGGTTACCGGGTTCAGCGACGCAACGGTTACTTCGGATACGTTGACGATCGGTGCGAGTGACACCGACCTGGATATTACGGCGTCGCCGGGGACGGTGGCAGAGAGAGCTACTGCTTATGATGTTGAGGTTACCGCCCGGTTGGCGGGGGCTTCTTCGGTGTTGGCGTCAGCTACGGATGTGACAGTGGTCGTGGCGGCGGGGGACACCAACGGCGCGACGGTGGCGTCGTCGGTGTGTCCTGCGGCTACTGATGATGTTTGCACCGATAAGACGAATAATACGTTTACGGTGTCGATTCCTTCCGGGGAGGTCACCGGGTCGGGGGTGTTCAAGCTGACCGCCCGGGACGACGGAACCGAGGAAAGCACTCCCGAGAAGGTGAAGATCAGCGGCTCGGCCACCGTGGCAGGGGAATCGGAGTCGGATTCGGTTGATATCAGTGTGGTGGACAGCGGCGTCACCCTGGCGTTCACCGACGGCGGGACGCCGGTGTCTGCGTTGGCTGAGGACAGCGGAACGACCACGGTCACGGTTACCGCCAGCCTGCCTTCTGGGATCAGCGTCCCCGCGGGCGGGCCGGCGGCGGTGTTGGGTATCAATCTGGCGGGCACCGCGACCGCGGACGAAGATAATACTTGGGCGGCGGGGGAGGATTATCGGGCTGTGTTCCCGCCCGGGGCGCCTGACGGCTACGACGCCGGTATCAGCATCCCTGCCGAGGGGAGTTCCGGCAGCGTGGATATTCGGATCACGGTTAATGATGACAACGCCGACGAGGCGGCCGAGACGATTGTCTTCGACGGCGGCAGTGTGTCGGTCAACAGTGTTGATTATGACACGGTGGACGCTTCGCTGGCTTTGAACGACAACGACGCTTCTCCCACCGTGATCGACCTCACCATCCTTGACGACGCGGACGGCGAAGCGCTCACCCAGGTTACCGAGGGCGGTTCGGACACCGTGGTGCGGGTCCGGGCCGCGTTCCAGGGAACGACTACCCGCTCCGCGGCTACCTCGGTGCCGGTAGTCGTCGGCACAACCGGGGAAGCTACCGAGGGAACCGACTACGAAACAGTCAATGATTTCAGCGTAAGCATTCCTGCTTACGCGAGCAGCGGAACCGGAACCTTCACCCTCAAAACTGCCGGCGCACCATATGACGACAGCGATTTCGAGGGGCCCGAAACCCTGACCGTGGCGGGCGGAACGCTGGCTGGGTTCACTATCAACGAGGACACCCTCACCATCGTCGACGACGACCTGACTATCACGTTGTCTGTTTCTCCCGATGAGGCGAACGAAGGCGCCGCCAACACCGACGTGACTGTCACGGCTGCCTACCCGACCGGCGGCAGCCTCACCGATCCCCAGACGGTTGCCCTGACCCGGGGCGGAACTGCCACCTTGACAGCTGATTACACCCTCGCCGCCGCGTTTCCTGCGTCCTTGACCATCGCCGGCGGGCAGAGCAGCGTCTCCCAGACCCTCACCCTTGACACTGTTGTCGATGACACCATCGCCGAGGGAGACGAAACCATCCAAATATCCGGCACCCTGGCCGGGTTCACCATCGTCCCGGCCGAGTTCACGATCAAGGACAACGACACCGCACCCACCAGCATTGCCCTTTCGGTTAGTCCCAACCGCCTGAGCGAGGGCGCAACCAACCGCCGGGTTACCGTCACGGCCCGCCTCAACGGTTCCACGACCCTGCCGGATGCCACCCCCATCACCGTTGCTGTTCCCGCTTCGGGCAGCACCGCCGGTTCCGGTGATTACCGGATCACCAGCCGCCTCACCAGCCTGACCATCCCCGCCGCGTCCTCCACCGGCACCGGAACCTTTACCATCAGTATCAACACCGACACCGCCGGTGAACCGGCCGAGCGGATCAACATCGCCGGAACAGCTTCGGGTTTCACTGTTTCCCCCGCCGTGTTGACCATTCCCGCCAACACCGCCCCAGCCCCCCCACCCCCGCCCCCCGCACCCACCGGAGGCGGCGGCGGCGGCGGTGGTGGCGGCGGCGGCGGTGGTGGAGGCGGCGGCGGCGGAGGCGGTGGAGGTGGTGGTGGGGGTGGTGCGCCCCCGCCCGCCCAACCAGCCCCGCCGGCAACACCGCCCGCCCCGGCGTGTGTGGGCCGGTTCTGCGACGAGGACGGCAGCGTCCACCAAGCCAACATCGAACGTATCGCCCAATGGCAGATCACCCTCGGGTGCAGCGCCACCGACCCCACCCTGTTCTGCCCCGGAGCCGACATCACCCGCCGGCAGATGGCCGCGTTCCTATACCGGGCCGTCTCCCAACGGTGGACCATCCAAGCCCCCGCAAGAGCCGAGCTCACCGACGTAGGAACCGACGCCTGGTACCGCACCTACGCCGACTGGGTCATATCCGTCAACGCGTTCACAGCCCCCCAAGGAGCGTTCAACCCCGGCGGGGTCGTAACCCGAGCCGATATGGCCATCATGATGATCGCCGCGTTCCCCCACCTCGAAGCCGTGGCCGAGCCCGAGGGCCTCTTCCAAGACGCCCAAAACGCCGACCCCGCCGTCATCCAAGCCATCGAGGGCATGTACCAGACGGGAGTAACCCGAGGCTGCACCACCAGCCCCCTAAATTACTGCCCCGACCAGCCCGTAACCCGAGCGCAGATGGCGTCGTTCTTCGTCCGAGCCATCAACCAAGCTCCCACCACACCCCCCCAAACCGCCGGGAGCGGTTCCTAGAGAAGACACACCGATACACAACTCCGCGGCGGTTGCTCCGGCAAAAACCGCCGCGGAGAAAACCAACCCGACAGCGGCGCCGCAAAAGCCCCGCCCCTGTACGAAACACAGCACCGCATCGCCCCGATCCTCGACATCGCCGGTATCTTCGAAGATCCCCGGTA
The DNA here is from genome assembly GCA_965202675.1 of Candidatus Spongiisociaceae bacterium. GTDB lineage: Bacteria > Actinomycetota > Acidimicrobiia > Spongiisociales > Spongiisociaceae > CATQHD01. The sequence continues at coordinate 2,601,730 of OZ241842.1, forward strand.
CATCCACAACGAGACGGCGACCGCGGCGGAGGATCCGGTTCGGCCCGATCCTATGCAGAGCCTGATCGTCCGCCTTTTCCGCCGCCCCCGGAAGGTGCGTTCGACCGGGCCGTCGTTGGGCGGGCGCAACGCCGAGATACTGGGCGGGCTGATAGGGTACGGCGAGGCCGAGCTGCGGCGCATGGCCGACGAAGAGGTCATAGGATCCATACAGACGCCGCGGGTTTCGTACAGGAAGGAGACCAAGCCGGTGACCACGGTCGACTGTCATCTCCATCTGACCGAGTCGGCCGAACAGGCCCCCCTCTGGTGGATGGAGGAGCTGTACCGGCCCTACGGCGGCGGTTACACCTGGACCGACGGCGAGGCGATCGTGGGGATACTGGACCGGACGGGGGTGGACATCGGGATGGTCCAGGGTTCCGACCTCCGGCGCACCACCTACCACCCCGATTTTCCCGGCCTGCGCAACCTGTACGTCCCCAACGAGTACACCGCCGAGCAGGTGGCCCGGTTCCCCGATCGGCTGGTGGGCGTGGCCAACATCGATCCGCTCCGGGACGTGCGGGCCGGGGTGATCGAGCAGCGGCGCTGCGCGGAGGAGTACGGGTTCAAGTCGTCGAAGTTCCTTCCCACCTACCAGAACTACTACATCGACGACCCGGATATCGCCCCCATGCTGGAGAGTTGCCTGGAGCTCGGCATCGCGGCCCATGTGAACACGGGGTACTCGCCGATCATCACCGCCGGGCTCAGGTACGGGCACCCGGAGCGGCTGGATGCGGTCGGCGTCCGCTACCGCGGCCTGCGGGTGCTCGTATACATCAACTTTCCCTACGTCGACGAGGGGATCGCGGTGGCGGCCCGCCACCCGAACTTCTACGCCGACCTCGCCTATTTCGTCGGGGCCGGACCCGAGCCCCTGTTCGAGGCGCTCGACAAGCTCCGCAGCCTGGGGGCGCTCGACCGGGCGGTCTACGGTTCGGACAACAGCGACAAGGACCGCACCGGCGGGGGCCGGCGGATAGGCGCCGACCTCCTGGAGGAGCTGAACGGGGCGGCCGAGCGGCTCGGCCGGGAACCCTTCACCGAGGCGGACATCGAAGGCGTGGTGGGCGGGAACGCCCGCCGGCTCTACCTGCTGGATTGATTCCGTGCCGACCGTGGATGTGCTGCTCTATCTGACCGAGGCGGCCCGGCACGCCCCCGTCTGGTGGATGGAGGAGCTGTACCGCCCCTACGGCGGGGAGTACCGGTGGACCGACGGCGCCGCCCTGGTGAGGCTGCTCGACGAGGCCGGCATCGACGCCGGGCTGGCGCACGGGTCGGACATCCGCCGCACCACCCACCACCCCGGCTTCCCGGCGGAGCACGAGGTGTACGTGCCCAACGACTACACGGCGGCCCAGTGCGCCGCCCATCCCGGGCGCCTGTACGGGGTGGTATGCATCGACCCGCTGCGCGATGTCCGTTGGGCGGTCGAGGAGATCGACCGCTGCGTCCGAGAGTACGGGTTCCGCATGATGAAGCTGCTGGCTTCCTACCACCATCACGATCCGGGCGACCGGCGGCTCGATCCGGTCTACGAGAAGTGCATCGAGCTGGACCTTCCCATCCACGCCCACACCGGTTTCACCCCCATCATCAACGCCCCGATCCGCTTCGCCCGGCCTGTGCTCCTGGACGAGCTGGGGATCCGCTGCCGCGAGCTCAAGGTGCTGGTCTACCTGGCCTTCCCCTACGAGGACGAGGGGGTCGCGGTCGTGGCCCGCCATCCCAACTTCTACGCCGATCTGTCCTACTACGCCGGGGGCGGCCCCCGCGATCTGTACCGGGTGCTGCAGAAGCTGAGAGGCCTCGGCGCGCTCGGCCGGGCGGTCTACGGGTCGGACAACAACGACAAATACAAGTCCGGGCCGGGCGGGGCGGCCTCCGAGATCTTCCTGGGGGTCAACCGGGTTGCGGACGAGCTCGGCGGGCCCCGTCTCACCCCCTCGGAGCTGGAGTCCATCATGGGCGGCGCGGCGGCCCGGCTGCTCAAGATTCCCGACCGCGTCCCCGGCGGGCGGAGATAGAACGGCGGGAGGCTTGATGAACGGCGCGACGCGGGACTGCGACCTGCTCCTCACCGGCGGGTCGGTGGTCACCCTCGACGATGAAAGGCGGGTTCTCGAACCCGGCGCGGTGGCGATAACCGGCAACCGGATCTCCGCCGTCGGCCCGGTCGGGGCTCTAGAGGGCTGTCGGGCGGAGCGCACCATCGACTGCACCGGCCATGCGGTACTGCCGGGCCTGATCGACACCCACAACCATCTGTTCCAGGGGATGGCCCGCGGGCTGGGCGAGGGTATGCCGCTCTGGGACTGGCTCACCGACTTCATGTGGCCTTTCTCGGTCTCGATCAACCAGGCCGAAGGGCGCATCGGCGCCATGCTGGGGGCGGTGGAGTCCCTCAAGGCGGGGACCACCGCAGTGGTCGACAACCACTACGCGCCCTCCGATCTGGACACCACGCTGGCGGTGGCGGAGGCCATCCGCGAGGTGGGGCTGCGGGGCGCGGTGGCGCGGGGCATAACGGGGGAGGCGACCGGCATCGCCCGCCGGTACAACCTGGCCGGGGAGCTGTTCCGCTACTCCAACGACGAGGAAATAGAGATCACCCGGGCCGCGATCGAGGCTTTTCCGGCCGGCGGACGGGTGGAGGTGTGGCCCGCCCCCCTCAACATCATCTACAACGACCAGGACCTGGTGCGCCGTTCGGTTGCGCTGGCCCGTGAAACGGGGGTCGGGTGGCACACCCACTGCTCGGAGCGGCTCGAGGACCCGCCGACCTATCTGGAGGAATACGGCGTCCGTCCGGTCGAGTGGCTCTACCGAGAGGGTCTGCTCGGGCCGGAGGCGACCATCGCGCACGGCATCTACCTCGACGATTCGGAGATCGAAGGCGTGGGGGAGACCGACACCGGGATCGCCTACTGCCCCATTTCGCATCAGTACATAGCCCTGGGCGTGATGAGGCTGGCGGACCTGAGGGCGTCGGGGGCGCCGATCGCGCTCGGCACCGACGGTCCGTGCTGCAACCACCGCCAGGACATGTTCGAGGTGATGAAACAGGCCGTCCTGCTGCAGCGCGTCCACACCCTCGACCCGACGATCAGCAACGGCGAGGAGGCGCTGGAGATGGCTGCCCGGGAAGGGGCCCGCTACGCGGGGTGGGACGCCGGGGTGCTGGCCCCCGGCAGGCTGGCCGACGTGATCGTCGTGGATATGCGCAAGCCCCATCTGACCCCCCGCCACCGCACCGTTTCGACCCTCGTCTACTGCGCCCGGGGGTCGGATGTGGTCCATTCGATCATCGACGGCGAGCTGGTGCTCGAGAACGGCGTATGCACCAAAGTGGACGAGGCGGAGGTCATGGCGGAGGCGCAGGCCCGGGCCGAGGAGCTGATCGACCGGGCCGGACTCCAGGGCCTTCTCACCCCCTGGCGGCGGGGCGGACCCGGCGGCGCGGCCGGTTGAAGGGCGGGCCGCTCAGACGTTGCGGACGTAGGCGGCGGCGGATTCGTCCGCCGGCGAGAAGTCCCACGGGGTGTGCCGGCCGGAGGTGAGCGCCTGGTGGACCATCCGCCGTTGCTTCTGGCTCGCGGCGACTTCCGCCCGCAGCGCCGCCAGGTCCCAGCGGGCCTGCGCCATGGCCGCCAGCCGCCCCGCCGCCTCGGCCGCCGCCCCGCCCGCGCCGATCAGATCCGACTGCTCCTCCGGGTCGTCCGCGACGTCGAAGAGCTGGGCGGGCGCCCCGAGCATCGAGATGTACTTGAAGCGCCCTTCCCGGATCATCACCGCCGGGTCGGTAAGCCCCTCCCCCAGGAACTCGCCGAACACGGGCCGCGGGGTTTCCTCCGGCGCTCCGCGGGCCAGGGGCGCCAGGCTGCGGCCGGGGCCGCCGATCGCGTCCGGGTCGAGGCCGGCGGCCTCCGCGAGGGTGGGCAGAAGGTCGATCAGCGACACCGGGGCGGCCACTCTGGCGGGCGGGATACCGGGGCCGCAGATGACCAACGGTATCCGGGCGGAGCGCTCGAAGAAGCCCATCTTGAACCACATGCCGCGTTCGCCGAGCATCTCCCCGTGGTCGGATGCGAAGACAATCAGGGTCGGCCGGGGGCGGAGCGGTTGCCGGAGGGCGGCCAGCACCCGCCCGATGTTGTCGTCGAGGTAGCTGACCGCTCCGTAGTAGGCCCGGCGGGCCGCCCGCACCCGGTCGGGGGTCAGGACCAGGCCGTCGAGGCCGAAGGCGTCTCTCAGCCGGCGGGAGAGCTCGTCGACGGGGCCGTCCGGCGGGGCGGACGTGACCGGGTCGTCGATCTGGCGCCCTTCGTAGCGGTCCCAGTATTCCCGGATGATCGTGAACGGGTCGTGGGGATGGGTGTAGGAGACGGTCAGCAGGAAGGGCCTGCCCCCGCCGTCATCCGCCTGCAGCCACCGGACCGCCCGGTGGGTCACCTCGTCGTCGTACCGCATCTGCAGGGTGGGACCCTCCGACGCCCCGGCTTCGGCGATGTCGCGGGCCGCTTGGCGGAGATAGGCGCGCACGGGGTCGTTGGCGGGGTCGTCCCAGTCCGGCGTCCATCCGAAGTCCGCCGGATAGATATCGGTGGTGAGCCGTTCCTCGAAACCATGCAGCTGGTCGGGGCCCACGAAGTGCATCTTGCCGGCGAGCGCCGTCCGGTATCCGGCCCGCCGCAGGTGGTGGGCGAAGGTGGGCGCCGCCGGGGACAGAGGGGAGGCGTTGTCGTAGGCGCCGATCTCCGACGGCATCCGCCCGGTCATCATCGAGAAGCGGGACGGAGCGCAGAGCGGCGAGTTGCAGTAGGCCGCATCGAACACCGCCCCGCCCCCGGCCAGTTCCGAGAGATGCGGCGCCATGACCACCGGATGCCCGTAGAAAGGCAGGAAGTGCGGCGCCAGCTGATCCGCCTGGAGCAACAGTATGTCGGGCCGACGGGTCATAGTTTTCTCGCTTTCTTCTTCTCGGACCTTGATCAAAGCTCGAAGCATCGCGCGGTTGTCAGCCCAATATCAGACGCGCCCCGAACCACCCCATCGCAAACCACCCCGCCGCAAATAACATAACAATCAGGCAGCCTCTTCGCCGGCGGGGTTTATCCCCGCCTTCCGTGACGGGCTGTCCGACATAGGGGCCGTCTCCTGGGCGCGGCGGCAGCCTCGACACTGCGCCCGCTTCCCAGTCGGTGCACCACCGGCCGTATACGTATGAGAGGGCCGCCGAGCGGTAGGCCTCCGCCTCGGCTTTGCCCTTGCGTGAAAGCCGGTCCCTGTATACGACCTCCCCGGCCGGGTTTACAACCTCGGCGGTCCAGCCGGGGTAGAGCCGGGAAATGGTCAGGCTGTGCTGAAGAAACACCCGGCAGAGGACATCGGGCGCGTCGGCGGCTGTCGGCGTCCAAACCTCCGATTCCGGTCTAGCCGGGTACGCCTCCGAGCCGGTGGGTGAGTGGGTCATCGGCGTCTCCGCGTCGGGTCATGTAGCTACGGCAACCGTTGACGGTTCGAACACCGTGGGTTCCGATACTTTGGCTTCGAGGGCGGATACGGCGGTTTCCACTACCCGCCGCCGGTAGCGGAGCTCGTCTCCGCCGTCTAGGCCGGGGCCGCCGAAGGGGTGGGTTACGGCCGCGCCCTGCACGATGCGGAGCACGCCCACCGACTCGGCCAGGGGCGCCAGCGCGGTGACCAGCGCGGCCGGGAGGCCCTGGTTCTCGATCGACTTCGCCAGCGTAGACCCGCTACGCGTTCCTGTCCCTCAGGTGGCCCCGACGATCACCGCCTGCACCCCGTCGGCCAGCAGCGCCCGGGCCATCTCCTTGCCGATGCGGGTCATGTCGCTCAGCGAGCCCATGTTGCCGGTGGTGCTGAACAGGTGGCCGTAGAGGGAGAACCGGCCCTCGGCCTCCAGCCCGCGGGCGGCGTCGAGGGGTACCTGGCGGTCGGGGTCGAGGTTGGCGTTGCTCGTGTCGATCCCGCCGTGGACCGATATGAACTCGCCCTCTGCGAACCCTTCCCGGCCCCCGATCGGATACCTCGCCCAATGCTTCGCCCATCCCGACGGGAGGCGGTCGGGGTTGTCGGACGGGACGATGCCGGCCTCGGTCACCAGCGCCAGCCGGAAGGGCCGCCCCCGGCCGATCGGCTCGGCCGGTTCGGCCGGCTCGTAGCGGGGGAGCGGCCACTCGGTCTCGAACGGCGCGCCCCGCATCTTGGCGAGCAGCATCTCGACCGCCCTGGCGGAGCCGCGCCGGTCCGCGAAGACGTTGCGCCGCAGGCCCCTGGTCAGCAGCCCTTCCTCGCGGGCGGGGTCGAGCTCCTCGCCCCGGCCCAGCTTCCCGGCCAGGCGGGCCAGCCCCCGCAGGGCGGCGGCCATTCCGGCCGCGGTCTCCGACGCCGCCAGGATCGGCGTCCAGGCCCGGTACTCGTGGGCGCCCGGGCTGTCGGGATGCAGCGCGGCGAGGGCCGGAACGCCGAGCCGTTCGATCACCGCCCGGCAGACCGCCCCGCAGGCCAGGCCGTACCGCCCCGAACCGAAGGCCGGTCCGGCCACCACCACCTCCGGGTCATGGGCGGAGATCAGGGCCAGCACCTCGTCGAGGGCGGCGGACCCTCCCTCGGCCATGTAGTTGTCGCCGCATACGACCGTCGCCGCGATCCGGTCGCCCTCCTCCAGCAGGCGGGCCAGGCCCCGGCTTGCGCCCGCCGGCCCCGGCTCGGCGGTAGGCCCGGCCCCGGCCATATCCTCCCCGCCGAGGCCCCCGAAGAACTGGTTCAGGTAGTGGACTATGCGGGCCATCTAATACTCCTCTCCCCGGATGCGGACGCCCCCGAACTGGTGGGTGCTCGCCAGGACGACCGCCAGCGGCGCCTCGAACCCTCCGGCGGGGTCGCCTTCGAGCAGGATGAAGGAGCCGCCTCCTATCACCCGGTCGACCGGCTCGAACGCGACCGTCTCCTCGTAGTTGCCGGTGCTGACGATGGCGTCGGCCTCCGGAACGAAATGCACGAACCCGGACTCGCCCGGCTGGGACGCCATCTCCATCGACAGCATCGTCGTGGGCACCCCTTTCCCCTCCAGGTTCCGGCAGATCATCATCGCGTCCACCGCGGGGTGGCCGCCCCCGGCGTAGTTGATCAGCGCCCCCTCGGCGCCCATCATGACCGCCAGGTTGGCGGCGTGGTTGGCCAGGCGCTCCTTGCTCGCCCGCGTGTCGCCGTTGGTGAACAGCACCACGCCCCGGAAGTCGAGGTCCTTCCCGTGCCGGGCGTACAGGTCCTCCACGATCGCATGGTTCTGCACGGTGTAGGTGAGCTCCCGCATGCAGGCGATGGCGTTCCATCCGCACACGAGCGCCCCGTCGAGCAGCTCGTTCGGATGGATCGGGGTGGGCAGGTGCGCCGCCCCGCCTATCGCCCCCGCCCCCGGCGCGATCTCGCCGTGCAGGTAGGGGATGGCCAGCTGGTACAGGTAGACCACGGCGGGCAGTCCGTTGTCCGGCAACGGGGCCAGGTCGTAGACGCTCCGCCGGTCGGGTTCCCGCCCCAGGGTCGCCTCCGCCAGGCGCCGGGCGGCTTTGAGCCCGGCCAGGCGGACCGCCTTGTTGTACTCCACCGCTTCGGGCGTCCCCTCGAACAGGTTGACGGGCCGCCCGCCGCTGTCGAGCAGCTCCCTGGCCGGTTCGCAGGACACCACCACATTGTTCAGCTCCGAGAAAGGCGAGTACTTGGCGGCCTCCCCGGCCATGTCGAACACCGCCTCCCGCCAGTAGACCGGTTCGCCCGGAACCGGCGGGGCGGTCTCCACCACGGCCACCCCCGCCAAGGCGTTCGTAACGCCCCGGCCCGCCTGCCCCGGCGCGCCGAGCATCCCCGAGAAGTCGGCGCCGGCCGGGTCGACTTTGATGCGGGGCTCCACCGCGTCGACGGCGTTGATAACCCGCACCGACTCCCCGGGCCGGGCTGTCTGCACCGACACGGAGGCGAAGGCCTCGTCGGCCAGGAGACCCTCCATTTCTTCGAGGTCGACGGTGAGCACACCGCCGTCCAGCGCCGTCTCCGCCCCGGCCCGGACATCGTCCACGTCGAACCATCCGACCTCCAGCACCTGGCGGAGGGGCCCGCCGGCGGTCACGGAAGAGGCCGGGGGGAGGTCATGGCGCCTGCGGCAACCCCAGCATCTCGCGCGCCTGGGCGGGGGTGGCTATCTCGCGGTTCATCTCCTCGGCGATGCGGCGGATGCGGGCCACCAGCTGGGCGTTGCCGGTTGCCTTCTCGCCCCTCCGGTAATAGATGTTGTCCTCGAGCCCCACCCGGACGTGGCCTCCGAGCAGCACGCCCAGCACGTTCATGGGGATCTGGAACGGCCCGGTCCCGATCACCGAGAACAGGGCGCCGGCGGGAAGCTCGTTGACGAGCGAGAACAGGTTGGCCGGGGTGGGGAACGAGGCGGTCTGGGCGCCGAGGACGAACTGCACCATGTAGGGCGGAGCCACGTTGTCGTTATGGATCAGGTCCCGCAGCACCCAGTACTGTCCGGGGTCGTATATCTCCAGCTCGGGCTTCATGCCCCGCTCTCTGATCACCGAGGCGTAACGGTTGAGCTCGCCGTAGGTGGTGCCGCTGCACAGGTCGTAGTCGACGGGGCCGCGCGGATGGGGGAGCGGCGCCTCCCGGGCGGGCATGGTGAACCGGGATACGAACGGCCCCAGGTTGAGGGTGGCCACGTCGGGGGCGGGGTCGGCGTACAGGGGGGAGTAGCGCTCCTCGGTGGTCAGGGTCGGGCCGCCCCCGGTGCTGTTGTTGATGATCGCGTCCGGGCACCGCTCGCGGATCATCCGGTTCACCCGCCCGTAGTCCTCCGGGTTTCCGGTGCACTGGCTCCAGTCCTGCGGGTCCCGCACGTGCACGTGTATCTGCGAGGCGCCCGCCTCGTAGGCCCGGCGGGCTTCCTCCGCCTGTTCCTCCGGCGTCTCGGGCAGGGCCGGGTTCGATTCCTTGCCGTGGCCTCCCCCGCTGATGGCGGCGGTGATGATCAGGGGCGGCAGGGCGCTGCGCGCCGTTTTCTGCATCCAGACGTACGGGTCCCGAAAGTCCCATGTCGCTTCGATGTCGGTCATTGTTCTCCTTCGAGGCCCGCCGGATGCGGGTTTGATCCTAATTGCCCCGCCGCCGGGGGGCGCCCTCCGGGTTGGTTGCCGCCGCAAGCGGCGGGGTAGGCTTTCCGTCCGGGCCGCAATGACAACAGAAAGGCCTACCCAAATGAGACACATCCGACCGATACTTCCGAAGACGGCAAAGACGGCGGTACTCATCGCCGCGCTGGCGCTGGTTGCCGCCGCCTGCGGGGAAGACGCCGAGCCGACCGCCGCAACCGAGGCGCCTGCGACCACCGAGGCGCCTCCTACGACCCAGGCCGCGGTCACCACCCAGGCGCCCGCCGCTACCGAGGCGCCGGCCGCTACCGAGGCGCCGGCCGCTACCGAGGCGCCCGCCGAGCCGACCCCCATCCGGCTTCACTTCAACTGGTCGGTGGATCCCGGCTTCGGCGGCTACTACGTGGCCCTCGATCAGGGGTATTACACCGACGAGAACCTGGATGTGGAGATCATCCACGGCGGGCCGAACGTCCCCAACCCGGTTCAGGTGCTGTCCGGCGGCGCCGCCGACATCGGCATCGCCTCCCCGCTGGTAATCGCCCAGGCGATCGAGGAGGGGGCCGACTACGTGGTGGTGGCGGCCCGCTTCCAGACCACGCCGTTCGGCATGAGCTCCCTGCCCGACAACCCGATCTACACGGCGGCCGACATCGTGGGCAAGAAGATCGGCGGCGGCGCCTTCGACGCGGTGTTCCTCGACGCGCTCCTGACGCTCAACGACCTCGAGCCGGGCAGCTACGAGCTGGTGCCGATCGGCTTCGACCCGGCGCCGCTTCCCGACGGCCAGGTGGACGGGATCGCCAACTACATGGTCAGCCACCCCGTGATCCTCACCGCCCGGGGCATCGACAACGTAGCGGTGTCCTACGCCGACATGGGCATGCCCCTCTACGGGGACATGATCTTCGTCAACCGCTCCTTCCTGGAGGAGAACCGGGAGGCGGTGGTCGGCTTCGTCAGGGGGACGGTCAAGGGGTGGGAGAAGTTCTTCGCCGATCCCGACCTGGGTTTCGACCTGATGTTCGACGAGTACGGCGCGGCCGACAACTTCCTGGTGCGCGAGGAGCAGCTGCCCGTGCACAACGCCCAGGTCGCGCTGATGACCAACGACCTCACCGACGAGAAGGGCCTGTTCTGGATGGACCTCGACCTGATCGGCGACGAGATGTACGACGTGATCAGGGCGGCGGGGGTGGCCGATCTGCCCGCGGTGGAGTCCCTCTTCGACCTCAGCGTGCTCGAGGACGCCTTCGGCGGCATGGGCCCCAACCTGCTGGACGGCTGATCCGGCCCGGATTTTCCTGGTTGACGGGGCCCGGTTCCGGCCGGGGCCCCGGTTTTAGACCGCAGGGCGGTCCGGGGTCAGGGCAGTCGGAACAGGCGGGCGGCGGTCCCGCCCATCAGGGCGGCCGTCTCCGCCTCGTCGAGCACCGGCGCTCCGTCCCGCTCCACTGCGATCCGGTTGGCGGCGCGGTAGAGCTCGCGGGTGTCGCCGTTGTCCGACCCGTACAGCACCCGCCCGGCCGCTCCGTAGCTCTTCAGCTTGGCGAGCGCCCCGTACACCGCGGCCGGCCCGTGCATCGCCCAGCCGGCCAGCTCGCAGTAGAAGTTGGGGTGCTTGGCCGTCACCGCCACCCCCTCGTCCACCCACGGATGACCGAGATGGGCGACGATCACCGCCAGGTCCCGGAAGTCCCGGCCCACCCGGTCCAGCAGGACGGGCCGCTGGTATTCCATGGGGGCGTTGATGGTCCTGGTCCAGCCCATGTGGATCATCACCGGGATGTCGAGCTCCAGGCACTTGGCGTAGAAGGGGTCGAGCCGGGGGTCGTCGGGCGAATAGTGGTGGTAGGTCGGGATCAGCTTCAACAGCCGGAAGCCGAGCTCCCTGACGCAGCGCTCCAGCTCCTCCAGGGCGGCCTGCGGATCGCGCAGCGGGTCGAGGCAGGCCACCCCGTACAGGCGCCCCGGATGCTTGGCGCACTCGGCCGCCGTGTAGTCGTTGGGGGTGTACACATGATGGTCGCCGGGATGCTTCGGGTCGTAGGTGGTGCGCCGGATGTCGCCCCCCTGCACCAGCCCGATGTCGATCCCCCCGGCGTCGAGCAACGCGACGATATCGCCGCCGTCCACCGACCCGGCCCACCCCTCGAACTGCTCCCGCAGCCACCATTCCGGCACCTGCTCGGGCATCAACCCCAGATGCAGATGGCAGTCGACCGTTATCACTTTATCTTGTAGAGGCGGGCGGCGGCGCCGCCCAGGATGGAGTCCATCTCCGCCTCGCTGAAGGGTTCGGCGCCGCGGCGCTCGGCGACGGCGTTGACGCCGCGGTAGAGGTCGGGCACCGGCCCTTCCATCTCGCCGTCCCGGGCCTTGTCGCTGTTGTCCGACCCGTAGATGACCCGGTCCAGGGCCGCGTAGGAGCGGAACTTCTGCAGGGCGTCGTGGAGGGTCTCCGAGGTTCCCCCCGCGAAGTAGCACATGTCGGCGTGGAAGTTGGGGTGCTTGGCGACCAGGGCGGTCGCCTGGTCGATCCACGGGTAGTTCACGAAGACGATCACCTTCAGGTCGCGGTAGCGGCGGCCCACCTCGTCCAGCAGCACCGGATCGCCGAAGCGGAGGTCGGTGTTGATGATGGGGGTCATGCCGGTGAAGAAGTGGACCGGTATGTCCAGCTCCAGCGCCTTCTCGTAGATCGGGTCGAGGGCCCGGTCGGCGGGGGAGTAGTGGCCGTAGCTGGGGAGCAGCTTCAGGGCCCGGAAGTCGAGCTCGGTTATGCAGCGCTCCAGCTCCATCACCCCGGCCTGCACGTCCCGCATCGGGTCGATGCAGGCCACCCCCAGCAGGCGGTCGGGGAAGGCCGCCACCTGGGAGGCCGTGTAGTCGTTGGGCACGTACACCTCGTGCTGGCCGGGGTAGTCGGGATGGAAGGTGGTGCGGCGGATGTCGCCGCCCTGCACCAGCCCGACGTCGGTCCCGTTCGCGTCCAGCAGGTCCACGATCGCCTGACCGTCGAGGGAGTAGATCTCCCCCCCGTAGAAACGCATCAGCTCGGCCATCCACCATTCGGGCACCTGGCTCGGCGTCAGACCGAGGTGCAGGTGGCAATCGACTGTGACCATCAGATGACCTCCCGTCCGCCGCCGCGCGCCGGATCTCTCGACGATGCTTCACGACCCGCCCGGCGGCCGCTTTCAGCCCGCCCGGCGGCGCCCCAGGAAGGGTAGCCCGACCACGACGGCGTCCACCTCCTCGGCTCCGCCCGCCAGCGGCCACTCCACCGCGATCCGGCTTCCCGGCGCGGCGAGCGCCCGCTCGACCGAGCCGAACCCGATCAGCTTCGACAGGGTGGGCGACCAGGTGACGCTCGTGGCGCGCCCCGCCGTCCGCCCGTTCGAGACCAGGCGCAGGGCGTCCTTGCGCACCCTCGGCGAGACGTCCGGGGCAAGCCCGCGAGCGGCCTGCGCCTCGAGCGCCCGGCGCCAATCGATCTCGACTCCGGCCAGGAGGCGGTCGGGGCCTCCGGAACGCGCCTCTTCTGCCAGGGCCTCCCGGCCGATGAAATCGCCCTTGTCCAGGTCGACCAGGCGGTCCAGGCCGAGCTCGAACGGGGAGGACAGGCCCGCGTCCAGCTCGTCGTAGTGCGCCACCCGGCGTTCGCCCCCCGCCGGGTTGTAGTCGGCGCCGATCAGGATCAGGCCCGCCTCGATCCGGGCCGCCTCGACCGCGTACTCTCCGGCGGGGATCAGGCCGCGGCCCGCGCCCGCCGCCGCCGTCGCGTTCCAGACATCCGCCCCCCGGTCCGCCGGCGCCCAGATCTCGTAACCGAGCTCGCCGGTGAAGCCCGTGCGCAGCACCGTCACCTCCGCCCCGCCGATCCGGGCCGCCCGCAGGCGCGAGAACCCCAGGCCCGACCAGTCCCCGCCCCCGGCGGCCTCGGCCAGGATCTCGCGGGAAAGCGGACCCTGGAGGGCGAGCACCCCGAAGCGGTCGGTGATGTCGGTGATCTCCGCGTCCAGCCCGGCGCGGTGACGGCCCAGCCACGCATCGAGCGGCCCGGCGGAGAAGGTGAAGGAATCCGGGGCGGTCCGCAGCACCAGGCCGTCTCCCACCACCTTGCCCCGCTCGTCGCACCACGGCGTGTAGAGGATGCCGCCCACGCCGAGCCGCCCGAGGCCGCGGGTGACGATCCGGTCGATCAGCCGGCCGCTGTCGGGGCCTTCGATGCGGGTCTTGTTGAGGGGCGACATGTCGGCCATGGCGGCCGCCCGGCGGAACGCCCGCACCTCCTCGGCTATGTCCGTATACACGTCGACGACGTGGTAGTCGCCCCACGCGTACCAAAGAGGGGTCTTGGCGGCCGCCGAGGCGGCGGCGTGGAACGGCGTGCCGCGGAACCGGCCGCCGGGGTCCCGCCGGCCGAGATCATCGGTCACAGGAACCGCTCCCTTCCCCGGTCCTCCAGCCAGACCGCCCCGGCGTAGGCGGCCGCGGAGTAGACGATGATCAGCAGCCCGGCCGCCCAGGCGCGGGGTATCTCCAGCGAAAAGAAAGCCAGGTTGAACAGCCATCCCAGGCCGTCGACGCCGGTCAGGTACTCGCCGATGACCGCCGCCACGAGCGCCACCGCCGCGTTCAGCCGGAAGGCGGTGAGGAAGTTGGGGGCGGCGGACGGCAGGGCCAGGCGGAGCAGGCGGGTCAGCTTGCCGGCCCCCAGCGCCGTGAACACGTCCTCGGCGCCGGGCGGGGCGGCCCGCATTCCGGAGCTGGTCAGAACGTAGGCGGGGAAGGTGGACACCAGCGCCGCCACCGCCAGCACCGTTCCCTGGTTGTACCCGAACATGCGGGCCATCAGCGGGATGGTGGCCACGATCGGCACCGAGTACATGATGATCAGCGTCGCGGCGAGGAAGGTGCGCAGGATGGGGGAGAGCCAGGTCAGAACGGCCACCGCCACCCCCGCCGCGGTTCCGATGAGCAGCCCGGCGGCGGCGGAGTAGAAGGTGCGGCCGCTGAAGGCCGCGAACGCGCCCGGGTCGGCGGCGACGGCTCGGGCCACCGACAGGGGGCTGGCGACTATGAACTTGCTGACCCCGGCCCAGACCAGCCCCTGCCACGCCGCCAGGGCGGCCCCGGCCGGCAGCAGCCATCCCCAGAGCGCCGCCGGCGGGCCCCGGTTCTCCGCCCCGCCCCGGCGGGTTCCGGCGGCTCGGACCCCGGTCACGATCCGTACCGGGACGCGACCGCCTGCTCCAGCCCGGCCAGCAGGGCGAACGCCGTTACGGCGAACAGCGCAGTCAGGGTGGCCGACGCCCACAGCAGCTCGGTCTGCAGCTGGCGCAGGGTGTTGGCGATCATCAGGCCGAGCGCGGGCGGCTCCGACCCGAACCACTCGCCGAAGACGACCCCGAACATGGCGGCGGGCGCCCCCAGCTTGGCGGCGTACACGATCGACGGCAGGGCGGCGGGGAGCTCCAGCCGCCGCAGCCGCGCCCCTTTGCCCGCGCCCATGGCGGTCAGGACGTCGTTGTGGACGGAGCTCGAAGCCCGGAGGCCCGAGCTGATGGAGACGAACCCGGCGAAAAACACCGCCAGGGTGGCGAAAATGAGCGGGGTGAGCTGCTGGGCCCCGGCCACCGCCACCACCAGCAGCGGACCCAGCGCCACCCAGGGCACGGAGTTGACGATGGTGGCGAACCGTCCGATCGGGCGGCGCAGGATCGGGGCGAGGTGCCCGGTCAGGGCCAGGGCGAACCCGATGAACAGGCCCGCCAGCCAACCGGCCAGGGCGTCGCTCATGGTGGCCCGCGCGGCGCGGAAGAACACGCCCCGGTGCTCCGCCAGCGCGGCGGCGATGTCCGACAGCGGCGGCCAGCGGTTTCCCAGCAGGCCCAGCCGGCCGCTGACCTCCCAGGCGGTCGCGACCATGATGATCCCGGCCAGGCCTCCGGCGGCCGCCGCCAGCCGCGCCCGGCGCCCGCCCGGCGCCGAAAGGGAGGGCGGCGCGGACGCCATCAGGCCCCGTCCCCGGCCGGGGAGGGCTCACCGGAGTCGATGGCCAGGGTCAGCTCGTCGGCCAGGGAATGGAAGCCCGCGGCGGTCATCAGCTCCCGGCGGCGCGGGCGCCCGAAGGGGACGTCCCTGATGGCTTTGATCCGGCCCGGCCGCTCGGTGAGCACCACGATCCGGTCGGCGAGGAAGATGGCCTCGTCGACCGAGTGGGTTACCAGGATGGAGGTGATCGACTGCTCCGCCCAGATGTCCTGCAGCTCCAGGTTCATCCGGCGGCGCGTTACCGCGTCGAGCGCGCCGAACGGTTCGTCCAACAGCAACAGGTCCGGTTCGAGGGCCAGCGCCCGGGCGATGGCGATCCGTTGCCGCATCCCGCCGGAGAGCTGCTTGGGGCGGGCCCGCTCGAAGCCCTCCAGACCTACGAGCCGGATGAGAGAGGCAATCCGGTCGGCGTCCGGTTTGCCGCCCATCACCCGGAACGGCAGGGCGATGTTGCCCCACGCCGACAGCCAGGGCAGGAGGGCGTGCTCCTGGAAGGCCACCCCCAGCCGGTGGGCCGCCGCCAGCTCGGCGGGGAGGGCGCCGTTGACCTCCACCCGGCCCGAAGTGGGGGTTTCCAACCCGGCGAGCATGCGCAGGATGGTCGACTTCCCGCAGCCGGAGGGTCCGATGACCGCCACGAACTCCCCCTGCGCCACCGCCAGGTCGATGCCGTCGACCGCCGTCACCGACTGCCGCCGGGAGAGGGGAAACCGTTTGGAGACCCCCTCCATCGAGATGGCCGGGCCCGGCGCGCCCCCGGTCAACGGCCGCCCGACCGGGCCGGGCGGATGCACCGGACGCCTATACCGGGTCGAATGCGTCCACCTCCTCGAGAGCGTCGAGAACGGCAAGGTAGGCGAGGTCCCGCTTGCGCAGCACCTCGGCCTCCGTGCGGCCGCCGTAATCATAGAAGCCGGCGCCCGTCTTGGGGCCGTACTCGCCCCGTTCCACCGGCTCGGCCAGGTAGGGGGGAACGTCCAGGCCCATGCTGCGCCGGCCCTCGGCGATCAGGTCCAGCCCGTTGAAGTCGAGGCTCTGGAAGATGCCCGCCACGCCGAGGCGCAACCCTACGCTGGCCTTTATCGCGAGGTCGATGTCGTGCAGACCGGCGGCGCCCTCCGCCATCAGCTCCTCGGCGGCGTCGGCCATGGCCATCATGATCCGGTTGGCGATGAAAGCCTCCGCGAAGCGGTCCATCACCAGGGGGAGCTTGCCGGCCCGTTCGAGCAGCCGGGCGGTCCAGCCCAGGGCCTCGGGGTCCGCGCCGGGGGCCCCCGCCACCTCCACCAGGGGGACGATGTGCGGCGGGGCGAACCAGTGGGCGCAGACGATCCGTTCCGGGCGGTTCAGGTCGAGCATCTCGTACAGCTTCAGGCCGGAGGTGTTGCTCGCCAGCACCGTTTCCCCGCCGGCCGCCGCCTCGAGGACGGAGAACACCGCCTGCTTGGCCGCCGGGTTCTCGCTCACGGCCTCCACCGCGAACTCGGCCCCCCCAGCTGCCTCCTCCAGGTCGGCGGTGCAGTGGATCCGCCGGAGCACCGCGGGGATCTCGGCGCGGGGCAGCCGCCCGGCCAGGGCCAGCGTCTCCAGATTGCGTTCGATCCGACGGGGGGCGGTCTCGAGCATCGACTCGTCGAGATCGGCCAGGCGGACCTCCATCCCGGCCTGCGCGAACACCTGGGCGATGGCGTGGCCCATCACGCCCGCCCCCGCCACGGCCACCGTCCCGACCTCCTCCGGCGCAGGCCTGCCCGACATCATTCGGGCCCCGGCCCCCGCCTCCACGGTTCCAGCAGCGGGGCCAGCCCGGCCCGGCCCGCCAGTTCCGCCGCCCGCCCGTTCGCTTCCTCGACCACGGCGGCCTCGTCCACCTTGGTGCATCTGCCCTGCTCGTAGATCACCTCCCCGCCGACGATGGTGTGGGTCACGTCGGAGGGGCCGGTCGAGTAGACGACAGAGGCGACCGTGCGGTGCAGCGGGGCGTGGTGCGGGCCGGACTGGTCGATTACCACTAGATCGGCCAGCTTGCCGGGGGCGAGCACCCCGGCGTCTACGCCCATGTAGTCGGCTCCGGCCCTGGTGGCCAGCTCTATCGCCTCCTCGCCGTTCGACTCGACCGGGTTGCGGCTGTGCACCCGCTGGAGGAGCACCGCCTGCTTCATACAGGCGAACATGTCCAGGCGGTGGCCGCTGGCCCCGTCGAGGCCGAGGCCCACGTCGGCGCCGGCGTTCCGGAGGTCGCGCAGGCGCATCACCCCCAGGGCGATGTACTGGTGGGAGATCGGGCAGTAGGCGATCCCGGCGCCCGCCTCGCCGACCAGCTCCACCTCCCGGTCGTCGAGGAAGATGCCGTGGGCCAGCGTGGCCTCGGGGCCCAGCAGGCCGCGCCCGGCCAGCCACTCCACGGGCCGGCTGCCGTACTCCTCGAGGTAGAAGACAGGGTCGTTGGCAGCCTCCGAGCAGTGGGAGTGCCAGCCGGTCCCTTCCTCCCTGGCCAGGGCGACCGCGTCGGCGACCAGCTCCTGGCCCACGTAGATGATGTTGAGCGGGGCGGGCCACACCCCCACGCGGCTGTCCGGCGGGCGGGCCGCCATGGCCGCCCTGGTGATCTCGATCTCCTCCCGGTTCGAATACCGGAACAGCTCCCCGGCCAGGCCGTGCTTGGCGGCCATCCCGGTCGGCTCCCCGGTCATGCCCCTCGCCACCGCGCCCCGGAGGCCCGCCTCCTGGATCGCATCGGCCACCGCCAGCGTGGAGGCCAAGTCGGTGGGCGCAAAGTGGTTGTCGAGCACGGTCGTGACCCCCGACCGGGCCGCCTCGACGGCGCCGAGCTGCGCCCCGATCCGGGCTTCGGCCGGGGAGATGGCCGCGGTGACCGGCCACATGAAATCCGACAGCCAGGGCCAAAGCTCCAGGCCCTCGCCCAGACCCCGCATCAGGTACTGGAAGAGGTGCTGGTGGGTGTCGACGAAGCCGGGCAGCACCGCCTTGCCGGCGGCGTCGATGACCCGCCCGGCCCGCCAGCCCTCCAGGTCGGCGGCGGACCCCACCGCGGCGATCCGGTCCCCGACGACGGCGACCGCGCCGGGGTCGATGACCCTGCGCCGGTCGTCCACCGTAACCACCGCCCCGCCGGTAATCAGCAGGTCGCACTCAGGGGGTGTGGGGGTCATGGAGCATCCTCACTGGTGTATAGGCCTGGTTTTGATCGTACAGGTTCAAGGGCCGACAGGCCGCCGACCGCCTCTCGGAGGCCGGGTAGGATCGGCCGGGCCATGATGCGCTCCATGCGGCTCGAGGTGCGTTCCCTCCGCATCGAGGAGATCCGGCTCGGGGCCGCCGTTGCCCTGTCCGGCGGCGTCCTGACCGTCTCCCCCGACGAGGTTGCCGAGGCCGTCCTCGCCGACCGCCGCATCGCCGATGTCGAGGTCGCCCTGGCCCAGCCGGGCGACGACGCCCGCATCGTCCATTGCCTCGACGCGGTCGAGCCCCGCACCAAACCGCCGGGGGAGGGGGCCGTGTTCCCCGGCTTCCTCGGCGGCATGGACACGGTCGGCGCGGGCGCCACCGTCCGCCTCGACGGGGCGGCCGTGCTGGTGTCGAGCCGCTACCCCCGGCCCTTCTCCGGGCTGCTGCAGGCGCGCGAGGCGGTGGTCGACATGTCCGGCCCCTCCGCCGTCTACAGCCCGATGTCGCGGGTCCGCAACGTGGTGCTGGCGTGCACGCCGAACCCCGAAGCCGACAACGAGGACTACGACGACGCCGTCCGGCGGGCGGCCCTGAGAACCGCCGAGATGATCGCCCGCCGGGCCCTCGCCTGCGCGGCGGACAGCGGCGGGGCCTCCGGCTCCGAAACCACCGTCTTCGACTTTTCGGAATCCGACCCCCGCCTGCCCAACGTGGTGTACTTCTATCAGCTCCAGGGGCAGGGCCCCATGGCCGACACCTACCTGTACGGGCGGAACATCCACAACCTGGTGCCCACGCTGATCCACCCCAACGAGGTGATCGACGGGGCGGTGGTCAGCGGCGTCCACGTGTACGCCTGCTACAAAAACCCCACCTACCTCCACCAGAACAACCCCATCATCTGGGAGCTCCGGGCCCGTCACGGCCGGTCGCTGAACTTCGCCGGCGTCATAATCAACCGGGGCCACAACTACACGCAGGAGGACAAGGAGCGCTCGTCCCGGTGGGCGGCCAAGCTGGCCCGTATGCTGGACGCCGACGGGGCGGTGCTCACCGCCGAGGGCGGGGGGAACTCGGCCATCGACCTGATGCTGGCCTGCCGCTACATGGAGCAGGAGGGGATCAGGACGGTCGTCCTGTCGGGCGAGGGGCCCGGCGCCGACGGGTACGGCTTCCCCCTCTTCTACACCGCGCCGGAGGCCGACGCTGTGGTCAGCGTCGGCTCCGAGGACGAGACCGTCTCCATGCCCGAGGTCGGGCGGGTGATCGGCGGCGGTACGCTGCTCGACGGGGAGACCCCGGCCCGCGGGCCGTTCGACCTGAAGATGTACTACCAGTACTGCGGGGTAAACCAGCTGGGCGGCGGCGCCCTCGCCGGGAAGGCCTTCTGATGATCCGCCTGGTCCATTACCTCAACCAGTTCTTCGGAGGGGTCGGCGGGGAGGACAAGGCCGGCGCCCCCCTGCAGACGCACGACGGGCCGGTCGGGTCGGGCCGGGCCCTCGCCGCCCTAGTCGAGGGGGAGGCCGAGATAGTGCGGACGCTGGTGTGCGGCGACAACGCCTTCCACGCCGATCCCGAGGCGAACCTGGAGGCCGCCCTGGCCGCCATAGCCGAGGCCCGCCCCGGTCTGCTGCTGGCCGGGCCGGCCTTCAACGCCGGGCGGTACGGGCTGGCGTGCGCGGCGGTGGGCGCGGGCGCGCAGGAGCGGCTGGGCGTCCCGGCGGTAACGGCGCTCCACCCCGGAGCCCCCGCGGTCGACGTGTACCGCAGCCGGGTGGTCATGGTGGCCGCGTCCGGCTCGGCCGCCGGCATGCGCCCGGCGCTGGAGGGGATGGTCCGGGTCGGGCTCCGCCTGGCCCGGGGCGGGGGACTGCTCCCCGCGGAGGAGGACGGGCGCATCCCCATGGGGTACCGGGCCGCCCGGGTCGATCCGGTCCCCGCGGCGGTCCGGGCCCTCGACATGCTGGCCGCCAAGCTGGCCGGCGCGCCCTACACCAGCGAGATCCCCCTCCCGCCCCGGGTCGAGCCGGTGCCCCCGGCGCCCGCCGTCCCCGACCTGTCGGCGGCGGAGGTCGCGATCGTCACCGAAGGCGGGTTGGTTCCCGAGGGCAACCCCGACCGGATCGAATCGTCCGGCGCCACCCGCTGGGCCCGCTACCCGGTTTCGATGATCGAGGCCGGGCGGCCCCGCTTCGGTTCCATCCACGCCGGATACGACTCGCGGTGGGTGGACGCCGACCCCAACCGGCTGGTACCCGTCGACGCCCTGCGCTCGCTGGAGGCGGAGGGCTTCATCGGCCGGCTCCACGAGCACGTATACGTAACGACGGGCACCGGCGCGGCGGTCGCCGACGCCGAGCGGATGGGCGGGGAGATGGCGGAGGCGCTCCTGGCCGACGGGGTGCAGGCGGTGATCGCCACCAGCACCTGAGGGACGGGGACGCGTTGCGGGGCAACGCTATGCAAGATGATCGAGAAGCGCGGGATCCCCGCCGTCCTGCTCACCGCCATGACCTCCATGGCGCTGGCCGCGGGGGCCAACCGGATCCGCGCGTCGGGGCTGATCCCGCATCCGGCGGGCGACCCGTCCCGCGGCCCCGTCGAGGAGGCCGCCTGGCGGCTGGAGCAGGTGCGCGGGGCGCTGTCGGCGGCCGCCGCTACCATCGAAGAGGCGCACATATTCGCCGATTGGTGAACCGTCCGCCGCCCCCGACGACCCAGGAGAGCCGTTTCTGATGCCTGCGCCCGCTCTCCTCGGCGCCTCCTACGCGCTGGCCCACGCCCCCGACCTGGTCCGGTACGGGTCGAAGCCGAGCCGGGAGGCGGCGGACGACCCCGGCCTGCTAGACCGGCTCAGCGGGGCGCTCCGCCCCTGGGGGGAGGTGGCCGCCTACCCGCCCAACCAGGCCTTCATAGGCAACCTCGACCCCCGCGACCTCGCCGCCGCCCCCCGCCCCTGGTACGAGAACCGGGTTGCGGACGCCCGGCCCGACGGTCCGTTCGGGCGCATCGTCACCCAGGCTTCCCTCTACGGGCTGATGAAGCTGTGCGACGACTTCGATCTGTTGGAAATCGACGAGGCCCTGGCCCGCCGGGCGCGGGCCGAGCTCATCGGGTTCGACCACCGGCGGGGGCGGATAACCGGCGCTGCGCCGCCGGAGCTCGAGCAGGCGGCCGGACAGGGCGGCGGCCTCGCCCTCCACCACGAGGGGAGGGCCGCCGGTTTCATCCGCTCCGCCCACCGGCGGGACGCGGCCCTGACCGCCCACGTGCTGCTCGAGAACCTGGCCGCCAAGGCCACCGCCGCGCTGGCGGTCTCCGACCTGCTCGGGCGGGCCGGCCCGGGGGCGGCGGAGCGGGTCGACTACCTGCTCAACAGCGGGGAGGAGGCGGTGGGCGACCGCTACCAGCGGGGCGGGGGCAGCCTGTCGAAGGCGGTCGGCGAGGCGGTCGGCTGCGTGAACGCCACCGGGTCGGACGTAAAGGCCTTCTGCGCCGCCCCGGTGCATGCCCTGCTCGCGGCGGCGGCGATGGTTGCGGCGGGCCTTCACGAGCATGTGGTGGTGCTGGGCGGCGGCTCGCTGGCCAAGCTGGGGATGAAGTTCGGGGCGCACCTCCGCAACGGGTCGCCGGTCATGGAGGACTGCCTGGCGGCGATGGCCTTCCTGGTCGGGCCCGCCGGGGGCGGCGCCGATGAGATGCTGATCCGGCTCGACCTGGCCGGCAAGCACCCGATCGGGGCCGGTTCGTCGGCCCGGGCCGTGTACGAAGCGTTGGTGGTCGAGCCGCTGGCGGGGGCCGGGCTCGGCCTGACCGACATCGACCGTTTCGCGGTGGAGCTCCACAACCCCGAGATCACCGAACCCGGCGGGAGCGGCGATGTGCCCCGCACCAACTACCGCACCCTGGCGGCTATGGCGGTGCTGCGGGGCGAGATAGGCCGGGAGGACATGGACGACTTCGTCGCGAAGAGGGGCATGCCCGGGTTCGCCCCCACGCAGGGCCACATCCCGGCCGGCGTGCCCTACCTGGGCCATGCGCAGCGGGCCATGCGCCGCGGGGAGATCGATCGGGCGATGATCGTCGCCAAGGGCAGCCTGTTCCTCGGGCGGATGACGCAGCTGGTCGACGGGGCGTCCTTCGTGGTGGAGCGGGCCGGCGCCTAGATGGGTAGCTCCGAGGTTGCCATGACTAGAAAGGGTATATAATCATAGTTTAGATTGATTACAAAGCATATGATAACCAGGATGATGACGAATGAGCCGCTTAGCTTGGCTCCTCGGCGATTGGGCTGCGCCTGTAATCGGCGTGTTTCCGCGGTTGGTCGGCGGAAACAAAACCCTTATCCCTTGGAACTACCCATCTAGAAATTCCGGCGGCAAGCGGGATTCGGACCGCATCGGGGTTAGCCTTCGGGACCGGCGGACGCTCTGCCTGCGCCGGTCTGCGTTGAAGTCGGGCCGCGGGGCGGCCGGCGATCGAGAAAGGAGGTCCGAATGGACCTGAACGGCAAGCAGGTCGCGGCCATCGGCGAGCGGGAGGGGGTCAACGGACCCAGCCTCAAGCTGCTGGCCGAGTCGGCCGGCGCCGACGTGGTGTTCAGCGTTACCCAGTGCTTCGTCTGAACGGCGGGGGGCGCAATGGACCTGGAGGACCAGGCGAACGTAAACCGCCTGGCCGAGACTACCGGTTCGGACGGCATGGTCGTCCTGCTGGGCCAGCCGGACGCCAACAGCGCCGGTCTCTTCGCGGAGACGGTGACGAGGGGCGATCCGACCTGGGCCGGTCCATTGGCCGGGGTCCCGTTGGGACTCCCTGTGTATCACATACTGGAACCCGAGATAAAAGCCCAGATGGACGGTGATCTCTATGACGAGCACGTCGGGCTCATGGAGCTATCGGCGGACGTCGACGAGATAATCAAATGGGTGGCCTTCTACCGCGACGACGGGGAGGGCGCCCCCTGACGGGCGGTCCGGCCCGCACCCCGTGAAAAGGGCGTGCGGGTCAGGACGGCATTGATGTTGCCGCCTGCTCGGACCGCGAAGCGCCGCCCCCGTCGGCTACCAGCCGGACCCGAAGGTAATGATCGAACGGGTGACGGCGCCTTCCCGCAGGTCGTCGAGCGCCTCGTTCACATGGTCGAGGGGGCGGGGATTTTGGACCAGGTGGTCGGTGGTGATGGCCCCGTTGCGGTGGAGTTCCAGCACCTCTCGGATGTCCCGGGGCGTAAACCCTCTCGAACCGGCCAGGGACGCTTCCCGCCAGATCAAGCCCATCGGGTCGACCGGGAAAGGGTCGAGGGCGGCGCCCACCGCCGCCACCCGGCAGCCGATCCCGGCGGCCTCGAAGGCCTGGCGGTAGACGGCGGACGAACCCACGGTCTGGATGATCGCGTCCGGCCCGCCCGGCCCGGCCGCCTCGGTTATGCCGGCAACCGCGCCGCCGCCGCCTCTGACCACCTCATCGGCGCCCATCCGCACCGCCAGCTCCAGGTTGGCGTCCGAGCGGCTCACCGCGATAACCCGGCAGCCCAGGTAGGCGGCCAGCTGGACGGCGTTGGAGCCGGTCCCGCCCACGCCCATCACCACCACCGTCTCCCCGGCCCGCACCCGGGCGATGCGCACCAGGGCGTGGTAGGGGGTGGCCACCGCGTCGGTAAGCACCGCCACCGCGGCCGGGTCGTCCGTCTCCTCGACGGGTATCACGCACCGGGCGGGGAGGACGACCTTCTCGGCGAACCCGCCGTTGAACTCGACGCCCATCCGGCGCGCGCCCAGGCACATGTTGACCCGACCCGCCCGGCACTGCCCGCAATCGCCGCAGTGGTCGATGTAGTAGAGAGCCGCCGGGGTGCCCGGCTCGACCGATTCCACCCCCGGACCGACCGCCGACACCACGCCGGCCGCCTCGTGGCCCGGCGCCACCGGCAGGGCTGATCCGAAGCCGCCGTCCTGGAGGAACAGGTCGCTTCCGCACACGCCGCAGGCCCGGACGTCGACCGTCACCTGGCCGGGGCCGGGGATCGGGTCGGCCATCTCCGTCAGTTCCAGCGGACGGCCGTAGCCGGTCAGTACGGCGGCCCGCACCCGGTCGGCCTGCCCCCGCTCGACTTGCCGGACCTGCGCCTGATCAGCCCGTGCCCGGCAGCCCCAGCGCCCCCGCCTCGGGCAGGGGAGGGGCCTCGAAGTTGGAGGATCCGAACACGTCCGGCTTCTTGCGGCCCACCCGGGTGTAGTACTCCTCGGGCGTCTGGGTCGGGTCCTTGAACATCTGCCAATGGCACTTCTGGCGCACCTCCGGGTCCCGGTCGGTGTCCGGGTACACCGGAGGATCGACCACCCGCACCGGATACCCGAAGCGGTCCATCGGCATCTCCTCCATGAGGATGATGCAGTGGGCGCAGTAGAGGCAGACCCCCTTCTGGAAGTGGTTCCACGAGGCCTCCTCCTGGGAAACGCCCCAGTTGTAGGGGGGCTCCATCCGGGCGGGCGTGCCCTCGATCCAGTCGCCCCGGATGGTGCGCTGGCCCGATCCGCAGGGATCGAAGCGCACGATGAACCGGTCGTCGGTCTCGATCAGGTCGAAGTCTCCGGTGCGCTCCGGCCCCACCAGATGGCCGCGCATCGACTCGCACGCCACCAGCATCAGGGTTTCCAGGCCCTCGTCCCATGGGTGCTGGTCGATGTCGAACTTCTGATAGCGCCAGGCAAAGAGGGGCACCAGCACCACCTCGTACATCTCGATGAGTCCTTGGCCGCCGTGGCGTTCCTGGATCTCCGACATGAGGCCGTAGGTGTGGTCGACGTCACGGTCGTGGGTCTGGCGCCAGGTCTCCTTCATGACCGACAGCGCTTCCAGCGCCTCTTCCGGTTCCTCGCGGTAGATATGGGACAGCGCCTTCCGCTGCTGCTGCTTGAACAGGTCCCAGTGCTTGTGGGGGATCCATCGGGATCCGTCCGGCAGGGCGATCTTGTCAACGATGCCGGCGTTGACCGCGGCTACGTCCTCGGCGGAGGCGCCCTTGGTGCGCAGGAAGTTGCTGAGGTCGCTGATCCACTGCCGATACAGGATGAAGCAGACGCTGGCCTCGTCCACGAAGTAGTCGGCCAGGGCGGCGGCGTCCTCCCGCCGTCCGCCGCCTATCGCTTCCTGGATCTTCCGGTAGGTGGAGATCTTCTGGTCCTGCCAGTCGCCGAGCCGCACCCGGCGGCCCAGCACTTCAGAGAACTCGATTCGGGTTTGGGCAGTGATGGCGGCCTCCTCTTCCTTTTGGTGAACTTCGGATACGCAACCGGGGCGCTCGGGGGGCGGGGCCGCCCGATTCTCCTGCCTCCATACCCTAACCTGATGAGCCGACCCTGCGGCTTTATCGGACGGCGGCGGTTCGCCGAAGGGTATCGAGAGGCAGACGGCGAAAGACTGTGGAGGAGGCAATGGACAGGCGGCCGGCGGCGGCGGTGATGATGCCCTACTGGCGGTTCTGGGAGAGCGCCGCCGGCGGCCCCGGTTTCCGAAGCGACCGGCAAGATATGCTCGACGAGGCGGCGGCGGCCCTGGCCGGGGCCGGGGTAGATGTGGTGTGGATGGGCTTGGTCGATTCCCCCGAGGCCGGGGGAGAGGCCGCGAAGAGGGCCGCGGACGCCGGGGCGGAGACGGTGTTGGTGATGCAGTCGATGGCGGCGCCGCCCGCCTACGCCGTAGCGGCGCTCGATGCCCTGGATGGGCTGCCGGCGGTGGTGTGGGCGGCCCAGCGCCCCCGCACCCTGCGGACCGGGTTCGACGAGTCCGACATCACCATGCTGGGCGCCACGGTGGGGGCGCCGATGCTCACCAACGTGCTCGGACGCACGGGGCGGCCCTTCGAGTTGGCGGTGGGGCGCCCCGGCGATTCTGCCTTCATGGAGCGTCTGGCGGGTGTGCTCACGGCGGCGGCGGCGGCGGGTCGGATCGCCCGCGCCCGCATCGCCCGCGTCGGCCGGCCCATCCCCGGTTACCACTGTGTGGACGTTGACGACGGGGAGCTGCGGGCGGCCACCGGCATCGAGCTGGTCCCGGTCGATCCGGGGGAGGTGTACGACCTCTACTGCGGGGTGACCGATGTGTCCGACTTGGAGGACGAGATCGTTGCCGGATTCGACGAAGCGGCGGCGGACAACCGGGGCAGGGTGCCTTCCCTGCGGTTGGCGGCGGCGATGGAGCGCCTCGACCGGTCCGGCGGATTCGACGCCGGGGCCATGAACTGCCATGTCGAGGAAATCCGGTTCGGCGCCGATCCGGGGGTGGCCCCCTGCTACGGGCTGGGCCGCGAGACCACCAGAGGAATCCCTTGGACCTGCTCTGGTGACGTACTGACCGCCGCAGCGATGTTGGTTGCCGAGCAGCTGGGCGGGGCGGCCCTCTACCACGAGATAGAAGCCATCGACTTCGACACCGACGAGGTGGTGATCGCCAACTCTGGCGAGCACGACCTGCGGTGGCTTCCGCCCGGCTGCCGCCCCCGGCTGCAGCCCAACCCCTGGTACCGGCAAGACCCTGTGACCGGCCTGAGCGCCTGGTTCGAGCTTCCGCCGGGCCCGGCCACCCTGGTGGGTTTCACCCCCCACCACGCCGAGCCGAGCGGATTTCGCCTCATCGCCGCCGAAGGCGATATAACCGGACGGTCCTTCCCCGACAGCCCCACGGTGGGCGGAGCGTTCCGCTTCTCCGGCGGCGAACCGGTCGGACAGGCCTGGAAACGCTGGGCCGAAGCCGGGGTGAACCACCACAGCGCCGCCGCGCCCGGACATCTGGCCGACCGCACGGCGGTAGTCGCCCGGTTCCTCGGGATCGGCTTCGTCCGCGTCTCCTGACCGGTTGACGTCCACTGACGGTTTGACATAGTGACACAGATGTAGTTCAATGGATTTGACAGGTAATCATGCTCTAATCTAATTGTCCACGGGTCAATCTTCAGGGGAAGCTCACTGTATTACCCGTATCAACTGTTCTCGTGTGAGTAACTTATCAGGACCGAAGTTGCTTGTTTCCTTCTGTTGTTGTGTTGCCTCGTCAGGCCCCGGACGTGCAGTGCCGAACTACCCCGCCCAAAGCGGGAGTTTTACTTCGGTTCATCGTCATCTGGCGTATTCGAAGGTCAGTGTCCAATCTCTGACTTTGCCATGAATGGTCGCATCTACCGTTGGGTAGAAGGTGTCACCGCCTTTCGATACTTCCAGCCATCCGCCTTGTTCACAGGGTTGCTCCTCCTCGCAGTGGAGATTGCCCATAGTGATCAGGTAATGGCCCTTGTCGGAATCAGCCGAGAAATTGACGCGGCCTGTAACGAGATAGCGCCATCTGCCGGCTGCCAGGTAGATTGGGTCTAGTATTTGGTGCCCTCGGCCTGACAGCATGATCGACTCAGGAACCGTCGAGGTCGTGATGGGTGAGGTTGTAACCGGAACCGTCGTGGTAGTCGACGGAACCGTTGTAGGAGGTGGTTCCTCAATCGGGGGGCCAATCGCTTCTAGAAGACCGCCGCCGCAAGCCGCCGCTGTCAGCAGGACGGCCAGGGTCAACCCGCCGAGGCGTCCGGTGTTACACAGGGCGCTCTTACGGGTAGCCTTCTTCACTCGGTTTTCAGGGTGTCGCGTAGCTCTGAATCAGCAGACGTTTCAGCAAGCCGCTGCTCCGAGAGCGACCGGTCCCCGTATCGGACCGCTGTCTTAGCCTGCTTCCGGTCGGCTTTGACAATAAACACTCCCGCCGATTTGTCAGAGATTTGAGGTGTTAAGACAAACGACGTCAACTGGGATTGCAATGAGAGCCCGGCATCTCGGTTGGCATCAGCGAAAGGGTCGGAACTCATGATGTCCCTGGGGAATTATGTTTGTTCTTGAAGGCACCACATATTGGAGTTCAGGAAGGCGGGGTTCCTCTTCCGCGCCTGCTGGTTCGTTATCAGGCTGAATAGGCAACAACCGCAGCTCATAGCGAGCCTCATGCAGTTTGACAAGGTTCATCCTGATGTTCACGGTGACCTCGGGCATGGTGACCTCGGGCATGAGCGCCGCTCCCTTCCACAATCTCATTTCAATATACCATAGTCATGGGGTTTCGTCTAGGTGTCTTCGTGCGTCTATCGCTGGTCAGACCGCCGTGTAGTCGATGCCGAGGATATCGGCGGCGCTGCGCAGGGCGTCTCCATGTCGGCCCGGCAGCACCCCCGCGTGGTGGGTGGCGCCCGCCTCGCACCAGCGGGCGAAGCCGTCGGCCACCCCGCCCGAGTCGAAACTGAACATCCCATTGGGGCCTTCCATATCGTGGTGTTTGGAGCCGATGATGCGGCCCTCGGCGGCCACCAGCACCCATCCGCCGGTGTGGAGGGGGGTGAGGCTGATCAGGGTGGCCGGGCCTTCGGGGAGCTCGAAGGCAGCCGCTACCCCCGGCCCGTGATCCCCCAGATAGTGGTCCTCGGGCAACAGGCGCACCGGGGTGGAGGGAGGCCGGATGGATAGGTCGCCCTCGCCTCCGT
This sequence comes from Candidatus Spongiisociaceae bacterium, assembly GCA_965202675.1. GTDB lineage: Bacteria > Actinomycetota > Acidimicrobiia > Spongiisociales > Spongiisociaceae > CATQHD01. The sequence continues at coordinate 2,630,716 of OZ241842.1, forward strand.
TGGCCACCAGCAGCCAGTCGCCGGGGTAGTCCAGCTGGTAGAGCTCGCAGTACAGGGCCGATCCGGCCAGCTGCTTGCCCAGCGCCAGGGCGGCGGCGGTGGGAAGGTCGCCGGTGCAGGCGAACGGGCGGCCGGCCTCGGCGCAGAGGGCCATGCCCAGGCAGGCGGTTATCCCCACCTCCGGGTTCCAGCGCAGCGCCTCGCCGTGGCAGTTCACCGCCCCGCCGTCCGCCCCGTGCTCAACGCAGAGCGCCTCCATGGCGATGGCCAGGCGGGCCGACCGCTCGAGGATGGTCTGGTCGACCGCCGAGGCGTCATGGCGGCCCCGGAGATCCTCGGCCAGGCGGCGGACCGCTCCGTCGTCGACGGCGGCGAAGGCCGAGCCGATTTGCCCGGCGTCCACGTCGATCACCTCCACCCCCAGCTCTTCCAGCGCGCCGGGCGGCGCCTCCACGTCTATGTATCCGGGAATGGGCTTGCCGATCGCCAGCAGCCGGGAACGCCGCACCAGGGCGGCGCCCGCGGCGGCGCGCAGGAACTCATCGAGGGCCGCCTCCAGCTTGGGCGAGTCCAGAGGATGGACCAGCGTCGTGAACCGCCTCCCCTCCCGCACCAGCACGTTGGTGAACATGACCAGACCGACCGGCAGGCTGCGGCGGGTGGCCTCCTCGGTGGCGTAGTCGTCCGGGATGCTGTCGTACTCCTGGGCGCCCACCGCCAGCAATGGAACCTTCGGCAGATCCCGCACGGCTTCCCAGGCGTAACTGGGCGGCGCCGCCATCGTCGGGGCGAACACGATCACCTCGACGCCGGCCTCTGCGAACGCTCTCCCGGCTGCCTCCCCATCCTCGTCGGAGTCGACCACTCCCGGATACACCACCTCCCCGCACCGGCTCAGCCTCTCCCGCATCCTCTCGGCGAAGGCTGTCCGGTCCCGCCTGAACTCGGGCGGCATGGCCGCGTCGAACAGCCCGAAGTACACCGACAGCAACCCGATCCGAAGCGCGTGCCCGTTATCTGATGTCATGGGTGTTCTCCCGTCCTTTTCAAGCCGTGATAGTAGGGTGTGCCCGCTCAGAGGGCACTTGGCAACTCGGGTCGAATTATCGGAGTGGATAGTTCGTCATCCGAGACCTTGACATGTGTATACAGATCTTGAGCATTCTCATGCCGCCGCTCCGCCGCCCTTCGGAATATCTTCCAAGGATCCTCAGGTTGAGGAGCACGAGGGCGCAACCAGAATATTCCTTGTCTGCCCGATTCGAGGGCCCTTACAATTGGTGGTAAGTCCAAAAGCAGAGCTCCCGTGGCTCGTACCGGATCATCGCCCAAGCCTTGGATGGCGAATATTGACAGCTTGGTCTTGAGTATGGCAGCCAACTCAGCAGGATTCTGTAACATCTTATAGTTGTTAGTGATAATTCCACGAAACCCCATCTGATGCAATGCTATCAAGAGTTTCCGATCTTCAAGTCTGGCAAGCTGAGCATTGATGCGCCGTATAGGGATCAACTTGACTTCATTGATCCAGGGGGAGATAGCATCAAGTATGCGCACCGGAAAATTGTGATCAAGCGGGAGTTCTATCACGCCGCTAGAGCGTTTTCAAGGTCGATGGCTTGGGCGATAGTCTCATGCGCTGCTTCCTCATACATATCAGCAACAGCCCTTACCTCGCCCATACGCTTGTAAAGGGCGGCCACAGCTCTGGTAGTGATACGAGAGCCCTCGAGATGGGGTTCGCCCGAAACCTTTCCAGGAATGATTCGAAGCCGTGAGCGGGGCCGCAACAGGTTCGGGCCATTCTTATTTCCTATTTCAAAAGGACCTAATAGATCAAGGGTCTCGACAAAAGCCTTCTGCCCGGACATGCCTGCCACCCATCCGTCATCCAAATAAACTCGACCCCCTAGATTCACAAGCAACGGTGACCCCTGCTGCCATTCATTCTCGGCCCAGATATCGAGGCCGCGCCGTTCTATCTCCTCCAAAGCCTCTCTCACTTGGGACATAGGGCTCGCGGGCACCTCCTTCGCCTGACCGGACTTCGGGTGGCGCAACCAATACACGATGCGAAGGGCCATCAGGTCGGCGTAGGACCAGAGCTTCTGCCTGCTGGGCGAGACGCTGGGTACGACTATTCCTCGGCGCGCCCAGTTGTAGACGGTCGAGACGGGAACGCCGGAGAGGGCGGCGGCGCGGGGAGCTTCGTAACACCCGGCCAAGACGGACATTATGCGCCCGGACAGGTTGCCGCGGTACATGGTGTCTTCCTTTCTCGGCGCCGGCCGACGCTTTCCCGCGAGCGTAGCACCCGCGTCCTGCTTTTCTTGTTATATCACAGGACTGATTGTTTAGGCGCTGCTCAGGGGCGGGCCAAGACCCGTCGGCACCGCTTGGATCGACAGGACATCGAGCACCCCCTCGCACTCCGCCCACTCATGAATCTTGTCCACGAGTTCGGACAGCCGGTCGGCGCCGCCGGTGAATCCAAGGTCGTCCTCAGCCCACCATCTGGTTCCTGCCTGATCGTTCAGGTACACGCGTACCGTGTGCATCAGGTTCCTCCTCCTGCCGGGCGGCCGCCCCAATAGCTCTGGATTCATCATAACCGCCGCATCCCCGGTTGTCGGGGGGGGGGTGTCGGACCTCGGCGGCCGGGCCGCTGCGCCCGGAGCATGGACCAGCGTCGTGAACCGCCGATTCGTCCACACCCTCTCGACGGCGGCCCGTCCGGTCGTACCTGAACTCGGGCGGCATGGCCGCATCGAACAGCCTGAAGTAAAATCGGCAGCAACCCGATCCGAAGCGCCCGCCCCTTCGGCGGATGTCATGGATGCCTCCCGTTTGGGTTCGATGGGATTTTGGCTGCCGGGACCTTTGGTGAGCAACGGCGGTGCTTTACGGTTGCCGGAAGGGTCAGTCTGTATCGCTGGGAAATCCGGCGCGAAAGGCGAGCACTGTCGGATCGATTCCTTCACTCATCGGATCGATCACGATCTGGTAGCGCCCAGCTGCTGGAATCGGCAAGTTGCGAAAATCGATCACAGAAGGCAAAACCAGCAGCTCCCCAGGGTCGTGTCCGGGGCCCGGTTTCATCTGAAATCCCCCCGACGCTTCTGCCAGTTGAGCTCCGTCTTCGTTTTCCACTCGAATCCTTACTTCTTGCGGTACCAGCGTATCGCTCGGGTTGATCTCGAGTATCAAGGCGATCATCACACCAAGAGGGGCTGGGTATTGGTTGTTCCATATTCGGGTGATGCCTGCTGACAATACCGACAACAAGCCCTCCCGCACCTGAGCAAAATCGCAGATAGTTGCGACGCGAATCTCCATGATGAAGCCGCTATGCAGATACCATTACAGGCCCCACGCTCACAACCCCGCGCGTGCCTGCCGACTCAGGGCGGTGAAGGCCGGTGACTTTGACGCTCTGGGACCAGTTGTCCGTAGACCGGCCTCCGGGTGTACGCTCAATCAGCTGGACCGACAGAATATCGAGTACCCCCTCGCACTCCGCCCACTCGTGAATTTTGTCCACGAGTTCGGACAGCCGGTCGGCGCCGCCGGTGAATCCATGATCGTCCTCAGCCCACCATCTGGTTCCTGCCTGATCGTTCAGGTACACGCGTACCGTGTGCATCAGGTTCCTCCTCCTGCCGGGCGGCCGCCCCAATAGCTCTGGATTCATCATAACCGCCGCATCCCCGGTTGTCAGGGGGGTCGGACCGCGGCGGCCGGGCCGCTGCGCCCGGAGCATGGACCGGTGTCGTAAACGCCGATCCGCACCCGCTCGGCGAAGGCGGTCCGGTTGCGCCGGGAATCGGGCGGCGTGGTCCTCGGATTGCCCTGGCCCGGTAGCCTGACGGCATGATGGAACCGCCCGAGAGGGAACCGAGTCCGGCGGCCAAGGTGCGGGTTGTCCTCTTCGGTGTCGGCAGCGTCGCTTCCGCCGCCCTTGACCTATGCCGGCGCCGCCCCTGGATCGAAGTTGCGGGTGCGGTGCGCCGGCCGGCGGCCGAAGGCGGCGCCGTCCGGTCTCTCGCCCCGGCCTGGCGGGGGGTAGAGGTCTGGGATGACCCGGACGAAATGTTGGAGCAGGCCGCCCCGGAGGCGGCGCTTATCGCCACCCGTTCGCCTCTCGGCGAGGTCCTGCCCGACATCGAACGGTGCGCCCGCCGGGGCGTCCGCGTCGTATGCACCAGCGAGGAGCTGGCCTGGCCCGACGTCGAGAGACCGGGGGAAGCCGCCCGCCTGGAGCGCCTCGCAGCGGAGGCGGGCACGGTGATCGCAGCCGCCGGGATCAACCCCGGTTTCGTGTTCGACGCTGTGCCGCTGGCGCTCGCCGGGGCCGCCTGGGGCGTAGACCGCATCCTCATCCAGCGCATCCTCGACGCGTCGGTGTTCGGACGGACGGTTCACCGTTCGCTGGGCGTCGGCTACACGGAGGACGAGTTCCGCCGCGCCGCGGCCGAGCGCCGGGTGCGGGGGCACATCGGCTTTCCCGAGAGCGCCCGCGCCTTGGCCGCCGGGTTCGGGCTCGAGATCGACCGGTACGAAGAGCGGGTCGAACCCATCATCGCCGAGCAGGTCCATGAGCTGGCCGAATACACCATCCGCCCGCCGGAGACCGCCGGGGCCGCCCAGCTCGCCGCCGCCTGGGTCGGAGGGCGGGAGTGGCTCAGGTTCGAGCTCTCCCTGCATGTGGACCCCGGAGCGGCCGGTTGGGAGGTGCGGGACCGCATCCGCATCTACGGCGAGAACGAGATCGACCTGACGATCCGTCCGGGGCTGTCGGCGGTGCTCACCACCTCCGCCCTCCTCGTGAACACCCTTCCGGCGGCGCTGCGGGCCCGGCCTGGTTTCTATCCGGCGGCGGGGCTGATGCCCGCCTCTCCCTGGCTGGCCGAAGGCCGCCCCCCGCCCGGCCTTCAGACTCCGGGGACGGCGGCCAGCCCTCCGGTGCGGATGCTCTCGTAGGCGGCGTGCACCACCTCCACCGAGCGGGCGCCCACCTCGCCCGGTGAGCGGTTGGGGGCGTCCGCGCCCTTGGTGAGCTCGATGAGGGTGTCGGGCGGGCCGTCGCACTGGTAGAGGCCGGCATGGGCCGGAAGGTCGGCCTTGACATCGACGCCGTCCTCGCGGAAATGCCAGAGGAAGTCGCGCTCGAGGTCGACGATCAGCTGGCCCTCGGAGCCGTAGATGCGCACCTGGAGCTGGTGGCGGGGCCAGGGCTCGTCGGCTATTTCGCCGGCCCCGGCCTGGCGGGGGCAGCTGGCGCCGCTCAGGGCTCCGGTGGCGCCCGACTGGTAGCGGATGGCGATGGCGTCATGCAGATCGACGCGGGCCCCGGCGTTGTTCATCAGGGCGAACACCTCCGCGGCGCGCTCCCCGCTCAGCCAGAGGGCCAGGCCCATGGCGTGGCTCAGCTGGGCCGGGGCGTAGCCGCCGCCGGAGATGGCCGGATCGGTCCACGTGTCCCAGTCGGGCATGAAGTCGGCGGCCGATCCCTCGTAGGCGCCGGTGGCCTTGAGCAGCTCCCTCGTCCCCGACGCCATGGCCACCAGGATGTGCTCGATTTCGCCCACGCCGCCGCCTTCGGTCATCATCCGCTTGGCCTCGATGACGGTGGGGCGGTAGTGCCACCCGAACGAGATCACCAGATGCCGGCCCAGCGCCTTGGCGGCGGCGTCGATGTCCCAGGCGTCGGCGGGATGGATGGTCACCGGCTTCTCGCAGAGCACGTTGGCCCCCGCCTCCATGGCGGCCTTGGCGTGTTCGTGGTGGAAGATCACCGGGCTGGCCACCACCACCGCGTCCAGATCCAGTTCTAGGGCCTCCCGGTAGTCCTCGGTGACGTGCTCGAATCCGAACTTGTCCTTGAGCAGCTCGAGCGCCTCCCGCCCCTTGCGGCACGCCACCACCAGCTCTACGTCGTCGCGCTCCTGCAGGACGGGGATGTGGTTGCCCGCCGCCCAGGAACCCGCCCCGATAACGCCCACCCGCACCCGATCGTTGGAACCCATGCATCCTCCAGTAGACGCGTAATTTCATATGACGATACGGGGAGAACCACCGTCCTGCAACCGCACGCCCGATGCGGCGGGTACAGCCCATCCGGCCTTGCCGCGGTCTGTCTTCGGATTGTTGGGCGGCCCGGGGCCGGCGGCGGCGGGGTTGCTATCGTGGGGGCGGCTCTGGACTCAGAGCGCCACCGCAACCCGAGATGGAGGAGACCTTGCAGCGAGCGTGTTTCACCTTCGAGATCTACCCGGACAAAGCCGACGAATACAAGAAGCGCCACGACGAGATCTGGCCGGAGCTGGTGGAGCTGATCCAGAAGTCGGGGCTGAAGAACTACAGCCTGTTCCGCCGGGGAACCCAGATCATCGCCTATGTGGAGTGCCATCCCGACATCGAGACGGCCTTCGCCAAGGTCGGCGGCGGCGAGGTCAATACACGCTGGTCCGAATGGTTCGAGGACGTGATCCTCAGCCTGGTGGACGAGGACGGCAACCTCTACTGGGCCGAGGAGGTCTGGCACCTCGACTGACCCCGGGCCCGGATCGGGCGGCGGGCCGTCGTCAGGTCATCACCCAGCCGCCGTTGATGTCGATGGTGGCGCCGTTGATGAACGCGGCCCCGTCACCGGCCAGGAAAGCCACCAGCTCGGCGAACTCGGCGGGCCGGCCGGCGCGGCCCACCGGTATCTGCGACCGGTACAGGGCCGCGAGGTCGTCGGGGACGTGGCGGGTCATGAAGCTGTTCTCCACGAACCCCGGCGCCACCGCGTTGGCGGTTACCCCGTAGGGGCCGTAGTTGCGGGCGAAGTTCTTGGTGAGCGAGACGATCGCCGCCTTGGTGGCGTTGTAGACCGCCGAGTCCGACACCCCGCCGGTGCGGGCGCCCACGCTGGAGATGTTGACGATGCGACCCCAGCCCCGCTGCCGCATGCCGTCTACCAGCGCTTGGCACAGGAAGAAGTTGGCCCGCAGGTTGACCGCGATCGTGTAGTCGAAGTCGTCCTGGGTGAACTCGGGGATGGGTTTGTGGAAGAAGACGGCGGCGTTCTGGACCAGGATGTCCACCGGGCCGGCCTCGGCCGCCAGCCGTCCGCACTCCGAGGGCCGCGACAGATCCACCTCGATCGCCCGGTCCAGGTCCTGGTGCTCGTGCTCGATCAGGTCGGCGCCGACCACCTCGCAGCCGTCCCTCCGCAGCGCCGCGCAGATGGCGGCGCCGATCCCGCGGGCCGACCCGGTTACCAGCGCTGTCCTGTTCATCGCTCCTCCCTCCCTGCTCGGCTCGGTTCCTGGCCGCCGCCCCTGCTGATCGCGGGAACGGCCGGTCGCGGATGCGGGAGCTGCCTCAGATGCGGTACACCCGCTCGGCGTTCCCGGAGGCCAGGGCGGTCTGCTCGGCCTCGCTGCAGCCGGCGATCAGCTCCCGGTAGGCCCGCATCAGCTTGGCGTAGGAGGTGTAGGCCTTGTCCACCGGCCAGTTGGTGCCGAAGAAGCTCCGCTCCACCCCGAACACCTCCAGGCATGACTCCACCCAGGGCCTGATGGTGTCCTTGGTCGAGTCTCGTCCGGCCATGCGGTCTCCCATGGCCAGACCCGAGATCTTCATGTAAACGTTGTCGAGGCCCTCGAACGAGGCGATGCCCTTGGTGCGCCAGTCGTAGAAGTACTCGGCGGTGCGGGCCTGGGGGAAACCGGCGTGGTCGATCACGAGGATGATGTTGGGGAACTTGGCGGCCATGGCCGCCGCCTTGTGCATGTCTTCCCAGTAGACGTCCAGGTCGTAGACCAGGTTGTACTTCTCCAGCAGCGCGTACCCGCGGTGGAAGTCCGGGTCGACCAGGTAGTCGCCCTGGGCGAAGTCGCGGATGCCCCGGAAGTTGGCCGACTCCGCGTGCCGCTCGATGGTCCCTTCCACGTCCGGCTGCTGCATGCGGGCGTCGCCCACGATGGCCAACGGGTATCCGCCGGCGTCGATCATCCCCTGCAGCCACCGGGTCTCGTCCACGGGGTCCTCGCTGCCGATGGCCGCCTGGATGTGGACGGCCTTGGACACCCCGCAGCCCTCCGCCTCGGAGCGGAACTCGTCCACGGCGTACATCTTCATGCTCTTGATCAGATGGGTGTCGCCCAGCTGGGGGTGGATGAAGTCGTCCTCCAGCCATACCCATGCCAGGACGGGATGGTTGAGGTCCCAGAAGTGTACGTGGGTGTCTACGAACTCGACCTCGCTCATGTTGCCTCCTGCCTGATGTATTTCTGTCTGCCGGGCCTGCTGGCTGCGGCCTCCGACGATAGCCGAAACATGGGGCGGGGCGCTATGTGAAGTTGCGTCCGCCGCCGAAGACGGGGCGCCGGGGAGGGTTGCGGCGCCCCCCGGTCAGGACTCGGCGTAGCGGACGTCGCTCTCGCCCAGGGTCACCCCGGTGATCATGTCGACCAGATGGCGGGTGGTGACGTCGGCCAGGTCGTCGATCTGGCCGATCTTCACGCCGTGGCGGAGCACCACCACCCGGTCGCAGGCCTCGAGCACGTCGTGCATGTTGTGGCTGATCAGCACCACGGCCACCCCCTCGTCGCGCAGCCTCCTGATCAGGGCCAACACCAGGGCGGTCTGCTCGACCCCCAACGCGGCGGCCGGCTCGTCGAGCAGCACGATGTGGCGGCCCCAGGCGACTGCCCGGCCCACCGAGACGGCCTGCCGCTGTCCGCCCGACAGGTGGGCGACGGTCGATTTGACCGAGGGGATATCGATGTGGAGGCGGTCCAGGTTCTCCTGCGTCTCCCGCTGCATGCGCCGGCGGTCCATCCAACCCGTCCATTGCATCAGCGGCCAACGCCGTTTCGCCTCCCGCCCCAGGAACATGTTGGAGGTCACATCCAGGGTCTCTACCAGCGCCAGATCCTGATAGACGGTCTCGATGCCCAGGTCGCGGGCCGTCTGGGGGTCGGGTATCTCCACCGGTTCTCCGTCGATGAGAATCTGCCCGGAATCGGGCTGGTGCGAGCCGGAGATGCAGTTGATGACCGTGGTCTTGCCCGCCCCGTTGTCGCCCAACAGGCCCACCACCTCGCCCCGATGCACCTCGAAGCTGACCTCGCGGGCCGCCCTCACCGCACCGAAAGACTTGGAGAGCTCCCTCAGCTCGAGGGCCGGGGTGCGAACGCCGCCGTCTGCCGTTGCCCGATCTTCCAAGGCCGCCGCGCCGGTCACCCGGAGTTCCCTTCGCAGATGGTGTAGATGGTTGATGATGGATGCATCGGTGTTGATGATACCCGCTCCCTCCGGCGGCCAACGCCGGGGGGACAGGACCGGGGCCAGGGCGCAGCCGTACGGCTATCTTGGGTTCCGCCCCGCAATCGCTTGAAGGAAACGGAAGTCGGTGCTGGAGAGAATAGGCGATGTCAACGTGTGGGCGGCCGACGCCCGCCGATCCGGGGCGCTGGAACAGGCGCGGCGGCTGGCGAAAGTCCCCGGCGTGGCCGCCCCGGTGGCGCTCATGCCCGACGCGCACGTCGGGATCGGCGCCTGCATCGGTTCGGTGGCCGCCACCGAGAAGGCCATCATCCCGGCCGCGGTGGGTGTCGACATCGGATGCGGGGTGTCGGCCGCGGAGCTGGAACTGCAGGCGGAGGAGCTGCCGGCGGACCTTTCGGGTGTGCTGGAGGCCTTCGCTCCGGCGGTGCCCATCACGCATCACCCCGCAGGCGGCGGCGGGGGGCGGGCGGAGGCCGCCCGCTGGATGGCCGTCCGTCCGCCGCCCCCGATGATCGATGCGGGGAGGGCCGCCTCCCAGCTGGGTACCCTGGGAGGCGGCAACCATTTCTTGGAGATGTCGGTGGACGACATCCGCGGCGGCGTGTGGCTGGTGGTGCATTCCGGGTCCCGGGGGGCCGGCAACTTCATCGCCAGGCATCACATGAAGACGGCCTCCGGCCTGGACGGCCGGGCGGTGGAGGAGAACCTGGCCGCGCTCCGGGAAGGTTCCCCCGAGTTCGACTCCTATGTGTCCGACATGCTCTGGGCGTCCGACTACGCCCGCCGCAACCGGGAGCAGATGCTGGCGGCGGCGGAGAACGCCCTGCAGAAAGCGGCCGGCCTGCGGCGGAAAAGGCGGCGCGTCATCTCCTGCCATCACAACTACGCCCAGCAGGAGGAATTCGGCGGCCGGCGGCTGTGGATAACCCGCAAGGGGGCTATCTCCGCCCGGCCGGGGGAGCTGGGTGTGATTCCCGGTTCGATGGGAAGCTCCACGTTCGTGGTGGAGGGGCTGGGCAACACCGCATCGTGGTGTTCGGCCGCCCACGGCGCCGGGCGGGAGATGTCCCGCTCCGAAGCCCGGAGGCGTCTGACGGCGGACGGACTGCGGGAGTCGATGGCCCGCCGCCCGCGGGCGGCGGGCTCGCCGCGTCCGGTCTGGCAGGAGGGCCGCGCCGAGAAGTTGGTGGACGAGGCGCCCGCGGCCTACAAGGAAATCCGGGCGGTCATGGACGCGCAAGCCGATCTGTGCCGCCCGATCTTCCGGCTGGAGGCGGTGGTGAATTACAAGGGCTGAGACGGAGGTCCGGAGTTCTGCGCCATGCGGGGCGCCGGTGCGCGGCGGGCAGAGGTTCGATCAAGACCAGAGGCGGACGGTCTTCCGCCGGCCCGAGCAGCACTTGGACACACCTCTGGAACGATCCATCTAGAATAGACCGTGAATCACCCGGCATCCTCAGGCAATGGAGCGCTTATATGAGCCAAAGTATGTTGAGACAGGCGCTGGCCGAACGCACCCTGCGCATCCGCGGCGGCCACGAGTCCCCCTATTTCCAGATCCAGCGAAGGGTCGAGGGGCGCGACGACATCATCCGCCTGGTGAGGGGGGAGCCGGACATCCCGACCCCCTCCCACATCATCGAAGCCGCCAAGCGCTGCCTGGAGGGCGGCCACATCGGTTACACCCCGCCCGGGGGGATGATCGAGCTCCGGGAGGCCATCGCCCGCAAGTTCAAGCGGGACAACAACCTCGTATACGACGCCGAGTCCGAGATACTGGTTACGGCCGGCGCCCAGGAGTCGATGGCGGTCAGCCTGCAGACCCTGCTGGACCCCGGCGACGAAGTGCTGCTGGCCACCCCTCATTACATGGCCTACCCGGCCAACATCACCATGGCGGGCGGCCATATCGTCTATGTCCCCACCGTCGAGGAGGAGGACTTCGAGCTGAAGCCCGAAGCCATCGAGGCGGCCATCACCGACCGGACCAAGCTGCTGGTGCTGGTAACCCCCAACAACCCCACCGCCGGGGTGATCAACGCCGAAACCCTGGCCGAGATAGCCGAGGCGGTGAGGGCGCATCCGGGGCTGGTGGTGATCTCCGACGAGCTGTACGAGAAGGTGGTGTACGACGGGTTCGAGCACATCAGCTTCGCCTCCCTGCCGGGGATGCGGGAGCGGACCATCACCATCAACGGTTTCTCCAAGGCCTACAGCATGACCGGTTTCCGGGTGGGGTACATGGCCGGGCCGGCCGACTACATCCTGGCCGCCACCGAGCCCCGCCACTCGCTCAGCATCTCCACCGGCCTTGCCTCCCAGCATGCGGCCCTGGCCGCCCTGGAAGGCCCGCAGGAGTTCCAGGAGGAGATGATGGCGGAATACCACCGCCGCCGGGCGGTCATGCGGGCGGCCTTCGACAGATTGGGCGTCACCTACGGGGAACCCAAGGGCGGGTTCTACTTCTTCGCCAACGTGTCGGGGTCGGGGATGGACGCGGTTGCCTTCGCCGACAAGGCGGTCGATTACGGGCTGCTCTTCTCGCCGGGCAACATCTTCGCCGAGGGGGCGGTCGACTACATCCGCATCTCATATCTGGCGCCCAGAGATCAATTGGAGGAAGCCATGGAACGGTTCACACGGCTGTGGAACGACTGCCGGAGCGGACGGTGAGCGCCCCGGCGGTAGCCCTGATCGAGGATTTCTCCCCCGCCCAGGTGGCGGCGCTGCGGGAAGCCCTGCCGGACGGGGCCGAGATACTGGAGGACGCCCTCGCTTCGGGAGCGGTCGACCGGGCCGCCTGGCTGGTGCTGTGGCGGCGGGGGATCGACGACGACCGGCTGGCGTCGCTCGCCTCCCTTCGGGGGGTGGTCACGCTCGACTCCGGCGGCGCCGAGCCCTCCGCCGAGATCTGCCGTTCACGGGGCATCCGGACCGAAAAGGTTCCCTCGCCCTCGCTGATCAGCGTGGCCGAGCACACGGTGATGCTGATTCTGGCCCTTTTCAAGCGCCTCCCCGCCGCCGCGGCGGGCGTCATGGACGGGGTGATGGTCGACGGCATGGAACCCTTCGTGACCGATCAGGAGAACTACGCCTACAACTGGGTGGGGCTCGATCTGTTCGAGGGGGTGTGGGGCAAGAAGGTCGGCCTGGTGGGGGTGGGCAAGATCGGAAGGGAGGCGGCCACCCGGCTGGCGGCGTTCGGCATGGACGTCATCTACACCAAACGCAGCCGCTTCTCCCCCGAGGAGGAAAAGGAGCTGGGCATCCGTTACCTGCCCTTCGACGAGCTGCTGGCCGAGTCGCACTGCGTCTCGCTCCACAACCGGTTCACCCCGGAGACCGAGAAGATGATGGGCGCCCGCGAGTTCGCCCTGATGCCCGAGGGGTCTTTCTTCGTGAACACCGCCCGGGGGCGGCTGGTGGACGAGGACGCCCTGATGGCCGCCCTTCACAGCGGGCATCTGGCGGGCGCGGGCCTGGACGTGTTCTGGTGGGAGCCGATTCTGGCGGACAGTCCGCTGCGGAGCACCCCCAACCTGCTGATGACCCCCCACACCGGCGGGATTCCCAGCGCCGTCTCGGTCGCCCAGGAGCTGGCCGCGGCGGGCAGGGTCATAGCCCGGCCGGGGGCGGCGGGCTGAACCGAAGAGTCATGTCTCGGCAGCCGGTCGTTTGACAGACCCTGATCAGACAAGAAAGGAACCAACGTGCGTACGATTCTCAAAGGCGGCGTGGTCGTCAACCTGGACGGCGGACCCTCCGAGCAGCAAGACCTGGTGATCGAAGACGAAAAGATCACCTCGACGGGGGCTTCCGACGCCCGGCCCGGCGACAGCGTGGTGGACGTATCCGGCATGCATCTGTTGCCCGGCCTGGTCAACTGCCATGTCCATCTGGGGTGGGACGGCTCCCACGACCTGGAGCAGCAGGCCAACGAGACGCCCGCCGTCAACGCCATCAAGGCGGTTATGAATATCCACCGCCAACTCTCGGCCGGGGTTACCACCATCCGCGACCTGGGCATGAACAACGCCAACATCGACGCCAAGAACGCCGTTGACAACGGCTGGGCGCCCTGGATCCGGCTGTTTCCCAACGGGCGGGCCATCTGCACCACCGGCGGCCACACCTGGTGGTGCTGCCGGGAGGCCGACGGCATCTACGGGGTGCGGAGGGCCGTCCGGGAGCAGTTCAAGGCGGGCGCCTCCTGGATCAAGATCATGGGCTCGCACGAAGAGGTGCAGTTCACCATGGACGAGCTGCGGGCCATGGTCGAGGAGGCCCACCAGAACGGGTTGAAGGTAACCGCCCACGCCACCTTCGACGAGGCCATCTCCCGGGTGGTGGACGCCGGGGTGGACTGCGTGGAGCACGGCGGGTCGTTGACCCCCGCCACCATCGAGAAGATGGTGGAGAAGGGTACCCCCATCGTTACCACCTTCTCGCCGCTGGTGCAGCAGGTCAAGTTCGGCCGGGACTTCGGGATGACCGAATCAGATGTGGAACGGCGCAAGGACCAGATGGCCGACAAGTCCCGGTTCGCCGGCAACGTGGCCGCCGCCAAGGCGGGTATACCGATCGTGTTCGGCACCGACGCGGGCAGCCCGGTGGTGCCGCACTACGCCATCGCCGAGGAGCTCAAGTTCATGGTGGAGATCGGGGTCTGCCCCGACAACCTGGACGCGCTCAACTCCATCACCCGCCGCGGTGTGAAGGTGCTGGGCCTCGAGGACGAGCTGGGCAGCCTGGAGGCCGGCAAGACCGCCGACGTGGTGGCGGTGGGGGGCGACCCGCTGGCCTCTCTGGATCACATGAAAGACGTCAAGCGCGTCTTCGTCCGGGGCCAGCTGGCCTTCTCCTCCGAAGGCGGATACACCCAGACCGGCCGCGATGTCGAGGGCGCAGGCACCCGGTGGGGCCCCGCCGCCAGCATGGGTTACCGCCGGGCGTAGGGAGCGCGGCCCACTCGACATAAGGGTCGGTCTCGAAACGGTTGCATGTTTGATCTGAGAATCGTCGGCGGGACGGTGGTGAGCGACGGCCGCTCCCGCCCGGCCGACGTCGGCGTGGACGGCGAGCAGATCGCCGAGGTCTCTCCGCACGGGGGGCTCGGTCCGGCCCGACGTGAGATAGACGCCTCGGGGTTGCTGGTGATGCCCGGCGCGGTGGACGCCCATTTCCACTGCCGGGCGCCCAGCCACCCCCAGCGGGCCACCTTCGCCTCCGAGTCGCGGGCGGCCGCCTCGTCCGGCGTAACCACCCTGTTCGAGATGCCCATCTCCAATCCGCCGTGCAGCACCCCCGAGACCTTCGAGTCGCGCCGGCGGCTGGGAGAAGCCGAGAGCCTGGTGGATTTCGCCCTCTATGCAGGGGCGGGCATCACCGATCCGGCCCGCGCCGAGGCGATGGCCGAATGCGGAGCGATCGGCTTCAAGCTGTTCACCCATCAGCCGCCCCCCGACCGCATGGACGAGTTCGAGGGGTTGTGGGCGGCGGGGCCGGATGAGATATATGACTGCCTGAGCACGGTGGCCGGAACGGGTCTGCGGTGCGCGGTTCATTCCGAGAGCCAGCAGTTCATAGACCGCTTCCGGATGGACCCCGACCAGTTCGGCCACCCTTCCCGCCCTCCGATAGTGGAAGCCGCCGCGGTCGGGCTGGTGGCCACCATCGTCCGGGAGGTGGGCTTTGCCGCCCATATCGTCCACCTGACCTCCCGGCTGGCCGCCGAAGAAGTGGAAGGCGCCCAGGCCCTGGGCGCCGATCTCTCCGCCGAGTCTTGCCCCCACTACCTGATGTTCGACGAGACCGACATCGCCCATTTCAGGTCCTTCGTGAAGGTGGCGCCGCCGCTCCGCACCGTGGAGGACACGGCCTATCTATGGAAGTCCCTGGCCGACGGCACCGTGTCGGTGGTGGCCTCCGACCACGCCCCGTTCACCCCCGAGGAGAAGAAGAGCCCGGTGTACACCGACGCGATATGGCTGCCGACCAGGGGGGCGCACCGCTTCTCCTCCGAACAGCGGAAGGCGGCCGCCGAATACGCCGCCGCCGGGCAGGGGATCCCCTCCCTGGAGATGCTGGTTCCGACCATGCTGGACGCCGGCCTGATCGGACGGTTTCCGCTGGAGCGGGCGGTGGAGGTGATGACCGCCAACCCCGCCAAGCTGTTCGGCGTCTTTCCCCGCAAGGGCGCCGTCGCGCCCGGGTCGGACGCCGATCTGGTGCTGGTGGACCCCGACGGGAGCCTGACGGTCGACTCGTCCCGGTTCCTCAGCAGGTCGGGGGGCAGCGGCATCGTCTACGACGGGTTGAGGCTGACGGGCCGGGTGCTCACCACCTTCTCCCGGGGCCGGATGGTGTACACGGAGGGCCGGGTGACAGCCGATTCGGGGGGCCGGTTCGTCTCGCCCGACAGCCCTCCCCTCCACGTCTCCCGGCTGCGGCGGCCGCCCGTCCATGCGGTGGGCCGGCCCGGCGCGGCGGCCGGTCGATGACCGATTGGGTAACCGCTCCGGACGGCGTGCGCATCGCCTATCACGAGGCGGGGGCGGGCGATCCGGCCATCGTCTTCATCCACGGCATCTACGGCAACCGGCTGGGTTTCGGTTTCCAGGAGGAGTACTTCTCTGCCCGCCACCGCTGCGTGGCCGTCGACCTCAGGGGCAACGGCGACAGCGACAAACCCGACGAGGTGTATTCGATGGCGCAGTACGCCGCAGACGCGGCCGAAGTAATCCGGCGCCTGGGCCTGCATCGGCCGATCCTGGTGGGCCACAGCATGGGCGGCCAGGTGGTCATCTCATTGGCCTCCCGCTATCCCGACCTGGCCGGCGCGGTGGCCAGCCTGGATTCCCCCAGCAACATTCCCGGATGGCAGAAGCGCTTTCACGCCCCCTTCGACCGTCTGATTACCTTCGACGGTCCGTACCGAGAGGCAGTGCACACCTTTCTCGAAGGGGCCTATCTCCCCACCGACGACCCTTCCCGGGTGGGAGGGATGGCGGAGCGGCTGGCCGGCGTTCCCGATCATGTGATCGTTCGGGCGTGGCAGGCGATGAGCGCCTACGACCCGGCCTCCGACCTGCGCCGGATGAAATGCCCCTACCTGTACATCGACAGCGGCCAGCCCGGCCTGGACTTCGACCTGCTCCGGGAGCTGTGCCCCCAGGTGGTGATCGGCAAGACGGTGGGCGCCGGCCACCGCGCCCTCCAGGACGCCCCGGATCAGATCAACGCCATGCTCGACCGCTTCATCCAGCACGCCGAAGAGATCGCCGCCGAGATGGTCCGCACCGGCGGGGTCTTCCGGTACACCCTCCCCGACGCCGAAACCCGGCAACAGGTTTGAGTTCCGGACCGTTGTTACTTTGACCCCGTTCGCCGCAGGGTCGCGCAAGCAGAATTCGGCTATACGGGCAACAGTGGGTCTTCTCTGTCACTACATCCGTCGGGCAGGGGTTCCGGCAAGGCGGAGAGGTCGGTTGAACTGTTTGGCGTTCTCGGTATCGCCGCGACCGGGCGGGGCTAAGCTTCGCTCATGACTGAATACATAACAACCAAAGACGGCGTGCGCATCGCCTACCACCGGGTAGGCGGGGGAGAGCCGGCCATCATCTTCATCCACGGCGGATACGGGAATCGGGGGGGCTTCGGTTTCCAGGAGGAGTACTTTTCGCCCCGTCATCTTTGCGTAGTGGTGGACCTGCGCGGCCACGGCGAGAGCGACAAGCCGGACGAGATCTACACCATGGCCGGCCACGCCGACGACGTTGCCCAACTGATACGCTCCCTGGGCCTGGAGCAGCCGGTGGTGATGGTGGGCCAGAGCATGGGCGGGCAGGTGATCATCTCCACCGCCGCCCGCCACCCCGAGCTGGTGGGCGCTGTCGCAAGTCTGGACTCGCCCAGCAACATCCCTGGATGGCACCACCGCATGCATGGCCCCTTCGACCCCTACATGAGGAAGGACCAACCGTTCCGCGAGGCGCTGCGCCTGTTCCTGGCCGCCGCCTACCTGCCCACCGACGACCCCTCGCGGGTGGGCGCCATCGCCGACCGTCTGGCCGTGGTCCCCGATCATGTGATACTCAACGGCTGGCAGGGGATGATGGGCTTCGACCCGGCCCCGGTGCTGCCCGAGGTCAAATGCCCCTACCTGTACATCGATTGCGGTCAGCCCCATCTGGATCTGGAGCTGTTGCGGGAGCTGTGCCCCCAGGTGGTGATCGGCAAACCGGTGGGGGCCGGCCACCGGGCTCTCCAGGACGTGCCGGATCAGATCAACGCCATGCTGAACCGCTTTATCCAGCACGCCGAAGAGATCGCCGCCGAGATGGTCCGCACCGGCGGGGTCTTCCAGTACACATTCCCGGAGGACGACTTGGACGCCCTCCGCACCCGAGTTCTCAAGTGAATTATCATAAAGATCGACAAAAAAACTCCTAGAGTGCTAAAAAAATACCTTCAGTGCGGCGGTGAAGCGATCGCGGTCCTGGTAGATTGATGGTGACGATCTGGATTGATTCGCGAAGGAAACGGGGCAGCGGCGGTGTTCGCCGCTCCTCGGTGTCGGGGAGTAGTTCGGAGGGAGTCTTGTGACGACAGCAGTAACAGAGCCGTTGGTAGACGCCAAGGATGATGCCGTGAAGGCCGAGCTCCGGTTGGACATGGCGCAGGCGGTCGCTGCCATCGAGCGGCGCTTGGCCTCTGCTACCTATTGGCTGTTCGGAGCGATTGTGGCAGGGCATCTGGCCACCATTGGTGTGGTGGCAGCCCTGCTCACATAGGGAGCGCTTTGACACCCTGCCTTGCGATCTCTTCGGTGCGGCGGTGAAGCGATCGCGGTCCTGGTAGATTGATGGTGACGATCTGGATTGATTCGCGAAGGAAACGGGGCAGCGGCGGTGTTCGCCGCTCCTCGGTGTCGGGGAGTAGTTCGGAGGGAGTCTTGTGACGACAGCAGTAACAGAGCCGTTGGTAGACGCCAAGGATGATGCCGTGAAGGCGGAGCTCCGGTTGGACATGGCGCAGGCGATCGCGGAATTGCTGATGGCCGTTGAACGGCAGAATGTGGTCATTGAGCGGTTGAGTTCGGAGCATGCTGCGGCTTTTGAGCGGCTTCGCTTGGAGCATGCTGCGGCTTTTGAGCGGTTGAGTTCGGAGCATGCTGCGGCTATAGAGCGGCAGGGCTTGGAGCACGTTGCGGCCATTGCGCGGCAGGGCGCCCACTACGAGCGGCGATTGTCCGTTGCTACCTACTGGTTGTTCGGTGCGGTTGTGGCAGGGCATCTGACCACCATTGGTGTAGTGATATCCCTGCTCACATAGGGAGAGCCACATTCAACGCCCCGCCTTAGCCGGCGATCGACATCACCAAGCCTGCGCCTACCAGCGCCACCCCCGCCCATTGGAGGCGGTGGAGGCGTTCGTGGAAGAAGATCACCCCGCCGACTACGGCTATCACCCGTCCGCTCTGGGATAGGATTCCGATCAGCCAGGCGGGGGCGTAGGCCAGACCGTATCCGAATGAGATGAACGATACAGCGTCGATGAGCCCGACCACGCCCAGCAGCCAGCTGTTTCTCCAGGTTATCTTCGCCCGCCCCCCTTCCCAGGCCTGCATCGGGGCTTCCCTGCCCTGCCGAAGCCGATGCTGGGTCAGGCGGGCGATGACCACGAACACCAGGAAGACATAGGCCACGGTGTAGAACCGCTGGGTGATGACGTTCCAGTTCGAGTCGAGCCCGTCTCGGATGGGTATCTTGAGGCCCGCGTTGGAGAGGGAGCCCACCAGCACCGCGAAGAGGGCGAACACCGGCCCCCAGGTAACCAGCCGGATCTTCGCTCCGCGCTCGATCACCAGGGAGGCCATGACCGCGCCGGCGGCGGCGATGGGGATGCCGATCCATTGCACCTCGCTGGGGCGTTCGGCCAGCAGCCAGTAGGAGTAGAGCACGGTTACCGCCCCCGACAGCGCGGTGATGGGGCTTACTACGGAGACCGGGCCGAGGCGCAGGGCCATGTAGCTGCCCAGGAACGAGGACGCGGCGGCGGCGCCCAGCAACCCCAGGAGGATGATCTGGTCGCGGGTGATCTCGTATGGTATGCGCATGATGAGCGCCCAGGCGATCATCGCGGCGAACGCTAGGGCCAGGGTGATGTTGGTGGAACGCAGCACCCCGAACCGCCGGGCCACCATCGCGGTGAGCAGGTTGTTGACGCCCAGGGTGACCGCCGTGATCATCCCGAAAACGATGCCTAACCACAGCACGAGGTCACCGGCTTCGGCCTATGCGGATATACGAGAAGGGCCGCCCCGTCCGGGGTTCTTTATACAAACCCGACCGCTGCGCCTTTTAGCTTTCTTGCAATTGGGATTCGACCCGGGCCGCTCCGGCCGCCCCCGCCACCTTGGAGATGTCCGTCTGACCGGTGCGCTGCGGCATCCAGATGACCAGTTTGTTAAAGGACTGGTTAAGGAAGTAGAAGGTCAGCAACGAATAGAAAGCCACTACCACCGCCACGATCACCAGCCGGGCGGTATTGGTCTCCTGCACCGCCACGCTGGCCATGTAACCGAGGCCGGTGGGGAATCCCAGGAACTCGGCGGCGATGGTGAGGGACCACCCCAGGCCGGCTGAGAGCAACAAGGCGGTGCGCAACTCGGGCATCGAGCCGGGCACGATTACCCTGAAGTAGGTGTAGGGCCGGGAGGCGCCCAGCGTGCGGGCGCACTCGATGTACCGGTCGGGCACGTTCGCGACCGAGTTCATGGTGGCCACTACCAGCATCACCCATACGCCGAAGCCGATGAACATTGTGGTGGCCCGTAGGTTGGCGCCCAGGGTGAACTGCAACCAGGGGATCGCCGCTAGGAGGGGAATCATCCTCAGGAAGTTGAAGGGCGCCCAAGAAGTCTGACGCAGGGCGGGCCAGTAGGGGATGGCCAAGCCGGTGGCCAGTCCGGCCGCCAGACCCAGGGCCAGACCTATCACCAGGCGGGAGAGGGTCTGGAACGAGTGGAATCCCAGCGCCAAGAACACCGCCGGCCAGGTCCTAGCGCCTCCGGTGGCGGCGAAGGGGGCCAACCCTTCCACCTCGAATGTGATCCCCGGCAGAGTGAATCCGCCCAGCCAGCCTGGAAGGGTCCAACCTCCCAAGGGGAAGCCTCCGGGTAAGAACCAGTCCCCGGACATTCTGTACAGGGCGTTGTTGAACACGTAATCCCATCCCGGTACCAGGGGATGTTCAAGTATTCCCGGGGGTACCAAATTAGAGGCCACCTGCCAACCTATCAACAGGACCGCCCATGTTATGAAGAAGAGCGGATTGTTGATTATCGCGTCCAGAAGCCGCTTAGGGGCTTTTAGGATGCCTTGGCCTATCTTGTTCAAGACGTCCATGGTTTTGAAGGGGCGGAGGACGAACGGCCAAGCCCAGAACAGTATCGCCCACCAAATCAGGAAAGACCAGGTAAGGAATAGAGTGTTGCCTTCGGAGGTCCAGGTAACGGAGGGGAAGCTGTCCGGCATCCGCCTCAGCAACGCAAGCGCGACGAAGAACCAGACGATCCACCCGATCCAGAACAGTCTGCGGAGATGCATCCGGTTCACACCCTGGTCGCTTCTTCTTCGGTGATGCCCAGATGAGCCAGGATCACCTTGGTGATGCCCACCGCATCTCCGCTGGCCCGCACGTCCTCGTCGCGGGGGCGGGGCAAGGTTACCGGTATGTCGTCCACCAGCTTGCCTTCCGCCAGCAGGATTACCCGGTCGGCCAATATCAGCGCTTCCTCGATGTCATGGGTGACGAAGAATATGGTCTTGCGGGTTTCATGCCATAGGTCCAGCAGGACATCGTGCAGGTTGCGGCGGGTGAAGTAGTCGAGCGACCCGAACGGCTCGTCCATGAGGATCACATCCGATCCCACCGCCATCGCCGCCGCCAGCGCCACCCGCTTTCGCATTCCTCCCGAGAGCTCGCGGGGCCATGAGGCGGCGAAGTCGGACAACCCCACCGCTTCCAGCCAATGGTCGGTTATCTTTTGGCGGTCGCTCTCGGAGGCTCTGGTAGCCCGGAGGCCGAACTCGATGTTCTCGCGGACGTGCAACCAGGGGAACACGGTGTCCTGTTGGAAAACCATCGCTCGATCCGCCCCCGGACCCCGTACCACTTCATCTCCCAGTTTCACCAAGCCGCTGGTGGGGGGTTGCAGGCCGGCCAGCACCCGAAGCAGGGTGGTCTTGCCGTGCCCCGACCGGCCCACCACGCAGACAAACTCGCCGCTCTTGACATCAAAGGTCACATCTTGAAGGGCGTTCACCAGTTGGCCCGAACGGTGCTCGAACACGCACCACAGGCGTTTGAAGCTGACGACTCTCGACATGGATGTTTTTCCTCCTTGCTTTACAGCCCCAGGCGGCTGCCTGCTTCGGACCATCTGGTAATGAAGCGTATGATCACCACCAGAATGCCGTCTACCGCCACGGCCAATACCCCGAAGA
Organism: Candidatus Spongiisociaceae bacterium; assembly: GCA_965202675.1. Taxonomy (GTDB): domain Bacteria; phylum Actinomycetota; class Acidimicrobiia; order Spongiisociales; family Spongiisociaceae; genus CATQHD01. The sequence goes on from OZ241842.1 coordinate 2,652,504, forward strand.
ACACTATCAACGCCACCAATGCGGCCGGGGCTTCCACAAGGCCGAGGGCAAATCTCCAAGTGTCGATTAGATGCCCTCCCCCTATTTGTATACCCAGCACCTCCACCAGCACGCCCAGTCCCCAGGCGCCGGCCAAGGCGATCCTGAAGCCCCCTGCTATCTCGGGCACCGTGCCGGGCATATACACCCAACGGAAGATCGACCGGGGCGAACCGCCCAGGGTGAGCGCCGATTCTACGATGCCCACCGATATGTTCTCCGCCGCCCGCCGGCTGAAGAAATACATCAGCAGGGTGGTGTAGAACGTAACCAGTCCGATGGTGGTCATCAGGGGGATCTCCACGCCGAACCAGATCACGAAGAAAGGCGCGGCAATGAAGATGGGGGCGGTTCCGAAGAAGGAGGCCACCGGGGTGAACACTTGGGCAATCTTCGGAAACACCAAGCTGCCCAATCCCATTGACAATCCGAAGATGGTTCCCATGGCGGCGCCGATGAGAATGTTGCGGGTGGTTTCAAGCAGGTGGAGTACGTACCCGAAGCAGTAGTCGGGCAGATCGGTGATCCGTGCAGCCGACTCAGCCAAGCTGGGGCAGGCATGAACGAAGCGTTCTTTCATCCGTTCGCTGAACAGCAGGTTTTCCCAGAAATGCCGTACTGTGTCGTAAGGCGGAGGTATGTCGTAGTACAGGGGCGACTCTTCCAGCCCCAGCCACGTCCACGGTGCCCCCTCCAGCGACAGCACCCACCACAACGCCAGGAAAAGCAGTATTCCCAGCGTCAGGTAGATGACATAGGCGATCTGGCGCTCTCGCTTGGCCCTCTTGGCCTTTGCTCTGACATCCAGAACGTCGGTCGTGGTCATGGTCACGAGATATCGGTTCCTGTGTGTAGGTCGACGGCCGTCTCTAAGACAGTGGGCCGTGTGCGGGGGCCGGAATCAAACCGGCCCCCGCACACGGCTGTGCTTCTTCTGCCTCTGCTCAGAAGTTCCGCTCGCGGTGCCTAGACGCGGGCCGCGATGAGGAACCGCTCGGCGTCGTAGAAGTTGTAGCGGTCGTAGAAGACCTGCGCCTGGTCTACCAGCTCCTGCTGGCTCGGGGAGAGATCCATGGCCTCGGCCCTTGCGAACATGGTATCGGAGCGCTCCTGCATGCCCCTCAGGTCGTAGTAGAGCTCTTGGGCCAGCAGGAACTCTTCCAGCTCAGCCTGGGTGTCGAAGGTCTCCGACAGGACCCCGTTCGCCTTCAGCTTCTCGATCTGGGTCCTGAAGACCGTCTCGGGATGGTAGCTGGGCTGGCTCAGGTCCCACAGGGCTTCCTGGTCCGCCCAGTTGAAGGACGGGTCGATGGTGTCCCAGATTATCCCGATGTCTTCGGGCTCCATGGAGAGCGAGCGCTTCTCGTTGATGAGGTTGGCCTCGATTTCCCAACCCGTCCGCTGGGTCTCTGGATCCTCGAGGTACTCAAAGATGCGGTTGGCCACGGAGATGATCCGGTAGGCCACATCCTTGTGTTCCTCTACCCACTCGCGCCGGGCCAGCAAGCCGGTGCCGCCCACGGTGGCGGAGGCGATGGCGGTCTGCTGGGATACCGCGTCGTGCTCGTACATCATCGCGAAGTTGATCAACGGGTCCCAGCCGTTGCGCATCATCTGCACCAGGGTCGGAGCGCCGTAGGGCATCGCGAACTCGATCCGGCCGGCGACAGCAGAGAGCTGCACGATGGTCGGATCGTCCACGTACACCGGCGTGGCGTAGTTGCGCCAGTCGTTGGTGGTGATGCGGATGGGCTGGGTGTTGCCGTCGTCGTCCAAGGCCGGGGTGCCGTCCCGGTTGAGCAGGATCAACTGGTTGCCCTCGCCGTCCAAGGCCGGAACTTCATCGCCGACGTCGTCCCACCAATCGGGCAGATAGGCGAAGAAGGCATCCGAGTACTGGGCCTGCGTGGTGCTGTGCGGCGGGATATGCACTTCCTTGCCGCGCAGCTGCTCTACCGCCGCGGTGGCCGCTTCGGAGAAGGTCATGCCTTCCTCCATGAACTCCAGGGTCGTCTTCGCGTCGCTGTCGGGCGCCACCAGGATGGCGTAGCCGACATAGATGTCCGCGAAGTGGATGGGCGGAATGTCCTGGCCGAAGGTCTCCAGCGTTCCGAACACTCCCGGCACCCAGCCCTGGGCCACGTCGCCGTCGCCGCGCTGCAGCCAGGGGACGATCTCCTGGGAGGCGGTGAAGTAGTGGTAGGTGGGCTGGTTGGGGAGGATGGTGATGTTCAGCTCGTCCCACCATCCCAGCTCGATCGGAATCTGCCAGTAGGCCAAGTCGGCGCAGCAGGGGTAGATGCCCATACGCACATCGGCGTCCCGTATCGGAGGCGCCGTGACCGTCGTCATCTGCTCCAGTAAGTCTCCGGCTTCCTGGGCCGCCCTCGTGGCATCCTCGACTTGATCTTGCAAATCTGCCAAGGCCGCCTGCGCATCCGCGTCGCCCGCCGCCGCTTCCTCCATGGCGGCTTCGAGAGCGGCCTGGGCGTCTGCCAGCATGGACTGAGCGGCGGCCGCATCGGCTGCGGCCTGTTCCGCGGCGGCTTGGGCCTCTGCCGCTCGGGCCTCTGCCGCGGCTGCCTCGACTGCGGCCCGCGTGTCCGCCGTGGTATCACTGCTGCTGTCGCCGCAAGCCGAAGCCAGCAACGCCAGCGCCGCCATCAGAACGATGACGCCTCTGAGTTTCTTCATCGGAATTTCCTTCCTCTCGCCCGCTCGTCGTGCCCGGGGCACCTGTTCACGTGGATGCGTCGGTATACCGACCTCCGGCAAGATAACATGGTGGATGCAATCCTGCCAATCCCAAATATTTGGGGCCGTCCGTCGGGGCGTGGCACGCCTCGGGGTTCGGGGAGATACTTTCTAACCCGAGGCCTTGGAAGGCGGTGTCGGCGGCGGGGACGGCGGCGTCCACAGTTGCGCCTACGAAGGGTCGGGAGCCGCCGGGCCGACAGCTTCCGCGGGGCTCCTTCGGTCTTGAACTCGAAGGCGCTCAGGCTGATGCCGCCGAGCGGGGGGGCTTCAGGAGAGGCGGAGGATGATGATTCCGGCTATGGTGATCAGGTTGATGCGGATGGAGTCGCGGATGGCGTTCCACTTCTCCGACTGCCAGCTGACGTACCACTCGGCCCCGGCCACCTGGATGATCAGGAACCACACGACCAAGGCCATGAGGAAGGTCAGGTAGCCGAACAGTTTGGCCGATTCCCAGGCGCCGTCCGACGCGGTCAGGTTGGCGGCCAGGAAATAACTCCCCGCCAAGCCCAGCCCGGTAACCGCCAGCTCGCACACGAGGATGGCGATGAACGCCGCCCGGTGCATGGCGGGGGAGCGCAACTCCCGCCATTGGGTGCCGGAGTCCATATTGGTGGTGTCCATCGTCATGATGTGGCGGACGAAGGCGAGGTTCGCCCCGGGGGCGGTGATGTTGTTGAGGCAGACGATTGCGCCCATGAGGGCGGTTCCCAGCACCAGGAGCAATGGAATCAGCCGGAAGGCGATCTCTGCGGCCGGGACGGCGGCGTCCACGGTTGCTACGTCCGGTCGGGAAGCCGCCGGGCCAGCAGTTTCTGCGAGACCCCTTCGATAGTGGCCTGGAAGGCTTCGAGGCTTATCTCCGCCAAGCGGGGGGAGCAGTCGGCGGGGGCGAAGTTCAACGGTTCGGCCAGCCGCGCCCAGTGCGGAGCGAGCCGGTTGGGGCCGGTGATGCCGCCCTTGCCCAGGTCGGAGGCTGCATACAGGGTGGTGGTCACACCCGAGTTGATGATGCGGATCGTGCACATCTCGCACGGCTCCAGCGAGGTGACCAGGGTGTGGCCGCGCAGGTCGGAACGATTGCCGCGCTGTTCCTCGTACCGGGTCAGCAGTACCATCTCGGCGTGGAAGTCGCTGCGGAACCGGGGGGCGAACATCCGGTTCCGCTCCCGCAGCATCACCGCCCCTTCCGGGTCGGCGAGCAGCGCCCCGACCGCCGCGTTGCCCTCGAGACCGGTTTCGATGGCCTCGACCACGGCGATGCGGGAGTGGGGGTCGCCGGGCCGCTCGTCGGCCAAGCCGCCCAGCTCGTCGAGCAGTCCGAGCAACTCGCTGCGCACCTCGGCGGGGACAGCCGCGTCGGGCTTCAAGGCATCTCCCTCCCGCTCTCGGCCGGTTTCTTCATCATTCTACTGACTATTGCGCGTCGGCCGTTTGCGGCAGTCAACGCCGATGGCTTCCACCGTTCCGGCCCGCCCTGCGTCGCCCTCGGTCAGGGCGGCGGCCCGTTGGCCACCTCGTTGTTGATGATATGCCGATCACAGCCCAGCTCGCCGGCGATATTGTCCACCGTCCGACCCACCCGGCCCAACGCTTTGGCCGCCCACCGCGCCGCCCGGGTTGTCAACAGGCGCTGCTCGGGGGCTATCCGGGGATCCTGCTCGGTGAACGACCCCACCTCGCAGGCATCGTCGGGGCATTCCCACCGGCGTTTCCGCCACAACAGGCGCACCGGCCGGGCGGCCGCCGGGAGGTCCACCAGCTCCACCGGCCTTTCGCCCTTGGACCTCACCCGGCCCCTGCACCCCGGACACGGCGGGCGGGACACCCCGGTGGTGCGGATCTCTATCAACAGGGCGCCGTCCTGGAGTTCTTCTGCCTCCAGCACCTCCACCCCGTCTAATCCGAGCAACACAGCGGGTCCCCGGCGTAGGTCGGCGGTCATCTCGTCGGAGTGTCGGCGTCGGTGATGGAAGTCATGTCTCCTCCACAAAGTCCGCAAAGATTTTACAATCTTTCCGGAGAATACCCATTTTGGGCCTATATTACGGAAAGATTGTAAAATCTTTGGAAGCCGGGCCGGTGTTTGGCCCCGCGTCCTCGTGCGACCTGCCCGCCTCGGAGGCGGCGTCAGTCGGCGGGATGGTAGCGCCTCGCCCGGGTTTGCCCCTCGGCGCGGGCGAGGCCCGCCCGCACAAGGTCATTCAAAAGGTCGCGTACCACCCTGGTCTGTTCGTTCAGGAGCTTTGCCCCCTCCGCGGTGGAAATACTGCCGCGCCGTCCGATCTCGTCGAGCAGGGTCTGTTGTTGGCGGCTGCGGGCCGAGATGCCGGCGGCGCCGGTTCGCAACACGACTTCATCGGAGAGCACGTAGCGGGCGCCGCCCCGGACGCCGATCCGGTTGAGAAGACCCTTCGCCGCCGCTCCTGCCAGGACCGCGCTCGCGTCTACTCCGGGCTTCAGCTCGCGCAACCGCCGGGGGGTTACCGAGCCCTCGGAGCGGGCGATCACCAAGGCCAGCCGTTCCTCTACCGCCATCGTGTGGTTCGCGAACAGCTGCAGCCAGGTCTGATCCTCGATGCCGACCAACGCACGGTTGCGCAGCGTGACGGTCACAGAACTCGAGGTCGCCTCGAAGACCGGCGGTTCGAGCAGCCGCGATTCCATTCCCCGGAACATGAGGTCCACTCCGTCTCCGTATTCCTCCACGAGCCCCATTGTCTTGAGCACGCCCATGATCCGGGGATTTCGGCTGTAGTGCTCTGCTCGTATATTGTCCACCGTGATGTGCCCGGGCAACGGTCCTGGGCTGGCCGCCTCGACGCGGTCGTCCCAGACCGTGATGTCGACGGTGGCGCCCGCCAAGCCGTAATCTCGGTGGGCGAGGGCGTTGACCACCGTTTCCCGCAACACCTCTCTCGGATACTCCGCGATGGTCTCCCTCCTGACATCCACCACGGCTTCGAACCGCCTGGTGTGATCGGCGATCAACTTCAGGCACCGCTCCACGACATGCGGCAGCGGTCCTCTGATGTCCGTCCGGCCGCTGGTGGGGCCCGGTTCGGGACCGACTCCGGTGCGGCGCACGAACTGCACCCTGGCACCGGGCACGTGTTCCGATGGATCGGCAGCAAACAGGATCGCCGCAGCTCTGAATACCCGTATTTCCGTTGCCCCGCCCGCGGGTTCGGCCACTCGGAGGTCGACGAGGGCGCGCGGCAGGCTTGACCTCTTGATGGGGTTTCGCCCCGCGGCTTCGAGGACTCGGTTTACCAGACCGATATCGAAATCATCCGCGTTGAAGCGTTCCAGGAGCTCCTCCTCGCCGGAGTGCTCGGAGCGGGTTGCTACGAATCTCCGGAGTGCGTCACCCCGAAGCGGCACCGAATCGCCGCCCACGCGTCGCAGCAACCGTCCGTCGGGGGAGGTGACGATGCGCCTGCCGATCTCGGGCACCGAGGTGATCGTGAGCTCCACCCCGTCGACGAGGACGGCCTTGACGGTGACTTCGACATCGCATTCAGCCGCGCGGCGGTTGATTCCGTCCAGGGTGTTCTGGCTGAGCGGGCATCCGACGATGGTGCGGTCGTCGTCCACGCCGTGAACGATCAGCCCGCCGACGGTCATGGCCATAGCCGGGATGATGGTGAGGAGTCCGGAAGACACCCCGCGTTTGAAGTCCAGGCCGGCATGCTCGCGCCGGCCGAACAGATCCCAGAACTCGTCTGCGGTCATCTCGTCGGGGATGTCGGTGATGGAAGTCATGTCTCCTTCACAAAGTCCGCAAAGATTTTACAATCTTTCCGGAGAATACCCCCTTTTGGCCTATATTACGGAAAGATTGTAAAATCTTGGATTCAGATGCGCAGTTCTTGAGCGTCCGCATGGGAGCCCGGCGGCGGCAAGAATATTTTTCGCATTCTGGCATGAGGGTATTGACTTTATCATAGGTTTGCGGTACTATGTGGGTGCTGACACACAAACACCGCCGCCGGGATTCCGGAGTGCGCGGCGGTCATTATCGGAACCTTGTCAGGTCGGGCGCTGGTGCCCGAACAGGGGCGGCGCGTCCGGGCGATGGATCCGATGCCGGTGGTGGAGGCGGGGGCAGGGCCCGGCGCAGCCGGGGGCGGTGGGCCGGATTTTCGCGTTCTTGACGGCGGGGGCGTTCTCGAATGGCGGGGCGGTGAAGAAAGGCGGTGGCCGGCGGTGGCCGGATGAGGGGTTTCAGGATGCGTGTGGTTTCTGCGGCGGCGGGTTCCGCTTCCGTGTGTTGGTTGATGATTCTGCTGGCCGACGGCGGCCTACGGTATCCAAAAGTGTCAACGCGCCCAGCTGTCAGAAGGCGTTCGAGCGGTCCGGAGCACCTAACCGGCCTTCCCTGCCCTTTTCGGCCTCTCTTATCCTCTGCGGAACTCCGGGCTAGGCTTGTCGCGTCCATGCAGGCGATGCAAACAGGAGGCGGCATGGAGGTCGAGCCCCTCGACCTGGCGGTCATCAACGGGACGGTGGTGCTGGGGGGCGGGCGGCACCGCGTGGGGGTGGGGGTGAAGGACGGCAGGGTTGCGGCGTTGGCCCCCGAGGAGCTGCTCCCCGCCGCGGCCCGCACCATCGACGCCAGGGGCAACTACGTGCTTCCCGGCGTGGTCGACTCGGAGGCGCACCCCGGCTGTTATGTGCCCTTCGACTACGACATGAAAACCGAATCGAGGGCGGCGGCCGCGGCCGGCATCACCACCTGGGGGATACAGGCGCCGACCACCCGGCTCGGCACCAAGCCGTTCAAGGAGGTGGTGGCCAAGGCGGATGTGGTCTCCTTCAACGAGTCGTTCCCCTCGGGGCGCGATGTCATCAACGAGCACAGCCACGTCGACGCCTACCTGACCTATATGCTCGAAACCGACGAGCACGCCCGGGAGATCCCCCAGTACGCCGAGGAGCACGGGGTCACCTCCTACAAGCTCTACCTGCAGACCCGTTCGATGAAGGGGATGTCCGACGACGACGACACCAACTGGCCGTCCCGCCGGGCCGGGCTCGGCACCGGCATCGACGACGGCACCGTGTTCATGGTCATGGAAGAGACGGCCCACCTCGGCTATCCGGGCATCGTCCACATCCACCCGGAGAACTGGGAAATCGGCCGGATATTCGAGGAACGGCTGCGCGCCGGGGGGCGCACCGACTTCGGGGCGTGGACCGACCGCTCGCCCGACCTCATGGAGGCGCACCACATCCGCTCCTACGCCTACCTGGCCATGCAGACCCCCGGCCGCGTACCCCTCTACCTGCAGCACTGCACCACCCGGCTCTCCTTCGAGGAGGTCGCCAGGGCCCGGGCCGAGGGGCTGGAGCTCTACGCCCAGACCGGCCCGCCCTGGCTGTGGGCCGAGCCCGAATACGGCTGGCGCATCAACGTCCCCCTCCGCCGCCGCGACAACATCGAGGCGCTGTGGGTGGCCCTCGCCGAGGGGATCGTGGACGTGGTCGGCTCCGACCACGTGGTCGGGTGGGAGCCCTCCTCCCACGAAGTCATGTACAACCCGGTCATCTGGGACTGCCGCACCGGATTCTCCCGGGTGGAGCTGTTTCTCCCGGTGCTGCTCTCCGAGGGCGTCAACAAGGGCCGCATCAGCCTGGAGCGGGCGGTGCAGGTCAGCTCCGAGAACCCGGCCAAGACCTCCGGGCTGTGGGGGCGGAAGGGGTCGCTCCTGCCGGGCTTCGATGCCGATTTCGTCATCATCGACCTCGGCCGGGAGGTAACCGTCGGCAAGGAGCACATCAACACCCGCTCCGGCTGGTCGATCATGGAAGGCCACACCTTCACCGGCTGGCCGATCATGACCATCCTGCGGGGCGAGGTGAGCGCCGAGTGGGCTGACGACTCGCCGGGGATGCGCCCGGTGGGTGCGCCGCGCGGCGAGTACCTGCCGCGCTCGCTGCGCCCCAAGGCGGGGGTGATCGACACCAGCCCGGTGCGGACGGCCCCCGCCGACCGTTGGCTGGCCGACGATTTCGTCCGCCCCGGTTTCTCGGCCGAGACCGCCAAGTACAAGGGCGTCAGGGAGGTCTGAACCATGGCGGTCTGGGACGACGTTCTCACCGAGGCCGACCGGGCGGTCTTCGAGCAGGCCGGATGGGGCCGCCGGGCCGGATACGGGGAGCGGCCCGCGGTCATGGTCATCGACGTCAACTACAACTTCTGCGGCGACCGGGCCGAACCCATCCTCGAATCCATCGCCCGGTGGCGGTACTCCTGCGGGCCGGCCGCCTGGGAGCGGGGCATCCCCGCCATCCAGAAGATACTCGAAGCCGCCCGCCGCAAGCGCCTGCCCGTCGTCTACACCACCAACCCCCGCCGCGCCGACGGATTCGACCTGGGGGTGTGGTCGCTCAAGAGCACCCGCGCCGAGGACGAGGTGGACGTCATGGGCCACAAGGGCAACGAGATCGTGGCCGAGGTGGCCCCCCGGCCCGGCGACCTGTTCATCGAGAAGCGCAAGCCCTCCGCCTTCTTCGGGACGCCCCTGGTCAGCCACCTCAACATGATGGGCGCCGACTCGCTCATCCTCACCGGCTCGACCACCAGCGGCTGCGTGCGGGCCAGCGCCGTGGACGCCCTCTCCTACGACCTGCGGGTTACCATCCCCCACGAGGCGGTGTTCGACCGGGGCGAGGTGTCGCACAAGATCGCCCTGTTCGACCTGCATATGAAGTACGTGGACGTAACCGGCCTCTCCGATGTCCTCGCCTACCTGGAGGGCCTGCCCGCCGGCCTCTTCGACCGCACCTGGCCGCCCGCCGCCCGGGCCGCCCGGGAGGAGTCCGGATGAGCCCCTCCTTTCCGATCCGCAAGTTCATCGTCCAGGCCGAAGTAGAGCACAGCCGGGAAGGCGTCGCCGCCGACCCGCCCCTCTGCAAGGCGGTTGCGGCGGCCGTCATCCACAACCCCTACGCCGGCGCCTACTGCGAGGACCTGTCGGCGGCGGTGGAGTTCTCCGCCGGCCTCGGCCCCCGGCTGGGGGACATGGCCCTGGAAGCCCTGGGCGCGCCGGTCGCCTCCTACGGCAAGGGCGGGATCGCCGGCCTGGACGGTTCGCAGGAACACGCAGTGATGTTCCTGTCCACCGCCTTCGCCGACCCCTTCCGCGAGTTCATAGGGGGCGGGGTCGCGTGGATGTCGTCGGCCACCATCGTCGCGGCGGCGGGAACGCCCCTCACCATCCCCCTCGCCCACAAGGACGCCCTCTACGTCCGCGACAACTACGACGCGGTGACCCTCTATCCGGGCGACGCCCCCCGCCCCGACGAAGTGGTGGTTGCGGTGGCCGTCGCCAACCGGGGCCGCCTGAACGCCCGGCTGGGCGGTCTGGCCGCCGAAGATGTGATCGGCGGGGACGGGCTGCGCTAGGCGGCGGTAGGATGGCCGGCCCCGAACGCACCGCGGTGGTCAATATCGGGACGCTGGTCAGCGGCGACCTGTCCCGGCCGGTGATCGAAGCCGACAGCCTGCTCATCGAGGGCGGGCGGATCGCGGCGGTCGGGTCGGGGCTGGGGGCGGAGGGCGTCGACCGGGTGATAGACGCCAACGGCGCCGCGGTGGGCCCCGGCCTGATCGATTCCCACTGCCACGTGGTGATCGGCGACTACACCCCCCGCCAGCAAACGGTGGGGTTCCTGAGCTCCTACGTGCACGGCGGGATCACCCAGGCGGTGTCGCCCGGCGAGATCCACGCGCCCGGGCGGCCCCACGACGCCCACGGGGTGGTGGCGCTGGCCGTCCTCGCCCAGCGTTCGTGGAGCAACTACCGGCCCAACGGCATGAAGGTGCACGCCGGGGCGGTGGTGCTGGAGCCCACCCTGGAGGAAGGCCACTTCCGATATATGGCAAACCAGGGGATCCGCCTCGCCAAGTTCGGGTTCGGGCGCTACGACGACCCCGCCGACGGCCTTCCCCAGGTGCGGGCCGCCCAGGAGGTCGGCATCAAGGTCATGTGCCATTCGGGCGGCGCTTCCATCCCCGGCTCCAAGCCCATCACCGCCGAGCATCTCATGCTGCTGCGCCCCGATGTGTGCGGCCACATCAACGGCGGCCCCACCTCCCTGGACGACGAAGGAGTGGACGAGATCATCTCCTCAACGGACCTGGTGCTCCAGATCGTCCAGGCCGGCAACCTGCGCAGCGCCCTCCGCATCGTCGAGTCGGTGCTGGAACAGGGCGCCGAGCGCCGCGTCATCATCGGCTCCGACACCCCGACCGGCACCGGCGTCATGCCGCTGGGGGTGCTCAAGACCATGGCCGAGCTGTCCTCGCTCACCGGCGCCGACCCGGCCGTCGTGTGGGCCTGGGCGTCGGGCGCGACCGCCGACGTGTACGAGCTGGAAGCGGGGAAGATCGAAGCGGGCCGCCCCGCCGATCTGGTGATCGCCGACGCCCCCTGGGGTTCCCACGGGCGCGGCGCCCTCGGAGCGCTGGCCCGCGGCGACATACCGGGCGTCAGCGCGGTGATCATCGACGGCCGGATCAGGGCCCTGCGCAGCCGCAACACCCCGGCCGCCGCCCGCCGGGTAACGGTAACGCCCGAGGCGGGGGAGCTCCCGGGGTCGGCCCACGTCTGATCCCGAATCCACCGAGGGGGCGTGATTCGGGGCCGAAAGTCGGGAAGCGCCTCTATCCGACCTGTTTTGACCTGGGATGACCGCCCAATCATGACATCACATATAGATGGTATGATGGCATAGGTGATCAGGACTCAAATCTCTGTTACCGAGGAACAGGCGGAGCGGCTGCGCCGTCTCGCCGCGGCCCGTCGAGTCTCCCAGGCGCATCTGGTGCGCCAGGCGGTGGAGGCCCTGCTGGACCGGGATGAACTGGAACAGCGGCTCGAGCGGGCCAGACGGCCCCTCGGCGCCTATGGGTCGGGGGGTTCCGACGCGGCTGTTCAACATGACGAGGCGCTCGCAGATGCTTTCTTGTCATGAGCGCGCCGGTGCTGGTAGACACATCGGCGCTCTACGCCCTGCTCGACGCCGACGATGCGGCCCACAGAGAGGCAGCCGCCGGTTGGCATCGTTTGCTCGACGGAATAGCAGAGGGAAGCCTTGCGGCTCTGACCCATTACGGAGTGGTGTTGGAGAGCAGCGCCCTTGTCCGGCATCGGCTCGGCCTGTCGGCTCTGCGGGATCTCCATGACGCTCTTCTGCCGATGATCGAGATATCCTGGATCGACGAGGGACTGCATACGAGGGCGGTCAGCGCTATGTTGGCGGCCGGGCGCCGGGGGGTTTCGCTCGTGGACCGGATATCGTTCGAGTTGATGCGCACGCGCGCTGTTGACCGCGCATTGGCCTTCGACGACGACTTCGCCGAACAGGGCTTCCTGCTCTTTCGTTGAACCGGCCCGGCACTCGTCTACCCATTGCCGGCAGCTGCGCCGTTGCCCGTCGGGGCCCCGCTGCGTGGATTCGGGCTGAGCCGCCCGGCCCGGGCTATCCGCCGGACAGGGAGCTGCGGATGTCGAGTACGCCCTGGTCTTCAATCGGGTTCTCGGTGAACCGGATCGCGCTCTGGTCTGCCTTGAGGTAGTAATCGAACCAGTTTTTCGTGAAGTAGTTGCGTATGAAGACCGGCAGGTACACCTCGGCGCCGCCGACCATGCCCCAGCCCAGGGGGGTGTACGGCTCGCCCCGGAATCCGGGGTCGAGAACATCCCGGCCCACTGCTTTCCTCGAAAGCGTCGGCGGCGCGCTCCGGTACTGCTCTCCGTCCACTTCCAGGGGGTTCTGTTCGGAGAACAGAGCCGAGAAGTCGTCTACAAGCAGGCTGTGGTTCACATCTTTTACTGCAATGATCACCTTGTCGCCGGCGGCCCGGTTGTATGCGTTCCTGGCTATCGGCTGGGGGTTCTCGTCCGTGGGCAGGACCCTTTCCGGTTCGAGCAGCCAGATGTCCTCCGGGTCGCCTCCGGCGGCGAGGTAGGTGTTCCACATCAGGTTGCGGAACACGTCCTGGACGAATGCGTCCTCCGTACCGTGGATCTGCATCACCGGCCCGGGGGCGCCGGCGGGCTGGCCGTCCTCGGCCGAGCCGCCGCCGAATACGCCCGGCGGCTCCCAATAGCGGGGCGGGCCGTTGTTGTATCCGACGGCGGCGTCCACCCGCTCCGAGCTCGCGACGGCGAACTGCGCGGTCATGGAACCGAGCGAGTGCCCCATGACGCCGATGTTCTCCACGTCGATGCCGCCCGCGAAGGCGCCGCAGACTTCGGCGCCGTGCCCGGGTTGGCCGCGCGCCGCGTATTCCGAGGCGCACGAATCCCCGTCCTTGTCCAGGCTGAGGAGGCCGTCGATGACGGTTTCCACATCGGCCACCCGCTGCGCGAAAAAACTGCCCATCATTTCGCCCACCCGACCGGGGCCGCCCGGAACGGCGCTCAGCCCCGACGGGTCCGGCGGTCCTCCCAGCCCGGCCGGGTCCACGCCGAACAGATACTTGTAGAAACCGGGGATGACCTTGAACTCCCCGAGAATCGTCCGGTACGCCCGGTCGACCGCCGCCGCGCCCGCCGCCCGCGCGTACACGGAGTCGGGGCTGTCCAGCGCGTTCGGCAGCGAGCTGTCGGAGATGAAACTCGGAGCTGCCACTACATAGCCGCGGCTGGCCAGATACTCCGCGAACGCCGTCCATTCGAACGAGAAGCCGCCCAGTCCGTGCGCCGCGATGATCACCGGAAACCTGCCGTCGGCGATGGGCGCCCCGTAGTGCGAATCGATGATCCGCTCTCTTGCCCCGGCAATTACCGCCTGCATCGCCCCCTGGTTCGAGAAGACGCCCCGCCCTTCGCCGTCGACCAGGTTGTAGAGGAAGAACATGGCTCTGGACTCGTACCGGCTGCTGAACGCCGGGCTGATGCTGGAAGCGAAATCGTCGAGGGTCGCCTTGCGCGCCGAACCCGGATCGTCCACCGGATACCACATGTGGGCCGCGACGATCTGGGTTTCGCCCGCGTCGTTGATCTCCTTCAGGACCGCTCGGTAGCCGTCGGAGGCGTGGACGGCGTTCCAGCCGTCGAACGGACGGTCCGGATCATGGAAATAGACCTTTCTCAGACCGACCGCGTACCCGCCCCTCTCTACGTATGAGCCCGGGGGAGGTTCGCCGCCGGCGCCGGCGGGTGCGTCGTCGGGGTCTGCGCCGGCCGGGGCGGCTGCCTTCGTCGTCTCGGATGCTTCCATCTCGTCTTCCGGTGCGTCGTCGGGGGCTATGCCGGCCGGGGTTGTTGCGGCCGGGGGCGGGGGCGGGTCGTCGGTTCGGGCATCGCGGCATCCCCACAGCAACAGGCCCGCCAGGACAGCCGCCGCGAGGGCCGCCGCCGCCGGGTACCGCGTGCGCCGGTTTCGTTTGGGCCTGTCCGATGCGGCTGTAATGAGCCCTCCGTTCATTGTTTCCTATGCAACCGCCCCGGTGTCCGGCTTATTCCTGCCGCCGGCGCCCCGGCTGTATAATCCCGGTGATCCCGCCGGGACGAGGAAGGGCCTTCCGATGAACTCATCGATCGAAGTCGTGGTTCCCGCCCGCGAGGGGAGGGGCGTCTACGTCGACCGGGGGCAGCTGCTCGACATCGTCGACCTCGAAGGCCGTCAGGTGGGCGATCTGATCGCCTGGTTCCGCAGCGACCCGTCCGAATACATGTCCCCCACCCATACCGTTTCCTGCAACGCCTCGGTCCTGCTCGGCGTCGGATCGCAGGTGTTCTCCAACCGGCGCAATCCGGTGTTCACCATCGTGCGGGACGATGTCGGCAAACACGACATCATCGTCCCCTGCTGCGACCGCGAGCGGTACGAGCGGGACTACGGCCTGGACGACCATCCGCACTGCCTGGGCAACCTGGAACAGGCCCGCGACCTGCTGGGCGAGGACCGCGAACTTGCGGGCGAGGAGGCCTGGAATGTGTTCATGCACAACCGGGTGACCGACGAGGGGGCCGTCGTCACCGATCCGGCCGCCCACGAGGCGGGGGCGGCCATCACCCTGCGCGCCCACGAGGACCTGGTGGCGCTGCTGTCCTCCTGCCCCCAGGATCTCACCCCCTGCAACGATTTCAACCCCACCTCCATGCTGCTGAGGGTGCGGGGCGGGTAACGCCGACGCCGGAAACCGAAGGAGGTTCGCCTATGGCCGCGACCGGAGCAGACCCCAAAGAAGCGCGCCGGGCGGATTCGGCCCGCAAGATACGCCCGCCGTTCGAGCTGGACCTGTCGCTGCGCTTCTACTCGCCGCAGGAAAACCTGGAGGGCATGGAGCATCCCGCGGTGGCGGCGTTTCAGCAGTTCATCGCGGGGGAGTGGGTGCCGCCGGCCGCCGGGGGAGACAGGCGGGCGGCGCTGCTGATCCCATGCACCAAGTACAAGCCCTATTCCACCAGCCGGGAGCACCGCGCCGTCAACGGCGCCTTGCTGGAGGCCGGTTGGAAACCGGAGGGCCGCTCGACCGCCCCCGACGCCCTCCTCGAGGTACTGGACGACGGCGAGGCCCCCGAGGTGCTGCATGACGGGCCCCTCCGGCGGGGCGGCATCAGCCTCGACCGCTTCGTCATGTCGGAGCCGCTCGGCCTGGTCCCCTACGAACACATCTGCTACTGGCGGGGCGGCCCCAGCCCGGCGGCCTCCTACGACGATCCGGGGCTGTTCGAGTCGAGGGGCACCTCGGTGTCGCCCGAACGTCCCGACTGCACCGCCGTCCGGCTGGCGAACGGGCGGTGGCGGTGGGGGCCGGGTGAGCGGCAGGCCTACGCCGAGACCCACAACATCCTGGCGGACGTGATCCGGCGGGCGCTGGTGCGGCTGTCCCCCTTTTATGCGGCCATCGGCGCCTGGGTCTCGCCGGGCCTCACCCACCGCAGCTTCTTGGCCGACCGGGCCTTCCGCAAGGCCGACGGATTGCCCATGTCGCGGGCGGGCGTCGATGGTCCGGTCAGGCTGGTGGGGGTGCTGGACGGAGCGCCGCCGGGGCTGGTAACCATCATGCCCACCCAGGAGCAGCTCGAGGACGCCCGCCTGCGGCTGGCCGGGCGGCTCCGGTCGGAAGGGCGCCGCGCCTCGCCGGGGGCGGTGCGCGCCGTGTACGCCAGAGGGGACGGCAACGACACCCCCCTCGGACTGCCGGAGACCCTGACGCATCTGACGGGATGGCTGGACTCGATATGAGCTCCGCTCCTCCCGTCCGGCGGGAGGACGTGGCGGCGGCCGCCCGGATGCTGGCCGCCGCCGGCCTGGTCGAAGCCTTCGGGCACGTTTCGGCGAGGACCCGGTCGGGGTTCTACATCACCAGCACCCGGCCCATGCGCGGGGCGGGGGCGGAGGATGTGATTCTGGTGAGCGGCGGCCGCCCGGTGGAGGGGCCGGTCGACGCCCTGCCGTTGGAGGCGCCGCTGCACGCTGCTGTATACGACGCCCGCCCCGATGCGGGGGCGATCTGCCGGGGGCATCCGCCCTACGCGGTTGTATGGGGGGTCGGCGCCGAGCCCCTTCCGCTTCTGCACGGCCTGGGGGGGATGAGCGGGGCGGCGGCGCCGGTCCATCCGGACATCGAGCTGATCAAGACCCCGGAGCAGGCGGCGGCGGCGGCCCTCACCCTGGGCGGCGGCTGGTCGCTCCTGCTGAGGGCCAACGGATGCCTGACGGCGGGCGGCGACCTGCTCGAAGCGGCCGTCCGCCTGTGGTTCCTCGAAGAGCGGGCCCGCGCGGCGGTGCAGGTTCGCCGAGCCGGAATCGCCCCGGAGGAAGGCTCGGCCGCATGGAGCAGGCGGCTGGAGGATACCGACGCCGAGATGGTCAGAGCCAAGGCCTGGTTCCTCAGCGCCTACGGAAACGCCGAAACGGGCTGACATCGGGATGAGGGGCTGACAGTGGCCGGGCAGCTCGACAACCGGCCGGCGATGACCGAAGGGGAGGCGGACCGTTGCCGGGCCGATTTCGTCGAGCACCTGTGCCAGACCGTTCCGGGCGTCAAGGAAACGGTGATAGTCGACGCCGCCGGATGCCGCCTCAAGACCGCCGAGGGCCGCATCCTGTTGGACATGATCTCGGGGATCGCGGTCTCCAACGTAGGGCACTGCCATCCAGCGGTGGTGGAGGCCGTCCGGCGGCAGGCGGGCCGTTTCGCCCATGTGGACGTGTACGGGCGGTTCACCCTGCCGCCGCAGGTCGAGATCGCCCGGCGGCTGGCGTCGGTCACCCCCGGCGGCCTGGATGTCGCCTTTCTGACCAGCACCGGGACCGAAGCCACCGAAGGGGCCCTGAAGCTGGCCCGCAAGTACACCGGCCGCCCGGGCTTCGTGGCCTTCGAGCGGTCGTTCCACGGCCGCACCTTCGGGGCGCTCTCCGTCACCTGGAAACAGGAGTGGCGCAAACCCTTCGAGCCGCTGCTCGAACCGGTGCGCTTCGCCCCCTTCGACGACCTGGACGCGGCGGCGGAAGCGGTCGGCGGGGACACGGCCGCCGTGATCGTCGAGCCGGTCCAGGGGGAGGGAGGGGTGCGGATCCCGTCGGACGGTTTCCTGCCCGGCCTGCGCGAGCTATGCACCGAGCGGGGCGCGTTGCTCATCTGCGACGAGGTGCAGGGCGGGATGGGCCGCGCCGGCCGGTGGTTCGCCTGCCAGAACTGGGGGGTTACGCCGGATGTGATTACCGTCGCCAAGGCCTTCGGCGGCGGCCTTCCGCTCGGCGCCTTCATCTCCACCGAGGAGATCTTCGCCACCTTCCTCGACCCGCCCCTGTCCCACCTGACCACCTTCGGCGGCAACCCCGTCTCGTGCGCGGCCGCAGTCGCCGCCTTCGATGTGATCCGAGAGGGAGGGCTGATAGAACGCTCCCGCGATCTGGGCGAATACCTGCGGTCCGGCCTCCGCGAGGCCATGCGCCTTCGCCCGGAGGCGATTACCGATGTCCGGGGCCTCGGCCTGTGGTGCGCCTTCGACGTAGCACCCCCGGAGTCAGCCCAACCCCTCGTCGAGGAGATGGAACACAGAGGCGTAGTAGTCGGTTCCATGCTCAACTCAACCGGAACCATCCGGGTAGCCCCCCCGCTGGTAGTCGACCGCCCCGATATAGACCTCTTCCTGGACGTATTGTCGGCGTCTATAACTGCGATAAAGCACCAGAGCTATATTTGAGGCGATGAGGGGAGGGGCGATGACGGGGGCCCGGTACATCCTGGACAACCAAGACGGCACTGTGGCCGACTTCCTGCGCCGCCGCTTGGCCGAGGCGCGCACCTTTGATCTGGTTTCGGCCTACTTCAGCATCTACGGCTACGAGCTGTTGGCCGACCGGCTGGACGGTCTCGACCGGGTGCGGTTCCTCTTCGGCGACCCATCCTCGGTGGACGACCTCGACCCCGTTGAGCAGCCGACCAAGCGTTTTGTCATCGCCGAGAACGGTCTGGTGCCCGGGCACACCCTGTATCAGAAGTTCCTGGCCCGGCGGTGCGCGGAGTGGGCTGCGGCCGGCCGGGTGTCCATTCGTTCCATCAGCCGGGCCAACTTCTTGCACGGCAAGCTGTACCTGACCGAATCGGCGGGGGCGGCGCGGGCGGGGGTGGTCGGCAGCTCCAATTTCACCCGGCGGGGGCTGGGCAGCGGTGAGCGGTCCAACCTGGAGATCAACCTGGCCGTCACCGATCCGGATGCGCTGGACGAACTGCGGGGATGGTTCGACCGGCTCTGGGGCGACGAGGAACGCACCCACGATGTCAAGCAGCAGGTGCTGGATGCGCTCAACCGCCTCGGCTCGGACTACGCCCCCGAATCCGTCTACTACAAGACCCTCTACGAGTTGTTCAAGCGCGAACTCGAGGAATGGGAAGAAGGGGACGGCGCCCGGGCCTACACCGGCCTCTACGACAGCCAGATCTGGAATGCTCTCTACGAATTCCAGAAGGACGGCGCCAAGAGCATCATCTACCGATTGGGGAACTACGACGGATGCATCCTGGCCGACAGCGTGGGCCTCGGCAAGACCTACACCGCTTTGGCGGTCATCAAGTATTTCGAATCCCGCAACCAGCGGGTTCTGGTGCTGTGCCCCCGGAAGTTGGCCTCGAACTGGTCTCTGTACCAGGTGCACAAGGGCCACGTACAGAATCCTTTCCCGGACGACCGGTTCGGCTACACGCTGCTGGCCCATACCGACCTTTCCCGGGACAAGGGAAAGTCGGACGGAATCGACCTGGCCGCGTTCAACTGGGGAAACTACGACCTGGTGGTGATCGACGAGTCGCACAACTTTCGCAACAGCGACGGCAAGCGCTATCAGCGGTTGTTGGAAGACATCATCGCCGCGGGTGTCAAGACCAAGGTGCTGATGCTGTCGGCCACTCCGGTCAACGTCTCGCTCACCGACCTGCGCAACCAGATCTATCTGATGACCGAGAAGCAGGACGACTCCCTGCGGGAGCTCCTGGGGGTGGACAGCATCTACAGTCTGATGGCCGTTGCCCAGAGGGAGTTCAAGCAATGGGAAGTGGCCAACAAGTTCTCAGCCGGCCCGCGCGACAAGACCAAACTGCTGGAAAAGCTGGGCTCGGACTTCTTCCGGTTGCTGGGCGCCCTCTCGATCGCCCGCTCCCGCAACCAGATCGAATTGTTCTACGCAATGGAAATGGACCGGGTGGGCCGGTTCCCCGACAAGGAAAGGCCGGACAACCGATACCCTCACACCGATCTGCAGGGAGAGCTGTCATACCATGATCTGGTCAAGCGGATCGAGAAGTTTTCCCTGGCCGTCTACCGCCCCTCCGACTACCTGATCAACGAAGAGCGCAAGCGGGAGCTGGAGAAGGAGAAGGAGGCGCGCAACTTCAACCAGCAGGACCGCGAGAAGTTTCTGATCGGGATGATGCGCACCAACTTCCTGAAGCGGCTGGAGAGCTCCGCCCATTCACTGACCCTCACCCTGGAACGCACCATCGGCAAGATCAAGGGTCTGTTGGTCAAGATCGAGCGCTATCACGGAGGCGGCTTGCTCTCCGACGATCATCTGACGGATGTGTTGCCCGATGCCGACGAGGACGACGAGGACCTGTACGTCAATCAGGCCAAGCGGCCCTACCGCCTCAGCGAGCTGGACCTGCCCCGTTGGCAGGCCGACTTGCGCAAGGACGCCGAGGCCCTGGCCGCGGCAAAAGAGAAGGTGGCGGCCATCACACCGGAGCGGGACGGCAAGCTGGCCGAAATCAAGCAGGCCCTCCGGGAAAGGGCGCAGAGCCCGACCATCGACCGAGACGGCAGGGCCGGCCGCAAGATGCTGGTGTTTACCACCTTCAAGGACACTGCCCTGTATCTGCATCGGGAGTTGGAAGGGTTGGCGTCGGAGTTGGGTTTGAACATCGCCCTCGTCACCGGCGACGAGACCCGCGCCTCGATAGGCGGCAACGACTACAACGCCATACTCACCAACTTTGCTCCGATTGCCCGCAACCGCCCTTCGGGGACAGGAGGGGAAGGGGAAGTGGACCTGCTGATCGCCACCGACTGCATATCGGAGGGCCAGAACCTGCAGGACTGTGACATGGTGGTGAACTACGACATCCACTGGAATCCGGTCCGCATCATCCAGCGGTTCGGACGCATCGACCGTATCGGCAGCCGCTACGCCACGATTCGGATGCTGAACTTCTGGCCGACCGAGGACATGGACTTGTATCTGAATCTGGAAAATCGGGTGTACGCCCGGATGGCCTTGGCGGACGCCACCGCCGGCGGCGACGAGGATCCTCTGGACGAAGGGGAGATCGAAGAGGGCGTTCAGATGGAACTTAACTTCCGCTACGGCCAGCTGTTGAAGGTCAAGGACGAGGCTCTGAACATGGACGACCTTGACGACAGTCCGGCGATCAGCGATTTCACCTTTGACTACTTCTTCGCCCAACTGCTGCGATACCTGGATGAGAACCGGGAGGTGCTGGAGGCGATGCCGCCCGGTGTGTACGCGGTGGCGGAGGCCCGCGGCGAGAGCGTGCGGCCTGGGGTGATCTTCCTTCTGCGGCTGCGCAGCGCCGTCGCCGACCTGCGGCAACAGACCGCCAGCCCGGTACATCCCTTCTACACGGTTTACATCCAGGACGACCGCACCATCCGGTTCGGCTGCGGCAACACCCACCAGGTGCTCAGGGTGTTCGAGGAAGCCGCCGTCGGCCGGGATCGGGTGCTGACCGACCTGTGCGACCAGTTCGACCGCCGCACCCAGCACGGACAGGTCATGGACCTCTACGACCGGCTGCTGAGGGACACCATCGCCCACATCCGGCAGGCCCACGCCGGCAAGCAGACCGCCGGTCTGAGGAGCGGCGGCCGCGGCTTCATCCTGCCCGCAACGTCCGAGGCCCCGTCCTCCGCCAGCGGCTTCGAGCTGGTAACATGGCTGGTGATCGGCCCCCCAGACGAGAACAGTACAGCGTAGAGCCATGACAGACCAAGATCTGAGAAGGCAAATCCGTGAAGCGCTGGAAGCGATACCTCACGGCAATTTCGAGGATACAGCGAAGAACCTACTGAATATATTGAGTTACGAGAGCGACCGTACCTTACCTGAACAGACAGGTGTCGTCAGTTACTTTGTAGATACCAATACGAAATCAGGACGGGTGCTTTTAGAGAATGCACGGTCGGCCCATGTCATCTTCCAAGTAACCGATACCGAGATCGGTGTCACGGGGCAGGGTATATTGCCTTCCGAGGCAGATTTCAATAAAGGAAACTCCAAGAGCTTCTTATTCGTTGCTGTAGAAATGGAGAAAAGAGACACTTATCCGCGAGGTGTATACGCTGAATTAGCTAGAGAAATAAATAAAAGGTTTCCTATGCCTGTTGTTGTATTATTCAAGACCAACACTAATCTTTTGACTTTAGCCTTTGTCTATCGTCGTCAGCATAAACTGAATCCGGATCGTGATGTGTTGGGTTCAGTTCATCTAGTTAGAGAAATAAATATCAAAAGTACACATCGTGCTCACTTGGATATCCTTGCTGACCTGTCTCTTGAAAACCGTCTAATGTGGATGGGCAATAACGGCAAAGCTTATAACTTTGATGGCCTATTACAAGCATGGCTAGATGCTCTAGACACTGAGGAACTAAATCGCAAGTTTTACAAAGAACTATTCGTCTGGTTTGAGTATGCAGTCAAAGAGTGCCGATTTCCAAATGACCAGGCAAGATTAATAACAGGAGAAGAACATATAATCCGCCTTATTACTCGGCTACTGTTCGTTTGGTTCATCAAAGAAATGGGTTTGGTTTCTAACCGGTTGTTCGAGGAGACAGAGGTTGAAACCTTACTAAAAAACTACAAACGAGTTAATGGGGATTCCTATTATAGAGCCATTCTACAAAACTTATTCTTTGCTACGTTGAATGCTGAAATAGGCCAGCGCCGTTTTAGCGAACAAAACTACGATGATCATCGCAATCCTACTTTGTATCGCTACAAGGACGAGATAGCAGATATGGAGAGATTCCTTGAGTTGTTCGCACAGACTCCTTTTATAAATGGAGGATTGTTTGATTCTCTAGATAGCTTTGAAAGCAACTCTTCAGGAGGTTGGCGTATAGATTGTTTCTCTGACAACGTTATCGTTCCAGAGAAAAGAGAATTTGGTATATTGTCTATCCCTAATAAGCTCTTCTTCGGTAGTGATGGATTGATCAAAATCTTCGAAAACTACAAGTTCACGGTTGAAGAAAACACTCCCGTAGAGCAGGAAGTAGCACTTGATCCCGAGCTATTGGGCAAAGTCTTTGAAAATCTGCTGGCGGCTTACAATCCTGAGACTAAAAAAACGGCTCGTAAAGCGAGTGGTTCCTATTATACACCGCGCCCCATTGTTGACTATATGGTTGGGGAAGCACTGACTAAAGTTCTGTCCGAAAGGGTTAACCCTATTGTTGGTGATACGGAGTTTTTACGAGAAAGGCTACAATATCTATTTGATTATGATGATGCTTATAATGACGCTAGCGAGATATTTGAATCTGATGAAAGATACAGTGTAATTTGGGAAATTGCTCAGCTCAGAATAATTGATCCAGCTGTCGGTTCGGGTGCTTTCCCGATGGGAGTTTTACATAGATTAACTTTAGCGTTGCAACGATTGGACCCTGACAATTCACGATGGGAAGAGGTACAAAAAGAGCTAGCCCTTAGACGGACAGGCGATGCCTTTGATATTGATGATCCTGATGAGCGGAGCGAAGAACTGATTGAGATCAGTGAGATATTTGAACACTATCGTTCTGATTTTGGAAGAAAGCTTTTCCTAATCCAGAACAGTATTTTTGGCGTTGATATCCAGCCAATCGCTTGTCAAATTGCTAAGTTAAGATTTTTTATCTCGCTAATGATTGAGCAAGATCCCACCGAAGATGCCGTCAGTAATTATGGGATTAAACCTCTACCCAATCTAGAGCCTCGGTTTGTAATTGCCGATACATTACAAGGTCTTGGTCGAAGGGTGCTTACTAATGGCAAGTCACAAGATATAATAAAAGAGCTTCGTATGAATCGTGAGCAATATTTCCTGGCTAAAACTCGAAAAGAGAAGCAAGATTGCTACAGATTTGACAAGAAAAAGAGAAAAGATTTGGCTGAAGAGCTACAGCGGGTGTCTGGTTTGCCAGAGGGCGAAGCCAATAAGATTGCCGAATGGGATCCCTATGACCAGAATATGAGTGCTGATTGGTTTGACATGGAATATATGTTTGATATCAGAGAAGGGTTTGATTTAGTTATTGGCAACCCTCCTTATGCACAAATCAAAAAGAAAACATATTCAGTTACCCAATTCCCTTATTCTGAGGGTAGAGATAAAGGAAAGCAAAATCTTTATAAATTGTTTGTTGAACAATCCTATAATCTTTGTAAATTAAAGGGTGTTTCTACGATGATTGTTCAGAGCAGTCTAATGTGCGACGAGTCTGCTGCTTATACCAGGAAGCTGTTATTATCTGAAACCATATTAGAGCACGTAATTGAATTCCCTGAGAGAGCTAAGAGCAGGGAAGCTCAGGTTTTTAGTAGTGTTACACAGGGAACTTGTATCTATCAATTTTTTAAGAATATTCCACAAGAATCAAATTACGTAAGAATATCAACTGGTAATGATGCTCATTCTGTAGAACATCTTGAGTATGTACCCATTAATTTGATAACGATGCGTAATATGTATCCAGACTTATTCTGTATCCCTCTTATTAAGCCAGGAGCAGTTTCTATTATGGAAAAGATCGCTAGCAACAGTGTTATGAAACCGTTGAAGGAACTTGTAGTAAATATATCTCAAGGTGATCTAAATCTGTCTACTCACTCAGACAGGTTTTCTACAAGCCCTTCCTCCGTATCTCTACTGCGAGGCTTGCACGTTTCACGCTATATCATAAGATATGACGAGATCACTGAGTTTTGTGACGAGGATTTCAGGCAAGCTAAGGTAAATTTTAACTTAGAAAATAATTTCTTGATCTCTCAGGAGGTAATGAATGCCCTTGCTCCTCGTCGGTTAAACTTTGCACTAATAGAAACACCACCAAGGGCTTTCTTATGCGGTCATACACTTAATAAAACAATATTAAAGGATCAAACACGGAGTAAGGTTTTACTGGCTATCCTTAACTCTAAGTTGCTGGATTGGATATTTCGTATTACTTCTACCAATACACATATACCCGGGTATCAATTGAAGCAACTTCCTATACCGTTGGTACCAAACCCTCAAGGTGATTTATTAATTGACTTGGCTACAAAAATCTTGGATGCAAAAGACAATGATCCGACAACTGATACCTCTAAGTGGGAAACGGAGATCGACCAGCTAGTTTATCAGTTATACGGGTTGACTGAGGAAGAAATCACGGTGGTGGAGGGCTATTGAGTCTCGGTTCGGTGGTGTAGGCAGCGGGGAGTGTCATAGAGGGTTGCACCTTCACCGGGCCAGGATCGAGTGCGGGGCGAGGCCGGCTAGCCGGGCGAGTTTGCGGGCGAGGGGGCGGGAGCGCTCCGTCACCTCGAACGGGTCGACGTTGGTTACTTCCCCGTATGCGACCGAGCGGGAACCGGCCACCCATACCTCGATTACCTCCCGCGGGCCGGCGCAGTAGACGATGGCCTGGTAGGGGTCGTGGATGTTGGCGAGGGCGGGCGATGAACCGTCGAACACCACCAGGTCGGCCTGCTTGGAGGGCTCGATGGAACCTATCTCGTCCTCCATTTCGAGGGCCCGGGCGCCCTCGATGGTGGCCATGGTCAGCGCGTCGCGGGCCGAGAGGGCGGTGGCCTGGAGCTTGTCCACCCGCTGGAGGAGCACCGCCGACTTGACGGCTTCGAGCATGTCCTGGCGGTCGTTGCTGGCCGGACCGTCGACGCCGATTCCCACGTTCACCCCCAGCCGCCGCAGCTCGGGAACCGGGCATACCCCGGAGGCCAGGATCATGTTGGAGACCGGGTTGTGGGCCACCCCCACGCGGTGTTCCGCCAGCAGCTCGCGGTCGCGTTCGTCGACCCAGATGCAGTGGGCGGCGAGGGTCGGCGCGTCGAACAGGCCCTCCTGCGCGCAACGCTCGATGGGGGAGAGTCCGGTGGCCGCCCTGACCGCGGTCACCTCCTCGCGCACCTCATGGAGATGGATATGGCTGCCGTGCCGGGAGGCCAGCTCCACGGACGCCTCGAACAGTGCGGGCGACTGCGCGCCGAGCAGGGCGATCCCTGCCCGGAACCGGCACAGGCGGCTCGCTTCGGCCGCTTCGAGCAGGGCGGAATGCTCCTCGAATATGGCCTCGGCCGGTGCCCCGCGCAGGTCCGCCGCGCCGTAGGACACCACGCCGCGCAGGCCCAGCTCGTCGAGGGCCCGCACCACCCCCGGGGTAGCCGGGCCGGCGGCGCCCGGCTCGCAGACGAACATGTCGCTCGCGGTGGTAATGCCCGTCCGCAGCATCTGGACGCCGGCCAGCAGGGTCGCTGTGTAAGCGATCTCCTCGTTGATGTGGGGCGCTATGCGGTCGACGATCATGGCGATCCATTCCCACAGGGTGTATTCCTCGCCGATCCCGGTGGTCAGAGCCTCCGAGAAATGGCCGTGGGTGTTGACGAACCCCGGCGCAATGATCGCGTCGGGGCCGCCGTGTTGCTCGTCGCCGGGGTGTCGGGCCCGGAGGTCTTCCCAGCGCCCGACGGAGTCGATCTCCTCGCCGAGGATCCGGACGGCGCCGTCCTCGATTATTTCCGGGTCGGCGGAGGTGAGGATGTAACGCCCGCGGACCAGGCTTGCCCTGCTCATCGCCGCGGCGGGGGAGGGGAGCGGCGGCCGTACATGTCTGCGCCCGGTTTCACCGGGTCATCGTACATCTCCGGCCGCCCGGCCCGCAACAGGCCGGGATGGCCTCGGCAGACCCGGCCCGCCTCTCGTGGAAGTGTGTTGCGTCGTACAGGCATGATCGACCGCCCATTCCCCCGACTATCATGGGCCTCCGCCCCCGCTTACAATCCCGAACCCTCCTGCCAAAACCGGAATATGTCCATTGAAGTAGGCAGCTTCCGGTCTGAAAGGTGCGCCGAATGATCATTCCAGCCCAGCGAACCGCCGAACTGTCGACGGTGTGCGGTGAACAAGCGAGCCTGGTGTGTGAAAGCGTTTATGAATGGTCCAACAGCCGGGTGCTGGCTCAACTGGCGTCCTGGTTCGTAGAACGCGGATTGGCGGTGCTTTTGATACTGCTGGGCGGATGGCTGGTATCCCGCGTCGTTAAGCGGGCTATCTCCCATTTTACACAGCGGATAGACAGACCTTCTCTGAGGGATGTGGGCCGCGACCCTTCGGTTTCGGTAGAAGTGAACAAGTTGCGGGCCAAAGCCAGAGCCGAGACCCTTGCCGGGGTGTTTCGCAGTGTAGCTCTGATCTTCATATGGGTTTTTACGGGTTTGCTGGCTCTCGGACAACTCAACATCAACCTGGGGCCGCTCATCGCAGGCGCCGGCATCGTCGGCATTGCCATCGGCTTCGGGGCTCAATCCGTGGTCAGGGACTTTTTGAGCGGTGTGTTCATGATGATAGAGGACATCTACAGCGTCGGAGATGATATAGATTTCGGAAGAGGCCGGGGAACCGTGGAGAAGGTATCGTTGCGGTCTACTTCTATCCGCACCCGCACGGGGGTCGTATGGAATGTCCCCAACGGCAGGATAGAGTTCATAGCCAATTATTCTCAGCTGTGGGCGCGGGCGCAGATAGACGTACAAGTCCCGTACGGGGGCGACCTGCGCGAGGCGATAGAAGTTATCCGCAGGGCCGGCCAAGAAATGTGGGAGGACCCCGAATGGGGCGGGGATGAACTGAGCGAGCCGCCCGAGGTCAAAGGCGTTCAAGATCTGGGAGAATCCGGCGTCAGCATACGGGTGAGAGCCAAAACCAAGCCCTCTTTGCAGTGGAGAACCGAACGCGAGTTGCGCCTGCGGATCAAAGAAGCCCTTGAAGCCTCGGGCATAGGGATACCATTCCCGCACCGGACCGTGATCGTGCGGCGCGCCGAGGACGGCGGGGAAAGCTAGACCGGCCCGAAGGGCGGTCGGGCAACGCCCGCGAACCAAAGCCAGCCCCGCTCATCGCCGCGGCGGAAGGGGAGCGGCCAGTCGTACATGTCTGCGCCCGCCTTCACCGAGTCATCGCACAGCTCCGGTCGTCCGGGGCTTTGTTCACTCGGCTGGGCGGGCGGGGCTTTCCTGGCGGGGGTGGTTTCGGGAGCGGGTTACGCCTCGGCCGCGGTTGCCTTCGGGACGGACAACCCGGCCCGGGCAGGCACCGGCGAGGCGGGCTCGTTGTCGGTACGGATGTTCAACCGGTCCTTGACGACGGCCATGTCCATCTGCAGGGACCGCACCCGGTCGTCCACCTTCGTGAGGCCGCGCTCGAGACGGTCTTCGACTTTTTCGAGGCGGTCTTTGACCTCCTGGATGTCGTCCTTCAGTCCCGTGATCTGCAGCTGCAGATAAGCGATCGACTGCTCGATGGCCTTTTGGCTGGCCGAGGTGAGCCGCCGCACGATCACGAATATGGCGGCGAGCAACCCGCCGACCAGGTAGAGATTGTTCAGAAGGACAGGATCCATGAGCTTTCTCCTTCGGCTTGATAGTATACACGACATCTCCATCGCGTTTGTTTACGATAGTTAATATACAGCAAAACTGGTCTGAGGTCAACCCCCTTGTTCGACGCGCAGGCGGACCAACGAGGTCCCATCCCACCGGAGGCCGTCCGGGTGCCGGTTGACAGGAGGCGCGATCCTCGACGCCGCCCGTCGCCTGCCTCCGCCCCGGACAGGACAGCCGGGATACCCTTCCCCCTGCTCGGATTCCGAAGCGCCGCCCCCGCGGGTTGCGGGCCGGCGGCGTACCCGTCGGGCGGGGCTGGGTCAGCAAGCGGCCGGAGCAGCCTCTCGGAAGAGAATCAGCTCCGCTTCGAGGCCGGCCAGCCAGCCGGGCGGCCAACCGGACCGCCCGTCCACGCGGGGCTGCGCGGCAGACGGGCGGAAGGCTTCCTCCGTTGCGGGCTACAGGCCGATGGATTCGTCGATGAACTCGTTGGTGGCTACGTCCTCCGGCGATACG
The DNA here is from genome assembly GCA_965202675.1 of Candidatus Spongiisociaceae bacterium. Lineage (GTDB taxonomy): Bacteria > Actinomycetota > Acidimicrobiia > Spongiisociales > Spongiisociaceae > CATQHD01. Next base: position 2,680,953 of record OZ241842.1, read on the forward strand.
CCGCTCACATCGGCGTCGGTGACCTCGTCGATTATCCCGATCAGCTCGGCCACCCGGTCCATCTCGAAGTTGCCGAGCGTGTCGTCGGGGCCGTTGCCCATGATGCCGAGCTCCAGCATGGTCTCAACCGCGAAGTCGGCCACCCCCTGGGAGTACGGCCACCCCGTGTCGTAGGTGTCCACCAGCTCCAGGATGAGGCGGTTGGTCCGGTCGGGGTCGTTCAGGAAGTCCACATGGGCCTGCTGCAGGATCGGGACGAACCGGGCCAGGCAGTCGGAGTATTCGGCGATGTCCTCGGTGCGGATCCCCATGGCCTGGAAGTACTCCCGGAACCCGGTGTCGTGGATGAGCTGGGTCTTCACCGGCTTGCCCCACTCCGGGACGTCGAACTCGTAGATGTACGGCTCGGCGGTGGCGAACCCGGCCTCGGCGATGCTTCCCCCGGCGCCGATGAAGGCGGCCGGTTTGGGCTGGTCGGTCAGATCCATCTGCGACTCGTCCATGATCCCCTCGGCCAGCCAGTAGTCCTGGAACACGTCCGGGCGGCCCAGCAGGATGGTCACCCCTTCGTCCTTGAGGTCGGCGATCTCCTCGACGTCCGGGTAGGTCTCCGGATCCCAGTAGACCGAGTAGGCGCTCTTGTCGAAGGTGGCCATCACCGCCACGATCGGCAGATCAGCCGAGCTCGCCATGACCTCGCTCAACCGCACGAAGCCCGTGAAGATGTTCTGGTCCTGGTACATCAGCGCATGCACCGGCTGGAAACCGACCGCGAAGCCGCCGATACGGACCTCTACGTCGACGCCGGTGTCCTCGCCGCCGGCCACCAGCGGGCCGGTCACGCTCTTGGCGTCCGCGTCGATCGCGTATCCGTCCCCGACCATCTGGTAGATGCCTCCGTGCTCCGATTCGGGCTCCCAGTCGAGCTGGATTACCAACGGATCGGGGCATACACCGGCCAGCGTCATGGCCGCCGGAGCGGCGGTCGAGGCGGCGGTGGTCTCGGCGGGCTGGGCGGCGGTCGTTTCCGGCGGGGCGGCAGTCGTCGTGGTTGTCGTCTCGCCGTCCCCGCCGCACGCCGCCGCGACGAGCGCAAGCGCGGCCGCCAATCCGACTGCTGTGGACCGCTTCTTGGTTCTGCTGATGGGTCGTCCTCTCATGTCCTGGCTCCTCTCCTCCTTTGTCGAAGCCGACGGTTTGTTGTTCCGGCGGTTTCGACCCCCTCCAGCCTATCGCTTCTGCCGCTCGTCCGCCCAGGATGGATCCCAGTGTCCGACGGCGCGCCGGCCGATGACCCCGAAGATCCAGAAGGCCGCCACCCCGAGCAGGCAGGCGACGATGACGGCGGCCAGCAGCTCCTCGCTCCGCAGCCGGCGGCTGTAACGGTCGAGCAGGATGCCGATCCCCGGCCGGCCCCGGCCGAAGAAGAAGTCCCCGACGATGGCGCCGATCACCGACAGCCCGGCGGAGGTGCGCAGGCCGGTGAAGATGAGCGGGCGGGCGGCGGGGATCTGCAGTTTCAACGCCCGGGTCCACCGTCCGGCGTTGTGGAGGGTGAGCAGGTCATGCAGCTTCGGCTCGACGCTGTGGAGGCCGGTCAGGGAGTTGATGACGATGGGGAACAGGGAGATGATCACGCACACCGTCACCCGCGACATGAGGCCGAACCCGAACCAGAACCCGAGGAGCGGCACCAGCGCCAGGATCGGCACCGTCTGGGAGACCACCGCCCACGGGTAGAGGGAGCGCTCTATCCATTTGGCCTGGCTCATGACCAGGGCCATCGAGAACCCGATGGCAAAGGCGATGGCCAGCCCCAGCACGGAGACCACCGTCGTCTGGTAGAGGCCGCCGAGGATCTCGCCCAGCACCTCGCCGTCGAGGAACCCCTGCTGCAGCACCCCGTGGGGGGGAGGAAGCAGAAACCGGCGGTCGGGTTCGAGAACCAGGTAGGTAACCCCGTACCAGAGCAGGATGATCAGGACGGCGACCAGCGTGGGCGGCGCCGCGACCCGCAGGATCGACCCGATCCTGCCCGTTGCGGGAGGCGCTCCGCCGGGCGGCGACTCGCGGGCCGGACCGCCGTTGCCGTTGCTCACGACGCCTTCCCGAGCGCCGCCGCCACCTCCCCGGCCAGCACCGCGAACCCGGGCTCGTAGCGAATCGACGGATCGCGGGGGAACCCGTAGGGGATCTCGAACTCGGCCGCGATCCTTCCCGGACGCTTGGACATGACCAGCAGGCGGGAGGACAGGTAGACGGCCTCGTCGACCGAGTGGGTAACGAACAGCGCGCCGAAGCGCCGGTCGGCGAAGAGCGAGGTGAGCTCCTCGTTGAGGCGCGCCCGGCTGATCTGGTCGAGGGCCCCGAACGGCTCGTCGAACAGGAACAGGTCGGGGTCGAGCAGCAGCGAACGGGCGATGCTGGTGCGCATCTTCATCCCGCCCGACAGCGTAATCGGGTAGTGGCCGTCGAACTCCTCCAGCCCCACCAATGCGAGCACCTCGGCGGCCCGCCGGCGGCTCTCCCGGCGGCTCATGCCCTCCAGCTCCCCCAGGAAACGCACGTTCTGCTCCACCGTCCGCCAGGGCATCAGGGTGGGCTCCTGGAATATGTAGCCGATGTTGCCGTAGGAGCGTTCTATGGCGCCGGACGAGGGTTGGATCAGGCCGGAGCCGAGCCGCAGGACGGTCGACTTGCCGCAGCCGGAAGGCCCCACCAGGGCCACGAACTCGCCCTGGCCGACGGTCAGGCGGACCCGGTCGAGCGCGTGGGTTTCTCCGAAGGCCTTCGATACATCGGTGAATGAGATGACCGGATCCAAAGCGGACTCGTCCTTTCCCGCCCCGGCAGCCGACTATGGCCTGCGCCCGTGGCCTGGCAACCGGCGGTATTCTAGATGGGTAGCTCCAAGGTTACCATGACTAGAAAGGGTAGATAATCATAGTTTAGATCGATTACAAAGCATATGATAACCAGGATGATGACGAATGAGCCGCTTAGCTCGGCTCCTCGGCGATTGGGCTGTGCTGTAATCGGTGTGTTTCTGCGGTTGGTCGGCGGAAACAAAACCCTTATCCCTTGGAACTACCCATCTAGCGGGGGCGTTCTATGACCCACCGGCGGGCGGCCCAACGGGGACAGTATCTTGATCGTCTATTCCCATCCCGACAATCGCCTCCACGACCCGACCGAGCCCCATCGGTTCGGGGGTCTGCTGCTCCCGCCCGCCGAGACTGCTTCCCGATCCGAGCGGATCCTGCGCGGGCTGGCCGAGGGCGGCGGGCCCGGCCGCTTCGAGGTGCGCACGCCCGGCGGAATAGACGAGAACGACCTGCTCCTGGTCCACGAGAAGGCCTATCTGGACTTCCTGCGCACCGCCCATTCCCGGTGGCGGGAGGCCGTCGGAGGACCCGCCGACGGGGAAGCCGTTGCTTACATACGGCCGCTGCCGGGGATGCCGCGGCGGTTGCCGACCCACGTCGACGCCCAGCTGGGCCTCTACTCGAACGACGTTGATCCGATCCTGGCGGGGACCTGGCGGGCGGCGCTGTCGGCCGCGGCGTGCGCCCGGGCCGCGGCGGGGGCCGTGTACGGCGGGGAGGAGGCGGCGTACGCCCTCAGCCGTCCGCCCGGCCACCACGCCGGTCCGGCCACCTTCGGCGGCTACTGCTACCTCAACAACACGGCTTTGGCGGCCGCCTGGCTGGCCGCGCAGGGGGCGAAGACCGCGGTCGTCGACATCGACGCCCACCACGGCAACGGGACGCAGGCGGTGTTCCGGAACCGCGGCGACGTGCTGACCGTCTCGATACACGGCGACCCCGAGGTCCATTTCCCGTTCTACGCCGGGTTCCCGGAGGAGACGGGAGAGGGGGCGGGGGCGGGGGCCAACCTCAACCTTCCGCTTCCGAGCGGCGCCGCCTGGCCCGAATACGCCCCCGCCTTGGAGCGGGCGGTCGCGGCGGCGGAAGCGTTCGGGGCCGATGCGATGGTGGTCGCGCTCGGCGTCGACACCCACGCCGCCGACGGGGTGCTGCGCCTCGAGGACGGCGACTATCCGTCTATCGGCGGTGCCCTGAGGATGGGGCTGCCGACGGTCCTTATCCAGGAAGGGGGGTACGGGGAGGGGGTTCTCGAAGCCGCGGTCCCGGCGGTGCTGGCCGCGTTCCCCTGAGCGCCCGGGGAGGCCGCCCGCGGCGTTCCGGCCTTCCTGTATCCTCGGCGGCATGATCGTGGACCTGGCGAGCGAGTATTCGTTCGATCGAATTCACCCGGAGCGCCCGAAGCTGAAGCGCAAGTTCTACGAGGAGGAGCTGTCCCGCCTCCAGGAGGAGCTGGTACGGCTTCAGCGTTGGATACGGCACAAGGGCCTGAAGGTGGTGGTCATCTTTGAGGGGCGCGACGCGGCGGGCAAGGGCGGGGTCATCAAGCGGATCAGCGAGCGGCTCAACCCGAGGGTGGTGCGGGTGGTGGCCCTGGGCACGCCGAGCGACCGCGCCCGCACCCAATGGTGGTTCCAGCGCTACGTTGCCGAGCTGCCAGCGGCCGGGGAGATGGTGCTGTTCGACCGCAGCTGGTACAACCGGGGGGTGGTGGAGCCGGTAATGGGGTTCTGCACCCCGGAGGAGTACCGGGAGTTCCTGCGCTCGTGCCCCGAGTTCGAGCGGATGCTGGTGCGCTCGGGGATCATCCTGATCAAATACTGGTTCTCGGTGAGCGACGCCGAGCAGGAGCGCCGGTTCCAGTCCCGCCTCAACGACCCCGTCAAGCGGTGGAAGCTGTCGCCGGTGGATCTGGAGGGCCGGTCGAGGTGGGTGGAGTTCTCGAAGGCGAAGGACGCCCTGTTCGCCCACACCGACATCAAGCAGGCCCCCTGGTTCGTCGTGAACGCCGACAACAAGAAGCGTGCCCGGCTGAACTGCATCACCCACCTCCTAGAGCAGATCCCCTACGAGGACGTACCGTGGGAGGACATCGAGCTACCCGAACGCCAGTCGGGTGTAGGCTACGTCCGCCCCCCGATCACCGACCAAACCTTCGTCGAAGAGAAATACTGACCACCGAGCCACGCACAGGAAAGGAGAGTATCTATGTCATTGGATATATTTGTTGGCAACGTTCGAACGATAAAGCAACTCTTCACAGGCCGCAAATTTCATCTGCAGTTCTTCCAGCGTGAGTATACCTGGACAGATCAGCACGTGGGTGAACTGCTGGATGACCTGACCAGCAGGTTTCTTGATGAATATGATGAGAATGATCAACTAAGGCAGGTTAGTAATTACAAAGGCTACTTCCTCGGACCTATAGTTACCAGTCAAGCTGATGGTTCTAGTTCTTTGGTTGGTTCTAGTTCTTTGGTTGACGGCCAACAACGGCTTACTACCTTGACGTTGTTGCTTATACGTTTGCATCATCTTTCAAAAGACAAAGAAGCACCTGATCTTAAACCTTTAGTTTTTGACGACCATTTTGGAGATAAAACCTTTAACATTGATGTTGCAGAACGCAATGAAGTGATGCAAGCTATTTTTAAGGCAGAAGATTTTGATACAGCAGGTCAACTAGCTTCGATACGCCGTATTTATGCTAGCTATAACGACATTAAAGATATTCTTCCGGAAGAATTAGAGGATGAAAAGCTAATCTTCTTTATCTATTGGTTGCTTGAAAGGGTTATACTGGTTGAAATCAGTACCTCTGACCAGGATATGGCTCTGGAAGTATTTGAAACCATGAACGATCGCGGTATGTCGCTGTCTAACACAGATATGCTGAAGAGTTTTCTACTCAGCAAGGTTGGAGATAAACAACAAATATACGAGACGAATGAGTTTTGGCGAAAGCGTATTGTTGAACTATCCGATCTCGAAAAAAATGGTGATTCACATTTCCTCAAGTATTGGTTGAGGAGTAAATATGCTGACACAATACGTGAAAGAAAGAAAAATGCTACCCTTGGTGATTTTGATATAATAGGAACAGCCTTCCACAGATGGGTAAGGGATAACCGTGAGAGAATGGGACTTCGGCATGCCGAAGATTATCATAGGTTTGTAAATATTGATTTTAATAAAATAAGTTCAAGATTTATGCAACTCCGCAGAGCGTCTTGGAATAGCACCCCAGGGTTGGAACAAATTTTTTATAATCACAATATTGGAATACCACTTGAATATTTGCCGATTATGGCAACAATCAAGCCGGGTGACGATGAACACACCTTTCTTCTCAAGACACGGCTTGTTGCTGCTTACTTAGATATTTTTATGGCGAGGCGTATAGTCAGATACCGGCGATCTGGTTACTCCACTATCGTATACCATATGTTCAATCTAGCGAAAACTGTCCGCGATCTAGAGCCTTCTGAGTTGAGCGAAAAATTACGAGAGTTGCTAATAGACGGAGATAACTCTTCTTATTTCAATCCCGTCAAGTGGTTCGGACTCACCATGACAAATCGTCGAGGTGTCCGTTATATATTGGCTCGTATGACTGCTTGGATTGAGCAGGAGTGTGGAGAGGAAGACCGCTTTTCCAAATATAGCTACAGATACCGTAATGCTCCATACGAGATCGAACATATATGGGCCAATAAGTTCATTGATCATGGACATGATAAGGAATTCGCCAACGAACATGATTTCTGGGGTCATCGTAATAAGATCGGCGGCCTTCTTCTATTGCCCAAGAGTTTCAATGCGTCCTATGGTGCTATGCCTTACGAGGAAAAGCGAGAGCATTATCATGCCAGAAACCTGCTGGCGGCCTCTCTGCACCCGTTGACCTATAAGAACAACCCATCGTTCAATAGGTTCATAGCAAGAACCGGTCTGCCTTTCAAATCCTACCCGGATGGATTCCACAAGGCCGACATTGAAGAACGCACGGACCTGTACCGGCAAATATGCGAACAAGTCTGGGATCCCGACCGTTTGCTGCGGATCGAACCGGACTCAGGGGTGTAAGGCTCTACGGAGCACTAGAACCGTGGGCAGGGTGCGGCCCCCTGCGGGGGGGGCGCGGCGGCGCGGCGGGATACCTCAAAGGGTCGGCGCTCGGTTGGTCTGTTGCTCTCTAACCAGCCAATCAAGGTGGGGCGGGTGTCCTTCGCCCGGGGAACCACCGCTGAGAGGAATGAACCGAAGAGAACCCGCGACCCTTGAAGAACACGGCGGGCCGGTTGACTCACGTGGATTTGTCAAACCTTCACACGGCTGGTACTATTCAACGACGAATGACATAACAAGGAAAGGTAGACCGATATGAGCGAGTTGATTGGCAGAAATTTGACAGTACGAGAGATCTTCACAGGCCGCAAGTACCGTCTTGATTATTACCAGCGTGAATATACCTGGAGTAAATCCAATCTGGAGGACTTACTGAACGATTTGACTAATAGGTTTTCAAGCGAATTTGAGGACAAATATGAACTGAAAGATATTGATTCTTCTAGAGGCTATTTTCTCGGTCCTATAGTTACAGGTAAGATCAACGGCCATCGTTCTTTGGTTGATGGACAACAACGCTTAACTACTTTGACTCTTCTGTTAATATACCTGGATCATTTGTGGAAAGATAAAGACAAAAGCGAAGATCTTAGCCACTTGGTTTTTTCAAGTAGACTGGGAGCGAAAACCTTCAATATCAACGTTCCTGAACGAGATAAGGTGATGGAGGCTATATTGGTAAATAAAGACTTTGACACTAGCGGTAAATCCGAATCGGTACGCAAGATATATGAAAGGTATCAAGATATACCTGATATGATCAAAGAAGAATTGAAGAAGGGCGATGCGCTCGTCTGTTTTGTTCATTGGTTGCTAGAGCGAGTTGTGATGGTTGAGATCCAAACCTCCGATCCGGATATGGCGTTTGAGATTTTTGAAACTATGAATGATAGAGGCAATCCGTTGTCTAACATGGATATGTTGAAAGGCTATCTGCTTAGCAAACTTGATGATCCACAAATTATTGTGGAGACCAATAATTCTTGGCGTCAGCGTATTACAGAGTTAACTGATCTATATACAAATGCTGATTCCGATTTCCTAAAGGTATGGCTAAGAGCACATTATGCTGACAGCATACGCTCAAGAAAGAAGGATGCAAAACCTGGAGATTTTGACAGCATAGGAACTGCCTTTCATCGATGGGTAAGAGACAATCGAGAGAGAATCGGTCTTCACCGTGCCGGAGACTATAGGACCTTTATCAATAGAGACTTTGAAAGGATGAGTTCTCGTTGGAAGCAGTACGTACTGGCTTCTTGGGATATTACCACAGGCTTGGAGAATGTTTTTTATAACGCCAAGATTGGAATCGGGCTCCAAGATTTGCTGATTATGGCAACCGTTACACCCGATGATGATGATCAAACATTCATCTCAAAGGTGAATCTCGTAGCCTGTTACCTTGACTTGTTTGTAGCAAGGCGTATATTGAATTACCGTAATTATGGTTACTCCACCGTTGTTTATACGATGTTCAATCTAGCCAAAGATATTCGTAACCATAATCTAGACAGTGTGAGAGATACACTCCAACAGCGAGTTGAGGACTTGCCTTCTTTCGAAAGCGTGAGTTGGTTTGCCCTCCATTACCATAACCGCAGGCGTATCCATTATGTATTGGCTCGTATGATCGCTTGGATCGAAAACCAGTGTGGGGAAGGAAAACCATTTTCTGAATATATCAACCACAAGGATAATAAGGATCCATACCAGGTCGAACACATATGGGCCAACAAATTCGATCCTTATAGAGGTGAATTCGCCAATGAGCACGAGTTTTATGCGCAACGTAACCGCTTCGGTGGCCTGCTTTTGTTGCCGAGGAGCTTCAACGCTTCTTACGGTGCCAAATCATACGAAGAAAAGCTGGAACTGTATGCAATACATGCTCAGAATCTTCTGGCGCGTTCTCTCCATCCGAAAACTTATGCGAATAACCCAAAATTTTGTAGGTTCTTAGAGGTAAGTGGTCTGCCTTTCAAAGGCTATCCGGACTGCTTCTCAAAGGAAGATATGCAAGAACGTCAAGAACTGTATAGGCTGATATGCGAAAGAGTATGGAGTCCCGACCGACTGCTCGAACCCGCTACACTATGAGCTGGTAGAGTTCCCGAACTGCAACTCTGCCGGACCTTGACCTGTTGGCTGGCATCGGATAAGGTTGCCGGATCACCACTTGGGGTTCACTTGGTACTAACCGGCTCTCCGGCCCCGGCCGGTTAGTCCTTGATGGTGATGTTGTACGAGATGGCGCAACGGAACATGAAGCGGCGCGGCTCCAACAGCAGTATAACTAAACGGGAGTTTGGTCGTGAAATCGCGCGCTTTGGGCTGTCGAGTGGGCTGGGGTGCAAGCCGGGGGTCTGCTCGAACCGATACACCATGAGCCGCTAAAGTTTCCGATATGCAACTATGCCGGTAATCCGCGGACGTGACAGCGGGTCAGCATCTCCTACATCGGGCGCTTCAGCCATTCTTCGACCGGGGCCGCCAGGAAGGTTTCGATGTTGATTCCGCCGCCGCCCACCAGCAGCTTGCGCACCGGTCCGAGGGCGGACGAGAAAGCCGCCATCCCTTTCGGGGAGCGGGGGGCGCGTCCGCTCTTCACTTCTACCGCAGCCAGGCAGCCGCCGGAGCGCACCACGAAGTCCACCTCCTGGTTCCGGTCCCGCCAGTAGAAGAGCTCACAGCCGCCGCCGGCGGCCGCATTGGCCAGGTGAGCTCCCACCGCTGACTCCACGAGCCGCCCCCAGCGCGGTGGATCCCCCCGAAAATCGTTGAAACCGAGGCCCGATTGGGCAGTTACCAGAGCGTTGTTTAGCACTTGGAGCTTGGGGCTGGAAGCGCGGCGTCGGATAGCCCCGCCGTTGTACTTCTGCAGGCCGGCAACCAATCCGGCGCCGGCCAACAGGTCGAGGTAATGGGCCACGGTGGTGGTGTTGCCGGCGTCCTGGAGCTGTCCGATCATCTTCGTGTAGGAGAGTATCTGGCTCGAATATGCGCAGGCCAGTTCCAGGACCCGGCGCAGGAGAGCCGGTTTGTCGATCCTGGAAAGCAGCAGCACGTCGCTGGAGAGGACGGGTTCGATGAGGGAATCCCGGACGCAGCGCGCCCATCGGTCCGGCTGATCGACGAGGCCCGCCGCCCCCGGATAGGCGCCGTAGAAGATGTACTGTTCCAATGACCAGCCGAAGGCGGCGCGCATCTCACCGAAGCTCCAGTGGGGAAGGTGGAGCGTCTCGAACCGTCCCGCCGGGCTTTCACCCAGGCCTTGCCGGACCTTCAGGGGCGCCGAGCCCAGCAACACCGCCTTTAGGGGGAGGCCGGATCGGGTGTCCCCGTCCCACAGGTGCTTGACCATCTCGGACCAGTCCGGCACCTTCTGTACCTCGTCGATGACCAGCACAGCCCCTTCCCGGCCGGATTGCTCGGCCAGCAGCCGGGCGGCCTCCCACTGCTGCTCGATCCAATGGACGCTGCGCAGCCCCGGATGGTCGGCGTCGGCGTAATGGGTGGGCAACCCGCATTCCTTCGTGACCTGGGATACCAGGGTGGTCTTGCCCACCTGGCGGGGCCCGGCTACCACCTGTATGAAGCGACGCGGCTCCAACAGTCGATTTACTCAGCAATTCGAGTAATTTTACTCAAGGTCTCTAGCAATTTTACCTCGAGACCCGGACGAACTGGGGGCACCTGCGCGCCGCCTCAAGAGCAGTTTTTTGGGCCGCCCTCCTCGCCGGAGGAGTTATACTTTATGGCAGGAAAATATAACTATAACTGTAAATCACGGGCTAGAGTTATACTTTTCGAACAAAAAGTATAACTCAATGGGAGGGTGGTCGTGAAATCGCGCGTTTTGGGTCCCGACCCCTTGGAGGAACAGATCGAACGGGCGCTGGGCCTGCTGGAAGAGGGTTTGCCTCCCGGACGGATCGAGGCGACCCAGATCGACATCAAAGAGGAACCGGGGCGCCGAGATCGCCGCGGGGAGGTTCTCCCCGGCGACCGGAGGAACGACCGGGCGGCCCGGTTCCTGGCCGGTGAGATGGCCTGCATGGCGAACACTCCCGGCGGCGGCGCCGTCATCCTGGGGGTTGCCGACGACGGGACCAGGATCGGCACCCGGTTGCATCCCGAATGGCTCCGCTATCGAATATGGGAGCTCACCGAGCGGAAGCTGACCGTCTCGGTCAGGGCCGCGGAACTGGGCGGTCAACGGCTGCTCGTGCTGTCGGCGCATCAGTCCATCGAGCCGATTCGCTGCGAGGGGCGGATCAGATGGCGCGTGAACGACAGTTGCGTGGAGGTCGATCCGACTGCCTGGCATGCAAGCCGGATGAACAGCTGGAGGTTCGATTGGTCGGCGCAGCCGTCGGGCCACACCCTGTCCGATTTGAGCCCCTCGGCGGTCGAGACCGCCCGTATGTACCTTCGGCGGAACGGGCATCGGGACGCAACCGCCCTCGCCGACGCATCCGACGAGGATCTGATCCGGCGGCTCAACCTGGTCGACGGGCAGGGTCGGCTTACCAACGCCGGGTCGTTGCTCTTCGTCACCACGCCCGCAGTCGGCATCGACTACCTTCGCCGCGACGTACCGGGGGCGGACAGCACCAACCGGGTGCGGGGCGCCGGACCGCTCCTGAAACAGATCGCGGATGTAGAGCAGGCCTGCCGGAACGCCAACCCGATCCACCACTTTGCCATAGGGGGTTTCAGCCGGGCGCAGGTTCGGTCCATTCCTTCCCGGGCGGCGCGCGAGGCGGTCGTGAACGGCGTCACGCACCGCGATTGGCATTCCCATCACCCCACCGTTGTCGAACACATAGGCGAACAGATGACGGTCTCCTCGCCGGGGGGTTTCATCGGGATGGTCACCCCCTCGAACATCATCACCCACCCGGCCGAACCCCGGTATCCGAGCCTTGCGGAGGCGATGGCGGCGCTGCGGCTCGCGGAGCGCGAGGGCATCGGCGTCGACATGATGATCAGTCAAATGTTGGCCGCCGGCCGCCCGCCGCCGGAGTTCGCCGAAATAGGAGGCCCCTATGTGCGCGTCATTCTGTTCGGCGGACCGCCCGACCCGACGATGTTCCGCTTTATCGGCGCCGCCGAACCCCGCGTATCCGGCTCGGATGTCGATCTTCTGCTGATCCTGGATCATCTCATCCGCCTGGTTTGGATCGACCCCGGCTCGGCCGCGCCCGTTCTGCAGCGGTCCGAAGCCGAATCGGCCGCCGCCTTGCGGCGCGTGAGCGAAGCGGCCAGCGGCGGACATCCGATCATCTCTCCGGTCGGCGGCGTTCCGGCGGACCACCCGCCCGCCTACCGGCTGTCCGACTACGCCCGCGGGGTGTTCTCTCACCGCCCGCCGCCGGCCCGGACATCCGAAGGACGCGAGGCCCTGATCCTCCGCTGGGCGCGGCGGCGGGGGCGGATTTCCTCGACCGAGGCGGCTGATATAACCGGCCTCACGGTTCCGTACTGCGGCCGGATGCTCGCCGCCCTCGCCGACGAGGGGCTGCTGACCGGCAGCCGGCCGAACGGGAAAGGGCGCGGTTTCCACTACCTGCCGGCGGGTCCCGACACCGCCTGACCGGGCCGGTCGCGGCGTTAGGATGGGGCGAACCCGACGGACACCGGAAGAAGCTGAAGTGGAATACCTGCGGCCTCTCACATGGAACGACGCCGTGGCGATGAAGACCGAACACCCCTCGGCGGTTCCGATCAACGGCGGCACCGACCTGATGGTCGAGATCAACTTCGCCCGCCGCCGCCCGGACGCCCTGCTCGACCTCTCCCGCCTCGATGAACTGAAGGAATGGGGTAGGCGCAACGGGTCGGTGGAGCTGGGCGCGGGCGTCACCTACACCCGCATCATCGAGGAGCTGTCCGCCGAGCTGCCGGCTCTGGCCGTCGCCTCGAGGACGGTCGGCTCCCCCAGATCCGCAATCGGGGGACGGTGGGGGGCAACCTGGCCACTGCCTCGCCCGCCGGGGACGCCCACCCGCCCCTGCTGGCCACCGGCGCCGAGGTCAGGGTGGAGTCGATGCGGGGGGTGAAGGGCATTCCCATCGGCGGGTTCTTCACCGGCCCCAAGCGCCATTGCCTGGAACCGGACGAGCTGATCCGTTCCATAGTCATCCCCGCCGCCCGCGGCCCTCAGCAGTTCTCCAAGGTGGGCGCCCGCAACGCCATGGTGATCGCGGTCGTCTCCTTCGCCCTCGCCCTCGACCTCGGGGGCCGCCGGGTGGGGACCGGCATCGGATCGGCCGCCCCCACCCCCATAGAGGCCGCCCGGGCCCAGGCCTATCTGGAGAAGCAGCTCGAAGCCGGGGGCTATTGGGACGACCGCCGCCCGCTGGACCCGGAAATAGGGGAGCGGTTCGGCGATTTGGCCGCCTCCGCCGCATCGCCCGTCGACGACGTGCGGGGCGCCGCCCGGTACCGGATCCACGCCCTGCGGATAATGGCGAGGCGCACCCTGGGCTGGGCGTGGGAGGAGGCCCGCCGGGCCGGGAAAGGCGGCGGCGGTGCTGGTTGAGCTGACGGTCAACGGACGGAAGCGCACCGCCGAGAACATCTGGGCGGGCGAGAGCCTGCTCTACGTTCTCCGGGAGCGTCTGGGCCTGTGGGGTTCCAAGAACGCCTGCGAGCAGGGAGAATGCGGGTCGTGCTCGGTCTACATGGACGGCGGGCTGGTCTGCGCCTGCCTGGTGTCGGCCGGCCAGGCCAACGGCGCCGAGATCGTTACGGTGGAGGGCTTGGCGGAAGACGGCCGCCTCCACCCCATCCAGCAGGCCTACATTTCGGAGGGGGCGGTGCAATGCGGATTCTGCACCCCGGGCCTGATCGTGGCCACCCACGAGCTGCTGGGCCGCAACCCGGATCCCTCCGACGACGAGATAAGGGAAGCCCTGGCCGGAAACCTGTGCCGCTGCACCGGATACGAGAAGATCATCGACGCGGTGCGGCTGGCGGCGCTGGAGATGTCGATCATATGAAACCCCTGGCCGCGGCCGCTCCGACCGGAGCAGCCGGCCCCCTCCGCCCCCGCCCCAAGCCCGCCGCAACCGTCCTGACCGGCTTCCTCGGCGCCGGAAAGACCACCCTCGTCAACCGCATCCTGAGCGCCGACCACGGACGCCGCATCGCGGTGATCGTCAACGAGATGGGCGAGATCGGCATCGACAGCGACCTGATCGTCGCTTCCGACGAGGATATCGTGGAGATGGCCAACGGATGCATATGCTGCACGCTGACGGTGCGCAGCGACCTGGCCGACACCCTCCGCAAGCTGCTTGCCCGGCCCGACCCGCCCGACTACTTCCTGATCGAGACCAGCGGGATGGCCGATCCGGCGCCGGTCGCCCAGGCCCTGTTCACCGGCGAGCCGGCGGACCGGGTGGAGGTGGACGGCATCGTGACCATCGTGGACGCCTGCCACGTGGGCGGCCACCTCGACGACCTGCGCCCCGAACAGCACGACAACCAGGTGGTCGACCAGATCGTATGCGCCGACCGGATCGTGGTCAACAAGGTGGATCTGGTCGACGAGGAAACCTGCCGAACCGTCGAGCGGCGGATACGGGCGCTCAACAACACCGCCCCCCTGATCCGATCCCGTTATGCAGAGGTGGACCCCGATCAGATCCTCGGCATCGAAGCCTTCGGACGGTCGGGCCTCTCCGCGGTGCCGGACTTCCTCGACGAGGCCTACACCCACTCCCACGACCCGGGAATCGAAGCCACCAGCCTGGAGGTGGGGGGTGACCTGGACGAGGCGAAGCTGGCGGCCTGGCTCCAGGGTCTGGTCGAGGCCCGCTCCGCCGACATATACCGCCTGAAGGGGATCATCGCCGTGGCCGGACGGCCCGATCAGGTTGTCCTCCAAGGGGTGCACGGCATTTACGAGATGTACAGCGGAGGTCCGTGGCCCGCCCGCCGCCGCACCCGGCTGGTGATCATCGGCCGGGGTTTCGAGGGCGTCGCCCTCCGGTCGGAACTGGAAGGATGCCGCGCATGAACCGGAGCCCGGGCATCACCCCGATCTCCCAGGTAGCCACCGAGGTGCGCGAACGCGTGACCGCCGCCCGGGGGGTGGGCGCCTCCGCCGTCCGCCCCGACGCCCCCCTCAAGACGCAGGGCCGCTTCGCCTTCGCCTCCGACCTGTATCTGGACGGAATGCTGTGGGGTGCCACCGTCCGCAGCCCCCACCCCAGGGCGCGCATCCTCTCCATCGACATATCGGAGGCGCTGAAAATCCGCGGCGTGGCAACTGTGCTCACCGCCGACGACGTACCCGGCCGCAACCTCTACGGCATCAAGAAGGCCGACCAGCCCGTCCTGGCCGACGGCGAGGTCCGCTATGCGGGGGAGGCGGTGGCGGTGGCGGCCGCCGACCACCCGGAGACCGCCCGCCGGGCCGTCGAGGCCGTCCGGGTCGAATACGAAGTCCTGAAACCCCTGACCGACCCCGAAGACGCCGTAGCCGGACGGGGCGACCCGATCCATCCGGGGGGGAACGTGGTCCGCCGTGTGCGCATCCGCCACGGCGACCTCGAAGCCGCCCGTCCGCAGGCCGAGGTGGTGACAGCGGGCGATTACCAGACCGGCGTCCAGGACCCGGCCTTCCTGGGGCCGGAAGCCGGCCTGGCCGTGCCGGACGGCGAAGGAGGCGTCGACCTGTTCGTGGCCTGCCAGTGGCTTCACGACGACCGCCGCCAGGTCGCCGCCGCCCTCGGCCTGGACCCGGACATGGTGCGGCTCACCCTGAGCGGGGTGGGCGGCGCCTTCGGGGGGCGGGAAGACCTCTCCGTCCACATACACGCCTGCATGCTGGCCCTGCGGTTGGGCCGCCCCGTCAAGATGTCCTACAACCGCGAGGAGTCCTTCGTGGGCCACGTCCACCGGCATCCCTCCTGGAGCCGGATCGAGCTGGGCGCCCGGCGGGACGGCAGGCTGGTCTACGCCAAGGTGCGCCTGGTGCTCGACGGAGGCGCCTACACCTCCACTTCCCAGGTGGTTATCGGCAACGCCTGCTACTTCGCGGCCGGGGCCTACCGGGTCGACAACGTGGAGATCGACGGGTACGCGGTCTACACCAACAACCCTCCCCGCGGAGCGATGCGGGGCTTCGGCGCCGTCCAGGCCTGCTACGCCATCGAATCGGCGATGGACCGGCTGGCCGGAGCGCTCGGCATGGACCCGGTCGAGCTCCGCCTGGTCAACGGCCTCGAAGAAGGGGATATGCTGCCCACCGGCCAGCCCGTCCACGGCCCCGCCCCCGTCAGGGAGCTGCTCGAGCACCTGCGGGAGCTGCCCCTGCCGCCCGAGGCCGAACGCTCCGGTCCTCCCTCCGGCCGGACCCCCGACCCCCGCCGTCTGCCCGGAGGGGTGGGCAACACCACCCGCGGCGAGGGCGTATCCCGGGGGGTGGGGTACGCGCTGGGCATGAAGGCGATGGGGTTTTCCGGCGGGGTGCCCGACACCTCCACCGCCCGCGTCTCTCTGTCGATCGTGGGGGGCGCCCCCATGGTGGAGGTCTACAGCGCCGCCTCCGAATGCGGCCAGGGCATCGTGGCCGTCCAGGCCCAGATTCCCCGCACCGAGCTGGGGGTGTCGGCGGTGGTGGTGCGCACCGCCGACACGCTGATCGGCGACGCCGGATCCTCGGCCGCCTCCCGCCAGACCTGGATGACCGGCGGGGCGGTCAAGGGCGCCTGCGGCGAGGTGCGCGCCCGGCTGCTGGACATGGCGGCCGAGCGGCTGGGCTGCCGCCCCGGCGGCCTGGCCCTGGCGGGCGGCGACGTCATCTACCGCGACCTCCGGGAAACGGCCGTCTCCCTGGCCGAGCTGGTAGGCGGGGCAACCGTGGAAGCCACCCACACCTTCGGCCACCCGGTCACCGAGCCCATCGACGACTTGAACGGACAGGGCAGAGCCCACTACTCCTTCGCCTACGCCGCCCACCGGGCGGTGGTGGACGTGGACGCCGAGCTCGGCCTGGTGCGGGTGGTGGAGCTGGCCGTCGCCCAGGACGTGGGCAAGGCTGTCAACCCCCAAGCCGTAGAAGGCCAGATAGAAGGGGGATCCGCCCAGGGCCTCGGCCTCGCCCTTCTCGAAGAGGTGCAGATGGCGGACGGCGAGGTGCGCAACGCCTCCTTCACCGACTACCTGATCCCTACCATCCTGGATACGCCCCCCATGAACGTGAAGATCTTCGAGTTCCCCCAGCCCGACTCCCCCTACGGCCTGCAGGGGGTGGGGGAGCCGCCTAATCTTTCCTCTACCCCGGCCATCGTCAACGCCCTGCGCAACGCGGTCGGGCTGGAACTGCCCCGCGTTCCGGTGCGTTCCGAGGACCTGATAGCCCAGCTGAATCCGGGCGGCTGAATCCGGCGGCAGACTTCCCGGCCATCCGAGGCATAGGAGCGACTAACGATGATCATCGACACCCACCTGCACCCCACCAACGTGGTGGACGAAGCCTGGCGGCACACCGGCGAGCCCTTCACCGGCGAGCGGATGCTGAAGATGATGGACGGCCCCTACTGGATCAACGGCAAACCCCGCCGCATCGACATGGGCTTCATCCAACCTCCCCCCGGCAACACCGCTTGGCGGGACGGCGGCCGGGCCGGACGCGAGGGCATCCGCGACTACATGGCCTACATCGCCGAGCTGACCCAGAGGTATCCGGACCGCTTCATCGGCAACTTCAACTACAACCCCCGCTTCGGCCCGGAGAACGGCGCCGCCGAGCTGGAGTTCCACGTGAGGGAGTACGGCTTCAAGATGCTGAAGCTGCACGCCAACATGCACGCCTACCGGCCCGACCGGGCGCTCGACTGGCTGCGGCCGGCCATGCAGAAGTGCGACGAGCTCGGCGTGGTGGTGCTGCTCCACACCGGGGACGGCCCCTACTCGATCCCCACCCAGTTCTATCCGATCATCCGCGAGTTCCCCAATGTGAACTTCATCATCGGCCACTTCGGGGTGCAGACCGGCGGCGTCTACTGCTTCGAGGCCTTCTGGATGATCATGGACTCGCCCAACGTGTACGGCGAATCGGGCTGGCTGCTCCAGTCCCGCATCGTGGAGTTCGCCAAGGAGATGCCGAGGGACCGGCTGGTCTTCGGAACCGATTCCCCGCCCAACGATCCGGGCATGTGGCTCACCCACCTCGAGGTGCTGTGCCACGAACCCCCGCAGGGCCTGGCAATCGGCGAGGACCAGCTCGAGGACTACATGGGCAACAACATCGCCCGGCTGGTCGGCGTCCAGCCCACCGCCCCGCCCGCCACGGTGGAGGAGGCCAAGGCGCAGCTGGCCGAGGGAAGCTGCGGACGCCCCATCGACTGACGATTTCGGCCTGCGGCCTGCGGGCAGACCTATATGTGACAGGAGAAGGCATCGATCCGATGACCGCAGCCGGGTTCACCGAAAGCCAGGACCTCCACGACTTCGTTGACGCCTACGCGCAGGCACATCCGGAGGATGTCTGGGACATAGCCCGCCCGGTGCCGGACTCCCAGGACGCGGCCGCCCTGGTGTGGGAGCTGGCCGCCGCCGGCCGCCATGAGATGCTGCGCTTCCGGGACATCGCCGGCGCCCCTTTCGAGGTGCTCACCAACGTGTTCGCCTGCCGCCGCCGCGTCGCCCGCATCCTCGGCGCCGCCCCCGACGACCTGCACGCCGTTTTCCAGGCCCGCGCCTCCCGCCTGATCGAGCCGGTGGAAACGGAGGGGCCGGCGCTGGACCACGCGGTGGAAGGCGATGCGGTCGATCTGACCTCCTTCCCGCTTCTCACCCACTTCGCCACCGACCGCGCCCCCTACATAACCAGCGGGATCATGGTGGTGGAGGGGAAGGACGGCGCCGCCGGCAACCTCAGCTACCACCGGTCCATGGTCCACTCGCCCGCCGAGCTCGCCACCAGCCTCCACTCCCGCGGTGACATATGGCGGATGCTGGGCGCGGCCGCCGAACGGGGGGATACCCTGCCGGCGGCGCTGGTGCTGGGCGGCCATCCGCTGTTCATGCTGGCCGCCTCGGCGCGGGCGCCGATGACCGTTGACGAACGCTGGGCGGCCGGCGGCCTGTTCGGCCGGCCCCTCGAGGTGGTGCGGACCCCCGGGTACGGCATCAGAGTGCCCGCCTCCGCCGATTTCGTGTTCGAAGGGGTGATCGACCCCCGGGCGCGGGTCGAGGAAGGCCCCTTCGGGGAGTTCACCGGATACTCGTCCGACCGCTCCACCAACAGCCTTTTCCGGGTCGAGGTCATGGCGTCGCGGACGGATCCGATGCTGCTGGACATGGCGGGCGGCAATTCGGCCGACCACCTCAACCTGGCCCGCATTCCCAGGGAGTCGGAAATGGCCGAAAAGATGAAGAGCCGGTTCCCGGAGGTGTCGGCCCTCCACTACCCGAACTCCGGCTGTCATTTCCACTGCTACGTGAAGCTGCGCCGGGGCCGGCCCGGCCTGGCCCGCCAGGTCATGCTGGCCCTTCTGGGCTGGGATCCCTACGTGAAGACGGTGGTGGCGGTGGACGAGGACATCGACGTGACCGACGATTCCGAGGTGCTGTGGGCGCTGGCCGTCCACTTCCAGCCGGCCGAGGATCTGTTCGTGGTGGACGGCCTCCCCGGCAGCCCGCTCGACCCGTCTGCATCCGCGGAGGGAACCACTTCGCGGCTGGCGTTGGATGCGACGCGTGGGCCGGGATTCAGCGGGGCTAGAATCGGGCTGTCGCCGGGTTCGCTCGAGCGGGCCGCCCGGCTGGTAACGGAGCGCTTGGCATCCGAAGCATCCGGCGGGACATAGGAATACAGACCAGGGTGCCAACGAAGGAGGAGGGCAGGATATGCCAAAAAAACTGAGAACAACGACCCCGTTCGCCTGGGCGGTCGCGTTGCTGTCGCTGGCGTTGCTGGCGGCGGCCTGCGGCGGCGACGACGACTCGAGAGGACGCTCGGCCGACGACCCGTTCCGGGTTGCCCTGGTCGCACCCAGCGCCAGGAACGATCTGGCCTTTACGCAGAGCATGTTCGATTCGCTGGCCAGGCTGAGCGCGGACTACAACATCGAGATCGAAGTCACCGACGGCACCTTCGTCATCGAGGACGCGGCGGTCGCCATCCGCAGCTACGCGGATGACGGGTTCGACATGGTGATCGCCCACGGTTCCCAGTACGGGGGGTCGGTCTCCGAGATCGCCAAGGACTTCCCCGACACGGTGTTCGCCTGGGGCACCAGCCGCGACACCTTCGGGCTGTCCAACGTCTATTCCTACAGCGTTGCCTCCGAGCAGGGCGGCTACGTGAACGGCGTGCTGGGGGCCCGCCTGACCGAATCGGGGATCATCGGTGTGGTGGGACCGATCGAGGTGGGCGACATCAAGGCCTACATCGACGGTTTCGTCAACGGTGCGGCCGCCACCGACCCCTCGGTTACCGTGAACGTCAACTACATCGACTCCTTCAGCGATGTGGCGCTGGCCGCCGAGGCCGCCCAGGCCCACGTCGACGCAGGCGCCGATGTCATGACCGGCGTCTCGCAGATGACGGTGGGGGCCACCGGGGTGGCCAACGACCACGGCGTCTACTGGTTCGGCGCCCAGTCCAACCAGACCCCGCTGGGCGAGGACATAGTGGTGGCGTCTGTGGTCTATTCGTGGGAGTTCCAGCTCAGCCAGATACTCGATGACATGTTGAACGGCGAGCTCAACGGGCGGGTGATCGTGGCCGACCTGGCCAACGGCGGCCTGCGGATGGTCTACAACCCCAGCGTGCTGCTCTCCGTCGAGGATCGGGCGGCGGCCGACGCAGCCGAGGAGGGCATCAAGGCTGGCTCGATCTCGATCGGCGTCGGATAGCAAAACGGACCGCGAATCCCCCCGGCGGAGGCTCCTTGCCCGCCGGGGGATCGCCCCGGGCTGTGTGTAGAAGCGGGTAAAAGAACCTTTGTTGCCGCTGGACCGGAGACGGTTCTTGACCCGGCTGGCCGGACCGGGCGTGCTCATCGGTGCGGTGCTGGCCGCCGCCGTCATCGGCGCGATCATGCTGGCGGCGCTGGGGGCCAGTCCCCTGGAGGGATACTGGGCTCTCATCGAGGGCGCTTTCGGCGGCGGCAGGAAACTGGCCGACAGCGCCCTTAAGGCCATGCCGCTGCTCCTGGTGGGGGTGGGGATCACCGTCTCCTTTCGGGCGGGGGTGATCAACATCGGCGGAGAGGGCCAGATCATCGCCGGAGCGATCCTGTCGACCCTGTTCGTCATGGCGCTCCCCGGCATCCCCAGGCCCCTCCTCCTGCCGATGGTCGTCTTGGTGGGCGCCGCCGGGGGCGCCTTATGGGGCGGGATGGCCGGGGTGCTCAAAGCCTACGCCGGGGTCAACGAGATCCTGAGCACGATCATGCTCAACATCGTTGCCGTCCAGATACTCAACCTGCTGCTGCGGGGGCCGATCATGGACCCGGCCGAGATCGAGCGGGGATCGCGCATCCCCCAGACGGTGCGCCTCAGCTCCAACGCCGACCTTCCCGTCCTGCCGGGCGGCACCCGCCTCCACCTGGGGGTGGTTATCGCGGTGGTGATGGCCGTCGCCTGCTATTACCTGCTTTTCCGCACCACCCAGGGGCTGCGGATCCGGGCGGTGGGGCACAACCCGTACGCTTCCAGGTACGCCGGCATGTCCATAAAGCGCAACATCATTCTGGCCCTGGTGTACAGCGGTGCCATGTGCGGGATCGCCGGGGTAACCCTGGTGTTCGGCAGCCTGGGCCACCGGCTGGCCACCGACGGCGGGGCCACCACCTTCACCGGAGCGGCCGGTTTCAACGGCATCGTGGCCGCTCTGTTCGGGGGCTTGCATCCTCTGTGGACGATCCCCGCCGCTTTCCTGTTCGGCGCCCTGCTGGTGGGCGCCAACGCCATGCAGCGGGCGGTGCAGGTTCCGGCCGCCCTGATCCTGGCCCTGAACGGCCTGGTGGTGGTGTTTGTGGTCGGCACCATCCGGATTAGGGAACGGCTGTCGGCGGCCGCCCGGCTGGAGTCCGAGCGCGTCAGGTCTTCCTCTCCGGCCCCGGCGGCCGAGCCGGATGCGGTTCATGAGGCGCCGCCGTGAGTGAGTTTTTCACGGTTTCGGTTCTCCTGGCGATGGCGGCTTCGGGCATCAGGCTGGCCACCCCCTACCTGCTGGCCGCCCTGGGCGAGACCCTGGGCCAGCGCAGCGGCGTCCTCAACCTGGGTGTGGAGGGGGTCATGCTGCTCGGTGCGTACGGCGCCTACTTCACCACGCTGCGGACCGACAACGTACTGGCGGGGATAGCGGTCGGCATGGCGGTGGGCGGGGTGATGGGGATCATCTACGGGGTGGTAACGCTGGCGCTGAAGGCCAACCAGGGCATCAGCGGCATCGGAATCTACATCTTCGGCCTGGGGTTGAGCGACTTTCTGTTTCAGAGGCAGGTGGGTACGCCCACCCCCATCGATGGGTTGAGCGGCTGGTCGCTCCCCCTCCTGGGCGACATCCCCTGGATCGGCGAGGTCTTCTTCCGGCAGAACGTCCTCGTGTATGCGGCCTTTCTGCTGGTTCCGGCGGTCTGGTTCGTCGTCAACCGCACCCCCTTCGGACTGAATGTCCGGGCGGTGGGGGAGACCCCGGAAGCCGCCGACAGCCTGGGGGTCGGCGTGGACAGAACCCGGTACATCACCATCTTCTTCGGCAACATGCTGGCCGGTCTGGCCGGGGCGGCTCTGGCCCTGGAGCTGGGCATCTTCCAGCAGAACCTGACCAACGGGCAGGGGTTCATCGCCATCGCCCTGGTCTACTTCGGGGCCTGGCGTCCGGCGGGGGTAAT
Organism: Candidatus Spongiisociaceae bacterium; assembly: GCA_965202675.1. Classification (GTDB taxonomy): domain Bacteria; phylum Actinomycetota; class Acidimicrobiia; order Spongiisociales; family Spongiisociaceae; genus CATQHD01. The sequence goes on from OZ241842.1 coordinate 2,703,832, forward strand.
GGCCGGATCGCTGGTGTTCGGGCTGGTCTCGGCCATGGTATTGCAGTGGAAGACGCTGGGCATCGTGGCGGGCACCACCGCCAGCATCGTGGGCATGCTGCCGGCCATCCTCACCATCCTGGTGCTGGTGCTGGTGTCCCGCCGCACCGGAGGGCCGGCGGCGCTGACCAGGCCGTTCGAGCGGGGGCAGTGATTCTCATGCCGCCCGCGGAAACCATGAAAACGGAGGAGGGCCGGCCGGACCGGACCAGCGGGGCGGGCGGCGGCGGCGCGTTGCTGGAGATGATCGGGATAACCAAGCGGTTTCCGGGGGTGCTGGCCAACGACCGGGTGGACTTCGATGTGTATGCAGGCGAGGTGCATACCCTGCTGGGGGAGAACGGGGCGGGCAAGAGCACCCTGATGAAGATACTCTACGGCCTCTACTCCGCCGACGAGGGGGAGATCCGGCTGCACGGCCGTCCGGTTTCCATCGAGTCGCCCTCCGACGCCATTGAGCTCGGAATCGGCATGATCCACCAGCACTTCATGCTGGTGCCCACCCTCACCGTGGCCGAGAACGTGGCCCTCGGCCTGCCGTCCGGCCAGCGCATGAAGCGCCTGGTGCAGGACCTGAAGCCGGTGCGGAATCGCATCCGGGAGCTGTCCGACGCCTACGGGCTGCAGATGGACCCCGACGCCTACATCTGGCAGCTGGCGGTGGGGGAGCGGCAGCGGGTGGAGATCATGAAGGCCATCTACCGGGACGCCTCACTGCTGGTGCTCGACGAGCCGACTTCGGTGCTCACCCCGGCTGAGGTGGACGACCTGTTCTCCACCCTCCGGCGGATGAAAGACGACGGGCGGGGCCTGGTCTTTATTTCCCACAAGCTGCCCGAGGTGATGAGCCTGTCCGACCGGATCACCGTGTTGCGGGGCGGGCGGGCGGCGGGCCGCACCGCGCCGGCCGAGACCAGCCGGGAGGATCTGGCTCGGATGATGGTGGGCCGGGAAGTGCTGTTGACCCCCGCCCTCACCGAATCCGAGGCGGGGGAGGTGAGGCTCTCCATCGGCGGGCTGAACGTGCTCAGCGACCGCGAGACGCCGGCGGTGACCGACCTGGACCTGGCGGTGCGGGGCGGCGAGATCGTCGGCATCGCCGGGGTGTCGGGCAACGGCCAGCGGGAGCTGGCCGAGGCGCTGGCCGGATTGCGTCCGGTCGAGTCGGGGCAGGTGGTCATGGACGGTGTGGACACGACCGACAAGACCCCCAAGGAGATCCGCCGTCTGGGGGTTTCCTACATCCCGGAGGAACGGATGCGGGACGGCACGGTCGGTGAGCTCAGCGTCTCCGAGAACCTGATCCTGGTCGACCACGACCTGCCGCCTTTGAGCCGCCGCGGTCTCCTGGACTTCAAGGCGATAGCCGCCGTCTGCGCGGACCTGGTGGAGCGGTTCACGGTTAAGACCCCTTCGCTGGAAACTCCCACCAGCCACCTGTCCGGCGGGAACATCCAGAAGGTGATAATCGCCCGCGAGCTGTCCGGCGAACCCAAGGTGCTGATCGCCTCCCAACCCACCAGAGGAGTAGACATAGGCGCCGCCGAATACATCCACTCCGTCCTGATGGGCCAACGGGCCGACGGAACCGCCATCCTCCTCATCTCCGAGGACCTGGATGAGGTAACAGGCCTGTCCGACCGTATAGCCGTGATGTTCGAAGGCCGGATAATGGGCGTCTTCGACCGGGAAAATGCCACCGTAGAACGCCTGGGCCTGCTGATGGCCGGCGTGTCGGACGACGCTTAGCGTGAAACAGGGCAGGGATCTGCCGCTTCATCAGGCGCTGCGGCAGGCGGCGGTGTGGTTGGAGCAGCCCGGCGGCTACCGGTTCGCGTGGACGATACCGTACAATCCGCACGGGTACGTTTCCCGCCGGTGGTTCCACAACCATTACGGAGAAGAAACCGGCAACGAACGCTTCATGTATGTCGCCGAGCTGGTTCACGTTCACGGATGGGACAACTGGTACTACGGACGGAAATACCGGGCGTTGTCCCTGAACGGCTACTTCTACTGGCTGATGACCGACCAGCTGGACATAACGTTCGGGCTGAACCGCAAACGGCTGGAGTACGTGTCGCCCTACGACGCGATAGCCCACCGGTACGACGCGGACGTCCGGGCGGACGAGGCAATGCAGGACGGGCAGGCCGTCGTCCGGGAGGTCTTGGACGGGCTGATCGAACCGGGAATGCGGGTATTGGACGCGGGCTGCGGCACCGGATGGCTGCTCGACCGGTTCGCCGACCGGATCGACCCGAAACAGTATGTGGGAATCGACCCTTCGGAGCTGATGTTGCGGCAGCACGCAGCGAAGCATCCCGCGTATGTGAACCGCCTGATCCGAGCGCCGATCTACGACTTCTACCCGCATGAGCCGTTCGACTTGGTAGCCGCCGTCGGCGGGGCAGGCTCGTATTGGACGGCGGAAGACCTGGCGAAAATGCCGCTGCTGTGCGACGGCCGGTGGGCAGCAACAACCTTCAACGACCTAAAGGGCAAAAGCCAGCAGGTCTACCAGAAATGGCAGTTCACAGAGGTGTATCAGGACTGCGAAGACAAATGGTCGGACCTGGCCGACGGGAACGTCCAAGCCGCCGGAGCCCGCAGCCGACTATATCAAGGAACAACCGAAGGCGAAGTTGACTTTATCGATTCTGGGTCCCTCGGCAATAACAAGTAATCTTAATGCTGGCCTCACAATGCTAGCTTTAGAAGATAATCTAGAATGGAAAAGGACCAGGCTTGTACGGAGGTTGCTCAGTGGCCGCTTCTGGGTCTCTTTTTCCCGAAATTATCGCGACAAAGTTGACTACCGAAGCAGTTGCTTCAGCACAGAGCATCGCATCTCGAAGGTTGGCATTACGATTGTGTTGTAGCTTGTTAGCTAAGTCCAATGAAGCCCTAGCATATTTACGAGCATATTTGTTTTGTCCACCAGCCACCTTAGCTACCAGATATCTGTCAAGTATTCGCTTAAAATCAGTTGGGCTAGGTTCCACATCTTCCTCTTCTAGCGGAGGATGTTGATCGGAATCAAAGACGATTTCTGCTAGTGAAAAAAGCGCCTCACGACAAAGATGTCCTATAGATTGGAATTGTTCTTCATTGGAGGCCGATTCTAATCGAGTTCGTATTTCACTCAAGGTTCTATCGACACGCGGCCAGCCAGTAATTTCTATCTCGCGTAATAGCTGCTGGTGGCCATCGCCCAGGTGACTGGGTTTACTGTCTCTAAGGGCCGTTTTGATAGGCTCAATCAAACCAATTATGTATTCTCTACGTGATTGATATGTGGGTAGATCTCCGCTACTCCACTTGCCATACCACCTCCATAGATCTGTATACGGAATCGGATTGTTGAATCCTAACAATCCCAGTAGCTTAGTCAATTCATTATACCATCCGGTATATTCGGTGTTGACTTCATTTATTCTTGGTCCACCAGTAGCAACTGCAATCATAGTACTTTGGATTTGATCAAGTAGTGCGACGATCTTGGACTTGATTGAATCTGTATTGGACATCTGGTTTCTCCGATCTTGAATTTAGATCGCTTCTTCATAATCATTATACCAACACGCCGGGGTTGAGGACGCCCTTGGGGTCGAGGTGCGCCTTGGCGCGGGCCAGGACATCGCCGAACAGGGGAGGGCGTTGCTTTTCGTACCAGGGTTGGTGGTCGCGGCCGATGGCGTGGTGGTGGGTGATGGTGCCGCCGTTGTTGATTACCGCGTCCGAGACGGCGGCCTTGATCTCCCGCCACTGGTCGAGCATGGATGCGGGGTCGGCGGCGCAGTGGAAGGCGAAGTAGGGGGCGGGCCCGTCGGGGTAGGTGTGGCTGAAGCGGCACGAGACGGCGCCGTCCCGGCCGGTGGCGGCGCGGATTGCTTCCCGCGCCGCCTGCCGGACGGAGCGGTAGAAGTCCTCGAAGCGGTCCCAGGTGATGGCCGACTCGAAGGTGTCGGAGATGATTCCCAGGGGGGTGAGCACCTCTCGGTTGTAGGGCATCCTGATGAAGGCTTCCCGCCAGGCGCCGACCGCGCCCTTCAGATGGGCGCCGGGGTCGTTCCGCCAGTCGGCGTCGGGCGTTCCCCCGTGATCCAGGCAGATCTCCTCGGCCCGCTCCATCCAGGCCTCGACCGGATGGTCGGACGACTCGAAGGAGACCGCCATCAGGGTGAACGAACCGTCCCCGGCCCCGTTGACCGCCAGCTCCACCCCGTCGACGATGCGGGCGTTGGCGGGGAACAGGCCCGCCTGGGATATCCCCCGCACGGCGGCGGCGGCTTGGAGGAAGCCGGGGAAACGGAACCCGGCCGCCGCTTTGTGGGCCACCCGCCCCTGGAGCCGCATCCAGGCTTCGGTGATTACGCCGAGCGCGCCTTCGGAGCCGATGATCAGCCGGTCGGGGCTGGGGCCCGCCCCCGACCCCGGCAGGCGGCGGGATTCCATCGCCCCGGCCGGGGTCAGGCAGCGCACGCTCTCGACCAGGTCGTCTATGTGGGTGTAGAGGGTGGCGAAGTGGCCGCCGGAGCGGGTGGCGATCCAACCGCCCAGGGTCGAGTGCCGGAAGGACTGGGGGAAGTGGCGCAGGGTCATGCCGTGCGGCTTCAGGGCTGCTTCGAGCTCCGGGCCCCGCGCCCCGCCCTGGATGCGGGCCGCCCGCGATATCGGATCGACTTCGAGCACCCGGCTCATGCGGATCATGTCCACGGCGACGACTCCGTTGTAACCTTCGCCGATGTCGGGGGTAACCCCGCCCACCACCGACGATCCGCCTCCGTAGGGCACCAGCGCCGCCCCTGCCTCGCCCGCCCATTCCATCAGCGCCGCCGCGTCGGCCTCGTTGCGCGGGTAGGCGACCGCATCGGGGGCGTGGGCGAAATCGCCGGAGAAGATGCGGATCGAATCGGGCTGCGACTGGCCGAAGCTGTGCAGAATCCGCTCGTAGGGTTCCTGCGTGCAAATCGGGGCCAGCCCGGGCGGCGGGTCCAGGCGGGGCGCCCGCAGTGCGATCTCGCCGATCGGCGGCGGCCCGCCTCCGGCGTCATGCCCCCGTACGCCGAAGCCGCCGGCCAGGGTCGAAAGCAGCGCATCCCGGTCGCGGGGCGTCAAGCCCTCGCCTTCGTACCCCCATCCCCAGTACTTGAGCCGCTTCTCCGCGTTTCGGAACCGCACTGGCGTAAACGGCTTCAGAGCCGGGTTCGGGTGGACCAGGGGTTGATCACCTTGATCCCGCAGTTCTGGAAATCATCGACGTTTCGGGTAGCAACGCAGGCCCCGTAGGAACGGGCGATAGCGGCGATCTGGCAGTCGGCATAGCTGATCGGTAGCCCGGCGGCGCGGCGGGCGGAGGCGATCTCGGCGTAGGCGCGAGTCGAGAGACGGTCGAACGGCAGAATCCGCCCTTCGAAGTCGTCCCGAAGCATGTGTTCGATCTCGGAAGCCAGCCGGTCGCGTCGGCGGCCCGGCGGGAGAATGGCCGCGCCGTACCGTAGCTCGGCTTCGGATATCACCGAGAGAAAGACCGTTTCGGCGGGCTGCGCGGCCAACCAGGCCGCTGCGCCGGGGTCGGGCTCGGGACGTATCAGCTCCGAGACGACGTTGGTGTCAAGCAGTATCATCGCCGTGGTTCAATCGAATCGGGGAGGTTCGCGCATCGGCTCGCGCGGCGGCGTTTCGAGATACACGCCGCCCAGGGCAGAGAAGCGGGATTGTATGGAGCGCGCCAGGTCGGCCGGTGGGGACTGCCCCCCGGCGAGCGCGGCGCGCAATATGCTTCGCGCCTCCTCTTCCATTGATCGATTGTGCCTGGCTGCCCGAAGTCGCAGACGGCGCTTCGTCTCATCGCCCAGATTACGGATTGTGATGCCAGCCATATCTTCGACCTCCTCCGCTGGTATGATATCATTGATATCATTGCCATCAACGATATCAGCATGGCGCGGGATAAGGCCGAACGGGGAGGGGGCTTGGCAACCTCCGGAACATCTCAGCTCAACTACATGTCACAGTCGTGCTGTACCCTGATGTGGTATGATTACGAACATAAGTTCGATACAGTGCGAGTGCCGGCAAACCCTCAGAAATGAACGAAGCTGTTTGCCTGCCATGTATTGGGAACCGCGCCGTCCGCTCGGTGTCGAGCGCTGGTCGGATTGGATGATGTAGGAGATACGAGCTGTGAAAACGGATGCCGATCTGTTCGAGCAGGCCGACAGGTTCTCGGCGCGCGGGAAGCGGAGCTCGCCCGGCGGCCTGCCTACCAACGACCTTGTTCCCAGCGTCTTTACCGAGGGGAATGACCGCGCCTTCCCCCAGATTCTCGGCCTCTACGTCGAGCCGGGGAGCATCGTTGCGGATGTTACCTACGGCAAGGGCGTGTTCTGGCGCCGCGTCCCGCCGGGCAGGTACGAGCTGCGGGCGACCGACATCCGAGACGGCGTGGACTGCCGGGATCTGCCCTACCGGGACGGCGAGATCGACTGCGTGGTGCTCGACCCCCCGTACATGCACTCTCCGGGGGGCACCGCGCACCGGACCCATTCGCCCTTCGAGGACTACTACCGCAACAACGGTTCCGGCAACCAGACCAGGAGCAAGTACCACGAGGCGGTGCTCGAGCTGTACCGGGATGCGGGCAGGGAGGCCCACCGCGTCCTCCGAGAGCGCGGCGTGTTCATCGTTAAGTGCCAGGACGAGGTGTGCTCGAACCGGCAACGCTTCACACACGTGGAGATAATGTCTGATTACGAGGCCCTGGGGTTTGTGGCGGAGGACCTGTTCGTAGTCGTCAGGAACAACCGCCCCGGTGTCAGCCGCGCGGTGCGCCAGGTCCACGCCCGCAAGAACCACTCCTACTTCCTCGTCTTCTGGAAACGGGGCGGCAGTGGGGTGGTTTGGAAGGCCCCTTTTTGAACCCCGGGCGAACTGCTCATTGAAGGTAGCGAATTGCGGTTTGCTTGCTTCGGCGGGAGATGTCAGATGTATTGCGACAGTCGGATATGAGGTTGCCGGTGCCCGGCGGGCCGCCGCGCTTCGATATCAACGTCTCGAATCGGGTGATTTGGGCGGTGGTGCTGGTCATCAGCCTGGGATGGGGGACGGCGCCGGTGGCGGTGCGGATCGCCCTGCGCGAGGGGTTCGGAACGTTCACCATCGCCGCCGTTACCTCGATGATCGCGGCCGCGGCGGTCTTTCTGCTTATCGCCCGGCGACGGCAGGAGAGGCTGGTCGGGAGGCTCGAGCTGCGCATGGGAGCGGTGTTGTCGATCATCAGCGTTCTGGTGCCCTTCCAGACCCGGAACGCGGCCCTGGACAACGCCTCGGCCGGGTTCGTGTCCCTCGTCGGCGCCTTGGTTCCCCTGGTTACGGCGGTGATAGCTCATTTCATGCTGGACGACGAGCCGCTGAAGCTCCCCACCCTGGCCGGTCTGCTACTGGGCCTCGCCGGGGTGGCGGTGCTCCTGATGGGGGGCGACTCCGGGATCGCGGAGGGCGGCAATCCGCCTTTGGCCGGGTTGTTGGTGATTATCAGCGTGCTGTCGATGGCCGCCGCCGCCGTGTACGCCAAGCGGTACGCCGGGCGTTATTCGGTGCTCGGGGTGACCGGCGTCCAGCTGGTGATCGGTTCGGCGGTTCTCACCCTGTTGGCGCTGCCGATCGAAGGGCTTCCCGTCGGCCTCTCCGCCGCCGGCTGGATCAGCCTGCTGTACGCGGGGGTGTTCGGGACGTTCGTCACGTTGGCGCTCTACTACTACCTGATCCGCCATGTCACCGTCACCTACTCCACGATCATCAGCTACATCATCCCGTTCGTCGCGGTGCTGGCGGGTGTGCTCGTGCTGGATGAGGAGCTGCAGCCGGGGATCACGATCGGGGGCGCCCTCGTGCTGGCGGGGTTGCTGGTCACCGACCTGATCCGCATCCGCGCATCCCGCCGCCCGGCCGCCGGTGGCATGGGGCGCTGAAGATGGCCTGTTGCGGATATTTCGAATATGTGCTATACATGTGTCATAATTCAAAACGCTACCCACTACCGGTGAAAGGAACCCATATGGCGGCCCTAGCCGCTCGTGAACTCGAACTGCCCGACGAGCAGACCGCCGAGCAGGCCGGCGAGGCTGTCCGTTATCTGAACGGCTTGCCGGGTGCAGACTCGTCTGGGTTTGCGTCTGTCCGGTTGGTCGGCGACAGCAGTGTGCAGGAACCCATCGAGGTCGATTTGCCCCGGAAGGCGATTCGGATCATTATTGACGTGTTGGTTGAGTTGGCCAAAGGCAATGCGGTTACGGTGGTGCCTGTGCGGGCGGAGTTGACCACCCAGCAAGCCGCCAACATTCTAAACGTCAGCCGTCCCTATCTGGTTGGGCTTTTGGACGAAGGGAAGATACCGTACCGGATGGTCGGCAACCGCCGTAGGGTTCCTCTCCCGGACCTCCTTGAATACAAACGGGTTGATGACGCTTATCGTCGTGATATAGCTAGACAACTCACCGAGGAGGCACAACGTATAGGGCTTGAATATTGAAGATGACCTATGCACTGCCCGATGAGCAAACCATCAAGCAGGCCAGGGAGGCTGTCCGTTATCTGAACGGCTTGTCGGGTGTAGATTTGTCTGGGTTCGCGTCTGTCCGGTTGGTTGTCGACAGCAATGTGCAGGAACCCATCAAGGTTGATTTGCCCCGGAAAGCGGTTCGGATCATTATTGACGTGTTGGTTGAGTTGGCCAAAGGCAATGCGGTTACGGTGGTGCCTGTGCAGGCGGAGTTGACCACCCAGCAAGCCGCTAACATTCTAAACGTCAGCCGTCCCTATCTGGTTGGGCTTTTGGACGAAGGGAAGATACCGCACCGGATGGTCGGCAACCGACGCAAGGTTCCTCTTCGAGAACTGCTTGATTATAAACGAATAGACGATGCGTATCGTGAGGCCATCCTTGATGAGCTCACCAGGGAGGCAGAAAGCATCGGACTCGAGTACTAATTATAATGGAGTAAACCATTGCTTGTAATCTTTGATGCTATGTATTTTATCCGCCATCATTGCGTATTGCTTGATGCGGCTTAGCCAGGCGCAGTTTTCGGGAATACTTGCAATCATGACGGACAGGCAGACCGTTAGCTATTGAATTAGGCGTCCTCTCCTCATCGGTGGGGGTACTATGACAGAACAGATGACGGGCGGATCAGCAGTAGATGTGATCGTGGTGGGGTTGGGCGCGCACGGGGGTGCGGCGGCGGCGGCGTTGGCGCGGCGGGGGCTGTCGGCGGCGGGGTTCGATCTGGGCGCTCCGCCGCACTCCTCGGGGTCCAGCCACGGCGGCACTCGGATCATCAGGGAGGTCTACGCCGAGCATCCTGTATACGTGCCGATCGTCCAACACGCCTACCGGCTGTGGCGGCGGTTGGAGGAGACGGCCGGCGGGCCGGGGGAGCTGCTGCGGATCACGGGCGGGGTAACCATCGGCGAACCGGACAGTCCTTCGCTGCTCGGAATCCGCCGCTCGGCGCAGGAGCACGGCTTGGCGGTGGAGATGCTCGACGCCGATCAGATACGGGCGCGGTGGCCGCAGTTCCGGCCGAGCGGGGAATGGGCGGGCGCCTACGACGCCGGCGGCGGGGTGCTGTTCGTGGAGGAGTGCGTGCGGGCGCAGCTGGCGGAGGCGGCCCGGCTGGGCGCCCGGCTGCATTTCGACGAACCGGTTCGCAGGTGGCGGCCGGACGGGAGCGGGGTGAAGGTGTTCACCGACGCCGGTGAGTATTCGGCGGGGTCGCTGGTGCTGGCAGCCGGAGCGTGGAACCGCCGTTGGGTGTCCGGGCTGGATCTGCCGCTGCGGGTGGAGCGTCAGGTCATGGTCTGGTTCGAGCCTGCGGACGGGGAGGGAATGTTCGGTCCGGACCGGTGCCCCAACCATTCCTGGGAGTGGGCCCCCGGGCGGCACCTGTACGGCCAGCCCGACTTCGGACGGGGAGTGAAAATCGGCTTCCATCACGACGGGGAGCTGCACGAACGCCCCGAGGACTTGGACCGGCGGGTGCGGCCCTCCGACGAAAGTGACCTGCAGGCGGCTCTGTCCGGCATCCTGCCCCGGCTCGGCAAAGTTCTGCGCTCCGCCGTCTGTATGTACACCAACACCCCGGACAGACATTTCCTGGTAGACGCCCACCCCGGCCACCCCAACGTGATCATCAGCAGTGCCTGCTCCGGCCACGGCTTCAAGTTCTCCCCCGCAATAGGCGAGATGATCGCCGATCTGGTTACCGGTTGCGCCTCCCCCTACGACGCCTCCATGTTCAGCATCCAACGCCTCCTCGGGTAGCGTGCGCCGGGCGGCCGGGGGCGGCGCCGGGCCGGGGTGCGGTAGCCTGGCGACGGCGGCGGCTTGTCGGGCGGGAGAATCGATGACTGGTGATGGGCGGGTATGAAGCGTTCGGCGCCCCGCAGGTCCACGGGACCGCAACTCGAGTTCTCGAATGCGGCGATCTGGGCGGTGCTGCTGATCATCAGCCTGGGATGGGGGACATCGCCGGTGGCGGTGCGGATCGCCCTGCGCGAGGGGTTCGGGCCGATCACCGTGTCCGCCGCCTCTTCGGTTGTAGCCGGGGCGGCGGTGCTCGTCTTCATCGCGGCGGTTCGCAAAGGGCCGCTGATCGGGCGGATCGAGTTGCGCATCGGGCTGGTGCTGTCGGTCGTCAGCGTGCTCCTTCCCTTCTACGCCCGCAACATGGCCCTCGCCAACGCCTCAGCCGGGTTCGTGACCCTGATCAGCGCCCTGATCCCGTTGGTCACGGCCGGCATCGCCCATTTCGCCCTGGCCGACGAACGCCTGAAGGCCGCCACCTTCGTGGGCCTGCTCCTGGGCCTGGGCGGGGTGGCGGTGCTGTTGTTGGGGGGCGACTCGGGTATCTCCGAAGGCGGCAATCCGCCCGCAGCCGGGGTGTTCGGGCTGCTCAGCGTGCTGTCGGTGTCCACCGCCGCCGTCTACGCCAAGCGCTACGCCGGCCGGTATTCGGTGCTCGGGGTCACCGGCGTCCAGCTGGCGGTCGGGTCGGCGGCCCTGTCGGCGGCGGCGCTGGCCGTGGAAGGGCCGCCCGCCGGCTACACCGCCGCCGGGGTGCTCAGCCTGATCTACGTCGGCCTGCTGGGGAGCTTCGTCCCGATGGCCCTCTATTACCTGCTGATCCGCTACGTGACCGTCACCTACTCCACCATCATCGGCTACATCATCCCGGTGGTGGCGGTTTTCACCGGAATAGTCGTACTCGATGAGCGGCTGCAGCCGGGGATAGTGATCGGCGGCGTACTCGTTTTCATGGGAGTGGTGGTTACCGACCTGGTGCGCATCCGCGACGAACGCCGGCAACCCGCCCAGAAAGAACCCGGACAAGACAAAGAAACCGGGCAAGACACCGAAGCGGGATGACCTGTTCATGTGACGCCCGGACATCCGTCGGTCTTGCATCTGCGTCTATCTGCGCCGCCCCAGCGCCGCCATAGTTGATGTGAGGACTATTTGAGGCTTCGCGAAGACGGGGGGCGGTGGTCTTGTGCTGGTCGGTGGTGGTGCTTGGTGCTTGACCGGCGGGCGGGGGTTCCTCCGGTCGGGGTGTACGCCGCAGTTGTCCTGGTCGATGTCGGGGTTGATCGGTGCGGTCGGGTGCAGCCCGGGGGTGGGGGAAGCGGTCGAGGCGGCTTGATGCTGACCGTGAGGCGGGGGTGTTCCGGCGGGCGGTCGTCTTGGTCGGGGTTGACGGTCTGAGGTCGGGGGAGGCTCGGCGGGTCGGCCGAGTCGGGGATGCGCGGGTATTGATCTGTTGACCTGCTCAGCGTGCTCGTGCGGTCGGGCCGGGGGTTTTACGAGAGGGCCCGGGCGAAGAACGAGGCCATCTGGGCGCGGGTTACGGGCTGGTCGGGGCAGTACCGCAGGGGTGAGGTCGAGCATCCGGCGGTTACTCCGGCGGTTCGCAGGGCTTCGGCGGCCCGGATTGTGGCGTCGGGTTGGCCAGCCATATCCTCGAAGATCCCTGACGCGGCCGGAGGGGGGGTGATGTGGTCGAACGCGGCGGCCATCATTTCGGCCATGTCTGCTCTGGTTACCGTCCCGGAGGGGTCGAATAGTCCCTCCGGCGCCTGCATGACGCCTGCGGCTACCGCCCATTGTATGTAGGGGAGGCTTGAGCCTTCTTCTACGTCGTTGAGGGCCGGCGGGTCGGGTGCGGCCGGTTCGGTTCCTGTTCTGTGTGTTACCGCACGGTGCAGGAAGGCGGCCATCTGCCGGCGGGTGATAGAGTCCTCGGGGCAGTAGCGGCGGCGCTCCTGGGGGTCGCATCCTTGGGTTAGGCCCCAGCCGGCGATGGTCTCGATGTTGGACTCGTGGCCGGTGTTGTCGTCGTCGCAGAACCTGCCGTTGAACAACGCGAGGCAGGATTGGCCCCGGAGTTGTCGACTGAGTTCGGCGGGTATTGTTCCGGTCAACTGATTGTCGTACAGGTACAGGATCCTTAGGTTGGTGAGTCGGTTGAGTTCGGGGGGTATTGTTCCGGTTAACTGATTGCCGCTCAGGCTCAGGTGTTCCAGGTTGGTGAGGTAGCTGAGTTCTGTGGGTATTGTTCCGGTTAACCGATTGTTGCTCAGTTGCAGGCTGGTTAGGTTGGTGAGTTGGCTGAGTTCGGGGGGTATTGTTCCGGTTAACTGATTGCCGCTCAGGCTCAGGTGTTCCAGGTTGGTGAGTTGGCTGAGTTCTGTGGGTATTGGTCCGGTCAACTCATTGTAGCGCAGTTCCAGGCGGAGTAGGTTGGTGAGTTGGCTGAGTTCGGGGGGTATTGGTCCGGTCAACTCGTTGCCGTACAGGTACAGGCCCGTTAGGCGGGTGAGTTGGCTGAGTTCGGGGGGTATTGTTCCGGTCAACCGATTGCGGTGCAGTTCCAGACTGATTAGGTTGGTGAGTTGGCTGAGTTCGGGGGGTATTGTTCCGGTTAACTGATTGTCGCGCAGGTCCAGGGTGTATAGGTTGGTGAGTTGGCTGAGTTCTGTGGGTATTGTTCCGGTTAACTGATTGTCGCGCAGGCGCAGTTCGATTAGGTTGGTGAGTTGGCTGAGTTGAGGGGGTATTGTTCCGGTTAAATGATTGTCAAGCAGGCGCAGTTCTTTTAGTTTGGTGAGTTGGCCGAGTTGGGGGGGTATTGTTCCGGTCAACTGATTGCCGCGCAGGTCTAGGATTTCCAGGTTGGTGAGTTGGCCGAGTTCGGGGGGTATGGGTCCGGTCAACTGATTGCCGCCCAGGAACAGGTGTTCCAGGTTGGTGAGTTGGCCGAGTTCGGGGGGTATAGGTCCGGTCAACTGATTGCCGCTCTGAGCGGCAACGGGTCGACCCGTCCAGGACCAGTTGCCCAGGCTCAGTTGTTCCAGGTTGGTGAGTTGGCCGAGTTCGGGGGGTATGGGTCCGGTCAACTCGTTGCCGATCAGGTTTAGGTTGGTTAGGTTGGTGAGTTGGCCGAGTTCGGGGGGTATTGTTCCGGTCAACTCGTTGCCGCTCAGGTGCAGTTGTTCCAGGTTGGTGAGTTGGCCGAGTTCGGGGGGTATAGGTCCGGTCAACTGACCGCGCAGGACCAGGTATTCGAGGCGGGGAAGGCGGCCGAGTTCGGGGGGTATGGGTCCGGTCAACTGATAGCCGCTCAGTTCCAGGTGTTCCAGGTTGGTGAGGCGGGCGAGTTCGGGGGGTATTGTTCCGGTCAACTCAAAGTTGCGCAGTTCCAGGCTCAGGTATTCCAGGTTGGTGAGGCGGGCGAGTTCGGGGGGTATTGTTCCGGTCAACTGATTGCCGCTCAGGTCCAGGCGGCTGAGGTTGGTGAGTTGGCTGAGTTCTGTGGGTATTGTTCCGGTCAGTCCGTTGCCGCTCAGGTCCAGGTGTTCCAGGTTGGTGAGGCGGGCGAGTTCGGGGGGTATAGGTCCGGTCAACTTGCCGTTGCGGTACGGGTAATTGTGCAGGTACAGGTATTTCAGGTTGGTGAGGCGGGCGAGTTCGAGGGGTATTGTTCCGGTCAACTCATTGTTGCTCAGACTCAGGTTTTCTAGGTTGGTGAGGCGGCCGAGTTCGGGGGGTATTGTTCCGGTTAACTGATTGCTCCACAGGGTCAGTTGTTCCAGGTTGGTGAGGTAGCTGAGTTCTGCGGGTATTGTTCCGGTTAACTGATTGTCGTGCAGGGTCAGGTATGCCAGGTTGGTAAGGTAGCTGAGTTGGGGAGGTATTGTTCCGGTTAACTGATTGTCGCTCAGGTCCAGGCCGTATAGGTTGGTGAGGTAGCTGAGTTCTGTGGGTATTGTTCCGGTCAACTGATTGCCGCCCAGGAACAGGCCGACTAGTCGGGTGAGGTAGCTGAGTTCGGGGGGTATTGTTCCGGTTAACTGATTGTCGTGCAGGTACAGGAGGGCTAGGTGGGTGAGGTGGCTGAGTTCTGTGGGTATTGTTCCGGTTAGTCCGTTGCCGCGCAGGTCCAGGGTGTCCACTCGTTGGTAGTTGATGTCAATACCGTTCCAGGCGGTGAGGCGGGTGGTGTAGCCGGTGCCCCAGGTTAGGAGGTCCGAGCCGGGGGGTACGGTCTGGCGGGTCCAGTGGTTGCGGATGCTGACCAGTGCTCGGCAGTCGGCGACCAGGCCGGGGGTTGCGGCGGGTTCGGTGATGAAGTTTCCGTTGGAGCAGTCGGCCGGGTCCAGGTCCGGGACGGCCGGGCTGTTCTGCGCTCCGGCGGCTAGGGCTAGGGCGGTGAGGAGTCCGGCGGCGGTGGTAATTGCGTATCGGCTGGCGGGTTTCACGGTCTTGTTCTTCCGGGGAGGGGGCCTGGCTGGACTGTAGCGGTGCTCGCGGTCGGGCCACGCGGGGAGATGCGGAGTCTTGGCCTGGCGGCCGGTCGGCGGTAGTGGTTTCGTGCTGGTGGTCGGTGGTGCTTTGATGCTGACGGTGCGGCGGGGGTTACGCGGTCGGCTGAACGCCGGGTGTGATATTCGGGGGTTGTCCAGGTTCGGGGGAAGGGGTGGGTGGTAGCCTTTCCCGGTCGGCGGCCGGCGCGATGTTTGGAGCCGCTCGGCCGTATTCGTCAGGGAGGGATATTGAGAGCACTGGTCGTAACGGGGCCCGGGGAGGTGGAGGTCCGCCGGGAGCCGGATCCCGTTCCCGGCGAGCAGCAGGTGCTGGTCGAGGTGGCATCGTGCGGGATCTGTACCTTCGAGAGGAGGCTTTTCGCCGGGGCGAAGCCCTGGTATCCGGTTTCGCCGGGGCATGAGTGCGCCGGGGTGGTGGTTGCGGCCGGGGCCGGGGTGGACGGCCTGCGCGGGTCGCCGCAGGCGGGGGATCGGGTGACCGTCGACCTGCTCACCCGGTGCCTGACCTGCGGCCTCTGCCGGCGGGGGAAGACCGGGTTGTGCATCAACCGGCAGGGGCGCAAACTGTCGGACGGCACCATCGCCTTCGGGGGGTTCACCTCGCTCATCGCCGTCGACGCCAAGTCGACCCATCAGGTGGGGGACGCCCCCATCCAGCACGCCGCCATGGGCGAACCCATCGCCTGTTGCCTGCATTCCCTGCGCCGGGGACGTTTCCGCCCCGGCGACCGGGTGGCCATCATCGGCGGCGGCCTCATGGGGCGCATCCACATGGCCCTCGCCAGGGTGGGCGGCGCCTCCGGCATCGGGGTGGTCGACCTGTCTGAGCAGCGCCGCCGCGAAGCCGAGGAGGCCGGCGCCGACTGGACGGCCTCCCCCGAAGACGCCGCGGCGGTGGGCGGCAAGGCGGACGTGGTGTTCGTAACCGCCATGGGAGGGGTGGATCTGGCGGTGGAGATGGCCGACCGGGGCGGCGCCGTGGTGCTCTACAGCGCATTCGACGAGGAGCTGAAGGCGTCGATCGGCGCCGACTACTGCCATCGGGAAGAGGTGGACATCGTAGGCGCCTTCAACCAGGACATCGAGGACTGGCGGCGGGGCGCCGCCCTGATCCGCTCCGGGGTCATCGCCGACGACCTCGACCGGCTCATCACCGCCCGCTACCCATTCGGGCGGGCGGGCGAGGCTCTGTCCCTGGTTACTTCCGAGCCGACCTACCGGGTGTTCGTGGAAAACGCCGCCGATGGAGACCGCGCCTGACGGAGGCCCGGCAGGGGCCTCGACGGGCATCCGTTGGAGACTGGAATGGCCGGCATGGAGGTAGTCGCCGGGGTCGATATCGGCAGCAGCGCCGCCCGGGCCGTTGCCGTCGACCGCAGAGGAGAGGTGGTCTCCACTGCCAGGGCCGGTTACCGCCCGGCCGGCCTCCCAGTAGGCGAGGCCGACCCCGCCGTCTGGTTGGAAGGGCTGCGCGACGCCTTCCACCGCCTCGAGTGCGGCGCCCCCATAGCGCTGGGGATCGGCGGCCAAAGCCCCACCACCGTGGCGTCGACCGGGCAGAGGGCGCTGACCTTCCGCCACCCCGCGGGCGCCGCCGAAGGCCCCGCCGGGCAGCATCTGGCGCATGCCGCCCTGCTCGAGAAGCGGTACGGCCCCAGGGTGTTCCCCCGGCTCATGTGGGATTTTTTGATATCGAGGCTGGGCGGTTACCCCTCCTTCCACAGCGTGTGGCCGGAGGCGGCGCCGCTGGACGGTTTCGGTGACCCGCTCCCGGTGGGATCCTACGCCGGGGTTACCTCGGGAGAATACGGAATCCCGCCCGGAATCACGCTGGCGCCCGGTGACAACGACGCCTCCATGACCGCCTGGGCGGCCGCCGTCGACGCGCCGGGCAAGGGTTTCGATCCGGGCGGCAGGACCGGAGGCCTGGGGGTGGCGGTCGGGATGGGTAAAGGGGGCCGGCGCCCCGAGTTCGGATTGGCCTGCCACGTATCCGGCGTCTACATCGTGGGGGGGCCGGTCGCTTCCCACGGCGCCGTCATGGACTGGTGGGCGGGTATCACCGGACGGGCCGTCCCCGACCTGATCGAGGAGGCCGCATCGGTCGAACCGGGGGCCGGCGGGGTGATGGTGCTGCCCTTCCTGGAGGGGGAGCGGGCTCCCAGGTGGAAACAGGGGCTGCGGGCGGAGATCCTGGGGCTGGGGCTGGAGGCGGGCGCCGGGGCCGTTACCAGGGCCATCCTCGAATCCACCGCCTACGGGCTGGCCCACATCGCCCGCGGCCTAGCCGAGCAGGGCGTGCAGCTGCATCGGGTGACCAGCTGCGGCGGCCCCTCCCGCAGCAGCCTGTGGACTTCTATCAAGGCTTCGGCCCTGGGGGTGCCGTTCGACGTGCCGGCCTGCCGGGAGATGGCGGCCTACGGAGCGGCGCTGGCGGCGGGGTCGGCGGCGGGATGGTGGCCCCGGCCGGGCGAAGGAGCGAAGGGAAGCTGGCCCACGCCGCCGGTAACCGTTTATGAACCCGACCCCGAGCTGTACGCCTTCTACAGGAACGAGACGGACCGGTTCATCGCCCTCGGAGACGAAGCGGAGGCGCGCCTGGAAAGGGGTACGATTCTCTGACGGCCGGGTGCGGGCCGAGGCACCGGCGCGGCGGCGGCAGAGACCGACAAGGAGACCAAAAGCAATGAGACAGATTTCCTCAGCGGTGGGGGCGGCCAAGACCCGGCGCGCCTCCCGATTCATGGGCAAGGACGGGCGCGCTTTCCTGGTTGCCATCGACATGCAGTCCTCGTCGGGCGCCGGGCCGGATCTCGACGTGGTGGAGCGGGTGGCGGAGGGAGGGCCGGACGGCATCCTGTCCACCTGGCAGATTGCCCGCCGCTACCCGGAGGCCTTCGCCCGCTGCGGCTTGGTGCTGCGGGTGGACGGCGGGGTCACCCAGATGGGCAGCTTCGGCGCAGGCGACACCTTCTCCCTGCTGTATGGAGCGGAGCAGGCGGCCTTGATCGGGGCGGATGCGGTGGTGCTGATGGTCTACCCCGGCTTTGACGACGAGGGTCCTTCCCTGCGCCGCCTGGCCGCGCTGGTCGGCGAAGGCGAGAAGATCGGGATGCCGGTGATCGCCGAGTCCATCCCCGGCGGCTGGGTCCAGGACGTTCCCTGGGATACGGAGAACATCAGCCGGGGGGCGCGGGTGTGCGTGGAGCTGGGGGCCGACGCCATCAAGACCATGGCGCCGCCCGATCCGGACGACCTGCCCGAGGTGGCAGCCAACTGCGAGGCTCCTATCTTCGTGTTGGGCGGCCCCAAACGGGACAGCGAGCGCGAAGCAGTCGAATACGCCCGCCGGGTGGTGGAGCTGGGGGCGGCGGGGATCGCCTTCGGACGCAACACCTGGAGCGCCTCCGACCCCACCGAGATGGTGCGCCGCCTCTATGAAGCGGTGCATGGCCGCCCCCGCACCGGCTGAGGCAAGACACCGAAGGGTGTAACACCGAAGTACACCTAATGTGGAACGCTATACAAGTAGGAGAATATGACCGCCAACGACACCGCGCGGTCTTGAACATCAAGGCAACACCCCTGCCGTATCTGATTACTGCTCGTTGTCTTGTAGGCGGATGTTTTATGTGAAATCCCGTACCAGGGTTTCATCATGCGGTGGAGTCTAATGATGATTCCTACACATGTTTTTCTTCTACAGTCATCTCGCCTAGAGTAAAGAAAACTTTTGACCGATCTACCGACAAAAGGTCTACAGTCCTCCCGTCCGATAGGCGGCTCTTTTTTATCTTCAGAGCATGCCGATAATCAAATAGTACTTCTTGATAGCTGAGTTCCTTGGTTATATCGGTTTCAACCTGTCCTCTGGCTAACCTACCATGTCTTGACACTAGGGATACCGCGATCCTTGATCGGGTGGGATGAAGCAGGTTCTCGGATATTCCGTCGTGTTGGGACGAGAACAACAGAGTAAGCCGTTTATTGAAACGTATGCTTAAACCTGATTGGCTGTCAAACCATGAGATGAGGGCGAATATCCCAAATAATAATATTTGCGCAACGCTGGCCGCTAATAGTAATATGTCATACATTGTATTTATCCTTCCTTACAATTTTTAGTAGTTTCTTAACCAACCGGCGTTTCTTGCTATAACAGGAGCATGTACGTACAGTTATTCCTGACCTGTCTCCATGCATAATTTCGTCCAGCTTGGTTGGTAACCCAGAGTAAAGATAGTAGTAACCAGTATCCTCATCCCTGATAGTGGGTAAACCGATAATGCCCTCTTTTGTCATATCTACTTCATCAGGTTCTTTTGTTAGGACAGCCGATCGCAGGTATCCAGTTTCTTCAATAAGCAAGTGAACCGTCAATATTTCGCCAACAGGGGTCTGGGACTCTTCTGGGGGTATCTCACCAGGGTATAGGTAGTAGTATCCGGTCCGCTCATCTTGAACTGTCGCAAAGATAATAGCATCGTCGTCATTACCCAGCTTTTCTTCATTCGGAAGTGCTTCCTCCGTAACTAACCGCAGGTGTCCGCTTTCTTCAACGAGTGCGAGCATCAGATAACTATCCAGGGGATTGGGAGCACTTGGGATTGGTGGTCCGGTGTAGAGGTAGCGACGTCTGGATTGCGTATCTCTCAACGCAGACAAAACAAGTACACCGACTTTAGACATGTCTATGTCATCTGGCGGACCTGATCCTGTGACTACTCTCAGGTATCCAGTCTCTTCTATGATAACGCGCATCACATGAGGGGCTTTGCTGAGGGATTGAGGACGGGTGGCTATCAGCATGGCATCATCCGCTTCTTTCTTATCAGAGAGAAAACTACGCCGGTTGTTTTTCTTTCTCATTTTTACGCGTAAAGCCTCTTATTTTACATTTTGGGTTGCGTTCAGCCGCATCTCATGCAAGTCCAGCAGGTCGGACGAATTCCTTTCTGTCTCCGTGTGCAACAGCACACATACTACAGGGCTTTTTAGAAAAGTCAAATAGGAAGCAGTTTTGGAACAGTATCTGGTTTCGGTGAGCGAAGACCCCTGCCCCGACCGTATCATCTTGCAAGGCGAGAACGACTCGTTTGAAGTGTGGTGCCTTCTCGTCCGAACCATAAGAAACTCACCGCCGTCTAAAGGGAGATGGTTGCCCGTGAAAACATCCCGGCTGGTATTTCATCCTCAGTAACTGTGTGGGTCTGGTGTCGGGGATCTGACGCGGCTCTAGGTCTATTTAAAACCGGCTCTTCGGACTTTAGGGGCTCTTCGGATTTCAGGGGGGAGTCACCGAGGGGAGTAGGTCCCAGTTGGGTTCCCGGCGTAGAGCAGATCCTGTATCCGGTAGTTGGTGAAGTTGTGGAACCCGAACCCTTTTCCTGCGAACCCCCTGGTCAAGCCCCTGTCACGCCCGTCAAGTCCCCATCCCACTCCAAGATCCCGGCAAGAACGCGAAAAACGCCGCCCCTCGCCCCGCTTCGCGGGCCCGGCCCCCACCGCCTCCGCCTGGGTTCCGGACGCGTCTGGTCAGTACCCGGAAGGTCGCGTTCGGAGAGATGATCCCTGTCTCGGTCTGCGCCGGCTGCGGACCGGAGGTGTTTGCGGCTTCTTCATTATCCGGCATTGGTGCGACATGGTCAATACCTTTGTTGGGGATCCGGCTCGATTTTTTTGTCATTCTGTGATTTGAACAAACCCGGTCGGGCAACAACGGCCCGCGTCGTCAATGCTTTCGTTATCGGCTTTCGTGCCCGGGCATCCGATCAATCGCCGGCGGCGCCGCCTGTGCTGTTCAGCAGGCTGAGCACGTAGGGCGCCGTGATCGGGGTGCGGGTTATCTCGCCGATCCCGTATTCGGCCAGCGCTTCTTCCACGGCGGCGGCGATGGCGGGGGCCGGGCCGATGATGCCGGCCTCGCCGGCGCCCTTCGCCCCCCAGGGCATCGCCGGGGCGGGTGACTCGAAGTGCCGGACCGTCATGGGGGGTATCTCGGACGCGGTGGGCAGGCGGTAGTCGAGGAAAGATGTGGAGAGGGGGTTGCCCGCCTCGTCGTAGTGGAGCTGCTCTAGGAGGGCGCCGCCTATGCCCTGGGCGATCCCGCCGACCACCTGCCCTCTGACGATCTGGGGGTTGATCACCGAGCCGCAGTCGTGGGCGACGATGTATTCGAGCACCTCGACTTGGCCCGTCCCGACGTCGACCGATACGACCGCGGCGTGGCAGGCGTTGACGTAGGTGGCGGCGGCGTTGACCCGTCCGTACTCGTCGGGCGTGTGTTCGATGCCCGGGGGGTCGTAGGAGGCGGCCGCCTCCAGTCCGGGTTCCACGCCCTCGGGCAGGTCGATGGTCCGGATGTTGGCCGCCGTGGAGACCTGCCGCCACGTGACCGACTCCCCGGGGCTGCCCCGGACCGTGAAGGCGCCGTCATGGACCTCGATGTCCTCCGGAGCGGCCTCCAGCAGGTGGGCGGCGATCCGGTTGGCCTTGTCCAACAGTCCGTCGGCGGCTTTGCGCAGCGCACCCGAGGCGACGTTGGTGCTGCGGCTTCCCCAGCTGCCCAGCCCGTAGGGGGTGCGGTCGGTGTCCCCCATGACGATCCGCACCTGATCGGGGCGGACGCCGAGCGCCTCGGCGGTGAGGGTGGTCAGCATCGTCTCCAGACCCTGGCCGGAGGTCGAGACCCCCGCGGATACGACCGCCGTCCCGTCGGGGTTCACCCTGATCGAGCAGGAATCGTGCGAGGTCCAGTGCCCGGTGGTCATGAAGTAGGTGGGGGTTGCCCCTTCGATGTAATTGACGATGCCCGACCCCACGCGGATGTCGGGGCGGTCCGCCGTCCGGGCCCGCCGGTGTTCCAGCCGCTCGGTGGTGAGCCGGGCGGTCTCCTCGAAAGCCTCGCGGTGGCTTCCCGAGTCGACGACCGCTCCGGCCGAGGTGGTGTAGGGCAGGTCCTCCTGTCCGATGAGGTTGCGGCGGCGGATCTCGTGCCGGTCCAGGCCCAACCGGGCGGCCGCCTTGTCCATGAGGCGTTCGATGGCGAAGGCCGCCTCCGGGATGCCGAAGCCCCGATAGGCGCCGGTGGGGGTCTTGTTGGTGGCGACCCCCACCACCCCGACCGACTGGTGCGGGATGCGGTAGGGGCCGGTGATGTGGCCCACCGCGGTGAAGGCGGGCGAGAAGCCGTAGGGGTACATCTCGGCCGCCCCCAGGTCCTGTAAGGCCATTCCGCGCACCGCCCGGAAGCGGCCGTCCGGCCCGACCGCCGCCTCCAGATCGAGCACCAGGTCGCGGGCGTGGCAGGCTGCGGTCAGATGCTCGCGGCGGTCCTCGATCCACCGCACCGGCCGGCCCAGCCTCATGGCCAGCCACGGGATGGTCACCTCCTCCGGGTAGAACTCCGCCTTGACGCCGAACCCCCCGCCTACATCGGGCGCGATTACCCGGATGTCCGCCTCGTCGAGCGGGAGGCAGTAGGAGAGCATCGTCCGGGCGATGTGCGGGAACTGGGTCGAGGTCCAAACCGTCAGGCGGCCCTCGCGGTACTCGGCCGCCACCCCCCGCGTCTCGATCGGGACGCCGGTGTGCCGCCCGGTCTCGTAGCGGCCCGCCACTGTTACCGCCCCGTCCTCCGTCTTTTCGAACTCGGCGGCGGCGTCGGGGTTGGAGACGGGGAATTCGATGACGATGTTGTCCGGCCAGTCAGGGTACAACCGCGGCGCGTCCGGGGCCAGCGCCTGTTCCACGGAGACGACGGGGTCCAGGGGTTCCAGGTCGACGGACAGCAGCTCGACCGCATCCTCGGCGCGGTACCGGTCGGGCGCGGCCACCACCGCGACGGGCGCGCCCGCATATCTGACCTTTTCCCGGGCGAGCCCGAAAATGCGCACCGGACGGGCGTATTCGTCGAAATCCGGGAAGGGCGCGACGTCCGTCATGTCCTCGGCGGTGAACACCCCGGCCACCCCGGGCATCCCCGCCGCGCCGGCCGGGTCCACCCGGTTGATCCGGGCGTGGGGGAGCGGGCTCCGGTAAAAGGCCGCCTCCAGCATTCCCGGCAGGGTCACTTCGGCCGCGAAGCGGCCCCTTCCGGCCAGGAGCCGGTCGTCCTCGACCCGGGCAACGCGAGCGCCTATGAAAGAGGGCCGGGCCGTCATCCGCCCCGTCCTTCCCGCCCCCAGGCCGCCTCGACCGCCTCGACGATTCCTTCGTAGCCGGTGCATCGGCACAGGTTGCCGGACAGCACCTCCCTTATCGCCTCCCGATCGGGGTGTTCGCCGGGTTCGACGCCCGCCAGGGTCATCAAAAAGCCCGGGGTGCAGAAACCGCACTGCAGGCCGTGGTGGTCCTTGAACGCCTGCTGCATCGGGTTGAGGCCCGAGTCGGGTGTGACGCCCTCCACCGTGACCACCTCGCATCCGTCGGCCTGCGCCGCCAACATGATGCAGGACCGGACGGGCCGGCCGTCCAACAGCACCGTGCAGGCGCCGCACACGCCCTGTTCGCATCCGAGGTGGACGCCGGTCAGGCCCAGGTCCTCGCGCAGGAAGTCGGCCAGCAGCCTCCGGCATTCCACCTCCCGCTCCACCGGACCCCCGTTCACGGTCATCGAAGCCGTCATACGTTCGACGGGGCGCGGCGCCGGCTTCATGAGGCCATCTCTTCCAGGGCGCGCCGGACCAGCACGCCGGACACCCGGGCGCGGTAGGCGGCGTCGGCGTGAACGTCCTCGTTGTCGGCCCGGGCGGCGCCGACGGTCAGCTCCGCCGCCTCGTCGAGCAGTCCCGGGGTTGCCTCCTGTCCGGTCAGGCGCTCCTCCACCTCGGTCAGCCTCTGGGGCGCGCCCCCCACCCCGAACAGCGCCAGGGCGGCCTCCGCCACCGTTCCGTCCGGGCGGGTGCGGAGCCGGCCGGCCGCGCCGGCCACGGCGAAGTCTCCGGAACGGGGCGCCGCCTCGACCACCGAGGCGGGCGCATCGTCGACGGGAAAGCGCGCCTCTACCAGGATCTCGTCCGGTTCCAGGGCGGTGGTGAACGGCCCCAGGAAGAACTCGCCCGCCGCGATGATCCGTTCGCCGCGCACCGACCGGGCCGTCAGCTCCGCATCGAGGGCCACCGCCGCCGCGGGCAGCTCGGCGGCCGGGTCGGCGTGGGCGATGCTGCCGACCACCGTCCCCCTGGTCCGGTTCTGGAGGTGGCCCACGAACGGAAGGGCCCTGGCCAGCAGCGGGCAGGCGCGGGCCGCCGCCTCCGAACGCTCCACCGAGTGCTGGGTGACGGCCGCCCCGATCCGCAGGGTCCCGTTCTCGACCGTCAGGCGCCGCAGTTCCTCCACCAAGGCGATGTCGACCAGCACCTCGGGCCGGGCCAGCCGGAAGTTGAGCAACGGGATCAGGCTCTGCCCCCCCGCCAGCACCCGGGCCGCCCCGTTGTATTCCGACAGGAGGCCGAGCACCTCGTCGAGGGTTTCGGGGCGGGCGTATCCGAGGGGGGGAGGCTTCATGGTGCTGGAGGCCGGGCTGCAACCCGCCGGGCTACCCTCCTCTCCTATTCGGGAAACCGGACGGGCCCCAGGCTAACAGCGCCGGAGCGGGAGGGCTTACGGGCGGGAGGAGGACGACGGTATGAGCGGACAGGCAGAGCGGCGGCCGGCCGGGGCGAGCCGGTTCCGACCGGACGGGATAATCGGGACGCCCTTCCACGAGCGGACGGCGGGCCGGAGCGAGACGCCCTGGTACTTCAACTGGGACCTGTGTCATGTGGTCGACGTTTACGACGACTTCCACGCCGAGCTGAGGGCGATCAGGACCAATGTCGCGATGGGGGACATGTCGCCGTTGTGCAAGGTCCTCATCACCGGCCCCGACGCCGGGCGGCTGGTGGACCGCCTGATCCCGAGGCCGACCGACGATCTGGAGGCG
Organism: Candidatus Spongiisociaceae bacterium; assembly: GCA_965202675.1. Taxonomy (GTDB): domain Bacteria; phylum Actinomycetota; class Acidimicrobiia; order Spongiisociales; family Spongiisociaceae; genus CATQHD01. The sequence goes on from OZ241842.1 coordinate 2,728,685, forward strand.
GGCGGCATCTTCTACACCCCGTGGTGCAACCACGACGGAAAGGTGGTGTCGGACGGGCTGGTGTTCCGCATCGGCGAGAGTTCCTACCTCTTCACGGGGGATCCGTCGGTCGAGTGGTTTCTCCAGAACGCGGAGGGTTACGACGCGGCGGTCGAGGACCGCACCGACGACTTCGGGATTCTCGCCGTCCAGGGGCCGAGGTCGCAGGAGGTGATGGAGGCCGCGACCGGGGCGGCCGGCTTGAGCCTCGGCTTCTCCCGGCTGGGCCGCTTCGAGATCGGAGGGGCGGCGGTGACGGTTGCCCGGCAGGGCTTCACCGGGGAGCACGGTTACGAGATCCTGGCCCCGGCCGCCGCCGGGAACCGGGTGTGGGACGCGGTGGCGGCGGCGGGCGAGCCCTGCGGCATACAGCCCTGCGGCGAGTGGGCCATCGACGTCGCGCGGGTCGAGGCGGGCCTGCTCATCCCCGGCCCCGACTACGCCAACGCCGGCCCGGACATCACCGGGTCGCACACCGTCTCCGCCTCCGACCCCGAGTTCCATTCGTCGCCGTTCGAGCTGGGGATGGGCCGGTTCGTGGATCTCTCCAAGGAGGGCTTCATCGGCCGGGAAGCCCTGGCCGCCGAGCAGGAGGCGGGCGGCCCGCCCCGCACCCTGACGGGGTTGGACATCGACTGGCGGGCGATAGTCGAGGCGCACCTGGAGAGGGGGATCGCGCCCAACATATCGCCCCGGGTCGACTGGGTTGCCAAACCCGTTTACGCGGACGGAAACCCCGCCGGGCGCGCCTCGAGCATCACCTGGGGGCCGACCGCGGGCAAGCTGATCGGTTTCGGCCATCTGCTGCGGCGGCTGGCAGAGCCCGGGACGAAGGCGGGGGTGGTCTGGGAGATACCCGGTGCGGGCGAGTCCATCGAGGCCCCCGCCGAGGTCGTCCGCCTTCCGTTTATCGAGCTGTCCCGGAACTGAGGGCGGGAGATGTCCTGCCTGCGAGGCTGCCGACAACCTTTCGGAGGTGTTAAACTCTATCAATCAACCCCCAATCCGGGCGTGAGGGAGGAGCATCAGATGCGAAGAAAAGTACGATCGGCACTGCTCGTTCTGGCGGCGCTGTCCTTGGCCGCCGCCGCCTGCGGCAGCGAAGCGGAAACTACTACTACCACCACCACACAGGCCGCCCCTGATACCACCGCCGCGCCCGACATCACCACGACGACCGTCGCGGCGGTCGAACCGGTGCGGATGGCCTTTATCTACGACGGAGAGGTCGACGACGGAGGCTGGAACCAGGCCTACGAGGTAGCCCGCCGGTTCGTGGAGTCCAACATGGAAGACCGGGTGGAAACGACCTTCGTGGAGAACATCGCGCCCGGCCCCGCGACCCAATCCGCCTTGGAGGATTTCGCCGAGCAGGGGTTCGACATCGTCATCTGCACCACCTATTGCCAGGACGACCTGTTCGAGGTGACCCCCAACTACCCCGATACCAAATTCCTGTCGTGGGCGGGTTGGTCTCTGGATGAAGAAGTAGGCAACGTAGGCCACTTCGACGTCGCCACCGAGGACGGCCGCTATCTGGACGGGTTGGCCGCCGGCAGCCAGTCCGATGTGGAGATGATCGGATACGTGGCCGGCTACGCCATCGAAGAGGTGGTGCGGGGCCTCAACATCTTCACCAAGGCCGCCCGGGAACTCAATCCCGACGTCGAGGTGCAGGTGGTCTGGATCAACAGCTGGTACGACCCGCCGGCCGAGCAGCAAGCCGCCCAGGCGCTGGTGGACTCGGGGGCCGATATGCTGGCCGCGGAGGTCAACGCCCCGGCGGTGGCCGGGGTGGCCGAGGCGGCGGGGATTCCCTATGTCCACTACGGGGTGGACGGCAGTCCGACCGGCACCGGCATCGCCCCCACCTCCTGGCTGTCCGGCTTCGTCTTCAACTGGGCGCCCTACTTCCTGGCCCAGGCGGAGGCGGCCTTTGCCGGGGAATGGGAACCGGCCATCTTCTACGGCGGCCTCAAGGACGACATGATCCGCATGTCGCCCTTCGGGCCGACGGTGGACGCCGACACCCGGGCGTTGATCGAGGAGCGGCGCGAGGCAATCATCAGCGGCGAGTTCGATTACTTCGCGGGTCCGATCACGGACAACCAGGGCAACGTCACCGTTCCCGAAGGCGGGACGGTCGAATGGGCCGACCGGACAGCGTGCTGCCAATGGCTGATCGATGGTGTGATCGGTGAGATCCCGGCCGGCTGAGATTCCAACTCGAACATCGGGCGCCTGTGACCGCAGCCGGGGACGCAGAGCAGGTCGATAGGCCAGACGGGCAGCCTCGAGGCGAGGCCGCCCGTCTGACCGCCATCACCAAGAGCTTCTACGGGCAGACAGCCAACGACGAGGTCGACTTCGACCTGCGGTGGGGGGAGGTGCACGCCCTGCTGGGAGAGAACGGGGCGGGCAAATCGACCCTCTGCTCCATTCTGGCCGGCCTCTACCAGCCCGACAGCGGCGGTATCCACCTCGACGGGGAGCAGGTGGAGCTCCGATCCCCCCATCACGCCCTGGAGTGCGGGGTGGGCATGGTCTACCAGCACTTTCGGCTGGTGGAACGTTTTACCGTGGCGGAGAACCTGTCGCTGGGCCACCCGAACACCGGCGCCGTTCCTTCCCGCCGGGCCCTTGAACGCCGGGTTGCGGAGCTGGGGCGGAGATACGGGCTCGAGGTGCGGCCGGATGCGGAGGTATGGCAGCTTTCGGTCGGCGAGCAGCAACGGGTCGAGATACTCAAGCTCCTGCACCGGGGGGTGAGGATTCTCATCATGGACGAGCCGACCGCCGTGCTGACGCCCCAGGAGGCCCGCGGCCTGTTCACCACCATGAGGGCCCTGGCGGATGAGGGGCGGGCGATCATATTCGTTACCCACAAGCTGGATGAGGTGATGGAAGTGTCGGACCGGGTGACCGTGCTGCGGGGCGGCGCCGCGGCGGGGTCGATGGACATCTCCGGGGCGGACCCGGCCGGGTTGGCGAGGATGATGGTCGGCCGCGACCTGGCGGTTCCCGACCGGCCCAGGGTGGAGGCAGGCCCGCCGGTACTGTCGATCTCCGGGCTCACCGCCGAGGGCGACCGGGGGCTCGATGCGGTGCGGGATGTCGACATAGAGGTAAGGGCTTCTCAGATCGTGGGGGTGGCCGGAGTGTCGGGCAACGGGCAACGCGAGCTGGCCGAGGCCATAGCGGGCCTGCGCAAGGTGAAGCAGGGTCAGATAATTCTCGGCGGGGTCGATATCACCCGCGCCGACGCCCGGCAGCGGATCCGGCTCGGGCTCGGGTTCGTGCCCGAGGACCGGATACACACCGGCTTGGCGGGCGGGCTTCCGCTGCCCGTCAACCTGGCGCTCAAGGCCTACCGCCGCCCGCCTCTCTCCCGGGGGCCGTTGCTGTCGCAGCGCGCCGTAGACGAACAGGCCCGCCGCCTGGAGAAGCGTTTCGACATCCGCGGGGTGCGGTGGGGGCTGCCCACCAGCCTGCTGTCCGGCGGCAACATCCAACGGGCCATCCTGGCGCGGGAAATATCCGGGCAGCCCAAGGTGCTGGTGGCCGCGTCGCCCACCCGCGGCCTGGATGTGGCCGCCATACAAGCCATCCGGCGCTTGTTGCTGGCCGAGCGGCAGGCCGGAACCGCGGTGCTGATGTTCTCCGAGGATCTGGAGGAGATCATGGATCTCTCCGACCAGATAGTGGTGCTCTTCGAGGGCAGGGTCATGGGCCGGTTGGAACCGGGGGAGGCGAATCCGGAGGTCTTGGGGATGCTGATGGCGGGCCGGACGGCGGCGCGGTCATGAGCTTCACCCTGGCCGGCCGAGAGGTGGTCGTCGAGCGCCGGCCCCTTCCGCGGTTGTGGGTGCGGGCGGCGGCGCCCACCTTCTCGATCGGCTTCGGCCTGCTGCTCGGGGCGGTGATCATCTGGGCGACGGGCCAGGACCCGGTCCTCGCCTACACGGAGATGGTCAAGAAGGGTTTCCTGGGCCGGCTGCCGTTGATCGGGACGCTCGTGATCGCCTCCCCGCTTATCCTGACCGGCCTGGCCGCGGTGGTCTCCTTCCGAATGAAGATATGGAACATCGGCGCCGAAGGCCAGCTGATAATGGGCGCGGTCATATCGTCCGGGGTGGGGCTTTGGATCGGGGATCGGGCGGGCGGCCTGGTCGGCACCGTGATCCTGCTGGCGGCGGGGGCGGCGGCGGGGGCTCTCTGGGCGGGCCTGGCCGCCCTGCCCCGGGCCTATCTGAACACCGACGAGGTCATATCGACCCTAATGCTCAACTTCGTGGCGCTCAGCATCATGAACTACCTGATCTTCAGCTCCCTCAGCTTCTGGCGGAACATCGAGCGCGTTACCTTCCCGAGCGGCCGTTTCATCGACGAAGCCCTCCGCCTTCCGCGCCTGTCGGGCCGTCTCCATGCCGGGTTGTTTATCGCCGCGGCGGCGGCGGCGGTGCTGTGGTGGGCGCTTCGTTCCACGAGGTGGGGGTTCGAGATCCAGGTAACCGGCGACTCGCCCCGGGCGGCCCGCTACGCCGGGATGCGGGTGGACCGCAAGATACTCTCGGTCCTGCTGGTCTCGGGCGCCTTGGCCGGCCTGGCGGGCGGCATCGAGGTCGGGGGCGTGCTGCACAGCCTGGATCCGCGGGCGCTCAGCCAGGGGGTGGGCTTCGCCGGAATCGTGGTGGCGGCTCTGGCCCGGCTGTCGCCCATGGCGGTGATCCCGGTGGCGGTCTTCGTGGCCAGCATCACCAACGCGGGGCCCGGCCTGCAGTCGATCGGGGTCTCATCCGAGGTGGTGCTGCTGCTGGAGGGGATGATCTTCCTCTGCCTGGTGGGGGGGGAGTGGTTCCTCCGCAACACCCTTCGCCTCCAGCCGGCGGCCGGAACCCGGGCGGCGGAGGCGTCGTGAACGAGTCGGTGATCCTGCTGTCGCTGGTGTCCGCGGTGGGCATCGGCACGCCCATCCTGCTGGCCGGGCTGGGCGAGATGTTCACCGAGCATTCGGGGGTGATGAACCTCGGCGTCGAAGGCATGATGCTCGGCGGCGGAGTGGTCGGCTTCTGGGTGAGCGTCCATCACGCCCCGCTGCCCCTGGCGATGGCGGTCGGGGCGGCGGCGGGCGCCGTGTTCGCCCTCATCCATGCCTTCCTGGCGGTCACCCTCCGGGTGAATCAGATCGTGTCCGGGCTGGCTCTGGTCATCACCGGGAGCGGGTTCGCCGCCTACATCGGCAGCCTGAACGATTCGGCCCTCACCTACGAGCGGCCCATCTCGTCCTTCGAGCCGGTGTTCGGGGAAGGGATGCGGGAGCTGCCGGGGGTGGGGCCGCTGGTCTTCGGCCATGACCCGGTGGTCTACCTGTCGTGGGTCCTGGTGGCGGCGGCTGCTTTCTGGCTGTTCCGCACCAAATGGGGCCTCGCCCTCCGGGCGGTCGGCGAAGACCCGGCGGCCGCCGACGCCGCCGGGATCTCGGTGGCCGCCACCCGTTACATCTACACGATGATCGGCGGCGCGGGGGCGGGTTTCGGCGGCGCCTACCTGCTGGTCGGGATTTTCAGCAACTATCAGCACAACATCACGGCCGGCTTGGGCTGGATCGCCTTTGCCCTGGTGATCTTCGCCGGGTGGCGGCCCTGGCGGGCGCTGGTGGCCGCCTACATTTTCGGGGCGCTCCGCAGCCTGGGTTTTTCCCTTCAGATCGTCGGGGTGGACGTTCCGCCGGACTTGTTGAAAGTGATTCCCTTCGTGCTGACGATCGTTGCGCTGATCATCATCACCGCCCGCCCCGCCGCCGCCCGCCGCTACAGCGCCCCCTCCGCCCTGGCGGTGCCGTATTCGCGGGAGAGCCGCTGAGAGGCCGCTCGGCCCGGCGGCCGGTCAGGCCTCGTCTGTGCCGTCGGCGATTTCCTTGAGCCAGCGGCGGTACTCGACCGCCACCCGGTCCGAACCCTTTATCTGCACCTCGGCGGAAAGGTCCATCGGCAGCTCCTCCGGGCGCTGTGACCGCACGATGGGGAGGTCCTGGCCGATGACTAGGGCGTTGAACTCCAGCATGTCGCGGTCGGTCGCCTCGTCGAGGGAGTAGTCGCGGCCCATGAAGGTGAAGCACCGGCTGGTCTTGGGGCCGGTGGGGCAGACCGAGAAGAACAGCAGGTACCGCTGGTCGAGCTGGGGGATACGCTGGTCCAGGAGGATGGTGTTGGGCATGAACAGCCGGTAGTCGATCTGTACGTCCACCGGTTCGCCGCCTGCCTCGAGGCCCTTGTTCTTGCCCGAATCGGGCGGCTCCGCCATGTGGGGGTGGTCGAAGCGCAGCTCGGCGCCCGCCCGCTCTATGCCGTGGTCGGGCACCTCCGGCTCGTTGCGGTCGCCGAGCACGCCGTCGTGCACCCAGGCGAAGTGGGCGAAGTCGACGTAGTTCTCGATCCGCCGGGGCATCGAGCAGTCCCAGTCGTAGGATTCGACCTCGATGATCCGGAACCCCGGGCCGCCCCGCTGCGGGAACTCGGGCAGCGGATACCTCGGCTCGCCCGACAGGCAGACCCAGATGAGGCCGGCCGCCTCCGCCGCCTCGTACCGGGTGAGCCGGGCCCGGGGCGGGATGCGGGTTCCGAACCGGGAGGGGATCTCGGTGCACATTCCGTCGGGGCCGTATTTCCAGCCGTGGTAGGCGCAGCGGAGGGCGCCTTCCTCCACCCAGCCGAGAGAGAGGGCGGTGCCCCGGTGGACGCAGAGGTCGCGGAAGGCCTGCACCCGGCCGTCGAGTCGGGTGAGGACAATCTGCTCGCCGAGCAGGACGGCGGCCAGGGGTTTGTCTTCTCCCAGCCGAGACGCGTAGGCGACGGGGTGCCAGAAGTGGTGGAGGGCCTGGTAGAGGCGTTCCTCGGCGGGAGGATCGAAGCGGATCTGTTCTTCGGTTACGGTGTACCCGCCTGTTGTTGTCATGCCCCTTCCTCCTCTCTCCGATCGCTGAAGAGCTTGCCCCCGGACGCCCAGTCGTCCGCCCCTATGTCGTGGAAGACCACCGTAACCAGGTCCTTGGGCGAGCCCTGATGGTGGTGGACGACGCAGCGGGCGATGCTGTCGGCCACCTCGTCGGCCAGCTTGCGCTTGGCGGCGCGCAGGTCGCCCTCCACCAGGTCATACATGAAATGGATATGGGCGACAGGCATGCAGGCCTCCGACAGGTCGATTGATAACATAGTAGAGATGTATCAAGGGCTCGGCGGCGGCCAGGTTGCCCCGCCCGCGGCATGAACCGGAAGGCGCCTGTGAAACCGGACGGACAGCCTGCGCATTGCGATCTCCTCCTCGAAGGCGGCGTCGTCGTCACCCTCGACCCCGCCCGCCCCGTTATCGAGGGAGGCTTCGTCGCCGTCGAGGGCGACCGGATAGCGGCCGTCGGGCCGGGCGCGCAAGCTATCGATTACCGGGCCGGCCGGGTGATCTCCTGCCGGGGGATGCTGGTAATGCCGGGCCTGGTCGACTGCCACAACCATCTTTTCCAATCGCTGGGCCGCACGCTCGGCGAGGGGCTCCCCGGTTGGGAGTGGCTGAGCACGTTCATGTGGCCCTACGCCGCGCAGATCACGCCGGAGGAGGCCGGGGCGGCGGTCTACCTGGGGGCGGTGGAGGCGGCTCTGGCGGGCGCGACCGCCCTGTTGGACCATCACTACGGGCTCACCGATCCGGCTGCCACCCTGGCGGCCGCGCAGGCCATCGAGGAGGTGGGGCTGCGGGGGGCGGTGGCGAGGGGCGCGGCCGGCCCCTACACCCCGCTCGCCGAGCGCCAGGGGCTGCCTCGGCGGGCCTTCCCGCTCAGCGGCGGGGAAGAGCTGGCGATCACCGAAGAGTGCATCAGAGAACGTCCGCCGGGGTCGAAGGTGGCGGTTTGGCCCGGTCCGATCAACGCGGTCTATACGGATCAGGATCTCCTGGCGGCCGCGGCGGGGCTGGCCCGATCGTACGGAACCGGTTGGCACACCCATCTCAGCGCGCCCCGAAGCGACCCCGATGTGTATCGGGAGGCCTATGGGGTCAGACCCGCTGTGTGGCTCCGCGACAACGGGTTGCTGGGCCCCGACGCCGTGCTGGCCCACGCCGCCTGGCTGGACGAGGAGGAGATCGAGGCGATCGGATCGACCCGCACCGCGGTCGTGCACTGCCCGATGTCGAACCAGTATGTGCCGTACGGGGTAATGCCCATGCGCCGGCTGCGGGAGGCGGGCGCGTCCGTTGCCCTGGGGACCGACGGTTCGACCTGCGGCCACCGCCAGGATCTGTTCGAGAACATGAAGATGCTGGTCCTCATGCACCGGCTGGCCGAGCTGGACCCCGGCGCCTCGACGGCGGGCGAGGCGTTGGAGCTGGCCACCAGGGGCGGGGCGGCCGCCCTCGGGATCGACGCCGGCCGGTTGGAGGCGGGGGCCTTGGCCGATGTGATCGCAGTCGACGCGAACAGGCCCCACCTGACTCCGGTGCACGACCCCCGCGCCGCCTTGGTCTACGCCGCCCGGGGGAGCGACGTGACGTTGAGCATCGTCGGCGGCCGGGTCGTCGTGGAGGAGGGCCGGTGCGTTCTGGTCGACCAGGACGAGGTGATGGCCGAGGCCCGGGGGCGGGCCCGCGACCTGATCAGACGGATAGGCCTCGGTTGATCCGTCCGATACCCCGGACTCGACGGCCGGCTGCCGGTAGGAGGGCGGGCGCCGCTACTAGCATGGAGGTCATGAAGGTAAGAATCACCGAGGAACACGCCCCCGATCTCGTAGATGAGAGGGAGGAGGTGTCCGTCGCCCTTGGCGCCGCGCTCAGGAAGCTCAGGAAGGCGCAGGGTCTGACCCTCCGGCAGATGACCGCCCGCTGCGGCCTTTCCCAGCCCTTCCTGAGCCAGATCGAGAACGGCAAGGCCATGCCGAGCCTGCTGGCCCTCCATCACGTGGCCCGGGCCCTGGGCACGACCGCCAACGAGCTGCTCCAGCCGCAGGCGGGGACCGAGGTGAGCCTGGTCCGCTCCTACGAGGGTGATGTCTACGAGCTGACCGAGGGCGCCGCGACCCGGTTCCTCACCAGCCGGAGCGCCCGCATGATCGAGCCCAACGAGGTGGTGTTCGACCCGGGCGTCAGCACCGAGAACAGCGGCCACGCGGGTGAGGAGTTCGTCTATATCCTGGAAGGGCGGCTGCGGGTCGATCTGGAAGGCTGCGACGGCGTGGAGCTGGGACCGGGCGACGTCTACCTATACCCGGCCTCCATCCCCCATACCCTGTCCACGGATGACCGCCGGTCCTGCCGGTTTCTCGTCATCACCTCACCCCCCTCGTTCTGACCCGATTCGATGCGTCCGTGATGCCGGTATGAGTGATCCCGTCCGGCGCAGGGTCGGGAACGTGGAGTACAACCCGGTCGGCGCCGACTACTTCGAGCGGCGGGGCCTGAGGCGCTACGCCGGGGCGGCGTCGCTGTGGGCGCTGGGGGTGGGGGCGGTCATCTCCGGGGACTTCTTCGGCTGGAACTACGGGTTGGACGTAGGCGGATTCGGCGGCCTGGCCATTGCGACCGCCGTGGTGGCGCTGATGTATCTCGGCATCTGCTATTCGATCGCCGAGATGTCGCCGGCCCTGCCGCACACGGGCGGGGCCTATTCGTTCGGGCGGACGGCGATGGGGCCGTGGGGCGGACTCGTTACCGGGCTGGCTGAAAACATCGAGTACATACTCACCCCGGCCGTGATCGTGGTGGGGATCGGCGGCTACGTCGGAGCAGTATTCGACGACCTGTTGGGCGTCGACATACCCGCTCCGGTCTGGTGGCTGGTTTTCTACGTCCTGTTCGTAGGGCTCAACATCGTCGGGGTGGAAGCAACCTTCAAGTTCTCCGTTTTCATCACCCTGCTGTCGCTGGTGATCCTGGCGGTGTTCTGGATCGGCGCCGTCCCGTATTTCAGCTGGGAGACGGCCCTGAACATCGAACCGGAAGCCGGCAACTCCCGTTTCCTGCCCTTCGGTTGGGCCGGTATCGCCCGGGCCATGCCCTTCGCCATCTGGTTCTATCTGGCGATCGAACAGCTTCCGCTGGCCGCCGAAGAATCGCGCGACCCTAAGCGGGACATGCCCAAGGCCATGCTCTGGGGAATACTCACCCTGATCGCCGCTTCGGTCCTGACCCTGTTCCTGAACGCCGGCATCGCGCCGGGTTCGGCGGAGGTGGGCCGGTCCGACGAGCCGCTCCTGCTGGCTTTCCGGACCATCTTCGGGAGCGGGGCGGGGGCCTCGCTGCTGGCCCTGGCGGCGGTGGCCGGTCTGGTGGCCAGCTTCCACACCATTATCTACGCCTATGGCCGCAACATATATTCACTGTCGCGGTCGGGTTATTTCCCCAAGTGGCTTTCGATAACCCTGCCCGGCCGCAAGACGCCGCACACGGCGTTGATCGCGGGCGCGGTGATCGGATACGGCGCGGCCCTGCTGATCGAGTTCGGCGATGCCTGGTTCGGCGCGAACGTCCGGGTGGGCGCCGTGCTGCTGAACATGGCGGTCTTCGGGGCGGTTATCGCCTACATCATGCAGATGATCGCCTTTGTGCGGCTGCGCATCCGGTTCCCGGCCATCGAGCGGCCCTACGTGAGCCCGCTGGGCAATGCGGGGGCGGTTGCGGCGGCGGTGATCGCCTTCGCCACCCTGTGCTTCCTCTTCTTGAACCCCGAATACCGCCTGGGCGTCTACGGATGCGCCGTTTGGTTCGCGGCCGGCTTGGTCCACTTCGCGGTCAGCGGGCGCAAGAAGCTGGTCTACTCCCCGGAGGAGAGGTTCGCGACGGCCAACACCCCGCCGCCTCCCGCATCGGGTTAGATGAACGATCAGGGCCGGACGGCGCGGTCGTAGACCGCGGTCTCGAAGTCCAGGTATCCGCCCAACGAAACAGGGTCGGCGAACGGGAAAAGCTGGGCGGCCCAGAAACCGCCCACGCCGTTGCGCCGGTCGATCCAGTAGTAGAGGTTGGCCAGCCCCGCCCAGGCCAGCGAACCGGCCGGCCGTCCGGTGGGGGCGTCCTCCTCATTGATCATGAAGGTCAACCCCCACGTCTTGGGCATGCCGGGGAAGAACTCGGCGTAGTTGGACTGCGCCGGGATGACCCCGGGCAGACCCTTGATCTTCATCCCGGCTTCCAGGCCGTTCTTCGCCGCCGCCTCCACCGTTTCCTTCCGGAGGATCGGCCCGTCCGGTCCCATCCCGTCGTTCAGCCACATGCGGATGAACTTGGTGTAGTCCTCGACGGTCGAATACAGGCCGTGTCCGGCCATCTGCACTTCCGGATCGGGCGGCAGCTCGAACCCCAGCGGCTTAATCGACCCGTCGCGCCTGCGCTGATGGACGTCGGCCATGCGGCCGCGCATCTCGTCGTCGAGGGTGAACGAGGTGGAGTCCATGCCCAGCGGCTCGAGGATGCGCTCTTTCAACACCTCTCCCAGCTGCTTGCCGGCGATGCCTTCCACCACCAGGCCGGCCCAGTCGAGGCTGCATCCGTACTCCCAGTCGTCGCCCGGGTCGAACAGCAGAGGTGCGGTGATGGACTCCATGGAGCCGGTGATCGGGCTCGGCCGGCCTTGTTGCCGAGCCAGCCGGTTGTACTGCTCGTTGAACACGCTGTAGGCGAGGCCCGCCGTGTGCAGCAGGAGCATCCTGGTGGTTATGTCCCGCTTGGGGGGGCGGAGCATCAGGCCGCCGTTGCCGTCGAACCCCTCCAGCACCTGCAATTTTCCGATGGCCGGCGCGTAGTTCCTGGCGGGCGCATCCAGGTCCAGGCTGCCGTCCTCCGCCAGCTGGAGGCAGGCAACGCCCGCCACGGCCTTGGTGGCGGAGAAGACGGCGCACACCGTGTCGGTGGTCATCTCCGCGCCGCCGCCCAGCACCCGTTCCCCGGCCGCCCCCCGGTAGATGTCCCCGCTGCGGTCGGTGGCTGCCGCCGCCGCCCCCGGCACCCCCGGGTCGGAGGAGACCACCCCCTCCAGCACCGCATCCGCCGCCGCCCGCAAGCCGTTGCCGCCTATCTGTGGCCTCCGCTTCTTCCGTCCAGCGCTCTTCGTCCGGGTCATCGTTCGGGCGTTCTTTGCGCTTCGTCCAGTCTACCCCCCGGCCGGCCCCGGCCCGCAGGTCAGAGGTTGGCCGCTGCCGGCACTGGGACAAAGTGCGCAGGCGTACCCCCCGAGGGCTGACGCTGGAGCAATGGTGGACGGGGATGCGCCTGACGCGCGGCTCCGGGACTCGACGGCCTTCCGAAGGGTGTCACACCCGCTCGGTATCATGATTGCCGAACCCGGATTGGAGATTGTGGACATGACTGGCCGGCAGAGCCATTTCGATCCCGAAGGATCCGATTTTCTGGACACCGTCGGGTTGATCATCGACCGCCACCGGCAGAACGCCACCGAGGCAGATGTCCGGGCTGCGGTCGGCAACTTTCTGGTTTTCACTGGCATCGCCGCCGAGGAGGACCTGCATCGGGAGCAGGATTTGATCGATCTCCAGAGCACCAATTTGATCATCGAGACCAAGCGGCGCATCGGCACCAGGCCCGGCTTCACCCCCGATCCGGCGAACGTGGAGCAGCTCGATGGGTATATGCGCAACTCGATCGCGGCCGGGAAACCTCGAAGGCTGGGGATATTGACCGACGGCAGATACTGGTTGCTCCGGGTTCATGGTAGACCCGAGATCGTCACCCAGCCGCCTTACGGGTTCGAGCTGAAGGGTGTTGATGATGGTGTGCTTCTATTTGAATGGCTGCGCGACGAGCTCGGCCTTCTCGAAGCATCAAGGCTTACTCCGAGAGAAGAGGAAGTAAGGGATAGATTAGGCGGCGGACCGTACTTCGAACGTGACATGGCCGCTCTCGAAGGGTTGTATGTACTCCACAAGGATGATCCATCAATACGAGTTAAACGGGAGCTATGGCGCGATCTGCTCGCGACCGCCCTTGGAGAAGTAGTGGAGAAGGAAGCGGATCTCGATCGGCTGTTCTTGAGGCACACCTATCTATCGGCGGTGGTAGGTCTGGCTGTGCAAAGCGCCTTCGGGATTGATATACGCAGAAACTCGGCTCCGAATCCGGAGAGACTATTGGGTGGACATATTTTTGTAGCCGACACTGGTGTCAGGGGTGTGGTCGAATCTGATTTCTTCATCTGGCCTGCTGAAGTGGAACAGGGGGTTGATTGGGTGTCAGACCTTGCTGCCAGGGTCGCGTCTTTCGATTGGACCAATGCTGATTATGACTTTGTGCGCGTGTTGTACCAGTCGGTCATGCCAAGCGAGGACCGCAGAAGATTAGGTGAATATTATACTCCTGACTGGCTGGCCGAAGCAATCGTAAAAGAGGTCGTACCCGAGCCGTTGCGCAAGCGGGTCCTGGACCCGGCGTGCGGGTCAGGCACGTTTTTGCGGGCCGCCATCAGACAATACATTACTGTTGCGCAAAAGCAAGGCTGGCAAGCCGAACGTATTCTGGAAGGGCTGATGCAGTCTGTGATCGGCGTGGACGTTCATCCTGTGTCAGTCCACCTCGCCCGAGCTACCTGGGTTCTTGCCGCTCGTGAAATAATCATCGGCGCCGCCGCGCAGGAAGTGAAGATAACAGTGCCTGTCTACCTGGGTGACTCGTTGCAGCTGCGCACCGACAACGGCAACCTGCTGGGAGAAAAACAGGTAACAATCTCGGTGCCTTCTCAAACCGGGGGAAAACACCGACGACTTAATTTTCCTCGTTCGCTCGTTGATCAAGGCGATCGGTTCGACGGCACTATGTTGCGCATCGCTGAGAATATCGCAACGGGAGGAATCGGTACGGTAGCCTTGGATGACGCCGAGATTCCCCCGGGGGTGGATCGAGATATTCTCGAAGAAACGGTAAAGGAGATGGAGGAGCTCCATCAAGAGGGCCGTAATCATATCTGGGCATACTATACTCGTAATCTGGTCCGTCCTGTTTGGTTGTCTACCGAAGAAGGCAAGGTTGATGTAATAGTTGGGAATCCTCCTTGGATCACCTATTCGAGAACCCGCGCGGATTTGCGCGACACCTTGGAAGGCCAGAGCAAGGATTTGTACAAGATTTGGCAAGGCGGCAGATATGCTCCTCATCAGGATATAGCAGGACTTTTCTATACTCGTTGCGTTGATTTGTATTTGAAGCAGGGTGGAAGGATCGGGATGGTGTTGCCTCACAGCGCCCTCCAGGCAGGACAGTATGCAAAGTGGAGAAAGGGCGAATGGAGCGTCGTGGAAGTAGATATGAATCATTATACATCTTGGGATTTAGAAAAGATTACGCCTAACACCTTTTTTCCGGTTCCTGCCTGTGTGATATTCGCAATCAAGGCAAACCGATCACACAGAGCCGGCCCGCTTAAAACCCAAGCACAACTTTGGATCGGACCTCAAGGCGGGCCATTTCAATACAAAACAACAGATTTACAAGACTCATCAAGGGCATTCGAATCTTCATACGGAGCAAGGGCCTTCCAAGGTGCCACCTTCGTACCAAGGGCACTGCTATTTGTTGAAGTATCAGAAGCTCCTGCAGCGCTGGTGAGCGGTATCTGCAGCATACAACCAAGACGAAGCGCTCAAGAAAAAGATCCCTGGAAAAATCTATCCACAAGTTCCCTATATCCTCTATCAGGTTCAATTGAAGAGAAGCATATCTACTCGGTGCATACAGGCGAGACTATTGCTCCTTTTTTGCTGTTATCTCCGCGCCAAGTCGCTTTACCTATGCAAGATCGATGGGCAGGAATCGATTATTCCGATGGTATATCTAATATAGGTGGTGTAAACTCAAGAAATCTAGGAACTCGTATGCGAGCTCGATGGGAAGCGATGTGTGATCTTTGGGACAATAATAAAGGAGCTAACAATAAACTGAGCCTGCTGGAACGAATTGACTACATGAAACAACTAAGTAACCAAATGGAAAAAAGCAACACGCGCTTAGTATATACTACATCAGGAATACCTACAGCAACAGTACTTACCGACCCGGATATGTTAGTTGATAGCACGTTGTATTGGATAATATGTGATACTATTGATGAAGCACATTATCTTACTGCTATTATCAATAGTAATACCCTCCTTTCAAGAGCGGACTTATTGATGCCTAAAGGTGCATATGGATCACGACATCTTCACAAACACCTTTGGAGATTGCCTATTCCTGAGTATGATAAGAAAAACTCTCTACACATTGAACTGGCTTCGTTAGGAATGAAGCTGCATTCACAAGCTCAGAACAGGTGGAGGGAAGAAGAGGCCGAACGCAATGCAGAAGGAAAAACCGTTTCCGTGACGGTAGCTCGACGAGTGTTGCGAGAATGGCTAACCACAAATCCGAAGGCCCAAAGGGTCGAAGATATAGTAAAACAACTTGTCCCGCGTGGATAACTACAAGCCCACATCCGTTGCTGCCCTGGAGTGGATGGCCTTTGTCAGCGCCATGCACCGCCGGCTCGACGAAGCCCGGGATAACGAAGGAGCCGTAAGCACCTCCGGTCGGCAGGCGCCGCAGACCGTGACAGGGATCATCTTCCGAACGCGACCCTGCCGGGTACTGACGAACGCGTCCGGAAACCAGGCGGCGGCGGGGAGCGGCGTTTCTTCGCGTTCTTGCTGTGGTCCAGGGCGGGGATAGGGGCTTGAAGGGTGGGGGATAGGGGCTTGACCAGGGGGTCCGCAGGGTTTGGGCTTACGCGGCGTTTGGTGTTTCTCTGTAAGGCGCCCGCTCTTACCTTGCAATGCTCCGCAGGGCGGCGCCTATCGGGCCTTCGCCGGAGTAGGTGATGGTCAGCTCGTCCATCGCCCTGGTCATGCCCACGTAGAGAAGGCGGCCGATTGATTCGGGGTTGTCCTGCTCCCCGGGCATCCAGACATGGTTGGCGCCGCCGATGAACACCCGGCCGAACTCCAGGCCCTTGAGCCCGCGCAGGTTCGACACCAATACCTTGCCGCGCACCGACACAACGGCGTCGCGCGACTCCCGGTCCCTCTGCACGAAGTGATAGGGGACGCCCAAACGTTCGAAGGGTTCGCAGAGCCTCGCTATCTGCTCGTTGCCCGGGCCGAACATCACGAGGATGTTGTCGGGCTCGACGCCGCGGTCCAGCAGCCCCTTCACCCGATCCGCTGTCACCCGCGCTTCTTCCATGAGGCCCCCGCATTCCATGATTTCCGGGGGCGTACCCTCCCGGGCCGCCTCGGGCTCGACCGTGTCCCGGCGCTGGGGCGACAGCTCCGACAGGAGCTCCCAGGCGAGGCCGACGACCTCCCGCGTGTTCCGGTAGTTGCGCCTGAAGATCGTGGTGCGGCCCCGGGCGGTCATGCCGGGCGGATTCCAGTCCATTTCGCGCCGCCGCTGCAGGAAGATGTCCTGATCCGGGTCCATCGCCATGATGAAGGTTCCGGGATCCTGGCGTCCGGGCTTCAGCATCCGCCGGCCCCGCTTCAGCATCTCCCAGGCCAGGTCCAGCCCCGACTTGCCGAGGTCCTGCGCCTCGTCCACCAGGACGGCGTCGAAACGCCGGCCGTCGCCCAGCGTCCTGACCCTTTTGCAAGCGGTCTCCCGACACAACTCGAAACGGTCCTCGCCCCGGCGCCGCCGAGCGTTCTGATAGGCGTACTTGAAGGCAAGGCTGTCCAGGGTGCTCACCTTGATACGGTCGCATTCACCCAGCTGCCGGTTTATCTCCAACGAGAGCGCCTTGTTGAAACAGAGCACCAGGATCCGCCAGCCGGGGAACAGCCGGGCGAGGTGCCGGGCCCGGTGGAGGAGCACCAGGGTCTTGCCGCTCCCCGCCACCCCGCGCAGCACCTGGTAACCCCACCCCAGGTATTCGGCGGCCCGTTCCTGCTCCCGGTCCAGCATCCTGAGGATCTCCTCGGAGGACATCTCGGGCTTGCGCAGGACCAGCCGGCCCTGGACGGCGTCGGGGCGGTCGATGATGATCCTCGGGTTGACCGCCGCCCGCGCCCGCCGCACCTCTTCGGCTTCGAGGGCGCGGGGCCGACCGCCGAGCACCCGCCTGAAGGCCGCCCGCAGCCGGTCGGGCCGGAAGTCGTCCTGGAACAGCGTCCGTTCGCCGGCGTCCGCCCGTCCGCTCCTCCCGGCGGCCGGCCGCTCGAGATCGGGCAGCGCAATCACACAGGCGGCGGGCAGGTCGTCCAGGCGCCGTTTTCGCGCTTCGCTCTCGAGTTCCGACAGCCTGCACCGCACCGCTTCGCGGATTCCGTCGGCGCCGAGCCGCCCCTCATCCGAACCGGAGGACGCGCCCGGGCGGGGGGCTTCCAGCAGCAGGATCCCGCAGGCCGGATCGAGCACCAGCAGATGCGCTTCCGCCCCGCGCCCTTCGAGCCAGACGGTCACGTCGCCGGCGTCGGCCAGCGCGTCCCGCAAGGACCGCCCCAGCAGGTTCATCCGGTCGGATATGTCGTTGCGGCTGGGGATGTTCTGCGGCAGGAGGAACGCCATTCATCCCATCCTAGAAAGCTCCGCCTCACCCCGTTCGGTAGCCGCCAACCCTTTATAGCGGCGCCCGCCGTATTCCATCTCCTCCCGGGCGATCAGCCCCTCGACTACGAGGCCCTCTATCACCTCGCCCGCCTTCGCCCGCCCCAGTATCTCGAGCCGCCCGAAGCACGGATGGGATCTCTCCCGCGGGCCCAGCGGATAGTCGCCGCCCCCGTCGCCCACCAGGGTGCGGACGAAGTTGGCCTCCGAGAGCCCTATGTAGGCGCCGTCGACCCTGTATGCGGTGTCGGCCGCCAGCCGCAGCACGATCTGGCGCACCGGCAGGGCTTCGATCACCGCCTCGCGGGTGATCTCGCTGTCCCGCCAGGGCCTCGGCAGGTCCACACAGGCGTCGCACCCGCCGCACTGTTCGGGGGCGGGCGCGTCCAGGTACTCCAGCATCGCCCGGCGGCGGCAGACGCCCCGCTCGCGGGCGAAGCGCCGGGCCCGGTCGGAACGCTCCTTAGCCGCGGCCCGCTGCTGCTCCGCCGCCGCCTTTATCCGCGCCCAGTCCGGTTCGGCGCCGGCCAGGCGCTCCACTGCCGTCGCGTACTCGAAGGGCGCGAACCCCAGTATCTGTCGGCGGTTGAGCTCCAGCAGGTCGCCGCCCACCCCGGAGGCCGAACGCCCGAGCCGGCGCATCCAGGCCTCGGCGTGGTAACCCTCGCCCAGCGCATCGGCCAGTTCCAGCAGGGCGTCCGCCCGGCCCGCCAGGCCGGGGTCCTCGTCCCGGAGCTCTTCGACCTTCGCCCTCGTGTCGTCCACCACCGTGATCCTGCCCCGCCACACCACGTCCTCCCCGCGCCTGGCGGCCCCGCTCTGCGCGAGGTAATGCACCGCCGCGGCCGTGTTGTCGCGGTCCTGGTCCGGGTCCCGGTTCCGGGGGCTTCGGGGGAGGGGCGGCAGATATTCGGCCCCCGCCTTTATCCGATTCCACACCTCCTCTACCTCGGCGAGGCCGGGCGCGGCGCTTTCAATGAAATACCTGTGGATGCCGCAGTCGCGCGGGGCTGCCAGCAGCACCGCCGCGCCGGTCTCCGGACCGATCCCCGCCGCCGCGCCCCGGGCCGCCCGCCCGGTCTCCTGTATGTACTCCTCTATCGAGGCGGGCATCTCCAGGTGGATTATCAGGGCGATGTCGGGCTTGTCGATGCCCAGCCCGAAGGCCTTGGTCGCCGCCACCGCGTCGATCTCTCCGTGGCGGAAGGCGTCCTCCACGTGCATCCGCTCCTCGTAGGGCAGGCCGGCGTGGTAGGGGCGGACGGAGTGCCCGGCGGTGCGGATCAGGCCGGCCAGCCGGACCGCATCCCGCCGCCGGGGAACATAGACGACGGCGCTCTGCCCGCGAAAGGACTCCAGCACCCGCAGCACCTGTATGTCGCGGTCCTTGAAGTCATCGCAATCCTCCGTGTAGTACCTGATCTCGGGCCGGTCGGGTGAGGCGGCGATGGGCGGCCCGCCGGTTTCGAGGCCGAGCAGCTCCTCTATCTCCTCCTGCACCCTGGCGGCGGCGGTGGCGGTCACCGCCAGCACGGGCTTGCGGCCGCCCTTTCCCAACGACCGGAGCAGCGCCTCGGGAATTGCCGAGTATTCGGGGCGGAAGGCGTGCCCCCACTGCGAGATGCAATGGGCCTCGTCCACGGCGATGCGCCCGATGTCGACGCCGGCCAGCATCCGGGTGAACATCGGGTTCCAGAGGCGTTCGGGGCTCAGGTACAGCAGTTTGTACCGGCCCTCCCCGGCCCCTCTGAGTATCTCCTGCTGCTCCCCCTGCGGCACGCCGCTGTGGACCGCCGCCACCGAGCCGACGCCCCGCGCCCGCAGGTTGTCCACCTGGTCGTTCATCAGCGCGATCAGGGGCGACACCACCAGGGTCACCCCGGGCGACAACAGCGCCGGCAGCTGGAAGGTGAGCGACTTGCCCGACCCGGTGGGCAGCACCGCCAGCACGTCCCAGCCGCCCATGAACCGGACCATCGTTTCGAGCTGGCCCGGCCGCCACTCCTCGAATCCGAGCCGCTCCCGGCACTGCTCCAACACCGCCCGGATGCGCTCCGGATCGGCCAGATCCTCCTCGCCCAGGGCCAGGCCGTCCAGGAACGCGGACCACGGGTCGGCGGCGGGCACGGCGCCTATCCGCTCCCACAGGCGGTCGTCGAGCCCGATCCCGAGATGGGCGGCCACGGCGGCGTAGCAGCCCGCCGCCGAGTCGACCTCCCCGACGGCGGGCGGCCCCACCAGGCTGCGCCGGATCCGGTCCCGGTAGGGGGTGGGCCGCCGGAGCCGGCTGTCGAGCACCACCGTGGCCCCCACGTCCTGGTTGGTCCTGATCAGCCGGCCCACCCCCTGGGTGAAGCGCAGGGCCGCCCGCGGAACCAGATAGTCGGCGAAGGGGTCCCTCCCCCGGAGCTCCAGCGCCTGCATGCGGGCCCCGACCACCGGATCGGCGGGCGAGTCGAAGGGAACCTTCTCTATCACCAGCAGGCTCAGCGCCTCGCCGGGTATGTCGATCCCCTCCCAGAAGGAGCGGAGGGCGAGCAGGCTGGAACCGGTCTCCGCCCTCATCCGCTCGACCAGCGCGGCCGGGGAATCGTCCCCCTGGGCGAGCAGCGCCAGGCCCTGCTCCTCCATGTGGGGGCGGGCGTGGTCGCGCACCCGCTCGAGGCGCGCCCGGGCGGTCATCAGCGCCAGGCCGCGCCCGCCGGTCAGCACGAACAGCCTCGGTATCTCGGCCGCCTCGGCGGCGGTGAAGTCGTCGATCAGCCCCCCGCGCGGCGCGGGCAGGTAGTCGGTGTAGAGGACGAGATGGTTCTCGCCCAGCCGGTCGAAGGGGGTGGGCAGCCGGGTCGCCGCCGCCGCTCCCAGACCGAGGGCCCTGATCACGAAGTCGAAGCTGCCCCCCACGCCGAGGGTGGCCGAGGTGAGCACCGCCGCATCCAGCGACTGCCACAGCTCGCCGAGCTGCGGGGCCACCGAGGCGGGCGCCCGGCGGAGCGTCCAGGACCAGGCGCCCTCCTGCAGGCGCAGGTCGGCGATGGCGATCCATACCTCCGGGTCCTCCGCCCACACCGCCCGGTCGACCAGCTTCGCCGCCTCGCGGGCCGCCCGCCCCAGGCGGCCTACCTCCATCTCCAGCCTGCGCCGCCGGTAGCGGCCCCGCAGGCGCTCCGGCACCGAGATCCGGTTGAAGGCGTCGGCCAGCTCCGTGAGCGCCGTCCGCAGGTTCCGGGCCCGGCGGATCACCTGCCGATAGGCGGGGCGCCCCGTATCGATCCCCGCCCTGATGTGATAGGAGACCCCGTGCTGCTCGATGTCGGCCCGCTGCGCCCCGGTGTGTTCCAGCACGTACTCGATCAGGCCGCCGCCGAACTCCCCGAGGCCGGCCCGCAGGTCCCGGGCCGCCGCCCGCAGGCGGTCGAGGGCGGCCCGGCCCGCCGCCCGGGTTTCCTGGTCCAGCTGCGGCCAGGGGACGGCCCGTTCGAGCCGCCCGACGGCGCTCCTCCCGGCGGGGTCGTCCACCGCCTCGCACAGGTGTTCCAGGTCGCGCAGGCCGACCGATTCGGTGAGGGCGGCGGTGGCGGCGTCCTCCAGCTGATGGGCCTCGTCGATGACCGTATGCGCCGCGTAGTCCAGCCAGAAGTCCGAGGAGATCAGCAGGGCGTGATTCAGGACGGCGGCGTGGGCGTTGCGCAGCCCATCCCTCGCCCGCCGGTAGAAGTCCAGCTCGTCCAGCGGGTTCAGCGCCGGACCGGGCGGGGACTCGACCCGGAGCTTCCAGCGCAGGTGGCCGAACCGCCTTATCCGCCCTCGGAGGGCGGCGGTGCGCAGATCCTCCCAGTCGCCGGTGGGCGTCTCCGCCGCCCAGCCGCACACGACCGCCAGGGCCAGGGCCTCGTCGGCGCCGGCCGCCTCCTCGGCGAGCTCCGCCTCCAGCGCCTCCAGGCTCAGGTAGTTGTTCATCCCCTTCAGCAGGATCGAGTTGAAGGGGCGGATTTCGCTCTCAAGCTCCTCCAGCGCGGCGAGGATCTGGTTCTGGAGTACCCGGCTGTAGGTGGATATCACCACGGTCCGGCCCGACGAGCGCGCATATTCGATGGCGGGTACCAGGTAGGCCAGGGTCTTGCCGGTGCCGGTGGGGGCCTCGATGAGATGGCGTCCGCCTGCATGGAGGGCCCGGGCGGCCGTCCGGGCCATGTCCGCCTGCTGCGGCCTCGGCTCCCGGCCGGCCATCAACGCTCCGCCGGGGCGGAAGGCCGCCTCCACGGCCCGCACGTCGAACTCCCCCGTGGGCTCGCCCATCTCCGCCGGTTCGAGCAGGGGGACCGCGTCCGCCAGGTCGGGGGGTTCGCCGGGCGCCTCGAAGAAGCGGGCCCACGGGTGTCCGGCCCGCGCCAGCACCCACCGCTGGAGCAGGCGGGCGGGTTCGCCCCTTCCGAGGAGCTCCAGCATCGCCAGCATGACCCGATGGGTCAGCCGGGCGTCGTTGAGCGCCCGATGGAGGCGGCCGACCCCCAGGCCGAACCGGTCGGCGAGCTGCCCGAGCCGGCGGCCCGGCGGCGGGCTCTCGCCCAGAATGTTCCTGACCATCCCCTCTCCGGCGCGGGGGAAGACCAGGTGCGCCAGCTCGAGGGTGTCGAGGCGGCCGCCCGGCAGCGGATCGAGCCCCGCCGCCCGGGAAGCGCGGTCGAGCCGGGGGAAGTCGAAGTCGAAGCCGTTGTGGGCGATGAGGGGGCGCCTTCCGACAAAATCGTGGAAACGGGGCAGCACCTCGGCGGCCGGGGGGCCGGCCCCCAGCTGCTCGTCGGAGAGGCCGGTGAGTCGGGCCGATTCCTCCTGCAGGGCCCCTTCCGGCCTGACCAGGCTGTCGAACTCGCCCACCACCTCGGCGCCGGCGCAGAGCACCGCGCCTATCTCGATGATGCCGCCCCCCATTCCGTCGGTCTCCAGGTCGAAGACGACGAACCGCTCGGCGGCGGGTCCGGTCGGGGTCATGGATCGTCGGCGGGCATCAACCATAGGCACGGTAGCCGCCCTCCCGCGGGCGGCTACCGGACGGATGGGACCCGCGGCAACGGGCGGCCCGGCGCCGAAAGCGCGAAAAACGGACCGGAGCGGCCGGCTATGGGTTCAAAGGAAGGGGATCACCGCCTCCAGCAGGCCGGAGGGGTTGTCCACCGGGATGACGTGAGTGCTGTTCTCCACCTCGGCCAGCCGAGCGCCGGGGGTGCGGGCGGCCATTTCGGCCATCACCTCCCCGCTTACGAAGCTGTCGGCGGCGTGGACGTAGAGGGTGGAGGGCAGCCTTTCCAGCCGGTCCCAGTGGTCGTCGGACCGGAACGGCCACCGTTCGAAGAAGAAGGGATCGTGCTTGGGGGCCAGCCGTCCGCCCTCCACCGGGGCGAAGCAGGCGGCGGCCGTGAGCTCCACCATTTCGTCCGGGGCGTTGGGGAAGGCCATCCTCACTCCGGCCTTTACCTCGTCGTGGTCGGCGTGGCTGGCGGGGCGGGGGAACAGGTCGGTTTCCCCCTGGGCGAAGGACGGCTCCACGTCTACCACCACCACCTTGCCCGCCCGGCCGGGATTATCCGTCGCGTACTGCATAGCCGCCAGAGCGCCCCATGAGGAACCCATCAGGTCCACTTCATCGGCGCCGAGCGAATCGACGAGGGCGGCCAGGTCCGCCGCGTGGTCGTCCGTCCGGTAGTCGTGAGAGGCCGACCATTGGCTCTCGCCGTAGCCTCGGAAGTCGAGAGCCAGCACCCGGCGCCGGCCGCGGACGCCCGCCGCGACCGCGTGCCAGTTCCAGGCGTTGCCGATCACGCCATGCATGCAGATAAGGGTCCGCCCCTCTCCGCCGTAGTCGAGAAAATGCAGGCGGTTTCCCTGGGCTCCGGTCGCGTAACCGTGTCGCACCTCGGATGTCAGCACGGATGTTCTCCTTTCCTTGGGTGAGCCCGGTCGGGGCTCGTCTCGGTCTATTGCCAGTCTTTCATCAGGTCGGCGCCGGCCAGGCGGGCCTTCCCGAACAGCCGCCGGGCGGCCTCGGACGCCGCCGCCCGCACCTCGTCCTCGTCCACCCGGGTGGATCGGCCCCCTTCTACGATGATCTCGCCCGCCACCGTAACCATCTCCACGTCGTCCGCCCGTCCCGAATGCACCACCGACGCCGCCGGACGGTTCCACGGGGTGTGCCGCACCCGGTCAACGTCCAGCACCACCAGGTCGGCGGCCTGGCCGGGGGCCAGCGAGCCCCGGCCTCCTCCGGCCATGGCCGCGCCTCCCAGGGCGGCCAGCTCCAGGAACTGTTCCACCGAGGCGGCGGTGGGGTCGAGGGCGGCGACCCGGTGCATGAGGGTCCCGGTCTTCATGGCCTCGAACATGTCCTGGCCCGCCACCGCCGCGCCGTCGCTTCCGAGGGCCACATTGGCGCCCGCCGCCTGCAGCGGGCGGAGATGGAAGACGCCGGACGCCAGATACTGGTTGGAGACCGGATTGTGCACGGCGGTGGCCTTCCGCCCGCCCATCGCCGCCACCTCGTCGGGGTCCAGCCATATGGCGTGGGCGAGGGTGGTGCGCTCCGAGAGCAGGCCGCGCTCCTCCAGCCACGCCACCGGACGGGTCGAGTGGACCTCCTCGAAGAAGCCGATCTCGTCCTGCACCTCGGAGCAATGCATGTGCCAGCCGACCCCGCCCGACTCCGCCAGCCCGGCGCAGGCCTCGATCAGGCCGGGGGTGACGTAGACGATGTTCTCCGGGCAGGGCCACACCTCCACCCGCGAACCGGACGGGCGTTCGGCCATGCATTCCTCGGTGATGGAAATCTCCTGGCGGTCGGTCCACATGAACAGCCGGGGTTCCACCCCCATCAGCTCGGCCCCGGGATTCATCTCCCCGAAGGCGCCCCGGGCTATAGCCCCCCTGATCCCCACATCCTCCACCGCCTGGGCGACGGCCAGGGTGGTCTCTGTATCGGTGGGGGCGTAATGGTTGTCCACCACCATGGTGGTCCCCGACAGGGCGGCTTGGAGGGCGCCCAGCCGGACGGCGGCCGCCGCCGTTTCCCTGGTCATGTTGAGGGAATAGGGGAGCATGAAGTCCTGCAGCCAAGGGACCAGGGTCATACCGTCGCCGAGGCTCCGGCCCAGCGTCTGGAACAGGTGGGTGTGGCCGTCGGTCAGGCCGGGCATCACCACCTTGCCGGAGCAGTCGACGATCCGGGCGGCGCCTTCTCGGTAGGGGGCCAGGTCGGAGCGGCTGCCTACCGCGGCGATGCGTTCCCCCGCCGCGGCCACCGCCCCGTCTTCGATCACCCGCCGTTGCTCGTCGAGGGTGATCACCACCCCGCCTTCGAACAACAGATCGCAGCCCGCCGGGGCCGGCGGCTCGGAGGCCGGAAGGAGTTCACCCATCGGGCTGTCATCGGTCATATGCGCTATAGATTCTATCAATCATACAAGGGCGCCGGGGCGGCGCTCAGTGCATCCGTCAGCCGGACCGCCCTCGGCAACATACCCGGTCCGGCCGCCGGAAGCGGCCAATCCTTGACACAGACGCGGATCCGATGCGGACCCCGACCGCGCGGCGCCCGCCGACGGAACGGCGAAGGCATCCCCTGTCCGTACATCCCCCGAACCCCCTGGTCAAGCCCCTGTTCCACCCCCGGACCCGGGGCAAGAATGCGAAAAACGCCGCCCCCTCGCCCCGCTTCGCGGGCCCAGCCCCCGCCTCCACCGCCTGGAATCCGGACGCGATCGGTCAGTACCCCGGAGGATCGTGTTCGGAAGATGATCCCTGTCACGGTCTGCGCCGGCTGCGGACCGGAGGTGCTTCGGCTCTATCATTATCCAGCATCGGTGTGACATAGTCAATACCCTTGTGAGGGATTTGACGGGATTTTTTTGTCATTCCGTGATTTAAAGGCAAGGAAGGGCTCCGGCTTCTGGCCCGGCCGCCGACGAAAGGACGAGGACTTGGAACGCAAGCGGATGCCGGCAGGGCGCACGCTCGCCCTATCCGACGGGGCAGCGGAGGTGACCCATTCGGCGGGTAGGCCTTTTCATGAAACTCCCAGCTCAGACCACCGGGTTTGCCTGAACTGGCCTGATTCCGAGCCGCCCCGGCGTTGGCCGAGCGACGCTCGGGAGCAGTTGCTGATTCGGAGCGACGAGGCGGCTGTCGAAGGCGGCGAGGCGGAGCCTGTCCCCAGTGGATCTGTTCTCGAGAAGTTGCTCGCCCAATGGGCTGACGCAGCCGTCTCGCACGCTGTAGTCCGCAGCATCGACGACCCTGCCGGGCTGGTTGCCGCCGTGGCCGGCATCGACGGCGCCTGGGGTTTCGGCGGCTCTCCAGCGGAAGCTCTGGACGATTTGAGGTCGGTCCTGATCGACTGGGCTGGTTTGAAGCTCGCGGACGGCGACGATGATATTCCCAGCATGGAGGGTGTGCATCTGGCCGTAGATAGATGCCCCGAAGGTCGGTGCCGGTCAAGAGATAACCTGAACTGAGATCACTCACTGCGTTTGCCGGTCGTCATTCCGGGGCGGGCGGTATGGGGCCGGTGTCATCCGTCTCGGCTCCCCCCCCCCCGTGAATTATTGATAATAGTAATATATGCTATCGTATGTTCGAGACTACGGAGGCGGGAGGTGTTGAAGTGGGTATGCTCGACGGCAGGGTGATCATAATCACCGGAGGCGCCCGGGGGATCGGGCGCGCCTACGCCTTGGGGGTGTCGGCCGAGGGGGCCAAGGTGGTCATCGCCGATCTGCTGGACGGGTCGCCGGTGGTCGAGGAGCTGGCCGATTCGGGCGGCGAAGCCATGGCGTTCACCACCGACGTGAGCGACGAGGCTTCCACGGAGGCGATGGCGGCGGCGGCGGTGGAGCGGTTCGGACGGATCGACGCGCTGATCAACAACGCCGCCATGTTCTCCGAGACCACCCGGGGCGCCTTCGACGAGCTGACGGTGGAGGAGTGGGACCGCACCTTCGAGGTCAACGTCCGAGGGGTGTGGCTGTGCGTCAAGGCGGTCCACCCCCATATGGCCGCCCGGGGTTACGGCAAGATCATCAACATCGCCTCGAACACCTGCTACAAGGGGACGATCGGGTTCCCCCACTACGTGGCCAGCAAGTCGGCCCTGCTGGGGCTGACCAGATGCCTGGCCAACGAGCTCGGTCCGGACGGGATCACGGTCAACGTCGTCTCGCCCGACCTGATCCCCAACCCCGGCCTCCGGCCCACCGACGCGGTCAGCGATGATTTCGTGGTGGCCGGCCGGGCGCTGCGGCGCACCCAGACGGCCGAGGACATGGTGGGTACCATCATCTATCTGTGCTCGCCCGGCTCCGACTTCGTGACCGGCCAGGGTCTGCTGGTCAACGGAGGGGCCTATTTTGTCTGATCCGGTCGAGAGGTACACGGCCCTCGGGATGTCCCCGCCGCCGCTTTCGGCGGAAAAAGGGAGGAGGTAAGGATGGCGAAGCTCACTATGCAGGACCTGGCGGACCCGTTCACGCCGGAGGGATCTTCCAGATGGTACCGGGCCATGCGGCACTTCTGGCATCCGGTCGCCTACAGCGCCGACGTTGCCGAGGGCGAGATGATGCAGGGCCGGCTGCTCGGAGAGCGCATCCTCCTCGTCCGCAGCGGCGGCGAGGCGCGGGCCTTCATGGACGTATGCCGCCACAAGGGGGCGGCGCCTTCCCTGGGGTGGATCGAGGACGGCTGCATCCACTGCCCGTACCACGGCTGGACCTACGACATGGAGGGAAACCTGGTCGATATTCCTTCCCGCCCCGAACTGAACGGGATACTGAGGGTGGACCTGGTCCGCTACGAGTGCCGGGAGAGCGCCGGGTTGGTCTGGGTGTCCCTGGTGGACGAGCCGTGGGGCGACCCCCCCGGTCTGGCCGACTGGGGCGACCCCGCCATGCATTGGCAGTCGCCCCCCGTCTACGACTGGAACACCAGCGCCCCCAGGCGGCTGGAGAACTTCGTAGATTTCTCCCATTTCCCGTTCGTGCACGAGAACATCCTGGGCACCAGGGACAAGGCGGAGGTGGAGGACCACACCGTGTGGCGGGAAGGGCAGATGCTCCGCTTCGACCGGTTCGTCCAGGAGCCCAACGACGAGCGCATGAAGCAGATACTCGGCATCGAAGACGACATCGTTACCGTGGAGAACAAGTACTACCTGTCACTGCCCGGAACCATCTATCTGCTGCGGGTGTTCCCCAACGGCAAGCGCTACGGCCTGTACATGGTCTCATCGCCCACCGGACCCGCAACCTGCCGCAACTTCTGGCATATCGGCTCCGACTTCGCCCGAACCGACGAGGATCTGGCCTTCCTGGTGGACTTCGAGCTGATGGTGCTGGATCAGGATCAGCCGGTGGTGGAGTCGCAATGGCCAGAACACCTGCCGGATCTGCTGAGCGCCGAGATGTACGTGAAGGTGGCCGACGACGTCACCCTGGCCTACCGGTCCTGGCTGTTCGAGCTGGCGGCCGAGTTTGCGGGGGAGTAGAGAACGGGAGCGGCAACCGGCCGCAAGGCGCGGGGTTCCTCCTCGACCGGAGATCCCGCCGGCGAAAAGAAGGGAGGGCGGCCGATGGGCATGCTCGATGGTCAGGCAGTGATAGTAACCGGCGGCGCCGGCGGGATCGGGAGCGCCTACTGCCGGGGGCTGGCCCGTGAGGGGGCCTCTCTGGTGGTGGCCGACCTCGCCGACGGATCCGAGATGGCGGCGGAGGCCGAGGAGCTGGGCGCCGGGGGCGCCGTTTCGGTTCACGCGGATGTGAGCGACCCCGCCTCCGCCGAGGCGATGGCGAAGGCCGCCTATGACCGGTTCGGGAAGATCGACGCCCTGGTCAACAACGCCGCCTTCTACCTGTCGGCCACCCAGGGTCCGATGGAGGACATCCCGCCGGACGAGTGGGACCTGTGCTTCGCGGTGAACGTCAAGGGGCCGTGGCTGTGCGCCCGGGCGGTGTCGCCCTACATGCGGGCGCAGGGGAGCGGCAAGATCGTCAACATCGCCTCGATGACCGTGAACGACGGCACCCCGGGGTTCCTCCATTACGTGGCGTCGAAGGCGGCCATCTGGGGACTCACCCGTTCCCTGGCCCGTGAGATGGGCGCCGACGGCATCTCGGTCAACACGCTGACCCCCGACTACATACCCCATGACGAGGCGTACGCGGCTAAGCAACCCGAGATAGACGGCCTCATCACCGCCCGCCGCGCCTTCAAGCGCACCCAGGTGCCCGACGACATGGTCGGCACCCTCCTCTACCTGGTCAGCCCCTGGTCGGACTTCGTAACCGGCCAGAACATCTGGGTGAACGGCGGTTCCGGCTTCCACTGAACGCCCCGCGCCGCCGAGAATCGGCCGGCGCCGGATCACTCTTTGCCGGGCCGCCTCCTCAGGCGATGCAACGCGAACGCTCCGGCGGCCAGGATCGACAAACCCGCGGCGGCGGCCGCCGCGGCCGGAAAGTTGTTCGTTTCCTCTGGGGCTGCGCCCGGAAGGGTGATCGTTTCGTCCGGCGGGTATCCGGGTCCGAACACCTCTTCGAGCTCGCCGATGGAGACACTCGATCCGCACAAATGCACTGTGAGGCCGCCTTCTTCCCCGAACGCCGCCACCCCGACGATGCTCTCCCCGCCGAAGGATATGCCGCAGGTGCCGGCCTCGGGCCCGGTGCGAACCTCGATGCGAGGACCGGCCCGCCCTTTGTACACCCGGTAGACTTCGAGCACCAA
Organism: Candidatus Spongiisociaceae bacterium; assembly: GCA_965202675.1. GTDB lineage: Bacteria > Actinomycetota > Acidimicrobiia > Spongiisociales > Spongiisociaceae > CATQHD01. The sequence continues at coordinate 2,758,058 of OZ241842.1, forward strand.
GGCTGTCGACACCCATCCGGGTGTGTCGGGGAGCGGGATCCGCTCGATCTGGCGCCCGGTGAAGGCCACCGTTACCTCATCGGCGTAATCGGCCAGGTCGGCGGGCATGCAGGAACACGCACGCGCGGTGTGGGGAGTTGCCAGAAGCGCCGCCAGGGCGGCCGTTGCCGCGAGCGCCGCCCGAAACCGGGTTGCCGCCATGTTGCGGACCTTCCTCCCGTGTAGGGCATGCTCAGGTTAGCCGGTCTGTTTTATCCTTCGCGAGATCAACGGTCTTGCAAGCGGCGGCTTGACAGGCGGCATAGATATAATCAATATTCGGAGAAGTCGAAGTGAGGAAACGGAGGGCGCGTGGCGGACGGGACTTTTGACGGCATCATCGTAGGCGGCGGTTACAACGGCCTCACCCTGGGCGGCTACATGGCCAAGCAGGGCCTGCGGATGCTGGTGCTCGAGCGGCGGATGGCGTACGGGGGCGCCACCATCACCGAGGAGGTGACCAAGCCCGGCTTCTACCACAACCTGCACGCCAACTTCATCTGGTCCTACGGCCCTCCCCACCAGGACTTCGAGCTGCACCGCTACGGCCTCGAGCTGATGCGGGGCGAGGTAGAGCGGGCCTACCTGTTCGAGGACGGCGCCGAGCTGCTCACCTACACCGACGACCCGCAGCGCACCTACCGGCAGTTCAAGGGCCTGATCCCCAAGTCCGACCTCGACGCCATGGAAGACGTGTACCACCGCTTCCTCACCAAGGTGGAGGAGGAGTTCTACGCGCCCCCCAAGCCCACGTCCGAGCGGGGGGCGGGGCTGGGGGACGCCGACCGGGCCGAGTACCAGCGGCTGTGCGGCATGACCGGACGGGAAGCCATGGACGAGCTCTACGAGAGCGACCGGCTGAAGACCTGGATGGCCATGAACGCCTGCGTCCGGGGCATGCCGGACTTCGCCGCCGGAGTGGGCGACTTCTTCCTCCGCTACGCCGCCTCGCCCCGCCTGAGCATCGTGCGCGGCGGCACCCACCAGATAGCCCGCTCGCTGGCCGCCTTCTTCCACGCCCACGGCGGGATCATCCTCACCGGGGCGCACGTGGACAAGATCGACATCGAGGGAGGCCGGGCGGTCGGCGTGACCCTGTCGGACGGGCGCTCCTTCCGCGCCGAGAAGTTCGTGGCGTCGGCCGTCGACCCGCCGGCCACCTTCCTGCAGATGGTGGGGGAGGAGCACATCTCATCCGAGATCGCCCAGCGCTGCCGGGACTGGGAGATCGAGTTCCACACCGCCCTGTTCGGCTTCCACGCCGCCTCCGAGGTAGCGCCCGACTACTCGGCCAAGTACTCGGAGGAGGCCAACAAGGGCCTGGCCATCTTCTTCGGGGTCAACACCCTGGCCGAGCTCGACAAGCACTGGGAGGAGATCGGCCGGGGAAAGATCCCCTCGGCGCTGGGCGGCGACGCCTGCTGCCATACGATGATCGACCCCTCCTACGCTCCGGAGGGCAAGCACACCCTGCTGTTCTGGCAGTTCGGGCCCCCGGCCGACAAACTGGAGAACGGCGCCAAGACCTACGACGACATCAAGGACGAGCTGCTCGAGCGGATGCGGGCCCGCTGGGCCGAGTACGCGCCCAACCTGACCGGCGACAACATGCTGGCCACCTACGCCTACACGCCGGACGACATCCAGAACCGGATCATCAACATGGTCGGCGGCGGATGCCGGCAGGGCGCCTACACCAACAACCAGTGGGGTTACACCCGCCCCTTCCCGGAGGCGAGCGGCTACCGCACCCCGATCGACGGCCTGTATCTGTGCGGATCTGCCTGCCATCCGGGGGGTTCGATCCACTTCGGCCCCGGTTACAACGCCGCCAACGTGATCGTCGAGGACCTGGGCCGGGAACGCTGGTGGCCGCCCTACCGGATCTTGGGCAAGCCGGTGCTGTCGAGCCGATAGCAGGAGGCAGAACGACGGCCCGTCGAGCCTATCGAGTATGTAAGGTTCCGGCACAGCGGTCCGCACGGCGCCCATCCTCTTGGATCGACCCTGCGGCAAAGACAAACAAACACGGAGGAGGGAAGCCGTGATGAAGAAAGTCAGGAACCGAGGGTGGTTCGCCCCGGTTGCGCTTGCTCTGGCGATGGCGGCGGCGGCCTGCGGCGGCGGCGCCGAGGAGACCACCACCACGGCGGCGCCCGCCGCGGCCCAGGCCGCGGACACCACCGCCCCGCCGACCACCGCGGCGGCGGAGATGACGGCGCCGACCGAGCTGAACATCGCCATGATCCTGCTCGGGGTGAAAGAAGAGCCGTGGTACGCCACGATGATCGACAGCATCAACCGGGCGGTGGAAGCCAGGCCGTACGATCTCGACATCAACCTGGATGTAATCGAGAACATCGCCTACGCCGACGGTGAGCGGGTGATCCGCGAGCTTGCCGCCGCCGGCGGGCACGAGATGATCATCGCCCACAGCACCTACTCGGACGCGGTCGACGCGGTCAACGACGACTACCCCGGCATTGCCTTCGTGTTCTCCGGTTCGGGCAACGAACCGGTGGGCGGCAACGGCTTCTGGCTAGATGTTTTCATCCATGAGCCCGCCTATCTGGCCGGGATCGCGGCGGGCATGATGACCGAGACCAACCAGATCAGCGCGGTGGCGGCTTTCCCGTTCCCGAACGTGAACGGCCCGCTCAACGCCTGGGTGGCCGGCGCCCGGTCGGTCAATCCCGATATCGAGGCTTCGGTTACCTACATCGAGAGCTGGTTCGATCCGGCTACGGCCAAGGAATCGGCCGCCGCCCAGATCTCGGCCGGCTCCGACATGGTCTACGCCGAGCGCTTCGGCCCCTACGAGGCGGTCCAGGAAGCCGACGGGGTGTACGCCTTCGGACACTTCTCCGATCAGGTGGGGTTCGCGCCGGACGTGGTGCTCACCGGTCCGGTGGCCCTCTGGGATCCGGCTTTCATGACGGTGGTAGACGCCTGGTGGGCGTATCAGACGGAAGGAACCCCCTACGACGCCCCGATGGAACGGATCATCTTCTACATGGAGGACGGCGGGTCGGACATCGGAACCCTGAACGAAGACCTGATCCCCGCCGACGTACGAGCGGCGGTGGAAGAAGCCAGGGACCAGATCCTCAGCGGCGAGCTGACGGTGTCGTTCGACGAGGGGCCCATCGAGTAGCGCCGCCGCACAGGACCCGGGAAAGAGCATGCAGGAAAGCCCCCGAAGTGAGAAGCTGCCGGCTGCTCTTCCCCGTACACGAAACCGCGATGGAACCGCGGTCGGAGGGCTTCCGTTGCCGGCGCGCAAGGAGCGGCGGCGGTCCGGAAGACAGGGAGGCGGGCGTCATCTACAGGCCGGCGGAGACACGGTGGCTGATCCCGGCGGCGGCGGTGATCGCCCTGGCGGCGGCCTGCGGAGGCGGAGACGCGCCGACCGCAGTGACCCAGACCGTTGTCACTCAGGCGGCCGCCGCCGAGGAAGCCCCCGATGCATTGACCGATCTGGACATCGTCATGCTCATGGTCTCGGTGCGCGAAGAACCCTGGTACGCAACGCTGATAGACACCATCGACCTGGCGATCGAGCTGCGGCTCAACGGCCTGGACATCACCTTGGACGTGATCGAGAACATCTCCTACGCCGACGGCGAGCGGGTGATCCGCGAGCTGGCCTCCGGCGGAAAGTACGAGATGATCATCGGCCACGGCGCCTACTCGGACGCGGTCGACGCGGTCAACGACGACTACCCCGACATTGCCTTCGTGTTCTCCGGCCCGGACAACGAACCGGTGGGCGGCAACGCCTACTGGATCGACGCGTCCGTCCATGAACCGGCCTACCTGGCCGGGATAATCGCCGGGGCGATGACCGAGACCGACCGCATCAGCGCGGTGGCCGCCTTCCCCTTTCCCAACGTGAACGCCCCTTTGAACGCCTGGATAGCGGGGGCGCGGTCGGTCAACCCCGACGTAAAGCACACCATCACCTACATCGAGAGCTGGTTCGATCCCGCCAAGGCCGAGGAATCGGCGGCCGCCCAGATCGCGGCCGGTTCCGACATGGTGTACGCCGAGAGCTTCGGCGTCTTCGAAGCGGTGTCGGAGGCGGAAGGCGTGTATACGTTCGGCCACTTCGCCGACCAGCTGGGGTTTGTTCCCCAGGTGCTCACCAGCTCGGCGGCGGTGTGGGATCCGGCCTTCCGGACCGTCCTCGACGCGTGGTGGGACCACCGCGCGGAAGGCCGGCCCTACGACGCCCCGATGGAGAGCATCGTTTATTCGATGGCCGACGGCGGGTCGGACATCGGGGAGATCAGCGATCAGGTGCCGGTCGAGGTCAGGATCGCGGTGGAGGAAACCCGCGAGGATATCATCGCCGGCCGGCTGAGGGTGGAGCTCGACGAGGGGCCGGTGGAGTGAAAGGTGGCCCGATGACCGAACAGTCCGCCGCCGGGAGCGTGATCCTCGAGGTCGACGGGGTAAGCAAGCACTTCCCCGGGGTGCTGGCCAACGATGCGGTGAGCGTGGCCGTCCGCCAAGGGGAGATCCACTGCCTGCTGGGTGAGAACGGGGCCGGCAAGACCACCCTCGCCGACATCCTCTACGGCGTCCACCACCCCGACGAGGGGTCCCTCTACCTCAAGGGGGAGCCCCTGGAAATGTCGTCCCCCAAGGACGCCATCGGGGCGGGGATCGGCATGGTGCACCAGCACTTCGAGTTCGTGCCCCCCATGTCGGTCATAGAGAACGTGATCATCGGGACCCACGCCAAACAGTGGTTGGACATGGGAGAGGCGCGCCGCCGCCTGCAGGAGCTGTTCGACGACTACGACGTGCGGATCGACCCCGACGCCGAGGTGGGCCGGCTGTCGGTGGGCGAGCAGCAATGGATAGAGATATTCAAGACCCTCTACTTCGGGCTGGAGGTACTGATCCTCGACGAACCCACCGCGGTGCTGACCCCGCAGGGCGTGGATCAGCTGTTCCGCATCCTGCGCCAGATGCGCGCAGAGGGCCTCACCGTCATCCTCATCACCCACAAGCTCAACGAGGTGATGGAGATTTCCGACCGGGTAACCGTGCTCCGGCGCGGCAAGGTGGTGGACACCGTAAACACAGCCGATGTCACCCGCCAGGATCTGGCGCGGATGATGGTGGGGCGGGACGTGGTTTTCACCGTCGAGAACGAGGGCGGGACTCCGGGGAATCCGCTGCTGGAGGTGGACGACGTCTACCTGGAGAGCGAATCGGGCCGCGGCTCCTTGGAAGGCCTTTCGCTCACGGTCCGGGAAGGGGAGATACTGGGCATCGCCGGAGTGTCCGGCAACGGCCAGAACGCCCTGTTCGACGCCCTGGTGGGGATCCGGGCGCCGGAGTCCGGGGATATCCGGCTGGGCGGGCGGTCCGTCGCCGGCCTGTCCGCCCGCAAGATCGCCGCCTTGGGGGTGGCCAGCGTTCCGGGAGACCGGATCCGCCAGGGGCTGGTCATGGACTTCCGGGTGAAGGAGAACCTCATCCTCGGACGCCACCGCTCCCGGCCGTACGCATCCTGGGGGGTGCTGAGGCGCAGGCCGGTGGACGACTTCGCCAGGCAGTCGATTGACGAGTTCGAGATCATGACCCCCTCCGCTTCCCACGTGACCCGGACCCTCTCGGGAGGCAACCTGCAGAAGGTCATCATGGCCCGCGAGCTGTCCAGGACGCCCAAGCTGTTGGTGGTCCACCAGCCGACCCGGGGCCTCGACATCGGCGCCGCCGAGTACGTGCGCCGCCGTTTGATCCAGGAGCGGGACAACGGCGCCGGCGTGCTCCTGATGTCCGAGGACCTCGACGAGATTTTCAACCTGTCCGACCGGATCGCCGTCATATACGAGGGCCGGATCATGGCCGAGGCCCGGCCCGGCGATACGGATCTCCAGGAGATCGGCCTCTGGATGGCCGGGATCACCTCCGAGCCGGCCGCGGCCGGAGCGGCGGCCGCCGGAGGAGCGGGATGAGCGGATGAGCGATCAGCCCCGGACGTCGGCGCCCCCCGAGCAGCCCCCTCCCCGCTCCTTGCTGATGCAGCCGGGCGGCTGGCGTCTCGAGCGCCGCCTCTACACCAGCCCGCTCCGGGAGTTCACCGCGGTGGTTGCCGCCGTCGCGGCCTCCGTGCTGGCGGGCGGCTTGCTCGTGGCCCTGGCAGGCGCGGGCGTGGTGGAGGCCTTCCGCAGCATGTACGACGGCGCCTTCGGCACCTGGAACTCGGCGCTGGAGACCCTGGTGCAGTCCACCCCCCTGATCATGACCGGTCTGGCGGCGGCGGTCGCCTTCCGGGCCGCCATCTGGAACATCGGCGGCGAAGGCCAGCTCTACGCCGGGATGGCGGGCGCCTGGTGGGTTTCGGACCTAATGCCCGACCTGCGCCCCGCGCCGCTGCTCTTCGTGTTCATGTTTCTGGGGGCCGCCCTGGCCGGCGCGCTCTGGGCTTCGATCGCCAGCGTGCTGAAGGCCCTGTACAAGACCAACGAGATCCTGACCACCGTGATGCTCAACTTCGTCATGTTCTTCGTCCTGTCCTGGCTGCTGGCCGGTCCCTGGAGGTCGCCCGACACCTTCTACTACCAGACCGAACGGATGGCGGACGTCACCTTCCTGCCCCGGTTTTTCCAGGGCAGCCGGCTCCATTGGGGGTTCGCGATAGCGGTGCTGACCGCCGCTGTGGTCTACTTCGTGCTGCGCAAGACCTCCCTCGGTTACGAGATAAGGGGCATGGGCGCCAACCCGGTCGCCGCCCGTTACAAGGGCGCCAACGTGGGCATGGTGATCATCGCGGTGATGGCGATCAGCGGCGCCGTCGCCGGGCTGGGGGGGGCGGGCGAGCTGCTGGGCCTCCATCACCGGCTCCAGCTGGACATCGCGGTGGGCGTCGGTTTCACCGGCATCATCATCGCGCTGGTGGCGCGCCTCCACCCCTTGGGGGTGGTGGTAACCGCGGTCGCCTTCGGGGCGCTGGTCAACGGGGCGACCGCGGTGCAGGTAACCACCGGCATTCCGGCCGCCCTCGTCCAGGTGATCGAAGGGATTACCCTTATCCTGGTGCTGCTGGCCGCGGTGGCCGCCCGGTATCGGATAGTGAGACCCTCCTCCGCTCATGGATGACATCCTGACCTCGGCCTTCGTATTGGGCGTCCTGGTGAGCACCGTGCGCATCGCCACCCCGCTCCTGCTGGCCGCGTTGGGCGAGCTGGTGGCGGAGAGCAGCGGCATCCTTAACCTGAGCCTCGAAGGAACCATGACCATGGGCGCCTTTGCGGGCTTTCTGATCACCTCGCGGTCCGACAACCTGTGGCTGGGGCTGCTGGCCGCCGCGGTTGCCGGGGCCGGACTCTCCCTGATCATGGCGCTGATGACGGTAACCGTGAAGGTGAATCAGATAGTCGCCGGCTTAGCCCTGAACATTCTCGGCGTCGGGCTGGCCTTTTTCTGGTTCCGAACCGTATTCGAGTCCGGTTCCAGCCTCGACGTTCCGAACGTCGACACGTTCGAGTTCGCAACCATCCCCGGCCTGTCCCGGATCCCCTTCCTGGGCGACGTGCTCTTCGCCCAGCACTGGCTGACCTACTTCGCCATCCTGATGGTCCCGGTGGTGTGGATCTTCCTCACCAAGACCAGGTACGGGCTGGAACTGCGCAGCATCGGCCACAACCCCGAAGCCTGCGACATGAGAGGGATCAACATCGTTCCCCGCCAGTATGTCGCGGTCGTCTTCGGCGGGGTAATGGCCGCTCTGGGGGGTGTGTTCCTGTCGCTGGCTTCCACCGGGCTGTTCTTTCCCGACATCGCGGCGGGGCGCGGCTGGATCGCGCTGGCGATCGTGATCTTCGGCAACTGGCGCGCCTCCTGGGTGCTCTGGGGGTCGCTCTTCTTCGGTTTCATCGACGCCCTGCAGCTTTCCCTCCAGGCGGTCGGCTTCCGGCTTCCCTTCTTCGGCGACGACTACCAGGTCTTCCTGGCCCTCCCCTTCGTGCTCACGATCGTCGCGCTGGTGCTGAACCGGAGCCGTTCCCGCTCGCCCCTCTCCCTTGCCATCCCCTACCACCGGGGCGAGCGGTAGCCTTCCTGCTCCGGCGCGGCGCGGGATGCATACGGCGGCGCGGCATGTGTTATGATAGATTTCATCAATAATCGCTCCGGACGAAGGAGCCGGAAGTAGAGGGCTGTGAATACCGCCGGCCGAGGGATCGGGTTGGAGAGCAGGTGGACGAGATGACAGCGCAGACAACGCATATAAACCCGATGATCCGCCATCGGGCCGGCCACATCGGAAGGGCCGTCCCCCGCCGGGAGGACTTCTCTCCTTTGACAGGCCGGCAGCGTTACGCAGCGGACCTGAAGCTCCCCGGCATGCTCGAGGTTGCCTTCGTCCGCAGCCCCGAGGCCCACGCCCTCATCCGCTCCATCGACCCCGCCCCCGCCCTGGCCCTCCCCGGCGTCCACGCCGTCTTCACCGCCGCCGACCTAACGGACGTGGGTTCGTTCCCCCACACCATCCAGTACATCCGGCCGGTCGGCCAGCGCCCCCTGGCCGAGGACCGGGTCCGCTACGTGGGGTCCCCCTACGCGGCGGTGGTGGCCGATGACCGCTACATCGCCGAGGACGCCGCCGCCCTGGTATCCGCCTCCACCGAGTTCGAGCCCCTTCCCTCCGTCGCCGACCTGGACCAGGCGCTGGCCGAGGACGCCCCCAGGCTGTACGACGACTGGCCGGACAACCGCCTGGTCGACTTCCCGGCCGAAAATCCCGAAGTGACCCGAGCCTTCGCCGAGGCCGACCGCACCTTCACCGAGACCTACATCAGCCAGCGGCAGACCGGCCTCCCCCTGGAATGCCGGGGGGTGGTGGCCGACGTGGTGGACGGCCAGCTCACGGTGTGGTCGTCCACGCAGAGCCCCCACATCGTCCGCAGCACCCTCGCCATGATGCTGGGCGTCCCCGAACCGCAGGTGCGGGTCATCCATCCGGCCATCGGGGGCGGGTTCGGCACCAAGACCCACCAGTACCCGGAGGACATCGTGACGGCCTGGATCGCCCGCCAGATCGGGCGGCCCGTGCGTTGGATCGAGGACCGCTTCGAGCACCTCGTCTCGGCGGTGCATGCCCGGGATCAGCGCCACGACGTGGAGGCGGCCTACGACGACGACGGCACCATCCGGGCCGTCCGATGCATCGCCTACTGCGATGTGGGGTCGGGCGAGATCTTCATGCCGGGCACCGCCCCGGTGTTCGTCACCGCCGGCTGCATCACCGGCGGCTACGACTTCCCCAACATGGAAGTGCGCCCGGTCTGCGTGGTAACCAACAAGACCCCCAGCGGGGCCTACCGGGGGTTCGGGGTGCCGGAGGGCATGTTCGTCATGGAGCGGATCATCGATCGGGTGGCCCGCCTGACGGGGACCGACCGGGTAGAGATCCGCCGCCGCATGATCCTGCAAGAGGACCAGATGCCCTACATCATGCACGGCGGAGGCAAGGTCGACTCCGGGTCCCACGCCAAGGGCTTCGAGCGGGTCGTCGAGCTCATCGAGGCTTCCCGCCGGGCGGCGGCGCAGCGTTACGCCGGCGACCCCGATGTCCGGGTGGGCGTCGGCTACACCAACTACGTGGAGCCCACCACCCCCACCTATCATCTCACCACCGGCCACTGGGCCGGATACGACTCGGCCACCGTCCGGGTCGACCCCGACGGCAACGTCCGGGCAGCCCTCGGCAACACCGAGCTGGGCCAGGGGGCCGTGACCACCGCCGCCCAGCTGGTGGCCGAAGCGCTGGGGGTGGACCCCGACGACGTGACGGTGGTGATGGGCGACACCGACCGGTCGCCCTACGGCCTGGGGGCCTGGGGGAGCCGCGGGGCGGTGGTCATGACCGGCTCCATCCTCATGGCCTCCGACCGGGTGCTGGTCAAGGCGCGGGAGATCGCCGCCCACATGCTGGAGGCGGCGGAGGCGGACGTGATCATCACCGACGGCGCCTTCCACGTGGCCGGAAGCGACGCCCCGGCGGTGAGCTGGTCGAAGGTGGCCACCGCCGCCTGGGTGCGCACCGTGGACCTGCCCAAGGGCATGGAACCCGGCCTGGAGATGTCCGGCTGCTTCGAGCCGCCCGACCTCGAACACCTCCCCGGCGCCGACGGCAAGGTCAACGCCGCCGCCGCCTGGTCCAACGGCGCCCACGCCGGGGTGGTGAGCGTGCGCCTCAGCACCGGCGAGATCCGCATCGAAGATTATGCGGTGGTGCACGACTGCGGGACCATGATCAACCCGATGATCATCGACGGCCAGGTGCACGGCGCCGTCGCCCAGGGGGTCGCCGGGGCCATGTACGAGCACTTCCAGTACGACCCCGACACGGCCCAGCCCCGGTTCGCCTCCTTCATGGAGTACCTGTACCCCACCTGCTCGGAGGTGCCGGAGATGACCGTCGAGCACTTCGAGACCCCCGCCCCCGAACAGCCGCTGGGCGTCAAGGGGTGCGGCGAGGGGGGCACCATCGGCCCGCCCGCAGTGGTGGCCGGAGCGGTGTCGGACGCCTTGGCCGAGTTCGGGGTGGAGATAACCGCTACGCCGGTTACACCCAACTCGGTCCGCCGGGCCCTGCGGGAAGCAGCCGCCCGGGGGGGCGGATCATGAAACCGGCGCCCTTCGACTACTGCCGGCCCTCGACCGTGGACGAGGCGGCGGCGGCCCTGTCCTCGTCCGATTCGGCGAAGGTGCTGGCGGGCGGCCAGAGCCTGATCCCCTCCATGAACTTCCGACTCTCCCAGCCCTCCCTCCTGGTCGACATCCGGGGCGCGGCGGGCCTCGACGGCCTGGAAGCCGGCCCGGACGGCGTATCGATCGGCGCCGCCGTCACCCAGAGCCGGGTCATGAACTCCAAAGAGGCGGCGGCGGTTCCCGGCCTGCGCCGGGCCCTGCGCCTGGTGGGGCACCTCCAGATCCGCAACCGGGGAACCGTCTGCGGCAGCCTGGCCCACGCCGACCCCGCGGCGGAGCTTCCCGCCCTGGCCATGGCGGCCGGCGCCCGGCTGACGATCCGGGGCCCGGCGGGGGAGCGGACAGCCGATGCGGACGGTTTCTACCTGGGGCCCTATTGGACCGGCCTCGAACCGTCGGAGATCATCACCGGGGTTTTCTTTCCCGCCGAGCCGCCGGGGACGGTTACGACGGTCGACGAGATCGCCCGCCGGTCGGGCGACTTCGCCGTCGCCGGGCTGGCGGCCTCCTTCGCCGTCGAGGGCGGAGCGGTCGCCGGAGCCCGTCTGGTCGGCTTCGGGGTGAACGGCCGTCCGAACCGGCTGGCCGCGGCCGAGGCGGCCGTCCGGGGGTTCCGCACCGGGGCGGCGGAGGAAGAACTGTACGAGGCGGCCTACGAGGACGCCGCCGACGCGGTGGAGGACGTTCACGCCGACTCCGAATATCGCCGGGAGGCGCTGGGCGCCCTCCTGGTGAGGGCCGTCCGGGCGGCGGTCTCCGGCGGCGCCGGGATGGAGGGGTAGATGGCCGGCGAATACGGCTCACGCGAGGTCGATCTGACGTTGACGGTCAACGGGGCGGAGGTGAGCCGCCGGGTGCCCGCCCGGTTGTTGCTCTCCGACTTCATCCGCGACGTGATCGGCTTGACCGGCACCCATCTGGGCTGCGAGCACGGCTACTGCGGCGCCTGCACCGTGATTATGGACGGCGACGCGGTGCGCTCCTGCTCGACCCTGGCCGTCCAGGCGGACGGAAGCACCGTCAGGACCGTGGAAGACCTGGCCTCCGCCGACGGGGAGCTCACCCCCATGCAGCAGGCCTTCCACGACAACCACGCCATGCAGTGCGGCTTCTGCACCGCCGGTTTCCTGATGACGCTCGAAAGCGTTGACCCCGCCGACTACCGGGAACCCGAGCAGGTTGTGGAGCTGCTCTCCGGCAACCTGTGCCGGTGCACCGGATACCAGAACATCGTCAAGGCGGTCTGCTCGGCCTGGGGAGTCAAAGGCCGGAGGAGCGGATAGGCCGGGGAGCGGATAGGAAGGACGCCGGGATGGTCGAGACATTGCCCGCCGGAGCGGCGAGCGACTATCTGGATGTAGCCGCCGAGGAACGGCTCTACGACCAGATGCGGGAGAACTTCTGGTTCCCGGTCGCCTACTCCGACGAGCTGGGGGATGAACCGCAGGGGTTCACGCTGTTCGGGGAGCGCCTGGTGGTGGTGCGGCTCGACGGGGCGCCCCGCGTGTTCGAGGACCTCTGCCGACATCGGGGCTCGGCCCTCTCCCTCGGCAAGGTGATCGACGGATGCGAGCTCCGTTGCCCCTACCACGGTTGGACCTACGACGCCGAGGGCCGGGTTACCAGGGTGCCCGCCCGCGAGGAGCTGTCGCCCGCCTTCGCCAACGTCCGGCTGCCTTCCTACCCCACGGTGGAGACGTCGGGGCTGATCTACACCGCGCTGGGCGACGACCCCAAGTTCCCGGCGCCGGCCATCCCCGAGTTCGACGACCCGTCCTACACGTTCATTCATCTCGACATCTACGAATGGGACTGCTCTGTGGGCCGCCGCCTGGAGAACTACTTCGATTTCTCCCACTTCGCCTGGGTGCACGACGGGATCCTGGGAGACAGCAGCCAACCCCGCATCGAGGACTACGAAGTGGCGCGGGTCGGAGGGGAGCTCCGGTTCACGGCCGGGCCGTTCGTCGAGTTCACCGACAACGTGAAGAACAACCCCGGTTCCGATACGGGCGACACCTACGAGGCCATGAAGGATTACCGGGTGTTCCTGCCCAACGCCATGAAGCTGAACAGCGCCGCCGGGGCGGCGGAGGACTACGTGCTGTGGGTGGCCGTGGCGCCGGTCGGCCGCAAGCGCTGCCGCTGCTTCACCTACGTGGGCCGGAACTACCCGGGCAGCGACGAGGACTTCCGGGCGTTCGCCCAGATGGTCACCGACCAGGACCGCCCCATCGTCGAATCCCAGCGGCCCGAGGAGCTCCCCGCCGACCTGGCCGCCGAGATGCACGTCAAGAGCGCCGACCTGGGCACCCTCGAATACCGGCGGTGGCTGCTGGAGATCGCCAACGGGAGGATCGAGCCGGGGTAGGCTAACCGGACGAAGCTGGACCACCGCCGGGTTGCCCCCGGGGGCCGAGGTGTTCATGACAGCAGCATCCGATCGAGACACGGCGGTTGCGATGCGCGGCGTTTCCAAGCGGTTCGGCCGGCTGGTCGCGGTGGACGAGGTCGACTTCGACCTCCGGCGGGGCGAGATACACGCCCTGCTGGGGGAGAACGGCGCCGGCAAGACCACCCTGATGAACGTCCTCTCCGGGCTGACCCGCCCCGACTCCGGGGACATCGAGGTCGAGGGCCGCCCCGCCCGGTTCCGTTCCCCGCAGGACGCCATCGACCGGGGGATCGGCATGGTCCACCAGCACTTCAAGCTGGTGCCGCGCCTCACGGTGGCGGAGAACATCATCCTCGGCCAGGTCGGCGGGCGGCGTGTGCGCCTGCCCGACCTCGGCCGGGTCGGCGCCGAGATCGAGGCCCTCGGCGAGCGGTACGGGCTCGAAGTGCCCCCCGGCGCCTTCGTCTGGCAGCTGTCGGTGGGGGAGCAGCAGCGGGCCGAGATACTGCGGGCCCTCTACCGCAAGGCCCGGGTGCTGATCCTCGACGAACCCACCGCCACCCTCACCGCCGGCGAGGTGGACGGGTTCCTGGAGGGTCTGCGCGCCATGGCCCGCCAGGGGGCCTCGATCATCATCATCTCCCACAACCTCGACGAGATAATGAGCGCCGCCGACCGGGTGACGGTGCTGCGGCGGGGCGGCCGGGTCGCCACCCTGAACCGCGCCGAGACCGGCCCGGCCGAGCTGGCGCGCCTCATGGTCGGACGCGACGTGTCGCTCGTGGAGGTGCTCACCGCCGCAGGCGGCCGCCGGGGCGCGGGCGGTGCGGAGCATCCCGACCGAGAAGCGGTGCTGGAGGTCGAGGATCTGGTCATGTCCGGCGAGTCCGGACCCCAGGCCGGGGCGGCCGCCGACTCGGGCGCGAGGGAGCTCAGAGGGGTGAACCTCGCCGTCCGCGCCGGGGAGATAGTCTCGATCGCCGGGGTGGAGGGCAACGGCCAGTCCCAGCTCGAGGAGGCGCTCATGGGGCTGCGCACCCCCGACTCCGGCGCGGTGCGGCTCGGCGGCGCCGGCCTGACCGGGGCGCCTACCCGTCAGGTGCTCGAGGCCGGGGTGGGTTACATACCGTCCGACCGCTACCGGTACGGGCTGGTAAGCGAGCTGTCGGTGGCGGAGAACCTGGTGCTGGACCGCATCGACCGGCCTCCCTACGGCGGCCCGCTGCGGCTCCGTTCCAGGGCGATAACCGCCCGGGGGGCGGAGCTGATCAAACGGTTCTCGATCGCGGTGCGGTCGCCCGCCGAGCAGGCGGGGGCCCTCTCCGGCGGCAACGCCCAGCGGGCGGTGCTGGCCCGGGCCATGAGCGCGGACCTCCGCCTGTGCCTGGCCGCCCAGCCCACCCGGGGGCTGGACGTCGGCGCCATAGAGTTCGTCTGGCAGCGGCTGCGGGAGCAGCGCCGCAACGGCGTGGCCGTCCTGCTCATCTCCACGGACCTGGACGAGGTCATGGCCCTGTCGGACCGCTGCTACGTGATGCACCGGGGCCGGCTGACCGAGACGCCGCTCGACCGGGACCGCATCGGCCTGGCCATGGGCGGGGCGGCGGCCGAATCCGCGCCCGGGGGCCGGGGCTGATGACCGCCCCCGCCTCCGCGCCCCCCTCGGACGTCCGTTCCGGGCGGCGGCAGGCCCGCCTCCGGTCGACGGTCAATGCGGCCGCGGCGGTGCTGGCCGCCCTGCTGCTCGGCGCGGGGGTTATCGCCGCGGCGGGGGGCAACCCGATCACCGCCTACGCGGACATAGTCACCGGAACCTTCGGCTCCGCTTCCACGATCACCCTGATGCTGGGCGAGGTGACGCCCCTGCTGCTCATCGGCCTGGGGCTCGGGATGGCCTTCCGGGGCCGGGTCTGGAACATCGGCGCCGAGGGCCAGTACGTGGTCGGGGCGGTCGCGGGCGGGGCGTTCGCCATCCTCTCGCCCGTCCAGGCCCCGGCCGTACTGATCCCGGCGGCCCTGGCCGTCGGCGCGGCGGCGGGCGCGGCGTGGGGCTGGATCGTCGGCAAGTTCCAGGCCAAGTGGGGGGTCAACGAGGTGATCAGCTCGCTGCTGCTCAACTACGTAGCCATCTTCGGGGTGGCCTACCTGGTGCGCATACCCCTCCGCGACCCGGACTACTACCTCCCCCAGTCCAAGCTCATCCCGGCGGCCGCCCGGCTGCCCGACACGCCCTTCCTCGACGTTCACGCCGGACTGCTGATCGGCCTGGCCTGCGTCCCCGTCGTCATGTACGCGATGGGGCGCACCCCCTTCGGCTTCCGGGTGCGGGTGCTGGGGATGAACCGGGACGCGGCCCGCGCCGCCGGCATCGACACCGACCGCCTTATCGTCAAGGTCATGATGATCTCGGGCGGCTTCGCGGGCCTGGCCGGCATAGCCCAGGTGCTGGGTCTGGAGAGCCGCCTCAACAACAACCTGGATGCGGGCTACGGATTCACCGCCATAATCGCCGCCCTCCTGGGCCGCATGCGGCCGATCGGGATCGTCCTGGCCTCTGTGTTCATCGCCACCATCACAGTGGGCGGCGATATCCTCCAGCGTTCCCAACAGGTGCCCCGGGCGGCGGTCTTCGTGCTGCAGGCCCTGTTCGTGATCGTGCTGCTGGCGGCCGACCGGCTGGCGAGGCGCTGATGGACTGGGCCGCCGTCCTGGGGGCGGGCGCGTTGATCCCGCTGCTCAACGCCGGCATCCGCCTCGCCATGCCCACCGGCCTGGCCGCGGTCGGCGAAGCCCTCTGCCAGCGGGCCGGCGTCCTGAACCTCAGCCTGGAGGGGATACTGCTCTCCGGGGCGCTGGGCTCCTTCCTGGGCGCCTACTACAGCGGCCAGGCCTGGATCGGGGTGCTCGCCGGGGTCGGGCTGGGGATGGCGGTGGCCGCCCTGATGGCGCTGCTCAGCGTTACCTTCAAGACCGAGCAGGTAATCAACGGGATCGTGATCGTGCTGCTGGCCGGGGGCGCCACCTCCCTGGCCTACGAGAAGCTGTTCGGGGTAACCACCACGCCGCCCCGCTTCGACACCCTCCCGTCCCTGAAGATCCCGCTGCTGGGTTCGATCCCCGGAATCGGGGCGGTGCTGTTCGACCAGAACGCGCTGGTCTACCTCTCCATCCTGGCGGTGGGCGTTGTCTGGTGGGTCCTGTACCGCACCCGCTTCGGCCTGTCGGTGCGGGCGGCGGGCGAGCGTCCTGACGCGGCCGACGCCGCCGGCGTCAACGTCGACCGCATCCGCTGGTACGCCCTGCTGGTGTCCGGCGCGATGGGCGGCTTGGGCGGGGCGGTGCTGATCGTCGCCCAGCTGGGCCTGTTCCGCGACAACATCACCGCCGGGCGGGGCTGGGTGGCCATCGCCCTGGTCATCTTCGGGCGATGGAGCCCCCTGCGGGTCATGGCCGGCGCCCTCCTGTTCGGGGTCACCGACGCCTTGCAGCTGAGGATCCAGGCCGCGGGCGGCGGCGTCGGCACCGGGGTCCCCTTCGAGCTCTTCCAGGCCCTCCCCTACATAGTCACCATCGCCGTAGTCGTAGCGGCCACCGCCTGGGCCAGAGACGACGCCCAGCCCAAGGCCCTGGGCTTCCCCTACGAAAAGGAAGCCGGCGCCCGAGATGACTGAAACGCCCCGCCCTCGGCGAAAGTTCTTGCCGCTCAGCCTCGACGCGGAATGAAGGAGGGGATACGCGCCGTTGTCACAGGCACATGTTATGTATGATCAGATGATGATCACCGAGACCTCGGTCATCGCGAGAGATGACTCCCGGGCGGCGGTCGCAGTCGACCTGTTCTGCGGCGCCGGCGGTCTTTCCTTCGGGATGAAGCAAGCCGGCGTCGCTGTCAGTGCAGGCATCGACCTGGATCCGGCTTGTCGACACCCCTTCGAAACCAACGTCGGGGCGAAGTTCTACCAGGAGGATGTCGCAAGGCTGTCCCCGGAGTTCGTAGCGTCTCTCTTTCCGGAGAACTCCGTCAGGGTTCTTGCTGGATGCGCCCCTTGTCAACCCTTTTCATCCTATACCACCAAAGCACGGAAGCGTAAGAAGGACTGGAACCTGCTCTCCGCGTTTGCTGATTTGATTACTGCCATCAAGCCTGAAATAGTAACGATGGAGAACGTCCCACGCTTAAAGTCAGATGAAGTATTCAATGAATTTCTGTACACCCTAAAAAGAGCAAATTATAGCTGTGACTTCGATATAGTTCGATGTGCCGAATATGGTGTTCCACAACGGCGAAGAAGGCTGGTGTTGCTGGCCTCTAAGATTGGTAATATCAAGTTGACAACAGCTACTCATAGCAAGAAACCCACTCACAGCAAGAAACCATTCGTTACCGTTCGAGATTCCATCCAGAGTCTAGAAGAAATTGAGGCCGGTGGCGTGTCGGTATCAGATCCATTGCACAAATCTAGTAGACTGTCCAGGAGAAACCTAGAGCGCATCCGTAACTCGAAGCCCGGAGGAACATGGCGCGACTGGGATACAGGACTCCGCGCTGATTGCCATGTTAGATCAACCGGCAGGACTTATCAGAGTGTATATGGACGCATGCGTTGGGATGAACTAGCTCCAACCCTCACAACCCAATTCCATGGGTTTGGAAACGGTAGATTCGGACACCCTGTACAGGATCGCGCCATCTCATTGCGAGAAGGTGCCCTGTTACAAACCTTCCCGCGTGATTATTCGTTTATCGCAAAAGATGAACCTGTTCGAGTCAGTTCTATCGCCAGATTGATAGGCAATGCGGTGCCCGTCAAGATCGGTGAAGCAATCGGGAGATCAATAATTTCCCATTTGGAGGAGGAACTATGACTAACAGCAAAGGCCCATACCAGATGACCCTGAGTCTCAATGTTCTCAATCACCTAGGCATCGGACTCTATAGCAATGTCCCAGCTGTGCTTTCCGAAGTAGTAGCTAATGCTTGGGATGCCGATGCCGAGAATGTGACTATTACGGTCGACAAGAAAAATAAAACAATTACTATTGAAGATGACGGTCATGGCATGACTGTAGACGATGTGAATAATAAATATCTTCGCGTCGGTTACAAGCGCCGCGAAAAACCCGGTGAGGCTATGACCCCTAGTTTCAAAAGACCCGTTATGGGACGAAAGGGTATTGGAAAATTGTCCTTGTTCTCCATTGCTAATGTAATAGAGGTACATAGTATTAAAGGCGGTATACCTCATGGATTTATAATGGATCTAAAGCAGATAGAGGACGCGATAAAAGATAGCGAGAGAGATGGCACTGAAAAACAATATAAACCAGAGGCTATCTCTCCCGAAACGGTAAAGATCGATAGAGGAACTAGGATTATTTTGTCGAACCTAAAGCGCCAATTACGTAGTGACAAATGGTTAAGACGAAGACTTGCCCGTAGGTTTAGTATTATTGGTGAATTTCATCACTTCAATATAGTTTTAAATGATAAGCTGATTACGATTGAAGATCGTGATTATTTTGATAAATTACAATATATTTGGACATATGGAGAGAAGGGCAAGGAGGTCTTACAAGTAGCAAGGAAATTAATACACAATGAAGATCGCTCAGTATTGATTGAGCAAGCTCAGAATAATGAACCATTAGAAATTGAAGGTTGGATTGGGACAGCAGAACAGGCTGGACAATTGAAGGATTCTGATACAAAAGAAACTTTAAATAAGATAGTTGTTATGGTCCGAGGCAAGTTGGCACAAGAGGATATTTTGGAGGAGTTTGGCGAGGGCGGGGTATACAGCAAGTATATTATAGGAGAAATACATGCCGATTTCCTTGATGATAATGCAAAGGAAGATATAGCTACGACCAGCCGGCAAAAAATCATAGAAGAGGATACAAGATATCATAGTCTGAAAGAAAAGCTTCGTGATGAGTTGAAATACATACAACAACAGTGGACGGACCTACGAAATGAAGGCGGAAGAAGGAAAGCTATGAGCATACCCCAAATCAAAAAATGGTTTTCTTCTCTAAATCCAGACCACAAAAAGGCCGCTGGTAAGCTATTCGGTAAAATATATCAACTTCCTATAGATAATCTTGATGAACTTCGACAATTATTAATAGGCAGTGTATTCGCATTCGAGAGTTTAAAACTCAGGAACCTATTGCATAGGCTAGAAGATATATCTACCGATAATCTAAGTTTGTTACGCGAAATATTTACCCAGCTGGATGATCTTGAAGCAAGCTCATATTACCAGATATCAAAAGAAAGACTTGAAGTTATCAAAACCCTGGGTAATCTTGTAGACGAAAATGCTTTAGAGCGGGCTTTTCAAGAACATCTGTTCAAGCATTTGTGGTTGCTTGATCCATCATGGGAGCGAGCAACCAACACTGTAGTTATGGAGAAACCCATATCTAAGGCTCTGCAGACAGTCTACAGTTCTTTGTCACCAGAAGAAAAGGGTAACAGGGTAGATATATTTTACTCAACGACCGCTAATAAGCATGTTATTATTGAATTGAAACGAGCCTCACGAACACTAAGTACCGATGATATTTTACCTCAAGTCAAAAAGTACCGGAAGGCGGCGATGAAAGTTCTAAAGGAAATGAGAAGAGAAAATGAACCTATAGAATTAGTCTGTGTTGTGGGTAAGGAACTAAGTGATTGGAAGGATACTCCTAAGGGAGAGAAAGAGTCCCGTGACATGTTGGGTGCTATAAACGCAAGGATTGTAATGTATGACGAGCTAATCAATAACGCGCGTGAGGCATACAAAGATTATCTGAATCGAGAAGAGAAAGCAGGGCGAGTACATCGACTTATTATGAGCATTAGCAAGGAAGATATAAAGGCGATGAGTCCTTAGCTCGGCGAGACCTGTGGCAATCCAGGATTTTTGGGGTAGCATCGGCAACCAACGAGAGGAGGATCGCAATGAGGCATCGGAGAAACATATGGGCGGCGGTGTTCGTCGCGCTCGGCCTCGCGGCCGCGTCCTGCGGCGGAGATGCGGACACGACCACCACGCAGGCCCCTGCCGCCGCCACGACGACGACCATGGCGCCGACCACCGCCGCCATGGCCGACGAGGTCGAGACGACCGACGCCGCGATGGACGACGAGCCGGTGAAGGTGGCGCTCATCATCGGGTCCGCCCGCAACGACCTGGGTTGGAGCCAGGCCGGTTACGAGGGGGTGAAGGCGCTCGAGGACGAGGGACTGATCGACCTCGAGGTGGTCGAGGCGCTGGAGTTCGAGACCTCCGCCGTCCGCAGGGTGCTCACCCCGCTGCTCGACGAGGGCTTCGATCTGATCATCGCCCACTCGTTCAGCTACGGCGACGCGGTCATGGAGGTGGCGCCCGAATTCCCGGACGTGGCCTTCGCCTGGGCCGGCGGCTTCGGCGGCACGGCCGAGAACGTGGCCGACTACGACCAGCCCTTCCACGAGGCCAGCTACCTGGCCGGCATCCTCGCCGGCGGCGTCAGCGAGACCGGCGTCCTGGGCGGCACGGCCGGTTTCGATATCCCCGTATGCCACGCCATGCTTGAAGGCTTCGTCCTCGGCGCCCGGGAGGTCAACCCCGACGCCAGCCTGATACCCACCTACATCGGCTCCTGGGTGGACGTGGCCCTGACCAAGGAAGCGGTCCTGGCCCAGGCGGAGCAGGGCGCCGACATGTTCGTCACCTGCGGGGTGGACGCCGGAACCATCGAAGGCGCCCGCGAAGTAGGCGGCGGGGTGCTCGGATACGTGGTCGACCAGTCCTCGCTCGCCCCGGAGAACATCTTCGGGTCGATGGTCTGGAACCTGTCCGAGACCTTCCGCCTAATGGCCCAGGACGTGAGGGCCGGAACCTTCACCCCCGCCAAGTTCTACTCGGTCGGCCTGGCCGACAACGGGCTCTACGTGAAGCTCAACGACGAGTTCGGCAGGGAGATCCCCGCCGACGCCATGGCCAAGTACGAAGAGGTGCTCGCACAGGTCAAGGCGGGCGAATTCGAGATTCCCTTCGTAGGGGAATAGCCCTCATCGCGGCGGCGGCCCCGCCCGGCCGCCGCCCTTCCCTCCCGCCCTCGGGGCCGGCGCGCCCGGCGGTTCAGGCCGCGTCCACGCCGTCGGCGATCTCTCTGAGCCAGCGGCGGTACTCGACCGCCACCCGGTCGGCGCCCTTGATCTGTATCTCGGCGGAGAGGTCCATGGGCAGCTCCTCCGGCCGCTGGGACCGCACGATGGGCAGGTCCTGGCCGATGACCAGCGCGTTGAACTCCCGCAGCTCGCGGTCGGTTTCTTCGTCGTGGGAGTAGTCGCGGCCCTGCAGGGTGAAGCACCGGCTGGTCCTGGGCCCGGTGGGGCAGACCGTGAAGAACAGCAGGTATTGCTGGCCCAGCGCCGGGATCCGATGGTCGAGCAGCACCGTGTTGGGCATGAACAGCCGGTATTCGATCAGGACGTCCACCGCCTTCTCCCGCCCCGCCCGGTCGGGCCCGCCCGATTCGGGCAGCAGGCGCCGCAGGCCGGGGTGGTCGAAGCGCAGCTCGGCGCCCGCCCGCTCTATGCCGTGGTCGGGCACCTCCGGTTGGCTGCGGTCGCCGAGCACGCCGTCGTGCACCCAGGCGAAGTGGGCGAAGTCGACGTAGTTCTCGATCCGCCGGGGCATGGAGCAGTCCCAGTCGTAGGATTCGACCTCGATGATACGGAATTCGGGGTCGCGGCGGTGGGGGAACTCGGGCAGCGGATACCGGGGCGGCCCCGACAGGCAAACCCAGATGAGCCCGGCCGCCTCGGCGGCTTCGTACCGGGTGAGCCGGGCCCGGGGCGGGATGCGGGTTCCGAACCGGGAGGGGATCTCGGTGCACATTCCGTCGGGTCCGTACTTCCAGCCGTGGTAGGCGCAGCGGAGGGCGTTGTCTTCGATCCAGCCGAGGGAGAGGGCGGTGCCCCGGTGGACGCACAGGTCGCGGAAGGCCTGCACCCGTCCGTCGAGGCGGGTGAGGACGATTTGCTCGCCGAGCAGGACGGCGGCCAGCGGCTTGTCGTCGGTTAGTTGCGACGCATAGGCGACGGGGTGCCAGAAGCGGTGGAGCGCCTGGTAGAGCCGTTCCTCGGCAGACCGGTCGAAGCGGATCTGGTCTTCGGTGACGGTGTACCCGCCAGCAACAGCCATTGCCGCATCCTCCTCCCGGTTGCCCCGCCGGGCAGTCTACCCCTCCGCCGCCCCGCCCGCCCCGCCCAAATATTTGATCCAGGCTATAAAAATCACGGAAATGACAAAAAAACCCCGCCGGATCCCCCACAAGGGTATTGACCATGTCACACCGATGGGGGATAATGAAGAAGCCGAAAGCACCTCCGGTCCGCCGGGCCCGCAGACCGAGACAGGGATCATCCTCCGAACGCGATCCTCCGGGATACTGACCGACCGCGTCCGGATCTCAAGGTGGTGGCGGCGGGGGCCGGGCCCGCAAGGTGGGGCGCGGGGGCGGCGTTTTTCGCGTTCTTGCCGGGGTCTTGGGGCGGGGCAGGGGCTTGACCAGGGGGTTCGCGCTCGACCAAGGTTCACAGGAGGGTTCGGGTTGCGCGGTGCTGTGCTTTCTCTGTTCAAGCGGCCGAGGGCAGCGGATGCAATCACAGAGAGAGAATGCCCGAGGCTTCGCTGCCCCGCCGGCGGTTGCATCGCCCCGCCGTCCATGCTCATCGGGCGGCGCTATCCACCAGTTGCTTATGCCGGGCGCCTTCCGGCTCCCTATCCGCGCACGCAGCATATGGGTATATTTCCGGTGTGTAGGCCCGGGCGGCGGCTATCATCAGACGCCGGGGCCGCAACAGAAACGGAGGCCGGGGTGGCGACAATAGAGCTGGATCATGCGGTGTGCATCGTTTCCGGAATGTGCGAGTCGGTGGCGCCCGAACTGTTCGAGGTGGCCGACGACCAGAGCAAGGTCGTAGTGCTGCGGCCCGACCTCCCCGAAGAGCTGGTCGGCGATGCGCAGAACGCCGCCGTATGCTGTCCGGTGGAGGCGATAACCGTCCGCACCGGCTGACGCCGCCGGGGCCCGGCCGGGAAAAGCGCTGCGAGTGAGAGAGGAGGGAAGATGACCTCTCTGTTGAACCCGGTGGACGAGAAACTCCACCGCGGGGACGCCGAAACGGATCTGGGAAAGGTGCAGGGCGCCACCCAGCTCGACGTGGCGGGCGAGGCCCGCCTCTACGAACAGATGAAGAGGTTCTGGCAGCCGGTGGCCTTCTCCGAGGACCTGGCGGACGAACCCCATCAGGTGACCCTGTTCGACACCCGCCTGGCGGTCGCCCGCCTCGACGGCAAGCCCTACGTATTCGACGACATCTGCCGGCACCGGGGCTCCTCGCTGGCCCTGGGCCGCATCGACGGCTGCTACCTGCGGTGCGCCTACCACGGATGGGCCTACGACAAGGAAGGCACCGTCGTGGACATCCCCGCCCGCCCCGAGCTGAACGGCAAGCTGAAGGCCGAGCTCCCCGTCTACCCGGCGGTCGAATCCGGCGGCCTGGTGTGGACCTGCCTGTCGGGCGGGGCGCCCGTCTTCCCGCCCGCCGTCCTGCCGGAGCTCGACGACCCCTCGTACCGGGTCATGCACTGGGAACCCTACGAGTGGAACTGCTCGGTGGGCCGCCGCCTGGAGAACTACTTCGACTTCTCGCATTTCGCCCACGTCCACCACGGCATCCTCGGCGACCGGGACAATCCGGTGATCGCCGACTACGAGGCCTACCGGCTGGGCGGCGAGATACGCATCACCGCCGGCCCCTTCCTCGAATACACCGACAACCCGAAGAACGCCATGGTGTCGGGCGAGGGGGAGACCTACGAGGCCTGGAAGCGCTACCGGGTATTCATGCCCAACGCCATGTGGCTGGACAGCACCGCCGGCCCCGACGAGAACTACATCCTCTTCGTGGCCGTAGCCCCGGTGAGCCGCAAAAGGACCCGGTGCTTCACCTTCATGGCCAGGAACTACGGGTTCGACCACGACGAGGAGTTCGACCGGATGCAGCGGGTCATCCTCGCCCAGGACCGCCCGGTGGTCGAGTCCCAGCGCCCCGAGGAGCTCCCCGTGGAGCTGAGCGCCGAGATGCACGTCAAGGCCGCCGACCTGGGGACGGTCATCTACCGGCGCTGGCTCATGGAGTTCGCCGACGGCGTGCTCGAGCCGGCCCCCGGCCCCGCCGGGTGAGCGCCCCCCCTCCGGGTTCTTCCGCTTCTGCGCCTCCGGTGGTCATTGTCGGGGCGTCCCTCGGCGGCCTGCGCACGGCGGCCGCGCTGCGCGGCTTCGGATACGAGGGCCGGATCACCCTGGCAGGCGACGAGCCGCACCCGCCCTATGACCGCCCGCCCCTCTCCAAAGAAGTGTTGACGGGGGAGAAGGAACCCGCCGACGCGGCCCTGCGCCCCCCGGAGTTCTACGAGGAGCAGAACATTGAGCTGCGGCTGGGCAGCCCGGCGGCCGGGATCGACGCCGGGTCCCGCACCGTCCGGCTGGCGTCCGGCGGGGAGCTGGAATACGGCGCCGCGGTGATCGCAACCGGCGCCCGGGCCCGCCCCCTCCCCGGCGCCGAGGGGATTCCGGGGGTCCACGTGATGCGCACCCTCGACGACGCCGCCGCCGTCCGCTCCTCCCTGGAGTCCGCCCGCCGCCTGGTCGTGGTCGGCGCTGGCTTCATCGGCAGCGAGGTGGCGGCCAGCGCCCGCCATCGAGGGGTGGAGGTTGTCGTCCTGGAGGCCGCCGACCAGCCCCTGGCCATGGCGGTGGGCCGGGAGGTAGGGGAGCGTTGCGCCGCCCTGCACGGCCTGTACGGCGCCGAGCTCCGATGCGGGGCCGGGGTGGCCGGCGTGAGGGAGGCGCCCGGCGGCGGCCTGGCCGTGGAACTCTCCGGCGGCGGCGAAGTGCGCTGCGACGCGGCGGTGGTCGGCATCGGGGTGATCCCCAACACGGAATGGCTGGAAGGAACGGGCGTCGAGACCGACCGGGGGGCGGTGGTCTGCGACCGCTATCTGCGCACCTCCCTGCCCGATGTCTACGCGGTCGGCGACCTGGCCTCGTGGGACAACCCCCGCTTCGGCCGCCGGATGCGGGTCGAACACTGGACCAACACCGTCGAACAAGCCGCGGCGGTTGCCCGCAACATCATCGCCGCCTCCAACGGAGACGACCCCTCCCCCTACGAAGGCATCCCCTACTTCTGGTCCGACCAGTACGGCCACCGCCTCCAGCTGGTCGGCCTGGCCTCCGACGACGCAGTGTTCGTAGACGACCCCCCCGGCGAACCCGCCCTTCTCGCCCTCTACCGCGACGGCGACCGATTCGGCGGCGCCTTCGCCATCGACCGGGTGTCCGCCCTCATGAAGCTCCGCCGCCTCCTCCTGCAAGACACCACCTTCGACGAAGCCCTGCAGTTCGCCTCCGACCTGTAGCTCCGGCGCGGGGAAGCCCGCCCCCGCCTTGCGCTCCACCCGAGAAGCCGCTACAATGCCGACCCAACGGCGCGGGGTGGAGCAGGCTGGTCAGCTCGTCGGGCTCATAACCCGAAGGTCGTAGGTTCAAATCCTACCCCCGCTACCAAGAGACCCGGGGCCCCGCACCCTGGGTCTCCTTCATTGCAAAGCCGCAGGTCAGGGTGGCGCCGAGGCCCTTCCTCCATCGAATGAAGCCCCGTGCTACCCTGCGTGCCCCCACAGCAGGCCCGAAGGCCGCGGGAGACCCCCGCCTTCCCCTTTGTAATCACATCCATGTATGCTACATTGGCAAGTATGCGTACATGCGTTCGACAAGGGGTACGGGTGGCCAAGCGTCAGCACGAGTTCTGCGATCCGATACACGACTTCGTCCGCGTCGACTCGGACGAGCGGAAGGTGATCGACTCCCCGCCCCTGCAGCGGCTGAGGCACATCCACCAGCTTGCGATGACCTTCCTCGTGTACCCAGGAGCAACGCATCGGCGGTTCGAGCACTCGCTGGGAACGATGGAGCTGGCCGGCCGCGTTTACGATGCCGTGACCGGTCCGTCGGCAACGAGGGATTATGTGCGTGAGGTGTTCCCCGGGGTTGACGACGAGCAGCAACGCCTGTATTGGCGGCGCGTTGTCCGGCTGGCGGCACTGTGCCATGACATCGGTCATCTGCCCTTCTCACACGCCGCAGAACGCGAGTTGTTGCCCGATGGTTGGTCGCACGAGAGGCTGTCGATGGAACTCATTCTCTCCCACCTCTCATGCTTGTTCGACGCGATGACCCCTCCAGTGAAAGCCGATCATGTGGCCAAGGTAGCTGTTGGCCCAAAGAAAGCGAAGGACGTGCCGTTCTCAGCATGGGAGAGTATCCTGGCGGAGATCATCGTCGGTGATGCCTTCGGGGTAGACAGAATTGACTATTTGCTACGAGATTCGTTGCATGTAGGGGTGCCGTATGGCAACTTTGGCCACCACCGCCTGATCGATACACTCAAAATATTGCCGTTGCCCACAGATGATGAAAGTAGCAGAGAGATGTCACTCGGAGTAGAGTTGGGAGGGCTCCAATCAGCCGAGGCTTTACTGATGGCAAGGTATTTCATGTATTCCCAAGTCTACTTTCATCGAGTCAGGATGATCTATGATCAGCATCTGATTGATTTTCTCACTGAATGGCTCGAGGATGGTAAATTTTCTATTGATACGGATACCTATCTTGAAATGACGGACAACAAAGTTACAGTAGCAATATTAGATGTCGCAAGAGATAAAACAATGCCAGGACATAACTGGGCAAAAAGATTAGCAAGTAGAGAGCATTTTCGGATTCTTCCGCTTCCACTTCAGGTACCTCAAGATTTAGAGAACCATACCCACCCTACAAACGCAATTTATAAGGCCTTACAAATTGAGTTTGGAGATGATAAGGTCAGAATGGTTGAGCGTCGAGACGAAGGAGGGGGGATTGAATTTCCAGTCTTAACAGAAGGCCTTGGTGTAGCATCATCTATAACAATATCGGAGGTACTTAAGCGTCTTCCGGAAATAACCAAATATTATATTTATGTGGATAGAGCAATTCTCCAAAAAGCGAAGAGGTGGCTAGAGAGAGGTATCGAAACTATACTCGACTCAGAACTTGAAGAAAGAGAGGAATGATGGATCGGCTCAAGAAGGCAGCGCTTATATCGGAGATGTTGGACAGGATAACTGCCAAGGGCAGTTGGGCTGGTGAGACTCACTTGCAAATGTGTCTCTTTTTCCTACAGGAGATGAGAGATATTCCTACCGGCTATTTTTTCCAGATCTACAAATATGGGCCTTATTCGTTCGATCTGCACGATGAGATTATCCATCTTCGATGCGACCGAATAATCTCGCTTGTTCCTCGTAAATATGGCTCTAGTCTAAAGAACTCCAGACGGAGCCTTCAATTCCGGAAGCATTTTCCAAAGACCTTGGAAAAATATAGCGATGATATGGATTTTATCGCTGAGCACTTTGGTAATCTGAAAGCCAACGGATTAGGTGCACTAGCAACATCTTACTATTTCATCCTCCAAGACAAAAACATTAGCGATGAAGAAATAGCCGAAAAAGTGAATAAAGCGAAGCCTTATATCTCTATTCCAGAGGGCATAGAATCAGCACAAAGGGTAAAAGAAATCGCAGAATCTCAAGAGAACAGGTTTACTAGAGTGTAAGGTCGACAGGTTAAGGGAGGAATCATGAAGCGGCTACAGAAGGCAGCACTGATTTCCGAGATGCTGGACAGGATGATTGAGAAGGGCAGTTGGGCTGGTGAAACCCACCTGCAGAAATGCCTCTTTTTCTTACAGGAGATGAGAGATGTTTCCACCGGCTATATATTTCAGATACATCATTATGGACCATATTCATTTGACCTGAGTGATGAGATTGTCCAGCTAAAAGGGGATAGATTAATCGTACCTTTCTATCGTCCATACCCATATGGGCCTAGTCTTGCTTCCTCCGAGGCAAGTCGTCATCTCTGCAAATATTTCCCCAAGACACTGAGAAGATATACTGATGATATAGAATTTGTCATTAAGCACTTTGGTGATTTGAACGCCAACAAATTAGGTGCGCTGTCAACAGCATACTTTTTCATCCTCCAAGACAAAACCAGTAGCGATGAAGAAATAGCCAAGAAAGTGAATAAAGCGAAACCGTATATCTCTATTCCAGAAGGTATGGAGGCGACAAAGAAGGTGAGAGAAATCGCACATTCAACTGAAGAAGCGATTTCATAACGAGGAATTGGGGAATACCATGCCTAGGAGTACATCACAATCTGTTCGTACCACCCTCTACAGAGTGCACGGTATAACAAACCTCCGTGAGGCAGTATCTAATAAATACTTGACCAGGGAAGGTTTTGATGCGATACCTACTTCGGTTAACGGACGTGATGCTCTGCTTGTAAAGGGTGCTATGCATAAGGACCAAGCTACTTGGGCATCTCGCCTGACGGAGATTTCCGGTATTGCTATTGATCTGGGTAATAGCACCGCAGCGGCGCTTCTCCTTATCCAGGATGGTAATAATGAGGCTTGGGCACTTTCATACGGAATGGGTTTTCATCTTCTTGATCAAGCAAGACTTGATCAAGGCTTCGGAATGCGCATTGCATTACGTACAGCAACTCCCGAGTATATTCAATCTATCACTCGAACAACATTGGATACTAGAGTACGCACAGATCGCTCATCCATTCCTGCAGGAGAAGCCCTTCGTGTATTTGGAATTGGAGACTTTGGAGAATTAATTACACGGATCAGTGCTACTGCTATAGTCAACGGACTAACAGTTGGAGATCGCGATATTCGCGTGCGGGCAACCGACTCTCTCAGCCTTCCACTTGGCAAGACACCCAATACTCTCACCAATGATTTAGATGCTATTTCTCGAGCGTTAACTTTGAATCCTAAACCTGAACTCCAGGCATTAGATCAACTAAAACGAGTTAAAGATAAGAGGAAAATCGAACAGCTCGATACTAAACTTCGTATGTGTCTTTCCAATAATATTGAGACCAATGAAGGTAGGCTCGCTCTCGGATGGCCTTTCGAGCAGTTTGATGAATATGGAACTCCTTCTTCATTTATGATAACAGGAATACGTAGCACTGAAATTCGTGACGATATTCCCACGTTGGATTTACTGGTGGATGTCGTCAATACGAAAAATTGTAACGATCCATTATCTGCTACGAAATCAGTCAGAGTAATCCTGTTCCGTGATAGCGAGGGTGACGAGCCAGTAAGCCGAGCGATACCCGTAATCAACTGGCTATTATACGAAACAGAACTCAACGGTGATAGGTACTGTCTGTTTGATTCTAAATGGTATGCGATGGACACCGACTATGCTGAGCGTCTAAAGAAAAATGTAGAAGAAATCTTTGCTAGGAATGCTCCTGTACGACTTCCAGATTGGAATATCACGGAACATCCTAAAGAGTTTTACTATAATACTAAAGTAGCCTTTGATATAGATGGCATCTTACAGGATCGTTGTCTCTTGCGGACAGAGCAAAACCCAAAAGGTTTTGAAGCTTGTGATATTATTACTCCCGACGGTGATCTTATACATGTTAAACACGTTAATAGATCTACCTCAGCCAGCCATCTCATTGCCCAAGCATATGTTGCCACTCAAGCGCTCCTTTACGATAACGAGGCGCGCAAAAATCTACATGAGAAGATTGTCGAGGCAGGCGGTAACTCGAATTGGTTATCAAACCGACCTACCTCAGTTGTTCTAGGGATAGCACGTAAAGGTGGATTTACGGCTGATAGTCTGTTCAGTTTTTCCCAGGTTACTCTGGCAAGACTTGATTCTTGGCTGAGGGCTACTGGTGTTAAGCTCAGTGTTATTCCCATCAATCGGGTATAGCTAATATCTGAATCAGGTTGAAGAACACATCAACGATTCTTTAGCGGCCTAGCTAACCCATACGGCCCAAATTTTCGCAGTACGTAGTGGGGATGTTAGTCATGTGTTGTTATACTTCCGTAGCCCGCATTGTGGTGGGATGTCGCAGTTGACGTTCGGAGCAGGGAGGACGACCGAGTATGTCGGCAAGAACGATGGTGCCGTGCCGGGCGGATGCCGAGCGGGCCGCCGCGGCGCTGGCGGAGGTCGGTGTGAGCAGGGTGGTGCTGTTCGGCTCGGTGGCCCGCGGCGAAGCCACCGAGCACAGCGACATCGATCTCGCGGCGATCTACGACGACCTGGATTATCGGACCCGTTCCGAGAGGGTGCAGGAGCTGTCGTCGCTGGCGAGCGCGGCGGCCGGGCATCCGGTCGAGGTGTTCGTCACCGACCGTCCCGAGTGGAAGGTCCGCACCGAGCAGGTTTGTACCTCTTTCGAGAGCAGAGCCGCCAGGGATGGGGTGGTGCTGGTCGACCGCGGTGCCGGCAAAGTGAACTGGGACAAGGAAATGGTCATGCCCAGCACCGACTACGACCTTGCGTTGACAAGGCTTTATGAGACCAGGTGCGGGTTGACATCACTCCTGGCGAGATTGTTGCCCGACCGTGAGGAGCAGTTGGAGCGAGAGCAGGGTGATAACGATGTTGCTGTCTTTGCATCGGCAATTCGGTTCGGGTGGGCGTGCGCCCATGTCCAGCATATCGTAGAGGTCGCTCTGAAAGCGTTGATCCATCTCAGCGCCGACCGTGAAACCCCGGCTTGGGGGCATGATATCAACAAGCTTTGCGCCGATCTGACAGATACCCATCGCCGTGCGGTGCGTTCTCTGATGTCGGAGTCGATGGCGGACGAGATTACCCGTTGGCACATGCGATCCCGCTACTGGGACGACCAGAGGCTGGATGACCCGGCCACCCCGGAGCTGGTCGAGGAATTGACGAGGGCCGGATGCGCCGTCGCGTCTTACGCAGCCCGTCAGTTCGACGATGAGGCGTCGGATGCGCGCAGGGTTCTCGATCTGGTGGAGACGCTGGAAAACAGGCTGGCGTGTTACGACCTCCTGACCGGGCAACCGATTGAGCCCCGAAACGGCTGAAGCCTCTCGCCCCGATCTTGAATAGGGGCGTAGGCGCGTCAGGCGGGGCCGACAGCGAAGGCCCATCAAGCAGGAGAACCCGGTCCGGGCAACGGCCGAGGCGGGGGCGCCTGCGGTCAAGCATCGTGGGCCGGTCCGGATCGGCCGCCAGGTCGGGATGGCCTTCTCGACTGTTCATCGGGTCCTAACAGACGACGGGCTGGGCCGCCGACCAAGGCGTTGCAGCCCGCCGGTAGTTCGCTGTCAGCACGAACGGCCTGGTGATCTCATAACAACATTGATGTAAAGAAGCTTGCCGGTATCCCGACGGGGTGGCCGGCAGCCCACGGCAAGGCAAAAGTGGGGTCCTCACAGCAAGTTTCTCCAGCAACTTGATGAATCTATTTGCCATCAGTGTGATATTTCTGCTATAATGAGAGTGTGACCTCCCAATCCGAGGAATCGGCTCCCAGCGCCCTGCTCTCGTTCACCGCCGAGAACGCCCGCTCGTACCGAGACGAGGCCACCCTGTCGTTGCTCGCGACCCGGCTCGCCGCCGAGGGGGTGCCGCGGTCGCTGACGCCCGCCGGCATGGCCAAGCCGGTGCGGGTGTTGCCCGCGGCCGGGATCTTCGGCGCCAACGCTTCGGGCAAGACTACGATCCTGCGGGCGATGGCCGACATGAGGAACCTGGTGCTGACCTCCTTTGTACAGGGCTCCCGCGGTACGCCGATCCTCCGCGAACGGTTCCTGCTCGACTCTGCTTCTCAGGACTGCCCTACCCGTTTCGAGGTAGATCTGATCTTGGAGGGCGTGCGCTGGGTATACGGTTTTTCAGTCGACGACGAGCAGGTGCGGGAGGAGTACGCCTACCACTGGCCGCGCGGCCGACAAGCCCTGGTCTTCCAACGCGACAGCGACTCGGTGGACTTCGGTTCCCGATTTAAGGCCGAGGACCGATCTCTAGAAAATCTGATGCGCGACAATTCGCTGTTGCTGTCTGTCGCTGGAACAACCGGCAACGACCAGTTGGGTTCTTTGTCTGACTGGTTTTCTGACAATGTTTTTCTGGTTGAAGCATCAAACCAGATGAGTCGGGCTTTGTACACTGCTCAAAAGGCTCAAGAACAGAGCTATAAGGCAAGAATACGTTCTCTGTTAGACGCAGCAGACTTAGGTATTATTAATCTCAATGTGGAAAAACTAGGAGGGCCTTTTGCCGAACGCCTTGCTTTCGCTAAGCACATAATTGATGGGAGAGGGGAGATTGATATTTCCGAAATTAGAGGTACAGTTCCACCGATAATCAAAATAAGTCTTACACATAAAAATTCTGCCTACAAAGAGGTTCATTTTGATTGGGAAGATGAGTCGAACGGGACAGTGGCTTGGGTGAGCCTGATTGGACCAATGTTGGATGCACTTGACAGAGGCCGAGTGCTACTGATTGACGAATTAGATGCCAGCTTGCACCCCCATCTTGTGGCGCGGGTTATCCGAATATTTCAAGATCCTCAAACCAACCCGCGGTGCGCCCAGCTCATCTTTAATTCTCACGATGTAAAAGTATTGGAAGATAGAGAAAAATGGGCTTTAGGGCGGGACCAAATATGGTTCGCTGAAAAATACAACGATGGTGATACAAAGCTTTATGCTCTGGATAATTTTGGACCACGACGTGATGAGGCAATACATCATCGCTATTATCAAGGGAGATACGGAGCAGTACCGGTGATAAACGATGCCGCAATTTATCAACCATTGATATCTACTACCGTATAAAATGCGTAGGAGAAATGCCCGGAAAAGAAATACAAATTATGTATCAAATGCGCGTCGAGTAATTCGTGTTCATACTGAAGGAATTGCCACTGAGGTTGATTATCTCACCAAATTAGCTAATCATCATCGTGCAACCATTCGTTTGACCTTTGGGTCAGGCGGCCAAGTACCCAAGAGCCTGGTTGAACAAGCTTGTCAGGATGAAGACGAACGACGTAGACAACGTCGTCCTAATCCTCCTTATGATTATGACGAGATATGGTGTGTGTTTGATGTTGATGAGCATCCCGATATCAACCAAGCGATCAATCGAGCTCGGCAAAAAGGAGTTAAGGTAGCCGTTTCTAATCCTTGTTTTGAGTTATGGTTGGTGTTGCATAATCAAGATCAAACTGCTTATATTGATCGAAAGGATGTCCAACGGTTGGCGCGGGAATTAGGTCTTATAAAAGGTAAGAGAATTGATGACTCTTCCTTCAACCTTCTGTTAGAAAAATATGAGGATGCCAAACGGCGGGCAAAAGAGCTCGACCGATGGCACGAAGGAAATGGGTCACCGCCTCGATCGAATCCAAGCACAGGTGTGTGGCGGTTGGTCGATTCGATCCGAGCTGGCCGTGTCGAGAAAGACACCCCATGAATCTGTGTGTTATTCGGAGGGGAGGACTGCCAGCCAGCAGACTACGCCGATATCTTCTTCGGTGATTTCTTCCATGGGGTCGGGGGGTGCTACTTTGCGGAGGCCGTAGGAGCGGACTACATCGACGATGCTTTGGGTGGCTTCGGTGGGGGAGATGGTCTCGTTTGCCAGGTCTTTGCGGATGGCGCCGAGCTCCGACCGGACCGTGCGGCTCCTCTCAACCGCCAGAGCATCGTAGGCGGATTCGGCCCCTTCGGGCAGCAAGGCGGCCGGATCGCGCAACACTTCGAGGGCCCATTGCTGGATCGGGCCTACTGAGCCCATTTCGCCCCCCGAGCGGGCGCGGCGGTTGTGCTCCTCGACGATAGATGACACTGCCATACTCCAAGCTGCATCAAGGTCGATGGGCGGCTGGTCCACGCCCGGAGAGTTGCCGGGGTCGATCCTATGCAGGATCACGCCCGGTGCCGACTCCACACCGCGGGCGTCGACGTAGCGCCAATACTTGACCCCTGTACGCGTCCGGCAGGCGAAGAACACCCCGGACGGGCCGGAGGACGGGGCGCCCGGACCCTGCCGGAAGGCGGCCCCGATGCCCCAGGGGAGACTTCGCAGCCGCTCCATTTCGCCTTCTTCGAAAGCCCGCCGCAACCGAGAACGAAGCGTCTCCGGGCTGAGGCCGTGCGCCATGCCCTCTTGGGCGGCGTCGTCGAGCAACGATTCGTCCCCGTCCTCAAGCCGCCGGGCGTAGGTTCTGATTTCCTCCCCCTCCGCTCCTTCGATAACTTCGATCTCCATTCCGAAGGGGCGGGCCGCCAGCACCTTGCGCCGAATCGCCGCCTCGAGGTTCAGTATTTCCTCCAAGTCGCCCCGTTCGGGCAGCATCGTTGTCAGATACGCCTGCTCGTGTTCGCTCTTCAGCCGGATGACCCTCCCGTACCGCTGCACCACCCGCTGAGGATTCCAAGGCATGTCGTAGCTGACCGCCGCTCCGGCCTGTTGCAGGTTCTGACCTTCGGACAGCACATCGTTGCTCAACAACAGATCGACCTCGCCCTCCTCGGGCTCATAATCGGGCCGGACCACCGTCTTGGGGCAGAAGCGGGCCAGCATCCCTATACGCTGGTCGGGATTGGTGTCGGCTCCGATAACCGTCACCCTTTCCCGCCCGCCGAGAGTCGCCAGCAGGTTCTCGTCCAGATAACGCACCGTATCGGCAAATGTGGAGAACACCACCAGCTTCTCCGAAGGGGATTGCTCGATGATCCGCCGCAGCATGGCGAGTTTGGGGTCGTTGGCTGCGCTGAGGCCGCCGAGCAGGTCCACCAATCGGGACAACAGGTGCCGGTCGTGCGCCACATCGTCGCGAAAAGACGGCTCGAACGACTCGACCGGCTCTACGCCTTCTTCTTCAATGTTATCAGCCAGCCATTGGGCGATGCCCGTCTCATCCAGATCTACTTCGACGGCGGACCGCAGGGCGTCGCCGTATATCACGCGGCCTTCTTCCCAGGCGGTTAGGAATGCGTCGTGGGCGGCCAGCATCCGTTCCAGGGTAAGCAGACACGCCTTCCAGCAGGACTCGAAACGCTTGAGGATCGCCGACTGCAACAAGCCGCTCAGCGTCGACTCACGCGCCCTCTCCTCGTAGCCGACCCGGTAGGCGCTGGGCCGATACCTGGCCATATTCAGGTCGCCGATCGTTGCCACCACTTTGAGCACCAGGTCGGGGTGCGCCTCGTCGAGGTCGTAGCGCTCGGTAGCCAGCACCGGCGTGGGGAACCTCACCGGAGTCCCGTCAGGGAAGGATGCGTTCGGATATTCAGCCTCGATGAACCGACGGTCGCGGCGCACGCTCACCATGTCGGTAAGGCTGAACAGCAGATGGGGGTCGAGGTTCTCGGGATCCCTTTCGTTGGCGCCCGCCTCGACGAACAGCTCACGCAGGGATGGGATGCCGTCTGCCGTGAAAGCCCGGTCGTGGAGGGCGAAGGTCATCACCAGGTGATAGAGGTCCCAGAGGCCGTTGTTGATGGGCGTGGCGGTCAGCAACACCAGGTCCTTGCGTTCGCCCCCCAGCAGCTGCGACATGGCTCGTTGCCAGGTGGTGTCGGGACTGCGCAGGGTGTGCCCTTCATCCACCACCACCAGCCGGTAGACATCCTTGTCGTTGGCCAGCCGCCGCGCCCTGTTGGGTGTGCCGGGAGGCGTCAGCTGTTCTTCAGTGGCCAGCTCGTGGTAGGTGACCACCCGGGCGGGGAGAAGCGACTGCTCGATACGCTCCTGCCACTGCCGCACCAGTTGGCGGGGCGCCACCACCAGGGCGTGACGGCCCCGGCGGCGGGTGTACTCCTCGATGAACGCCAAACCGATCTCGGTCTTGCCCGTACCCACCCCGTCAGCGTAGATGACACCGTGGCGGCGCTTTACGATGCGCAGGGCCCGGTGGTATCCGTCCCGCTGGAACGGTGCCAAATCGACGGTGGTTAGCGGCGGAGCGTCCGGTTGCTCTGCTTCCTCGTCGAACAACT
Organism: Candidatus Spongiisociaceae bacterium; assembly: GCA_965202675.1. Lineage (GTDB taxonomy): Bacteria > Actinomycetota > Acidimicrobiia > Spongiisociales > Spongiisociaceae > CATQHD01. Next base: position 2,794,213 of record OZ241842.1, read on the forward strand.
CCAAGAGCGCCCGAAGATAAACGGTTTGAGGGTCTATCAGACCGGGGTCGGGGAACAACAGCTCCTGCAGGTCTGCCTTGAAATCCACTGCCTGTTCCCATAGTTGGTCGAACCATTCCACCGCGGCGGCGGCCACCATCGGCTCGTAGTTGGCCAGCCCCAGCTCGAGGTTGCTGAATAGGCCCGCTCCGGTCAGGTTGGCCGAGGTAACCAGCGCCGCCCTCGCATCCGCGGAGTCTCCGAACAGGTAGGCCTTGCCGTGGAGAAACCGTTCGGTGAACCTCCGCACCTGCACCTCGGGTCTGTCCAGCCATTCCTCGAGATCGGTAAGGCGCTCGGCCGCCCGGCCGGGCGGGAACCTCGCCAGATCCCGGTCCTGCCTCAAGCCCTCCAGGGATCGCTCGAAGTGGGGAAGTGCATGCCTGCCGCTGAGTCCGGGGGCGGGGGTCGCTCCCAGAAGCAACCGCACCCTTCGTTCATCGGTAATGCAGACCGTCAGGTGATGGAGCCCGCGGAGATTCACATAGCCGGTGGCTACCGATAAGCCGTACCGAGAGGGATGGTCGCCGATAAGGAAGTCGAGTGCATCGGCGTGGGTGGTGAGTTCGTTGTCCACCAACGACGGACGGGGCATCAGGTCAGCTCAACGAGCCGGGCAACCAGAGCGGCTCGATAGTCCTCGGGTACGGCATCGGTGGTGAAGTCGTCGAACATGACATGCAGATCATCGACGGTCAGATCCCAGGCCCGGGCTACCAGGGCATCTATCTCCACCAACCGCCGTTGGCGTTCCTCTCGATCAAGGGGTCCGACCTCCACTCCCGCGGCGGCGGCGAAGTCGGCGAATCGGTCGTCCACCGCTGAGAGGCGGGCGGCGTTGTGCGCCACCGCGTCGAAATCTTTGTCGTCAAGGTGTGGAACGATCATGCTTTCGATGATAAACAGGTTGACATTTCTCTCAATGAATCGTCGAGCCTGCCAGTCGAATGGAAGGCTGTTCATGATACCGAGGTAGGCTGATTGGATGAGTTCATCACCACCTACAAAGATTATATAGGGAGCTGATTCGGCGAGAAAGACCTTGGGAGGTACTAGGCAGGCAATAATCGTGCGTGAGTCATCGGCTCGGCGTATTTTACAGAAGGCAACCCGAGCTCTTTCAAGCTCGTATCTAACCGCCGTTTGTCGGTCAGTAAGCGTAACTATACCCTTTACTCGTGATGTTAGTCCAGGTTGTGATTTGCGGACTTTTTTCCAGACTTTCGAAGATTCGGGGCACTTGCGAGCTTTGGCACCATGGGGCTCATACTGTCCAAAGCTTTTTCCTTTCCAAAGCTGTCGATTAACTGTCACTGCTCCGGGATTTAACCATAAGGAAGAATCCGACTCTCTTAACTCATAGATAGGGAAAGACACTTTCGACTCAATCTTGAATTTAGCCTTATTGATAACATGTTGTGTTCCACCCCAAAATGGGTTACCGATTCTAATCTTGGAAAGCAAGCCAGCTTGATCAGATGAACTTATTACAGGTGTCATCCAGCCAGGACCAAAGCTTGTTAACGGAACCAAGGCACCTGCGACTAATGATTGTTGTTTCCATGTAGGTATTGATGTAGCTAAGCCTGATATTTCGATGCAATGATCATCAGGTGGCCTGTTTACTTCGGCTATTACCAAAGCCACTGTGCTTCGTGCTTCAACATCAAGGAAAGCCCAATTATGTTTGTTCCTGAGAAAATCTAATCGACGGACTGTGGTTTGATTGTAAATCCACTCTCTAAAACCTTCTGACCCTTCGTTGATAAAGGTTGATCGAGGCAATACGACTCCGATAAAACCTCCCTCGCGGGTCAATATTCGATATCTTTGGCAAAAATATTTGTATAGATCCGGAGTTCCTCCCATAGGTGTATACTCACCTGATGCTAGTGCCTTCCTTTGGATTTTAACCTTTTCACGTTGTTGATCTAAGAGTGTAAGGAGTTCAGGGCGTTCCGTGGTCAGTTTATGGATTGCCAGTTTACGTGCTGGCATCGTTTGTCCATTGATACCGGGTAGATATCTCCCATAGAACTCCAGTTCCTTAACTGTTACTTCTTTCCATGGAGGATTACCAACCACCGCATCGAAACCTGTCTTGCCTCGCTCGGGATCAAAGACCCGTGGGAAGGCCAAGGCCCAGTGCAGGAATCGATGCAACCGTTCTAGTGTGGTGGCCTGCTTTATCAGATTTTGGCCATACTCATTATCCTCTCCGGATATGACGGCCTGAGCATTTGCTTCAACGTGCTCGCGCGCCCCCTCGACTCCGAACCCTTCGGCCGTCCACAGGTCAAACAACCGTTGAAGCCCTGCGGTTGCAGCCCGCGCCTCCTCATCGGCCGCCCGGCTGGCATCCACCTCTTCGGGTGTCCGGTCGTCGATGTCGGCGAGGCGGGCAACTGCCGCGATGGCATTGCGCAACCCCTCCCGCAACTGGTCGTGCCACATGGTCCCCTTGCTGCCGACCGTCTCCGGGTCGGCGACTCCGATCAGGGAGTTGCCGACTATCACGTTGCGGTCCAGGTAGGACAAGGACAGGCCGGGCACGAAGGAAGCCAGCCACAGCGACATGAGGGCGATCTCCGCCCCCATCGGGCTGACATCCACTCCGAAGACGCAACGCTTCAGGACCAGCCGGCGGATCAGCGCCGCGTCGTCGATCTCGGCGTCTGCCGACGCCCCCCGGCGCAGCCGCTCTAGGTCTGCGCTGATGCCGGGAAGCGGTGTTTCGGCGAGGAAGCGCACCGTCATGTCTGCCAGGGTCTCCACTACTTGGACCAGAAAATGGGCGCTCCCGCACGCCGGATCCAAAACCGAGAAAGAGAACAATGATTCGGCGGCGGCCGCAGGGTTGTCTGCTGCGGTGTTGCGCACCTCGGACAGGTGGCGCTTGAAGGCGGGTTTCACCGCTCCCCGCACCAGATGCGCCACCAGCTCCGCCGGGGTGTAGTAGACGCCTCCCGCCTTGCGGCCGCCTTCATCGGTCTGCCACAACAGCCCGCCGGCAGGCACGTCAGGATGCGCATCGTCCGGGACGTAGCGGTCCTTCTTCTTGTCGTAACGGAGCGGGCGGTCGGTCAACGAAAGCCGCAGGCTCAGCAGAGCCTCGTAGATATGACCGAGATGACCGATCTCCAAGGATGAGTAGTCGATTCCCCGGCCTTCCTTGGAATCCCAGCCGATCGCTCGGAGCAACCGGGCGAAGTGCGGGTCGGTCAACACCAGGCGCTCCAACAACTCGGCGCCCTCGAAGTCGGAGTGGGCGAACAGCGAACCGTTGTAGGCGGGGACATCCCAGGCCCGATTGCCCAGGCGCATCGCCTTGACCAGCACCACGAACTGAGACCACAGAGCCGTCGAGTTATCGCTCAATTTGTCCATCGACTCGACGGCCTCGGAGACGAGCCCGGTGAGCGATTTCCTGCGATAGGTGGCGTTTTCCATCGGCAGGAAACCGGAGCCCTCGGCGTAGAGGATGAACAGCAACCGGAACAGCAGGGTGAGGGAGGCCTGTTCCAATTCCGCTCGTCTGCGGTCGTCGCCGATGTCTTCGGCATGGTCCCTTGTCCACCGGTCGAGGCCGGAGGCCAGGGCGGGAAAGGCTTCGGAGCGGATGGTCTGGTCGAGGCGCTTGCGCAGGGCCGCGCCGAATTGTCGGGCCTCCTCCCGCAGGTCGGCCAGGCCGCCGCCCGCCAGGTAGGGGGGAGAGAGCAACGCCAGGAAGGGCCTCCTCTCGTCGTCCAGCAGGTCGGCGTCGACATCCAACCACTCCTGGGTCGATCCGGCGGCGAAGAGCCTGAACCGGCCTTTGTAAGCCAGCAACCCGTAGGGCGCCCCCTCCCCCCGGCAGTCCTCCACCAGAAGCCCTTCGGGGGGGCGGCCCTGCGCGTCGAGCCGGGTGAATGCCTGCGGGCTGTTCTTGGGGTGGACGACAGCGACCGGCCGCCCTTCGAGTCGGGCGAGGTAGCCGCGCCGGGCCCGTTGCTCGATCTGATACCCGAGTTTGGTGATGACCTCCCGCCAATCGTCGGACGATCCCAGATCTGCCGTCGCGCGGATGGCATTCCCCCAGCGAGCTCGGTCCTCCTTGAAGCGCACCTCGACGGTGTGGCGGGACAGCAACCCCTCCATGTGCAGGCCCCTCCCGCCGAGCCGGATGACCTCTCCGGCCAGATGGCGCACCGCTTCGAGGTGTTCCATGCCGATGGTCTGCTCGACGGCGCGGGCGAGAGCGGCTCCTTCGACCGAGCGGATGGGCGATTCGACCGAGGCCGGACCCAAGACCCGCAGCGCTCCGGGCTGTTCGGGGTCGTCCGCCACCAACAGGTAGCTCGCCGCCGTCCTGCCGACCCGTTCCCTCCAACGGGCGCGCATACTGGACTCGCCGGGATCAAGCGCGGCGGCCACCTCGAAGCCGTTCACGGCGACCACGCCGCCGGTGTGCGGGCGGTCCGGCGCCTGCCGCCCCGTTCCGCGCTCCACCAAGTGGTTCAACAACTCGGCGGCGTTCATCGGCCTGACCCGGATCGGGGTTCGAACGGCGGCTGCTGGGTACAGGATGGCGACACCCCTTGCATCGGCTGGGGGAAGCTCACCTTGAATGTACGATATGAATAGGCGTTCGGGAAGGGGGTCGTGCTCCGCCGCAGCCCGTTACGCCGGGATTTTTTTCGCGTTCCGTCCATACCGACCCAGATTATGCCCGTTCGGACCACCGATGGGGCCAAATCCGTGCGGCGGCCCTTCCCGGCATCCGGAGGCCGGTGCCCGCCCTGGAGGCTGTCCGAGGAACATGGAGCAGGGGTTTTCGCGGCAACGGCGGTCTCCTGCCCCGACGCGGCAGACCGTCCGGCGTCGGCCTATCATGTGGGGCAATGAGCACTTGGACGGAGGAGACGGGCGAGTTCGACCATGCGGCGCCCGCGGATGCCGGTCTCTGGTCGATCGGCCACTCGACGCATACGCTTGATCGGTTTATGGAGCTTGTCGATCAGCACGGGATCGAGGTGGTGGCTGATGTGCGCAGTTCGCCCTTTTCTCGGTTCAACCCCCAGTTCAACCGCCGGGTGGTCGAACGGGCGCTGGACGACGCGGGCAAGCAGTATCTATTTCTGGGTGAGGAGCTGGGGGGGCGCCCCGACGGAAAGCAGTTCTACGACTTCGGCGGCCATGTTCTGTACGGGCGGTTGGCCAAGTCGCCTCTTTTCGAGTCCGGCCTCGTCATGCTCACCAACGAGGCCGAGCAGTCCCGAGTGGCCATCATGTGTAGCGAGGACGACCCGGCCGAGTGCCACCGGTTTCTCCTCATAACGCGGGTGATCCATGACTGGGGTATCGACGTCACACACATACGCAGCGATGGGACAACCCAGCGTACCGAGGAGATCCATACCTATGCCGGGTGGATGCCCGAGTACGAACAGCCCTCGTTTCTCGACGAATCAGTCAACAGTTCGTGGCGATCTATCCGACCGGTCGGCCCAGCCATGGCATCGCTGGGACAGCTGGAACTATAGGGAAGATGAGTATATGGAGATATACACCATCGGGTTCACAAAGAAGAAGGCAGAAGAGTTTTTTGAGTTGCTGAGGAAAGAGGGTATAGAGCAACTGATAGATGTCCGTATCAACAACATGTCGCAGTTGGCTGGCTTTACTAAACGCGACGATTTCATCTATTTTCTTGGACAAATACTGGGAACAGAATATCTTCACGAACCGTTGCTTGCCCCTACAGAAGAGCTACTCAAAGATTATCGATCAAAAATCAAGGATTGCCAAACTAAAAATTCAACAAAAAACAAAGATAAAGAGGGCAGAAAAAAGGCACTTGAGGCTCGGAAATTGTGCAAAGAGAACGTATGGAAGGATTATGAAAGAACCTTCTTAACGCTGATGTCAGAGCGTAAAATTGAGAGTACGATCTCTAGAGATATGTTTGCTAAGCGCACGATGTTGCTCTGTAGTGAACCCGGCCCCGAGAATTGCCATCGCCGCCTGGTTCTAGAGTACTTGGACAAAGCTTGGGGCAATATCCAGGCTGTTCACCTATAGAGGAGGGGACAATGCGTATTACTATCAACCATTTGACTAGGATGAGTCAAGGGTATGTGTGTGCGGCAGGAGTCGCGATAGATTCTAAAGGTAACTTCTCCCACATACGGCCCTTACGAGAAAAGCAAAAACCACATAATGGTAGGCTTGATCGTAATTACTTGCGGAGTAAAGGAGGCCCATTTTCGTTAGGATCTATAGTGGATTTGGGGCCTATAGATCGTCGTCCTGTCATTCCTGAAGTTGAGGATACAAAGTTCTTGTTGTGGAAGGCGAAACATATACAGTCTCTTGATGTCAATGCTTTCATTGATAAAGCTATAAAGCCTTTAACAAAGCCTTCACTAAGAGAAATATTTGGAGAGGGTTTATATCGACGTAGTTCAACAGCAGCTGCGGTGCCAAGAGGCGAAGGCCTAGTTTCCCTCGGAGTGATGGGGCCATTGAACGATGTTGAACTAGAGGCTCGAGAATACTACGGACAGCAGGAGATTCGCTTTTCTTTAAGTGATCAAGATTTAGGGGATATTAGACTTAAGGTAACCGATATACGATTGTGGGAATCAGATCACATTACTCCATCTTTCAAAAACATAGATGCCATCCGGACGCGAATTGATGGTTGCTATATATCGGTTGGACTCACACGAGAGTATAAGTCTCGTCACTGGCTCCAGATAAACAATGTCTTTCCCGAAAGTGATCCGCTATGGATACGGGAGTGATATGCATCGTATAAACTGACTATATGGTTGCATAATCTATAAAGAGAGGAGTGACAATTGCCTAATATTGACCATGAACTAGAGGTTGCCCATTTGATAGCCCGATACTCAGCAAAGTATCGGGCTATATATCTTGGCCCTCTAGTTCATAATGACGATGGTAGTGAAGATCTACAATTTGATGTTTGTTTTGATTCAGCGAAGCCACCTGTGGCTCTTGAGATAACATCAATTGTTGACCCCAATCATATCGCTACTTCCCGTATATCCTCTCGTATTGCTGAGGAACTTACCGAACTTGCCTCAAGAGAAAACTTGGGCAGATGGCATGTTGAGGTTATTGCTGGAACCAAATTGAAGCCTATAAAACAAGATATCCTGAAGGTGATTAAAGGAGAGAAAATCAAATTACCAGATGGTGTAGTTAGCATATCAGAGGCAGATGGAGGTGAACCTGATGTCGTCATTTATACCTGGAGTTCAGATAGCTCTGAACTTGAGCCACTGATTGGTATTACACCGGAACTTGAAAAAGCGCTTAAGGACAATAGCCAAAAGCTAGGTCGTGCTCATGGTTATGAGCGCCATCTTGCTGTTGACTTGTTAGCCCAACGGGCCTCAGATCCATCCAGATCACCTGTTCCTATTCTACCACCTGAAATAGATGTGCTCTGGGTAGTTAACAGATGGTCTTTTGGGCCAAATAAAGATCCGGTGGTGTGGTGGACCACACGTGCGAAATGGTCGCTTTCTCACGACTGGCCTCCAAGCGGAGGTCTGCGCCCGATTGATCAGCGTTTGTTTTAGGGTGGATTTGGGTTGCGGTGGCTAATAGACCTCTATAAGATGTTCCGGCGTTTCTTGCCTTGTGGGCTGTTTCCCTCCGGGGGGAGGGCGGTGGGGGGTGATACCCTTTTCAAGGTATGGAAGACTCAGCCAGCCTGAATCCAACGATGGGGGTGGTTTGGGGCGGAAATGTTGGGAAGTTTGACTTGCCGGGCCGTTCTATTGACTTGGTGCTCCATCAGCTATCAACCTCCGTATCTCCCGTATAGCGGTAGGCCGAGTCTGATCATCACCAAGCATACCGCGTAGACGGCGGTCTTGTTCATCTAACAACCCTTGAAACCTGGTTTCAGCATTCTTGACAGCTTCACCCAAATCAGAAGGATACAGACCCATAGTTGCACGCTCAACCCATTCTTCCTGAAGGTCCACTTCAATAAATACAGCCTCCGACACTTTTGCCAGGGTAGGCAAGTCAATGATGGCTCGTGTTAAATGGTGGGCGAGGCGTTGCTGTAGGAGAAGGATACCTTCATATGAAAGCACAGCAATCCGTTTCTCTGTAACCAAGCTCTCGGTCTCCACACTACTGATAAGACGAAAATTTGCAACAGGATATCCTCTTCCCAGTGAACTGTGACTCAACCCTGATAAAGGCATGTAATCATAATATCCTTGTTGCCATTCAGAATCATTACCCGGACTTTTAATTGACTCGATTTTAACAACTGTCAAGCGCGGACGTAATTTAGAACCCGTCCGCATAGAACAGGGATGACTTACGATCATAACTATTCCACCGAGTTCACTCGGTATTTCCTCAAATATATCTCCCTGCATCAATGGTCGAGCCGGTAGAACTCCGTCTCGTATCAACCAGAGTTGATCAACCGTAAGAGGTGCGGAAAGTTCAGATTCAACCGCTGGCATATAGAGACAGACCTAAATTCGCCGAACGATCGAAGGATTATTGTCACCAGCCTTGATAACTTCATAATCAGATCGATATCGCGTACGCCAGTTTTCATCGAAGCTATTCAGAATATCGTTCACCTCCGTTTGGCCGGAGGCAAAATCAAGAAGCAGGTCGGCGAAGCCCGCTACATATAAGTCCTCTGCTGTAATAGTGTAATCGCTGACCATCGGCATTGCGAGCCAGGCCGCAGGTTCACTTACCGGCATTTCGGCAAGAAGATCGATGAAAGCAATGAGTCGAGCAACTGCAAGACGACTATCAGGAGAAGGGTCTTCTCCATACCGCCATTTGCGAACTGCTGACAACGAAACTCCGCAGAGTCTCGCAATAGAAGACCAGGTCATACCTCGGTTTATCGCAAGCTCATTCAGTAGTTCACGCACACTGTTACGCGCCTGCACTGCGGTCCGATCTTCAAGCCGCCGTCCTCGAGTCTTGTGGTGTACTTCTACGATTTGATTCACTCCAGAGGAGCGCTTGGGTATATTTCCCGGCGCGGGTTCCGCTGACACGATGCTCATTCCGTCATCCAACCATTTCAGATACTTAAACTCATACTATATTGTGCCCTCCGGTATGTCAAGCACGGTGTACACTCCGATTTCCCTCCTGAGTTTCCCGCCCGCGCGGGCGTCAACAGAGCGGGGAGGTGCGCACCTTCGCGGCGGGGGCGGGGCCGGAGTGGGGGCGTTTGCCGCTTGAAGGTTCGATGGCCGGGTCGTGGAGGTCGGTGCGGCCCGCGCCGCGGCGGGCATGAAGGACGGGGCGCCGCTGGCCGGCTGAGGGCGGGTGTGTCAGTGGGGGGTGATACCTTTTAGGGGTATGGAGGACTCAGGCATCTGGGGCGGGCGCGTCCATAGCGGGCGGGGGGCGGCGTGGCGCTGTTGATTCATGTTCGGTCGCATCCCTATGAGCTGGTGGGGGAGCTTTGCGGGCGGTTGGCTTCGCCGCCGGATGATCCGTTCGCCGGGGAGCTGGTGGCGGCGCCTACGCGGGGCATTGAGAGGTGGCTGGCCCAGCGCATTGCTTCGGAGATGGGGGAGCGCACCGCCGGGGACGGGGTGTGCGCCAATGTCGAGTTTCCTTCTCCGGGGCGGCTGGTCCGCCGAATAATGCTGGCGGTGCCCGAGCTGGCTGAATCGGTCGAGGCTTGGGAGAGGGGCGCCCTCGTCCGCTCGGTGGTCTCGACGCTCGATGACAATCTCGACCGGGCCGGGTTGGAGGTGATCGCCCGTTACATCCGCGCTCCGGGGGCCGACACCCCGCTCGGCAACAGCCAGCGCCTCCAGGCGGCCCGCAAGATCGCCGGCCTTTTCATCCAATACGCCCGGCGGCGGCCCGCCATGATCCGGGCCTGGCGGCAGGGGGAAGACACCGGCCCCGGCGGCGGCGCCCTTCCCGAAGCCGACGCATGGCAGCCCGGCCTGTGGCGGCTCGTCCGCGACCGGATCGGCGTCCCCGGCCTGGCCGAGCTGCTGCCCGCCGCCCTCGACCCGATCCGCGACGGCTCGATAGATACCGGCCTTCCCGACCGGCTCTTCGTGTACGGGCTCACCGCATTCGACCCCTTCCACATGGAGGTGTTGGAGGCGGTGTCCTCCAGGCGCGAAGTACACCTCTGCCTGCTGCATCCATCGCCCGCCCTCTGGGGCGAGACGGCCCGTCTGCTCGAACAGGCGCCCCCCGGCCCGCAGCGTCCGATGCGGGATGAAGACCCGACCGGGGGCCTCGCCCGCCACCCCCTCCTGCGCACCTGGGCCCGGGAGAGCCGCGAGCTCCAGTTTCTCCTCGCCGGACGGGCGCCCGATGCCGGTTCGCCCCCGACCCCGATCCCGACCCCGTCCTCGCCCGCCTCGCCCGGCCCGTCCCTGCTGGGGCGGCTCCAGCACGCCGTCCGCGCCAACCGGCCCCCCTCACCGCGGCGGGAAGAGGATGGACAAGGGGAGGGCATCGGCCCGGACGACCGTTCCATCCAGATACACGTATCCCACGGCGCCCGCCGCCAGGTCGAGGTGCTCCGCGATGCCGTCCTCCACGCCCTCGCCGACGACCCGACCCTGGAGCCCCGCGACGTGGTGGTCATGACGCCCGACATCGCCGCCTTCGCCCCCCTGCTCGAAGCCGCCTTCATGAGGGACGCCGACGCCGCCCCAGACCCCGCCGACGCCCCCGACCGGAAGGCCGAAACCGAAGCCGGCGGCCTGCCCGACCTGCGGATACGCATCGCCGACCAGGCCCCCGCCGCCGTCAACCCCCTGGTCCGTTTCGCCGCCTCGGTCTTCGACCTGGCCGGGTCCCGCCTCGAAGCGGCAACCATCCGGGAGCTCACCGGCCTGCCGGTGGTCAGGCAGCGCTTCGGGCTGGACGACGAGATCACCGACGACATCGCCGACATGATCGACGACGCCAACGTGCGCTGGGGCCTCGACTCCGCCCACCGGGCCGACTGGGGCGCCGGCGCCGGCGACAGCCACACCTGGCGGCGGGGCCTCGACCGGGCCCTCGCCGGGGTCTTCTACGCCGACAGCAATGTCCGGGTGGTCGGCGGCGTCGCCCCCCTCGGCGGCGTCGAAGGCCAGGAAGCCCGCCCCGCCGGCCTGCTCGCCCAGATCATCGACCGCATCGAGGCGGTGCGCTCCCTGCTCGGCCGTTCCCGCCCCTTCTCGCAATGGGGCCCCGCCGTTGCCGCCGCCGTGCGCCTCCTCGCCGCCCCCGCCTGGGCCGAACAGTGGCAGTGGGGCCACCTGGAGCGGCTGCTGGAGCGCAGCTTCCCCCCGCCGGAGGACGGAACGCAAGACGGCCCCGCCCCGCGCCCCGCCCCGCGCCCCGCCCCGCCGCACCCCGACCCGGAGATCAGCCCCGCCGAGGCCCGGCTGGCAGTGGAGGACTGGACGCAGGACGCCCCCGGCCCGCTCCACTTCCGCACCGGTTACATCACCGTCTGCACCCTGGCCCCGATGCGCTCGGTGCCCTACCGGGTGGTGTGCCTGCTCGGGATGGACGACGAGCGCTTCCCCCGCGGGGGAGGGGGCGACGGCGACGACCTGCTCCTCGACCACGAGCTCATAGGCGACCCCGACCGGGCCGCCGAGGACCGCCAGCTCCTGCTCGACGCGGTGATGGCCGCCGGCGACCGCCTCATCATCACCTACTCCGGGCGCGACGAGCTCACCAACGCGGAGTACCCGCCCGCCGCGCCCGTCGCCGAGCTGCGGGACGTCCTGTACGAGATGGCCGGCGCCGATGGCCTCAAGAAGATCGTCACCCATCACCCGCTCCAGCCCTTCAGCGAGAAGAACTTCGACCCCCGCCCCGGCCGCCTCGGCGTCGAAGGGCCCTGGTCGTTCGACCCGATGCAGTACAACGGGGCGCTCGCCGTCCAGCGCCGCGCCCGCGCCGGCCAGGCCCGCCAGCTCCGCTACCCCTTCTCCGCGGCCGGCTACGACCCCCCGTCCGTGATCCGCCTCCACGACCTGCTCCGCTTCCTGGAGCACCCCGCCCGCTATTTCCTCTGGGCCCGGCTCGGCTTCAGGATCCCCGAGACGGGGGAGATATCGGACGACATCGTGCCCGCCGACCTCGACCCGCTGGCGCAGTGGGGCCTCGCCGACCGGCTGCTGACCGGGCTGGTCGAAGGCCGCAGCCTCGAAGAGCTCGAAGCCCGCGAACGGGCCGCCGACGCCCTGCCCCCGGGACGCCTGGCCCGCAAGGGGCTGGAAGCCGCCGGACAGCGGGCGCTCGGGCTCTGGACCGCCGCCCGCGAGATCGGCTACGACCCCCGGCGGCGCGAGCGCTTCTCCGGCGGGGTGACGGTCAACGGATGCGCCGTCGAGGGCGGGCTGGCGGCGGACCGGACCCAGGCCCGGATCGACCTGGTCACCCCGTCCCGGCTCAAGGGCAAGCACCGGCTGCGGGCCTTCGTACAGGTCGTCTTCCTGACCGCGCTCGAACCGTCCGCCCCCTGGCACGGACGCCTGATCGGACGCCACCTCCGGGGCGACAAGCTCTGGACCGTGGCGGTCGAAAAGCTCGGACAGGGGGCGGGCAGGCGCAAGCAGGAGGCCGACCGGCTGCTGGCCGGCCTGGTCGACCTCTACCTGGAGGGGCTGGAGCGGCCCATCCTGCTCCCGTGCGAGACCGGCTTCGCCTGGCAGCGGAACCTGGGCGCCGACAAGGGCCCGTTCCCCCCCGCCGCCAGAGAATGGGAGTCGTCCAGCTACAACTACGGGCGGCCGCCCGCGGAGGGGGACGACCCGGCCTACGAGATGCTGTTCCCCGGCCTGGCCGGCATAGACGCCCTGGCCGAGCAGGAAACCGGCTTCCGGGAATACGCCCGGAGGCTGTGGGGCCCGATCCTGCCGCTCCTCTCCGAGAAGGCGGTCCGCCCTGAGATCGGGGAAAACAAGGAGAACAAGGAGAACAAGGAGAAGGAGAGCGGGGAGGCGGCGGGATGAGCGCCGCCGCCCCCGCCCGGTTCGACCCCTCCGAGCCGCTCGGCCCCGGCCGGACGGTCATCGAGGCCAGCGCCGGCACCGGCAAGACCTTCACCATCACCGCCGCGGTAACCCGCCTCGTGGCCGAGGAGGGCCTGGCCCTGGAGGAGATACTGGTCGTAACCTTCACCAGGGCCGCAACCGCCGAGCTCAAGGACCGGGTCAGGAAACGGATGGTCGAGACCCTCCGCGCCCTCGAAGGCCGCCCCGCCGGCCCCGTAGACGATCACATGGACGAACACATGCGGGTGCTGCTCGACGCAGACGAAGAGGAGCTGCGCCGCCGCGCCGACCGGCTGGGCCAGGCGCTCAACAGCTTCGACCGGGCCCAGATATTCACCATCCACGGCTTCGCCATGCGCCTCCTCCGCAAGCTGGGGTTCCGCTCCCGCCTGCCCAGCGGCGCCGCGCCCGGCGACATAGACGAGATGCTGATCCGCCGCGCCGCCGGCGACCTGGCGCTGGCCCGCTTCGCCGACCCGGAGGGCACGGAGAAGGAGGAGGAAGGCGCCGCCGCCCCGATCGACCCGATCCCCCCCAAAGACCTCGCCGGCATCGGCAAGAAGCTGGCCGACACCCCCGACGCCCGCATCCTGCCCGACCCCGCCGCAGTCGAAGGCGGGATGCGCATCCGGGCGGAGCTGGCCCTGGAGATGAAGGAGCTGGCGGCCCGGCGGATGCGGGCGGCCCGGACGGTCACCTACGACGACACCCTGGTGGAAGCCCGCGACGCGCTGGCCGACCCCGCCGTAGGAGAAGGAGCCAAGGAGCTGCTGCGGCGGCGCTACAAGGCCGCCATGGTCGACGAGTCCCAGGACACCGACCCCATCCAGTGGCAGGTCATCAGGGCCGTCTTCGACGATTCCCGCCTGGTGGTCATCGGCGACCCCAAACAGGCCATCTACTCCTTCCGCGGCGCCGACGTAGAGTCGTACCTGTCCGCCGCCTCCGGCGCCCACGCCCGCCGCACCCTCGACACCAACTGGCGCAGCGACGGCCCCCTCATCGAGGCGTTGGACTCCCTGCTGGCCGGCGCCTCCTTCGGCGACCCCCGCATCTCCTATATAAACGTGTCCCCCGCCGAGCAACACCGGCGGCCCCGCATCGAAGGCGCGGGCGCCCCGCTCCAGATACGCCGCTTCGCGGACGAATACCAGGGCCTGCGTTCCTACACCTGGAGCGGCCGGAAACACTTCTACGTCGGCGAGGTCAGGCGGGCGGCGGCCGCCGACGCCGCCGCCGAGATCGTGCATCTCCTAACCGGCGGCGTAACCCTGGAAGGCGAAGACGGCAGACGACCCCTGGCGCCGGGCGACATCGCCGTGCTGTGCCGCACCCGCCGCCAGGTCGACATGGTGCGCGAGGAGCTGGCCGCCCGGGGCGTCCCCTCGGTGGCGGCCCGCACCGGCGGGGTGTTCGCCTCCCCCGCCGCCGAGCAATGGCGGCGTTTCCTCTACGGCGTGGAGCGGCCCAACCGGATCGACTACGTGCGCATGGCGGCCGTCACCCCCCTGGCGGGCGCGGCCCTCGACGAGGCGGCCGCCCTCCGGGACGAGGACGCGCTCGCCTGGCAGCAGCGCTTCATCGGCTGGCGGGCCCTGCTGTACGGGCGGGGGGTGCCGGCGCTGCTGGGGGACGTGGACCGGACCACCCGCCTGGCGGCGAGGGTGCTGGCCGACCCAGGCGGCGAGCGGATGCTGACCGACCTGTTCCACATCGCCGAGGAGATGCACACGGCGTGGCGGCGGGGCCGGCTCGGCTCCCTGCTGGTGTGGCTGGAGGCCGCCATGGACGAGGCCGCCCGCAACGCCGACGCCAACGTAGAGGACCCCGAATCCCGCCAGCGCCGCCTGGAGACCGACGCCGCCGCCGTCCGGGTCCAGACCATCCACGCCGCCAAGGGCCTCGAATACCCGGTGGTGCTGGCCCCCTACCTGTGGGACGTTCCGACCCGTCGCCCCGACATCCCCGTCTTCCACGACCCCGCCCCCGCCCCGCCCGGCGAGCCGCGCCCCCGCCTGGTCGACGTGGGCGGGCCGGACCTCGAAGCCCACCAGGAGGCGGCCATGGACGAGCAGGCGGCCGAGGAGAGCCGCCTGCTGTACGTGGCGCTGACCAGGGCGAAGCACCATCTGGTGATCTGGATGGTCGACCAGGTACGCGGCGCGGAGGAAACCATGCTCGGTCGACTGATCGGCGGGCCGGGCGAGCCGCGGCTCTCCCTGAAGGCCGGGAGGTCGGTCGTCCAGACCGTCCTGTCGGGGCCCGGGCCGCCCCTCCGCTACGAGGCGGGGGGCGCCGGCCTCCCCCCGCTGGACCTGGCCCGGCTGGAACGCCGGCTCGACTACCGATGGCAGCGGGTCTCGTTCTCGTCCCTTTCCCCGGGCCGCCCGCTCGCCGGGCGCGCCGACACCGCCGAGCAGGCCGACCGGGTAGACGAGACCGACGAACCCGACGAGGCCGAAGAGGCCGCCGCCGTCCGCGCCGATGACGACGGCCCGCCGCCGGAGGCCGGAGGGGAGCTGCCGATGGGCGGCCTCCCGCGCGGGGCCCGCTTCGGCTCGCTGGTCCACGAGCTCTTCGACCGGGTTCCCTTCGACGCCCCGGACCTCCCCGCCGCCGTCCGCGCCGAGCTCGACCGCCTGACCCGCCGGGCGGCGTGGGACTTCGACGCCGGCCTGCTGGTCGACGGGATAACCGCCGCCATGGACACCCCCCTGGGGCCGGACGCCGGCGCCCCGACCCTCCGCGGCCTCGACCCGGCCCGCACCCTCAAGGAGATGAGCTTCGAGCTGCCCCTGCGCCCCGGGGCGGGGGCGCAAGCCCTCACCCTGGCCGACATCGCCGAGGCCGCCCTCGGCCATCTGCCCGGAGACGACCCGCACCGGCCCTACTTCGCCCTGCTCGCCGACCCCGATCAGCCCGATGTCGACCGCCGCCCCTTCCGGGGCTTCATGACCGGCGCCATCGACCTGACCGCCCTCCTGCCCGGCTCCGGCGGCCCCCGGTACACGGTGATCGACTTCAAGTCGAACACCCTCCCCGCCCAGGGCGCCGCCCCCGCGCCCGCCGACTACGGGCCCCGGCCCCTCGCCGCCGCCATGAACCACGGCAACTACCCCCTCCAGGCGCTCCTCTACCAGGCGGCCCTCCACCGTTACCTGCAATGGCGGCTCCCCGGCTACCGCCCCGAGGAGCATCTGGGCGGGTCGATGTACCTGTTCGTCCGCGGCATGGTCGGGCCCGGCACCCCGGTGGTGGAAGGCGGGCGCTGCGGGGTGGCGCGCTGGTCGCCGCCCCCGCAGATGATCGCCGCGGTCAGCGATCTCTTCGCCGGAGGCGGAGCAAGCGGAGGAGGCGGGGGAGGATGAGGGCATGACCGCCGACGCCCGGCCCGCCGATCTGTTCGACCCGGCCGCCGCCGACAGCCGGACGGTGGTCGGCGCCTCCGGCCTGACCGCGCTTTTCAACCAGGCCGGGGTCCTGTCGCCCCTCGACGTCCACGCCGCCGCGGCCGCCGCCCGCCTGTGCGGCGAGGAGGACCCGAGGGCCGCCCTGGCGGCCGCCCTGGCGGTGCGGGGCGCCCGCCTCGGCAACGTATGCATCGACCCCGCCGCCCAGCGCGGGTCCGTCGCGGTGGAGGGCGGGGATCCGGAGGCGGTCGACGCCCTTCCGTGGCCCGATCCGGACGAATGGATGGAGGCGCTGGCGGGCGGCCGGCTGGCGGGCGGCGCCGACGAGGGCCGCCCCCTGGTGATCGAAGGCGGGCGGCTCTACCTGGAGCGGTACTACCGGTACGAGGACCTGGTGGGCGGCCTGATCGAAGCCCGCGCCGCCGCCCCGCCCGCCGGCCCGGCCCCGGAGATCGAGGCGGCCCTGAAGCGGCTGCTCCCGCCCGCCGCCGGCGGGGGCGGCCCCAACCTCCAGCACCGGGCGGCCCGGACGGCCCTGTCGGGGCGCTTCACGGTCATCGCCGGCGGGCCCGGCACCGGCAAGACCTACACCGTGGCCAGGCTGCTGGCCGCCCTGGCCCACGGAGACGGCCCGTTCCCCCGGACGGCGCTGTGCGCCCCCACCGGCAAGGCCGCCGCCCGGCTGGGCGAGGAGGCGGCCGAGCACGCCGCCCGCCTGGGCGGCCCCATCGCCGAGGAGCTGGAAGGCCTCCGGGCCAACACCGGCACCATCCACCGGCTGCTCGGCTGGGCGCACGGGCGGGGCCGCTTCCGGCACAACGAGCGCAACCGCCTGCCCCACGACCTGGTGATCGTGGACGAGATGTCGATGGTGTCGCTGCCGCTGGCGGCCAAGCTGCTGTCGGCCGTGCGAGACGACGCGGCGGTGGTGCTGGCGGGCGACCCCTACCAGCTCGAATCGATCGAGGCGGGCACCGTGCTGGCCGACATCACCGGCCCCGCCGCCCGCGGCGGCAGCGGCGGCAGCGGCCGACCGTTCGGCCCGGCCCCGCCCATCGCCGGCCGGGTCGTGGTGCTGCAGCGGGTCCGCCGCTACGAGGAGGGGGGCGGGATCGCCGCCCTCGCCGAGGCGGTCCGCTCGGGCGACGCCGGCCTGACCCTGGAAATCCTGGGCGCTGGCCTCGAAGACGTGAAATGGGTGAAGGACCCGTCGGGGGAGGGGTTCGGCGCGCTGTGGGGGCGGCTGATCGCCGGCCGGGTCCGGATGGTGGAGGAGGCGAAGCGCCCCGGCGGGGCGGCCAAGGCGCTCGAGCAGCTCCGCCGGACGGCGGTGCTGTGCGCCCACCGCGAGGGCACGGGCAGCGTCGAGCACTGGCGGCGGGGCATCGAATCGGCGCTCGACAAGCGGTTCCCCGGCCTCCGCTACGGGGGCCCCTGGTACCCGGGCCGCCCGGTGATGATCACCAGCAACGACTACAACCTGAACCTCTACAACGGCGACATCGGCGCGGCGGCGGTGCGGGCCGACGGCGGCCTCGAGGTGGTGTTCGACCGGGGCGCCGCCTTCCAGCCCGGCTACCTGGGCGACCACGCCACCGTCCACGCCATGACCATCCACAAGAGCCAGGGCTCCCAGTTCGAGCGGGTGCTGGTCTCCCTCCCCCCCGCCTCCTCCCGCCTGCTGACGAGAGAGCTCCTCTACACCGCCGTAACCCGGGCCTCCGGGTCGGTGACCCTCATAGGCGGCGAATCGGTGATCCGCCGCGCCGTAGAGCGCTCCGTCCAGCGCGCCTCCGGCCTCGGCGCCCGGCTGTGGGGGCGGGGCAGTGCATCCGCTCGGTCATGACCGCGGGCCCCTGCCCCGACCCCGGCGGGGTTTGGCGCCATCCTCGTAGATCACCTCCCGCCCGCGGCCGCCGTCACCGCATCGGACCCCCGGCTGTGATATTCGGGCGGGGGGGGGGGAGGGCTTCCGACGCTCCGCCATTGTGATAAATACCCACTTGACCTGGGGTTTTACCGATCACCGAGAAAGGTTAGCCGTCAAGGGATCTATGTGTTAGGATGGTGTCCGAGTCCGGAGACTTGTGTGCCCGGTCTGCCCTGTAAGCTAGTGCAGAAATGAGAAGGAGGAGCCTTCAGATGGCTACTAACAGGATGTGCCGGCAGTCGTGGTTGGCTGTGTTGGCTGTGTTGGGTTTGGTCGGCGGTTTGCTGGCTGTTGGTTCGGTTGGGCCGGTGGGGGCTGTGGATGGTACGGCTGACAACGAGGCGCAGTATTCGGCGTGTGTGGGGCCGGCGTTGGAGTCGCGGGGTTTGACCGATGTTGAGGGGTCGTTTGCTGAGGATGCGGTGAACTGCTTGGCGCATTATGGGGTGACGACGGGGCGGACGGCGACGACGTATGATCCGGGGTCGCCGGTGTTGCGTTGGCAGATGGCTTTGTTCTTGGCGAGGGCGGCTGGTCCGGCGGGGGTGTCGTTGCCGGCGAATCCGCCGGGGGGGTTCACGGACGCGGCGGGGTTGCCTGAGGGTACGGTGACGGCGATTAACCAGATGGCGGATTTGGGGGTGATGCCGGGGTTTTCTGGTACGGTGTTTTCGCCTTATACGAATGTGACGAGGGCGCAGATGGCTTTTATGTTGGACGCGTTTTTGGGTGAGGCGACTATTGGGTTGGGCGCTTTTGCTGGTGAGGTGTATGAGTTGTCTGAGGTTTCGCCTGATGATGATGTGTTCGATGATATCGGTCAGGTGACCCGTGGTGAGTACTCGGCGATTCGGCGGATGTTCGAGGTGGGGGTGGCCCGTGGGACGTCGGATGACAGTTTTTCGCCGCAGGGTTTGGTGACGCGTGCGCAGATGGCTGTGTTTATTACGCGGATGTTGGCGCATACGGTGGCTCGTCCGGCGGGGTTGACGCTGCAGGTGTCGGAGGATTCGATCACGACGGAGGAGACGGTGGAGGTGGCTGTTTCGGTGCGGGGGACCGATTTGATGCCTGTGGAGGACAGGCGGGTGGATGTTTTCCAGGCGACTGATCCGGATGAGGCGTTCGGGCCTGACGGGCGTTGTGTGAGTGATGCGGCGACGGCTACCGCGGGGGGCGGTTTGTGTGAGATCGCGTTCGGGGATGAGGTTACTGATCCTTCGGGTGATTGGGTGACGGAGGTGGATCCGGGGGATGATTCGGTGACGATCTGGGCTTGGACGGGTGATTTGGGGGATCGTTACGACGCGGATGATATGACGGCGCCGTCGGTGCGGGTTATGGTTACCAAGCCTGGGGTGAAGCTGAGGGTTACCGATGATATGCCGGCGAATGCTACGGCGTTGAAGTTCGGGGACACGGTTACGTTCACTGTTCAGGTGGTGGACGAGGACGGTAATGCGGTGGCGTTGAAGGATGTGTCGTTCACTGTTAATTCGGCCGAGACGGAGGAGAGCGCCGCTGCGGGTGCTACTCCTACGTCGACGTCTGGGTCTTCGGGTTATAAGACGGACGAGGACGGCAAGGTCGAGTTGGAGTACCGTCGGAACGACCCGCGGTCGGGTTCGCAGTCCACTGGTGATATGTCCCGTCTGGATCTGGACATCGGCGCGGGGAAGAAGGGCACCGCGACGTTCGCTCTGGAGGATAAGACCACTCTGATGAAGGCCGGCGCCGACGGGGCCGGTGAGGCGGACGCGGCGGCGGTTTGGCGGGACGCGGCGGCGGTGCCGTCGGTTCTGAAGCTGACGCAGGCGGTTGAGTATCACGAGGCGTCGGCGGCGAACCGGGGTACGGCGAACACGGTTGTGGCTACGTTGACCGATCAGTACGGGGGTCCGGTGTCGCGTCAGGTGATCGAGTTTTCTTCTGACGACTCGGCCGGTGTCGGCGGGACGCGTACGGTTGCCGGGGAGTCGGTTGCCGGGTTGTTGTTCGATCCGGGCAGCGAGGCGGTCCGTGTGTTCACGGGTTCGAGCCGTTATACGCGGACGACGAACCGGCGGGGTGTGGCTTCGCTGTCTTATCAGCGGGCTTCGGCCGACAGCGGGATCGAGGCGATCTTGGCTGTGGCCCGGTTGGGAACCGCCGCGACGAACGATGACATCACCGCGGATCGGGTGTATCACTACTGGGCGGTCGAGCCGGGCAACGGTGACTCCGCGGCCGGTCGGATCCTGAAAGCGGACACGGAGAACAACCGGTTGATCCTGGCCGAGGCGAACGGGCCGATCACGTTGGTGAAGTACGACAGCAACGATCAGCTGAACTCGACCTCGGGGGCGGTGTTGCTCGCTGATTTCGAGAAGGAACTCGACGCGTCGGACACGATGGCGAAGTACGCGTCGGTGTCGGCTTATCAGACCGCGTCGAAGAACGTGAGCCGGTTCACCTCGGAGGAGGATCCCCTCGAGGCGGTTGCGTCCTACCCGGCGGCTTCCCACGACCCGGGTTCCAACAGGGTAGGCACCGCCGCCGAGGGCTGGTTCGGGCACACGTTCTCTGTTGCCAAGGGCGTCATCGTGGTCGGTGCGCCCGAGGAGAACAGCGACGCCAACACTGCGGGCGCCGGGAAGGTGTACATCTACGAAACCCCCGGCGACACGACCCCGATTGTGTTGACCATGGATTCGCCTGCCGCCGGCAACAACTACGGCCAGGCCGTGGCGCTTTCCGACGACGGCAACGTCGTGGTGGCCTCCAGTCCGGGCCTGGGCGAGAGCGTGATGGTGGACCAAAAAGCCGACGACGCGACCTGGGCTACGGAGTTCGGCAGCGACGACTCCGGTGTCTTCGGCGGTGACAACAACGACAGCACGGCCCTCGGGACGCCCAGTTTCACGACGGCGGGCGGAGCGGTGTCCGGTATCGTGACGTCGGACCGGACCGCCGCGGCCGAGCGTGGATTCGGTGAGTCGTTGGCTGTCTCCGGGGACGGGCAGGTGATAGTGGTCGGCGCGCCGAGTGACAGCATCACCAGTGGAGTTCACACCAGGGGCGGCACCGGGCTCGGCCACGTGTACTTCCAGGCTGCCAGTGAAACGGATTGGGATCGGGCTACCCGGCCCACGTCGTGGCTGACCTCCTCCAGCACCTACACGGTCGGAATGGTCCATTCGATCGAGATCGGTGTAACGACCGGCGACACTGTGTCCAACTACGGCGGCAACGGAGCTATCGCCATCAGCAAGAACGGCAAGATCATCGCGGTCGGCACTCCTGAAGCCAACATCGGCGACGCCGACAACGCCGGAGCGGTCTACGTGTATTCCATCGGCACCCAAGACATCCAGGAATGGCGGTACGACATCCGGGCGAATGCCAAGCTGACCGCCTCCGTCACCGACGCCGATCCTGCCCTCAATGCCGGCACCGCCGGTGAGATGCTCGGCGCGGCGATAGACATCAGCGACGACGGCCTGACCATCGTGGCGACCGCCCCCGGAACCGGCAAGGTGTACGTGTTCGAAGCCGACGGAGGAGTCTGGGGCACTACCGGTAGCACCGCCCCCGAACCGGATCCGGCCACTCCCAAGGCGACTATCACCGGCGTCGCCTCGGACTACGCCGAGTCCGACCTCCCGGTAGGCCGCAACATCGCTATCAAGGGCGACGCTTCGGAGATCGTGGTCGGCAACGGCGGCAAAGCCGCGGGCGACTGGCGCGGTTCCGTGTCGCTCTACAAAAAGCCCACCGGCGATGACGGCTGGGCCGACACGTCGACCCCCGACATGGAATGGATCGGCCAGACGGCCAACCAGCGGTTCGGCTGGCAGGTCGCCTACGACCAGTCCAACGGCGACATCTACGCCTCCGGCTACACACCCGTCTACGGCACCGACACCATGGGCACCGCCGACGACACAAGCGACGACACCCGAGTCGTCGAAACCGCCGAGTACACCATCTACCGCATCAACCGCAACTAAACAACCCACACAGACCAACACACGGAAGGGCCCCCACCACGGGGGCCCTTCCCCCCTTTTTCACCCCCGGCCCCCGGCCCCGGGGGAGGAGTATGGGTGATGCGCAGACTGGAATTGGTTCGGGCGCGCCGACGAGCCGCACAGCGGCGAACGTCAGCGACGACAGCGCCATGAACGCGGCGACCGCCCCCGGATCCGACAAGATCTTACGTGTCCGAGGTGTCCGCGCTCTCGGCTGGTCGAATACCCCCTCCCCAAAGGTCCCCACCAACGGGGCCGGCTGGTAGGCGCGGGCCCAGGCTCATCGGGCTGGGAGGCGGCCGTGCCGGCAGACCAACACCCGGAAAGGCCCCCGCACAGGGGGCCCTTCCCGTCACCCTCGGCCCCCCGCCCCCCGGCCCAGGGGGAGGGGGTATGGGTGATGTGTGGGTCGGGAAGCACGATGGGGCAGTCGGTTGTTGACAGCGTTGCTGTGTTTGATGTATAGTGTCCGCATCCGGTGTTAGGCTGGGTGTGTGTCTATTGACAGGAGGGGCTGATGGCTCTGGTAGGTGTGCGGCGGCAGTCGTGGTTGGCTGTGTTGGCTGTGTTGGGTTTGGTCGGCGGTTTGCTGGCTGTTGGTTCGGTTGGGCCGGTGGGGGCTGTGGATGGTACGGCTGACAACGAGGCGCAGTATTCGGCGTGTGTGGGGCCGGCGTTGGAGTCGCGGGGTTTGACCGATGTTGAGGGGTCGTTTGCTGAGGATGCGGTGAACTGCTTGGCGCATTATGGGGTGACGACGGGGCGGACGGCGACGACGTATGATCCGGGGTCGCCGGTGTTGCGTTGGCAGATGGCTTTGTTCTTGGCGAGGGCGGCTGGTCCGGCGGGGGTGTCGTTGCCGGCGAATCCGCCGGGGGGGTTCACGGACGCGGCGGGGTTGCCTGAGGGTACGGTGACGGCGATTAACCAGATGGCGGATTTGGGGGTGATGCCGGGGTTTTCTGGTACGGTGTTTTCGCCTTATACGAATGTGACGAGGGCGCAGATGGCTTTTATGTTGGACGCGTTTTTGGGTGAGGCGACTATTGGGTTGGGCGCTTTTGCTGGTGAGGTGTATGAGTTGTCTGAGGTTTCGCCTGATGATGATGTGTTCGATGATATCGGTCAGGTGACCCGTGGTGAGTACTCGGCGATTCGGCGGATGTTCGAGGTGGGGGTGGCCCGTGGGACGTCGGATGACAGTTTTTCGCCGCAGGGTTTGGTGACGCGTGCGCAGATGGCTGTGTTTATTACGCGGATGTTGGCGCATACGGTGGCTCGTCCGGCGGGGTTGACGCTGCAGGTGTCGGAGGATTCGATCACGACGGAGGAGACGGTGGAGGTGGCTGTTTCGGTGCGGGGGACCGATTTGATGCCTGTGGAGGACAGGCGGGTGGATGTTTTCCAGGCGACTGATCCGGATGAGGCGTTCGGGCCTGACGGGCGTTGTGTGAGTGATGCGGCGACGGCTACCGCGGGGGGCGGTTTGTGTGAGATCGCGTTCGGGGATGAGGTTACTGATCCTTCGGGTGATTGGGTGACGGAGGTGGATCCGGGGGATGATTCGGTGACGATCTGGGCTTGGACGGGTGATTTGGGGGATCGTTACGACGCGGATGATATGACGGCGCCGTCGGTGCGGGTTATGGTTACCAAGCCTGGGGTGAAGCTGAGGGTTACCGATGATATGCCGGCGAATGCTACGGCGTTGAAGTTCGGGGACACGGTTACGTTCACTGTTCAGGTGGTGGACGAGGACGGTAATGCGGTGGCGTTGAAGGATGTGTCGTTCACTGTTAATTCGGCCGAGACGGAGGAGAGCGCCGCTGCGGGTGCTACTCCTACGTCGACGTCTGGGTCTTCGGGTTATAAGACGGACGAGGACGGCAAGGTCGAGTTGGAGTACCGTCGGAACGACCCGCGGTCGGGTTCGCAGTCCACTGGTGATATGTCCCGTCTGGATCTGGACATCGGCGCGGGGAAGAAGGGCACCGCGACGTTCGCTCTGGAGGATAAGACCACTCTGATGAAGGCCGGCGCCGACGGGGCCGGTGAGGCGGACGCGGCGGCGGTTTGGCGGGACGCGGCGGCGGTGCCGTCGGTTCTGAAGCTGACGCAGGCGGTTGAGTATCACGAGGCGTCGGCGGCGAACCGGGGTACGGCGAACACGGTTGTGGCTACGTTGACCGATCAGTACGGGGGTCCGGTGTCGCGTCAGGTGATCGAGTTTTCTTCTGACGACTCGGCCGGTGTCGGCGGGACGCGTACGGTTGCCGGGGAGTCGGTTGCCGGGTTGTTGTTCGATCCGGGCAGCGAGGCGGTCCGTGTGTTCACGGGTTCGAGCCGTTATACGCGGACGACGAACCGGCGGGGTGTGGCTTCGCTGTCTTATCAGCGGGCTTCGGCCGACAGCGGGATCGAGGCGATCTTGGCTGTGGCCCGGTTGGGAACCGCCGCGACGAACGATGACATCACCGCGGATCGGGTGTATCACTACTGGGCGGTCGAGCCGGGCAACGGTGACTCCGCGGCCGGTCGGATCCTGAAAGCGGACACGGAGAACAACCGGTTGATCCTGGCCGAGGCGAACGGGCCGATCACGTTGGTGAAGTACGACAGCAACGATCAGCTGAACTCGACCTCGGGGGCGGTGTTGCTCGCTGATTTCGAGAAGGAACTCGACGCGTCGGACACGATGGCGAAGTACGCGTCGGTGTCGGCTTATCAGACCGCGTCGAAGAACGTGAGCCGGTTCACCTCGGAGGAGGATCCCCTCGAGGCGGTTGCGTCCTACCCGGCGGCTTCCCACGACCCGGGTTCCAACAGGGTAGGCACCGCCGCCGAGGGCTGGTTCGGGCACACGTTCTCTGTTGCCAAGGGCGTCATCGTGGTCGGTGCGCCCGAGGAGAACAGCGACGCCAACACTGCGGGCGCCGGGAAGGTGTACATCTACGAAACCCCCGGCGACACGACCCCGATTGTGTTGACCATGGATTCGCCTGCCGCCGGCAACAACTACGGCCAGGCCGTGGCGCTTTCCGACGACGGCAACGTCGTGGTGGCCTCCAGTCCGGGCCTGGGCGAGAGCGTGATGGTGGACCAAAAAGCCGACGACGCGACCTGGGCTACGGAGTTCGGCAGCGACGACTCCGGTGTCTTCGGCGGTGACAACAACGACAGCACGGCCCTCGGGACGCCCAGTTTCACGACGGCGGGCGGAGCGGTGTCCGGTATCGTGACGTCGGACCGGACCGCCGCGGCCGAGCGTGGATTCGGTGAGTCGTTGGCTGTCTCCGGGGACGGGCAGGTGATAGTGGTCGGCGCGCCGAGTGACAGCATCACCAGTGGAGTTCACACCAGGGGCGGCACCGGGCTCGGCCACGTGTACTTCCAGGCTGCCAGTGAAACGGATTGGGATCGGGCTACCCGGCCCACGTCGTGGCTGACCTCCTCCAGCACCTACACGGTCGGAATGGTCCATTCGATCGAGATCGGTGTAACGACCGGCGACACTGTGTCCAACTACGGCGGCAACGGAGCTATCGCCATCAGCAAGAACGGCAAGATCATCGCGGTCGGCACTCCTGAAGCCAACATCGGCGACGCCGACAACGCCGGAGCGGTCTACGTGTATTCCATCGGCACCCAAGACATCCAGGAATGGCGGTACGACATCCGGGCGAATGCCAAGCTGACCGCCTCCGTCACCGACGCCGATCCTGCCCTCAATGCCGGCACCGCCGGTGAGATGCTCGGCGCGGCGATAGACATCAGCGACGACGGCCTGACCATCGTGGCGACCGCCCCCGGAACCGGCAAGGTGTACGTGTTCGAAGCCGACGGAGGAGTCTGGGGCACTACCGGTAGCACCGCCCCCGAACCGGATCCGGCCACTCCCAAGGCGACTATCACCGGCGTCGCCTCGGACTACGCCGAGTCCGACCTCCCGGTAGGCCGCAACATCGCTATCAAGGGCGACGCTTCGGAGATCGTGGTCGGCAACGGCGGCAAAGCCGCGGGCGACTGGCGCGGTTCCGTGTCGCTCTACAAAAAGCCCACCGGCGATGACGGCTGGGCCGACACGTCGACCCCCGACATGGAATGGATCGGCCAGACGGCCAACCAGCGGTTCGGCTGGCAGGTCGCCTACGACCAGTCCAACGGCGACATCTACGCCTCCGGCTACACACCCGTCTACGGCACCGACACCATGGGCACCGCCGACGACACAAGCGACGACACCCGAGTCGTCGAAACCGCCGAGTACACCATCTACCGCATCAACCGCAACTAAACAACCCACACAGACCAACACACGGAAGGGCCCCCACCACGGGGGCCCTTCCCCCTTTTTCACCCCCGGCCCCCGGGGGAGGAGTATGGGTGATGCGCAGACTGGAATTGGTTCGGGCGCGCCGACGAGCCGCACAGCGGCGAACGTCAGCGACGACAGCGCCATGAACGCGGCGACCGCCCCCGGATCCGACAAGATCTACCTGTTCGAGATCTACGTGTCCGAGGTGTCCGCGCTCTCGGCTGGTCGAATACCCCCTCCCCAAAGGTCCTCACCAACTCCGCGGGCTCGAACTACACCGACGCCGACCCCATGCCGATCAGCAACATCGCCATCAAGGGCGACGGTTCCGAGATCGTGGTCGGCGGCGCCGGACGGGCCGAGGGCGACTGGCTCGGTTCCGTAGCCGTCTACACCCGCCCCTCCGCGGCTGGGCCAACACGGACACCCCGGACCAGGAATGGCTCGGCGCCGGGCCCCAACCATCGGTTCGGCTGGCAGGTCGCCTACGACCAGTCCAACGGCGACATCTACACCTCCGCCTACAGCCCGCCTACGGGATCACAACTGCGGACGACCCGGACACCGCCGACGTGAACGAGGAAGAGCGGGGTATCACCGAGACGGAATACACCATCTACCACATCGACCGCAGCAACTGATCCCAGCGATCAGAACCAACCAGGAAAGGGCCCCTCACGGGGGCCTTTCCTTTACCCCTCCTTCCCGGCAACAAGGCCCCCCACCGCCCCCCTAAACCGGCTTTGTCACACCCTTGCTGTACATTGCCAAAACATGAAAGACCGCAGCACCGGCCCACCGGCCGCTAATCTCATCCCAGTGAGGAACGGGAAGAAGCCGTCATGATTCTCACCGATACCCGCAGGCTGACGGTTCGAGCGGCGGTGAACGACTGGATCGGCCGTAACTTTCTCGAACACCGCTCGTTGATCGCCCACAACCAACCGACCTACAGCCCTGACAGCAACGCCTGGGCTGTGGAGCTGGTCACCAAGCGCAACGGCGGCCCGTCATATCCGCTCGGTTGCCTGCTCGTCTCTGACGCTGCGGCAATCATCTCCGCTCCAGAAGTTGACAGCGTTCTGGACGCACTGGACACCCACCAGAGCGAGCCCGCCCGGCCGACGGTCAACCGAGCGGCGGGTGATGGATGGGAGTTGCATCTGGGAGACGGGATCGAGGCCGCAGCAAGACTGGCCGACCGATCGGTGGATCTGCTTTTGACCGACCCTCCCTACGGAATCAGCCGCCGTTACACCTGTGAGAACCAGATACCCCGCCGATTGCGCAGGGACGGGTCGGACTTCATCCATGCCCCGGGGATACTTCGGAGATTGGGACACCGGAGTAGACCCGCAGGCATGGACGAGCATCGTTCTGCCGAAGGTACGCGGATGGGCCGTGACCTTCTGTGCGCAGGCGCAGATCGGAGAATACTGCGACCTCCTCACCGCCCACGGATTCGTAGCGGTCGGTCCGATGGTATGGCAGAAGACCAACCCCGTCCCGTTCAATCACCAGCACAAGCCCATCAACGCCTGGGAAGCGCTCGTAGTCGGCAAGCGCTCGGGCACGGCATTCAACGGACGCCTGGTGCACAACGTGTTCCTGTCCAAGTCCCCCTCGCCGCAACAGCGCATCCACCCCACCCAAAAGCCACTGCCCCTGATCATCCGGTTTGTTGATCTCTTTAGCTGTGCAGCTCGGGTAGGTTGTCCCCGGTGAGGGCTTGTAGGGTTTCGATGGGTGTGGCCCATCCGAGTGCTCCGTGGGGCCGGTGGTGATTGTAGTAGTGGATGTCATGGCGTTGTTGTTCTGAGGTCCAGGGCTGGATGTAGGCCCATTCCTCGAGCAGGGTGCGGTGGAAGCGTTCGATCTTGCCGTTGGTCTGGGGCCGGTAGGGGCGGGTGTGTTTGGGTTTGACGCCGAGACGGGCGCAGGTCTGGGCCCATAGCCCTGATCGGTAGCAGGGGCCGTTGTCGGTGAGGACCCGCTCGGTGCGAATGCCGGCCCGGTTGAACCCTCGGACGGTGCGTTCCAGGAACCCCGCCGCGGTGGCGGCGGTTTCGTCTCCGTGGATTTCGGCGTGCCATGATCGGGTGCGGTCGTCGAGGGCGGAGTGGATGTATCGGTATCCGACCCGCTGGGAGGGCCCCGCTTTGCCCCGGCCGTGGGTGTGCCAGCCGCCTCCGTCGGGGATGCCGGCCAGTTTTTTGATGTCGATATGAACCAGCTCGCCAGGCCGTTCACGCTGGTAACGCACCACCTGCTGCTGTGGGGCGGCTCGGTCGCCCTGGTCGAGGCGGCCCAGCCCGGCGTCGGTGATTATCCGATGAACCGTCGAGGCCGCCGGCCCGGTCTGACAGCCGATCCGGGCCGGACCCCACCGATACCCGACCCGCAGGCGCCGCACCTCAGCGGCTACCCCATCCGGGGTCCGGGCAGGCGACCGCCGCGGCCGCGACGACCGATCCAGCAGCCCGTCCGGGCCTTCCTCCAGGTAGCGGTCCCGCCATTTGCGCACCGTTTTGGGATCAACCTGGCAGACGCTCGGCCGCGGCCGCTACCGGCCAGCCCTGGTCCGTGACCAGCTTCACCATCGCCGCCCGGCCCCTCGGCGTCAGGGACGCGTTCGGGTGCTGTGCGGTAGCCTTGCTCATGTGAGCCCTCCTTTCAGACAGGATTAAGTAACCCCGTATTCTGACTCGGAGGGCTCACCCAACCAACAACCCATCGAGCCACCCCCCAGCTGGGGGGTGGAAACACACCAGATCCTCCCCCAAACAGGGACAACCTCCCCGAATATCACATTTAGGTTGCGGCTGGCACGACTTCGACGAATGGCGCCGAAGCTTGAATCAGCACCTAAAAGAGCCAAACCAATAACAACCGGGCTGGGACGACCTGTGGCTGGCTCCGCCGCCTTCTTGGCACTGGCCGCGCCTCCGCTGAGCTTGTTGGCCGACTATGGTCGGGATACGCCCGAAGACCCCCGGCAAGAACGCGAAAAACCCCGCCCCCCACGCCCCGCTTCGCGGGCCCGGCCCCCACCGCCACCACCTGGATTCCGGACGCGTCTGGTCAGTACCCGGGCGGGTCGCGTTCGGAAGATGATCCCTGTCTCGGTCTGCGGCGCCTGCCGACCGGAGGTGCTTGCGGCTCTTACATTGATACAGCATCGGTGCGACATAGTCAATACCCTTGTGGAGGATCCGGCGGGGTTTTTTTGTCATTCCATGTCGAGACAGTCTGAAAGAAGGATCTGCGGCGGCCAGGCAACAGGTCATCACCCTCCAAGGGGGGCGCCGCCCGACCCGCCAAGCCGTGATTCCTACCGCTCGGAGGGCTCACCCCAGCCAGCAACTCACCGGCCCACCCCCAGCCCGGGGTGGGAGCGCTACACCTCTCAAACCAGAGACAACCTCCCCCCCCGACTACCGGATACCGGCCCTTATGGAAAAATAGACCTGATGAGCCGACGCCAATCACAGCCAAACTCGGCACGGCCCCGATGACACTCGAGTGATCGAGACCGCGGAATAACGCCATCTACCGCATTGACCGCAGCCAACTGAGCCCCCGCCGCAGTCGAGCCAGGCGGCGTTGGCGTTGAAAGCCCCCGGAGGGCAGGTGAGCGAGGCCGCCTTCTTTGAGATCACGGATAACGAGCTCGACGGATGCCGTGGGACGGCGGTGGGCTCGGTCCGCTCCCGCAGCGGCCATTGTGGTGTCGGTGTCGAAGGCTACGTGTGATATTCGGGGAGGGTGTCCAGGCACAGGCAACTGTTGGATGGTGCTGCCCGATGAGCATGGGCGGCGGGGTGTTGCCCCCGCCACCGGAACGGCGAAGCCATTCCCTTATCCGCGCATCCTCCGACTGTTAGGCGCGGGCGCAGGTTCATCGGGCTGGGAGGCGGCCGTGCTGGCAGACCAACATCCGGAAAGGCCCCTACACAGGGGGCCCTTCCCCCTTTTAACCCCACGGACCCCGCCCCGAGCCCGGGGGGGCAAGGGTGATGTGCAGGCTGGAATTGGTTGGGGTGCGCGATGGGGGCTGTCGGTTGTTGACAGCGCTGTTGTGTTCGGTTCCAGAAGTTGACAGCGT
Source organism: Candidatus Spongiisociaceae bacterium (assembly GCA_965202675.1). GTDB lineage: Bacteria > Actinomycetota > Acidimicrobiia > Spongiisociales > Spongiisociaceae > CATQHD01. Next base: position 2,825,065 of record OZ241842.1, read on the forward strand.
TCTGGACGCGTTGGCGTTTAAGTCCCCGCAGGGCAGGTGAGCGAGGCCGCCTTCTTGAGATCACGGATAACGAGCTTGACGGATGCCGTGGGACGGCGGTGGGCTCGGTCCGCTCCCACAGAGCGGTCATTGTGGTGTCGGTGTCGAAGGCGTGGTATCCCGGGCGGGCCATAAATCGTGGCTTGGGGTCCGACCAACCGGGTCCGGCGGGACCACCAGCCGCAAGGGGGTTCGGCTGGCCGCCGGTTTACCAAGAGGGGCGGGCGGGATCGCCGCCCTCGCCCCAACCAGGGAAGGCCCACACACGGGGCCCTTCCCCGTTTCCTCTCTACCAGCCTCTGGCATAGCCTATCGGCTTTGGTGTGCTACTCTGTTTGAGTAAACTCGAAGCGGGAAACCATGCGAGGCCTGCCGTTTTCGAACGGAGAACAGACTCGGTTGTTTGAAGACGTGCTGGCCACCCACGGAAATTGAAGAACCGGCGGGAAGGAAACGAGGGCGCGTCGGTTGAGTTCACGCGGCGGCTGGGTACGTCAGCGCACGGGTGAGAACAACCACTGGAATCCGACCTCGGCCGAGCGGTGTAATTCTGTGCCAGACGGAGGTCTGAGCGGCGGAAGCGGCAGTGGATGCCGCGTACGTGAACTGGCAGACAGGAAAGAAATGGCCAAGTTCATACAAATCGCGGATGATGCTCTCACAGGTAAAGCCATCTTCACGATTGGTCACAAGAACGGGCAACCTGCCCTAGAGTTCCGTTGGGTGTCTGTAGATACAGAGACAGAAGCGACTCTACAGGAAGAAATTAATAACGGGAAAACTGTGGTTATCCACGTTCCTGTTGTTATAGAAACTGAAGAGTCGGGCAGCAAAGACAAGAAGGACATATGAAGGAGGGTCAACTTGTGGGGTAAAGGTGTTGCTTGGATAGCTACCCTCCCAGGCAGAGGTTTTTACCGAGGGGCAGCCACTGTGTTTGATCCGTTTGGGTTGCTTAACAGGCATAAGACTGACTGGCAGGTGTTAGCAGACGACTGCAGGGTTGTATTCGGGGATTTGTCCACTGCTTGGACGAAGCTGAAGTCCGAAATGCCGAGCGAGCATGTTGATGCCCGGTAACTCAGTCACGCCCGATGAACCCGATGTTGTTCCTATATCTGCAGATGACGAGGTAAGGAGTCGTGGGCTTCTTTCACAGATAGAGGGTGGAGACGGAACCCAGCAACAGAGGCGATTAATTGAGTTCTACGAGATATACCAGGCTTCTTCATCTCCCTTCCCTCCCCCAGAAGTGCTTCAGGAGTATGACCGCTTTTCCCCAGGAAAGGGGGAACGGTTGTTTGATTTGTGTGAGAGGCAAGTAGAACACCGGATGTCGCAGGAACGGCGGGGTCAGTGGATGGGCTGGTTACTTGCCCTTGCGGCTGTTGCCTTGGTTTTTGTGCTGTCAGTGTTCGTGCGCGGGTTCTGGGCGAGCCTTGTCGCCATAGTGGTGACCATAGTTATTGGGGGTGTGATATTCGCCCTTATCAGAGCCGGCCAGGGGATTTCTAGACGGCAACCTGAGTAGGAAATGAGTGAGAAAACCGCCGCCCCCTGGTTTCCGGACGCCGTCTGGTCAGTACCCCGGGCGGGTCGCGTTCTGCGGCGGCCCGGCAAACGGTCATCACCCTCCAAGGGGGGCGCCGCCCGACCCGCCAAGCCGTGAATTCCATATCGCTCGGAGGGCTCACCCAGCCAACAACCCACCGGCCCACCCCCAGCCCGGGGTGGGAGCGCTACACCTCTCAAACCAGAGACAACCTCCCCCGCAATACAGGCTGCCAACCGAAATCAGGGGGAGGGTCCCGTAAAATACCCATTCGGCAGGATGTACACCCGCGGCCTGCCGACCCTCCAGGTCATGCCCCCTTTTTCAGCGATCCGGCCGCCCCGTCTCAGACGACGCAACTACAGTATTGAGCAATTTCCTCTTCTCCCATGCCCGGAACGCTACATAAACAATCGGCAACCCCGCGACAGGAATAGTCACCAAACCAGCTGCCAGACTGCCAACGACCGCCACCGTCAGCAAAGCAGCCAAGACAAGCACGAAAGTCATCCACCGCCCCTGCGACTCTGCTTTGCGGTCGGCAACCTGCTGTTGCCGTTCCATCTCCATTGTGTGGTCGGCCTGTTGCCGTTCCATTTCCATTGCGTGGTCGGCTCTCTTCACATGCAGATTGATCAGCTGCGCAGATGTGCCGGGATTAAGCTCATCGTACACTTGGAGAGCGTTCGGGGGAGGAAGAGGGCCAACCCATTGGGACCCGGTTATCCATGTTGCCCGCGCCTGTCCCAGGAGTGCCTCTACGACCTCCGCGGGGAAGCCGTCTGCAGGGACCAGAGAGTCTTCTTGTTCCGGTGATATCGAATCAGGGTGTTCTGGCACGCTCGGAATCCGGCTTAGGTTTCAGCACTATCCACACATCGGCGTGGCGGACGCCCCCCGCTCTCCGCCCGCCGATAGGGGCCCGCTGGCCGATTTGAGCTTCGACCCTAGCGGAAGCCGATACCCGTTCGTCGACGGAGAGCACCCCGAAAAGATCGAATACCCTGGCGCAACCCTTCAAGAAGGCACCCGGAGCAGACAACCGGCGAACATCTCGACCCAGCATACAGCGCACCTCCTTCTTCCCAAGACCACATACACTATAGCCCTTCCTGTAGGTGTGTGCACATCTACTGGCCGGGCCTCACCATGCTGGACGGCCCGCCGCCCAGCGGTCCGGCACCGAGAGCGCGAAAACCGGCTCGGTTTAGCGCGGCATTATGTCTTCTTCTTCGAGTTCACAGTAGAAAACATCGCCTGCTTCGATCTGTCCCGGGATTCCTATTAGTCCTTGAATTAAACCGAATTAAACCGAATTAAACCGAATTAAACCGAATTAAACCGAATTAAGCCGAATTAAGCCGAATTAAGCCGAATTAAGCCGAATTAAGCCATAGCCCCTGGTCAGGCTGGTTTCCAACGGGCACCCCGGCCGCGGCCCGTGAGTACAGCCAACCTCCGACCCTTCAGAACTCTAAGATCCTTGCTCAGACGCCAGTCTTCGGTCGGCGACGCCAACTCGGAGCGGATTTCCCGTAATGCCAGGGCTCGGTCTGACCCTTCGAGTATTTCAAGGATTGCCAGTTGCTGTTTAGTCAGGTACTCCTCGTCACCGCCGTCTTTCGAATAACCCGAGCGGGACCGGAGGGTTGCCAGTGGCTGTTCGGGCCGGTACTTCTCGCTCTGCCGGGGGGGCGGGGGCCGGCTGTGCCGGAAGCGCACCGTCACGCAGCCGCCTTTGTCTTCGATCTCGAGTGGGGGCAGGCCGGCGGCGGTCGTTTCTTCCGCCATCTTGAGCGTTCCCCGGCCCCATTCTTCGATGATCCCGCGGCGGTAGAACGTGCGGGCGATCATCGGGTTCCAGGGCAGCGACTCGTGGGGTTCGAACAGCTTCGCCGGGGTCAACCCGAAGGGCAGCCGGCCGGTCGAGGTCACCTCCAGGCGGTCGTCATAGACCGCTACGCCCACGGAGCCCCCGCCGATCGAGTAGTCGCGGTGGCACAAGGCGTTCGCGATCGCCTCCCGCGTCGCCGGAGGCGGGTAGAGGGGCAGGTCGATCCGCTCGAAGCGGTCCCGCTCGAACCGGGCCGCGATGGGAAGGGTGTCGCGCAGGAAGGCTTCCGCCTTTTCGAGCAGGGTGAAGGCGTTGCCGTAGAACTGCCGGTTGTCCGAGAACTCCATACGGTCGGTTCCCCTGAAGCGGGCCACCCGGAGCTTGCATTGCGGCATCTCGAACTCCACGCGGTCGGGGGCGCCGAACAGCACCGCGGCGGCCCGCCACAAGACCCCGTTGCGGTAGAGGCCCATGCCGCGCAGCAGCTCGGCGGGTTCCCGGCTTCCCGGCTCCGTCAGCCGGCCCCGGCGGACCGCTTCCGCGGCAACGGCTCGGATCTCGTCCACATCGAGGTCTTCGATTCCCCATCCGGCGGCGGGTTGGTTCTCCCAGCGCTGCTCGTTGTGCATGCGCTCGAAGAGCATCCGGTTGTATTCGTCTGGCGACAGAGTCAGGGTGGTGTTGCCGACCCGGCGGTAGGCGGCGCCCCGGTAGACGTAGGGCTTTACCGGGCCGGGGCTCACGCGAACTGCTATCACCTCGCGGTTGTCGTTGATCCGGACCCTTTCGACCCCCGGGAAGACCGGCGGCTCGATCCTCTGTATCTCGGCGGCCACATTCTCCACCGTCCGGTCTCCGGTCTGGACGCCTACGGCCTTCCCCTCCGGCGTGACACCGAAAAGCACGTATCCGCCGCGTGCGTTGAGCATGGCGCACATGGTTTTGGCCGCCTCCCGGCGCCGGCCCGTCGAGCTCTTGAACTCGAGCGTCTCGGATTCGCCCTCCGCAACCAACGAGTCGATCTGTTCAGGCGTCATGCGGTTCTTTCATGTGTGTTCTCCGGGAGCGGCGGGGCCGAAGTCCAGCTTCTCCCCCTCCCTCGATGATAATGACCGGAGACCTGTAGGCCGCAGCTCTGCGTGCGGTGCACACGGCGGGGCTCGGGGTGGACGGTCTGATGGCGGCAACCCCCGTACTATTCGAGGCCGCTCCAGGCGGGATTGCCGGCGTATTTCCTGGCCGTCGCCGCCGTCGAGAGCGCGAAAACCGATCAAGCCTGCGGAGGGCGGGACCTCGGCGCGCGGCGCCCGCCGGTCGAGGTCAGCAGAACGAGGGGGAACTATGTGTTGCGTTTAGCAAGCTTTGTGCTAACATTCCGATGGCATGAGCACTCTTTATTTGCGCAACGTACCCGATGAGGTGATCAAGCGCCTCAGGTCGCTCGCCGAGCGGGAGGGGATGTCGGTCTCGGCCATGGCGGTCAAGGAATTGTCCGGGTCCACCCGCCGGGCCGACAACCCGGCCCTGTTGGGCGGCCTTCCCGACCTCGGCGTCGACGTAGACGAGATCGTGGCTGCGCTGGATTCGGGGCGCGGCGAGAGTTGATCGTCATCGACGCTTCGGCCGCAGTGCATACACTGCTGAACGGACCTCCCCGTCCGATCCTGGACGCAGAGAGCCTCGCCGCACCGCACCTGGTGGATGCCGAGGTGCTCCATGCGCTGCGCCGGTTGCTGATCAGCGGAACATTGAGCATCGACGACGCGGACCGGGCTGTTCGGTATTGGCGCCGTATAGGTGTGCAGCGCTTCCCCATGCTCGGATTCATTCCGCGCATCTGGGCGCTGCGGCGCAACCTGTCCGCCTACGATGCCTGCTATGCGGCTCTGGCCGAAGCTCTCGACTGCCCGCTTCTGACCGCGGACGCCCGGCTGGCCGGAGCACCCGGGCCGACCTGTCCTATCACCTTGTTGCCCCGGTAAACGCCGGGTTGGAGAGAAGGCCTGCGACGAGCTTGGCAAAACAGGTCATCACCCTCAGAGTTCATCCGCCTGACCGGGCCGGGCCCCCGCTTCCTGCCGGGCCTCGGCATAGACGCATCCACGGGGATCTTGTCCTTGTCACACCCCCGTGATACAAAGACAGGGCAAACAAAGTATCGCCTCCGGCGGCCCCGCGGGACGCAAGCAGGCGGCAGAAGCTTGAAATAGCCGACACCTGGACAGGCGTCCGGGCCCTCGCGCCCGGCCCCTGCCCGGAAACTCTGGATCGGAGGCGGCGGGGGAGGGGGCCCGGCAGGGCCGGCGGTCGGCGCCGAAGAGCGCGAAAACCAGCTCCGCCCGCGGGGTGCCGGGCAACCCGAGGACATCGAGGGCCCGCCGGTTCCCGAGTGCCGGTCCTCCGCAGCGGCGCTCGGCTGCTATGATGCGATGTGAATCCTTACGGCTGGCCGAAGGGAAAGGTGCAAAATGGATAAAGAAAGGCTGTTCCATGCTTCGGCGTCTCGCAAGGACGACGAGACGTTTTACGACCGCATCGCCCGCCTCCGCAGGCTCCGAGAGGCGGCGGCGGAACGAGTTGCGCGGCGCTACGCTGACATAAAGCCCAAGAAACAGGGCAGATGGATAGTGGGAGACGCAACAGACCTGAAGATAGAGAGACCTCGGGTTTTGTGAGATGATTCATCCCGTGACTCCACCTGACCCTCCTTCCCAGAGCGCATTTTTCCGTGCCCTGCATTCTTCTCGCTATGAACGCAGAAGAAGATTTGTGATTACGAAGAGAGCACTGGTCGATCACTCGTTATATTGTGGGGACCTATAACAGACAAACTAATAACGCCGTTTGCCGATGCCATCAATGACATTGCTTATGATTGTCCGCTTGATGTAATGTTGACATCCTATGGTGGCGATGGCGAGGCTGCTCTAAGGCTTGCTACAATGTGTCATGCTGAAAGAAAAGATTTCAGAGTTGTTGTGCCAGATACGGCCGGCCGCTTCCGCTGCTACTCTTTTGGCTTTGGCAGCCGAGAGTATTGTAATGAGCAGTACTTCAGCGTTAGGTCCTGTAGACCCACAAATGTTCTTATCCACAAGGGAACAACCTGTTCCTGCTAAATATATTTTGAGTATTGTTGAAGATATAGTAGAAAAGCGCGTTAAGGACGATCCTCGTTTATTGGAGCTTTATGCTCATTTTATGGGAGATGTTGATGCCGTTGTTTATCAACAAGCACGGTCAGCTATGGAGCGTACAAAGGAGTTCGTACCTGAGGTATTGGCGCTACGGCAAGATCCTCCCTCTTCTGACCAAATTCAAAAGATTGTTGATAGCTTGCATAATCAACCGTCGCACGCAACAACAATCGGACCTGACAAGGCCAAATACCTAGGTCTGCCAATTGAATATATGGAGTCGCGGTCTGTAGAGTGGGATCGGTTGTGGAGACTGCACACAGATTATGTAGCAAAGCATGTTCGGCCCTGGCTAACCAATGTAATTGAGGGCCGTCGCGTATCATTCACATTTGAATTCCCCGAATTATCCTGAATATATAACAGGTCGTGTGCCGGAATAGGGTCAGGGTAGTGTTCACGGCGGGTCCCTTGCCTTAGAGATCTCACTTCACCCGGCGGCAACGAGGCGAATCGGCTGGTGCCTCGCCTAATGAACGTATCGGCGCCAAGGCAGACTCTGGCAGGGCCCTGCCTCTTCGATAACCGGAATGGCCGCGTGGGGGGCAACCAATGACTGCCCCGGCGTCTGGGAGATACACCGGCCGCGGCAGCCCCACTCGGCCGGCGGGCAGCTTCCCGCTTGCCCTATACCATCCAGTAGCCTGAAAGGGTATCCTCGGCCCGACGCGGAGACACACAGGACTTGTCGAGGCACAGTGCAGTGAGCCCCGGGTGCGGGCTTTGACGGGAGGTAAGGACTCATGAGACACAGGCCCATGAAGCTTCTGGCGGTGCTGGCGGCGTTTGCCCTGGCGGCGGCCGCCTGCGGCGGCGACGGGGATTCCGAACCGGAGCCCGCCGCCTCCGAGACCACCGCCGCCGCGCCGACCACCACTGCGGCCGCGCCCACCACCACGGCCGCCCCCGCCGAGGACATGGAGGAAGAGGAAACCACCACCACGGCCGAGATAGAGGAAGAAGAGGAGACATCCACCACCGCGGCTGCGTCAACGACCACCGAGCCGCCGCCGGACTGGGGGGCGGCCGACTTCAACGGCGACGGCGTGGTGCGGATCGCGGCCATCCTGGACGGCCCCCGCGACGACGGCGCCTATTACCAGGCTCTCGTGGAGAAGGTGGAAGAGATCTCCAGGGAAGGCGGCTATGAGGCCCCTCTGATCGTCGACCAGGTCGAGGCGGCCGACTCCCGCAGCGAGCTGCAGAACCTGGTGGCCCAGAACGTGGACGTGGTGGCCATCGGGTCGAGCTCCCTGGCCGACGGCAACCACGACCTCTTCCTGGAACACGAGGAGATTTTCTGGTACTGCAACTGCGGCTCCGGCTATCAGGACACGCCGGGCATGCACCGCAGCGCCGACAGCGGGGTGGAGCTCAACATCTCCGGCGGTTACGCCACCGGCCTGCTGATGCAGGAGCGGGGCGGCGCCGGCGCCGTCTTCATCGGATGCTGCGACCTGAACTTCGAGGTGGAGTCCTTCCTGGCCTTCGAGTACGGCCTGAAGCTGGTGGACGAGTCGTTCGAGGTCACCTATGTGCCCACCGGGAACTTCCCGTACGACTTCAACAACACCGCCGGCGCCACCGAGGCCTACAACAATGCGGTGGCCGAGGGCGCGACGGCGGTTTATCCGTTCCTGGGCGGCGCCCACGAGCCGATCGTGGCCCTCGCCAACGAGGACGGATTGATCGTCATGACCGCAGGTCCGTCCAACGGCTGCGAGCGCACCGACCTGGCCTACGACCTCGAGATCAAGTTCGACGCCGGCGACTACCTCGAGCCGATCTTCACAGAGATACTCGACGGCGCCGCCGAGGAGGGCGGCGTGCGCCGCTTTACGGTGGGGATCGACCCGGAAGTGGGGGCGGAGTTCTGCAACGCCACCGACGAGCAGATCCAGATGCTGGCCGACCTGAACTCCCGCATCGGCGCCGGCGACTTTGCCGACAAGACCTACGAGATCCTGTCCACTGCCTACGGCTTCTAGGTGTGATATCCGGGGAGACCGGGAACGGCGCGCCCGGCGCCGGCGCTGGTTCTCTCCGCCGCCGGACGCAGCCGCCGCCCGCCGCGGCGCGGGGCATGCCGGGAACGGCGGGGTCTTCACCGGGAACGGCGGCGGGCCGTTGTAGATGAACGGGGCGGGATGGATGAGGGCTGACGGCGGGCCGGGCGCGGGCGATCCGGTTCTCGAAGTGGCCGGGATGACCAAGCGCTTCGGGAAGGTGACGGCCTGCGACGAGGTGGACTTCACGCTCCGCCGCGGCGAGATACACGGCGTCCTCGGCGAGAACGGCGCCGGCAAGTCCACCCTGATGCGGGTGATCTTCGGCCTGACCCTGCCCGACCAGGGGGTTACCAAAATCGACGGGCGGCCCGTCCGCATCCTCGACCCCCTGGAGGCGGGGCGGCGCGGCATCGGCATGGTGCACCAGCACTACAGCCTGGTGGACGCCCTCACCGTGTGGGAGAACGCGGCGCTCGGCGAGCAGGGCCGCATCGATCCGGCCGCCACCCGCCGGCGCATCGTCGAGATATCGGAGAAGTACGGCTTGGAGGTGGACCCCGGCGCCCGGGTGCGCGACCTGCCTGCCGGCATACGCCAGCGGGTGGAGATCGTCAAGTGCCTGCTCCGCGGGCCGCGCATCATCATCCTCGACGAGCCGACCTCGGTGCTGACGCCCGCCGAGTCGGAGCAGCTATTCGACGTGCTCTCCGAAGGGGTGAAGAGCGAGCAGTGGGCGGTGGCCCTGGTCAGCCACAAGCTCGACGAGATCATGCGGGCCACCGATCGGATCACGGTCATGCGGCAGGGGCGGGCGGCGGCGCGGTTCCTGACCGCCGACGCCGACGCCCCGACCCTGGCGCGGACGATGGTCGGGCGTCCGGTGGCGCTGCGGGCGGTTACCGCCGGCTTTGATCCGGCCTCCGGTCCGGGGGAGGACGGGGCGCACGGCGCGGGGAAGGGCGAAGGCTTCTTCGACGGGGCCCCGCCGGTGCTGCGGATCGAGGGGGCGTCGGTGAAGGCGGAGGACGGCGGCGTGCTGCTGGCCGGCCTGTCGCTGGAGGTGCGGGCGGGGGAGATAGTGGGGATGGTGGGGGTGGAGGGCAACGGCCAGACCCCCCTGGCGGACGTGATGTCCGGCCTGCTGGAGCTGGACGAGGGCCGGGTGGAGGTGGAGGGCCGGCCGGTTCCCACCGGGGCGGCGGGCGCCATGGCCGGAGCCGGGGTGTCGGTCATCCCCGCCGACCGCCACTCGTCGGGGTGCGTGCTGGGTATGACGGTGGCCGAGAACCTGATGCTCTCCCTGCTGGACCGCATGCACAGCCGGGGGCTGCTGCGCCGCGACGCCATCCGCCGCAACGCCCTGGAACTGGTGGAGGAGTACGGCATCGTCGCGCCCGGCCCGGACACCCCGCTCGGCAACCTGTCGGGCGGCAACCAGCAGCGGGTGGTGTTGGCGCGGGCCCTCTCCGCCGATCCCAGGGTCATGGTGGCGCACCAGCCCACCAGAGGCCTCGACGTGGGGGCCATCGAGTACGTGGGCGACCGTCTGCGCCGCGCCGCCGACGCCGGGCTGGGGGTGCTGCTCATCTCCTCCGACCTGGGGGAGATATTCGCCCTGGCGGACCGCATCGCCGTCATCTACCGGGGGCGCATCGCGGGCGAGATGCTCCGTTCCGAAGTCGACATGGAGCGCCTGGGGCTGCTGATGGGAGGGGCCGGCGACGGGGAGGCCGGGGAGGAGGCCGCGTGATCCCCGGCGCGCCCCCGCCGCCCGGAGGCTCGGCGGGAGGCCGGCGCGGGCGGGCCGAGACGGCCGTGCTGTACCTGCTCAGCATCGGGGCGACGCTGCTGATATCGGGCGGCCTGGTGGCCGTTACCGGCAACTCCTGGACGCAGGTGCTGGGCGCTCTGTTGAACGGCGCCTTCCTCGCCCCCGGACGGTGGGGGAACACCCTGGTGGTGGCTACGCCCATGCTGCTGGTGGCCCTGGGGATGGTGATCGGGGTGAAGTCCGGCGTCTTCAACATCGGCCAGGAAGGGCAGCTGCTGATGGGGGCGATGGCGATGGCGTATGTGGGCACCAAGCTGGCCGGGCCGGGGCCGCTGCTGCTGACGGGCGGGTTGATCCTCGGCGCCCTGACCGGGGGGTTGTTCGCCGCCCTCGCCGCGGTGATGCGGTACCGCAGGGGGGTGCCGGAGGTGATCTCCACCCTGTTGCTGGTGTTCATCGCCTTTCAGATCAACGGCTTCGCCATCACCACCGACTGGTTCCTGCGCGACCTCGACCCCAACCGGCCCAGCCGGGCGGTGACCAGCGCCCAGCTGCCGGACGAGGCCCGCCTGCCGGTGATCGCCCTGTTCGGCAACGAAGTCCACCTCGGGTGGCTCTTCGCCCTGGCCGCAGCGGGGGCGGCGGCGTTCCTGATGACCCGCACATCGGTCGGTTTCAAGCTGCGGCTGTTGGGCGCCAACCCCGGCGCGGCGCAGACCGTAGGGGTGGCGGTGGCCAGATGGGGGAGCGCGGCGCTGTTCGCATCGGGGGCGCTGGCCGGGTTCGCCGGGGCGGTGATGCTGGCGGGCGGCGCTTCGAGTGCCCGCCTGACCAGCGGGTTCGCCTCCAATTTCGGATGGCAGGGGCTGCTGGTGGCGTTGCTGGCCGGGAGCCGTCCGCTGGTATGCATTCCCATGGCGGTCGTGTTCGCCGGGCTTCGCACCGGGTCGGGTTTCCTGGCCGCCACGGGGGTGGACCGCAAGATCGTGGACGTTATTCAGGCGCTGCTGGTGCTGGCCCTGTTGATTCCCCCGGCGGTGCAGTTCATCCGCGACCGGCGCAGGGCGGCGGCGGGGGCCGCGGTCGGGCAGGGGGCGGGCTGATGGGCGATGTGCCGGCCGCGCTGGCGGACATCTTCAGCAGCCCCACCATGTACGGGAGCGCGGTGCGTCTGGGCGGTTTCCTGGCCTTCGCGGCGCTGGGGGAGCTGGTGGCGGAAAAGGCGGGCACCATCAACATATCGGTGGAGGGGTCGCTCCTGGCGGGGGCGTTCGGGGGGGCGGTTGCCTACCATCTGGCGGGGTCGGCCTGGGTGGGGCTGGCGGCGGGGGTCGCCGCCGGGTTGCTGATCGCCCTGATCCAGGCCAACATGAGCCACCGGCTGACCGCCGACCAGTTCGTAGTGGGCCTCACCGCCAACGTCCTGGTGCTGGGTCTGGCCGGGTATCTGGACGCCCTCATCGACCCGATAGCCAAGCGGTCGGCCATTGTCGAGATACCGGTGCTCTCGGATATCCCGCTCATCGGTCCGGCCCTGTTCGGCCAGACCTGGCCCACCTACCTCCTGTATCCGCTGTTCCCGCTCACCTGGTGGCTGCTGTACCGCACCCGCTGGGGCTTGGAGGTGCGCTCGGTGGGCGAGAACCCCCAGGCCAGCGACGTTTCGGGCATCGACGTGAACAAACGCCGCCGCCAGGCCGTCTATTACGGCGGGGTGCTGGCGGGGTTGGGAGGGGCGTTCCTGGTGCTCGGGCAGGTGGGAAGCTTCGACACCGGAGCGGTGGGAGGCCGGGGCTTTATCGCCATCGCAGCCGTCTACTTCGGCGGCTGGACCCTGCGGGGCACCCTGCTGGGGGCGCTCCTGTTCGGCCTCGCCGACGCCTTCCGCCTGGCTGTTCCGGTGCTCGGCTACCAGCTGAACGCCCAGTTCCTGGCCGCCCTCCCCTACATTTTGACCATCGCGGTCATGTACTTCATCACCAAACCCTTCCGCCAGCCCGCCGCCCTGGCCCACCCCTTCATCCGCGGCCTCCGCTAGATGGGCAACGCCTCCGCGTAGGAGCCCGCCGGCGGCAAGAATATTTTTCGCGTTCTGGGATGAGGGTATTGGGTTTGTCGTAGGTTTGCGGTACTATGTGTGTGCTGATACACAAACACCGCCGCCGGGGTTCTGGAGAGCGCGGCGGTCATGATCGGAACCTTCGGCAGGCCGGGCGCCGGCGCCCGGTACAGGGCGGCGCGTCCAGGCGGTGGATCCGATGCTGGCGGTGGAGGCGGGGGCAGGGCCCGGCGTAGCCGGGGGCGGTGCGCTGGATTTTCGCGTTCTCGGATGGCGGGGGCGGGTGAAGAAAAGGGGCCCGCGCGGGCTGGGTGAGGCGGTTCCGAGATGCGTATGGTTGTTGCAGCGGCAGGCATTCCGACCTTGCGATATCGCGAACGTAGGTGGTTCGCGGTAGACGGGTGTATGGTTGTTGCGGCGGCAGGCATTCCGACCTTGTTGTCAATTCTTCCTCCGCTCGGCGCGGTGAACGGCAACCAAGTGTTAACGCGCCCTGGATATGTCACACCGCCCGATTACCTTGATCCTTGATCTGTCGAGGCTGTGCTGAAGGTGAGCAGATGATCAACTACGCCGCCTCCCCCAAAAGGAGCAACGGCCAGTACTACACGGCGCGCAATCCATTCGAGCATCCCGTCTTCAGGGAATGGGCGTCTGCCGCCGGTTTGCCTGACGGCCGCGTGCTCGAACCGTTTGCAGGCTCCAACAGTCTTGTAACCTATCTTTCCGAGATGGGGCTGTGCCGGGATTTCAAATCTTTTGATATAGAACCGGCCGGCGCCGAGGTCGAGTATCGCGACACCATCGCGGATTTCCCCTCCGGCTATGACATTTGTGTAACGAACCCGCCCTGGTTAGCCAAGAACAGTGCAACTGTACGCGGGATACCCTTTCCCGATTCCCTGTTCGACGACCTGTACAAGGCGGCGCTCGACAGGTGTATGGCAAATTGCGCCTTCGTCGCGGCGCTGGTGCCGGAGTCGTTCATAAGAACCGGATTGTTTACCGACCGTCTCTTTGCCTTTATTTCCTTGACGGCTGGCCTCTTCGATGACACAGGGCATCCGGTGGGTCTGGCTTTGTTCACAGAATCGAGCCGGTTCCCGGCGGCCCGCGTCTGGTCAGGAAACAGATACATCGGCGAGCTGGGCGCCCTCGAGCAGATGCGCCCCCTACCGCAGAAAGACGGTCCGCCGGTCAGCTTCAACAGACCGGACGGAAACGTCGGCTTGATAGCCTTGGACAATACAGTGGAGCCTTCCATCCGGTTTTGCGATGTCTCGGAACTGGCCGGATACAGGGTCAAACAGACCGGAAGGCATATAACAAAGCTCTTCGTGGACGGATCGATCCGATTGGAGAAGTGGAACGGGTTCCTGAAGGACTTCCGAGTCAAAACCGGCGATGTTTTGATGACCAGCTACAAGGGCATCCGCAAAGACGGCATGTATAGAAGGCGGCTTGATTGGCAACTGGCTAGAGGCATTATCCATCATGAGCAGGACCGAGGCACCTGATTTATGAGAGCATGATAGGTCAACGGCCGAGGGTGCGGCGGCTCAGTTCCATCAGGACCACCGCCAGCGACTGGTCGAGCCACTCGTACAGTTCATCGGCGCGATCCTCCACCTCCTCGTCGTGGGAAAAGGTGAAGGCGTCGCTCGATGCTTCGACGAAGGCGTCCCTGTAGGCAGAAGTTTCCTCGCCCGCGACCTGGATATCCCCAAAGGAGGTAATAGCCATCACCCCGGTTCGAGGGCTCCCCACATGATGGATGGAGGCTACAAACCTCGTTCGGGCGCCGTTTATGCGCATTCCGGTCAGCGTCCACCAAGCGCCGGACGACAGGTCGGCGTAGTGCTCGGCCCGCTTGGCGGATTGGATGATCTGGTAGCGCCACCAGCCCGCCCGCGGGTCGTCGGGCGCGGCTTTGTCTGCCCATACGTCCACTTTGCGCCCTTCTTCGGTATATACCTGTTTCAGATCTTCTACGGAGGCCTTTAGCCAGTCCTCGATCTGGCTGTGCAGTTGCTGGGCGCGTATGCGGACCGCGAGTTTCATCTGTTCCGCTTTTTCCTGCTCCTGGTGCCTCAGTTTCCGAGCGTGGAACCGGGCCACCTCCTTGGCTGTCCGCGGCAGGGGGCCGGGGATCGGCTCTTCCAGCTCCCGGCGGATCGACCGTATGGCCAGCTTGGCGAACAGGCGGCCCAGGGGCGCCAGGTCTCCGTCGTTGGCCTGGTTGAGGGTGTCGAGGTACTTGTCTCGCCGGTCCCGGTCCACCACCAGCGGGGGGTACTGCCGCCTTTCGAGCGATAGCAGGGTCAGGGCTCTGGCCACCCGCCCGTTGCCGTCCTGGAAAGGGTGGATCTGCACGAAGCGGTGGTGCAGCCAGGCGGCCGACACGACCGGATGGACATCGCCCATCTCTTCGTACCACTCGATCAGGCGTTCTATCTCTCCGTCTACCTGCTCGGGCGGGGCGAATTCCAGGATGGCGCCGTCGGCGAGCCTTACATTGTTGGGCAGGATCTTGAAGGTTCCGTGTTGCAGCGCGTTGAGGACGGGCCTGCCCAACGGGTCGGTGGCTTCGTAGTCGGATTGGGAGCGGGTGATGAGGGCATGCAACTGCTTTATGAAAGAGGCGGTGAGCGGGTGGTCCTCCCGTACGTATTCGATGACCATGTCCAGCCCCTCCATCTGGTTTTCGAGCATGGCCAGCACCCCGGGGGACACCTCTCCGCCCGCTCGGGCGACGGCTTCTCTGGTGAGGCCTTCGGCAACTAGCGTCTCGGTTACACCCCAGTCGATCTGGTACAGGCGCTCGAGTATCCCGGTTTCGATGGCGTGTTTGCGCAGGGTGCGGCGGCGCAGGGTGTGGCGGTCGGCCTCGTCCAGGAGGTCCGTGAAGCTCTCCCAGGAACGGTGCAGGGCGTCCACCGCGGCCAAATCCCCCCTGATGGTTTCCTCCACGGCGGGGTCGAGCGGCTCGATGGGGCGCCATTGTCCAGCTGCGGTCATGGGTTCAGGGTAATACGAGAGCGCCCTGCGGCCGGTATCGCCTACGCGATCACGGCAAGGAGGAGGCCGGTCGGATGGCGCGACCGACTCCGGCCGGTGTTGCGCCATCACTGACCAGGGTCAGGATTTGATGTACTCCAGGTAGGGGGAGGGTTCGGTGCGGCGGGGTCCATAGCGCGTCTGCCGCTCGAGTGCCCTGGTCAGCAACAGGACGCGCGAGGCCCGGGTGACCGCCACATAGAAGGTGTTCAGCTCAGCCCTTTTTTCCTGTTCCGACCTCGCCCGAAAGTCGGGGAACTGTCCGTCGTTCATTCCGATGACGGCTACGGCCTTGAACTCTCGGCCCTGGGCCTTGTGCACGGTCAGCAGCCGGACGCCCGGCCCGAGGTCACGGCCGCGTAAGGAACGGTCCAAATGCAGGGCAAAACTGGTCCAGGATCTGTCTGCCACCGGCGTCGCATTCGCGAATTCTTGCCAGGTATCATCTATGAAAGCTTGGTCGTCACACCATCCGGCAAGCAACGCATCCGGCGCACCGTTTTCCGGCAGATAGCACTTACGCAGAGATGACACCAAGTCTTGTGGATTATCGGCTTTCAACAGTGGCAGGAGAATATTGAGATAGCGTCCATCAGAATTTGTTCTGAGCGCCTTTGCAATTCCATTGTTGTCGGCGGCATTGAGTACGGGGGAACAAAGTTCTCGACGCAAGCCCAACTCCGCTGTCATCTTATGTGCTGTGCTGTATTTCCTCATCAGGAGTATAGCAATCCGGCCCAGATCGGTTGCCATGAAGTCCTTGTCACCGTAGACCATTGCTGGCTCAAGTCCTTTCTTTATCAGGGCTTCGTTGACTGGCCGCAGCGCTGATGAGCTTCGAGCCAATACGGCTATTTGTTTTTCTTCCACATTGCCAGACTCGTTTTCCGCTAAAGATTCCTCCGGTAGGCCGTTCTCTAACATCCTGTGTACCCAATCAGCGACATAAATTCCTTCGGCTTCTTCATCTAATCTGCTAAGTACTTCTATATGTCGTACTTCTATATGTCCGGGTGCCGGATATTCAAGATCCGGATCGTCCTCATAGTTTTCCTTTTCTAACTCGTGAGCAACACGGCGGGCCAGCGATGCTAAATCTTTCGCCGATCTAAAGTTCTGTTTGAGGACGAATCTTTTGGCCTTGAATTCTTTAGCGAAGCGATTCATCAGCGTGTTGTCAGCGCCGGCGAATCGTATGATAGACTGTTTGGGATCGCCCAGCAACATGACCGGGATTCGCGGTTGAGTGGTGTCGGTGGATGGGGGGCCAGCAAGGGCAGTGAGGAACTGGTATTGTTGTTTGGTCAGGTTCTGCGCTTCGTCGACAATTATCAAACCGTAGATGCGTTCATATAGACGGACAAAGGCTGGTATCTGCAACAGTTCATATGCTTTGGCCAACATTTCCGCAAAGTCCACCGCGCCGACATTGCTTAGGGCGCGCCGCCACAATTCGAGGTGCTGGTGGGGTTCCATCTTGGCCCGTGCCAGATCCAATTCTGCCAGCAGTTCATTGTAGCCAGGATTTGGATTGATATTGCCGAACTGTTCCAACAGCTCACCTCGATCTTCGTTGCTGGAAAGCACCTGGAAGTCTACAGGTAACCCGATGTGGGTTCTATGCTGAAGTAATATGGAATGAGCAAAGCCATGGATGGTCTGAGCTGTTATCCGAAAAGGCAAGTCGCCAAGATGCTTTTGTAAACGGGCTTTTAGTTCATTAGCCGCTCTGGTTGTATATGTGATCGCCTTTACATGAGCGTATCCGTTGTCGGGTTCGTTTATAAAACGTTCTACTCGCCTCGCCAGAATTTCGGTTTTTCCGGTTCCTGCGGCGGCCTCGACCAGCACCGCAGATGCATTGCATTCCACAACTGCTTGTTGCTTCGAAGTCAAGGTTATATCAGAATGAGCGAAGGTTGCAGTCATTTCAGACTTCCTTGCTATCATCAACGAGGCGACGACGGAGCTTATCGACCAATTCTCTCAAAGGTTCTGGCCAGTGTGATCCGGTACCCCTATATGGATGAGCCTTTACGAACTCTTCTGCGAGTAAAGCCCCCATGCTCCCTTTTTTACTCTTCATAGACTTTAGCACTTCTTTTTTGTTATTGGCTGGTAGATCGAATTGCTGGCACACTCTTTGACATAATTCTAAGTCAAACTCCATCAACATTCTCTCAATAGCACCATTGGTGGCTTTGGTACTCATCCAGACTATCTCTGTGCAGTATAATTTACCCTCCTCGACGAGATTCTTCACGTCCTTTTGTCCAGCTGTATCATCGTCTGCCAGTACCAGTAGAGGTATATCAACATGCCGGGCGAACTTGATTAATGCCCCAACATATTGCCCGTCCATTCCAGCGGAATCAACGACAGAAACACCGTGCGCCAGTGTACTCAAGGCATCGCGCAACACGGGAGGCAGGAAGGCCCGTTCAGTGGCACCATCGCCGATCACGATGGCCCGTGCGAACAACAGGTCTCCGAACGGCCGCTCCACAAGGCGTTTAAGTTTTTCTATCTCCAGGTCGTATGATGCTGGTCTTTTGGTGCGGGGTGTCTTATCATCATCTTCGTCAGCGGGACCGAAATCGATGACGAAATGTTCACTGGGAGTTTCCCTTATGAGCCTGATAGCCTTCGGGTCTACAACCGTGGCCAGTTGCGGTGAGTGGGTAGCAGCAACGACTTGACGATTCTGGCTCTCCAACAATGCGGGCAACTCAAAGATAGCGTGAGGATGGAGGTGCACCTCGGGTTCCTCGACCAGGGTCACGGTGTGAGGACGCAGGTCAGGCCCGTCGCTTCCCAAACGCAGACGATAGAACAGGTCCTGCACCTGCAGGGAAGCAAGACTGCGAACCCCCGACCCTTGCAGTCGAGCAGCTACTTGGCCTTGGCCTCTATCGAAGCTCACCCCGACTGTGCGGGCAAGCTCTTCGAGGCTCCCGGGCACGGCATTCACCTTTGCAGTCCCCATGGCATCCATATATTTGTCCAGGGTTTTTAAGGCCTTATGGAGTTCTAGAAGGGTGTAACTTTGTTCAACTATATCACCGCCTAACTCGGCGAGCCGGTTTTTCAGCTCTTCCCGTTTGTCCTCTGGCACGTTCAAGTCGTTCAGAATCCGTCGCAACGCACTGCCGGGCCGCTTGAGTTCCTGATCCAAATCGCGCTGGGTGTTAATCAGTTCCGCCACGAAGAGGCTATGTTGTTCTCTGTTCAAGGAGGTCAAGGGTTCTGTGGTCCATCCTTCGCTAAGTGAAGGGGTCATGACATGGTATTGGCTTCGCGCTCCGGTTTCACTGGTTGGTGTGATGATTGTCCGCCATGCCAACCTCTGGCGCAATGGTTTATCAGAGATTAGAGAAATCGAATCTCCGAAACGTTGAGACACCGATTGGTTGAACTCCTCCACTTGCCCTTTGATTTCCCTTGAGGATGGCGATGCGCCCTCGCCGTTCGGAGAAGGCAACGGCAGGGGGGCGATCACCACATCGATCTGGGCGTCGCTGTTCGACCCCACCGTCAGGTCGTCCCGCTCCGCCCGCGTTCCGCCCATGGCCACGTGCAGGGCGCGCAGGATTCTCGACTTGCCTGCGTTGTTGCGGCCTACGAGCAACGTGAGGCCCGGTTGCAGGCGCAGGTCGAGGTACTGGATGCCCCTGAAGTTTCGGATTGTGATCCGCTCGACGAATACGGAGGCCTTCTGGATGCCTGTTCCCTCTGTCATGCCCCTAAGCCTATCGGGTCGGTGCGGCAACCTCGAACACCTTTGCGGGAGAGGTTTGACGGCAGGGTAACCTCTTTCGGGTCTTTCCGGAGGCCTTCAACCAGCCTCCGATGCGGATGCGGCAGTGGCCGGGCGTGTATGCGGGCCGGGAGTTCTTCTATTCTGCGGCGATGTCGGGTTATGGAGAAAGTGAGGCCGGGAATGTTTTCGTATCACCCGAAGATTATCGAGAGGTATCCGACCATCCGGGCGGGAGTCGTGTATGCGGAGGGGCTGGTGAACAACGTCAGCCCGGAGGGGCTTCTGAGCAAGTACCGGGCGGAGCAGATGGTTGCCGCCAAAGAGCTGGTGGGGGTATCGCCGGCGGCGATGGCTTCCCTCGCGGCGTGGAGGAGGGTGTTCGCCGACTTCGGGGTGAAGCCGACCAAGTACCGTTCGGCGGCGGAAGCCCTGCTCCGGCAGCTGTTCAAAGACGGCTTCCTCATGTCCATGAACCTGCTGGTCGACATCGCCAACCTGGTTTCGATCCGGTGGCGGCTTCCGGTTGCGGTCATGAACCAGGCGTCGGTCGCGGGTTCTACCGTGGTGCGCTTCGCCGAGGGCGGCGAGCAATTCACCGAGCTGGGGAGCAGCCGGGCGGTGCCGCCGGCGCCCGGGGAGGTGATCTTCGCGGACGAGGACGGGGTGGTGAGCGCCCGCCGTTGGTGCTGGCGGCAGAGCGCCCAGAGCGCCGCCGTCCCCGACACCGCCGTGGCCCTCTACCTGGTGGAGGGGCATCACCGGGAGGCCGAAGAGGATACCGCCGCAGCTGCGGATTACCTGGTCCGGCTCCTTTCGATTTACCAACCCCAGGCTTGGCTGGAACCGGCTTTGCTGTCGCCGGAGAACCCCGGTTTCACACCCTCGGAGGGAGGCCGCCTGAAGCGGGACGGGTTCGCAACTGCTCATCTAATGCGCAGGACCATGATCCGGAACCGAAGCATCCAGCTCGGCGGCGAAGGGTTTTGACGGCGCCGGCGGGGGGAGGGGGCCTTCGGGCGGTTCCGGCTGTTGGCGAACGTAGGCCGGTTTGGGAGCACCGTTTTCCGAAGGCCCGTCTCCCCGGAGGTGAAGGCCGGACGAGGCGGAGAGGAGGATTATTCGAATAGGTCCGCCTCGCCCGGTGGGATGCCCGGGCTGGTGCGAGACCGGTTCGAGGACGGCCCGCACTGCCTCTATGGAGCTTGGTTGCGGGGCGGCCGGGGCTCAGCCCTTCCCGCGCCCGCCACTTGCATCGCCTCCTCCGAAGACTTTTTATTAGGTTACCCTAATAATTCTAGATAGGCAAACCGATCTCCCCTGAGAGGGGTTTTCTTGGGGGATCCGAGGAATCTTCTCCGGGATCCCGCCCGCCGCTCCGCCACCCCAGGGCGGCCAGGGCGGCGAAGGCCGCTGTCCAGAGGCCGTGCAGCGCCCAGGTCAGCGGCGCGGCGGCCGTGTAGTCGGGCAACAAGGCGCTCCACCCCTGGTACAGGGGGTTGGCCGTGGAGGTGAAGTCTACGATCAGGGCCAAGCGGCCGGTCGACGACTCCAGGGCCAGCACCAGGAAAGCCGCCGCCCCCGCCGCGCCCAGCCCCAGAAAGAGGGCTTTCCGCCGTCGGATCCGGTCGACCCAGGCCATCAGCAACAGGGCCAGGGCGGGTATGACCGCCACCACCTGGCGCCCCGGCCACCACCAGCCATGCATGGTCTGGGCCAGGAAGGCCGCCACCAGCCAGCCCGCCGCTCCCACGCCCAGCAGCAGTCCACAGCGGGGAAGGCGCCGCCGCACTGCCCAGGCTATGGCCGGCACCGCCAGCAGGTAGGCCGGCTGCCAGGCGGCCAGGCCGAAGGCCCGGTCCACCCACAACCCCAGCAGCCTCGATGAGCGGCCCCAGAAGTCGGGGGCGGGCCCCACCGCGGTGAGCTCCCCGCCCGTGAAGAAGTCGCCGGACGCGTAGGGGGTCCATCCTCCGTACACCGCCTGGTTGAACCACAGGAACGCGGCGCCGGCGCCCAGCAGGACGGCCAGCAGCCCGCCCAGGCGCCGGGGCCGGTTCCGCAGCTTCCATCCGCCGGCGGCCGCCAAGGCCAGCGCTGCAGGGATGTACTTGACCGCCAGCCAGGGCAGGGCGATCACGGCCGCCGCCAGCGCCGCCGCCCCGCCCATGCTGAGCCTGCCCGCAAGGGCGGCCAGCGCCGCGGTTACCGCCAGCGCCGCGGCGATTTCGGGATAGACCTGGGTGGCGTAGACGGCCAGCGGAGGGGAGAGGCCCAGCACGATGGCGACCAGGGCGGCGGCGCCGAAGGAGACGCCCAGCCGCCCCGCCCCCACCCATACCAGGAGGCCGCCCAGGGCGCCGGCCAGGACCGCCAGCGCCGCCTTGGCCCCCGTCCATCCCCACAGACCCATCGGGGCGGCCAGGTAGAGGGGGAGAAGCGGGCTGTGGGGGCTGATCCGCGACCCGTCCGGGCGGAGGAGGGTCTGGACCGGCAGCAGCGCCTCGTGAAAGTCCCGGTAGGCGCCCGAAGAGCGCTGATCGGCGATGTCGAGATCCCAGTCTTCGGCGATGGAGAGGGCGGTGAGCAGATATTGGGGCTCGTCGGCGGAGGTGCGGGCGCCGTAGGTGGCGCGGGCCGGCAGCCCCAGCAGGGCCACCAGGAATATCCCGAGCCCCACCAGGGCCGCCTTCCCCGGCAGGCCCCGCTCCGCCCGCCTCACCCCTCGATCCATCTCAGCTCTCGGCGCAGGATGACCATCCAGGTCAGGACGCCCGACACCAGCATCAGCACCAGAGATGTGATCCCCACCTCGGCGAAGAACCCGTCCTCGGCGGCGTTCCAGATGCCGGTGGCCAGCGTCTCGAATCCGATCGGGGCCAGCAGGAGCGTGGCAGGCAGCTCCTTGAGGACGGCGAGCGTCACCAGCCCCGCCCCGGTTACCAGTCCGGGCGCCAGCAGCGGCAGGTCGACGGCCAGGAACCGGCGTACGGCCCCGGCCCCCAGGGTGCGGGCCGCGTCCTGGTAGCGGGCGGGGATGTCGCCGACCGCCGCCTGGGAGGCGCGCATCGACTGGGCGCCGAAGTGCAGTACGTAGGCGAGGATCAGCAGGGGGAAGCTCTGATAGACGGCCGCCAGCGGTCCGGGCGCCTGGATCGCCCAGAACACCATGGCCAGCGCCACCACCAGCCCCGGCAGGGCGAACGTCGAGGTTACGGCGGCGGCCGCCGCGTTCGACGCCCAGCTGCGGCGCCGGACCGAGGCGTAGGCGACCGGCAGGGTGAGGGCCGCGGCGGCCGCCCCGGCGGACAGGGCGGCAACCGCCGAGTTGAGCGAGGGCCGGATGAGGAAACCGAGGCCGTCCCCGATCCCCGAATAGCCGACGCCGACGGCGGCGGACCCGCGCAGCACCCAGAGGGCGAACACCGCTGTGGGGGCGGCGAGGGCCAGGGCGGCCACCCCGCCCGTCGGTATCAGCCCCAGCGCCTTGGCGCGGCCCAGCCGGTACCGGACCTGGGCTCTTCCGATGACGGGTGCGGTCCTGCGTCGGGGGGTTGCCGCCCGCTCCGCCCCCGCCGCGGCGAGGGCCAGAACCGCCAGCACCAGCCCCAGCGTGAGAGAGGCGGCCCGGTCGAAGAGCCGGGACGAGAAGATGGCGCGGGTGATGGTGTCGAACCGCATTATCGCCACCGCCCCGAAGTCGCTCAGCCCGTACAGGAAGACCAGCATCCCCCCGGCGGTCATGGTATGGCGGATGTGGGGGAGTACCACCCTCATCATCGTGCGCAGGGGGGAGCTGCCCAGCAGCCGGGCGGCTTCCTCCATCGACGGGGAGGTAGTGGAGAGGCGGGCCAGGACCGGCAGGTAGACGTATGGATAGCTGAGCAGGGTCAGGACCAGGAAGGCGCCCCAGAAGCCTTCGATCCGGGGCAGGAACGGCAGCAGGCCGCCCCGTCCGAAGGCAGAGAGCAGGGCGGTGGCGCCTACAAAGGAGGGGATGACCAGCGGCAGGGGCAGGATCAGCCGCCAGAAGCGCCGTCCGGGGAGGTCGGTGCGGGCCGTCAGCCAGGCCAGGGCCGTCCCGATGACGGTGCACGAGGCAGCGGCGGAGGAGGCTATCAGCAGGGAGTTGGCGAGGGGGCGGAGGGTGCGGGCGCTGGTCAGCGCCGCCCAGAAGTTTCCCCCCAGGCTGAGGGTTCCCCAGGTCAGGTAGGCCGCCGGGAACAGGAACAGGAGGCCGATGAGCCCGGCGGCGATCCACAGGCCGGGGCGGCGGCGTACGCGCCCTGCCGCCGCATGTTTTTCGCGGTCAGAATCCTTCGAGTCCGCTTTCATCGATCAACGCCTTGGTGCGTTCCAGTCCGCCGCCCAGCCGGTCGAAATCGTAGGTGGCCGCCCCGACCTCGGCCAGGGGGGGCAGTCCGGTGGGTTCTATCCCGGCGGCGAGCGGGTACTCGAAGGTCTGCTCGCTGTAGAAGCGCTGCGCCTCCTCGCTCAGCATGAACTCCACGAACCGGTCGGGAAGGTCGGAATCGCCGGAAGAGGCGAGCACCCCTACGGCGGTGACGATCAGCAGGGAACCGATGTCCTGGCCGGGGAAGAAGTAGTTTTCCGACGGCGCCTCGGGATCCTCTGCCTTGGCGCGGAAGTTGTAGTAGTGGTTGACCAGGCCCATGGGAACGTCGCCGCGGCCCACGGCCTGCACGATGGAGGTGTTGTTGGCGTAGGTGCGGGCGTCGTTGGCGGCCAGGCCTTCCAACCATTCCAGGGCTTCGTCGTCGCCGTGGGTCTCCCGCATGGCGGTTACGAAGTCCTGAAATGACCCGTTGGCCGGGGCGACCGCCACCCGCCCCCGGAAGCGTTCGTCGGTGAGCTCGAACACCGAGGCGGGCAGCTCGGCTGGATCCACGAGGCCGCGGTTGTAGACGATCACCCGCACCCGGCCCGATATCCCCGCCCAGAGGCCGCCCGCATTGCGGAACCGGGCCGGAACCAGGGAGAGCACATCGCTGTCGATGGGCCTGAGCATCCCCTCTCCGGCCAGGAAACCCACCGCCCCCGGACTCTGGGAGATGAACACGTCCGCCGGGCTGCGTTCGCCCTCCTGCCGGATGAGCAGGGCCAGGTCGGCCGACTGGCCGTAGCGGACCTCGATGTCGACGCCGGCGGCCTCGGCGAAGTCCTCCAGCAGGGGTCCGATCAGGTTGGAGGTGCGGCCCGAATACACCGTCAGAACCTCTTCCCCGCCGCCGCAGGATGCGGCCGCCAGGCACAGGATCAGCGGCAGGGCGGCGAAGGCCGAACGCTTCGTACGGGTCATACGGGCTCCTTTCCGGGTCTCTGGGCGGACTCTGCTGCGACCGCTTTTACCCCGCCCGCGCCGGGGCGCCCAGCCGGTCTTCGACCTGGCGGGCCACGGTGCGGCGCAGGTCGGTGCTCAGGTCGATCCCCAGCTGCGACCGGGCTCGACCCGGGTCGGCGCAGGTCACCTTGACATCTTCGGGGTCCGCCGGGGCCGCCCGCACCTCGGTCTCTCTTCCCATGGCCGAGAAGACCGCCTCGATCATCTCGCCGAGCAGGCGGGGCCGCCCGGCGCCCAGGTTCACCGTTCCGCAGAACCGGAGGTCGGCCATGGCGGTCAACCCGGCGACCACCCCTTCGACATCGGTGACGTCCCTCGCCCGGTCCAAGCCGCCGAACACCGTGATCGGCTCGGCGCGGCGGACCGCCTCGATCCATATCGACAGGGCCATGTCGGGGCGTTGGCCGGGGCCGATAACGGTGAAGGGCCGGGCGATGGCCAGCCCATCCTGTGGGCGGCGGTACCGGCGGCTCAGTTCTTCCATCTGCGCCTTGCAGCGCCCGTACCGGCCGATCGGCCGCAGGGGGTCGTCTTCACGGCAGGGGCGGTGGCCGCCGCCCCGCAGGGCGGCTTCTCCGTACACCGCGGACGAGGAAGCCAGGATCAGGTGGGTGCGGGCCGGGGCCGCCGCCAGCAGGTGTTCGGCGGCGGCGAGGATGTCCCGGCGGCGGCGGAGGTCGATGTCGGGGAGGGCGGAACGGACTCCGGTCCGGGCGGCGAGGTGGAATACCGCATCGGCCCAGCCCGTCCATCGGGCCAGCTCCGCCAGGCTGCGCCGCTCGGCCATATCCAGGGTCACATGCAGGCCGGGGGCGCCCTTGAGGCGGCGGCGGTCGATGCCCACCACCTCGTCGCCCCGGGCGGCCAGCCGCCGGACCAGGCGGGCGCCGATGAACCCGGCGGAGCCGGTAACGAGAGCTTTCACAAAGGTGAGCGTAATGGGCCGGCTGCGGTCTTGTAAAGTTATCCAAATGAAAAAAGTTAGGTTACCCTTATAAAGGTGAAAAGGCTGTGAGAAGGCGCCGGGCGGCGGCCGGCCGCCGGGCCGGGTGGGCGGCGGGCGCCGTTCTGGCCGCGCTGGCGACGGCGGTTGCCGTCTGGGCGGTGGCGCGTACGGTGGATTCGGCGGTGCTGGGGCGCGCCTTCCGGGAGCTGACCGACCGCCCGATGCTCACCCTGGCGGGTCTGGCCGCCTTCGGGTCGGCCTTCCTGATCAGGGCGCTGATATGGAGGAGGGTGCTGGTCGGGCTGACGCTCGGCCACGCCTGGGCCGCTGTCCACGCCGCCCTGGCGGGCAACCATGTCCTTCCCTTCCGGCTGGGCGAACCCCTCCGGGTGGTGTCGGTGGTGAAGAGGGCGGGGATTCCGGCCGCCGAGGCGGCTGCTTCCACCATCACCCTGCGGGCGGCGGATTTGCTCACGGTGGTCGGCCTGGCCTGGGTGCTCGGCGCCCGGAGCATCTCATTCTTCGGTTCGGCGGCGGCCGACGGGGCGGCGGCGGCGGCGGGGGCGGCCGGCCTGCTGGGGTTGATCTGGATGTGGAAGCTGCGCGGCCGCGCCCGGCTGCGCCGGCCGGGGGTGATCGAGCTGGCCGGCGCCCTCGCCGCCTGGGTGGCCGAGGCCGGGTTGGTGTGGGTGGCGGCGCGGGCGGCGGGGATAGGTCTGTCGCCTTCCGAAGCCGTGCTGGTGGCCTGCGTCTCGGTGGCGGCCCAGGCGGCGGCGGTCGCTCCGGGCGGGTTCGGCGCCTATGAAGCGGCGGCGGTCGCGGCTTACATGTTCCTGGGTCACGACCCCGGAGCGGCCTTGGCGGCGGCGCTGGCTGCCCACGCCCTCAAGACCTTCTATTCGATCGCGGCGGGGATACCGGCTCTGTTGGCGCCGGCCCCCGGCCTGTTGGGCCGGTTCCGGGTGCCGCGTGGGATCCGGGCGCGCCGGGCGCCTCCGGACGAGGCGCCGGCCGGGGGGCCGGTGGTGTTGTTCATGCCCGCCTACAACGAAGAGGCGAGCGTGGGGGAGGTGGTGAGGAGGGTTCCCGGCCGGGTGCGGGGCCGCCGGGTAGTGACGCTGGTGATCGACGACGGCTCTGTCGACGCCACTGCGGCGCGGGCGCGGCAGGCGGGCGCCGAGGTGTTGTCCCTGGCGGAGAACAGAGGGCTGGGGGCGGCGGTGCGGACCGGTCTGACCCGATCGCTGGCGCTGGATCCGGCGGCGGTGGTTTTCTGCGACGCCGACTCGGAGTACGCACCCGAGGAGATGGAGCGCCTGGCGGGTCCGATCCTCGACGGGCGGGCCGACTACGTGGTCGGATCGCGTTTCATGGGGGAGATCGAGCATATGCTGGCGCATCGGCGGTTGGGCAACCTGGTGCTCACCAGGATGCTCGCCTTCGCGGCCCGGACCAGGATCACCGACGGCCAGAGCGGTTACCGGGCCTTCTCCCCGGCGGCGGCCGCCGACGCCGAGGTGATCCACGACTACAACTACGCCCAGGTGATCACCCTGGACCTGATCGCCAAGGGCTACCGCTATCACGAGGTTCCGATCAGCTACCGGTTCAGGACCACCGGGGCTTCCTTTGTCAGGCCGGTCCGCTACCTCCGCAGGGTGGCGCCGGCGGTGTACAGGCAGCTGAACCGCCCGGCGGCTGCGGCGGCGGTCGGGGCCGGGGCGTCCGGAGGCGCGGTCCGCCCCGTTTCGTGAGCCGCGGCCTGCGCCCGACCCTGGATTTATCCTCCGGCGGCGGTAGTATGGAGAACCTGTCGGCAAACCGGACTGGAGCACACCCATGGCCTTGAACGAACGGATGGAAGCTGCGCTCAATGCCCAGATCACCGCCGAGCTGGGGGCGGCGATTTCCTACCTGCAGATGGGGGCTTTCATGGACTGGGACGAACGCCCCGGCATGGCCGCCTGGCTGTACCAGCAGTCGGAGGAGGAGCGGGAGCACGCCCGGCTGTTCCTGGATTACCTGCTGGCGCGGGACGGCCGGGTCGAGATCGGCGAGCTGTCCGCCCCGGTCTCCAAGTTCGACGATCCCGTGCACGTGTTCGAGGAGGCCCTGCGGCAGGAGCGCCGAATCACCGGCCTGATCCGTTCCCTCTACCAGCTGGCCGTAGCCGAGGAGGACCTGCAGAGCCTGCCCATCCTCCAGCGTTTCCTGGAGGAGCAGGTGGAGGAAGAGGACACCCTGGACGGGATATGCGAGCGTATGCGGCGCGTCCGGGGCAACGAGGTGGGCCTGGCGCTGATGGACGGCGAGCTCGGTTCCCGGGGCGGCGGCGGCGAGGAATGACCTCCGCGGTCTGATCCCCGGGCGGAAGGCGGGGAGCGCCGTTCTGGTCAGTCCTCCACTACGTGGCGCTCGAAACCCCGCCGGGACTCCTTCCATCCGGCGAGGTCGAACTCCCCGTCGGGTTGCACGGCTTCGGCCGCCGCCCACGCCATGTCCATAGCGTGATGGGTGTTGTCGTGGGCGAAGAGGCCCTGGCGGCCGAATGTGACCAGGCGCCGGCGGCGGTCGGTCCAGTCGATGAAGGCTTCCAGGGCCTGCTCTGCCCCGAGGCGGTAGATCGGGTAGGCGTACCGGATGCGCCGCACTTCCGTTTGGATGGGCCGGGGATGCTCCATCCCGCACCGGGTCAGCGACTCGCCCACCAGCGCGCCCAGCTCCTCCGGCGGCCGGCGCCACAACGGATCGGAGGGCGAGCAGGGTATCTCGGCGCACAGCACGGTCCGGTCGGGGGGATCCGGTCCTGTGCGGTAGTTCTTGGGCTCCGACAGCCGGGTCATGGCGACGTCGGCTTCGGGGAAATAGTGGGCGTCGAACGGGGTGCAGCGGGCGGCGGGCAGGGCCAGGTAGACGAGCAGCATGGCGCGGTATTCGGCGTCTAAGGGCGGCGGCGGGCCGCCCTCGGTTTCTTCCACCAGCCCGGCCAGGACGGTCAGGGGGATGGTCGACCAGAGCCGGCCGGCGGACACCCGCCCCCCGCCGGCCGTTTCCACCTCCACCGATGAATCAGTAAACCTGATCCGTTCCGCGGCGGCGCCGAGGCGCAGCTCCGCCCCCGCCTCCACCGCGGCCTCGGCCAGCGCCTCCGGTATCCGGCCGAACCCCCCCGCCGGGTAGTAGAAGAACCGCCCGGCGCCGTTCCGGCGGGCGGCCACCCGGCGGACCAGCTTCCAGGGGGTGTCGGCGCCGATCCGCCGCCGGGCCTGGCCGCCGCTCAGCCGGGCGGGGTCTATGCCCCAGATCTTGCGGGCATAAGGGAAATAGAAGGCCTTGCCCATGGTTTTCCCGAGGCCGGTGGACACGTATTCGGCGAACCCGGCGCGGCGGCGAGGCCGGACCGCAGCGGCGGCGGCGCTCATCCCGGCCCTCATCAGGAAACCCGCCGGCAGGGACCGGAGCACCCCGGAGGGATGCAGGGGAAAGGGAAGCCAGCGGCCCTGCATGCGGATGCGGCTGTTGCGGCGCCGGCGCTGGAGACCGGCGCCCAGCCGGGATCCGAGGAAGTCCAGGACGGCGGGGGAGGCGGCGGCGTGCAGGCGGTGGCTTCCGTGGTCGACCCGCTGTCCAGCCACCTCGAAGGAAGCCGCCAGCCCCCCCGCCCGCTCCGAGCGTTCGAGGACCATCACGCTGAATCCCCGTGAGGCGAGGCGGTAGGCGGCGGCCAGACCGGCCGGGCCGGCGCCGATGACGACGAACTCGGCTTGGTTCACTCCGGCCGGGCGGCTGCGGCGGCGGCGGCGGGGGAGGCGAAGGCCGCCGCGTCCGGTCCCCGGTAGGAGATCGATATCCGGTCGCCGGGGGTGAACAGGGGGGCGGCGATCGCCCTGGCAAACAGCTTGACGCCGTCCACCTCCAGCTCATAGGAGGTGTCGTGGCCGTAGAACTCCACCGAGTTGACCACTCCCCGGCCGCCGGGTGCGACCGCCAGGTGTTCGGGGCGGACCACCACCCGGCAGGGGCCCTCCACCGGGTCGGTCAGCGGCACCGGCCCCGCCGCCGTGGCGGCCTGCCCGCCGGACGCCGTCCCGTCCAGCACGTTGGTCGGACCAATGAAGGACGCCACCCAGGGGGAGGAGGGATGTTGGTAGACCTCGGCGGGCGGGCCGGTCTGGACGATCCGGCCTTCGTTCATCACCGCCACCCGGCCGCCTATCACGAAGGCTTCCTCCTGGTCGTGGGTTACGAATATGGAGGTCATTCCCAACTCATGCATCAGCGAAGTTACGTCGGTGCGGAGCCGGGCGCGCAGACCGGTGTCGAGGTTGGAGAAGGGTTCGTCGAACAGCAGCACCCGGGGGCGGGGGGCGAGCGCTCTGGCCAGGGCAACCCGCTGGGCCTGGCCTCCCGAGATCTCCTCGGGGTAGCGGTCGGCCAGATGCGCCAAGCCGACCAGCTCCAGTATCTCGGCGGCCCGGCGCCGGGCGGCCTTGGAGCGGTGGAGGCCGAACGAGACGTTCTTGATCACGGTCAGGTGGGGGAACAAGGCCCGGTCCTGGAAGACCATTCCGATGCGCCGCTTCTCCGGCGTTACGAACGTGTGCGGGCCGGCCAGCACCGCGCCGTCAACGGTGACCGTTCCCCGGTCGGGCGCCGACAGTCCGGCCAGGATGCGCAACAGAGTGGTCTTGCCGCATCCGCTCGGCCCCAGCAGGGCCAGCACCTCGCCCTTCTCGACCGTGAGGGAGGCGCCGTCCAACGCGGTGACGCCGTTGAAGCGTTTGGTTATGTCGCGCGCCTGCAGGTAGGGCATCGCCGGGCTCCAAGGGGACTAGCCGGGTGGCCGCGTATGTTATCAGTACCTAATTCATAATGTTAGGCATCCCTAATAGATTTCCCCAAAGCGGGCTGATGCCTTGAGATACGGGATCGAGGCCTGGGCGCCGCCGACCGGTGTCCGGCTCTTGAGTAATCTCGCGGGCCGTTTAGAATGCCGGTTTCGGACCGGTTTGCGAATCTTTTAGTCGGTTTGGGCCGGAGTTGAAGGCGGCTGGGAGAGATGGACAACATCGTTGAAGCCAGGGGTTTGGTCAAAAGGTACGGAGAGGTGGTGGCCCTCGACGGCCTGGACCTGTCCGTGCGCCGGGGCGCCATCGCCGCCCTGCTCGGGCCCAACGGGGCGGGCAAGACCACCGTGGTATCCATCCTGACCACCCTGATCGAACCGGATGAGGGCTCCGCCTCGGTGGCGGGGGTCGATGTGCTCCGCCGCCCGGCCGAGGTGCGCAAGCTGATCGGCCTGTCCGGTCAGTACGCGGCGGTGGACAAGGACCTGAGCGGATACGAGAACCTGGATATGATCGGACGCCTCTACCGGTTGGGCCGCAAACGATCCAAGGTGCGCGCCCGCGAGCTGCTCGAGCAGTTCGATCTGGTCGACGCCGCCGACCGCGCCGTCAAGACCTATTCGGGCGGTATGCGCCGCCGCCTCGACCTGGCAGGCGCCTTGGTGGACGAATCCCCCGTGCTGTTCCTGGACGAGCCCACCACCGGGTTGGACCTGCCCAGCCGGACCGAGCTGTGGAACCTGATCCGCGACCTGGTGGCGAGGGGGACCACCTTGCTGCTCACCACCCAGTACCTGGAGGAGGCGGACCGGCTGGCCGATGATGTGCTGGTCATCGACAACGGCCGCGCCATTGCCCAGGGCACCACCGACGAGCTGAAGGACATGGTGGGCGGTGAGCGCATCGAGGTGAGGGTCGTTTCCCCGGAGGCGGTTCCCGGAGTGCGTGAGGTGCTGGCCAGGCATGCGGTGGGGGATCTTCAGGACGGCGATCGCCCCCGCGTGGTGGTGGCGCCGGTGTCCGGAGGCGCTCCGGTGCTGAGCCGGGTCCTGGCCGACCTCGAGGCGGACGGCATCGAGACGAGCGAGGTGGTGCTCCGCCGGCCCACCCTGGACGATGTGTTCCTGGCCCTGACCGGGCGGGCGGCCGAGCCGCAGGAGGAGCAGCCGCCGGACAAGGCTTCGAGGAGGGGGGCGGCATGAACGCCTTGCACGCAATCAGCGACGGCTTGGTGATCGCCAAGCGCAACCTCATCAAGATCAGGCGGGTGCCCGACGTGCTGGTGTTCGTGCTTCTCTCGCCGATCATGTTCGTGCTGCTGTTCGCCTACGTGTTCGGCAGCGCCATCCAGATACCGGGCGGTTCCTACCGGGAGTTCCTGATGGCCGGGATATTCGCCCAGACGGTGGTGTTCGGGGCTACTTTCACCGGCGCCGGCCTGGCCGACGACATGCAGAAGGGGATCATCGACCGGTTCCGCTCCCTTCCCATGTCCCGGTCGGCGGTGGTGATGGGGCGCACCGCCAGCGATGTCGTCTACAACGTCCTGACGCTGCTGATAATGGCGCTGACCGGTCTGATCGTGGGATGGCGGATCCACTCCGGTTTCCTCGAGGCGGCGCTCGGCTTCGGCCTGTTGCTGCTCTTCGCCTATTCGATCTCATGGATGATGGCCCTGATCGGGCTGACCGTGCCGTCCGTGGAGGTGCTCAACAACGCCTCCTTTATGGTGATCTTCCCCATTACCTTCATCGCCAACACGTTCGTGCCCTCCGAAAACCTGCCGACCGTGCTGCGGGTGTTCGCTGAGTGGAATCCGATCTCGGCGCTGACCCAGGCCACCAGGGAACTGTTCGGCAACCTCCCGCCGGGAACGCCCGACCCCGCCACCTGGCCCCTCCAGAATCCGGTCGTCTACTCGCTTATATGGGCGGTCATCATCATCGCCGTGTTCGCCCCCCTGTCCGTCCGCCGCTACAAACGCGTCGCCAAGAAACGCTGACCCCGCCGCTCTCTGCCCCTCAAAGACGGATAATGGTCACACCCTCCGGGTAGATTGTCCGGTGTGGCACGCAACACCGAGATCGTGATCAACGCCGAGCTGGCGAACTCCCTCTGCCGCCGCCATCCGCGCTGGGAGGCGGGCCGCGCCGTGACAGCAGAAGCGACCGGCGTGCTACTGGACGACCCCGCCGCCCAGCCGGACATCCTGATCCTCCACCCGGGCGGTACGCCGGTGATCATCGAGACCGAGGTGAGCCCCGCCCGCACGGTCGAGGAGGAAGCCCGGAGGCGTCTGGGAAAGTATCTCGAGGCCACCGACGAGGTGATCGAGAACACGGTTGCGGTCCGCATGCCGCCCGGCCTCCGCGACAGCGGGCGAAACCTCGCGGACGGCATCTCGGATGCGGAGTTCGAATACTGCCTGTTCGGTTACTTCGGCGGGGAACTCCGGCCCGATGAGATCGTCCGCTTCCCCGCCTCGGGGTGGCTGAGGGGAGGCATCGACGCGCTGGCCGGCTTCGTGGAGATGACCACCCTGTCGGAACGGCTCGTCATCACGGGGACGCTCGCCCTCGAGCGCGGCGTGGCCGCGGCGGCGCGTCTGCTTCGGGAAGAGGACGGGCAGAGGCCCCTCGAGCGGATGGCCGCCATGCTCAAGCAGGAGGACAGCGAACAGACCTCCCGCATGGCGATGGCCATCATCGCCAACGCGCTCATGTTCCACACCGCTATCGCCGAAGCCCACGATGTCGCCACTCTCAGCGAGCTGCGGACGGCCCTTCGGACGATGTCGAAGGACAAGGTGCTGGATGAGTGGGCCGAGATCCTGAAGATCAACTACTGGCCGATCTTCAGGATCGCCTCGGATCTGCTCGAGGTGGTGCCTGCCCGCAGGGCCTCCCGGATACTCGACGCTCTGGCGGCGGTGGCGGACGAGCTGGCCGGGATCGGTGTGACCACCACCCATGACCTGGCGGGCCAGATGTTCGGCCGGCTCATCGCCGACCGGAAGTTCCTGGCCACCTTCTACACCCTGCCGTCCTCGGCGGTGCTGCTGGCCGAGCTGGCGGTTGCCCGCCTCGGGGTGGACTACTCCCGGCCCGAGCAGGTGAAGGAGCTTCGCATCGCCGACCTGGCGTGCGGGACCGGCATCCTGCTGTCCGCGGCCTACAGCCGGGTGATGGCCCGGTTCCGCCGGGCCGGGGGCGACGACCGCTTGCTGCACCCCGGCATGATGGAGAACGCTCTGATCGGCGCCGACATCATGCCCGCCGCCACCCATCTGACCGCTTCGATGTTGTCGGCCATCCATCCGTCCGCGCCCTTCGGCAGCACGATGATCTACACGATGCCCTACGGCGACCAGGAGGACGGGCGGCCCGCCGCGATCGGTTCCCTCGACCTGATAGCCGAGGAGGGCGTCATGTCGCTGTTCGGAACGGGAAGAACCGCGGCGTCCGGGAGCGGCGAGGTCGAGGTCGACGACGACGGGCGGCGCTTCGTGATGGAGCACGGCTCGGCGGACCTGGTGATCATGAACCCGCCCTTCACCCGGCCGACCAACCACAAGGTGGCCGAGGTGCCTGTACCTTCCTTCGCCGGTTTCTCCACCAGCGAGGAAGAACAGCGGCGGATGTCCGACGCGCTCAAGAAGATCTACCGCAGCCTTGCCGATCGGGTCGGCGACGGGAACGCCGGTCTGGCCTCCAACTTCTTCGACTTGGCCCATGCGAAGGTGAAGCCCGGCGGGGTGATCGCGCTGGTTGTGCCGGTCGCGGTCGTCTCCGGGGAATCCTGGCGGAAGGTTCGCGAGTTGCTGGCCCGCGAGTACCGGGATCTGACGGTGGTAACCATCGCCGCAACCGGCGGGTTCGGAACCTCCTTCTCGGCGGACACCGGCATGGGCGAGGCGCTGGTGATCGCCGCCAAGCGCGACTCGGACGGCCCGCAGGAGGCCCCCGACGGCCGGGTTTTGTACATCAATCTGGCGCGCCGGCCGCCCAGTGTTGTATCAGCTGTGGAGGCGGCGCGCGCCGCGGCGCGCATCCCGGAGACGGACAGCGGTTGGTTTACGGTCGGCGGGGAAGAGATGGGATGTTTCATCAGGGCGACCGTGGACGAAGGGGGCTGCGCCGGTGTCCGGGAGCCCGATGTGGCGGCCGCCGCCCTCGATCTGTCCGCCGGCAGGCTGCGGTTGCCGCGTTCGGAACGGATCGATCTGCCGTTGACGACCCTCGACGCTCTCGGCGAACGCGGCATGTACCACCTGGATATAAGCGGGCCCGACCGCGGGCCGTTCTTCCTCCAGAAGCTGCCCGCCGGGCGGAGAGCATCCTATCCCGTTCTTTCACACCACGATGCGGAGCGTGAACGACGTATGGTGGTGGCGCCCGACACCCAAGGGCGGATCCGCCAGGGACAGGACGACAAGGCCCTGAGTGTATGGAGAACGACGGCTACCCGGCTCCACTTCAACCTCGACTTTCGGTTGAACTCCCAGAGTATGGCCGCCTGTCTGACCCCGGAGAAGTCGATCGGCGGTGTGGCTTGGCCCAACTTTGTACTCCGCGAGGAGGCGTGGGAACCCGTCGCGGCTCTCTGGGCCAACACCACCCTGGGTCTGATCTCATTCTGGTGGAAGGGAACCCGCCAACACGGGGGACGCGTCCGCCTGACCATCAAGACCCTGCCTTCGCTCCCCATGCTGGACCTGGCGTCGCTGAGTGCGCCCCAGGTCAGCCAGGCCGGGGCCGTCTTCGAAGAGTTCTCCCATCGCGATTTTCTGCCCGCCCATCAGGCCCACCAGGATGGAACCCGCCGGGCCTTGGACGAGGCGGTGCTGGTGGATCTCCTGGGCTTGGACGGCGAAGTGATGGAGCACCTAGAGGTTCTGCGCGAGCAATGGTGCGAAGAACCATCGGTGCATGGCGGCAAGGGAGGCCTTGTTTAAAATAGTACCGCTTGGTGTGATGAGTTTGGCAATGAATTATTTAATGTTTTGAATGGTTTTAGCATATCTTTCGTTAATGGGATGAAGGAGGGCTTGGATTTTACGAGTAGTGTATATTTCTACCTTTTCCCATTTCTCTAAATCAAGATTTAATCCCTTTATAATTACTATGGATGTAGATTTGAGAAGTTCCACAGTTGCCATTAGAACTTTTACCCAGCTATAATTAGAGGGTCCACCTAATATATAATTCTCATCTTCAATAGCATTCAACATACTGCTGATTGCTAGTGCCGAAGCATGTACTGGGCCTGACTCGTATCCGAATACAACATATAGGTCTGGACGTCCCAATTCTTCATAGATGCTCCTGGAGTTAGGTAACTCCTCCAACGGCTTATGTAGCTTGGCCTCAAGTTCATTAATGCTTTCTCTATACTCTTCTACTGTGTCTGCTAGGATTGATGGATCCATCCCGTTGCATAATTGGTATTTATATATGCGGGATAAACTGTCTATATCTTTCTTGTAGATACTCCGAAGGCGATGTACTTGTTCTTCTGTATTAACAGGAGCCATCATCCAACTAACCCTAGCCCATATTTCACATAAACCGCGTACGAGTTGTTCAGCCTGTTGGGCGTAATAGAGAGGTCCTTCATAATTGACAAGAAGACAGATAGCTTGAACCTGGCGGATGGTATAAGTACATGATGCCACAAGAAACAAGGTGTGAGCATAAGTTGAATCAATCTGAGAGCTGTTCAATAATTGTTGAAGTTCTGATGCCAAATCAGTTATAAGAGCTGATGCCTTTCGAATATCAGTATCGTCGCTCATAGCTACCTAGACTCAGCTTCGGGTCCTGGGGGTGTAGAAGGGTTTTAGCTGGGCTTGGGCGGGGATGCGCTCGCCCGCTGCTTCGATGTCGAAGGCGCCCGCCTCTATCCATTCCGGGGTTACCCCGTCTTCGCATTCCAGGTAGCCCATGGCCAGGCAGGCCCCGACGGTGTGGCCGTACATGCCGGAGGTGGTGCGGCCGGCCATCCGGCCGTTGCGGTATACGGGTTCGTCGTGGTAGACGATCCGGTCGGGGTCTTCCAGCTTGAACTGGACCAGGCGTTTGGCCGGAACCCCCGCCGCCCGCTGTTCCAAGAGCGCCTCCCGCCCTATGAATCCCCCCGTCTTGTCCCAGGCGATGGTGAAGCCCAGCCCGGCTTCTATCGGGGTGTCCAGGTCGGTGATGTCGTGGCCCCAATGCCGGTAGCCGGCCTCTAGGCGGAGGGTGTTCATGGTGTGATAGCCGGCCGGACGGATGCCGTAGGCCGCCCCCGCCTCCATCAGGGCGTCGAACAGCTCCTCTGCCCGATCTCTCGCCGTATACAGCTCCCAACCCAGCTCCCCCACATAGCTGACCCGCAGCGCCCGCACCGGAATCCCCGCAACGGTCATCTCCGCGGACCATCCGAACGGGAAGGAGTCGTTGTCGAGCGGGGCGCCGCAGATGGGACCCAGCAGGTCCCTCGACCGGGGACCCATCACCCCAATGGCGGGCAGGTCCATGGTGACGTCGGTCAGCTCGGTGCCCCGGCCGGCCAGCGCCTTGCGCAGGGTGTGCCAGTCCCGGTTGGCGGACGCCGCCGCCGTTACCACCAGGAACTCCGCCTCCCCGACGCGGGTTACCGTCAGGTCGGCTTCGATTCCGCCCCGGTCGTTGAGCCACTGCGTGTAGCAGACCTTGCCGACCGGCGCGTCGACGTCGGCGCTTCCGATCCGGTTCAGGGCGGACACGGCGTCCGGGCCCCACACCATGAACTTGGCGAACGACGACTGGTCGTACAGAGCAACCCGCCGGCGGGTGGCGGCGCACTCTTCGGCCGAGGCCGGATACCAGTTCTGCTTGCCGTAGGAGTAGCGGTACTCCCGCTCCATGCCGTCGGGGGCGAACCAGTTGGGCCGCTCCCATCCGGCCGTTTCCCCGAACACCGCCCCCAGCTCGGCCAGCCGGTCGTGGAGGGGTGAGCGGTACACGTCCCGGGCCGACTCGAACTGGCGGAAGGGCCAGTGCATGGCGTACAGCAGACCCAGGCTCTCGGCGATCCGCTCCTGCAGGTAGGAACGCTCCCCCTGGAAGGGGAAGGCCCGCCGGAGGTCCACCGCGGTCAGGTCCATCGGCGGCCGCCGGTCGGCGATCCAGTCGGCCAGCACCCAGCCCGCCCCGCCCGCCGACTGGATGCCCACCGAGTTGAAACCGGCCGCGACGAACAGGCCGTCCACCTCGGGCGACTCGCCCAGGTAGTAGACGCCGTCGGGTGTGAAGGCCTCCGGGCCGTTCAGGAAGAGCTGGATGCCGCACTCGGCCAGGGCGGGGATGCGGTGGATGGAGCGTTCGAATACCGGGCCGATGTGGTCCCAGTCCTCCTCCAGCGTCCCGAAGGTGAAGTCGCGGGGCACCTCGTAGCGCCAGACCTTGGCCTTCGGCTCGAAGAAACCCGCCATCAGCTTGCCGGTCTCCTCCTTGAAGTATGTGTAGTTGGTGGGGTCCCGCAGGGTGGGCATCCCCGGAAGCATCCCTTCCAGGGGTTCGGTAACCACATAGAAGTGCTCGCAGGGGTGGAGAGGCACGTTCACCCCGGCGGCGGCGGCCAGCTGCCGGGTCCAGACGCCGCAGGCCAGCACCACCGTCTCCGCCTCCACGAAGCCCCGTTCGGTCTCGACCCCGACCGCCCGGCCGTTCTCCACCCGCACCCGCTCGACCGCGGTATTTTCCCGGATGGACACCCCCCGGTCGCGGGCGCCCCTGGCCAGGGCCATGGTGGTGTCCACCGGGCTGGTCTGGCCGTCTCCGGGAATGAACACCGCCCCCGCCAGATCATCGGTGCGCAGCAGCGGCCACATTTCCCCGGCCCGCTCCGGGCTTATCACCTCCATCTCGACTCCGGCGGTGCGGGCCATCGACATGCCCCGCAGTATCTCCTCCCAGCGCTCGCCGTCGGACGCCACCGAAATCGAGCCGGTGGTGCGGTAGCCGGTGGACTGGCCGGTCTCGTCCTCCAGCTCCTCGTAGAGGCGGGCGGTGTAGGCGGCCAGCCGGGTGAGGCTGTAGGAGGATTTGAGCTGGCTCACCAGACCGGCCGCGTGCCAGGTGCTGCCGCCGGTGAGGGTGTTCTGTTCCAGCAGCAGTACGTCGGTTATGCCCCGCCGCGCCAGGTGGTAGGCGATGGAGCATCCCACGATGCCGCCCCCCACCACCACCGCCTGCGCCCGGTCGGGCAGACCCCCCGCTGTGTACTGCGCCTCGGGGACGGGTATGTCTGCCGGAGGGCCGGGGGCGTTCACGGTTGTCTTCGACATCTGCCTCAGCCGCCCAGAGCGCTGCGGACCGCTTCGTTGACGATCCGCCCGTTGCGGGTGCTGACGCCCTGGGCCAGCTCGGGGCGTTGGGCGGCGGCGTCGTCGAGGCCCAGGTCGGCGATGAGCCGTATGTAGGGGAAGGAGGCGTTGGCCAGGGCGTAGGTGGCCGTTCTGGGCACCGCCGCCGGTATGTTGCCCACCGCATAATGCACCACTCCGGCCAGCACGTAGGTGGGGTCCGAATGACGGGTCTCCCGGGAGGTCTCGAAGCATCCTCCCTGATCGATGGCGATGTCCACCGCCACCGAACCCGGCTTCATATCCTCGATGTCCCCGGCGGTCAGGACGCGGGGCGCCTTGGCGCCGGGCAGCAGCACCGCCCCGATCACCAGATCGGCGCCCCGTACCTCCCGCCGCACATCGGCCCGGTGGGAGGCCAGCACGTCAACCCTTCCCCGGTAGAAGTTGTCCAGCCGGCGCAGCTGGGCGGGGTTCAGATCGAACACCGTTACCCGGGCGCCCAGCCCGACTGTCATCCGGACGGCGTTCGACCCGGCCATGCCGCCGCCGATCACCACCACCCTGGCCGCTTCCACCCCCGGCGCCCCGCCGAGCAGTACGCCCCGGCCGCCGCCGGACCGCTCGAGAAAGCGGGCGCCCACCTGGGCCGCCATCCGGCCCGCCACCTCCGACATGGGGGCGAGGATGGGAAGGGCGCCGTCGGGCAGGCGCACCGTCTCGAACGCCACCGAAGTGGTTCCGGCCCGGCACAGGGCTTCGGCCACCTCCGGGTAGGCGGCCAGGTGCAGGAACGACATCAGGATCTGGTCTTCCGAAAGCAGGGCCAGCTCGTCGGGCTGCGGTTCTTTTACCTTCACCATCAGGTCGGCCTCCGTCCAGACCTGCCGGGCCTGGTCGACGATGGAAGCCCCCGCCGCCGCGTATTCATCGTCGGTTATGAACGAGCCCCGGCCGGTTCCGGTTTCGATCAGCACCTCGTGGCCGGAGGATGTCAGGGCTTCGGCGCCGGCGGGGGTGAGGGCGGCCCGGCCCTCGTCCGGCTTGGTTTCCGCTGCGACGCCGATTCTCATAATGCCCGCCCTCCGGCTTCGTTATCCGGCGTCCGCGGTCATGGCGGCGGGGATCATGTCCAGGACCCGGGAGACCCGTTCGGTCATGTCGTTCAGCTCGGCGGGGCCGGCCACCAGCGGGGGAGAGATCACGAGCTTCGGTCCGCCCCGGCCGTCCACCCGGATGTGGAGCTTCGCCTTCCGCACCAGTATGGGAAGGACCTCGCCGACCAGCCGGGCTGCATCCTCTGGGGAGCAGCTGCGCCCGTTCCGGCGGCTGACGCCGAGGGGGAGGGCGAAGAAGTAACCAGCGCCCCGCACGTCCATCACCGAGTCATGGGCCGCCGCCAGACCCTGGAGGAGGCCGCGGAGGGCGGCTTCGTTGCGGGTGACGTTCTCGACCACCCGCTCGTCTCTCATAGCGGTGAGGTTGGCGGCGGCGGCCGCCATGACCACCGGATGCCCGCCCCAGGTGGCCCCGTGGAGGAAGCCGGCGGACGGGGAATCGAGCACCCGGTCGACCAGGGGGCGGCGGACGATCATCCCCCCGATGGGCGCGTAGCCGGAGGTGGCGCCCTTGGCGAAGGCGATGATGTCGGGCGCCCCGTCCACCAGCTCCGAGCCGAACCATCTGCCCATCCGGCCGAAGGCGTTGACGATCTCGTCGGCGGCGAGCAGCACGCCGTACTCGTCGCAGATGCGGCGCAGCTCCGGCCAGTAACCGGCGGGAGGGACGAGGGCGCCGCCTCCGTTCTGGACGGGCTCGGCGATGACCAGGCCTACTTCTTCGGGGCCCCGGCGGAGGATCTCGTCCTCGACCAGCCGGGCGCAGGCCGGTCCGTCCTCGTATCCGAGGGTGTTGGGCACCCTGGTGAAACCCGGCAGCAGCGGAAAGAAGGGCTCGCGGATGTTGTCGAGGCCGGTGGCGGACAGGGCGCCCATGGTGGTGCCGTGGTAGGAGTTGTCTCTGGAGATGACCCCGGTGCGGCCCGGTTCGCCCATGGCGGTGTGGTACTGGCGGGCGAACTTGATGGCCGACTCCACCGCTTCGGAGCCGGAACTCACGAAGAAGACCGCGTCGAGGTCGCCGGCGGGCGTCAGGCCGGTGATCAGCTTGGCGGCTTCGAGGGCGGCGGGCGTGGTAATCGACCAGCTCGGGATGTAGGCCAGCTGCTCGGCCTGTTCTCCCATCGCTTTGGCGATGTCCCCCCGGCCGTGGCCGATCTGCACCGAGAACATCCCGGCCAGGGCGTCGAAATGGCGCCCGCCGGTTTCATCCCACAGGTAACAGCCCTCGCCCCTGGTGAACACCGTGATCGGCCCCTCGCGCCAAGAACGAGCCCCGGTGAAATGCAACAGCATATGCCTCAGATCGGAGGGCGGTTTCATACCCCCAATCTACACCACCGGCCGCCCCCGGGTGCAGGTCCGAGCCGTCATGGGCGGCAACGCCCGGCGGTGATCGGCCAGTGATTCCTGCCGCCGCGTCATCGCAGTCTTTACCCACGATTCCGCTCTCGGAGCGTAGAAAAATAGGCCGCGTTTTCGCGATTTCCGGCCGTCGCCTCCCGGCTTCGCCGGGTTCCCTCCCCCGCCGCCGCCGCCAAATTTCGCGTTCCGGGCCGGGAACAACCGGCCCCGAGCCGCATCCGACTGTTCGGTCGCTCGGCTTGTTTTGCCCCTCCCTTCCTTGGCTGTCCCGGCTGTCCGCTGCGGTTGCTGGATGGGTTTGGGCGGTTCTGATCACCGCGGTCCGGAGCGGCGGTGATATTTGTGTTGTTTAAGTTCCTATAAGTATACCATAGATCCATCGGTTGGTCAATACCCTTATCGTTTAAATCCGGATCCGGCGCGGGGAGGGCCTAGCATGGGCGGGGTGTCGGTGGGTATGGGCATTTCTCGATGACCGGTTCTGATCCCCCGATCCGGCGGCGTTTGCTGTTCGGGGCCGCCCCCACGCCGGATGGGGTGGCGGCGGTGGGCGGGGACCTCCGTCCTGAAACGTTGCTGGCCGCCTACCGGGCGGGGGCTTTTCCGATGCCGGTGGACGAGCAGTCTCCGATGGTGTGGTGGTCGCCCGACCCCAGAGGGGTCATCCCGCCCGACCGGTTCGCCCCGTCGCGGTCGCTGCGCCGGTCCATCCGCCGGTACCGGACCACCGTGGACCGGTGCTTCCGAGAAGTAGTGGAGGGCTGCGCCGACCCGTCCCGGCCCCACGGATGGATCACCCCGGAGATAATCGCCGCCTACACCCGCCTGCACGAGCTGGGCGGCGCCCACTCGATAGAGGTCTGGGACGAGGAAGGCCGGCTGGCGGGCGGCCTGTACGGAGTGGCCATAGGGGCCTTCTTCGCCGGAGAGTCGATGTTCCACCGCGCCCGCGACGCATCCAAGGCGGCGGTGGCTCGGGTGGTCGACCTGCTCCTTGCCTGCGAGAACGCGGTATTCGATGTGCAATGGGCCACCCCGCACCTGGTTTCGCTCGGGGCGGTGGAGATAGCGCGGAAGGAATATCTGGAGATGCTTTCCTCGGCGGTCGAGTCGGCGGGGCCGCTCTGGCGGTGATGGATCACCCAGGCCCCGTCATCTTGTGTCATATCAACCAACCCCAACCATGATTACACGGTTGGGGTCGGCGGCCTCGGAGATACCCGTCCGGAACCGGTTGCCGGTTACATGTAGTCGTAGGCTTGTTCTCCGTGTGTGGCCAGGTCGAGGCCGACGATTTCGTCTTCGTCGGCCACCCTTATTCCGTGGGTGAGCCGGCCGGCGGCTTTGACGATCAGGTAGGTGAAGCCGCCCGACCAGATAACCGTCACCAGTATTCCCAGTTGCTGCAAGCCGAATTGAATGCCGTTGTGCGCGGCGACTATGCCCTGGCCCCCGCTTCCGCTGACGGCCATGAACGGAAGCAAAAGGGTGCCGAGTGCGGCGCCGATGCCGTGTACGGAGAAGACTTTCATCGGGTCGTCGATGTTCCATTTGTCTCTGACCACGCTGACCATGTAGAAGCACAGCATCGCTCCTAGTATGCCTACCGCCAAGCCGCTGACCGGACCGATGTAGCCGGCGGAGGGGGTTACGGTTACCAGGCCGACGATGGCGCCGGTGGCGGTGCCTTCGAGGGAGAACTTGCGGGTTTTGCGCCATTCGAGGAAGGACCACATGACCGCTCCGGACGAGGCCGCGATGTGGGTTACCAGGATGGTCATGGCTGTTCGGCTGTCGGCCGTGAGGTGCATGCCGCCGCTGTAGGC
Source organism: Candidatus Spongiisociaceae bacterium (assembly GCA_965202675.1). Classification (GTDB taxonomy): domain Bacteria; phylum Actinomycetota; class Acidimicrobiia; order Spongiisociales; family Spongiisociaceae; genus CATQHD01. The sequence continues at coordinate 2,868,130 of OZ241842.1, forward strand.
GAGCCATCCGACCCATATGAGTCCGGCGCCGGCCGCGGATAGGCCGGGGTTGTGGGGGGGCAGGATCTCTTTGCGGGGTCCGATCATGGCGGCTATTACGAGGGCGGCTACTCCGGCGCTGACGTGGACGGTGAGCCCTCCGGCGTGGTCCATGACGCCGAGGGAGCGGAGCCATCCTTCTTCGTCCATGATCCAGTGGGTGAGGGGGGTGTAGACGAGGATGACCCATGCGCCGCTGAAGATGAGCATGGCGGAGAATTTGATTCGTTCGGCGTAGGCGCCGATTATGAGGGCGGCGGCGAACACGGCTACGGCCATCTGGAAGACGGCGAAGAGGGATTCGGGGATGGCTCCGTGGAGGGGTTCGCGGTGGAGGCCTTCGAAGATGACCGATCCGAGTCCTCCGATGATTCCGGCTTGGCTGTCGTCGAAGGCTAGGGTGTAGCCGATGATCATCCACAGGGCGCTGACGAGGGCGGTTACGGATATGCATTGCATGACGACCGACAGGGCGGACTTGGCCCGGACCTGGCCGGAGTAGAACATGGCCAAGCCCGGCACGGTCATCATCAAAACCAGAGCCGTGGCGATCAGCAACATCGCCGTATTACCGGTGTCCAACACTATTTCCTCCTTATCATCTGCCTTGGTTGTTCTAGGCGCCGATTTCGATCAGGAGAAGCTCTGTATGGCGGCTTCTCGGGTATCGTGGATGTTGATTATCTGGTCGAAGCCGCTGTGCTGGAACACCTGACCGATCAGTTTGTTCAGCGCGCAAACTGCAAAGTTAACGTCTGTGTTGCGGCTGTCTTTGGCGACGAGCAGGATGATTCTGAGCCCGGCGCTGCTTATGTACTCGAGCCCCTCGAGGTCGAGGACGATGGTCTTGTCGTCGGGCGTTACGTTTTTTTTGATGTCTTCGTGGAATGTGTGGGCGTTGGTTCCGTCAATCCGGCCCTCGATTTTGAGAACCAGGGCGCCGCCGCTGCGTTCGGGTATAACTCGCACTGTGAACCTCCTGTTTTCGGCTTACATGTAGTCGTAGGCTTGTTCTCCGTGTGTGGCCAGGTCGAGGCCGACGATTTCGTCTTCGTCGGCCACCCTTATTCCGTGGGTGAGCCGGCCGGCGGCTTTGACGATCAGGTAGGTGAGGACGGCCGACCAGACCGCGGCCACCAGTATTCCCAGAACTTGCCAGGCGTACTGGAGGGCGTAGTTACTGGCTGCGATGCTCGCAGTTCCTGCGGCAGAAGCCTCGTAGTTGAGCAAACCGGGGAGGGGGCCGAGCACCACCGTGTGAGCAACGAGAGCCAAAGGAAGCATCAGGACGCCGAAGACGGCGCCGATGCCGTGTACGGAGAAGACTTTCATCGGGTCGTCGATGTTCCATTTGTCTCTGACCACGCTGACCATGTAGAAGCTCAGCATCGCCCCGAGCACCCCTACCGCCAAGCCGCTGACCGGACGGATGTAGCCGGCGGAGGGGGTTACGGTTACCAGGCCGACGATGGCGCCGGTGGCGGTGCCTTCGAGGGAGAACTTGCGGGTTTTGCGCCATTCGAGGAAGGACCACATGACCGCTCCGGACGAGGCCGCGATGTGGGTTACCAGGATGGTCATGGCTGTTCGGCTGTCGGCCGTGAGGTGCATGCCGCCGCTGTAGGCGAGCCATCCGACCCATATGAGTCCGGCGCCGGCCGCGGATAGGCCGGGGTTGTGGGGGGGCAGGATCTCTTTGCGGGGTCCGATCATGGCGGCTATTACGAGGGCGGCTACTCCGGCGCTGACGTGGACGGTGAGCCCTCCGGCGTGGTCCATGACGCCGAGGGAGCGGAGCCATCCTTCTTCGTCCATGATCCAGTGGGTGAGGGGGGTGTAGACGAGGATGACCCATGCGCCGCTGAAGATGAGCATGGCGGAGAATTTGATTCGTTCGGCGTAGGCGCCGATTATGAGGGCGGCGGCGAACACGGCTACGGCCATCTGGAAGACGGCGAAGAGGGATTCGGGGATGGCTCCGTGGAGGGGTTCGCGGTGGAGGCCTTCGAAGATGACCGATCCGAGTCCTCCGATGATTCCGGCTTGGCTGTCGTCGAAGGCCAGGGTGTAGCCGATGATCATCCACAGGGCGCTGACGAGGGCGGTTACGGATATGCATTGCATGACGACCGACAGGGCGGACTTGGCCCGGACCTGGCCGGAGTAGAACATGGCCAAGCCCGGCACGGTCATCATCAAAACCAGGGCTGCGGCGGCCAGCAGCCAAGCGGTGGCGCCGGTGTCCAACATCTTCCTCCATAGATATATTTTCGAAGGTGTTGCGGGCGGCAACTGCGGGCCCGCCCGACGACTGCAGGCAACCTCCTCCAGCCGCCGCAACAACTATAGCAGTTGCTCGGCCCGCGACAACCAAAATAAGCAAGTTGTTCGGCTTGCGGCGGGCCGCGCCCTGTTCTGTGCGAGGTGATGCGGGGGCGGGATGATAGGATGGGCGGAGCGCCGGGCGGGGCTGGCCCCGGCGGTTTCCAGGCCACAGGAAGGCACCGATGCCCGAACAAACCAATCCGCCCGGTCACGGCGACGACCGCGCCGAAGGGAATCCGGACCTCGCTTTCGGAATGGCAGTGGCGAAAGGCGCTCTGATCGGCATACCGGTCATGCTGGTGTTCCTCAGCGCCGCCATTTGGCTCATCACCGGTCGGAGCGCCGTGGATTCGATCGTTATCGCCCTGCTGCCGGGAGTCCTGTTCGGGGTGTTCGGCGGAGGGTTCCTGGGCGTCCTGAAGGGGATGGAACACTAACCGCGGCGTTGTCCGCCGGATCGAGGGTTGCGGTCCGGCTTTCCCAGGCGGCGGCGCCCTTTATCTATTGCTGGAACCGGTATGTTCCTGGAACCGGGCGTCTCACGCCTCCGCTGTTTGTTCGGCCCCTGCGGCTTCGAGTTCTGGTTTGGACAGGGGAAGTTCAATGATCATCGCGGTGAACTCCCCCTCTTCGGATTCCACTCTGATATTTCCGGCGTGCTCGCGTACGATGTCGCTGGTGAGGGCCAAACCGAGGCCGGTGCCCTCGGTAGTAGGTTTGGTGGTGAAGAACGGGTTGAAGACCTTGTCGATCACTTCCTGGGGGATGCCGGTGCCGTTGTCGCGCACCACGACCACGGCCTTGTCCTCCTCGCGGCTGGTCTTGAGCAGCACCTTGGGCATGTAGGGTCCGTCCTCCGACGGAGCTCCCTCTTCCTCTATCACCTGCCGTTTCTTGTCGGTCGCATAGCAGGCGTTGCCCACCAGGTTGAGGAATACCCTCCCCAGGTCCTGGGTGATGGCGTCTATTTCACCCATCTCCGGGTCCAGTTCCCGTTCGATGGTGAGGTTGAAGTTGGGGTCGGTCGCCCGGGCGCTGTGGTAGGCGAGCAGGGCGTGCTCGTTGAGCAGATTGTTGAGATCGACTTTCCGCCACTCGCCTCCGCCCCGGCCCATCATGAGCATGTCGTGGACGATGCGGTTGGCGCGCTCGCTGTGGTTGCGGATGCGCTTCAGGTTGTCGGTCAGGTCCTGGGTGATCTCGATGATGAACTCCTTGGGGTCCTCCTCGTCCTCGCCGTCCCCGCCCCCCGAACCGCCGTTTTGGTCCAGGGTTTCCAGTTCTTCGATCAGCTCCTCGATCAGCTCCTCGGAGACCTCCGAAAAGTTCTTGATGAAGTTCAGGGGGTTGCGTATCTCGTGCGCCACTCCGGCCGTTACCTGGCCCAACGCGGCCAGCTTCTCGCGCATGACGATCTGATCCTGGGCGCGCTGCAGATCTTCCAGCACCACCTCCAGCTGGTTGTTCTTATCGCCCAGCTCCTCGGCCAGCTTCTCGACGAGGTTGAGCCGCTGCACCTCTAGGGCGTGGCGGCGGAACACCTCCAAGGCGTTGGCCATCTCGGCCACCTCGTCTTGGCCTTTCACATCCACTTCCGCTTCCAAATCGCCCTCGGCCATGCGGCGCATCCGGGCCGACAGCCGCCCGATCCGGCGCACCAGTACGCGACCCACGAACCCCCAGCTGATCAGCAGGGCCCCGGCTATACCGACCCCGCTGATCACCAGCAACAGGGTGCGGCCGGTGCCGATAGCCTGGGTGGAGGCGGTATTGGCGGTATTGGCGTCGACTTCGGCGCCGGTGACCAGCCGGTCCACCTGGCCGATCAGGTTGAGCGCCAGATCCTGGTTTTGCGCCAGCAGAATCTGTTGCTGGCTGTTCAGCTCCAGCCGCTGAGCCAGCAGGTCGAAGCCGTCCCCCTCCCGGGCGCCCATCTCGACCAGCCGGTCGATGATGGGGCGGATCTCGGCGACCGAGCCCGTTTCGCCGAGGGCCCCCATGCTGATGGTCAGATGTCCGGTGGCGGACTCGAAGCTTTCTCGCAGGGGTTCCACCAAGGCGACGTCGGATACGGTGAAGGCGCTCGACATCAGCTGGGTGGCCACAGTCGCCTCGGACAGCAGCGTAGACAGGTGGCGGTAGCGGATGAATTCAGACCGATTCATATGTTCCTCGGTGGGCGCCGGCGGCTCTCCCAGCTGCTGATAGCCGGTCAGCTGGTAGAAGAGCTGATCATCGATGGCCGGGACCACCAGTCTTTCGAGGCGGTCGCGCAGGTCGATCAGTTCCAGCCGCAGGGCCTCGCTCCGGTTGTTCAGGTCGAATATGCGGGGCATGGTCGACTCGATGACGTTCAGGTTGGCGAACAGCGTCTGGGAGTTGTTGAGGATGCTTTCGAAGCGTTCCCTGATCAGCCAGTCGCTGAAGCCCTCCTCCTCGCCTACCTCGCCCATATCGCGCTGCATGGTCTCTATCTGTCTCTCGAATCCCTGCCTCGCCTGGGATATCTCCAGCGAGACGGCGGTCAGCTCCTGGGGCGTGCCCACGGCGGCCAATCGGGGGGCGGCGGCCGTCAGGGTGCTGGTGGACTCGGCGATCCGAAGCGCCGAGATCATCTCCGGCAGGTTCACCTCGGCCACCTGGGTCTGGGCGGCGTCCACCCGGTTGAAGGAGAGCCAACCCACCACGCTGGCGGCAATGGTCAAGACCAGGGAAGAGCCGATGCCGAGGTACATCTGCGTTGAGATGCGTTTCCGCAGCGACCAAATTCTTTTCAGCCAGTTGAGCATACCTATTGCCTCCACATCGAACCGGTGGATCTGAAGCGGCCCGTTCCGTCTATGACGGTCAGGAACACCTGATCGGATCCCTGGTTGTCGTCGGCGAACCTGAGGAAGAACCCGTCCAGGTCCAGGAAATCCGATTCGAGCATGGCGTCGAGAAAGCAGGTGCGGGTGAGGTCGGGGCCGCATCCCCGCAGCCCGGCGATGGCCAGCCTGCCCGACAGGTAACCCTCCAGCGATACGAATCCCGGCTCTGCGCTGCCGTCGTAGTCGGCAATGGCCTGCAGGTATGAAGCCACCACCGGCAGTGAATCGTCGGTGGGGAAGGGCACCACTTGGGTTACGAACACCCCTTCACCGTATTGGCCCAGCTCCTGGGACAAGGCGTTGCTGCCTACGAAGGAGAGGGTGACGAACAAAGGGTCGAAACCGGAATGACGCGCCCAAGAGATCAGGGCGGCGACCGGTTGATAGGCCCCTATGATGATCACCCCTTCCGGCTCGCCCTCCATGAGGTCCAACAGACCGGTTTTCACCGCGGTGGTGTTGCGGGGATACAGGCCGGTGGCAACCGGCTGCATGTTGCGGCTGGTGAGGGCTGCCAATGCCCCCTGGTAGCCGGCGCGCCCGAAGGAGTCGTCCTGATACATGATGGCGATGCGTTCGATGCCCATATCTACGGTCAAGCGCCTCACCATCTCCTCGGTTTCCTGGGCGTAGGAAGCCCGCAGGTTGACAATGTTTTTCCAGCTGTCATCGCGCAGGAACGCGGCGCCGGTGAACGGAGCGACAAAGGGGATGTTGGCTTGGGCCGCCACGGGGACGGCGGAGCGGGCAGTGGGTGTTCCCACCTCGCCGATCAGGGCGAAGACCCGTTCCTGTTCGATGAGTTGCCGGGTGTTGGCGATGGCCGCTTCCGGCTCGTAGGCGTCGTCCAGAGTCAGCAGCTCGAGGCGCCGGCCGTGCACCCCGCCCGCCTGGTTCACCTCGTTGAAGGCGGCTTGGATGCCCAGCTGCAAGCCTATGCCGAGCTCCTGGGCGGGGCCGCTCAAGGCGGCCGACTGCCCGAAGACCACCCGGTCGTCGAACACACCCTCTGCTATCACCGCTCTGGGCAGGGTGGAGGCTGAGGCCATTGCCTCGACGAGGGTGTTGGCGGTGGCGGTGGTGGAGGTAGAAACGGCTCCGTCGGTCGGTTCCCCGTTGCCGGAACCGCATCCGGCTATGAACAAGCTCAGGGCCGCCGACCCGAGGGCGAACAGAGCACCTTTCCGGCGGCGGGGCTTTATTTGTCCCTCCCTATCTTCATGGTCAAATAGTTCCGGTCCGCTTCTCGCCGGTAGCTGATTTCATCCACCATCGTTTTGATGAGATAGATGCCCAGCCCTCCGATAGGCCGGGACTCCAAAGGGGAGTCCAGATCGGGCGAAGGGGCGTCGGTCAAGGGGTTGAATGGAGGGCCGTTGTCGGACAGCTCGATGACGACTGCCTCCGGTTGGGGATCGATCGTTATTTCGTACTCTTCCAACCCGTTTGCCCGCCCATGGGTAAGAGCGTTGACCTCCAGCTCTTCGAGTACCAAGTTGACCATGTATATCAGCTTGGGGGGCCAGCCTTCTCTTTCACCCAGTGAGACTATCTCGGAATAGACGTGCTCAAGCAGGGCGGCGTTGGTGTCGTCCGACCTGAGGTCTATCTTCAAGGAGAGCAAACCCTTCAACTGTCGGGCTCCTTGCGGAACAAGGTCAGGCATGTAATGTCGTCCGACTGCACAGTATCGCCTGCGAAATCATGCACCGCCTTGAAGATCATTTGGTTGGCTTCTTTTGAGTTCTTAGGAGGGGCGCCCTTGAATATATCTTGAAAGCGGTCATTTCCAAACTCTTCCTGATCAGCGTTCATCGCTTCGGTTACGCCGTCGGTGTAGAGGACGAGGGTGTCGCCCGGTGCGAGGTTTATCGAGCTCCCGGGGTAGGAAAGGTCGGGCATTACCCCCAGCGCTACACCGCCGATGTAGGGGAGCATGGTGGAGCTCCCGTCGCTGTGGACTATGAGGGGCGGGTTGTGGCCGCCGTTGGCGTAGTTGAGGATGCCCTCATCCGGACAATAGACAGCGTAGATGACAGTAACGAACAAGCCGGCTTCGTTGTCCTCGTTGAGCAGGTTGTTGACATCTTCCATTACCTTGCTGGGGTCTTCGAGCCCGATGGCGGTTCCCTTCAGCAGGGTGCGGCTGGACATCATGAAGAGGGCAGCCGGCACACCCTTGTCGGAGACATCGGCGATGGCTATGCCCACCCGGCCATCCTCCAACTTGAAGAAATCGTAGAAGTCGCCTCCCACATCGCGGGCCGGTTCCATGTTGGCCCATATCTCGTAGTTGATGTCCTTGGGAAATCGGGTAGGCAAGATGGACCGCTGCATCTTGTTGGCAACGGTTAGCTCGTTCTGGAGCACGATCAGCTTGTCGCGCGAAGCGAGGGCTTCACGCCATTCGATCATGTGCTTCAAGGTGCGGTCGATGGTGTGCTGCAGGTCATCAAAATCCAAAGGTTTAGTGACAAAATCAAAGGCACCGCGGTTCATGGCGGTGCGGATGTTCTCCATATCACCATAGGCCGAGATTATTACCGAGCGAATATTAGGATCGACTTTGGGTATCTGCTCGAGCAGAGTCAGGCCGTCCATCTGCGGCATGTTTATGTCGGAGAGAACCATATCTATATTTTGGCATTTGTTCAATTTGTCGAGAGCATCTATGCCGTTGTGGGCAAAAACGAACTCGTATCTGCCCCTTCTGATGGCGCGGCGCATGCGCTGTAGAATAAGCGGCTCCACATCCGGCTCATCGTCCACAACCAGAATCTTGTATCTTTCTTTGAATTCTGACACTTTCTAGCTCACATTCGGTTGAGGGAGCGTGTTCTTGCTCGGTGAAATGCCCCGCAGCTCGGAGCGGGTTGACTAGCCCTGCCAGGCTGAAGACGCCGCGGCAGGGTCATCGTAGACCTCTATGATCTGGTCGAAACCGCTGATCATGAAGACCTCGCGCACCAGGGTGGACAGTGAGCAGATGGCAAACTTTACGCCCTTTTGCTGGAGGTCTTTGGCGATCAACAGTATGACCCGGAGACCAGCACTGCTGATGTAATCGAGTTGCTCGAAATCCAGGATCAACGACTTGTCCTCAGCGGAGATCTCGGCTTCCACCGAACCCTGGAAGTCAGAAGCGTTGGAGCCGTCGATCCGGCCCTCGGTTTTGATAACCAGCGCTCCGCCGTCTCGTTCCGTATTGATATTCACTTGCCAGTCCTTTCCTCCATCCCGTGTGACCCGAGGGCGCGACGCCTCCGGCCCGGCAGTGTAACAAGGCCGGAGTGTAGCACCCCTTCCGGTATGTCCTGATCGGGCTGCGGCCCGCGCCTGCCGGGGGCCGCAGCCGCTTACGGCCTAGCGTCGGGCGCGGCGTTGCCCCGGCGCCATTGTAACATCGGAAGCGGCCGGCCCATCGGCGGGCGGGCCGTGGACGGATGAAGCCGGGAGGAGCAGTGCGCGCCAGGAGAACGCGAGCAGGCGGCGGTTGGGCCCGGTTGCTGCCGGTGTGCGCCTCGGCGGTGCTGTTGGCGGCGGCGTGCGCTCCGGAGTACACGCCGGGGCCGCTGGGGGCGGTGGAGGTGGGTCCGGGCGGGGCGGTCCAGATACGGATGTTCCTGTCCCCCGAGGAGGGGGGGTCGGGCGTCACCAATCAGCGGATCGTACGGCTCGCCCTGGAGCACTACGGACCGGTCCGCGGTTTCGAGGTGAGCCTCGGCGGCGGCAACGTCGACGACGACTGCACCCCCGAGGGGGGGCGGTCGGGCGCGCAGGCGATCATCGACGAAGAGGGGGTGATCGGCGTGATCGGCACCACCTGTTCGGCGGCGGCGGTCGAGGCGTCGTCCTTGCTGACCGCAGAAGGGATGGTGATGATCTCGTCGACCAACACCTCCCCGACGCTCACCTCCGACCTTGCCGGCCGCCCCAGCGAGTACAGAAGCGAAGGCTATTACCGAACCTCGGACAACGACCTGCTCCAAGGCGCGGCGGTGGCGCGGTACCTGTACCAGGAGAAGGGCGTCACCAGGGCGGCGGCCGCCCACAACGGCGACGTGTACACCGAGAGCCTCGCCGGGGCCTTCGCCGACTCTTTCAGGGAGCTGGGGGGCGAGATCACCTGGTTCGGCGCCGTGGACGGATCCCAGGAGATCATGCTGCCTGCCCTCGCCGAGATGGCGGCAGGTTCGCCCCAGGCGCTGTATTTCCCTGTAAGCAGGGAGAACGCCGTCGGATTCGTGCGGGGCAAGCTGGAGACGGTCGGTCTGGAGGACATGCTGATGTTCACCTCCGACGCCCTGCTGGAGGACATCTTCATGGAGATGGAGGAGACGGAAGGGGTGTTTTTCTCGGGTCCGGACAACCGCTTCCGCAACAATGAGAACCAGAGCACCGGCATGCATGCCGCCGAAATCCTCGCCGAGTACCGGGCGGCGTACGGCCACGACCCCGAAACCCCCTTCTGGGCGCACACCTACGACGCCGTGACGCTGCTGCTCGACGCGATCGAGGCCGCCTCCTTCACGGAGGGAGGGGCGCTGGCGGTGGATCGGTCCGGAGTGCGGGAGCATCTGGACGGGGTTTCCGGATACGGGGGGATCATAGGGTCGATCACCTGCGACGAGTTCGGCGACTGCGGGGTGGGGAAGCTGGTCATCGTCGAACACATCGACTCCGGCGACCTGGCCGCCTCCAAAGCCAATGTCGTCTACGAGTTCGGAGCATGAGCGGCGGTCGAGTGCCCGGCGCGGCGGGCACAGGCGGTTAGCCTTGGGCGGGCGCTCGGAACCCTGAAAGGAAGCGGATGTTCGAAGCCTTGTTGTTCTTGCACATTCTCGGTGCGGCGGCCTGGTTGGGCGCCAATCTGGTGCGGGCCTACGCCGGCCGGGTTCTTACGAAGGGGGGCGGCGCAACCGCCGCCTCCTGGCACCGGACCACCGTTTCCATGGGCCGGTGGATCCACACCCCGGCCGCCATCACGGTGTTCGTAACGGGGTTCGGTCTGGTGGGTCTGGACGCCGCCACCCCGCTTACGGCCCCCTTCGTGGTGGTGGGCGCCATCGTGGTGGTCCTGGGGGCGGTGCTGGCCATGACCGTACTGGGCCCCAACGGGGAACGGATCGCCGCCGCCTACGAGCAGGATGACCGGGCCCTGGCCGAGACCGTATCCCGCCGCTCCGGCATCATCGGCTGGGTGGACACGGGGCTCGTGGTCTTCGCCACCCTGGTCATGGTGCTGCGCTGGGGGGCGTGAGGGCGTATACAACCGGCGGTTGCGAGCCCGCCCCCTGGTAAACGGCTTACCGGTCGAGGCTGCGGACGGTCTCGAGGGCTATGCGCACCATGCCGTCGAAGGTGCGCTCCCGCTCTTCGGGGGAGGCCTCCTCGCCGGTGACGAGGTGGTCGGAGACCGTAACGACGGCCAGCGCCTGCGCCCGCTCCTCGGCGGCGATGGTGTACAGCCCGGCCGCTTCCATCTCCACCGCCAGCACCCCCATCCGCTGCCAGGCCTCGAGAGCGTTGTCGTAGGAGTTGTAGAAGAGGTCGGAGGAGTGGAGGTTGCCGATGTGGGCCTTGATGCGCAGCCGGTCGGCGGCGTCGGCGGCCGCCCTCAGCAGCCCGTAGTCCGCGGTGGGTGCGTAGTCCCATCCGTTGTAGCGCCGGCGGTTGGTGGTCGAATCGGTGCAGGCGCCGATGGCCAGGATCGCTTCCCTCATCTTCACGTCCGGGGAGATGCCGCCGCAGGTGCCCACCCGGATCAGCTTCCTGACCCCGTAGGTGCGGATCAGCTCGGTGATGTAGATGCTCGCCGACGGTATCCCCATGCCGGTGCCCATCGCCGAGACCGGCTTGCCCCGGTACGAACCGGTGAACCCCGACATGTTGCGGACCGAGGTCACCTCCACGGCGTCGTCCAGGAAGGTCTCGGCTATGTAGCGGGCGCGCAACGGGTCGCCCGGCAGCAGGATCGACTCGGCGAACGCTCCGTCGGGGGCCGAGATATGGGGGGTGGCCAAGGCAGTCTCCTTCCTTCTGCGGGGTTGCCCGCTCCTTCGGGCGGCGCCGGTCGGGGCCGCTCTCCGAGGGTTTTCGCGATGTGGTACGGTTGGCCATGAAGCCTAGACCCGCCCAGGGGAGCCCGAATGAGCAGCGTGCGGTCCATTGAACGCGCCTTCTCGCTGCTCGAAGCCGTTTCGGTTTCCGAGCTGGGGGTCACCGGCTTGGCCGAACGGGTCGGCGTACCCAAGAGCACCGCGGCGCGGATACTCAAAACCCTGGAAGCGATGGGGGCGGTGGAGAAGGGGCCGGATGACGGCGTTTACCGGATCGGCCCCAAGGTTTACGGCCTGGCAGCCGAGAAGGGCCGGTCGGCCGAGCTGGTGCACAAGGCCCGCCCGCACCTCGAGATGCTGGCCGGGTCGCTGGGCGAGGACGCCGGACTGGCGGTGCAGGACGGAAACCAGGTCCGCTACATCACCCAGGAGGACGCCGACAACAATGTGGTGGTTCGCGACTGGACGGGGACCTTGCTCCCCATGTACGTGGTTCCCTCCGGCTTGGTCATACTGGCCCACTGGCCGCAGGACCAGCTGGACCACTACCTGGCGGGAACCCTGGAGCCCTACACCCGGCGCACGGTCACCGATCCGGCGCTGATCCGGCGTCGTCTGAACCGCATACGCGACGAGGGGTGGGTGTGGGTCATCGAAGAGTTCGTGGAGGGCATCAATTCGGTGGCTTCCCCCGTCTACGACGATCGCGGCCGCGTGCTGGCCGCCGTCCACGTGCATGGCCCGTCATACCGCTTTCCGGGTCGTTCCCCTCCGGAATCCATTGCCGCCGAAGTGGCCGAGGCGGCGGCCGCGGTCTCCGCCTAGACGGGCAGATCCGGCGCCGCGTGCAACCCGACGGTTTGGTATATGAAAGAGAGTTTTTTTAGCATTCTAAGATGAGGGTATTGAATTCGTCATAGATTTGTGATACTATGTGTTTGCTGTGACACAAACACCGCCGCCGGGTTCCGGAGGCGCGGCGGTCATCATGGATATGGATGATGCCCGGTCGGGCGTCAGGGCCGGGGCCGCGCGCCCCGCGAGGATTCCATGCTGGTGGAGGCGGCGGGGGAGGGACCCGGCGAAGCCGGGGCGCGGGGCGGCGTTTTTCGCGTTCTTGCCGGGGTCCGGGAGGGGGGATAGGGCTTGGCCGGCGGGTTTCGCAGGAAAAAAGGTTCGGGCTTGCGCCGTGTCGGTGCCTTCGCTGTCAACCCGGGTCGGCATGGGATATGGGGCACACCCCCGGAGCCGGGTCAGAACTCGGCGGAGCGGAAGGCCTCGCGCAGCTTGACCCGGCTGCGGTGTTTGAACATTCCGCCTGCGTAGATCTTGCCCGCCGTTCTCAGCAGCCAGAGGGCGAAGGCGATGGTTACGGCCGCCGAGGCGGCCTGCTGCCACAGCGGGATGGAGTCCGACACCGTCCGCACCGACACTACGAAGGGCGCGGTGGGCGGTATGAACGAAAGGATGGTGGACAGGACGGAGCCGGGGTTGTTGGCCACGTGGAAGATGCTGACGAAGTAGCCGATCATCGAGACGAGGGTCATGGGGAAGGCGGCGTTCTGGGCGTCCTCCGGCCGGGCGGCTACCGCCCCCACCATGGCGTAGGCGACAGCGTAGAGGGCGTAGCCGAGCACAAACCAGAGCAGCAGGGCGGTGAGCAGCCCGGCGTTGATCTCGGCTGTCAGGGAGGCGTCGGCCACCCGCCGGATTCCGAAGACGATTACGCCCACCAGGATGCTGAACTGGAGCAGGCCCAGGATGCCCACCCCCGCGATCTTTCCCAACAACACCTGCCAGGGCCGCACCGCGGACAGCAGCACCTCCGCCACCCGGCTGGTCTTTTCCTCGGTTACCCCCATCAGCACCCACGAGCCGGTCATCATGACCGCCATGAACAGCAGCACCAGGGCCGCCTGGCTGATGAAGGACCGCCGGGCTCTGGCCGCCTCCTCGTCCGGCGGGGTGGTCTGGGTCACCCCCAACGCCTGCCCGGTCAGCAGAGGGAACACATCTTCGGAGGCCCGGCCGGCGGAGACCAGCTCTTCCAGCCTGATCAGGGCGGCGGCCTGGGTGAGCAGATTTTCGAGCCGCCCGCCGGCTTCTTCCACCACCAGCTCGCCGCCGTCTATCAGGGCCGCGTCGAGGCCGCCCTCGGCCACCGCCCGCTCGGCGGCGGCGCGGTCCGGCCAGGCGGACGACGCGATGCGAACGGGCGGGTCGGCGTCCGCCGTCATCGCCCGCGCCCTCTCCACTACGCCCCGGCCCCCTTCCCCCGCCAATCCCACCCGATAGTTCTGGTCGTCGTCCCCGCCCAGCAGCGCGGGGATGGTGAACCCCGCCCCGATCAGGAAGGCCAGCACCGCCCAGCTGACCAGATAGGACTTGCTCAAACCCCGTTCGCGCAGCTCGCGCAGGATTACCAGCCTGATCGGACGGAGGGGCCCGGTCCTGTTCATCTCCCCACGGCCTCCTTGAACAGGTCAGACAGGGCGGGAGGGCGGTAGGAGAACTCCCGGATCCGCCCTTGGGCCTGCAGCGAGGCCAACAGGGCGCGGAAGTCCAGGCCGGCGGGCACCAGCATGGTGTGCCGGGTTCCCCGGGACTCCAGAGCCTCTATTCCGTCGATGCCGAGGTCCGGCGGTTTCCCTGCGTCCATATCCAGCTCCAGCCGGCGGCGGGAAGAGCGTTCCTTCAGATCCCTGACCCTGCCGGCCAGGACGACCCGGCCCCGGTCGATGACGGCCACGTCGTCGCAGAGCTCCTCGACCAGGTCCAGCTGGTGGCTGGAGAACAGCACCGCCGCCCCGGATTCGGTCTGCTCGCGGAGGATTCCGGCCATCTCCTCCATCCCGAACGGGTCCAAGCCGCTGAATGGTTCGTCGAGCACCAGCAGATCGGAGTCGTGCACCAGAGCGGCCAACAGCTGAGCGCGCTGCTGGTTGCCGTGGGACAGATCCTCGAGCCGGGAACCGGCCCGTTCTCCCAGCCCCGCCTGCTCGATCCAGCGGTCGGCGGACTCGGCGGCGGCGCCGCGCTCCATGCCATGCAGCCGTCCGAAGTACGCGAGCTGGTCGCGTACCTTCATGCGCGGGTACAGCCCCCGCTCCTCCGGCATGTATCCGAACCGGCGCCGGTCCTCGTGCGACACCGGGCGCCCCTTCCAGGTCACCCGTCCGGCGTCGAGATGCACCAGACCGAAGACGGCCCGCATGGCGGTGGTCTTGCCCGCCCCGTTCGGTCCGAGGAAGCCCACCATCCGGCCGGGCGGGACGGTGAGGCTGCATCTGTCCAGCGCCGTGATTTCTCCGTAGCGTTTCTCGAGAGCGTCCAGTATCAGCAATCGAATCTCTCCAGGCTGTCCAGGCCGCCCGATGGTAGCCCCGAGGCCGGGGCAACCCGAGGCCGCCCGTTCCCCTTTTGGGGTTGCCCCGACCCCGGGTCGGGCGCGGAATCCTGATTCCGCGCCGACGACACCCTTCCCGAATCGGCTTATTTGCGGTATAAAGATATATCGCCGTCCATCGAAAGACAACGATATGTCTGACACACCCGATATCCCCGGCCTCCTCGGTGTATCGAATGCGCCCCGGCCTCCCGAGGGGAGCGCCCGCCCGACCCGCCTTTCCGTCCACTGGCCTGCGGCGGCCCTGCTGGTGGGATCGGCCCTGCTGGCCGCCCTGCTGTTCTCCCTCTGGCGGCGGCCCGACCACCCCCGGACTCCCGACCTTCCCCCCGCCGCGTCCCTGTCCGCGCCCATCCCGGCGCCGGCGCCCTCGTTCGTGGTGGTGCATGTGTCCGGGGCGGTGGCCTCGCCGGGGCTGGTGTCGCTCCCCGAAGGCAGCCGCGCCGCGGAAGCCGTCGCCGCGGCCGGAGGCGTCCGCCCGGGAGGCCGGCTGGGCGGCATCAACCTGGCCGCCCCGGTCACCGACGGGATGCATCTGGCGGTTCCCTGGACGGACGGCGGCGAAGCCGGTTCCGCCGCCCCTTCGGGAACCGGCGGGCGGGGCTTCCCCATCGACGTGAACCGGGCCGGGGTGGATGAGCTGACCGGGCTGCCGGGGGTGGGCGAGGTATTGGCCGTCCGCATCACCGCCCACCGGGAGGCGCGCGGGCCGTTCCGCACCCTGGAAGACCTGCTCGACGTGCCCGGAATCGGCGAGGCCAAGCTGGCCGGCCTCCGCGACTTTGCGGCAGTGCGCCCGTAGACCGCCGCCGGATCGGAAAGCATTGCCGCCGCCCGCCCCGGCCGGGGGGTTCGCCTTTGCGGGCCGCTTGCCCGACCGGCAGGCCCGCCTGTATCTGGGGGCCGCCGGGGCGGTGTGGGCGGGCGCCGTCCTGGGGATGCGCTTCGGGTGGCGGCCGCTTGCCGTTGCCGCCGCCGCGGCCGGGCTGGCGGCGTTGGGCCGGAGATGGACCGCGGCGCTGATCATCGGGTTGGGGTCGGCCGGGCTGGTGGCCGGTTTCCTGGCCGAGGCCCGCCAGGAACAGGCCGCGGCGGCCGTTCTTCCGTCCGGCGAGGTTCGATTGCTGGTGGAGGCGCTGGCGGCCGGGGGCGGCGGGGCGGACCGGGGGTGGGCGCTGGTGCGGGCGAAGGCGGTGAAGTCTGTAGGGGAGGAGGGGGAAGGCCGCCCCTGGGACGGGCCGGCCGGCTGGCTGCGGGGAGGCGTGTCCGGCTGGCCGCGGTCGAGCCGCTGGTGGGTAACCATCGTGATGACGGCTTTGCCGGAGGACGGGGGGCCGGGCGGACCGGGGCGGCGGGCCGTGTGGGAAGGCAAGGCTGAGGAAGCCGATTTCGCCGGTTACGGAGGGGGCCTGCCGGGTGAGTATGCGGCCGGGGTGCGTTCGTTGATCCTCGAGCGCCTGCGTCCTGAAGCGGACCGGGGGCGCGCCCTGCTGGCCGGATTCCTGCTGGGTGACGTTTCCCGGCTCGAGGACGTGGAGGTCGAGCATATGCGCCGGGCCGGGCTCTCCCATTTCGTGGCGGTATCGGGCAGCAACGTGGCGTTGTTCTTGGGCGCCCTGTTCCTGCTGTCCGGGCCGCTCGGCTGGAGCGCCCGCCGCCGCGCCGCGCTCGGTTTGGCCGGGCTGGGGTTCTTCGTCCTGCTGATCGGCCCGATCCGTCGGTGATGCGGGCGGCCGTCATGGCCGGGCTGGTGCTGTCGAGCCGGGCCTTCGGCCTGCGCCCCGACATCTGGAGGGTGCTGGCGGCGGGGGTCATCCTGCTGATCCTCGCTTCCCCCGAGCTGGCTTTCAGCCTGGGTTTCCAGCTGTCGGTGGCGGCCACCGCCGGGGTGATAGTCGGTTCCGGGTGTTTCGGGGGAGTCAGGCCGCGCTGGCTGGGGACCGCGCTGGGAGCGTCGACCTTCGCCCAGCTGGCGGTGGCGCCCGTCCTGCTGTCGGCCATAGGAACCATCCCGCTGTGGGCGCCGGCCGCCAACGTGGCGGCCGGGCCCCTCGTGCTGGCCGCCACCGGCCTGGGGGCGGCGGGGGTGTTGACCGGGATCGACCCGGTTACCGCAGTCGGGGCGGCGGCCGCCCGGGCGGTGCTCGTCATCGCCGAAGCCGCCGCCGGTCTGCCCCAGATCGATTGGCGGGCCTTCCTGTTGCTGTTGCTGATCGGGGCGGCGGCGCTCCGGCGTTCCCTCCGTCCGGCGGCGGTGCTGGCCGGCGCGGCGGCGGTCGCGGCGCTTACCGTTTCTCTCAGCCCCGGCCTGTTCGGCGGCCCCCCGGTCCGGCCCGCCTTCGCAGCCCTGGACGTGGGGCAGGGCGACGCCCTCCTGCTGCTCGGGGCGGGCGGCGAGACCCTGCTGGTGGACGGGGGAAGCGACGGTTTGGTCCTGCGGGACGGGCTGGCGCGCTTCGGGGTGCGTTCCATAGACCTGTTGATCGTTACCCACGCCCACCGCGACCACTACGGGGGGCTGGCCGGCCTGATCGGTTCGGTCCCGGTCAGGGAGATGTGGTACGCCCCGTTTCCCGGCCAGGGGGAGCAGTTCGGGGAGTTCATCGCTTCCGCCCGCGCCCGCACCGCCGTGTCCACCCCCCGGCCCGGACGGTACCGCGTCGGCGGGGTGGGGCTGGAGGTGTTGGGGCCCCTCCGCCGTTACGCATCCCTCAACGACCAGTCCATCGTGGTGATCGCCTCCCTGGGCGGAAGCCGCATCCTGCTTTCGGGCGACATCGAGCGGATAGCCCAGGCGGAGATGGACCCTCCCCCGGTCGAGATACTCAAGGTTCCCCACCAGGGCGCCGCCACCTCCGACCCGGCCTGGTTGATCGACACCGGCGCCTCCGCGGCGGTGGTGAGCGTCGGACCCAACACTTACGGCCACCCCTCGGCCGATCTGCTCGCCGAGCTGGCCGCCGCCGGTATGGAAGTGCGCCGCACGGATCTCGAAGGAGACGTGGTGATCCGCCTCCCGCTGCCTCCGCCCGTCCGGGGGCGGGCGCTACCATCGCCGCAGGCCGCCGGGGACGCGCCGAGAGCCGGGAGAGCGGGCTGACAGCAGAAATGAGAATACTGATTACGGGGTCTTCCAAGGGGCTGGGCCGGGCGCTGGCGGTGGGCCTCGGCCTCGAAGGGCACGAGATGGTCGTCAACTACCGCACCGGCCGGGCGGAGGCCGAATCGGCCGTGGAGAGAATCCGCCGGGGCGGAGGCCGAGCCCACGCCGTCCGGGGCGATATAACCGTTCCCGCCGAGGTTTCGGCCATGGCCGATGCCGTCCGCGCGCAGGTCGGGGGGCTAGACGGGCTGGTCAACAATGTCGGCGAGTTCATCCTCAAGGACTTCGACGAGCTTTCGGTCGAGGATTGGGACATCCAGATCGCCTCCACCGTCTCCGCCGCCTACTACGTCTCGAAGGCCGTGCTTCCCATGCTGCGGGAGGGGGGAGGGCGGATCGTCAACATATCCGACTCCGGCGCCGATCGGCTCTCGGCCAGGCCCCGCAGCCTTCCTTATTACATCGGCAAGACCGGCGTCCTGATCCTCACCAAAACGATGGCGGTCACCGAGGCCCCGTACGGGATCACGGTCAACGCGATCCTCCCCGGAGCGCTGGAGAACTCCGATCCGCTGCCCTCCCTGTCCCGGATGCCGGCGCGCCGGCACGGCAGGTTCGAGGACGTCCTGGCGGCGGTGCGGTTCCTGCTCGACGGCGGCGCCGACTACATCAGCGGCTCTTTCGTCCAGGTGGGGGGAGGTTGGAACCTCTGAAGAGCCTGGTCCATATCAGCGGGCCCCCCGCCCCCGGCCCCGGAGAGCGCCGCCAGATGCTCGACCGGGCGGCGCAGGTATTCGAGGCCTGCGGGATTGCCCCGTCCGAGATCGTGCGGATAGACGTTCCCGGCCGCGGCCAGTCCGAAGCGCCCGACGAGGCGGTCCGCCCGGAGGTGGCCCCGATCGTGCCGGCGATCCAGTCGGGTTCGCTGTTCGGGGGGCGCATCGGGGTGATGGTGGTGGACGCCCAGCTGCTGAGGGCGGAGGAGGCGGCGGCGGCGGCCGATCTGCTCGAACAACCCGGCGCCGAAAGTCGGCAGGTGGTGCTGGTATCCGGGGGAAGGCTGCCCGCCCCCCTCGGGGCGTTCGTCGGCAAGAACGGCGAAACGGTAAAGGTCGGGAAGCTGCGGGATCGGGATGCCTTCTCGTGGATCCGCGAGGCGGCCCGGGAGCGGGGCGTGAAGCTCCGGAGCGGAGCGGGCGAGGCCCTCGTGGAACGCTACGGGTCGGACATCGGGTCGTTGGGCCAGGCTCTGGACCAGCTGGCCTCGGTAGAAGAGGAGATAACCGGCGCCCTGGTGCGGGAACGGTTCCGCAACCAACCCGATCAGCCGGTGTGGCTTTTCACCGACGCGGTGGCCGGAGGCAGGGTGGAGGACGCCCTGCGCCGGCTGCATGACCTGCTCGTTCACAACCACCCCCTGATGCTGCTGGCGGTGGTCGAAAACGACCTGCGCAGGCGGGCCTTGGCGTCCGCCGCCCCCGACATCGGAACCTACGCCGGTTGGATCGGGGCCAAACCGGACGCCTTTCCCACCAGGAAGGGCTGGGAGGCGGGCCGCCGGGCCGACGAGGGGAATTTGACGCTGGCGCTGGATGCGGTGCGGCGGGCTGACGGGATGCTAAAGATCATGCCCGAGGAGACCCACCTGGTTACCCTGGAGCGCCTGACGGTGGCGCTCTGCTTCTGGTACCGCTGACCGGCCCGAACGGAAGCCCGGCAACGACCCGGGCAACAGGCCGCGGACCGCCCTCTGCGGCAGGAGCAGGAGGGGGGAGCTGTTACCCGCCGGCGTCGGCCTGCCGGGCCAGGGCGCGCTTGCGGCGGGCTGCGGTGTTCTTCTTCAGCACCCCTTTGGCGGCGGCTTGGTCGATGCGCTTCTGGGCGAGGCGGCGGGCTCCGGCGGCCGCCCCGGCGCCGCCCTGTTCCGCCGCGTCCGCCGCGTTCTTGACCCGGGTCTTCAGCTCCGACCGGACCGACTTGTTGCGGGCCGCCCGGACCTTGTTCTGGCGGTTGCGTTTTTTCTGGGATTTGGTGTGAGCCATTTCTGCCCTACTCGAATAACGGTGCGGCAGGCGTCCGAAGCCTGTTTTCGACCCGCAGGCCCTGTGTATCGGTTCTCCGGGGCGGGAGGCGGCATGGTAGCAGGCGGCGGAACGGACCCAAACGGGTGAAACCGTTCCAATACATATATCATTATCATTGTTCACATGCTGGATGAACGCAAGGCGAGGATTCTGCGTATCCTGGTCGAGGAGCACATCCGCACCGGAGAGCCGGTAAGTTCACGGGCCGTTCTCGAGTCGAGCAGCCTTACGGTGTCGGCCGCCACGGTGCGCACCGAGCTGGCCGCCCTGGAGGCGGAGGGCTTCGCGTCGCAGCCGCACACATCGGCCGGGCGGATCCCCACGGCCCGCGCCTACCGCTACTACGTCGACCAGCTCCTTCGCCCCATCCATTCGCCGGACGCCTCGGCCCGGGTGGCCGAGTTCTTCTCCTCGATCCATATCGAGCTGGGCCGGCTGCTGAAAGCCACCTCCGCCCTGCTCAGCGAGATCACCCGCTACCCGTCGGTGGTGACCGGCCCCGGCCTGTCGGGCGAGGTGATACGCACGGTCAATCTGGTGCAGACCGGCGCCGATATGGTGCTGATGGTGGTGGTTACCCATGCCGGACGGGTGTCCCAATCCCTGCTGGTGCTCCCCTCGCCGGTCGATCCCCTCGACGTCGAGGACGCAGAACGGCTGCTCCGCCGCCGGGTCGGGTGTTCGATGCAGGCGGAAGTAGACCCGGATGTCCTGACGCCGGATGAGGTTCCGAGCGGGGTCGGGTCGATCCTCTGGCAGGCCTCGGAGGCGCTGGCCGAGGCCGCCGCCGCCGACCGGGAGCTGTTCGTAGGGCCGGCCAGCTACCTGACCGACTCCTGGGGGGAGATATCGAAGGTGCGCTCGGTGTTGGAGATACTCGAGCGGGAAGCCGCCCTGCTGGAGCTGATGGCCCGTCTGCCGGAGGGCACCGAGGTGCGGATCGGACGGGAGCTGGGCATCGACTCGCCCGCCGACATCTCCCTGGTGTCTACCAGCTACGGCGGCGAGCACGGCGACCCCTCCGGGCGGATCGGGGTGTTGGGCCCCATGAGGATGGACTACGGGAAGGCGATCTCCGCGGTGGAAGAGATACGGGGCGGCCTCGACGAGAGCCTCGGGGAACGCTGATCGATGTACGGACCCCACCCCCCTGTTGCCCGTTCACTCCGGGGCCCGGGCTGACCGGCGCCGTGTCCGACGACTACTACACCCTCCTCGGGGTGGACCGCGACGCCTCGCCGGGCGAGATCAAGAAGGCGTTCCGCCGCCTGGCCCGGGAAACCCATCCCGACGCCAATCCCGGGGATCCCCTCGCCGAGGAGCGGTTCCGCAGGGCGGCGGAGGCCTACGAGGTGCTGTCCGATCCGGCCAAGAGAGACCGGTACGACCGCGGCGACGCCTTCGACCTGGCCGGGTTGTTCCAGGGGGTGGGCATCGAAGACCTGTTCCGTTCCGTGTTCGGGGAGGGGGGTGTCTTCGGCGGCGGAGGGTGGGGCGGGTCCGAATCCCGGGGGAGGGACATCCGCGTCTCTCTGGCCCTCGATCTGGAAGAGGCGGCATTCGGGGCGGTCAAGACCGTCAGGTTCAGGGCGGCGGCGCCCTGCCAGGAGTGTTCGGGGTCGGGCGCCCGCCCGGGGACCGGCCCCATTGCGTGCGGCGGCTGCGCGGGGAGCGGCCAGGTCAGGGCGGCCCGGCGGAGCGTGTTCGGGTCCGTGATGACCCTGACCGCCTGCCGGACATGCAGAGGGACCGGGTCGTTGATCGCCGACCCGTGCGGCGGGTGCAAGGGGGCGGGGGCCGCCGAGAAGGTGAAGGAGGTGTCTGTAGAGGTGCCCCGGGGGGTGGTCGACGGGAACCGGATCCGGCTGGGGGGAGACGGCGAGGCCGGCCTGCGAGGCGCGCCCTCCGGGGACCTGTATGTTGATCTGGCCGTGAAGCCGCACGAGCATTTCACCCGCCGGGGGGACGACCTCGTATACGAGATGGAGATCGGAATCGCCGCCGCCGCCCTGGGGACCAGGGCCGAGGCGCCGCTCCTGGGCGGCGGGTCGGAACGGGTCGAGATCCCCGCCGGAACCCGGCACGGAGAGGTCATCCGCCTCCGGGGCAAGGGCGCCGGGCGGCTGGGGAGGCGGGGCCGGGGGGATCTGCTGGTGCTGGTGGGAATCGACGTGCCTTCCCGGCTCAGCCGTTCCGAACGGGACTGCCTGCGCCGCTACGCCGAGATGAGGGGCGAGGATGTCCTCTGAAACCGCCGCCCCCCGCAGCCTCCTGCGGGTGCCCAGCACCGGGTTGATGATCGACCTGCTGGGCGACCGCGACCGCCACCTGCGGGCAGTGGAGGCCGCCTACCCCGAGGCGGTGATCGTGGCCCGGGGCAACGAGATCATGTTCGGCGGCGAGGAAGAGGCGGCCGGACGCGCCCGCAAGGCGGTCGAGGAGCTGATGATGCTGATCCAGCAGGGCCTCGGCCTCGACGACGAAGGGGTGGGCCGGGTGATCGACATGGTGAACGAGTCGGTGGATTCGCCCAGCGGGGTGCTGGGGGACGGCGTCGGGGTGGGCCGGGGCAAGGTCATCCGGCCCAAGACGGTGGGCCAGCACAGCTACATAGAAGCGATCCGCAGCCATACCCTGGTGTTCGGCATCGGCCCGGCGGGCACCGGCAAGACCTATCTGGCGATGGCGGCGGCGGCCGAGGCCCTGACCTCCGGGACGGTGCGGCGCATCGTTCTGACCCGTCCGGCGGTGGAGGCGGGCGAGCAGCTCGGGTTCCTGCCGGGCGACCTGGAGGCCAAGTTCAACCCCTACCTGCGCCCCCTCCAAGACGCCCTCTACGAGATGCTGGGACCCGAGGACGTGGCCGCCTATACGGAGAGGGGCGCCATCGAGATCGCCCCCCTCGCCTACATGCGGGGCCGCACCCTCAACGACGCCATCGTGGTGCTCGACGAGGCGCAGAACACCTCGCGGGCGCAGATGAAGATGTTCCTCACCCGGCTGGGATTCAATTCCAAGATGGTGATCACGGGTGACGTCACCCAGGTCGACCTGCCCAACGACCGACCTTCGGGCCTCCGCCACGCCGAGCGGATACTGCGGGGAATCCAGGACGTGGCGGTGGTGCATCTCACAGCCGCCGACGTGGTGCGGCATCGGATCGTGGCCGCCATCGTCGAGGCCTACGAAGCGGAGAACGTCAGCAAGAAACGGCGCGGCGGCGCCGAGCGGAGCGGAAAGGCCGGACGGTGAGCCCCCAGCTCAGGCTCCTGCTGACGCTGGGCATACTCGCGGCCGCCGTGGCCGCCTCCCTGGGCGGTCTGGCGATCGGCCGGCAGTTCACCACCGTGCGGGTGGAGGTGGGCGAGCCCTCCCCCGAGACCTTCACGGTCGAGGCCCCCTTCACCATAGAGGACGCGGCGGGGACCGAACAGGCCCGGCAGGAGGCGGCGGATGCGGTGACGCCCGTGTACGGGCGGGACCAGGGCATCGAAACCCTGGTGATCGAGAACATCCGCTCCTTCTTCGAGTCGGTCAGGGAGGCCACCGCCGTTCCGGACGCCGAGCCTCTCCCCGCGGTGACCACCAGCACCACCGCCCCCCTTCCCTCCGCCGCCGAGCAGGACGCCGCCGTTGCCGAAACCACCGCCGCGGAGGCCGGCGCGGAACAGCAACCCGGCCCTGCCGCCGAGACGACCGCTGCTCCGGCCTCTCCCGGTGCCGAGCCGGCCGCTGCCCCCCCGGCGGTGATCCGTTCCGCCCGCATCTCCGGCCTGGTGTTCCTGGACATCGAGGGCGACGGCGTGTTGTCGGGCGCCGACCGCGGGCTGGGAGAGGTCCGCATGGTGGCCTACGACTCCGCCGGGACCCAGTTCGCGGCCCGCACCTTTGCCGATGGGCGGTACGAGTTCACGGGTCTGGCCGCCGGCCCGGCCTCCGTCCTGGTCGACACCGCCACGGTTCCGGACCGCCTCACCGCCTCCGAGCAGAGCCTGCTGCGGCAGGCGGAGCTGTTCGAGGACCGCGAAACGCAGCTGGAGGCCCTGCCGATGACGCCGGTGGTGGCGCCGCGCGACAACCAGCTGGCCATTCTCCGGGCGGGCGGATACCTGCTTTCCGACGGCACCGTCTCCCTGCTGGTCCAGATCGCCACCGAGGACGTGTACCGGGAGATACTGGGAGGGCAGTCCTGGCTGGCGGAGATCGAGCGCGAGGTGGTGCTGCTGATCACCGAGGCCCTCGACGAGAACGGCGGCATCCTCGGCGAGGAGCTGCTCGATGTCAAGCGCACCTACCGGTCGCGGCCCCGGTTCGTCCAGCTGCCGGAAGCGGATCCGGCCGTATGGCAGCTGGTGTCCACGATGGTCACCGAGGTGGCCACCGAATTCCTGGTGGCCAACAAGTCCGTGGACCAGGTGGCCACCCGGATTCTGCGGGACGAGGCGGCGGCGGCGGTCACGCCCCTCACCATCGAGTACGGGGCGGGTGACACCATCGTCGAGCAGGGCGGGGAGGTAACCAGCGAGATACACAGGGCCCTGTCGGCGGCGGGCGTGCTGGGGCTGGCCGCCCCCCGCTACCTGGCGCTGGCCGGCTCGGTGCTGCTGCTGGTGGGGCTGCTGGCCCTGTATCTGCACCGCTTCCATAATTCGGTGTGGTCCTCGGTGCGGCAGATGGCGCTGTTCGGGCTGCTGGTAACCCTGTCGGCGGCGGCGGCCCGGGGGGCGGCGGTGTTCGTGGACGTCAACCAGGGGATCGGCTATCTGGTGCCGGCCGCGGCCTTCGGCCTCATGACCGCCATTCTCTTCGACGCCCGCATGTCGATGCTAATGGCGGTGGCGGTCGGCTCGATGACCGCCCTCGCCGCCGCCGACCCGGGCTACACGCTGTTCGCCGCCCTGTCGACCCTGGCGCCGGTTCCGTTCGTGTCGTCCATCTCCGCCCGCCGGGATCTGCGGCGCGCCGCCGGATACATAATCCTCCTGTCGGGGGGGCTGGCCGCGGTGATCGCCTGGTTCTTCCATGCGGAGCTGCCGGTCTACCAGGCCGCCGCCTTCGCCATGGCCAACGGCCTGCTGTCCTGGCTGATCGGCAGCTCTCTGCTCTCGGTCCTGGAGATCATGTTCGATATAACGACCTCGCTGCGGTTGTTGGACCTGACCGACCGCAACCACCCCGCCCTCCGGCTGCTCGAGCAGAAGGCGATCGGATCCTTCAACCACTCTCTGATGGTGGGTACCCTGGCCGACCGGGCGGCGCGGGCGGTGGACGCCAACCCGCTGCTGGCCCGGGCCGCCGCCTACTACCACGACCTGGGCAAGACCGAGAACCCGCAGTTCTTCATCGAGAACCAGTTCGGCATCCGCAACCCGCACGACCACATCCCTCCGGAGCGCTCCGCGGAGATACTCCGCCGCCACGTGGCGGACGGCCTCACCCTGGCGCGCCGGTTCCGGATCCCGGGGGAGGTGGCCGAGACGGTGATCACCCATCACGGAGACGGGGTGATGCACTTCTTCTACAACAAGGCGCAGAAGCTCTACGGCGCCGACGAGGTGGACATAGAGGACTACCGGCACAAGGGGCGCAAACCGGTGCGCAAGGAGATGGCCATCGTGATGATGGCCGATTCGGTGGAGGGCGCCTGCCGGGCGGTGTTCCAGACCGAGACGCCGACCCCCGAGCGCATCGAGCAGCTGGTGGAGCGGGTGGTGGGGGAGAAGGTTTCCGACGGCCAGCTGTCCCTTTCGGAGCTGACCCTCGGGGACCTCACCAAGGCCAAGAAGGCCATGGTCGACGCCCTGATCGGGTACTTCCACAACCGCATCCCGTACCCCGACTTCCCATCCGCCGCCGAAGACTCCCCATAGGCGGGCGTTCGGGTAGCCTGGGGCCGGCGTGGACATATACCTGGCTGACGAGCAGGACGTTCCCTTATCGACCGGGCCGCTCCGGCGGCTGGTCCGTCTGGTGCTGGAGTCCGAAGGCCTCCCGCCGGAGACCGAGGTGGGGGTGGTTTTCGTGACCGACGAGGTAATGACCGAATACAACCGGCGCTTCCTCGGCGGGGAGGGGCCCACCGACGTGCTCGCCCTGCCCCTGAATCCGCCGGACGCCGGCCACCCCGCCCCCGCATCCGGCGCGGGCGCCCCCTACGGCTTGGGGGACGTTTTCGTGGCCCCCCGTTATGTCCGCCGCCAGGCCCGGGAGCTGGGCGTCCGCCCGGAGGACGAGCTGTCCCTGATGGTCGCCCACGGTGTGCTGCACCTGGTCGGGTACGACCACGGGACCGAAGCCGAGGCGGAGGCGATGGAAGCCAGGGAGCGGGACCTGCTCGCCCTGGTGGGCGTGGAGCGCCGATGAGGTGGGCGGCCTGGGCGGCGTCGGCGGGGGTGCTGGCGCTGGCGGCGGTGATCAGAACCGCGGGCGCCTCCCTGGTGCGCACCCCCCGGGCCGACGCCCTGCACGACGCGGCGGAGGGCCGGTCCGGGGCGGGGACAGTGGCCGGGCTGCTCGAAGACCGGGCCCGCATCGGGCCCTCCCTGTCGCTCGTCCACGCGGTGCTGCTGGTCGCCGCCGCCCTCCCCGCCGCCTGGGCGCTGGGTGCGGTGTTCGGCGGCTGGCGGCTGGCCGCCGCCCTGATCGCGGCCGGGGCGGTGCTGGTGCTGGCGGGGGAGCTGCTGCCCCGGTCCCTGGGCCGGCGCCGGTCCCGCCGGATTGCCTACCGGTTCGCCCGGCTGCTGAGGGCGGCCATCTCGGCGGGGGGGCGGACGGGCGATTTCATCGAGGACGAGGAGGACGAGGACGGGCCGGGCGGCGGGGAGGACGACGATCACGACCCCGCCGACCGGGAGGAGATACGGCTCATCTCCTCGGTGCTGGAGTTCTCCGGCGCCATCGTGCGGGAGGTGATGGTCCCCCGCACCGACATGGTCACCCTGAGCGCCGGCATGACCACCGACCACGCCCTGGATCTGATCCTCGAACACGGCTTTTCGCGGGTTCCGGTAACCGGAGACGGGGCGGATGACATCGTGGGCGTGGTGTACGCCAAGGATCTGCTGCATCGGTTGAAGGCCCCTTCGGCCGCCGTCCCGGTGACCGAGGCCGCCCGCCCCGCCCATTTCGTTCCGGAGACCAAGCCGGTGCGGGATCTGCTGCGGGAGATGCAGTCGTCCAAGGTGCATATGGCGGCGGTGGTGGACGAGTTCGGCGGCACCGCCGGGCTGGTGACCATCGAGGATCTGCTGGAGGAGCTGGTGGGGGAGATAGTCGACGAATACGACCCCGAGCCCCGGCTGGTGCAGGCTCTGGAGGAGGGCGGTTTCCTGGTGGACGCCCGCCTGTCGGTCAACGACCTCAACCGCCTGCTCGAGACCAGCCTGCCGGACGACGAATGGGACACGGTGGGCGGCCTGGTGCTGGCGCTGGCGGGGCGGCTCCCGCAGGTGGGGGAGCGGTTCGAGATGGACGGGGCGGTGCTGACCCCGGTGCGGGTGCAGGGGCGCCGCATCGAGCAGGTGATGGTCGACCGGTTGGAGGGCGGACGGGCCGCCTCGTCGAGGCCCCTCCCGGGATGAGGTCCGGGTTCGCCGCCGTGGTGGGCCGCCCCAACGTCGGCAAGTCCACCCTCATCAACGGGTTGGTGGGCCGCAAGGTCTCGATCACCTCCCGGCGGCCCCAGACCACCAGGATGACCACCCGCGGCGTCCTGAACGTGGACGATCCTTCCGATCCGGAGAACCGGGCGCAGATCGTGCTGGTGGACACCCCCGGCCTCCACCGCCCCCGCACCGCCCTGGGCGAGAAGCTCAACTCCGCCGTCTACCGGACCCTGGCCGAGGCCGACTGCTTCCTGTTCGTGCTCGACGCCTCGGCCAGGATAGGGCCGGGCGACCGCCGCATCGCCGGGCGGCTGCTGGAGGCGGGGGCCAAGGACCGGGTGGTGGCGGTGGTCAACAAGGTGGACATCGCCCCCAAGCCCAGAGTGGCCGCCCATCTGGCCGAGGCCGCCCGCTGGGATTTCGGAGCCTATGTGCCGGTCTCGGCCCTCACCGGCGACGGCCTGGACCGGGTGGTGGGGGAGCTGGTCCCCCGGCTGCCGGAAGGCCCCCTCTACTACCCGCCCGGCGCCGCCTCCGACCAGCCCGACGAGGTGTGGGCGGCCGAATCGGTGCGGGAGAAGCTGCTGGGCCTGCTCCACGAGGAGCTCCCCCATTCGGTGGCGGTCAGGACCAGAGCCGTCGAGGAGCGCCCCGACGGTTCACTGCGCATCGAAGCGGTTATCTTCGTGGAGCGGGAATCCCAGAAGGGAATCGTGATCGGGGCGGGCGGCTCCATGCTACGCCGAGCCGGAACCCGAGCCCGCCTGGAGATGGAAGACCATTTCTCCCGCCCCGTATTCCTAGACCTGCGGGTAAAAGTAGAAAAAGACTGGCAGCGCCACCCCGACCGGATAGAACGAGTCGGCCTGTAACCCCCCGGGGGCCGCAAGCCCCGGCGCCCGCCCCGACCCGACCGACCGAATCTACCCATCCACCCCGCCCGGCTCGGCGCGTATCCCAACGGTCCCCATGCCGAGGCGATTCCCGGTGGTCCGGGGCATCCACTCCGCCCGCTCGGCGCGTATCTCAACGGGCCCCCGCAACAGCCGTGAAAAAAGAAGAGGCTTCGCCCACACACCGCATTCGACCGAGAACGAGACCGACCACGCCCGCCGCAACCGTCCGTGAAAAAAGACCCCGCCCGCACATTCCACCCTCCCTGAATCCCCTGGTCAGAACCCATTCGGCTTCCGGCAACCCCCCGAAAACCGCGAAAATCCCGCCCCGCGCCGCCCGGCTTCGCCGGGCTCCCACCCCCGCCGCCACCGCCGCCCGGCGGATCCCGCTCCGGGCCGCGTGGGGCCTGCCCCGGCTTTGGAGCCGGACCGGGTGGGATCCTTCGGATCTGTGACCGCCGCCTCTCCGGAAGCCCGCGGCGGTGTTTGTGTTGGAGACCCCTTCTTTGTACAACATTTTCCGGCGATCGTCTAGGGGTTTGTTCGGAGAATTTTTCGCGGGGCCGCAAAAGGGAGGGCCGGAGCGTCAGCGGGAAGGGTCGGCCAGGCGGTCGATCCGGGCGGCCAGCTCCGTGTCTTTGTGGGTCAGGCCGCCCTCGTCGCGGGTGGTCAGGGAGATCCTCACCCGGCGGTGTCTGATGTCGATGTCGGGGTGGTGGTAGGCCCGTTCCGCCAGCACCCCCACCGAGGCCGTGAACTCCAGCGCCTCGGCGAAGCCCGGGAACACGAAGGTCTTGGAGGCCGCCCCGTCCTGCAGCTCCCAGCCGGGGTGGGCCGCCAGGAACTCGGAGCGGGCGCCGTCGTCCAAGAGGGCCATAGCCGCACCATACCGCCCGTTCGCCGCCTGCGCCGTCTACCCTTAATCACAAGGATGTCATTGTTCAGCGACCAGGGGATCGTCCTGCGGGGTTACCCGTTCGGGGAGGCCGACCGCATCGTGGTGCTGGTCAGCCCCAACCAGGGCAAGGTGCGGGCGGTGGCCAAGGGCGTCCGCCGGACCAAGAGCCGCTTCGGGGGCCGGCTGGAGCCCCTTACCCACGTCGACCTGCTGCTCTACCAGGGGCGCAACCTGGCCACTGTCACCCAGGTGTCCGTGATCGAGCCCTTCCCCCGCCTGCGCCTCGATCTCGACGCGGTGATGACCGCCGGGGCCATGGCGGAAGCGGTGGGCAAGGTGGTCGTCGAAGGCGAGCCCTCCCATCGGCTGTTCCTGCTGCTGCAGCGGGGCCTGCACGCCCTCGAATCCGGGGCCGGGGGGATGGACCTGATGGTGTCGTTCCTGCTGAAGATGATGGACGCCCTCGGCCAGGCCCCCGCCCTGAGCCGCTGCGCCTCCTGCGGGCGGCCCGGGCCGCATGACCGCTTCAGCCTGGCCGGCGGGGGCCTGTTCTGCGCCGCCTGCGACCTCGGGAGGGCCTTCCGGCTCCGGGAGGGCCTCGCCTCCTACATGTCCCGGCTGGCGGGCGCCGCCCTCTCCGATATAACCGGCCCGGACGGGGAGCTGGCCGCCGATGCGGTCGGCCTGGCCAGGCGGTTCGCCGAATACCATATCGAGTCGGGCCTGGCCGGGATGGCCTACGGCGGGGTGAACGGTGGATAGGGACGGCGGCGGGAAGGGGCCGGACGGATCGGGCGCCCGCCTCGATCTCGGTGGCCTGGACGCCGGGCGCATCCCCGTCCACCTGGGCCTGATCATGGACGGCAACGGACGTTGGGCGGCCGCCCGCAGCCTGCCCCGGACCGCCGGCCACGCCGCCGGGGAGCAGGCCCTCTTCGATTGCGTGGAGGGCGCGCTGGCGGCGGGCCTGCAATGGATGTCCGCCTACACCTTCTCCACCGAGAACTGGACGCGGGACCCCGGCGAGGTGGGCTTTCTCATGTGGTTCAACGAGGACGTGCTGCTGCGGCGGCTGGACTCCCTGCACGACAGGGGGGTGCGGGTGCGCTTCATCGGCGACCTGGCCGACCCCCGCATCCCGGACCGCAACCGCCGCCGCATGGCCGAAGCCGCGGCCCGCACCGCCGGCAACCGCCGCCTCGAGCTGGTGCTGGCCTTCAACTACGGCGGGCGGGATGAGATAGTGCGGGCGGCCCGCCGCCTGGCCGCCGAGGCCGTTTCCGGACAACTAGATGCGGCTTCCATCTCCGAGGGCGACCTGGCCGCCCGCCTGTTCATACCCGAGATGCCCGCCCCGGACATCATCGTGCGCACCTCCGGCGAGATGCGCATCTCCAACTTCCTGCTGTGGGGGAGCGCCTACGCCGAGCTGGTATTCACCGACGTTATGTGGCCGGACTTCGGCGCCCAGGACCTGGTGGATGCGGTGGCCGAGTACCAGCGCCGCCGGCGCCGCTTCGGCGGATTCGAAGGGCGGTTTCCACCCTCAGCCTGATAGACCGGCCCGATTGCTCCCCTGTGGGCGACCGGCGGGCGTTGCCGGTATACGATGGACGGACGCCGTCTGCAACCGTCCAGACTCTCCGTCTCTCCTACGTGACCGAACGAGTTGAAGGCCGCCGATGGGATATCATCTGGCAACGCGGCCGGTACCCGGTTGATGTCAACCGGAACACGGCACGGCACATCGACCTGACTATTCCCGCCTCACAGCAGCGGCGTCGAACGATGGTTCGGTTACCATCCTTCTCCCTGTCTACGGATCGGCCTGACGGTGCAGCCCTCCTTTGACAAGATCGTCAACCTGGCCAAGAAGCGCGGTTTCGTGTTCCAGGCGTCCGACATCTACGGAGGCCTGCGTTCGGCCTATGACTACGGGCCGCTGGGCGCCGCCCTGCTGCGCAACGTGAAGGACGCCTGGTGGCGGTCGATGGTGCAGCTCCGGGGGGATGTCGTGGGGCTCGATTCGGCGGTCATCCAGGCGGCCCGGGTCTGGGAGGCGTCGGGGCACGTCTCTGCGTTCCATGATCCGCTGGTCGAGTGCACCTCCTGCCACGCCCGGCACCGGCTGGACAAGCTGGAGGACGACGAGCGTTGCCCGGCCTGCGGGTTGCGGGGGTCGTTCACCGAGGCCAGGGAGTTCAACCTGATGTTCAGGACGCACATGGGTCCGGTGGCCCAGGAGGGCAACCTGGTATACCTGCGCCCCGAGACCGCCCAGGGCATCTTCATCAACTTCGAGAACGTGCGCCGCACGGCCCGCCGCAAGCTCCCGTTCGGCATCGCCCAGCTCGGCAAGTCCTTCCGCAACGAGATCACCCCCGGCCAGTTCGTGTTCCGCACCCGCGAGTTCGAGCAGATGGAGATGGAGTACTTCACCCGCCCCGAGGAAGCGGAGCGGTGGTTCGAGTACTGGGTGGAGGAGCGGAAGGCCTGGTACCTGGACCTGGGCATGCAGGCCGGCAACCTCCGGCTGCGCGCCCACGAGGACGACGAGCTGGCCCACTATGCGGCGGCCACCTACGACGTGGAGTACCGCTTTCCATGGGGGTGGGACGAGCTGGAGGGGATCGCCAACCGCACCGACTTCGACCTGCGCCGCCATACGGAGTTTTCCGGCAAGGACCTCACCTACTTCGACCAGGAGGCGGGGGAGCGGTTCTTTCCCTACGTGATCGAGCCGGCGGCGGGGGCCACCAGGGCCGCCTTCGCCTTCCTGATCGACGCCTACCGCGAGGAGGACGTGCGGGGCAGCCCGAGGACGGTGCTGCGCCTCGACCGCCGCCTCGCCCCGGTCAAGGCGGCGGTGCTGCCCTTGTCCAAGAAGCCCGAACTCGTGGAGACAACGGAGCGGACGGCGGCCCTGCTCCGCCCCCGCTGGGATATCGAGGTGGACGTCACCCAGGCCATCGGCCGGCGCTACCGGCGGCAGGACGAGATCGGGACGCCCTACTGCGTTACCGTGGACTTCGATACCCTGGACGACGGGGCGGTAACCGTGCGGGAGCGGGACACCATGGCCCAGGACCGGGTGGGGATCGACTCCCTGGCGGGATACATGGCCGACCGTCTGGAGGCCGTCCGATGATGAGAAAACTTGGAATGGCGGCGGCGGGGTTGGCGGCGGTGACCGCCGGGGTATTGGCCTATGTGTGGTTTGCGGGCGGCAGCGGCGAGCCGAGCGCTCCGGTTACCGCCCCGCCGGTTTCCGCCGCTCCGTCCGCGACGGCTGCGGCGCCTGCTGCGGACGCGGCGGACGACGACGGGACCGCGGACGGCGGGGGCGGGGCGGCGGTGTTTCGGATCGACGGTGAGCGCTCCTCGGTGCGCTTCGAGATCGACGAGCTGCTGAACGGCGACCCCACCCGGGTGGTGGGCGTCACCTCGGAGGCGGCGGGGGAGGTGTTGGTCGACTTCGCAGATCCGCCCGCTTCCCGGATCGGCGAGATCGTCGTCAACGTGCGCACGCTGGAGACCGATTCGGGTTTCCGGGATCGGGCCATGCGCGGCCCCATCCTGGGTTCGGCCCGGGACGAGAACGAATTCGCCGTTTTCGAACCCGCCTCGATCGAAGGCCTCCCCGCCCGGGTGGAGGTCGGCGCCCGGATGCCGCTGACCGTTGCCGGCGATTTCACCCTGAGCGGGGTTACCCGTCCGGTGGTGTTCGAGATAGAGGTGGAGGCGGTGTCCTCCGACCTGATCCGGGTGACCGGCTCCGCCGCGGTGCTCCGTTCTGATTTCGGCCTGACCATCCCCGCTGTACCCGGCGTGAGCAACGTATCCGATGAGATATTGCTGGTAATCGACCTGACGGCCGTTGCCGTCTAGCGCCGGTTCCGCCGGTCCGCCGGGCGGCGGGCGGCGGGCGGAGGTCCTCCGGGACGGCAGGATCGCGAAAAAAATTCCTGCTTGCAGGCCGTTTCACGGGGCGCAGGAGGCGGGGCCGGTTTACACTCGTCGAGGGTATGGCTGCTGATCGCGACGCTTTGGACCGTATCCGGGAAGCGGTGAACCTGGTCGAGTTGTTCGAGGGGGTTACCGCGGTTCGGAAGGTGCGGGGGGCGTTCATGGCCCTGTGCCCCTTCCACACCGAGAAGACGCCCTCCCTCTCGATCAACCCGGTGCGGGGCCTCTACCACTGCTTCGGGTGCGGGGCGGGGGGGGATGTGTTCACCTTTATGCAGGAGACCAGGGGCCTGTCCTTCGCCGAAGCCCTGGAGACGCTGTCCGACCAGACCGGGATCGTGATCAGGAGGGACCCCGGGGCGTCCCGCCGCCGGGAGCGGCGCAAGCGGCTGTTGGAGGCGGTCGAGGAGGCGGGCCGGTACTACCACGCCCGCCTCAAGCAGGCCGCCGACGCAGGTCACGCCCGCTCCTACCTGCGGGGGAGGGGGTACGGCGGGGAGGTGGTGGAGCAATTCGAGCTCGGCTACTCCCCGGACGAGTTCGACGCCCTGGTCGCCCACCTCCGCAAGCAGGGCTTCAAGGAGCAGGACATCGCGGCGGCCGGGCTGGCCAGGCGGAGCGGGAACCGCCGCCTCGTCGACCTGATGCGGGGCCGCCTGATGTTTCCGATACGCAATGCGGCGGGCGACATGGCGGGGTTCGGGGGGCGGCTGCTGGAGGGGGAGGGCCCCAAGTACCTGAACACCTCCGAGACCCCCCTCTACAAGAAGAGCGAGCTGCTCTACGGGCTGGACCGCTCCCGCTCGTCCATCAGCCGGGAAGGGACGGCGGTGGTGGTGGAGGGCTACACGGACGTGATCGCCTTCCACCTCGCCGGTCTGCCGTTGGCGGTGGCCGCCTGCGGCACTTCGCTGGGGGAGGGCCACTTCGGTCTGCTCCGCCGGTTCGCCCCTCGGATCGTGCTGGCCTTCGATGCGGACGCCGCCGGGGCCGGGGCGGTGGTGCGGGGCGACGAGCTGCGCGTCGCCGCCAACCTTGATCTCGACCTGAGGGTGGCCGCCATTCCCGAAGGGCGCGATCCGGCCGACATGGTTAGGGAAGGGCAGGCGCAGGAGCTCAAGGAGGCGGTGGCCGCCGCCCAGACCATCACCCGTTTCCGCATCGACCGGATACTCGGGCAGCACGACCTGTCCGAGCCCGAATCCGCCATCCGGGCCATGGGGGAGGCGGCGGTGATGATCGCCCGCCACCCCGACAGGATGGCCCGCCACCGGTATGCCTCGGACGTGGCGGTGCGCACCCGCCTCGGCCTGCGGGAGGTGCTGGACGGGGTGAGGCAGGCGCTGGGCCGCGCCGGGGGATCCGGTCCGCCGCGCCGGGAGGCGGCCCCGGACACCGGCTCGGCTCGACGGCGCCCGTCCAAGGGCTTCGACCGGTCCGAGGAGGATCTGCTGCGGCACCTGCTGGCCGGCGCGGCCCCGTTGGACCGGGTCGCGGACGATCTGTTCGACCACCCCGACGCCCGGCGGCTGGCCGCCCGGCTGCTGGAGGAGAGCCGCCGCCTTCCGCCGGGAGAGCCGGTTCCCATCCTGGAGATAGAGGACCGCAAGCTGGTGGATATGGCCCTGGGGCTGGAGCTGAAGCAGGACCCGCCGCCGCTGCCGGTCGATGATGTGCTGGCCCACCTGGAAGAACGGTCGATGAAGCGCCGGAAGGCCGAGCTGCGCCTCCGGCTCGAGTCGCTGGACCCCGGCGGAGAGGAGTACAGACGGATCATGGAGGAATTGATGATTCTCCAGAGGGGTCCCCGGAAGGGCGCGGAGCAGGCGTGGAGCCCCGCGTAGAGGAGATGGATCCCCGGGTGGAGAAAGCGGTGGACGGCCTCCTGGCGAGGGGCCGCCGGCGGGGCTTTCTGACCACCGCCGAGGTCCAGCAGGAGCTGGAGGATGCGAAAGCCTCCGGGCCGGCCTTCGAGCACGCGGTCGAAGCCGCCCGGCGGGAAGGCATAGACGTGATGGAGGGCGGCGCCGACCGGTGCGAGCCCGACGCCCGGCAGACCATGGTGCTGTTGGAAGATTCGGTCACCATGTACCTGAACGAGATCGGGCGTTATCCCCTGCTCACTCCCCGCCAGGAGGTGGATCTGGCTGTTGCGGCGGAATCGGGGCGCAAGGCCGCGGCGCGGCTGGCGGAGCTCGAGGCGGGTGAGGCCCACTCGGTGAAGGAGCGCATGACCCTGGCCCGAGCCGTCCGCCGGGGGGAGGAGGCCGCCCGGCGGCTGGTCGAGTCCAATCTGCGCCTGGTGGTGTCGGTCGTCAAACGCTACACGGGCAACGGCCTGCCCCTGCTCGACCTGATCCAGGAGGGCAACATCGGGTTGATGGAGGCGGTGGAGAAGTTCGACCACCGCAAGGGGTTCAGGTTCGCCACCTACGGCGGCTGGTGGATCCGCCAGAAGGTGGCCCGCGCCGTGGCCGACAAAGGCCGCGCCATCCGGGTGCCCACCCATATGGTCGAGACCATCTACAGGTTGAACAGTGCGAGGCGGATCCTTCACCAGGAGCTGGGCCGGGACCCGACCGCCGAGGAAGTCGCCCTGGAGATGGACCTCCCGCCCGCCCGGGTGGTCGAGATCACCAAGCTGGCCCAGGATCCGGTCTCGCTGGATGTGCCGGTGGGGGAGGAGAAAGAGGCGACCCTGGGCGACTTCGTACCCGACCGGGGGGCGGACGCGGCGGACAAGGCCTCCCTCCGGCTGCTGCAGGAATATGTGGCGCTGGTGCTGGACGGCCTCACCGAGCGGGAGCGCCGGCTCGTCCTGCTGCGGTTCGGGCTGGAGGGCGGGCGCGCCTTCTCGCTCGACGAGCTGAGCCGCCATTTCGGCCTGACCAAGGAGCGGATCCGCCAGATGGAGCGGAGGGCGCTGGTCAAGCTCCGCAACCACGGCGACCGGCGCAGGCTGGAGGGGTATCTCCGGGAGGCGTGAGGCGGTGCGAGTCCGGGAAGGGGCGCCCTCCTGGTACTATGCGGGCCGTTGCCGATCCGGGGTAGCTCAATTCGGCAGAGCAGCGGACTGTTAATCCGTTGGTTGTGGGTTCGAGTCCCACCCCCGGAGCCGCCCCTTCGGATCGGGGCCTCAGCGCTAGGAGACCGGTGTCGCGCAGGACGAAGATCGTAGCCACGATGGGGCCGGCGGCGGCCGATCCCGATTCCGTGAAGGCGCTGGTCGAGGCGGGGATGGACGTTGCCCGGCTCAACTTCAGCCACGGCGGCCCGGAATCCCATGAGCAGATGGCGGAGTGGATACGCCAAGCCGCCGACGCGGCGGGCCGGTCGGTGGCGGTGCTCCAGGACATCCAGGGGCCCAAGATCAGGGTGGGCCGGCTGCCCGGAGGAGAGGTGGAGCTGGGCCAGGGGGAAACGGTGCGGATGTCCCCGGGGGGCGGCGCCGGGTCGGTGCCGGTGGGATACCCCCGCCTGGCGGACGATGTGGGGGAGGGCGACCGGGTGGTGCTGTCGGACGGCCTGATCGAAGGCCGGGTAACCGGGGTGGACGGCGGCGCGCTCACCGTTCTCATCCAGCGGGGCGGCGTGCTGAAGGAACGCAAGGGCGCCGCCTTTCCCGACAGCCCCTTGCAGATCGGCCCCATCACGGAGAAGGACCGCCGCGATCTCGAATCCGGGCGCCGGATGGGCGTGGACTTCGTGGCGGCTTCGTTCGTGCGGACGGGCGATGACGTGGCCGAGGTGCGGAAGCTGGCCGGCCCGGGCGTCCCGATCATCGCCAAGGTCGAGCTGGCCGCCGCCTACGAGAACCTCGATTCGATCCTCGACCGGGCGGACGGGGTGATGGTGGCCCGGGGCGACCTGGGGGTGCAGCTCCCGATGGAGACCATCCCCAACGTGCAGGCCGACATTCTGCGCCGCACGAACCGGGCCGGGCGCATCTCGATCACCGCCACCGAGATGCTCGAGTCGATGGTTACCGCCCAGCGCCCCAGCCGGGCGGAGGTGACCGATGTGTCCAATGCGGTCATCTCGGGCACCGATGCGGTGATGCTGTCCGCCGAGACCGCCGTCGGGCGGCATCCGGTGCGGGTGATCGAGGTGATGTCATCGATCTGCCGGGAGGCGGAGCTGTACCGGGACGCGCATCTCGCCAGCAGCGAGGAAGTCCATTTCCTGGAGAGCTACCTGGCCTCCACCTTTGCCTCGGCCACCGCCAAGGCGGCCACCGAAGCCGCCCGCGACCTGGGATTCTGCACCATCGCGGCTTTCACCGAGTCGGGCGGCACCGCCCAGCTGCTGTCGAAGTACCGGCCCTCGGCAGACATCATGGTGTTTGCGCCCGATCCCCGGGTGCGCCGCCGCATGGCCCTGTACTGGGGTGTTACCCCCATCCCCTTCGAGCCGAGGGAATCCACAGATCTGATGTTCGCCGCCGCCGAGAAGTACCTCGAGAAGGCCGGGATCTGCGAGCGGGGGGAAGGGGTGGTGATGGTGGCGGGGGTTCCCCCCAACCGGCAGGCCGCCACCAACCTCGTGAAGCTGCACGTCATCGGGGAGCGGCTGAAGTTCCCTCCCCGCCGCGGCGGTTAGACTGCGCCGGGCCTTCCGGAGGAGAAGCGTGGGTCAGCTCATCGAAGTAGATCATCTGTTGCTGGGGGAGACGGCGGTCTTCGACACCGACCGGACCTTCTCCGGACAGGAGGGCGAGTCCTATCCGGATGCGGGCGCCGCCGCCGCTTCCGGCACCTACCCGGGGCGGGTGGCGGCGGCCCTCTTCGAGAAGGTCCCCTCCCTGAGGTCCGTGTACGTGTTCTCGAACGTGGTCTCGGCGCGGAAGGCCGGGGGGTGGACCGGAGAGCAGGCCGACGAAGCCGCCGGGATCATCCGCAACGCACTGGTGCATTACGACCGGAACCGCAGTCAACCCTGACGATTTCATCCCCCGCGGGGCGTTGAATCACGGAATGACAAAAAAATCCCGCCGGATCCCTGACAAGGGTATTGACCTTGCCGCACCGATGCTGTATTAATGAAGGAGCCGAAAGCACCTCCGGTCCGCAGCCGGCGCAGACCGTGACAGGGATCATCTTTTCGAACGCGGCCCTCCGGGGCACTGACCGAACGCGTCCGGATATCTGGTGGCGGAGGTGGGGGCCGGGCCCGCGAAGCGGGGCGAGGGGGCGGCGTTTTTCGCGTTCTTGCCGGGGTATGGGGCGGGGCAGGGGCTTGACCAGCGGGTTCGGAGAAGGCACGGATAGGGATGCCTTCGTTGTTCCGTCGGCGGGCGCAGCGCCCCGCCGCCCGTGCTCATCGGCCAGACTATCCAACAGTTGCTTGCACCGGGCGCCTCCGGCTCCCTATCCGCGCACGTTTTAATGAGGCTTCGCGCGGGGCGGCGGCCGTGTGAACTCGAGGCAGAAAGCGGCCCACTGGACTTCCGTTGCCCTGCCGGTCCTTTCAGGGTTCGGCGCGCGGCGCCCACAGGCCCCGGTCTATTCCCCTTCCCCTTCGTTCTCGCCTTCGGCGCCCTCTTCTCCTGCTCCCCCGCCTTCTCCCTCAGGCCCTTCCTCCTGGGTCTGTTCCGGCTGACCTTCCTCCTGGGTCTGGTCCGGTTGGCCGTCTTCTCCCTCGGCGGGAGGAGGGAGCTCGGTCGGTTCGGGGCATTCCTCGCCCGTGTAGAGCTCCGAATCCTCGGGCAGCAGGCAGGGATGGACCTCCGCGTGGCGGGGCCAGGGCCGGTAGCGCACCGTCCAATCCCGGCTGGAAGTGGTTCCGTCCAGGAAGGTCAGGGTGCGGGTCACGAGCACCGACCATCCGTTGGCCCCTCCCTGGATCTCGACTTCCTCGTCCCAGGGCATCACCTCCGGGTTGGGGAAGTAGACGGTGGGGAACTCGGTGGGGGCGAACCGCTCCGACACCACAGAGGAGACCTGCCGGTCGGAGTTGTTGCCGAACAGCTTCACGGTGATCGAATCGCGGGTGTACGAGGTCTTGATCACCACCGCCGTCTGGGTGTCGTTGCGGAACACCAGATCCGGATCGGGCCAGCTGATGGTGGCTTCGACCCCCTCCGGATACCGGGAGAAGTAGAAGCTGTGGGGTTTGTGCTCGATGATCTCCAGGCCCGCCCAGTACACGGCGTTGAAGAAGGTGGTGGCGAACTGGCTGACCCCGCCCCCCACCGTATCCACGATCTCGCCCCGGATGATGGTGGGCGCCGGCGAGTAGCCGGCTTCCTCGGTGCGCCGGCCGACCGTCTCGTTCAGAGACATGTACTCGCCCGGCAGCACCACCCGCCCGTTCATGTGGTCGGCGAACAGCTGGATGTTCCGCACGCGGGGCTGGCAGCAGGGGTGCCGGGTGGTGAACTCGCTGATCTTGTCTATACCGCCCAGCCCGGTCAGGTACTCGGCGGTGATCTTCGGGGGCACTCCGTCCTCGAGCGGGAGGACGGTGGTGCGGTTGGGGCGGACGGACGCATTGACCGCCGCCTGGATGACCAGATCGGTGTTGATGACCGCCCCGGGAAACCCCGGGACGATGGTGATCCGGTCGTTGTCGTCGATCAGGATGCGGGCGTCCACCGGCGCCGAGACGAACCTCTCCCTGGCGGGCCGGAGGTACTCGTCGAACAAGGCGGGGTCGAATGAAACCGCCAGGCGGGGCTGGGGTTCGGCCTCTACCCGGGTGATCAGCGCCCCGGCCAGCTGCTCTTCGCTCAGCACCACGGTGACGTCGGGGTCGTTCCTTGTCAGCGTTATGGGGCCGTTCAGCAGCAGGAGGGTCTGGTTGTAGGCCTCGTCCACGGCCGCCGCCGACAACAGGGGGTGCTTGAGGGCCACGTCGAGCACCACGAGTTCGGGGCGGGGATGTTCGGACAGGGCCGCGGCGATGCGGGGGCCGGCTGTGGTGCGGTCGATGGAATACCCGGTCTGCGGGTATTGGGGGACGGGCAGGCTCCCTTCGAGGGTGATGTTCCCTTCGGTTGCCGCCCCCAGCGACTGCTCGTAGCCGTCCAGGATCCGGGACAGGGCCTGCTCGTCGATGGCGCCCGATACAGGCAGGGCCGCGGCCGGCGCCCGCCCCCCCAGCCATCCCCTCACCGCGTCGAAGATCGAGTCGGGGGAGCTTCCCTCCATGGCCGCATCGAGGGCGGTCTGCTCGTCGAGATCGAAGCCGATCGAAGAGGGAATCAGCTCGAACCGGACGCCCCCCGCCTCGACCACGACGGGGGACGCCGCCAGCTCGGCTTCCATGTTCCGCAGGGCGGCCAGGGCCTGCTCGGGGGTGAGGCCGGACAGGTCGACGCCGTACACCTGGTAATCGCCGACCACCGTATCCTGCCCGCCTCGCAGGATCCACAGCCCCGCCAGGACCAGGAACACCGCGGCGACGGCGGCCCCGAGGCCGTAGAGGGTTCTGCGCAACTGTTTAGCCATGGAATCGCGGGTTGCCGGCCATCGAAGCGATGATACCCACGGGTGCGGCAATTCACGGGGAATAGGCGTCCGCCTCCGGGCCGCCCCGGGAGCCCGGCGCGGCGCATCCGAGGCTGCGGAGCACCGGGTTTCGCCGAGGGCCGCCGGCCCGTCTGCCGCCTCGATACCGGGGCTTCTCGTCGGGCGGCGGCTGCCGGGTTGCGGGCGGTAAGCGGCTCGACCCGCGGCTGTTCCGGCGGGGCGCGGCTGTCATCGGGGTGCGGCGGTGCCCGCACCACGCGGGGCCGGTTCGGTTGGCTATCCTGATTCCGGATGATTGGCGACGCCCGACCCGGCAGTGGACTCCGTTCACGGAACGGCTTGTCATGCTGGAGGTGATCCGCCCCGCCGATGTCCCGGAGGCGGCCGCGGCCCTGGCGGAGAATCCGGACGCCGCGCCGCTCGCGGGCGGAACCGACCTCATGGTGGAGGTCAACTTCGGCCAACTCCGCCCCTCCGCCGTTATCACCCTGCGCCGGGTGGAGGAGCTGCAGGAGCTTTCCCGGCATCGGATCGGCGCCGGGGTTACCTTCCGCACCCTCGAAACCGGGGATCACAACGCCCTGGCCCAGCTGTCCCGCACCATCGGCTCCCCCCAGATCCGGGAGGCCGGCACCATCGGCGGCAACATCGGCACCGCCAGCCCCGCCGGCGACTCCCTCCCGTTCCTGGCCGGCCTCGACGCCGAGATAGAGCTCCGGTCGACCGCCGGTACCCGGCTGGTGCGCTGGGACGAGTTCTTCACCGGCGTCAAGCAGACCCGCCGGCGGTCCGATGAGCTGATCACCGCCGTCCTGCTGCCGGAGGACCTGCCCGACCGGCAGGAGTTCGCCAAGGTCGGCCAGCGCAGCGCCATGGTCATCTCCATCGTGTGCGCCTGCGTTTTCCGTTGGAACGACGGCCGGACCAGGGTGGCGCTCGGCTCGGTCGGCCCCACCCCCGTCCGGGCAAGGCGGGCGGAGGAGATGATCTCGAACGAACCGGAACCGGGGGAGGCGGCGCTGAACGAGTTCGCCCGGCTGGTGTCGGAGGAGGTGCGCCCCATCACCGACCACCGGGGCACAGAGGACTACCGCCGCCTCGCGTCCGGGATCCTGGCCCGGCGGCTGCTAGAAAGGTGCCTGTCATGATGGTCAGCGCCACCGTCAACGGGGAAGCCCGCCGGTTCGAAACCAAGGGTTCCGAAAGCCTGCTGTTCGTCCTCGGCGACCAGCTCGGCCTGCCCGGAGCCAAGGGCGCCTGCGAGCAGGGAGAATGCGGTTCCTGCTCGGTGATGCTGGACGGACGCCTGGTCTGCTCCTGCCTGGTCATGGCCGTGGACGCGGAAGGTTCCGAGATCGTAACCGTGGAAGGCCTGGGCAAGGGCGCGTCCGGCCTCCACCCCGTACAGAAGGCGCTGGTCGACGCCGGGGCGGTGCAGTGCGGTTTCTGCACCCCCGGTTTCGTGGTGGCCGCCGCCGCCCTCCTCGACGAGAACCCGTCCCCCTCCTCGGACGAGATCCGGGAGGCGCTGTCCGGCAACATCTGCCGGTGCACCGGATACGGCGCCATCTTGAGAGGGCTCGACGAGCTGGCGGGCAACCGATGAGCACCCCTGCCCGCACCCGCACCAGAATCGAGGGAGGGGTGGGGGAGTCCACCTACCGCTCCGACGGCGTCCCCAAGGTGGACGGCACCTTCATCTACTCCTCCGACATGTACATGGACCGAATGCTGTGGGGCGCCACCCTGCGCAGCCCCCATCCCCGGGCCCGGATCGTCAAGCTCGACATCGGCCCGGCTCTGGCGATGACCGGCGTCCATGCGGTGCTCACCAACGACGACGTTCCGGGCCGCAAGACCTACGGATTGGAACACCCGGACCAGCCGGTGCTGGGCTCCGAGGAGGTCGAGTACTGGGGCCAGCCCATCGCGGTGGCGGCCGCCGACGATCCCGAGACCGCCCGCCGGGCGGCGGACGCCATCGACATCGAGTACGAGGTGCTGGCGCCGCTCACCGATCCCGAAGAAGCCGACCGGAGCGGTTCGGTGTTCAAGCGGCAGCGGTGCGTGCGGGGCCCGCAGGACCGGCGGGGGATGGTGTCTGTGGAGGGCTGCTACGAGGTGGGTATGCAGGACCAGGCCCCCCTCGGTCCGGAGTCCGGCCTGGCGGTTCCCGACGGCCGGGGCGGGGTCGATCTGCA
Source organism: Candidatus Spongiisociaceae bacterium (assembly GCA_965202675.1). Lineage (GTDB taxonomy): Bacteria > Actinomycetota > Acidimicrobiia > Spongiisociales > Spongiisociaceae > CATQHD01. The sequence continues at coordinate 2,911,050 of OZ241842.1, forward strand.
TATCGCCACGCAGTGGACCCACATCGACCGCGAACAGATCGCCGCCAGCCTGGGGCTGGAGGACGACCAGGTGCGGCTGCACCATTCGGGGGTGGGAGGGGCCTTCGGCGCCCGGGAGGATGTGAGCCTCCAGATCCACCTCTGCCTGCTGGCCCTCCACACCGGCCGCCCGGTCAAGATGGTGTACAACCGGTCGGAGAGCTTCACGGGGCACGTCCACCGGCACCCGGCCCGCCTCTGGTACCGCCACGAGGCCGACGTTGACGGGGTACTCCGGCGGGTGGAGGCCAGGATCATCCTCGACGGGGGCGCCTACCTGTCGACCAGCGGTTCGGTGCTGTCCAACGCCGTCTACCACGCGGCGGGCCCCTACCGCTGCGATTCGGTGCGGGTGGAGGGGGTCGCCGTCCGCACCAACAACCCGCCCTGCGGGGCGATGCGGGGGTTCGGGGCGGTGCAGGCCTGCTTCGGTTACGAGGCGCAGATGGACAAGCTGGCCGACGCCATCGGCATGGACCGGGTGGAGTTCAGGATACGCAACGCCCTGGGGACGGGGGACCGGCTGGCCACCACCGGGCAGGTGATCGAGACCTCGATGCCCGCGGTGGAGCTGCTGGAGCGGGTGAGGGAGATGCCTCTGCCGGCGGCCGGCCGGAGCGGCGACCCCCGCCTGCTGCCGGGCGGCACCGGCCTGACCACCCCCGGCGGCGCCGTGCGCCGGGGGGTCGGCTATGCGCTGGGGCTGAAGAACCTGTGCTTCTCCGAGGGGTTCGACGACTACTCGGAGGCCCGGGTGTGCATCACCCCGTTCGGGGTGGAGGTTCACACCGCCGCCGTGGAGGTCGGCCAGGGCCTCGGCATGATCCTCACCCAGATCGCCCGGACGGTGCTGGGCATCCACGACGTGGTGGTGTACTACGACGACACCTCCAAGATCGGTTCCGCCGGGGGGTCGTCGGCTTCCCGCCAGACCCAGATGACCGGCGGGGCGGTGCTCGAGGCGGCCGAGATGGCCCGGGAGATCGCCCTCGCCAGGGGGGGAGGCGACGAGCTGGACGACGAAGGGGTGTGGAAGGGCGGCGAGCTGGTCGCCCCCATGAAGGACCTGGTGGGGGGCGAACCGATCGAATACCACATCCGGTTCCATCATCCCCCCACCGAGCCGCCGGACGAGAACGGCCAGGGCAACCTCCACGTGGACTTCGCGTTGGCCGTCCATCGGGCGGTGGTGGACGTGGACCGGGAGCTGGGCCTCTTCCGGGTGGTGCAGATCGACACCGTCCAGGACGTGGGGTTCATGATCAACCCCCGTTCGGTGGTGGGCCAGATCGAGGGCGGCATACTGCAGGGGGTGGGCCTCGCCACCCTGGAGGAGATCGTGATCGAGGAAGGGGTGATCATGAACCCGAACTTCACCGACTACCTGCTGCCCACCTTCCTGGACGCCCCCCGCATAGAGGTGCAGGTGGTGGAGGAACCCAGCGCCTTCGGACCCTTCGGCGCCAAGGGAGTGGGCGAACCCCCCACCGTTTCCTCCACCGCCGCCGTGGTAGCCGCCATCCGCGACGCCACCGGCCTGGAGCTGGCCCGCACCCCCGTCCGCCCCGAACACGTAGCCCTCGCCTCGGGTCCGGTTTCCCCCGGCGCCGACTGACGGCAGAGCCGGTCCGGGGATCATCAACGCTTTTGGTTTACCGTACGCGCGGCAGAATCATCGACAACGCAACGCGTAGGCGGAATACCCGCCGCCGCAGCAACCGCACGCACCTCTGGAACCGCCAATCCGGCCCGCGGCCCTTTTCTTCACCCGACCACACCGTCCACACCATTTTCCGCACCCGCCCGCACCATTCAAGAACGCGAAAACCCGGCCCGCGCCCGGCTTCGCCGGGTTCCCGCCCCCGCCTCCACCGCCAACATCGGATCCGCCGTTCGGGCAAGCGCCCTTGTTCGGGCGCCGGCGCCCGGTCTGACAGGATTCCCATGATGACCGCCGCGCTCTCCGGAACCCCGGCGGCGGTGTTTGTGTTTCAGCACACACATAGTACCGCAAACCTATGACAAACCCAATACCCTCATCCCAGAACGCGAAAAATATTCTTGCTGCCGCCGGGTGCCTGCGCGGAGGCGCAAGAAACTGCGCATCCAGCGGAAAACGGTATGTGGGCGGGAGGCCTGGGGAAGCCGAGGGGCGCTCAGGTTCCCAGCAGCTCCTGCAGACGGGTGAGGCCGGTTGCCAGATCTTCGTCGCCCAGGGCGTAGGAGAAGCGGGCGTAGCCGGGCATGCCGAAGGCCTCGCCGGGCACGAAGGCCACCTCGGCCTCTTCCAGGCACACCGCTGCCAGCTCCAGGGCGGTGGACGGCCGCCGGCTGCCCACCCGCCGCCCCAGCGCCCCTTCTACGGAGGGGAAGCAGTAGAAGGCCCCCCGGGGTTCCACGCAGCTGAAACCGTCGATCTCGTCCAGCATACGGTGCATGGTGCGCCGCCGCCGGTCGAAAGCCTCCCGCATCCGGTGCGCGTCGTCGAGAGGGCCGGACACCGCAGCCAGAGCCGCCGCCTGCGCTACGTTGGATACGTTGGAGGTCAGATGGCTCTGCAGCCTGACGGCGCCCTCGACCACCTCCGGCGGGCCGATCATCCAGCCCACCCGCCATCCGGTCATGGCGTAGCTCTTGGCCACCCCGTTCACCGCCACGCACCGCTCCGCCAGCTCCGGAACCTCGGCCGGAAGGGAGGCGAACTCCGCCCCCCCGTACACCAGGTGTTCGTAGATCTCGTCGGTCAGCACCCACACCCCCCGGTCCGCCGCCCAGCGCCCGATCTCCGCCAGTTCCCCGGAGCTGTACACCGCTCCGGTCGGGTTGGACGGCGAGACGAAGATCAGCAGCTTGGTGCGGGTCGTCCGGGCCGCTTCCAGCTGATCGGCGGTTACCTTGAAGCCGCTCTCCGCTCCGGCCTCGACCGGCGTCGGAACCCCGCCCGCCAGGCTCACCGCCTCCGGGTAGGTGACCCAGTAGGGGGCGGGTATCAGCACCTCGTCCCCCGGATCGACCAGGCACTGGATGCCGGTGTAGACGGCCTGTTTGCCGCCGTTGGTGACGATCACCTGCGAGGCTTCCACCTCCCAGCCCGAATCCCGCCTGGTCTTGGCGGCCACCGCCTCCCGCAGGGCCGGCAATCCGGCCGCCGGGGTGTACTTGTGCATCGCCGGGTCGGCCGCCGCGGCGGCGGCCGCCTCCACGATCGGGGCGGGGGTAGGGAAGTCGGGTTCGCCCGACCCGTATCCGATCACCGGGCGCCCGGCGGCGCGCAGGTTGTTCGCCTCGGCGGTGATGGCCATGGTGGCCGACTCGGATATAGCTCGGATACGGTGCGATACTCCTGCCATGAGACCCTCCGCTAGACGGTCAGTTCCAAGCGATGGGGGCGGGTTGTTCTCTTGCTCCGGGCCGGGGGGTAAAATACGGGACAGCAACAGTCCTTGATCCCGAACGGCCCGGCGGGGCCCGGATTCGAGCATCCGCTCCGCGTCGCGGCGCGGAATGATAGATGAGCCGGGCATCGAATCCCTGCCGGCCGCCGGAACAACCTCATACAACCCGGGAACGGCCCATCGAGGTGCTCGGGCCGGATAGATTCAGGACGGAAGGATGCAGAAGACAGACATGGTTAGCGGCGCATCGATCCAGATACCGGAGGATATGCTTCCGGCGGACGGCCGGTTCGGTTCCGGCCCCACCCGGGTGCCCCGGCGGGCGCTCGACCGGTTGGCCGAGGCAGGCCCTTCCTATATGGGGACCTCCCACCGCCGCGACGGCGTACGCCGGGTGGTGGGCAGGGTGCGCGAGGGGATGGCGGACCTGTTCGGGCTTCCCGACGGGTACGAAGTGGTGGTGGGCAACGGCGGCGCCAGCGCCTTCTGGGGCATGGCCGCCTTCAGCCTGATCGAGCGCGCCAGCCAGCACCTCAGCTTCGGGGTGTTCTCCTCCAAGTTCGCCCAGGCGGTGGAGGGCGCCCCCCACCTCGCCCCCCCCGAGGTGATCGAATCGGAAGCCGGCGGCCACCCCCTCCCCAGGCCGTCCGGCCGGATCGACCTGTACGCCCTCACCCACAACGAGACCTCCACCGGGGTGACCATGCCGGTCGACCGGGTGGAGGGGCCCGCTGTCACCCTGGTCGATGCCACCTCCGCCGCCGGCGGGATGCTGATCGACCCCGACCAATACGACGTCTACTACTTTTCGCCCCAGAAGGCGTTCGGCGCCGACGGGGGCCTGTTCGTTGCCCTGTGCTCTCCCAAGTCGATCGAACGAATGGAGCGGGTCGCCGCCTCGGGGCGGTGGATGCCCCCGTTTTTCTCCATGGCCAAGGCGGTGTCCAACTCCCGCAAGAACCAGACCTACAACACCCCCGCCCTGGCCACCCTGCACCTGCTGGCCGACAACGTGGAATGGATGCTCGGCCGGGGCGGCCTGGCCTGGGCGTCGGATCACTGCGCCGCCAACGCCGAAGCCCTGTACGGGTGGGCCGAGGCGCATGCCCTGGCCGCACCCTTCGTGACCGACCCGGCCATGCGCTCCCAGGTGAGCGGCACCATCAACTTCGACGAGCGGATAACCGCCAATCAGGTCGCCGCGGTCCTGCGCGGCAACGGCGTCGTTGATACGGAGTCGTATCCGTCGCTGGGTGAGAACCAGCTGCGCATCGGATTGTGGCCGACCGTCCCCCGCTCGGATGTCGAGGCGCTGCTGGCCTGCATCGACTACGTGATCGAGAGGATTCCGGACTGACCGCGCCGGCCCGGATTTTTCGGTGCGCGGGGTTGCCGTCGGCCTGAACCGGCTTTCTCATCACCCCTTCGGCGCCGTATCAGCCGCGTCTGAAAACGCTCTTCACTCCGGCGGCGATGTTGGAACCGATGGTAGAGGCGAGCAGCGAGACCCCTTTGACCTCGGGGGCTTCGATCTCTTCGGCCTCCGACCGGTCGGAGGCTTCCAGCTTGGCCTCCAGGCAGGCCACAAAATCTTTGATGAGCCGCTGCGACATCTGGTTGATGAGGCCGGTGCGCCCGAACTGGGCGGCCGCCCCGGAGATGGTGATGTCGGCGTCGACCATAACCTGCGACCCCCCGTCGGCGGGGGTGATGGCGTAGTCCACCTTCACCTGGCCGCGCGATCCGCCCCGCTTATCGATCCCCTTCCCGCTGATGCGGCCGGTGCGGGCTTCGGCGTCGGAGCTGACGGAGGCCTCCCCCTCGAAGCGGGCGGTCATCGGGCCGAGCTTTACAGACACCACTCCGGTGTAGGAACCGTCGCCCCGTTCTTCGGTCAGCGAGGCGCCGGGGAGGCACTGGGCTACCGACGGCACGTTCTGGAAGAACCCGAAGACGGTCTCCGGGCTCTGGCTGACGTGGAACTCCTGGGTGATTTTCATCTAGGCCTCCTGGCTTCGATAGGTCGGCTTGCTAAGGGTTCGGCGGCCTCTCCTTCGTCCGAGGCCTGCGCTTCCGCCACTTGATGATCTTTCTGACCAGCTGCTCGATGAGCAGGGTGATGACCGCGGCGGCGAGGATGATCACCACCAGGGGTATTTCGAACTTCCACCAGAAGACCCGCAACGGGGCGGGGCCGGTGTTCTGATAGATGAGCACCCCCACGGCCGCCGCTGCCAGCGCGAGGACTACATATCCCCACCTGATGCGGGCGATCCGGCGGCGGTCCTGAACCCGGGGAGGGCCCTGCCCCTGCCCGGCGGGTGCGCCCCCTCCCTGCCCTTGGGGGCCGGGGGCGCCGTCGCGCTGGACTGCTCCTTCTTCGGACATGGTCAGAGGTTATCAGCCCAGGCGGGCCGGGCGGCGCGGGCCTTGTCCACGTCCACCAGGGTGAGCAAGAGGCCGCCCACCACGAAGAAGAACACGATGGAGAGAACGGCCGGGCGGCCGGAGCCGGTGGTGCCGCTGACCACTGCGAACACCAGCGGCCCCAGGATGGTGGAGAACCGGGAGAAAACGGTGTAGAAGCCGAAGAACTCGGCGGAGGAATCCTCGGGGATCATGGTGGCGTAGAGGCTGCGGCTCAGGGCCTGCACCCCTCCCAGCACCCAGCCCACCACCACCGCTATTCCGAGGAAGGGAAGCGACTCCCCGACCGGCAGGAAGTAGGCGGCCACGGCGATCAGGGACCAGACCAAGAGCGTCCAGAGGATCGAACGTTTGGTTCCGTACCGGTGCGCCACTTTCGCAAAGAACAGCGCCCCCCCGAAGGCAACGAACTGCACCAAGAGAAAGGCGAGGGCGATGGTGGTCAGATCGAGTTCCAGGGTCACCTCGGCGTAGGAGCCGGACAGGCTGATCACCGTCTGGGTGCCGTCGTTGTAGAAGAAATAGGCGAGCAGGAACATCAACAGCTGGGGGAACCTGCGCAGCTTCCGCAGGGTGGCGAAGTTCCTGCTGAATCCGGCGGCGGCGTAGGCGCGGAAGGGGTGGAGGCGGCGGAACCGATCCGGGAGGGGCTTGGCTTCTCCGGTTTCGGGAAGGCGGCGCAGGGAGATCTGGGAGAAGCCCAGCCACCAGACGCCGGAACCGAAAATGGACACGCGGGCGGCGGTGGAGGTCGACAGCCCGGTGACGCCGTCGTCGCCGCTCAGGAGGAGCAGCACCAGCGCCAGCCCCAGGTAGAGGCCTCCCCCCACATAACCGAAGGCGTAGCCCTTCGACGAGACCCGGTCCACCGTTCCGTCGTCGGTGAGCTGGGGCAGGAAGGCGTCGTAGAAGACGTTGCCGGCTACGAACCCGAAGTTGGCGGCCAAAGCCAAGATCATGAACAGAGGCACCGCCCCGTCGGGTGCGAAGGGCATGACCATCACGAGGAGAGCTCCTACAACCATGAAGTTGCGGAGGAAGCGGCGTTTGGCGGCGGCGTAGTCGGCCACCGCTCCGAGCACCGGCATCATCAGGAAGAGCACCACCGACCCGATCGACACCACCGCCGCCCAGATGGTCTCGCCCGACCACCCGTTCCATCCGCCTTCGGGGACGATGGTTCCGGTGAAGAACGGGGCGATGATGGCGCCCTGGGTGGTGATGAAGGCCGAATTGGACCAGTCGTACATGGCCCAACCGAAGATGGTGCGCCGGTCGTTGCGCAACGAGTCGGTCAAAAGAGCCCCGGTTCGTCGGATTGGTGCGTGCGGGCCTGACGGTAGCACCGCCCCCTGTGTCTCCTTGTCTTGCCCTGTTCGCAGGAGAGGCGAAGACAGGGATCTTTCAATAAAAGAGCGTACGCGGAGAGGGCCGGGAAGGCGTCCCGCCGCAGGCAACTGTTGGATGGTCTGCCTGACGAGCATGGGCGGCCAGATCGCTGTGCTCTGTCAACAGGAACGGTGAAGGCATCCCCTGTCCGCGCATCTCTTATCCCCGGTCGTCTTATGAGCAGGCGCCAACGCCGCGTAAGCCAGAACTCTTTCCTGCGAACCCCCTGGCCGAGGCCCTATCCCACCCCCGGACCCCGGGAAGAACGCGAAAAACCCCGCCCCCGCGCCCCGCTTCGCGGGCCCGGCCCCCACCGCCTCCACCGGGTTTCCGGACGCGTTCGATCAGTACCCGGCAGGGTCGCGTTCGGAAGATGATCCCTGTCTCGGTCTGCGGCGCCTGCCGACCGGAGGTGCTTGCGGCTCTATCATTATCCGGCATCGGTGCGACATAGTCAATACCCTTGTGGGCGTATCTGACGGGTTTTTTTTGTCATTCCATGCCTCTGTTCGATATCTACAACGGGGAACGGGCGGTGTTGTGTAGTTACCGGGGGAGCCGCTATAGCATGGTCATCATGTACCGATGGATGCGGACAGCCGCCGCGCTGGGGTTGTTGATGGCGGCATGCGGAGGGCGGGTGGAGCCGGCGGCGGTGACTGCGCCTCCGCCTGCCGCCCCTGTCGAAGCCGCGCCCGTCGAAGCCGCGCCCGAACCGGCGGTGCCGGAAGGGCTCGAGGTGCCGCCCGCAGACTTGACGGACGCGTCTGCGAATACATCCTCCTTCCCGGATGCGGGCGCCGAGGCGGACGCGGCGGAACCGAAGGGCGAGCCAACGGTCGACCCGCCCGCCGCTTCGGAACAGGTCGACGCGCCGGAACAGGTCCATGAGCCGGAACAGGCCGAAGAGCTAGCACCCCTGCTTTCCCTCGTCTATCGGGAGGTGGCCGAGGTGGACTTCCCCATCGACCTGGCCCCCCTGCCCGGCGCCGACCTCCTGGTGATCGCTTCGAAGGAGGGAAGGCTGTGGCTGTACGGCGGGGAGGGTCTGCGTTCCCGGCCGTTCCTCGATATCCGGGACCGGGTGCGGAACCGGGGCGAGCAGGGCCTGCTGGGGCTGGCCTTCTCGCCCGACTACCCGGATTCGGGCCGTCTGTTCCTCCATTACACGGCCCTCGACGGCGACACCGTGCTGGCTGAATACAGGGCGGACGGCGAGGCGGTCGACCCCGCGACCGAGGCGGTGCTGTGGCGGGCCGACCAGCCGGCGGGAAATCACAACGGGGGAACTATCGCCTTCGGTCCGAACGGTTACCTGTATATGGGCCTGGGCGACGGGGGAGCGTCCGGCGACCGCTTCGGCCACGGGCAGAACGACCGGACCCCGCTCGGCGCCCTGCTCCGCTTCGATGCCTCGGTCCCCGGCGTTCTTTCACCCGCGCCCGGCAACCCCTTCCCGGCGCCCGAGGTGTGGGCGGTCGGCCTCCGCAACCCCTGGCGCTTCACGATCGACCGCCTTTCCGGTCTGATAGTGATCGCCGATGTGGGCCAGGACCTGTTCGAGGAGGTCTCGATAGCGTCCGTCGATGCCGCAGGCCTCAACTACGGTTGGCCGATCACGGAGGGTCGTCATTGTTTCAGACCCTCTTCGGGGTGCGAAGCCGGCGGTTTGACCCTGCCCGTGCTGGAGGTGGAGCACGGAGACGCAGGTACCTGCTCGATCACAGGCGGGGTCGTATACAGGGGAGCGGAGATACCGGAGCTCTACGGGCACTACCTCTTCTCGGACTACTGCGGCGGCTACCTGCGCAGCTTCCCGGTCAAGGCCTTCGCCGGGGATGCCCCGCCGTTCGACTACCTGACCGAGCCGCCCCTCGACTGGACAGATCAGGTCGGCGTTCCGGGCCAGGTGGCGGCGTTCGGCGCGGACGCCGCCGGAGAGGTGTACGTCCTCGTCTCCGAAGGCCGGGTGTTCCGCCTGGAGGCCCGACGGGGCTGACACCCCCTCCCCCAAATATCCGAAGGGGGGAATCTTTCTGTCATACCCTCTCTGTACCATGAGGGCATGACCTATCAGGACACATCCGCCGCGGGCTTCTACGAACGGCTCCACGTCGAGAGCTGGTCCCCCGAGTACGGCGCCCCGCTGGAGCCGGCAGAGGAGGCGGCGGAGGCCCCGCCCGCCGACCCGGCGGTGGAGACCGCCGAATGGCGCCCGCTCGACGGCGGGGGCGGGCAGGCGCCGCCGGAGGTGGCGTTCGTCGACGGGGTGCGCCGGATCGAGGCCCGGCTGACCTTCGACCATCCGACCGAGGGGCCGGTTCCGGGCGTCATGGGGGCGTTCGGGGTGGGGGCCGCGGTGTGGGACCGGAAGGCGGGGCGGTCGTCCTTCGCCGGGTTGTCGGTGGAGCGGCTGGTGGTGATGGCCAAGGGCCTCCGGTTGGAGGCGGAGGGAGTCGGCGGCCTCCCCGCGGCGGGCGAGTCGATACCGGGGGACGACCCGTCCGGTCTGCTCTCCCACCTCCAGCAGCGGATGCGGGCCGCCGAGGGGGTCCTGGCCTCCTCCCTGGCCGGGTCCGGCCGCCTGGTCATCGCCGACGGGCCGTTCCGCGAGCCGGGCCCCCGGCTCATCGCCGGATACATCAAGAGCCACCGGGTCATGTATCTGGACGCCGGCCACCGGGCGCTGATCGGACGGCTGCGGGCCGGACAGCGAACCCCGCTCTTCCTGATCGACGCCGAGCGCCACCCCCGATACTCCTGGTATCTGCGGCTGGCCGACCTCCCGGGCGGCCATTCGTGGACCGGGATCGCTCGTTGCGAGGTGTCGGCCTCCCTCGGCGTCGGCCCCGCCGCGGAGCTGGCGGGCTGGACGGCGGCGCTGCTGCCCGCCCTGTCGTCGGAGGGCCACATCGACCGGCGGGCGCCCCAGAACCTGGTGCCGATCGCCGCCCTCGAACGGGAGCTGCGCAGGCGCATGGGCAACCAGGTCCTGGCCGACCGGGCCCTGCGGAGCGCGGTGCGCGCCGGCGCCCGGGCGGGGGGGTAGGCATGGCGGAGCAGCGTCCGGTGGGCAGGGTGATCGCCTCCGAGCACAGCACCACCCAGGAGTTCCGGGTGGTGCTGAACGACGACAGCTATCTGCAGCTCGACGACATGGTGATGCTGGAAACCGAGGTGCCGGGCGCCGGAACGATCCGCACCTACGGCGTCGTGACCGAATCCGAGGGCTTCTACGAAGGGGCCGCCTTCGAGTCCGACACCTTCCGGATAGCCGGCGAGGGGATACTCCCGGCCGCCAAGGTGCGGTCGGCCCGGGTGGCGGTCACCAGGGTCGACCCGGAGCTCTGGGTGGCGCCCGACCCGGGGGCCGAGGTCTACCGGGCGGCGGGCGGCGAGCGGGACAAGGCCCTGTACAAGGACGAGATGGGCCGCCCCCTGCCGGTCGGGATCGGCCGGGACGGGGAACCCGTGTACGCCGACCTCGACTTCTTCGACGGGCGCAAGGGCGGCCACATGTCGATCTCGGGCATCTCGGGGGTGGCCACCAAGACCTCCTACGCCCTGTTCTTCCTCCGCATGCTCGAAGCCCACCCCGAAATCCTGGGGGAGGGCGCCGCCAACCTGCGGGTGCTGGTGTTCAACGTCAAGGGCGAGGACCTGCTGTGGCTCGACCACCCCAACCGGCGGCTGGACGGCGGGTCCGTAGAGGAGTGGAACCGCTTGGGGGTGGAACCGGACCCCTTCCGTTCGGTCCGTTTCTGGGCGCCGCCCCGCCCCCGGTCGGGGGATGTGATCCTGCCGCATACGGGGGGCCGCCAGGAAGGGGTGGACGCCTTCGCCTGGACTCCCCGGGAGTTCATCGAGGAGGGCCTGCTCTCCTTCCTGTTCACCGACGCCTCGGATTACCGCAACCAGGTCGCCTTCGTGGAAGAGCGGGTGCGGTCCCAGCTGCTGAGATGGGCGGTGGACGTCGCGGGCGAGGCGGGGGCCGTGGTGCTGCGCCCGCCGCCGCCCGGCGGACGCAAGGGCGCCCCGCAGGTCGCCCCCGAGCCGGGGGAGCGGGTGATCCGCACCCTCTCCGACCTGGTGGAGGCCCTGGACGAATACCTCGATCCCCTCGACGGGGAACCCGACCAGGCCTGGTCGGGGCGCGTCCAGTCGGGGACCATCTCGGCCTTCATGCGCCGCCTCCACGCCGCCTCCCACCGGCTCGGCCATCTCATACGGGCGGGGGAGAGCCGCCGCATCGACCGCGCCGCCGCCCGGGTGACCGTGGTCTCCATCCAGTCGCTGCACGATCTGGGCCAGCGGTTCGTGGTGGGGGCGCTGCTGAAGGAGGCCTTCGACGAGAAGGAACAGTCCGGCCGGCGCCTGCCCCTGTCGGTGATCGTGCTCGACGAGCTCAACAAGTACGCCCCGCGGGAGGGCCGCAGCCCCCTCAAGGAGATGCTGATCGACATCGCCCAGCGGGGCCGCTCCCTCGGGGTTCTCCTGGTCGGCGCCCAGCAGACCGCCTCGCGGGTAGCGCCGGAGGTGCTGGAGAACGCCGCCCTCCGGGTGGCGGGGCGGCTAGACGCGGCGGAGGCCGAGCGCTCCGAATACGGTTGGATGCTCCCGTCGACCAAGGCGAGGGCCCGGCTGCTGAAGCCCGGCACGATGGTGCTCTCCCAGCCGGCCATCCCGGTCCCCCTGGTGCTCACCTTCCCCTTCCCGGCCTGGGCCACCCGCCAGGAGGAGGCGGAGGAGCGGGGCGACCCCTTCGAGGGCCTCTGAGTGCGGATCCTCCACACCTCCGACTGGCATATCGGCAAGAAGATCGGCCGCTTCGACCGCCATGACGAATACCGCGAGGTCATCGACGAGGTGGTCGAGACAGCCGAACGGGAGCAGGTCGACCTGGTGGTGCACAGCGGGGATTTATTCGACCGCCACATCCCCCCCGTGGCGTCCCTCGCTCTAGGCTTGGAGGGCTTGGTGCGGCTGACCGACGGGGGAAGGCGGCCGGTGGTGGCCATCGCTGGCAACCACGACTCGCCGGATCTGTTCGATATCCTGGCGGGGTTCCTAGCCGACCGCAAGGTCCATCTGGTCGGGGAGATCAAAGCCCCCGAAAAGGGAGCGGTGCTTGACCTAGAAACGCCGGACGGGCGGGCGGTGATCTCCTGCTTCCCTTTCCTGCGGGAGGGCCGCGCCTTCAACGTGTGGACGCCGCCCGGCGAGCAGTACAAGAAGTACGCCGACCGGCTGCGCCGCATCTCCGAGGCCTACGCGCAGGCGGCTATGGAGAAGGCTGGCGGCGACGCGGTGACCCTGCTGGCGGCCCACTTCCTGATCGGGGGGGCCAAGGTGCACGGTCACGGTGCCCCCAGGGGGGAGCGGGAGCTACACATGGGGGAGGTATACGCCGCCGCGCCGCAGGCCGTCCCGATCGGTCCCCAGTACGTGGCGCTCGGCCATATCCACGCCCCCCAGCGAGCCCCCGACGCGGTTGCTCCGGCCGAGTACGCCGGGTCGCTCTTGGAGCTCGACTTCGGCGAGGCGGGTGAGAAGAAACGGGTGGTCCTGGTCGATGTCGAGCCCGGCCTCCCCGCCGAGGTGCGGTCGATACCGATCACGGGCGGGCGGCGCCTCCTGCGCCCCGAGGGGACGTGGGAGGAGATTGAGGCCATGGACGGCTTGGACGAGGCCTATCTGGACCTCACGGTGCACACCGCCGGGCCCGACCCCGGTCTAGCCGATCGGGCCCGCGAGCGGTTTCCTTATCTGGTCAAGGTGCGGGCCGAATACGAGCGGACCGAGCCGGAAAGGCGCTCGCGGGAGGGGCGGGCCATACCCGATCTCTACGGGGACTACTACCGGCGCACCGAAGGGGTCGAGCCGCCCGAGGAACTGCTGGAGGCGTTGCGGAAGCGGATGGAGGAGGAGGCCGGTGCGCCCGCTTGAGCTCCGGCTCCGGAACTTCCGCTCCTTCCACGGCGAGGGCCACGTTTTCGACTTCCGCGGCCGGCGGCTGATCGGGGTGGTGGGGCCGATCGGGTCGGGCAAGAGCACCATCCTCGACGCCATCGCCTTCGCCCTATACGGGCGCACCCCCCGCAGCGGTAAGGCCACCAAGTCGCTCATCCACCTGCGAGCTGGCCACGCCGCCGTGTCTTTGCGGTTCGAGGTCGACGGGGAGATATGGGAGTCGGAGCGTAACCTGCAACGTACAGGTAAGAGCCTGCACGCACTATATCGATTGCCCGCCGACGAACCTAATGCGGACCGGGTTGAGACCGTATTGCTTGATGGGCAGGTCAACGCCCGTGCCGAGGAGTTGCTCGGTCTGGATTTCCAGGGCTTCAGCCGGTCGGTCCTGCTGGCCCAAGGCCGCTTCGCCGAGTTCCTGAACGCCAGGCCGTCGGAGCGGGACCAGGTGCTCAAAGGGGTGTTCGGTTACGACCGGATCGACGCGATCCGCGAGCTGGCCCGCCAGGCTGCTAACGGCGGGGAGCGCGAGATCGAGAAGCTGGACATCCGGCTAGAGAACGCCCGGGCGGCCGAGGCCCGCCTGTCCGAGCGGAGGAAGGAGCTGGCCAGGGAGACGGCCCGCCTCGGGAAACTGGAAGCGTTCCGTCCCGACTTCGATGAACTGACCGGGCGCATCGAGGCCGCCAAGGCAAACAGAACGGCAGCCGAAACCCGGCTGGCCGAGCTCCGCAATCGAGCGGGCGGCCTGCCCGACCGGGCCGAGGCGGAGCGGAATCTGGAGAGGGCCCGCGGGGTCCGAGCACTGCTGGAAGAAGCCGAACAGGAGCTGGATAAGGCTTCGAGCCGGTCGGCGGCGGCGGAGAAGGCGACGGCGACCGAGGAGTTCAAGGAACGCGAGGAGAAGTGCAACAAGGCCGACGGCTGGATCGACCGGCTGGGGGACAGACAGAGGGCGGTTGAGGAGGCGGCGGCCGAAGCGGCCCGGGCAACCGCCGAGGCAGAGGAGGGCGAGAGGTCGGTCGAGGACGCCGGGGCGAAACTGGCTTCCGCCGAAGCAGGCCTCGAAGCCGCCGAAGCGGCCGCGCGGGAAACCGATTCCGGCCTGAGGCGGGCGGAAAAGTTGCTCTTGGACGCCCGGCACGCCGACATGGCGGGTTCATTGCGGGAGGGGCTGGCCGAGGGCGACGATTGTCCGGTGTGCGAACAGCCGGTGCATCGGGTTCCCCCGGTTGCTCCGGGCGCCGCCGCGGCCGCCGAGGAGGAGGTAGAGAGTGCCCGCTCCGCGCAACAGGAGTCCCAAGAGCGCCTACTCACCGCAACAGGGGGGGTGGAGGCCGGCAAAGCGGCTCTTGAAGCCGCCGAACAGCGCCTGGCCGATTCCCGCCGCCGGGTCGAGGCGGCGCGGGAGTCGGAGGCGGAGCGGCGCGCCCTGCTCGACCGCAGCCGCGCCGAGATAGAGGCCCTTCTGGGCGAGGGCGACCCCGCCGCCCTTCTGGAGGCGGCGCGGGCCGCCCTGGAAGCCCTGCGCAGCGAGGCGGCCGGGGCCCGCCGGGACCGGGAGGCCAAGCTGGGCCGGTTCAACAAAGCCGCGGCAGACGAAAAGCAGGCGCAGAGCTTTGTATCGGATCTGGAAACCCGGATCAGGGTTACCGCCGCCCTGCTGGGAACCGACACGGACATCCCGAAGGACGACCACGAGGCGGTCGGATCGGCGCTGACCGCCCTTCACCAGGAATGGAACCGGATTACTTCCGGCCTTGAACGGACGATAGAGGCGGAGCAGGCCAAGGCTAAAGCGGATTCCGACCGACTGGCCGCACTGCGGGCCGAGCACGACGTCGAGGGTTCGATAGGGGAGTCGTTGGCCGCGGTCGGCGCCGCATGCGGCCTGATACGGGCAACGGTCGAACAGGACGAGCAGCTGCTGGCCGGCCTGGAAGACCTGGAGGCAGAGATAAAGGACTGCAAGCGAAAGGTCCGGCTGAACAGCAGGCTGGTCGATGACCTGACCGATTCCAGGTTTATCCGCTTCCTGCTCGAAGAGGAGATGGCCTTGCTGTCCGGTCTGGGGTCCGAGCACTTCGAACGTTTGTCGTCGGGCCGTTACCGCTTCACCGAGGACGGGAAGTTCGACGTGATGGACCTGAACGCGGCGGAGGCGGTGCGGCGGGCGGACAGCCTGTCGGGCGGCGAGACCTTCCTGGCCTCGCTCGGGCTGTCGCTCGGTTTGGCCGAGATGGTCGGCAGGAGGGGAGGCCGCCTGGACGCCTTCTTCCTCGACGAGGGGTTCGGCACCCTCGACCCCGAGCACCTGGACCTCGCAATGGAAGGCATAGAATCGCTGGTGTCCGACCGCGAGCAACGCTTGGTGATGGTGGTTTCCCACGTTTCCGAAGTCCGCGAACGCATCGAGGACCTGATCGAGCTCGACAACGACAGCACTACCGGCGACTCAAGGGTGGTATCCGGCGGATCTGCGTAACCGTATGTGAAAGCACAGGGCCGTTCTTGCTTGGTTCACGGGCTGAAGGCGACAAGAAGCTCGGTAACGCCGAGAGCGCGTTCTCTCCTTGCTCTTCTTGATCCCGTGAAAGGCCGTATCTGGACGCGGTAACGGACCAGTTGGATGCTCATTTCAATTCGACTGTAACCGTTTGTTGCGGTATTCTACATAGTATTCCAGGGCTTTGTGCCTGGCACGGGCCAGGTCCACCAGAAGGCCGATGGAGGCCACCCGGAGGCGGCCCTCCTGGGAGTTCTCGTCCCTGAAGGCGGTGAGGGTGATGTCCCGTCCGCTCTTGCGGTTGTTGCAGGAGGGGCACAAGGCGGCCCGATTGGTGATCTGGTGATCTCCTCCCTGAGATACGGGTATGACATGGTCGAGAACGAAATTATCCGCAGATCTATCCAGCTTGTACACCCCTGGCGAGGCTTCGAAGGTGTTGGCGAATCCGCACGTCCAGCACCGCCAGTCTGACAGTTTCAGTAGGAAGTTACGCATCTCGGCTTTAGGTATATCGCTGCTGGGTTGCTTGAACTGACGTTCGCGCCGTTTTATAGTGACGGTCGATATCGGGTCTCGGGTCGTTCGTTCGGGAATATCGCCGGGCCGGATTATCCGTATATCGGCGTCGGCTATCAGGGCGGTCTGGCTTCCTTCTTCTTTCATCGCCAGATTCGGGTTCTGTCCATCCACGGCATAATGGAACTTGCTGAACTGCCGCCTCACCACGGTCAGGGCGCGGGGGTTTATATCACAGGCAATCCACTGTCGACCCATGCGTTCCGCCGCCACCGGTACATAGGCGCATCCGGCGAATGGGTCCAGCACCACATCACCGGGGTTAGAAGACGACAAGATAAAGATTTCTGCTAACCTGACCGGTTTCTGGGTGGGGTAACCGGTTTTCTCGGGATGGTTCCCCTTTATATGAGAAAGGTAGATCACATCATCCTGTTTTTTGAACTCTTTGTCGAAGTTAAACAGAATATCGGTATCTACCAGCTCTCTACCTAGTTCTTTTGTTACCTTTTTGACTCTTCCCAAGATCAGCTTATCATTGCTGTTCTTGACACTACCGTACAAAACCTTGTTGTTGCTAAGAAATCGCTTGTATCGGTTTCTATATTCACTTTCTGCCTTTTTGACTGGATTATGGGTGTAGTCATCAGATTTAGAATAACGCAGAATAGTGTCATGATTGCTAGCGAAGTTTTTGATTGCATTAGACATCTTGCCATAGGTCCAAGTCATTTCATTGCGAAGGTTGATCTGCCCGAAGACAGCGTCCATCACCAGCCGCAGATACGAGTTGGCTGTGGGGTCGCAATGCAAGTACATCAGTCCGGTTGGTTTCAGCACCCTATGCATCTGGATGATGCGGATGGCCATGTAGGAAAGGTAGGCGGCGTGTCCGTCGGAATGGGAGTATCGGGCGGCGTCAATGACTTTGGCCACTGCTAGGTGTTGCGCTTCTATCTTGTCCAGCCATTCCTCGTGGATGTCTTTCTCCCAGGTCCAGATGTCGGAGAACCGGGCGGTCGCGTCTCCGTTGTCGGGCCACTCGATGTTCGATTTGCCGGCCGCGGCGCGGTCGTGGATCTCCCAGTCGGCCAGGGTTTGTTTCTCCAGAGCCAGCTCTTTGGTGCTCAGAGGGGGTTTCAGCCTGCCGGTGAAGGCGTAGTTCTTGGCGAACGGCGGGTCGGTCACTATCAGATCCACTGTTTCATTGTCCATGGCTTCGAGCAGTTCAAGGTTGTCGGCTATCACCATGCACCGGTTCAGAGGGTGGGGGGAGTCGAACTGGCTGGTCATCGCGGTTTCCTTGCCTTATGGGTGTTCTGGCCGCCTCAGCGTACACCGGGGGTGTGACATTCTACGGGAGAGGGACGATCCCGCGGCCTTCTGCCTTGGCCGACCGGCCCATCAGCTCGGCCAAGGCCTTCCGCACCGTAATGTCTATAGAGCGGTCAGCATCCTGGCGTCGACGTTGGTGATGTAGTCCATGGGGTCGAACGACATCTCGCCGCGGCGGGGGTCGGCGTAGTAGCGCTCGGCCGCCTCCTCGAAGGTCCCCTCGCCGTCGTAGTGGGCGATCCACACATACTGGTAGGCCTCCTCGACCAGCCAGGGGCCTTCCCGCCGGAAGCCGTGGTCCAGGCGGATCGGCAGGAGCTCCTCGTCCACCTTGGCCGCGAACTCCTCGAGCACGCCGGGCTTCAGGTCGTAGATGCGCAGTTGAGCGGTCATGCAGGCATCATACCGGTTCTTCGCGCCGGAGGGGGGAGACCCGGCGCCCGCCTGCCCGGTCGAGGTACAGATCCAGCGTCTTTTCCCTCGCCCATGTCAGATTGATCAGGTCGCCCTCCGGAACCTGGAGCTCTCCGGCGGCGATGATTTCGCGGCGGAACTCGTCCAGAGGGATCCGGCGGTCCCTCTTCTGCTGGTTGTGATGCGGACAGAGCGGAGCCCGGTTGGGCAACCGGTTGGAACCCTCCGCCGACCTCGGATCGATGTGGTCCAGATGGAAGTTGACGGGCCGCCGGATGACCGACCCGTCCGGCCGCCGGTTGGCGAACCCGCAGCACCAGGCCTGATAGCCGGACAGCTCCAACAGCATGACCAGCATTTCCCGGGCCGGTATATCGGACGCCGGAACCTTGTACCTGCGTTCGCGTGGCCTCATGGCGGCGGCCGGCGCCGGATCCCGGGTCGCCCGCTCCGGTATGCCGTCGGGCCGGATTATCCGGATGTCGGCGTCAGCGATCAGGGCGGTCTGTCGGCCTTGCTCCATTTCCAGATCGGGGCTGCGGCCGTCCACCGCGTAATGGAACTTGTTGAACTGCCGCCTGACCACGGTCATGGCGCGCGGGTTGATGTCGCATGCTATCCACTGCCTGCCCAGCCGCTCAGCCGCCACCGGAACATAGGCGCACCCGGCGAACGGGTCCAACACCACATCGCCGGGGTTGGAGGAGGCCCTGATGATGCATTCGGCGAGGGCCGCCGGCTTCTGAGTGGGGTAGCCGGTGCGTTCCGGATCGGTGCTGCCTATATAGGGGATGTTCCACACGTCCCGCATGTTCACCCAGTTGTAAACCCCGCGTTCGTCTTGAAAGAACTCTGCTTGGCCTCCTCCGTAATTGACCACGCCGGGTTTGCGCGACTTGGACTTTGTGTACGACTTTTCCTTCGGTTTATTATAGGTCCATTCGTTGCTTTTTGAATAGAAAAATATGGTGTCGTGTTTCTTGGAGAAACTGGTGCGTGAAGCCCCGCCGGTTTTATACGACCATACGATTTCGTTGCGGAAGTTGTTCGCTCCGAACACCGCATCGAATACGAGCCTCAGATAGGAGTTGGCTGTCGGGTCGCAGTGCAGGAACATCGAACCGGTCGGTTTCAGCACCCTTCTCATCTCGACCAGCCGGATGGCCATGTAGGACAGGTAGGCGGCGTGTCCGTCCGAGTGCGAATACCGGGCGGCGTCGATCACCTTCGCCGCCGCCCGGTGCTGCGCCTCGATCTTGTCCAGCCACTCCTCGTGGATGTCTTTCTCCCAGGTCCAGATGTCGGAGAACCGGGCGGTCGCATCTCCATTGTCGGGCCATTCGATGTTCGCCTTGTCGGCGGCGGCGCGGTCGTGGATCCCCCAGCCGGCCAGGGTCTGTTTCTCCAGAGCCAGCTCTTCGGCGCTCAGAGGGGGCTTCAGCTTGCCGGTGAAGGCGTAGTTCTTGGCGAACGGCGGGTCGGTGACGATCAGATCCACCGTCTCGTTGTCCATGGCCCTCAGCAGATCCAGGTTGTCGGCGATCACCATGTGGCGGTTGAGAGGGTGCGGGGAGTCGAGTTGGCTGGTCATCGTGTCTCCTTGTCCGGTGTCCGGTGTCTGGCGGATGCTCCCCGGACTCCCTCAATGTATACCGGCGGTGAGACATTCTACGGCAGGGCTACAGCCGGGAGGCGGGGCCAGACCGCGGCCATCCGGATGCGGGCCGTGTCAGATGACGATTCCGTGTCCTTCCGCCTTGGCCGACCGGCCCATCAGCTCGGCCAGGGCCTTCCGCACCGTTACCCCCTCGTAGAGGATCTGCCCGACCGCCGCGGCTATTGGCATCTCCACGCCGTGCCGGGAGGCCAAGCCGAGCACCGCCCCGGTCGTCTTCACCCCCTCGGCCACCATGTTGGTCTCTGCCAGGATCTCTTCGATGCCCCTCCCCCTGCCGAGCTGGAGGCCCACCCGGTTGTTGCGGCTGCTGGGGCTGCCGCAGGTGGCTATGAGGTCACCCACTCCCGCCAGCCCCCCGAACGTCAGCGCCCGGCCGCCCAAGGCGATGCCCAGACGGGTCATCTCGGCCAGGCCCCTCGTTACCAGGGCGGCCATCGTGTTCATCCCGAACCCCAGCCCGACCGCGGCCCCCGCCGCGATGGCCATGACGTTTTTGGCGGCGCCCGCCGTCTCCACCCCGATCACGTCCGGGTTGGTGTACACCCGCAGCCTCGGGGATGCGAACAGGCACTGGATCCGGCGGGCGGCCTCGCGGTCCCCGACGGCGATGACCGCGGCGGCCGGCTGGCCTTTCATGATCTCGGGCGCCAGGTTGGGGCCGGACAGCGCGCCCACCGCATCGGGGTCGTGGCCTTCCAGCACCTCCAGGGTTACCTGTGACATCCGCATGCCGGTGCCCGTCTCGATGCCTTTGGCGAGGCTCACCACGGGGATGGAGGCGGGAATCATGCCCCCGGCCCGGTCGAGCACCGCCCGGTATCCGTGGGAGGGCACCGCCATCATCACCAGGTCGGCCCCCTCCAGCGCCTCGTCCAGCCTCGAAGTGGCCGCCACCGCCGCCGGCAGCGGGAACCCCGCCAGATAGTCGGGGTTCTCGCGGTCGGTGTTGATCCGCTCGGCCAGCGCCGCCCGCCTCGCCCACAACGAAACCTCGGCGCCGGCGGAGGCCAGGCACGCAATGGCCGTCCCCCACGAACCTGCCCCGATGACCGCCGCCCGCATAGGAGAATCGTAGGACATCCCGCTCCTCTCCGTCAGCCCCAGCGGGCCGCAGGCGGCATCTGCCGGGCCGGCCGCCTCGAGACCCCATTCATGAGCTCGCGAAAAGATTCTCGAACAACCCCCTATACGGCAGGCCGAAAATGCTGTATAAAGAAGAAGACCAAAGCACAAACACCGCTGTGGGTTTCTAGAGAGGCGGCGGTAATCGATTCACGGATCTCGCCCGGCCGGCTTCTCGGACCGGGGCGGCCCCACGCGGCCCGCAGCGGGATTCTTCAAGGTGGCGGCGGCGGGGGAGGGCAACCCGGCGGAGCCGGGCGGGGCGCGGGGGTTTTCGCGATTTCGGGGTCGCCGGGATTCAGGAAAGTACCTTCTGGCAGGGAATTATGGCGGGGAAAGAAGGCCGGCGGCGGGAGTTTTTCGCCGGCTGGGCGGGTTTGCGGTCGGGGTGGGCGGGACCGGCGGGCGGCGCCGGTTGTCTATGCCGGATTCCGTCTCTCCGCTCCTTGAGCCGGCCGGACTTGCTGCGGCGCGGGATGCTTCCGGCGGCGGATGGCAACAGGGTGGTGGGCGCCCTTCGGCTATCCTGCCGCTCCGCATGGTACGAGTCGGCCTGCATGGCTTCCCCAACTCCGGCAAGACGACCCTTTTCAACGCCTTGACCGGCCTCGACGCCCCGGCCGCCCCCCACCCCTACACCACGACCGCCCCCAACCCGGGCGTCCTCGTGGTTTCCGATCCGTTGCTCGAGCAGGCGGCGGCGCTGGAGGGGTCGCGCGAGACCGCCCCGGCCGCCGTTGAGCTGCACGATCATCCGGCGGTCCGACCCGGGTCGGGCCGGGGGCCGGGCTGGGGCAAGGAGATGGACGCGATGGCGATGGTGCTGCGGGGCCACCGCTCCGACCTGGCGCCCGCCGCCCTGGACGGCGACCCGGCCGACTTCGTCTCCCAGGCCGAGGATCTGCTCATGGAGGCGGCCCTAGCCGACTTCGAGGTGTTCGACCGGCGGCGGGGGCGGATCGCCAAGGAAGCCTCCGCCGACCCCGCCCTGCGCCCCGCCGCCGAAGCGGTTGCCCGGGCCGCCCGCCTGCTGGGAGAGGGAACCCCCCTGCGCACCCGCCCCTGGTCCGAGCCGGAGCTGCGGGCCTTCCGGGACATGGCGCCCCTGACCCTGCTGCCCTGCATCTGGGTGATCAACACCGCCGAGGACGCCCCCGCCCCCGCCGCCGCCCGCCTGCGGGAAACCGTCCCTCCGGGCGATCCGGTGCTGGCCGCCCCCGCCCTTCTCGAGGAAGAGCTGTCCCGCCTCGATCCCGCCGAGCGTGAAGAGATGAGGGAGGGCCTGGGCTTGGGGGAGGGGGCCGCCGCCGCCCTGGTCGGGGCCGTCTACCGGGCGCTGGGGCTGATCAGCTTCTACACCCTCAGCTCCAGGGAGAGCCGGGCGTGGCCGGTCGCCGGCGGCATCACCGCCCGCAAGGCCGCCGGCAGGGTCCATTCCGACATGGAGAGGGGGTTCATCCGGGCCGAGGCGGCCCCCGTCGGCGAGGTGATCCGCCACGGCGGGTGGGCCGCCGCCAAAGCCGCCGGGTCGGTCAGGGTGGAGGGCAAGGACTACACGGTGCGGGACCGGGACGTCCTCCTGATCAGGTTCTCGGTATGAACGGCGCGGGGGCGCCCACCGACGGCGGCCGCCCGGTCCGGCCCTCGCCCGGCGGGTTGTTCCTGATCGCCCTGCGCGGCTTCGCCATAGGGGCCGCCATCCTGATACCCGGGGTGTCGGGCGGCACGGTGGCGCTGGTGACCGGCATCTACCTTCGACTGCTGGCCGCCATCGGGGGCGCCTCGGCGGCGGTTTCACGGTTCCTCCGGGCCGACCTCCGGGGGGCGGTCAGAGCCATGAGACAGACCGACTGGTGGTTCCTGATCACGGTGGTGGCCGGAGCGGTGCTGGCGCTGCTTTCCCTGGCCGGGGTGGTGGGCGCCCTGCTGCGCAACTACCCGATCAGGACCGCCGCCGTGTTCTTCGGACTGATCGCCGGGTCGGTGGTGGTGGCCTGGCGGATCATGCGCGCCCCTTCCGCCTTCCACGCCGCCGCCATCGCCGCGGTGGGCGCGGCCGCCTTCTACCTGTTCGGCTTCCGGTCGTCGGCGGTGGTGACCGACCCCGCCTGGTACGTCTTCCTGGGCGCCGGAATCATGGCCGTGTGCGCCTTCATCCTGCCGGGCATCAGCGGATCGTTCCTGCTGCTGGCGGTCGGGATGTACCAGAACGTGCTGGCCGCCATCGACGAGATACACCTCCCCACCCTGGCCGTCTACTACGGCGGATGGGCGTTCGGCCTGGCGGTGCTGTCGCGGTTCCTCGAGTGGCTTCTCGACCGCTGGCACGACCTGGTGGTGGCGGTCATGGTCGGCCTCATGCTCGGATCGTTCCGCATCCTGTGGCCGTGGCCGGACGGTCTGGGCGGCGACACCGGCCTCGGAGCCCCCGGCGCCGACTGGGCGGCGCCGACCCTCTTGGCGGTCGGCTCGGCGGTGCTGGTGGTGTTGTTGGTCTCCTGGGCCGACCGCACCAACAACCCGCCCCTTCCATCGCCGGAATAGCCGGGCGCCGCAGGCCGGGCCTGTTTTCCCCCCGTGAGGCGGGGGCGGATAACCGTCAGCCGGGGGTTTCGGGGTCCGGGCGGGGGCGGGGGCCGCGCCGGGCGCGGCGGGCGGCTACCAGTTCGGCGGCGGGGGCGGCGATCAGGTCTCTGGCCAGGAGGACCAGGCGGTAGCCGCCCAGGACCACGGCGGTGCCCGCCACTGCTTCCGCCGACAGGACGGCGGTCATCGAAACTTCGAACACGCCGATTCCCTGCGGGGCGAAGGGCGCCAGGAACCCGGCGCCCCAGGTGAGGAGGAAGCCGCCTGTCACCAGGGCGGTGCGGTAGGGGTCGGCGGAAGGGAAGGCCCGCAGGTACAGGAGAAAGGTGAAGGCCGACCATCCCCAGAAGACCACGTTGACGGCGATCAGCTGCATGTACCCGCGCCAGGTGAGGGAGAACTCGACTCCCCGGCGCGCCGCCCACCAGGCCGCGACCCGCCCGCTCAGAGCGGGGGAGGCGGCGGCCAGCAGGACGAGCGCCAGGGTGATCATCCAGGCCGCCCCGCCGGGCGCGGCGCCGGAAACGCCCAACACCGCCAAGCCGCTGATGATTACCACGGTCAGGCTGGTGGCCATCTCCAGTACGGCGGTGGCGCTCAGCGGACCCAGCGGCAGTCCGGCGCGGCGGAGCAGGCCGACCCGCCCCACCGCGAACCACACCGAGCCGGGAATGTATCGGGCGAGCAGGGAGCGGGAAGCGGCCAGCAGGGCCTTGCCGAACACCTCCGAGGGCGCCGCCCGGCAGCCCTGGATGCGGAGGCTCACCGTCCAGAACCAGGCGCCTATCCATATCATCCCGAAGCTGGACGCCAGAGAGGCTGCGATGAGCACCGGGCGGGCGCCGCGCAGCAGCTCCGCCACCTCCGTCCATCTGGAACGCACCACCCAGACGATGATGACGGCCAGCCCCGCCATGTATGCGGCCCGCACCCCTTTCAGCAGCCGTTGCAGACCCGCCCGGCGGTTCGTTCCGTCCATGCCGCTATCCCGCCGCCCGATCCAGGGCCCGGTCGTTCTCGGCCAGACGCTCCCGCAGCATGCCCCTCACTTCGGCGGCGCGTCCTCGGCCGGCCAGGGCGCGCTCTACCGCCTTCACCAGGACGGCGGGTTCGGAGGGGAAGGGAGAAGCCAGCGGCGCCCATCCGCCCCCCTCGGACGCCAGGGACGCCATTTTGGGGGAGTAGTCGAGCAGCACCGCCGGGCGGCCGTGGAGCAGGGCGGCGATGGCGCCGTGGTAACGCATGGTGATCACCAGTCGGCTCCTGCCCACCTCTCGGAGCACGTCGTCGAGGCCGGGGGCGGAGATGGCCGCATCGGAACGGAGCCGGCGGGCCGCCGAACGCAGTACGGGCAGGTCGCGGCTTTTCTGGAAGGCCACCAACCGGATCGACAGTCCGGCGGCGCCGGCCGCTGCGTCCAGGGCTGCGGCCATCCCGCCGGTCCGGGGGTCGGGCGGAAGGCCGGCCTCGGCCGCCGCGGACGCGGTCCGCATCCCTCCGCGGTTGGCAGGCCTCAGGATCACGCACATCGTATCGCCGGGGTCTGCCGGGGGGGCCTCCTCTCCTATTACGGGATCGCTTCCCACCCTCACGCCCCTCAGCCCCCAGCCAGCCAGCCGGTCGGCGGAGGCGCGATCCCTCACCGCTATCGATTCCATCCGGCGCAGGGCGCGGCGGGCGATCCGGGCCGGGAGGGCGCCGTCCACCCGCCCCACCCCCAAGCCGACCGCCGCTCCCGGTATCCTCCGGGCGGCCCGCCACCGGGCGGCGTGGAAGGGGATGTTCCATACCGACGTCTCGGTCTGGATCAGCCCTCCGGCGATTACCAGCCCGTCCATCCGGCCCAGCGCCCGCCCCAGGCCGGGGGTGTCGAGGGGGGAGCGGTGGCGCACCGCTTCTATGCCGTGGAGGCGGCGGGTGCCCGCCGGGTCGATCGAGACCGCCACCGGCGCCGCCCCGCGGGCGCGCAGCGACCGGATGAGCGAACGCAGGATCAGCTCGTCGCCCAGGTTGTCCGAACCTATCCAGCCTGCGACGGCTATCCGGCGGGGCATCGGGGGCCTGTCCTGTCCCTGCGCCTGATCCTGCGGCCCGCCCGGCCCGTTCAGCCGCCGGGGCGGTCTTCGGGGGGCGGGTGCGGCGCGTCCGGGGGCGAGACGGCCGGGAGCGCCATGTCGCGGGGGCGGTTGATCTGCACGAGCATGTCGGACACCAGGGCCGTCAGGGCCACCGCCGCCGCCGACATGAGCAGCACCACGGTGTTGGTCGCCACCCGCAGGTCCTTGGTGGCCAGGTCGTACACCAGCTTGATCAGCCCGGCCGCCCCCAGCACGCCGCAGAGGGGGGCGAAGAAACGCAGCGGATTCCACAAGAGCACCATCCTGATCACCTGCTTTATGTAATGGGAGGTGTCCTTCCACCAATGGAACTTGGATTCCCCCGCCCTGGGGGCGTAGTCGATGGGGGTGTAACACACCGAGTATCCATTGGAGAGGAAGCTCATGGTGAGGGTGGTAACGCAGCTGAACCCTGCGGGCAGCAGGTGCAGGAACTGGCCGGCCACCGTCCGGCGGAAGGCGCGGTAGCCGGAGTTGAGGTCGGGGATCCTGGTCTTGGTGAGGAAGGAGGCCAGCATACGGATGGCCCACTTGGCGGGGACGCGCAGCAGCCTGCGGTTGCCGCCTTCGCTCTGCCGGGCGCCCACCACCATGTCCCATCCGGCCAGGCGGCCGACCAGCTGGGGGATCAGGTCGTTGGGGTAGGTCATGTCGGCGTCGGTCCAGACCACCGCCTCGCCCCGCGCCAGGGAGGTCCCGGCTCGGCGGGCGGCCCCCGACCCCCGGTTCTGCTCGAAGCGGACGAACCGCACCTTCTCCATGCCCGCCGCGCTCACCAGCCCGGACACCCCGCCGTCGGTGGAGCCGTCGTCCACCACCACGATCTCGTAGCGGTAGGGCGAGGCGTCCATCGCCTCCCCGATCCGCCGTATCTCCTCGGCGAGGTGCCCGGCCTCGTTGAAGACCGGCAGCACGATGCTCACATCCACCGACGGAGCAACCGCCCCGCCGGCGGGTTCTTCATTAACCACACCCGCAAGTTTGATAGCCGGAGCGCCCGGCGGCAAGTACGGGGGTTATCGGCCCGCCCCGGGACCGCCGCCGACCGGGAGAGATCCGGGGACAGACGACCGCCGCAGGCTCCGGAATCCGGCAGCGGTGTTTGCGCTTTCGGCCTCTTCGCAGGCCATCGGAGGGGTCCTCATCGGTCGCCGGGGCCCGCACAATTAGGCTCAGGCCGGTGAAGGACGGTGGAATCCCGGCTCCGGCGGGCGGGGGCGCCCTGATCAGGGCAGCCGGGGGGGCGGCAGTGGGGGCGGTTCTGGCGGTCGGCTGGTGGGAGCTGCTGTTCCTGCCGCTGGGCGCCAGCCATGACGGGCGCATCAACGGGCGGTTCGGCCTGCACGTGCGCAACTTCCTCGAGCACGGGTGGGCGGGGTCCGATTGGCTGGCTTCCCTGGCGCCCTACTCCGATGCTCCCTACGCCCACCATCCTCCGCTGCTCAACGTGCTGCAGGCGCTGGCCGGCGGGGTCTTCGGCCCGGGAGAGTGGCAGCTCCATCTGGCGGGTTACCTGGCCGGCCTGGCCACCGTTGCGGGCATGCTGTGGCTGACGCGGGAACTCGGCCTGGGGGCGGGGGCTTCTGTTCTGTCGCTGGCGTTGACGGTTTCCACTCCCATGTATTGGATCTACGCCCGGCTCGGGTTGGGGATGTCGATCATGACGGCGCTGGCGGCGCTGTGGGTCCGATGGGAACGAACCGGAAAGGGCCGCGGTCTGCTGGCGGCCGCTTCGGGCGCCGCCGCCTTCTCGTCCTGGATGGGGGCGGTTCTGGCGGTTCTGGCGGCCGCAGCGGGCATGCGGGGCGCCGAGAGGCGGAAGGCCGCGGTCCGGGCGGGGGCGGCCGGCCTGGCGGGCGCGGCCGCCGCCTTGGCCTGGGTGCTGGCGGCGGGCGGGGCGTCGGAACTGGCCGGCCACGCCGCCTCCCGGTTCCGGTGGCCGGAATGGTCTGCTCTGGTCGAGAACTACCGATGGTTCTACGGGTCCCTGTTCCCCTGGTGGTTTCGGTGGATGATCGCCCCGGCGCTGGCCGCCGCGCTGTTCGATCGCCGCACCCGGAAACCGGCCGCCGCTCTCCTGGCCGCCCTGGGAATCTGGACCCTGGCCGCCCCCGGCGCCGCCCTCGTCCACGACTACTGGACCTATCCGCTGTTGGTTCCGGTGTTCCTCGGCTGGACGGCGGTGCTGGACCGGGCGGCGGGGCATCCGGCGGCCCGCCGGGCGGCGGTGTGGGCGGGCGCGGGGGTGCTGGTGTCGGCGGCCGCCCTCGGTTTCGCCCGCCTCCCGGACTACCGGGACGCCTACTTCCGGGGGCTCTCCGACGCCGGGGCGCTCATTCGGGAGGTCGGCCCGCCCCCCGGCCAGCGTACCGCCTGGGTGGCGGAGGGGGTGGATCCGATGCCCAGGTGGGTGAGCTACTACTGGGACCTGCCGGTGTCCGAGGCGACCGCCGCGGCGGTCGAGAACGAAGCCGTAGGGAATACCGAGCTGGTGCTGGTCCGCCTTGATCAGCCCCCCCGGTGGATGGATCCGGTTCCCGAACCATACGCGCAGAGAGGCCGCTACGCCCTGGTGACCGGTGCCGCCCTCCGGGTTGAACATGACGGGTAAGCCGTCCATACGAGGCAACGGCATGCTCGATCTGCGGGGGCCTGTTCCAGAACAAGAGCGTGCGCGGATAGGGAGCCCGAAGGTGTCCAGGCGCAAGCAACTGTCGGATGGTGTTGCCTGATGAGCATGGGCGGCGGGGCGCTGCGCCCGCCGACGGAACGGCGAAGGCATCCTCTGTCCGTGCATCCTCTTGGCCCCGGTCGTCCTTTGCAAGGAAACACAACACAGCGTATCCGAACCCTTTCTGCGAACCCACTGTTCAAGCCCTATCCCATCCCTGGTCAAGCCCCTATCCCACCCCCGGACCCCGGCAAGAACGCGAAAAACGCCGCGCCCCTCGCCCCGCTTCGCGGGCCCGGCCCCCACCGCCTCCACCTTGTTTCCGGACGCGTTCGGTCAGTACCCGGCAGGGTCGCGTTCGGAGGATGATCCCTGTCACGGTCTGCGCCGGCTGCGGACCGGAGGTGATTGCAGCTTCTTCATTATCCGGCATCGGTGCGACATAGTCAATACCCTTGTAGGCGGATCCGACGGATTTTTTTGTCATTCCGTGATTTCAAGACCGGCGCCGGCATGGGAGACGGGGCGCCGGGGTTGCCGCCTGCCCCGCCTTTTGTTGGGTTGAGCGGGTGTTGAGTCGGGCGCCGGCATCCGGCGGCGGGCCGGGGATGGGGCGGCGCGGGGGGAGAAGACGGCAGGCTGGCCGCCGGTACATACAATGCCCGCCCATGAAAACTTCACGCCCCTGGACGGCGGGGCGTCTCATGTCGGGCTGGACCGCCGCGGTGTTGATCGCCCTCGCCGTGTTGGCGGTGTGGCTGCCCGACCTCTACCTTCCGCTGGGCGACAGCGACGACGGGCGCATCCTGGCCCGCTTCGGCCTCCATGCCCGCAACTTCTGGGAGCAGGGGGCGGCGGAGTCGGGCTACGGGGCGTCGATCGCGCCGTATATTCGAACCGAGTACGGGGTCGGCCCGGGGGAGGTGCCCCCCAGGGAGGCTGTTACCTACGCCCATCATCCGCCCCTTCAGACCTTCGCAACCATCCTCTCCGTCGGTCTGTTCGGCGACACCCTGTTGGGGCTGCGGGCGGTGGGTTTCCTGGTGGGGGCGGCCACGGTGCTGTTCATGGCCGCCCTGCTGCGAATCAGAGGGATCGGATGGGGGGCGGTCCTGCTGGCGGTGGGTTGCATGGCCGTCACCGGCTTCTACTACGTGTACGGGAGGATCGGGGTCGGCTTCTCCCTGATCGTTGCCCTGGCGGCCGCGGTCGCCTACCTGCGGGAAGCGCCCGACCCGCCCCCCGCCGCTGCGGCGGCCGCCGCGGTGCTGGCCGGGCTGACCGCCATGCAGTCGTGGATCGCCATGGCGGCCGCGGGGTTGCTGGTGCTGTGGCTGCTGGCCGCCAAGGGCCGGGCGCCGATCAGCCTGTGGATGGCGGCGGGCGCCCTGGCCGGAGCGCTGGCCACCGCCGCCTGGCTGCTCAACTCCACCGACCTGGGCGAGCTGGGCAGCACGGTGTCCAACCGGGTCGACACCACCAGGGGGGCGTTCGGGGATTTCCTGGCCCGCCAGTGGCGGTTCGCTTCCATGTTCACGCCGGTGTGGTTTCGGGCGCTGGCCCCGTTCGCCCTGCTGGCGGGGCTGATCGACCGCCGCACCAGGGTTCCCGCCGCCGTCACCCTGGGCGTGGCGGCCGCGTGGACTTTCGGCCTCCAGCAGGGCGCCTGGGTCCACCTGCTCTGGAACTTTCCCTGGCTGGCGCCGATAACCATCGGCTTGGCGGCGCTGATCGAGGCGGCGCGGCGGATACTGGTAGACGACCGGGCGGCCCGGGCGGTGGGGGCGGTGTGGGCGGCGGCGCTGGCCGTGTCGTTGTACGGGGTGATGACCGGGCCGGTGCGCGAGACCTACCTGACCGCTCCGGCCGCCGCCGGGCTGGTGATGGAACAGGCGGCGCAGGCGCCGAGGCCGGGGCTGATGTGGGTGGCGGCCGGCATCGGCTCCCCCAGGTGGGTATCCTATTACCTGGACGAGCCGGTCTGGACGCTGGACGCCGACTCGCTCGACTTACTGGATGCGCACGATCTGGTGCTGGTGCGCACCGACCGCATCCCCGGCCACATCCCCGAAGAATCCATGGAGGAGGCGTTGATCTCCGAAGGCCGTTACCGCCTGATCCCCGGGAAGGCGCTGGTGCGGTGAACCGCGCAGAGGCGTCTACCCGGAAAAGCCGGGCGGAGGCGGATCCGCGGCCGGCGGCGGTGCGGGGCAACGATTGGCGCAAGGCAGCGGTTCCGCCGCTCGAGGAGTTCACGCCCGTTTTGGGGGTGTCGGTGGTGGTTCCCTATTACGAGGCGCCGGAGGCCTTGGAGCTGACCTTGGCGGCTCTGGCCGGGCAGACCTATCCGCGGGATCTGTTCGAGGTGATCGTGGTGGACGACGGTTCGAAGACTCCGCTGGAGCGCCCCGAGGGCACCGGTCTGGATCTGAGGGTTGTCCATCAGGAGGATCTCGGGTTCGGGCTGGCCAGGGCGCGCAACACCGGGGCCGGGGCCGCCCGGCATGGCATCCTGGTGTTTCTCGATTGTGACATGATGCCCGAAGCGGGGTGGCTGGCCGCCCACGCCCGCTGGCATCACGTCCTGTCAGACGCGCTGACGCTGGGGTTCCGGGCGCATGTGGAGGTGGACGGGGTGGACGCCGCCATGGTGTCGGGCCGGGGGGGTTCGCTGGCGGAGCTGTTCTCGGACCGCCCGGCGGAGCGGCCGGAGTGGGTCGAGTTTCATATGGTGCGGACCAATGAGCTCACCTCTACCGCCGATGATCTGTTCAGGGTTGTAACCGGAGGGAACCTGGGGATTTCCAGGGAGTTCTTCGAGGCCGTGGGGGGGTTCGACGAGTCGTTTACCCGGTGGGGGGCGGAGGACACCGAGTTCGGATACCGGGCCTATGCCCGGGGGGCGCTGCTGGCGCCCGAGCGGGCGGCCTTCTGCTGGCATCAGGGGGCGGGCGCCTTTCCCAGTCTGGGCGAGAGGAAAAGCCTTGACTTCCAGCGGGCCAAGATCGCCCATCTGATCGCTCACCGCGGTTTTCGCCGCGATTCGCCGGGGCGGACCTTCACCGTTCCCCAGCACGTAGTAACCCTAGAAAGCGGAGAAACCCCGGCGGTGGACCTGTTCGCCGCCGCCGTGCGGATACTAGGGGACCGGATGCACGACCTGGCGGTGCGGATCGAGGACCGGCCGGACGACCCCGAATACGAGTGGCTGCGCCGTCATCTGGGTCCCGACCCGCGCGTCCGGTTCGGCGCTCCCGGCGCCGCCCTGGACGACTTTCCGGCTTCTCCGTTTCACATCACCGTTCCGGCCGGGGCGGCGGTGATGGAGAACATGGTCTACACGCTCCGCAACGAGCTGGGCGGCGCGATGTCGGCGGTGCTGGTGCTGGAGGGCGGCGCGCGGGTTTCTATCAGCCGGTCCTGGGCGCTGCGCCGGTCGCGCCGTTCCGGCAAGGACCTCGCCGATCTGGGCGCGGTGGTTTCGGTCAAGGCCAAAAAAATGGTGCTCGACATGAACCCCTGGCGCCGCCGCACCATCAGGAGCGTAGGGCGCCGGCTCCGTTACGAGGCGGGGCAGATGCTGTCGCCGATATGGGCGCGGCGCGGGGGGGTGCAGCGGTTGTTCGGCAACCTGATCCGGATCCGCACCCCCAAACAGGCCCGGTGGTTCGTCAAATGGGCGGCGCGGGCGGCGCGGCGCCGGATACAGGCGGTGTTCTGGTTCATGCTGCGGCGCACACCGCACCGGACCGCCGATTACCCCCTCGGAATGGAGATAGCGGTGAGGGGGGATCGGGCGGCGGCGGTGCTGGCGGCCTCCGCCCGGGTCCGGCGGGCGCCGGACGGCCGGCGCAGGGCCAAGCGCCGCATCGACCTGGTGCTGGCCGACGCGCCGGAGGCGGCGGCCCAGGATCCGACCGCCGGAACCCCCGCGGTGGTGCTCACCGAAACGCCCCCGCAGATCTCGGTTCCCGCTTTCGATCCACACGCCGTAAACCCGATCGGATGGGCGCGGGAACCGAAGTACGGGGCGGGGGCGCTCGGCCCGCTCGAGATGCTTCCCCCCGGCGCCGCCGCCGAACGCTCTGTGAAACGAGCGGACTACCGGACGCTGCGCCTGCTCCACCACCTCGAAGACACGGCCGCTTTCCACTCCGGCCCCGTCGAGCGGGCCGCCGCCCTGGCCGCCCTGGCCGCTCGGGGGGTGCCGGTGCATCTGGCCGGCCAGGACCGGGATCAGGAGCTGGAATCCCTGCTGGGAACCGAACTGTACGGGTTGATGGCCTCCCCCGGCATCCGGGGCGCCGGCAAGGGGGAGCGGGAGCTGATCAGCACCGCCATGCGCCGCGCCGCCCTGAGAGGCCATTCCCTCCGCAGCCGCGCCCGGCAGATCACGGCGGCGGCTTCCCTGGAACCGCCGGAGCTCACAGAGGTGTCGGTGCTGGCGGTCGCCCGCCGCCCCGCCCTCCTCGCCGGCCTGCTGGCCGCGGTCTCCTCCCAGACCTACCCGCGCCTGGAGCTGGTGCTGATCCTCTACGGCGAGGGTTTCGGCCCGGAGGCGCAGCACGCGCCGGCGGATGCACCCCACCCGGTCCGGGTGGTCAGGGCGGACGCCGCCCGGCCTCTCGACGCCGCTCTCGACCTGGCGGCGCGGGACTCGCGCGGCGCCCTTCTCACCGTGATGGACGACCGCCACCTCTACGGCCCCGAGCACATCTGGGATCTGGTGCTGGCCCGCGAGTACTCGAAGGCCGAGCTGGTGGTCAAGGAGACAGAGTTCGTGTACCTGGCCGAAATGGACCGGACGCTGCGCCGTTTCACCGGCCCGAGCGAGAACTACCAGAAGATCACCGCCCTGGCGGACGGAGCGCTGCTCCTCTCCTACCGCCGCCTCGAGAAAGTCGAAGGATGGAAGAGCGCGGCGGACGGGGTGTTGGAAAGCCTCGCCCGCGATGTGGTGTCGGAGGGGGGGCGGATCTACCGCACCCACGGGACCGGATTTGCGCTGGTGTCCGCCGGCCGCGACCGCCCGGCCCGGCTGGAGGACGGCTACCTGCTGCATCAGGCCGAGGATGTACGGGATGGATGGGACGCCGCGTTCTGCGGCCTGCCGCCGTCGGCTGCGCCGCGGCCGCACGGCGAAGGCGCCGGCCCCTCGGAGTTCCCGCCCCGGGAGGCGGCGGGCGGTCCGCGGCCGGCGGCGGTGCGGGGCAACGACTGGCGCAAGGTTGCGGTTCCGCCGCTCGAGGAGTTCGAGCCCGTTTTGGGGGTGTCGGTGGTGGTTCCCTATTACGAGGCGCCGGAGGCTCTGGATCTGACTCTGGCGGCTCTGGCCGGGCAGACCTATCCGCGGGATTTGTTCGAGGTGATCGTGGTGGACGACGGTTCGAAGATCCCGCTGGAGCGCCCCGAGGGCACCGGTCTGGATCTGAGGGTTGTCCATCAGGAGGATCTCGGGTTCGGGTTGGCCAGGGCGCGTAACACCGGGGCTGGGGCCGCCCGGCATGGCATCCTGGTGTTTCTTGATTGTGACATGATGCCCGAGGCGGGGTGTTTGGCCGCCCACGCCCGTTGGCATCATGTTTTGTCCGATGCGTTGACGCTGGGGTTCCGGGCGCATGTGGAGGTGGACGGGGTGGACGCCGCCATGGTGGCGGGCCGGGGGGGTTCGCTGGCGGAGCTGTTCTCGGACCGGGCGGTGGAGCACCCGGAGTGGATCGAATTCCACATGGACAGGACCGAAGGCCTCACCTCCGAGGCCGACGACCTGTTCAGGATGGTGACCGGGGGGAACCTGGGGATTTCCAGGGAGTTCTTCGAGGCCGTGGGTGGGTTCGACGAGTCGTTTACCCGGTGGGGGGCGGAGGACACCGAGTTCGGATACCGGGCCTATGCCCGGGGGGCGCTGCTGGCGCCCGAGCGGGCGGCCTTCTGCTGGCATCAGGGGGCGGGTGCTTCGATCAGCGCGGGCGAGATGAAAAGCCTCGACTATCAGCGGGCCAAGGTCGCCCATCTGATACCCCACTACGGATTCCGCGGCAACGCACGCGGGCGGAGCTTCACGGTTCCGCAGTATGCGGTCACCCTGGAATCCGGCTCCGAGCGGGTAATGGACATCCTCCGGGCCGCCGAGCGGATCCTCGGGGGCCAGGCGCATGATCTGGTGCTGCGGATCGAGGACCGACCGGACGACCCCGACTTCGAGTGGCTGCGCCGTCAGCTGGGCCCCGATCCGAGGGTCCGGTTCGGTTCACCCGCCGACGCCCTGGAAGAGTTCCCCGTCTCCGCCTTCCACGCGTTTGTCCCGGCCGGCGTCAGAGTGGTGGAGAACCTGGTTCCGAGGCTCCGCAACGAGCTGGGGGATGCGGTGTCGGCGGTGCTGGTGATGGAAGACGGCGCCCGGGTGACGATCATCAGGACGTGGGCGATGCATCGGTCGCGGCGCTCCGCGGCAGGCATCGGTTACTGGGGCCCCCGGGTGACGGTCCCGGTGAAGGAGTCGAGGTCCGGGGCCGGTCCCGGACCGTTGCTCCGTTCCGGTCGGGCATCCCGCCGGATGCGGGGGGCCGGATCGAAGGCCGGCCGGGTGTTGTACGAGCTGCGGCAGGTGCGCAGCTTTCGCCAGGCCTGGGGTTTTCTCAGATGGTTCACCGCCGCGGCAGGCCGGCGGTTGGAAGGGCTGCGCCGTTACCGGCTGATGCGGCTCCGGCGCGGGAACATAACAACGATTCAATTCCCTCAGCAGATAAAAGAGCCCCGTTACCGGCTGATGCGGCTCCTCCGCGGCAAGGGCTATCACGCCGACGGCGATCTCCTGCCGGCCCGGGAGGCCGGTCGGCTGGGCGGTTCGGGGGCGGAGTATCCCCTGGGCGCCGAAATAGTCGCCCTGGGGCCGCGGGCCGGGCGGGTATTCGAGGCTTCCGTCAGGGTCCGCCGCTTTTTGGACGGGCGGCATGTCGATCTGGTGCTGGCCGACACCCCGGAGTCGGCCGCCGGGGCCGGGGTTCCCTTCGTGGCGCTTTCGGAGTCGCCCCCCTGGTGGTCCGCGCCCGCCTTTGATCTGCTGACGGTCAACCCGATCGGATGGGTGCGGGAGCCGAAGTACGGGCCGGCGGCGCTCGGTCCGCTCGAGCTGCTCCCCCCCGCCGCCTCCGCCCGGCGGACGGTGGACCGCAGCGACCGCCGCGCCCTGCTCCAGGTCCACCACCTCCAGGACGCGGCCGGGTTCCACTCCGGCCCAGCCGACCGGGCAGGCGCCCTGGCGGCTCTGGCCGGCATGGGGGTGGCGGTGCATCTGACCGACCCGGATCCGGAGATGGAGTCCCTGCTCGGCGCCGAGCTGTACGGGTTGATGGCCGCTTCCGACATCCTGGAGGCCGACCTCGACCGCCGGGAAGCCGTCAGCATCGCCATGCGCCGGGCGGCGCTCCGCGGCCATTCCCTCCCCGCCCGCGCCCGGCAGGTAATCGCGGCCGGACTTCCCGGCCCGCCCCTCCTAGCCGACGTCTCGATCCTGGCGCCCACCAAGCGCCCCGGCCTGGTTCCCGAAGTGCTGGCCGCCGCCGCTTCCCAGACCTATCCGCAGCTGGAGCTGGTGCTGGCGCTGCACGGGGACGCTTTCGACGGCAAGGCCGTAGCGGACATAGAAGCTCGGGCGGCGGACCTGCCTATTCCGGTCCGTGTGCTGACGGCGGGCGCCGAGCTGACCTTCGGCGAGGTGCTCAACCTGGCGTCGTCGGCGGCGGAGGGAACCCTGCTCACCAAGCTGGACGACGACGACCTGTACAGCGCCGAACACGTCTGGGACCTTGTCCTGGCCCGCCAGTATTCGAGGGCGGAGCTGGTGGCCAAGGGGGCCGAGTTCGTGTATCTGCCCGGCCCCGATCTGACCCTCCACCGATTCTGCGGGAAGGGGGAGGCCGCCTCGAGGCTGGTTACGGTCGCCGGGGGCACCATGCTGATATCCCGCCGCGATCTGGAGGCGGCCGGAGGATGGAGGAAGGTGCCGAGAGGGGTGGACGCGGCGCTGATCGAAGACGTTAGGCGGGCCGGCGGGTCGGTCTACCGCACCCACGGCTTCGGCTACGTGCTGGTGCGCCACGGCATGGGCCATACGTGGGAGTCGGACGACGACTATTTCATCGGGCAGGCCGAGGCGGTGCGCCGGGGCTGGGATCCCGGCTTCGCCGGCCTCGACCCCGGGACGGCGTTCCCCGATGCGCTGCGCCGGCCGGATAGACGCGGCAAAGAGGCCGCCTGTTTATAGACTGCCCTGGATGATCAGGCGCGTTCGGCCGGCGGCGGCCCTGGCCTTGGTTGCGTCGATGCTCAACACGGCGCTGGCGGCGCCGCCCGTCCTGGCCCATCACACCGTCACCTTCGAGGGCGCCGGGTGGGGCCACGGCGTGGGCATGAGCCAGTGGGGCGCTTACAACCAGGCCCGGGAAGACCCCTCCAAGAAGGGGGAGGACATCGCCGCCTACTACTACCCCGGTTCGGCGCCTGCCTCCCTGTCGGATCTGAGCCTCCCCAACGACCTGCTCACCACCCTGGACGCGCCCCTCTGGATCAACATAGCCTCCCAGATCAGCCTGCTGGAGTTCACTCCGGTGGGGGGTCCGGTCGACCTCTGTTTGTCCGGGGACGGCGAGGGGGACTGCCCGAAATCCGTGCAGCCGCAGGCGGGGGAGAGGTGGGAGTTCCGCCGCATCGGCCGCGGCGAATGCGGCTTTTTCAAAGACGGGGAGCTCCAGGGAACGGCGGGGAGCTGCCGGGCTTCGATCTCGTGGCCGGAGGCGGACGGGGTGCGGCTCCGCTACGGACCGGATCGGCTCCGGCCATGCTCCTTGTCCTCCGCCGAATGCGAGTACCGGCACGGCGAGCTGAAGCTGCGCGACGATCCGGTGGAGGTGGGGTTCCACGTGGTGCTGACCATCGGCCTGGAGGACTACGTGCGTGGCATCGGCGAGATCTCCGCCTCTTGGAAGGCGGTCGGCGTCAACGAAGCCCAGGCGGTGGCGTCCCGCACCTACGCCGCCTACAAGTTCCTGGCCCACGAGTCGGAGCAGCGTTCGGAAACCGACCCCGACCTGGATCCGGGGATCACCCCCTCCCGGATGGACGCCTGCTGGTGCCACCTGTACGACAACACCCGCGATCAGGTGTATCTGGGCTGGTGGAGGCAGACCGAACCGACCCATTCGGTCTGGGTGAAGGCGGTGGCGGACACCGCAGGCCGGGTGCTCGCCTACCGCGGGCCGAGTTCGGAGCGTTATACCAAGGGCGGGGTCATCCAGGCCTTCTTCTCCGCCTCGTCGGGCGGGGTTACCAACAGCAACCGGTTCGGGTTCTTCACCGGATGGGACGGCGAAACCCCTTCCAACAGCCTCTGGCCCTACCTGGCCCCGATCAGCGACCCGTGGGCCGTCGATCCGCAGTGGAGGAACCCCCACGCATCGTGGCGCAGGTCGATTCCGGTTTCCCGCATAGCCGAGCTGTTGGGATGGGACGAGGTGACCTCCGTCTCTCTGGCCGCCCGCCCCTCCCTCACCTCGGTGGCCAGGGTGCGTTTCGAGGGATCGGACGACGGGGAGGCGGCCTCCACATCGGTGGGCGGGGCGTGGCTGCGGTACCGGCTGGGGCTCAAGTCGTCTTATGTCACCGCCGTCGAGGGGGCGGTGGCGGCGCCGCCCGGAGAACCCGTTCCGCCCGAGGAGCCGGAAGAACCGGAGGAGCCGGAAGAGCCCGAGGAGCCGGAAGAGCCCGAGGAGCCCGAGGAGCCGGAAGAGCCCGAGGAGCCGGTCGACGGAGGCGAGGGCTCGGAGGAAGAGGAAGACGAGGCGCCGGCGCCGGACCAGACGCCGGAGGACCTATACGAGGATCTGCCCGAGTTCGACGACATCGCAGGTTCGGTCCACGAAGAGGGGATCAAGGCGATCTACGAGGCCGGATACACCAAGGGATGCAGCAACGACCGCTTCTCCTACTGCCCCGACGACGACGTGGACCGGGCCACCATGGCCTCCTTCCTGTCCAGGGCGTTGTGGCCCGGCGGTCCGCCCAGCCTGTACGTCGAGCGAAGGTTCACGGACATACCGGATAGCCATCCGCACGCCCCGGCCATCTACGCGCTGGCCGGGCTGGAAATCACCAGGGGATGCGGCGACGGCGCCAACTTCTGCCCCCGCGACTCCCTGACCAGGGGGCAGATGGCTTCCTTCCTGATGAGGGTGATGGGCCTCGAGCCGCTGGATTCGCTGAACGGGCGCACTTTCGACGACGTTTCCGAGGGGCACGTCCACGGGGGCGCCATCTACGCCATCGCCGCAGAAGGGGTGACCATCGGCTGCGGGGACGGAACCGTGTTCTGCCCCGGGGCGACGCTGACCAGGGGCCACATTGCCACCTTCCTGGCCAGGGCCTTCATCTGGGAGGGGCCCTCACCTCCGGACGGGGGTTAGCAGGAAGCCGATCCCCCAGGCCAGGTGCATGACCGGCAGCACTACGGGGAGCAGCCAGGCCGCCCGGTCCCGGCGGCGCGCCAGCTCGACTGCCGTTCCCGCGGCCAGGAAAGCCAGATAGCAGAACGGGATTGCCCACCAGAACGGCAGACGCGCGGCCGCGGCCGCCGCCGAGAACGCCAGGCCGATCACCAGCAGCGGCGGGGCGGTCTGCCGCCAGACCAGCGAACGGGGGTTCCTCACCAGCATGAACCGTTTCCAGCGTCCGTAATCGAGGTACTGCCGCCAGAGGGAGCGGAACGACGACCGGGGCCGGTAGACCACCTCCAGACGGGGGTCGTACCAGACCACCCTGCCCGCCCTCCGCAGGCGGTAGTTCAGCTCGTAGTCCTGATTGCGCCGCAGGAGCGGATCGAACCCCCCCGCCTCCTCGAGCGCCTCTCTGGTGAAGGCGCCCAGATATACGGTGTCGGCCGGGCCGGCGGCGGAGGAGTAGCGGAAGCGGGAGTTCCCTATCCCGAAGGGCGAGGTCATGGCGGCGGCGATTGCCCGCTGGACCGGGGCCGTTCCCACCGCCTTCTGGCGGCCGCCCACATTGGCGGCGCCGGTTTCCCGGAGGATCTGCACCGCCGTCCGCACGTAGCCGGGGGCGGGCTCGGCGTGGCCGTCGCAGCGGACGATCACCTCGCCGCGGGAGGCCTCGATGGCCCGGTTCAACCCGGGCGCCGCCTCCCGGTCGGGGTTGTCCACCACCCGCAGGCGGGGCTCGGAGGCCCGGCGCTCACGAAGGATGGCCGACGTCCGATCGGCGCCGCCTCCGTCGGCCACCACCGCCTCCAGGGGTCCGGGGTATTCCTGGGCGAAGACGGCGTCGAGGGCGGCTTCGAGGTGGGCGGCCTCGTTGCGCACCGCCATCACCACCGACACGGCGGGGTATGTGGACAGGGGAACCTCCGTCTCGGACGGCCGGTTGGCCCGGCGTCCGAAGAATAGGGCCTCGAAGGGTAGGCTCAGGCTTCGGCCCTCCCTTCCGCTGCCGGAGGCTATCGGGATATGTTCTTTCTGGACCTTGGTTTCGACCCCGCGATACTGATGGCGGTGTGGGCGGCTGGCGCGGCCGGCGCGGGCGCGGTTACGGCCGGCTGGCGCATCGTCGGGCCCGGATTCACCTGGCTGGTTTCGGGTACGGTGGTCCTGCTGGGAGGAGCGGCCTGGTTCTTCGAGTCCGGTCCGGCGCCGGCCCTGGGGGTGCTGGCGGCGGTCGGAGGCGGGATGGCCGCCCGCAGGCCGCCGGCGGCCGCCGGGTTGCTGGGGGCTTCCGGATTGTTGTTCCTCCTGGGCGCTTCCGGTCCGGGCCTCAGCCTGACTGCGGTCACCGGCGCCGCCGCGCTGGGCGGCATCACCGGGGAAATGCTGCTCGGCCACTGGTACCTGGTGAGCCCCCGGATGCCGCGCTGGGCTCTCCGGCGGCTGGCGTTGGCGGGCGGGATCGGGGCGGGTCTGGACACCGCCGTCGTTTTTATCATCGGCGCCTCCTCGGCGGGGGCGGCCGGCTTCGTGCTGCTGGCGCTGGGCGGGATGACCGTACTGTTGATGGCCGGGGTGTGGTTCTCGCTCGACCAACCCTCCTATTCGGGGGTGATGGCGGCCACCGGCCTGAGCTATCTGGCGGTTCTCACCTGCCTGGGGTCGACGGCGCTGGGGAGGGCTCTGGCGGGAGGGTAGGGGCTGCTCGGTTAGGTTAGGCTTCGGTCTCATCAGGCCGCTTCCGGCCGCGCCGAATCCCAAAAGCCGAGGAGACCTCTCGTGGATATATCGTTCGTTCCTTCTCTTTCTTTCGCGGTCTCCTCGGCCGGGGTGCTGGGGTTGGCCGCTCTGCCCGGCCTCGAGTGGCTGGGGGGCGCGGACGCGAACGAATATGCGGCCTCCCTGGGCGGGGGTTTCCAAGACGCTCTGCGCAGGGCCGGGTTCGAAGGCAAGCCCGGCCAGAGCGCCGCCTACGGGACGGGGAAGACCCGCCCGCACACCGTGGTCGCCCTGGGGTTGGGCAACGAGCCGGGCGCCGACGAGGTCCGGCAGGCGGCCGGGGTGCTCGGACGGATGTCGCGCAAGGACGAGGCGGCGGTTACCACCCTGGCCTGGAGCGGCCGCACCCGGGCGGCGGTGGAGGGGTTCCTGATGTCCCAGTACTCCTTCGACCGGTATGTGAGCGAACCCGACCCCTCCCGCACCGAGTCGCTGATCCTGGTGGGGGAAGACGATCCCGATGAGTGCGGGGCGGGGCGCATCACGGCCGAGGCGGTGCTCTGGGCTCGCGATCAGGTCAACACG
Organism: Candidatus Spongiisociaceae bacterium; assembly: GCA_965202675.1. Taxonomy (GTDB): domain Bacteria; phylum Actinomycetota; class Acidimicrobiia; order Spongiisociales; family Spongiisociaceae; genus CATQHD01. The sequence goes on from OZ241842.1 coordinate 2,952,009, forward strand.
CCTTCCCGCGACAAGCCGCCCGCCGCCGTCGCCCGCGAGGTGGAGGAGCGGGGGTCCGCCCTCGGCCTGAGGGTGGTGGTCCACGATCGGGATGCGCTGGCCGAGGGAGGTTTCGGCGGGGTGCTGGGCGTGGCGGCGGGATCCGACCGGCCGCCCCGTCTGCTGGAAGTCTGGCACGAGCCGGAGGGCGCCCGGGCGTTCGCGGTGTTCGTCGGCAAGGGGATCACCTTCGATTCGGGCGGGTTGAGCATCAAGCCGGCTTCCGCCATGGAGACCATGAAGACCGACATGGCCGGGGCGGCGGCGGTGTTGGGCGCCATGCAGGCCGTCGCCCGGATGCGGCTGCCGGTCAAGGTGCTGGGGCTGACCCCGCTTACCGACAACATGCCGGGTCCGTCGGCCGTCAAGCCGGGGGATGTGCTCGAGACCCGCAACGGCAAGACCATCGAGGTGCTGAACACCGACGCCGAAGGCCGGCTGGTGCTGGCCGACGCCCTAGCCTACGGCGTCGAGCAACAACCCGATCTGATGGTGGACCTGGCCACGCTGACCGGGGCATGCAAGGTGGCCCTCGGGGAGAAGATCGCCGGCATAATGGGCAACGACGATCGCCTGGTCGGACGGATCGCGGCGCTGGGGCGCGAGGCGGGGGAGCGGATGTGGCATCTGCCGCTTCCCGACGATTACCGCTCCATGGTGGATTCTCCCGTGGCCGACATGAAGAACATCGGCGAAAGGTGGGCGGGGGCTCTGACCGCCGGTCTGATACTGAAAGAGTTCGTAGGCGGGGTTCCCTGGGCGCATCTGGACATAGCCGGCCCGGCCCGCTGGCCCAAAGACGAGAACTACCATACGAAGGGGGGGTCGGGTTACGGAGTGCGCACCCTGGTGGCGCTGGCCGAAGATCTGGCCGAACACGGAGTCCGGCCCGACCGGGAGATGTAGATGGGTATCCCCAAGGCGTCCAAGGAGTTGTTCCGCCGTCCCGCGCCGCGGCGCGGGGCTTCGGGGTGATCATGCGGCGCAGGTTCCTATGGACACAAGCCCTTCTCGATGCGGCAACCCTGCTGGCGTCGGTCGGTCTGGCGTCCGCGGTTAACTTCGGCACCCCGTTCCCGTGGATGTTCGAGCCGCAGGTCCTGCCGCTCCTGGCCGTCATGTTCGGAAGCCTCGCCCTGTCCGAGTGGACCGGCGCCCGGCTGCTGGCGGGAAGCGCGCCCCGCCCCAGCTACGGGCGGGCGGTGACCGTGGCCCTGATGACCCTGGGGATCACCTCGCTGGCGCTGATAGCCACCCGGATCTATTTCTCCCGTTCGCTGCTCGGATGGTCGATGACCCTGTTCCTGGCGGGGGCGTTGGCGCATCGGGCGGTGCGCAGGCGGCGTCCCTGGGTGGAGTCGTTGGTGCTGGTCACGGCAGAGAAGGGCCTGGTTGACGACCTGCGCAACGCCCCCCACGCCGATGTGATCTCGGTGCTGGATCCATCGACCGAGGTCCGCATCGAGCCGCTGGGGGAGGGGGTGGTGCTGGGCGTCGACCTGAAGTCGGTGTTGTCGGACCGGATGGCGCAGTACGTTTCGTCGTGCACGCTGGCCGGGTTCGACGTGCGCCCCCTGTCCGAGGTCTACGAGATGCACACCGGACGGATGCCGGTGGTGTCCCTGGCGGAAGGGTGGGAGCTGTCGGCGCCCGTGCTGCGCACCGCCCCCTACCTGCCCGGCAAGCGGCTGTTCGACGCGGCGGTGGTGCTGGCAACCGCGCCCCTGACCCTGATGCTGGCGGCGGTGCTGGCGGCGGTCATCCGGCTCAGCTCATCGGGACCCATCATCTTTCGCCAGACCCGGGTAGGCCGGGGAGGAGAGGCCTTCACCCAGTACAAGTTCCGGTCCATGTGGGAGGGATCCGAGCGGCAGGGGCCGACCTTCACCCAGGAGCGGGACGTGCGGGTGGTGCCGTTCGGACGGCTGATGCGCCGCTTCCGCCTCGACGAGCTCCCGCAGCTGTGGAATGTGATGAAGGGCGACCTGAGCCTGGTGGGCCCCCGCCCCGAGCAGGTGAATTTCGTGCGCCGCTTCGACCGCAAAATCCCCTTCTACTCGCACCGCCACCTGATCCGCCCCGGCATCACCGGCTGGGCGCAGGTCAACTACGGATACGCCGACGGAGACGCCGACACGGTGGAGAAGCTCACCTACGACCTCTACTACCTCAAGCACATGAGCCCCTGGCTCGACCTGGAGATACTCGGTAGGAGCTGCTGGACGGTGCTGAGCGGCTTCGGCGCCCGCTAACCCGAGCAGACGGCGCCGATCTGCCCGGCCGGGGTGTTATACCCCTTGGGCGCGTCAACGATTTTTGGTTACCGTCCGCGTCGCGGAGCAGAAATCATCAGCAACACGATACACCCGCCAGTCTCGCCGCCGACCTCCAGGACCAGTTCTTCCCCCGAGAGGTCAACCAACTCGGCCGCGCCATCGCCCGCTGGTAAACCCAGATCGTGGCCTGGCACCGCTCCCGGGTGTCGAACGGATACACCGAAGCGGTCAACAATCTCACCCGAACGGATCAAACGAATCGGGTTCGGGTTCCGCAACTTCACCAACTACCGGATCCGGGCACTCCTTTACGCAGGGAACCCAACTGGGACCTGCTCCCCTCGGTGACTCCCCCCTGAAATCCGAAGAGCCGGATTACCCGCCGCCGCAACAACCACACGCATCCTGGAAACCGCTTCATCCAGCCGCAGTCTTAACCACCCTCCCCGCTATTTGAGAACGCCCCCCGCCATCCGAGAACGCGAAAATCCTGCGCACCGCCGCCGGCTACGCCGGGCCCTGCCCCCGCCTCCTCCACCAGCATCGGATCCACCGCCCGGACGCGCCGCCCCTGTTCGGGCGCCGGTGCCCGGCCTGCCGAGATTCCGATAATGACCGCCGCGCACTCCGGAACTCCGGCGGCGGTGTTTGTGTGTCAGCACATACATAGTACCGCAGATCTATGACAAACCCAATACCCTCATCCCAGAATGCGAAAAATATTCTCGCCGCCTGCCGGGTTGCTGCGCGAAGGCGCAAGAACTGCGGTCTAGATGGGCTGTCCCAAGGAATCCATGAGGCGTCCGCCGTTCGCTCGGTTACCGGCTGACTTCTCGGCCGGGGCGGCGGGGGTCGGAGGTGAGGATGAGGTCTATTTCCTCGGGGGAGGCGGTCAGGCGGTCGCCGAAGACGCCCAGTTTGGCGGCGGCCATGGCCAGGCCGCGTTCCACGCCTGCGGTGAGGCCGGCCCTACCGCCGGTTCTGACCAAACCGATGATCACCCCGGCGGCGAAGGCGTCTCCGGCGCCTACCCGATCCAGCACCGGGGTCTGGTATCCGCCCCGCTTCCCCTGTCCATATGCGGTTCCGCCCTCCCAGGCGGCGCCGGCCGCCCCGTCGGTGATGATTGCCGCCCCGGCGCCGGTCAGCTCCTTGACCGCAACCGCCGCTTCCTCCGCCGCGCCGTCGATCCCGTACAGGTCGCGGGCGTCTTCGCGGGTGGCGATCACCACTTCCGCCCGCCGGCACAGCTCGAGAACGGCGGGGGCGGCCTCTTCCGGGGTCCAGAGGCGGCTCCGGTAATTGACATCCACCACCGCCTTCGCTCCGGCCCGCCGCGCCCGGTCGGCGGCTTCCAGCACGGTCCGGCGGGCCGACTCGGAGATGCCCAGGGTGATGCCGGTGAGATGCACCGCCCCGGCTTGCTCTACCACCTCCCAGGCCACATCTTCGGGGGACAGGGCGGCGGCGGCGGAACCCTCCCGGTCGTAGAGCACCGACACCGGGCGCACTCCGCCGCTCAGCTCCAGGAAATACACCCCCATCCGCCGTTCCTGATCCCATATCACATGCGAGACGTCCACTCCCTGCCCGGCCAGACAGCGGGCCGCCCGCCGCCCCAGAGGGTTGTCCGGCAGGCGGGAGATCCAGGCTGCTGACAGCCCGTGGCGTGCAACCGACGCGGCGGTGTTGCCTTCGGCGCCCCCCAACCCCACCCGATAATGAGCAGCGTCCTCCAGCCGTTCCCCGGCGGGCACCCAGAGGCGGAGCATCGTCTCTCCCAGGGAGGCCAGGTCGTATCCCATACGCCCAGGCTACCCGGCCCCGGCCGGCGCTCCGGGACCGCCGCTCAGGCAGGCCGGACGGCGGTGCAGGCCTCGTCGTAGTCGACCAGGGGCGGGGGGGCGGCGGGGTCTCCGCAGGCGGGGCAGCCGGGTGTCTTCTGGAAGGTCAGGGTGCGGAACTCCTGGCCCAGGGCGTCGTAGAGGAGCAGCCGGCCCACCAGGGGGTCGCCGGCGCCGATCAGCATCTTGAGGGCTTCGACGGCCTGCAGGGTTCCGACCACGCCCGGCAGCACCCCCAGCACGCCCGCTTCGCTGCAGTCGGGCGCCAGGCCGGGGGAGGGGGGTTCGGGGAACAGGCATCGGTAGCAGGGGCCGCGGCGGGGGTCGAAGGTGCTCACCTGGCCCTCGAAACGGAATACGGCGCCGTGCACCACCGGGATGCCCAGGCGGATCGAGGCGTCGTTGAGGAGGTAGCGGGAGGGGAGGTTGTCGGTGCCGTCCACCACCAGGTCGTACCCCTCCATCAGGGACAGGACGTTTGCCGCCTCCAGCCGGGCGTCGTGGGCTTCGACCGTGACGTCGGGGTTCAATCCGCCCAGCATGTCCCGGGCGGATTCGACCTTTTTGCCCCCCACCCAACGCACGTTGTGGAGTATCTGGCGCTGGAGGTTGGTGATGTCCACCCGGTCGTGGTCGGCTATGCCGAGGGTTCCCACCCCGGCGGCGGCCAGGTAGAGGGCGGCCGGCGACCCCAGCCCCCCCGCCCCCGCCACCAGCACCCGCGCATCGAGCAGTTCCTGTTGGCCGGACTCGCCTACCTCGGGGAGTTTGACGTGGCGGTCGTAGCGGGCTTGCTGGAGGGCGGACAGCCCGCCCGGCAGCTCCCAGGGGCCGCCCCGGGCCTTCCAGGCCTGGAATCCGCCGGCCAGCGAGCAGGCGCCGGTGTACCCCATCGTCTTCAGGGTGTAGGCGGCCAGGGCGGAGCGGATGCCCGAGGTGCAGTAGAGCACGATGTTTCCCCGGCCGGCCCGGCCGGGGCCGGTTCCGGCCGGCGGTCCCGCCAGCCGTTCGATCGACCCTTCCAGGAGGCCGCGGGGGATGTGAAACGCCCCCGGGATCTTTCCCTGCTCCCACTCCATCGGCTCCCGCACGTCCAACAGCAGCGCCGGCTCCCCTTCGAGGGCGGCCAGCTCGTCCACCGTCATCTCCCGGATCTGCCGGCGGGCGCCGGCCACCAGCTCGCGGTACGAAAGCGCCATAACGGGCAGGCTACCCGACCGGGCGGCGAATATCTGCCTGCAGCCGCGCAGCCAGACCGGCCAATGTTTCCCCGGCCGGGCGCTCCACTTTGAGGTGGGCGGCCTGGTCGAACTCGGTGGGGCCCATGTTCACGATCACGAACGGGGCGCCCCGGCGGGCCGCGGTCAGGGGGATGTCGGCGGCCGGCCACACCGAGAGGGTGGATCCCACCGACAGCACGCCGTCGGCGCGGCGGGCCATGGCGTAGGCGCGGTCCATCTCCCCGGCCAGCATGGCCTGGCCGAAGGAGATCACGGTCAGCTTGATGACGCCGCCGCAGCCGGGGCAGCGGGGATCTTCGTCTCCCGCCTCCACCCGGCGGTAGACCTCCTCGGCGGGCCAGCGGGCCGGGCAGAGCAGGCAGGCGGCCGTCCAGGCGTTGCCGTGCACCTCCACGGTCAGATCGCCGGACAGCCCGGCCGCTTGGTGCAGGCCGTCGATGTTCTGGGTCACGCACCCCTCCAGGCGACCCATGCCGGCCAGCTCGGCTACCGCCAGATGGCCCCGGTTGGGCCGGGCGCGGCGGAGGGGCGAGGCGGCCCATCTCTGCCAGCTCCGTTTCCGGGCGTCCGGCGACGACAGGTAACGGTCGATGGTGAACTCGTCGGGGTCGAGCTTGGTCCACAGCCCGTCGGGGCCGCGGAAGTCCGGGATCCCCGACTCGGTGGATATGCCCGCTCCGGTGAATACCAGCAGGCGGGAGGCGCCGCCCAGAAGCTCGGCGGCCTGTTCGATGGGGTCCGGCATTGCCGGGCGGATGCTATATGCTCCGGACCCTCCTGACAGGCCCGGGCCGGCAAACTCTCCTCTGCGATAATCAAGCGGATGCAAGACCGCCCGGGGCGGGGCGCCCGCCCCCGCCCGGGGAGGAAGGCGGGCCGGGAGGCAGGATGGAAAGCCGCGACCGTGATCTCCGCCGGAGCGCCGAACGGTGGCTGAGGCGGCAGGGTTTGCCGCACTTGATAGAGGACTACTCCGCCCGCACGGATGTGTTCACGCGCATGGTGCCCTTTCTGGTGCTGGTGTTCTTCGGGGAGATGGCGTTTGCCTACGGGGACCGGTTCCGCGGATGGGCGCAGGCGGGGGTGGTGCTGCTGTTCCTGGCTGTTCTGACGGCGGCGGCGGCGGGGGTGAACCGCGTCCGGGGCAGGCGGGCCTTCCGACTGCCGGACCGGGTGGGCGCCCCGGAGCTGGCGGTGTTCGTGTTGGTGCCTGCGCTGCTGACCATGCTGTCGGCCGTGGGCAGGGTGTGGAACGATTTTCTGGGGGTGGCGGCGTTCAACTTCGTTCTGCTGGGGGCCGGATACCTGATGACCAGTTACGGCCTGGTCCCCATGCTGCGCTGGTCGTTGGAGTTCATGGTGGACCAGATCCGCCAGGTCTTCCGGTTGATGGCCCGCTCCCTGCCCCTGCTGCTCCTCTTCGCCGCCTTTTTCTTCCTCAACACCGAGATGTGGCAGGTGGCGGCCGACTTCACCCCGCCGCTGTACGCCGCGGTCATCGGGTTGATTCTGCTGGGGGGCTGCGGGTTCCTGATCGCCCAGATCCCCGGAGAGGTGTCGTCCCTGGAGCGGTTCTCGTCCTGGGGCGAGGTGCAGGCGCTGGCGGAGGCGGCCGGTTCCCCCCTGGCGGGGGCGGCGCCGGTCCGGGCCGGGGAGTTCACCGCGGCGCCGTTGAGCCGCCGGGCCGTCTTCAACATAGGACTGCTGATCTTCGTTGGCCAGTCGGTGCGGGTTGCGCTGGCCGGGGCTGTCACCGGCCTGTTCTTCGTGATCTTCGGCTTGCTGTCGGTGCGGCGCGCCACGATCGAACAGTGGCTGACCGCCGATCAGATCGACCAGCTGGCCGCCTTCCAACTGTTGGGGGCGGAGATCGTTCTGACCAGGCCGTTGTTGATGGTGGCCGGTTTTATCGCCGCCTTCTCCGGTCTGCAGCTGGCGGTGGCGTCGCTGATAGACGCCGCCTACCGCGACCAGTTCTTCTCCGACATAGCCGCCCGGCTGCGGGAGGTGCTGGCGGTGCGGCGCCTGTATCTGACCCTCCCCGAAGGCGGTGAAGGGGCCGGGTCCGACCTCGGCGGGGGCCAGATGTGATTTCTGATGCCGGAAAGGAACCGGATTGAACCCCTGGGCGCCGGGTGACCCCATAGAGTTCTTGGACTCGGGGCTAGAGCATCTGGCCGCCGATGATGTGCTTTATGCCTTGTGGGAAGGGCATCATGCGTCAACCCCCGCCACGGACCGGTATGGGGCGGACGCTGTCAACGCGACTGGCTGGACACCGACCGGCGACTTGATTCTGGTGCGCTACCGAGAGGCTGACGGGGACGACCCGTATGTGGTGTGGCACGCCGCCCAGATCAATCCGGGCGAAAAGAAGCGGTACTTCCCCCGCCTGGTGCGCAAAGGGATGTTAACATTGTGAATCATGGGCAACAGAGACATCCCTTTTGAGGACCCGCCCTGTCCTGAAGGCATTGCCGCGGCGTGGGCTTCGCTGGCGCCGAAAATCAGGCAAGCCATTCCCGCCGGATACATATTCGGCGACGGCGCCGGTCTTGTTCGGTTGGACCCGAACCTGCCCGACCCCTGTGAGATGACCAACTCTCGCGGAGAGGTTTTCAAGGTGCCGGCGCCTCTGGCTCCCTGGATTGCGGAGGAGCTCGCTAAAGCGGGTTAGTTGTGCAATCGGGAAGGTTGTACCCGACGAGAGGGCCGGTAGGTGGGAACAACTCCTGTCCAGGTAAGGGACTCGGCGGTCCGAGATCGTTCGGGTTATTGTGATCGCCGGTCATGTCGATCCGGGCAGTCGTCTTCGATTTCGGAGGGGTGGTCATCCGCACGCTCTTCGAGACGGCGCGCGGCCTTGAAGGGCGGCTCGGGCCTGCCGCCGGGCGGCATCGACATCTCCGGGCCCGTTCGACTCGTCCGCAGACCCGCTCTGGCGGCGCTTCCGGGCGGGGAGTACTCCGAGCTCGAGTACTGGCGCCGCCGGGCCGACCGGCGTGCTCGGCGCGACGGGCCTGGTTGCCGGCGCTCCGAGCCGGAGTCGGGAAGCAGCAGCCGGCGCTGATTCTGATTGCCCGAACACAGTTTCTCCGTCTTTGAGGGCCGCAGCAGCGTTGGTAGGGTTTCGACCATGAAGCAGGGCATCGCCGACCATGGAATCCCGAACTACCGGCACTTCATGTGGCCGGTGTTGCGCGCCGTGCGGGAGCTGGACGGCTCGGCCCGCATCAGCGAGATCGTCGAGAAGGTGATCGAAAACGAGGGCTTCACCGAGGAGCAACGGGCTGGGCAGTACGAACTATCTGGGGGTTCGATCCTGGAAGACCGGATGGGGTTCGCCCGCTCCGCGCTGAAGACGATCGGGGCTCTCGACAACTCGGAGCGGGGGGTGTGGTCGCTGACCAGGCGCGGGCATACGGCCACCGAAGAACAAATACTGGACTGGAATAAAGAGGTGGAGAGGGAACGAGCGCGGCGCAAGAAGGCGGACGACGAAGCCGAAGCTCTTCCGGACGAAGAGGACGCCGCCGACCCCGAAGATCTTTCAGACGGCGAGGACGCCGACGACCCCGACCGTTGGAAGCCCGATCTGCTGAAGCGCCTCCAGGCCATGCCGCCCGACGCCTTCGAACGCCTTGCGCAGCGCCTGTTGCGGGAGGCCGGTTTCCACAACGTCGAGGTGCTGGGCAAGACGGGGGACGGCGGCATCGACGGGGTAGGCGTCTACCGGTTGTCCCTGGTTTCATTTCCCACCTACTTCCAGTGCAAGCGCTACCGGGGCGCGGTTCCGTCCAAGGAAGTGAGGGATTTCCGGGGGGCGATGGCCGGCCGGGGCGACAAGGGGCTCCTGATCACCACCGGATCGTTCACGAGAGGGGCCCGCAAGGAGGCGACCCGGGACGGCGCCCCGCCCATCGACCTGGTGAACGGAGACGACCTCTGCGACCTGCTCAAGGAATACCGATTGGGTGTGGAGGTCAGGCAGGTCATCCGGGTCGCGCCCGAATTCTTTGATCAGTTCTGACCTGTAAGACGAACTGTTACTCGGCCGCCCTGGGTGCGGCCCCCCGCCGCCGGGTCAGGCGGTACAAGGCCAGGAGCGGCCAGGTGGCTGCGGCGGGTCCGATCAGCCAGACGGGCCGGGTCAGCCACCATTCCAGAGTGGGTTCGGCGGGCGGCGTATACCCCGCGCCGAACAGCAGGGCCACCACCGCGGCCATGCCGGTGGAATGGAACAGGTAGAGGGGCATGGCGTTCTCGTTGACCCAACCGAGCGTCCGCTGCGCCGCCCCGCTCCGGTCCAGCCAGGCCATCACCCTGGGCCGGATCAGCAGCACCAGGCCCACCTGCAGGAAGGTCAACGCCACGATGGCCAGGGTGGGCGGCCCCATGTTGGAGAAACGCTCGCCGGGCACGCCTACCAGCGAACGCGGGTAGAAGCCCATGTTGGTCAGGGCGACAAGCGCGAAGAGGCCGGCCCAGAACATCATCCATCCGGTGCGGGGCGGGGCGGAAACAAACCGTTCGTAGAAGAAGCCGAGCTGATGGGCCAACCCCCATATCACCAGGAAGTTCGCCCACGCCGCCCAGCCCTGGCCCTGGGTGAAGCGGAGCACGTCCAGGATTCCGGCCAGCCCCAGCAGCCACAAGGGCGCCAGCTCGCCCCACTTCCAATGGGCCCTGATCGCCAGCGGGGCGATGAGCACCAGCACCACGTAGATCACCAGGAACCAGAGGGGCGACAGCACCAGTATCACCGCCGGCCAGGTCCAGGCCGGATCGACGGTCGCCTCCAGCGCCCAACCGATGGCGATCCACGCCGCCACCAGGCCGACCGCAGGCCCGAGCAGCCGCCCCATCCGCCGCTTGAGGAAACGGCGCGAAGTCCCCGGCGTGTAGTCGGCGAACGACCGGTGATGGGTGTAGCCGCCCACGAAGAAGAACACCGGCATCACCTGGAGCACCCATGTGGCCACCCACAGGCCCCGGGTGGCGCCGATAGGGTTGGAAGGCGAGACCGTCTCGGGCGATATAACCAGGATGGTGAACACCCAGTGCCATATCACCACCACTACCAGCGAAACCGAACGGAGCAGGTCAACATATCGATCCCGTTCAGGCGGTGGCATTGCGCGCGAAGCCTACACCCCGCCGGGCGGACGCAACCTGCTCGGCCGGGTGTGTCACACCCGGTTTGTATGTTGCAGAGGAACCGGAGCAGGAGGACGGCTATGACCCTCTACCAGGAGGTCGAGCAACAGCTGAGGACTCAGAACGAGGACGCCCGGACGGTCGGGCTGGTGTTGGCGGCCCTCGCCGGGGAGGAGGCGTTGGAGCGGGCGCTCGAGAGGGAACCCGTCGATGCGGGCGCGCCGGTTGCGGACGGCGCCGGCGAAGGCGGCGGGGAGGCGGCCTCCGTCTATCTGCAGGACATCACCGTCTCGGGGTTCCGGGGCATCGGGCCCGAGGTGACGCTGGAGATACCGCCCGGCCCCGGCCTGACCGTGGTGGCCGGGCGCAACGGTTCCGGCAAGTCCAGCTTCGCCGAGGCGCTCGAAGTGCTGCTCACCGGCGACTCCCTGCGCTGGGCGGACAAGACAAGGGTGTGGAAAGAGGGATGGCGGAACCTCCACCAGGGATCGGACGCCCGGATCAGCGCCCGGTTCCAGGTGGAGGGCAAGCCGGGCTTCACCACCGTAGAGCGCACTTGGTCCGAGGGCGACGACTTCGCCGAGGGCGCCGCCTCCGCCCAGCATCACGGGGAGAAGCGCACAGATCTCTCCGGCGTCGGCTGGGAGCAACCGCTCGACCTGTACCGGCCTCTCCTGTCGTACAACGAGCTGGGCCGGATCGACACCGCCCGCCCGACGGATCTGTTCGACACCCTGACCGCGGTCCTCGGCATCGAGCCTCTCCGCGAGGCGGTCAAAACGCTGGCCGAGGCCCGCCTCCGGCGCGACCGGCTCGTCCAAGAAGTCCGAAGGGAAAGGCTCGATCATCTGATTCCCGCCCTGCAGGAGCTCGAAGACGAGCGGGCAGAGAAGGCCGTTACTGCGCTCCGAAGGAGAGTATTGGACCTCGAGGAGCTCGCCAGGCTCGGCTCTGAATCGGGGGCCGATCAAAACGCCCTTCGAGAGTTGGCCGACCTGAAACCGCCGGATCAGGATCGGGTCCTGAGCATTGCGCAGGATCTCGAATCCGCCCGCGCCGAAGTCGCCGCCCTTTCCGGTGAAGACGCGGAGCAGGCGGAGCGGCTGGTTCGGCTCCTGGAGGCGGCCTTGGAACATCACCGGCATCGCGGCGGCGCCTCGTGCCCGGTATGTGGTAAAGGCGTTCTGGACGAGGCGTGGCGAAACTCGACCGAGCAGCAAATAGAACGACTGCGGGAGTCGGCCGACCGGTATCGGGCTGTGAACCGGCAACTCCAAGGCGCGGTGGACAGCGCCCGTTTGCTCGTCGAGATGCCGTCATTGCCCGTTTCCGCGATGGTGGACACCGCGCCGCTGCGCTCCGCCTGGGAGCGATGGGCGTCGTTGCCCGAGGGCGGCCCCGCCGAGATAGCCGCCCACCTGTCGTCGGTCTATGAGGAGGTGGGGCAGGCGGCAGCGGCCGTGTCCGCGCTTGCCGCCGAGCGGTATTCCGAGCGGGAGGAACAGTGGGCGGCGGTGTTGCCCGACCTCATGGCATGGGTGGCCAAGGCGCGCGGGGTAACGGAGCACAGGGCGGCGGTCAAGCTGATAAAACGGGCCGAAGACGCGTTGAAGAAGGCCGCCGGTGTCCTGCGCAGCGCCCGGTGGTCGCCTATAGAGACCAAAGCGCTCGAGATATGGGAGATGCTCCGCCTCCGGAGCAACGTCGATCTGCGGTCGGTCGAGCTGGCAGGCGTGCGCAACACGCGTCGGGTGGATCTCACCGTGGATGTGGACGGAAAGCAGGCCTCCGCCTTGGCGGTGGCCAGCCAGGGCGAGGTCGGCTGCCTGGCGCTCTCGCTCTTCTTCCCCAGAGCGACCCTGCCCGAAAGCCCCTTCCGATTCCTGGTGATCGACGACCCGGTTCAGGCCATGGACCCGGCCCGGGTGGACGGGTTGGCCCGGGTCTTCTCCGAGATCGCCGCCGACCGTCAGCTGATCGTGTTCACCCACGACGACCGCCTGCCCGAATCGCTGCGCCGCCTGGAGATCGAGCACAACTGCATAGAGGTTATGCGCCGCCCCGGGTCGGCGGTCGAGGTGCGCAACAGCCTTGACCCGGTGCTCCAGTATTTCCTGGATGCCCGGGCTGTGGCCAAGGACGAACGTCTTGAGGGAAAAATAAAGAGGCGGGTGGCGCCGGGGTTCTGCCGGAACGGGCTGGAAGCGGCCTGTATGGAGGCGGTGCGCCGCCGCCGGTTGGGTCGGGGGGAGCCCCATGCCAAAGTGGAACAGGCTCTGGCGGACGCGCCGCGGTTGATGCAGAAGGCATCCCTGGCCCTGTTCGACGATGTCGACCAGGCCGGCCGGGTGTACGGCTACATCGGCAAACGCTGGAGCCGAGGGTTGGCCGACGCCTTCCGGGATGCGAACCGGGGCGTCCACGCCGAATACCAGGGCGGCCTCATGGGCCTCGTCAACAAGTGCCGTAGCCTGGCCGAGCGGATCCGCCGCCAGTCATGACCGGGGAGCTGCTCGATCATGCCCGCAGGCTGATAGCAGGTTCCGGCGGTCCGTCAGGCGTATGGCCGCGGGCGGCGGCTCTGCTGGCCCGCCAAGCCCTTGAAGATGCGCTGGACCGCCTATGGGCGGTTGTCCATCCTGCAATGAAGCAGTCCAGCAGGCGCACCCAGATGATCTGCCTGGGCATGTTACTCAAAGACGAGGCGCTGATTGCCGACGTGCGCGCCGTATGGTCTTCCCTCAGCCGAGCCTGCCACCACCACCATTACGAGCTGGCCCCCACCGCCCCCGAGCTAGAAGGCTGGATACAACAAACCGAACACCTGCTGACCGCCCTGGAACCGCTTCCTCCACCAAACGATAAGAGACCGCAAAACTCCTAGCTGTATAGACCGCATTTAAAGGAAGGAGGAGAGGGCACCTCAAGCAATTCGCTGATTGAGCTTACGCTTAAGAGCTTCGTCGGATTCGAGTGATGAAATCATATCGCCGCCGACATCCGATAGTCTAGCGAGATCTAGTCTGGGTATCTCACTCTGGTTCTTAAATACAAGTATAGAGTCAAACAGGAGATTGTTTAAATGAAAGTGAGACAGCATGATAGTTGTCAGTCGTGCCTTATCGCGATTGGGAACACCATATAGAAAAACTGGAAGATTGTTCTTACCTTCAATACAGTAGTCGACCGGGTAATTTTGAGGGTTCGGAACGTTGGGCTGATAGTCAAGCTGGATTTTAGTATCATCGACTAGGGTGGAGATAAGATCGGTCAGATCGTCGTAAAACGTTGAGCCTACATTAGAGCGAGACAATAGAGTCAAGTCGTATACACGAGTCAATGCCTGCCCGAATCTGAAAATGGCATCCGCAATACCTTCAGGACTTGTGTCTAGGCAAAAGGCTCCTCTGTCCCACTGAAGATCGCTTTCACCCATGATGCGTTCTAGGAGCATTCCTCTGGTTCCATCCAAGAACGAGTCGACATCGTGTTCGTAGCTAATGTGCATAAGGGTATGTCCGCGGTCAGACAATCGCAATCCGCCAGATTTGGTCTCCGAGAGATGTATCGGATATCGGTCTCCGTCTGGGAATTCGAATTGTGTACGTATCATAAGAGCATTGTCCGGGCGTCTCTCAACAGCGATCTCCTTGCATAGCCTCTCACACAGCAATTTCTCAAGAGCTTCAACGTTGAGAGTCATCGGAACAACCTCGGGTTATCTTCTTGGGTATCAATTCCACTCAGACGGAAGTCTTCAACCAGATATACCAAGGCACCATCTAGGGTGGTATATCTTTCGGTCTCTTCCGCTTCTGAATCGGGTTTCCTACCTGCGGCTATGGCCTTCTCAGAAGCGCGATGGATATGCGGACGATAAGAGATGTCTCCATGTATATGGCTAGGACCGTTGTAGCGCGCCAGCGTCAGCCGTTGTTCGCCTCGCGGAAGATAAGATATCCCACAGGAGAAATCACATTCGTCAACAAGGTTCTGGCGTAGATATATCAAGAAATGATGCCCGTCACCCTGTTGATCAACTGCCTGATAGCCCTTTTGTCGATGCGCAGGTTTCAGTTTCGGTTTTTCTATCCAGCGCGCCCTGGGGTTCGTAACCCGTTTCGGCATCAAGGCGAACGCGGCTAGTTCTTCATCGGTGTATGGCTTGGTATTCATCTTCACCCACTGTTAGGCGTATGAATTGGTCTTCAATGGAAGGTCCCGTGCCCTCCGTCCAAACCGTGCCCCGTTGCTTGACGGGTACCCTTGGTTGCTTCGGTAACGGATCAGTCGAAGCGCACTGCCCTTGACCGCGTCCCGACCTAGGTTGAGCCAAGTCCGAGGTCCGAACCGTAGGATATCACTGGTTTGATCCATAGCGGGCATTATATGACGCGATGCGCCGTCCGGCGGTGGCGAGGGGAACGGGCCCAGGCAGTCCCGGCGGCAGGGGATGCCGGTTGAGGAGCCGTTGGAGGCGGGCCACCTCGGTGGGTGAGCCTGGTCGGGGCGGTGGAGGGAGCGAACCCGGGCTCGGAGCACTTTCGAGTCGAGGGACCGGGGCGCGCTGGGCGGCGTTGGGTGTCGCGGGCACGGCGGTGAGCCTGGTGGTGAACCGGCGGACGATGCGGAACCGGTTGGGACGCGGCGGGTGTGGGGCACCTCTGCGGCACCCGAACCCGTACAGCGGATACCGACCGACCAGACTGCACTCCATCACCTACCGGGCTAGGAATCCTCCAACACCCCACTATCCGAACCCGTTGCTTCCTCGCGATGTTGATGGGTAAACGATATTCTCCGGCGGCGGTGCCATTCTGCCAACCAGATTACCAGTAGGGCGGGAGGTACAGTTACTGTGTTGATCATTATTACACCCATCAGACTGGTTGAGTCCTCTGCGTTGGCGTACAGCACCCACGCCAGAACGATCAACCCGCAACCGACAATCAAGCTGATAACTGTACCCAGGGCGCGAAATCGTGCGGCCGCCAGAATCAGTAGAAAAGGCCAGAAGACAGTAGCGAACAAATAAATTAGCTCATACAGGCCTTCGTTGTATTTCGCTGCGTAATATTGAGAACCTGCCCAGGAGGCGATCAATGAGGCGGCCAGGTACACTCCAGCCCTTCCCGGATAGGGGAGTAAGGCCGTCCCCTTTTCGTATCTGAGGAAAGCCGCATCTTCCCGTGGGATCATTATCCAACCCATCAAGTACAAAACCATTCCCCAGCCAACTGGAAGAAAAGGTTCAAAGGGTTGCATCGCCAACAAAGCCGGAAGTGCCAACCATGACCGACTGTCGTCCCATCTATCCAATAATACAAAGAGAGGATAATACGAAAAAGGAAGCGTCAGCAAGACCAGCAAGGTCCGCACTATCCAAACCGGGATACGGAGGCGGCAGGATACACCGGCCGCTACTCCGGCGATCCAACGACCCTTGACAGGTCGCAGGAGCTGCCGCCTTCCTGACTCTACTATCTCTTCGGTGTCCATTGTCTCTTTCGACAGGTTGGTATGGATCTAACCTACCTGGACTTATCCTAAGTAGGTTAGATCCATTATAGTAAGAAACTAGATAGCTCTACAGTTATGTAGTTTCATAGTGATATCAGCTGAAAATTATGAATATATCAAGATCGGATTTGAGTACCAAGATACTGATAAATATAAGCATTCTCTTTTCTTTATCCGATAGAAGCATATCTCACCTCCTTTCTTACTCTAATGGCCTTTCTCTTCTCCTTATAAAGAGTAAGTGAAAGACCAGCTATATTTATCCTGCCATCCAAAATCGGGTGACAGGGGACACTGTATCACAACACCGCGACTATGTCAACCAACACGCCCCACTCAGAGGAGCAGGTCGTCGGCGGGTCGCATAACCAGGTTGGTGGTGTGCCGTCTCCGGACGGGGTGCAAGGCCTATATCACCGCGCCCGGTGTGCGGCGGGTTCGGGTTGGCCCAAAGCGGGCTAGGATTTCGCAGACGACCTGATGGGCCTGGGAGGAGGTTGGCGAGTGACGGCGGGCACGCTCCCCATCGAAGAGCTGTCGGAGGATGTCGACAACATCACCGACTGGTGCCTGGACGAGTTCCGCGCCCGCTACGGCGATCCGGGGATCACCAAGGACGACATCTGGGAGTATCTGTACGGGGTGATGCATGCCCCCGACTGGCGGGAGCGGTACCGCCACGACCTGCAGCGCAGCCTGCCTCGGGTGCCGCTGGCCGCCGACTTTGAGGCTTTCCGGCGGGCGGGGCGGGAGCTGATGGACCTCCACATCGGCTACGAGTCATGCCCCGAGTGGGAGGGGGTCGACTGCCTGGTGGACGGGTTCCCCGACGGGGAGGGCCGCGCCGACCCGGAGGCCTACCGGATAAAGAACAAGATGCGGTGGAACCGGGTCAAGAACGAAGACGGCAAACGGGAGGACGACCGCACCGAGCTCCACGTCAACGACCGGTGCAGGCTGGTGGGCATACCCGCCGAGGCGCAGGACTACCGGGTGTCGGGCCGTTCGCCCCTGGATTGGGCAATCGACAGCCTGCGGCACAAACTGGACAAACCGTCCGGCATCACCGACGACCCCAACGGCTGGCATGCATGGGCCGACGATCCGTTCGAGCTGATCCGCCATCTGCGCAGGCTCGTGTATGTGAGCGTGCGAAGCGCCCGGATCATCGCCGGCCTGCCCCCCTCCCTGGAAGGCCAGAGGTAGACCGATGGGTCATCTGAACGAGGTCCTGCGGATGCTCACCGCCGATGATCCGAAGACGGCGGTCCAGGGGCGGCGGTTCGAGCGGTTGGTGCAGGCGGCGCTGCGGGCGCACCCCGGCGAGTACGGGCGGGAGCGCTTCGATGAGGTCTGGCTCTGGGGCGAGTGGCCCGAACGGGTTGCGCGGGGGTACGGCCAGGACATCGGGATCGACATCGTGGCCCGCCAGACCCCGGCCTACGGCGGCGGGCTGTGCGCCGTCCAATGCAAGTTCTACGAGGGCGAGGTCCCGACCAGCGGGGTGGACAAGTTCCTCGCCGCGTCGGGGACGGCAGATTTTGCGTCCCGGCTGCTGGTGGCGACCGCCCGAGTTTCCAAGAACGGGATGATCAAGGCGCGCCGGGCCGAGCCCCGGTGCGAGGTGCTGCACACCTCCGAGATGGACCGCTGGGTGGACGACTGGCGGGAGTGCATCGATACGCCCGACCGGCTGGAGATCCCGCCCGCCCCCAAGCACGAGCTGTACGGTTTCCAGGAGGAGGCGGTGCGCAGCATCGCCGATGGTTTCCTGGACGCCGATCGGGGGCAGCTGATCCTTCCCTGCGGGACCGGCAAGTCGCTGGTGGCCCTCCGGGCGGCGGAGCGGGTGGCCGGCCGGGGAGGCCGGGTGCTGTACCTGGTTCCCTCCATTGCGCTGATCGGCCAGACCATGCGGGAGTGGTCCCGCCAGCGGGAGATGCCCCTGCGCTATCTGGGCGTCTGTTCGGATCCCACCGCGGGCCGCAGGGCCTCGAAGAAGGCAGATGTGGCCGGCGATCTGACCGAGCTGGCCATTCCGGTAACCACCGATGCCGAAAAGCTGGCGGCGGAGTTCGCCCGGCCGGCGCCGGACGACGCCATGCAGGTGGTGTTCAGCACCTACCAGTCGTCCTTCCAGATATCGGCCGCCCAGGAGCAGGCCGGGGGGAGGGCGGTGTTCGACCTGATCATCTGCGACGAGGCGCACCGCACCACCGGCATCGAACCCTCGAGTGAGGGACTGGGCGCCTCGCCGTTCCGCATCGTTCACGACGACCGCCGCATCCGGGGCCGCAAGCGCTTGTACATGACCGCCACCCCCAGGGTGTTCACTGCGCGGCAACGCAAGAAAATCGACGCCCCGGATTTCGAGGGCGACAGCTTCAGCATGGACGATCCCGGGACCTTCGGGAAGCGCTTTTATGAGATGGAGTTCAGCGAGGCGGTGGACGGCGAGTACCTCACCGACTACGAGGTGCTGGTCATCACCGCCACCGAGGAGGCCTACCTGCAGTCGCTCGCCAACGTCGGCCTGTCCCATGAGGTTCTGGTGCATGAGGACACCAACCTTGCCTTGGACGACGCGGTGAAGCTGGCCGGATGCTGGGACGCGCTGGCCTCGCCCGCCACCACCGAGGTGCAGCCGGGGCGCTTTCCCGGCCAGGTCTTCCCCGGCGGGGGAGAACCGGCCCGCTCGGCCATCGCCTTCACCAACCTGGTGCGTACCTCTGAGACGGTGGCGCTGGTATGGCCGAGGTTGGTGGATGCGCTGGCCCGTCGCGGGGCCGATAGCGGAAACGGGGGGGGGGGTTCTCCGCAGTACCTGCAACTCGACGTAGATCACATCGACGGATCCACTCCGGCCGCTGAACGAGCTGGCCTGCTTGAACAACTGAGGGGAAGGGCCGGGCATACCGGGGACGGACGGCCGATCTGCCGGGTGCTCAGCAACGCCCGGGTACTAACAGAAGGAGTGGATGTTCCCAGCCTGGATGCGGTGATCTTCCTCAACAGCCGGTCATCCACGGTCGACATCACCCAGGCGGTTGGCCGGGCGATGCGCAAGGCGCCGGGCAAGCAGAAGGGATATATCGTGATCCCGGTGGTGGTGCCCGACGACGCTTCACCGCAGGAGATGCTGGGCGCTTCGGGCTTCAAGACGGTATGGGAGGTGGTGCGGGCCCTGCGCTCCCACGACTCCCGGATGGAGCACTACGTCAGCAACGCCTCCGCCTGGATAAGAAACGCCCCTCTCCGTATCACCGAATATGGAAGGGACCTTGAAACAGACCGGTACGAACAGCGGATACAGCAACAGCTGCAGTTTCAACTCCACCAAGAGATCGCATCCAAAGTGGTGGAGATCATCGGAGACAAGCAGATGTATCCCCGTTGGGGAGAGCGGGCGGCCGATATCTGTCGCCAGGTGCAGACCCTGGTCAAACAGTTGGTTACTGGCGGAGGAGCGGAGCGGGCCTTCGAACGATTCCTGAAGGGCATCCGCCACTCGATCGGGGATCACATCACCCGTGAGCAGGCGCAGGAGATGATCGCCCAGCACGTGGTGACCATCCCGGTGTTCGAGGTGATGCTGGCCGGAAGCGGGTTCGCCGAACAGAACCCGGTCAGCCAGGAAATCGAACGCCTTCTCGGAACCTTCCAAGAGCTGGGCTTCTCGTTCGAGGAGGAATTGAGGCCGTTGACCCGCGCCTACCAGCAGATGGAGGCGGCTTTTGAAGGTGCCGTTACCAGTGCCGAGAAGGTTGACATCCTGCGCGAGATATACGACGGCTTCTTCAAGGCGGCGATGAAGAACATTGTGAAACGGGTGGGAATCGTTTATACGCCGGTGCAGATAGTCGACTTCATGGTCAGGTCGGCGGCCGCCATTTGCCAAAAGGAGTTCGGACGGTCGATAGGCAGCGAGAACCTGCATATCCTCGATCCGTTCGCCGGTACCGGCAGCTACTTGGCTCGCCTGATAGAAATGAAGGACGAGGACGGCAACTATCTCATAGCTCCGGAGGACCTGGACCGCAAGTATAAAGAGGAGCTGCACGCCAACGAGCTGATTTTGCTGGCCTATTACATAGCCGCCATTAAAATTGAAGAGGCCAAACACTCGCGTGATATCGAGTCTGATGGTGTAACAATTTATGATCGGTACCGGAAGATACTGTTAACCGATACCTTCCTGGAATCCCCTTCGCAAGCTGGCTTTCCCACGTTTCAGGATAATATCCGCGGGCGTCTGGAGCAGGATACTACGCCTATGACCGTTATTCTGGCCAACCCGCCTTGGTCGTCTGGCCAGAAGGACGCAGGGGATGATAACCCGAATCTCGAATACGAAGATGTGGGCAACCGAGTCGAACAAACCTATGGGGCCAAACACCGAGAGGTGACGGGTCGAGCGCCCGGCGGCAATGCATCGGGGAATCTTTATGTGAAAGCTTTACGCTGGTGCTCTGATCGGGTATTGCCGAACACGCAGCGCGGTGACCATTCTGTTATCATTGGCTTGGTGCATCCAAACTCCTTAACAGACGGAACCTCTTTGGCCGGGGTGCGGGCAACTCTCCGAGATGAATATACAGACATCTATGTAATCAACTTACTTGGTAACGCCTTTAGACAAGGCGACGAACGTAGACGTGAAGGGGATCCTGTATTCGGTGAGGGTACGCGAAACGGTACCCAAATAACCTTTTTAGTCAGAAACCCGTCCAAGAATCCAGATCAGCCTGCTACTTTATATTATGCTCAGGTTCCCGATTGTATGAGCTTGGATAAAAAATGGGCATGGCTGGAAAAAGTGTGGGATATTACAAGCCCCTTATTGGAAAAAGTACCCGTAACATCGAGACACGACTGGGTAAACCTGTCAGATGGAACCTTTGAGGAACTGTTGCCGATATGCGACACTGACAAGAAAAATTCATTGGTTGCTTTTACACAACATGCTAGAGGTGTAGGAACAAGTTGTGATGTTTATGTATATTCTTTTGATCGACAAAAATTGATTGAGAAGGTACAGCGGTTGATTGATGCATATGAGGACACCCAAGAATGGTACGAAGACTATCCTAGAAAGGATGTATTTGATAAGGCTACAGCCAACGATAGGTTGGATGAGATCAAATGGACGACTACTCTTAAAACTAGTTTAAAACAACGCAAGGATATTATCTTCGACGAAAGTCGAATTCGGGAGGTTCTGTACCGGCCGTTTACCAAGCTATGGCTATATGAGGATGACCGTATTCTGTCCGCGGTCAAAACGGTTTCCGCTATGTTCCCCCGTGACGAGGAAGAACAATCTGCTGTGGAACGGGGGGGGGGGGCTGGAGGAATCCTCATCACCTGTCCGTCCAACATGGCCGTCTTCGGAACTCTCGCCACCTGCAGACACGGGGATCTCAAGGCAGCCGGAACAGCTCAGGCCTCCAGGGTTGCTACCAGATGGCGATCCTGACCAGCAGCGGGAACAACATGACCTTTCAGGCGTTGGCATCAACGAGGCTTACGGACCTGGCGGCGATCAAGGGTTCCCAGCAGACGCGGGTGATACCGCGCCGCAGGTAACGGGGGGGGGGGCTGGAGGGAATCCTCATCACCGCCCCCTCCAACAAGGCGGTCTTCGGAGCTCTCGCAACCGGGGTCGTCGGCGACCTCTGCGCAGTCGGAACCCTTCAAGCTTCGAGGGCCGTTCCCAGACGGCGATCCTGATGACAGGGCCGTCCAACATGGCGACCTTCGGGGTGCTGACCGCCGACCTGTTGCCGGATCTGCATACGATGGCGGCCGGTCAGCAGACGCGGACGATTCCGCGCCGCGGGTAACGGGGGGGGGGGAATCGGCGATCCTCGTCAACCAGACCCAGCAGCTCCCCTTCACCACCCTCGCAACCGGGATCCTCTTCGACCTGTGCGCCACCGGACGACAAACCCGGGCCATGCCCCGGCGATCCTGATCATGAAGGACCCGCAGCTTCCGTTCGCCGCTCTGGTAACCGAGACACTGTTCGATCTGCACACGGCGGGCCGCCCGACCCGGGCCCTCCCGAGGCGATCATGGTCGTCACCCCCTCCAACCGGGCCCGCCCCGCCGTCATAGCCACCGGAATCCTCCCCGACCTACACGTAATAGACCCCGCCGGCCGGGCCGTTCCCCGCCGCATGGTGTAGTTGTATGCTGGTCCTATGGCGACTGATGCCGTATCGAGGCTGTATACGGACATGGCCACCCTCGTTGCGATGCAAGACGAGCTCCGGGCAGAGGCCGAAGCCATGCTTCCCGACGGTTATGCGTTGGTAGGCGCATCGCTCCGCCGGCTGAGGGAGGACCTTCCCGACTGCCTGACTCTCCAAGGCGTATACGGGCCGGTTGAGGTTCGCGGCATCCCCTACGATGCCGAAACCGCCCGCATGCAGGCAGATCGAGGTGAACCGACCTGAACACAGTGGGTCGCCCGACCCGGGCTCTGCTGGGGCGGTCATGTTCGTACCCCCTCCAACCGGGCCCGCTCTACCGTCAAAGCCACCGGAATCATCCAGCCTGGGGCCTTCCTCACCCGTCCCCACCATTCGAGAACGCGAAAATCCGCCCGCCAAGCCCGGCTTCGCCGGGCTCCCCTTACCGTGTTCGGGGTTGCCTCTGTGTGATGATACGGGGGTGATCGCCTGTCCACAGCGGGTAGGGCTGTCGGGCTCTGTCAGTCAATGACTAGGGGAGTGATGCCGCCCGTTGTGTATGGGTGTGGTTGATCTCTAACAGGAACATGCACCCGATTGCGGGGGCTTTGTAAGGTGGTTGACGACAACCGCGCCCGGGGCGGGTGATCTGTGGATAACTATTCCGCCGGCGGAAGGAGCCGAGATGAACATCAAACAGATCAGGGTGTTCCTGGGAGTGGACATAGCCAAAGAAGAACATTTCTGTCATGCGGTCACCGCCGACGGAGCCGGGTTGTTCGCCCGGGCGGTGAGCAACAACGAAGCCGGACTGGACCGCATGATCGACCAGGCCGAGACACAGGGCCGGACGGTGATGGTGATCGATACCACCAGCTCCAGCGCCGGGCTGCTGCTGGGAGTAGCCGCCCGGCGGGGAATCCCCGTGGCGTATGTACCCGGCCTGGTAATGCGCCGAGCCGCGCAGCTCTACGCAAGCGCCGCCAAGACCGACCCCCAGGACGCGTTCGTGCTCGCCGACTACGCCCGCCGCAACGCCGACCGGCTCACCTGGGTCGAGGCAACCGACGAGCTGATGACCCGAATGCGGATCCTGGCCGGCCGCGACGAAGACCTGGCAACAGACTCCACCCGCGGTGTCAACCGCCTGCGAGACGCCCTGCTAGCCGTTTCCCCAGGCCTGGAACGAGTCCTGGGCCCCAAACTGGCGCAAAAAGCCGTCCGCGAGCTGCTGCGCCGGTGGCCCACCCCCACCGCGCTGCGAACCGCGGGACGCACCCGCATACGCAACCTGCTCAAAAAACACTACCCACACAAACCCCAAAAAGCCCTGACCCTGACCGAACGCATCTGGACAGAAACCCAAGCCCAGACCGTCACCCTCCCCGGCGAAACCACCTGGGGAGAAATCATCACCGAACTAACCGAAGCCCTCGACCGGACACAAACCCAACGAGCCGACCTCGCCGCCCGGATCGAACAAACCTTCGGATCCCACCCTTTAGCCTGAATCCACCGATGGGGTGTGGGGTTTTGGGGCGTAAATGTTGGGAAGTGCCTCTCTGACCTGGGATAATAGCCGTATGTATCAACGGTTTCGGCCCTGGACGAGGAGGCACTTCCTGTGAGTAGAGTATCGCACAAAATCGACCGCTTGGAGCCGGTTTTCGACGACGAGTCGCTGGTAGCGGATGCGGGGTTGCTGACAGCGTCGACGTTGATGGACCGGCTGGGCTTGGAGGATGTGGTGGATTCGATGGTCCGCCTCGGCGGCCGTGCGGGCGCCGCCCGGCCGGGCCGTAAGGTATTGACGCTGGCGGCGTCGATGTTGCTGGGGGGTTCTCATATCGACCACACCGACCGGCTGCGGGCTGGGTCCACCGGGGAGGTGTTGCCGTTCCGGCCGGTGGCGGCTTCAACGGTGGGGACTTTTCTGCGGTCTTTGACCTGGGGTCATGTCCGTCAGCTGGACAAAGCCCTGACCGAGGCGCTGCGCCGGGCGTGGACGGCGGGCGCAGGCCCCGCAGACGGGACGCCGGTGACGATTGACGTGGATTCCACGATCTGTGAAGTGTCGGGCAAAACCAAACAAGGCGCCGCCTACAGTGGTTACACCAACCAGTTGGGTTACCACCCCCTGTTGGCGGTCCGGGCCGACACCGGCGAAATAGTGGCGGCCCGCCTCCGGGGCGGGGCGTCACAGCAGGGCAACGCTCACTTTGTTGCCGAGGCCGTCCACCGCGCCCGCCGCGCCGGCGCCGCAGGAGAGATCACGGTGCGGGCCGACGCCGGGTTCTGGTCGCATGGCCTGATCGAACAGCTGGGCGGCTTGGGGGTGCGCTGGTCGATAACCGTTCCCCTCTACCCCAATGTCAGAGCAGCTATCGAAGCGATCCCCGAGGAGTCCTGGGAGTCTATCGAATACACCGAAACCGGCGCAGCCCAGGTCGCGGAGACGCTCATCGGCGGGCCCGCCGAACCCCTGCGGCTGGTGGTCCGCCGAACCCGGATAACCGGACACCAAGCCCAGATCTGGCCAGACTGGCGGTACCACGCCTTCGCCACCAACACCACAATGCCCGCCGTCGAAGCCGACCGGGAGCACCGCAGTCACGCCTCCGTCGAGCTCGCTGTCCGCGATCTCAAAGAAGGCGGCCTCGCTCACCTGCCCTCCGGGGGGTTCAACGCCAACGCCGGCTGGCTTGCCTGCGCGGTGCTCGCCTACAACCTGATCCGATGGATCAAACACCTCGGCGGCGTCCAACCCGCCGGGGTGCTCACCGTCGGACGCACCGTCCTTGTTCGCCTCTACCGCATTCCCGGCCGCGTTGTCAACCACAGAGGCCGCTTCCTGCTCCGCCTCCCCGCCCGATGGCCCTGGGCCCGCACCTACCAGACCATCCTCGACAACCTCCGCGGCCTGCCCCAACTCTGCTGACCCCGCCCGCCCCTCGCCGGTGAACACCCGACCCTGAATCACACACGCCCAAACCACCCCCACCAACCCAAACCAACCAACCAAACCCCCCAACACCCCCGCATTCCCGCCGAAACCGCTCAAACAAACCAGCAACCAACCCACCCCGGCCGCCCAAAACACCCCACCACCCCCACAAACCGGCACACCCGCCAACAAAACGGTGGATTCAGGTTTAGCCCCATACCTGCTCACCATACCCGGAGTAGGAACCACAACCGGCGCCCGCCTCCTCACCGAAATCGGTAACCCCCACCGCTTCGCCAACGGATCCCGCCTCGCGTCCTACGCCGGCCTGGCCCCCGTCACCCGACGCTCCGGCCGAACCATCAACAACACCCGCCGCAACCCCGCCGGGAACCACCGCCTCAAAAACGCCATGTACTGGACAGCCTTCTCAGCCACCCAACACGACCCCCACGCCCAAGCCCACTACCAACGCAAACGAGCCGAAGGCAAACACCACACCACCGCCGTCATCAGCGTCGCCCGACGCCGATGCAACCTCATACTCGCCATCCTCAAAAACCAAACCCCCTACAACCCGCCACCCCAACCCACCCCAACCACTTGACAAACCGACAGGAACACTCCCCCGCCTCCTCCACCGGCATCGGATCCAGCGTTTGGGCATGCCGCTCCTGTTCGGGCGGCGGCGCCCGGCCTGACAAGGTTCCGATGATGACCGCCGCGCACTCCGGAATCCCGGCGGCGGTGTTTGTGAATCAGCACACACATAGTACCGCAGATCTATGACAAACCCAATACCCTCATCCCGGAATGCGAAAAATATTCTTGACGCCCGCCGGGTTCCGCCGAAGCGGTCAGTCGTTATAGGCGTCGTCCGGGTCGGCGGCGTCCGGGTCGGCGGGAGGGTTGGGGCGGCAGGCCGCCGTCAGGTCCCGGCGGTGGCGTTTCCTGAGAACGAGGGGGAGCCGGGGCAGATGCACGCGGCCGAGGGGAGGCACCAGGCCGCGCACCCATACCGCTTGGTCGGCGTGGTGGGCCAGGCCTTCTCGGCACAGCGCCGGCAGGTAGAGGGGGTGGGGGATGGTCTCCTCGCGCCGGGCGGCGGCGATCAACCGGAGCAGGTCCGCCACTGCGCCCTTCCCCACCAACGCCGTCCAGTAGGTGCGGACGTAGGGGTGGGAGGGGTCGAGTCCTCTCCGGAACTCTCCCGGCAACAGGCGGGGGGCGATCCGGTACCGGCTCTGGGCCGGTATGCGGCACGCAGCGCCCGGAGAAGGCGCGATGTCCGCGGCGACGGGAGGACGATCATCCAGACGGACTGTTCCGGGCGCTGCATACCACATAAGGTCTATTATACATCATAAATAGTAGTTAGTGATAGTTATTTTTCGCAGACCGCCGGGTTTTTTTGGCATTTCGGGCCGTTATTCCGTCGAGGCGGGCTCCTCCGGCGTCTCCGGCGCCTCTTCCGGTGCCTCCGGTGCCTCTTCTGGCGTCTCCGGTGCCTCTTCTGGCTCTGCCGCCGCCCCGACGGTCAGGGCTACGGCGCCGCCGGGGGGAACGGTCTCGCCTGGGGCGGGGCTGGTGCGGATGACCGTTCCTGCCAGGGCCGGGTCGCCGGTCTGCTCCGACCCGATCGACACCGTTGCCTCTACGGCGGCCGCTTCCAGGGCGGCTCGGAGGGACGCCCGGGCCGCGTCGAGGTCCTGGCCCGCCAGATCGGGCATCACCGCCCCCGCCGCCTCGCCCGGCGCCTGCACCAGCACGGTCGTCCCCTGGTCGACCGCTTCCCCGGCCGCCGGATCGGTTCCCAGCACCCTGCCGGGCGGCGCCGCAGACACAACCTCCTGCACCTCGGGGCGCAGGCGGGCCGCGATCAGGGCGTTCTCGGCCGCCCTCGGCGTCAGCCCCGCCACGTCCGGGACGCTGGTGACGGGCACCCGGTTGTAGTATCCGAGACCCAGGCTGCTGGGGAACTCGCCCGCCGGATACTTGGCCAGCACCACCTCCATGAACTCCTTCCAGATCGGCGCCGGCACCGACCCTCCGAACACCCGGGTGTAGGTCTCCCCGTTGATCACCACGTCCCGCAGGGCCACCTGCTCGTCCGGAAACCCCACCCAGACGGCGGTGGTGAAGTTGGGCACGTAACCCACGAACCAGGCGTCCCGGTAGGCCTGATGGGTGCCGGTTTTGCCGGCCTGCTGCGCCCCTTCGATAATCGCTCGGCGGGCCGTCCCGCAGCAGACCACCCGCTCCATGGGCCTGCGCACCGCCGCGGCCAGGGCCGGATCGAGCACCTGGGCGGTGAGCGCCTCCCGCTCGTAGATGGTCTCCCCGCCGCCGGCGGTGATGCGGGAAACCAGGTAGGGGTCGGCGTGGACGCCGTTGGTGGCGAATGCACTGTAGGCGGAGGCCATCTCCAGGGGGCTCACCGCCCCGGCCCCCAGCGCCAGCGAATAGACCTCCTCCAGATCCGAGGTGATGCCCAGGCTGCGGGCGGTGCGGATGATGGCCTGCGGTCCGATGAGCACCGACATCTGGGCGTAGACGGTGTTGACCGACGACTGCGTGGCCTGGGCCGCCGTGATCAGGCTGTCCACTTTGCCGGCGTTGCGCACCGTCCAGACGTAGCCGCCGTCCGGTCCGCACGGATCCTCGCATTCGATCTCGAGCGGGCTGCGGGAATCCCAGTAGGACTGCAGGCTCCCCCCGCCCTCCAGGTAGGCGGCCAGCACGAACGGCTTGAAGGCCGAACCGGGGTTGCGCCTGCCCTGGACGGCCAGGTCGAACTGCTCCTGCTCGAAGGGGAGGCCGGACGACATGGCCAGGACCGCCCCCGTGTGGTTCTCGACCATGGCGATGGCGCCGGTGGGGGCGCCCCGGGGGTCGGAGTAGCCCCGGCCGGGAACCGGCAGCCACGACCGGAGGATGCGGTTGGCCGCCTCCTGGATCTCGAGGTCGACCGTCACGTAGATGTCGAGGCCGCCGCCCCCTTCGCAGTCGGTCTCATGGGCCGGGCAGCCGAAGATCATCCACCGCCGCTCGTCCTTGTCGCCGCCCAGGAAGGCGAACTCTGAGTCGTTCAGCAGCTGGCGGCGCACCTCGGCCGCTACGTGGTCGGCGGGGCTCTCGAACTGGGCGGGCGGCTGGATCGCGTAGGGCTCCTGCTTGGCCGCCGCCGCTTCCCCGTAGGTGATGAACCCGGAGGTGGCCATGGCGTCGATCACGTCGTTGCGCCGGTCATGGGTGCGTTCCTGCCGGCGCCTCGGGTCGTAGAGGGAGGGGTTGCGGATGGTTACCGCCATGACCGCCGACTCGGCGATGGTCAGATCCCCCAGCTCCTTGCCGAAGTATTCGAGCGCCGCCGCCCTCACCCCGTAGGCCGACCACCCGAAATAGACCGAATTAAGGTAGAACTCCAGTATCTCCCGCTTGGTGTAGCGCTGTTCCATCTCGATGGCGAACAGCGCCTCCTGTATCTTGCGCTGGATGGTGAGCTCGCTGCCCACGATGTTGTTCTTGACCACCTGCTGGGTGATGGTGGAGCCGCCCCTCTGGGATGCGCCGAGCACGTAGTCCCGCATGGCGCTGACGATGGCGGTGAAATCTATCCCTTCGTGCTCGAAATAGTCCCCGTCCTCGGCGGCCAGCACCGCGTAGATGAGCGAGTCGGGTATCTCCGATATGCGGGCCGGCTCCGAGTTGCGCCCGGCATGCAGCTCGGCCAGCAGCACCCCGTCCTCGGTGTAGATGCGGGAGACCCTGGACAGATCCGGCAGGTCCAGCAGGGCGCCGGCCGAGTCGGTCTCCGGCATCCACCGCTTGACGAACCGGTCGAACACCCCGTAGGCGGCGTTGGCGCCGAGGAAACCGAACAGGCCGATCCAGGCGGCGAGCACCAGGGTTACCGCCGCGCTCATGACCAGCGCCAGCGACCACCGCTGGCGGATCTCCCGGCTCTCGATGTCGTGGATGGTCGGCTCGGCCGGGCCGTCATCGGGAGAGCCGCGCTCAGGGGTTAGGATCAGAGCCATCGACGAGCCAGGATACCCAGGTCAGTGTCCAATCCACCGGCGCCCGCCCCCCGTGTAACCTCCAGCGGCCTCGAGATCGACGCGGTCTACGGCCCCGGACCCCACGGCGAGCTGGGCGACCCGGGCGTCTTTCCGTTCACCCGCGGCCCCTATCCGACCATGTACCGGCGCCGGCCCTGGACGATGCGCCAGTACGCCGGGTTCGGGACCGCCGCCGAAACCAACCGCCGCTTCAAGCAGCTCCTGGAAGCCGGACAGACCGGCTTGTCGGTGGCCTTCGACCTGCCCACCCAGATGGGGCTCGACTCCGATTCGCCCCTGGCGGCCGGGGAGGTGGGCAAGGTGGGGGTGGCCGTCGACAGCCTGGACGATATGCGCACCCTGCTGGACGGCCTGCCGCTGGCCGAGACGACCACCTCCATGACCATCAACGCCACCGCACCCGTCCTGCTGCTGCTCTACCAGCTGGTGGCCGAGGAGCAGGGCGCCCCTCCGGAGCGGATCAGGGGGACCGTTCAGAACGACATCCTCAAGGAATACATCGCCCGCGGCACCTACATATACCCGCCGGCGGCGTCCATGCGGTTGATCACGGATCTGTTCGCCTACTGCAGCCGGGAGCTTCCCAACTGGAACACCATCTCGATCAGCGGGTATCACATCAGGGAGGCGGGCGCCACCGCCGCCCAGGAGATCGCCTTCACGCTGGCCAACGGGATCGCCTACGCGGAGGCCGCGCTGGCGGCGGGTCTGGAGGTGGACCGGTTCGGGCCCCGGCTGTCGTTCTTCTGGAACTCGCACAACCATCTGTTCGAGGAGGCCGCCAAGTTCCGGGCCGCCCGGCGCATGTGGGCGCGCATCATGAAGGAGCGGTTCGGCGCCGCCGGCCCCGCCGCCCAGCGGATGCGGTTCCACACCCAGACCGCCGGTTCCACCCTCACCGCCCAGCAGCCCGAGAACAACATCGTCCGCACCGCGATGCAGGCCGCGGCGGCCGTCCTGGGCGGAACCCAATCCCTGCACACCAACGCCTTCGACGAGGCGTTGGGCCTGCCCACCGAGCAATCGGTCACCATCGCCCTGCGGACCCAGCAGATCCTGGCCGCCGAGTCGGGGCTGACCGACACGGTGGACCCTCTGGCCGGCTCCTACTACGTGGAGCGGCTAACCGACGGGTTGGAGCAAGCCGCCGGCCGCCTCATCGGGGAGATCGACCGGCTGGGCGGGGCGGTGTCCGCCATAGAGCAGGGTTTCCCCCAGGCCGAGATCGAGGAGGCCGCCTACCGGGCGTCTCTGCGCATCGAATCGGGCGAGGACGGGGTGGTGGGGGTTAACCGTTACGCCGACGACGCCGGCCCCCCGGTGCAGCCCATGGCGGTGGACCCGGCCATCGAGGCCGCCCAGCGGGGCCGGGTGGCCGCCTTCCGCGCCGGGCGCGACCGGCCGTCCGTCGACCGGGCGCTGGCCGGGCTGTCGGAGGCCGCGGGCGGGGGCGCCAACCTGATGCCCCCCATGAAGGAGGCGCTCCGGGCCGGCGCCACCCTGGGCGAGGTGTCCGACGCCTTGCGCAAAGTGTTCGGCGTCCACCGCCCCTCCTGACCTTCCCCGGATGCCGCATCCCGCCCGGCCGAACGGGCTCTTCGCCCCAGGACCGGGGCCGATCCTTAAATCACGGAATGACAAAAAAATCCGCCGGATCCCCTCACAAGGGTATTGACCTTGTCGCACCGATGGGGGATAATGAAGGGGCCAAAGCACCTCCGGTCCGCAGCCGGCGCAGACCGAGACAGGGATCATCTTCCGAACGCGACCCTGCCGGGTACTGACTAAACGCGTCCGGAATCCAGGTGGCGGAGGTGGGGGCCGGGCCCGCGAAGCGGGGCGCGGGGGCGGGGTTTTTTCGCGTTCTTGCGGGGGGTCCAGGGTCGGATAGGGGCTGACCAGGGGTTTCGCAGGGGGTTCGCAGGAGAAGGGTTCGGGTTCGCGCGGTGCTGATGTTCTCTCTGAGACGACCGGGGTAGGAGGAAGCACGGACAGCGGATGCCTTGGCCGTTTCGTCGGCGGGTGCAGGGTCCTGCCGCCCATGCTCATCGGGTTTCCTTCGGGCGAGGCGTTGGTTCGGGCTGTGTTCCGTCGGCGGGCGCAGGACCCTGCCGCCTGCTCACCGGGCAGACGACCCGACGGTTGCTTGCGCCGGGACACCTCCGGCTCCCTATCGCGCACGGTCTTGATTCGGGTCGGGGCGCCCTCAGACGTTCTTGCCGTCCCGCCAGGCGATCCATTCGTCGAGACCGGCCAGGTCGAAGCCGGGGCCGCGGATCTCCAGGGTGATCTGGGTTGCGCCCGCTTCGAGCAGGTGGTCGGCCTGGTCGATGCCGCCGAGCTCGGCGCCCACCGAGCGTTCGACGGCCGCCGGATCCCGGCCCGCCGCCCGGCACCAGTCGTCAAGGATGCGGTTCTTGCGGCGCACGGTCTCGGGGCCGCCGAACCAGTGCCAGATGTCGGCCCAGCGGCCCGCGATGCGCAGCGTGTGGCGTTCGCCCCCGCCCCCGATGAGGATCGGGATGTCCCGCATCGGAGGCGGGTTCAACAAGGATAGGCGCCGCTTGATCCGGTAGAGGCCCGAATCCAGGTCGCGCAGCCGCCCGCCGGAGGTTCCGAACGGGTACTCGTACTCCGTGTAGTCCCGTTCGGCCCAGCCCGCTCCTAGGCCGAGGATCAGGCGCCCCCCGCTGATGTGGTCCACGGTGCGGGCCATATCGGCCAGGAGATGGGGGTTGCGGTAGGAGCAGCAGGTAACCAGCGCCCCGATCTCCACCCGCTCGGTTGCTTCCGCCCATGCGGCCAGCATCGTCCAGCATTCGAAGTGCTTCCCGTCCGCCGAGCCGTACAGCGGGAAGAAGTGGTCCCAGTTGTATACGATGTCCGCGCCCTTCTCCTCGGCGCTCACCGCGGCGGCCCGTATATCCCGGTAGTCGCCGTGCTGGGGTTGGATCTGGACGCCGATGCGTATCGGATACGTCATTTCGATCTCCTTCTGATCAGCCCGGGGCCGAGGTGCATCCCGATTGCCCGCAGGGGAGGGCCGCCGCCCGCTTCCAGAACGCCGCCCGCGTCCAAGGGAAGTGCGGCCGGCTGCCCGGTCAGCGGACGATGGCCAGGATGTCGTTGGCGGCCACGTTGTCGCCGGGTTCCACCCGCAGCTCCACCAGCTTTCCGTCGATGGGGCTGGATATCTCGTTTTCCATCTTCATGGCTTCGAGGACGCAGATCTGCTGGCCTTCTTTCACCCGGTCGCCGGCGCCGGCCGACACCTTGACGATAGTGCCCTGCATGGGGGCCAGCACCGCCCCCGGCTCGGCGGGGCCCAGGCCGGCGCCGCCCCGGCGGGCCGGGCGGACCGAGAGCCGGCCGGAGCTGCCGCGGGTGGGGCCGTTCTGCGCCCAGTAGGCGACCTCGAACCGCCGCCCCCCTACCTCCACCGTCATGGTCCGCTTGACCCCGCTCCGGTCGGCGGGCGGGGCCGCGCCCCGGTCGAACGGCTCCGGGTCGAAGCTCAGCTCGTCCTCCAAGAAGCGGGTGTGGATGTCTCCCGACTCGAAGGCCGGATGGGAGAGCACGGCGCGGTGGGCGGGGATGGTGGTGGCCACCCCCGCCACCCGGTACTCGTCCAGGGCGCGCCTGGCGCGGGCGATGGCCTGCGGCCGGGTGCGGCCCCAGACCACCAGCTTGGCCAGCAGGTTGTCGTAGTACTGGCTGACGGCGGCGCCCGGTTCCATCCACGAGTCCATCCGCACTCCCGGCCCGGAGGGTTCCCGGTATTCGGTCACCGCGCCGGGCGTGGGGTTGAAGCCCGCGGCCGGGTCCTCGGCGTTGATGCGCAGCTCGATGGCGTGCCCGTTGACGGGCGGATGGTTTTCGAACGAGACGGGTTCCCCGGCGGCGACGGCCAGCTGCTCGGCCACCAGGTCTATCCCGGTGACCATCTCGGTGACGGTGTGCTCCACCTGCAGGCGGGTGTTCATCTCCAGGAAGTAGAAGCTGCCGTCGGGCTGCCACAGGAACTCCACCGTCCCGGCGTTCACATAACCGCAGGCCTCGGCCACCGCCAGGGCCGCCTCGCCCAGCTCGCGGCGCTGCTTGGCGGTAAGGACGGCGGCGGGCGCTTCCTCGATCAGCTTCTGGTGGCGCCGCTGGATGGAGCATTCCCGCTCGCCCAGGAACCGGTAGTTGCCGCGTCCGTCCACCAGGATCTGGGCTTCGATGTGCCGGGCGCGGTCGATGTAGGCCTCCAGATAGATCTCCGGGTTCCCGAAGTAGGCCTCCGCTTCCCGCTGCGCCCCTTCGACGGCTTTGGCCAGCTCCTTGCGGTTGGCCGCCGCCCTCATGCCTTTGCCCCCTCCCCCCGCCGACGCTTTGACCGCCACCGGATATCCGATGCGGGAGGCTGTCTTGGCGGCTTCGTCGAAGCTTCCCACCGGATCGAAGCCGCCCGGCACCGGCGCCACCCCCGCCCGCTCCGCCGTCCGGCGGGAGAGGATCTTGTCCCCCATCAGCTCGATGGCCGAGGCCGGAGGCCCCACCCAGATGAGGCCGGCTTCGGTTACCAGGCGGGCGAAGGCGGCGTTCTCGGCCAGGAAACCGTAACCCGGATGGACGGCGTCGGCCTCCGACTCGCGGGCCGCTTCCATGATGCGGCGGGCGTTCAGGTAGGACTCGGAGGCGGGAGCCCCCCCGATGTTCCAGGCCTCGTCCGCCATCCGGGTGTGGAGGGCGTCGCGGTCCAGCTCGGAGTACACGGCGATGGTGCGCAGGCCCTGCTCCTTTGCCGTGCGGATGACCCGCACCGCGATCTCCCCGCGGTTGGCCACCAGGAGGGAGTTCACGCCGCTGCGCCCGGCGGGGTCTGCGGCGTGGTCTGCGGCGGACGGCGGGTCTTCTTCATCGGTCCTCGGTCCGCCTCAGAGCGGAATGTTTCCGTGCTTCTTGGGAGGCAGGGCGTCCCGCTTGTCGCGCAGCATCTCGAATCCCTTGATCAGGCGGACGCGGGTTTCCCTGGGTTCGATCACGTTGTCCACCAGCCCCAGCTCCGAGGCGGCGTAGGGGTTGGCGAAGCGCTCCTCGTATTCCTTCACCAGGGACTCGCGGCGGGCGTCGGGGTCGGCGGCGGCGGCGATCTCCCGCCGGTGGATGATGTTCACCGCCCCCGGCGCGCCCATGACCGCGATCTCGGCGGAGGGCCACGCATACACCAGGTCGGCGCCCACCCCCCGGGCGTTCATCACCAGGTAGGCCCCCCCGTAGGACTTGCGGGTGATGACCGTGACCCTGGGCACCGTCGCCTCGCAGTAGGCGTACAGCAGCTTGGCGCCGTGGCGGATGATGCCGCCGAGCTCCTGTTCCACCCCCGGCAGGAAACCGGGCACGTCCACGAAGGTGAGGATGGGGATGTTGAAGGCGTCGCACATGCGCACGAACCGGGCCGCCTTCTCCGAAGCGTTGATGTCGAGGGTGCCGGCCAGATGGGAGGGCTGGTTGGCCACGATCCCCGTGGAGTAGCCGTTGAGTCGGGCCAGGCCCACCACGATGTTGCGCGCCCAATGCTCATGCACCTGGTAGAACTCCCCGTCGTCCACCACCGACCCGATCACCTCCGCCATGTCGTAGGGTTGGTTGGGGGAGTCGGGGATCGCCAGGTCGAGCGGGTCGTCCACCCGGTCGGGGGAGTCGGACGGGGTGTAGTAGGGGGGCGGCATCATGTTGTTCTGCGGCAGGAAGGACAGCAGGTACCGCACCTCCTGCAGGGCGTCCTCCCCGGATCTGCAGACAAAGTGGGTAACCCCGGAGGTGGCGGCGTGGGTGACCGCCCCCCCCAGCTCCTCGAAGGTGACCTCCTCGCCGGTTACCGCCTTGATCACGTCCGGCCCGGTGATGAACATATGGCTGGTCCCGTCCACCTGGTACACGAAGTCGGTGATGGCGGGCGAGTAGACGGCGCCGCCCGCGCACGGCCCCATGATCACCGAGATCTGGGGGATCACCCCCGAGGCCCGCACGTTCCGGTAGAAGATCCTCCCGTACCCGTCGAGCGCCTGCACCCCTTCCTGGATGCGGGCGCCGCCCGAATCCTTCAGGCCGACGATCGGGGCGCCCACCTTCATGGCCATGTCCATGACCTTGGTTACCTTGTCGGCCACCGCCTTGCCGAGGCTGCCGCCGAACACCGTGAAGTCCTCGGCGAACACGAACACGGTGCGTCCGTTGACGGCGCCGTAGCCGGTAACCACGGCGTCGCCCGGCGGACGCCGGTCCTCGATGCCGAAGCCGCGGGCCTGGTGCCGCACGAAGGGGTCGATCTCCTGGAAGCTGTCCGCGTCCAGGAGCAGGGCGATCCGCTCCCGGGCGGTCAGCTTCCCCTGCTCGTGCTGCCGGTCCAACGCCTGCCTGGTGTCGGGTTGGCCGGCCTGGCGGCGAAGCCGGCGAAGTTGTTCGATCCGTTTGTCGGTGGACACGCCTTTGCCTGTTCCTGGGTCGTCTTGGTTTGCTTGGTTTGCGTCCTGCCGGGCGGGGTCGGAAGCCCGGAGCGCGCCCAACGATAGGCCCGCCCCCGCCGGAGAACGATATCGCTGCCGAGATGCGGGCCGTCCGCAGGCGCCTATCCTGACACCCGGCTTTAGATTTAGACCCCGAGGAATGGACGATGGCTACACCGCCGTATGAAACGGTGGAGCTCGACCGGGCCGCCTCCACCCAGGACGAAGTGCGCAGGCGGGCCGGGGAGCGCCCGCTGCTGGTGACGGCGGCCCGCCAGACCGAGGGGAGGGGCCGCTCCGGCGCGGCGTGGGTGGCCGCCCCCCGGGCTCTGGCCGCCTCGCTGGGGGTGCGTCCGTCGTGGCCGCTCCCTTCATGGCCGCTGGTGACCCTGGCGGCGGGGGCAGCGGTTGTCCGTTCCCTGGACGAGCTGGCGGAGGAGGCGGGCCGGGCCGGGGCGGGCGGCGTGATGCTCAAGTGGCCCAACGACCTGATGAAAAACGGCTCCAAGGTCGGCGGGATACTCACCGAGGCCGCCGGCGGCCTGGCGGTGGTGGGGTGGGGGGCCAACCTGTATTGGCCCGACCCTCCGGCCGGTATGGCGGGTTTGTTCTCGGAGGACCCCGGCTCCGGCCTGGCCCCGGCGCTGGCCCGCAGGTGGGCCGGCCAACTGCTGGAGGTGCTCTCCGGCGAGGCCTCCGACTGGCCCCGCGAGGAGTACCGCCGCCGTTGCTCCACCATCGGCCGGGAAATCACCTGGTCCCCGGACGGCCGGGGAATAGCCGTCGATGTCACCCCCGAAGGCGGCCTGCAGGTGGAAACACCCCGAGGTTCGATCACCCTCACCTCCGGATCGGTCACAGAGTTCCGCAGTTCACCTTGAGAGACACCCGTTATGGTACTGACGCCGGCAGTAGGGTCCATCAACCCTCCTCACCATATATCGTATATATAGTGAGAATCATCGAGTTCAGCCGTTAATTTGCTCCAGCGCCCGGAATTGTAGTCGAATAACCAGATTAAAAGCTGGTCTTCTTCTTCTGCCTTGTCTGTTGTTATTATATAACCGCTGTCTATAGATTTGAGGGGCAACCTGAGCCGGTTGTCTCCTCTGGTATATACTCTGCGAAACGTCTGTTCAGAGAGGCTGACGATATAGGCCGAATCCAAGGGTCCTTCCCGAGTATCCCAGGAGCCAAGAGGCGTCCAACGAGATACGGGGAAGAAATTGCCGTTGTGAAGACCAAGACTAGATAAATACCATGTTCCTTGATCGGGGGCAGTCAAGGTGTGTAAACGACCGGTATTGATATCCATGATAAACAGACGTCCATGCAACCTACAGGCATAATATTGGTCATGCACAGCCACGATGAAGGCGTAAGACAAACTATCGCGATGGTAATTGCTGCAAGCAGCAAAGCGGCGGATGCTTCCATCTGAGCTTATGATTATCTCATCTTTGATGCCGGCAACTAGAAGACCATTATCCAGCAGTCCGGCGATCCTGTATTCACCTTCAAGCCGGACTGTCATAACTATTTCACTGTTGTCAACCTTCATCAGGTCTACCCAGGTAGTTTCTATACGAGAACCGCCTTTGGAATATCTGGGTTGTATAACCGAAGTTTGAGAGACCCAAACCATTGATCTAGATTTATCTCCGATAGCTTGAATAATTTCTGATCGGTCTCCAAGCCGACGTGCTCCAATCCGACGCGGTCGAATAATGGTAGGTTCCAAGCTGAAGTCACCATCTGGTACAAAGTATACGACGTGCTGACTATGTCTATAGTAGATCAGTACATCTCCATGCGGGGTAAAAGATGCCCAGGAAAGTAAGCCCTCACCTTCATCGGTGATATGATGATGACCCTTGGGATATATCTTTATGACTCTTTCAAAGAGGTCTATTATTGCATAGCTGTATCGACTATCATAATTAAGATGGTTGCCTATCAATAGCACTTTGGCATCAATTGGACCTTCTGACCACTCGAGAGGCGCTACTATAGGAGGGAGAATAGATTGATCAGACAGATCACTTTTGGTGTCGGTAGTTGTCGGCAGAGCTGAGGAAGACAAAACGACTAACGGTGCCAAAGCCAAAAGCATAACTCGGACAAGGGCAGGCGAGGTAGGGCTTTTCATAATTTTGGTCTACCTCCATTTGCTGTAGTTATTTATAGCATAAGAACGTGCGCGGATAGGGAGCCGGAGGTGTCCCGGCGCAAGCAACCGTCGGGTCGTCTGCCCGGTGAGCAGGCGGCAGGGTCCTGCACCCGCCGACGGAACACAGCCCGAACCAACGCCGCGCCCGAAGGAAACCCGATGAGCATGGGCGGCAGGGCGCTGCACCCGCCGAAACGGCCAAGGCATCACTGTCCGTGCCTACTCCTACCCCGGTCGTCTCAGAGAAACATCAGCACCGCGCAAACCCGAACCCTTTCCTGCGAACCCTTCCTGCGAACCCCCTGGTCAGCCCCTATCCGACCCTGGACCCCCCGCAAGAACGCGAAAAACCCCGCCCCCTCGCCCCGCTTCGCGGGCCCGGCCCCCACCGCCGCCACCATGGGTCCGGACGCGTCCGGTCAGTACCCGGCAGGGTCGCGTTCGGAGGATGATCCCTGTCTCGGTCTGCGCCGGCGGCGGACCGGAGGTGCTTTGGCTCCTTCATTATCCGATATCGGTGTGACAAGGTCAATACCCTTGTGGGGGATCCGGCTCGATTTTTTTGTCATTCCGCGATTTTAATGACATCCCCGGCGCCGGGGTGGAGTTTCACGACCTACCCGGGTCCGCCGGAAGTCGGGATTCACCTGGGTCAGGGTGCGAACCCGGATGACCCGGGTTCAGGACGAACCCCGAGGACGCTTACCATCATCTCCGGCGCCGCGTCGGAGAGTCGCCATCGGCGCTGACCCTTTCGCCTGCCGTCTTTGCCGACCCGGCGGGCAACCCAGAAGGAGGTGTCGGCGAACCTCACCGTCCGAGTTCGTAGACCACATTGTCGATGCTCTCGTCACCGGCTTCGATGTCCAGGCGTCCGATGATCTCGTCGACGGCGTCGGCGCCGCGGTCGAGGTAACCGCCGAGCGATGCCCGCACCGCCTCTCGCACCAGTGCCGAACGCGAGACGCTCAGTCGGGCGGCCTCGGCCGAGAGAGCGTCGTCGATGTCCGCGTCGATGTATAGCTGTATGCGCCGCATTGCTTCAGTGTACGCCGTCAAGGGCCGGCCAGAGGGGTGCGGTTGCGTCGTCGCGGGCCGAGGACGTCGGCGAGAATCACGGTAGGCCCCGGCGGTCAACTAACATGGGCCTCAGCCAGGCGGCGGGGACGGCCCGCGTCTGCGCAATTACCAGGGAGGCGGGGTGGCGGTTCTCCAGCACGAAGGAACCATCGAGATACTGTACCGTGATTTTGCCGTGCCCACCGGGGCTCGGTTCACCACCGGGTATCTGGCGCGGCCCGACCGGATCGGCGCCTACCCGCTGGTGGCGCTGCTTCCGCCCCTCCGGGGCATAACCCCCTTCGTCAAGGACATCGCCCGCCGGCTGGCCCGCAACCGGTACGCGGTGCTGGTTCCCGACCTGACCAGGGGCGCCCATCCGGGGCCCGACGCCGCCTTCGACGACCTGATAGCCGCCCAGCAGGGGGTGAGCGTCCGCCGCGCCCTGGCCGACATCGACGACGCCCTCGCCTTCGCGTTCAACGATCCGGCCGGATGGGCCAGGGAGGGGAAGGTCGGGGTGATCGGGATAGACACCGGCGGCTCCTTCGCCATCACCTACGCCGCCCACCGCCAACGGCTGGTGGGCGCCCTCTGCGTCGCCTACGCCCCCCTGGCCGGGGACGAGCACCGGGAGCTGCGGGTGGCCGACGCTCTGGAGATGCTGCCCATGGCGGTGCTGGGGCTCTACGGCGCCGAGGATGACCTGGTACCCACCGCCGGGGTGGACGAGGCGCAGCGCCGCAACCCCCACGGTCAGTGGATCCTGTACGAGGGGGTGGGGCATGACTTCCTGGACGACGACTCCGACTCCTATCACCGCGGCGCCGCCGGGGACTCCCTGGCCCGTATACTGGCGGTGCTGTCGGCCGCCCTCGCCTAGGTCATTCCGGTGCGGAATCCGGCCTGTTTTGCTGCCCGGGCGCCGGGTTGTTGCCGCGGCAGACCGTTGACGTCTATCCAGCTTCCCCATGCCTGCCGATGACCTGACCAACCCGCCCCTGCCGGAAACAACGCCCCCGCCGCAACCCTCGGCCCTGCGGCGCGGGCGCAAGCCCCGCATCGCCCCGCCGGCGGCGCCGGGCGGCCGCCGGGGGGGTTGAGGAATCCGGAATGCGGCGCTGGCGCAAGCTCATCATATCCCTGGCGGTGGTGAACGCCCTGGTGCTGGCGGCGATATTGCTGTGGCCCCGGATGGCCGGTTTGATGGGGTCGGTGATCGAAGGGCCGGTGGCCACAAGGGCCGCCAACGAGCTGATCGAACGGGCATCCATAGACGAGGAAGTAGTTGCCGAGCTGGCCCCTCCCGCCGAGGAGGAGGATGCGCCGGCGGCGGCGGAGGGAGAAGAGCCGGCGCCCCCGCCGCCGGTGACCTTCCTCGTGATGGGCAGCGACTCCCGGGAGGACCTGCCCGCCGGCTTCGGAGTGAACGACCGGGTGGCGGGGAGGCGGGCCGATGTGATCATGCTGGCCGTGCTGGACGGGGATCAGGTCCGCATCCTCAGCCTGCCCAGGGATCTCAAGGTGCAGATAGAAGGACACGGCGCCGAGAAACTCAACGCCGCCTACGCCATCGGCGGCCCGGCCCTGATGGTCAAGACCGTACGGGAGCTGACCGGGATCGAGATCAACCATTTTCTGGAGATGGACTTCTACGGCTTCGCCAGCATCGTGGACGAGCTGGGCGGGGTGGAGATCCGTTTCCCCTACCGCGCCCGGGATGTCAAGTCCTTCCTAGACGTGGAGGCGGGCCGGCAGCTGCTGGACGGCAAGACCGCCCTCGCCTACGCCCGCTCCCGCCAGTATCAGGAATGGCAGGGCGGCCGCTGGGTGACGGTGGACGGCTCCGATCTGGGCCGTATCCGCCGCCAGCAGACCCTGTTGTACGCCATGCTGGAGTCCGCCAAGCGCCCCTCCATCATCTTCGACGCCGCCGGTGTGCTGAGCGCAGCCGGCAGTCATATCACCATCGACGCGTCCCTGGATACGGACCGCCTGTCCAACCTGCTGTTGGCCGCCCGCAGGCTGGACCGCGAGAACATACAGGTGGCCACCCTGCCGGTGTTCGAGACCGTCGAGCGCGGTGCGTACTACCTGATTGCCGTCGAACCCGAAGCTTCGGAGGTGATAGCCGCCTTCGCGGGGGCGGAGACGGAGCCGGTTTCGGCGCCGCCGCCGACGGAGTCGGGCCCGGAGCCGGAGTCGGAGGTGATCACCCTGAAGGTGCTGAACGGCAACGGCGGGAGCGGCCAGGCCACCGCGTGGCGGGACCGGCTGGAGGGCTTCGGCTTCGGGGTGTCCGGGGTGGCGGACGCCGCCTACTTCAACTTCCTCACCACCGTGGTGACGGTCCGCCCCGGGGAGCTGGAGAAAGGCCGGGCGGTGATCGACGCCTTGGGGTTCGGGGAGGTGCAGGTGGGTTCGGTGGAGAACGGACTCGACGCGGTGGTGATCATCGGGGAGGATGCCCTCGCCCGGGGCGCATCTCCCGGAGGTTGAGGTGACCGGCGGCAGCGGAGGGCCGGCGCCTCTGCGGACGGCGGTGATCGGGGGGGGTTACGTGGGCCTGGTCCAGGCCGGGGGCTTGGCCCGCCTGGGGCATCTGGTGCGGGTGGGGGAGAAGGACGAGGCCCGGCTGCGGCGCCTGCAGGCGGGCGAGGCGCCCAACTACGAACCGGGCCTCGACCGGTTGATCGCTTCGGGGGCGGCGGAGGGGCGGCTGAGCTTCCATGCATCCAATGAGGAGGCGGTTGCGGGCGCCCGCGTGGTCTTCCTCGCCCTTCCCACCCCTTCCAACCCCGACGGTTCGGTGGACGGCTCGATCCTGCTCCGGGCAGTCGAGCAGACGGCCGGGGTGTTGGAGAAGGGCGCGGTGCTGGCGGTCAAGTCCACGGCCCCCGTGGGGACGGCCGAGCGGCTGGGGCGGATGCCCGCCCTGGCCGGGCGGGGGGTGAGGGTGGTGTCCAACCCCGAGTTCCTGCGGGAGGGGAAGGCGGTCGACGATTTCTTCCATCCCGACCGGATCGTGGCCGGTTCCCGCAGCCGCGAGGCGGCCGATGCGGTCCTGAGGGTGTACGAGGGGCTGCCGGGGGAGCGCATCGTTACCGATCCGGCCTCGGCGGAGATGATCAAATACGCCGCCAACGCCTATCTGGCCGCCCGGATCAGCTTCGTCAACTCCATCGCCAACCTCTGCGAGGCGCTGGGCGCGGACGCCGGCGAGGTGCTGGCCGGGATGGGCGGCGACCGCCGGATCGGGCGCCATTACCTCAGCCCCGGCCCCGGATACGGCGGGTCGTGCCTGCCGAAGGACGCCAGGGCGCTGCTGGCCATCGCCGAGCAGAACGGTTATGACTTCTCGCTGCTGGCGGCGGCGGTCGAGGTCAACGAGCGGCAGCGGCGGCGCATCGTAGACAAGGTGGTGAGGGCGCTGGGCGGATCGGCGGCCGGGGCGGCGGTCGGGGTTTGGGGCCTGGCGTTCAAGGCCGGCACCGACGACATCCGGGAGTCCCCGGCGGTGGATCTGGCGGGGCGGCTGCAGGCGCTGGGGGCTTCCGTTCGGGCCTACGACCCCCGGGCGGCGGCGGCGGGGATAGAGAGGGCGGAGGACGCGGTGGCCGCCGCGGCGGGGGCGGATGTGCTGTTGGTGGCCGCCGAATGGGGGGAGTTCCTGGAGGTGGACCTGGCCGAGGTGCGGCGGGTGATGCGGGGCGGGGCGGTGGTGGACGCCCGCAACCTGCTGGACCGCCGGGCGGTGGAAGCCTGCGGCCTGTCCTACGAAGGGGTGGGCCGCTGATGGCGGCGGCCCGGGCGGGTTCCATGGGCCGGGCGCTGGTTACCGGAGGGGCGGGTTTCCTGGGGTCTCACCTGGTCGACCGGCTGGTGGACGACGGCTGGCAGGTGCTGGTGGTGGACGACCTCTCCTCCGGCAAGCTGTTCCGCCTGGCCGGCGCCCGCCGGAAGGGGGCGGTTACCGTCCACAAGATAGATATCCGCGCCGAGGAGATGTCGGGGGTGGCCGCCCGTTTCTCCCCCGATCTGGTGTTCCATCTGGCCGCCCAGACCTCGGTGGCGGCGTCGGTGGCCGACCCGAGCCGGGACATCTCCATCAACGTCGTCGGCAGCGTGAACCTCCTGTCGGCGGTTTCGGCGGCCGGGGCGGAGCGCCTGGTATTCACGTCCACGGGCGGGGCCATCTACGGCGGCGAGGCGTTCCTGCCCACCCCCGAGGAGGCTCCGCTGCGCCCCGAATCTCCCTACGGCATCTCCAAGAAGATGGTGGAGGACTATCTGTTCTACTGGAAGCTGTTCCACGGGTTGGATTACGCGGTCGTCCGCCCCTCCAACATCTACGGGCCGCGCCAGGATCCGGGCGGCGAGGCGGGGGTGGTGGCGGTGTTCGCCCGGGCCTGTTTCGACCGCACCCGCCCCACTATCTTCGGGGCGGGAACCGACACCCGCGACTACGTGTACGTGGAAGACGTGGTGGATGCGCTGGTGAGGGCGTCCGAGGCGGGCGGCGGCGGTGTCTACAACATCGGCACCGGAGTGGAGACCTCCACGGCCGAGGTGTTCGATGCCGTCGCCCGCCTCGCCCGCTTCGGCGGCGGCGCCGTTCACGGCCGCCCGCGCCCCGGCGACGTACCCCGTTCGGCTTTGGACTGCGGCAAGGCCCGTCTGGAGCTCGGCTGGCAGCCCTTCACCTCCTTCGAAGACGGCATCCGCCTCACCATCGACTGGTTTGCGGAAAACCTATGAGCGGGTTTGGAGGAGGGGGCTCCTGGGTCGATCGGTTCTTCGGTTGACGGCTAACATTGTTGCCCCGGCCGCCTCCCGTCGGTGGTTCCGGGATTAGCCGGATGTGTGTTAGGATGGCGTCGGTGTCTGCTCCGCCTGATGCGCCCCGGTTGTCAAGCGATGGTTTGATTAATCGGGGGGGGGGGTAGCATTGGGGATGTGCTGTAATCCGTATATCCTGGTCGGGCGGCTTGTGGGCTGTGCTTGCCGGGGCGGTCGGTGATTCTGCAGGAGGTTGCAGGTGAGTAGGTTTTTGGGGTGCCTGGTTGCGGTGGGGCGGGTGGGGTTGGTTGTGTTGTTGGTGTCGGGGTTGTTTGCGCCGGGGGGGGGGTTGTGGTGGGGGCGCAGGCGGTTGTTACGTTGAGTTTGGTGGATTCTTCGGGTAATGCGGTTACTTCGGTGGGGGAGGACATCGGTTCGAGGGGTGTGCGGTTGAAGGCGACGGTGACCTCTGCGCCGTCGGCTAATTTGCGGGTTACTTTGGGTGCTTCGTTTTCTGGTACTGCTGCTGAGGGGCGGGCGAGGAATTTGAATCTGGGTTTGCCGGGTGCTAGTGAGCGTTGGGTTTGTGAGGTTATCAGCAATAATAATGCTGATTTTTGTGTTAGGGGTGATCCTTGGCAGGTGACTATTCCTGCGGGTCAGACGAGTTTTACGTCTACCGGGTTTACGGTTATGTTGCGGTCGGATCGTATTACGGAGAATCATGAGACTATCACCTTTTCTGGTACGGCTTCCGGGTATACGGTGAATGGGGCTACTTTGACGATTAATGATCAGGATCGGGCGATCAAGGTGAATGTAGCGTCGAATTTTTTGGTGCTGTGGGAGGGAAGGGAAGGCGAATCTTTGCATAATAACAAAATTCGACAGTATCGGTATCCTACGCCGTCGGCTGTTTTGGGTGGTGTGTCGGGAGGG
The DNA here is from genome assembly GCA_965202675.1 of Candidatus Spongiisociaceae bacterium. GTDB lineage: Bacteria > Actinomycetota > Acidimicrobiia > Spongiisociales > Spongiisociaceae > CATQHD01. The sequence continues at coordinate 2,996,744 of OZ241842.1, forward strand.
GTGTTTACCGCTTCTACTTCTTCGACTTATAGCTCAAGTTTGGCGGGTATGCGAATACAGATAGAAAGTGGGACTGCTACGCAAACTGAATGGGATCAATCTGGTGGTAACGATGTCTATCACTTGCATAATAGTGATTCAAATGATCCTATGCAAGCGACGATAAACGCCGGTTCTATTTCCGGGAATTTCGTTGGCATCTATGGCAGTGTAGATTTGATTCCTGGAATTGTGAAGGATAGGAGGGTAGAGCCGGATGAGATTTTTTATCTCACGGTGGACCGCCCGAGCGATTGGACCCGGTTTAAGACCCCGATAACCATCAAGGATGCGAATAGCAGGATAGATTTGACGGTGGATACCGACAGTGAGGCTACGGGTAATCAGGCTGTGTTGACGGAGGGGGCTTCCGGTTCGGGGGTGTCGGTGTCGGCTGCGTTCTGGGACGCTACCTCGTCGGTGATTTCTTCCGCGACGACGGTTACGTTGAACACGGCGGTGCAGACCCCGGCGGGTGCGGGGAAGGCTGCGGCGGCTGATTTTTCGTATGCTCCGGGTTCGGCGAATACGATTACGTTCCCGGCGACGAGTATTACTCCGTCGGGTACGGCTACGTTGGCTGGTTTGACGATTACTGACGACACGATAGTGGAGGGGCCGGAGACTTTTGAGTTGGTCGGGTCGTCGGCGTTGGGAGACGCCAGGGCGTCTGTGCTGACGATTGTCGATGATGACGCTGATATTGATTTGAGTTGGTCTTTGGCGTCGGTGGAGGAGCAGTCGGGGGCGCAGTCGGTTACGGTTACCGCGAGTTTCAAGGGCGCTACGTCGATCCTGGCGGCGGCGACTCCGGTGTCGGTGACGGTGGCCGGGGCGGGCGGAGCCACTTTGGGGTCGTCGTGTCCGACCGGTACGGGGGATGATGCTTGCACGAGTTTGACCAACAACGCTGTGTCGATTTCGATTCCGGCGGGCAGCACGTCGGCGAGTGAAACGTTTATGGTGACGGTTCCTGATGACAGCGCGAGCGAGTCGGGGGAGAAGCTTACGGTGTCAGGGACGGCGATGGTGGGGGGGTCGGCGGTGGCGGTGGCGTCGGCGGATTTGCCGATTGTGGATGCGGGTACGCGGGTGGATTTGTCGTTTCATGAGCCGGCGAGCGGGGATCCTGTGTTGGCGGGGGTGGTGGAGGATGGGGGTGCGCAGTCGGTGCGGGTGAAGGCTACGGCGGCGGCGGCTGTGGGGTCGGATACGACTATTACGGTGAATGTGGGGGATGGGGGTACCGCGGTGTTGGCGGTGTGCACGGGGTCGGGTCAGAGCCGGTCGTGTACGGGGGATTACGAGCGGAGCGAGGAAACGGTGAATGTGACGATCAGGTCGGGGCAGACGTCGGGTACGGCGGATGTGACTGTTACTCCTGTGTCGGACACGGTGGCGGAAGGGGGTGAGGTGATCCGGTTTACGGGCTCTGCTTCTGGGTTTGGGGTCATTCCGGCGGATTTGAGGATCATCGAGAAGATCGGGTTGACGGTGGGCGGGTCGTCGGTGGTCGAGTCGGCGGGCAACGCCGGGGCGGCCACGGTTACGGCGGCTTTTACGGGCGCAACCAGCTCGACGTTGACGTCGGCGACGACGGTTACGTTGTCGTTCGCGGCGGGCGAGAACGCGGAGGCGGCGGATTTCGGTGCGCCGGGCTCGGCGGTGACGGTGAGCATCCCGGCCGGTTCTACCAGCAGCTCCGCGACGGCGTTGACGGATTTGCCGATCACCGCGGATACGATCGCGGAGGGGGATGAGAAGATCGACATCAGCGGCGCGGCGTCCGGGTTTGTGGTGGCGGGGACGGAGTTGACAGTTGCCGATGATGATCTGGGGATAGTCCTGACGGCGGACACGGACAGCGGAACCAACGGGAATCAGAAGACTCTGTCGGAGGACGCCGCAACGGTGGGGGTGAGGGTGCTGGCCCGGTTTTCTTCGGCTACGTCTAATGATCTGGGGTCTGCGTATGTGGTGCAGGTCAACGCGGGAGAGGCTTCCCCGCAGTCCGCGCAAGGCTCGGGAACGGGCGCTGATTTCACGGCGCCGGGTTCGGCGGTGTCGGTGTCTATCCCCACCGGTACCAGCAGCCTGTCGAGCGGTTGGGTGGACCTGGCGGGTCTGTCGTTGGTGGATGATACGGTGGCGGAGGGGTCGGAGACGTTTGTGGTCTCGGCTGTGTTGCCGGGGAGTTCTTCGGTGTTGGCGTCGGATACGTTGACGATTGTTGATGATGACACCGATGTATTGCTGTCGGTGTCGCCGGTGGGGGTGTTGGAACAAGCCGCCGCGCATTCGATAACAGTTACCGCTGGCTTTGACGCGGTGTCTTCGGTGCTGGGGTCGGCTACCGCGGTGACGGTTACGGTTGCCGCGGCGGACACCGACGGCGCCACGGTGGGGGCGTGTTCTGCGAATGATGTGTGCACCGACCAGACGAACAATCAGTTCACGGTGAGCATCCCGGCGGGGGCTGTGAGCGGTTCGGGGAGCATCGAGTTGACAGCCCGGGCGGACGGGGACAACACCGAGGGCGTGGAGTATGTGGAGTTTTCGGGTACGAGCGGCGCGGGCGCGGCGTCTCCGGTCCGGTTGGGGGTGTTTGACCCGGGCCGGTCTTTGGTGTTGTCGTTCCATCAGCCCACCGACGGTGATCCGGCTCTGTCGGGGATCGGCGTGGGCGGCGGGGCGGGGATTCCCGAGGACGGCGGCGCGCAGACGGTGCGGATAAAAGCCACCCTCGGCGCCGCGGCGACGGCGGAGACAACGGTTACGGTGAACGTCGGCGAGGCGGGGGGGACCGCGGTGGAGGGTTCGTCGGGGGATTACACCCGCAGCGCCGGAACAGCGTCGATCACGATCAACAGCGGGGAGACCAACGGTACGGCCGATGTTATGTTGACTCCTGCGGCGGATGCGGTGGTGGAGGGGCCGGAGACGGTTCGTTTCACCGGTTCCGCGGAGGGTTATTTGCCTGTTTGGGCTGATTTGGCGATTACCGAGACGATTACGTTGGTGTTGAGTGCGGAGTCGGTGGCGGAGGGGGCAACCAACGGTGGGGGGGTTACGGTTACGGCTTCGTTCGCGGGAGCCACCAGCTCGGTTCTGACCTCGCCGACGGTTGTCTTGGTGGATTACTTCAGGGGTGACAGAGCAGAGGATGCGGATTTCAATGCTCCGGAGCCGGGGGTGACGGTGACTATTCCGGCTGGTTCGGTTTCGAGTTCGGCGGCGGCGTTGACGGGTTTGACGATCACCGCGGACAGCATCGCGGAGGGGACAGAGAAGATTGACCTTAGCAGCGGGGTGGGGGGTTTCGCGTTCGAGGGGACGGAGTTGTCGATTACCGATGATGATCTGGGGATAACCCTGACGGCTGATACTGATGTCAGTACTAATGGTGTGGAGGCGGATTTGGCGGAGGGTGAGACCCCGGCGGTGCGGGTGCGGGCGGCGTTTGCGACTGCTACGAGCAGTGATTTGGGGTCTGCGGTGGATATTGAGGTTACCGCGGTGGAGGGGTCTCCGGTGTCGGCGTCGGGCGGGGGCGTTGATTTCACCGCGCCTTCTTCGCCGGTTACGGTGTCTATTCCCGCCGGGCAGACCCAGAGCGCGGCGTTGTCGCCGACCAGCGGGTGGACGGCGTTGGCTGGTTTGTCGGTGACCGACGACTCGGTGGCGGAGCCTTCGGAGCAGTTTATGATTACCGGCGCCGCGTCGGGGGTGGAGGGAGTGACGGTTGCCGGGTATGAGTTGTCTATCGAGCCGTCCGATATTGATCTGAGGATCACCGCGTCGCCGGACACGGTTTTCGAACGTGCGGCGGTGTATAGGGTCAGGGTTACCGCCGGGTTTGATGGGGCGTCGTCGTCGGTGTTGTCGTCGGCTGTTGCGGTGACGGTGGTGGTAGCGGAGGGAGACACGGCCGGGGCAACGATTCCGGCTTCGGGGCTGGTGGGCGCGACGTGTCCTTCGATCACCGAGGATGTTTGCACCGATCAGACGAACAACACGTTTACTATCAGCATTCCGGCGGGGAATGTTGACCATAGGGCGGATTTCCAGTTACGCGTCCGGGACGACGGCGCAGCCGAGGGGACCGAGACGTTGAAGGTTACCGGTTCGGCTACCGCGGCGGGGGAAACAGTAAGCGGTTCGACGACTATCAGTGTGGCTGACAGCGGTGTGGTGCTGACGTTGACCGAGAGACCGACCGGGAGTCTGCCTTCCGTTCCGTGGGGTCCGGTTGCCGTGTGGGGGGAGGACAAGCCGGCGACCACTGTCCGGGTTACCGCGACGCTGCCGGAGAACGCCGACGCCGGGGGCGAGGTGGTCGGGATCAGGCTGGCCGGCGACGCGGCCGCCGACGACGACGGTGTTTTCACCGTCCGGGAGGACTACCGGGTTAGCCTGCCTGCCAAACCCGCGGGGACGCCTGACGGGTACACCGCCGGGATTGCCGTCGCGGGGGGCGGCACCACCGGCAGCATCGAGATTCCTATCACGGTAAACAACGACACAGTGGACGAACCGATCAAGAACATCCTGTTCCAGGGCAGCGACGTGACCATCGGCACCAGCACCTTCCAGACGGTATCGGCTGGCCTGCAGCTGGGCGACGACGACACCCCGCCCAACGCTATTGCGCTCAGCTTGTTCGATGACAACAGCGGGGAGGAACTCACCCGGCCAGTCGAGGGCGGCGCCGACACCACCGTGCGGGTGCGGGCTGCGTTCACCGGGGCTGCTACTACCCGCTCGGCTGCGACCATCGTGCCGATAGTGGTCGGCAGGGCGGGGGAAGCGACCGAGGGTACCGACTATGAAACCGTGGCCGGGTTCAACGTGACCATCCCCGCCTATGGTACCAGCGGAACGGGGACTTTTACCCTCAAGGTCGATGGAACATATGACGACACCGTGTTCGAGGGCCCCGAGATCGTTACTGTTGCCGGGGGGGCGCTGGCGGGGTTCACCATCACCGAAAATGCGCTGGTCATCGTCGATGACGACGGCGGCATCACCCTCAGCGTCTCGGCCCCGGGTGAGGTAACCGAAGGCGACACCAGCCCTACTGTCCTGACCGTCACAGCCGCCTACCCCACCGGCGAGACGCTGACGGAGGCGCATACCGTAGCGCTGGGCTTCGGCGGCGGGACCGCAACCGACGCTGATTACAGCGCCGCGGATCCCGGAACGCTGACCATCCCCGCCGGGCAGAACAGCGCCAACAAAACCGTCACCCTCACCAGGGTGGAGGAGGACAACATCGCCGAGGGAGACGAAACCCTCCAAATCGGCGGCACCACCACCTCCGCAATCACGATCACCCCCGGGTCGCTTACCATCAAGGACAACGACGACCCGCCCACCGGGATCACGCTTTCGGCCACCCCCAACCGCCTCAGCGAAGGAACCGCCAACCGCCGTGTTACGGTTACCGCCCGCCTGACCGGAACCACCACCCTCCCCGCAGCCACCCCGGTCAGTGTGTCCGTTTCGGGCGGCACCGCCACCGCCGGTTCTGATTACCGGATCAGCAGCCGCCTCAACACAATAACCATCCCCGCCGGCTCATCCGCGGGAACCGGAACGTTTACTATCAGTATCAACACCGACACCGCCGCCGAGTCCGCAGAACGCATCAACATCACCGGAACCGCCGACGGGTTCACCATCACGCCCGCCTTCCTGACCATCAACAACATCGCCCCCGCAGCACCCCCACCAGCCCCGGCCCCCGCACCCACCGGCGGAGGCGGCGGAGGAGGGGGCGGCGGTGGTGGAGGGGGAGGCGGCGGCGGTGGTGGTGGAGGTGGTGGTGGGGGTGCGCCCCCGCCCGCCCAACCAGCTCAGCCTGCGACACCGCCCGCGCCCGCCTGTGTCGGCCGGTTCTGCGACGAAGACGGCAGCGTCCACCAAACCAACATCGAACGCATCGCCCAATGGCAGATCACCCTCGGATGCAGCGCAACCGACCCCACCCTCTACTGCCCCGGAGCCGACATCACCCGCCGGCAAATGGCCGCGTTCCTATACCGAGCCGTCTCCCAACGCTGGACCATCCAACCCCCCGCCCGGGCCGAACTCACCGACGTAGGCGCAGACGCCTGGTACCGCACCTACGCCGACTGGGTCATATCCGTCAACGCATTCACCGCCCCCGGAGGAGCGTTCAACCCCGGCGGAGTCGTAACCCGAGCCGACATGGCCATCATGATGATCGCCGCGTTCCCCCACCTCCAAGCCGTCACCCAACCCGAAGGCCTCTTCCAAGACGCCCAAGACGCCGACCCCGCCGTAATCCAAGCCATCGAAGGCATGTACCAAACAGGAGTAACCCGAGGCTGCACCACCACCCCCCTCAACTACTGCCCCAACCAACCCGTAACCCGAGCACAAATGGCATCCTTCTTCGTCCGAGCCATCGACCAAGCCCCCCCGGCAACCCCCCAAACCGCCTCCGACAGCCCCTAACCCCATCCCACCATCCCGAGGGCGGGGACCCGAAAGAACCCGGCAGGCGCCCCACAGCCCGCGAACCGCAACCCGACACCCGCCTCCCGGATCTGGGCCCTCTACGCCGGGAAACCCAACTGGGGCCTACTCCCCTCGGTGACTCCCCCCTGAAATCCGAAGAGCCCCTAAGAACGTGCGCGGATAGGGAGCCGGAGGTGTCCCGCGCAAGCAACCGTCGGGTCGTCTGCCCGGTGAGCAGGCGGCGGGGTCCTGCGCCCGCCGACGGAACACAGCCGAACCAACGCCGCGCGCCCGAAGGCAACCCGATGAGCATGGGCGGCAGGGCGCTGCACCCGCCGAAACGGCCGAGGCATCCGCTGTCCGGGAATCCTCTTACCCCCGGTCGTCATAGAGAACATCAGCACCGCGCAACCCGAGCCATTTTCCTGCGAACTCCTCCTGCGAACCCCCTGGTCATCCCCTATTCGACCCTAGCCCCCCCCGCAAGAACGCGAAAAACCCCGCCCCCTCGCCCCGCTTCGCGGGCCCGGCCCCCACCGCCGCCACCATGGATCCGGACGCGTTCGGTCAGTACCCGGCAGGGTCGCGTTCGGAAGATGATCCCTGTCTCGGTCTGCGCCGGCGGCGGACCGGAGGTGCTTTGGCTTCTTCATTATCCGGTATATGTGCGACATAGTCAATACCCTTGTGGGGGATCCGGCGGGATTTTTTTGTCATTCCGTGATTTAAAAGTGTTAACGCGCCCTGATCGAGGAGAGAGCCCGAGCGAAGAAGGATGCCATCTGGGCTCGGGTAACGGGTCGGTCGGGGCAGAACCGCAGCGGCGAGGTCGAGCATCCGGCGGTGATTCCGGCTGTTCGCAGCGCTTCGGCGGCTCGGGTTGCGGTGTCTGGTTGGCCGGTCATGTCCGCGAAGATGTCTTGGGCGGCGGCAGGGGGGATGATGTGGTCGAAGGCGGCGGTTATCATTTCGGCCATGTCGGCTCTGGTTACTGTTCCGCCGGGGTTGAATTGCCCTTCCGGCGCCTGCATGATGCCTGCGGCTACCGCCCATTGTGCGTAGCGGCGGTGCCTGGAGTCTTCTTCTACATCGTTGAGGGTTGGTGCGTCAGTTGCGGCTGGTTCGGCGCCCGACCTGTGTGTTGCGGCCCGGTGCAGGAAGGCGGCCATCTGTTGGCGGGTGATGGAGTCCTCGGGGCAGTAGCGGTTGTTGCCGCATCCTTGGGTTATTCCCCAGTCGGCGATGGTTTCGATGTTGGGTTCGTGGGTGGTGTCGTCGTCATCGCAGAATCTGCCTTTGTATGCGGTGCATTCCTGGGGGGGCGGGTTCGGTTCTGGCGGGGCGGTCGCCGGGGTCGGCAACAGTGTGCTGTCATCCACCCAGATTGTGAACCGGTTGTCTCGGCGTTCTCGTATTTCTATGCGGATTCCGCCCAGCTCGAAGGAGTCGCCGGCTTGGTAGACGTGGGCGGTGGAGCTGCTGTTCCCTTGAGGGGGAGGGGGTGTCGGCTGGGTTCGGCGGCTGGCGCCGAGGCACACCCCCGGCCGGTTGTGTTCGCAGGCTGATGGGCGTTGGTCGATGCGGTATGCTTCTACTCCTTCTTTGGGTATGCCACGGTCGTAGTCCTCGGCTGTTCTTACTCCCAGTGTGTAGAAGAGGCCTGGGCCGCGGCTGGTGGGTATGATCAGCATCTGGTTTCCGTCTTCGTCTATCGGGCTCAGTTGGTAGACGGCGGCCGGACCTTGGTGTATGACTGCATCTTCGGGGTCGATCCATCCTGCTGCGTAACGGTTGACCGCAATGGTTCCTATGACGGGAGTCCCTGTACCGCCGCTGCTCATTATGTCCATGGGGTTGTCCCCTTCGTCTGCGCCGGTTGCTCCTGAACCTTCTGAGGAGTCCGTAGGTTCGTTGAGGCCTCCGTAGGAATGAGGAAACCCGAGAACATGACCCATTTCATGCGCCACCGTTGTAAGTACAGGCTCGGGAAAGTTGTCTGTTGACCTGACAGAGGAGCCTTGCACCATGACGATATTCCCACTTCCGAGACCGCTCGCTCCTTCTTCGTCGGTGACTATTATAAAGGTTCTTTGTTCATTTCCTTCTGAAGGAAATTTTTCCTGTAATTTGCTACTGCAATCAGAGAATAATTCAAAATTGTTGCCGGTTTCCTGTGCATCTTTGCCTTGGATGCTGTTGCCTGCGGTGAATTCGGGGATATATTTGCCGTTTGACAGCCAACGGAAATACGGTGTGAGTTCTCTATTCAACCGACTAGTAATTCTCAGCATATTTAGATTAAGAGAACCATTGACTTCGCATTGATGTACGCTCCATTTTCTGGTACCAAGAGTATCAATAGTTGCGTGTTCAGGTATGGCGATAAGGCCTAGACCTTCATCAAAACTGAATGGAAAGAGATCTCGGATCATTTCAGGCAAATCATCTATACCCGATAATTCAAAGTTGTTGGGTAATAGACTCAAGCGCCCAAGGTTGGTAAGCCGGCTGAGTTCGGACGGTATGGCGCCGGTAAGTTGGTTGTCAGCCATAGCGAGTTCGCGTAGGCCGGCCAGTCGGCCGAGTTCGGACGGTATGGAGCCCGTCAGCTGGTTGCTGTTCAACCGAAGATGTACTAGGTCGGTTAATTGGCCCAGCTCGGTGGGTATGGGGCCGGTCAGCTGGTTGTTGTGCAGGTCGAGTGATCTGAGGTTGGTGAGTCGGCCGAGTTCGGTGGGTATGGATCCGGCCAGCTGGTTGCCGTTCAGATCCAGCCATTCCAGGTTGGTGAGTCGGCCGAGTTCGGTGGGTATGGGGCCGGTCAGTTGGTTGCCGTTCAGATTCAACGATTCAAGGTTGGTGAGTCGGCTGAGTTCGGTGGGTATGGGGCCGGTCAGTTGGTTGCCGTTCAGATCCAGCCATTTCAGGTTGGTGAGTCGGCCGAGTTGAGGAGGTATCGCGCCGCCGATTCCCCTGCGGGCGAGCAAGATGCTGTCCACTCGTCGATCATGGATATGAATGCCGTTCCAAGCGGTGATCCGGGCGGCGTCTCCGTAGCCCCAGGTCAGGAGCGGATGGCCGGAGGGCAGGCCGGCGTTGTCGGAGCGGCTGGTCCAGTGGTTGCGGACGCCGACCAGGGCAAGGCAGTCGGATACCAGGCCGGGGTCGGCGGCGGGATCGGCGACGAAGGTTCCGTTGGAGCAGTCGTCGGGGTTCAGGTCCGAGACGGCCGGGCCGTCCTGCGCTCCGGCGGCTAGGGCCAAGGCCGTGAGCAGTCCGGCGGCCGTGACAAGTGCATACCGAGTGCAGGGTTTCAACAACGTCGTCAGGACCTTTCAGCTGTTTGCCCAGACTACAGGTGCGGTTGCCTTTGGCGCGGAGAGTAGCAGGGCAACTGATATTCGGGGATGTTGTTGCCCATTGCACTTGACGTGCGTCTATTCATCGCTGTCGTCAACTGTTGGAAATGGTAGTACCTCCGTTGTCGGGTGGTTGGGTGGTTCCGGTCGGTGTGGGTATCGTGTCTCTTGCCTGGGGTTGGGTGGTGCCGGTATCGTCTGGCGGTTGGGTGTTGCCGGTGGATGATGTTGTAGTGTCTTCGTCGGTTTGGGGTTGGGCGGGTTCTGTGGCGGGAGGGTTGGGGGGTTCGTTTTCGCTGTCTATCGGTTGGGTGGTTCCTGTTGGAGTTGTGTCCTCTACTTCCGGTTGGGTGGTAACAGTGGATGTGGTGGTTTCTACTGCGGGCGGCTCGGCGGCGCTGGTTGTGGTGGTGGCGTCGTCGGTGGGAGGGGGTGAGATTTCATCGCCGGGGGCGGGTATAGTTGAGGTCGGTTGATTTTCATCGGTTCGGGTGGGATCTTGTTCGGGGTCGTCAGCGCCGGGGGCGGGGGGCGGCAGGAGGGTGGCGTCGTCGCCTTCGTAGACTGCTCCTACGGCTCCGTAGAAATCCTTCAATTTGTTGGCGTCGGAGACGAGCAGTGGCAGGGATTGGTCTAGGCCGATGCGTCCTCCGGTTAGGGTTGCCCTGCTTTCCATCGCTTCTTTGAGGTCTGTTATTACTTCATTGAGAGGCCGGTTCAGTTGTTGGTGGTGTTCTGGGGTTAGGGCCAGATCAATCGCACCTGATACAGCTCTGAGGTCTTCTCCTTCTCGTGTGATGAACCACATAGAATAATAAAACCCTTGCGGTCTCCATGTTTCGATAGAAAGGGTTGAGGGCATACCGAGCATGATAATAAGCTCGCTTCCTTCATACAGCGATGCCCATTCAGGATCGGGGAGATCAAAGGTTTCTTTCATCCATTGCTCGTCTATGGTTTCCCGCTCGTCCGGGTCTAACAGACTTACGGTACCGCCGGATATCAACATGGTCAGTATTGACGGTCCTTCCCCTAATATGTATTCATTGATCCTGAAATCTGTAAAACAGTAATAATGAAACAGACGTGGACTCATCCAATCTTCGGCTTCAAAGTCAGCGTTTCGTATCGGATAGAGTCCATCGCATCGGGTGGTGCTCGGCAGGCCCGTGGCTCTGACAAGCAAATGCGGTGCCAATACAGGAGACAGGTCGTGGACCATTTCCGATATAGTAGGCAAAACATCGGGCAACATTCCCCTGCTGGCGCCCGAACTAGAGCCCGTACGAGATAATAATTCCGATTCACAAGGATCCGAGCTGCCTTGAACAATTGGTGTACAGGGTGGATGGATATCCTGTAAATACGACACCGAGGGCCGCGCCATTGCAACCGGTATACCATCCGATTCGGACACTACAATAGTGGTGCTTGCCATAGAGGAAGGCAACGGCGGCTTCTCCACTGTCGACTTCGGCGCTTCTTCTAACGGTTGTGTCGGTGGAGCCTCAGTTCCCTCCGCCGCTCTGACCGGCGGATCACGCCCCTCTCCGTCGCACGACCACACAAACACCAATAATGCCAGAACAAATATAGTTGAGGAATATCTCGCTTGCCTCATCTCTCTTCCTCCTTATTCCAGCAGGGTGTAATCAGTCGGTCCCGTACCGTTTCCCAAGTAACAAGGGCATCCTACAAGGATGGCATACCCACCCAAGGCGGTTATGCCCGGTACCGGCGGGAATGGTCAGATCGATGTGCTATGTTGTGTTCCGGTGGACATTGACCGGGTGCCGCCGATGTCGATGCGGTTG